>CBDDQZ010000002.1:0-11347 GCA_965232875.1 Dehalococcoidia bacterium | reverse complement strand
GACGAAGGGACTGGCCGTGATCGCCGACGCGCTCGATCGGGAGCAGTCCAAGGAACCCGTCCGCCGGGCCATTGCCGAGTTCGGCAGCTGCGACATCCTGGTCAACAACGTCGGCGGCGGCGCTCCGCTGCGCGGTTCTCAGAATCCGTTTACACACGACGACGACGTGTTCGAGGCCAATCTGGCGCTCAACCTGACCTCGGCCTACTGGACGACGCGCGAGGCTTTGCCGCACATGCGCGACGCCGGCTACGGCCGCATCCTGACCATCGGAAGCGGATACGCGAAGCGCTCAGGCGGCGCGCTCGCCTACTCCACCGCCAAGCACGGTCTGATCGGCTTCACCCGCGCCCTGGCCCACGACGTCGCCGCGCACGGGATCACAGTCAACTGCCTCTGTCCAGGCTGGACCAACACCGCCCTCGTCGACTGGGAGGCGATGGGCAAAGCGGCCGGCATATCAGCCGAGGAAGCCCACGCCCGGCGAGCCGCCGAAAACCTGCAAAATCGAGTCCTCGAACCCGAAGAACTCGGCCCCATGGCCGCGCTCCTGGCCGCGCCGGAATCGGCGGGCATCACCGGTCAGGTGATCTCGGTCGACGGTGGCTACAAGGTCTGATCCTGAAGACCTTCATCCTCGGGGAGATGCTGGGGAGGGCCATCTCCATCTCCCCCTCCCGCCGGGACAGGGGACCCTCACCAATCCCCATTAGCATGATCTCGTAGCCGAAAGACGCGCCCATGACCTACCAGGATCTCAACCTCGACATCCAGAACTCCGTCGCCATCGTCACGCTCAACCGTCCCGAGAAGATGAACGCGATGGGACCGCGCCTCGTGCATGAGTTGCTCGACGTGCTCGAAACGACCCGCCACAACGACGACGTCAAGACGATGGTCGTGACCGGCTCGGGCCGCGGCTTCTGCGCCGGCGCCGATGTCTCGGGCGGCGCCGAAGCGCGCCAGCTGTCGGAAGAACTCGACGAAGCCGACAGCTACCGGCGGCACAAGGAAGCGCCGATCGGCCACTACGGCGTGCTGTTCTCGACGCTCAACGATTACCCCAAGCCCATCGTCGCGGCGGTCAACGGCGCGGCCGCCGGCGCCGGCATGTCGCTCGCCCTCGCCTGCGACATCCGCCTCGCCTCGACCAACGCCCGATTCATCAGCGCCTTCGTCCACCGCGCCATCGTGCCCGACACGGGCAGCACCTTCTACCTGCCGCAAATGCTGGGCAAGGGCCGTGCCCTCGAGCTGATGTACACCGGAGAGCCGCTCAACGCCAACGACGCCGAGCGCTACGGTCTGACCAACCGAACCCTCGACCCGGAGACATTGGTCGAGGAAGCCATCGCCCTGGCCGAGAAGATCGCCCGGGGCCCATCGCTCGCCATCGAACTGACCAAGCGCCTCGTCAACAACCAGGCCCCCAGCTTCGACATGCAAGTCGAGCGAGAAGCATGGGGACTCGGAGTCACCGGAGCTTCCGAGGATCGGCAAGAAGGCATCGACAGCTTCCTCGAGAAGCGTCCCGCGCAATTCAGAGGACGATAGGATCGGGCAAGCGCGGGGTTAGCAACCCGCGCTAGGGCGGCCGTTGTGCGCCAATTTCCCCCAGCACGACGGTCGCCTGCCCTAGCGCCATCATAGGCGATCCTGCTTGATGAGCGCACGGCCAAGGACTCTGGAGAGCATTACATGACCACTACAATCACCGACGTCCACGTCGAAGTCTTCAACTGGGAAACCCCCAACTGGCGTGTCGGTTCCGGCATGCGCTTCGGCGGAGCCAACCAGCTCTCCGTCGTCAGCGTCGAGACCGACGCAGGCGTCACCGGCAACGCCTTCCTCTCGCGACCGCAACACCACGCGCAGGTTCTGATCGACGTGCTCAAGCCGCGAGTGATCGGCAAGAACGCGCAGGACATCGGCCGCATCTGGCACGACCTTTACAAGCAGAACCGAGCCGTCTCGACCGCTGCCATCGGCGCGATCGACATCGCCCTCTGGGACATCAACGGCAAAATCGCCAACCAGCCCATCCATCGCCTGCTCGGCACCTGCAAGGACGAGGTCCCGGTCTACTCCTCGACCGCCTGGTGGGAGACACCCGAGGAATACGCCGAGGAAGCCCTGCAGTTCCAGAACGACGGCTGGATTGCGCACAAAATCCACCCGCACGGCCTGGCCAAGCCCGATATCGAAATCTGCAAGGCCGTCCGCGAAGCCGTCGGCGACGACATGATCCTGATGCTCGACAGCATGTGGAGCTATCAGTACGAAGACGCGATGCGCGTCGGACGCGCAATCGAAGACCTCAACTACTACTGGTACGAGGATCCACTGGTCGAGGAAGACATCTACAACTACGTCAAGCTGCACCAGAAGCTCGACATCCCGATCATGTCAACCGAGTACGCGCCCGGCCGCTACTACGGCATGACTCAGTGGATCACGCAGTACGCGACCGACATCCTGCGCGGCGACGTCGCCGTGACCGGAGGGATCACGCCGCTCGTCCGCCTCTGCCACCTGGCCGAGGGCTTCCAGATGAAGTGCGAGATCCACCACGGTGGCAACAGCCTCAACAACGTTGCCAACCTACACGTGATCATGGCCGTGCCCAACTGCGAGTTCTACGAGTACTTCCCCAGCACCGGAGGCTTCATCTACGGCCTCGTCGAAGACATCGACATGTCGGGAGGCATGGTTTCCGCCCCAACCAACCCAGGCCTGGGCTTCGATATCGACTGGGACCTGATCAAGTCCCAACACATCGCCACCCTGGAGTAGCGTGGCTGCGGTAGCGGGGCGACCTACGTGCCGTACTCGGTATACACCTCTTCGTCGTCGCCCCAGCACAGGACTTCTCCGTCGACGGCCACGGCGCACGTGAAAGCGGTCCCAGCGTCGACATCAACGAAGGGGCCGCTGGGCGAGTCGATTTGCCCATCCCGATTGTTGCCCCAGCAATGCACCTCTCCTGAATGCGTCAGACCGCAAGCATGATTGAAGCCAACACTGATGCTGCGGAACTGGAGCCTCGGCGCCTCCGTCTTTTGCAGGCTCGAGTCGCCCCAGCAGCTGACAAACCCGGCACTCTATCGACCCGGCACCTCTCATCGATTTGGTGCTCACCAACCTGGAAGTGCTCGCGCTGCTTGCACCCTCTTGGGTGGTCTGGAAACTGGGCAAATTCGCAAACGGCGTCACGGACGAGATGCTGAAGAGGCGGGTTGGGCCTACTTGTGACCTATTGGAGAAGAAACTGGCGAATGTCAAAGAGGCCTACTCCAAATCGAGGCGCAAACAGAGTGAGTCGATCGACATTGACGTCATGATTCCCGGGGAAGATTGTGAACTGATACTCCTGATGCCATCGGGAACTAAGGGAAAGGAAGACTGGTTCGATCCTCCGGCCATACAGAGGGTGCTCGATAGTTATCGACCATTGCTTGAAGACGCCGATTCCATCGTTCTGTCCAGGCAGAAGGGCGGAAAATGGAGATTCGAGTATATGCTCACGAAAGATGGATGCGTGATTGGCACAAAGCGTTGCTATGACAGAACAATGGACCTCTTTCACAAAATAGAAGCTCACAATAGAGCTGTCAGAGAATCAACTCCAGAACTTGCGACGAAGAAACGAGACCGTTCGGACGATTGACACACAGGTGTTACCAATGCCAGCGCCTGGTCTAGGCTTCGAGATCGACTGGGACCTGATTAGGAACCGGCACGTGGCGACATTGGGGTAGCGGTTCACTTCCTCGGTGGCGCGATCTGACTGGGCAACTCATGGCGCTCCAGGCTGAGCCAAGCCTCATTCAGCTCGTCGATATGCTCGCTTGCCCATTCGATGACCGCCTTACGTTGTGTCCGGGGCAGCTGACCCTTGAAGATCACGAGGTCGCGAAGCCTCAATGCTGCGTCGTGTTCCGCGCACTTCACGTGCACATGCGGCCACGCGTGGTCATCGATCCGTATTCGGATGATGACGTTGCCCCAGCGGCACAGCTCGGGCACAATTCAATCTGCCGCCGCCACGTCGATTGACTCTTCTGTGAATCCGTGCAGGTCGATACCTGTGATCCGTTCCCAGAGGTGCCAACAGCAGAACTCCAGGTCTTTTCCCCAGTTGACTTCGTTCTGCCGGCGATCCAGCGCGACCCGCTGAAATCCACCAGGCTGCTGCCAACAAACAGTGATTGGTTTGTTGGCGAGATGAGACATGTCCACCTCACCCGTCACGCCGTCCTCATACTCGAGATACAGCCGATACCCCTCCCGCGCCTCGACATGAGTCGCCTTCGGATACTTGACCGGCTCGGGATCCGGACCCCACCACTCCAGCTTCATGTCCTCCGCTGGCCGACCGAGCACCCCCGCATAGGCGCGATAGTCGTCCAGCCAGATGTCGTTGCCGCGACCATCGGAATGGCCCCAGTGCAGCGCCCAGCCGTCAGCATCGGCGCGAACGCTCTCGAAAAACGCCCGATCTTGCCACTTCGGCGGCGGCCCGGTCCGCACGTCGTAGTCATCCTCGACCGTCCACTCGACCAGTTCGGCCGCGTCGAACTCGCCGCTGACGCCGTCGTTGAACGACACCCAGACGCGAAACGCCTCGCGAGGCTCGACAGCAGTGATCGTCGGCGTGTCGGGAAGGTCTTCCATACCGCTAATCGTAGACAATCACGCCCCGACCGTCCTCGCCGCGCTCGAGGGCCTGGAACGCCTCGTTGATCTCGTCCAACGGGTACTTGCGCTGCACTATGTGATCGACCTCGATCCGGCCGTTGACGTAGGCGTCGACCAGGGTCTCGAAGGTGCGGTGCGGCGAGGCTGAGCCGTAGTACGAGCCGACCATCGTCTTCTGCTTGCGCACCATGTCGACCAGGTCGAACGACCCCACAGCCTCCGTTGGCGCCAGACCGACAATCACGCCCGTGCCGCCCTTGCCCAACGACTCAAACACCTGGTTCGCCGTCACATCCGAGCCGAACGTGTCGAAGGCAAAATCAACGCCGCCGTTCGAGAGCTCCATCACCGCGGCAGCAGCGTTGACGTTGCGCGCGTTAACTGTGTCGGTCGCGCCGAATTTCCTGGCGAATTCGAGCTTGTGGTCATGGATGTCGACCGCGATGATCTTGCTCGCGTTGAGCATCTTCGCGCCCTGAATCGCATTGAGGCCCACGCCGCCGGCGCCGATCACGGCAACCGTCATCCCCGCACGCGCCGTCGGCTGATTGATCACCGCGCCCACACCGGTCGTCACCGAGCAACCGATCAGCGCCGCCACTTCCATCGGCACCGCCTCGGGAATCGGGAAGCAGGCCTGCTGCGCCGTCACCACGTGCTCGCCGAAGACGCCCAGCTTGCCCATCTGGAAGATCTCGCGTCCGGCGTCGTCGTGCAGACGCACCGTGCCGTCGAGCAGCCGCGAACCGGTCGCCTGGTGCAGGTCGCACAGTTGCGGCTCACCGCGACGACAGGTCGGGCACTGGCCGCAGGGCGTCACGAACGACAGGATGCAGCGATCGCCGGGCTTCAGACTCGTCACACCCGGTCCGACTTCCTCAATCGTCCCCGCGCCCTCGTGTCCCAGCACCGAGGGCAGCGGGAACGCCGCCGTCCCCTCCATGATGTGGTGGTCCGAAGCGCAGATGCCCGCCGCCCCCATCCGCACCCGCACCTCGCCGTATTGCGGCTCGTCCTGGACCAGATCTTTGATCGTCAACGGAGTGTTCGGAGCTTCAAGTACGGCGGCGCGCATGGCAATCCCTCCCAGAGTTCTCAGTTCGAGCAAGGGTAACGCAGTGCCTCGTCGAAGCCGCCGAACCTAGTCCAGATCACACCACCGATATCGGATGAGGCAACGGCTGATTGAACAGGTACCCCTTCTCATTGAACGGCACCCGATCCGGCTGCGTGTTCCCTTGAACGTCCGTCGCCCGCGTCATCACCGTGTGCTCGCCTGCAGACGCGTCCCACCCAAACTCGAACGCCGCCCACGAGTACTCCTCCTGCGGCTGAGCAACCGCTGCCCTATTCCAGCTCTGACCACCATCGTCGCTCCACTCCACCCTCGAAATCTCGCCATGCGGCGAATGAGCAAATCCCCGCAGATTCTGCGCACCTGGCGCCACCTCAGCCGGCCAGGGCAGCGCCAGTGCGCTCTTGATCGACTGCTGAGTAATCACCGCTCCGGCCGCTTCGCCCTCTGCCTCGTACTCGTCACCCAGCAAGACGTACGACGTCGTGTTGTTCCGAGTCCACAGCCGCTCCGACGACACTTCGATCCGTCCCAACCACTTGATCTGCGAGCTACCGACCCAGCCCGGCACGATCGCCCGAAGCGGGAATCCGTGATCTTTCGGCAGCGGCTTGCCATTCAGCCCATAGGCGAGCAGCGTGTCGGGATGCAGCGCCCGTTCGACGGGCAGGACGCGGCGAAATCCGCGCTCCGGCGACTCGCGATCCAATCCGATAAGGAGCACGCTTTGTGCGCCGTCGGAAATCCCTGCAAGTGTCAAGACATCCGCCAGTGACACTCCCTGCCACTCACCATTACTGATCGCGCCGCGACCCCACTGCTCTCCGGGAGCAGGACGCCCCTGCAAGCGATCAAACATGACCCGCTGATTGCCGGCGCATTCGAGATACGAGACGATCGCTCGACCTGGGAGTTCCATGATCTCCCCGTAGCTCAACCGCTGCGGTCGCTCGACCGCATCCCCTTCGATCGTCAGCGACCAGTCATCAATCGACAGGTCCACACTGTTCGAATTGTTCCTGACAAAGAACAGCTCCGACGGCGTGATCAGGCTAGGCATCAGCTCAAGTCGAGCCTCAAGCCCTGACCGTCCCTGCCGGATAAACGGCGTGGGATCTTTGAACACAGTCTTCATCTCACCCACCTCCGTTTGATCACGCAAGCCGTCCGACACTATCGGAATCTCATCGCCGCAAGCAGCCAGCACCGCAGCCGTCCCACCAGCTACCAACAACGACAGGAACCGGCGACGAGACAGCCCCCGACGGTCAGCCAAACGCCAAAGCGCGTCGTCTTCCGAGTCTTGAACCTGCAAATGCATCGCGCCGACATCCATCCATCTGGTCGGAGCACCAGAGTATGCCTTGAATCCCAATAGCCGAGTCCTTTAGCTCCTTTCCCCCTCGCGGAGACCGATGGATAGCTCAGTTTCCCGTCCCCGCCTCCGAGCGGGGACCCGCTCCGGCATGGCTACGCTGACACCGACTGGTTCCTGCCTGCCGGATGTCAGCTGCAAGTATGGCCGCCGTGCAGTAGCCGGGGAGCAGGCCCCCGCTCGGAGGAGGGGGCGGTTGAGGATTACGCATCCGTCTCTCGTGGAGGAGGAGCGAGAGTCTTGCACACGCCTCCGCGACGGGGAAGCGGAAAGGCAACCTGCTGATCGGGTAGCCCTTAGCCTGACTCCAGACCCTCAGTATTCGATCCGCCGACGCAGGGAGAGCGCCCGATGACCCTCGACCGAGACGACTTCAACGACATCAGCCACACCGCCGGCATCACCCCGAGCCAATCCGACATTCAGTTCGTGGGCGAGGGCGACCCGATCTACCCATCCCCGCTCCGTCTCGCTTCAGGAGTCTCGACCATCCTCGGCAACATCGCCGGCGTCGTCGATGACATCCGCCATCAACAGACCGGCCAACGACAGACCGCGCAGATTCACATGGGACAGGCCGCCGTCGGCATCTCCTCGATGTGGGTGCTCAAGGTCAATGGCGTCAACGCGCTCGAGTCCATGCCCGATTCGCTCGCACCCGGACAGGGCATTTTCCCCACTCGCGACGGTCGCTATCTCTATCTGCTGAGCGGCTTCCCGCACATCGTCGAGCGCACCTTCGAGGTCCTCGGCTGCACGTACGACAACGTCACGGAACACGTCGCCTCCCGCGACTCCGCAGATCTTGAGGCGAAGTTGATTGACGCGCAGCTCCCCGGAGTCGTCGTCAAGTCGCCGGAGGAATGGCTCGCCCACCCGCAGGGCAAGCTGCTGGCCGATTCGCCAGCCGTGATCATCGAGCGCATTGGCGATGCCCCGGCCAAACCGATTCCCGGCGGCGACCTGCCGCTCAACGGCGTCCGCGTGATCGACAACACCAAGGTGCTCGCCGGTCCGACGATCTCTCGCACCCTCGCCGCGCTCGGCGCAGACGCCCTGCACATCGGCGCGCCCGGCGTCGTCGACATGCAAGCCGCCCAGGCCGACACCGGACACGGCAAGCGGCGCGCACACGTCGACTTCGACACCGACGAAGGCAAGGACGCGATCTGGAATTTGATCGATGAAGCCGACATCTTCAGCCAGTCCTATCGCGCCAAGTCGTTGGCTCGCCGCGGCTTCAGTCCGGAGGCATTGGCCGAGCGCCGACCAGGGATCATCTACATCTCTGAAAACGCGTACGGCCAGTTCGGTCCCTGGCAGGAAAAGCGAGGTTTCGACGGCAACGTCCAGGCCGCGAGCGGCATCCACCACGTCCAACAAAAGGACCTGACCAGCATGATGGGCACCGGACCGGCCATCGCGCTCAACGACTACGGCACCGGCTACTGGGGCGCATACGGAGCCCTCGAAGCCCTCCGCCGCCGAGCCGTCGAGGGAGGAAGCTGGCACGTCAAGGTCGCCCTCGGCCAAACCGCCGCCTGGTTCCTGAGGCTGGGAACCCCACACAACATCGAAGACGCCGACCCCGACGAGGGCTACCGACTAGCCGACAGGTACAGCGAAGAAGTCGAATCCGACTATGGAACCCTCACCCGCCTCAGCTTCCCCATCCACTTCAGCGACATCACGCCAAAGTGGGGCCGCACGGTGAAGCCAGGTTCGCACGATCCGGTGTGGTTATAGCGCTATCCCCATTTCCCATTTCTCTTTGAGGACATCGATAGTCTCTTGCCAAGTGACTCTCCTTGGCCTAACTGCTACTCCGCGAGCATAGTACATACCTTTCTTCCAGACAGCATCCTCGCGGGTGACTCTCGTTAACCATTCGACTCCGACAAACCACTCTTCGTGACCTTGCTCAAATGCACTTGGCGCATCCAGCTCGACTTCCCGAATAGGCCGTCTGTTGCCATTTACGTCGACAACGAAATCACTACCTGCGGATGCTTCGGTGTGAACTTCGCCGTACCCAACATAGCCATGTCCAGAAACATAAGCCCAAATCTTGTCGCCCTCTTTTAGCCTCTTCATGGCTCTCTCGAACCTCTTTGCTCCGCCCGCGCTCACGAAACCGTATTGGAAAGCGTCTGTCCAATTTCGATATTCGCACTCTCCGACGTTAACGAAGTATTCTCCGTTCCACTCAGTCTCAACTGTAGCGTCGGCATCGTCATTACTGAAAGGGCGCTTGTTTTCACTCAACCACGCACGGACAATATACTGCCTTTCTGATTCTACAAACGCCTGGAAGAAGGCGACATTGATATCGATTTTATGCACTTCACGAAGGTACTTGACAATGCGTTCGGTCGCAGGATCGAGTGCGCTTGCCGCGATCATCAGTCTATGTCTCGCGTTGTAATCTTCCGGTGTGCTCTTAAATTTGCTGTTCATAGCATCAGCTAACGACTCAGGTGCAGGCGCCTTGCCATAGCGGTCCTGAAAATCCGCGTAGATCTGCTCTATCTTGTCAGTGGTCAGAAGGTGAACCCAAGACCCATAGTCGAGTACCTGCGCTACGCTATCTCTAGGTGTCTTGTCTCGCTTGAGCTCAATGACTATTAGGTCTCCATCTTCGTCGATCGCGAGTAGGTCGATGTTCTTACCAAAACTGGTTGAGACCTGTCTGCCAATAACCATCAACTGATCATCGAGGATCGAGATGTCGTCTGTTATCGCTTTCTCCAAACGCGATTCCAGATCCATGCCAGACAGCAACACCGGATTCGCGCCTTCGTCGATCCGCCAAACACCTACTTCAATAGACATCTCACGCCTCCGTTGTCTTCCAGTTGATTGGCTTACCGCATCGCCACTTCTGGGTCCGTCGGACGCGGAATCTCGTACCACGCTTGATCACAGAACTCCAGGTCCTCCTCAGTCAACTCGATCTCCGAGTAACCCAGCGAATCCACGATCTGCTCCGCCCGCGACGCGCCGACGATCGCCGACGTGATCCCGTCCTGGGCGAGGACCCATGCAATCGCTGCATGGGTGATGCTCATCTCGCGCTCGGCGAAATAGCGCTGCAGACGGGCGACCTGCTCAAACTGGATCTCGTCCCAATAGCGCGCCCGATACCGAGGACCAGCGTTGCCCAATGTGAAGCGTGTGTCCTCCTGTAGGTCGGCGGTGTCGCGGTACTTGCCGGTCAGGAACCCACCGGCCAGCGGGTTGTAGGCGATGATCCCGACGCCCTGGTCGCGACAGAGCGGGAGTAGGTCGGACTCGATATCTCGCCAGAGGATGTTGTAGCGCGGCTGATCGCAATCAAACCGCGCAATCCCAGCCTGGTCCGACGCGCCCAGCGCCAGCGCCAGCTGCCAGGCCCGATAGTTGGAAGCGCCCACGTAGCGCACCTTCCCCCAGCGGACGAGGTCATCCAGCGCCTGCATCGTCTCCTCGATCGGCGTCCGAGGATCCGGACTGTGCAACTGGTAGAGGTCGATGTAGTCGGTGCCCAGGCGTCGCAGCGACTCGTCCACCGCCGACAGAATGTGCTGCCGAGAGGCCCCACGCTGGTTCGGCGAGGGACCCATCGCGCCCACGCACTTGGTCGCCAGCACCACCTGGTCACGAGGCTGTCCGGCCATCCAGCGGCCGACAATCGACTCCGTCGTCCCGACATCTTCTGTACCAATCGGATAGACGTCTGCGGTGTCGATGAAGTTCACCCCGCCGTCAAAGGCGGCGTCCATGATCCGGAAGGCCTCTTCGGCCTCGGTCTGGAAGCCAAACGTCATCGTCCCCAGACAAATCTCCGAGACCCGAAGCCCAGTCCGTCCCATTCGTCGAAATCGCATTACTCACTCCTGTTTCGTTGCATTGCCTCGCTATGGACGATCATCGAACAAGGAAACCACATTAACCACGATCGACGGGTCGATTGCGGCTCCTGCAGCGAACAGACGCCGATCAACAGTGAGCAGCGGACGACTCGGAGTCGCCACCTCCAGCAAACTTGCGTCAGTCAGACCAAGATACTGATACTCACTCCGGGCAGCAGCCACATCGCTGGGCACGTACACCTCGAGGCTACTCCCGATTAGATTTCGCAACGCGACGGCGTACGGCCGCGACTGGTCGCTTCCGTCGATTCCCAACAAATTGGATGTTTCGGTCAGGACATTAGGCGT
>CBDDQZ010000001.1:0-14758 GCA_965232875.1 Dehalococcoidia bacterium | reverse complement strand
AGTGTCGGTGTACTTCCCGGAGAGAAAGCCCGCCGCCAGCGGTGAGTAGATCATGGTCCCCCAGGCCGAGGTGCTTGGTTGCGGGGATAATCTCCCGCTCGAGTTCGCGAGCCACCAGGGAGTAGTACGCCTGGACCGAGCAGAACCGCTCGGTTCCGTGCAGACGGGCCACACCGTCGGCGTGGGCGATCTGCCAGGCGGCAAAGTTCGACAGGCCGATGTAGCGCACCTTGCCTTGCCGAACGCAGTCATCGAGCGCGCTCAGGGTCTCCTCGATGGGCGTAGTGGTGTCCCAGTTGTGCACCTGGTAGAGGTCGATCCTGTCGGTGCCCAGCCGCTCGAGGCTGCCCTCGACTTCCCGCATGATGGCGACGCGGCTGGTGCCCATGCTGTTCGCGTCGGCTCCTGATGGGTAGTACAGCTTGGTCGCGATGATGGCCTTGTCGCGCTCTCCTGCCAGCGCCTTGCCCAGCATGCGCTCCGAGGTGCCGTTGGCATAGATGTTCGCGGTGTCGAAGAAGTTGATGCCCGCGTCGAGGGCGGTCCCGACCATCTGGTCGGCAGATTCTTGGCCTTCGTTGCCGAGCCACGCCATGTACTTCTGCTCAGGCTCCGCGAAGGTCATAGCGCCGAAGCACAGCCGCGACACGTAGAGGCCGGTGTTGCCAAGCGGGAGGTAGTCCATAGTCGGTTCCTTCAGTTTACGGTCAGGCTTGCAACAAGGCAGGCACGGATGCCGTCATCGGGCAAGAGTAATTGAAGGCCGGCGGGATCCTCCCGGACCTCCCGCATTCCACCCGAATATCCTTCGTGGATTCCATCCGCATTCCAACGGAGCTAGGTAGCAACCAAATGATCAAGAAGTTCACCGCAGCAGATGTCACCGACCAGAGCGGGAAGACATTCCTCATCACAGGCGCCAACACCGGCGTCGGCTTCGAGGGCGCAAAAGTCTTCGCCAGCAAGGGTGCCCGGGTTTTGCTCGGATGCCGCAACCCGGACAAAGGCAACGACGCCGTTGCACGAATCACCGCAGCGCACCCTGAAGCCGACGTCGAACTCGTCGAGTTGGACCTCGCCGACCTGGCCAGCGTGCGTCGGGCCGCCGAAGTCGTCGCCCGAGAACCGAAGCTCGACGTCCTCATCAACAACGCCGGGGTCATGTGGAACCCCAAGACCCTCACCGCCGATGGCTTCGAATCCCAATTCGGGGTCAACCACCTCGGCCACTTCGCCCTCACGGGACTCCTCCTACCCATACTCGAGGCGACCCCGAACAGTCGGGTAGTGACCGTCTCGAGCACAGGCCACCGGCTGGGCAACAGAGACCTGTTCTGGGACGACATCAACGCGGACGACAGCTACCACCCGAGGAAGCGGTACTACGCGAGCAAGCTGGCGAACCTGCTGTTCACGTACGAACTCGATCGGCGGCTTCGAGCCAAGGAGTCATCGACCATCGCGGTCGCCGTCCACCCCGGCGGATCCAGCACCGAACTTGTCCGCCATCTCTCCAAGCCTATGGCGCTGCTGTGGCGCTGCATGAAACCACTCTTGAGCTCAGCAACCGAAGGCGCCTGGTCGACTGAACTCGCTGCGACTGCCGCGGGCGTCGAGGGCGGCCAGTACTTCGGACCCGGCCGGTTCGGCGAAATCTCCGGGCCGGCCAAACAAGTCGGTTCCAGCAAGGCGAGCAAGGACCCCGACAAGGCGAAACGCCTCTGGGGCCTGTCCATCGAAATGACCAGCGTCGACCCGGGAATCTGAAAATCGGAGCGAAGTCTTTGCGTACTACTCCGAGTTGACCGCGTCGCGACGGACGAGCCCGGCGTTGGGTTTTATGGCGGCGGTCCAGCGCGGGCAGATGGGTTCGGATTGGTCTCGTCTAGGGTGGCGAGATGGCTGGAAATGGTGCGGACCTGCTCGACCTGTCCCTCGACGAGTTGCTTACGACGACGCGGACGGTGCGCAAGCGGCTCGACCTGACTCGGCCGGTGCCGAGGGCGCTGATCACAGAGTGCCTCGAGATCGCGGTGCAGGCGCCGAACGGATCGAACCAACAACGATGGAACTGGCACGTCGTCGACGAACCGGACCTGCGGGCTGAAGTCGCCGAGGTCTACCGGAGTGGAATGAGCGGCCATCAGGCCGACCCGAACCGGGCCACCCGGGATATCGACTACAGCACCGACGAGCAACAACGGATCGCCTCTTCGGTGGCCTACCTCCGCGACCACCTGCACGAGGTACCGGCGTTGTTGATCCCGACCGTCGGAGGTCGGATGGACAGAGCCGATATCTTCCTACAAGCCAGTGTGTGGGGGTCAATCCTGCCCGCGGTCTGGAACTTCATGCTCGCACTGCGGGCCCGGGGGCTCGGAAGTGCATGGACGACGATCCACTTGCACAAAGAAGCCGAGATGGCCGAGCTTCTAGGCATTGACGCCACCAAGCACACGCAGGTCGGCCTGTTCCCGATCGCCCACACAGTGGGTACAGAATTCGGAGCGGGGGCGCGCCAGGACCTGGCCGACCTGATCTGCTGGAACGGAGCGGGCTGATGCCGAACTACACCGATACCGAAGAGCGCAACCTCAGCGTCGTTCGCCAGTTCCTCGGCGAGGAGAACGGCCCGGCCGACAAGTCTGAACTCTTCTCCGAGGACGCCGTTTGGTGGAACGGGCTACCGCTCATCCCCATGGCGGAAGGCGTTACCGAACACAAGGGCCGCGAGGCGATCCGCAACATATTGCCCTCCCAGACGAAGGCCCCGCCGAGGCCCGGCGGCGACAAGTACGACTTGGCCACGATGGCCATCAGCGACGTCGTGATGTTGGCTGACGGCGACTACGTCGTCCGGCAACAGACTTTCTCCGCTACGACCCTGCGAGGCCAGGACTACAGCAACGTCTACTGTTTTGTGTTCCGATTCAACGACCGGGGCGAGATCGCCTACCTCACCGAGCACTGGAATACCTGGCACGCCTACAACGTGCTCTTCAATAATTTCGACATGGAGCCCGCCCACCCTGAAGGCTGACCTGGCTCTTCGTCTACGACGCGGAGTTGGACGCCTTCGTTCCCCGCTGACCGGGGCCAGTCGGCGCCGGCTTTGGCTCCCCGCCAGGTAGATCTCACGATGGGGTGCCCTTACACAGGTCAGAGGAACGCATAGGTGGGCTGGGGGCAAGAGTCAACTGTGGCTGAATCGATATCGGATCACCTCTTCGACAGCTCGATAGCCCAGGGCGCGGTACATGGAGTTGGAGACTGAGTTCGCCAGATCTGTGTAGAGCAGGGGTCGAAGTCCGTCATCCAGGATGGCAGTTGTGATAGCGGCGACCAGATTGGCTGCAAATCGCTTGCCTCGGTGCTGCCTGGGTGTGAAGACCGCTTGCACGCGGCTGATTCCAGCGATGGGCACAGTCTGCGCGGCCATGCTCACAGCCTGGTCGCGGTACCAGATCCAGAGTCCCCGCTCTGCTAGACGCTGACGGATCAGCCATTCCGAGTCCGGGACCGGGTCTCCGGTTTCAATGCCGAAGTCATCGAGCCATCGAATCATTTCGGCCGCGTCGGTTTCGGCACATCGCATCAACTGACCTTCGGCGGGCTTGGGCGCTACCAGCGACTCCGCTTCGCAGATGCGTTGGGCGAAGTAAGGGGTCGCGGCACACCCGGTTTGCTCGGTATATCTGCCTGCAAACGCTGCGGCCGTTGCGGCGTCGGCGCTCACTTCTGGAAGGGGGATGCCGGCGTCGGCGATGCTTGCTGCGAGCGCGGCAACCGCCGTTTCGTTCATGGTCGACACAAGGGCGGTCGATTCCGGAGTCCGTTGGGCGACGAGTCCGCAGACCTCCCCGCCGTCGTCGGCCCACCAGAACTGTCCATTGTCGCAACCAGGCTGGGGTTGGCAGAGAATCTCCATGATCAGGCAGTTGCGGTGAGGGTCCAGCTCCAGGAAGTGTCTTGTGGCCTGGTGGGCCTCAGTCCGGTCGCGAGACGAGGACACCCGGACTGGCATCGTCGATCAAGCGCTCACATCAGATGGTGAGCTTGGCGGTGAATCGGTATCGGTCGCCGCGGTAGACGGACCGGACATACTCGAACGCGTTACCACTCGCCTCGAATGACTGTCGGGTCAGGAGCATCATGGGCGCACCGATTTCGGTGTCGAGCAGCTCTGCCTCTTCAGGGGTTCCCGGTGCGGTTTCGATGGTCTCTAGCGCGTGGTCGGGAGTCACGTTGTAGTCGTTGGCGAGTAGCTCGTAGAGCGAGACGTGGTCGCTGACGAATCGGGCGATACCCGGGAATCGCGTCTTGGGCAGATGGGTGAGTTCCAGGGCGATCGGAATGTCGTCGGCGAGGCGAACGCGAGATATGACGGTGATCGGGTCGCCGGCATCGAGCCCCAATGCGGTGGCAGCCCTGTCATCACCGTGCTGGTCCCCGACTGACAGAACCCGTGAGCCGGGCCGTATGCCTAGCCTGTGCATTTCCTCGGTGTGGGAGGACAGGCGCAGGGGGAGGGTGAGCTTGGGCTCTGCAACGAATGTTCCTCGCCCCTGGTGCCGGATGATGCGGCCTTCGCGGAAGAGCTCCTGGAGCGCTAGGCGGATGGTGGTGCGGGAGGTACCGAACGAGGAGGCGAGCGTACGCTCGTCAGGAAGATGCGAGCCCGGTCGAAGGCCGTCGATCTCTTCCATAATCGCTTCTTTGATCCGGTAATACTTCGGTAGCCGTCTGGTGTCGGTCATTGCCAGGGATCCTCCTCGCACAAGGTTGACACAGAGATTGGTCTGTGCCAATGTGCACTGGTCTAGACCACTTTCGAATGGTCTAGACCAGACTATCGAGGGGAGATTCGCATGAGCGAGAAGGCACGGAGGTTGACGAGAGTCGTTGCCCTAATTGCTGCTCTGTTTTTGTTTGCCGCCGCGTGTGGCGACGACGATGGAGGAGGCGAGGTCGTCGGCGATTCGGGAGGCTCGACCGAGCAAACGGGAGGCTCGTCGGATGAGTCGTCTGATGATGGCGGTGCGGGCGATGATGCCGCTGATGGTGCCGCGGGCGATGATGCCGCTGATGGTGCCGGCGATGAAACCGCCGCTGATGGCGGCGCCGGCGATGATGCCGCCGGCGATGACGATGGCGCCGGCGATGATGCCGCTGATGGTGCCGACGCGCCGACCGGGACCTTGGTCGTGGGTCGAGCGGCTGACTTAGACGTTCTCGATCCGCATCTGGCTACGGCGTTCCAGTCGGTGCAGGCTCTCGAGCTGGTCTATGACACGCTCCTGAGTCTTGGTCCCGACCTTGCTGTGGGTCCGGGGCTTGCCGAAAGTTGGGAGTTCTCCTCCGACGGTCTGACGCTCACAATGCACCTGCGTGAAGGTGTGTTGTTCCACGGGGGCGATTCCTTTGATTCTGAGGACGCGGCTGCCTCGCTGAACCGGATCCTCGATGAGGAGACCGGTGCGGTCACCCGGGCCAACATTGCGTCGATCGCCTCGGTGGATACGCCCGATGCGTCGACGATTGTGTTGAGTTTGTCGCAGGCCGACGCGCCGATACTGGCTTCGCTGGCCGATTTGAACTCGGCCATGGTGTCCGCGGACGCCATCGCAGGGGGCACGGTCGACAGCACGCCAGATGGTACCGGTCCCTTTATCTGGGACAACTGGCGGCAGGGCGAGTCCTTAACCCTGACCGCCAATGTCGATCACTGGCGCGGGTCGCCCCAAGTCGGAGCCGTCGAGATCCGGGTGCTACCTGACGAATCGTCCTTGCTGGCTGCCGTCGATGTTGGTGAGGTCAATATCGCCATAATCACTGACCCGTTGATCGCAGTGCAGGCTGGCGGCGATGTCGAGGTCTTGCGCACTCCGGCGCTCGCCTACCACGCGCTGATGATGAACTCGAACCGTGGTCCGCTGGCCGATCAGTCGGTCCGGCAGGCCATCTCGTGTGCGATCAACCGTCAGGAGATTGTGGATTCGGTTGCTCTCGGAGAAGGTGTCGTCACTGGCCCGATCACCATCCCGGCCTACAAGTCCCCAACCGATGGCCTGCCATGCGGTGGGCAGCAAGACGTCGCCGAGGCCCGTCGCCTGCTCGACGAGGCTAGCCAGGGCGATGGGTTCGAGCTCAACGTAATCGTTCCGACCTTCTTTGCTTCTGCGGTTGACGAGGCCCAGGTGATCCAGGCTCAGTTGGGCGCGGTCGACATCGATTTGGACCTCGAGGTCCTTGAGACCGACGTCTATGTCCAGCGGTGGTTGGACGCAGATTTCGACGCAGCTGTTGCGCTCAACAGCGGCAAGATCGACCCGCATCAGATGTACGTCCGTTACTGGACATCGGACGGCAATCTGAACGCAATCGCTTCCTACTCGTCGGACACCCTCGACGAGTTGATGGCTGCCGGACGAGTCGAGACCGACCAGGCCGCTAGGGCAGAAATCTACGCCGACTTCTCTGCTGTTCTCCAAGAGGCGTCACCGTGGATCTGGGTCTATCACGGCTTCGAGTATCGGATGCTCAATGGGGTCGAGAACTTCACACCCATGCCTACCGGCTCGCTCCAGTACCTGCGCGAGGCGGCTCTGGGCGGCTGATCCCCCTCCTGCCGGTCCCGGTCTGAGTCGCCTTCCAGAGCGGCCCAGGCCGGGTCCGGTACTGTCCTTATGTTCCGACTACAGGTGATTGGTCGGTCTTTCAATGTTGTGGCGTTACGTCCTAGTGCGGCTCCTTGCCTCGGTATTCACGCTCTTGGGTGTGGCTCTGATGGTGTTCGTGGTGCTGCGGCTTCTGCCGGGCGACGAGATAACTTCGACCTTCGGTACTGAGACCGGCATCCTCACCGACAAACAAATCGAGTCGCTGCGCAGCTACTACGGGGTCGATCAACCAGCCCACCAGCAGTTTCTCTCCTGGCTCGGCAACGTGATTACGGGCAACCTCGGGTTTTCCGTGCGCTCTGGTACCAGTGTCGGGTCGCTTATTGGAAATGCCCTTCCGGTCACTGTCGAACTGGCTTTGTTGGCGATCCTCGTCGGCCTAGTCATCGGAGTGCCGCTGGGGGTGTTGTCGGGGGCAAGGGCCGGCACCCGCGGGGACGCCACGATCCAATTCTTCGGACTCATGGGCCTGGGCATCCCGAACTTCGTGATCGGGACTTTCGCCGTCACCTTGTTCGCGTCGTGGTTCGACTATTTCCCCAACGCCCGAGGCTACGCGGCCCCCTGGGAGGATCCCTGGCTGAACGTCCAGCAGATGATGTTCCCCGCCATCACGCTTGGCCTAGCCCTGAGCGGGACGATCATGAGGACTACCCGATCGGCCTTTCTGGAGACCTTGACCCAACCGTTTATTCGCACTGCCCGAGGCAAGGGGCTGACGGCTCGACGGGTGCGCTACGTGCACATCTTGCGCAACGCATCCATTCCGATCGTCACCATCACCGGAATCCAATTCGGCTACCTCCTGGGAGGCACGGTGATCGTAGAGCAGATCTTCGCCATGCCCGGTCTCGGCCGGTTGGTTCTCGACGGCATCGGAAAGCGAGAGTACGCGATCGTGCAGAGCTCGATTCTGGTGATCGCAGGGCTCTTCGTCATGGTCAACCTACTCGTCGACCTCCTTTACGCCCGCCTCGATCCGAGGATTCGGTACCGGTGAGCACCCCCCGTCCTCTCGTGCGACGCCTTGCCGCGAGTCCATCCGCTCTTGCAGGCGGAATCATCGTGGCCTTGCTCCTGATCGCGATGGCAATCGCGTTCTTGGGGGTCACTCCGTACCCGCCAGCCGAGCAACACCCTGAGAGTCGACTACAGGGGCCGTCGGGATCGTTCCTGCTCGGCACCGACCAATTCGGACGAGATGTGTTGTCCCGATCACTCGACGGCGTCCGGCTCTCAATGCAGGTTTCTTTGGTGGCAGTCGCCGTTGCTGCGGTGATCGGGAGCACGTTCGGGCTTGCCGCGGGGTTCTTTGGCCGCTGGTTTGACTCAGTGACGATGCGTATAGCCGACGTCTTCTTCGCTTTCCCTGCAATCCTGCTGGCGCTGGCGATCGTCACCGCGCTAGGGGCGGGCTGGCGCAACACTGCGATCGCCATCGCCGTTGTGTACACGCCGATTTTCGCCCGAGTCGCACGTGGACCAGTGCTGTCTCTTCGAACCCGTGAGTATGTCGAAGCAGCCAAAGGGCTCGGGTTCCACCCCGCCCGGATTCTCGTTGTCCACATCCTCCCCAACGTCGTCGCCGCGATCATCGTGCAGATCAGCCTGGCCTTGTCATGGGCGATCCTCACCGAGTCGAGCCTGAGCTTTCTCGGCCTTGGGGCGCAGCCGCCCCAGGCATCGCTAGGGCTGATGATTGCTGACTCCCGCGCCCTCGCCACCACGGCATGGTGGAATTTCGCGGGCCCAGCAGTCATTGTCGCGGCCGCGGTAATCGGCTTCAACCTGCTCGGCGACGGCCTACGCGATGCACTCGACCCCACCCAGGAGAACCGGCGACAATGAGCATCAACGAGGAACTGGCGGGCCTGCAAACCGAACGCCGTAGCGTTACCCACCGAGATGTGGATCTATGGGAGACCCGCGACATCGTTGCCGCGATGAACGAACTAGATCGCGGTGTCATCGAAGCCATCGCGGCCTGCTACGACGACATCACGGCGGCTATCGATCTGATTGTCACCAGTCAACGAGCCGGCGGGCGCCTCATCTACCTTGGCGCCGGCTCGGCTGGGCGTCTCGGTGTGCTTGACGCGGCCGAGTGCGGCCCCACTTTCAGCATCGAGCCAGAGAGGGTCCTCGCCGTTGTCGCGGGCGGGTCGGATGCCCTGGCTCGAGCGGATGAAGCCGCTGAGGACGACTACGACGCTGGTGCCGGTGAAATGTCCACCCTTGATGTGTGCCCCGATGACGTCGTGGTCGGCGTTTCGGCAAGCGGACGCACTCCGTTTGTTCTTGGTGCGATCCAGGAAGCCCGGGTCCGTGGAGCCGAAACGGTTGGGGTGGCCAACAACGAGAACTCTCCGTTGGCATCGCTTGCCCAGGTCGGCATCGCCGTTATCACCGGCCCAGAGCTGATCACTGGCTCCACCCGGCTCAAGGCTGGTACCGCTCAGAAACTTGTGCTCAACATGTTGTCGACCATCTCCATGATTCGGCTGGGCCGCACCTACGGCAACTTGATGGTCGACGTGCGAGTCTCCAACGACAAGCTCTGGGCCAGAGCCGCCGGAATCGTGAGCGAGATCACCGGTGCCCCGACAGAGGAAGCGCTCAAGGCTCTCGACGCCGCCGGCGGAAGGGCCAAGACGGCGGTGGCTATGGTTTCGACTGGGCTGCACGCGGCTGCGGCCGAGGCCCTTCTCAACGCACATGGTGGCCATCTGCGCTCGGCCCTGGAGGACAGGAACCGATGACGGCTGTCCCGGTGCTGCGTCTCGAGGAACTCACCACTTCGATCACTGCTGGCGACGAAACGCGTCATCTCATACAAGGGGTGACTCTAGATGTTCAGGCCGGCGAGAAGGTGGGCGTGGTCGGCGAGAGCGGCTCAGGCAAGTCGATAACGATGCTGTCGATCATGGGCTTGTTGCCGCCGAGAGTGACGATCACTTCGGGTAGCGCGGTCTTCCAAGGCGTCGAACTCGCCGGTCTCGATGAGCGCGCGTACCAGCGTCTCCGCGGCTCGCGGCTGGCAATGGTGTACCAGGATCCCATGTCGGCGCTGAATCCGGTCATGCGCATCGGTGACCAGATAGCCGAAGGCCTTCGCGCTCACGGCGCGGATGGTCCCGAGGTTGACGAGACCGTTCAACGGGTGCTTGGTGAAGTCGGCATCCCCGACACTCATCGGATCTCGCGGTCCTATCCACATCAGCTCTCGGGCGGAATGCGGCAGCGAGTGATGATCGCAATGGCGCTGGCGATGGAGCCCGAGTTGATCGTCTTCGACGAGGCCACCACCGCGCTCGACGTCACAATTCAGGCCCAGATCCTGACGTTGGTGCGCGACCTGCACGCGGCCAGAAATACCGCGATCGTGTGGGTCACCCACGACCTCGCGGTCGTTTCCAACCTCGTCGATCGAATCGTCGTCATGTACGGCGGTCGAATCGTCGAGCAGGGTCCGGTCGGTCAGGTGCTCCGCTCGCCCAGGCACCGCTACACCGCAGCACTGCTGAGTGCCCTCCCCGATCACCACTCCAAGAACCGCGACAGGTTGGCCCAGATACCAGGCGGGCCTCCCAGCCTCGACGACGTGCAGACTGGATGCCCGTTCCGGGCTCGGTGCGACAGCGCGATCAACACGTGCGACGCCATGCCTGCCGCCGAACAAGACAACTCTGGCCGCTCCTACGCTTGCTGGTCTCCGATCGAGGTCGCATCATGACACCAGCGGTGAACGTCAGGAAAGTGAGCCGCACTTTTCAGAGCGGTCGAAGAGCGGCACCGGTCCAGGCCCTCCGCGGCGTCTCGCTCACTATCCCGCCCGGTGAGACGCTAGGGATCGTCGGTGAGTCCGGCTGCGGCAAGTCGACATTGGCTCGGCTGATCGCCCGCCTCGACGAGCCGACTGCTGGAACCATCGAACTGCTCGGCGACGACATCACCCATGTTCACGGCCAAGAGCTTCGCCGGCTCCGTCGAAGCGTCCAGATGGTGTTCCAGGACCCGTACGCGTCGCTCAACCCCCGCCGCCGAGTTGGTACCGCGCTCGAAGAGGTGCTGAAGGTTCACAAGCTCGCCGACTCGCCGACCAGCAGGGCCAAACGGGTCGAACAACTCCTCGTGATGGTTGGGCTCGACCCCGGCTTTGCCCAGCGCTATCCCACCGAGTTGTCAGGTGGCCAGCGCCAGCGGGTTGGCATCGCCCGAGCTCTAGCCATCGAACCCTCCATCATCGTTTTCGATGAATCCGTCTCCGCTCTTGACGTGTCGGTCCAAGCGGAGATCATCAACCTGATGGCGACGCTGCGCGAAGAACTGGACCTCACCTACGTCTTCATCAGCCACGACATCGGAGTCGTCCGCCATATCGCGGATCGCATCGCTGTCATGTACGTCGGGACCATCCTGGAGTTCGGGACCTGGGAACAGGTTGCAGACGATCCCGCTCATCCCTACACCCGGGCGCTGCTCAGTGCCGTACCGGAGATTCGCTTCGACGATGACACCGAGGCGGAGGAAGCGCCTCTGCTTGGGGAGATTCCCAACCCAGCCGATCCCCCCTCAGGCTGTGCCTTTCACCCCCGATGCCCTCACGCAATTGCCCGCTGCGCAGAGGAACCACCTGCACTTCGCACCGTCGCCGATCGCCTGGTGGCCTGCCACTTGGCGGAGGAGATCTCGGGGCGATGACCAAGCTTGGTGTCGACGCCGCGCTGGTCGGGGGAGAACTCGTACACGGAGATGTGGAGATCAGCAACGGTCGGGTTCAAGCGGTCGGCGTCAGCTCCGGCGGCGCTACGGGCCGCATCGCCGCGCCCGGCTTCCTCGACCTCCAGGTCAACGGATTCGCCGGCATCGACTTCGCGGCCGCTGAAGAGGACGACTTGGCGACGGCCAGCGAAGCACTCTCCCAGACGGGCGTGACCAGCTTCCTTCCGACCCTGATTACGGGCCCCCTCGAGGAGATGATCGCCCAAGCGAACAAGATCACCAGCACAGGGAGACTCGATTCAGGTGCCCACGTCCTCGGCATCCATCTCGAAGGCCCGGCCATCAATCCCGCCCTGGCCGGGGCTCACTCAAGCGATCATGTCACCGGTCCCAGTGCTGGGTTGGCACGAAAGCTAATCGACGATGTAGCGGACTTGCGGTTGGTAACCCTGGCTCCCGAGCTAGAAGGGGCGCTCGAGATGACCCGAGTCCTTCGAGACGGAGGTGTCACCGTGTCGTTCGGGCATACCGCCGCCACCGAGGTGCAGGCCTTGGCTGGATTCGGCGCGGGCGGAACCGCCGTCACCCACATTTTCAATGCAATGCGGCCTATCAATCACCGCGAACCCGGGATCGCAGCCGCTGCGCTCACGCATCCTGAGGTATTCATCGGTCTGATAGCTGACCAACTCCACATTGCCCCCACCATCTTGAGGCTGGTGGCCCAACTGGCCCGCGACCGCATAGTTCTCGTAACCGATGCCTGCGCCGGCGCCGCTTGCCCTGACGGGGACTACACCCTCGGGGGCGAACGGGTCACCGTGGTAAATGGTGTCGCCCGCCGGCCTGACGGAGTCCTCGCCGGTTCGACTCTCACCATTCCTGAGGCAATCCGAAACCTCGTTGATCTCCAGGTCCCGTTCATCGATGCCGTTGGGGCGGCCTCTCTCGCCCCATGGGCCCTCCTCGGGCACCCCGGACGCGCCATGATTGGCCCGGGGGCGGTTGCCGACATCGTGATCACCGACCAAGACCTCGAGATTCACTCCACTCTTATCGCTGGCCAAACGGTGTACGAACAATGACGCAGCAGAAATTCCCTATTCGCACGATCGGCATGATCTCGGGTACGTCATTCGACGGAATCGACGTGGCGGTCGTGGACGTCGAGGTAGGTGAGGAATCTGTGGAGCTAGCGATAGTCGGCTGCGACACCTACGACTACCCACCGGACCTCGCGACCCAGATCGCCGAGTCGCTTCCCCCGGCTGAAACCTCTATGGAAGACGTGTGCAAGCTCGATACCGCGATCGGGCAGGCCTTCGCCGACGCGGCGGTACGGGCCAACAACCAGATTGCCGACGGTGACGCCGAACTGATCGGGTCCCACGGACAGACCATGTTCCACTGGGTAGAAGACGGCACCGCCAAAGGCTCGCTCCAGCTCGGCCAACCGGCCTGGATCGCCGAGGCCACTGGACTGCCCGTCATCGCCGATCTACGCGCAGCAGACATCGCTGCCGGCGGCCACGGTGCGCCATTGGCTTCCACATTCGACGTGATGTTGCTTAGCGGACGCCAAGGCGGACCTCGGGCCGCGTTGAATCTTGGGGGCATCTCCAACGTCACGCTCGTCGATGAGCCAGAACCGCTCGCCTACGACATCGGCCCAGCAAACGCACTGATCGACATCGCCACCCAGTGGGCCAGCAATGGAAGCGAGTTCTTCGACGCTAACGGAGAGCGTTCTCGAGCAGGCCAGGTCCACCCGGCGCTGCTGGCCCGGCTGCTCGACGACCCGTATTACATGCTCGACCCTCCGAAATCGACGGGCAAGGAGCTTTTCAATTCCCGCTATCTCGAAGCGGCGCTCAGCACAGACCCAGAGGCGCTCCCCAACGACGTCGTTGCCACGACCACCCATCACGCGGCGAAAGTGGTCGCCGAAGACCTCCGCCAGCGGGGTCTCACAGAAGTCGTCGCTGCTGGCGGTGGTACCCGCAACCCGGTCCTCATGGGCCTCCTCGTCGACGAGTTGGCACCGGACACACGAGTCACGACGATCGAGGACTATGGCGTGCCCAGCGACGCCAAGGAGGCTGTTTTCTTCGCCATGTTCGCAGCGCTGACGGTATGGGGACGTGCGTCGACTGTTCCGAGCTGCACCGGTGCCGTAGGCGAGCGCGGGCTCGGGGTGATCGTGCCGGGGCCAACCACGCAGATCGGAGGCCGGGAAATGACCTTTCATCGACCTCGCCCCGCCCGTGTTGTGATCAGTGGAGATCGATGACCCTCTGGGACGAAATCCACGAACAACCCGACTCCATCCAACGGGTATTCGACACGAACCGCCCAGCAGCCGGCGGGGTCGCCGATCTCATCGCGGCAGCCGACGTCGCATCGGTGGTCATTGCCGCTCGTGGAACCTCTGACAATGCGGCCCGGTATGCCCAGTACCTCTGGGGCGCTCATAACCGACTCCACGTCACGTTCGCCACCCCCTCGCTCTATACCCTCTATCGCAGGCCCCCCCGCCTCGACGGGGCAGTCGTTGTCGGTATCTCACAATCGGGAGAGTCGCCCGACCTCGTCGCTGTTCTCGAGGAGGCCCGGCGCCAGCGTCGGCCTACCGTCGCCATCACCAACCACCCAGGCTCGCCGCTCACCAGCACCGCAGACGTGTGCATCGAACTCAGGACCGGCCAGGAGCGAGCCGTCGCGGCAACCAAGACCTACACTGCCCAGCTTGCCGCGATCGCGCTCATCGCCATCGCAATGGGGGATGAAGACACTTCCCTGTCTGGCGTTGCCGACGAGGTCGCCAACGTCCTTGACACCAGCGACGATATTGCCCAGAAAGCGGCCCGATTCGCCAAGCTTGATTCGGTCGCCGTAATCGGACGTGGCTACAACTTCTCAACCGCGTTCGAATGGGCGCTGAAACTCCAGGAACTTGCCGGCGTCGGCGCGATGCCCTTCTCGGCTGCCGACTTCCTGCACGGTCCCGTCGCACTTGTGGCCGACGGTCTACCTGTCCTGGCTGTGGTCCCGTCAGGCGTGGCGCATTCGGGGATGCACGAATTGCTCGACCGCCTCCGTCAGGAGCACGGCGCGAAGCTCGCTGTCATCTCAGATGACCCCGAGACGTTGGCCCTCACCGACACCGCCGTCTCGATCCCCCCGACTCCCGAGTGGCTCAGCCCAATCCCGGCCTCCGTCGCCGCCCAGCTCTTCACCTACCACCTGACCACCGCGAAGCAACGAAATCCGGACTTGCCGCACGGCATCACCAAGATCACCCGGACGACGTGACATCACGGGTCGCCGATGGGGGCGCGATTCTTGATGACCCCTTC
>OZ247431.1:0-3327587 GCA_965232875.1 Dehalococcoidia bacterium | reverse complement strand
CCAGAACCCGCGCGATGGCTTGCAAGTCATCGCCGCAGGGCTGGCACATTACGTCAACTGGGCCCCATCCGGGCGGGCGCTGGCGGTCGTCGGCAATGTCGGCAGCGGTCTGGCCGTCAACCTGGTCGCCGCCAGTGGACAGGGCCGACCGCAACGCCTCGTCGACGGCGCGCCGCTCTACTTCGCCTGGGCGCCCGATGGCCGGGCCATCCTTGTCCACCGAGCGGCGCAACTCGTGCTCTTCGATCTGACCGCCGGTTCAGAGGGTCCGAACCAGATTCAACGGGTACGCCCCAGTTTCCGCTCGCCCGCCTGGTCCTCAGACGGATCGGCCATCTACTTCGCCAAGCCACGGCCCGGAGGCGGAGCGATCGTGGTTCGCGCTCAGCGAAGCGAGATCGGCAGCGGAGCGGCACACGAGGAACTGATGGAACTGACGGGTCCCGCTTCGTTCGTCGCCTCTCGCAGCGACGATCGCCTGGCGGTGCTCACTCTCGCTCCCGGCGATGCGGAAGGCCGTTCCCTGACCATCCTCGATCCGGCAACCGGCGAACAACAACCGATCATCGATCGCTCCATCAACGGCATCTTCTGGGCGCCCGACGGCAGCGCCGTCTTCGCATTTGAACCGCAGCCGTCGAGCACGATGATTGCCCTGACCCGCTACGACCTCAACCGCACCGGCGAGTATGTGGGCAGCATGCGACTGGCGCGGTTCCAACCATCGGCAGAGTTCGCGACCATGCTCAACTTCCACGACCAGTTTGCCCATTCGCACCAGATCGTCAGCCCATGTGGACAGTGGATCACGTTCGCAGGCCTGGCGCTGGGCAACGGCGGTTCCGGCCGTCGCGGGTTTGGACCGCAAAACGGCTGTTACATCGTCCCGACCGACGGATCCGCCCCGCCGCGTCGAGTGTCGGCTGGCAGCATCTCGTTCTTTCCGCCAAATCTCCCGACAGATGCATCCTGAGTTCAGTCATGAGATGTCAGGCCTATCGCTCGCTATCGCATCTCCGCGACCGTGGACTTGTCGCTGAATGGAAATGCTTCCACAGGGCTGAGCAGGCGCTCGGTCGATCTTGCGTGTCTCGGCTGAGGACATCATGACCACCACCCCAGAGTCCCTGAGCAGGTACCACGAAGCGGTGCAGGCCGAGATGCGGGCGGCATTTCCCGATGTCGATCTGCCGATCTATGACATGGGCAGATACGCCCTCGGTTGGATTGATGAGCATGGCCAGCCCGACAGCGCGTCGGGCAAGGGGGCTCGGGCCGCTCTGACGATGCTCGGCGCAGAGGCGATCACCGACGATCCGACCGCCCTACGACGAGCGACCGCCGGCGCTGCGGCTGTCGAAATCGTGCATAACTTCTCCCTGGTCCACGACGACGTGCAGGACGGCGACATTGAGCGTCGCGGCCGACCAACCGTCTGGCGCGTTTGGGGTGTGGCGCAAGCGATCAACACCGGCGATCTGATGCGCGAACTCGCCGACACAGCAATGCGACGCGCCTTGTTGCATGGTGCCTCCCCTGAGGCCGTGCTCGAAGCGATCCGTCGTCTGAACCAGGCGACGATGTTGATGATCGAGGGCCAGTACCTCGACTTGACATTTGAACTACGCATGGACGTCCAGGTCGAGGAATATCTGGCCATGGTCGAGCGCAAGACCGGGGCAATGATGGGCGTCTCGCTTTCAATTGGCGCGACACTCGCCGGCGCAACCTCTGAACAGGCCGACGCGCTGGATCGGGCGGGTAAGCGCCTGGGACGCTGCTTCCAGATGCGCGATGACTGGCTCGGCATCTGGGCCGATCCCGACGCGCTGGGCAAACCGACCGACGCCGACATCCGGCGGCACAAGAAGTCTTTCCCGATTCTCTACACCCTGAGTCACGCACCGGCCGAAGCCAGGCGCGCACTAGCCGAGATCTACGCCGCCGATCTTGCTGATGATGGCGCGGACCTCGGCGACGAACAGGTCGAGTGGGTCCACAACATGCTGGGCGAGATCGGCGCTGACGAGGCGACCGATCGTGCTGCGCGCGAGGAGTACGAGGCGTTCCTGAAGGAGCTGTCCAGCGGCGATCCTCGCGCAGCGGCAGTCGCCGATCTCGAGGAGTTCGCACGCTTCACCCTGGAGCGGGATCGGTAGCGTACGGGCATGTCCACTACGGCCCGGTACTCGGTCACCGACAGTGCGCTCTCGCGCACGATCAAGCAGGCGACGAACTGGTTGATTGACCAACAGGATCCCTCCGGCTTCTGGTGGGGCGAACTTGAGTCGAACCCGTCGATCACAGCCGAGTATCTCCTGCTGACGCACCACCTCGGCATAGGTGACCGTGAGCAATGGGATGGCATCGCTCGCTATCTGAGGGCGCAACAGCGACCGCAAGGATTCTGGGCGCAATACCTCGACGGTCCCGGCGACATCTCAACCTCTGTCGAGGCGTACTTCGCGCTCAAACTTGTCGGCGACGATCCCGACTCACCACACATGACTAGAGCCCGCGAGTGGATTCTTGAACAGGGCGGCATCGTCAAGGTGAGGGTCTTTACCAAGATCTGGTTGGCGATGTTCGGCGAATTCGATTGGGACCGCCTGCCCGCGATGCCGCCCTGGATCAACCTGCTGCCCTCCTGGCTGCCGGTCAATCTCTATGAGTTCGCGAGCTGGGCTCGCGCCACCATCGTCGGCATCACCGTCATCATGACCTTGCGACCCACAGCCACGCTACCGGCCGGTGCGGGCGTGCCCGAACTCTGGGTCAAACCGTCCGACCGACACAAGTTTGCCGTGCCGTTGCCCAAGAAGTTCTTCTCGGCCAAGGGCGCGTTCTTCGCCGTTGACGCATTGCTGCGGTTCCTCGACCGCAACAACATTCGTCCCTTCGAACATCGCGCGCTGGCATTTTCGGAACGTTGGTTGCTCGACCGACAGGAAGCGGACGGATGCTGGGGCGGGATTCAGCCGCCCTGGGTCTACGCCATCCTGGCGCTGCGGGCGATGGGCTACTCGCTCGATCATCCCGTCATCCGTCGAGCGCTGTCCGGTTTCGACCGCTTTACCTGGAAGCAAGACAACAACGACGGAACACATATCTGGACCGAGAGCTGCCAGTCACCGGTATGGGACACGTGCCTGGCCGCCATCGGGTTACTCGACGCCGGACTGGACCCTGAACATCCTGCGCTGCAGAACGCCGCCCGTTGGATGCTGCGCGAACAGGTGCTCGCCGGCGGCGACTGGCAGGTGAAGAATCCCGACACCCCGCCGGGCGGCTGGGCGTTCGAGTTCGACAACGATGTCTACCCCGATGTCGACGACGCCGCCGTGGTCATGATGGCGCTGGAGCGTATTCCGATGCCCGGTCTCGAGTCCGAGCGTCAGCTCGCGCTCGACCGTGGGCTGCATTGGATGCTGTCCATGCAATCGTCGAACGGCGGCTGGGGCGCGTTCGATGTCGACAACGAGAAAACCTTCCTCGCCGAGATTCCCTTCGCCGACTTCGGCGAGCTGCTCGATCCGCCCACGGCCGACGTCACCGCGCACGCGCTCGAGTACATCGGACAGTTGGGCTACAGCGGACAATATCCGCCAGCCAGTCGCGGGCTTCGGTTTCTCTACGAGTTACAGGAACCGGACGGATCATGGTGGGGTCGCTGGGGCGTCAACTACATCTACGGACTGGGAGCGTCGCTGCCTGCGCTGCAAGCGCTGGGCGAGCCAATGTCGGCGCTGCCAGTGCGCAATGCGGTCGAGTGGCTCTTCCGTCATCAACTCTCCGACGGCGGCTGGGGCGAGTCCTGCGACACCTACGCCGATCCATCCCTGCGCGGTCTGGGTCCTTCAACACCTTCGCAAACCGCCTGGGCGTTGATGGCATTGATCGCCGCCGGCGAGGCGGAGCATGAATCAGTCGCGAAGGGTATTCGGTACCTGATCGAGCGTCAGCGCGAGGACGGCACCTGGGACGAGCCGGAGTTCACGGGCACGGGTTTCCCCAGCGATTTCATGATCAACTACCACCTGTACCGTCACTACTTCCCGCTGATGGCCCTGGGACGCTACGACCGCGCGATAGCTCCACGCTGATCGTTCAAACCAGCGACCTTCCGACGCAGGTGCATGACAGAACGTGAGCCTGTCGCCTTGGGCGCTCAGCGGAACGGCTAACATGACAGTTCACTGAACAGGCATGACCAGCAGTGGGAGGGGGCAGCATGACTACGACTCCAGATATTGAGATGCATCAGTTGCCTCGCGACCTGCGCCGCGGAGAACGAACGATCCATCTGCGTCACCTCGCTGCCAACGACGGCAACGCGCTGCTGGACTTCGGACGCCGGCAGCCCAACGAAGATCTGCTGTTCCAGGAGCGCGACATCACCAACGTCGCCGACATCGGCGACTGGATTCACGAAACGGAAGCCGGACGAGTCCGCTCGGTCGTGGCCGAAGAGCACGGCGACATCATCGGCTATACGACGATCGAACGCGGCCGCCTGCGCTGGACCCGTCACGTGGCTGAGATTCGAGTCATGGTCGACGTGTCGGCCCGCCGCCTGGGTCTGGGACACGTGCTGCTGGGACTGGCGTTTGAGAGCGCGCTATCCGACGATGTGGCCAAGATCATTGCCCAGATGACACCCGACCAGGTTGGCGCAAGGATGATTTTCGAGCGCCTCGGTTTCGTCGAGGACGCTGTGCTGACCAGGCACGTCGCCTCGTCCGACGGTGAGTTGCACGACCTGGTCGTGATGCGCTTCGATACCAACCAACGGCTGGTTTGTGAAGAATGCGGACAGCCGGTGCTGACCTTGATCCCGATGCAAGGCAAGCAACTCTGTTGGGCGTGTTACGAGATACTCGACCACGAATTGGGCGCTGGGTAGTTCTACGCGGACTACTGGTACCTGGACCACTCTTGGTCCGTAGGAACTGGAGGACGGCATGGCAGAGCATCGCGACCACACGTACAAGATCGTCGAACTGGTCGGATCCTCATCCGAAGGCGTCGATCAGGCCATTCGCAACGCGGTCGAGCGCGCCGGAGAGACACTCAAGAACCTGGATTGGTTTGAGGTCCGCGAAATCCGCGGCGCCATGAACGATGGCGAAATTGGTTGGTTCCAGGTCAAGGTGGGCGTCGGCTTCCGTGTGCTGGACCCCAGCGACCTGAACGACGACTAAACAGGTAGCAGGCATCACGCGCCGATGACGACGACGCACATTCCGACGGAGTTCGCCGGCGATGCCGCCGACGCGCTCCGTTGGTGCCAGCGTTACACACGCCGGCACGGTGAGAACTTCACCGTTGTCAGTTGGTTCCTCCCTCGCGAGTTACGAGCGCCGATGTTCGCGGTGTACGCGTTCTGTCGTTACACCGACAACATCGGCGACGAAACCGAAGGCTCACCAGAAGATCGTGTCGCACGTCTCGATCTCTGGCAGGAAGACCTTGAGCGAGGATTCGCCGGCGATCAACCGCAGCACCCAATCAACATCGCACTGCAACGTGTCGCCGAGACCAAGCCGCTAAATGCCGGTCCGTTTCGCCGCCTGATCGAAGCGAATCGGCTCGACCAGCAGAAGTCCCGCTACGACACCTTCCAGGACGTGCTGGCCTATTGCGACCTCTCGGCGAATCCCGTCGGTGAGATGGTGCTCGCACTGTGGGACATCGACACGGAAGGCGAAGAAGGCCGCTATCGCCGCGATCTCTCCGACGCCACCTGCACGGCGCTACAGATTGCCAACCATTGGCAGGATGTGCGCCGCGACTTCCTCGACGCCGGCAGAGTCTATCTGCCTCGGGAAGACTTGCACGCCTTCGACCTAACCGAGGACGACATCGCCCTGGGGATTCGCCGACAGCAGTGTCCGCGAGGTTTTCGCACGATGATGCGGTTCCAGGTTGATCGGGCCGAAGCCTGGTTCCGCAAGGGTGAACGACTGATTGACGAAGTCCCACCGGAGCTAGCCATCGACTTGCAACTGTTCACGGACGGCGGGCGCGCTGTGCTCAAGGCCATCGAGCGTCAGGACTACGACACACTGAGCCGGCGGCCAAGAGTCGGCAAGTCGACCCGCGCCTGGCTCGCGTTGCGCGCCGGGCTCAAACTCAAACTAACCTGACGCCACCATGCAACGACGCCTCGATCCACTGGTCGCCGACGCCTATCGAGAGTGTCAGGCCTTCACCCGCAAGCGTGCGACGAACTTCTACATAGCCTTCTCCGCGTTGCCGCAACACAAACGCCTCGCGATCTATGCCGCCTACGCCTACGCCGGCACGGTTGATGACGCGGTCGACGACGCTGGATCCCAGGAGGAGCGGGCGCAGGCCCTACATCAGGCTCACGGATTACTGCACGCCGCGTATCACGGCGGCGATGCGGATCCAACCTGGTTGGCCCTTGGGCTCGCGGACGCGATTGAGCGTTTTGACATTCCCCGAGAGCACTTCGAGGAATTGGTCGCCGGGATGGAACAGGACCTCACTTTAACCCGCTACGAGACCTGGAGCGAGCTGGAGCAGTATTGCTACCGCGCCGCGTCGGTGATTGGCCTGATCTGCATCTGCATCTTCGGCTACGACCGCTCCCAGACACAGCGAGCGGTCAACTCGGCGGTTGCGATGGGTAAAGCGCTGCAAATCACCAACATCATGCGAGATGTGAAAGAAGACGCGGAGCGAGGACGCATCTACATCGCGCTCGAAGATCTCGACCGACATGAAGTCTCCGAATCCGACATTCTCGGCAGCGTCTACAACGAACCGTTTCGCAACCTGATGGCCAACTACGCTCAGCGCGCCTACGGCTTCTATCACGAAGGCGAACAGCTCATCCCACTCCTGGACGGACCTCGCAGCAGGGCCTGCTGCAATGGGTTGCAGGGTGTCTACCGAATGATCCTCGACGCGATTGTGGCGCGCGAATACGACGTCTTCACCCAGCGTGTCTCGCCATCGAAGGCAGGGCGGGTTGTTCGGCTGCTCGAGCTGTGGTTGATGGGCGCCCTGCCCAACTTCGCCCGCATCGGCTAACACGATCGTGGTTCAGTTTGGGCATCCACCGATCGCCGTCATTGGAGGCGGACTAGCCGGTCTCAGCGCAGCGACCGATCTCATCGACGCCGGTCAAAATGTCGTCCTGTTTGAGCGCCGCCCGTATGTTGGCGGCAAGGCGTACTCATTCGACGATCCCAAGCACGATGTCACCCTTGACAACGGGCAGCACATCACAATGCGCTGTTGCACCGAGTTTCAGTCATTGCTGGAGCGCATCGGTTGTCCGGACATCGTTCGATACCAGGATCACCTGGAGGTCGCGGTGATCGATCCGGAATCCAGTGGGCATCACGTCAGCGTGATATCCGCCGGGCAGCCACGAACTCTGATCCGACTTGGTCTGCGACTGCTGCCCGCACCGTTGCACATGGTTCCCTCGTTGATCACATACGAGCACCTCAGCGTCGCCGAGAAGGCACGCCTCGCTCTCGCCTTTGAGCCAATCCGTCGGATGAGCGACTTCGAACGCCTGGCCCTCGATCGACAGTCGTTCGGCGACTGGCTGCGAGACCACCAGCAGACACAGCGAGTCATTGAGCGCTTCTGGGATCTGATCATCTTGCCCACCTGCAACGACCGCTGCGCAGACGTATCGGCCACCCAGGCGATCCAGGTCTTCCAGGACGGGTTCAGCCGCGATCCACGGGCTGCGGACATCGGTGTGTTCACTCGCGGTCTGGGTGAGGTGGCCGATTCAGCGCTTCAGCATCTGCGACAACGAGGCGCCCGTATCGAGCTCAACGCCAGCGTCTCTGGGTTGATCACGACCGGATCGGATGTGTCCGGGATTCAATACCGCCGTGACGAGCATCTGGACGTGGCCGGAGTAATCGTCGCATTACCTCCACACGCAGCGTTCAACCTGATCCCGGCTGCCTGGCGCAAGCGGGAACCGTTCTGGCGCCTGAGCCAACATGAGGTCAGTCCGATCGTCAATGTCCACATGCAGTGGGACCGAGCGGTGATGAGACGAGATTTCGTCGCTTCGCTCGACAGTGACGCTCAGTTCATCTTCAACCGCTCACGGATCCATGGCTGGCAGACTCCGCCGTTCTGGGTCTCCGTCTCGCTCAGTGGAGCACACGACATCGTGAATCTGCCCCAACCTGAGATCATCGAACGAGTCGAACGCGCAATGCGGCGAGCATTGCGGCGGACCAGTGGCGCGAAACTGCTGGCGACCCGTGTGGTCAAGGAAGCGGAAGCGACGTTCCGGCCAAAGCCGGGCATGAACGCGCACCGAGTCAAGCCGCGGACATCGATTCGCAACCTGGCCCTCGCCGGCGCGTGGACGGCGACCGGATGGCCGGCGACGATGGAGTCTGCCGTCCGCAGCGGACGCGCCGCCGCGCAGGTCATCCTGGAAGAACTGGATCAGCGACAGTGACTACACGCCGAAGCAGCCAGTCAGCCAGTCCCTTCGAAACTCAGTTCGGCTACGCCCGCGCCGTCCGAGTCGGCAATCTGATTCACGTCAGCGGAACCGCCGCGATCGAACCGGATGGCTCGGTCACGCCTGGTGGCGCCGGACCCCAGACGGAACGTTGTCTGGCAATCATCGCGTCTGCCCTGGCCAAGCTGGACAGCTCACTCGCGGATGTTGTCCGCACACGCATCTTCATCACTGACATCAGTCAGTACCCGGCCGTCGGCGAGGCGCATCACGCGGCCTTCGCCGATGTTCGCCCTGCCGCGACGTTGGTTGAAGTCAGCGCGTTGATCCATCCTGACATGATCATCGAGATCGAAGCCGACGCCGTTATCGACGCAGCAGACTGAGTCCGTGCTGTTCTCGAATGGCGTTGGCGGCGGCCCAGAGATGCGGCTCAGAAGCGAACAGCTTTGTCAACTGATTCGAGGAACAACCGATCTGCGACGCACAGTCGCTCGTTGAGCCGTTCACGGCACTGAACAGATCGAGGAGCGGTCCAGCGCCGGTCCAAAATTCGCGATGCTTGGGCCCCACGCGATCCTTGCCCGGTATCTCTGTCTGAACGGAGCGAGGCAGGATCCGCTGCAGCCTTCGCGGAGGGTGATACATCTCGAGGTCAACATCTGACCGCACCTCGATCGCGATGTTTCGGCGCACCCGCTTGAGTGCCACCAACCGGTTTTGATGCTGAGACCGTCGCTCGGAAGCGAATCCGACGACCCCGCTTGGCTCGTGGGTCAGTCGAACCGCAGAGTCGGTCTTGTTGCGATGCTGACCGCCGGGACCTGACACGCGAAATCGCTCGAATCGGCACTGCGCCAACAGCGCCTCGTCCGAGAGTTCCAGCCAGTTCACGACTGTGCAATCAGATGTCGACGGTCGCGGGTGGCGGCGCCAACTCCGACGACTTGGAGATCTCGAAGCTGATGTACTGCCAGTCCGAAATCGTCGTGTGGTTTACATGCGACGCCATCTCGTTCAACAGCACGAGCCCCAGATCGCGCAGTTCGTCGCTCTCTGCTTCCACCAGGTCGGGCGGCACGTTGGGCATCTCGATATCACGGGCCTCCGAGTGATCGGTGACCATCACTTCGACCACGCTGTCGTCCGGGGATAGTTCGATTCTCAGGACTCGTTCCGCATCCCCCTGCTCCGAGAGGTACGTGAAGACCTCCTCGAGACACAGCTCTAGCTGGTTCGCGGCTCGTGCCGGGAGACGCATCGACTCGGCCGACTGCTGGGCGAACTCCAGCAGACCGGGCAGTTCCTCAGTGTCCGCGCGTCCCCGCCAGCGCAAGCGTTTGCGCGGCGCGAGTCGGAACAGCGCCGTGAGCGCCACTGCCAATACCGACGACGCTGAGATTGAGTTGCCTGCGATCGGCTCTAGCGCCTCGGGAATCTTGTCCGCAAAGAACAACCCGTTCTGCGCCGCGAAGCCGCCCCAGAACGCGACGCCGATGATCAGCGTCGTCCGACCGTTGATGCCACCCGACACCGCAAGCTGCAGCCCCATCACGAACAGCAGCAGCATCGTGATAAACGTCACCGATCCGATCGCGGCCAGAGGCAGGTCCAACACAAACCCGGTCAACACCGGGAAAAAGGCCATCACGACCATCAGCGCCCCGCCGTAGAGCGCGACCCAGCGAGAGGCCACCCCGATCACCGGAATCATCCCGGTCGGCGACGAATATGTCGTGTTTGGCGTCGTACACATGATTCCCGCCAACGCGTTGCCGACCGCGTCAGCGTTCAGCGATCCGCGGACGGATTCGTAGTCGATCCGCCGGAAATTCCGCTGTGACACCCGCTGCACGGCAATCGCGTCGCCCACCGTCTCAAACGTGCCAGCCAGCGTTGCGATGATGAACGCACCGAGCACAGCGAAGGCCTCTCCCGTCAGCGGGAAGGTGGGCGTTTCCCACTCACCGATCGGGAAGCCCACAATCGCCGCTTCGCTCGTCTGTGTAAAGTGCCAGTCGCCGGTTGCCAGGGCCGTCAACGAACCAGCCGCCAGCCCCAGGATCGGCGACCACAACCGATAACGCGGGGGCGCCCAGATGATCATCGAGACCATCACGGCCGCTGCCACTGCACCGATCAGCAGGAACTCTGTCGAGCCTTCCTTGCCCTCAACAAACGATCCCTGCCATTGATCGAGCGAGATTGGGACCACCAACACCGCCACCGACATGACCACCACGCCGCCTACCGTTGGCGTGAAGATGTTGCGCAGGACACGGAAGAAATGGGCGATCAACCACTCGGTCGGTGCGGCAATCAGGGCGAGCGCAGCAACGAAGCCGATGCCAGCCAGTTCGATCGCGTCCATCGTCGCCGCGAAGAACGCGCCTGACGTGCCCATGAACAGCATGTAGCCGGAGCCCACCCGTCCGAGTCGAATTGCCTGAACCGCAGTTGACAGACCGGCAGTCAGCAGCGTCGCCGAGACCAGGAAGGCCGCCTGCTCGGTGGTCACAATATCCAGCGAGCGCATCAGGATCGGCAGGAAGATCGCGCCCGAGATCACGAACAGCGCGTTCTGCAGCCCCAGCCCAGCCCCAATGATCAGAGGCGGCCGCTCATCAACGGCGTAGCGCAGGGTCGTTTCTCGCTCTCGCATGGCGCACGTAGTCTATAAGCGACGGCAATGCGTGAGTACATGAACTGAAGGCTTGCGATGGTTACCAGTCTCAGCGCCAACGTCAATGAACTCCGACTTCACTACGTCGATCACGGTGGCGACGCCGCGGTCAGTGCCGTAGCTCTGCACGGATTCGCACTGAATTGTCATTCGTTCGACGAGGTCGGGCCTGCGCTCTCCGACATGCTTCACTGGTACGCACTCGACCAACGTGGACACGGCCACTCTGATCGTGCTGCGGAGTTGAGTGATTACTCACGCGATCACATGGCCGACGACATTCGCGGCTTCATCGAACGTCAGAGTCTGGACCGTCCGGTCGTGATCGGGCACTCGATGGGCGGCATGAACGCGATGACCTTCGCCGCAGAGCACCCGGATCAACTGCGAGCGTTGATACTGATTGATGTCGGCCCGGGAGTGAACGTTGACGGCGTCAGTCAGGTCCGCCAGTTCGTGGCCGGACCGTACGAGCTGGACTCACTCGACGCGTGGGTTGATATGACCCACCAGTACTACCCATTCCGCTCCAAAGAAGGCATCCGCAAACGCCTCGCAGTTTCCCTACGTGAAACACCCGACGGCAAGATGGCCAAGATGTTCGATGAGCGCTTTCGCGAAGCAGACTTCCGCGGCGTCGCCGATGCCCGCGCCGGCATCTGGGAGACCGCGATGGCGCTGACCGTGCCGACGCTGTTGCTGCATGGAGAGAACAGCCCTGTCCTCAAGCACGAACAGGCAGAAGAGTTCGCCGAGAAGGTGCCTGTGGTCAAACTGGTGACGATCCCCGAAGCGGGGCATTCGGTCGCCGGCGACCAACCGGAGGCGTTTGTCGAGGCCGTGCGCGATTTCCTCAACGATGTCCTCTAATCGACCGACATCCGGATCAGGACGCCGCCGCCAGGCGCCGTCGCTGCTGATCCCGATTGTCGGCGCAGTCATCGGCTTCATTGCCGCATTGTTCCTACTGCGTGAACTCGACATCTTCGAGGGCGATCCTGCACCTGTGGGACCATCCGTCAATGCCGCCTGCGACTATCCGCTGGGTAGCTACTTTGATCAACTCTGCAACCTCGTCGCTCGCGCGACGGTTGAGATTCAAACGATGATCGATCCTGAGGTTGCTACGAGTTGCGTCGAGGACAACGTCGATTGTCGAGTGCACCGCGAGAACTTGCGTCGCGGACTGCCGACGATTGAACGATTCCGGGACGCGTTGTTTGATCTCGAACCGCCTGAACATGCCCAGGACTGGCACACTCGATATCTGACCGGCATCGCTCAGCTACACAGCGGCTACAACGCTCAGTTCAATGCACTCCAGGACAACGAGCGTGATGCCTTCCTATCCGCGCACGAGCGAACAGCGGCAGCTTCGTCAGAAGCCGCTGTGCTGTTTGACGACTTCGAGATCGCCTTTACCGACGAGCGGGTTCCGTAGGACTGGTTCTGTCAAAACGCCTCGCTACAACCATCTCTCCGTCATTCCCGCGCTTGTCGCGGGAATCTCGCTGCGTGCAGCACAGACGTCCGTGCCTGGGACGCGAGATACCCGGGACAAGCGCTGGTTTGACAATAGTTTGGCGGCGTACGTTTCAGTGTGATTCAGGACTTAGCAGGTAGTCCCTACTCGACGGCTCCCGACTCGAGGATTTCCTTCAGTTGTCCCAGTTCTTTGCGCAGTTGTCGGCCCATCATCTTTTTCATCAGCGGCCGCAACAGTGTGAACATGATTGATGTCACCATGTGATCGCTTCCCGCCGTCATCGCGTTGGTGACCACGGTTTCGCCGCCTGCTCGCTCGAGTGATAGCAGCCCACTGAAAGGGAATGGACCCTCGGACGCGTCGATCGCGAGCCGCTTGCCCTCACGAAACTCTGTAACGGTCATCAGCACTGGCCCCGAGCCGCCTCCGTATGTGTACGTCCCTCGAATCTGCGCGCCACGACCAATCGGCCCATCACCGACGATTTCGGAGTCCGACATGCCGTCGACCCAGTGATCCTGGTTGGTAACATCCGAGACGTAGGCCCAAACATCCGCGGTGTCTCGCGCGATCGTGACCGACCCGCTGGTCGAGACACTGACCATCAGACACTCAGTCCCATGGCCTGGCGTAGGTGCGCAATCTCGTCCCTCAGCATCTTGTTGGCGACGATGCTGCCAAACGGACGCAGCGGACCCATCATGACTCTCATCAACATCGCCGTGGGGAACAACGTGACTTCGTACTTCATCCTTGAGGTTGTTTCGTTGCCTGAACATGTAATGACGGTGACGAATGGCGTGTGTCCGTCAGTGTTTTCCCAGGACACCCTCGTAGGCGCATCAAATTCCTTGACCACCATCGTCACCCGCAACGACTCGCCACGTTCCGTCGACGTACCGACGATCTGGGAGCCAGCGCTGACCTCGCCACCGCCGACTACCTCGGAGTCGGACATACCGAAGACCCAATGATCCTGGTTAGGCACGTGAGAGACGAAGGACCATAGCTTGTCCAGCGAGCATTCAAAGTCAGCTTCGATACTGAACGCCGCGGCCATCTTGCTCCCCTATCTGAACAGGTCCATCTCTGCCGGTCGCACCAGGGCGGAATGGTCGTATTCCTCAACTGGCACATCGAGTCCACGCACGACGGCGACCGGCACCTTGTCCAGTTTGTTCATCACCGGCTCCGCTGCCGAAGCCAACTCGTCCACAATCGCCATCTCGGTGACGCGCAGGTCATAGCCCTCGGCGTCAACTTCGCCGATGTAGGAGCGGATCGGATTCATCCCGCTTACGCCGATGGCGACGTTCATCAGTCCGTTGCGCCACGGCCGACCAAAGGTGTCGGTCACGATCACGGGCACATCGACCTGACCACGAGCCACCAGACCCTGCCGAATCGCCAGCGCGGAGGCGGACGAGTCAATCGGCAACAGGGCTACCGCTTCACCGCCGCCAACGTTGGACTGATCGACACCCGCATTGGCGCAGACCCATCCGTGGCGTGTCTCCGAGACAATCAGTCCCCTGGTCATCCGTACGATTCGCTTCGACTCGCGTAGCACCAACTCGACTGCGCGCGCGTCTTTTTCCCAGTCCTGGGCCCAGTCTTCGGCGAATTCGCCGGCCGAAACGTCATCGAGCCGGATCACGCGACCTTCAGCCTTGGACACGATCTTCTGTGTGACGACCAGGACGTCGCCCGATTCGAGCGGGGTCTCCTGCGCTGTGAGCGCGGTGTCGATGATCTCGGCGAGATCATCGCCGTCGACGATCTCCGGAATCCCTCCAACCGCGAAGACTCGGTACTCGGATGGAGCCGCCATTAGTCGATCCCCACCATCCGCACAGCGGCCTGTGTTTTGTATCGCATGTTCATGCCGATGATCAGCGCCGTCAGATCTTCAACGAACTTCGACATCGACAGCGGACCAGCATCGATCGGGCGCAGGTCGGGCATCTTGCCGACGAGCTCTACAACGGCCTGCTTAGCATCGGCGTCGTCCGCCGTGATCAGCACGTCGCCTTCCATCGGGTCGGTGAGTTTCTGCAGTTTCCGGGCGCTCAGGTTATGGAACGCGCCCACCACTCTGGCGTCGGGCAGCAGCGCCTGCGCCTGTTCAGTCGCAGATCCCTGCTCGACATCCGAGATTCCTGGGATGCGGTTCTCCATCGTCAGCGGCACTGCGGCGTCAATGACGAGCTTGTTGCCAATCGCGTCGCGCAGATCGTTGAGCGTGGCCTCGTGGCCGTCGAACGGCACCACGATGATCACAACATCGGACTGTTCAACCACATCACGGTTGACACCGCCGCCGGACTCCGGCGTTCCGCCCGCTTCCGAGACGGCGTCGTGGACGGTCTGGGCTGCATCTCCGGCCCGTTCAATCCTGCGTGAACCAATCAACACTCGTTCGCCCGCCATCGCGAGCCTCATCGCCAGTCCCAGTCCTTCGGGTCCCGTCCCGCCGATAAAGCCAATGGTCGCCATGCCCACTCCCGATCTACGCCTAAACTGAAAGGCGTTCTCGACGAACGCACGACAACTAGGCTAACGCCACATCTTGCTAACGCTGTCAGCGCCGTGACGACAACGACATCCAGCGCAACGACCAACGCGCCACTCGTGATCAAGCATCCGATCGAGCCGGATGCCGATCCGGCGGTGCGGCTCCGCGAAGTCCGCCTGACCTATGAGACAAAGGAAGGCGCGCTGCTCCAGGCGGTGGATCCGACCAACCTGACAATCCGCGCCGGAGAGTTCACCGCATTGGTCGGACCCTCCGGTTGCGGAAAGACGTCGCTGCTGAGGATCATTGCCGGACTGACCCCTCCCTCAGATGGAGTGGTGGAAATCTTCGGCCAGACTCCACGGGACGCCCAACGCTACAAGCGCCTGGGGCTCGTGTTTCAGGAACCGGCGCTGCTGGCCTGGCGATCGGTCGAGGACAATGTCCGCCTCGGACTGCAGCTCAATCCACGTGAGACGCACTCATCGACTGATGTCAATGAACTGATCGAACTCGTTGGCCTGCGTGGATTCGAACGCTACCGGCCGGCAGAACTGTCGGGTGGCATGCAACAGCGAGCTGCGCTGGCGCGTGCGCTCGCGATCGATCCGCCCTTGCTGCTCCTGGACGAACCCTTTGCTGCACTCGACGAAATCACGCGCGAGCAAATGCGCTACGAGCTGCAGCGCCTTTGGAGCATCTCTCACGATCCCACCGATCCTCCGCGTTCCGCTGTCTTCGTCACTCATTCGGTCGCCGAAGCCGTCGCCATCGCCGACCGTGTCCTTGTCATGTCGCCGCGTCCGGGCCGAATCATCGCCGACATTCCGATCACCGCGCCGCGACCGCGACGACCCGAACACGAACACGCCGACCGGTTCATCAACCACACCGCCATCGTTCGCGCCGCGCTGCGATCGCCCACGACCACCGCCGTCCCCCTGGACGCTGCCTGAACTCGCCCATGATCTCAGAACCGATCAGTGAACTGGAACAACGCCCAGCAGCAACCGGGAGCCGGATTCCCATGGCGCTGCCCGACCTGCGGCCGGCGCTGTCCTGGATTCTGCCTCCGCTCATCGCGCTGTTGCTGTTTGGCGTCGCAGTCGAACTCTGGGTCCGGATCGGCGAGGTCTCGATCTGGATCATGCCGCGGCCGACTTCAGTGATCGAAAACTTCGTCTCGGACTTCGGCGTCTACTTCCGCGAAGGCATGCAGACAATGGCGATCTCACTTGGAGGCCTGGCCCTCGGGAGCGCAGCCGCCACCATCCTGGCGGCTGGGGTCGCACACTCGCAAATCCTCGAGCGGGCCGTCCTGCCGATTGCGATCATGGTCAAAGTGACGCCTGTCGTCGCCTTCATCCCGCTGTTCATCATTTGGCTGGGCTACGGATGGGAGCCGAAGGTCGCCATTGCGGCCCTGATCACTTACTTCCCTGTGCTGATCAATGCGATCGCCGGCTTCCGCGATGTCGATCCGCGCATGCACGACTTCTTCCGCTCGGTCGATGCTTCGACCTGGGAAGTGTTTCGACACCTTCGGCTACCGGCCGCGGTGCCCTATCTGTTCGCCTCGCTTAAGATTTCGGTCACACTGTCGCTGATCGGGGCGGTCGTGGCCGAGTTTTTCGCTGCCGGCCAGGGCGGGCTCGGCGCGCTGATCTGGTTCGAACAGAACAACCTGAGATTGGACCGCGTCTTCGCTGCGGTGTTGATGCTAACCATGATTGGTGTGACGCTCTCGACGGCAGTGGTTCTGGCCGAGCGGCTGTTCTCCTGGCGTCTCGACCAGCCTGTCGCCGCCTCATAAGCTCAACCGATGGAGCAACTATGACTACCCCTGCCGAACCATCCGATGGTGACAGTGAACGCACCGATTACCGCTTGCCTCAGCGCCAGGCCCCGCGGCAAGCAGATGCCGTGGTGATCAAGTTCTCCAACGACGGATTGGTGCTGGAGTTAGAAGGCGACGATGTCGACCTCGGCACCGACCTGAAGGTGCGTCGAGAACACCGTCTGATCGCCGAGTTTCGCCGTGACGCCGTTGATGGCTGGTGGTTCAAGGCCGCCGTCTTGCGAGATCCGAAACCGCTACAACGCGACGCCTAGGCGTTCACCCGCCCACCGCTTGCCCGATACGAATGTCATTCCTACGCTGGTAGCGGTCGCTATCGCCGTGGCAACCCCATGGAAGCGGCTCCGGCTAGCCGGCCCGGCAAGAAGAAGCGCCCGGCGTCCGACAAGCCCTAGGAGCCCAGCGCCCATGTTCCAGATGTCCGTTTCCGTTCGCAATCGTCTACTGATCGTGCTTGCTTTTGTGGCTGCAGTGGCGGCTTCGCTCACGATCGCCTGTTCCGGAGATGACTCGGACGACGTCTTGACCATGTCCTACATGGCGGGATTCAAGGCCCAGGCCAACCTCCCGTTCGTCGCCGTCTACGTCGCCGAGGACCAGGGATTCTTCACCGACGAGAACCTCGAAGTCGACATTCAGCACGCCAACTTCAGCGGCGCGCACAAGAACCTCGTCCTGACCGGCGAAGTTGACATCACCACGTTGCCCGCATCCGAGATGTTGCAGATTCGCGCCAACACCGGCGCGCCCTATGTCGCGGTCATGCTCTTCGGACAGCGGGGCGACTTCGGTTACGCCGTGCTCAAGTCGTCTGGCATCGAGTCGCCCGCCGACTTCGCCGGCCGCGATGTCGGCTTTAAAGGCATCATCCAGGCTGAGTTCCACGCGATGCTCGCGGCACATGGCTTGGCCACCGAAGACATGAACATGATCGATGTTGGCTTCAACCCGGTCGTACTGGTTGAACAGCAGGTCGAGGTCTACCCCGTCTTCCTCTCGAACGAGCCCGACACATTGACGCGCAGCATGGGCCAGGACATCACAGTCTTCGAGGCTGCTGACGACGGCGTGCCGACGCTCGGCGTGGTCTACCTGGTCAGCGAGGAGTTCCTCGAGGACGCCACCAATCTCGATAAGTTGGAGCGATTCTTGCGTGCCACGGTCCGGGCGTTTGAGTTCGCGATCGACGATCCGGAAGCCGCGATCGAATCCACAGCCAAGTTCCTACCCGAGGATCCGGCCCCCGACCTGGTCCACGAGCAGTTCATCCTCGACACAGAACTTGTCAACGCGCAAAACGATCTGACCCGGGCCAACGGAGTCGGCTGGTTTACGCAGCAGCAGTTCCGCGCACTCACCGATGTCCTGCTGGAGTACGGAGCGCTCGACAACGATGTCGACCTTGAGGCCGCGCTACATCGGGACAGCCTGGAAGAGGTCCACCGCTAAGCGACAGCACCTCGGACGTTTACTGGTTCCTTGCTCCGCTCATCGGAGAGCTCTGAGGCGGCCTCTCCCCTCCGACATTGCCGCGGCAATGTCGCGGCATGCAGCACGGACGTCTGTGCTCGAAGCAGCGAGATACCCCCGTTCGAGCCGGGGGCAGGCTCTGCGACAAGCGCAGATATGACGTAGAGGTTTGTACAGTTTGCGAAGCGAAGAACAAGAAGGGCGACCCTGAGGGTCGCCCTTAAGGGTGATTGGGTGAGCGTCAGCCGTTAGGCCTTGCTGCGCAGGAACTTCTCCTGGCCCGGCGTTGGCTTATCGCCCGGGTAGTGGAGCTTCTTCAGCTCGTCGCGGCGCGGGAAGATGTGGACCGCGTCCCAGCCGCAGGACTGTTCGCAGAGGCGGCAACCCGTACAGTTCTTCTCGATCACGACCGCCTGACCGAAGAAGTCGGATGCTTCGTTGGTGAAGTTCAGTTCCAGCGCGTCGAACGGGCAGACGTTGATGCAGATTTCGCAGCCTGAGCCGATGCACTTGTCAGGATCGACCTCAGCCTTGGGCCATTCCTTCTTGGCGAACTTGCGGCAGATATCGCCGTCGTCGTCGAGGATGCACTCGACCGGGCAAACCGCACCACAGGCGCCGCAGTCGATGCAGAGCGCCGGGTCGATGTAGTGAATCGTGTTGCGCTCGCCCCAGATGGCATTCGTCGGGCAACGATTCGTGCAGGCGGTACAGCCGATACACGTCTCAACAATGTCGTAGGCCACGGCCAACTCCTCTGCGTTCCTCCGAAGCGCTCCAGCCAGTATATCTACGCCGGCTCATGCGATTCAATCAAGATCACCACCCGACGCCGACTGGCACTCGTTGCTCGTATAGTGGAAATCAGGCGGTAGGGATTAGGAACTCCGATGATGCAAATGAGTCAGCGCGTTCCGCGCGCCGCGATTGGGATCGTTACCGCCGCGATCCTTCTGGCCACAACTGTCGTTGCCTGTGGCGACGATCCGCCAGAAGTCAGCGAGGAACAACAAGCGCAACAGGCGCAACAATCGGCCGCCCAGGCCGAGGATGCACAGCCGCAGCCCATTGACGCCGCGCAACAACAGGCATCCGACCAGCCGGCTGAACAGCAGGAAGCTGAAGCCGAAGCCGAGCAACCGCAAGCCTCCCAACCTGAACCAGCGGAAACTGAACAGGAGACCGCTCAGGAGTCCGACGATTCCCAGGCCGCCGTAAGCGACCCGGACCGCGAGATCTTGGTCGAAGGCGAGCGCTTCGCCTCGTCGATCGACCCTGGCGAGACTGAGCGTCAATTCCGCTTCCAGGCAGCGACCGGGGCCTGGCTGCGTATCTTCGTCGACGGCATGGGCGGCATGGATCCGATCACCACGCTGCTACAGCCCGACGGCACGGAGATCGCGATCAACGACGATCTCTCGAACACCAACCGCGACTCGCTCATTATCGCCCAGATCCCTACCGAGGGATTGCAGTTCATCCGAGTACAACCGTTTGATTCCAATGGCATCGGCGACTTCATCATCGAAGTCCAGACCCTGACGATCGGCGTTGACGATGACAACGCCATCATCTCAGTCGGCTCAAACGCCAATGGACGTCTCAATTCGCCCGACGACGTAGATGTGTTCGAGTTCCAGGCGCAGGCGGACCAACAGATCTTCGTGCTGGTCGATGGCGACACCGGCGTTGACGTCTTCGCACAGGTCTTCCAGCCCGACGGCAACCTCCTGCAGATCGACGACGACGGTGGACACGGACTCGACTCGGAGATCTACTTCACCGCCGATGCTGCCGGTCTCTGGCGCGTCGAGGTATGGCCAGCATCCAACCAAGCGGGTCAGCGCCAACTGATTGGCGCATATCGGGTCACGGTCGAAGAGGGTCTGCCGACCAGCGCAGTCAACGAAGCGGTCGCGTCCGACCTTGCCGGCTCAGCCCTCACCTTCCTCCAGGCATTGCGCGACGGAGACTCGGCTACGATTCTCGCGCTGGCCGGACCCGAGGCGCTCACGATCTGGGGTTGGGACGATGTCGGCGATGTCGGTCGCGACATTCCAAAGGTCCAATCCATCGATCTGGGCGGCGAGATTTTGCAGTCGGTCTCGTTTGGCGACGTGCTCAACTCGTCACGCGGTCGCGTGTACTTCCAGTTCTCGGAGAGCGACTGGATGCGCTTCGAGCTGATCCAGCTCGGAGGTCGTTGGCTGGTCGACGACTGGGCCCACAGCATCGGCCCGCCAAGCTGATTCGCAAAGGCGCCAACAATCGCTAATCCAACTCCGTCATTCCCGCGCTCCGACGCGAGAATCTCGCCTGGTTCTTCGCCACTCCCCGAGACAGCGCAGACCTTCCCTTCGCCCTTCCAGAGACGGATGCAAGACTACCTTTCTCCCCCTTGCGGGGGAGATGCCGACAGCCTGCCACGCACTTGATGCGGGAGCAGAGGGGGGTCCTGTCCGCAACTTCTATCTGGTAGTCACAGGCCGCCCCCCCTCTGTCACTCCGTGACATCTCCCCCCGTGGGGGGGAGATGGGAATTGGAGGTTGCGCATCGGTCTCTTGTGCCGCAGGAGCAGGGATTAGAGACTAGTCGCGACCTGCTGATATCGTCGTTCTCGATCGTCAATGCTCAAATCGATGGTGTTGGGAGTGCTGCATGACGGAACAACTATCCGAAGCCGATGGCCCGCTCGACGGCGTCATTGTGATGACCGCTGGCCAGCAGGCGGAGTGGTCAAGCCACCGCTCCGGTATGGCCATTCAGTTTGGCGTCTCCGGTGACCTGTCTGGCTCAGAAGAAGTTTTCATGACTCGCCAAAAGATTCCCCCCGGGATGTACTCGACACCGCACTGGCACGTCAACTGCGAAACGGCGATGTACATCCTCCAGGGACCGATCGTGATGGCCTACGGCGAGAAGCTGGAACACGTACACGAGGTTGAGACCGGCGACTTCCTTTACGTGCCGCCGCGGTCGATCCACCAGATCAGCAACCCACGCGACGACCGCGACGCTGAAGTCGTGCTCTGTCGCAACGCGGCGGAAGAAATTGTGGCCGAGGTGGATATTCCCGGAGCGCGCGGCTGCTCGCCAGCCGAATAGGCCCAATGCGGAGCGCTAGCCAGCCGCCATGGCCAGCGCGCGCTGCATCTGCTGTTCTTCGAGGAATGTCAGCATCGCCGGAATCGCGGCGTGTGCGCCGCGCAATGCGGTGACGACCAGGTCGGCCCCAATCACGTTGTCGCCACCGGCGAATACACCTGGCTTCGACGTGCGTCCCTGCTCGTCAACCAGGACTTCGCCCCAGTCGTTGACATCGATGCCGGAGTCTCCGTAGACATCGCGTCCAACGTCGTATCCCACTGCCACGACGAAGGCGTCGCAATCGACAACAAATTCTGAACCGGGTACGGGCTGCGGGCGACGTCGGCCACTCTCGTCCGGCTCGCCCAGGCTCATCCGCACACATTCAACGCCGACGACGGCGCCGTCGTTCTTAATCAGTCTGACCGGGGTGGTCAGGTACTCGAAGATCACACCCTCTTCACGAGCGTGGCGGCGTTCTTCCTCTCGGCCCATCATCTCGTTCTCGGTGCGCCGGTAGAGCAGTGTCACCTGCTCTGCGCCGAGGCGCACTGCGGAGCGCACACAGTCCATCGACGTGTCGCCGCCCCCGACAACTACGACCTTGCGTCCTACATCGGGCGCGGTCCAAAGCGCTGCTGGTAGCAGCTCGTCTCCTAGATTTGCGCGTACCAGGAACTCTGTCGCGCTATAGACGCGAGCGAGTCGCTCACCATCAAGGCCCAGTCGCTTGCCCATGCTCGCGCCGTGGCCCAGGAACACCGCGTCCCAGTAGGACAGCTCGTCCCAAGTGATGTCGCTGCCGACGCGGGTATCGAAGCGGAACTCCACACCAGCAGATCGCAGCGCTTCAACCTTCTCGTCGACGATGTCTTTGGCCATCTTGAAGTTGGGAATCCCGTATCGCAGCACTCCGCCGGCCGAGGGCCAGGCCTCAAACACTGTGACCGCGTGACCGGCTGCTCGCATCTGCTCGGCGGCGGACAGCCCAGCAGGTCCCGAGCCAACGACGGCGACGCGCTGTCCGGTCTCCATGTCCGGAGTCGGAACCGGGAACCCACCTCGCTGCTCGCGATCCCAATCACCGAGGAACGCCTCGAGCTTGCCGATCGCGACGGGCTTGGCGTTCTTACCGATCACGCATGAGCCCTCGCAGAGCGCTTCCTGCGGGCAGAGTCGCCCACAGAGTTCGGGCATTTCCGAGGTCTGACGGAAGACCGCGGCGGCATCGGCGAGCTTGCCAATCTCGAGAAAGGCCAGCGCGCCAGGGATGTCGTTATCAACCGGGCAGGCCACGGTGCAAGGCGCTGCCGGACACTGAATACAGCGCTGGGCCTCGAACATGGCTGGGCCGGCGGTGTATCCGTAGTACACCTCTTCCCAGTTGTGTACGCGGTCATGTGGCGTCTGCTTGGTGACGTGATGAGGTGGAATGCGCAGGCGCTGCCGACGATCAATCGGTTGTCCGGCGCGCGTCAGTTGTTGCTTCTTTGGCGGGGGCGACTTCGCCCGTCCATTTGTCCGGCCATTCGCACTTCGCGGCTTGCCGCGGGTACTGCCGGCCCCTGAATCCCGTGTCGAATCTGAACTCTCGTCTGGCATTTCAGCCAACACGCCCCTCGCTCCAAACCGTGCGACTTACATTCATCATACGTCCGCTGAACCCCACTCTGCCTGATAGCCTCGATCCATGAACGAGGATGTAACGCCACGTTTCGTAAAACTTGACAACATGAAACTGGCCAGGCAATTCGGCGCCCTTGCCAGAGGTCATGAACACGCCGTTCGCCTCGATTTGTGTTGCTTCCTGATCGGACGGATCGTCGAGCCGCACTTCAATCAACTGGCTGCGCTGAATCGGCTCGACGCACTCGCAGACGAGACGCGCTTGCCCCCATCAACTCCTGAGCCGGAGCAAGTGGAGCGCTTGTGCCAGGTGCTGTTTCAGGAGCATCACGTTCGCGGCGATACCGACACCTACTACGACCCCGCCAACTGCTGCCTGCATTCCGCGCTCGAAACCGGCCGCGGCATGCCGATCACCCTCGCCGTTCTCATGATCGAGGTTGCCCGACGCGTTGGACTTGAGCTGCACGGCGTTGGCGCACCGTTTCACTTCCTCGTCAAGTACGACGATCATGACGCACGAGCGGAGCGCTTTCTCGACCCATTCCACGCCGGGCGTGAGATTGACCGAGAAGCCCTGACGGGCCGGTTACGCGCCACGAATCGCGGCGTTGGACCGAACCCGGAGTCGTTCCTGGCATCCGTCACCAAGCGACAAATCCTGCAGCGCATTCTGACCAACCTCAAGGGCGCCAGCGTGCGCAAACGCGACTACGACGTCGCCATCGCCGCTACCGATTTCCTGCTGGCGCTCTCGCCCTGGTCATTGGAGGAGCGCCGAGATCGGGGCATGCTCTGCTACCAGACCGGGCAATACATCGAAGCGCTTGACGATCTTCAGCAGTACAAGGAGCACGCGACCAACGCGCCGGACCAGGACCGAGTCGCTGACTTTATCGAGCGGGTGCGCACCCGAATCTCCGAAGGCAGCGGCTGAAGCTGCGCCAGCAGTCAAGTTGACCGTTTACCACGCGACAACACCTGTTGGGTTTCCGCTATATTCACCTCAAGCGTCCGTTGGGAATGCTGCAACCTCCGGTGCTGCTCTCATTCTTTACATCCGATCATTTTGCAGCCTGAGAAACCAAAGGGAATGGCCAACGCAACTGCCTTGCGCACGGTCAACATGTCCGCTGTGAATGGCGCAGTGCCTGCCAACGCCTTCCGTCACGTTCACGATGAGCTCGCCTACCGAACAGAGGAGGGGCCTTCGTTCCGTGACATCACCGAGGAGGTGCGCGAGATCGTTCACCAATCCGGTGTCGGATTTGGCCAGGTATCCGTCTTTTCGCAGCACACGACCGCTGCCATCATTCTGCAGGAGCACGAACCACTGCTCCTCGACGACCTGCGCGATCGACTGATCGCGTGGGCGCCGCCCGAGACCTACTACCGGCACAACGACTTCGACATCCGCACGGTCAACATGCACGAGAACGAGCCCGAGAATGGTCACTCTCACGTCCAGCACATGATGCTGGGTACGTCGGAGACCATTCCCGTGCTCAGCGGTGAATTGCACATCGGCGAGTATCAATCGATCTTCCTGGTCGAACTCGACGAGTCGCGCGACCGCCGCGTCAGCGTGACTGTGCTGGGAGTCACCGGCGAGTAAGTCGGGCTTCACCGCTAGGTCCGATTTTGGTCCCAACCAACGACCGCCTCGGCGCTTGCCGAGGCGGTCGTTCGTATACTCATTCAATGACCCAAAGCGGCCCAACCAGCTTCAATCCGTTGGCCGTCGCCCAACAATCACTGGATACTCCGCTGTCCCGGATTCTTGCCGATCGCATCCAGCGAGAAGGCCCGATGACCTTCGCCGATTGGATGGATCAGTGTCTCTATCACCCTCAGCACGGCTACTACCGAAGTGGTCGCACAACCATCGGACGAGATGGCGACTTCCTCACCAGTCCGGAGGTCCATCCCCTCTTCGGGGCAGCCATTGCGCACATGGCAGTGGAGTTGTCCCGTCAAGGCGATGAAGGCCCGTTTCACGTCGCGGAGATCGGACCGGGTACCGGCGCACTCGCCGAGTCCTTCCTGCGACATATCCATTCGACATCATCGGAGCTCGCCAAATCGATGCGCTACACCCTGGTGGAGCGTGATCGGCAGACAGGAAGCCAGCAACTGGAGCGGCTCAGATCCTTCCACGGCATCCACAGCATCAACAAGCTGATGGGGGAACACCAACTGATCCTCGCTAATGAACTGCTCGATGCGTTGCCAGTCCACCGTCTGCAATTCATCGACGACCGCTGGCGAGAGCTGCGGGTTGACTTCAGCGCTGCTGCCGGCTTCCATGATGCGTCATGTGACGTATCCAATCGCGAACTGCTCGCGCCGTTGAGCCAGTTGGCGCCCTCCGACGAACAGATTGTGGAAATCGGGCCGGGCCGAGCAGGCGCGGTCTCAGTCCTGGCCAACGCGGTCGCCGAGGGCGGGTTGTTGCTGCTATTCGACTACGGCTACGCCCGGGACCGCCTCTACGCATCGTGGCGGCACGACGGAACCCTGATGACCTTCCGAAACCACGTACCCGGCGATAACCCGTACGCTCATCCTGGAGAGCAGGACATCACAGCCCACATCGATGTCAATCAGGTCACGCAGTCGGCCGTTGATGCCGGGTTGACGCCGTTGCCAGCGCTCAGCCAGGCCGAATGGTTGCACAACCTCGGCGCAGCAGTGCTACCGGCCGTCGCCGATGCCGATACCGGCACCTCCGCCTATCTAGCAGCGCGACGGGCCGCTGAAACGCTGACCGATCCGGCTGGCCTGGGCCGGATCGCCGTGATGGGATTCGCTCGGGGGCCGATCTGTCCATTGCCTGGCTGGACTATCCAATGATCGACATCGGAGATCATCTCCCTGACACCAACCTCAACCTGCGCCGCTATCTCGGCGAGGGTTCCTTGCTCATCCTGTTCTACACCGAAGCCAACACCCCGCTTTGCACGCAACAGCTCTGCGCCTTCCGCGATGACTACGAGATGGTCAGGGAGCTCAAGGCGGATGCGGTCGCGATCTCCAGCGACTCCAGCGACAACCATCAGCAGTTCAGCGCCGAGCACTACTTCCCCTTCCTGCTGCTCTCCGATCCCGACCTTGACGCGGCCAGCGCGTTCGGTGTCGCCGATATGACGACCAAACGCGCCCAACGGGCCGCATTCGTCGCCAATCCCGACGGGACGATTGCGCTCGCGATCCCGTTCTACCAACCGAACAACCTGGACCACTACCAACAGGTCTTCGAGGCCCTGGGGCTGGATATCTGATGTCCGCGCTGCTCGATTCCTTCGAGGCGATGGCCGACGAGATCCTGGAAGAACAGATCGCGATCTGCGAGATACCCGCGCCAACCGGGGAAGAGCAGGACCGAGCGCGGTACATCCAGCGAGAGCTCGCCGCAATCGGTTTGCAGGTGCGCACCGACGAAGTGGGCAACGTCATTGCCCAGCATCCGGCCGCAGCAGGCAATCCAATCGTCCTGAGCGCACACCTCGATACGGTCTTCGCACGCGAACAGTCGGTTGTTGTTGCGCGGCCAGGCCAGCGAAATCCCTATCGCGATTCGGAGATCGTTCCTGCGCAGGAGTTTCATGCGCCGGGAATCTCCGACGTGGCGGCCGGACTGGTCGCGATGCTCACGATTGCACGAGCGCTGCGTGCGTCATCAGCAGCCGACCATGTGTCGTACGTGGCGACAGTCGGAGAAGAGGGGCGTGGCGATCTGCGCGGCGCGCGTCACTTCTTCGAGTCTCCCCAGGGACGCTCGGCCCGCGCATTCATCACGATTGACCATTCCGACCCAGCCGCCATCGTCAATAGCGGCATCGGGTCTCGGCGCTACAACGTCCAGTACCGCAGCAGCGGCGGACATAGCTGGGCCCACTTCGGTCGCTACAACCCGGCCTTCGCACTCGCGGCTGCGGCCGATCGATTGGCCGATATTCGGCTGCCCCGCAACCCGCGCACGACCTACAACGTCGGCGTCGTGCAGGGAGGTGAAACCGTCAACGCCATCCCTGAGGTCGCGCAAATGGACATAGACCTTCGCAGCGAGTCGCCAAGTCAGCTTGACCAGCTCGATCAAGACGTACAGGAGATCATTCGCTACGGCCATCAACGGGAGCAGCGACGCCGGGGCAACGGCGCGCTGGACCCGGCCGTGACCAAAATCGGCGACCGCCCGGCTGGCCTCACAGCGGTCGAGAGTGACCTAGTTCAGGCCGCGCAGCGATCGTTGGAGGCCGAAGATCTGCAGCCTCGGCTGATCGCCGCATCCACGGACGCGAACGCAGCCATCGCTGCAGGAGTGCCCGCCGTCGCGATGAGCTGGGGTGGCCGCTCCGACAACCAGCACAGCATCCGCGAGTGGTTCGATCCCGCAGATCGCAGCCGTTCGCTTCGGGTGATCACTCGAATACTGCTCGACCTGGCGGCGTCATCGTAGTGCTCGCGCCGCGTGACTAAACTGGTTCCATGCCCAGCGAAGACCTGCGCGCCTACAGCGACATCGTCATTGACCACTTCCAGCACCCGCGCAACGCGGGCGCCCTGGAGAACGCGAATGCCGTCGGCGAAGACCGCAATCCCGTCTGCGGCGACCACATGAAGCTGATGTTGCGCATTGAAGACGACACGATCGTCCAGGCAAACTTTCAGACCCGTGGATGTCCGGCCGCCATCGCGACGAGCAGCATGTCAACCGTCGTCCTGACCGACATGACCATCGATGATGCAGCGAAGCTCAAGCGCCAGGACTTCGTCGATGCAGTCGGCGGATTGCCGAAGGCCAAGATTCACTGCTCAGTGCTGGCGGCAGCGGCGCTCAAGCGGGCGCTTGAGGACTATGCGGATCGTGCGGAGGCGGGCCAGACGAGTGGTTCGTCGGCGTGACAGTACGCCGCCTCCCGCTGCAACAGACGGTCCTCGATCTGCAGACGAAGGGCGAGCACACGCTGAACGACTGGTTCGCCATCGGCGACTCCGTCTCGACGATTCGCATCTGCCTCGAGGATCCCGGACACAACGCCTTGGCGGCAGCGCTGATCGTGCTCGATGCCTACCTGGACCTTGCAGATGGCGACACCGCTCGCGTCGACGAGCGTCTTCTGGCCGAGGGCGGAGTCGATATTGACGGTCGTGAAGGAGCCGTCGCCGCCGAGCAGCTCTGCATCCCCCGATTACCCAGGGGAGCACAGACAGCGATGGCGGCTGCCAAAGGCAACCCGGACATCAGTGCGGCCGCTCGCCTCTCAATGAATGGCGATGCCGCGGTGATGCTGGTCGGCATCGCTGCTTATCCAGTGCGGGCCCGCCAGATCGAATCCGTCGTCCGAGGTCGGACGCTCGATGATCGGATCATCGATCTTGCCGCTCAGACGGCGCGTTCCGAAGCTCAGCCGTACGGTGTTGGTGAGGTCACCGACTCCGGAGCTGTGAACCACGTCGAAGACGCAGTCCGACGACTGTTCAGACGACTCCGCGACCGCATTGACGAAGCACGACCCAATGATCGCCGCCATCCTCCTCGCCGCCGGTGAGTCTTCGCGCATGGGCCAGCCGAAGCAGTTGCTCGATTGGCACGGCGAGCCGCTGATTGTCGCCCAGATCGAAGCGTTGCTCGATGCTGGTTGCCAGCCCGTCGTGGTTGTGCTTGGAGCGCATCTTCACCTGCTGCGACCGCTGATCCGATCGCGCGCGGATGTCCAGATCACTACCAATCGAAACTGGCGCGAAGGTCGTGCGTCGTCAATACGGACCGGGGCTCGCGCCGTGTCATCCGCGCATGAGGCCGTTGTGGTTGCCTCTGTGGATCAGCCGGTAAGTCCTGCTGTCGTCCGCGAACTCTGTAGCGTCATTGAAAACGCACCCGAAGCGATGATCGTCGTCCCTCGCTATGAAGGAAAGAACGGTCATCCGCCAATCTTCCGCTCCGAACTGCTGCCCGAGTTGCAGTCCGTCACTGAACGTCAAGAGGGACTCCGAGCCATCCGACGCCGCCATGCCGAGCGCACTATCTTCTTGGAGACCGATGACCTGATCGTCACACTCAACCTCAACACACCCGACGCCTACCGCCGCGCCCTAGCATTTAGTAACCTGCACAAGGTGCGAGAAACCTTGGAGTCCGGGGAACGCATCCTACCCAGCGAATAGAGTGGACCAGATGGCCACCCCTCTCAGACAGACAATCCAGGTTGGCAAGTACGTTGTCGGTCAGCGTCTGCGTCGGACCGAGCGCTACCCGCTCGTGTTGATGCTTGAGCCGCTGCTGCAGTGCAACCTCGAATGCGCCGGTTGCGGCAAGATTCAGCACCCCACCGACATTCTGCGCCGACGCCTGACGCCCCAGCAGTGCTGGGACGCGGTCGAGGAGTGTGGTGCGCCGGTGGTCGCCATCGCTGGCGGCGAGCCACTGATCCACCAGGACATCGTCGAGATCGCCAACGGCTACACGGAGCGCAAGAAGTTCGTCTACCTCTGCACCAATGCCATCCTGCTCGAGCGCAAGCTCCAGGACTTTGAGCCCAACCCGTACCTGACGTTCTCCGTCCACGTCGACGGGTACGAACAGGATCACGACGATTCTGTCTGCCGCGACGGCATCTGGGATGTCGCCATTCGCGCAATCGAAGCAGCCAAGGAGCGTGGCTTCCGTGTCACCACGAACAGCACGTTCTTCCTCGGCGCGAAGCCGGATCGAATCCGGATGATGTTCGACAAGCTGATGGAGATCGGCGTTGACGGCCTGATGATCTCGCCAGGGTACCCATACGAGAAGGCCCCCGATCAGGAACACTTCCTCGCTCGCAACCAGACCAAGGAACTCTTCCGCGACATTCTCGAGGATCCGCCCAGGCACTGGAAATTCAACCATTCCGAACTCTTCCTCGACTTCCTCAAAGGTGAGATCGACTACGACTGCACACCCTGGGGCAACCCCACCTACACCGTCTTCGGCTGGCAAAGGCCCTGCTACCTGATGGACGAGGGCTACGCTGACAGCTTCCGCGAGCTAATCGAGGAGACCGAGTGGGAAAACTACGGAGTCGCCTCCGGAAACCCCAAGTGCGTCGACTGCATGGTCCACTCGGGCTACGAGGCCTCAGCGGTGATCGACGCGACGACGAACTTGAAGGCGGGATTGCGGTCGTTTGCGGGGGCGATTCGGTAGAGTCTGGCTTCGGGTCACTCGGACAATCAGCGCGATATCCTGAACCCAAGAGGCAGGCCAGTGATGGTGCTTGAGCAAGCAGACAACGCCTCCGACGCGCGTCCGATCACGCCGATGCCGGAAATCCGGCGGCACAAGGGGATGCTGTTCGACGACTTCACGCGCGAACATCCCGGATGGCGATGGTCCGAGAAGCGGCGCAAGTGGTTGATGTTCGACGACCAGGGCCGTACCTGGGTACCGATGTTTGACCCCGAGTACGGGGTCGGCATCGCCTACCCCGCCGATTTCACGCCCGAGGCCGAAGAGCGGTTCAATGCGATCAGTCGCAAGGCGCGAGCGGATGTACTGGCCGGCCGGGTGACATACTTGGACGAGCTTGAAGACGAGGACGACGACTAGCAGTGCGCTTCCGCGTCTCGCTGACCGACGAGGCTAAGCAGCAGCGTGCCGGGCTAGCCCCCGATCCCAAGCGTCGCGTGCGCAGGGTGCTGCGCGATCTAGAGCGCAATCCCTACGGACCCGACACCTTGCGGATGCAAGCCGACATTCTCATGTTCCGAGTCCGCGAGGACGGTTACCGGATCATCTTCGAACCTGTTCCAGGTGTGCGTGAGATCACCGTCACCCGGATCGCGCTGCGCGAGGTGGCCTACGAAGGCCTTGAGTTTGCTCCGCAGGACGACTGACGGACGAACTACACCAGCCGGAACCGAACCCCGCAAAGCATCAGCATCGACTCATCCTCCGACACCTCAAGGTCGTGATGCCGCGCCGTCGCGACCACGTGTTCCCGATCAACCGTCGCGACATCCAGTCCGCCCAAGCCGTCGCCCCGTCCGTCCGTCGCCTCCACGAAGCGCAAGGTGGCATCATCGAGCGCGATGGTCGGATGTCCTTCGTCGTCTGAACCACTCGGAATCTCCAGAACCTCTGACCATCGAGCCGCCATGCCCGATGGGTCGTCGCTCTGCAACTCGGCGCCGGTCATCGCAGTGATCACGTGCTCCCGCTTGACCGGCAGCCAGTGATCGCCGGCTGGATTCCAGGGACCGTCGAGCTGGTCATCACCGGTGTTCCAGCGCAGTTCCGCAATCGCGCCAGGCACGTCCTTCGGATGCAGTTGGATGCCATCGGTCTGGTCGTTGCCTGCATCGATGATCAGCCGAATGCCGAGTTCGGCCATGCGGCCGCGCCGACCGGCCATGTCGTCGCATTGCATGATCACCATGTAGCCGCCATCGCCGCCTCGACGGCGCAGGAAACGTCCTCCAGCAGTGCCGGGAGTGATCGGCGAAACGACTTCGAGGAATGAGTTACCGACCGGCATCAGGAAGTTATGTAGCCCGAAGCGTCCCACGCCGGGATCACGGTGGCACACTTCCAACCCGAAGACACCGCGCAAGTGGGCTTCGATGTGATCCAGGTCCTCCGCGACCAGACAGATCTGTCGCATCCGCAGCATGGCCGACTCCTGACTGCTAGCGACCCGTGAACACCGGACGCCGCTTCTCGACGAAGGCACGGCGCGCCTCAATCGAGTCTTCGCTTTCGCCGACGCGCCTCATCCGGTCTGCTTCACGACGTACGGCTTCCGACAGCGGAATCGTGAATGCATCGTTGAGGTTGTTCTTGATCTGCGCGATCGCGCCGAGATGCGAGTCTCGTAACTGCGCAGCGACTTGCTGCACGTTCGGCATCAACTCTTCAGGGTCGAACACGCCGTTGGCCAAGCCAAGGGAGAGCGCTTCCTCCGCCTGCACCCGGTCGGGCAACAGGTACATCTCGCGAGCCTTGCCCATCCCGACCAAACGCGGCAGCGTCCAGGTGCCGCCGAAGTCGCCTGAGAATCCGACCTTCAGGAAGGCGGTGTAGAGGTACGCCGTCGTCGACATATAGCGCAGGTCGCAGGCCAGCGTGATCGAGCAACCGGCGCCGGCCGCGCCGCCATTGATCGCGGCAATCGTCGGTTTCGGCATCTGGTGCAGCAGCACCGATGCACGCTCCTGGTTGGTCAGCGAGTAGATGCTCTGCTCGAGGTTGCGAATGTCGCCCCGGCCGGTGTCTTTCAGGTCGCCGCCAGCGCAGAACAGCCGACCTGAACCGGTCAGAATCACAACGCGCACATCGTTGTCGGCCGCCGCCTGCTCGCAGGCCAGCGGCAACTCGGTCAACATCGTGCCGTTCAACGCGTTGAGCGACTCCGGCCGATTCAACGTAATCGTGCAGATGCCGTCGTCAATGTCGTAGAGCAGGGTTTCGTACATCAATCTTCCTCATCAATTCAGTTCGCCTCGTTGCTTAGTCTACTCACCGACAGCAGGTCGACAGGTCAGCAAACACTCCGCGCACTTCTGACAACACCCCGCCGCCGCGCCGCGCCTCTTGCATAATCGAGCAGCGCAAACCTGAGTCTGGCGTAGACTGACTCTTATGCTCACGATCACCGCTGCACTGCCCTGGGAAGCACAGGCCGCCCGCGCCGGACAGGCCATTGCCGGCCGCGGACGGGTCCGCATCCTTACGACGGGCGTGGGACCGGATCGTGCGCGAGATGCGGCCGACGAGGCAATCGAACGCCACCAGCTCAACCACGTGATCAGCATCGGCGTCGCCGGCGGGTTGACCAATACGCTGCGCCGACCGTCGATCACACTGCCGACCAGCATTATTCGACAAACCGACGGCGCAACGTTTCAGCCCGACGATCAGCTCCGCAAACAGGCAATTCGGCTTCTGAACAAGGCCGACATCTTCTGGCAGTCGGTCACCAGCATCACCACGCCCGACATCCTGTTCACCCGACCCGAGAAGAAGGCCGCCGCCGACAGCGGCGCCGAAATCGTGCAGATGGAGGACGCCGAGTGGGCTGAGGCCTGCGCCGAAGCCGACATTCCATTTGTTTCCGTGCGAGTCGTGATGGATGCGCTTGACGACGACATTCCCAATGAGGTTGTCCAATGGCGAGGTAAGCCGTCCGCGCTCGACATCGCCGTCGGCGCATTCAGGCGTCCCAGGTTGTTGCCGGAACTGATCTCCCTGGGTCTGCAACGCCAGTCGGCGATGCAAGAGCTTGAGCGCGCCATGACGCTGATCATTCCCGCTCTCGCACCCGACCAACCAGATTCAGACGCATAGCCCATCTCGCAGGACCGCCGTGAAGCGAGCCCTCGTCACCGGAGCCAACGGCTTCATCGGCGCTCACGTCGTCCGAGCCGCGCTCGACGCCGGCGCCGAAGTCCGCGCCTTCGTCCGACCCAACAGCGACCAGCGAAATCTCGAAGGTCTGCCAGTCGAGCTTGTCTACGGAGACCTGACGGAACCGGAGTCATTGACGATCGCGATCGACGGCATTGACACGTTGTTCAACGTCGCCGCCCGCTACGACCTGAGCCGCCGGGCCAGAAGCGACGCATACCGCGCCAACGTCGACGGCACACAAGACCTGATGCACGCCGCGCTTCGGGCGCAAGTCGATCGAGTCGTGCATACGTCATCGGTCGCCGCCGTTGGACCACCACGCGACCCGTCACACCCCGCCGACGAAACCCAGTGGGCCGACGTCGAACACGCCCCTGGTCCATACGAAGAGACCAAGATCATCAGCGAGCGCCTGGTCCACGAACTCGTTCGAACAGAGTCCCTGCCCGCTGTTTGCGTTCTGCCAACTGCGCCGATTGGTCCGTTGGACCTCAAACCGACTCCGACTGGTCGATTGATCCGCGACGCCGCCCTCGGCCAGATGCCCGCCTACATCCGCAGCGCAGGACTGAACATCGTCCACGTCACGGATGTGGCAAAGGGTCACCTGCTTGCGGCTGAACAGATCGAACAGGGGCGCGTCGGGCAACGGTTCTTGCTGGGCAACGCGGAAGGCAACCTGACTCTGCGCGAAATCATCACCCGCGCCGCTGCCGCCGGCGGTGTCGACCCGCCCCAAATGGCGCTGCCGCTCGGTGTGGCATATCTGGCGGCTGTCATTGACGAGTATCTGGTCTCGGAGTTGCGGCGGCAGACGCCGCGAGCGACGATAGCCGGTGTGCGGCTGGCCGCTCGTCGGCAGTGGTTTGATCCTGGTCAGGCGATTCAAGAGCTTGGGTTACCGCAGACCTCGCTGGAACAGACGTTTGAGGACACCGCCGCGTGGTTTCTCGCCAACCAGGCACGCTGATGTCTATAGGCTCGAAGCATGACTACGAACCACGCCCGCACCGTCCTCATCACCGGCGCCACGAGTGGCATTGGAAAAGCGGCGGCGATTGCTCTCGCTGGGTCGGGCTGGAGGGTGCTGCTGGGCGCTCGCAATCCGCAGCGAGCGCAAGCTGCGGTCGACGAGATTCATCGCCTGACCGGCTCGGATCAGCTTGACGTCGTGCATATGGAGCTGACCTCACTCGAGAGCGTCCGCACGGCTGCCCAGCAGGCGCTCGAGCTGGCGCCTCGACTGGACGTGCTGATCAACAACGCCGGGACAGTGACCAACGATCGGCACATCACCGACGATGGCCTCGAGATGATCATGCAGACGAATCACTTCTCGCACTTCCTCCTGACATCGCTGTTGCTTCCACGCCTGCTGGAGTCGGACGATTCACGGGTGATCAACGTGTCTTCAGGCGGCTACCGCCGAGCGGTACCGATGCCGCTCGACGATCTGCAACTCGAACAACACTGGGGCAGGATGCAGCCATATGTGATTAGCAAGCTGGCCAATGTCCTCTTCACAAACGAACTGCACCGCCGCTACGAAGCGCAGGGCTTGTCTGCGTTCTCAGTCAGTCCCGGCGCTGTCAAGACCAACTTCGGAGAGGGCCCGCGAGGCATCATGCGATTGGTCTTTGCCGTCATCCGCCCGTTCTTCCTGACCCCTGAGAAGGGCGCAACGCCTCTGGTCGAGCTCGCGACCGGCGCGGACAAGCGAGCCGATGCGGGCGCCTTCTACGAGCGACATGAGCGTCAAGAGCATTCGCCGAACGGGCAAGATCCCGAAGCGGCATTAGGGCTCTGGGAGCGCAGCGTCGAGCTCACGGGCACGTCCTGGCAAACGATCTGAGCGCGCAACGCGCGACCATCGCCGGCATCAGTTCGTGACGTTCCGAAGAGCAATCTAAGAATTGCATCTGCCGCAAACCGACCTCGACGCGACGTTTCTCGAGGCGGTCAACGCGTTTCGTACACTCACAGAATGAATCAACACACCCAACCGCAAACCGTCCTGATCACTGGAGCCAACAGCGGCATCGGCCAGGCTGCCGCTACCGAGTTCGCGCGGCGCGGCTGGCACGTCTTCGCCGCCGCCCGCTCGCCCGAACGTGGCCAAGCCGCCGTCTCCCAGATTCAAAAGGACAGCGGTTCGATCGCCGTCGAGCTTCTGGAACTCGACCTCGCATCATTCGCTTCCGTTCGACGAGCCGCCGACGAACTGCTGGAGCGCACCGAGCGGCTGGATGTTCTCGTCAACAACGCGGGGCTCACCCTCAACGACCGACAGCTCACCGTCGACGGTCACGAGACGATGATGCAGACGAATCATTTCTCGCACGTCTTGCTCACCTCGCTGCTGCTACCGAACCTACTCGAGTCGGACGATGCCCGCGTCGTCAACGTCAGCTCGCGCGTCTACGAGCGCGTCGAGGCGATGCCGCTGGACGACCTCAGCTTCGAGCATCACTGGGGCGGAATCTTGCCGTACTGCGTAACCAAGCTGGCCAACATCCTCTTCACCAACGAGCTGCATCGACGCGCGCACGATCGTGGGCTAGCCACCTTCTCCGTCCACCCCGGAGTCGTGGCAACCAACTTCCTGTCGAACTTTCCAACTCCCTTGCGGGTGGTGATGCGCGTCGCGCGACCATTGCTGCGCACTCCCGAGCAAGGTGCCGCGCCACTCGTCGAGCTCGCCACCGACCCGGCCCGGCGCGACGATGCCGGCGCCTACTTCGATCGGCACACTCGCACTCAGCCGCAACCGCAAGCAAGTGACCCGCAAGCCGCCGAACGCCTCTGGGAGCTCACCAACGAGGTCACCGGAGCAGAATGGCCAGCCTTATGACAATCTCCAGCCGCGAAGAACTGATCGCCGAGCTTCAGCAGGACAGCGAAGAGTTCCAGGAAGCCGTCGCCCAACTGCCAGAGGAGGCCTTCGAGCGCGGCGTCTACGAACAAGGCTGGAACGCCCGCCAACTGCTTGCCCACATCGCCGCCATCGAGTGGACCTACCCCCGTCTGATCGAGCGAGCCGAGCAACGAGCCGCGGGTGGCGACGTTCCCCAGGGCGGAGGCGCCGGATTCGACATGGACGCCTACAACACCAAGCAGGTCGCCCGCCGCGACGATCAACCGGTCGAGCAGCTCCTGACCGAGTTCCGCCGCAACCGAGCCGAAACCATCGACGCCATCCGAGCCGCCGACGAAGAACTGCTCCAACAACCAACAAGGTCAGCCGGAGGCGTCGAAGGATCCCTCCTCGACGTGCTCGAAGGAGTCGCCGTCGGTCACGTGCGAGAGCACGTCAACGACCTCCTCAAAGGCGCCCGTTCAGCCTGACTTGCCCATGCTTTCGCATCGACACATTGGCCGGCCGACTCTCGCCGCCAGTGGAGCGCCCAAGTCGGTCCCATGGTTGTGCAATCAGATTACCAAAAGGCCGATTCGGCTTACGAGCCACTCGCCTCGAATGAGTTCAACCGCGTTTGCGAGAAAGAAGGCGATAGATCGCAAGTGCTGCCGGCCAGAATGCAATGAACCCGCCGACTCCGTACGATTCCCAAGTCGCCGCATCCCAGTAAACAGTGAAGCTGAACGCAGCGATGGCGATGGCTGCAATGAACCCAATCAGCACCATTGCCCAGCGCAACGTTCGTTCACGTCGCGGCAAATGGTCTCTCACAATCTCATGTGCACGTTTTTCCATCTCGTGCTCGTGAGATTGTTGGAGCTTCGCCATTTCGACGATTTCTTTGGCAGTGCCAGGCGAGGCTTCCTCATACTGACGATAGAGGTCAGGTGGAGGGAGCGGTCCCGTGAAGGACCTGCTCATTTCTAGACGCAGTGTCTCCGAACGAGGTTCATCCTCGTCCTCGCTCAACTCTGGATGCAGTACTTCGTCCGGATCTCCGCCCTCAGTCACGAGATAATGCGTCCACGCGTTTACTCAACTCTTCCGATGGCGGAAGAACACTCCAAAGGTGGCTGCCCACCTTCCCCCAGACATGGCTCCAGCGTTCCTCCCCTGTCTGCTTCTCAAGTCGCGCAGCGATGCGGATGGGGTGGTCGCCAACCATCAGCACCATGCCAATGATCTCGTCAGGAGAGAACCTGACGAACTGATCGGGAATATCCAGGTAATCTTCCAGTCGTTCAAACGCCGTCTTGAGCTCGGCATCTGTGTCGATTGAATCCGCTGTGTGGTGTGTCATCCAAAAGGCTGACATCGGATTCTCCTTCTCCATTTGTCTGACACGAGTGCCAGGCGGTTCAATTTGCTGGCCTCTAATGGCGAGACCAACATCAACTTCGCGCCAACATCTCTCTCCAATATGTGTCGCGTGCGCAGGCTACGCGTACTGGCGCACCATGTGCAATCACTTTCACGTTACCCTTGGATGGCACAGATGTGACTGCAAGCTTGTTCCCGATCTGACAGTCAGCGCGGGCCGGACCGAACACTCATCCAGCATTGTCAGCGCCAGCGACGCCGCCATTGCAGTGTCCAGTGAGGGGGTGCCGCTCGTCAAACAGTCAGGACACTCATCGTTAGTGCTCGGATTTTCAATTCTCGGCCAACCGCCTGGCGAAAGAGGCGCTCGAGCCAAATGGAAATGGGCCCTCGCAACTCAAAGCCATTCGAGCACTACTGACGCGGAAGCTGCAGACCTCGAGTCGCAATGATGTTTCGCTGAATCTCCGATGTGCCCGCTGCGATCGTGCTTGGCACCGTCGACATGTAGGCCCGACCGATCCTCGCCGCGAGTGGCGCGTCCGGGTCGTCGGGGTCGATCCGCTGGCTGTGCAGGCCCATCATGTTGACACCGAAGCGCGACACACGCTGGCCCAGCTCTGAGCCGAACATCTTCGACATCGACGCCTCGTGGTTGGGCACCAGCTCCTGCGACTGCATCCAGACGACACGGTAAGAGATCAGCTTGGCGATCTCCGACTCAATCATCAGGTTGGCCAGCCCGTTGCGGACGCCAGGGTCATCGATCAATTTCGCGCCGCCGCGACGTCCTGGCCGCTCGGCCGCATATTCGGACATCAGCTCGACGCTCTTGCGCGATGTCGCCGACCACGCCACGCCGGAGCGCTCGAAGTCGAGCAGCGTCGCCGCGACGTACCAGCCGCGGTTGTACTCGCCCATCATGTTTGCGGCGGGTACGCGCACGTCGGTGAAGTAGACCTCATTGAAGCCATGCTCGCCGAGCATGTTGATCAGCGGTCGCACCTCAATGCCCGGCGTGTTCATATCGAGCAGGAAGTACGAGATGCCGCGGTGCTTCGGCGCTTCAGGATCGGTCCGCGTCAAGACGTGGATCCAGTCGGCGTAGTGTGCGCCCGATGTCCAGATCTTCTGTCCGTTGATCACGAAGTCGTCGCCGTCGCGGACGGCGCGCGTCTGCAGACCGGCCAGGTCTGAGCCGTTGCCCGGCTCAGAGAAGCCTTGCGCCCAGTAGGACTCGGCGTTGGCGATTCGCGGCAGATGCTCCTGGCGCTGCTCCTCGGTGCCGTGCAGCATCAGACAGGGACCGACCATCGAGATGCCCTGGCCGCCCGAGCCAGGCGCTCCGCGGTAGGCCGCTTCCTCGCGGTAGATCATCTGCTGGATGTGGCTCGCGCCCCGGCCGCCATACTCCTCCGGCCAGGCCATTGTCAGCCAGCCCTTTGACGCGGCGCGCTTCTCAAAGGCGCGCTCGGCCTCGAAGTGGGAATCGTCGCCCTCAACTTCAGGCCCCGAGGGCGGAACCCAGTTGTCGTCGATGAAGTTGACAACCTCGCCGCGGAAGGCTTCGTCGGATGCGGTGAATTGATAGTCCATGCTCAGCTCCTCAAGCTTCTGCACACCAGCCCACGACCCAATCGCAGGCGAAAAAAGTATAGCCAACGTGCGGCCGATACGCTGATCCATCATGTCCAGTTCTGGTCAACTCGCCTGGGACGCCGTTGTGATCGGCGCCGGTCCCGCCGGAGCCACCGCCGCTCGACGACTGAGCACCGCGGGCGCGTCCGTTTTGCTGTTGGAAAAGCAGCCGCTGCCCCGATACAAGGCCTGTGGCGGCGGCGTCCCTGCCAGAACCATTCAGTTGCTCGACGACCTCGACATTTCCTTCGTCAGCGAGGGGTTCGTCGACACCATCGACATCTCTCGCTTCGGACGACATCAGTTTCGCAAGACCTCGAAGCGACCGTTGGCCTGGATGGTCATGCGTGATCGGTTCGACCAGTTCCTCACCGAACTTGCTGTCGCTGCTGGCGCGGACGTATGCGACGCTGCTCCCGTGCAATCGATCTCCGGATCGGACGATTGCTACGAACTTGAAACTCCGACAGGATCAGTCCGAACTCGTCACATCCTTGCGGCCGATGGCGCGACCGGACCCACCGCACGGTGGCTGAACATTGCCTCAGCCCCGACCCGCAGCGCCGCCTACGAAGTGGAAGTCGCGGCGCCACATCAGGCACTCGACCGCTGGCATCAGGCAGCCAATGTCGATGTCGGTTATCGGCCCTGGGGCTACGGTTGGGTCTTTCCCAAGGACGGCAAGCTCTCGGTCGGAGTGGTCAATGCTCCGAAACACGGGCGCTTCATACGCAAACAGACCGACCGCTACTTGGCCCGACTCGGCCTTGCGGATGCAGAGGTGATCAATGTCCAGGGACACCCGATCCGCTACCGACGCTCAACAACCGAGCCGGTCGCCAAAGATCGCGCTCTGCTTCTTGGCGACGCCGCAGGCCTTGCCGACGAGTTCACCGCCGAGGGCATCGCCTACGCCGTCCACTCCGCCAACCTCGCAGCAGAGGCAGTGCTCAAATCAGACGATCCCGCTGCTGTCTACACAAGATCGATCAACCGAGAAATCCAACCCGAGCTCAACGCAGCAAGAACCATCTCCCGCCTCTACTACTGGTGCGTCACCACCTGGCCCTGGCTCGCCCTGAAGACCTCAAAGCACATCAACCACCTCTGGCGAGCCTTCTTCCAAGTCATGCGCGGCGACAGCACATACGCGCACGAGCTATCGCGGTTACCGGGCGGGGGTCTGGCCCAACACGCCCTCGCTTCATCGAATCCGCCAACCTGAGCAGCCCCTAAACTGAAGACGCCAATCGGAGAGACATGTCCAACCCCAATGCCAGCTCCTCCGCCCAAACCCTGGTCCGCTACCGCCTGCCGGACCCGCCGGAGCGTGAGCCGGACGAAGTGACCTCCTACCGCTACGTCCACAATTCCGGCAACCCGCACTTCCTCCTGCGGCACTTCGGCAACCCCGAAACCTCCCTGGTCACAGCCGAGAACTACATTGCTGCCTTTCCCGGCTATCGACCGCTGCGCCGCCCCGACTTACTGATCGCTTTCAACGTCGACCCCGAGCTCTACGACGAGCAAAACGGCTACATCATCTCCGCTCAAGGCAAGCCGCCCGACTTCGTGCTCGAAGTTGCCTCAAAAAGTACGGCTGAAGTGGACACAATCCAGAAACGAATCGAATACGCCGCCCTGGGCATCACCGAGTACTGGCGCTTCGACCACACCGGTGAGTTCCACGGCGACCGACTGGCCGGTGATCGGCTCGTCGGCGGCCACTACAAGCCAATCACGATTGTCGAGCTCGCACCGGGCGTCTTGCAGGGCGAGAGCGAAACGCTCAATCTCTGGCTGCGCTGGGAAGACGGCGAACTGGGCTGGTACGACCCCGCCACCGGAGAACACATCCCAACCTTCGACAGCGCCCAGGCCCAACTCGCCGCCGAGCGCGAGGCGATCCAGGCCGAGCGCCAGGCGCTGCTCGCCGAACGCGAAGCCCGTAAGGCCTCCGAGGCCCGAATACGCGAACTGGAAGCGGAACTACGCCGCCTCCAGGAACGAGATTCTCCACGCTGACAAAGTGCCAACCCTGCCATTCAGCAGTTTTGGATGAGTACGCGATGCGGTTCACGGGTATGATCTCCCCGATTCAACAGATATCGAGCTATTGGACCAAAGGGGTGACCTGCGGTGGAAATTCTGATCTTCCTCGTCATCTGGCTGGCCTTCGGTGTGCTCGGCGCCATGATCATGTCAGGCAAGGATCGCACCGGATGCGGCGGCTTTGCGCTCGGGGTGCTTCTCGGTCCGATTGGGTTAATCATCGCGTTGCTGATCCGACCAAGCGAGAAGAACGAAGCTCAACGCCAACTTCGTATTGACGAGTTGAAAGGCAGCAGCCAACCGTCCCGAGAAATCCCACGAGCGAAGCGTCCGCCGCCCAGCCCACCCCAGGTGACAAGCCAGCCGCCAACGGACACCACAACGCGGCCGGAAGGCGCCTCCATACCTAGCGTGTTCATCCGCGAGCGGTCGCTACGAACTGGTGGAGTCCGCTACCGCTGGGAGTGCGACTCATGCGGAGAGGTAGGGGAGTGGACGGAGAGCGAAGCAAATGCCGAGAGCTTGGCTGAAGCGCATGTCTGCGCCCGACGCATCCCGCGACGGCGGTAACACATGCCACGCCGACGCCGACCACCCAAACCCCTCCGCCCCACAGCAATCATCAACCGCCTCACCAGAGAAGCCCCGCTCACACCCTGGCGTGCCACCAACGACCCCGTCACCGAGCTCGTCCTCACCCTCCTCTCGCAGAACACCTCCGATACCAACTCCGGACGCGCATTTCAGGCGTTGCTCAAGCGCTACCCCGACTGGGACGCCGTCCTCAAGGCCCCGGTCGACGAACTTGAAGAGACCATCCGCCCCGGCGGCCTAGCCAGGACCAAAGCCCCGAGAATGCAAGCTCTGCTCTCCCAACTCCGAGAGCGCCTCGGCCCCGAGTGGGACGCCTCCCGACTCGAAGACATGCCGATCGACGAGGCCAAACAATGGCTGACCGAGCTGCCCGGCGTCGGACCCAAGACTGCCGCCTGCGTCCTGCTCTTCTCCCTTGGCCGACCCGCACTGCCCGTCGATACCCACGTCCACCGAGTCGCCATCCGCCTCGGACTGCTCGGTCCCAAGGTCGCCGCTCTCCCGGCGCACGACATGCTCGAAGCCCAACTCCCGCCCGACAAGTACTACGACTTCCACGTCACGTTGATCCGCCACGGTCGACGAGTCTGTCAAAAGCAACGACCCAAATGCAGCGAATGCGTCCTCCTCGATCGTTGCCCGGGCGCCGACGACTTCATCTACACCTAATCTCCAGTCCCCGACTTGTTCGGGGACCCGTTCCCATCCCCCCAGCAAGGGAAGACATCGCCCCGTTTCCCCTTTTCTCCCCCCGCTCGGCGGGGGAGATGCCACAGGCAGAGGGGGGATCCCTGTCCCGTTCACCGCCTACCCTGCTGATTGAACCTACCTACCAAAGGACTCACCCATGCCCCTCACCCCAATCCGCAAAGACCAACTCAGCAAAGTCGGCGGCGGCGTCCAGCGACCCGAGGACGTCGTCGTCTCACGCGACGGCCGCGTCTGGATGTCCGACCAGGCCTCGGCCGCCGCCGAAGCCCTGCCCGACGGCTCGTTGAACCGCGTCGGCAACGCCGGCGGTTCGCCCAACGGCAACAACATGGACGCCGAAGGCCGGATCATCATCGCCAACGTGGGCGGACTTGAAGGCGACGGAGGCTCCGGCCCCGTCCAGCGGCTCGATGTGGACACCGGCGAAATCGAAGTCCTCGCCGACCAGATCGACGGCATCCCGCTGGTTGCCTCGAACTATCCACACGTTGACTCGCAGGGCCGCATCTGGGTTACCCACTCCACCTCGCGCTCGGGCGGCGATGCCTTCTCCGGCGATCCGGACGGCTTCCTCTTCCGCATCGAGACCGACGGCTCACTCACGATGCTCGCCACCGAGATCGAGTTCGCCAATGGCATCACCCTCGATCCCCGCGAAGAGAACGCCTACGTCTGTTCAACCACCGGTTGCCACGTGCTGCGATATCCGATCAACGACGACGGTTCCCTCGGCGAGCCGGAAGTCTATGGCCCGCAACTCGGCAAGACCGTCCAAGACTTGGCCGCCATGCGCCCGCTCAACGCGGAGCAACGCGGCGAGCTCGGCCTCACCGACGGCTGCGGCTTCGACCAGGAAGGCAACCTCTGGGTCACCCTGCCGATGTCCAACAAAGTCGTCGCGATCACGCCACAGTTCGAGGTCGTCACCATGATCGAAGACCTCGAAGGCGACATCATGCAAGCCCCGACCAACGTGAGCTGGGGAGGAGACGACATGTCCGATGTCTACATCGGTTCAATTCGCAGCGACTACGTCGTCCACGCCAAATCACCCATCCCCGGCGAACCCCTCATCCACCAGCGCTAGCCGAATGACGACCAGGCAGTAGACCTCCCCCTCTGGGGGAGGTGCCGCGAAGCGGCGGAGGGGGCCTCCCCACGAACAATGCCGTCATATTCGCGCTAGGCCTTGTTCACATGGATGCTGAGAGCCCATACATAGCGCACCTGGATTCCCCGCTCCCTTTTGCAGAGTCCGAGGCATCAGCTCTCAACCGCCCCCGCCTCCGAGCGGGGGCCTGCTCCTTCCCAGGCCTCTGCACGGCAGTCAGGCTTGTCGCTGGTATCTGGGGTCAACTCGGGCCAGTCGGTGCTGCCGGAGGCCGGCCAAAGCGGGTCCCCGCTCGGAGGCGGGGACGGATATGGCTCGTTGCAGTGCTCTCCTCGGGGAAAGCTGCTGAAGGCAAGTCTCCGATCTGTCGCCCAAGAAAGTAACGCAGAGGATTCTTCGCACAATGACCGCTATCCGCCAACGACTCTGGCCACGCAATCGCCTCGCCATTGCGCTGCTGCTGTACGTGATCTGGATCCCGACCATCATCGTCCTCGCCAACAACGATTGGGACGACTCAGGCCTCCCCGCAGCTACACAGACAGAATCAGTACGCGACGACGGACCAGACGACTTTGCTGAGGCAGTCGGTTGGACCTGGGGCATCCTCTGGATCGGTTATGCGACGCTCGCCGGCTGGTTGGCGATGATCAAGGGTCGCAGTCCGATCCGCTGGGGATTCGCCTCGCTGCTGACCTTCATCGCCCTCTTCCCCTTCCTCGCTGTCGCGCCGGAACACCCCGATTGACCGAGACGCCCCGCTGCTCCCCTGCCCTCCCCCGCTCCGCCGGGCAGATGTCCCCGGGCGACAGCGAAGATACAAGCAACTCCCGCCGCACCCACGCCCAGACCAACCTCCACCCGGAGCGACATCCTGATATATTCAGAACATCTATTCCGTTAGACCTCAAGGGAGCCTGCCATGCCCAACCCCTTCCACCTCCGCGCATCGATCGACCGCCTCTGGCGACGCTCCGCCGAACACAACCCCGGCTACATCCGCGTCAAAGCCCTCGACGCCATCGTCCGCGAACTCTTCGCCCCCAACCCGCGAGCCCGCCTCAACCATCAGCTCTACCTCGCCACTGACCCCTACGACGTCGCACGCCACAAGCTCAGCGAACTATACGACCAGGCAGATCCAACCGTCCCCGCCGCCGAGCTCTCCCTCTGCCCCGCACTTGATCCGGGGGGCTGGTGCGAGGGTTCCCCCGTCCCCGGCCTGGAAGAGCCGCTCGACGAAGACGACGACCCCTTGTAACCACCGATTTCACCTTTTTCGCCCTCCGTTTTTTTCTCACGGGATCCCAACTGCCCGCGGCTTTGCCATGCCCGCCGTCGCGCCTCAGCCGTCACCCTGCACATCTGGCATACTGCGCACAAGATCCAGCGCTGAACTGAAAGAACACCAGGGAACCACCATGCACGATCTCGTAATACGCAACGGACTTGTCGTCGACGGCACCGGCGCGCCCGCCCGCCAGGCCGATGTCGCCATTGACAACGGCGTCGTCGCCGCCATCGGCGAAGTCAACGACCTCGGCGAAGTCAACGACCTCGGTCGCGAAGAAATCGACGCCGACGGCTTGCTCGTCACGCCGGGCTTTGTCGACATCCACACGCACTTCGACGGCCAGATCACCTGGGACCCGCTGCTCACCCCGTCCTTCTGGCATGGCGTCACGACTGTGGTGATGGGCAACTGCGGTGTCGGCTTCGCCCCCGCCGCGCCCAATCGCCGCGACTGGCTGATCGGTCTGATGGAAGGCGTCGAGGACATCCCCGGTTCCGCTCTCGCCGAGGGCATGGAATGGGGCTGGGAATCGTTCCCCGAGTACCTAGACTTCCTCGACAAGCTGCCCAAGGCGATCGACATCGGCACGCAGGTCCCGCACGGGGCGGTCCGCGCCTACGTGATGGGCGACCGCGGCGCACGTAACGAGGATGCCAACCCCGAGGACATCCAGGAGATGTCGGCCATCGTCAAGGAAGGCCTCGAAGCGGGAGCGCTGGGATTCTCTACGTCGCGCACCCTGGCTCACCGAGCGATTGACGGCGAGCCCGTCCCAGGAACCTTCGCTGCCGAGGACGAACTGTTCGGCATCGGTCAGGCGCTCAAGGAACTCGGCACAGGCATCTACGAGGTCGCGCCTGCTGGCGTCACCGGCGACGACGCCAACGCGCCCGAACTTGAAATCGCCTGGATGCGCAAGCTCTCGGCTGAAATCGAGCGGCCCGTCAGCTTCGCCATGGTCCAGTTCGACAACGAGCCGGACGCCTGGCGAGACGCGCTGGACCGCTCGCTTGAGGCGCTGGAAGACGGCGCAGAGCTCTACCCACAGGTCGCAGCGCGTGGCATCTCAATCCTGCTGACGCTGCGCGGACGTCACCCGTTCATCCACGCTGCCAGCTATCGCGAGTTGGACGACCTCGACTGGGCAGAGCGAGCCGAGGCCATGCGCGACCCCCAGCGCCGAGAGAAGATCCTCAGCGAGGTCGAGGCTCCGGATGCGGCGCTCGGTTTCATCATGTGGAACAAGCTCTACCCGATGACCGACCCGCCCAACTACGAACCAACCGCCGACGAATCGGTCGCCGCGCAGTCGGAAGCCGCCAGCCAGACGGCGCTCGAGTTCGCCTACGACTTCCTCAGCCAGGGCGACGGTCAGAACGTCCTCTTCGCGCCGCTCTTCAACTACGCCAACGGCAACCTCGACGCGACACGCGAGATGATGATGCACCCGCGCGTCGCGATGGGGCTCTCCGATGGCGGAGCGCACTGCGGAGTGATCTGCGACGCATCAATGCCGACCTTCATGCTCACCCACTGGACGCGCGACCGCAGCCGCGGCGAGACGCTGCCGCTTGAGTGGACCGTCAAGCGCATGACGAGCGATACCGCTGAGCTATATGGACTCGGCGACCGAGGCACGCTCGAAGTCGGCAAGAAGGGCGACGTCAACGTCATCGACTACGAAGCCCTCCAGCTCGAGCCGCCGCAAGCGGTACACGATCTGCCGACCGACGCCATGCGGCTAATCCAGAAGTCGCGCGGCTACGTCGCCACAATCGTCAGCGGAGAAGTCATCAGCCGAAACGGAGAAGAAACCGGAGCCCGCCCCGGCCAACTCATCCGCGGCGCTCGGTGAGCGTCCACGATCGGGTTGTCGAGCGGCTGATTGAAGAAAATCTCAACCAGCCGCTCATCAATAACACCTGGCGCGGCGCCTACGTTGAGTACTTGGTTTGGCTCGCGCTGTCCACGTCAGATGCGCAGTGGGGCGTGACGTCAAACTGGGATCCTTGGGACATCGAGCATAAGCGGAGCGGGGCTCGTGTCGAAGTGAAGCAATCGGCGGCTCGCCAAACGTGGACGGAACACGCCCCACCAAAGAGGTCACCGTCCCGTGGCTTCGATACCGGGCCGCGCACTAGGTACTGGCCGCATGGCGGGGATCAGTGGATCGACCTCGATCCGCCTCAGCGCTTGGCGGATGTCTACGTCTTCGCCTGGCATGCCGAGCGAGAATCGAAACTCGCAGACCACCGCAATCCCGACCAATGGGTCTTCATCGTCGTGCCGGAGTGCAAGCTCCCACCCCAGAAATCAATCTCGCTCAATCCGCTCAAGCAGCTCAGCGAGCCTGTCAGCTACGACCGACTCGCCAACGCCGTTCATCGCGCGTTGATCGGGCTGGAACTGAAGGCGGAACGCGGTGGTTGACTGATATGTACATACGTTCTATATTGAGCGCATGCAACTCTCACTGCTCGATCCCAATCCCGCCTCCGTGCGACCGCCAACCCAGGGCAACGCCGCCGTCATCTACTCCGATGCCTCAGCCATCCTCGCCCGACCTACCGGGCGCCTCGCCGATCTCGACTTCGTCATCAATCCCTATCAGGGATGCACGTTTGCCTGCACCTACTGCTACGCCGCATTCTTCGTTGCCGAGGAGGAACAACGCGAGCGCTGGGGACAGTGGGTTCGTGTGAAGACGAACGCGATCGCCAAGCTACGCAACTCCCGTCAGGACCTGCGAGGCAAGACCGTCCTGATGAGCAGCGCCACAGACCCGTATCAACCGATCGAGGCAAAGTTGGAACTCACGCGGTCGCTGCTCCCAATCCTCTCCCAGCGAGGCGCCTGCCTGGCGGTACTGTCGCGAAGTCCGCTCGTCACCCGCGACATCGACCTGTTTAAGGAGTTCGATCACATCAACATCACGCTCAGCATCACGACCGACTCGGACGACATTCGCAAACGATTCGAGCCGCAGTGCGCAAGCATTGATCGTCGATTCGAGGCGATCACTCAACTGTCGGCAGCAGGTTTCAAGACCCGAGTGAACGTCGCCCCGCTTCTGCCGCTCGAGAACGTAAGCTCATTCGCTCGTCGCATCATCGAGACCGGAGCTTCGCGCGTACACATCGGCACGTTCCATGAAGCAACGGGGCCCTTCGCCTCGGGAACCAGACAGCCGGCACTTGCCATCGCCAAAGAACTTGGTTGGACCGAACAGCGCCGAGAACTCGTCAAAGCGGAGCTTCGGGCCCATCTCAACGCCGGTCAGCGTCAACTCGCCGCCTGAGGGCCGTGGAACTAAACGCTCGCGTACACCGCGTCGATCATTGGCTTCCAACGAGGATCTGCGCCCAACCCGGCTGACATCTGATTCATCACGTAGCCGAAACCGATCTCCGCGTCAGGGTCGGCGAAACCGAGCGATCCGCCCGCGCCTGAGTGTCCGAATGTCCTTGGATTAGGTCCCCACTCATAGCGACCGCCGGCTGTACTCAAGATGAAGCCCAGCGAACGCCGGACCAGGAATCCCAACACCATGTCTTCTCGGGCTGCGTGTTCCGTCGGACCACAAGCCTCAATTGCCTCCTTCGAGAGCAGACTTCCGCCAGCTTGCGACAACGCAGAGTAAATCGTCGCCATCGATCGTCCGTTGCCGTGACCGTTCGCCGCAGGCAACTCCGCCGCTCGCCACTCACGAGAATTGACCGTACCGGCCAGTCGCGGCGCTGCCAGGCCCAGTGCCCGGGCCGCGATGTTGTCCTGCGTGCTGACGCCAATCGGACCGGCCCCCGGTGCGGGCAACAAGTCTGCGGTTCGCGAATCTTCCGACTCCGGCAAGCCGATGTAGAAATCGACGCCCAACGGTCCGGCAATCTCGTCGCGGACGAACTCGCCGCAGGTCCGGCCGTCAATCCGGCGAATCACTTCGCCAACCAGCCAGCCGTATGTGATCGCGTGATAGCCCATGTGTTCACCAGGTGTCCACATGGGCGCCTGACGCTCCAGCGCGCCGACCATGTGATCCCAGTCCAACACGGCGCCGTCCGGCAGTTCCTCGTCAACGCCAGCCAGTCCGGCCTCGTGCGTCAAGAGGTCCCGGACCGTAATCTCCGACTTGCCAGATTGACCAAACTCAGGCCAGTAATCGACAACTGGTCGCTCAACGTCGAGCTGCCCGCGATCAACCAGCATCGCCGCCGCAGCTGCCGCGATCCCCTTGGTCGAGGAGTACACGTTGGCAATCGTGTCGCTCTCCCATGCGCGCGAGCGTTCGGCGTCAACGTGACCACCCCACAGATCGACGACGATCTCGCCACCGACGATCACGCAGAGCGACGCGCCAACCTCATCATGATCGGTCCAGTTTGCGGCGAAGGCGTCGCGAACCGCGCCGAAGCGCGGTTCGCATTCGCCTTGTAAGTTGACTGCCGACATCCGACTAGTCGGCCGAGACCGGCTCGGCGGTCGCGCGGCCAGAAAGATCTTCTCGCATCGTGCCTTCGAGCTCGTGGATCGCCGGCAGCACTTCAGCAGCGAACAGGCGCATACTGCGCTCGGCCGTGTCGGCCGGCATACCGCCCGAAATGCGGAAGTTCATGATCATCTCTTCGGCGGCGGTCATCTGCTGGATGTGCTTGAGCTTCTCGATCACTTGGTCGGGTGTACCCCAGGCCTGCGGCGTTGCCGCGAAGCGGGCGCGCTGCTCGGGCGTGGTCTTCTCGTTGGTCTTGCCGAACTCGGCGTAGTACTTGTACCCCTTGGTCGCTGCGAAGCGGGCCGATTCGGAGAAGTGATAGTGGCGCTCGACGCTCTCCTGGAACTCGCCGGTGTGCTGCACCATGACGTCCCACGCCTCTTCTTCCGTGTCGAAGCAGGCGACATTGGCAACCACCGTTGGCTGCTTTGGCTCCCAGCCACGTCCGACGCGAATCTCGTTGAAGCGTTGAACGTCGATCTGGTACTCCTCCCACTTCTTCGAGTTGGTAAAAAGCATGCCGAGACCGGCGTTGGCGGCAATCTCGAGGGTCTCGGGAGAAATCCAGGCGACGCGCATTGAATCCAGCAGTTGTTGCGGATTGCGCGGACGCGGCCGGATCGTCGTCTCCGGGATGGTGTAAAAGTCACCCTCGTGCGAGAAGTACTCCTGTGTCAGACCTTTGCGCACGACCTCAAGTGACTCCAGGAAACGATCTCGCGACTCGCCCATCGGCGAACGGAAGGCCTCAAACTCACGCTTGGCCGCGCCACGTCCCAGGCCGAGCGTCAGTTTGCGACCCTGGAGCATATTGTCGAGCACTGTGATCTGTTCGGTGATCGCCACCGGGTCGTACCAGGGCAGCACGACGACCATCGTGCCGAAGTCGATCCGCTCCGTCTTGCCGGCGAAGTAGGTCAAGTTCTGCAACGCGCCCGAAGTCATGATGTAGGGCGAGAAATGGTGGTCAATGCACCAATAGGAGTCGAACCCCAGCGGCTCTACGAGGCCACCCAGATGCAGATCTTCCTCGTAAATCTGCTGGTCGCTAATCGGCATCTCCTCTGAGACGGCCTGCGCTTCGAAGCGCTCCCAATCGGTGTAGTTCTGGAAGTTAAAGTGAACGCCAACCTTCATGCGAATTTCCTCATTTCACGGAGTCAAGTTGTGCTGTGTTGCGCACAGTGGGCGTAGTGGGCGCAGGATACGCGAAACGGGCCGACAGCGTCGCGTTGCGCCGTCGGCCCCTCTCGGGCTGACTTGATACTGGTGTTGAGCGTGGCTACGTCAGGACTTCGTCGAGTCGCTTGGCGAGATCGCTCTTGGGGCGGAAGCCCACGATCTGACCGGCGACTTCGCCGCCTTTGAAGACCAGCAGCGTGGGGATGCTGCGGATCCCGTACTCAGTGGCGACGCCTGGGTTTTCGTCGGTGTTCAGCTTGTAAAACGCGACGCGGCCGTCGTACTCATCCGAGAGCTCGTCGACGATTGGAGCGACCATGCGGCATGGTCCGCACCAAGGCGCCCAGAAGTCCACGAGCACCGGCAGCTCGTTGTCTTTCACGTCTGCCTGAAAGCTTCCGTCTGTCACTTCCTGCGGCTTTGCCATCTGATTCCTCCAAGCGGTCTACGAGAGTTCTCGACCCTAACGGCTCAAATGTATCGCATCTTTGACGATCTTCGTCAAGATCTAACCGCGCTCATAGCGCCAAGTGTCGCTCACCTGACCATCGCGACCATCGCGTCGCGGACTCTGAGGCGCATCAGTCATGTCGTTGTCATCGACCGGAGCAGTTCCCGCTACTGCGTCGCGAATGGCATCCACGACCCCTGCCTCCACCACGCTCCTGGCCGAGCGAATGCCACTCGTCACCGCTTCCGCATTGGCCCGCCCATGTCCGACCAGGACGGCGCCATCGATGCCAAACAGCGGCGCCGACCCAACTTTCGCATAGTCCCAGTGAGCGCGAATGCTCTGGAACGCTCCTCGCATGAGCCAGGCGCCCGCCATGTGCAGCATGTTGGCCTGGATGCCGCGTTTGAGTTCCCCGAACAATTGCTCCGCCACGCCCTCAGTCAACTTGACGGCGACATTGCCGGTAAACCCATCCGACACAATCACGTCGGCGGCACCGGCGATCATCTGATTGCCCTCGATGTTGCCAACGAAATTCGGCTCCTGCCGCTCCAGCAATCGATATGTCTCCTGGTGCAACGGGGTGCCCTTGAGCTCCTCTTCCCCCACATTGAGCAGGCCCACACTGGGATTTCGATGCCGCAACACGCGCTCAACGTAGGCCCGACCCATCGTGGCAAACTGGCAGAGGTACTGAGGCCGGGCCTCAACATTGGCCCCGACATCCAGCAGCAGTGAAGTCGTGCCGCGTCCGTTGCGGAAGAGCGCGCCAAGCGCAGGTCGGGCAACACCGGGAATCCGGCCCAGACTGAACAGCGACCCAGCCATCACCGCGCCGGTGTTGCCGAACGAGAGAAACGCGTCAGCCTCGCCGTCCGCCAACAGTCCCAGGCCCACCATGATCGACGAATCGCGCATACGCCGAACGGCCGTCGGTGGCGCATCCATGGCGATGGCCTCGGATGCTTCCTGGATTCGCAGATTTCGCTGAGCCGCCGGCAGTAGTCCGCGAATCTCTCGGCCCCGGCCAACCAGGATGACATCGACATCGACATCGAGCTCGCGAACGGCGCTCAGCGCGCCACGCACAATCGCGGCCGGCGCGTTGTCTCCGCCCATCGCATCAAGCGCAACGGTGATCGATCGGTGTCCAGTTCCGCGCTGTACAGCCCGTTGCATCAAACGCCACTCCGCTTTGGTCTGCTCGGTCGACGCTACTCGTCTTCCTCCGCTGACTCTGCGCTATCGGCGTCGCAGCGGAAGCTCTCGATCAACGGTAGTGCAACCGACTCCGGGTCATCCTGATCAAGGACATGCAGGGCAAATTCGCGACCGCCTTCGCGGCAGTACCAGGCGAACGACCGGATCTTCATCACACCCTCGCCGAACTGAGTCTCCGTCTCTCCGGTCCGCGCCGCTTGTCCATCCACTTCACCCCAGTCGGCCAATCCCGTGACGCTTTCTATCCCCAACGAGTCGCTCAAGGATTGCTGAATCGCCGCGTCCCCGTCATAGAACGCCTCGCCCAGGACCTGCCAGGTGAGCACAGCCTTCAACGCGGTCGACGATTGCAGGACAAAGATGCCCGCCTCGTCGCTCGGGGGATTGTTGGTGGGCTGTCCAAACTCCTGCGAAACGTCCTCGGTGTCATAGGCGATCACGAAGTCAAATCGCTCATACCGACCAGGCCGAGCTGTGATTTCCAATGGTAGAATGAACGAACCCAACGCGCGATCGAGAGCTGGAGCCACGTCCTCGTAGTCTTCAAGCACCGCTCCCGCGCGGAACACGATCACGATGTCCTCAACAGGCACGAGCAGCGCATGCCAGCGGACCTGGAAACCGCCGGTGGCGCGCCGATCCTCGTCCCAATCGAAACGCTCCGCAGGCTCGCCTGTGACGGTGGTCGTCTCCTCGCGTGCCGTGAACTCGACAGTGTCCGTCAGCCCCAACGTCGACCTGAGCAGGGCTTCCATTTCGGACCCATCGTCCAACAGCACGTCGACGCCAATCAGTGCGCGTCCGGTTTCGGACAGGAACGAGACCCGATCAACGCCGTTGGAGTTGGCATCGCAGAAGGGCGAGCAGATCAGTTCAAATGAATAGCCATAAGACGGGTTGCTGTACCGCCGGATGATGTCGTCGGAAGTCTCGAGCGGCGCCTCGTCATCTTCCGTTTGTCGACTTTCATCTCGCTCCGGTTGAGACTGATCGTCGGCAGATTGTTGTTGATTCTCAGTCGAGTCTGTCTGATCCGCGTCCTGGCTTGACTGCTGCTGGTCCGATCCACTCTGTGCGGTCTGTTCGGTCTGACCTTCCTGGGTTCGTGCTTCAGATTGTGATTGTTGACCCTGGTCGGCATCGGCTGCAGCCGACTGTGGCTGACCCTCGGCTGCGGGGCGGAAAAACTCGTTCGACTGGACATGCTCGTTGGGACTTGACCCGCAAGCGACGATCACGGACAGCAGCACCAGTGACGCCGTCGCGATAGCAGTCTTCCAGCGGATCACGACACGGCCTCTGCAATCACGATTAGACGATCACTTTCGCCAACCTCTTCGAAGTCCCACGATCCGAACCAGTCGACGGGTCTCAGGTCGGTCTCGGCGAGCAGGCCGGCCATTTCGCCGGCGTTGAGATTGACGCGCAGCGGGAACCTCGCCAGTGAGCGGCGCAATTCGCCGCCCTCGTTGATGGCGTCGTATTGATAGGTAATCCAGGCAATCGGCGAGCCGCGATCGACGGGCAGACCACAGCGTCGTTCGGTCGCCAACTCTTGAGCGGCGCTCTTGGTTACCAACTCACCTGACTCTGCATGGCGCACCCACTCCAGGTGCATGACTTGCGGCGATGGGTCGACATCGTCCGATCGCGGAGCGGTCCAGTCGATGATCAGACGCCCTCCCGAGGCCAAGTGTCGACGGGCGGTACGCAACGAGCCAAGCTGTTCTTCTCGACGCAGCAGATGCTGGAATGTGGACAGACCAAAGACAACGAGATCGAACTCTGCGCCCAGTTGCAGACAGCGCATATCGTCGCGCACCACCTCGACCCCGGTTTCGCGCATCTGTTGCTCACCGATGGCCAGCATCGCTTCAGAGGAATCGACCGCCGTCACGCGGCATCCGATCTCGGCCAACGGCATCGCGATGCGGCCACTGCCGGCGCCCAATTCGAGGACGCGTTGACCCTGCGACGCCAATTCCTCAAACATGGCCACGTCGTCGGTCAGCGGACCGAAATCGAGGTCGTACCAAGGCGCGATCGCTCGTAGCGCGCGCTCCTGATCATCCGCCGACCAGTTGAGAGGATCGTCCAACGCGGCCTCCGCTCACCCACTGCACCGCTGGAAGTCAGCGTACCAGCGAAACGGAAACGCATCGCGGCTCGCAACACAACCCGCTAGTACGCTGGAGCTATGACAGACACACCAACTCACAGCGACCTGGTGGCGCAATACATCCGCGCGATTCCGGACTTCCCGGAGCCCGGCATCCTCTTCCGCGACATCACACCGCTGCTCGCCGAACCCGAAGCGTTCGCTCACGCGTTGGACTGGTTGACCGAGCAATGCGACGGGGCCGACGCGATCGTCGGCATCGAATCGCGGGGATTCCTCCTGGGAGCGCCGATCGCTCAGCGGCTCCACCGACCGTTCGTGCCGGTGCGGAAAGCAGGCAAGCTGCCTGCCGACACCATCGCCCGCTCGTACGACCTCGAGTATGGCTCCGCCACGATCGAGATACACGCCGATGCCTTGAACACCGGGGCGCGTGTTGCCCTGGTCGACGACCTGCTCGCCACCGGCGGCACCGCCGAGGCCGCTGTGCAGCTAGTTCTGCAGACCGGAGCAGATATCTCGGCCGTGACGTTCCTGATTGAATTGGCCGCGCTCAATGGACGCGAGCGTCTGAGGCCTCACGAGACGACGTCGTTGCTTATCTACTGAGACGGGGAAGGGTTCAGGCATGACGGACCAACCGACCGCACAACTCGCCGTCATCGGCGGCTCCGGGTTCTACAAGATGCCCGGCCTCTCCGATGTCGAGTCCTGGTCGCCAACGACGCCGTTCGGCGACACATCGGACGATATCGTCCTCGGCAGCCTGCACGGCAAGCGAGTCGCGTTCCTGCCGCGACACGGCGTCGGACATCGGCTGATGCCTCACGAGATTCCCGTCCGAGCCAACATCTGGGCGCTCAAGGCCCTCGGCGTTCAGGGCATCCTGGCCGTCTCAGCTGTTGGATCGCTGCGTCAGGACATCGTGCCCGGACACATGGTCGTGCCGGACCAGATCATCGACCGCACCAGGGCGGGCCGTCCAACGACCTTCTTCGGCGACGGGATCGTCGTCCACGTCGGATTTGCCGATCCCTTCTGCTCCGACCTGAGCTCCCGCCTGATTGAGAGCGCCGGCCGCGTCGGGCAGACGGTTCACGCCGGTGGCGCTTACATCGCCATGGAAGGTCCACTCTTCAGCACGCGAGCCGAGTCCCACATGTACCGTTCGTGGGACGCCGCCATCATCGGCATGACCGCCGTGCCCGAGGCCAAGCTGGCTCGCGAAGCCGAGATCGCCTACGCGATGCTTGCCACAGCCACCGACTACGACGTCTGGCATGAGTCGGAGGCCGATGTCACCGCCGCAGCCGTCGCCGAAATCGTCGCCCAGAACGTCCATTCGGCACAGCGGATCATCGCCGACCTGGCCGAGCACTTACCGTCCGATTGGACCTCCACAGCCGAGGGTGCACTGTTCGGCGCCATCATGACCGATCCGCGGCGAATTCCGGCTGAGACTTTGGAACGTTACTCGCTGCTCATCAAGGATCGTCTGCCGTGACCACGGATACGGACATTGATGTTGCCGTCGTCGGGGCGGTCGCGTTGGATGAGATCCACAGTCAGGCGGGCGACATTGACCAGCTCCTGGGCGGCTCGGCCGTCTATGCCAGCCTGGCCGCGTCGATCCTGGCGCGGGTTGCTCCAATCTCGGTGATTGGCGACGACTTCGACCCGGCGCTGCTACAGCCCCTGACCGATCAGGGCGTGTCGCTGGATGGCATCGAGCGGGCCGAGGGGCCCAACTTCCGCTGGGGCTGTCGATACTCGGCCGACGGCGACGTTCGTGAGACCCTCTACACGAGGGCTGGCGTCTACGACACGCACCCCATTCGCGTGTCCGACCCCATTCGTCGAGCGCGATTCGTCCTGTTGACTGCCGGCAATCCCGACCAGAACCATCGAGCCATGGAGCAGATGATTAACCCCGAGTTGGTCGCGATCGACACGATCGAGCGTGAAGTCGCCGAGCGGCGAGAGGAGTTTCGGGCACAGCTTCACCACGCCGACCTCGTCTCAATCAACACGCTTGAAGCGGCGCATCTGATCCAATGGCCGGGCGATGAAAGCGATCCGGCGTTGCCGATGGCAGCCTGGGACGAAATCAGAGACTTGGGACCTACAATCTTCATTCTGAAAAAGGCGTCGCTGGGAGTGGAGATATTCGAACGCGAACGCCGCACGGTGATTAGCGCCGTCCCAAATGTCGCTGCGACTGATCCGACAGGCGCCGGGGACACGTTCATCAGCTCACTGCTCAGCGCACTGGCTCGCGGTTGCGACCTGATTCAGTCCGCCGTCTGGGGCTGCGCGGTTGCCTCATTCGCAATCGAGGCGTTTGGCATCCAGGGCACGTTGCGGGCCACGCGCGATGCCGTCGCCCAACGCACTTCTCTGATCACGATCAATGATGTGCTGTCATCGACGTTGATCCCACCGAGCCGCTAACGTTTCCGCCATGGCGCTATCTATCCGGCTGGGCGACACGCGAACGAACGTAGAGATCGTGCGTGAGTATGATCGCGACGTCCTGGCAGCACGATTGCAAGCCGACCGCTACAACGCCGCATATGCTCTGGCCCAGCTTGATGACGACGCGTGGGGCGGTGCGGAGTTTTACACCTGCGCCACGCCCCAAGGCGAAGCCATCGTGTGTCACTCTCGCGGCGGTCTGGGCTACGCTACGACGCTCGCCGGTCCGGCCGACGGAGCCAGGGCGATTCTGCAGTTGCATCCTGGCTTTCCCAGCACGTTCGCCATCTCCGATCCGCACCACCGCGAAGCGCTTGAATCGGTCTACACGTTCCGACACATCAGCCGCATGATGCGCATGCGCGTCAACCGCGACAGCTTTCGTCCTAGCAACCGCGACGCCCAACCGATGCTCGGCGCACATGTCGATCTGCTCAACCGTCTCTACAACGCGGAGGGTGACCCGACTCACTACCGCCGCGAGCACATCGCCGACGGTTGCTACTGGGGCGTCGTCGATGAGGAGCGACTGGTGGCAGTGGCTGGGACCCACGCGATTGGGCGGACGCATAGTATCGCGATCCTTGGCAACGTCTTCACCCATCCTCGATTCCGCGGCCGTGGCCACGCCACGACCGCCACCTCCGCTGTCACCGCTGCGCTGCTCGAGCAGGTGGACGAAGTCGTCCTCTCTGTGAATCCGGACAACGAACACGCCATCAAGGCGTACCGCAATCTCGGCTATGTCCAGGTCGGAGAGATCATCGAGGCCTCCGCAACGCGGCATACCGGTACGCTGATCACCGCTGTGCGTCGATGGGCCGCGCGAAGACGCAGCCTGGACGGAGAGCGGGAGGTCGTCAGCACGTGAGCACACAGGTAGGCAAGCCTGAGAGCGACATCGCCGATCCTCGGCTGGCCGAGTATGGCGAGCAACGCATCGCATGGGCCGCGAGGGAAATGCCCGTCACTGCACAGATTCACGAGCGCTTTGCTGCCGAGCGGCCATTCGACGGCCTGCGCATCGCCGGTTGTCTCCATGTCACTTCCGAAACGGCCAACCTCGCACTCGCCCTACAGGCCGGCGGAGCCAATGTCACGCTCTGCGCCAGCAATCCGCTGTCGACTCAGGACGATGTTGCCGCAGCCTTGGTCGAGCGAGCCGGCATCAGCGTGTTCGCGGTCAAGGGCGAATCGAACGAGACCTATTACCAGCACATTCATCGAGCGATCGATGCTCGACCACAGATCACCATCGACGACGGCGCCGACCTCGTCTCAACCCTGCACAGCGACCGTCGCGATGCGCTCGACGCAGTGCTGGGCGGATGCGAAGAGACAACGACCGGCGTGATCCGGCTACGGGCCATGGCTGCCGACGGCGCGCTCGCCTACCCAATCATGGCCGTCAACGACGCCGCGACCAAGCACTTCTTCGACAACCGCTACGGCACCGGACAGAGTGCGCTGGATGGAATCATCCGCGCCACAAATGTCCTGCTCGCCGGCAAAACGCTTGTCGTTGCTGGCTACGGATGGTGCGGACGAGGCGTCGCCTCCCGCGCAGATGGCATGGGAGCACACGTGATCGTCACCGAGGTCGATCCGCTGCGTGCCCTCGAAGCCGTAATGGACGGCTTCCGCGTCATGCCGATGTCCGAGGCCGCCGCTGAAGGCGACATCTTCGTCACGACGACCGGCGATATCCACGTGATCAACGAGCCACACTTCGGCCAGATGCGCTCGGGTGCGATCATGGCTAACGCCGGTCACTTCAATCACGAAATCAACCTCGATGCCCTGGAAGACATCACCGAGCAACGACGTGAGCTCAAGCCCTACGTCACGGCGCACACCACCTCCGATGGACGCGAATTGCTCGTCCTGGCCGATGGACGACTCGTCAACCTCTCCGTCGCCGAAGGACATCCGGCCAGTGTGATGGACATGTCTTTCGCCAATCAGGCGTTAGCGGTCGAGCATCTGCTCAAGGCCGATCCCGCGCTCTCTCCCGGCGTACACGATGTCCCCACCGATATCGACCAGGGCGTCGCTCGCCTCAAGCTGGCCAGCATGGGCGTCGAGCTTGATCAACTGACCGACGAGCAGCGACGCTATCTCAGTTCCTGGGACGCAGGTACATGACCACTCCGACGCACTCCGAACTGCCCGAAGTCAACAGAGAATCGATCTCCGGTCTCTGGACCTCCGAGTCCGTCACCGAGGGACATCCCGACAAGGTCTGCGATCAGATATCCGACGCCGTGCTCGACGCATGTCTGACCGGCGATCCTGAATCGCACGTCGCCTGCGAGACCGCCGTCTCTTCCGACCTCGTCATGGTCTTCGGCGAAATCACTACATCGACTTCGCTGGACGTCGAACAGATCGTCCGAAACACACTGCGCAGGATCGGCTACACCAATCGCGCCTGGGGCATCGACGCCGACACTTGCAAGGTGATCCTCTCAATCAATCGGCAGTCGCCCGACATCAATGCCGGCGTACGCGGCATCGCCGGCGAGGCATCCCATGGCAGCGACGATCCGTTTGATCGCCACGGTGCTGGCGACCAGGGCATGATGTTCGGCTACGCCTGCGACGAGACCGCCAGCCTCATGCCACTGCCGATCGAACTCGCGCATTACCTGACGCGCCAACTCAGTCAAGTCCGTCGGGATGGCCTGGTCGATTGGTTGCGACCCGATGGCAAGTCTCAGGTCACGGTTGAGTACCGGCATGGCAGGCCGAGCCGCATCGACACGATCGTGGTCAGCACACAACACGCCGAATCCGCCGACCAGGACACCATTGCAGCCGGTATTCGCCAGCATGTGATCGACGCGGTGATTCCGTCCAACCTGATCGACGATCGCACCCACATCTATGTCAATCCGTCCGGACAGTTCATTACCGGCGGTCCCCTGGCCGACGCCGGCCTGACCGGACGCAAGATCATCGTCGACACCTACGGCGGTATGGCCCGGCACGGCGGCGGAGCATTCTCGGGCAAGGATCCGTCAAAAGTCGACCGCAGCGCCGCCTACGCGGCTCGGCACGTCGCGCGCAGCATCGTTGCAGCGGGCCTTGCGGGTCGCGTCGAGCTACAGCTCAGCTATGCGATCGGGAAAGCGGAACCAACCAGTCTGGCGCTGCACACCTTCGGTACCGGACAGATACCAGATGAAGAACTAACCGAGCTGGTCACCGCCCAATTCGACTTGAGGCCGGCCGCAATCATCCACCACCTCGACCTCAAGCGTCCCATCTACGAACCAACCGCCGCCTATGGCCATTTCGGTCGCGCCGATCTCGATCTGCCCTGGGAGCAAAGCCACCACAGCCAGGCGCTGCGCATAGCCGCCGGTCTGCCCGACTGAGGACATTTAACTCTCCACTCTTCTTTGAAGAACTCCCCTTCTCCCCCCCTTTGCGGGGGAGAAGCCGCAGGCAGAGGGGGGGCGCTGTTCGGGAGCCCCATCTGGTCATCATCAGCCGCCCCCCCCCTCTGTCACTCCGTGACATCTCCCCCCGCAAGGGGGGGAGAGGGGATTCGGGAGTCTTTCAAAGGCCTCCGTTACGCGGGGACCGGACCCAACTCAACAAGATGACTCTCAGACCCCACCCCAAGCAAGGATCCACCGCGTTGGCCACTGTGGGGCCCAACGAGTACCAGAGCCAGTCCTGAGACCTAGCGCTTGGTGTACTGCGGCGCCTTGCGAGCCCGCTTGAGGCCCGGCTTCTTGCGTTCCTTTGCTCGTGGGTCCCTGGTCAGCATTCCGGCTTGGCGCAGCGGCCGACGAAGTGTCTCATCGCTGGCCAGCAGTGCTCGCGCAATTCCCAGTCGGATCGCGCCGGCCCAACCGTTGACGCCACCGCCTGTGCAGCGGACAACCGCCGAGAAGCTGTTCTGCATCCCCGTGTGACGCAGCGGTTCCTCGATCAGGCGACGCTGTTCCGGTCGCCTGAAGAGATCGCCGGCCTCTTTGCCGTTGACCGTGATCTGGCCATTGCCGGGGTAGAGACGAACCCGCGCGATGGCAGTCTTGCGGCGGCCCAGCCCGTAGTAGTAGTGTCCTGCGCTGGTTGTCATCGATTACTCCGCTTCACTGCCGTTGAGAGATTCGGCGATCTGACCAGCATGCGGATGATCCGCGCCGGCATAGACCCGTAGATGTCGATACTGTGTCCGCCCGAGCCGATTCTTCGGCAACATGCCACGAACCGCATGCTCGATCACCCGCTCAGGGCGCTTCTCAAGCATCTCCTTGAGCGATGTTTCCTTCAGGCCACCAAGGTGCCCCGAGTGCCGGTAGTACATCTTTTGTTCGAGCTTACGACCGGTCACTGCGACTTTGCCCGCGTTGACCACGACCACGTAGTCGCCAATGTCCTGCGACGGGTGAAAGGCCGGCTTGTGCTTGCCCCGCAGCAGGGTCGCAATCTGCGTCGCCACTCGACCCAGCGGTCGGTCGGCGGCATCGATCACGTGCCAGTTGCGGGCAACTTGATGCGATCCGAGAACGGTAGTCGACATCCTTCAATCTCCCTCACGATCCCTGTGGCAGGGCGGCCCGCTGAGTAGCCGGTAGTTGAACAGTGGTTGTGGGTACGCAACTTCGACAAGCGTGAGCCCGCAAGCCGGAGCCGTTGGACCCATGGATCCCGGCTTCGCCCTCGCGAATGCCGTGTGAAAGTCTGTTAACGTCCGTCGGCCGCGAGCCACGTCGACCGCGGCGCCGACCATCCGCCTCACCTGGTGCTGCAGAAACGCATCGGCCCGAAACTGAAATCGGATCTCCGAGCCACTCGATTCGCACGACGCATCGCACATCGCGCGGAGCGTGGAGCGTTCGTCGGTCGGTGGCGTGAACGCTGCGAAGTCGTGCCGGCCCAGCAAGGCTGACAGCGCGGCTTGCGCTTGGTCGCGGTCGAACGGTGGCGGCACAATCCAGGCTCGGCGCTCCCGCAGCGGTTGCCGCTGATTGGCCACAAACACCTCGTACTGATACGAGCGCGAGACCGCGACGCGACGCGGAACGAATTCCATGGCGACCGGCGTTGCCGCCTGGACGGCGACGGTTGCAGGCAGAAAGTGATTCAGGCCGCGCACCCAACGAGGCCCGGACATTGACTCGATCGACTTGTCTGTGACGAACGATGCGACCTGTCCCGTTGCGTGAACGCCGGCGTCGGTGCGACCAGCCAGAGAGACCGGCGATTGAGCGCCAGTCAACTCCTGGAGCGCTGTCTGCAGCGCACCCTGCACCGTTGGACGATTTGGCTGCCATTGCGATCCTGCGAACTCCGTACCGTCGTATTGCAGCAACAGCGCCCAACGCTGGCTCACTGGCCTGTGCTCACGCTATTCGTCGGTCGCTTCTTCATCGGTCTCGCTCTCGACAACCTGCGCTGCCCGCTCAACGAGTTCGATATGCGCCATCTGGGCGCCGTCGCCTCGGCGAGGTCCCAGCTTGATGATTCGGGTGTACCCGCCATTGCGGTCGGAAAAGCGTGGCGCGATGTCATCAAACAACGTGCGCAGCACCTTGCGGTCGGTCAGCACTGCTCCGGCCTGTCGCCGTGCGTGCAAATCGCCCCGCTTGCCTAGTGTGATCATCCGCTCCGCCACCGGACGAATAGTCTTCGCCTTCGCCTCGGTGGTTACGATCGCTTCGTGACGCAGCAGATCCGTGACCTGATTACGCACCAGCGCGGAGCGATGAGATCGGCTACGACTCAGCCCGCGCCCACTCTTGCGATGTCTCATCGTCCACTCCTCCGATAACGCCAGTACGCACGCTGTTCGTCGGTTTCGTTATTCGTCAACGCCACTGCCGGCCTCACGCAACGCCTCGAGCAAGGCGGCCCCCAGCGAACCGGTGATTTCCGGATCCTCATCGCCGCCGACAGCAGCTTCAGCTTCCGGAGCTGGTGCGCCGCTCAACGAGGGAATCGGCGCCGACTCCTCGGGAGACGGCGGCAATGTGGTCAGTACTTCTTCGCTGGTGGGAGCGAACACACCATCGCGTGCTCGACGCACCCGCGGGTCGTCGTCGTCGATCAGATGTAGCTCCAGCAGCTTGTCGATCAGCTCGATGTACGACTTCTCGCCGAAGTTTCGCAGCGTCAGCAGCTCGTCGTCGCTCTTCTCAAGAATCTGTCCCACAAGCATCAGCCCACTGCGCTTGAGGCAATTGTGGGCGCGCACCGAGAGCGCCAACTCTTCGATCGGCATGTCGTATTGCTCGGCGGTCAGGCCGAGCTTGGCGTGCGCCGGCAACTGGCGAGCGGCGATTGGCTGGCCCATGGTCTCGAACAGCTCAAGCTCGGCGCGCAATGATCGCGCGGCGGCCTGCACTGCGTCCATGCCGGTGATCGTGCCGTCGGTCCAGACCTCAATCAGCAACTGTTCGTACTCGCTGCCTCGTCCACCCGATGCCGGGAGGACCTCATACGAGACCTTGCGAACCGGCGTAAAGACTGCGTCCAGCGGAATCACGCCGAGCAGTTGCTCACCGTTCTTGTTCCGCTCCGATGGCTGGAACCCAAAGCCGGTTTCCACATCCATCACCACATCGAGCTGACCTTCGGAGCCGTCGATTGTCGCCAGGTAGAGCTCAGGGTTGACGATTTTGTAGTCACCCGGCACCTGGATGTCGCCCGCGGTAATCCGCGAGGCGCCGTTGATGTTGAGATGCATCTCTGCCGGACGGTCGGCGATCGCGTGAATGCGAATCTCACGCAGGTTCAACAGGAACTCGGTCGTATCTTCCTTCATCTGGGGAATCGTGGAGAACTCGTGCTGGACCTGGTCGATCCGCACCGATGTGATCGCCGCGCCGCGGATTCCGCTGAGCAGGACGCGCCGCAGCGCATTGCCTTCGGTGTGGGCGAACCCACGCGTCAGCGGCTCGACCGCGATGCGCACGTAGTCGTCGCGCTCTTCCTCGATCGAAAGTTTGGGAGTTTCGGTAGCCAGGATCACGTTGCTGTGTCCCTCCCTGGGACTGGGGGTTGGCAGTTCGCCGGGATTTAGCGCGAGTAGTACTCGACGATGGCGTTCTCGTCGACTCGCATATCGATGTCATCTCGTGCAGGAGCGGCGGTCAGTTCGCCTTCTAGCTGGATTGGGTCGATCCGCAGCCAGCCGGGTACTTCGCGAGAACCCTGCCAGGTGCGCGCCATTTCGTAGAACTTGCTCTTGCGACCTCGATCCGTCCAGCCAATCGTGTCGCCAATACGCATTTCGATCGACGGAATGTCGGCCTTCTTGCCGTTCAGAGTGATGTGACCATGACGCACGAGTTGGCGTGCCTGGGCTCGAGACTCGGCGATGCCCAACCGGTAGACGACATTGTCGAACCGCAACTCAAGCATCTGCAGGAGGTTCTCGCCCGTCGCGCCCGGTCGGCGGTTAGCCTCGGCGAACATGCGCCGGAATTGTCGCTCGAGCACGCCGTAGGTCTTACGGACCTTCTGCTTTTCTTTGACCTGCTCGCCGTAGTCGGACACCTTCCGGCGCCGCGGTGAGCGCTGGCCGGGAGGCTGATTGCGACGGTCGATAGCGCACTTCGGGCCAACGCAGCGTTCGCCCTTCAGCATGAGCTTCTCGCCAGCGCGACGGCAGATGCGGCAGACGGGTCCGGTGTATCGAGCCATTGGCGGGTCTCTCTGTCGGTTTCGGTGGTTGGGAAACTGTCTCGTGTCGTTGTTTCAGCGTTCGGACGGCTAGACGCGGCGGCGCTTGCGCGGCCGGCAGCCGTTGTGGGGAATGGGCGTCACGTCACGAATTGAAAGCAAGGTCAGACCCTGTGCTTGTAGGGCGCGGACGGCCGATTCACGGCCCTGACCTGGTCCCTTGACGTAGACATCGCACTGCCGCATCCCGTGGCCCATCGCCTTCTGTGCAGCTTCTTCCGCGGCCAGTTGCGCCGCGAACGGCGTGCCTTTGCGCGAGCCGCGCGTCGCTGCCGTGCTGCCAGCCGAGGCCCAGGCAACCGTGTTGCCGGCCAGGTCGGTCATCGTGATGATCGTGTTGTTGTACGTCGACTGGATGTAGGCGCGACCGTGCGGCACGTTCTTGCGTTCGCGTCGGCGTCGGCCGCGTTCTCGTCGTTGAGTGGTCATCCCGTTCCCCTCGTCCGTGAACTAGCGCTTCACAGCTATTCGTTAGCGCTTCACAGCGCGACGCCGACCGGCGACTGTTTTCTTCGAGCCGCGTCGGGTGCGCGCATTGGTGCGCGTTCGCTGACCATGCATCGGTAGATTGCGCCGATGCCGTTGGCCGCGATAGCAGTTGATATCGATCAGGCGCTGGATGTTGCCTCGCACCACTCGTCGTAGGTCACCCTCGACCAGGTAGTCGCGATCAACGATTTCGCGAATCCGCGCCAGTTCGCCGTCGGACAGCTCGCGAATCCGCTGCTCGGGGTCGATGTTGGCCTTGTCCACGATCTCTTTGGCTCGCGTCGCGCCAATGCCGTAGATGTAGCGCAACGCGTACGGCGTTTTCTTGTTGTCGGGAACGTCAATGCCCGAGATTCTTGCCATGCCCTAGTTCCTCTCGCCCCCGGTCGCAATCCTGCCGGGAGGTGCTGGATTACTTGACCTCGCCTAGCTCTTAAACCGGTACACGACCCGCCCTCGGGTCAGGTCGTATTCGGAAAGCTCAACGAGCACGCGGTCACCGCGCAGCACTCGAATGTGGTGTTGTCTCATTTTGCCGGCCAGGTGAGCCAGAACCTCGTGGCCGTTGGGCAGTTCTACCCGGAAGGTCGCGTTGGGCAGTAGCTCCTTGACGACGCCTTCGACTTCGATCTTGTCCTGCTTCGGCGGCGGCGACGGCGCCGGTGTGCGCCGCTGTCGTCGTCCTCCACCTGTGTTCCGATTTCTCGCCACCAAGCCCCCGTTGCTTGCGTACTCAGGCCTGAGTCAAAATGTCCGCCGGCTCGTTGTCACGGAGCGCGACAGTATGTTCAAAGTGCGCCGACAGGCTTCCGTCGGCCGTGACGACGGTCCAGCCGTCGTCTAACACTGCAGTCGTTGGATCGCCGATCGTCGCCATCGGTTCGAGAGCGACAACCATCCCCCGACGCATCACCATGCCGGAGCCTCGGCGACCGTAGTTGGGCATTGACGGCGGTTCGTGCATGTCACGACCTACGCCATGCCCCACATAGCCACGGACGACTCCGTAACCCGCTGATTCTATCACCTCCTGTATCGCTGCTGCGATATCGCCTTTACGCACGCCAATCTGCGCCGTCGCAATCCCAGCGTGAAGCGACTCCGCTGTCACATCCAACAAGCGTTGCGCCTCCGACGAAATCGACCCCACACCTATAGTCCTCGCCGAATCGCCGACCCAGCCGCCTATTGTGGCGCCAAGGTCGATTGAGAGGATGTCACCCTCCACCAACTCACACTCAGTCGCAAAGCCATGCACGATCTGATCATTGATCGAGGCGCAGATTGTGTGCGGAAAACCCTGGTAGCCGAGGAACGTCGGAATCACGTCCAGCCGCTTGAATTTGTCAATCACGTATTGGTCAAGCTCCGACAACTTGCGGCCCGGCTTCACCATTTCCGTCAGCTCGTCCAGCGTTTCACCAACCATCTGACCGGCAGGACGCATCTGCTCGATTTCGTCGTCGGTCTTCAAAATGACCTGGCGGGGACGTTGGGAGGTGGACATCAACAGTTCCGACTCTAGCTGCTCACTGCTTGCAGAGCTGCGAGCAAATCGACGCCGACTGCATCAGGCGACTGCTCGCCATTGACCGTCGACAGCTTGCCCGCCTCGGTGTAGTACTCAACCAGCGGCTCGGTCTGATCTGCATAGACCTGCAACCGGTTGGCAATGGCCTCTGGCTTGTCGTCATCGCGCTGAATCATCTTGATGCTGTCGCAGCAGGGGCTACCGGCATTCGGCGGATTGAAAATTTCGTGGAAGACGCTGCCGCACGAAGCGCAGCTCACCCGACCACCGAGCCGACGCGTGATCTCATCGTTCGAGACATCGATCAACACTGTCACGGCGATCTCGTCGCCCTGCTCGGTGAGTGCAACATCCAGTGCCTTCGCCTGCTCGACCGTGCGCGGGAATCCGTCGAACAGGCAGCCCGCCTTCGCGTCGTCGCGACCGATGCGCTCCAGCAACATGCGAATCGTGACATCGTCGGGAACCAGTTCGCCCTTGTCCATGTACGTCTTGGCCAGGTTGCCGAGCTCGGTCCCGTTGCGAAGGTTCTCGCGGAACATGTCGCCGGTCGAGAGGTGCAGCAGCCCGGTGTGCTCGGCGGTTTGTACCGCTTGCGTGCCTTTGCCTGCGCCCGGCGGTCCGAGCAGGATGACGTACATGGTCTGGTCGGTCATGGCTAGCGAATAAACCCTTCGTAGTTGCGCATCAGCAGTTGCGCCTCGATCTGCCGCATCGTGTCCAGCGCGACACCGACGACGATCAACAGGCCCGTCGATGAAATCGTCAGCGCTGTGGAGTCTGGAATAAATTCCGTCGCCAGGAACGGGACCACCGCGACAAAGCCGAGGAACAGCGCTCCCGCCCAGGTGATCCGAGCCAACACCCGATTGATGTAGTCCTGCGTCGGCCGTCCTGGCCTGATCCCGGGAATAAAACCACCCTGCTTCTGCAGATTCTCAGCCAGATTCTGCTGCTGGAAGGTCACAAACGTGTAGAAGAACGTGAACCCGACCACCAGCACAAACGACAGACCCCAATACGCCGGTCGTCCCGGCGAGAGATTGAGTTGCACCCAATCGGCCGCCCGGATGATCCAACCCGGCCGTTCACCCAGCGTCTGACCCTCGGCGATGTCCGGCGTCAATGGATTGTCAACCGGATCTTCGTGCGTCTTGATCTCCGAGACCGCAATGAAGTTGCCCTCGCGGTCGGAAAGACGGATCGGTTCCTCGGAAATCTCATTTGCGTCAATCCGCCAGGCATAGATCGTCTCGCCGCCAAGCGGATCACTCGTCGTCTCGACCTGGGTCAGGACATTCGAGTCTGAGTTGGAGTTGATCCGATCCAGGACATCCTGGAAGGTGTCCTCTTCCTTGCTCCACTCGATGACGCCCTCATTGACCACGAACTCGCCAGATTCAGTGAGGTCGGGCAACAGCGTCGTCAACGACTCTTCCGTGTCATCGCGGGTGAACGGCAACTCGACGGCGACCTGCGTCTGCGATTCCTCGCCCGCAGCGCCCGTCACCCAGCCGGCCAAGACCGACGGGAAAATGATGATCGAAAAGGCAAAGATCAGCGGGATCATTCCCGCAGAATTGACACGCAGCGGCACGTACGACTGACCGCTCTGGCGGTACATCCTCCCGCCTCTAAACACCGAGCGGGCATATTGAACGGGAATCCTCCGCTGCGCCTCCTGGAAGAAGACGATCAGTGCGACCAGCACAATCGCAATCGCGATGACTACGGCGATACCCGACCAACCGATGTCCGACAGTCGGACCGAGTTGAACAGCGTCGGGAAGCTCGCCACAATGCCCGCGAAGATGATCAGCGAGATGCCGTTGCCAACACCCTTCTCGGTGATCAGCTCGCCCAGCCAGATCAGGAACATCGTGCCGGCGGTCATGGTGATCAAGGCCGACAGCGTCGGCAACCATTCTTCAGCGCCGAATCCGATACCAGTGATCGCTCGGGCATTCTCGAGCAACAGCAACTGGCCGTAGCCCTGCACCAACGACATTGGCACGGCCAGCCAGTACGTATAGAGCTGAATTCGGTTACGGCCCGACTCACCCTCCTGGGCCAGGGCCTGCAACTTCGGGATCATCGGCTGCATCAGGTTCATCACGATCGACGCCGTGATGTACGGGTAGACGCCCAGCGCAACAATCGACAGATTGTCCAGTCCGCCGCCGGAGAACAGGTTGAGGAAGCCGAGTACGGGGTTATTGTCCAGCGCGTTCTCGAGCTGGGTTTTGTTGATGTCAGGAATGGGAACGTGCGCGACCAGCCGGAACACGACCAGCATGGCCAGCGTGAAGGCGATCTTTTGGCGGACGTCCGGCTGTCGCCAGGCGTCAACCAACGCCTGCAGCAGCTTAGGCCTCGTCGGCCCCGCTGCTGTCTGCGTTCTCTGCATTGATAACCTCAACGCTGCCGCCCGCGGCAACGATCTTCGCTTGTGCGGAGGGGGAGATTCGTTCCACGCTCAGATGCAGCGCAACGGCGATCTCGCCGCCGGCCAACACCTTGAATCGCTGGCTCGCGCGACGCAGCAGGCCTGCAACCACGAGCGCATCTGCATCGACCGTATCACCGTCTGAGAATCGGCGGCCAAGTTCGACGACGTTGATCGGGTGCGCTTCCACACGGAAGGGCGCCTTGAAGCCCTTCCGCCGAGGCAGCGTGCGCATCATCGACATCGCGCCGCCCTCAAACACCGAGTTGTAGTCGCGACCGGCTCGCGATCGTTGGCCCTTCAGGCCACGGCCGGAGTACGTGCCCTTGCCCGACGCATTGCCCCGGCCGACGCGCTTGCGCTTGCGGCGCGAACCGGGCGCCGGACTCAGATCATTCAAACGCAGGACCATTACGCGTCCTCGATTTCCGTCACGGTGACGAGATGGGAGACCTTATGCAGCATCCCACGCACGTCAGGAGTGTCGTCTTTGACCGTGCTCTGGCCCAGCTTACGCAGACCGAGCGAACGGATCGTGTGGCCCTGATCGGATCGATATCCGATGGCCGATTTGGTGTATGTGATCTTCAGCGCCATATCAGCTACTCACCAGTTCCGGCCGCAGCGAGTTCCGCCTCCGGCTCTGCCTGAACCGGCGCAGCCTCGGGCTCATCGGGCAACCGACCAGCCAGGCGCAGCCGCTCACGGCGGACCTGGACCGGATCGCGCAGCTGGATCAGCGCGCGCTTCGTCGCCTGAACCACGTTGACCACGTTGTTCGAACCCAGCGACTTGGTCAGCACATTGCGCAACCCGACGGCTTCGAGCACCGCGCGCACACCACCACCGGCGATCACGCCGGTACCGGGCGCGGCCGGCTTGAGCAGCACCTGCGAAGCGCAGAAGCGCGCCGTGATTGGATGTGGAATCGTGCCATTGCGGATCGGCACGGTCACCATGTCGCGGCGTGCGATCGTCGAGCCCTTGCGAATCGCGTCGGGCACCTCATTGGCGCGGCCGATTCCGATACCAACTCGTCCGTTGCCGTCGCCGACCACGACCACCGAAGTGAACGAAAATCGCCGACCGCCCTTGACCACCTTGGCCACGCGCGACACTGACACGACCTTCTCAATGATGTCGTCTTGCGGTTCGTCGCGGTCACGACGCCGTCCGCGTCCACGTCCGCCGTCTCGTTGCTGAACCATATGCTGCTCCTGCTCCCCGTCCAACGCTGGCCGAGGCCTTAGAAGACCAGTCCCGCCTCGCGCGCGGCTTCCGCCAATGCGCGAACGCGTCCGTGATATTGATAGCCGGCGCGGTCAAATACGACGGTCGACACGCCAGCTTCCTGCGCGACCTGCGCCAGTTGACGACCCACCGCGCGAGCGTTGGCGCGCTTGCCCGGACCATCGTCCTCGGTTGGGGCGGCCGAGCCTTCGCCCAGATCGGAGGCGCTGGCGAGGGTGACGCCTGCGTCGTCGTCGATGATCTGACCGTAGATGTGCTTTGCGGAGCGGAACACACAGAGACGCGGGCGCTGCGCGGTGCCGCGCACGTGCTTGCGCACGCGGGCGTGACGACGCTGTCGCGCGGCTCTGGTTGTGCGCCGCTTGCGGCGATTCGTCATCTCATCTTCTCCACATCAACATGCGCTAACAACGGCCGACCTGCTCACGCAGGGTCTAGCCGATGGCGCTCTTGCCCTGCTTGCGTCGGACCCACTCGCCCTGGTAGCGGATGCCCTTGCCCTTGTACGGCTCGGGCGGTCGGACCGCGCGAATCTCAGCAGCCTGCTGGCCGACAACTTGCTTGTTCACACCGCGAACGGTGACGAGCTGACCATTCACCTCAAACGTAACCCCCTCAGGCGGGTCCTTACGCACCAGGTGAGAGAAGCCAACGCGCAGGACGAGCGTGTTGCCGTCCATTTCCGCTCGGTACCCGGTTCCCTGGATCTCCAGTGTCTTCGACCAACCCTGTGAGACGCCCGTGACCATGTTCTGGATCAGCGCGCGCGCCAGTCCGTGCTGCGCTCGGTGCTCCCGACGGTCGCTGGGCCGCGTCACGACCACATGCCCATCGTCGAGCGCAATATGCAAGTCTTTGTGAATGTGCTGGTTCAATTCGCCCTGAGGGCCCTTGACGGACACTCGCCCAGGCTCAATCTCGACGTTGACCCCGGCCGGAACCGGCACGGGCAGACGACCTACTCGACTCATCGCGCCCCTCCCATCGTGGGTGCCTTGGTCTGTTGCTGTATCGCTACCAGACGAAGCACAGAACTTCTCCGCCCACGTTTTCGCGTCGCGCCTGTGCACCGGTCATCACACCTCGCGGCGTCGTCATGATCGCCACGCCCAGCCCGCCGTACGGTCTGGGAATCTCGCGCTTCTGCACGTAGACGCGCAGTCCCGGACGAGACACGCGCTTGAGCCCGGTCACGACCGACGTTCCTTCCTCGTCATAGAGCAGTTCGACATCAAGGTCGCGGCCGGCGCGACCGGTACGGTCACGTACCTGATAGGAGCGGATAAAGCCCTCTTCTGCCAACACGTTGGCGATCGAGATCTTCACGTTCGACGCGGGAATCTCCACCCGCGGATGTCCCGCATGGATGGCGTTGCGAATGCGCGTCAGCATGTCGGCGACGGGATCAGTCACTGGCATTGCGAATCCTGCCTGCTAGCACAGTTCCTGGCTGTTCGTTGTTCGTTCTCACGGTTAGGTTCACTGGTTTCGTTTACTGATTACGCTCGAACGGGAAGCCCAGCAGCTCGAGCAGCCGCCGACCCTCCGCATCGGTGCGAGCAGTGGTGATGATGTTCACCTGAAGCCCGCGAACCTTGTCTACGTTGCCGTAGTCAATCTCGGGATACACAATCTGTTCGCGAATCCCCAACGAGTAGTTGCCGCGGCCATCGAAGGCCGTGCGCGATACTCCCTGGAAGTCGCGGATACGAGGCAGCGCCGCGTTGATCGTGCGGTCGAGGAACTCCCACATCCGCGCGCCGCGCAACGTGCAGGACACGCCCACATTGTTGCCCTCGCGCAGCTTGAAGTTTGCGATTGACTTGGTCGCCTTGTTCACGACCGGCTTCTGGCCGCAAATCGTGGTCATGTCGGTCACGCAGTTCTCAAGGATCGCCGCGCCACCCGGACCCAGCGCTTCGCCAACACCGGAGTTGACCACGACTTTGACGACTCGCGGCACCTGCATCACGTTGTGGTAGTTGAATTCCTCAAACAGACGCGGTGAAATCTCGTCCAGGAAGCGCTGCTTGAGTCGCGGATTCGAGGCTGTGGCGCCATTCGTAGTCATTAGTCGATATCCCCATCGCAGCGGCGACAGACTCGCGTCTTGGCGCCGTCTGCGCGCTCGCGGAATCCAATCCGCGCTGGACGATCACAACTCGGGCAGACCACGCTGACGTTCGACTCGTGCAGCGCGGCCTCGCGCTCGATGATGCCCGCCGGCGCGCCCATTTGAGTTGGACGCATGTGTCGCTTGATCATGTTCACACCGGTCACGATCACGCGATCTTTTCTGGGAAACACCTGTCGTACCTGGCCGCGTCGACCGCGGTCTTTGCCGCTGCGGATCTCAACGAGGTCGTCTCGTTGCACTCGACGCATCTAGACCACCTCCGGAGCCAGCGACACGATACGCATGAAGTCGCGCTCGCGCAGCTCGCGTGCGACCGGACCCAGGATCCGGGTGCCGGTCGGGTTCTGCCCGTCAGCGGCCAGAATCACCGCCGCGTTGTCGTCGAAGCGGATGTACGAACCGTCGACGCGACGGTACTGCTTGGCCACACGCACAATCACGGCGCGCACAACCTCCCCGGCGCGGACGTCCCGATTCGGATCGGCTTGCTTCACCGTCGCCACAATCGTGTCGCCCACCGAGGCGTAGCGTCGCTTCGTCCCTCCCAGCACACGAATGCACTTGATCACCCGGGCACCGGAGTTGTCGGCGACGCGAAGCGAAGATTCCTGCTGAATCACGCCGCATCCTCGTTTCCAGCAGCGCCGCCTGCACCACTATCGGCATCCGCGCCTGCGTTGCTGGCGCTGGCTGCTTCCTCCAACGAGGGCGCGCCAATTTCCTGCGGCTGAATCTCTGCCACCTCGCGGCGTTCAAGAATCTCAATCACCCGCCACGACTTGCGTTTCGACAGCGGCCGGCATTCCTCAATCACGACGCGGTCGCCGTTCTTGCAATCATTCAGCTCGTCGTGCACCAGGTAGCGCTTGCGGCGTCGCATGATTTTCTTGTACAGCGGGTGTCGCACCGTGCGCTCGATGCGTACCGCCACAGTCTTGTGGCGCGCATCCGCGACGGCGAATCCCACACGTCGTTTGCGGGCCATGAGCTACTCTTCCTCGCTCGCCGAGTCGTCAGCGGTCTCGCCGGCCGACTCAGCAGTGTTCTGTTCGTCTTCAACGTTTTCGACCTCTTCGGCATCAGCAACCCGAGCAATCGGCTCGAGCGGCGTGCCCGCCGCTGCAGCTAACTGGCGCTCCCGCAGGATCGTGCGCAAGCGAGCCACCTGGCGCCGCGCGTCGCGCATCGCCATCGGGTTCTGCAACTGGCGCGTTCCAATCTGGAACTGCAGGTTGAACACCTCGCGGTACGCCTCGTTGATCGCTTCGCCCAACTGGGCGTCCGTCATCGTGCGGGCCTCTTCGGCCAGTGCGTTGGCCATGGCTACACCACCTCGGCCTCTCGCACGACCACCCGAGTCCGCACCGGCAGCTTGTGGCTTGCGCGACGCAACGCCTCGCGAGCATCCGCCTCCGGCACGCCGGCCAGTTCGAAAATCACACGACCAGGCTTGACCACGGCGACCCACTTCTCCGGAGCGCCCTTGCCCTTGCCCATACGCGTCTCGGCCGGCTTCTGCGTGACCGACTTATCGGGGAAGACACGAATCCAGACCTTGCCGCCACGCTTCACGTAGTGAGTAATCGCGCGACGTGCGGCCTCAATCTGACGGCCGTCGATCCAGGCCGCGTCCAGCGATTGCAATCCAATCTCACCAAATGCGACGGAACTACCCGACTGGGCCATCCCGCGGCGTCGGCCTCGGTGATGCTTTCGCCACTTGACTCGTCTCGGCTGCAGCATCAGCGGCCTCCCCGCCTGCCGGCCGCCACGGGCTCAATCGCCTGAGCCGGACCGCCGGATGTCTCAGTCTCCGCTTCAAAGGGCAGAATCTCGCCCTTGTAAATCCACACTTTCACACCAATCCGCCCAAACACCGTCTTCGCCTCGGCGAAACCGTAATCAATGTCCGCGCGCAGCGTGTGCAGCGGCACTCGACCCGACATCTCCTGCGCCTTGCGCGACATCTCCGCGCCGCCCAGGCGACCCGAGATAATGATCTTCGCGCCTTCGGCACCCCGCTGCATCGTCCGTTGGACCGCCTGCTTGATCGCACGACGGAACGCGATCCGGCGCTCCATCTGTTCGGCCACGTTGCGTGCTACGAGTTGAGCGTCGAGCTCTGGCACGCGAATCTCCGACACATCCACACGCAAGCGGATCGGTCGTGAGATCAACGTTTCAAGATTTCGCCGCAGTTCTTCCACATTCTGTCCGCCACGGCCAATCACGATGCCCGGCTTCGCCGTGTGCAACTTGACGCCGAGCTGGTTCGCGTTGCGCTCGATGTCGATTCTCGAAATCATCGCCTCGCTCAGCTGGTCGTTGATGAAATCGCGAATCCGCCGGTCCTCGGCCAACAACTCGGCGTACTGCTTGTCCGAGTACCACTGCGAGCGCCATTCGTAGATGGTGCCGATGCGGAAACTCGTCGGGTGAACTTTCTGACCCATAGCGTTATCCGTCCTCTGCGTCCCTATTGGTCATTGCCGTCGGACACGACGACGGTGATGTGCGCGGTGCGCTTCAGAATCCGGCCCACCCGACCACGCGCCTTGGCGCGGAACCGGCGCAACGTGCGGCCGTCGCCGGCATGGATCGACTGGATCTTGAGGTCTCGAGCATCGAGCCCATAGTTGTTCTCAGCGTTTGCGACGGCCGAATCAAGCACCTTCGCCACATCGCGGGCGATCTGCTTCGGTGTGAATCGCAGTTGCAGACGCGCATCCTCGACCGGCATCCCGCGAAGACCCTGCATGACCAGACGGACTTTGCGCGGCGAAGTGCGAACGAACTTGGCGCTGGCCTGGACTTGCATTAAATCACCCGCGTTCCACGATCTGAACGACCGATATGACCGCGGAAGGTGCGTGTCGGCGCAAACTCGCCCAGCTTGTGTCCGACCATGTTCTCGGTCACGAAGACCGGCACATGCCGGCGACCGTCGTGAACCGCGATCGTCAGCCCGACCATGTCCGGCACGATCGTCGAGGGACGCGCCCAGGTCTGGATCACCGTGCGAGCGCCCGAAGCGCGCACACGCTGCACCTTCTGCATCAGCTTGTGGTCCACGTAGGGACCTTTTTTCGTCGATCGTGACATCGCGCAAGTCCTCTGATCTATGCCTTAGCGCCGTCGGCCGCGACGGCGGACGATGTACTTGTCGGATTGTTTCTTACCCCGCGTGCGGCGGCCAAGCGTGTACCAACCCCAGGGCGACTTCGGACCGGGCAGACCGATGGGGGCCTTACCTTCGCCGCCGCCGTGCGGGTGGTCAACGGGGTTCATCACCGAGCCACGCACTGTCGGTCGCTTGCCACGATGGCGGTTGCGACCTGCCTTGCCCAGCTTGATGTTGGAATGCTCAACGTTGCCGACCTGTCCGATCGTCGCGTAACAGACCGAGCGCACGCGCCGCATCTCGCCGGAGGGCAAACGCAGCAACGCGTAGTCGCCCTCTTTGGCCATGATCTGCGCCGACGCCCCGGCCGAGCGCACCATCTGCGCTCCACGACCCTCGGTCAATTCGACATTGTGTACTTGGGTACCGTTGGGAATCGCCGCCATCGGAAGCGCATTGCCGACGCGAATCGGCGCCTCAGGTCCCGACATCACCATGTCGTCCACCTTGAGGCCGTTCGGCGCCACGATGTAGCGCTTGACGCCGTCGGTGTAGAAAATCAACGCGATCCGCGCCGTGCGGTTGGGGTCGTACTCGATCGCCGCCACGCGTCCTTCGATGCCGATCCGGTCGCGACGCTTCCAATCGATGATCCGGTAGCGGCGCTTGTGCCCACCGCCTCGGTGTCGCACAGTCACGCGACCCTTGTTGTTGCGGCCCGACTTCTTCTTCAACGGAGCGAGCAGGCTCTTCTCCGGCTTCTTCTTCGTGATCTCCTCAAACGAGTGACCCGAAGAGTTACGACGTCCGGGAGAGGTTGGCTTGAAGTTCTTGATTGCCACGTCAGACCCCCTCGAACAGGCGAATCTCGTAGCCCTCGGCCAACGTGATAATCGCCTTCTTCCAGTCGCGTTCGCGACCCGGTCGCCCGCGCCCGATCCGCCGAGTCGCACCGCGCACATTGATCACATTGACCTTGCGCACCTGCACCGAGAACGCGATCTCAATCGCCTCGCGGATCTGCAGTTTGTTTGCTCGCGGGTCAACTTCGAACACGTACTTACCTTGCTCGGCCAGTTCGGTCGATTTCTCGGTGATAATCGGCTGGCGCAGAACGGCGAATGGGTGAATGTCTTTAGGCATCGCCGTCCTCCTGACCAGTCTGATTACTGTCTTCGCCGCCATCGACCGCCCACAGCGCTTCACAACGCCGAACAGCTGCCTCGGTCATGATCAACTGGTCGTGCGTCAGGATCAGGTAGCTGCTCAGCGTCTGCGCCGGCATCGCCTGCACGTTAGGCAGATTCTTCGTGCCTCGGACCAGGTCGTCGTCAACGCCATCAGAGACCAGCAGAGCGCTGCGCTCGATGCCGAGTGCCTGACAAAGGCTCGACATGGCAGACGTCTTCGCCTCGAACTCCACGTCTGGCCCTGCGACCAGGACGCCGCCTTCGGCTGCGCGTTGCGACAGCAACGAACGAATCGCCAAACGGCGCATTCGCTTCGGCAATCGCTTGCGATATGAGCGGGGATGCGGACCGTGCGCCACGGCTCCGCCGATTCGCGTAGGCGAAGACGGCGTACCTAATCGAGCGCGTCCGCCGCCCTTCTGGCGACCCGTCTTCTTCGACGCCTGGCGCACGTCCGATCGGTCGAGCGTGGAGTGCGTGCCCTGCCGCGCGTTGGCGCGCTGAGCCGTCACCGCCTGATGCACGACCGCCAGGTTCGGCTCAATGCCGAAGACCGAGTCGTCGGCATCGATCTCGCCGGTGGCGTTGCCCTGTCCGTCAATCAGCGGAAGTTTCATCGCTTGCCGCCTCGCCGCTTGGTCTGTCGTATCCGAACCAGACCGTTCGTCGCGCCCGGCACCGATCCCTTGACGTAGACCAGATGCCGATCCGCGTTGATGTCCACCACTTGCAGGTTCATCGAAGTCGTTGTCTTGCCGCCCATCCGTCCCGCCATCCGCGTGCCCTTGAGCACGCGACCCGGCGTGGTACCAGCGCCTACCGAGCCTGGCGCTCGGTGCCGGTCGCTCTGACCGTGCGTCCTCGGGCCGCCACGGAACCCGTGTCGCTTGACGACGCCGGCAAAGCCCTTGCCCTTCGAGATGCCCTGAATGTCGACTCGGTCGCCGGCCGTGAACACCTCTGTCGCATTGACAACGGTGCCGACCTCGACGTCGGCAAGCTCGTCGGACTCGGCGCGGAACACCGAGAGGTGCTTCAGCGGTCCATTCGCGCCGGTGTGGCCGAGTTCTGCATTGTTGATTCGCCAGGCCGGGCGCTCGCCGTAGCCCAGCTGCACGCCGGAATAACCGTCGCGCGATTCCGTCATGATCTGCGTCACCGGGCAAGGTCCGACTTCAAGCACGGTGCAGCCCACGACCGCACCATCCTCGCCAATGACCTGGACCATGCCCAACTTCTTACCGATGAGTCCGGGTATCGCCATGATTAGAGCTTGATCTCGACGTCAACACCCGATGACAGCTGCAGCCGCATCAGGGAATCGACAGTTCGTCCGGTGGGTTCAATGATGTCGATGATCCGCTTGTGTGTGCGAATCTCGAACTGCTCGCGGCCGTCCTTGTGGACAAACGGCGAGCGAATCACCGTGTACTTGCGGATTTCGGTGGGCAGTGGAATAGGCCCGGCCACACCCGCGCCGGTCTTCTCGGCAGTATCGAGAATCTGCGCCGCCGACTCATCGAGTACTCGATGGTCGTACGCCTTGAGCCGGATTCGAATCTTCTGCCGAGCCATATTGCCGTCTTTCTGCCGTGCGACCTGCGTGCTTCGGCGTTGTTCGTTGACTACTCGATGATCGAGGTGACCGCGCCCGCGCCCACCGTCCGGCCGCCCTCGCGAATCGCGAAGCGCAGCCCTTCCTCCAGCGCAATCGGCGATATCAAACGCACCTGCATCTGCACGTTGTCCCCTGGCATCGCCATCTCAATCCCCTCCGGCAGTCCAATCTCGCCCGTCACATCCGTCGTCCGTATGTAGAACTGCGGCCGGTACCCCGGGAAAAACGGACTGTGCCGACCGCCCTCGTCCTTGCCCAGGATGTACACCTCCGCCTCAAACGCCGTGTGCGGTGTAATCGAGCCCGGCGCCGCCAACACCTGCCCGCGTGAGATCTCCTCACGGTCGATGCCGCGCAACAGACATCCCACGTTGTCCCCCGCCTCGCCCGTCGGCAACGTCTTCTTGAACATCTCCACCCCCGTCACCACCGTCGTCCGCGTGTCCTTGATCCCCACAATCTCAATCTCCTCGCCCGAATTCACCACCCCGCGCTCGATCCGCCCCGTCGCCACCGTCCCACGCCCCTTGATCCCGAACACATCCTCAATCGGCATCAGAAACGGCATGTCCCGCGGCCGCTCCGGCGTCGGCACGTACTCGTCCACCGCCGACATCAACTCCAGAATGCTCTCGTACTCCGGCGCGCTCGCGTCCGTCGACTCCGACTCCAACGCCGCCAGAGCGCTGCCCCGTATCACCGGACAGTCGTCGCCGTCGAAGTCCTGATCCGACAACAACTCCCGCACCTCCAACTCGACCAGGTCCAGCAACTCCTCGTCGTCCAGCTGATCCACCTTGTTCAAATACACCACCATCCGCGGCACGCCCACCTGGCGCGCCAGCAATATGTGCTCCCGCGTCTGCGGCATCGGCCCGTCCGGCGCCGCCACTACCAATATCGCCCCGTCCATCTGCGCCGCGCCCGTAATCATGTTCTTGATGTAGTCCGCGTGCCCCGGCGCGTCGATGTGCGCGTAATGCCGACCCTCCGTCTCGTACTCCACGTGCGCAATCGCAATCGTGATCCCCCGCGCTCGCTCCTCCGGCGCGTTGTCAATCGAGTCGAAACTCGAAAACGACACGTTCTCATCGGCCAGCGCCAGCGTCTTCGTGATCGCCGCCGTCAACGTCGTCTTGCCGTGATCCACGTGCCCAATCGTGCCCACGTTCACGTGGGGCTTCGTCCGCTCGTATACCTGTCGCGCCATCTTCGTATCTCCTGCCTGTAGCTCGGTCGCTTCTGCGGTTCTGGGTAGTTGTCTGATTTCTGGCCCGAGCGCCATCAAGCGCTCGGAACGTGTCTAGCGCGCCTCCGCCAGCACGCTCTGCGGGACTTCCTCGTAATGGTCGAACTCGATGCTGGCAGTCGCCCGGCCCTGGGTCATCGATCGCAGCGCTGTCGTGTAGCCGAACAGATTCGCCAAGGGCATCTGCGCCTGAATAATCTGGGCTGCGCCGCGCTCCTCGGTGCCGAGCACCGCGCCGCGACGACTCGACAGATCGCCTGCGACCTCGCCGAAGTAATCCCGAGGCGTGGCGATTTCGACTTTCATCATCGGCTCGAGTTGGACCGGAGCCGCCTTGCGCAGCGCCTCGCGGAATCCAATCGACGCCGCAGTGTGGAACGCCATCTCACTCGAGTCGACCTGGTGGTACGAACCATCAGTCAGCGCCACCTTCACGTCGACGACGGGGAATCCGCCGACCACGCCGGAGCGCATTGCGTCTTCGACGCCCTTGCGCACCGAGCTGATGTACTGCTGCGGAACCACGCCGCCGACGGTTTCGTCGTCGAACACAAACCCTTCGCCGGGCTCGTTCGGCTCGACGCGCAACACCACGTGACCGAACTGACCACGACCGCCGGTCTGTCGGACGAACCGGCCTTCGGCTTCCGACGCACGCCGAATCGTCTCGCGGTACGACACCTGCGGCCGGCCCACGTTGCACATCACGTTGAACTCGCGACGTAGACGGTCGGCAATCACCTCGAGGTGCAGTTCGCCCATCCCGGAAATCACGGTCTGCGCGGTCTCGTCGTTGTATTCGACCTTGAACGTGGGATCCTCTTCGGCCAGCTTGCGCAGCGACGCGCCCAGGCGATCCTGGTCGTCGGCGCTCTTGGCCTCGATCGCAATCGAGACCACTGGCTCGGGGAACGAAATCTGGTCCAGCAACAGCGGCGCTTCGCGAGCGCAAAGCGTGTCGCCGGTGAATGTTTGTTTGGGACCAACGAAGGCGGCAATGTCGCCCGCTGAAACGTGGTCAATGTCCTCGCGGTCGTCAGCATGTACGCGCAGCAACCGCCCGACGCGCTCAGTCTCGTCACGAGACGAGTTGTACACGGTCGCTCCCGCCTTGAGCGTCCCGGCGTAGATTCGCACATAGGCGATCCGACCCACATACGGGTCGGTCACGATCTTGAACGCCAGCGCGGTCAGCGGCTCCGATGGGTCGGCGCGCCGACTCTCCGGTCCGTCGTGGGTGATTCCCTCCACCGGCGGAACCTCGTCCGGCGCCGGCAGATAATCTACGATCGCATCCAGCAGTCGCTGGACACCCACATTCTTCAGCGCCGAACCACACAGCACCGGCGTGAAAGAGTTGCCAATCGTGCCGCGACGCACCGCCTTGACAAGCTCGTCGACCGACAGCTCATGGCCCTCGATGTACGAAATCATCACCTGCTCGTCGAAGTCGGCAATCCGCTCAATCATCGTCTCGCGCCAGCGGCCGGCGTCGGCGACGTAGTCCTCAGGGATATCACCCTCGACCGGCGCTGCGTCACGATCGGAACTGAAGAACCAGGCGCGCTGGCGAATCAGGTCAATCACGCCCTGGAAGTTGTCCTCGGAACCAATCGGAATCTGCACCGGGACCGGGATCATGCCCAGTCGCTCGCGGATCATTTCCATCGTGCGCCAGTAGTCGGCGCCGATCCGGTCCATCTTGTTGACGAAACAGACTCGCGGCACTTCATACTTATCGGCCTGCCGCCAGACCGTCTCTGACTGCGGCTCGACTCCGGCCACTGCGTCGAAGACCACCACGCCGCCATCGAGCACACGCAATGAACGCTCTACTTCGACCGTGAAGTCGACGTGGCCCGGCGTGTCGATGATGTTGATCCGGTGGTCGCTCCATTCGCAAGTCGTCGCCGCGGCCATGATCGTGATGCCGCGTTCGCGTTCCTGATCCATAAAGTCCATCACGGCGGTGCCATCGTGGACTTCGCCAATCTTGTAAGTCATCCCGGTGAAGTACAGGATGCGTTCGGTCACGGTCGTCTTGCCGGCGTCGATATGAGCAATGACGCCAATGTTGCGGAGCGACGAGATGGGCGGGTCAGCGGGCATATTCGGGGTGTCCTCTGGTCTGCTCTCTGGTCGGTCTCTGTGTGGTGTGGATCGCGCAACTGTTAGGCGCATCCACCTTGAACTGATTCGTCGCTTGCGTGGCTGCTCGGTAATCGGTCTTTGTGCGTCGCCCTACCAGCGGTAGTGCGCGAACGCCCGGTTGGCTTCGGCCATGCGGTGCGTCTCTTCCCGGCGCCGCACTGCGGCTCCGGAGTTGCTGTATGCGTCAAGCAATTCGTCCGCCAGCGACAGATGCGCCGGGCGACCCTTGCGGGACTGCGAGGCCGTCACCAACCAGCGAATCCCCAGAGAAGTACGCCGGTCATGCCGGATCTCGACCGGCACCTGGTACGTCGCGCCACCGACTCGGCGAGGGCGAACTTCCATCTCCGGGGTTATGTTGTTCAACGCCTGATCAAACACCTCAAGCGGGTCCTGACGAACTCGCTCTTCCAGGATGTCCAGCGCGCGGTACACGATCTTCTCAGCCGTGCCCTTTTTCCCGCTTTGCATCAGGCGATTGATCACCATTTGCACCCGCTGCGATCCATAGACCGCATCAGGCCTGATTTCATGTCTGTCGGGCCGTCGTCGTCGCGGCACGTTTGTTATCCATCTCTAACGCGAGCACTCCCCGACCGTGGCCGAGGCGGCCCGCAACACTAAAACGACCACCCGTTAGTGGGTGGTCGCAGTTGCCAGTCCTGCTGTCTTGCGAGTGCCGTACTTGGAACGACCGCGCTTTCGATCAGCGACGCCAAGCGCATCGAGCGCCCCACGTACGACCTGATAGCGGACGCCGGGCAAGTCCCGCACCCGTCCACCGCGCACGAGCACGATCGAGTGCTCCTGCAGCGTGTGGCCTTCGCCGGGAATGTAGGCCGTGACCTCAATCCCGTTCGTCAGACGGACACGGCAGACCTTGCGCAACGCAGAGTTTGGCTTCTTTGGAGTAACCGTCCGAACCGCCGTGCAGACGCCGCGCTTTTGTGGAGAGCCCGCGTCCTGAGTCGTTCGGCTGGTCAGGGCGTTGTAACGGAACCGCAACGCGGGCGCTTTCGCCTTCTTGCGGGTTTTCTTGCGCCCTTTGCGGGCGAGCTGATTGATCGTCGGCACTTTGGCTCGCCTTCCAACGGCTCTCGGCGCTTGGCATGACTCGAACCGATACCACCGAAGGCGTGTCGGCACGAATATAGGGTCAAGGCGCTGGTTGAGCGAACCGGCTCTGCGCCGATGGTCTTCAACCTCAGGTCGGCCTCGACCCTTGCACGCGCCAATGCTCATCGGCGTCCGGCACGTGAAAATCAACGATATCCCAAATCACGCCAACCCTGCAAGGAGACAGGCTGACTACCTGTGACAGGACGTGAACAATCTGTGTTGCTCACCTGTCAGACCACCCGGTCTGTTCTCAAACGCCAGCGTACGAATGCAGCCCTGAGATCCACAGATTGACGCCCAGATACGTGAACATCACCGCGAAAAACCCCAGCACCACAATCCAGGCCTTACGAGCGCCCCGAAGCTGACGCAGCCCTCGGCCATGGATGTACACCGCAAAGATCAGCCAGGTCACCAGCGCCGCAGTCTCCTTCGGATCCCAGCCCCAGTATCGACCCCAGGCGTCATTCGCCCAGAATGCCCCCAGCGCGATTCCTGCTGCCAGCAACGGGAATCCGATCAGCACCGTCCGATACGTCAACTCGTCGCAACGCTCGGCGGAGGGCAGCCACTCAAATCGTCCGCCCAGATCCGCCACGTTCGAGGGAAACCCCTGGGCCAGATGCATCGCCGCCTGTCCAAACGCCACAGCCAACACGGCATAGGACAGGATCATCAGTGCAACGTGAATCGTGAGCAACGTCGGGCTCTGGAGCGCCGGTACCAGAATCTCCTGGCCGCCGCTGGGGAAGGCCAGCGCCGATCCATACAGACCACAGGCCACCGGCAACACGAACGAGCCGGCCAGCCGCGTCCCCGAGCGCAGCTCGAAAATGCCGTAGAGCAGCACGATCGCGATCCCAAACGACATCGAGAACTCAAACAGGTTGCTGTACGGCGCGTGGTTCAACGCAATCGAGCGCATCACCAGCCCGACAATCCCCAGCGTCGCCGCCGTCCAGACACTCAGCGTCGCGATCCCACCCAACGTCGGAGACCGAACCGGTCCTGGAGCAGGAGCAGGAATCGATGGCTCGGTCGCCGCCACCCGTCGCGGTGCCCAGGCCAGTCGCAGCCGAGGTTGCAGTGCATACACGACCGAGAAAATCGCAGCGCAACCAGCGGCGACGAAACTCGCCCAGAGCAAGAACAACGCGCCATCAGCCATCGGACGCCTCAGCTGCTTCTGCCGCTTTGGCCGCTTTCTCCCTGGCCTGGCGCTCTGCCCTCAGTGCGTCCCGACGTCGAGGCGGGCTCGCCCCGCCGAATGTCAGACGGCGAAAGCCCTCGGCCCAAGGCACGCGACCAGCACGCGCCGCCTGTTCCGACCGATTCCGCATCCGCTTGACCATCTCTTCACGATTCGCCGCCTGCACCTGAGAGGCATGACGCAAGAGGGCGTCGATTCTTCGCTCAAGTTGTTCCGACACGTCAACGAAATAGTTTGGCTCATTGCTTCCGGCGAGCAGGATCGTGTTGACCCGAACCGGCTCGACGCCAGTCGCAACCTGCTCGGCATATGAATTCGCATTCCTCGACAGCGGAAAGGCTGCATCCAGCGCCGCGATGCCGACCGTGCGATGGTCTCGATGATTGAAGCCGCGATAACCGTCCCAGGTGATCATCAACTCCGGCCGCACCTCGCGCAGGACACGAACCATCTGGCCGCGAAACTCCGAACCGTCCTCGACATGCCCGTCCGGCACGCGCAAGAAGATGCAGCGCTTGATGCCCAACTCGGTTGCCGCCGCCTCCTGCTCCGCCTCGCGCAGCGCTCCCAGATCAGCCGGGCCCAGCATCGGATCTTTCGTTCCCTTGTCGCCGCTCGTGACCAGACAGAATGAGACGTCCCAGCCATCGTCCGACAGTTGCGCGACCGTGCCACCGCAGGTGAACTCGATGTCGTCCGGGTGAGCCATCACCACCAGCGCCCGACGGGGCTCTTCGGCAGCGGTCGGAGCCTCAGCGTCTGCCATCTCGGCCCTCGTTCCGCTTACCGGCTAGCTCGCCGCCACCAACAGCGACTCGACTGAGTCAGGACAACAGGCTTCGCGCGATGCACCGGCGTCTGCCTGCACGCTCAGCAGGTCCTCGTACACATCGAGAATACTGCGCGCCACACTGCGCCAGGAGTAGACCGACATCTCCGCCGCTGCCGCTTCGCCCATGCGCTCCCGTAGTCCATCGTCGCCCAGCAGCCGATCAAGCGCTGCGGCGAATCCCTCCGGTCGACGGTCGCCGACCAGGAGTCCGGTTCGGCCGTGCGCAATCGTGCTGGCCAGTCCACCGACTCGCGTCGCCACCGCTGGCGCGCCCGAGGCCATCGCCTCAACCGCCACAAGTCCAAACGACTCATAGGCCGAAGGAACGGCGCAGACCGCCGCCGCACGATATAGATCAGGCAATCCTTGGCGGTCAACGGCGCTCGCGAATCTGACACGGTCTTCCACGCCAGATTCCGATGCCAACTGTCGTAGCCGACTACGTTCGTCCTCGTCCCGCTCATCGCCGCCGACGATCCACAGATTGGCGTCCGATCGGCTCTTGATCAGCGGAAGCGAACGCACCAGCAAGTCCGCGCCCTTGGCCGGTTCCAATCGTCCCACGAACAGGATTCCAGGACCATCCTCAACGCCCAGCTCGGGCAACGCCTGCGCAAGTCGGCAGCGCGATTCCCGGATTCCCGCCGGATGGAACATCTCCAGGTCGAGTCCACAGGGCACGACCCGAACCTGCGCGGCCTCTGCCCCGTACTGACCAATCAGGAAAGCTCGCTCATGTGAGGTGGCGCCAATGATCGCGTCGGAGCAGGCAATCACTCGACGCTCGCCCTCGATCCGGAATGGCGGCTCGGGCTGCTGAAACACTTCCTTGACAGCGCCCAGCGTGTGGAACATCACCGCGTGAGGACACTGCCAGCGACGAGCCAGTTCAATCCCGCTCAATCCGGCGACCCAGTAATGCGAATGCACGAGGTCGTACGGCTCCAGACCGTCAACGATCCGCTCCACTCCGTTGGTGAACTCCGAGACGTGTGCGCCAATCTCGATCGGCGGCAAGCTGATGGGCGGTCCGGCATCGACATGGAACAGGCGCGCGCCGGGCGCCAGTTCTTCCATGTCGGGCGCGTCGATCCGGTCACGGCGCGTGAACACGTCAACGTCCCAGCCCATTTCCGCCAGGTGACGCGAGAGATCAGCCACGTAAACGTTCATCCCTCCGGCCTTCGTCGTGCCGGCTCGGGCCAACGGCGACGTATGCGTCGACATGACCGCAAGTCGCCGCTTCCGACCGTAGCTGGAGTGCAGTCTCTGCCTCATGATTCCCCGCCCTCCCGCGTCAATCTCAGCAGACGCACGACCGCGTCCTGACCGCCCAGGTCGTATTTGTATGGCTCGTCGCCGCGCAGGAAGTTCACGCTTGACATCCCTCGCTCAACCGCGTCGCGAATGCACAGCACTTTCGACGCCAACCCTGCCGACAGATCTCGGAACTTGGGAGCATAGCCACTGTTGTACAACAGCAACTGATTGCGCGCGACGAAGCACAACACCATCGCCGCCGCCTCTCCCGAAACCGTCATCACATAAAGTCGCAGCACTCCCGCTTCCGACAGGGACGCACTCAATCGCTCGAAAAACGCCCGCATCTCATCGGTCAGGAAGACCGCCTTGTCACCGCGCGACTCGGCCATCATCGCCATGAACTCGGGCATCCGCGCCTCAACCGCCTCAGGCGACTCCACCGCCTCGAATTCCACCGCCCCACGAAGCTGCCGCAGTGGGCGCAGCTTGCGCCGAACTTCACGACGGTCGCGCGATCGCAAGGCCGTGAGATAGTCGTCCCAATCTCCCTCGAGCGCAATCGTCGGACAGACCGCCTCATCGGCGATCTCGAGGTTCCAACCACGAGCGCTTGCAGCCTGGAAGGCTTGAACCCAGGTCGAGCCCGGCTCGATGCCTCGAAACTCCGCCGTTGTCGCGCCCGATGCCTCCAGGCGATCCAGCACCGCCGATACCAGCGTTGACTCATGACCATTCCGGCTGACAGGACCGAGATAGTCCGACACCTCGTGATCGCCGGCGAACGTCCAGTGCGTCCCGCAGCGCTTGAGCGGTGCAAGGCCCACCAGTTCGCCGGTCCCGTTCTCAAGCCCGAGCAACTCCAGCTCCGCCTCACCCGCTTCGCCAAACACCGACCACCAGGCCTGGCCAAACTCCGGAGTCGAAAACGGCATCGCCTCCGCCGAGCGGCACAAGGCGCTCCAGCGCTCACCCAATTCGGCGAATCCACCCTGGACAACGTTGAGACTCACAGCCGCTGCGTCCCCACCAGCGAGAGGAACTCCGCCCGCGTCTCTACCTGATCCCTGAAACTGCCCCGCATCGCCGAAGTCAACATCCGCGATCCCGGTTTCTTGATCCCACGCATCTGCATGCAAAGATGCTCCGCTTCGACCGCCACGCCGACCCCCTGCGTGTGCAGCGAGGACTCGATTATGTCGGCAATCTGCGCGGTCAATCGCTCCTGCAACTGGGGCCGCCGAGCCACCGCATCCACCAGCCGAGCTAGTTTCGACAATCCTACGACTCGGCCATTCGGGACATAGCCCACGTGTGCAATCCCGTGGAACGGCATCAAGTGATGCTCACAGGTTGAAAAAAACGGAACGTCGCGAAGAATCACCATCTCGTCATGGCCTTCTTCGAATCCCACCGCGAGCAACTTCGGCAAATTCACGTCGCGGCCGCCGAACGTCTCCTCGAACGCTGCCGCTACTCGCCGAGGCGTCTCGCGCAGACCTTCCCGGTCGGGATCCTCGCCCAGCGCCAACAACAGTTCCCGCACCGCTGCTTCCGCGCGGTCGCGGTCAACGAGTTCGCTCATACCAATCCCTCCGTGATCGCCGCTGCCGCCTGGTCGTATCCCGCGCCAATTTCTACCACATCCGCCTCAATCGACGCCACGGCTCGTTCAGGATCCTTCAGTCCGTGTCCGGTCAACGTGCATACCACTCGCCGACCCCCTAGCGAGCCATCGCCATGCCGCTCAAGCAGACCCGCCACCGACGCTGCCGATGCCGGCTCGCAAAAGATGCCCTCAGTATCGGCCAACATTCGGTATGCATCGAGAATCTGTTCATCCGTCGTGGCGACAATCTTGCCACCCGATTCATCCCGCGCCGCCACTGCACCATCCCACGACGCCGGATCGCCGATCCGGATCGCCGTTGCAATCGTCTCGGGCTGCTCAATGACATGACCGTGGACCAGTGGAGCAGCTCCCGCGGCCTGCACACCCAGCATGCGGGGACGCCGGCTCGCCAATTCTGCCTGGAAGTACTCGCAGTAGCCACGCCAGTACGCGGTGATGTTACCCGCGTTGCCGACCGGAATGCAGTGCAGATCGGGCGCGTCGCCCAGCGCATCGACGATCTCCATCGCCGCTGTCTTCTGACCTTCGATCCGGTAGGGATTGACAGAGTTCACGAGCGCAACCGGCAATCGATCCGTCAGCTCCTGGGCCAATCTCAATGCGTCGTCGAAATTGCCGTCAACCGCCAGCACTCGGGCTCCATGCGCTGCTGCCTGGGCCAGTTTCCCCTGCGCAATCCGACCTTCGGGCACCAGGACGAACGACCGCAATCCACATCGAGATGCATAGGCTGCCGCCGACGCGCTCGTGTTGCCGGTCGATGCACACAGCACTGCAGTCGCACCTTGCTCAACAGCCTTCGCCACGGCCACCACCATCCCGCGATCCTTGAACGACCCGGTCGGGTTGCACAGCTCCAGCTTCAGCCAGACTTCGTCTGCCCCCGTCGCACGTTCCAGGCTCTCAGCTCTGACCAGCGGTGTGCTGCCCTCACCGAGAGTGACACAGGGCGTCGACTCCGTGACCGGCAACCAGGACGCGTAGCGCTCGAGCACTCCGCCGCCGACCCATGAGCTCTGATGTGCTGCAGGACTAGCCATCGCCGCGCACTCGCAGGTAGGACTTCAGCTCGCGGATCTCCTGCTCCAGCTCCTCAATCTGGCGACGCCGAATCTGCTCCTGCATCGCCACGAATCGATCCTGCTCCTCCGCCGACAACGAAGACACGCTCTCGATCTTGTCACCCAACGACGCGACGGCTCGCTCTCGACGTGCATCCCGCGCCCTCAACTGTTCGCCGATTCGCTCGATGTTGCCGATACGCTCCTCCAACGCCTCAAATCCGCGTTGCACTGATGCAACCAGCGTCTTCGACGTGTCGAGCGTTTGCAGTGACTCCTCGACTCGACCGCGCATCGCCTCAACGCTGTTGCGCAGATCTTCCCATTGCTCGGCTGTTTCCTGGACTCGGCGCAGTCCTTGGTACGACAGGTCGACGCGCTCGGTCAACCCGAACAACTGGCGCTCCAGCGCTTCAATTCGCGATTCCAGTGCGTTGCCCTCGCTCGACGCCCGGCGCAATCCATCCGCATTCGCCGCTATTCGCGCGCCCAGAGCGACCTGGCCGTTCTCCAGTTGCGAAATCCGGTGCGCGACCTCGCCGCCTTCGCTATTGACGCGGCGAATCGCTTCGTCGAACACTGCGAGGCGCTCTCGTAAGTCATTCAGAGCTTTCTCGCTCGACTGCAATCTGCGGTTCGCTTCGTTGCCCACCTCCCGCTGTCCGTCGACCTCCTGGCGTAGCTGACGAATCGACGCTTCCGACAGCTCCTTGTTCTCGTCCAGCTCGTTGTTCGCGCGGTTCATGCGCTCACGCAACGATGGCAGCTCATCAAGCTGACGCATCGCCGCGCCGATCTCCGCCGCCAGTGATATCGCCGTGCCCTCCAGATCGCGGATGCGCTGATCGAGAGAATGCAACTCACGCTCATCGCGCACTTGCGATTGCGCCAGTTCGGCCGCCCGGTTGCGCAGCCCGGTCACCGACTCCTCTAACCGCATCCAGCGAGTGTCGGCGCCGTCAATCGGATCAGTCGTTGTCACAGCCATCCTCAATCCGCAGCCGCACGCCCAATTCGATCATCGAGTCAGACCGCTGCAAGCCATCGAGCACCCGCTGCAGTGCGCCATCGGTACAGCCGTGGGTCGTGACTATGAGATCCGCCGACTGACTCCGCTCTGGATGCGGCGTTTGCAGCACAGATGCAATGCTCACTTCTTCAGCAGCGAACACCGCTCCCAATTCTGCCAGCACACCAGCACGATCGGGGACTTCGAGCCGAAGATATGTGCGTACCCATATGTCACTCAACGGAGCAACCTGTGGCGAATCGTCCATCGGAGGCAAGCGGCGCGGCGCCTGTTCGGAAGCAAGGCGACCTGCCACCTCAAGAATGTCCGCGACCACCGCGCTGGATGTCGCCCCTGCCCCAGCCCCAGGACCCTCCAGCACCACCGAACCAATCAGATCACCCGACACCGAAACCGCATTCAACACCCCTTCGACCCCAGCCATCGGATCCGTCATCGGCACCAAAGTCGGATGCACCCGCAGATCAAGTCCAAGTGCAGTCTGTCGCGCAGTCGCCAACATCCGAATCGCATAGCCAAGATCTCGCGCGTGAACAAAGTCGCGCGCCTCAAGCGATCGGATGCCTTCGCAGTACACGTCGGCTGGCTCGACCTGCGAGTGAAACGCCAGCGACGCCAGGATGGCCAACTTGTACGCTGCGTCGATGCCATCCACGTCGTTCGTCGGATCGGATTCGGCGTAGCCAAGTCGCTGCGCCTCTGCGAGGGCGGCGTCATAGCTCATGCCATCGCGCGACATCGCCGTGATCATGTAGTTCGTGGTGCCGTTGATGATCGCCCGCACCGACGACACATCATTGGCCTGCAAGTCTCGCTGCAATGCTCCAATGATCGGAATCCCACCGCCGACGCTGGCCTCGTACCTCAGCTCTGCTCCACGCGCCTCCGCCAGTGCCAATAGCGCCGGCCCTCGCTTCGCCATCACCTCTTTGTTGGCGGTCACTACCGACTTCCCAGCCGACAGCGCCGCCTCGATACACTCAGCCGCCGGCGACTCGCCGCCCATCAACTCAACCACCAGTTCCACATCGTTGTGGGACGATATCGCCAACGGGTCGTCCGAAATGGTCAGTCCCGCCGCCGAGAGTTCGGACCGTGCCGCCACATTTCGAACGGCCGCGGCCTTAACTTCGAGCCGTTGGCCGCAGCGCGATTCATACGCCAGGGCGTTGCCCTGCAAAGCATCCAGGACGCCGCGACCGACGACGCCCAGACCAAGCAACCCAATCCCCAGCGACTCACCCATCAGGCGCCAGATTCCTCAGTTGCGGGAGCTGCCCCTGACGGCGCTTCCGCTGCGGCCGCAGGCGCTGCAGTTTCGGGCGCTGCCGCTGTTGCAGTCTCTGGCCCTGCCTCGGTAGCGGCCTGAGGAGCGCCCACTTCGCTCCCCGGAGCCGACACGCTGTCGGGGGCTGCTTCGTTGACCGGTTCCGCTGCTGCGGCGCCGCCTTCTGCTGGCTTCGAGGGCGGCGCATCGTCCAACTCCGCCCGCATCGCTCGCTGCGCCATCCGGGTCACCATGCGGAACCGAGAAGTCTGACGCATGTGCTCGGCCGTGTACGGCAGCAACGCCACCTGCCGCGCTCGCTTGATCTCGCGTGCAATCTTGCGCTGGTCCTTCGCCGTCAGACCAGTCTTGCGCCGAGGCTCGATCCGGCCGCGATCCGAGATCAGCTTCTTCAGTCGATCAACATCCTTGTAGTCAATCGTCTTGACCTCTTGTGGCGTGAACACCGGCGCGCGACGACGTCGTCCGCGTCGCCGCGTCCGCTCGATCATCTGCGGCAGCCGATCGCCCGACTCCGGCGCGGGCGTAATCCGCGGCGTCGGCGCTGGCGCCGCTGGCGGCTCAGCAGACGAGGCAGGAGCCGGAACTGGTTCGGCGACAGGCGCCGCCTCAATGTTTGGTTCTGATTCAGTCGTCATCAATCATTCTCCCCAACATGTGTTCAGTCCACGCCGCCGTTACGGCGTAAGGAATCTGTCTACTCAAACGGAAGGTCGCCCGCATCCGGACCACCACCGATATCGCCTGGTTCGTCCTGCCAGCTTCCACCGCCACCGCCGCCACCGCCACGGCTGCCGAGGAACTGGAAGTTGTTGGCCACAACCTCAGTCATGTACCTGGTCTGACCCTGCTGGTCTTCCCATGATCGAGTTTGCAGTCGGCCCTCAACGAAAATCGGAGAGCCTCGCTGGAGATACTGACCGGCGATCTCAGCCTGCCTGGCAAAACAGACAATCCGCACCCACTCGGTCTCTTCCTGACGTTGGCCTTCGCGATCCGTGTACGTGCGATTGCACGCGATACTGAAATTCGCGACCGCGGTTCCATTCGCCGTGTAGCGCATCTCGGGATCGCGCCCCAGATTGCCAATCAACATTACTTTGTTCAGTCCAGCCATCAGAGTCTCTCCCTGCGATCACTCAGCCGCAGGCTAGTGGTCACGCCGCACGATCAGATGACGCAACACCTGCTCGTCGATCAACAACGACTGCTCCAGCTCGTCCCGTCGCGACTCCGATCCGCCCTCGTAATGGGCGATCAAGTAGTGCCCCTCGAAGGCTTGCTTGATCGGGTACGCCAACCGGCGCCGGCCCCAGTCGATCACTTCGGTCACGTCATTGCCGTAGTCGGTCAGCGTGCCGCGCAAATGCGCCATGCGCTCTTCGATCAGGTCGCCGACGATGTCGGGGTGGAGCACCACCATAATCTCGTATTCCGTCGCAGCCTGCGCCATGTATCACTCCTCTACGCGAACACTCGGTTCGCCGTTTCGTCCTGTTCGTCCTGGTGGTTGTTGATCCCGGGAATCGGGAAACTCGACGCCAGCTCGCGCACTTCAGCGCGGACACGAGTCTGTTCGTCAGCGTTATCAATATGATCCAACACCCGGCTGATCAGCCCGGCGACCTGTGTCATCTCATCCTCGCGCATCCCGCGAGTCGTCAATGCCGGCGTGCCAATCCGAACGCCCGACGTCACCGTCGGACGCTGCGTGTCGTACGGGATCGTGTTCTTGTTCACCGTGATGCCGGCCGCGTCGAGCGCCGACTCCGCAGCCTTGCCGGTCAGGCCTTTGACTCCAACGTCGAGCAGCAACAGATGATTGTCGGTCCCGCCCGAGACCAACCGCCAGCCCTCTGAGAGCAACCCATCGGCCAGCGCCTTGCAGTTCGCCACGATCTGAGCCGCATACTCGGCGAATTCAGGCGTCGCCGCTTCCTTCAGCGCGACCGCTTTAGCGGCGATCGTGTGCATATGCGGCCCGCCCGACGTTCCTGGGAAGATCGCCCGGTCGATCTTGCGAGCCATCTCCGAGTTCGTCAGCATCAGCGCCGACCGAGGCCCGCGCAGCGTCTTGTGTGTCGTCGTCGTCACCACCGGCGCGTACGGCACCGGCGAAGGATGCACACCGCCTGCGACCAATCCGGCCACATGCGCCATGTCCACCATCAGGACCGCATCCACCGACTCGGCAATCTCAGCCGCCCTGGCAAAATCGTAGATGCGCGGGTAGGCCGTCGCGCCGACCACGATCACTTTCGGTCGATGCTCACGCGCCAGCGCGGCCATCCCATCGTAGTCGATCTGCTCGGTTTCCTGGTCAACGCCATACGAGACAAACTCGAACCAGCGACCGGAGATGTTGACCGGCAGGCCGTGCGTCAGATGCCCGCCGTGATTCAGTTCCAGTCCCATCGCCGTGTCGCCCGGCGATAGCAACGCAAAGTATGCCGCGATATTCGCCTGCGTACCCGAGTGCGCCTGGACATTGGCATGCTCCGCCCCAAACAGCGACTTCGCCCGCTCAATCGCGAGCTCCTCCACCACATCGACAAACTCGCAACCGCCGTAGTAGCGCTTGCCTGGATATCCCTCGGCGTACTTGTTGGTCAGCACCGACCCCATCGCCGCCAGCACGGGCTCGGACGGGTAGTTCTCTGAGGCAATCAGCTCTAGACCGTCACGCTGCCGACCCGCTTCCGACTCAATCGCGGAGGCGATCTCCGCGTCTACCGCATCCAGTGCGGCCCCAGCCAACGTCAACGCCATATCTCACCCATTCGCGTCATGGAGACCCGAGCGAATCGGGCCGCCGCCGGGTCAGACGCCCGACAGCACACGAACAACAGTCAATCTCAGCTTACACGTGGTCAAGAACGGCAAGTCAACCAGACAACTCACGCCGCGTCCACGCCGCGTCATTCCCCGCCAGCATCCCTCCACTGACCAGCGAATGCCCACCCATCAGCACTCGCTTGTCTGCCAGGGCCCACACCAACTCCCGCAGTTCCTCATGCTCGATAAGCTCCCATCTGCCCAAGTCGGCAACAAACCGATCATAGAGAGACACATCCCAACCAAGGTGCGAAAACAACGGCCGCGTGTCCCAGATCACCGCGTCGGCCATTCTCTCTAACAGCAGGGCAAATTGCTCGCTCCCGGTCCGCTCATACAGTTCACCGATCAACGACCGAGCACGCCCGCCGCGTGTTCGCAGACCTCGCTCCTCCGACAACACACGCGCTCGGCACGACGTATCGCGATCCAACACTGCCCAGTCGGATCCACTCACCCGACCACAGACCATTAGCTCCTTCGTGCGACGCGTCATCGTCTCAAACACCCGTACCGCGTTCCGCACCTGCTCATCCAGCTCCCGTTGCCCGGCCAACTCAGCCTGGGTTGCCGACCCCAGGTCCATTGAACCAACGCGCTCAGCCGTCTTCAGCACGACCAGGTCCGCCGGCGTGTCAACGTCCATCAACGACCGCGCCGAGCGTGCGAATGACTGAACCGAAACCCCGTTTCGATCTCGGACTAGCTGCGCAAACCGATTGTCCACTCGCTCTCGAGCAACGCTGCCGAGCATCCGTCCATCCGGCACGCCGATCCAGTCGCAAGAGAACATCCGGTTCGCCGTAGCGATTCCCGTTTCAATCATCTCCAACAGCGTCGACCAGTCTTCAGTTGTCATCGCGGGCATTCCCGAGCCAGCATAACAGACCGGACCGTGAGCATCCCTTGCCGCTACCGAAACAATGCTCCCGATCAACTGGCGTGGCTGCGTCCGCTCAACCTCCACGCCTTCAATCTGCTCTGTTGAGAACACCCGCACTCGCTCAAACCCGGCAGCACGAGCGCGCGCCGCGGTGTCTACGACGACCGCGGCGCGCATTCGATCTACCAACTCAACGGGAAAACCGTCGTCGCCCAGCGGCTTGTAACTCAGCCAAAACTCGGACTCGCGCTTCGGCACCATTTCAATCCGCCCGAGCAACCGTCCAGGCGTCCACTGCCGTCGCACCAGCGGCCAACAACGTTCGCGCCGCCTCCGACAACGTCGCCATCGACGTCGACACGTCATCAACTAGCAGTACGCCACGCCCGCGGACCAGCGTCTCGTCAGCCGCAAACGCGCCAACCACAATCCGCCGACGATCCGCCCGCGACCGGGCCTGAGCCTGTCGCGGACCCCACCATCCACGTCGTCGAAGCGCTGACGATTCGAGCATGAGCTCGGTCCGTTGCGCCACCACCTGCGCCAACCGCTCGGCCTGGTTGCCTCCCCGCCGACGCTTGCGCAGCAGAGGAATCGGAATCGGCACAACGATGGCAGTATCCGCCGCAGGACGAATCTCGCCCGCCATCTCAACCAACTCTCGGGCCAATGCCGTCACGCCGCGATGCTTCAGCGCCAGGACCGCTGCCCGGATCGGTCCGTCGTAGACAAACGCCGACCGCAACTCGCGCACCGCCAGTGGACGCGAGACACAGTCGCTACACGCCGGCGCATCCGAGACCAGCCAGCAGTGACGACAGCGCTTCCCATCCGCCCGTTGCATCAGCCCGCGACAGGTGCGGCAGATCAACTCCCCAGCCGCGCCGCACGACACACAATGCGGCGGCAGCGCCACGTCGATCATTGCTTCAATAGCTGCCAGCGCTGAGGTAACAGGCCGATAGACTGAATCCATGCGGCTCACCGTACAACTCTTCGCCAATCTCGCCGAGACCTGCGGCATGCGCCAGGTCGAACTCTGCGACCTGCCACAACCCTTGACCGCCGCCCTGGTCATGGACGCATTCGTCGACCGCTTCCCGCAGCTCGACGCCATGCGCGACTCGATTATGTTCGCCGTCAACGCCGAGTACGTCACTGCCGATCACCCGGTCATGCCCTCAGACGAAGTCGCCTTGATCCCACCGGTCAGCGGCGGCTCGGACAATGGCGAAGCGGCGGAGTATGCGGCTGAGGATCCGTACTTCAAGATCACAAGCGACATCCTCGATCCTACTGCTCTCCACAACCTGGTCCTGTCGTCGCAAGCCGGCGCGGTCTCCCTGTTCGTCGGAGTCGTCCGAGACAACAACCTCGGTCGCGACGTCAACTATCTCGAGTACGACGCCTATCCGGCCATGGCAATTCGAGTCATGCGACAGATCGAGTCCGAAATACGCGACCGCTGGGATGTCCTCGACATTGCCATGCACCACCGCATCGGACGCCTCGAAATCGGCGAAGCCTCAGTTGCCGTCGCCGTCGCCTCAGCCCATCGAGGCGATGGCATCGACGCCTGTCACTACGGCATCGACCGGCTCAAAGCCATCGTCCCCATCTGGAAGAAAGAAGTCTGGACTGACGGCGAAGAGTGGATCGAAGGCTCCCTCACCCCCGCCGCTGAGGTCGACGCCGCGACGGAGTAATCTGCCGCGCCTCCTGGTCAGTCCGGTAGTCCTTGGCTCGCACGTGCAACGCAAGCCCCCGTTGGCTGTCCAGTAGCCGTGACGCCAACCGAGGATCCAGGTCATCGGGCAGCACGTTCATGGTGATCAGCGTCGGCGCGCTGCGCAGATATCTCGACGCGCAGAGCTGATACAACTTCTCGCTGGCCCACTCCGTCGACTGGTGCGCGCCGAGATCGTCCAGGATCAGCAAGTCAACCTCCTTGAGCGACGCAAAGATCGCCTCAAACGATGCCTCCCCCTCATCCCGATACGACGCTCGCAAGGCATCCAACAACTCCGGCACCACGGCGAAACACACGCTGTCGCCAACAGCCAACCGATCATTGGCGGCCGCTGCCGCCAGATGCGTCTTCCCGACACCCGTACCGCCATACAACGTCAGCCAGCCCGCTGGATGCGACACCCACTCCTCAACCGTCGATTTCACCGTCGCCAGATTCTCAGCCTCCCCTCGGCCACCCAGTCCTTCCCCGCGGAATTTGTCAAACGAGTATTGGTCCAGCACCGACTCCGTCATCCCGCCAAACTCCCGATACCGCCCGCCCGACACCGCGCTGCCCAACTCCAGCCTGGCCAGATCCAGCGTCAGAAACGACTGCAAGCCAATCGCCGACAGATCGGCCGCCTCCGAGACCAGCACCGTCCGCCGACCGCTGTTGCGCCGATGATTGAGCAACTGGAACAGCTTCTCTCGTGCCCAGTCCGTCGGAGAGATGCAGTCCAGGTCGTCAAGGATCAGAAACGGCGCATCGCGCACATGCTCGAACAGCAATGCAAACGACAGATCGCCGCCGCTCGGCGCATTCATCGCCGACCGCAACCGATCCAGCAGGTCGGCGACGACGAAATATAGTGCCGCACGACCCCCAGCAATCCGCCGGTTCGCCATCTCCGCCGACAACCGCGTCCGTCCCGATCCTGGCGGCCCAGTCATCAACAACCAGCCAGGATCGTCATCTTCCGCATCGGCAAACTCGGTGATCGTCTTGCCTGGACCGCTCTCCGTCTCATCGTCCGCCAACCGAGCATCCGATAGCGGGCCCAGGTTGCTCAACCGCTGCAATCGCTCTGCCGCCCTCGCTTCCTCTTCAGCTCGCCGACATTCACACGGCTGCACCCGCCCGAAGTTTGGATCACCGACCGGTCTCGCCACTCGGACATACCCCGCACCACCACAAATCTCGCAACCCGGAGTTCCATCAGGCGTCCACAGCGATTGGTCACGAACCGGCGGTTCGGCAGCCTCACTCTCGAAAGAGGTGCCGGTAGCGCGATGACTCCAGCCCGCCAGCAGCGGTCCGAGCCGTTGCATCTCCTCCATCACGTCCCTCCGTCTCCCAGCGTTCGAGAATTGCCTGCACATAGCGCCAATTGCGGACGCCATTGGCTGCCGACTCGGCGAATGCGTCGCGCATCCAATCCGACCCGTAGCGCGACTCCGCCGCCTTGACCTCTTCCGAGAGGATCGGCGGCATCGCCGTCCCAAATGCACTCTGCCAGATCTCTGGGGCCGAGCTGTACGCGGCCTCACGCCCATACACGCTGCGGGCCGCCGGAGGCATTGACGCGGACGCCATGGCACGCTTGCCATCGGCGTCATTGAGCGCAATCCACTCGACCCAACCGCCATCCTGCACGGAGCGCGCCCTTAACAATGAGCCACGTTCGGAGGCGGCGTCGAGACCCTGCCGAAACGCGTCCTCAACCTCACGGTCGCGACAGAAGCTCGCCAGCGCCTCGATCAACGACCGAGACTCACGCAGATCCGACAACGACACCCGTCGCGGATAGCGGCGTTGCCTTGCGATCGCCTCAACCGCATACAAGGTCACAATCAATTCGGCCGGATCCGACATCGCCGGAATCAGGTCACGTAGCAGCGTCTGGGGCAGAGGGGTCACCGGCGCTCCCGAGGTAAACCCGTCGAAGCTCATCAGAATTCACCCACTCCGTGCTCAGCCTGGGCATAGAAGTCTTCGAACTTCGCCACCGTCGGCACGAACCGAACATCAACACGCCCCACCGCTCCATGCCGATGTTTGGCCACCAGCAGCTGAGCCACCTCATGCTGACCGCTGTGCGACGCATCAGTCACCAGGTCGTCCTGATACTCATCTCGGTCATACATGTCTTCACGGTAGATAAAGATCACCACATCCGCGTCCTGCTCAATCGATCCGCTCTCGCGCAAGTCAGAGAGCTGAGGCACCGGCGGATGCCTACGCTCGACCGCTCGCGACAACTGCGACAACGCCAGGATCGGAATCTGTAGCTCCCGCGCAATTTCCTTCAGCGTCCGCGAGATCAACGAAATCTCACTCACGCGATTCGTATCCGACTGCGCTCTTGAGAATCCATGCACCAATTGAATGTGATCAACGATGATCAGACCCAGTCCGCCGCTGCTGTTCCCACGGCGCTGGGCCTGCTCCTGCAATCTCGTGTGCAAGTTCCGCGATTTGGCTCGCATCTCGGCCAACGTTTGTCCGGCGGTGTCGTCAATGTGAATCTCAGCGCGGCTCAGCAGGCCAATCGACTGGGAAATCTTGCCTTCTTCCTCCTCCGAATGTCGATCCTGGCGCAGTCGAGATTGCTCGACGCCCGACTCCGCCGAGACCAATCGTCCGGCGATCTGCTCAGCCGACATTTCCAACGAGAAGATCGCCACCGGCAGTTCTTGCTCAAGCGCCGCCGCTCGGGCGACGCTCAACGCCAATGCCGACTTACCCACTGACGGCCGCGCCGCCAGTACAACCAGATCCGAAGCGTGCATGCCGTCGTTCAGCAGTGCGTCCAGATCCATAAACCCAGTGCGGATCGGTCCATGGACGCCTGAGTCCGCCTCGCTCCCGTCCCTGAGCACATCGGTCAACAGGTCCTGTAGCAGGCGAAAGTCCTGACGCCGATCAGCGCCGCGAATCCCGTACAACAACTCCACTGCATGAGTCAGCGACTCGCCAACGTTCGGGTCTGCCTGATACGCCAACTCACCGATTTCGCCCGCCGCCCGGATCATGTCGCGATACGTGGACGCCCGCTGCACCAACCGCGCATAGTGCTCCGCTCCGACCGTCGCCGGCAGCTCGTACACCAACTGATTCAGATACGCCTGCCCACCCGCTTCCTGCAACCGGCTTTCAGTCGACAACTGGGCCGCAATCGTGATCTGGTCAATCGCCTCATAGCGCTCAAACACCGCCAGCACCGCTGCAAAGATCGCCCGATGCCGAGGATCCATGAAGTCATCGGGCTCGAGCATCCCCGCCAGGCGCTCATAGACTCCGGCCTCAGCCAGGATCGCCCCCAACACCGACTCCTCCGCCGCCTGATCCTGTGGAACGCCACGAGACGCCGACCGCGCCCGCTGGCCCCGTCCATTGCCGCCGTATTCCTCGGCCAATTCGTCATAGGTGGGATCAGAAGAGACCATCACAGCCTCCACGATCAGATTGCGTCTCCAAAAGACCGATTCCCACCAGTCCTCTGCACACACGAAACAGCGGTGATTCCTTTGCTCCCCCTTGCAGAGACCGATGCGCAACCTCCAATTCTGCTCTCCCCCCCTTGCGGGGGGAGATGTCACGGAGTGACAGAGGGGGATCGGCTGATGATGACCAGATAGGGCTCTTGAACAGCGGACCCCCCTCTGCCCCCCGTTCGAGCCGGGGGCAGGCTTTCGGCATCTCCCCCGCAGGGGGGGAGAAGGGGAGTTTTTCAAAGGTCTCCGCAAGGGCGGGGACTGGGAGACCACTGCAATTGAAGTCCGGCCCTACGCCTCGACGGCTTCGGCCTCTTCCGCCTCCTCGGCGGCTTCCTCGTCCGCTGAGGCCTCGGCTTCGTTCACTTCCGCGAGTACTTCGTCGAAACTCAGGTCGACGCTGTCCGCGTCTGGCTCGACGATCACTCGCACCTCGGCCGACACGTTGCGCGTCAGCCGAACACGAACATCCTCCACGCCCAGCGTCCGCAGCGACTGCGCCAGCAGCACCTGTCGATGCTCGATCACCGCGTTCGGCACCTGCTCCGCGGCAATCTCGGTCAGACGCTCGGCGATGTCGCGAGCCGTGATCGAACCAAACAGTCGGCCTTGCTCGCCGACGCGCGCCTCGAACGTCATCTCGGCACCCGCGATCGCCAGCGCGACCGGGCTTGCATCCCCGTCCAGCTTCTCCTGACGGATCGCATCCGCCTGGGCCAGTCGGTCGGCTCGGGTCAGATTGTTTGGCGTCGTCGGGCCGGCCAGACCGCGCGGCAACAGATAGTTGCGCGCGAACCCGTTCTTGACCTCTTTGATCTCGCCGACCAACGCGGTTCCCTCGACCTCTTCGAAAAACACGACCTTCATCAGATAGCTCCGCTCGAACCTTGGCACATTCCAACCAACCATACCGATACACGGCAAACCGCCCAACACATGCGGACACAAACGAACCTGTGTTCACAATAGAACGTGAGTACGCCATCTACAACCCAGCCGCGCTATCTCCTGCGCGAACCGGTTGCTGCGGCAACGGCGCCATCCGCACGCTGCCGCGGTCACCCAATGTCCCCGCAACAATCTGGACGACCTGTTCATTCGCCTTCAGGCGCCAACCATCCGAGCAGACCAGCACTTCCACCTGTTCGCCCGTCCGGACACGCAGGTAAATCGCATCACTGCCCTGATGCACCATCTTGAGCGCTTTGAGCCCGTTCTCCAGTTGCTCCATCAACTCGACGTCTGCGGTCTCGTTGCCGGACTCCTCAATGGTGATCCACAGCGCCAACTCGACCGGCTCCGCTTCCGGTTCAGCCACCGGAATCGGCGTCGGAGCAGCCACTGGCGTGTCGACTACTTCGTCGACGACCTCTACCACCTCGACCGGCTCGGGACCGGGCAACGGCTGCCGAGGCTTCGACATCCATGGAGGCGACGCAACCTGCTTGATCGGGGGAACCGTGACCGTGCCGCCTGACCCACCGAGCACTTCTGGTGTAGGCGCAGATGCCATCGACTCATTCCAGGCCGTCACATCCTCCACCGCCAGCGTCAGCCGATCCATCCGCGTGCGGATGTTCACCGTCGTGATCACGATCTGATTCGGTTGCCACACATCTTTCGTCACCGCCCACTGATCGGGCCAGACCGTCACTTCGGCTGTCCCCGACAGGTCCTCAAGCATCACCGCCGCAAACTGATCGCCCTTGCGCGTCGTCAACTGACGCACGCCGTTGACCAACCCCGCAACCGTCTGCGTGTTGCCGGACATGTCCTCGGTCAACTCCGACAACTGTGCGTCCACCCGACCCTGCAGCGCCAGCGTCGCCGCCTGCAGTGGATGCTCCGACACATACGCGCCCAGCAACTCCCGTTCCCAGTTGAGCTGCTCGTGCGGCGTCGCGTCTATGTCTTCTTCAAGCGTCACCGTGGGAGTCGGCGTCTCAACTTCTGCGCCAAACAGGTCAAACATTGATGTCTGACCGCTATCGCGCAGCTCCTGGGCGCGGCGAGCGCGTTTGATGATGTCCTCCGCCGCCGCCACCATCGCGCCCCGGGACTCTATCTCATCGAACGCACCTGCCTTCGCCAGCGCCTCCAGCGCTCGCCGGTTCATCGTCTTCGAGTCCAGCCGCTCCGCCAGGTCACTGGCATTCTGAATCAGACCGTTCTCTTTGCGCTCGGCGATCAGCGGCTCGACCGCCGTTCGTCCCACATTCTTGATGGTGCCCAGACCAAACCGGATCGCGCTGCGACCGTCGGCCATCTTCTCCAATGCGAACGTCGCCTCCGACCGATTCACATCGGGCAGCAACAACGGAATGTCCAGCCGACCGCACTCAGCCGCCGCCTCGCGAATCCGGTCGCTATTGCCCGACGCCGCACGCAATACCGCCGCCATGTACGGCGCTGGATAGTTCGCCTTGAACCACGCCGTCTGATACGCAATCGCCGCATACGACACCGCGTGCGCCTTGTTGAACGCATAGCCGGCAAACGGCTCAATCAACTCGAAAATCGTCTGCGCATCGTGCTCGCTGTAGCCGTTACCCAGCGCGCCCTCGAGAAAGTTGCCTCGCTCGCCGACCATCACCGCCGCGATCTTCTTACCCATCGCCTTACGCATGATGTCGGCCTGACCCAGCGTGTAACCGGCAAACTTCCGCGCGATGTGCAACACCTGGTCCTGGTACACAATCACGCCATACGTGTCATCGAGAATCTCACCCAGATCGTCATGCGGATACGACACCGCCTGGCGGCCATGCTTGCTCTCGATAAACCGCGGAATGTGCTCCATCGGACCCGGCCGATACAGCGCCAGCAGCGCCGCCAGGTCCCGGATCGAGGTCGGTTTCAGATCCGCCACGACCCGGCGCATCCCGCCCGACTCCAGTTGAAACACGCCAAACGTGTCGCCGCTGGCCAGTAGGTCAAACGTCTTCTGATCGCCGTCGGGCAGGTTCACATAGTCAATCTCGACGCCTTCATGCTCCTGACACAGCCCAACCGCTTCCTCCAGGATGGTCAGGTTCGTCAGCCCGAGGAAATCCATCTTCAACAGGCCGACCGCCGCCACTTCATCCATTCCCCACTGCGTCATCGGAATCCAGCCCTCGTCCGAGGACTCGTTCACCGGACGACGCAGCGGCACGTTCTCCGCCAACGGCTCCTGCGAAATCACGACACCCGCCGCGTGCGTCGACGTGTTGCGCACGACGCCATTCAGCCGCTGCGCATACGACAACAACTCTTCGACGGTCGAGTCGCTCTGCTTCGCCGCCTGCATCTCCTGTGACTGTGAAATCGCATCCGCCACCGAGATATTCAGTTGATTCGGCACCATCCGCGCCACACGATCCGTGTCACCCAGCGGCACACCCAGCGCCCGGCCTGAATCGCGAATCGCCGCCTTCGCCCCCAACGTGCCGAACGTGATGATCTGCGCCACCCGATCGCGCCCGTACTTCTCGGCCACGTAGCGGATCACCTCATCACGACGGTTATCGGCGAAGTCCATGTCGATATCGGGCATCTCCCGGCGCTCAAGGTTGAGGAAGCGCTCAAAGACCAGCGAGTACTCCATCGGATCGATGTCGGTGATCTCAAGGCAGTACAGCACCAGACTCGCCGCCGCCGATCCTCGCACCGCCCGCGCAATCCCCCGGTCGCGTGCAAAGTGGGCAAAGTCCATCACGATCAGGAAATACTCGGCGAAGCCGGTCTCCTCGATCACATGCAGCTCGTACTTCAACCGATCAATGTGAGTCTGCGGCGGATCTCCGTAGCGCTGTCTCAGACCCGAAAATGCGATGTCTGTCAAGTGCTCCAACGCTGTCTTGCCTGCAGGAATCTCAGGTTGCGGCAGACGCAGTCGGCCGAACTCCAGCTTCACCTCGCAGCGCTCGGCCACCAGTTGCGTATTCGTCACCGCCTCCGGAATGTCGGCAAAGACCTCATCCATGTAGGACTCGGACGTCAGGTAGAAGTCCTCGCCGTCGAAGCGGAATCGCTTCTCATCTGTCCGAACAGCGTTGGTGCCGATGCAGAGCAACAGATCATGCGCATCGTGATCGCCAGGCTCGCAATAGTGAGCATCCTGCGTCGCGACCAGTGGAATCTCAAACTCCCGCGACAGAGCGACCGTGTGCTCTAACGGCGGCTCAAACTGCGGCAGCTCCTTGTGACGCTGAATCTCGAAGTAGTACCGGTCGCCAAACACCTCGCGATACCACTCCACCACCCGGCGAGCCTCAGCCAAATCCTCCCGTATCAGCGCCCGCTGCAACTCCGACGACGGACAACCCGAGAGCACGATCAGCCCTTCCGAGTACTCGGCCAATAACTCCCGATCAATCCGCGGCCGGTAGTAAAACCCTTCCAGGTGGCCACGTGTCGAGAGCTGGATCAGATTGCGCCAGCCCTGCTGATTCTGCGCCAACAGGACCATATGAAACGAGTTCGACGCCGCCTCCCGGCCCGCCGACTTGTCCCGCCGATCCCCCGGCGCGACATACGCCTCCATCCCCAACACCGGCCGAATCCCTTCGGACTCGCAAGCCCGATAAAACCCAATCGCTCCATACAGGTTCCCGTGGTCGGTAATCGCCAGTGATTCCTGCCCCAGCCCCTTCGCCCGAGCCGCCAACGCCGAAACCTTCGACAACCCATCCAACTCCGAATACTCAGTATGCGTATGAAGATGCGCAAACATCAGCTCTCAACCTCTCCCCGCTGAGCCGTGCTTCGGCTCAGCAAAGGTTCGCTTGAAGGGCCCGCGCTGTACATCCGGATTCCACGCGGTTCACAGGGTTCTTCCACGTCATCGGGGAAGATGTGGTCAACAGTAGTGGAACCGTGTCAGGCCGTTCACTGACTCCCCGCTTCCCCCCTTGCGAGGGAAGCTGCCGAAGGCTGAAGGGGGTCCCCGGCCAAGCTGCTAAACCTCTTCGTCCAACGCAAACGCCGCGTGCAACACCCGCACCGCTTCTTCACCACGCTCCGCCCTGACCAGGCACGTAATCCGAATCTCCGATGTCGTAATCAACTCAATGTTGATCCCCGCGTCCGACAGCGAGCGGAACATCGTTGCCGCGTAACCCGGGCCCGACTGCATCCCCGTGCCAATCAACGACACCTTGACCAAGTCATGAGCGAACAACACGTCGGCCGCGCCAAGCTCGGCTGCCAGCGGCCAGCTGATCTCCTGCGTACGTTCCCAGTCGTCGCCCGTCACTGTGAAGGTCAAATCGGTCAACTGCAGTTCCGAGGCGTTCTGCACGATCGTGTCGACCGAAATCCCGGCATCGGCCAGCGGACCAAAGATTTGCGACGCGATCCCCGGCCGGTCAGGCACGTGGCGCAGCGTCACTGACGACACGTCACGGTCCAGCGCGATCGTTCGGACTCGATTTTCAGGCTCCATTTGAACTTCCTTGCGAATCAACGTGCCGCCGCCGGAGCCAAACTCCGCTTGCGACGAAGCGACCAAAATCGGTATCTCGTACAACAATCCCAGCTCGACGGCCCGTGGATGCATCACTCCAGCGCCCTGCTGAGCCGCCTCGAGCATCTCCTCCGACGCAATGTCCTTGAGACAGCGCGCCTTCGGCTCAATTCGTGGATCGGTGGTGTAAATCCCCTGCACATCCGTATAGATCTCAACCTGGTCGGCCTCAAGCGCCGCTCCCAATGCAACCGCCGACGTGTCCGACCCACCGCGACCCAGCGTCGCATAGTCCCCCTGCGGACTCTGACCCTGGAACCCGGCCACCACGACCACGTTGCCAGCCGAAAACTCTTCGTGCATCCGCCACGTATCAATATTGCGAATCCGCGCCCGGCCAAACGTCTCATCGGTAAACACACCTGCCTGGGCCCCGGTCAGCGCGACCGCCGGACAGCCGATGTCGATCAGCGCCATCGTCAACAATGCGCTCGACACCATCTCACCGGTCGCCATCAACAGGTCAGTCTCCCGACGCGGCGGCCTCGGATTAACCTCGCGGGCCAGCGCCAACAGATCGTCGGTCGACTTACCCATCGCCGAGACCACCACCGCCAACTGCTCGCCCTCCGCGCGAGCCGCTACGCGGCGCGCGACGTTTCGTATCCGCTCAACTGAACCGACCGACGTCCCACCATATTTCTGAACGACCGTCACAGAATCTGCGCCCCGCCGCTATCGATCCCTGTCACAAATCCGTGTCCTGTAATCCCCTGCGCCGCAGCCGAAGACACGAACGCCTCACGCACAGTGTCCGCTCGTTCCTCGCTTGACAGCGCCATCAATGTCGAGCCTCCGCCCGACAGATACGCCGCATATGCGCCGGCCGATTCTGCCGCCTCAAACAGCTCAAACATCGTCGGAAACAGCTTCGATCGCGGCTGTTGGTGTAGGCGGTCATCGACCGCCGTCTTCATCGCCTCCCACGATCCGGTCGTCAACGCGGCGACCAGCAGGGCCGAGCGGCACGAGTTGTGAACTGCATCCTGGCGCGACAGCTTGTTCGGGAGCAGCGCGCGACCCTTCTTGGTGGACATATTGAAGCTGGGAGTGAATCCCACAAATCGCACGCCTTCCGCGACCGGCAACGCTACTCGGGTCACCCGAGGTCCGTCCATTGCGACGATCTGGCAGCCGCCAAACAGCGCCGGCGCCATGTTGTCCGCGTGACCTTCAAGGTCCGACCCGATCTCCAGGATCCGATGCTCCGACAGCGGCTGACCCAGCAGCGCATTCGCCGCTACCAGACCGGCCCCACGACAGGCGGCGCTCGCGCCCAGACCGCGACCCAGCGGAAACTCGGCCTGCACCGAGATATCAAGCTCTTCGGCCTCCGGACGTCCAAGGCCCAGTTCTCGATACACCTCACGCACCGCTTTGCGCACGTGCCGCGACATCGGCGAGCGTTCACCCTCGTTGCCCGAAGCAACCGAAACAGTCACCGTGGCGTAGCGTTGCAACGCCACTCCGGCCGCGTCAAATCCCGTCCCCAGATTCGCAGATGTCGCAGGCACCCGAACCATGATCGGCCCAAGCGGCTTAATCGACTGCGAATGTTCCGGCCACGTCTCACTAGTCATCGCGCCACATTCTATGTGTCCCGTTCCCCTGCTTCCAACCACTCGTTCACAATCGAGAGCGCGTCTCTCAACACTTCCGACTCCGCCCGAGACGCGTCAATCAACCGTATCCGCTCGTTGTGCTCCGACGCCAACGCTCGAAAGCCCGAATTCACGCGCTCGTGAAAGGCCAGATCGGCGTCGCCGATCCGGTCTGCAACAGACGAGCGCGCCCGCGCCCGAGCCAGACCAACTTCAGCGGGCACATCCAGGAGCAGCGTCAGGTCTGGAGTCAGCCCGTCTGTGGCCTCGGCATTGAGGCGGCGCAGTCGATCCAGATCGAGACCACGGCCGTAGCCCTGGTAGGCCAGCGTCGAGTCGGTGAACCGATCACTGAAGATCAGCTCACCACCCGCGATCGCTGGGAGCAACACGTCATGCACATGAGAGGCCCGCGCTGCCAGAAACAACCACGTCTCCATCCAGTCACTCATCTCCAGCTCGTGATCCAATACCAGCGAGCGCAACCGTATGCCCAACTCCGTACCACCCGGCTCAAAGGTCAATCGGACCGGCCGAACCGGCCTGCTCCCCCGACCCAGCCACTCCGCCAGCGATCGCGCCAACGTCGTCTTGCCCGCGCCATCTCCACCCTCGACCGTGATGAACACGCCTCGAGCTCGCCAGGATGATGGCTCCGACACCCGCTCAGCCGGCATGGATCCGCACTCGCCGGTTCGGCTCTCGGCCCTTGCTGACCGACTCCAGCGCCTGATCGCTGGCCAACTGATGTTGCAGCTTGCGGATGTACGGATTCTGCGGTGTCAGGTCCACCGCCGACTGCCGACCCGAGTGAATCTGCGAAATCGCTTCTTCCGCCTCCGACAACGCCGCCGTCACCGTGTCATTGGGAGAGGAACCCTTTGACAACGCCCGCAGACTCTTCTCCATCTGCAGCACCGTGTTGTGTTTCAGGACCACCACCGGCAACCGACGAGACTCCGCCAATCGCAACTCTGGCGGGCGACGCCGGAACGCCGCTCGTAGCGTCAGCAGCACATCCGCTTCCTCGACCCGTTCCGCAATCGACACGTTCGCCCCAGTCTCGCGAATCGCCTCCCGCAAGCGCGACAGCGATACCCCCAGGGGATACACCTTCTGATGCGGACCAGCCGACTGGTTGCGCGGCCGAGATCCCGTCCGCCGACGCAACGGCGCCTCATGCGACGATCCGTTGCCGAAGCTGGCGCCATTGCCCATCTTCGACATCGCCGTCGAGCGCCGCTCAAGCACGTCGTTGATCGACATGTCAAACCCACCCAACGGACCATCGGAGACCACAGATTCCACCGAGTCCGTCGACGTATGCACGTCGCCATCGTCATCCACTTCGCGAATCTCAGCCGCCACCGACTCACCGCGCAGCAGCGCATCCACCGTGTTGTCCAGGTCGGAATGCACAGCGACGCGAGTAAACGACTGAATCTCAACCAGCGCCTCGAACGCCGGTGGCGCTTTGCGTTCCAGCACCGACTTCCGCGTTCCCCGCCGCCGCGCCTCCTCATCAGACAGCGTTACCGTCTGTATGCCGCCAATCAGATCGACCAGCGTCGGATTCAGCATCAGGTTGGCCAGCGTGTTGCCATGCGCCGTCGCCACTAGTTGCACGCCGCGTTCGGCGATCGTCCGTGCCGCCTGCGCTTCAAGCTCGGTGCCAATCTCATCAATCACGATCACCTCAGGCATATGGTTTTCCACTGCCTCAACCATGACCGAGTGTTGTAACTCCGGACGTTCCACCTGCATCCGCCGCGCACGGCCAATGCCAGCGTGGGGAATGTCACCGTCGCCACCAATCTCATTCGATGTGTCGACAATCACCACGCGTTTGCCCTGCTCCGCCAACACACGAGCCGCCTCACGCAGGATCGTCGTCTTGCCCACACCCGGACGTCCCAGCAACAGAATCGAGGCGCCCGCCTTGACGAAGTCCTCTATCACCGCCACCGAACCAGTCACCGCGCGTCCCACGCGCATCGTCAGCCCAACCACGCCGCGCTGCCGGTTGCGAATGCACGCGATCCGGTGCAACGTCCGCGGAATTCCCGCCCGATTGTCCGCGCCAAACTCACCCAGTCCTGCGACAACCAACTGCAGCTCGGCGTTGGTCACTTCCGTCGCACGCAGTACTACCTCGCCTTCGAGGTAACGCGCATATGGTGGCCGGCCCAGATCCAGCACGATCTCCAACAGGTTGGTCTCGTCGCCCAGATCGCCAATCGCATGCCGTATCGCCGCCGGCAACGTCGAGAGCAACAACTCCAGATCATCGCCAGTTGCGGAATGCGTCTGACTGAGTGGATCGGCCATCAGCCAAGCCCTTCAGTCTTGGCAACCACATCCTCAATCATCAAACGAACACCAGGTATCTGTGCGCCGACCCGAATCGGCGACGACGCGTGTTTCGCAACATCCCAGGAACGGGCCGACCCTCCGAGAGCGATTGAGCCCACAGCGACTGAGCCAACACTTCGCGCAGTCAAGTCCGTCATCAACTCCATTCCTCTGTTGTAGTCACACCTGGTTGCACACCCCAACCCCGCTTCGTCAACCGCCCAAGCTCGATGCCCTGCGTGAGTTCCGGCATGCCCATCGCGGCTTCAGATACCCGACTGCCGCCCCGGCAATCCGTCACTGCGAGCACCATTGAGGTCGCTGCCTCAACGACCATCTAAGCCCCTTTCGAAACCCCATCAACGTCCAAGTGGGATCAGTCTATCGTCCGATGCGCAAGCACTAGTCAGGCAGATCAGCGCACCTATGCAGTCGCGATAGCAGACTCGAGCTCGTCCACTTCGCCGCCGCCTGCCATCAGATACGAGAGACTCTCTAGCGTCAGCGTTTCGCTCGGGCGATCCTCCACCAGCCGTCCGCGCTGGAAGACCAGGAATCGATCTCCTATCCAGAACGCGTGCTGCGGCTTCGGAGTCACCAGGATCACCGCCGTCCCGCGCTGAGCTGCTCGACGGATCATCCGCAAGACTGCTCCCGACTGACGTACCCCCAGGGCCGATGTCGGCTCGTCCAGAATCAGCACCCGTGCTCCGTAGTACAACGCACGAGCAATCGCCAGTCCCTGTCGCTCACCACCCGACAGCGTGTGCGCAGCTCGATCCGGGTCGCCGAGCTCCACTCCCAGCTTCTCCAACTCCGACTGCATGGCTTGCTTGGCGTACTCGACGTCAAAGCGTTGAAACACGCCCCAACCCTTGACCGGCTCGGCGCCCATGAAGAAATTTCGCCACAGCGACATCGTCGGCGCCAGCGCCAGGTCCTGGTAGACGGCCACAATCCCTTGCGCTCGCGCCTGACGCGGCGACGAAAATTCCGTCGGCGTCCCGTCCAGCAACAGCTCGCCATCGCTAGGGCGAATCAAACCGCAAAGCATCTTGATGAACACCGATTTCCCCGCGCCGTTATCGCCAACCACGCAGGTCACCTCGCCCGCCCGCAGCGACACGTCCACATCCTGCAACGCAACCACCGATCCGAACTGCTTCCCCAACCCACGCGCTTCCAACACCGGCACATCGCTGGGCGGTTCGGCCGCAGATGATGATTCAGAGCCCGGCTCCAACGTTTGCTCGGTCGTCATATCTGACTCCAACTCAGCCGCTTATGCTCGGTCAGCCCGATCGTGCCGTGCGCACACGTTCACCGACGATGTGGTTGATCAATGTGGACAACAACAGCAACACGCCCAGGAAGGCCCAGCGCCAGTCCGAATTCCATCCGGCATGGGGAATACCCACAAAGGCGATTCCCCAGATCAGCGCACCGATCGCAGGGCCAACCGCCGATCCATAACCCCCGGCCATCCGACATCCGCCGACCACCGCAGCAATGATGTAGAAGAACTCCGCTCCCACGCCCTGTCCAGCCTGCACCGACGTATAGCGGACGGCATTGCTCACGCCGACGAACCAGGCTGCGCCTGCGGTCAGCATGAACAGCCCAATCTTTGTACCATTGACCGGCACGCCGACCGCGCGAGCCGTCTCGCGATCATCGCCTGTCGCAAAGATCCAATTGCCAATCTTCGTTCGCCACAGGATCCAGGTGGCAATCAGCGTGAAGCCGCCCCACCACAACAACGACACGCGAAAATCAGATGGCGCGGTACCAAACACCGTCGCCACGATCGCATGCAACGAGTCATATCCCGCTGCTTCGTCAATATTCTCAATCAGCGCGTCGCCGGTGAAGTACTTGGACAGCGCCACATTCGCCCCACGCAGTCCAAAGAACGTACCCAGCGTGATCACAAACGAAGGCAGCCCGGTCCAGACCACCAGGACACCGTTCCACAGTCCCAGCGCCAGACAAACTCCCAGCGACAACAACAACGCCAACCACAGGTTCATCCCCCACTCGGTCGCCATCACGCCCAACAGCGCTCCGGCAGTCCCCACCATGACTCCCGCTGACAGATCGAATTCACCGCTGATCATCAACAGGCCGACCGCTACCGCGATGATGCCGTAGGGCCACGCCGTGTCCAACACACGCGCGATCGTTGGCGTATCCAACATCGCGCCCGAACTGGCGATGCTGAAGAAGATGAACAACAGCGCCGCCGCCACCAGCGAACCCAACTCAGGCCGCAGAACCGCCGTCCGCACCCACGGCCGTTCCTTGCCAAACGCGGGCAACTGCAACAGTGACACCGAATTCCCCTCCTCCGCCGATCTACGGCAGATTACTCCGTTGCCTGTTCGTCTGCGTCCGACTGGGATTGCGACTTCGATATCGCCTCCCGCACCCGCTGGACGTTATGTGCGTCGACAAAGCCGGGACCCAGCAACACGCCCCGACCGGCAATCCATTGCAGTAACGCGTCAGCCAACTCATCGCCCTGGGTCAGCTCCGAATACTGCACCAACCGCGAATAGGCGACAGGAAGATAGCCCTGCAGATACGGCTGCTGATCGACCGCAAACAGCACGCTGCCGTCCTCAATCGCGTCAAGAACCTCATCGTTTAGTTCAAACACGGCGTGGATCACCGTCCGACCTTCCAACGGCAACGAACGCACCGTATCGATCGCTGCCGCCGCCTGGTTCATCACCTGGGTGTTCATCGTAAGTACCGCGTCGATCGATTCGTCCTCCATCAACGCCGCTTCTATCTGCTCTTCCACCGTGTCGCCGCTCAGTTCGACAGACAACTTCGTCAGTTGTTCCAGCCGCGAACCTGCTCGATCGCAGCGAGTCTCCAGTGCGATGTTCTGGGCCTCGTGCTGTACGCAGAGCAAATGCGTCGCGCCGGCTTCAACCAATCGATCTCCCACCGCCAGCCCGGCCACCGTCTCCACTTGCCCAAAGTATGAGTCTGCGCCCAGCGCCGCGCCGATGTCTGCGCCGACATTGATGACGTAGACCGTGACGCCAATCAGCGCCGCATCCTGGACGACTTCAGACATCGCTTCGGGATCAGACAGCGTGACGACCAACACATCAAAGCCCTGTTGCACGGCCTCGTCAATCAGCCGCACTCGCTCGGTCGCGTCCGGCGTTGACCGCCAGAACAGGTTGACGTCAAACGCCCGCGCGGCATCTTCAGCGCCCGCCCGAACGTCGTGCCAGAAAGGATCGTCTTCAGCTCCATGAACAATCATGGCCACCGACATCGGTGGAGCCAATCCCAATCCCAGACGCTCGCGAGCCGCCTCCGCACAACCGGCGACGAGCAATCCAACCAATACCGACGCAGCCAAGACCAACATGCCGCCCCGGGTTGGTATTCGCTTCGGCATCAGTCGTCACCCAGCTGCGGGAATCGCCGCGCATTCGACTGATCCACAAATCCGGGCCCGGTCACCAATCGACCTGTCGCCGCCCATCGTTCCATCCCGGCCAGGACGCCACGAGTCTGCGAATCGGCCTCCAGCGAGCTGAAGTACGCAAATGCAATCGGCAGGAATCCTTGCAGATACGCCTGTTGGTCAACGGCAAACAACACATCCCCAGCTTCGATCGCCTGTAGAATCGTAGGCGAGACATCAAACGTCGCCAGCTGCGCGTCCGATCCTGCCGAGTCGATCGCAGCCATCGCCAGCTCGGCAATTCCCGAATTCAACGCCAGGATGCCGTCGATTGAAGGATCCGCCTGAAGCACTGCGCCAATCTCGCCCGTCGTCGACACCCGATCAGCCGTTCCGGTGACAAACAGCCGCTCCATCGAACCGCCGGACAACTCCATCGCCAGACCAGCATTCGCACAGCGCGCCTCTAATCCCACATTGCCTGCCTCATGGATCAGACAGAGCAACTTCTTCACCCCGGCAAACACCATCCGCTCGCCCGCTCCCAGTCCCGCGACGCCGTCCGGCTGGCCAAAGTGGGTCACAGCGCCGAACTCGCGTCCCCGCTCCTCGCCCGAGTTGATCGTCATTACCGACAGTCCAGCCTCAACCGCCGACCGAATCGACCCCTCCAGTGCGTCGGGGTCAGCCAACGACACAATCAACACGTCGTACCCCAACGCCACGGCGTTGTCGACCAGTCGCACCTGCTCATTGACGTTGCCGTCACCGTCGTAAAACAGCTCAATGCCAAACTCTCGCTGTGCTGCAAACGCGCCCGCCGCCACCTCATCCCAGAACGGATCGCCGATCCCGCCGTGCGTCACCATGGCCACGCGGATATCAGTGGCTGGCAGTACTCCGGTACCAGCCTGTAGTGACACCTCCCGATCCACACGGCACATGTACGCCGCCACCATTGCCAGCGCGACTAGACCCGCCAGCACAGCCCAGCGAATCCAACCTTCGTTTGCGAGTCGCTCAATCCTTCGCGCCAGCACGCCCCTGCTCTCCCTCTTCCACCGTCCGGCCAACGATCACGCGTACCATCTACGAGTACCGCACTGCGAGTCACGATAGGCTACCAATTATGCGCATTGGTCTCATCTCCGACACTCACGTGCCCGAAGCCGGCACGAAACTCTGGCCTCAGCTCTGGGACCGAATCGCTACAGCCGATGTGCTGCTTCACGGCGGCGACATCCACGACATCTCGCTGATCGACAAACTCGAGCAGGTTGCGCCGATTTATGTCGCCCGCGGCAACGGCGACGACGGCTCCGGCGGACGACCGGTCCAGCCCGAAGATCCTCGCCTCCGCGAAGCCTGGTCACTCGAATTCGAGGGCTTCCGCTTCGGTCTGACGCACGACATGGCGCTGCCCGAGTGGCCGCCCTACCGAACCGTTGAATCGATGATGGACCACTACTTCGGCGCACCTCAGCACGTGGTCGTTCACGGCGACACCCACGTGGCCTCCATCGAAACCATCCGCGGCGTCCTCCTGATCAATCCCGGCAGCCCCATGTATCCCCGCAACCTTGACACCCGCATGGGCACGCTGGGCTTCATCGAAATCAACAATGGTCGCCTCCACGCCTGGCTCGAACAACTCGACGAGGACGGCTCTCACATCGTCCGAGAACAGCCCAAGTACGTCTACTAGTCCCTGGTCAGATTCCCGATCGAGCGCTGTTCCCCACCCCGTCAATCCCGCGCTTGTCGCGGGAATCTCGCCGAGTGCCACTCGAACGACCAACGCGCCGGTTCCGTGAATTCTTAACCACGCCAACCCTGACAACCAATACGCTACGCACATGGCTGGAATTTCGGTCCTGATCCCGTTCGACCGCTCGCCCGAGTCGCGACGTGGACTTGATGTGGCCTTGCATCTCGCGCGCGTCGACCGGCGCAAGTCCCGCATCCTGCCGATCTACGTCGTCGAGGTTGATCGCGCCTTCTCCGTCGACTCAGACCTGCCGCAACAATCCGCCCAGGGTGAAGCCTGCCTGGCCGAAGCCGAGGCAACCGCCAAACAGGCCCGCGTGTCGTGTGAGGCAATCCTGTTGCAAGCCCGCAGCGCTGGGCCGGCGATCGTCGACGTGGCCGCCACAGAGCAGATCGACCTGCTGGTACTCGGCGTTTCCCATGCCAACACTGTCTACGGCGGCGGCCGCGAGCAGACTGCCCTCGCCCGCAGGTCCAGCGCCGCCATCGATCTCGGACACACCGCTGACTACATCCTCTCCCATGCGCCATGCGAAGTGGTGGTCGTCCGAGAGCCCGCCGTAGACCCGGCTTCGGCTGTCAACGGCTCGTTCCTCAGCCGATAACGATCAACAGAAACAGGCCCTTCACCAATGCACGTCGTCATCATGGGCTGCGGACGACTTGGCTCCACGCTGGCCAGAGAGCTCGACTCTGAGGGTCACCACGTCACCGTCATCGACATCGACGCCGCCGCGTTCAACTGGCTCGAAGACGACTTCAGAGGGAAGACCATCGTTGGGGCGGGCGAAGACATCGCAGTCCAACAGGCCGCCGGTGTCCAACGCGCCGACATCTTCCTCGCGCTCGCCAACGGAGACAACCGCAACGCGATGGCTGTTCAGGTCGCCAAACACATTCACAAAGCACCACGAGTCGTCGCTCGTATCTACGATCCCGAACGCGCCGACGTCTACCGTCAACTCGGCATCAACGTCGTCAATCCCACCACGATCCTCGACCAGATGGTCCGCGAAGCCGCGTTTGGCGACGACCCGGCGCATCAGGACAACAACGTTGAACCATCCTCACGGACTGCGCGCTAACCCATGTACATCATCATCGTCGGCGGCGGCAAGGTCGGACGCGGCGCAGCCAGCGACCTGATCGACATGGGCCATGAAGTCTGCGTCGTCGAGCGCGACGCCAACACTGCCTGGTCGATCAACAATGCGTTGGGTGAAATCGCCCTCCTCGGCGACGGCGCAGAGATTCACGTCCAGCGCGCCGCAGGTATGAACCGCGCCGACGTCGTCGTTGCCTGCACCGGCCGCGATCAAGCCAACCTCGCGGTCGGTCAGACGGCTCAGACCCGTTTCAATGTGGACAAGGTCATTTCCCGGATCAACGATCCCCGCAATGAACGCATCTTTCGCGCCCTGGGATTCACCTTCACGATTTCCGCCACCACGGCCATCGTGAGTGCCATCGAGCAAGAAGTCAGCGCTGGCCTGACTCGTCTCACTCAGCTTCGCTCGACCGCCTTCATCCTCGCAGAACTCGTCATTCCTCATCTCGCGCCGGCGGTCGGGTGCACCGTGCGCGACCTCAGCCTGCCGCCGCACACAGTTCTGGCCCTCGTCATCCGCGAAGACGACCAGCCTGAAGTTCCAGGCCCAAACACCATCATCAACGCAGCCGATGTGATCGTCGCCGTGACACAGCCACAGCACGAAGCAGAACTACGGATGGTCCTGACTGGAGAATCGTGACCTCATGACTGAATCCCCGTACGATCCCCTCAGGCTCCTCAGGATCGCCTACCTCGGTCCCGCCGGGACCTTCACCGAACAGGCGGCCGTCCTCTTCGCAGGCGACAACGCACATCCCGACTTCGTCCCCTACTCCAGCATCACCGCCTCCGCCGAAGCTGTGGCTCAACGCGAGGTGGACGTCGCAATCGTGCCCTTCGAGAACTCGCTCGCCGGCGCCGTCGGCGAGACGCATGACTTGATCATCCATCAGCTCAATCTCTTCATCGTCGACGAACTCGTCATTCCCATTGAGCACTGCTTGATCGCCGCGCCCGACGCAGACACATCAGAGATCCGCGTGATCTACTCCCACCCCCAGGCCCTTGGTCAGTGCCAGCGCTACCTCACTCGACGATTCCCCGACGCCCGCACCGAAGCCACACTCTCGACTTCGCAAGCAGTCGCCCGCGCGATTGAGGTCGGCGATCGAGTGGCCGCCATCGCGCCGCGTCGCGCCGCCGTCTTGCACAGCGCCGAGATTCTCGAGATTGGCATCGAGGACGACCATCGCAATGCGACCCGCTTCGTCGTCCTTGCGCACAACGACCATGACCCAACCGGGGACGACAAAACGACGATGCTGTTCAGCACCGCCAATCGTCCCGGCGCATTGCTCAGAGTCCTGAAGCACTTCGCCGACGCCGACATCAACCTCACCAGAATTGAGTCTCGTCCCGCCCGTGAGCGCCTCGGTTCATACCTGTTCCTCATCGACTGCGACGGACACCGCTCCGATCCCGCTCTCGCCAACGCCCTGGAACGCCTCGAACCCGAACTCGATCGACTACGCATCATCGGCAGTTACCCAAAGGCGCCGAGACCCTGACTCCTTCGTCGAAACCGATCCAACATGCCCGAAATACCCGAGCTCCAGCACATCGCCCAGGTTCTCACCGACCGCATCGCCAATCGCCCCATCACAGATGTCGACATCCAGAAGCCAATCGTGATCCGGCTGCCCCGTGAAGATTTCGAGGCCGGACTCCTCGGCGCATCCTTCCGCTCTGTCGAGCGCTCTGGCAAGTTCCTCCTCTTCCACACCGACCGCGACAGCATCCTGGCCGTCAATCCCATGCTCAACGGACGCTTTCAGTGGACATCAGAACCCGACGGCAAGAAGAAAGCGCATGCCCGAACCTGCTTCACCCTGAAGTTCCGCGATGACGACGACGCCCAACTGGGCATCCGCTACATCGACGAGCGCTACCTGGGCAAGACCTACCTCGTCGACGACGACGAACTCGACACCGTTCCGGTGCTCAACGAACAAGGCCCGGACGCCCTCGATCCCGCACTCGATCAGGCAGCGTTCCTGCAGCGCCTGAAGCGCTATCGCGGCCAGGTTAAGAATGCCATCGTCAACGCCAGATTCATCGCCGGCATCGGCAATGCCTACTCCGACGAGATCCTCTTCAACGCCGGCATCCACCCCTTCACCAAGATTTCAACCCTCGACGAACACCGCCGCATCCGGCTCTACCAATCGATCCGCGACACCCTCGCCTGGGCCGCCGAGATCGCCGCATCCGAAATCGGTCAGAACATCGACAGCAAACCAAGAGACTTCCTCAACGTCCACCGCAAAGGCGGCCAACCCTGCCCAACCTGCGAGAATCCCATCTCCGAGGTCGCCCCAAACCGCCGAGTCACCTCCTTCTGCCGAACCTGCCAACCGACCTAGCCTCCCACTCAGAGAACATCCAACTCGTCATTGCCGCGCACCGACGCAGCCTGCCCCGCACTTGATGCGGGGGCAGTCTCGCCGTCATCAGAACAGACGCTCGTGCTCAACGCAGCGAGATACCCGCGACGAGCGGAGAGCTTAGAAACCCTCCCTTTCTCCCCCCTTGCGGGGGAGATGCCGAAGGCTGAGGGGGGTCCGCTGTTCGGGATCCCTATCTGACCATTGTCAGCCGACCCGCCCTCTGTCACTCCGTGACATCTCCCCCCGCGAAAGGGGAGATAGGGGATTGGGGAGTTCTTCAAAGACCTCCGACGAGCGCGGGTATGACGGAGATATTCTGGTACAACTGCTTCTCGTTCGAAGGTCTCCTGGCGAGACAGCCCAACGTCCCACCATCACAGCGAGTAAGAAGAGACCTAGCCCCCCGACATCACCCGCTCAGCGCCCGGAATAAACGGAGCCCAACCCGGCTGATTCTCCAGGTACTGCCCGAACAGGCTCGCAGGAGTCACTGTCGGACGCTTGGGCTGCGAACGCAACGCCATGCGAGCTTCGCTCGGCGTCCGCCCAGCCTTACGGTGATTGCAACCCCGACACGCCGAGACCAGATTCTCCCACGTGTGGCCGCCGCCGCGGAAGCGCGGCATCACATGGTCCAACGTCAAATCCTTGAGCGCCGTCCGCCGCCCGCAATACTGGCACCGGAACCGATCGCGAACAAACACCTCGCGCCGCGACAGCCGCATCACCGGCCGCGGTCGCCGGATGAAATACACCATCCGGATCACCGAAGGCACATCAAACTCGTCGCCAAATGATCGGAGCAACGCCTTCGCCCGGTCCAACCGATCAATCACCTCGGCCTTGCCTCGGGCGACCAGCACCACAGCTCGACGCACATTGCAGACATGCAACGGCTCATAGTTCTGATTCAACACCAACACTGACTTATTCAGAACCGTCATCGCACCGACATGATCGTATCACCGCCAAAGCAAAACGGACATTTGCGTCTCGTGAGCCCCTCCGTAGGGCGCAAGCAGACACACAGTCCCAACCGAAACCCCACTCAACGCTCCTGTTGCTCCTCGCGGAGACCAATCAATCGCTCCCGTTCTCCCCCCTCGCGGGGGAGATGCCGTAGGCAGAGGGGGGTTCCCCGGCATACAAGGCAGAGTGCATCTGCGTTCCGCCACTCACGACCCAGGCTGAAACCGTCAGCCGCCGCCCAGCGCGCCACCGACCCCGTCAACACCCGACCGCAACTCATCCACTTCGGACACAAACTCCTGGATCGCGAGGTCGAATTCCGAGGGCAATAGCGCCCGAACCACAGGCGCATTGTCCATCATCGCCCAACCGACGACCGACCCACCAATTTCGCCCTCTGCGTCATCCAGACCCGCGAACACCACGATTGCGATCGCTGCTTGCGCTAGCAACAGGCCAAACAGGACGCCAAACAATCCGCCCGCTGCGCGGTCGGCCCAACCCAGCAGCAATAACGATGCCAACCCGCGCAGAAACGTTCCCACCACATAGCCGCCAATTGACACCAACGCCAGGATCACGGCAAAGCTCACGGCCTGCATCACGCCCGACGGAGCGTCCGAGATGGCCAGATCGACAAACACGCGCTCGTGGTACACGCCCGCCAGCAGCACACCCACTACGACCGCCAGCAACGCCACACTGGCCCGCAGAATTCCCATCCGCCAGCCCCACACGCCGATGCCGATGGCCACCACCAGGATGGCCAAATCAATCCAGCTCAAGCCCAGAATCAGCCCGGATTCGTCCACGAGCATCACTGTACACAGGTCTGACGACCTCGCCCTCAAGCGCGATATCCGACCTCGCTGATGGGTTCCGAAACTTCCGAGTCGGCGGCAGCCGGCAGTGGTGTCTTCGCCTTGAGCAAGCCAAGTTGGGCCATCGAGGCATAGTCCGACCGCGTCACGATCACATGATCCAGCAACTCAATCTGCATCGTAGCGGCTGCCGATCGCAGGTCCGCCGTCATATCCTCGTCCGCCACAGACGGCTTCGGCGACCCTGAAGGGTGATTGTGCACCACGATCATCGCCGGCCCCTGATGCACAATCACCGGGCGCAGCAACTCCGCTACTCGGACCGACGCTCCGTGCACCATGCCCTTGTACAGCCGTTCCTCCCGAATCAGGCAATGCTGCTGATCCATGACCAGCACCCACACTTCTTCATGCACCAGATCGCCCAGCAACCCGCGATAGCGCTCGAACACCTGCCGCGATGTCCGGAATGGCTCTCGAGCCGACCATTCGTCATCCGCCAGACCTCGCGCCGCCAGCTCCACCGCCGCCTTGATCCGCGTCACCTTGGCTTCCTTCAGCCCCGAGACCTGCATCACCTCTTTCACGTCAGACCGCAACAGGCCGACCAATCCCCGGTCGGCCAGCAGCCGCCGAGAAATCTCCAGCACGTTCTCTCCCTGCCGACCTGAACTCAACAAGATCGCCAGCAGTTCGGCGTTGGACAGCGCGTCGGCGCCCAGGCGCAACAACCGCTCACGCGGCCGGTCCGCAGGATCCATATCCATGATTCGTTGAGCCGCGGGTTTCGTTGGACCCGCGTTCTCGAGTTCCGCAGTTTCAGCCAGTCGAGACTGTTCCTCGTCTTCTTCCGCCCACGCCGCCTGCAGTTCAGCTAAAGGATCGCGCACTCGATCACTCGTCGCGGCTGTCGCCGAAGGTCGGCAGATCGACCCGCTCTCGAACCGGCGTCGCTTCTCGTTCACGTGCTCGTTCTTGTCGACGTTGCTCCCTGGCCGCTTCCTCTTCCTCTTCTGCTACCTCTTCCTCGGTCCGCGGACGCTCATCCTCGCCCAGTGGACGCCAGGACACCAATGCGTTGGTATGCGGATAGTGGTTCAGATACACCCAACCGCCCGGCTCCGGCATCTCATCGAACATCAAGCGAGGCACGCGGTACACCCGACGCGCGACCAGCACGTAGTGCGCCCGGAAGAAGATCAGCAGGTCAAACTTGCGCCACTTCCGCGCCACTTGACCGGTCGTCTCAATCGGCGCGGAAAACCAGTCGCGGAACGCCGACAGCGCCGAAAATCCCGACAACAACCCAATCAACGCAAAGAGCGAGAAACCAAACCACGATCCACCGTTGCCACCCAACGCCTCCACCATCATGTAGACCGCGCCGACCGTCAACAGACCAAACGCCGGAGTCCAAATCAACATCGATCGCAGAATCCCGCGTCGCGCTCGCTGATCGTCTGGAGCCTGCGTTCCCCGCAGTTGCTCAAACCTATCCGCCGCCACGACCATTGTTCCCGTCATCCAATGGCCTCAGCGGCTCGTCCGCGACCACGGCCCGCGGCTCGTCCGCTACCACTTGAGCACCCCACTGGGGAATCCAGATCCACTCGCCTCGGATCAGGGTCGAATCCTCCTGCAAATGCCAATTCCACTGCAACAGATCAGCCATCGTCACGCCTCTCGCAGCCGCAATCACAGACAGCGATTCCCCGCGCTGGACCTGATATCGCTCAAACGACCTCGGCAAATCCGGCTCGATCGGATCCGGACGGCCCGGAACAATCCCGGATTGGGCCGCAATCGCCGATCCTCCTGCTGGACCTTCAAACACAGCCGAGACTGCTGAGCTAGCCTGGCCCGCCGCAGAACCCTGCACAACAACTGTAGCGCTGTCAAGTCCGACCGTAGCATCCGAAGTCGCCACATCTGAACCAACCACGGAGGTCGCACCTGACGGCGTCTCAGCCGCCGATTCCACTTCAGCCACCGACGCCAGATCTGGCGATGTCGAAGAAGCGCCCCACAATGCCGCAACGACCACAACCGCGACGGTCAGCGCAACGACAATCCCCAGCTCAAAGAGCCTCGAATTGCGCATGGCGCCATTCGTGGAGAAGTCGACGACCGGGTTGTCGAGCGCCATCGCAGTCCCCGGATACCACACCAACAGCCTCTGTTGGCGCGAAACTGTTAAGCAGGGTTAACGATAGCGCACTATGGAAACGCTAGAGTACCCGTTCTCTCTACCAATTGATGTCGAGTTGATGTCGAGAACGGACACTCGCAGACGTTCTGAATCGGGACCGCTACTTCAGTTCGACCGTCGCGCCAGCCTCTTCCAGTGACGCCTTGACCGCCTCGGCCTCTTCCTTGCTCAGGCCTTCCTTGACGGTTTGCGGCGCCGACTCGACGAACTCCTTCGCCTCGCGCAGGCCCAGCTCGGTCACTGCGCGCACGGCCTTGATCACGTTGATCTTCTTGTCGCCGAACTCCTGCAGGACCACATCGAACTCGGTCTGCTCTTCGACCGCCTCGGCCGCCGCCGCTGCGCCGTTGCCACCCACTGCGACTGCTGCGACCGGAGCCGCCGCGGTCACACCGAATTCTTCCTCGATCTTCTTGACCAGGTCACGCGCTTCCAGAATCGTCATCGCGCTGATCAGTTCAAACGCTTCGTCAACCTTCGACATGTCAGTCTCCACTCAATGCCGGTCATTCAGACCGAGTTGTCTCTGTTTCTGCGCTCAGGTTCCGGCCCGAGCAAGTCACTTGCTATTCGGCAGGCGCTTCCGCTGTTTCTAGCTGCTCGGCTCGAGCCTCAACAATCGCCGCGACATCGCGGAAGACAGCACTCAGCACGCCTGCCAAGCCGGCGACGGGACTGTTCAGACCGCCCGCGACCTTCGCCATCAGCTCCGGTCGGCTGGGTACATCGGCCAACGCCGTGACTTGTGACCCGTCCTGCAGTTCGCCTTCGAAGAACACGCCGCGAATCGGCAAATCCAGCCGATTATCACGCGCGTACTTCTGCAGCGCCCTGGGCGCCTCAGTCAGATCACCGAAGCCAAACAGCAGCGCCGTCGACTCTTCGGCCAGATCGGCCGCGGCAGCATGGCCGGCGCCATCCGCGGCTCGTCGCCACAGCGTGTTCTTGATCACCCGCAGTTCGGTCTCCGGCGCTTCCGCCCGAATCCCGCGCCGCAGCTCCTGCATATCCTTCACGGACAGACCGCGATAGTCGATCCCAATCGTGATCGACGCACGACCCAACCGCTCTTCCAGCAGTGCGACCTGCTCCCGCTTACGTTCTGTCGCCATACAACCCTCGCAAGTCCGTCTCTTCCGCCGCCCCAACCCGCTCGACCAACAGACTTGCAACCACAACTCAACTCACATCAACTGCGAGCGTCAAATCGGCTGCTGCCTGCGCTGGACGTTTCCAGACTCTCCAAGCGGAGAGCCGCCAGCGGTCTCGGGCGGCAAATGCGTTCCTTAGTCGATTCCTAGCCTAGAGCCTTCGCCAACAGACGAAGGATTCAAACAGCACACTTGCCACACTTGCCTAGTCAATCCGCAACGCCAGCGTTGACTGTTGCTCCAGCTTCACACCGGGACCCATCGTTGAGGCGATGTTCAGCGACCGTATGTAGCTCCCCTTCGAACCCGAAGGACGCGCCTTGACGATCTCCGTCACCATCGTCGCCAGGTTGTCGAGCAACTGGTCTTCACCGAAGCTCGCCTTGCCCAATGGCACATGCACGGAGGCTTCGCGGTCGGTACGGAACTCGACACGGCCCGCCTTCGCCTCGCCGACGGCCTTGGCCACGTCGTTCCGATCGACAACCGTGCCAGCACGAGGATTCGGCATCAGACCGCGAGGTCCCAATACCCGACCTAAGCGGCCAACCTTGCCCATCAACTCACGCTGAGCCACAGCCACGTCAAAGTCGGTAAATCCGTCCTGGACCTGCTGGATCAACTCGTCCGAGCCGACAATCTCGGCTCCCGCCTCAGATGCGGCCGTCGCGGCGTCGCCCTCGGCGAACACCGCCACGCGGACTTCCTTGCCCAGCCCATGCGGCAGACGCGCCGTGCCGCGCAACTGCTGATCGGCGTGACGCGTGTCTAATCCGGTTCGGATGTGCAGCTCGATCGTCTCATCGAACTTCGCCGTCGCCATCTGCTTGACCAGCGCGACCGCCTCAACCGGCGGATAGTGCGATTCCTTGTTGTATGAGTCCACTGCGCCGCGATAGCGCTTGCCGTGCTTCGGCATGACTAGCCCTCGACTTCTACGCCCATCGAACGCGCAGTGCCGGCAACCATCTTCATGGCGGCCTCAATGTCGTTCGCATTCAGGTCTTGCATTTTCTGTTCGGCGATCACCCGCACCTGGTCCGAGCTGATCGATCCGGCCACCTCACGTCGAGGCTCCGACGCGCCCTTCTCCAGACCCGCCGCCCGGCGAATCAGATCCGACGCTGGCGGCGTCTTCAGATCGAACGTGAATGAACGATCCTCATAGACCGTGATCTGCGCCGGGATCAACTCCCCGGCGTTCGACGCGGTGCGCTCGTTGTAGCTCTTGACGAACTCCATGATGCCCACGCCGTGCTGACCCAGCGCAGGTCCGACCGGCGGCGCAGGACTGGCCTTGCCCGCCTCCAACTGCAGTGTCAACACTGCTCGTACACGCTTCGCCATCCAGCTATCTCCCTATCCGCCCCCGAACAACCGCCGGCGGCGCGAACGCACAAGTGCCCAGCCTACAGGCCGACGGCCTTGGGCCGGGCCGACGGCCTTGCGCAATGTCCTGTTACTGCTTCTCCACCTGATCGAAGTCAAGCTCAAGCGGCGTCTCTCGACCGAACATCGAGATCCGAACTCGGACTTTGCCCTTTTCGATGTTGATTTCTTCCACTTCGGCCACCATGTCGAGGAATGGACCATCCGTCAGGCGCACCGAATCGTTGACCGCGAATCCCACACGCACTCGAGGTTCCTCGACCTGCGTCTGACCAATGATCTTGTGAACCTGCATCGGCGGCAGTGGACGCGCTCGGTCACGCTGCTCTTCCCGTGTGCCGACAAAGCCGGTCACTCCGTCAGTCCCATTCACCACGTGCCACGACTGGTCCGAGAGTTCGCCGGTCTGCTTGTCCAGCCGAATCTGCAACAACACGTAACCCGGCAGCAGCTTTCGCTCGACTTCGCGGCGCTTGCCGCCTCGAATCTCCACCTCTTGCTGCGTCGGCACCATGACAAAGCGCTTCTCCGCCATGCCTTTCTTGGCCACTCCGGCCTGCTCGGGCCTCAGCTCGACAAAATGCTCCTCCGCATCCATGTTGCGGATCCGCAGGTCCAACGCGTCGCGCACCCGATTTTCATGCCCGGTGTACGTATTGACCGCAAACCACGCCGCATCAACCTCCTGGATGCCCTCCAGCGAGATCGCGGGTTCCGCCTCTGCTACTTCAGCCTCGTCACTCTGCAGGAACGACGCAATCGGCGTCTCTTCCTGTTCGACCGGGCGATCCAACTCCAGCGCCGCCAGCGCTTCCGCCGCCGTCGTGTCGATCTCCGCCTCCGCCGACTGCTCTTCGGCTTCCAGGCCCAGCGCACGCGCAGCCGCCAGCACCTCTTGCAGCTCTCGTTCGGCTGCCGAGATTTCACGGCGGCCAAATCCGCTATCGGTCGCTTCAGCTTCAGGTGTGTTTTGTGAAGTCGTCACTATGGCAACAACGTTTCCTCAACGACTCGGTTCAGACCAAAGTCGATCGCTCCCAGGAAAATCCCAACCGCAATCGCCACGACCAACACCACCACGGTCAGGTTCGCCGTCTCCTGGCGGGACGGCCAGACCACCTTACGCAGCTCGTCGATGATCGACATGATCCCTCGCGGATGGGTCAGCCGGTAAAACAGGCCCTGCACTCGCGGGGCGTCCGCCGTGGTGGGTCGCGACGCTCCAATCTCCCGCCGAGGACGTGCCGGCAACGCCGCCGCTTCGGATGCCGAACCCGTTCTCGCGTCCGCCGACGCAGCAGCCGGTTCCGGCGTCGGACGAGCCGGTCGCGGTGTTGACGACGACGCCCGCGGCTGCCCGCTACGGCGTCCCCTTCGTCTTCGGCTATCTCGCGATCTGGCCACGAATCACCGCGTCTCTCGGTACGCCCGACGTATGCGACAGTTCGGGCAGTACTTTGTCAGCTCCAGACGATCCGCATCATTGCGACGATTCTTCGTCGTGTGATACGTGTGTGACTGGCACTCACGACAGCGCAGCGTGATGAACACTCGATCACCCTTCGCCATGGCCTGTTCCCTTCCTCAAGCGCCGGCCATGTCGGACATGCCGGCCGAATAGAACTATCTTCGCACGATCCAGCGCTGCCGCGCTATTCCCGATTCACTCAATTCTCACTGAGTGACTACTCGATGATCGAGGTGACCGCGCCCGCGCCCACCGTCCGGCCGCCCTCGCGAATCGCGAAGCGCAGCCCTTCCTCCAGCGCAATCGGCGATATCAAACGCACCTGCATCTGCACGTTGTCCCCTGGCATCGCCATCTCAATCCCCTCCGGCAGTCCAATCTCGCCCGTCACATCCGTCGTCCGTATGTAGAACTGCGGCCGGTACCCCGGGAAAAACGGACTGTGCCGACCGCCCTCGTCCTTGCCCAGGATGTACACCTCCGCCTCAAACGCCGTGTGCGGTGTAATCGAGCCCGGCGCCGCCAACACCTGCCCGCGTGAGATCTCCTCACGGTCGATGCCGCGCAACAGACATCCCACGTTGTCCCCCGCCTCGCCCGTCGGCAACGTCTTCTTGAACATCTCCACCCCCGTCACCACCGTCGTCCGCGTGTCCTTGATCCCCACAATCTCAATCTCCTCGCCCGAATTCACCACCCCGCGCTCGATCCGCCCCGTCGCCACCGTCCCACGCCCCTTGATCCCGAACACATCCTCAATCGGCATCAGAAACGGCATGTCCCGCGGCCGCTCCGGCGTCGGCACGTACTCGTCCACCGCCGACATCAACTCCAGAATGCTCTCGTACTCCGGCGCGCTCGCGTCCGTCGACTCCGACTCCAACGCCGCCAGAGCGCTGCCCCGTATCACCGGACAGTCGTCGCCGTCGAAGTCCTGATCCGACAACAACTCCCGCACCTCCAACTCGACCAGGTCCAGCAACTCCTCGTCGTCCAGCTGATCCACCTTGTTCAAATACACCACCATCCGCGGCACGCCCACCTGGCGCGCCAGCAATATGTGCTCCCGCGTCTGCGGCATCGGCCCGTCCGGCGCCGCCACTACCAATATCGCCCCGTCCATCTGCGCCGCGCCCGTAATCATGTTCTTGATGTAGTCCGCGTGCCCCGGCGCGTCGATGTGCGCGTAATGCCGACCCTCCGTCTCGTACTCCACGTGCGCAATCGCAATCGTGATCCCCCGCGCTCGCTCCTCCGGCGCGTTGTCAATCGAGTCGAAACTCGAAAACGACACGTTCTCATCGGCCAGCGCCAGCGTCTTCGTGATCGCCGCCGTCAACGTCGTCTTGCCGTGATCCACGTGCCCAATCGTGCCCACGTTCACGTGGGGCTTCGTCCGCTCGTATACCTGTCGCGCCATCTTCTGGTCCTCCGCTGACTGCTTCGTGAGTAGTCCGTTGAATCGGTTGATGCTGTGTATGGAGCCCGCATTCAGATTTGAACTGAAGACCTCGTTCTTACCAAGAACGCGCTCTACCGACTGAGCTATGCGGGCAAGGATCCGCCCAGACCATCCTTACTGGTTCGGCCCGATCCAACACTAGAACCGCCGACAACACGCAGTCGTGCCGCGGCGGCCTATGTTCGTTCCTTGATGCTGGTGCCGGGGGCAGGATTCGAACCTGCGAAGCCTTTCGGCGCCGGTTTTACAGACCGGTGGTATTAGCCACTCACCCACCCCGACACAATCTTCATCTTACTCCCATCAATCCTGTCCACACATCCGCTTCAGCCGGCCTCCACCCAACCCATGCACTCACGATCTGTTCACCAGCACGCAAATCACGTCCAGCATTGTGGAGCCCAAGGGGGGATTCGAACCCCCAACCTGCCGATTACAAATCGGCTGCGCTGCCAATTGCGCCACCTGGGCCTGCAACGATCCTAAACCGATTAGCGGCCAATGGCAGTATTTTGCATTGGACGCAATCAACCATCTCCCTATCCTGCAACTGGCGTTTATTCATCATTCCAATCAGTCAGTAAACGCATAGCGAAGGACCCTCGTGAAACGCATCCTGATCGCTGCTGTCGCGGCAGCGCTCGTCGTGGGCGCCGCCGGACTCACTGCTCTTCAACCCGTCTCCGCCCAGCCAGGCGGACCATCCGTCTGCCTGTCGCTGCCAGCCGGAGAACACACATTCACGGCGCCCGCTCGGGACCGTGAAGGCGATGTCTCATTCACCGTCACCGTCGGCGAGGGTGGAGTCGTCACCGGCTTCACCGAGCCCGGCGGACAATCAATCCCACCCGCCGCCATGCTCGAAATCTTCTCCGGCGAAGACGCCTATCCGCTTCCCGAGGGCGTCTCCTTCGTCGAATGCGCCAGCGACGAGCTCGAAGCCAGCGACGAGACTGCAGCAGCCGAGATCTGCATCAACCTGGAGCCAGGCAGCCACAACACATCAGCGACCGCAGGCGGACGAACCTACGAACTCGTCATCCACGTCGGCGACTACAACCAGGTCACCAGCATTGACGTGCTCGGCCAGTCCTACTCCGCAGCCGAGGGGATCGGCCTACTCGACCAGTTCGGAGCAGCAATGCCCGCCGGCGTCGAAATCGTTCCATGTGAAGGCGGAATGGCCGACCAAAGGGCCGATGGCGGACAGCCCACTCTCTACGCGAACGCGGGCAGCGGCGGACTCGCCGATTCCGGCGACCAGACCGGTCTCTGGTCAGCCATCGCAACCTTTGCCATCCTCGCAATCGCCGTCACCGCCGTCACCCAACGACGCCGAATCGCGATTCGCGACAAGAACTAACGGAGATTCTCGCCGAAACCTTCCTCGCTTCCCCCCTTGCGGGGGGAGATGCCGAAGGCAGAGGGGGGGGTCCTCCCCAGCCGCCTAAAACCGCAGAGCGCTCTCAACCAACGAATCCGCCACAGGCTCTTCCTCGACAGCCTCAGGCTCAGGCTGGACCCGGCGCCAGCGCGTTCCGTCACGCGTATCCTCGAGCGCCACACCCAACTCAGTCAGACGATCACGCACCGAGTCGGCCAACTCATACTGTTTGGCCCCACGCAATTCCTGCCGCACAGTGACCAGCAGGTCAATGAACGGCCCCGCGTCCGACTCGCCCGAGGTAGACACACCAGCGAAGCCCAACCCCAACACCCCTCCCAACTCGACCAACGCATCCCGTGCCGCGCCAGCCGGACGACCTTCAGCTCGCGCCCGGTTGATCTCGCGAGCCAGATCAAACAACACCGCCAGCGCCTGGGGCGTATTCAGATCATCCTCAAGCGCCGCGACAAACGTCTCTCGCGACTTCGTCGCATCAATCTCGCCATCGCCATCGACCAACGGCAACGTTGCCGCCGTCCGCAATCGCTCGGCCCCACGCGCCGCCGACGACAACGATTCCTCGGAATACGTCAACGGCGACCGATAGTGCCCGCCCAGCACGAACATCCGCAACCCGTCTGCGCCATAGCGATCCAGCCCCTCGCGCAGTCTCACGATCTTGCCGGTCGACTTCGACATCTTCTCGCCGCCGACCTGCATCATCGCGTTATGCATCCAGTGACGCACAAACGGATCCTGACCGGAATACCCCTCCGACTGAGCGATCTCGTTCTCATGGTGCGGGAAGATCAGGTCCATCCCGCCGCCATGCAGGTCAATCTGCTCGCTCAGATAGCGAATAGACATCGCCGAGCACTCGATGTGCCAACCCGGCCGACCCGGACCCCACGGACTCTCCCATTGCGGCTCGCCGGGCTTTGCGCCCTTCCACAGCGTGAAGTCCATCGCGTGCTCCTTGGCCACGCCGATGTCCGTCGGCTCCGCCGAAATCATGTCGTCCAGTGACCGACCCGACAGCTTCCCGTAGCCCGGCATCTCACGGACGCGGAAGTACACATCCCCGCCGGCGGGATACGCCATGCCCTTCTCAATCAGCCCACCAATCAACTCCAGCATCTGCGGAATCTCTTCGGTCGCCCGAGGATGCACATCCGCCGGAGCTATTCCAAGCTCGCGCCACTCCCCCATAAACGAAGAGATCTGCCGCTCAGCCAACTCCGAGACAGACATCCCCTCCTGAGCCGCCCGAGCGATCAGCTTGTCATCCACGTCGGTGAAGTTGTAGACCAGCCGCACCCGACGTCCGCTCCACTCCAGGTAACGACGCAGCGTGTCAAAGATGATGATCGACATCGCGTGACCCAGATGAGCATCGTCATACGGGGTAATCCCGCAGACATACATCGAAATCGGATCATCCTGAGGCGCAAACGCCTGCTTCTGGCGAGTCAGCGTGTTGTACAGCTCCACAAACCAACCCCATTCACTTGCGAGTCGTCAATCAAAGCCTAATCAACCCTGTACTACCCCCTACGAGACTTCGGTGACACTCACCGTTCCTTCTCCCCCCGCTCTGCGGGGGAGATGCCGAAGGCAGGGGGGGTCCCTTCCCCCAACTGCTAGGTCCAAGTCCACGCGCGATCCGCTACCTAGCCCGCCGCTGTCTCCCCAGGCCCCGCCTGCGCATCCTCAACCTGATCCCGCAGCCGCCGCAGTTCCAACCGCATCTCCGACATCGTCATCTCCAGCGACTCAATCCGATCATGCTCAGGGTCGGGCAGACGCAGCATCGTGTCGTCGCCGGGGTCGTAGTACGCCACCACGTGACCCGGTACACCGACCACCGTCGAGTACTGCGGCACATTCGACACCACCACCGATCCAGCTCCGATCCGCGCCCCGCTGCCAATCGTCACCGCGCCAATGATCGACGCCCCAGCCCCGACCAGCACTTCCTCGCCAAACGTTGGATGCCGGCGCTCGCGCAACGTCGATGTCCCACCCAGCGTCACGCCCTGATGCAGGTGACAACGCTTGCCCAGCCGTGCCGTCTCGCCAATCACTACACCCATGCCGTGGTCGATCAGACACGGAGTCGCAATCTGCGCACCAGGATGAATCTCGATCCCCGTCAACAAGCGACCCATATGAGACAGAAACCGAGGCAGCACCGGAACGCCCAGACTCAACAGTGAACTGGAAATCCGGTGCAGCATCAACGCATGAATCCCGGGATACGCGACAAGCACTTCCAGCCAGAATGTCGCCGCTGGATCACGTTCCATCGTGAACTGGATGTCCGCCCAGACCCCGTCGACAAAGGAGTTAAACCGAGCCTCAATCTCTCGCAGAAACACCATGTCCGCAGCCTATACGTCCATTTGGCCCGACATCGCCGACCGGCGAACCCGCAGCGTCGCCACTGCATGAGCGGCCATTCCTTCTGCTCGGCCCAGCGCCCCCATCCCTTCAGCCGTCGTCGCCGCGACATTCACTGCACCAACATCGAGTTCCAGCGCTTCCGCCAGACGAGCTCGCATCGCGGCAATGTGCGGCCGCAGCCGCGGCTGCTCGGCAATCACCGTCGCATCAACCGACTGCACCGAGGCTCCTACCGCAGCCAACTTCTCCAGCACCACCGACAGCATCGCCACGGAACTCGCCCCAGCCCACGCTGGGTCACGAGTGCCAAAGTGCGCCCCGATATCACCCAGACCGGCGCCGCCCAACAGCGCATCGATAATCGCATGCGTCAGGACGTCGGCATCCGAGTGACCAGCCAGCCCATCGGTACCGGCAATCTCAATCCCGCCCAGCACCAGTTTCCGGTCCGCTGAGAATCGATGTGAGTCAATCCCAATCCCTGTCCGCACTTCATGGCCAGCGCCCAACAGCGCCTCAGCCACGATCAAATCCGAAGGAGACGTGATCTTCGGATTCGGACCCCCGACATCATGCACGACAACCCGCTCCCCAATGCGCTCAACCAGAGCCGCATCATCTGTCGCCACAACTCCGGCCTCGCGAGCAGCAATATGCGCCTGCCGCAGCGTTTCGGCGCGAAACACCTGAGGCGTCGCAACCGCCCGCAATGTCGATCGATCCGGCGTGGCCACGATCGTCTCCTCGGAATCCACCACCTTGATCGTGTCAACCGACGGCCCTCCGGCAATCACACCCACGCCGCCCATCGCTGCGTCGACACATCCAGCGATCCCGCTAGCTGTAATCAACGGCCTCGCACCGTCGTGCACTGCCACGACATCAATCTGCTGGAGCGCCGACAATCCCGCCCACACCGAATCCTGGCGCTCCTTGCCACCTGTCACCAGCGCCCGAACCTTCTGCATCTCACGACACAGTTCGGCTACCGCTGACCGATTCGCCAACGACGTCACTACGATCACATCATCGATCGCATCACACGCATCAAAGGCCGACAGCGTCCAACTCAGCACCGGCCGACCCGCCAGTTCGGCCAGCAGCTTGTCGCCGCCACCCATCCGGCGGCTGCTCCCCGCCGCCAGGATGATCGCTCCCATCCTCATCGGTCGCGTCTCTGGTCCCGCTTCTGGTCGCCCCTCACGCCGCATCCTCACTGTCGACAAGCTGAGCAAACACCATCCGCCCGGCCTGCGTTTGAATCACACGCTTGACCACCAGATTGCGCACCTCCCCGATCACCGACGCGCCCTCCTCAACCACCACCATCGTGCCATCTGCCAGATAGCCCACGCCCTGATGGTCGCCACGACCCGGCTCGATCACTTCCACCGTCAAGGCCTCGCCTGGCAACACGTTCGTCTTCACCGCATTGGCCAGCACGTTCAAGTTCAAGGCGCGGACGCCCTCAAGCTCTGCTACCCGCGCCAGATTGGAATCGGTCAGAGCCAGCGCCGACCCTCGCTCAACAGCCATCCGCACCAAGCGGGAATCGACATCGCCATCCGCCCCGGTGGAATCGTCGTCGACAATCTCCGTGGAGACCGATTCCTCTCCCTGCAATCGTGCCAAAAGCTCGAGGCCGGCCCGCCCACGCCCACGCTTCAGCGCGTCCGAGCTGTCCGCGACCCGCCGCAGCTCATCCAGGACAAACCGCGGCACAACGATGTCGGCAAGCAGGAAACCGCTCGCGGCCACTTCCACAATCCGGCCGTCGATAATCGCCGACGTGTCAAGAATCACTTCCGTCGGCGCCGAGGGCCGAATCAACGCCACCGATTCCGCCACCTCATCCGCGCGCCCGCGCACCGTGTTGACAAAGCGCTCGACCTCAACCCGCCGTCCCAGCGCCACCCCAATACCAATCGGAGACAGCAAAATCGCCACGCCGATCGGAGCAAAATCACCCGCCGCACCGGGCAAGGCCCCAAGCACCGGAGACAACAGCGCCGCCGTGACCAGTGCGGCCACGAGACCGAACCCGCCCAGCAAAATTTCCAGCGTCGAAATCGAGCGCAGGATCCCCCGCCGCATCCACCAGACCGGCGAGAGAGTCCAATCCCACAGCCGTCGCGCTGCCTCAATCACGGCAGGCTCCACAAAAGGAAAATGGCGGCCATGCGGCCGCCAATCAGTCCAGAGCGGTCAACCGCCCAATAAATCCAGGCGCATCCCTGCGCATCACCAAATATACAGGATTCCAGCCTTGCTCCGCTACGCCGTGTCCACTCGGCCACTGGGGGACTGCAGAACGGAGCGGGTCCCCGCTTCACGCGGGGGACTAGGGGACTGGGGGCGGGTTCCCGTGTGAAGCGGGGACTGGGGACTGCGGCGGGCATGGCGAGGCTGGGGGTTGGTTGGACTCCCGTGCGAAAAAAAACGCGGCGCGAAAAAAAGACGGTCGGAGGGATTACCAGGGGTCGTCGTCCTGTTCGAGCGGTTCTTCCTCGCCGAGTGCGGGGGGACCCTCACCCCAGCCCCCCGCATCGAGTGCGGGGCAGGCTTCTCCCAGGGGGAGAGGCGGCAGAAGGAGGGAACTGGGGGCACCTTCGGGGGTGTCGTAGAGGTCGCGGAGCTTGTGGCGGGCGACGTCGTAGGGGTCGGTGGTCAGGTAGAGGTGATGGTTGAGGCGGGCGTGGGGGTTGGTGGGGGCGAAGAGTTCTCGGACGATGGCGTTGAGGGCCTTGATCCGAATGTAGCCGGGGTTGTGGTCGGCGGAGCGTCGCCAGAGGCGGTCGATCCTGGCTCGAAGGTGGTAGGGATTGGGCATGGGGTGTCCTTTGGCGTTGGGTAGTATGTATGTTCTTATGGTAGCGGGGTTGGGGCGGGGGGGGTTCCCCTGTGAAACGGGAACTGGGGATGGGGGGGGTGGCGCTTCTCTTTCCTCCTTTGGATCGCAACTCGGCTTTACCCTTTGCTCGCTTCCCTCTGGTAGCGTGCAAGCACTGATCGCGCTGATTGCGCAGCGCAACTGCGAGACCCACGATGCCCACCATCAACATCGATCCACTCCTGCGAGGTGTCTCCAAACCCGCCCGATACGTCGGCGGCGAGTGGAACGTCATCGAGCACGACTGGAACGAACGCGCCGTGCGTTGGGGCCTGATCTACCCCGACCTCTACGACATCGGCCAGTCCAACGGCGGACTCGCCATCCTCTACGACATCCTCAATCACACGCCCGACACCCTCGCCGAGCGCTGCTACACGCCCTGGCCCGACATGGCCGACAGTCTTCGCGCCCACGGACAACCGCTCTTCTCACTCGAAAATCGGCGCGGTCTGCGCGACTTCGACGCGCTCGGCTTTTCCCTCTCCTACGAACTCACTTACACCAACATCCTCGAGATGCTCGACCTTTCGGGCATCCCGATCCGCAGCCTCGACCGGAGCGAGGACGACCCGATCATCTTCGCCGGCGGCTCAGGCGCGCTTGTCCCAGAGCCGCTCGCGCCCTTCATCGATGCCTTCATCCTCGGCGAAGCGGAAGACGTCATCCTCGAGGTCAATCAACTCCTGCACGAGGCCAAGTCGCAAGGAGCATCCCGACTCGACCTGCTGAGAGCCCTCGCCCGCACGCCAGGCGTCTACGTCCCCCGCTTCTACGAGTGGCGCTACGAGGCCGACGGCACACCCGCCGAAGTCTTCGCCACCGACGACGCCGCCTCGGTCCCTGTCGTCAAGCGCTTCATCCAGGGACTTCCGCCAATCCTGACCAAACCGATCGTCCCCTATCTCCAGACCGTTCACGACCGCGGAGGCATCGAGATCCAGCGCGGCTGTACCCAGGGCTGTCGATTCTGCCAGGCCGGCATGATCTACCGACCGTTGCGCGAGCGCACTCCAGAGGAAGTCGTCGCCGGCGCCAAGGAATTGTTCCGCCACACAGGATTCGACGACCTCTCCCTCGTCTCCCTCTCCTCCACCGATCACTCCCAGATCAAGGCCATCGTCCGAGCACTGCGCGCTGAGTTCGGCGACGACATCGGCGTCTCACTGCCCTCCACCCGCGTAGACAGCTTCAGCGTTGATGTCGCCCTGCTCTGCTCGCCGCGCAAGAAGCATTCGATGACCTTCGCCCCCGAGGCCGGCTCACAGCGCCTGCGCAACGCCGTCAGCAAGGTCGTCGACGAACAAGACCTGCTCGACGCCGCCCGCAACGCCTTCGAGCAGGGTTGGACATCGATCAAGCTCTACTTCATGGTCGGCCTGCCGACTGAAACCATGTCCGACGTCGAAGGCATCGTCGACTGGGCCTCGCAGGTCAAGCAGATCGGCCGTCAAATCGTCGGCAACCGCGCCCGCGTTCGCGTCTCCACCTCAAACCACGTGCCCAAGGCGCACGCGCCATTCCAGTGGGCTCGACAGGAGACCCCCGCTGAGCTCGAGCCAAAACACCAGATGCTCAAGCAGATGACCCGCCGTGCGCGCCTCGACCTGAGCTGGAATGACCCGCAGGAATCAATTCTCGAGGGCGTCCTCTCGCGCGGCGACCGTCGCCTTGCCCCGGTCATCGAGACCGCCTGGCGCAACGGCGCACGCTTCGATGCCTGGAGCGAACACCTGCGCGAGAACATCTGGTGGGACGCGATGGCCAAAGAGGGCCTCGATCCCGCCTTCTATTGCCACCGAGAACGCGACCTCTGGGAACGATTCCCCTGGATGCACATCGCCTCTGGCGTCTCAGAGGCCTTCCTGCGCAAGGAATGGCAGCGAACCTGGAAAGAACTGACCACTGCCGACTGCCGCGACGGCTGCAACGTCTGCGGCATGGAGCACGCCGCCCAGCTTTGCGAGCTCAAACTCGGAGACCTGATCGCCAAACGTCGCGCCACCGACGAACAACTGATCAGCGTGCTCTAACGGCCGTTCAGTCAAGAAACACAAGGAGAAAGAGGCTGCCACCGCCATGTCAAGAGACGTCCTCGAACATCTCATCTGGAGCCTCGAACAATCCTTCCGCAAGAAGACCGAACATTCACTGATCGCCAATCTCTCCTCAGTCACGACCGACGACCTCGACACCGTCGTCCCTGGCGGAGGTCGCACCATGCGCGATCTGATCATCCATTGCGCTGCCGTCAAACTCATGCACGCCAATCACGCCTTCGGCGACGCCACCCACACCTTCTGGACCACCTGGGATCGTGAAGACCCCGTCAGCGACGCCTCATTCGAGGACTTACTCGAATGGCTGGAAGAAGCCCACGACGCCGTGATCGACTCGGTCCAACACCTCAACGACGACCACGAACTCGTCGTGCCTAGACCAACCTATTGGGGAGCCTCCTGGGAAACCCGCCGAATCCTCGACGCCATCGCCGTCCATGACGTCTACCACGCCGGAGAAATCAACCACCTCCGAGCCCTCCTCCACCAGGTCGACTAGTCCACGCTCAAATGAAAACCACGTACCAGCGCGAAGCGGCAACCGACGCGTAACTCCCCTTCTCCCCCCCTTGAGGGGGAGATGCCGAAGGCAGAGGGGGGGTCCCTGTTGGTCACCCCTATCCGGTCGTCACCAGCCGACCTGCCATGTGACCCGAATCCTTAGAACCGCAGGAGTTCCTGAAGCTGCTCCGCCTCACCTGACGGACCCACCAGCGCCAACCGCAACTCGTCCTCGCACAGATACTGATTCGCCAGCCGCGAGATATCGTCCGCCTCGACCGCCTGGTACTGCTCGTTGACCTCGTCCACCGACCGCAACTCTTCGTGCAGCAGCATCTGGCCGCCGTTCCAGGCCGACACTGCCCGCGTGTCTTCCATCCCCATCAACATCCGACCCGCCGCAAGCCGTCTCGCGCGCTGCAGTTCCTCCTCCGTCACCCCGTCCCTCAACCGAGCCAGCTCACCCAACGTCGCCTCGAGCGCCTGGGTCACGTTCTCCGGATCAACGCCCATCGACAACTGCATCACGCCCGAGTCACGCATGAGGGCCAGCGACGAGTGAATGTCGTAGACCAGCCCCAACTCTTCACGCACCTTGAGGAACAGCCGCGAACTCATCCCATCGCCCAGCATCGCCGTCATCAGCGACAGCGCGTGCCGATCGGGATGTCTCGATGTGATGGTCGGCAGTCCGATGCAGATCTGCGTCTGTTCCGTCTCCTTGATCCGCACCGCCACGCGGTCGCCGGCTGTCGACAATGGTGCAGCGCGGCGGTCGTCCGCTTGCGCCGGCGCCCACCGCTCAGTCAACGCCGTGACCCGAGCCAACACCGCGTCCGGGTCAATCTCCCCGGCCACTGAGACCAGCGTGTTGCCCGGCGAGTATTGCGATCTCCAATAGGAGACCGTGTCCTCATAGGGAATCCCATTCACCGACTCAGGTGTGCCGGCAATATCGCGGCCCAGCGGCGTATCTCGCCACATCACTTCAGCCATCAGCTCGCCGACCAGTTGGTACGGGGAATCCTCTACCTGGGCCAGCTCCTCCAGGATGACCGATCGTTCCTTCTCCAGCTCGTCGCGATCAAACCTCGGCCGGCAGACCATGTCGACCACCACGTCAACCGCCGTCTCCCAATCGGGACCCGGCACCTTGGCGTAGTAGACCGTCAGCTCGCGGTCGGTGCCCGCGTTGATGTAACCGCCGACCCCTTCGATCGCCGTTGAGATGTCGGCCGCCGAGGGATGCAACTCCGACCCCTTGAACACACAGTGCTCGACCAGGTGCGAAACCCCGGCCAACTCATCACGCTCGTACTGCGATCCCGCTCCCACATAGAACGACACCGACGCCGAGCGCGCCGACGCCATCGGAGCGCAAATGACTCGTAGTCCGTTGTCCAGGACAGAAACCTGTGGCGCGCCGTCTGCCCGGGGCGCCACTACTCCACGCCCCATGTCGTGTCGCCCGAGGCGTCATCGCGCACAATGCTGTGCGCCATCGCGCCCTGAACGAACTCATCAATCGAGGCGCCAATCGTCGTGTCGTCCCCATGCCCGTTGAATGTCAAGGTCTTCTCCGGCAGGCCGTACAGCTTGGTCACGATCGATCGCACCTCCTGCGTCACCTGCGGCATCCCCCGAGTATTCCCCGGACCACCCGGGAACAGCGTGTCACCGACGACGCAATAGGGATCAACTTCATCAGCGTTGTAGTACGACACCGACCCCGTCGTATGACCCGGCGTGTGCAGTACCTCAAACTCTGTCCCGCCCAGCAGGATCGTCTCGCCGCCCTGCAAATGGATATCGATGTCGAGGTCGGTCTCCAGCCAGGGATGCTGCTCGTCGGCCACGGTGTCCGATGTGTGCATGTAGAAGGGCACATTCGGTCCCAGCCGCTCCCGCAGCTCGTGGTAGGACTTGATGTGGTCGGGATGCGAATGCGTAAACAGCACCATCTTCGGCGTCGCTCCCGAGTCCTCCACACCCGCCATCACCAGTTCATGCTGAGCAACGGCGTCGATGATCGCCGCGTCGCCCGTGCCTTTGTCAACCAGCACGAAGGCGTTGTTCTCGAATGGTCCCCACGACATCTGCATCACCACGACGCGGGAATACACTCGCAACAAGCGCGACTCCGCATGTAGCTCCATACTCATGGCGCACTCCAATCAGTCAGCAAACTGCCAACTGTCTACCAACTGTTCGCAGCATACCCAGCCCGCAGGATGATCCATGACCAACCGGACACCCATCACAACACTCGCCGATGTTTTACCGTTCACCGCTCAGGCCGACGAGGACGGCGTCCTCGAAATCGGCGGTTGTAACGTCCGCGAACTGGCCCAGGAATTCGGCACGCCGCTCTACATCTACGACGAGCGCACGATCCGCGAAACCTGCCGTGCCTACCTGCGCGACTACCAGGCCCAACTGCCCGGGGCTCGCGCCCACTACGCCTCAAAGGCCTGGCTCAATCCCGCGCTGACCCGCATCCTCGTCGAGGAAGACTTCGGTCTCGACGTCGTCTCCGCCGGTGAACTACACGTGGCGATGGCCGGCGGCATGGACCCCGAACAAATCGGCTTCCACGGCAACGGCAAGACCCGAGCCGAGCTGGAGTACGCCCTTGACGCCGGCGTCGGACGGATCATCGTCGACAACGACGACGAACTCGCGGTCCTGGACGAACTGACCACAGAACGCGCGCAAGAGCAACGCATCATGCTGCGCATCACGCCCGGCGTCGACGCCCAGACACACGCCAAAACCACGACAGGTCTGCGTGACAGCAAGTTTGGATTCCCCCTGCCCTCAGGCCAAGCCGAGGCTGCCGTCGTGTGCGCGATGCAGGCGCCGTTCCTCGACCTCACCGGACTCCACATCCATCTCGGCTCACCGCTGTTCAACGTCGAGCCATATGCCGACGGGATCGCCACCATCGGCCAGTTCGCCGCTGAAATGAAGCAACGACACGGCTACGAATGGCGGGAATTCTCACCTGGCGGCGGCATGGCCCTGACCTACACCGCCGACCGCGTCGCGCCAGAAACCGACATCTACGCCGTCGAAATCGCCAATGCCATTCACACCGCCTGTGACACGCACGGTCTCGCGATGCCCGATGTTCATATCGAACCGGGCCGCTCAGTCGTCGGACGCGCCGGCGTCGCGCTGTACTCCGTCGTCAGCCGCAAGCACATTCCCGAGACACGCGATTATGTCACCGTCGACGGCGGCATGGCCGACAACATTCGCCCGGCCATGTACGAGTCGACCTACGAAGCCGCCGCCGCCGAACAGATGAACACCGTACCCAGTCTCGTGGCGACGGTCGCCGGAAAGTTCTGCGAGTCAGGCGATGTCCTGGTCCGCGATGCCAATCTTCCTGCGCTGCAACTCGGCGAGCTGATCGCGATTCCCGCCAGCGGCGCTTACCAGATCGCCATGGAGAGCAACTACAACCTCGCCCTCCGCCCGGCCATCGTGATGGTCAACGACGGCGACGCACAACTCGTCCGGCGTCGTCAGACGCTCGACGATCTGCTGCTCCTGGAGCTGTGAAGTAGCGCACCATGTCCGCTTCAGAGTCCGTTTCCGACGAGCAGGTTGACCGCTGGGGGCCACACGCTCGATCCTTGGCCGGCCACACACTGGTCGCAATGCTCGACGCCGAACGGCTGCCGCACGCCTTGCTGATCGCAGGTCCGATCGGCGTCGGCAAACGAGACCTCGCCATTCGCGTCGCGCAAGCACTGCTCTGCGAAACGGCTACGAATCAGAGCGCGGGTCCATGCCGAGAGTGCCGCAACTGCCGACGCCTCCACGATCCCGCCCAACCCACGCTAGAACCACAGCACTCGGACGTCGAAGTGATCGCGCCGGGCGCGCTCTGCGGCGAGTCTGACCACGATCATCGCAACTCCCGAACCATCGGCATCTGCGTGATCAGACGCATCGAGCACGCCGCCACCCTGGCGCCGTTCGAAGCCGACCGCCGGATCATCATCGTCAATCCGGCCGATGCGCTCACCTCCGACGCCGCCGACGCCTTCCTCAAGACGCTGGAAGAGCCGCCCGACCGGGTGCACTTCATTCTCCTCACAGCCCAGGAGGCAAAGCTCTCCGAAACCATTCGCTCCCGCTGCCGCACCCTCACCCTGTCTCCGTTGCCGGCGGCACAGCTCGACCAGTGGCTCGACCAATGGGCCGCAGACGAAGGGGTCGAACTGCAGATCGAACCGGAGCGGCGCGGAGAGCTGGCCCGGCTCGCCCGTGGACGCCCCGGCTGGCTGCAGTCCAATCTGCGCGACGGCGATCCCGTCACCATGCGATCCGCGCAAATCGACGACGCTGTGCGCATCGCCGGCACCAGTCGCGCCGATCGGCTCGCCTGGTCTGAGCAGCTCGTCGGTCGCGGAGCTTCGCCGCAGACCGTCGCCAACCTCGAGCTGATCCTCGACGCCTGGACCGATTGGTGGCGCGATCTCTGGCTGGCGCGGACCAATCAGACCGAGGCGTTGATTCACATCTCGCAGCGCGACCGGGTCGGCGAGATCGCGGCGCTGTACGATCAACAGGAGCTCAGCCAGTTTCTGGAGCAGGTACAACGCACTCGCGCACTCATCCAGACGGGCGTCAACGCTCGACTCGCGCTCGACGTGCTCCTCCTCAACATTCCGGTCCCCAGAAAGACAACATGAACCAACAAAGTGACGACGGTCCCACATCGCAAGCCACGGACGACGCAGCTCAAGACGATCCCGCTTGTACGAACGAATCCCAATCACCTGCCGATTCCCCTGCTGCGTCGGCCCTTCAGACATCTCCTGACTCGCCGTCTGAGCCCTCCTCGGAGTCAACCCAAGACGACCAGGTGATGATCGGCATTCGCATCCGCGAGGCCGCTCGCATCTACCATTTCGCCGCCCCACGCGGCCAGGTGTTCGCCGGCGATTACGTCGTCGTCGACCGCTCCCGCGGCGACCAGCTCGCGCGAGTCGTCACCGTGCCAGACGAAGAAGGCCCAGCAAAGCCAATTCCCCGGGATGTCCGACCCATCGTCCGGCTCGCGGACGCAGATGATCGCGAACACGCCGAACAACAGGCGCAGCGGGCCGACGAAATCCTTCAGGACATGCGCACCGCCGCTGTTCAGCAGGACATGGGTCTGTATCCCGTGGCCGTCGAGTTGAACCTCGACGGCGATCAAGGCACCGCCTGGTTCCAGGCGCCTGACCATGTCGATTTCCGTCCCCTGCTCGACGAAGTCCAGAACAAACACGACGTCCGCCTCAACATGCAGCAGGCCAATCAGCGCGAGCGCGCTCGTCTGGTCGATGGTTATGACATCTGCGGCCTGCGACTCTGCTGCTCGAGCTGGATGACCGACTTCCCCCACGTCGGCATTCGCGTCGCTAAGGACCAAGACTTGTCGCTCAACCCAGACAGCATTTCCGGCGTCTGCGGACGCCTGCTCTGCTGCCTCACGTTCGAGCACGAGGTCTACCGCGAGATGCGCGGCTCGCTGCCCCGCGTGGGCAAGCGCGTCAGCACGCCGGCGGGCATGGGCAAGGTGATCAAGCTCAATGTGCTGCAGCAAAAGGTGACCATCTCGCTCGACGACCACCCCCAGCGCGTCGATGTGCCGGCCGCCGAAATCGGCATGGCTGTCCGCACCGAGGATGCGCCTAACCAGGCGCTGATCGACGCCGAACGAGACCAACAGGAAGCTGACGCTCAAGCCGCTGCGCTGCGTCAGGCCGCCGCTCCAACCTCACCCGATGCAGCATCCACGCCGCCTGCCGAGCGGCCTTCGCGTCGTCGCCGACGACGATCCCGCAAATCACAATCCGAGCGGCAGCCGGGATCGTCTGAGGCAGATCACCAACCGGACGCCACGGACACCAGCCGGTCAGAGGAGCAGTCCGAATCGACACAGAAGCGTCCGTCACGCAGGCGTCGGCGACGCAAGCAACAGGTCGTCAACCAGCAGCAGTCAGATCCATCCGCCGAATCACAGGATTCATCAGGTCCGTTGCAACAGCCTGAGGGCAAGGGTCGCAGAACCCGACGCCGACGCCGGCGCTCACGTCAAGCAGTCAACCAACCCGACCAACCCAACGACTCGGCTGATTAGCGCATCTACGCGATCAGTCCTAGACCCCAAACTCCTCAGCATCCTCGTCCGCATCCACCATCGCGCCGCTCATCTGCGACGCCAGCGCGCCGAGCTGTTCCTCGTCGTACCAATGCACGACAATTCGTCCGCCGCCGCTCGGTCCATTGGCTCCGACGCGCACTTCGACCTTTGTCCCCAATGCCGACTCCAACCTCTGCACCGCGCGAAACACTGTCGCCGAAGGCTCTGGGTTGCTCGGCGCCTCGGAAGATTTTCCCCCAAGGACTCGCACGGCATCCTCAAGCTTCCTCACGGTCCAGCCCGACTTAAGCGCGCGCTCCGCCAGCGGGACCTGCTCGGACTCCGGCGCGCCCAGGAGCGCTCGCCCGTGACCCTCGCTGAGCGATCCGGCTGCGATCATAGATTGCACGACCTTCGGCAGTCGTCGCAATCTGATCGCATTGGCCACCGAAGCGCGACTCTTGCCCACTGCTGTGGCGATCTTCTCTTGTGTCCAGCCCGCATCCGAAAGGGCCTCAAAGGCCGATGCCATCTCAATCGGATTCAGATCCTCGCGCTGCAAGTTCTCCACTAGTGCCAATGTCAGGCGCTCTTCATTACCCTCAGCCGCATCCTCTTGAACGACGATCGGCACCGTGTCCAGGCCAGCCAACCCCGCCGCCCGCCATCTCCGCTCTCCCGCGATCAGCTCGTACTGGCCCGCTTCGGTCCGCTGCACCAGCAGCGGCTGCAGGATGCCGTGTTCGCGAATGCTCGCCGCCAACTCTTCCAGCAACTCGGAGTTAAACTCCTGCCGCGGCTGCGACGGACTCGGTGAAATCGCGCCGATCGGCGCTCGCAACTGCGATTCGGCGGTCTCATCCTTCTTCGCAGCCGGGATCAGTGAATCGAGACCTCGACCCAATCGCCGCTTGCGGTCTTCTTCCAACCCTGACAGCGGTCGGCTGCCGAACGTGCTCACTCGAGGCGCCGTGGTTTCACTCATGCCGATACTCCATCCAGCGTGCCGCCGCGATATAGAGACGACGGCGGAAGCGCTGACAGGCGGCTCAACAACTCCTCCATCAGCTCCCAATACGCCTCCGCCCCACGAGATGTCGGCGCGTAGTCGATAATCGGACGCTGATGGCTCGGTGCCTCGGAGAGGCGGATCGAACGTGGGATGATCGTATCAAACATAGAACTGATATACGACTGCAACTGCGCCGCAACGTCCTGTGACAACCGCGTCCGACCGTCATACATCGTGGCTACGACACCCAGGAGCTGTAACCCGGGATTCAGATGCATCTGCACGCGACGAATCGTCTCGAGCAGCGCCGACAACCCTTCCAACGCCAGGTACTCACACTGCACTGGAGCAATCACCCCGTCCGACGCGGCGAGCGCGTTCAGCGTCATCAAACCCAGCGACGGGCCGCAATCCACCAGGATCAAGTCATACGAGTCTGCAATACCGGACAATGTGCCACGAAGGACGTACTCGCGGTCTGGCCGAGTTGCGAGTTCCAGTTCGGCCCCGACCATGTCCATCGACGACGGCGCGACCTCAAGCCGCGGCCACTCGGTCGGCACAATGCAGTCGCTCAACTCCACCTCACCCAGCAGCGCATCGTACAGAAACGCGCCGCTCGTCGCGGCGCCCAGCGCCGATGTGGCGTTCGCCTGCGCGTCCGCGTCGAGCACGAGCGTGCGATGACCCTGCACCGCCGCTGCGGCAGCCAGATTCACGGTCGTCGTCGTCTTGCCGACGCCGCCCTTTTGATTCGCCACCGCAACCACACTCACGTCAGCGCGCCTCCGACAGTTCCGGGCACAAACCACAATTGCGGCCCGATCGGCCGCTCTGGTCTGAGGATAATGGTCAACCCGTTACGTCGGGTGTCCCGATCTAGTCATCACGGTACAGAATTCGCACGCGCCGCGATGTGCCCTCGCCGTAGGACTCGGTCTTCAGCTCCGGATCGTCCTGCAATTGCAGGTGAATGATCCGCCGTTCGGCGGCCGGCATCACACCCAGGGTGACCGGTTCGCCGCGTTCGCGCACTTCCGACGCCGCCCGCTGGGCCATCTCCTCGAGCGCGGTCTCTCGGCGACGACGGTAGCCGTCGACATCGACAGTGACCGGATTGTTGCCCTCCAGCGCGCGACTGACGATGACGTTCACCACGTACTGCAGCGCTGCCACGTGCGCCCCGTGGCGACCGATCAGCAGCCCCAGGTCCTCGTCGCCAACCGGCGTGACGTCGAGCACGGACACCGCATGTCCGAGGCCGTCCATCGGCGTCTGCGGCTCGCGCGCGGTCACATCCACGTCGAAGCCGAGCTGGTGCGCAATGTCAGTCAGCACCTCGACGGCAAATTGTTTCGGATCGCTGTTCGGTTCGAAGTCGGGATCGGCTAGCAACTCAAACGGTCCCAGCGGCTCTCGAGCCGGCTGGCGCTCGCGCGACGACTCGCGTTCTCCCCCTCGGCCACGACTGCCGCTGCGACCGCGTCCACGATCGCCGCGTTCGCCGTGTTCGCCCCGGTCCACACGATCTCGTCGACCGCCGGAAGCGGGCGTCACTGATCGGGGACGAGAGCGCGAATGATGATCCGGCTGGACCTCGCGCTGTCCTGAGTCGGCGGCGGAGCTTTCCTGTTCCGACGGCTGTACGACCGCACGTTGACCAGTGGGCCGGCGGCTCGAGCCGGAACGTCCACTTTGTCCGCCCCGTCCACCCCGTCCACCCCGCTGTCCAGGTTCAAGCTCGGTCAAATCGGAATAGTCGTCGATTCTCGGCAGAGCCGGCCCATCTGATCCACGATTCCCCCCTTGAACTCCGGGGAGGGGCGTCACACGAACCATCGACTGCGCGTGGCCGATACCGAAAATGCCGGTTCGGCCCTCCTCCATCACTTCGACTTCCACTTGAGCGCGAGAGAGTCCGAGTCGGCGTAGCGCCGATTGCACCGCGTCATCGACGCTGCGTCCCGACTGCTCAATTGCATCCCTGTTCGCCATAGCCACTTCTCCAGCTAAACCGCATGTCGGGCGGCGTCGAGTCTGTATCCAGTCTGTGTCGACACCGAGCCCATAGAACTCCTGATTCGCGTCAACGCGACCGATTTGCTCGTCGCCTCCGTTGCCGTCGGCGTCGCGCTGCGCTGGTTTGCCGCCGCTGTGGGCGTTCCGCAGGCGCCTCCGACGACTCGTCGTCGGTTTCTTCAACCGTTTCGGCTGTGGCGGCGACGACCGCTGTTCCGCCGCCAGCTCCAGCGGCGGCTGCCGCTGCCGCTGGTGTCGGCAGCGGCTCAGACGACAGCAGCCACTTCCACGACCACTTCAGTCCCTGTCGGTAGAAGTAGTAGTAGTACGACGTGATAATCGTGAAGATTGACGTGACCAACCAGTACAGACCCAGACCAGCCGGCACCTGCAACGTGAAGAAACCGAACATGAACGGCATCATCCAGAGCATGGTCCGGTTCATCGACTCCGAGCGCTCGTCACGAGGACCCATCCGGGCCGTCGAGACCTTCTGCTGGATGTATGCCGTCACGCCAACCATGATCGCCAACGGCAATGACTGCTCAATCGACGATGATCCCAGGTCCCAGAAGAGGAAATCGCGATTGATCGGAATCGCCGACGTGATGTACGCCCAGTCGTAGAGGTCGGACGACAGTCGCAGCAACTGCTCGGGCGTGTCGCCCAGTGTCCGTCGCAATACCTGGTAGAGCGCGATCCAGATCGGCATCTGGACCAGGAGCGGCCAGAGGCAACCGAGCGGATTGAAGCCCGCCTCGCGGTAGACCTTCATCAACTCTTCCTGGCGGCGCTTGGGATCCTTGTACTTCTTCTGGATCTCCTGCATCCGCGGCTGCATGTCCTGCATGCCCTTGGTGGCCCGAAGCTGACGCAGCGTCAGCGGATATGTCACCACCCGCACGATCAGCGTGAACAGGATGATCGCGACCCCGTAGTTGTCGCTCACGGAGTGTGCGATCACGATCAGCCCGTTCATGATCGGGCCAATCAAAATGTCGTTCCAGATGAAGTTGATTATTTCCATCGTTGTTAATTCTGCGGATACAGCTTGACGGCATGGTTTGCGCCCAACAGCACGGCGTAGAGCACCCCATCCTCATCGCTGACGAGAATCCGGTCCTCGCGCAGGATGGCGTTAGCCATCAGGTCTTTGGCTCCATCGAGTTGGAATTGCCGGAGCGGAGCGCCGTCGGACGCACTGAGTTGATGAATCATGCCGCCGCGAGCCACAATCACCAGTATTCCGCCGCCATCGCCAGCTTCTGCATCCTGCTCAACGAACAGCGGCCTGGCGCGAATCCGATCTCCGGCTGCAAACGGCTGCAGCCAACGCTTTGCGCCGGTCCGAGCGTCAATCGCATAGACATTGCCGCGCAGGTCGGTGGCATACATGACACCGTCGTGGATCAGCGGCGTGCCCCACAACCAATGCGACGCCTGTGTCGCCCAGACCTGTCCGCCGGTCGCGGCGTCGAGACCGTAGATCATGCGATCCAGACTGCCCACGTAGACGATTCCGTCAGCAGCCGTGACCGATCCCGCGATGCCGCCCTCAATATCCACCTGCCACGCCGATCTGCCAACCTGCTCACCCTCGACATTGATGGCAGTCACGCGGCCATCCAGGCCGGCAACGATCAGCAGTGTTCCGCGTTCGGTCTCGACCAGCGCCGGACCGCCCCAGATCTGTAAGTCGGAGTTGCCGTTCCACGTCCAGATCGCCTCCCCGGGCTGCTCAATGTCAACCGCGTGGACCCGATAGCTCGTGTCGGCGAGATAGACGATGCTGTCATCGACAACGAGGTCGGCGACGAGCCGTGATTCACTATTGAAGACGACGCGCGCAGACTCGCCATCGCGCCGCACGGCATAAAGGATGCCGTCGGAATAGCCGGCAAACAGCCATTCATCAGTCGATTCCACCCAGACCGGGTCCGCATAGAACGCGACCGGCTCAATCTCTGAGTCCAGGCCGGGGAAGCGGCCGTCATCGTCGGGAAATTCCCAGACTGCGGTACTCAGATTGCCGTCCAGCAGTTGCAGTGCGATGACCTGGTCATCGCCGGTCGGCGCGATCAACCGCGTTTCCGGCTCGATCGGGTCGGGTGTCGGCGCGGCCCAGCCATCGGGCTGGTCGGCGACATCGCAGGCAACGATCAGGGGCACGGCGAGGATCAGCAAGAGACCCAGGATCGCCGGTCGGCGCTCCCCGAGACCTGCCCTGAACGGGCCGCCGAATTGTTTCACGTGAAACAATCTCACCGCCAGTCGTCGCGCGGCGTTGGCCACAGCAGCAAGGCTGCCGATCGAACGGTCAGATTGTTTCACGTGAAACATCCTGACTCGGCGGAGCGGGATCGTAACCACCCTGATTGAACGGATTGCATCTTGCCAGCCGCCAGATTCCCATTCCTACACCCACCAACGCCCCGCGCGACCGCACTGCGTCAATCATGTACTGCGAACACGACGGTTCAAACCGGCATTGCGATCCCATCGCTCCAAAGAATGGGGAGACTAGCTGTTGGTAGCCCTCCAGGACGAACACAACGAACGAACTCACAACCTGCCCGATCCTCCGCACCAACGGCCTGGTCACGACCCACCAACCGATCGAGCCGCTCGAGCGCTTCGTCTGCCTTGCCCAGTTTGCCCAAGTTGTCGAAGTTGCTGAAGTTGCCGAACTGATCGGCCCACAAGTCGACGTAACGTTGCGTCCAGCTCCGCAAAGTCCGCCTCGGCGGCGCCATTGCGAGCAATCACCACTACATCCAACCCCTGGCAATCGGCATTCTGATTCAGTCGTCTGACCGACTCTCGCAAACGCCGACGAATCCTGTTGCGCACCACCGCGCCGCCCAGACGCGAACTGATCGCGAATCCGAATCGGCACGGACAATCGTCGGGGCCTTCCGTTCGAGGAACGACGCGCAGCGCCAGTACACCGCCTGACGCCCGAATCCCATTGCGGAACACGGCGTCAAAGTCGGACTTGCGGCGCAATCGCTGATCGCGATACCGGTGTCGCTGGATCGCGGGCATTGGACGGCCACGCCCTACTTGAAGTCTTGACTGGCGTCTTGTCGTGCGTGTTGCCAGACATCCGGCGCGATACCTCACGGCACGCGACGCCTGTACAGGCAAGCAGGAAGACAAAACGGTACTTCCGACGTTCAGACGACCGTCAATCGTCGCCGACCTCGGGCACGGCGGCGCTTCAGCACCGCTCGCCCGCCGCGGCTGGACATTCGCTTGAGGAACCCATGCTCCCGCTTGCGCGGTATTCGCTTCGGTTGGTACGTGCGTTTCGGCATCAAATCCCTCAACACATCACGGGACACACAAGCCCGATGGACGAAGAATGCAGGACAAGTAGGACTCAGTATACGCCAGCGCCGAGCAAACCTCGCGTTGCCTGCGATTCGGAGCGTCACGTGTTCCCAATGGGAGACTGTTGAACAATTCTCCTTCTCCCCACTTGCGAGACTGATGCACAACCTCCAATTCCCATCTCCCCCCCCTGCGGGGGGAGATGTCACAGAGTGACAGAGGGGGGGCGGCTGGCGACGACCAGATAAGACCAATAGGCAGAGGGGGTCCGCTGTTCATGAGCCCTATCTGGTCATTGTCAACCGGCCCCCACGTGCATGATCACGACCCGCTCTGCGCCACCGCGTGATAGGCAGCGAGCGACTCGATCACAAACCGCACATACATTCTTGTCGATTCAAAGTCGAGCGCCGCAAGGAAACCGTCGGGCCCGGCGAACGCGGCATCATCTTCCCATCGCGCTGCATTGCCGGGACCGGCGTTGTACGCGGCCAGCGCCATGATCGGTTCGTTCGAGAAGCCCTCCAGTTGCCGTGCCAGATACCAGGCGCCGAAACGAATCGCCAGCTCGGGCCGCGCCAGGTCGGTGTGCTGATACTCGATCCCCAGTCCGGCTGCGATATCCGAGCCCGTCAGCGGAATCACCTGGGTTAGACCGACCTCCCCGGCCAGTCCCTCCGCGGATGCGTCGTAGAAACTCTCTCGTCGGATCAACGACCAGAGCAGCAGCGGATCAACTCCCTCCGCTGTCGAGTGCAACGCCATCACATCCGGCCAGGGCTGCGGATAGGCGAGACGCAGGAGTTCGGCCGGCGCGTCGGTCCAGTCGAGCCCAAAGACATTCAACAGTTGCGCCGCCGCCCGCGCCGAGCCCGAGAATTCCCGCTGTTCAGCGAGAAACTGTGACGCCTGCGCCAAAGCCCAGGGATCAAGCGCCAGCGTGGAGATCCAGGTCTGCAACATCCGGTCGGCGGCGTCATCAAACCCGCCCAGCCGCAGATCATGCGCGGCCTGCCATTCTGCCGCTCCAGTGAGACTCGACTCAGGAGAATCTGCCTCGCCCGTCAATCGCGTCAGCCATTCGTCGATTGAAATGTCGAGCACCACCGGCGCGTCGAGCTCCAACAGGGCAGCCGCGCGAAGTCCGTAGAAGCCAACCGGATTGATGTCGAACACCTTGGAAGCGAGATCGGCGGCCGTCTCCGCGTCGCCCGCTTCTCGATGCATCAGGGCCGACCAGTAGAGGAACTCCTGCCGTACGTCATCACCCCAGTAGTCCGCGCCGATATTGGCAGCGTCGCGGAAACGCTCAGCGGCCGATGACCACTGCCCGCGACCAACCGCCATCGACGCCCATCGCCGCGCGGCCTCGACCGCGCGATCGTGCTGCGGGTGATCCTCCATCACCTGCCGCCAGTATTCCTCCGCCGAGTCCTGATCGCCGTCGGCAAGAGCGAACTCCGCCAGTCGCATCGCAGACTCCGCCGCCAGCGGATGCGAGGCGTCACGTCCAATCACCGCGACATAACCGAGCACAGCGCTCTGGCGATCATCATTGGCCTGATGAATCGCTGCGATGTAGTACTCGCCGGCGACCTGCTCCGCGACATCGCCGGAACTGCCCAACACATTCAGCATCGCGCTGCGAGCCTCGACCCAGAGTTGCTCGTTGAAGCGGATCCTGCCGATCGTGAGCTGATCGATGTCTGCGCCCGAGTCGATCAACAGCACCAATGCTTCTGAGCTCTCGGTGAAATCCTGATAATCGTCGACCAATGTCCTCCAGGCCTCTCGAGCCCCGTCAATATCGCCGAGATCCCGCTTCAGAGCGCCGGTCCTGAGCCACGCGGCTGCATGGTCATCCCGCCAGGGCGAGAGCTCCAGCAATTCGTCATAACGATCCAGTGCGCGATCGACCTCGCCAGCGATGTCCAGTTCGGTTGCCGCCAGGTGGATGGCCCGCAATCGATCCTGGAACGTCAACATGCCGCCGAGCGCTCGTTCGGCCCACTCGATCGCTTCCTCGCCTCGTCCGGCACGCTGCAACGTCCGCGCCGTCTCGAGCGCGATCATCGCCCAGGCGGGACTATCGGAGTTCACATATTCCTTCATCGCTTCGAGCGCCACATCGATCTGAGACAGCATGAGCGCCGATTGCGCTCTCAACAGAGCATGCCGCCGGGTGTGCTCGGAGGTGAGGAATCCGGCGATCTCGCCCAGGGCGGCCATCGCCTCCGACGGTCGATCGAGCTTCAGCAGCAACCGCACGCGATCAAGCTGGAGCGACGTCAGGGCGTTTGCATCAAGCGATGCACCCGTTGCAATGGCGGACTCGCGGACGCTCAGCGCCTGTTCCCAATAGCCATTGTGCTCGAGTGCCGACGATTCGGCGATCAGCAGCAGGGCCGGATCTCCGGGAGATCGTGTCGTCGGCTCGGGTTCTGCGACTTGTTGCTCTTCAGGTGGCGGTGACGATACGGCTGGTTGAGCGTCAGCCTGCGGGCTCGGCGTCGCCTCTGGTTGCTGCACTGGTTCCTCGTCGCCCGAGCAGGCCACTGCCAGCGCAGCGGCCCAACAGGCCAAGGCGATCACACCAAGCATCCGGTAACGAAACAAACGGGCAGCGTCAGCCGCTACAGGTAACATCAAAACGACCCCGGGATCTGCCCCGCCGACGCCTACAGTCACTTTAGCCCCATGATTCAAGTTGCGGACGAACCACAACGCGCGATTTCTGCGACCTGCTGGGCCGAAATCGACCTGTCGGCGCTGCGAACAAATGTCGAGGTGTTGCGACGTCAGGCGGAGCCGGCCGGTGTCGCTGCCGTTGTCAAGGCGGACGCGTACGGTCACGGCGCAGTGGCGATTGCACAGGCTGCGCTGGAAGCCGGAGCAGAGCGACTCTGCGTGTTCACGGTTCGGGAGGCCGTCGAGCTGCGCGAAGCCGGAATTGCCGCTCCGATCCTTTGTCTCGGACCCGTCCTCTCTGACGATTCCCGGCAGATTGCCGAACACGACATCGCCGCTGTCGTTGACTCGGACGAAACGGCAATCAAGCTTGCTTCCGCAGCGCTTGAGGCGGGCGTTCGAGTCCGAGTTCAGATCAATATCGACACCGGGATGCAGCGCTACGGCCTGGCCCGTGACCGGGCGCTCGCGCTCTCCGAACAGGTCCGGGCCATGCCGTCGCTTGATCTTGAAGCCGTCTTCACTCACTTTCCCGACGCTGCCAACGCCGACCGCTCAGGAACACATGACGCCTTTCGACGCTTCCTGCGGACCGCCGACCAGATAGGCGCGCCGAAGCGTCATGCGGCGGCCTCGGCGGCGACGTTCAATCTGCCCCAATCGTCGCTCGACTTCGTCCGAGCTGGCATCGCCCTGTACGGCATCGATCCAGCACCAGAGCACGCGCTGCCTGCGGCCCAAGAACTGCGCCCGGTGATGTCCTGGAAGACATCGCTACTGGCCATCCGTCAGGTACGGCAGGGCGAGTCCGTCTCGTATGGAGCGCTTTGGACCGCAGACCGAGTTTCGCGGATCGGAGTCATTGGGGCTGGGTACGCAGACGGATTACGTCGAAGGCTCGCCGAGAACGGCGCCATGCTGGTGCGAGGACAACACGCGCCGATTCGTGGAGCAATCTGCATGGACAGCACCATGATCGATCTGACCGATATCACCGAGGCCGCTGTGGGCGACACCGTGACGATCATCGGTCGCGACGGCTCTGAAGCGTTATCTGCCTGGGATCTGGCGCGGCAGCTTGACACCATCCCGTACGAGATCTTCACCAGCATCAGCGCTCGAGTCCCTCGCGTGGTCGTCGATCCAGCCGACTCGGAGAGCTAGCAACTTGTCGGCAGGCCGATCCATTCGTAGGATCAAGGGTGGAGATATGCCCATGAACATCCGCAACCGCTTCGGCGGCGCGTTAACCGCCCTTGTCGGCACCATCGTCGCCCTATCCGCCCTGGCGCTGCTCAGCCCGACCGGGGCTAGCGATTATCTGATCCAGGAGGAGCCGGAGCGCGGATCAACTGTGGCGGAAGCGCCGCATCAGTTGCTGCTCACCTTCGACCATTCGCTCGCGCAAATCAGAGGCGCGCATCATGTCGAGGTCACCGATGGCGAGGGCCACCGCGTCGACGAGGGCCACCCGTCAATCTCCACCTACAGCCAGCGCACGCTCGTAGTGCCAATTCACGCGGAAGGCGATGGCTCGCTCAACGTCGAGTACACCGTCTTGCTGATCGGCGACGGCGAACATCTCCAAGTCCACTCCTCATACAACTTCAACGTTGATCACTCGCTGGGTCCGATTGAGGGCGATCAGATTGAAGCGCCGGCCACCGAGAAGTCCAGCCAGGCGCTGGTGCTCTGGACGATCGTCATCCTGCTGGGCATCGCTGTAGCGGGTGCACTAGTCTACTTCCTGCGCATGGCGACCGGTAACTCGCGCAGTTCGCTCGAACCAACCAACCGCAGCGTCTTCCGGGACTAACGCAAACCACAGTTCCCCGTCCCCGCCCCCGAGCGGGGACCCGCTTTGGCTTGGCCCCGGCAGCCCATATCTGCTCCGGTTGACCAGATACAAGCGACACGCATGGCCGCCGGTAAGAAGGCGGGGAAGGAGCAGGCCCCCGCACGGAGGCGGGGGCGGTTGAGGGGTTGTGCATCGGTCCCGCCGAGGGAAAGCGGGGTACTCGGACGGGCCTTGTGTGAGTAATCGCCAACACGTGAATACGGTCTAATCCTCGCCGCCCCCGTCCTCACTCCCGGCACGCACCGTTGGAATCAGCGGCTGCGCGTCTTCGTCGCGCTTTGATTTGCGCTCTGGCAGATCGAGGATGCGCTGCTTGACTGCCGCGACATCGTCAGCCGAAGCGCCCGGAACCAGCGCCAGCAGCGCAAACCCAGAATCTCTCAACGCCTCGATGTCGCCAGCAGAGATGTCGGTGGGACAGACTGTGCCCATCGGAACCGAGGCGAACAACGCCAGCCTACGGACGTCCAGCACCGACTGAAGACTGAGTGGAAACTGGAGCGGCACGGCGAGCTCGGCTGGCCGCATGCTGCCCAGCGCGCGCGCGTCCGCCTCGTCGATTCGCGGACCCGGCAGACGCACAACATAATCCATCTCTTCGTCGAGCATCGCATCCGCCCGCGCGCCCTCGATCACGAAGGACACGAACGCCGCCCCGCGCTCCTTGGCTGCTGCGACATTCTCAGTCGTCAGTGCTTCCAGACGCGCTCCCCACAACTCGACTCCGGCCGATTGCATATCCGCTTCGTCCGACTCGCTGAACGCGAGACAGAAGTCCGCTCCGTCGACGACGCCGACCGTGCCCACCAGCATCGATGGCTGACGTTCCTCGGCCGCCGCTCCGAATCCCAATCGTCGCTGTCGGCTCTTACGCCGGTCGCGAATCGCGTCTGCAAACTTGCCCATAGCTTCGCTCCTCACGCTGCCCAAACTGCCTGCTCAGCATGGATGTCGACTCAACTAGAATCCAGCTTAATTCAGGCCTCGGAACGAACGACTTGAACGGCCTGAGCAACAGGAGCGGAGAACACATGGACGTGGGCGACTGGCTGGCCGCTCCTTTTGGCGCAGAGGTGATCGAGTGGGCGCCGATACCGCTGCGAATCGTGCTGGGGATCATCTTCATAGATGCGGGGCTGGGCAAGTTCCGCCGAGACATCGGCGGATTCTCGGGCTGGCTGGAATCGCTGGGCGTCCCCTTCCCGAAGTTGGCCGGACCGGGCGTCGCCAGTATCGAGTTGGGCGGCGGCATGCTGCTGCTGGCCGGATTGCTCGTGCCTTGGATCGCGATTCCCCTGGCGATCAACATGATCGTCGCCACCTATGTGAACAAGTTCAAAGAGGATTTGCCCTTCCAGGGATCGTCCGACAAGCAAGGCTATGAACTGGACGTGCTCCTCGTCTTCGCTTGCATCGCGCTCATCCTGATGGGTGCTGGACCTGTATCAATTGACTCGGTTCTTTCCTAGGCCTCAGCACTCCGCTTAGGTCCGTTACGGGATACGCTTGCTTGCGGTTGACGCGACAAGAGCAAGGGTTCCCTGGGCATGGAACGATGGTCCGTTTTCGTTGCGGAACATCCGTGGCGCGTCGTGGCGATGTGGATCCTGTTGGTGGTTGTCGCCGTTGTAGCGCTGCAAAACTTCGGCGGCACGCTGACTGACTCGTTCGTCGTTCCTGGCACCGAGACCCAGTCCGCAGTCGATTTGCTGGAAGAGCGGTATCCGGCTCGCTCTGGTTCAGAACTCGCGGCCGTCTTCCATACACCCAACGGGACGATTCAGGGTGATGAGGCCCAATCCGCCATACAAGCATTTGTGCGACAAGTCGCCGACGTCGATGAAGTCGCGGTCGTCTTCCCACCTGAACAGCGACAAGGCAGCCTCTCGGCCGACGGCCGAACAGCCATTGTGCGGGTGGCATTTGACAAGCTGGCCAACAATCTCTCGTCGGAGAACATCGGCGAAGTGATCGGCTATGGCGAGGCGCTTCGATCCGACACGCTGCAGATCGACTTCGCCGGGGAGCCCGTGCGCGAGTACGAGACTGAGCCGCCGGGCACCGCTGAGCTGGTCGGCCTGGTAGCGGCCCTGATCATCCTGATTGTCGGGTTTGGCTCCATCTTCGCTGCAGGAATGCCGATCGTCTCCGCGCTGGTTGGACTCGCGGTCGGCACGGTCGGCATCATCATCGCGGCGGCGTTCCTCGACATCTCAACCGTCGCACCGACCTTCGGCGCGATGCTTGGCATCGGCGTTGGGATCGATTACGCCCTCTTCGTGATCGCCCGCTTCCGCGAGCAACTTGCCGCCGGCGTCGATCCCGGTGAAGCGACGCGAGCCGCCGTGACCACGGCCGGCCGCGCAGTCGCCTTTGCCGGATCGATCGTCGTGGTCGCGTTGCTCGGTCTGTTTGCGATCGGCATCCCGCTGATCGCCAACATGGGGCTCGCGGCGGCGATGGTCGTGTTGCTTGAGATGATGGTGGCGGTCTCACTGCTGCCGGCGATGCTGGTCCTCATCGGACGACGGATTGACAAGTTCTCGATTCCCGGATTGCGCTACACCGCAGGCGGCGAGCACGGCCGCTGGTATCACTTCTCGCGACGCATCGAGCGGCGCGCCTGGATCTACCTGCTGATCGCTTCTGCCATCTTGATCACGATGACCATCCCAGCGTTCATGATGGAGATGGGCGTCTCTGACGATGGCAACCGGCCCACGTCCTACACATCGCGCCGAGCCTATGACCTGATCTCGGATGCGTTCGGCCCAGGTGTCAACGGCTCGCTGTTCGCTCTCGTCGACAGATCCGGAGAGCGCCTGGCACCTGAGGACCTGCAAGCCGTGAGTCGCGCCCTGTCCGCGACCGAGGGCGTCGCAGCAGTATTGCCACCCGATATCTCCGCCAGTGGTGAAACAGCGCTGGTGCCGATCATCCCGACTACGGCGCCACAAGAATCGGAGTCTCGGCACCTCATCGGACGACTCCGAGAGGGAGCTGTGCCGGCTGCGCTCGACGAGATCGTGCCTGAAACGACGATCTACATCGCCGGAATCACCGCCGCGTACGAAGATGTCACGGCCAAGATGATCTCGCGCCTACCGTTCTTCTTTGCGCTCGTGATCGGTGTCTCGATCCTGCTGCTGATGATGGCCTTCCGCTCGATTCTCGTACCGCTGAAGGCGGCGGTGCTGAACATGCTCGCGATCGGCGCAGCGCTCGGCTTCCTCGTCGTGATCTTCCAGTGGGGCTGGGGACTCTCGCTCCTGGGGCTTGATCGGACCGGTCCCATCGAGTCGTTCATTCCCATGATCATGTTCGCCATCCTCTTCGGCCTCTCAATGGACTACGAGGTCTTCCTCCTGTCGAGGATTCGCGAACACTGGCTGGAAACGGGCGACTCCGGCGAGTCCGTGGCGTTCGGAATCGGCGCGTCGGCGAGGGTGATTACGGCGGCGGCCGCCATCCTGATCGCCGTGTTCGGCAGCTTCGCCTTCTTCGGAGATGAGCGGGCGGTCAAAGAGTTCGGCATCGGTATGGCCTTCGCCATCTTCATTGACGCGACGCTCGTCCGGCTCGTGCTAGTGCCGGCGTTCATGCAAATCGCCGGTCCCGCCAACTGGTACATGCCCAAGTGGCTGGACAACGCACTGCCGCGGCTGACCATCGACCCACCAATCCCAGTGCGCACCCGAGTACGGCGGATGCTCGGTGTCGCGCTGCACATGGTCCTGGCCAGGCCGCAGAAGTCGGGGATTCGCTAACGGTCAGTCATACCCGGCGTAGTCCCAACAATCCCACCGTAGCTCCGTCATTCCCGCGCTCCGACGCGGGAATCTCGCAACAAAGTCAGTCTCCGTCATACCCGCGCTCCGCCGCGGGTATCTCGCAGCAAGCAGAACGCCGTGTGTTCGCATCTCCGCCGTCAGAGCGCAGCGGTTCCGTCGCAGATCCAGCAAGTGTGCTGCACGCGTCGAGATTCCCGCGTCGGAGCGCGGGAATGACGGAGGGGCAGAACGACAAACGCCGGGATTGCTCCCGGCGCTTGTGTCGCGTTAGCTGCGGTGTCGTCGGTTACTGCTCTTCGGACTCTGGCTCCATCGCCTCGGGCGCGTCGTCGTAGAGGTGGACTTCGATCTGCCACTCGGTGATGCCCGTGCCTGCGCCCTCAGGCTGGAGCAGAACGCTCCAGACTCCGGCTGGACCCGGTGCGTCTTCGGGTGTGATGAAGACGGCGCTGGCCAGGCAGGGATCGGCGCTCGCGCAGTTAAGGATGACCCGGCCCGAAACCACGGTCTGACCTTCATTGTCGAAGACAAACAGTCGCGCAGTGCTGGAGTCCGTGCCCACGATCGAGGCGACGATCTCGAAGATGCCGTCGTTGTCACTGACGAGGAGCGAGCCGTTCTCGCCGATTTCGCTGCCGATGCCGAGGAGCGTTGGCACCAGGCCGTCCTCGGTGATTTCGCCGCGCAGGCTGAGGTCGCCGAGAGGGGTGGGCAGCGTGACGCCCATCGCCATCCCTGAATCTTCCTCCATAGCGGATGCCTCGGCCGGCGGTTCTCCACCAGTCTGAGTGACGGTCAAGACGTATGGGCCGGTGTGTTCGTCGGCGTAGTCCTTGACAGTCAGGCTGACGATTCCGTCTTCGGCGGGCTCCAACGTCAGAGCCGAATCGGTACCGAACGGGCCGCCGCCGGTGTCGTCATCGACTGCGTTCAGACCACTGCCCTGGACCAGCAGGACGGTGTCGAAGAGCAGGCTCTGCACCTGGACTTCGTAGGTCGCTCCGGCGCGGAGGGCCAGGTTGAAGCTGTCAGCATCGCCGGGGACGTCGATCGTACCCACGAATGGCACATTGATTTCAAGCGGCATGGTCGCGTCGGCCTCGGCCATCGACATCAGCGGCGCACTTGAGCTGATCTCGAAGGTCGGCTCGTAGGCCATCGCGTCTGAGGATTCTTCGTCCCCGTCGTCCATCATGACCGGCTCCGGTGAAATCAACAGACGGTAGGGACCGACCGTGTCGGGCGCCAGGCTGATGATCGTAGAACCGGCAATCAGCGTGGAATCCTGCAGGACCTGACCGTCGGCGTCAATCAACTGCAACAGCGCCGGCGCATTGGTGGAGATTGAGAGCGAGACCGTCTGTCCGGTCGCGTCGTCGCCAAGGAAGAGTTCAGTCGACTGCTGCGACGAGTCCACAATGAGCAGGTGTTCCGCTGACGCGCTGGCCGGGTCGGGGGTGCGCGCCGGAGTAATCGCAGCAGGAGGCAGGCTACGCGCCAGGTCGCCGGCGGAGACGTACCAGCCGAGCTGCACCATCGCCGCCGGGGCGATGCCAATGACCGTTCCGCCGCCGTCGACGAGGATCATGCCTGCGGTCGCGCCATACGGTTGCGCGTCGGTGCGCAGGAATGTGCGCTGTCCCGCTTCCCACTCCTCGGTCCCGCTGAGAACGCCGGAGAAGACGGCGGGAATTGCGTTAGCCATGTCGGCTGGGCTGTAGCCGATCGCAAAGACCGACGATCCGGGCCGGATACCCTCGCCGTCGCCAAGTCGAGCTCCGGGCAACCGTCGTACGAGATTGCCATCGACCGGCCCCAGGTAGGCAATGCCAGTGAACTGGTCACGACCGACGATCGGCAGGTTTTCCAGGATGTCGCCATTGGACAGCAGCACGTCGGCGGACATTGCCCCTCCGAGTGAGCGTTCATCAACCATGACGTATCCGTCGCTAATCACCAAGCCCGTGGCGGCAGAATTATCGGTCAAGACGAGCGCCAGGCTGGGGAACACGATGCTGTACGCCGTGGCGCCTTCGCCGCCACCGGCGGCCTCGGGCGGCGGCTCGGGGCCTGCATCCTCCTGCGGAGGTGGTGCGGCCGCTGCCGGCGCAGCAGCCGGCGCAGCTTGTTGTTCCTGCTGGTCCTGCTCTTGCATGGACTGCTGATCCTGCTCGTCATCCTCGGTATCGCTGCCGACGAGATCGCAAGCGCTCAACACGAGTGCTGCAGAGACGAGTAGTGCGAACAACCACAGTCCGCGACGGTGCAGACGCTCGGTCAGCATGGATACATTCATCTCGGCTCCCGTCGCTGTCGCGGCTCGGCTGGACGGCGACTGAGCGGCGTCTCAACCCTCATCATCCACAGGGATTGTTATCGGATTGTATCCCACGTCCGGGTTCACAACCCGTCGAATGAGGCGCGATACTAAGAGTGAATCAGAGTCCGACGGCCTCGCTGAAGAGATTGGAGAAGCCCATGCAATACATCCTGCTGGTGCGGCTTTCGCCCGAGGGACTTGACGCGACGCTCGCGAATCCGCGCGCGCCGCTGGAGGCGGAACAGAACGTCTCGATACCAGGTGTCAGCGCATTGGGCATCTACGCCGTGCTGGGTCCGTACGACTTCACGGCGATCATTGACGCGCCCGACAACGACGCCGCGGCGCGCTGGTCGATAGCCTTCGGGGCCAAGATTCGCGGAGAAGTGACGACCATGCCCGCCGTACCGATTTCGCATTTGCAGGGAAGCGGCGGTGGAGATGGCATCGAACAGACTTCGGAGCCGCTACCCGGGCAGGCCACCAGCTAGGCGATGTTGCCGGAGCCTGGGAAGGGAATGCTGGAGCCGGCGGGGGGATTCGAACCCTCGGCCTACGGTTTACGAAACCGTTGCTCTACCTCTGAGCTACGCCGGCCCGTCCGAAGGGACACGATCCAGAGCGTATCGCAACCATGCGAGATCGGCTGAACGGCCAGTCTCCCCAGGGCTTGTCCGTTTGCGGGTGAGGCGCAAGCATCTGCTCCGTCATTCCCGCGCTTGACGCGGGAATCTCGCCGACTTCGGTTCAGTCACGGGATTGAGTCTCTGCATCCTGCGTGCATGAGCGGATGTTCGATTGAAAAACGCTTGACGTATAGACATCTTCGCTAGGTCGGGCGAAGTGCATCGAGCCTGCTCTATCGTGCATATATGTTCCGATTGACAGTGTCGACGGTTGATGACGACTTCATCACGCCGATTCAGCCCGCGCTCGAACGCGCCGGCCTACAGGTGGTGCGCTACATCCCAGCTGAAGGCAACGAGCCTGATCCGGCAGCCGCGCCCGATGTGCTGCTCCTGGACTGGCGTCACGCCGTACCTGCCGCTCGGCCGGCTGAGGTCCTGGCCTGGCCTGAGGCGATGCGGCTTGCCGCCTTGCGACCGGCCGACACGCAGTTGCTCGGTCCGACCCAGGAACTCGACGACTTCGTCCTGGCTCCGGTGCATGACGCCGAACTCGTCGCTCGGGTGCAACTCGTGCTCTGGCGGCACGGTCGGGCGCTGACTCGAAACACGCTGGAGGCCGGCGACCTGGTCGTCGATACATCCAACTACCAGGTGTTCGAGGGCGGTCGCTCAATCTCGCTGACGTTCAAGGAGTTCGAGCTGCTGCGCTTCCTGATGACCCACAATCAGCAGGTGTTCACGCGAGAAACGTTGCTCAACCGAGTCTGGGGCTACAACTACTACGGTGGCTCGCGGACGGTCGACGTACACATCAGGCGGTTGAGGTCGAAGTTGGAATCGGGCGGCCAGCGCTACGTCGAGACAGTGCGCAACGTGGGCTACCGCTTCGCCCTTCCGCTGCGCTAACGCTCGACCAATCGCGCCCCCGCAGACAGCCCCTCTCCCTCCGTCATTCCTGCGCAGGCAGGAATCACGAACCACCCAAACCCATCAACGACAACAAGCGCCAGCCGTCCCTCAGCCCACGCCGCACGCCCCCCTCACCCTCCCCCTCCGTCATTCCTGCGCAGGCAGGAATCACGAACCACCCAAACCCATCAACGACAACAGTCGCCAGCCGTCCCTCAGCCCACGCCGCACGCCCCCCCTCACCCTCCCCCTCCGTCATTCCTGCGCAGGCAGGAATCACGAACCACCCAAACCCATCAACGACAACAAGCGCCAGCCGTCCCTCAACCGAAGCTCCCCTTTTCCCCTCTGCCCCCCTTGCGGGGGGAGATGCCGAGGGCAGAGGGGGGGGGTCCGCCGCCCCCGACACCCGACTCACCCACAAATCAGATCCCCACCCTCTGTCGCCCAAAACACCCTCCCCACCCCAACACCCGATACAGAACATATGTACTCTCTAGTGGCAAGCCGCACGCCCAGCCACAGGAGTCCACCATGTCCTTCCCCCGCTTCCCCAACCCCGCCCGTCGCGCCAAACTCCTCCAGGCCCACCAACTCCGACAACAGGGCCTCACGATCCGGCAGATCGCCGAAATCATGCACTGCGCCCCCTCCACCGTGGTCGGCTACCTCAGGGACTTCGAACTCTTCCGCAACGACCTGCTCCACGAACTCGCCGCCGACCAGCTCGTCTCACACGTCATCCAGCTCGCCGACATCGCCGACCAACACCACGACCGGCGCCTCGCCACGGCCCGCGAACTGCGACTCCTGCTCGGCTCCGTCGCCCAAATCAGACGCGACGAAGACGACCGCGCCACGGAACTCCTCCAGAACGGCGTCAGCGTCGACCGCTACGGCAACCGCTACCTCCTGCTCAACCGCTTCCACCCGCCCACCGCCGAAGAACAGGCCCAACTCGAACAACTCGCCCAACAACCCCCGCCCACCGACCTCGACCCCGACCAACCCCTCGCCCTCCCACCCGCTCCCCTCTCCCCTCCGGAGGGAGATGCGGCACCGACTCCCGTTCTCCCCCCTTGCGAGGGGAGATGCCGCATCCCGTTCCCCTCTCCCCCCCTTGCGGGGGGAGATGCCGAAGGCAGAGGGGGGTCCCCAGCCGAAGACGCGCCATCCACTCCCGTTCTCCCCCCTCCGACCGGAGACGCCGAAAGCCTGCCCCCGGCTCGAACGGGGGGCAGAGGGGGGCCAGCCGAGCAACCCACCAAACTCAGCCGAACAAACCCGAACAACAGCGAACAACAATCCACCCCAAACCCAGCCCACAACGGCAAATCCTCATCAGACGACCCAAAATCCCCAGCCCAACCATCCGTCCCCGACTCGATCGGGGACCCGCCCGACTCTGAGCCACAGTCCCCCGTCCCGCCCGACATCCGCGACTTCCTCAAACACTCATCCCGAGACTGGCTCAACGACTACCCCAGACACAACCCCAACCACCCCCTCCACCTAGCCGCCCTCCAACTCAAAGCCGAAAGAGAAGCCGCCGCCCAGTCCCCTCTCCCCCAGTAGACCTGCGCGTAATCCTGTTCCCGGTCGTGTTGATCTCCCGTAGGGGCGACCCTTGTGGTCGCCCGTGCTGCGCCCGAACTTCAGCGGCGGCCCAGCATCGACGCCGCCACACGCTCACCGCCCACGATCGCCTCGCTAAGCGATAAGCCGAATACAGTAGGCAGCCAATCCTCGCCTCTCAGCCGGGCGTAACTCAGGTGTAACTAAGGAGCGTCTGGCGCAAGCGTTGCTGGTCATAGGATAATTCTCAGCAAACATTGATGCTGCGTGGCTGGCGGCAGTGATCTCGTGCGACTCCAACCGGCCCCGAGAACCATGCAGCAGCGAGCAGAGAGAGGCATGAGCCCATGGCAACCCTTGGTGAGATTCAGGCGCTGATCCAGGATCAGGGCATCCGTCGCGTCGACCTGTTGGTCACCGACCTAATCGGTCGCTGGCAGCACTTCAGCATTCCCGCATCAAGGGTCGACGAGGACTTGGTCGAGCGCGGCCAGGGCTTTGACGGCTCATCGCTGCGCGGCTTCCAGAGCATTGACGAATCGGACATGCTGTTGCGCCCCGACCTCGACACGGCGCGCATCGACCCGACCGAGAGTGTGCCCACGCTGAAATTCATCTGCGACGTGCACGACCCGGTCACCGGCGACCGCTACAGCCGCGACCCTCGCTATGTGGCGACGAAGGCGGAGCAGCATCTGATCGACTCAGGCATCGCCGATCAGGCCTTCTTCGGCCCCGAGCTTGAGTTCTTCCTGTTTGACCACGTCCAGTTCCAGATGTCCATCAACCAGGCCTTCTATGTTGTCGAATCCGACGAGGCCGACTGGAACAGCGGCCGTGACGAAGACGAAAGCAACCTCGGCTACAAAATTCCGCCCAAGCAGGGGTACTCGCCTACCGCGCCGTTCGACACGCTCGGCGACATCCGCTGGGAGATGTCCGATGCGATGAACGCCGTGGGCATGGAGATGGAAGTCCACCACCACGAGGTCGCGACCGGCGGCCAGGGCGAAATCGCCACGCGTTTCAACACGCTGAAGCACAAGGCCGACGAGACCCAGTGGTACAAGCACATCGTGCGCAACGTGGCAAAGGCGCACGGCAAGTCGGCGACCTTCATGCCCAAGCCGCTCTACGGCGACAACGGGACCGGGATGCACTGTCACCAGTCGTTGTGGAAGGACGGCGCGCCGCTCTTCTACGAGGCCGGCCAGTACGCCGACCTGTCGGACACCGCTCGCCACTACATCGGCGGTCTGCTCAAGCACGGCTCGGCGCTGCTGGCGTTCTGTGCGCCGACGACGAACTCGTACAAGCGCCTGGTACCGGGCTTCGAAGCGCCGATCTACCTCGCGTACTCGCAGCGAAACCGCTCCGCCGCGGTCCGCATTCCGACGTATGAGACGTCACCGAACAGCAAGCGACTCGAGTTCCGACCGCCGGACGCCTCGGCCAACACCTACCTCGCCTTCTCGGCGATGCTGATGGCCGGCCTGGACGGGATCCGCAACCAGATCGAGCCGGGCGACCCGGTCGACACCGACATCTACGAGCTGAGCGCCGAAGAGGCGGCCGGCATCCCGTCGGTGCCGCACTCGCTCGAGGGTTCGCTGGAAGCGCTTGCCGCCGATCACGACTTCCTGATGGCAGGCGGAGTCTTCACGCAAGACCTGATCGACCAGTACCAGGACTTCAAGCTGTCCGAGTCGCGTGACATTTTCATGCACCCGGTCGCAGCGGAGTTTTTCCACTACTACCACATCTAGGCGGCAGGATTATCCGGCCTTCGGCAATCTGATGCGCCGGCGCGAGTTCTTTCTCCCCCCGCTCCGCGGGGGGAGATGACGAAGGCAGAGGGGGGTCTTGCCCCAGCGAGGCGAGCCTCCCTCAGTCGCTTCGCGACAGCTCCCCCTGCGACGAGGAACAACGTAGGACACCGCTTGTCGGCGATCAGGCAACCGGAAACTGGCTCGCACGATGACTACCCTCGACTCCGACCTCAACGCCCCACCCAATGAGCACCAGCACGTCCTCAACGCCTGTCGCGAACACGACGTGCGCTTTGTCCGGCTGTGGTTCACCGATCTGTTGGGCCAGCTCAAGTCTGTGGCAATCACGATCGACGAACTGCCCAAAGCCTTGGAGAAGGGCGTCGAGTTTGACGGTGCATCGATTGAAGGATTTGCCCGGCACGACGAATCCGACATGGTGGCGCTGCCGGATCCGGATACGTTCGTGGTCTTGCCCTGGCGTCCTCAGCAGCACCGCGTTGCGCGGATGATCTGTGACATTCGGCGTCGCAACGGCGAGGCGTTCGAGGGCGACCCTCGACGCATACTACGCCGCCAGCTCGAATCGGCTCAGCAACGTGGCTACACCTTCTATGTGGCGCCGCAGATTGAGTACTTCTACTTCAAGGCGCCCGATGATCCGTCGCCGCTGGACTCTGGCGGGTACTTCGATCTCTCCCCGCTCGACACCGCGACCGACCTGCGTCGCGAAACCGTGCTGACGCTAGAAGAGATGGGCATCGCGGTCGAATCCTCGCACCACGAGGCGGCGCCATCACAACACGAAATCGACTTGCGCTACACCGACGCGCTGACGATGGCGGACCAGGTAATGACGACACGCCTGGTCGTCAAGGAGGTCGCGATCAAGCAGGGCGCGCATGCGACCTTCATGCCCAAGCCGCTCAATGGCGTGAACGGGTCGGGTATGCATGTGTACCTCTCGCTCTGGGATCACGAGCAGAATCTGTTCTACGAAGCGGGTGGCGGCCTGTCCGAAATCGCTCGTTCCTTCCTGGCCGGGTTGTTGGCATATACCCCACAGTTCACATTGATCACCAACCAGTGGTCCAACAGTTACAAGCGGCTCGCCCCGGGTACCGAGGCGCCCGTCTACCTGACTTGGTCACACGCCAATCAATCTGACCTCGTGCGGATTCCCGAATACGATCCGAGCGACTCGGAGTCGACCAGGCTCGAGTATCGCGGGGCGGATTCAGCGACCAACCCCTACCTGGCGTTTTCTGCGTTCCTCGCCGCTGGCCTGCGAGGCATCGATGAAGGTCTGACGCCGCCGCCGCCTGCTGAAGACAACGTCTTCGAGCTCACCCAGGCACAGCGGGCCGAGCGTGACATCGTCGAGATGCCGACCACCCAGGGACGCGCCATTGACGCGTTCTCGTCCTCGGAGTTGATGAAGACCGTGCTCGGAGACTACGTCTGGTCCACCGTGCTGCAAAACAAGCGCATGGAGTGGGACGAATACCGCTCGCAAGTGACCGACTACGAGCTCAGGCGGTATCTGGCGGTCCTGTAGCAATTCTTGGTTCCGCCCCCGCACCGGATCCGCTCAGATACGCCAGCAACGTCGCTAAGTGTTCGTGTAGGGGTGCACACCTCCCCTTCTCCCCCCTTGCGGGGGAGATGCCGAAGGCAGAGGGGGGCGCTGGTCGGGAGCCCCATCTGGTCATCATCAGCCGACCCCCCCCTCTGTCACTCCGTGACCTCTCCCCCCTTGCGGGGGGAGAGGGGATTCGGGAGTCTCTCAAGGGTCTCCGTGAAGCGGGGACTGGGATCCGAGATCTACTTACCGACGGCGGCTGCCGACAATGCGGCGGCCTGTTCGAAGAGGCTCTCAGTTGAGCTGTGGATGACGTCGAAGAGCGGGGTTGGGTAGAGGCCGATGAACAGCACGCCGGCAACCAGGACAACCAGCGCGCCAGCCAGCGGTCGTGATACGTGGAAGCGCTCGCGATCGGCCCCTTCCGGCTCGTAGAGGTACATCTGCTTGATCACCATCAGGTAGTAGTAGAGCGACACGAACGATGCAGTCACACCGATTGCGCCGAGCCAGAGGAAGCCGTTGTTGAAGGCTGCCTGGAAGATGATGAATTTCGTCGCAAACCCAGCGAACAAGGGCATCCCGGCGAGCGAGAACAACGCCGCGGCAATCGAGAATGCCAGGAACGGCTGACGTTCGGCCAGTCCTCGGAGGTCGACGATGTCGTCTCGGCCGGTTCGGTTGTAGAACGCGATGATCGCGGCGAATACGGCAATGTTGGTTGTGACGTAACCGATCAGGTGCAGCACGAGCGCCGAGGCCGCGTCCTGCGATTGGGCGATGTTGGTGGCGTTCAGCGCCACGATGCCGACGAGCAGATAGCCGACCTGCGAGATCGACGAATATGCCATCAGTCGCTTGAAGTTGGTCTGCTGCAGCGCCATCAGGTTGCCGACGATCATCGTGAGTGCGGCGAGGATGCCGACGAACCATACCCATTCGTTGGCGGCGGGCAGGAAGGCCTCGGTGAAGAGCCGCAGGAAGAAGGCGAAGGCTGCCGCCTTGCCGCCGGCGCTGAGGAACGCGGTGATTGGCAGGGGCGCACCCTGGTAGGCGTCGGGCGTCCACTGGTGGAAGGGGACTGCCGAGACCTTGAATCCGAGACCGGCGGTGATCAGCACGAGTCCGATCAACAGGCCGGGACGGGCGCCGTCGGGGTCGACGCCGCCGCCGAATCCGGCGAACGAGGCGAGTTGGTCGGCGATGTTGCGGCCGGCGGCGACGCCGTCCGGCTCGATGCCGGAGTAGAGGGTCGTGCCGGTAACGCCGTAGATCAGTGAGATGCCATAGAGCATCAGGGCTGAGGAGAACGCCCCGAGCAGCATGTACTTGAGCGAGCCCTCGTTGGAGAAGGGATTGAGCTTGTTGAAGCCGACCAGGATGTAGAAGCTGAACGAAAGCAGCTCGAGCGAGAGGTATGCCGTGAGTAGCTCGCGAGAGGCGGCGAGGAGCATCATGCCCAGCGTCGCGAAGACAATCAGGCCATAGAACTCGGCGTGATTCTTGAGCCGGTCGCCGGCGAACTGGACGGCGGCCAGGACCGTGAAGAAGGCGATGCCGAGGAAGAAGACGCGGAAGAGGACCGTGAAATGGTCGACCGCGAGGACGTTGCCGAAGTCGTCGTGGGTATTCCAGTAGGCGATGGCAGTGACGAGCGCGATGATGCCCAGCGCGGCGGCGGTGGCATAGCCGAACCACTTCTGGTCGACGTTACGAAACGCCAATGCAGCGGCGATGACGACCACGGCCAAGCCGGCCATGACGAATTCGGGGATGATCAGCTGATATTCAAGATCCATCAGTGTCACCGTCCGGTCAGCGAACTGAGAGTGAACAGATTGCCGATCTGCTCAACCTGGGGCAAGTCGGCCACTGTGGGCGCGATACGGTCAATGAACGGGTCGGGCCAGACACCCATTGCGATAATCGGCGCGATCAAGACGATGGCGGCGGCGATTTCCCAGCGTGTGAGGTCCTTGAGGTTCTCCCAACGCGGGTTGAATGGGCCAAGTGCAGCGCGACCCATGAGTCGCAGCACGTAGATCGCGGTCAGCGCCGCCGAGAGGATGCCCAGGGCTGCGAAGAGCGGGAAGGTATCGATCGCGCCGACGAAGATATGGAACTCGGCGACGAATCCCGACAATCCGGGTAAGCCGAGCGATGTCAGTCCGGCGATACCGAAGAAGATCACAAACAGCGGCATCTTGCGCACAAGTCCACCGAAGACTCGGATGTCGCGGGTGTGGGCCTGGTCGTAGAGTCCGCCGACCATGGCGAAGAAGAGGGCGGTCATCACGCCGTGCGAGAACATTTGCAACACCGCGCCGTTGACGCCGATGTTGTTCATCGTCCCCAATCCCATCAGGACAAAGCCCATATGGGAGACGGACGAATAACCGATCACGAATTTGAGGTCGGTCTGGTGGATGGCTGAAATTGCGCCGTAGACGGCGGCGACGCCGCCCAGGACGAGCAGGACGGGCATCCAGAAGTCGGTGCCGGCCGGCAGGATTTCCATGCCGAGGCGGATGATGCCGAACGCGCCCAGCTTCATCAGGACGCCAGCGTGCAGCATGGAGACGGCAGTCGGAGCGGCGACGTGGCCGTCGGGCGACCAGGTATGGAAGGGGAAGAGGCCGGCCAGGATGCCACAGCCGATCATGAAGAAGGGGAAGAAGGTATTGGCAAAGCTGCGGCCGAAGTTGACTTCTCGTAGGACCGCCATGTCGAAGGTGCCGGCGCCGGCCTCGGCGAAGACGGCGAAGATACCGATGAAGATCAACACGGAGCCGCCGACCAGGACCATGGTCAGCTTCATCGCGCCGTATTCCTTGTTGGTCGAACCCCAGATCACGATCAAGAGGTACATCGGCAGGACGGCGAGCTCGTAGGCGAAGAACCAGAAGAAGAGGTCCTGCCCGATGTAGACGCCGTAGACGCCAGTGAACAACGCCATGAAGAGGATGAAGAAGTCCTTCACCCGGTGGGTGATCTTCCAGGAGACGAGCACTCCAGCGAAGCCGACGAGGCCGTTGAGCAGGACCATCGGCGCGGCGATGCCATCCACGGCGAGATGCAGCGAAATGCCGTTCTCGCCAAGGAATGCGATGTTTTCAATCCACGGGTACTGCAGGTCGAACTGGTAACCGCCCTCGGCGAAGTCGTAGACGGCGAAGATCCAGATTGAATCGATCAGCGTTGCGATCGTGGCGATTAGCGCGATGTAGCGCACGACGTTGGCATGCCGAGAGGGCACGAAGATCGTGAGCAGCATGGCTGCGCCGGGGATCAGCAAGAGCAGCAGTAGTGCTTCGCCTGCGTCCACGCTGTGTGCCTCTCTCTACTTCGTTCTTCCGTTAGCCGCGCAACAAGAATGCGAGGCCGCCAGCCAGTGCGATGCCGATGACCATCAGCAGCGCGTAGTCGGGAATGCGTCCGGTGACGTGGTACCGCAGCCAGTAGGCGGCGTAGCGCGTAGCGTCGGCGGGCGCGTTGATGCCGGTGTCATTGACGATCATGCGGTCGAACCAGGCGACGATCCGGGCCAGCGGCAGCATGGCGCGGTCGATGCCCCACTGGTAGGCCTCGTCGAAGTAGAACTTGTTCTCGACGACGGCGGCCAGTCTCGGCTGGAAGTCGCGGACCGCCTTCGCTCGGTGCGAGTTGCGGCCCCAGAAGAACCACCAGGCGGTGAGGAATCCGAGCAGCGAGATCGTGCCGGTCACGGCGGCAATCGAGTTGGAGAAGTGGAAGTCGTGCGGCTCCGGGAAATAGATGTAGTTGTTGATGCCGCCGGGGAATCCGAGTACGTCGCCAACCTGATCGAACGCGACAAAACCCACGAGGAAGGTGAGGACGGTCAGGAACACGAGCGGGATCAGGATGGTCGGAGGCGCCTCTCGAGCACGCTTGATCACGGCGATGTCCTTGGGCGGACCGAAGAAGGTGATGATCACCAGTCGCGCCATATAGAGCGCCGAGAGGAATGCGGCCACACCGAGCAGGATCGCGACGATCGTGTTCGCGCCGCCAACGGTGGCGACGAAGATTTCGTCCTTGGAGAAGAATCCGGACAGAGGCGGGATCCCGGCCAACGCGATTGACGAAATGATGAAGGTCGATGCCGTCACAGGCATGCGCCACCAGAGCCCACCGAGCTTTCTCGCGTCCTGCTCCTCGGTCATGTGGATCACGGATCCTGAGCCGAGGAAAAGACATGCCTTGAAGAAAGCATGCGTGAGTAAGTGGAACATGGCAATGCCGACGGCGCCGACCCCCAGGGCGACGAACATGAATCCGAGCTGCGACACAGTGGAATAGGCGAGCACCCGTTTGATGTCGTTCTGGGCCAACGCCATGATCCCGGCAAGCAGCGCGGTCGTAAGACCGACGGCGAGGACGACGTTGGATGCGCCGGGAGTGACCTCGAAGACCGGCAGCAGTCGGGCGACCAGGTAGACGCCGGCGACGACCATCGTGGCAGCGTGAATCAGCGCGGAGACCGGCGTCGGGCCCTCCATCGCGTCGGGCAGCCAGACGTGGAACGGCACCTGCGCCGACTTGCCGGCGGCACCAAGGAAGAGCATCAGTGTCGAGAGCGTGAGATATCCGTCGCCCATGACCTGCTGTAGGTCGTTGACGCGGCCAGCCTCGGCGGCGGCGATGATGTCGGAAATCTGGAAGGAACCGGTAGCGCGCCAGAAGAGGATGATGCCGATGAACAGGCCGACATCACCAAGTCGGGTGGTGACGAACGCCTTCTTGGCCGCCTCGACGGCCGAACGGCGCTCGTAGTAGAAGCCGATCAGGAGGAAGGAGCAGAGACCCACGCCCTCCCAGGCGACAAACATGAGCAGCAAGTTGTCGGCCAAGACCAGCGTGAGCATCATCGCGACGAACAGCGAGAGCACGGCGAAGTACCACCAGTAGCGCGGCTCAGGCTTGCCGTGATGTCTCAGATAGTTGGTCGAATACAGGTTGACCATCAGCGCCACCGTTGAGACGACGAAGACCATCACGATGGCGATGGAGTCGACGGTGAAGCCAAGCCGGACGACGAAGTTATCGAAGTTGATCCAGTCGGTGCCGACGTTGCGAATCCCGCCGAGGCCTGCGCCGAGCCAATCGAGATGCGACTCGAGCACGAAGAAGAAGAGCACGAACACGGCCAGCGCCGCGCCCACGGAAATGAAGTCGCCGCCGCGCGGCAGGAAGCGTCCAAATGCGAACAGCACGAGGAACGCCAAGGCCGGGATTGCCGGCAAAATCCACGCGTGGTCAGCCCAGATCATCGCTGCATGCTCCCGGTTACCACTTGAGGAGGTTCACTTCATCGACATTGGCGGTGGCTCGGTTGCGGAAGGTCCGCACGACGATACCAAGCGCCAGCGCGACCTCGGCGGCCGCGATGACGATGATGAAGAAGGCAAAGACGATTCCGGTGATATTGCCGAAGTCGACGCGGCCATAGACCGCAAACGCGACCATGTTGAGCGAAACGGCATTGAGCATCAGCTCGACCGAGAGCAGGATCAACACCGCGTTGCGACGGGTCAGAACACCCATCACGCCGATCGCGAAGAGCACCGCGTTGACAATCAGGATGTGGTCAAGCGGTGGCATCAGTTGTCGTCCTCGTCAGGTGAGGCGAGCATGATCGCGCCGTCCAGCGCAATCGAGAGCAGCACGCCGACGATGATGAAGGGGACGATCCAGATGGTGAAGATGGCGTCGCCGATGGTCTGCAGACCGACTGGCTGAATCGCAGAGGTGGTCGCAGGCGTCGTCCAGGTCGTGGCGACGATGCCGCCGATCAGGGCGGCGAGCAGACCCAGGGAGGCGGCGATCCCGATCGGTCGAGAGCGTCCGAACAGAGCCTGTGGTCGTTCGCGGGCGCGGGTCAACATGAGCGCGAACAGGATCAGGATGACCACGGCCGAGCCGTAGACGAGCAACTGGACGAGGGCGATGAACTCGACCGTGAGAATCAGGTAGATGCCGGCCACACCGGCCAGTGCGGCGATGAAGAACAACGCCGCGTAGACGATGTTGCCTGCGGTGACTACGCCGATCGCAGAGACCAGCATGACCACTGCCAGGATCCAGAAGACCACCTGAGTCGCGGTGACGCCGTCCTCCACGGGGCTCCTCTTCCTCTACTGCTGTACTGCTCAGTCGCCGCCGGCTTCGACCGGGGTGACTTCGGGGGCGGTGATCACGCGCGGCGTGGCCGGCGTGGTCTGTACGGTGCGGGTGCCTGCGCCCTTCTTCTGGTTCATCAGGTAGAAGACCAATCCGCCCAGCGCCACGAGCAGCGCGAAGGAGACGAGTCCGACGACCCAGTCGGCACCGTCGTAGGCGAGGATGATGCCGTTGGCGAGGACCTGGACGATGGCGAAGGGCAGCAGGACTTTCCAGGAGAACGCCATGAGCTGGTCGATCCGCAGTCGCGGGAAGAGCGCGCGTGATCCGATCACGAGGACGATCATCACCGAGGTTTTGACGAACGTCAGCACAATCTGCAGGCCGAGTCCGACGTCTGCGCCAAAGGGCCAGTTCCAGCCACCGAGGAAGAGCGAGGAAGCGAGCACGACCAGCAGAAAGAGCGCGGTGTACTCGGCGAGGAAGAACATGCCCCAGCGCATGCCGGAGTATTCGACGAAATAGCCGCCGACGACTTCCGACTCTGCGATCGGCATGTCGAAGGGCGGACGGTGCAACTCGGCCAGCATGCCGATCAGGAAGATGACGAAGCCGAGCGGCTGCAGCAACAAGTATGGCGTCGTGGTTTGATCACCCACGATTGCGTTGATCGAGCCAGCAGCCGAAGCGTCACCGTCGATGGCGAGGCGGCTCGCGGCGACCATGACCACGGCGACGATGATCAGCAGCATCGGGATTTCGTAGGAGATGGCTTGCGCCGCAGCGCGCACGCCGCCAAGCAGCGCGTACTTGTTGTCGGAGCCCCAGGCAGCCATCACGACGCCGACAATGTTCAGTCCAAGCACGCCAAAGACGAAGAGCAGACCCAGGTTGAGGTCGCGGATGAACCAGGTCTCGGTGAACGGCATCGGGACGAAGACGAGGAAGACCGGCACGAACGCCATGTACGGCGCGAGCTCGAAGGCCCAGCGGTCTGCCGTGATTGGGCGGACATCCTCTTTGGTGACGAGTTTGAGTGCGTCGGCGATTGACTGCAGCGTGCCGATCGGGCCGGTGCGGGTCGGGCCGACGCGAGCCTGGAGGCGAGCCAGGATTTTGCGCTCGAGGTAGATCAGGGAGAATGCGATGATCGTCATCAATGCGACGATGAACATGACGCGAATGATCGCGTCAATCCAGTCGGGCATGCTGATGCCGGCGAACTCGCTCAAGACCATTTAGCGCATCACCTTAAGCTGCTGCGGCTGCTCACGCAGGTTACACGCAGTCAGGCTTACACCCACCAAGTGGGCGCCCTCCAACCTGGGGTGGTGGCATGCGCACTCGAACAACATTAGCGGTCAACCTCGCAGAGGACGATATCGATCGATCCAAGGGCGACCACGGCGTCGGCGAGGTAGGAGTTGAGCACCTGCGGCTTGAGCGAGGAGAGGTTGTGGAAGCATGGCGAGCGCATCTTCACGCGCCAGGGTTGGTCGGTGCCATCCGAGACCATGTATATGCCATATTCGCCACGCGGATTCTCCTGCCGCATGTAGATTTCGCCAGGTTCCGGGCGCAGTCGGGCGGGCATGCGTTCGGGCATGATTGGTCCCGAAGTCGGCATCTGATCCAGCGCCTGGCGCAGGATCGTGACCGACTGGCGCATCTCTTCCAGCCGAACGAGATAACGGTCGTACACGTCGCCACGCTCACCCACGGGGATTTCCCAATGGAAGCGGTCGTAGATCGAGTACGGCTCGTCAACACGAAGGTCGAAGGGCACACCGGAGGCGCGCAGCATCGGTCCGGTGACGCCGTAGGAGATTGCTTCGTCGGCGGTCATTGCGCCGACATCGCGGCAGCGTGCGACGAACACTTCGTTGTCGGTCATCAGGTCATCGACATCGCCGATGCCGGTCTCGACCATGTCCAGCACCCAGTGCGAGTCCTCGACGAAAGTCTCATGCGGGTCCCAGGCGAGGCCGCCGACGCGGAAGTAGTTGTACATAATCCGGTCGCCGCAGACGGCTTCGAACAGGTCCTGGATGCGCTCGCGTTCCTTGAACGTCCAGGTGAACGCGGTGCCGAAATAGCCGACATCGGTGCCGAACGCGCCCATGAACATGAAGTGCGAGAGCAACCGGTTGAACTCTGCCAGGATCAGACGGATGTACTCGGCCCGCTCGGGAATCTCGATTCCGGCCAGGCGCTCGACCGCGTTGACGTAGACCCACTCGGAGTTGAACGCGGCCAGATAGTCGGTGCGGTCCTGGTAGCCGAGCGCGCCGCGGTAGTCGAGGCTCTCTGAGAGCTTTTCGCCACCACGGTGCATGTAGCCGATGTAGGGAATGGCGTCCTTGACGATCTCGCCGTCAACGGTCAGGACCATGCGGAAGACGCCGTGGGTCGCGGGATGCTGCGGCCCGATGTTGATGTTCATGTCGACGGTCTCGAACTCGCGCTCGACGACGACGGGCTCAGTGAGTACTTCACCTTCGAAGGTTCGCTGGACCATGCGGTCTACTCCCTGCTCCTCGTCCTGCCCGTCACCTGCTGGCAGCGGGCCATCGTTGCGACCGAATCCAATCGCTTAGTCGCTGCGCAACTGAGCGCGGCGGGCAGCGGCCAACTCACGACCGAGTCGGACGCGTTCGGCCAGCGCCTCGGCGCGGCCTTCCGGGTCTTCTTCGGCGTCGGGAATGCTTGGTAGCTCAGGCGGCGGCGGGGCCGGCGGTCGATCGTCCTGCACGGGCGCAGCAGCCGGCGCTGCGGAGGCAGCAGGAGCGTCGGCGGGCGCTGCCGCAGGCGTTGGAGGCGGCGCGGCGCCCTCTTTGCGAGGACCACCGGCGGGCGGAGCGCCGGCCAGACGTTCGGCGCGGCGGACCGCTGCCAGTTCGCGGGCGCGGGCGACTCGTTCGGCCTGTTCGGCCTGGCGCTCGGCCCGTTCTTCCTCAGTCATGTCCTCGACACGCTTGCGCGTCGGAGCAGCGGCGGCCGTGGGGGCCTCTTCCGCTTCTTCCTCCGGCTCGGGCGGCGGGTATTCCTTGGTGAAGAAGGCCACGTCGACGCCTTGCTCCATCTCGATCGGCGCGAGCGGATGGCTCTTGCGCAGCGGATGGATGTCAAGGTCTTCGTCGAGCAGCAGGTTGCGCGGGTCGGGATGGCCGATGAACTCGATCCCGAACATCTCGCGGCATTCTCGCTCGGCCCAGTTGGCCATCTCGTAGAGGTCGGCTACCGACTCAACGACTGCGCCTTCCGAGGGCAGCCAGGACTTGATCGTCACTGCTTGCCGGAGCGGAATCGAATAGAGGTGGTAGACGATTTCGAGTCCGCGTTCTTCCCAGTCGACGGCGGTCTGGTTACGCAACAGGTTCATTTGCAGACGCTGGTCGTCGCGGCTGCGCTCCAGTACTTCATGGATGGTGTCGGACGGGATGGTCAGCGCGACATCGTCGCCCTTGGTCATGGCCGCGTCAATGTCGATCAGCGGCATGACCTCGCGATAGGTATCGGCGATCGAGCCGGGAGGCGGCTCGTTGCTCGGCGGTTCCTCAGGGGCGACGGGCGTGCGTCGGGATGTCATGGTCGCTTAGTAACCCCGCGCTCGTTCTTCGACGATTTTCTCCTGGAGGGCCAAGAGTCCATCGATCAGCGCTTCAGGTCGAGGCGGGCAGCCGGGCACATAGACGTCGACGGGGACGATATTGTCGACACCCTGCACGACACGGTCGTACTGCGTGTAGGGGCCGCCGTTGGTCGCGCAGGCGCCCATCGAGATGACCCACTTGGGATGCGGCATCTGTTCGTAGAGCAGCTTGACGGCCGGGGCCATCTTCTTGGTCACGGTGCCGGCAACGATCATCACATCGGACTGTCGTGGCGAGGGCCAGGGCACAATGCCGAAGCGGTCGAGGTCGTGGTTGGCCATATAGGTGGCGATCATCTCGATCGCGCAGCAGGCCAAACCGAAGGTCATGGGCCAGAGCGACGACTTGCGGGCGGCGGAGATCAGCGCCTCGGCCGGCGCTTGCATCACGCCCGGCAGCACGACCTTGTAGGGAACGGTTGGCGGCTGATCGTCGATCGCTTGCAGCCGCAGCGACTCGGGGGAAATGATGACGGGCGTTGGATCGCCCATGTGTGGTGGTTGGGAGGTCGTCATGCGCCCCGTCTCGTTTCCTGCCCTACGAAATTCATGTTGCGCTAGTTCCGTTGCCAGTCGAACACGCCCTTACGCCAAGCGTAGGCGAGCGCCACCAGCAGCGTGCCGATGAACAGGACCATCTGCCAGAGGATGACTTTGCCCCAGTCGGGCTCGCCCATCAATCCGAGGAAGGAGACGGCCCAGGGGAAGAGGAAGACTACTTCCACATCGAAGACCAGGAACAGCAGCGCGTAGGTGTAGTAGCGGACGTGGACCTGCGCCCAGTTACGGCCAATCGGCAGCATGCCGCATTCGTACACCTGACCCTTAAGCGCGGTGCGCCGCTGCGGAGCGAGCAACTTTGTCGCCAGCAACGCGGTCAAGACCAGCATCACGCCGACCGGAATGGCGACTAGAACGGCGCCGTAGTTCTCGAAGAGTTCAGACACGTTGACCTGCCGTCACCCGCTCTGTTGACGTGCACCAGATTCCCCAGTGCGAACAGATCGTACCCGCGTGGTGTGATCAGGGTCAATGTTTGGTTGTGCGTTGATGGTCGTAGGGGTTTCCGCTTGCGTCATGCTTCGCGCAAATCCAACCCTCCCGTCATTGCCGCGCTCCGACGCGGCAATCTCGTCGCGCTCAGCACATACATCGGTGCGTGACTCTGCGAGATGCTCCCGTTCAAGCCGGGGCAGGCACCGCGGCAAGCGCGGGTATGACAGCGGAAGAAGCAGGAATGATGACTCTCGCCTACGGCTGCGGTTCAATCTCACGCTCGTACTTGAACTCGACCGTGTTGTTGACGTCGTCCAGCTCCCGCGTGTCGGTCTTGACGTAACTGAGGCGTTCGTAGAGGCGATGGGCGTCCTCGAAGCGGGTGTCCGACCAGAGTTCGATTCTCCAGGCCCCGTGCTCTCTCGCCCACTCCACGCCGGTCTCAAACAGCTTGCGTCCCAGTCCTTGACCTCGCAAATGTGCGTCCAGGTAGAGACGATGCAGCTCGACCGTCGGCCCATCGACTCGTTCCGCTGCAATCGAACCAACGACCGTGCCTTCGTCGTCGCGCATGACCCACATCCCTCCGATTGGCGATCGGTAGGGAAACGCCTGCTGCTCGGTCAGCAGATCCCAGAATTCGTCTTCCGGATCCCAGATGAAGTTGTACTCGTCAAAGACGCGGTGAATCAGCTCGATCACCTCCGGTGCGTGTTCGTGGCCGGCTGGTTCAATCTGGAAGGTCATGGCGCGTTACTCTGCTGCTCAAGACGACAACGATCGCGACACGTCGATCGGGCACGTGAGGAGCACGATATGGGACCGCTCAGCGGCATTCGGATTATTGAACTTCAAGGCATCGGACCGGGACCGTTCTGCGGCATGATCCTGTCCGACATGGGCGCCGACATTGTGCGCATCGACCGTGCGTCGAACGCGCCTGGCGAAGCGCCGGCCGATCCGCCCGGCGACCTGCTGGCTCGCGGCCGGCGTTCGATTGCGCTCGACCTGAAGAACCCCGAGGGCGTCGAGGTCGCGCTGAAACTGATCGAAGGCGCGGACGCGGTGTTTGAGGGGTTCCGCCCAGGAGTGATGGAACGCCTGGGCCTGGGCCCGGATGTCTGTCTTGAGCGCAACCCCAAGCTCGTCTACGGACGGATGACCGGCTGGGGCCAGGAAGGTCCCTATGCGCAGATGGCCGGCCACGACATCAACTACATCTCGCTGGCCGGCGCGCTCGCGCCGATCGCGCGAAAGGGCCAGGCTCCGGTGCCGCCGCTCAACCTGGTGGGCGACTTCGGTGGCGGCGGGATGTACCTCGCCGTGGGCATGCTGGGCGCGCTGATCGAGGCGCAACGCTCGGGCAAGGGACAGGTCGTCGACGCGGCCATGGTCGACGGTGCGTCGTCACTGATCACCTCGGTCCACGCCGGCCTCGCGACAGGCGGCTGGCGACGGGGACGCGCGGCGAACGTGCTCGACACGGGCGCACACTTCTATGACGCCTACGAAACACTGGACGGCAAGTACGTCTCGATCGGCTCTATTGAGCCGCAGTTCTACGCCGAGTTGCTGCATCTGCTGGGACTCGAGCACGAAGAGCTGCCACGTCAGATGGACAACACCCGCTGGCCGGAACTGAAAGAGCGGGTCACGAACATTTTCCGCACGAAGACACGGGCGGAATGGGAAGCGATCTTCGAGGGATCGGATGTCTGCTTCGGGCCGGTGCTGGAGCCATGGGAAGCTCCAAATCACCCGCACGCGAAGGCGCGGGGCGCGTTCGAAGAGGTCGCCGGTGTGGTGCAACCCGCGCCGGCCCCGCGCTTCAGTCGGACTGAGTCGAAGATCCAGGGTCCGCCGGCCTATCCGGGCGAGCACACCGACGAGATTCTCGCCGAGATTGGCCTGAATGGGTCAAAGGGCGAGGAGCTGAAGACGGCTGGGGCGGTTGCCTAGAATCGCTTCCCACTGAGTCCTCACCCTGTCCCTTCTCCCCCCTTGCGGGGGGAGATGTCACGGAGTGACAGAGGGGGGGTAGGTGGTGACGACTCGATCCGATTGACAGGCAGGGAACCCCCCTCTGCCTCCGGCATCTCCCCCGCAAGGGGGGAGAAGGGGAGTGATGCCAAATGGGCTCAATCACCGACTACCGCCTCTACCCCGCGATTCAGGCGCAGCCCTCGGAGTGCGCCAAGGTATTGAGTAGTGTGCAGCCGTTTGAGCGGGCTGCGCGGACGCTAGCCGAGGTGTCTCGGGTGTGGACAGTTGGCATTGGCACCTCGTTCAACGCGGCCAATGCCGCGAGCTGGATGCTGCGTGCTGCAGGACTTGAGGCGCGACCGCTGACCAGCTCTGAGTTTGCGACGTATCCCATTGTTGCCGAAGGCGAAGCCGTACTGCTATTCGCGCACACGGGTCGCAAGATGTTGAGCGGCAAATCGCTTGCGCTCTGCGTCGAGCGCGGGATTCCCGTCGTGCTGATCACCAAGGTGGAGACAGGGTTCGACCTGGCGTCGTTGCCCGACAGCGTCACGCTCCTGCACACGACTACGCAGGATCCGTCGTCGATGTACACGATCTCGCACACCACGGCGATGACGGCTGCAGCGATGATCGCCGACCTCGTTTCGCCGGGAGCGACAGGTGACATATTAGCAATTCCATCGTCGCTGGCAGCGGCTCTGCAGTTAGAGGATGAAGTGGCTGAGCTGGCGGCTGAGTGGTCGTCGGGTGCGTTGATCGGGCTGGGCGCGGGACCGATGCTGGCCGCTGCCGAGGAGGCGCACATCAAGATCGCCGAGGCCTCGCGGCGGGCGGTTCGACATCAGGAACCGGAGTCGTTCTTGCACGGACCCGCCGTGCAGTTGGCCGATTCGGATCGGATCCTGACCTTCGCAGCCAACGACGCGTCGGCAGAGCGCACACGCGAGATCACGCAGTTCGTGGTCGACCTCGGCTGTGCGGCTGCATGGGTCGCGCCGGAGAGTGTGCCCGCGCCCGAGTCGTCGCGACATCTGGTCCTGGACGAGTTGTCGCCCGAGCTGCAATCGCTGCCGGCAATTGTCCCCGCTCAGTTGCTGGCCGGACACTTGGCCGCCAACGACGGTGTCAACGCCGACGATTTCCGCACCGACGTACCTGAGTTCCTCGCGGCGCTGTCCAAACTGTCGCTCTGACAAACTGTAGTCCGTCGGCTCATTTCGGATGAACCTGTTCAGTTCTCGTCGAGAACGGCGGCTCTGGCTGTGGGCCATCGCAGTGATCGCGGTGATCTTCGCCTCGCTCGGATTCAGCGGGAGTCTGGTCGATCTACTCACCGACGACAACGTCGCCGCAGTCGTGTTCGGAGTGGCTCTGCTGCTGGTCAGTGCTGCTGTCTTGACCCAGGGACTGCAGTCGAGTCCGGGAGGCGCGGAGATCGCCGTTGCGTTTGGGATTGCCGCCGTCATCCTGATGCTGTTGTTGCGGCTCACGCTGGCCGAGCGCACTCACTTGATCGAATACGGCGTACTGGCGGTGTTCGTGCACGCAGCTCTGACTGAGCGTATGGAGCAGGGGCGTCATGTACGGGCGCCGGCACTGATTACTGTTTCCTTTGTGGCTGCCATCGGGCTGCTGGACGAGTCGATCCAACTGGCGTTGCCGCATCGGGTGTTCGATCCGGAGGACCTGCTGTTCAACACGCTGGCGGCGGTGACAACGGTCAGCGCCGGACTATTGCTGGCCGCAGTGCGGCGTCGGGTTCGGGTGTGATTGCTTCGAGCGTGTTGTTGCGCGCGCCGAAACGGTAAGTGAAGTTATCTCGGCTGATCGATAGGGAGCGCAGATTCTGCGGGCGACCGATGCATAGCCACCCAACCGCCCCCGCCTCCGAGCGGGGGCCCGTTCCTTCCCGACTCCTATACCGCAGCGATGCTTGTCGCTTGTACATGGACAGCCTGAACGGAACCGTGTTGCCACGGCCAGCGCAAAGCGGGTCCCCGCTCGGGGGAGGAGACGGGAACCTGAGTGTTGCTTCAGGCTCCACAATGGGGAAGCGGTCAGATGAACACTCGCTGCCGCCACCTGCTCGGTCTAGCCCAGCGCCCCGATCCTCGATTCGAGGTCGGCCTGTTGGCGCTGCAGATCGGCGGCGAGTTCCTCAGCCTGTTGCACGACGGCGGCGGGAGCTTTGGAACGGAAGCCCTCGTTGGCGAGCTTCGCTTCGGCTCCCTTGAGACGCTTGACGATGTTGCCGAGGTCCTTGTTGAGCCTGGCTCGTTCCTGGTCGAGGTCGACGAGGCCGCCGAGAGGCAAAATGACCTCCGCCGTCGGCAGGACGGCTGAGGCGATCTGCTCGGTCGGGGCCTCGGCGCGGTCGGCGACGATGGCCAGCGGTCGAGCCCGCGACAGTACTTCGACGATTGGCGCTGAAGCGCTGACGGCGCCGGCCACGTCTGCTTGCGGTCGGACGTAGACCTCGACAAACTGTCCGGCCTGCACGCGATAATCGGCGCGAACCTGGCGCACGGCGGTGACGACATCTTGTACGGCGCTGAACTCTGCCTCCGCTTCGAGATCGCGGTTGGCGTCGCCTGGCTGGGGATATCTCGCACCGATCAAGGCGTCGACATCGGCCGCGTCTCCGAGGTGCGGTCGAAGCTGTTGCCAAATGGCTTCGGTGATGAAGGGCATCCACGGGTGCAAGAGTCGTAGTCCGTCGTCGAGCACTTTGGTCAGGACGGGCAGGGGTGTGAGGTCGCCGTTGCGCAGGCGGACCTTGCTGGCTTCGACGTACCAGTCGAAGAACTCGCCCCAGAGGAAGTCCTGGATCTGACGGCCGGCCTCGCCGAGCTGGTATTGGGTCAGCAGTTCGTCGACGGAGTCGGTGACTGCCTGGAGTCGGGAGAGGATCCAGCGATCTTCGAGGGGATGGATTTCCGAATCGGAAGTGTGCTGTAGGGGCGACCCTTGTGGTCGCCCGTCTGCAGAGCCGACGGTCTCAGCATCGGTGCGGGCAGCCACAAGGGCTGCCCCTACAGGAGACGCCGGAGGAGAGAAAAGGTCTGCACTTGAGATCTCACCGAGAACGAACTTGGCTCCGTTCCAGAGCTTGTTGGCGAAGTTTCGGGAACCTTCGAGTCGCTCATCGGTGAGACGCATGTCGTTGCCGGGAGTGGAGCCCGTCGCGAGCGTGAAGCGGAGGGCGTCCATGCCGTACTGATCGGCCTGTTCCAGTGGGTCGATGACGTTGTCGAGCGACTTCGACATCTTCCGACCCTCGGCGTCGCGCACCAATCCGTGCAGGTAGACCGTGTGGAATGGGGCCGAGCCCATGTTGTAGCAACCCAGCATGATCATCCGCGCGACCCAGAAGAAGAGGATGTCGTAGCCGGTCTCCATCACTGAGGAGGGATAAAAGCGCGAGAGATCGTCGGTCGTATTGGGCCAACCCAGGGTCGAGTGGGTCCAGAGACCGGACGAGAACCAGGTATCGAGCACGTCGGGATCCTGGACGAGGTCGGAGCCGCCGCAGGTGGGACAGGTGGCGGGATCGGTCAGTTCGACGATTGGATGCGATCCCTCGTCGATCGTGATTTCGCCGTCGTCGCCGGTGATGATGGCGGCTGCGTCGCAGGCCGAGCAGTACCAGGCCGGGATCCGGTGTCCCCACCAGAGCTGGCGCGAGATGCACCAGGGTCGGATGTTGTCCATCCACTGCAGGTAGACGTTCTTCGAGCGCTCGGGGACGATCCGAACTTCGTCCTCGCGCACAACCCTGGCCGCTTCGGCGGCCATGTCGTCGGTATCGACGAACCACTGGTTCGAGACGAGCGGCTCAACCACGACGCCTGAACGCTGTGAATGTCCGACATTGTGAACGTGCGTCTCAGTCTTGAGCAGGTAGCCGTCTTGCTCGAGGTGCTGCGCGACCAGCGTGCGGGCCTCGTCGCGGTCCATGCCCGCGTAGAGTCCGGCTTCCGCCGTGAGCGTGCCGTCCCAATCAACGACGCGGATTGGCTCGAGGCCGTGGCGCTCGCCGATTTCGAAGTCGAGCTGGTCGTGTCCTGGAGTGATTTTCAGCGCGCCGGTGCCGAACTCGAGGTCGACACCGGTGTCCGCGATCAGCGGAATCAGCCGGTCAAACCCGCGCAGCGGCAGGCGCACGTGGCGGCCCAGGTGCGGTTGCCAGCGTTCGTCGTCGGGATGGACGGCGATCGCCACGTCGGCTGGAATGGTCTCCGGACGCGTCGTTGCGATCACGACGCCGTCGTCGAGTTCGTTGCCGCGCTCGTCGACGAAGGGGTAGCGCACGTGCCAGAGCTTGCCCTCTTCCTCGCGGTACTCGACCTCGACATCGGAGAGCGCGGTCAACATCTGCGGGTCCCAGTTGATGATCCGCGCGCCGCGATAGATCTTGCCGTCGTTGAACAGATCGACAAATGTTTTGCGCACGGCGTCGCGCGGCGTGGGATCGAGCGTGAAGGCGGTGCGTTCCCAGTCGCAGGACGCGCCCATGCGGCGAGCCTGCGCCGTGATCCGCGGGCGCGTGACGCCGACCCAGTCCCAGACGCGCTCCTCAAACGCGTCGCGACCGAGGTCGTGGCGAGTCATGCCCTCTTTCGCAAGCTGTCCTTCAACGACGCTCTGCGTGGCGATCCCGGCGTGGTCTAGTCCGGGCAACCAGAGCGTCGGTTCGCCCAGCATTCGATGCCAGCGGATCAGCATGTCCTCGATGGTCAGGGTCACGGCGTGGCCCAGGTGCAGGACGCCGGTCACGTTGGGCGGCGGCATGATCACTGTGAACGGTTCTGGCTCGCCTTCGACTGGTTCGGTTGGACGGAACCAGCCGTTGTCTTCCCAGAAGGCGTAGATCGGATCTTCGACCTGCGAGGCGTCATATGCGCCGGTCAGGTCGTGCAGGAATGACAGATCGAATTCAGTGGTGGTCACAGCTGAACTCCGTGAGATGGTTGGATCGGTGTCTGGCTGAAGTACTTGGCTGAAGAGGAGAGAGTTTCGGGTCCGGCGCGCTCTGGCTGTTTCGTCGGTGGTGGCGCGCGCCGAACCTAGCCTACGGCTACGAGTACGCCGTCGATAACTTCCGATTCATCAAGCGAACGTTTCGCCTCGCTGGATTGCAATCGCCGCAGGCGCCGCTGCTTGGCCGCTTCCAGTTCGTAGAGCATTTCCAGTCCCTGACGCGTATCCGATGCGACGCGAGCCGGATCCTGACGCTCGAGCCGGCGGCGGAAGAGCCAGTACGTGAAGGCCTGCCACTCGGCGTGTTCGATCCGCTCGGGATCGGCATCGGCGCGATTGGCGTGAGTGCGGAACTCTCGCAGCAGGTCGGCCTGTCGTGAGCCGTAAATCCGGCCAAACACGTCGGAGTCGAGTTCCTGCCGGGTGTGGGAAAACGACAGTCCACTGCGCTCTTTCTGCAGGATGCGTTCTATGGCCAGGTGCAGGGCTTGTTCCACACGGACGCCGTAGAGGAAGTTGAGATGGGCCCAGTACTTGGCGGTGCCCAGGCGCTCCTGGAACTCGATTTCGCTCAACGCGACCGGCGGCGACTCCTCGACCAGCAGGTCTTCGACTTCATGCCGGGGCAAGAGACCCGGCGGCGCAGAGTCGCAGATGCGCTCGGCCAGCAGCAGCCAGTCGAAGGCCTCGTGCTCGATCAAGTAGACGTACTCGCGGCCGTCGAGCGTCTCACGAGGGACATCCCACTCGCTGATGCAGTCGAGCATCGCGTCGAACCAGGGACGTCCGGCATGCAGTTGCGCATGGAACGTGGCCAACAACGATTCGGGGCCGACTTCCATCAACTCGGCGTCGATAATGCGCTCGTCATCAGGGTCGATATCGGGTGCGAAGCCGGTCTCGACCGGCCCTTCCTGGCCCTGTCGATCGGCCAGGTGTGGAATCGGGATGTCGTCGGTGTCCGCCGAGTTCGTGGTCGCCATCGTCAATCCGCCCTACGCCGCTTTGCCGCAGCAACGTTTGAACTTCTTGCCGCTGCCGCAGGGACAGGGCGCGTTGCGACCGACCTTCTGTCCAGTCGCCGGCCCGGCTGCAGCGGGGCGCGCTGCGACGGCAACGCCGCCGCTGGATTCTCGAACATTGCTGACGCGGACTCGATCGCCGCGTTGCGGCGGTCCCACGCCTCTCGCCCGACGCACCGGAGCGGCGCTGCGCTCCTCGACGCGGACGGACGCGTGCATCACTGACGATGAGACTTCACGCCTCAGCGCCGCGACCAACTGGTCGAACATGTCGAACGCTTCGCGCTTGTATGTGACCAGCGGGTCTTGCTGTCCATAGGCCTGCAGCCCGACGCCCTGGCGCAGACCGTCGATCTCGGTGAGATGGCGAATCCAGAGCCGATCCATCGTGCGCAGGACGAGTCCGCGCAAGAGCTCGACGGATGTGCCATCCTCGGTCTCGGCGTCGATGCGTTCGGACAACCGCTGAAGCTCGGCGGCGGCGTGTTCGCGCAGCGCTTCGACGCACTCGTCGAGTTCTGCGCCGTAGAGTTCGTCGCGGTCGAGACCGGTCAGCGGCAGCACCTGGGCGGCTTCCTGCCAGAACTCATCCGCCGTGGTTTCGTCCCAGAGCTCTTCTCCGAACGCCGTCTCGAGGTCATCGATGGTCTGCAGCAGCATGTCCTCGACGATCTCGGAGAGTTCTTCCTTCGCGGTCAGCACCTTGTCGCGCTCGGTGTAGATCACCTCGCGTTGTCGATTGATCACGTCGTCGTAGTCAACGAGGTGTTTGCGGATGTCGAAGTGGTAGGTCTCGACCTTTTGCTGGGCCTGTTCGAGCGCCTTACCGACCATGCCCGATTCAAGCGGCGCGCCATCCTCGAGTCCGGCCTTCTCCAGCATCCCCGGCAGCCAGTCGGGGGTGAAGCGCTTCATGATCCCGTCCTCGAACGAGACGTAGAACCGCGATGAGCCTGGGTCGCCCTGACGTCCGGCGCGACCTCGAAGCTGGTTGTCGATCCGGCGCGACTCATGCCGCTCAGTGCCGATCACGGCCAACCCGCCGCGTTGGGCGACGCCTTCGCCCAGCTTGATGTCGGTACCACGACCGGCCATGTTGGTGGCGATCGTGACAGCGCCTGGATCACCGGCGCTGGCGATAATGTGCGCCTCGCGCTCGTGCTGCTTGGCGTTGAGCACCTCATGGCCAATCCGACGGCGCTTGAGCATCGACGAGAGCTGCTCGGAAGTCTCGACTGAAGCCGTACCGACCAGCACGGGTCGCCCAGCCTGGGTCAGGTCGGCGATCTCTTCGATCGCCGCGTCGAACTTGGCCTGTTCGGTGCGGAAGACGAAGTCGCCCTGGTCGTCGCGGACCATGTCGCGATGCGTCGGCACGACAACGACATCGAGCCCGTAGATCTTGTGCAGTTCCTCAGCCTCAGTCGCGGCGGTGCCGGTCATGCCCGAGAGCTTGTTGTACATGCGGAAGTAGTTCTGGTAGGTGATCGTGGCCAGCGTGACCGTCTCACGTTCGACGGAGACGCCTTCCTTAGCCTCGATGGCCTGGTGCAGACCCTCGGAGTAGCGCCGGCCATCCATCATGCGGCCGGTGAACTCGTCGACGATCACGACCTTGCCGCCGCGGACAACATAGTCTCGGTCGCGCTGGTACATAAACTGCGCCTTGAGCGCCGAGTCGAGGAAGCGGGTCAGTCGTGCGTTCTCGCCCTCGAACAGGTTGTCGATGCCGAGCTGGTCCTCGACCTTGGCGATACCCTCTTCCGTCATCGCGACGGTGCGCGACTTGGGGTCCGGGGTGAAATGCGTCTCGGGCTGCAGGCCGCGCACGAGGTTGGCGAAGACGCGATAAGTGTCAAGTGATTCTTCGGCCTGACCGGAGATGATCAGCGGCGTCCGCGCCTCGTCGATCAAGATGTTGTCGACCTCGTCGACGATTGCGTAGGCGAGCGGTCGCTGCACCTTTTCCGAAGCGGACATGACCATGTTGTCGCGCAGGTAGTCGAAGCCGAACTCATTGTTGGTGCCGTAGGTGATGTCCGCGCGATAGGCTTCCTGGCGCGGGACCGGACGCAGCATCTTCAGATCGCCCAGTTCGCGGCGGCGCTGCAACTCCTCGGCGTCCATCGCCTCGGGATTGTCGATATCGACGGTCGAGTCGGCCTCGGGATCGAACATGAATGCGGCCCGGTGCTGCAGCACGCCCACCGAGAGTCCCAGCGAGTGATAGATCGGCGCCATCCACTGCGCGTCGCGCTTGGCCAGGTAGTCGTTGACCGTGATCAGGTGCGCCCCGTCGCCCTCCAGCGCGTTCAGGTACAGCGCCAGCGTGGCGACCAACGTCTTGCCCTCGCCCGTGCGCATCTCGGCAATCTTGCCCTGGTGCAGGACGATTCCACCGACGATCTGCACGTCGTAGTGGCGCATCTGGACCTGCCGCCGGGCCGCCTCGCGGACGACCGCGAAGGCCTCGGGCAGGACGTCGTCGAGCGACGCGCCGTCCTCGAGCCGTTCGATGAACTCGGTCGTCTTGGCCGCCAGTTCGTCGTCGCGCAGACGCGCAAACTCCGGTTCCCAGTCCGCCACTGCCGCCACAGCACCCTGCAGCCGGTTGACCTCGCGGGAATTGGCATCGCCAAGCAACGACCCCGCCCGCTTCTTCGCTCGATCAATCAAACCCATCCAAGAGTCCCCAATCGGTTAACCCAGGATCCGGGCATACGGTTCCATCATAGCGGGGAGAGAGTTGACGGTAGTCGCCAACTCACGTGCAATCGATTCTCACGCCGGAGAACGCGATTGAGCGGCTGTCGGGAGAAAAGTCGGCCCGCGTACTATTCCAGCAAATGCTTCTGACCGTTTGCACCCTGGCGGCGATCTCACCGTTCTCGTTGTCAATGATGTAAAAGGCGACGCGCATCCATGGCCTCAGTGCTCCATATTCGATGCGTGCTGGAACGCTCAGGCCTTGCTCATCGAATTCTTCCGCGTACTGGCGCGTGCGATACACGCTCCAGCGACCGTCAGCCGAAATCGCCACAGCCTCTCGCAACCAATCCACCTCCACACCGTCAGGCAACCGCGCCTGGCCAAGCTCGCCTGGCGTCCCCGCACGCGCGGTCTCAGCCTCACCCTCTGTAACCTCTCGCACCTCGCCGCTCGTCGGGTCGTAGACCCGGACCGCTCCGTCATCGCGTCGGATTCCGACTACCGAACCGCTGATCCAGTGCGCACCGCCGGACAACAGGTCGCTCTGCGATCCATCGATCCCAAGCACGTAGACGCCGCCCGCCTCAGCGCTCTGATGCCGCGAGAGCAGAAAGCGCGAATCCGGCGACCAGATCAGCGATGGATCGTCGTCATGGTGAGTGAAATAGTTTCGATTTACACCTTCAAAGACGTGCCGCTCGCCGTCGTCAGTTGACAGAATCACGACATCCCGCGCCGATTCACTCGCATTCCAATCCCGATCGACAGCCACGCCGTACGCGGCGTGCTTGCCGTCGGGCGAGAAATTGACCCAGTGGGACTCTTCCAGCTTTATCAGCTGATCGGAGTCAATCTCCCACCGCCAGATACCATCGCTATTGACGCCGACAATCGTGTCGTTGTCGCGCCAGCGCCAGCTCGAAAAGTACGGAGCCCTGCCGCGAAGGGATGCCAACGCCCCAGCGTCAGACAACTTGAACACCTCCGTCTCGACGCCGACCAGGATGGGCAAGTCTTTGACTGCCGCGCTTAACCGCAAATCCTCGTTGTACGCCCAAAAGTGTCCACCGGCGAACGGGTCCATCCGAAGAGCGATCCACTCACCCTCGAAATCCCGCCCGATCACGGGAAAATGAAGGGCGAATGCCCCGTCGATGCTGGCGCCTGTCAACCGAATCGCAGACGGGGCTGTCCGAGGTGAGGGATAGATATCCAACTGCCAACCGTCAAAGCTGGCCGTCACGCGAATTTCTCCGGGCAAGGGCGCCGCATCGATGGCTGCTTGCGGCGACCATCGACCCCAGGCCGCCCCGATGTAAGTCGGGGTGCTCCAGAGTTCAGCGTCAGACAGCACCTCGCTCCGATCAATCCAAACCACCTCGGAGCCAACCGCAGGATGCCGCACCGCCAGGTAGCGACGATCCGCCGAACGCCCTAGCAACGTCACCGTCTCGCGTTCACCCGAAGGCGACTCCAAATCGACCGTCGGCAAGCTCGGCAGACCAACCTCCGGCAACGTCCGCGCCTCATCCAGCGTCAACGGCGAATCAGCCAACCTGATCCACCCCACCCGCTCGCCGTTCATGTCCAGCCGCAGCCAGACCTGACCACCCTCCCCCTCCAGCCAGCCGTCCGCGAGCAGCAACGCCGCCACGCCGAACAGATCCGGCTGATGCAACCCGTCTGCCGGATAGGGAAAGACTTCAGCCTCCTCCGCCATCCGCATGATCAAGACGGAGTTGCGGACTTCGTCCTCCACAGTCGGCTCTGCTTGAGCCGTAGGTTCGTCGGCCGCCCTCACGGAAGCCTGAGCCTTCGCCGGCTCCGATTGCGAGACCGGGACTGGTTCCTGAATCGGCGCGGACAGCTCAGCAGCCCTCGGAATCGAGTCATCCGAGCACGCGACGCCCAGCGCTATCAGCGCCATCAACGCCTGGAGCGATCCGATTGCCAGCCAATGCCTCATGTCAATTGAGACGTCGCAACAGCCGATTCTGTTCCCTACGTAAACAACGCGCCGACGGAGTCGCCCTCGTGAATCCGGCGAATCGCCTCACCCAGTAGCGGCGCGATCGAGACGATCTCGAGGCCGCAGCCTGCTCCGTCGTTGATTGGCGGCAGTGTGTCGGTCACCACCACTTTGCTGATCGGGCTGTCTGAGAGGCGTTCCAGCGCCGGGTCGGAGAGCACTCCGTGGGTGGCGGCCCCGTAGATTTGTTGCGCGCCCTCTTCGCGTAGCAGCTCGGCCACCTGGACCACGGTGCCGGCGGTGTCGATCTCATCGTCGATGATCAGCACGTCGCGGCCCTTGACCTCGCCGATCAGTTGCATCACCTCGGCCTGGTCCTCGTTGCCGCTTCGACGCTTCTCGGCGATCGCGAGCGGCATGTGCAGGCGGTCGGCGGCGGTCCGGGCTCGCTTGGCCGACCCGAGGTCGGGCGCGACAACGACTCCGTTGAACTCCTGCTCAACGAAGTGGTCGATCAGCAGGCGCTGGCCGGTCAGTTCGTCGGTGGGGATATGGAAGAAACCCTGGATCTGTCCGGCGTGCAGGTCCATGGTCAGCATCCGGTCGGCGCCGGCGGTCTGGATCAGGTCGGCGAACAGGCGCGCAGTAATCGGTACGCGTGGCTGGTCCTTCTTGTCCGAGCGTCCGTAAGCGAAGTAGGGCACGACAGCCGTAATCCGTCCGGCCGAAGCGCGGCGAGCGGCGTCGATCATGATCAACAGCTCGACCAGGTGGTGGTTGACCGGCTTGGCGCCCGGTTGGACCAGGAAGACATCGCGCTCGCGGATGTTATCGAGGAACTGGACGAACGTGTTGCCATTGGCAAAGTCGAAGACGTTCGACTTGCCCAACTCAACGCACAGCGCCGCGCAGACATCGCGCGCGAGTTGCGGGTGGGCATTGCCCGTGAACACCACCGGATCGCCGACATACCGACTCATCGGAACGCTCTCCAAGGTTGCCTGCTCTGGAGTACGGAGTCACGTTAACCCACGTTCTGGAGAGACGCAGTTCCGAGTCGAGGTTGTCAAGGGTTTGCACGGTCGAACGGTGGATGACTGCTAGGGACGAGGGTGTCTCAGAAGCCCAATTTCCCAGTCCCTCCTTCACACAGATCACTGAACATCCCCTATTCCGTCATTGCCGCGCTCCGTCGCGGGTATGACGAGATCGCTCCAGCAAATCGGACAGTTTTGCAAAGATCTCCTTCACGCGGAGACTGTTTCATCCAACCAAAGTGACTTCCCAGACACCCGCCGGGGGCGGGGACGGGAAACTGAGTTGCGCACCAGTCTCCTTGCCGGGGACGTGCCGAAAGCCTGCCCCGCACTTCAGAGGGTGCCTCAGAAGCCCAATCTCCCAGTCCCCGCTTCACACAGACCACTGAACATCCCCTATTCCGTCATTGCCGCGCTCCGTCGCGGCAATCTCGCCGCGTCCAGCACAGACGTCAGTGCTCGAATCAGCGTCATACCCGCGGCAAGCGCGGACCTGCTCCTTCCCCGTCCGCCAAATCTATCTGGTAGCCGCGGCCGCCCCGCGGAACAACCCTCCAACGCAGCGACATCCTGATACATTCAGAACATACATACTGCCCAGCCCGAGGAGCCTCCCATGCCCAACCCCTTCCACCTCCGCACGAGGATCGACCGCCTCTGGCGACGCTCCGACGAACACAACCCCGGCCACATCCGGGTCAAGGCCCTCGACGCCATCGTCCGAGAACTCTTCGCCCCCAACCCGCGAGCCCGCCTCAACCATCAGCTCTACCTCACCACCGATCCCTTCGACGTCGCCCGACACAAGCTCCGCGATCTCTACGATCACTCCGCCCCCGAGCTCTCCGTCTGCACCCCTCTCCCCCTGGAAGAAACCTGCCCCGCACTTGATGCGGCGGCCCGGGGTAAGGGTCCCTCCTCTTTCCAGGAGGACGAACCCCTGGAAGAGGACGATGACCCCTGGTAATCAACTTCCCTCTCTGGTTTCGTCTCGTTTTTTTTCTCACAGCGGATTGCCCGCCTACGGCCCTGCCGTGCCCGCCCTGATACCCGTCTCCCTCAGTTCAGTGGGTTACGCAATGACGTAATGACCACTTCGGTAACCCCAGCTTGCTTGCGACACTCGTGATCGTTGCCTACGATGCACTCGTTAGCACTCGCAGGCTGTGAGTGCTAATGTCCGATTACAGGAAATCAGCAACACAGCAGAGAATGGATTTCAGCGCTATGGCAACCGAGCTCAAGCCGCTCAATGACCGCATCGTGATCAAGCCGCTCCAGCAGGAGCAGGTGCTCTCCTCAGGCATCGTCATCCCCGACTCGGCCAAGGAAAAGCCGCAGCAGGGTGAAGTCGTCGCCATCGGCCCGGGCAAGCGTGATGACGATGGCAACCGCGTCCCGCTCGACATCGAGATGGGCGACCGCATCCTCTACAAGAAGTACACCGGCCAGGAAATCCAGATCGACAACGAGGACCTGATCGTGCTCGAAGAGCGCGAGGTCCTGGCCAAGTTGATCGTTTAGTTCGCCCCCCTGGGGTGAATGAGATGACGGGTTTCTCCCCCCGAGGGGGAGAACGAACAATCAGGAGCAACAATGGCCGCTAAGCAACTCGCGTTCGACATGGAAGCGCGTAAGGCCTTGCGCGAAGGTGTCGACGCCCTCGCCAACACCGTCAAGGTGACCCTCGGCCCGCGCGGCCGCAACGTCGTGCTTGACAAGAAATTCGGCGCGCCGCTGATTATCAACGACGGCGTGACCATCGCCCGCGAAATCGAGCTCGATGAGCCGTTCCGCAACATGGGCGCCCAGCTCGCCAAAGAGGTCTCGATTCGGACCAACGACGTCGCTGGCGATGGCACCACCACCGCCACCGTCCTGGCCCAGGCAATCGTGACCGAGGGCCTGCGCAACGTCGCCGCCGGGGCCGACCCGATGGCGCTCAAGCGCGGCCTCGACCAGGGCCTCCGCGCCGTCGTGGACGAACTCCGCGACATGGCCGAGCCGGTTGAGAAGAAGGAAGAGATCGCGGCTGTCGCGACCATCTCCGGTGACAACGAAGAAATCGGCGAGATCATCGCCGACGTCATGGAGAAGGTCGGCAAGGACGGCGTGATCACCGTCGAAGAGGGGCAAGGGATCCGCATGGAGACCGAGTTCACCGACGGCATGCAGCTCGACCGCGGCTACGTGTCGCCCTACTTCGTCTCCAACAACGAGCGCATGGAAGCGGCGATCGACGACCCCTACATCCTGATCACCGACCGCAAGATCTCGGCCGTCCAGGATGTCGTCCCGCTGATGGAGAAGCTGCTCCAGATCACGAAGAACTTCGTGATCATCGCCGACGACGTCGACGGGGAAGCGCTGGCCACGCTGGTCGTCAACAAGATGCGCGGCACGATCAACGTGCTGGCCGTCAAGGCGCCGGGCTTCGGCGAGCGGCGCAAGGCCATGCTCGAGGACATCGCCGTCCTCACCGGTGGCACACTGATCACTGAAGAGCTGGGCCGCACGCTGGAGCAGACCCAGGTCGCCGACCTCGGTCGCGCCCGCCGCATGGTCTCGTCCAAGGACGACACGACCATCGTCGAGGGCTCCGGCTCGGATGAGGCGATCCAGGACCGGATCAAGGAAATCAAGGCTCAGATCGACGTCACCGCGTCGGACTTCGACCGCGAAAAGCTGCAGGAACGCATGGCCAAGCTGGCCGGCGGCGTTGCAGTGATCAAGGTCGGCGCGCCGACCGAGGTCGAGCTGAAGGAAAAGAAGGCGAAGCTCGAAGACGCGCTGTCCGCGACCCGCGCGGCCGTCGAGGAGGGCATCGTCGTCGGTGGCGGCTGCGCCCTGCTGCGCGCCGACCGCGCGCTCAGCCAGATGGACGAGGACTCATCCGGCGACCTGCGCACAGCTGTCCGCCTGCTCAAGACCGCGCTCGAGTCGCCGATTCGGCAGATTGCCCACAACGCCGGCCAGGAAGGCTCGGTCGTGATTGGCAAGATCCGCAAGGTCGACGACGACGCGCACGGCTACGACGCGAAGATGGACCGCTACGGCGACCTGCTCGAGTACGGCATCGTCGACCCGGTCAAGGTGACACGCTCCGCGCTCGAGAACGCCGTCTCGATCGCCGGCATGGTGCTGACCACCGAGAGTCTCGTGGCCGAAATCCCCGAGGCCCCAATGATGCCCACCGGCATGCCGGACATGGGCATGGAGTACTAACTCCAGCCGCTCTCCAGAGCAACATCCGAAGCCCCCGACGGTCATCGTCGGGGGCTTCGTTGCGTCTCGCGGCTGTTCAGAACCGGATGCTTCCGGCCCCTTTCCCCCGTAGTGGGAACCGGATCCTTCCTCCCCCTTGAAAGGGGAGGTGCCGAAAGCCTGCCCCGCACTTGATGCGGGGGCGGAGGGGTTCCCGCCCCGGGGCGGGAACAAGAACTAGGTTATATATCAGTCCCTGCGATGGAGGGTAAGGGAACTTCGCAAGTGCAACTGGTTCTCACAGAGGTAGCTGCTGAGCCGATCAGAACGCTTAGACCGTATCAGGAGAGACCCCCTCACCCGCTACGCGGGAGCTCCCCCTTCGAAGGGGAGCAACGGTAGGCAACTGAGCTTTTTCAAGTTTGTGCTAGAGGCCTCAATCTCTTGCGTCATAATCGCGCTCATTTGGAGCGACGCGCACGATGGCGGCGCAACGGTGACGGGACTTCAGCGATACAACGACCGACTGCAAGACGACGAAGGGCACCCAAATGGGCGCCCTTCGTCTTGCTTGACCAGGATTGGCCGGTTTACTCGTCGGGCAGGGCGACGTAGCCGCCTTCTTCGTCGAAACCGCTGGCTGAGACGCCGATCATGTCGATGTCCTCTTCGTCTTCGAGACCGAAGCCGAAGTCTCCCAGATCGTCGTCGTCGCCGTTGAAGACGCCGGCTGGGCTGGCGCCCGGCAGGCCGGCTGCCAGGGGCAGCGGTTCCGGCTTGGGCAGCGGCGGAACCTCGATCTTGGCTCGGGCCGGGATCATCTTGCCGATGATCACGTTTTCCTTGAGACCCTTGAGCTGGTCGATCTGACCGGTGATCGCCGCCTCGGTCAGCACTCTCGTCGTCTCCTGGAAGGAGGCGGCGGAGAGCCAACTGTCCTGCGAGAGCGAGGCCTTGGTCACGCCCAGGAGCACCGGCTTGGCCGACGCCTGCAGCTTGCTCTCAGCCGAGAGCGCCCGGTTGCGCAGCTCGTACTTGTGACGGTCAACCAACTCGCCAGCGAGCCATTCGTCCGACTCGCCAGGATCGTCGATTTCGACCTTGCGCAGCATCTGGCGCACGATCACCTCGATGTGCTTGTCGTGGATGTCGACGCCCTGTGAGCGGTAGACATCCTGCACCTCGGTGACGAGGTAGCGGTGCACCGCGCCTTCTCCCAGAATGCGCAGCATGTCCTGCGGGTCGAGCGGGCCTTCGGTGAGCGGTTCGCCGGCCTCGACCTCATCGCCTTCGGCCACACGCAGACGTGCGGTCGCAGGCAGTTCGTACTCGCGGGTGTCGCTGGTCTCGTAGGAGATGGTCAGGATGCGCGAGCCACGCTTGCGGCTGACGTGACCACCAACTCGGGCACGAATCTGGCGCGCTTCCGGTTCTTCGTCTTCGTCGCCTGAAGCCGGCATACGAGCGAGCAGATCGCCCGCTTCGACCTCTTCGCTGTCCTTGACCAGGACGCGGGTCTTGAGCGGAAGCTGGTACTCGTCGCGGTGGACTTCCTCGGCGGTCAGCCGCAGCCGTCGCAGCTCGCCGTCGGTGAGGACGTCAACGCGTCCGTCGATCTCGGCGATCAGCGCCTGGCCCTTTGGTGAGCGAGCCTCGAACAGCTCGACCACACGCGGCAAACCGGAAGTGATATCCGAGACGCCGGCGATCCCGCCGGTGTGGAAGGTCCGCATCGTGAGCTGGGTGCCCGGCTCGCCGATGCTCTGGGCGGCAATGATCCCGACCGCGGCGCCGAGCTCAACCAGCTCGCCAGTGGCGAGCGACTGGCCGTAGCAGCGCTGGCAAAGACCGCTTTGCTCGCGGCAGATCATCGGTGAGCGCACGTGGAACGATTTGATGTCGTGAGTCATCACGAGGTCCTCGACGGTCGGTTCGTCGAGCAGTTCGTTCGCGGCGAGCAGTTCCTCGGCGGGATTCTCGGGGTCGTAGACGGGTGCCGCGGTGTAGCGCCCCATCACACTTTCGCGGAACTTGGTGATCACGCGCTCGTTGTCCTCGTCGCGGTCCTCGATCGTGATGCCCGGGATCATCTCGCCTTCCGACACACAGTCGGGGACGCGGATGATCACGTCCTGGGAGACGTCGATCAGGCGGCGGGTGAGGTAACCGGAGTCGGCGGTGCGCAGCGCGGTGTCGGCCAGACCCTTGCGCGCGCCGTGGGTGGAAATGAAGTACTCAAGCACCGACAGGCCCTCGCGGAAGGAGGAGCGAATCGGCAGCTCGATAATTCGACCGGATGGGTCGGACATCAGACCACGCAGGCCGGCCATCTGGGTAACCTGGGCGAGGTTGCCCTTCGCACCCGAGGTGACCATCAGGCGCAGCGAGCCCGGCTCGTTGAGCTGCTCGTCGATCTTGTCCTTGACCTGTTGAGTCACGGTCTGCCAGACGTTGACGGTGGCGGCGTAGCGCTCGTCCTCGGTCATCAGACCGAGACCGTAGTCGTCGCGGATCGCTTCGACCTGCTTCTCGGCGTCCCGCAGGAAGCCAGTCTTGGCCTCGGGGGCGCGCAGTTCGTCGATCGCCATCGTGGTGCCGGACTGCGTGGCGTAGCGGAAGCCGATTGACTTGATCCGGTCGGCCATCAGCGCCGTCTCTTCCGGCCCGAGCAGCCGGTGACACATCGTGATCAGTTCCTTGAGCGACTTCTTGGCCAGCTCGTGGTTGATCTCCTCGAAGGGAATCGCGTCGGGGATGACGGTATCGAAGATCACCCGGCCCGGCGTGGTCTCGACCAGTTCGCCGTTGGTGCGTGCTTCGTCGCGGACGACGATGCGCTGGTGCAGTCCGACGGCGTGCAGGTCGTACTGCAGGCGGACATCGGCGAACGAGGGGAAGGAGCGAATCTCATCCGGCTCATCGTCCGTCTCAGGCGTCGTGGCGACGCCCGGGGCGGCCTCGGGGCTGAGCGTCAGGTAGTAGCAACCAATCACCATGTCGAGCGTCGGCGCTACGGTCGGCTCGCCGTTGGACGGCAGCAGCAGGTTCTTGGTCGAGAGCATGACCTGGCGCGCTTCGGTCACCGACTCGTGGCTGAGCGGGACGTGGACCGCCATCTGGTCGCCGTCGAAGTCGGCGTTGAAGGCCGAGCAGACGAGCGGGTGGATCTGAATCGCCGAGCCGTCGACCAGGACGGGCTCGAACGCCTGGATACCAAGGCGGTGCAGGGTCGGCGCGCGGTTGAGCAGTACCGGTCGCTGCTTGACCACGCTCTCCAGCACTTCCCAGACATCCTCGTGGCCGCGCTCGACCATGCGCTTGGCCGACTTGATGTTGGCCGCTTTCTCTTCCTTAACCAGGGCGTACATCAGGAACGGCTTGAACAGCTCGAGTGCCATGCGCCGGGGCAGGCCGCACTGGTGCAGCTTGAGCTCGGGACCGACCACGATCACCGAGCGGCCGGCGTAGTCGACGCGCTTGCCCAACAGATTCTGGCGGAAGCGTCCCTGCTTGCCCTTGAGCATGTCGGAGAGCGACTTCAGCCGGTGGCTACCGGAGCCGGTGACTGGACGCCCGCGGCGGCCGTTGTCGATCAACGAATCGACAGCCTCCTGCAGCATGCGCTTCTCGTTGCGGACGATGATCTCGGGCGCGCCGAGTTCGATCAGGCGCTTGAGCCGGTTGTTGCGGTTGATCACACGGCGGTAGAGGTCATTGAGGTCGGATGTGGCGAAGCGACCACCGTCGAGCTGGACCATCGGTCGAAGGTCGGGCGGCAGCACCGGCAGCGCACGGAAGAACATCCACTGCGGCGAGTTGGTCGACTTGCGTAGACCGTCGACGACCTTGAGCCGCTTCATCGCCTTCTTGCGACGCTGGCCGGCCTTGGTCTGGACTTCAACCTTGAGCTCCTCGGCAGTCGCATCAAGGTCCATGCGCGACACGAGTGCGAGGATCGCCTCAGCGCCCATCTCGCAGCGCACGACGCCGGGGTAGCGCTCCATCAGCTCTTCGGCGCGTTGCTCGGGCAGGATGGCGGCATCGAAGTTGCCGGTCGTGACCGGGTCAACGAGCGGGACGAGATCCTCGCGGATCCTCGTTTCCAGCTCTTCCTGTGCGCGCTGTTCAACGTTTTCGAGCTGCTCGCGCAGGCGTTCCTCCTGCTCGGCGACGTTTTCCGAGACCTGATGCTTGTCGGCCTCGGCGACCGCGTTGATCTGCGCGATCTCCTCGTCACCGATGGCCTGGTGGCGAGCGACGGCGGCGGCCAGCTGGACGTCGAGGTCGCTGCCCATCACCTCTGAGATGATCGGGTCGCCACGCTTGGCGAAGACGGCATCGCCCAGCTTGAGGTTGCGCCGCGCCTTCTTGCCGTCGAACTCGGCAATCACCTCGCGAATGGAGGCTGCGTCGTCGCGCAGTCCCTTGACGATGGCGCGGATGCGTTCCTTGACCTCAGCGGTGTCCGCTTCGGTGCGCAGATCGATCTCGGCGAACAGACGCTCACGCGCCTGAGTCAGTTTTTCCTGGGTCTCGACGAGCTTCTCGCGCAAGTCCTCGACCGCGTCCTCTGCGTCCATGCGCAGATACTCGATCGCCTTGCCCTTTTCGTCCTCGTTGACATGGGTGATGATGTACTGGGCGAAGTAGATGACCTTCTCGAGTTTGCGCGGCGAGAGGTCGAGCAGCAGCGCGATTCGTCCGGGAGTGCCCTTGACGAACCAGATGTGCGAGACCGGCGCGGCCAACTCGACGTGGCCCATGCGCTCGCGTCGGACTTTGGAGCGGGTCACTTCGACGCCGCACTTGTCGCAGATCACGCCCTTGTAGCGGACCCGCTTGAACTTGCCGCAGGCGCACTCGAAGTCCTTCTGCGGACCGAAGATCTTCTCGCAGAAGAGGCCGTCCTTCTCGGGCTTCAGGGTGCGGTAGTTGATCGTTTCCGGCTTCAGGACCTCGCCGTAGGACCAGTCGCGGATCTTCTCCGGCGACGCCAGAGTGATCTGCATGGTCTCCGTGCTACGAGTCTCAAGCACTGGTCACATCCTCTCCTTCGAATCCGGACAGGTTCACACCCAGTTGCGGCATTTCGTCGCGGCTGGGGACTTCAAGCACCATGGCTTCATCTTCCTGGTTGCGGACCTCGACATGCAGGCCGAGGCTCTGCAGTTCGCGCAGCAGCACGCGGAACGATTCCGGCATGGCTGCGTCGACCACGGGCTCGCCCTTGACGATCGCCTCGTAGGCCTTGACCCGGCCGACGATGTCGTCGGACTTGACGGTCAACAGTTCCTGCAGAATGTTGGCGGCGCCGTAGGCTTCCAGCGCCCAGACTTCCATCTCGCCAAAGCGCTGACCGCCGAACTGCGCCTTGCCGCCCAGCGGCTGCTGGGTGATCAGTGAGTAGGGGCCGGTCGAGCGGGCGTGGATCTTGTCCTCGACCATGTGCGAGAGCTTGAGCAGGTAGATGAAGCCGACGGTCACCGGCTGATCGATCAGTTCGCCCGAGCGGCCGTCGACCAGCCGCTGCTTGCCGAAGACGGGGCGTGCCACGCGCTGGTGGCGTTCGACGCGAGTCGCGTGCTCGGCCAGCGTGGCGTCGCTCCAGTTTCGTGCGGCGCGGGTCTCGCCGTGGTCGATCAGCCATTCGGCCAGCGCGATCCGGCTGGCGGCGCCGATCGTTTCGCGATCGTTGCGGTCAAAGGCGACGCGTATGGTCTCGTCCTCGTAACCGCGCTCGGTCAGCCAGGCAGCGGTCAACGGGTCAATCCCGGCTCCGAGCAGTGAAGCTTCAACGGCGCGGTCGGGCTCGGTGATCTCAACTTCCGTGTCAGCCTCAGCGCCGTCTGCGTCGCCGTGTTCGCCATTTGCGCCGTTGGTTCCGTTGAGCGCGCGGGTGCCGTGCGCCTCGCGGACGAGCCAGGCGCGAGCCAGCGCGTCCTGCAGCTCCTCTTCCGACGCGCCGTCGAAGACCGGCGTGATTGCGCGGAAGCCGAGTTGCGCGGCGGCCCAGCCGAGCTGGGTCTCCAGGATTTGCCCGAGGTTCATCCGCGAGGGCACACCGATCGGGGAGAGCACGACGTCGATCGGCGTGCCGTCCTCGAGGTGGGGCATGTCTTCGACCGGCAGGATGGTGGAAATCACGCCCTTGTTGCCGTGCCGTCCGGCCATCTTGTCGCCGACCTGCAACTTGCGCCGCTCAGCAATGGTGACGCGGACCAGCTTCTGCATACCGGCCGGCAGTTCGTCCTCTTCGTCGCGGTTGAAGACGCGGACGTCGACCACCACGCCGCGCACGCCGTGTGAGACGCGCAACGAGGTGTCTTTGACCTCGCGCGCCTTCTCACCGAAGATCGCGCGCAGTAGTTTCTCTTCAGCGGTCAACTCGGTCTCGCCCTTGGGCGTGATCTTGCCGACCAGGATGTCGCCGGGCCGGACCTCTGCGCCAATCCGCACGATGCCGTCGGCGTCAAGGTGAGCCAGTGACTCGTCGGCCACGTTGGGAATATCGCGCGTGATCTCCTCGTTGCCGAGCTTGGTCTCGCGCGCGCCGACCTCATGCTTGGACATGTGGATCGAGGTGAACTTGTGGTTCTGCACGAGGCGCTCGGAGACGATCACCGCGTCTTCGAAGTTGTAGCCCTCCCAGGACATGAACGCGGCCAACACGTTCTGACCGAGCGCCAGGCGTCCCTGGTCGGTGGACGAGGAGTCGGCCAGCGGCTGGCCGGACTTGATCCGGTCGCCGGCCGAGACGATCGCGCGCTGGTTGATGCAAGTGCCCTGGTTGGAACGCAGGAACTTGAGCAGCGAATAGCTGTGCAACTGCTCGCCGCGAACCGGGTCGTCGTAGTGGACCACGATCGCTTCGGCGGTCACATGGCGCACCTCGCCATCGGCCTCGGCCGAGAGCACCTGGCCCGAGTCGCGGGCGGCGGGCTGTTCCATGCCGGTGCCGACCAGCGGCGCCTCAGGCCGGACCAGCGGCACGGCCTGTCGCTGCATGTTGGCACCCATCAGGGCGCGGTTGGCGTCGTCGTGCTCGAGGAATGGGATCAGCGATGCGGCGACTGAGACGATCTGCCGCGGCGACACGTCCATGTACTGGATGTCCGCCCGGGCGAACTCCTCGAAGCGACGGCCCAGGCGACCCTCGACGCGGTCGTCGAGGAAATAGCCGCGCGCGTCGAGCCGAGCGTTGGCCTGAGCGATGACGGCGTCGGCCTCGTCGTCGGCGGTCAGCTCGACCACGTCGTCCGAGACGTAGGGACGAATCCGCACAGGAGCGTCGTTGGCGGCGTGAATCCGCTCGGCCAGCTCGACGGTCACTTCGTCGCCTTCGTCGGCGATCAACGCGCCGCCGTCTCCCTCAACCGGCTCGGCCAGTACGCGGCCGATCAGGTCGGGATGGTCGGGCGCCAGCTCGGATACGACGATCCGGTACGGCGTCTTGATAAAGCCGTAGTCGTTGAGCACGCCATAGGTGGCGAGCGAGCCGATCAGGCCGATGTTGGGACCCTCCGGGGTCTCGATCGGACAGATGCGGCCGTAATGGGAATAGTGCACATCGCGCACGTCGAACCCGGCCCGGTCGCGGCTCAGTCCGCCTGGACCCAGGGCCGAAAGACGGCGCTTATGGGTCAGCTCGGCCAGCGGGTTGGTCTGGTCCATAAACTGCGACAACTGGTGGCCGCCGAAGAATTCCTTGACCGCGGCCTGGACCGGTCGGATATTGACCAGCGCCGAGGGCGCGGCCTGATCCGGGTCGATGATCGTCATCCGCTCGCGGATCACGCGCTCCATCCGCACCATGCCGATGCGGAACTGGTTCTGCAACTGCTCGCCGACGGCGCGGATGCGGCGGTTGCCGAGGTGGTCGATGTCATCGTCGCTCTGGATGCCGTTGTTGATCGCGACCTGGGTGAAGACGATGGCCAGCAGATCGCGCATCCAGAGCGCTTGCTGACGCGGCTCGTCGGCGCTGCCGCGCTCGGTGTCGAGGCCGAGCCGGTCGCAGCGCGCGGTGATCGACTCGTGCATGGCGGTGAGTCGGGTATTGACCTTGTAGCGTCCGACGCGGCCGAGGTCGTAGCGGCGCGGGTTGAAGAACTGGCCCTCAAGCATGGCGCGAGCGGCGTCAAGCGTGGGTGGGTCGCCAGGTCGGAGACGCTTGTAGACCTCGAGCATGGCCCATTCTTTGTTGCGCTCCTCAGGGGGAACGCCGGGCGCTTCCTTCTCGATGGTCGTGTTGAGGAACTGGTGCGCCGAGTCCTCCAGGTCGATGCCGTCCAGCATCGCCCGGATCCGCTCGTCGGTGCCCAGCTTCTGCTCGAGCTTCTTGCCGTGCTCGACGTCGCCGCCTTCGTAGAACTCCGGGTCATCGGAATCGTCCAGGGCGCGCAGCAGCGTGGTCACGGCGATCTTGCGCTTGCGGTCGACCTTGACGGTCAACACATCGCGGTTGGAGGATTCGAACTCAAGCCAGGCCCCGCGCGAGGGGATCAGCTTGGCCGCGCACAGCGTGCGGCCCGAGGCTGAGTCAACCGAGGCGCCGAAGTAGACGCCCGGCGAGCGCACGAGCTGGGAGACGACGACGCGCTCGGCGCCGTTGATGATGAAGGTGCCGGTCTCAGTCATGTGCGGCAGGTGGCCGAAGTAGAGCCACTGCTGCTTGCTCTCACCGGTCTTCTTCGAGGTCAGGCCGACCTTGACTCGCAGTTCGCCCGAATACGTCTTGTCCTTCTGGCGGCACTCGAGCGGCGTCTCGTCGGGCGGAACGTACTCGTAGCCCGGCGTACCGTCATCCTCGCCGTCATGCTGGAAGTAGAGTTGCATCCGGTTGCCGGTGAAATCCTCGATCGGCGACATCTCCTCGAGCAGGTCCTTGAGTCCCTCCTGGAGAAACCAGTCGTAGGAATCGCGCAGCAGTTTGATCAGATTAGGCAGCGGGTACGTTTCCGGCAGTCGCGAGTAATCGATGATCTCGCGCTGCTGCGCCGCTGCCAGCGCAGCGTCGATTTGCGGTCCAGTCTGGTCTCCGATTGGCGCCAACACCATCAGCGAACCTCCTCCACATGCTGGATACGTCTCCGCCGGTAGCGGAGTCAGTCAGACCGGCAGCACGAACCGTGTCGCGCTGGCGAAGTCAACTGCCGGATCTGCGGCCATCGGCCTCCGGCAGTCAACGAAGCCAACGAGGCTACGTTGTCAGGGCGCGTGTCCACGCCGATCCGGAGCGACCATTGACAGGCCGCCCATGACCGGTCAGCACGCTACTTGCGGTTGCAGTGACGATCTGGGGCATAGGTTGAGACTTCATCGTATGCCGTGGCCGATTGTGCGTCAATGGCAATCCGCCGCGTTGCGACGAGAATTGAGCGAACTTCCCAATGGGTCGGGCCGGGCCAGCCCCGATTGGGCCAACACAGGCCAGATGGTGGCGATCGGTACACGGTACCGTGTATGCTTGGGAGGTTGATCGGCTGTAGTGAGCTGTAGTGATTGGTTGGGCGGAACCGGATGGGTATTGCAGAAGACAGACGCCGCCGCGACGAGAGCTGGGACGCCGAACACGTGCGCCGCCTGCGCCGGCATGCCGGCCTGAGCCAGCGCGAACTGGCAGAGGCATTGAACGCCCGCCAACAGACGATCTCCGAATGGGAACGGGGCGCCTACGAACCACGCGGCACGGCGGCGCGGCTGCTGACCAGGGTCGCCGAAGATGTCGAGTTTCCCTTCCAGGCCAGCGATGCCAGGGAGGCCGGGGAACCCAGCCAACTCGACGAGCCCGACAAGCCCAACAAACCCGACAAGCAAGGTGAGTCGGAGGAATCGTTTGAACCGAGCCACGAACGCGCCGACGGCGAGCATGACTGAGCCGGTCCGAACAGCCGGGTCCGAACAGGATCTGCAGCGCCGCTGGGCCGAGTCGCACTGGCCGGCGCCGTTCCTGCACACCGGACCAGACCGATTTGTCCGCGTGATTTCGCCGGGCCGCTGGAATCATGGTCCGGGACCGGACTTTCGCGGCGCGCAGCTGCTCGACAGCGACGGCCGGGCACAGCGCGGCGATGTCGAGCTGCACCTGGAACCACGCGCCTGGCTGCAGCACGGCCATGACAACGACCCAGCCTACGGCCGTGTGCTGCTGCACGTGGTCGAGCGCTCGGCGGGCGGAGCCAACGCGAGCGATGCCCGGATTCCCGACGCCACCCGCTTGCCACCGATATCGGCTGCGCCACAGGTCACACTGACTTCGGAGCCAGCCGACGCGCTGCCCTGCTCCGACATCGTGCAGCGGGCCGGAGCGGCAGCGGTCGAGGCGCGGTTGCAGCGCATCGCACTGCGGCGCTTCCAGCGCAAAGCGCGCGAGCTCCAAGCGATGCCGGTGCCGCCCGGTCCCGGCTCCGAGGCCGATCGGCGGGCCTGGCTGGCTGCGGCGCGCGCCCTGGGACAACCGCACAATGCCGCACTTGCCTTGCTCTCGGCCGGGCGAGCGCTCGATCGTCGGGAACGCTGGGACGCCGTCGATCTGCAGTTTGATGCGGCCGATCGCGCTGACTGGCGTCGGGGCCGAGGCGCGCTGGGCACGCCGGCCGGGTTCAACCTCGTGCTGACGACGCTGCTCGAGCGCTGGACGGTCGAGCCGCTGAGTCCATCGCTGGTCTTCGCACAGCTCAGCTCACGCGCTCTACGTGATGCGGTCGGCGAACTGCACATCGCCAACCAGCTCGGCCGCGTGCGCGCCACTCAACTGTTGGCCGATGCGGTCTATCCGCTGACCCTGGCCTGGTCCCGCTGGCTGGCGCTGCCTGGCGCTCGCTATCAGCGCACCGACGAACTTCGCGCCCGCCTTGACGGGGCGGATGGAGTGGATGACGGCTTCGCCATGCCCGGCGGGTGGCGGCACCCGCATACCCAGGCCCTACTGGAACTCGAGCAGACGCGTTGCCGGCATTGGGCCTGCAGGATCTGTCCGCTGGCGGCAGTCGGGCTCAGCTCACGAGCCGGGCGAGAAGACCGCCGGACCTGACGTTGAAAACACGTCGATGTCGAGCGCTGCCTCGCTCCGCCGGTAGCAGGCGGCTGCGCCGATCATCGCTGCGTTGTCGGTGCAGAGCCGGGGCGGCGGCACCCGAACCGGCAAGCCGATCTCGTCGCAACGCTGGCGCAGGGCTTCACGCAGGGCACCGTTGGCAGCGACGCCGCCGGCCACGATCACGCAGGCAGCTCCGCGTGCCTCGGCCGCTCGGGCGGTCTTCTGGGACAGCACGTCGACGACCGACTCCTGGAAGCGTGCGGCCATCGCAGGCACATCGACCGGTTCAGCGGCGCGTTCGGCCTGTCGTACGCGGTTGAGCACAGCCGTCTTGAGTCCGGAGAAGGAGAAGTCGTTCGTGCCCGGCAACCAGGCGCGGGGCAGTGGCTTGATCACCGCGATCGCTTCGGGTGAGGCATCCCTGGCAGCCCGTTCAATCTCGGGTCCGCCGGGGAAGGGCAGGCCGAGCAGGCGGCCGACCTTGTCGAACGCCTCTCCGGCGGCGTCGTCGCGAGTCTGACCGATGCGTTCGACGCGCTCGTGATCTTCCATCCAGAAGAGTTCGGTATGGCCACCCGAGACCACCAGCGCCACCAGTGGGAACGGCGGCGGCGCATCATCCCACTCGTCCCGCGATGGGCGCAACCAGTTGGCGTAGAGGTGACCGGCGATGTGATGCACCGGGATCAGCGGCAAGCCGCGGGCCCAGGCAGCGGTCTTGGCGGCATTGACGCCGACCAGCAACGAGCCACCCAGGCCCGGACCCTGGGTCACGGCGATCGCATCCAGCTCGTCCCAGCCCAGTCCGGCCGATTCGAGCGTCGCCTGCACCACCGGAGCGAGGTTGCGCAAATGCTCGCGTCCGGCCACTTCGGGCACCACGCCGCCATAGCGAGCGTGGATCCCTGCCTGCGAGGCCACAACTGAGGCCAGTATCTCGATCCCGTCTTCGATCACTGCTCCTGCGAATTCATCGCAGGAGGACTCCAACGCCAACACCCGAAATGTCATGATTCACCTCTCGGTCGCGCCTCTCGGTCGCGCATCCTCCGTCATTGCCGCGCTCCGCCGCGGCAATCTCGCTGCATCCCGGAATGGCGTTCAAGCTCAAGTCGGCGCAGGCCGGAGTCTCGTTGAATGGATGCGAGTCTGTCCGATCCGCGAGATTCCGGACAAAGGCGGAATGACGGAGTCCTGGGTCAGACTATTACGACTCCATCCGCGCGATCTACTGCCGCCCGAAGTCGTTGCTCACTCCTGACTGCCGGGCAGCCGCCCGGAGAGGATCGAGTCAGGCAGCACATAGATAATCTGGCCCGTCTGCTCGTTGACCCAGGTGCCACGCAGTTCGGCCAGCTCGGCTGATTGAATCTGGCTGACGACTCCGCCGTCTGGTCCGACGGCAATGATCCGGCCCTGACCGCGATCGACCACGTAGACCAATCCCGACTGAGCGCCCAGCGACAGCGACGCAGGGGCCAATAGCTCGCGCTCCAGGTCGAGCGCGAGTGGTAGTTCTTCCTCGGTGCTGAAGCGGCGCAGGCGTCCGTCGCTGGATGCGACCAGGAATTCGATCTCTCCGGACGCATTGACCACGGCGGCGAACTCTTCGGCATTGAGCAGGTCGGTGCGACCGACGGCTCGCGACGGCTCGCTTAACTCCGAGCGCTCCACAGCGAAGCGCCAGATCGCGCCGCCGGCCTGGTCGAGCAGGTAGACGCTGCCCGAGGTGGCAGCCACGGCGTCGACCGACCCAAGCAGGACCTGCTCCGGAATCGGCACGAGGAGCACGCCCGAAGCCGTCCAGCGATAGAGCCTGGCGTTGGAATCCAGGATCCATAGCGCATCTTCTAGCGGCTGAGCGCTCGAGATTGCCGAGTCGGTCGCTCCTGACTGGCCCGACCCCGTCGACTGCGCCGTTGACTGCCAGGCGATTGAAATCGGTCGGCCCGCTCGGAGCTGGCTGCCCAGACCAAGCAGCTCGCCCTCGAGGAAGATCAACGTCACGGCGCCGTCCGCATTGACTGAGAACACGCGTCCGCCGGCGTCGTCGAGCACGAAGGCGAGGCCGTCGCCAATTCGGACGGAGCCCAACGCGATCGATGGACCGAAGCGGCTCAGATCGGCCACGACCGTCAGTGCGCCCGGCGACTGCACCAGATTCAGTTCGGCCAACACGCCTTCGATCTCTACCTGCAACTGCAGCGCGTCTGGCGCGAGCGGATTGATCGCCAGCGCCGCCTCGACCTCGCTACGGGCATCCAGGAGCGCCAGGCGCGAAGCCTCTGTCGTCAACGCCAGTTGCGAGGCAGCCAGGGCGTTGCGGGACCGCTCGACGCGGGAACGGAACTGGTCGTCTTCGGATTGGAGCAAGGACGGGCCGAGCAGCGCGGCGGCGACGCCGGCGAGTAGCACCAGCATGCCGATCAGGACCAGTCCGGCGCGGCGCGCAGCGGCGCCGCGGACGCGCGGATCCCTGGTGCGAATCCGGGGACGCTCGACTGCCGGCTCGTCGCGTCGTTCCAGCAACGAGGGAATGGCCTGGCCCAGGTCCATGATCGGCCGGGTCAGGCGCGGCATCGGCGGGGGCCGGGCCGGATTCAGAGACTCGATCTGCTGGATCTGGGGCGCGGCGAACGGGTTGACCGGCCATCCCGCCACTTCAAGCTCAGCCAGTTCGGGTACCGGCGCGGGCTCGAAGGCGAAATTCCAGCGGCGGGCTTGGGAACCTTCTTGCGGGCTCGCACGCGGAGCATCGGACGGCTCAGGCTTGGCTCGAATCTGCTCAATGTTCGCGTGCTGCGCGTTCAGGCTCGTCAGCCTCGCGCGCGACGATTGCCGGTCGGCGGCGGCAACGGGCTCATCCGCCTGGAAGGTGTGGTCAGTTTCGGCAGGATCGAACTCGTCGGGCTCGACGTCATCCGATTCAACCTCATCTGTCGGGGCATCCCGCTCCGCATCCGGCGGCGGATGCTGATCTGGGCTGCCGAGTCCGGAGAGACTGACGACCAGTCCGGCTGCATCACGCAGATTGACCATTGAGGGATAGAGCTCACGCAGGGTCTCGTCAACGGCCATGCGACTCAGCCGGACGCGCCGTTCGGCGTCGAGCAGCGATGCCGTATTCGAGGTCAACAACAGCGCCCAGCCGTCGCCGGCATCGGGGCCAGCGGCAAACTCCAGGTTGATCGGGGCTGATCCGCCAACCGCGGCGGCGACCGGATCGGTGCTCCGAGGCAGGTGCGAGTAGAGCGTGGTCGATCGCAAGCCGGCTAGACCGGCGTCGCCGGCCATCAGCCCCGCAGATGGACCGGCCTGACCCAACACGACCATGCGATCCTCGCGTTGAATCAGGCAGGAGAGGCCATACATGGCATGCTCGGCTGGGAGGTGCTGACGATTCCAGGCGCGCAACTCTTCATGCGCGGCTTCGACGGCGAACTTGAGCGCGCCGGTCAGCGAACGTGCGGCGGGATCAAACAGCTCGCCGATCCGCCGCACGAACTGATCCATGAACGCTTCGGCGCCATCGGCCGCCGGTTCAGCCAGGATCGAGAGGCGCACCATCCGTCCCAACTGATCCACGTGTTCGGCGAACCCCACCTGCGGCGCGCCCTCCACCGCCCGACCCGCCATGATCCGCAGTTGTGAACTCCAGATCTCTTTCGGCTCAGTCATCCATTCGCCCTGTCGTTCGAGCTGACTATCCCGCACGCGCCCGCACGCACCTGCTCTATCGTACCCACTCACCAGCGCTCGACCGCAATGGCGGTCGTGCAAATCGCCGCCTTGGTACGGCATTGGTACGGCATTGGGGCGGCTGATTGGCAGCTCGCCTGTCACCTGCACGGCGGCTCGATCTGCAGACCCTGCGTATACTCATATCTCATCTACTTGAAATTCTTTGGCGCACGCCGGTCCTGCGAGTAGATCACACGAGCGAGAGCGATGTCCGATTCCGACCAGGCCGCTGCGACCCAGCGAACGGTTCGCAATCAGTTACGGCGGCGTCTGGCCGATGAGGCGCTGTCGGCGGCGGCGGATCAGGTGGAGGCGTTGTTGCGCGAAGCGGCGCTGGAACTACGCCCGTTTCCTCCCTTTCCGGGGGCCTTCTTTACGATGGGTGTAGAAGTCGAACCCGACGGCGTGCAGGACAAGAACATCGGATGCGTGATCGTGACCGAAGAGGGCGCGCTGCGGGAGCTGCAACTGTCGTTCGACGACGAAGGACCGGCAGCCATACTCGGCGCGAACGACCCGGTGTCGATGCGCGATGAAACGCTGGTTGAACTTGAAGGATTGTCCGCCCAGGATCGGCTCACGCTGGCCATCAACGGACTCGACGCGGTGAGTACGTTGCTCGAACAACAATCGGCCTGAGGGACGTAGCCGCCCTCCGGACGTCACCGCATAGCAGAGGAGCACCCCTTGCAATTCTTGGCCACCGTCTTGCGCGTCCTGTTGCCCTGGGCCGCGATCGTCTGGATTTACCGCGCCTTGCAATCGCAGCAGCGTCTTGAGCGCGAGCTGACTGAAGAGCGCATCGATCACCTCGAGTTGCAACTCAACAACGAGCGATCGCGACGCGAGCAGGCCGAACTGATGGCCCGCCAGATCGCGCAGGCCACCGGATCGACGGGCGACGCGCCGATGGCCTCGGTCCCGGCTGTTGCGCCTCCATCGCCTCCCGCGCCGCCCTCGCCTGCGCCTGCACGACCAGTCCCGGCTCCCGCAGCCCGCGCACCTCAGCCGCCGCCCGCTCCGCCGGTTCCTCCTGCGATGCCGACTCCGCCCGCGCCCGCCGCGACTCCGCCGCCACCTCCCGCTCCAGAACCACCGGTGGCCGCGCTGCCGGTTGCGGCTCCAGCTCCGGCGCCAGTACCCGATCCTGCTCCGGCCGCGACTCCTGCGGCTGCGCCCGCTCCGCCTGCTCCAGCCGTCGCTGCCGCCCCAGCCGTCGCTCCGGCCGCAGCTCCGGCTATGGCCCCGGCACCGGCCGAAGATGCTGCGCCGACGATTCCCGCCGACCGCAGCGCGGCTTCGCATCTCGACGAGGGCAACGCCTACTTCGGGGCCGGCAACTACGACGCCGCCGTCAACCAATACGCCCGCGCCATCGATCTCGACGCCAACTCCGCCGCCGCCTACTACAACCGGGCCAACGCGCTGGTCCGCCTGGACCGCACCGAAGAAGCGGCCAACGACTACGAGCGCGCGATCGAGCTCGCCCCGGACGACCCCGACATCTACGTCAACCGTGGTCTGCTGCGTCTGTTCGGGCGCGACTTCGACACCGCCGAGGCCGACTTCCGCCACGCGCTGCGCCTCAGGCCAGAGGACGGCGCGGCTCACACTAACCTTGGCCTGACATTGCTCTATGAGGACCGCGCTCAGGAGGCGCTGGAGTCGTTCCAGGCCGCCGTGCGGCTCGAGCCCGAGCAGCCGGGAGCGCACTACGGACTCGCCTCTGCCGCGGCCAAGATGGGCCAGGCCGACGACGCCGTCGTCGCGCTGCGCCAGGCGACCTCGCTCAACCCGCGCTACGCCGAAGCCGCCAAGACCGACGATCACTTCGACAGTCTGCGAGGCAATCAGAGCTTCGAAGCCCTCGTCAACCCCGGCGGCTAAGCGAAAGTCCGCATCCTATCCCATCTCCCCCCTGCGGGGGGAGATGTCACGGAGTGGCAGAGGGGGGTGGGCTGTCGATGACCAGATAGGGCTGACAAACAGGGACACCCCCCTCTGCCTACGGCATCTCCCCCGCAAGGGGGGAGAAGGGGAGTTCTGCTTCAGTCTCCGCAAGGCAGGGGTCTAGGCAGGAGCCTAGCGATGATCCCCACGTCTCACCGGGGAAACGATAGACGCGCTACTGGAGCGAGTCCTACTCCAGCCGCACCGACCCTGAGCGGCCGCCGTCCTTTTCCCTCAGCCTGACGGCGTCGATGCGCATCCCCCGATCAACCGCCTTGGCCATGTCGTAGACCGTCAGCCCGGCGACGGAGACGGCGGTCAGCGCTTCCATCTCGACGCCCGTCTTACCCGAGCACCTGACTTCAGCCCGGATTGCGACCGAGGGCGGTTCGTCGACCAGGCTGAGCTCGACCAGGACCTTGTTCAGCATCAACGGATGACAGAGCGGGATCAGCTCGTGGGTGCGTTTGGCCGCCATCACACCAGCGATTTCAGCGGTGGTCAAGACGTCGCCCTTCTTGAGGGCGTTGTTGCGAATCAGCTCTAGCGTTTCGGGCTGCATCAGCACCCGACCCTCGGCCACGGCGCGACGCTCGGTGACATCCTTCTCGCCGACATCCACCATTCGCGCACGACCATGCGCGTCGATGTGGCTCAGCTCGGTCTGCTCAGGTGAGGCTGATTCATCCGCCAATGTGCGACATCTCCACGCGACCCATGCGCGGCAGGTCATCGGTCATCGCCGCTCGCAGCTCCGAATAGCGGTCTTCACGCACGGTCCAGATTCCGGCGATGCGCTTGTAGAGCTCCTCATCGCTGGCGCCCGAGCGCAACTGCGCCCGCAGGTCGTGTCCGACCGAGGCGAACAGACAGGTGTAGAGCGAACCCTCGGCCGACAGCCGAGCCCTGGTGCAATCGCCGCAGAACGGCTCGGTGACGGATGTGATCACGCCAACCTCGCCCGAGCCGTCTGTCCAGCGCCAGCGCTTGGCGACCTCGCCCTGGTAGGCCGCCTCGACCGGCTCCAGGCCTTCGACCTGTTCCAGCCGCTCGATGATTTCGCGGGCCGGCACGACTTCGTCCAACTTCCAGCCGTTGGTCGCGCCGACATCCATGTACTCGATGTAACGGACGATGTGTCCCGTGCCACGGAAACGACGGGCCATGTCGACGATGCCCTCGTCGTTGACCCCGCGCTTGACGACCGCGTTGATCTTGATCGGTCCCAGGCCGGCGGCAGCCGCTGCATCGATTCCCTCGAGCACGCGCTCGGGCGGGAAATCAACGCCGTTCATCTCCTTGCAGATTTCCGGATCGACCGAATCGAGGCTGACTGTGACTCTGTCGAGCCCGGCATCTTTCAGTTCGTCCGCCATCGAGACCAGCCGCGACCCGTTTGTCGTCAGTGCGATGTCGACATCCGGTAGCGAGTCTCGCAACATGCGTATCAGCGTCGGCAGCTCGGCCCTGACCGTCGGTTCGCCGCCGGTCAGACGCAGCTTGCGCAGTCCCATCCGACCAAACACGTTGACCACCCGGACGATCTCTTCGAAAGTCAAGATTGCGTCGCGGGGCAGAAATTCGTATCCCGGACCAAAGATCTCCTTGGGCATGCAATAGGGGCAGCGGAAGTTGCAGCGATCGGTGACCGACACCCGCAGATCGGCAAAGCGACGACCCAGCCGGTCGACCGGTGGATCAGTTGCGTCGTTCATGTCGACTTGTCCAGCGTCTTTGACATCGCATCAAGCGCCCAGGCCGCGTTGGCCAGCGCGCGAGCGCGATGTGAGATCCGGTTCTTTTCAGCCACGTCTAGCTCCGCCATTCTCCGACCGTCGGGCAAGGCGAAGAGCGGGTCGTAGCCGAAGCCGAGGTCGCCGCGCTCATCCATCGCGATCGATCCTTCCACCACACCCTCGCCCAGCCGCAGGTTGGTCGTATAGGGAAAAGCGAGCGCGATGACGCATCGAAATCGCGCGGCTCGCCGCTCGGCAGGCACATCGGCCAGTGCGCGCAGCATCTTCGCGCGATTGGCCGTGTCGTCCGAGTTCTCACCAGCATACCGAGCGCTATACAGACCAGGCGCACCATCAAGCGCATCGACCTCGATGCCGGAATCGTCGGCCAGCGCCGGCAAACCCGCCGCGTTCGCATACGAGCGAGCTTTGCGTCCGGCATTCTCGGCGTAGGTGTCGCCGTCCTCCACGACAGTGAAGTCCTTGAGCCCGATATCAGCGGGTGCAACCAGATCCCACTCCGATTCGACGTGAGCGTCGAATAGCGCGCGAAACTCGCGTATCTTCCCGAGATTTCCCGTAGCGATCAGTAGTCGGTGGGCCACGGATTGTTGTTCCTAGTGCTTATCCTTGGGTTGGGGGAGCTGGCGCGGAGCGCCTGAAGGGGCCCGCTGACCGTACTGGTGCCCCCTCCGTCACTTCGTGACACCTCCCCCAAAGGGGGAGGTCGTTCGTTCTAACCGGCATACTCGCCCTTGCGAGCTGCCGAGGTCAGGCTGGCCCGCTCCTGGAAGGCTGCCTGCGCCGCTGCTACGTTCTCGGGCTTGCCGCCCCAGACAGAGAGCGGCGTCGCCTGCAGCCCGCGACCGTAGGAGAAGCTCAGCTCCCAGGGCGCGGACGATGATCCGGCGGCGGCCTCGTTGATCGCGTTCAGGTTGACCGTCGCTTCTTCATCTGACTGACCACCGGAGAGGAAGACGCAGCCGGGCACCGAGGCTGGAACCGTGTTGGCAAAGACCCTCAGCGTTTCTGAGGCCACGACTTCTGCGGGAGCTCGATTCTCAGCGCTCTTGCCCGAAAGCACCATGTTGGGCTTGAGCAGCGTGCCTTCGAGGTCGACATGTTGGACGGCCAACGCGGCGTATGTGGCGTGCAACGCGGCCTCGGTCGCGGCGGCGCAGGCGGCAATGTCGTGCGTGCCGTCCATCAACACCTCAGGCTCGACGATTGGCACCAGCCCCGCCTCTTGCGACAGCGCCGCGAAGCGGCCTAGCGCATGCGCGTTGACGTCAAGGCAGTAGGCAGTTGGTCGATCCTCGGCAATGTCTATCACCGCGCGCCATTTGGTGAAGCGAGCGCCCTGCTCGCGGTACACCTCGAGCCGCTCGCGCATCCCGTCCAGACCTTCGGTCACCTTCTCGTTCGGCGATCCGGCCAGGTCCTTGGCGCCCTTGTCCACCTTGACACCGGGAATCACCCCGTTGGAGGTCAGCACCTCCACGATCGAGCGACCGTCCGACGCATTCTGGGCCAGCGTCTCTTCAAACAGGATGACGCCCGAGATCCAGTCGCCGATGCCCTCGGAAGTAAACAGCAACTGGCGCCAGTCACGGCGATTCGTCTCGGTCGACTCCAGGCCGATGGTGTCAAACCGGCGCTTGATCGTCGGGCTCGACTCGTCCGCGGCCAGGATGCCGCGTCCCGGCGCGACCAATGCGCGCGCGGTTTCATGCAGTTCGTTCGTCATTCGTGATCGCCTCTCGGGTGCTCTGACTTCGGTGGCAGACCTCTGGGTCGCCTGCCGGCCCGATTTACTCGGCCAACTTCGCAACGACGCGTTCGACCACGTCGGCGTTGCCCACAATCAATGGCGTGCGCTGGTGCAGCAACTCGGGCTGCACATCGAGGATGCGCGCGACTCCCGTCGTGCCTGCGCCACCGGCCTGTTCAGCTACATAACAGAGTGGATTCGCCTCGTAGCCCAGCCGTAGCTTGCCGGCTGGCGACTTCACATCGCCCGGGTAGAGGAAGATGCCGCCCTTGAGCAGATCGCGGTGAAAATCGGCGACCAGCGAGCCCACATAACGCAGACCATACGCATCGCGCAGATCGGCCACTGCCGCCTGCATCTGCGGATGCCAGTTGCCCTGGTTGCCTTCATTCACTGAGTACGCCGCGCACTTCGGCGGAATACGAATCTCGTTGTGCGAGTGCAGGAACTCGCCCGATTCCGGATCAAGCGTGAAGCCGTCCACGCGACCCTCGGTCGCGACGACGAGCACCGTCGACGAGCCGTAGACCACATAGACCGCGCCGCACTGTTCGCGTCCCGGACGCAGCAATGACGCCTCGGTGACGGGCAAATCGTCGGCGCGCTTGTAGATCGCGAAGATCGAGCCAATCGTCACGGCTACATCGATGTTTGATGAGCCGTCAACCGGATCAAACAACGCGATGTAGGGATGGTCGGCCGCGTCGGAGACAAACACGGCCTCCTCGAGCTCCTCACAGGCCAACGCCGCGACGGCGCCGCAATCACGCAGTGAGGAGACGAAGGCGTCGGTGCCGGCGGCATCGAGCACTTGCACGATCTCGCCCTGCACGTTCATTTCTCCGGTGTCGCCCAGCACACCGGCCAAGGCGGCGCGACGCGTGAGTCCATCGACGCGTTTGGCGCCGTCCGCGATTGCGCCGACGACGGTCAGAAAGCCATCACCAACCAACTCGGCCGGCGCCGTTTCCGCGATGACGTCTGCCAGGGTTTGCACTGCGTTGACCGCGTCCGCCATGGAGATCCTGCCCGTTCTGCGCTGCTGCACCGCGGTTGGTTCGAAGTGGCCGCGCAGTTTGACTGTTGGGCGGATCGTCGCAGCCCGCACGCGCCTGATCAAGTACCGGGGGACTTCCACTCGACGGAGTGGCGTACGATGAAACAACCACGCTCGGAATCGAGGCTCTGCTCGCAGATTCGGTGTCCGTCTTGCCGGCCTGCGATCCGGACCACCAGCCCGACGACGAGCCCGACCACGATGCCATGAAGCGGATCAACGAGCGAGCACATGTCGTCAACTGCCAGCAGCGGCGAACCACTGTCAAACTACGGCGACGCCGTCGACTGGCTGATGTCGTTCGCCGACTTTGAGCGCGGATCGGGACCACGGCGGGCCATGGGCGATTTCGCACTCGACCGGATCCGATCGATCCTACGCCGCCTGGGCGATCCTCAGCACGGCCGGATCACGATTCATATCGCCGGCAGTAAAGGCAAGGGATCGACCGCCGCGATGATCGAGTCGGTGCTGCGCGCCGCAGGATTCCGCACCGGTCTGTTCACCAGTCCACACTTGCATGACTTTACCGAGCGCATCCGCATCCTCGGCGCACCGCTACCGGACTTTGAATTCGCCCGGCTCTGCGAGCAACTGCGTCATGTGATCGAGGCCGAGCAGGCCGAAGATCCCGGCCACATCAGCACGTTTGAGATCCTCACTGCGCTCAGCTTTCACGCCTTCCACGCGAACGATGTCGATGTGCAGATCGTCGAGGTCGGGCTGGGCGGCCGGCTCGATTGCACCAACGTGTTCTCGCGCACCGACGCGGCCGTGATCACCTCGCTCTCGCACGAACACACCGACATCCTGGGAGACAAGATCACACAGATCGCGTCGGAAAAGGCCGGCATCATCAGTGCCGCATGCCAGCACGTAATCCTCGCGCCACAGCGCTATGCCGAGGCAGCCGATGTGGTCCGCAACGCAGCCGACGACGTACCCGTACCGCTGATCGACGTGGGCCTTGACTACCTGTCCGAGACAGCCGGCGTCGAGCCCTGGGGGCAGTGGTTCCGCATCGGCCGGCGTCATCCGAGGCCCGGCGAGCAGCCGCGCGCGATGCACCTGTTGCCGCTGCTGGGCCGTCACCAGATCGACAATGCGCTGACCGCAATCGCCACGATTGACTCGCTGAATGCGTCAGGCGTCGTGGCCGTGCCGTCCGAGGCGCTGCACAAGGGCCTCGCCACCGTCGCCTGGCCGGCGCGGCTTGAGTCGTTTGAGCTTCCCGAAACACTGGCCTCCAACGATCCCGGTGGTGCGCCCACCGTCGTGATCGACGGCGCTCACAATGCCGAGTCGGTGCAGCGAGCGCTCGACGCTTGCCGTGAGTATTTCCCACATAACCAGCTCCATGTCATCTTCGGCGTCCTTGGCGACAAGGCGCTGCAAGACATGGCCAACATCATCCAGACGCATAGCGATCGCGTGTATGCGACCACCTCCGATCATCCTCGGGCTCGTCCGCCACAGCAGGTCGCCGAGGCATTTGCCGGCGCAAATTGGGACGGCGAGATCGTCGTGCTCGACGAACCCCACGCTGCGCTCAGCGTTGCGGGTCAGTCGGCGCATGCCGGTGATGTCATCCTCGTGCTCGGATCCCTCTCCCTTGCCGCCGACGCGCGACGCCTGTTGAGTGCCCCACTGGAGACACACATCGTCCGCCGAGCCGAGGATCCCACCCTATGACCGAATCAGAGACCGTCTCAGACCGATCCGCGAGAACCCGAGTGGTCGTCAGCGGCATGGGGGCGGTCTCTCCGTACGGACCCGGCGTCGATCTGATGTGGAACAATCTGCTCGCCGGCGAGAGCGCGATCAAGCCGATTGAGAACTTCGACGTCTCAGGCTTCAGTTGCACGATCGGCGGCGAGATTCGCGATTTCGACGCGCGCGACTTCATCGAACGCAAGTCGGCTCGCCGCATGGCCCGCTTTACACAGTTCGCAGTCGCTGCCGCCCGCGAAGCGATCGAGGACGCACAGCTCGACCTCGACGCGCTTGACCGCAGCCGGATCGGCGTCGTGCTCGGCAATGGCGCCGGCGGTTACCCCGAAATCCAGGCGGCCGCGAGCAAGTTGTTCGAGCGTGGTGGGATGCGGCTCGATCCGCTCTTCCTGCCCAAAGTGCTGCCCAATATGGCCGCCGCCAATATCGCGATGCAATTCGGACTGCTGGGCTACAACACGACCGTCGTCACCGCCTGCGCCGCAGGAACCCAGGCACTCGGCGACGCCGCCAACGTGATCCGCAACGGACAGGCCGACATCGTCATCTCCGGTGGTACGGAAGCCGGCTTCTGTCAGCTCGGTCTAGGCGGCTTCGCCGTCATGCGCGCTCTGTCAGGGCGAAACGAGGAACCGACTGCTGCATCACGTCCCTTCGACGCCGACCGCGACGGATTCGTCCCCGGTGAGGGCGCGGGCATCATCATCCTCGAGTCCGAAGAATCTGCCCGGCGTCGCGGCGTCGATTACGCCGTCGAACTGGCCGGCTTCGGCTCTTCAGCCGACGCTCACCACCTGGTCATGCCGGACGCCGACGGCGCTGGACCGATCCGCGCGATCAATTGGGCCCTGGAAGACGCCGGCATCGAGCCGGAAGCCATCGACTACGTCAACGCTCACGGCACCTCAACACCGCTCAACGACGCCTCCGAAACCCGAGCGCTCAAGATCGCCCTGGGCGAAGCAGCACACCACACGCCGATTTCGTCGACCAAGTCAATGATCGGTCACATCTTCGGCGGCGCGGGCGGACTCGAGTCGATCGCCGCGATCAAGTCGATCTCCGATGGCAAGCTGCATCCAACCATCAACTACACCACACCGGACCCCGACTGCGACCTCGATTATGTCCCCAACGAGTCTCGAGATGCCGAAGTCAACGCAGTGCTGAAGAACTCGTTCGGCTTCGGAGGCCAAAACGCCTGCCTCGTGTTCCGCCGAGTCCAGTAGCGGCACAGATAGGCCGACCCACAGCTTGCAGACCTGATTGAACAATTTCCGTCATACCCACGCTCTGTCGCGGGTATCTCGCTGGTTGCCGAACAGACCGATCTGCCGCACGAGGCGAGATTGCCGCGACGGAGCGCGGCAATGACGGAAGACATAGATGGCAGCAGGATCCGTGCCGGAGCACCGGAAAGACAGAGGGCTTGGCCGAGGCAGCTATTTGCCGCTGGAGAAGGCCGGGCGATACCGCTCCGGGAGCATCTGGTCGAGCACTCGTTCGAGCGCCATCGTATGCGAGCAGGTCTTGGCGTCCTGGAAGAAGTGACAGTCGCAGTTCCAGCCATCCGAGCCAAGCTCGGCCGTGTGCGTTGTCGAGTCGCCGCGTACGTCGCAGCGCAGTGACAGCACCTGGAATCGCTCTAGCTCTTCCGCGTAGATCCGCGCCTTCTCAATCTTCGAGATGAGGCTGCTCTGCATCGCTCAACTCCCTCGAATGCTCGCCGCCGGGCGGGCAATGGTACACCCGAATGTTACAACTCCGTCATCGCCAGACGCCGATATCGTGGGCCATCCTTCAACAGTGTCGACTCGACCAACGCCACGCGCTCGACAACTGCTTCGATACTCAGCGCCGTTGCGGCGTCCACGGCCGCCTGAATCGACGCGAGCTGTGGCTTCGTCGCCTGGCGCCCTTGGCGCCGCACGCGTCCCAGGGTCAAGTGTGGTCGGTAGGCCCCGGACTCCGCCTCGAACTGGGCGACTGCCAACGCTTCATCGAGTCGCGTTCGAACGCCGCGGAGTTTCTCCAGCCCGTCATCTTCTGCTATACCGACCCAGATGACGCGCGGCCGGCGTCCGCCGAACGCGCCGACCCTGTCCAGCCGGACTCGCAGGCGACCGCTGCCTTCGAGAGTCGTCATCGCCTCAATGACATGAACCAGTCTTGCTTCCTCCACTTCACCCAGGAAGCGAAGTGTGAGATGCATCGCATCGCGCTTGACCCATCGCATGGCCGACTCGGGAAACGATGCCTCACGTCTCATCTGCTGGCCAACCTGCCAGACTGTATCCAGGACGGTGTCGTCCATCACAGCTTCAATGAATATCCTCACCAATGGCCTCCCCCTGTCTGGATGCTGACGCGACTCACGTTGCTTACACATTGCTATCAGCAATCTCGATCCGCCACTAGCATGATCGTGCGCGCCAGAAGTGCCTACCTGCCAGTGAAATCCAGAGCGATATGACCACTTCCACCGCGTCGGCTGCCGATACCGACGCCCTGCTTGATGTCTGCAAACGGATCCGACGGCACATCGTGGAGATGACCCACGCCGCGCAGTCGGGCCATCCCGGGGGATCGCTGTCCTCGACCGAGATCTTCGCCACGCTCTACTTCGGCGGCGTGGCCCGGCACGACCCCGCCAACCCGCAGTGGGATCGCCGCGACCGGGTGATTTTGAGCAAGGGACACGCGACTCCGGTCGTCTATGCCACGCTGGCCGAGGCCGGCTACTTCAGCACGGAGCTGATCCCCACCTTCCGCTCGCTCGGAACCCAGCTACAGGGACACGTGGTGCGCAACAAGCCGGCCGGTGTCGAAATGTCGGGCGGTGCGCTGGGTATGGGCCTCTCGTTCGCCGTCGGTATCGCGCTAGGACACGAACTCGACAACCTCGACGACGATGAGGGGCAGATCTTCGTGGTTGTTGGCGACGGAGAACTGAACGAAGGTCAGAACTGGGAGGCGATCATGTCGGCTTCCCACTTCGGCCTGCACCGGATCACCGCCGTCCTCGACCGCAACCACTTCCAGAACGACGGCCCCGGCGACGAGATTATGCGCATCGATCCCGTCGGCGACAAATGGTCCGCCTTCGGCTGGGGTGTGCAGCACGTTGACGGTCACGATGTGACCGCCGTCCGCGATGCCCTGCTCACCGCTCGCGCACGAACGGACGCGCCACAGGTCGTGATCTGCGAAACGGTCAAGGGACGCGGCGTCTCTTTCATGGCCGGCAATCCGGGCGCCTGGCACGGCAAAGGACCCTCAGACGAACAACTGGCGCAGGCTCTGGACGAGATCGAGGCGGGCCTCTCATGACCACGACCTCTGCGCCACCGCCGGCGGCAACGCGCGAGGCCTACGGGCCAGCGCTGGTCAAACTGGCTGAAGCCGGCCACGACATCGTTGCACTGGATGCCGACCTCTCCGCCTCAACCGGCGGCAACAAGCTCGCCGCATCGTTTCCGCAGCGCTGGTTCACCGTCGGCGCGGCCGAGGCCAATCTGATTAGCATCGCGGCGGGGCTGGCTTCGACTGGCAAGACCGTCTACGCCGCGTCGTTCGCGGTGTTTATGCCCGGTCACTGTTTCGACCAGATTCGCGTGCAAATCGCCCAACAACGCATGAACGTCAAGCTGATCGCCTCTCACGGAGGCATCTCCGTCGGCGAGGACGGCGCATCGGCGCAGGCCATCGAAGATCTCGCCCTGATGACATCGCTGCCGGGGATGAATGTCGTCGTACCCTCAGACGCGGTCGAAGCCGACGCAATGATCCGCAGCGCCGCCGAGGACAATGATCCCTGGTACATCCGCCTCGGCCGCCCCAAACTGCCGATCGTCTACACCGAGGGCCCATCATTCACGCTGGGTCAGGCCGATCAGCTCCGCGACGGCTCAGACGTCACGTTGATCGCCTGCGGACTGATGCTGGAACCGTCCCTCCGAGCCGCAGATTCGCTGACCCAGGAAGGCATTTCCGCGCGAGTCCTCAACATGGCCACGATCAAACCGCTCGACGAAGCAGCCATCGTCCGTGCCGCAGAAGAGACCGGCGCCATCGTCTGCGCCGAGGAACACAACGTGATTGGCGGCCTGGGTTCAGCGGTCGCGAGGACGCTCGCGCTGCACTGCCCGACGCCCATGGAACAGGTCGGCATCAACGACACGTTCGGCCAGTCGGGTCCATGGACAGCACTACTGAACGAGTACGGCCTGACCTCTGAGTCGGTCGTCGAAGCGGCAAAGCGGGCCATCGCTCGGAAGTAGCGATTCCGCCAAGCGTTTCAGTCGGCCGCCACTGTCCCTGTATCCACTTCGCCACGCTCCGCCAACTCCGCTTGAGCGCGTTCCATGAGTGCGATGCGCATGATCTCGAAGATCTCAGATGAGGCTCCGAAGGCCTTCGAGAGTGTCGCGATCTCGTCACCAGTGAAATGGACTGTTAACCCCATCCTGCCCGAAGGTTCCCAATCGTCTTCGGTTTCGGGTTCCTCAAACTCCCACAGCCCTTTCGGCTTGTAGGAGGCAATCTCGGCCTCGACCTCCGCCCGTACACGCTGATCGAGCGATTCCAGCCACTCCTGATGTTTCGACCCTGTGTCTGAGTTCATGATTGTTGATTGTATAGGTCCTCTTCATCCGCAGTTGCGACCCAGCCAGTCACTACCTTTGACTCACCATCGGCGTTTGGTGCTTCAAGGACAAAAGTGACAACATCCCTCTCTGTTCCTCGCCCGATCATGACCCAACGCCCCGGCCGGATTCCCGACCCCTCTTCAGTAGGCCGTTCTTGGGAAGGTTGCCAGTACAAAACAGGGCCATGTTCGATAGCGAATTCGGCGTCCTCAAGTTCGATACCTCGTTCCGCCAGCTTCCGGCGCGAGTCGTCACTGATCCGAAGAGAACGCGGTCTGGGTCGCCTTCGTATCGCTCATCCTTCAAGCCACCCAGCCACTGCATACAAGTCCTCGCACCAGACGACGTTGCCGTTCAGACTTGGCGGTCTCGGACGGTCGCCCTCCTCGACCAGCACAGCCTGCATCCCGGCAGCGATCGCCCCCTCGACATCCGACTGAATGTTGTTGCCAATGTGTACGCAGTCGCTCGGAGCAACACCGAGGCCTTCAGCGGCATGCTCGAAGATGCCTGGCTCCGGCTTCCACACGCCCACCTCGCCCGATATGTAGATGCCGTCGAACTGGCCTTCGAGGCCAGCGCCGCGGATCTTCTCTCGTTGCATCGCTCCGTCATTGAAGTTGGTGACCAGCCCGATCGGACCGTGTGCCCGCGCTGCGGCGAGCACTTCCTGCCAACCGTCGATGGCGGCTGCCCGGTCACTGCGTTCATCGCGGTAGACCCGGTTCAGCTCTCGGAACTCATCCTCGCTGACCGTCACAGCGCTGACCGCCAGACTTCGCTTCATCCACTCCTCGGCGTGCAGCCAGAGCGGCCATTGCCAGTCGTTATCTTCCATGATCCCACCGATCACGATCTCGACGGTGTCGGCGAAGGCGGAGGCCGGCTTCTCGTAGAGTCCGAGTTCGATCAGTTTGGCCCCGACCGCCGTACGAGCTTCGCGCACGCCAGTGCGTTCGCTGACCAGGGTGCCGTCGAGATCGAAGAAGACAGCCGCGAAGCGCCCGTTACTACTTCTGGTGTGCCCGCTCACTCCTCGGCCTCGTCTTCGTCCAGTTCTTCTTCCAGCTCGTCCTGGTATATCTCCAGCGGCCAGATCGGCCAGTCGAGGAATTGCTCCGGCGGATCTTCGGTCGCGCCCTCAGGATGCTCTACTTCCGGCTCGTGGTCGGGCACATACGTCTGCATCGGCCTGGCCGCGAACTCGATGCCGTCTTCGTGCGTGACCACGTTGGACAGCGAGTAGCCAATCCAGGCCAGACAGCGACACTCGAGACGGAACGAGACAGCGAAACGACGCCGCATCAGCGCCTCTTCGCGGATGAAGTCGTGAAACTCTTCGATTTCCTCCGGCGGCAACATCACATCGACGTGCCCCTCGAAGAGTTGTTGCAACGCATCCGCCGATTCTGCCTCAGTCTGACCCTCGTCCACAGCGACATCTTCGTCAGTCATTGGCCCCTCCATCTTCTTGTGAGTACACGCCGACTTCCTGACCACGCCAGACGGTCACGATCAAGTCTTCTCGCAATGGGTCGGCCGTGAGCGCCCAGCGGTCGTCGACATCGGCGATCACGTCCTGGATATCTTCCTCAGCCCAAGATTCCGGCACGCAGAGCGTGGCGTAGACCAGGGGCACTGCGTAATGCAGGTCGATCCGGCCGCGCGAACCGGCTTCATTCTCGACGACGTAACACTCCGAGTGCGCCGTCCGACTCTCGCGTTCGTAGTGAAACATCAGCCCGGCGCCTCATTCACTTAGAGCACGTGGTACAAGAGCAGATGCTCGCCCAGGACATCGTTGGCGAAGTCGTTCTCGACATCACGCCAGACGGAATGGATATGGTTGACGCCATTCTGGCGATTGTCGAACTCGACCAGGAAATTGCCGCCGTGAATCCGATAGTAGTGCGGCTCTCCGTTCTGGACCGGTCCGGCCCAGGCAAAGTGCAGACCATCCCTGCCGGCGGCTGCGATTCGCGCGTGCCGGTCCTCGGCCAGGTCCGACGGCGCCTGGTCGACGTAGACGTCGACCAGCCGGTCCAGGAGTGCTCGCTGATCGTCGTCCATCTCCGAGGCCGACAACCCCTGATAGGCGGGCATCACGGCGCGTGACGCATTGAAGGTGAGAATGTCCCACGGCGCTTCCGGATAGATCACCGCGCGCTCCACCTGCTCGGCGTCCAGCGCGCCCATCAGGTCGAATGCGAGGTCCTCGCGCTTGTCCAGGATGCGCAAACCGGCCTGTGGCCCCTTGCGCACCTCGGCTGGATTCGTGCCGAAAAAAAACGGCGTCAGCGAGAGCAGGCCGTCGCCCCAGAGTGAAAAATTGAGCGAGATGTGGTGCCCTTCAACGCGCCATCCCCAGGGCGACTCGTCGCTCGCGGGGTCGCCGAAGATAGTCCAGTAGTACAACTCGGGGTCGCGACGGAACGACTTGCGACCGGCGTCGCGTTCTAGCTCGCCGAGGATGACCTCCAGGTCGATGATGCCTTCGGCTTGCTCGTAGGCGCGAGCGCTCAGGCTGGCCTTCATCAACGCCATTGCCAGCGAGCGCTGCGACTCAGTCATGTCGCGCAGCGGCAGTCCATGACGATTCGTGGGCGGGTAGTACCAGAAGATGCGCTCTCCATCCATGTAGTCATAGATGGCCGAATCACGCTGTTCCTGAGTCAGGCTGTTGGCGAAATCGACGGCGGCCGCACGCATCTCGGCGCCCGCGAGTGTGGGGGTTGGCAGGTCGCGCATATTCTTATTCCTTCTCCGACTACAGCCTAGACAGGCCGCAATAGGCGAGTGCGCCTACACCGGCCGGATGTGGCCGTCGCCGCGGATGACCCACTTGTACGAGGTCAGCTCACGCAGGCCCATCGGTCCGCGAGCGTGCAGTTTGCCGGTCGAAATCCCCACCTCCGCACCGAGACCGAACTGGCCACCGTCGGTGAACTGCGTCGACGCATTGACGTAGACGGCCGCAGCATCGACTTCGCGCAGGAAACGCCGGCCCAGCGCATCATCTCCAGTAATCACCGCCTCAGAGTGTCCGCTGCCATGCTCCGCGATGTGCGCCAGCGCCGCGTCGGCATCGTCGACCACACCGACCGCCGCGGTCAGCGAGAGGAACTCGGTGTCGAAGTCGTCAGAACCGGCCGGATGGACGTTGGCAGGGGTCGTGGAGAGGAGATCGCGTGCGCGATCGTCCGCACGTAGCTCGACAGGCGTTGGACCGTCACCAGCCCAGCGACGACCAAGCTCGGACAAGAATTGCGGCGCCACTGATTCATGTACCAGCATGACGTCGAGCGCATTGCAAATGCTGACTCTGCGTCGCTTGGCGTTGTCGACGACCTCAATGGCCATGGCAAGGTCGGCGGCGGAGTCGATATAGGTGTGACAGATCCCCACGCCACCCGCGACCACCGCCATGGAGGCTTCCTTGCGTACCCGGTTGATCAACGCCTGTCCACCGCGCGGGACCATCAGGTCGATCAGGTCGTCCATCGCCAACAGCTCACCGACCAGCGCGCGGTCCGTTTGGCGTACCAGTTGTATTGCGTCGGCGGGCAGTCCATTGTCCGAAAGTGCGTCGCGTAGGGCATCGGCCAGGATTCGGTTGGAGCGCAGTGCCTCACGACCGCCGCGCAGCACGGATGCATTGCCCGACTTGAGGCAGATCGCGCCGATGTCGATGGTCACGTTGGGACGCGACTCGTACACAGAGGCAATCACGCCCAGCGGCACGCGGACACGCTCGATCTCGAGACCGGAGTCGGTCGTCGTCGAATCAATCGTTTCGCCGACCGGATCGTCGAGCAGCGCCAGGTCTTCCAGCGAGGTGGCAAGCGCCGATACACGCTCGGGCGTCAACTTGAGGCGGTCGATCATCGCTTCGCTCAGATGACCGCTGGCCTCGGCGACATCCTTGGCGTTGGCAGCGACGATCGCATCAGAACGCTCACGCAGCAGCGCCGCCGCCCGATGCAAGACGGCATCCTTCTGCTCACGAGTCGCCCAACCGAGCGCCGGCGACGCGCCCTTGGCCGCCTCGACCTGCCGCCTCAACTCCGTCGACGCATCGACTGCCTGAGTCGTCGCCATCTTGTTCTTTCCGTTCGCTATGTTGCTCGCCCGTCAATGCCCGACCATGATCGTAGACGCCAGCGACGCTCAACGCCGACGACGGCGGTCAGGAGGTTTGGGCGGATCGCCGCTGCCGATAAAGCTGTACTCATCCGAGGTCACGCCGAGACGCTCCTCAAAGCCGTCAATCACATCAATCCGGGCGCCATCGCCGTCTTCCCCTCGTGGTCGCAGCCGGTAGACCCCGCCCAGCGAGTGTTCGGGATTAGACAGCGAAGAGATTTTGCCTCGCCATGAACGCTCGCGCACATCGCCAACCCGAGTGGTCTCAATGTCCACAATCGCAAAGCACTCAGTCAGCACCGAACCACGGGCCGTCAAGATCTCAGCCTTGAACTGCTGTCGACGCCGCATCGTGCTCACTAGCAACCTCCCGGTGATTGCAGCGTAAAGCGTGCCCAGAGATTTCTGCCGCAATTGCCAGCCGACCGCCCATCCAATGACACGAGGGCCCAGGGGCCAAGAGCGCCACTCTCCGATGCCCCGTGCTTGACACGATGCCCAGGGCAAGACACGTCGCTCGCCGCATCACCGAGGCCTCAATATGGACGCCGATTGTCGAAGGCACCGCTCAATCGCTGTTGTGAAGATGACGTGCAGGTCACCCGCGACCTACGAGGTCTGGGCCCCGTGTCAAGCACGGGGCAACGAGTACTGTTGCTGGGGTACGTACATGGTGAAGGCGCGGCGGCCTCAACGCGACCGTTGAGGCGCGTAGGCCGCAGCGACCTTCGGGTCCGACCCGGGCAGCCTCTTGACGATCATCGGCCAGACCAGGATTGCCAGCAGTAACAGCCCGGCTGCTTCGATCACGACCGACAGCACGCCGCCCTGGATCCCGAACCAGTCGAACATGAAGAACACCTGCAGACCAGTCAACGGGCCGAGGCCGATCACCATCGAGAGTACGCCCATGATCCGGCCGCGCATCTCGGGTGGCGTGCGTGTGACCAGGATTGCCGTTTGCATGATCGCAAAGGCTGAGAAGCCGAAGCCCATACAGAAGGCCACAATCATCGAGAGCTCATACCAGGGCGAGAGCACCATGCCAGTCACACAGAGCAGGAACCAGGCCGTCCCGGCGTAGTAGATCCGGCCCGACTGTCCCCAACTGCTCCATCCTGCAATTGCCAGGGCGCTGAAGAAGGAGCCCGCGCCGACTAACGCCTCAAGCACCCCAATCCTCAGCTTGTCGACGCCGAGCAACTGTTGGCCGATGTCGGGCAGCGCCGCGTTGTAGGCGGGGAAGAGCAGGTTGAAGGCCAGCGTCACCATCAACGTCCCGACCAGCAGCTCGCTGCGCCGGATATAGACGAAGCCCTCGCGGATATCGCGCCAGGTCTCGCGAGCAATCGCCGCGAAGCCAGAGGCCGACGCCGCCCGCAGCGGCTTGCGATAGTCGAGCGTCGATGCGATCGAGGCAGAGATGATGAAGGCGCAGGCCGTGAACAGGTAGGCCCACTCCGGTCCCAACTCCTGCAGCAATCCCGCGCCGATCAGCGGACCCGGAATGCGCACGATCGAGTCTGTCGACCAGTCCAGTCCGACTGCTCGGCCGACCTGGTGCGGCGCGACGACATCGGCAATCATCGCACGGCGAGTGGGAAACTCCACCGACCAGACCGTGCCAGCGATGAAGACGAAGCCGAGCAACAGCCAGAAATCAATCCCGACCAGCATCACGTACGCGGTCAGGGCGAAGTACATCACCGACAGGATCAGCAGCGAGCCAATCCAGATCTTCTTACGGTCGAATCGGTCGGCTAAGGCGCCGACAAACATCCCAAACAACAGGCGTGGCGCCATTCGCACGAGAAAGGCCAGCGCGACGAACCCTGCCGCCTCGGCCAGGTCGCGGGCGAACAGCGTGAGCACCAGCATGTCGAGCCAGCGCACCATACCGGTGACTGCGCCAGCCGCCCAGACTCTTCGGAAGCCCGAATTGGCGAGCAGACCTCCTCTACCGCCGATACCTCCAGTGCGTGATCCGACCCTCAGGCTCACCGCACCGCCTGAGCCTCCTGGGCCGCCCCTTGACCGGTCGTTTGACCTGCCTGATGCTCGCGATCGCTGCGCTTGCCTCGGTAGATGGTCAGATCGATTGCCCGCCAGACCTCTGGAGTGACCTTGAACAGCATCCGCGGCTCAGTCTGCATGTTGGTGAAGAAGGCCTCGACGGCATCAGCGTTGGCCGGATCGCCGCGACCGACATACTTCTCGGCCAGCTTGCGCGAGATCGGCCAGATGTCGAAGTCGGGCAGGATGAACGCCTCGGCCGTGCCGTCAACCTCAACGTGCTGCGCCGGCGGACCCGCCGACTCGATGCAGAACGACATGCGAGGGTCGTTCATCAACTGCTTACACCAGACACGACCGTGAGTGCCGGTCAGCCAGAAGTGTCCGCGTGGAGGATTGCGCAACGGATGCGCATCATCGTCAATCTCGCCCTCCCAGAGGAACCAGAGCGGAATCGTGTATGGCCGGCCATCCTGTCGCAGCGTCGCCAACACACCATTCATCGGCTGTTCCAGGAACTCGCGAATCGCCGGACCTCGCATTCGTGGCATGTTCGACTCTTTCTGCTGTCAATGCTTCGCTAAAGCGCAATGGAACGATGGTAAGCCAATGACGCTACCGCGATGAACGATCCGTCATTCGCGCACTCCGACGCGGGAATGACGGGTGGACATGGACGCCGATATCCTGGTGGGCTTGATCCGCTTACTCCCTCGACAGGTCGATCGCCCGCCACTGTTTGGGCACCACCTTGAACACTATCGGCGTCATTGATCGGGAAGACTCCATGTATTGTTCGACCGCTTCGTCATTGGCTGGATCGCCCCGGCCGACGTATCTCTCGACCAGGCGGCGCAAGATCGGCCAGGGATCGGCGTCTTCCTCGCTGGAGTACTCGACGGTGCCGTCAATCCCCACGTGCTTGGCCGACGGACCCTCCACGTCAATGCAGAGCGACATCCGCGGATCATCCTGTAGATGCTTGCACCACGTGCTCGTCGGGGCACCGAGGAACCAGACGTGGCCTGTCGGAGGATTGCTCGCAGGATGCATGTCGTCCGGCACATTGCCTTCCCACAGGTACCAGAGCGGAATCGTGTAAGGACTGCCGTCTCCCCGCAGGGTCGAGAGCACGGCGGGCAGCGGTCGCTGAAGAAACTCGCGCAGGACCTCTGGTTGCATCTCAAACATCGCTCACTCCTCCACTACTGACTCGAGGGCAGACCGAGCAGCTCGCGCGCTTCGGAGGGCGAGGCCACGGGTCGGCCGACTTCATCGCACAAGCTGACCAACTCTTCCAACAACTCCGTGTTGGTCGGCGTTCTCGATCCTGCGTAGAAGTCTTCGAGGCCGACTCGGACGTGGCCGCCCTTCTCCAGGGCCAGCCTGGCAAAGCCCGAGCCTACGTTGTCGCCGCCGAGCACTGCGACCGACCACTCCAGGCCCGTCCCTTCAAGCATCGAGATGTAGGCGTTCAGGCAGGGCTCAGTCGGGAACATGCCGAAGCCCAGCGGCCCGCGCTCCATCCCGCCGAAGTAGAGCTTGACCAGCGATCCCTGGGGCACCAACCCCTGCGCGTGATAGGCCAGCACGACTCGTAGGAATCCCGGCTCGAAGATCGAGATGGACGCGCCGCGCCCCATGCGTTGGCAGGTCTCGAACATGTAGCGAGCGTCCCGGTAGGTGTTGATGTAGACGCGATCGTTGGGATTGGGCAACCCGTGCTCGTCGCCGCCACCGAGGGCGACGCAGCCCGGATCGATCAGTCCTTGTCCCAGCACACCCGCCGCATGCAGCGCCGGCAGGTGCGAATAGCGCACCGATATCTCGGTGTCATGCCCACCCGAGCCCATCGTCGGATAGAGGATTGCATCGGGTCGCTGCGTCAACACTTCGCGCCAGGCGTCGATGTATGGCTGCGGATCATGCCAACCGGCCGTCGTCCGAGGCTGATCATGGACCACCTGGTCGTCGTTGTGGTTGTGAACAATCGCCGCGCCCGCATCGAGCGCCCGCACCGCATCAACGGCAATCTCCTCCACCGATCGAGGAGAGTTCGGATTGCGCGACTGCGGGGTCGCCCCATTGATCGCCGCTTCAATCACCACTGGCTTTGACATGGCAGACCCTCCAACTCGCCCGCAGTCTAGGTGTCTTGTCGCGGGTAGAGCCTGTTCCCTCTCCCGCCGGAGACCTGGAGTGAGGGGCAGGTCTCCGAGGGGTGAGCGGAGATCGGCACGGCGGAGCCGGCGGGGTGATCCCGCGCGAGAAAAAAGAAAAACGGGCTTGGGCGGGGCGGTGAGGTTGGGGGATTACCACGGGTCGTCGTCTTCCTTGAGTGGTTCGTCCTCCTGGAGGAGAGAGTCACCCTCCGTCCCGCACTTGTGCGCGGCACCTGCCCCGGAGGGGGAGGTCTTGAGGAGTTCGGCGCGGTCGTATAGGTCTCGAAGCTTGTGGCGGGCGACGTCGAAGGGATCGGTGGAGAGGTAGATGCGGTAGTTGAGGCGGGCTTGGGGAGTGGGGGCGAGGAGTTCTCGGACGATGGCGTCGAGGGCTTTGACCCGGATGTAGCCGGGGTTGTGGTCGGCGGAGCGTCGCCAGAGGCGGTCGATGGCGGCACGGTAGTGGAAGTGGTTGGGCATGGCTGTCTCCCTTGTGTTTTATATGCACTCTTGTTCTGATCTTATCGGATTCTCGTGGGGGGTAAGACTGCCCCCTAGTGTCTTCGCTGTCGCCCCGGGAGCGCGTGATTCCCGGGGCGACGCAAGGTGCGGCAGACCGATCCCCTGGGCCTTCGAGGCCGTGACTAAGACAGAGCTTGGGACGCCGTGCGCCTGCAGCGAATGAGCCCGAACAGTTGCCACGGCTCTTGAGCCTGCATCTTGCAGGGACGGGTTGGGCAGAGTCAGGAGTTGGAGGTGACGAGACGATTCGCTATGTCGGGATCGACGTGTCGCGCTAGAGGTTGGATCGGCGCATCTGGCTGGCTGACGGGCCGACCGAACGCGTGGCCAACGATGCGGCCGGGATCGATGGTCTGGTCATCTGGCTCAGGCAACGGCGCCGGAACGGGTCATGCTGGAATTCTCCGGCGGTCCGGAGCGGCCGTTGGTCGCGGGGGACTACATTTGTCTGGACCCTCCTCGACGCCTGGCTCCTGCAGTACTGCGGCAGGCACAGACGCAGCCCCTTGCGCGGTCTACACAGCTTCTTCCAAGGACTTGTTCTTACTCCTTTGCCAATCGCCCGAATTGCTCATCCAACTCGCTCTTCAACCTTTGCATCTTCTCTCGACAATCCTGCACCCTTTGGAATGAGACCGTGTGAGCGGAGCTGATTCAGCGTCGTGTTGCCCAGTCGGTAGTAAATGAACGGCCCGAGTCGCATCGGCGTGGTTTGGAGGAGTTCTTCGCTCATGTCCCACCCAGTACCCGTTCTGTCAAGTGGCTCTCTATTGCAGTCTATGACTACGGAGCCATCTCAAGGAATGGCGTCCTACCGCAGTTCCTCCACGATCTCCGCCAGCTCCGCCATGGCCTGCATCTGCTGATCCGGTGGGACGTCCCAGTTGGGTGTGCGGTAGGCGGGGATGCTGAGGGCGTGTTCCAGGCCGGCTTCCCCGTATTGGCCCAGCTTGTCGACGATTTCGTCTCTTGAACCTCCGACCACGGCGGGGAATCCCCTGACCGAGTCGGGATCGCCATCGAGCAGCACCATTGGCCCCAGCATCGAGATCTCAAGCTCCGACATGTCCCGGCCGACGCGCTCCATCTCCTCCTGGACGATTGCCAGTTCGTCGCGGATCTGATCCGGCTCGGACGTGATCGTGTGGTAGCCGGTGCCGTATCGGGCCACGCGACGGGCCGCGATCCGGCCTTTGCCGCCGATCCAGACCGGCACGTGGGGTTGCTGGTAGCAGGCGCAGAGTCCGCCGAGGTTGTCGAACTGGCGGAAGTGACCCTCGTGCGAGATTGGCTCACGATTGACGCCGTGCGTCCAGGCGCTGATCGCGATCGACATCCACTCGTCCGTCATCGCGCCGCGACGCTCAAATGGCTCACCGCCGAGTCCAAGCGCCTCAAACTCCTCCTCCATCCAGCCCACGCCGATACCGAGCAAGACGCGACCCTCCGAAAGTTGGTCTACCGTCGCGATCATCTGCGCCTGGAAGAGCGGATCTCGGTAGGGAATGATCAGCACCGAGGTGCCGATCTGAATCTCAGAAGTGCGCACCGCGACCGCCGACATCACCGCGAGCGGGTCCATGATGTCCTGGTGATAGGCGAAGCCGGCGACACCGGAATCGTTGTATGGGTAGCGCGACTTGATCCGCGCGGGCATGAACACGTGGTCATGCACCCAGACGGAGTCGAAGCCGAGCAGCTCGGCGCGCTCGGCGACGTCGATCACGTCGTTGATGTCGCCGAACTTTCCGGCGGTGCCAAAGTTGCCGATTGGGATTCCGAATTTCATTTCATTCCTCCTAGTGGGGAGAGATTGCACGGTGCGGAGAATTCTTGTTCGTCATTGCCGCGCTCCGACGCGGCAATCTCGTGATGTCCAGCGCAGACGTCAGCACTGGAATCTGCGAGATACCCGCGACAAGCGCGGGTATGACGGAGATGGAGAGGCGCGATTTGATGCTTCAAGGCTCGTCTTTCGCGGAAACAAGGGCGTTGGGCGATTTCCGACATTGCTGCTGTCAGGGCCACTGTCAGGCAAATGCCGGCAGGATTTCGTCGGCGACGAACTGCATGCTGTTGATTACCCGCTCGACGGTCGTATCGCCCTCGGGGCTGACCATCATGGGCGTGGCGATCAGATGCTCGACTCCGACGCGACCGAAGGCGAGCAGGTCAGAGGCGATTTGGTCGGGCGAGCCGTGTAGTAGCGGTCGATCATCCTCATCCAGCGAAGTGTCGGACGGGCGCATCGCCTGCAGCAACTGGATCTCCAGTTCATCCGGATCGCGACGGTCGCGCTCACACTCGTGGCGCACGCCTTCGACCTCGACGGCCATGTTCTCGACGGTCTGGAAGGCAGCGTGAAAGCCGTCTCCGTATCGGGACGCCCGACGCCACGCGTTGATGCCGTTGCCACCGATCACGATCGGGATCGTTCCGCCATCGTCTCGCTGCACTGGCTTGGGATAGGCGCCGACGTTGTGGAAGTCGATGAACTGTCCGTGAAACGAGGATGGCCCCGGATTGGTCCAGATCTCGCGCATCGCTCGCAGGTACTCATTGGTCACGGCGCCGCGCCGGCGGTAGTGGACATCGGTCAGGCCGAGCGCTTCGAATTCCTCGCGCATCCAGCCCACGCCGGCGCCCAGAACGATTCGCCCCCCCGAGATCTGGTCGGCAGCGGCGAGCATCTTGGCCACGACCGCCGGATGACGATAGGGAATGACCAGGACCGAACAGCCAATCTCGACCGATTGCGTCGCTTCGGCCAGCGCGCACATGACGGCGAGGGGTTCAAAGCACTGGATCGTCGATGGCGCGGGGAACTCGCCCAGATCGTTGTATGGATAGCGGGATTCAATCTGCGTCGGAACGACGATGTGGTCGTTGGTCCAGACGGAATCGAAGCCGAGGTCCTCGGCTGCCTGCGCGACATCGATGCAAGCGTTGGGTCCCGATTCGTCGTTGAACCCATTCATGTTGCCGACGGTAACGCCGAAGCGCATAATGTCTGCCTCAACTTTCTGCCCTGATTCGATCGCGTTGCGCCGCTGAGCGGCATCCAGCCTCACGATGTGGGTGAGGCAACTGGCCTCACGGTGTGGGTGAATGGTAAGCGTTCGTGGATACACTGAGCGACGGGGCAGGTTGGCCGGGTAGGTAAGTCGGTTCAGAGGGGCAGGCGCGACGTGTCGGAGTGGGCCAGGACCGGACAGCCCGACGATGCCGAGCCGACGGCGACGACGCCGCGCGCGCCTCAGTCCGAACCGGCCGTGTTGCCAACGCCAGAAATGCCGAAGGACTCACCTCTCGCGGCACTACGCGCCGAGATTGGCCGTGTGATCGTGGGTCAGGACGGCCTGGTCACCCGGCTCCTGGTGGCCTTGCTGTGCGACGGTCATTGCCTCGTTGAGGGCGTGCCGGGGCTGGCCAAGACGTTGACGGTTTCGACGCTGGCGGGATGTCTCGATGCCGGTTACGCACGACTCCAATTCACGCCCGACCTGCTGCCCGCCGACCTGACCGGATCGGAAATCTACAACGCAGCCGAGTCGCGCTTTGAGGTCCGCACGGGACCGATCTTCACCAATGTCCTGCTGGCCGATGAGATCAATCGCGCGCCGGCCAAAGTGCAGTCTGCGCTGCTCGAAGCGATGCAGGAGCGGCAGGTCTCGATTGGCGGCGAAACGTTCCCGTTGCCCTCACCCTTCCTCGTACTGGCGACCCAGAATCCGATCGAGCAGGAAGGCACCTATCCGTTGCCGGAGGCGCAGCTTGACCGGTTCTTGCTCAATGTGCGCGTTGACTATCCGGGAGAACTGGACGAGCGCGAGGTCCTCGACCGGACTCTCTCCGGCAGCAATGTGCAGGTCAATCCAGTCGTGACGCTTGACGGCGTCGTCTCAGCGCGTAGTTCGGTCGCCGACGTACACATGGACCCGTTGCTGCGTGACTACATTGTCCAACTCGTCCGGGCGACGCGGACGCCGGGCAGACTGGTGCGGGAGTTGGCTGCGTACGTTGAGTTCGGCGCCTCTCCTCGCGCCACGACGGCACTGGCGATGAGCGCTCGCGCCCTGGCCTGGCTCTCGGGTCGCGACTACGCCACGCCGGACGATGTCAAGGCGATGGCGCTTGATGCGCTGCGGCACCGAATCGTTCTGAGCTACGAGGCCGAGGCCGATGAGGTCACGGCCGACGACGTGATCGCGCGGCTACTCACGGCGCTGCCGATGCCTTAGGTCTGCCATGCCGCGGCTTCAGCGCTTACGAGAGTGGATCGCTCCTCCCATCCCGGAGGCGGAATCGACGACGCCATCGCTCGACGAAGTGCGCCAGCAGGTGCGCCACATTGAAATCCGCGCGCGGCGCGCGTTGCGTGATGCGCTCGCGGGCGAGTATCGGACGGCGTTTCGAGGGCGCGGCCTTGAGTTCGCAGAACTGCAGCCCTACTCGCCCGGCGATGACGTGCGCGCCATCGACTGGAAAGCGACGGCGCGGCTGCGCTCGCCGGTGGTGCGCCGCTACGTCGAGGAACGCGAGCAGACGGTGCTCGTGCTCGTCGATGTCTCGGGCTCGATGGGCTTCGCCGCCACGGGACCATCGGTTCGTGATCGCTCGGTCGAGATCGCCGGCGTGCTCGGACTGGCTGCCGCAGGTTCGAATGACCTGGTTGGGCTCGCAGCATTTGCCAACGACGTCGTGCTCGCCGTGGCGCCGGCCAAGGGGTCGAGCCACGTGTTGCGCATCCTGCGCGACCTCTTGACCCTCCGCGCCGGAGGTCGCACCGAGATGGCCCGGGCTCTGCGCTATGCCGGTCGCGTCATGCGGCGGCGCGGCGTGGTCATCGTGATTTCCGACTTCATCGCCACGCACCCGGATCACGTCTGGGAGCCAGCGCTGGCGCAGCTCAGCCGACGTCACGACGTAGTCGCGATCTGCGTCCGTGACAGTCGCGAAACAGCTCTGACCGAAGCAACGCAGCAGTCAATCGTCCATTGGGGCGGAGCCGAGCGCGGCGACATGGTGCTCGCCGACCAGGACACATCCCGGATTCAACAGCGGCAGTTGGAATCCGAGCAACAGGGCATGCTTCAGCGCCTGAGGCAATGCGGCTGCGACGCGGTGATGATCTCGACCGAGGACGACTGGATACCTGAGGTTGTCGGTCTGTTCCGGCAGCGGCGGAATCGACAATGACGCGCCACGTTCTGCTTGCCTTGCTCTTCGCCGCCGCAATACTGCTCCCGGCCACGGTGAGAGCGCAGGAGCCTGCGGTCGAGGTGCAGGTGCTCCCAGAGGGTGAACTGACGGTCGGCGACCCTGTGGAGATTCGAGTCGCTCTCTCACACGAGGCCGGAGCGCAAGTGTTGATGGACGGCTCGATTGTGCAGATGGGAGGGATGGAACCCTCTGCACCGGTGATCTCGATGCTGAGCGAAACACAAACCCTGGTGCTGTTCCAGACGCGGGCGTTCGCCTCAGGTCAGTTCGAAGTCGAGTTGCCACCGATTCCAGTGCTCGGCGCCGACCAGTCTCTGACTGAAGTGCCGCTCGATCCAGTGAAGATCGGGATTGCCTCACTCCTCGACGGTGAAACCGAACCGCGACCGCTCAGTGGTCCCGACCTGTTGGCCGGCGAGGGCCGTACGTTTGCTCCCTGGATCGTGGCGATCATCGGGATTGGGCTCGGCTTCGTCCTGGCCAGGCTGGTACGTCGCTGGCGCGGAGCCCAGGTTGCCGCCGAAGGCGCCCAGGCGATGGCGCCGTCGTCGCCGGCGCAGATGTCGTTCGCGATGGATTCCTCACTGGAAGCGGCCGAACAGTGCCGCCTATTGGCGACCACCGTCAGAGCGCGGCTGGGCCGCGACTGGTCGCTGCCGGCATCGGCGTTGACTTCTTCGGAAATCGGACCGGCGCTCGCCGCGGCCGGAGCGCCAGGCGTCGTCGTACTGCGAGTCACCAGGCTCTTGGAAGCCTGTGATCGCGTGCAGTTCGGCGGAGAACTACCAACACCTGAGCGATTGCACGGCTATCAGCAACTTGCCGAGGCGATCTGGTCGGACGGTGAGCCGTCATGAGATTCGACGATCCTGCGCTGTTCGCCCTGTTCGCTGTGTTGGTTCCCTACCTCTGGCTGCTGCGGCGCGAGACGCGACTCGTGCGCCCCCGATATCTGCTGCCGCAGCTCTTCGGCGCGCCGCCGCTCGCCAGTCGCCCAAGCCGCAAACTGCGTGCAACGCCATGGCTTGGGTTGCTCAGAGTCGCCGCGCTCCTGTTGCTCATCGTGGCGGCAGCGAGACCGCAGGCAACCACCGTCGAGGCAGTCAAGCCAGCCGAGGGCATCGACATCGTGCTGGTGATGGACACCTCATCGTCGATGACACAGGCCCGGCTCTCCAATGATCAGACGCGCATGGAAGCAGCACGAATCGTGGCGCGCGCCTTTGTCGCTGAGCGACAGGCCAACGGCTCCGACCGGATCGGATTGGTGATGTTCCAACGCCGAGCGTTGGTCATGAGTCCATTGACACTCGATCTCGATGCCATCGACGAGATGATCGAAGTCTCGGTACGCAGTGGATTGATTCCCGACGGCACAGCGCTGGGCGTGGCGACGATGGAAGCGATCGATTTGCTCAGAGGCTCGGATGCCGCCTCGCGGATTGTCGTCGTGCTGACTGACGGCGAGAACAACGTGCCCGACATCACTCCGAATCAGTCGACGGCGGTCGCTCGCGCAGTCGGCGTGCGCCTGTACACGATTGGCCTGCCGACCAATGCCCAACAGGTTGGTGTCGCGCTGAACGAACTCACGTTGGTCTACATGGCCGACGAGACAGGCGGCGTCTACTTCCGCGCCACCGACGCGAGGGAACTGGCGGAGGCCTACCGGTCGATCTCGGAGTTGGAACGCGAACGTGTCGGCGACGAGATCTTCCTCACCACCCAGGAGCTCGCGCCCTGGTTCCTCATGTTGGCCGGGCTGTTGGTCGTGGTTGAGGTGGGACTGCGTTCGACCTGGTGGCGGAGGACGCCCTGATGTCGCTCGGTTCGCCTGCCATGCTTGCCTTGCTTGTCTTGATCCCCGCTGCTCTGGTCGGCTGGTGGTGGCTCTGGCGAGCTCGGCGGCTGCATCGACTTGCCGTCGGTGCAGAGGTGGCCGGGAGGCGTCGCGGTGTGGCAATCTCCCGAGCGCTCCTGCTGGCCGTACTGGCGCTGATTGCGGTAGCCGCCTCAAGACCAATGTGGAGCGCGGGCGAACAAACGCTGGGACTCTCGGACTTCTCGCTGGTTGTCGCTCTGGATGTCTCGCAGAGCATGGCGGCGGAGGACGTGGCCGACGGCCTCGGCGAACCGGTCAGCCGGTTCGTCGCGGCGCAGTCGGAGATTCGCCGGCTGATCGATGGCCGACGCGGTGACCGCGTGGGATTGGTCATCTTCGCAGGCGATGCCTTCCTGCGCTTCCCGCTGACTCGGGACCATGAGGCGGCGCTGCAGGTTCTGGAGGCGCTGCAACCCGGAGAAGCGCTGGTCCGTCCCGGTTCGGACATCGCCGCTGCGATCAGTCTCGCGGCATCGACCATCGTCCGAGCTTCCGAGGACGACGGCGTCGACACGGTCAGCGGAGCCATCGCGGTCGTCAGCGACGGCGAGACGCACACGGGTGATGCAGCATCCGCCGCATCGGTTGCGCAAGCTCTGGGCTTGCAGGTCTTCGCTGTTGGCGTGGGCTCGGAGCAGGGCGCAGGGATTCCTCTGGGACTGTCGGGCACATTCAAACTAAACGCCAGCACCGGTGAGCCGATCGTGACCAGGCTCGACGCCGACCATCTGCAGGGCATCGCGGCAGCGGGCAGTGGCCGCTACCTCGAGCTCGATGCGCCCGGCACGATGGCGAGTATGAACGCCGACCTGGCAGCGCTCGACCTGGTCCGGCCGGTCGTGGTCGAAGAGACGGCGTTGGCTGAGCAGTACCAGTGGTTCGTTGGGATTGCGGTGGTTGTGCTCCTGGGTGCAGTCGCTGCCCGCGTCTTCGGTGTCACGCTGGGCGGACGCCTCGGTGCGGCCTCGGTCGGCGCGTTGGCCGCCTCGTTCGTGTTTGCCAGTGGATGCGGCGGACCAGGGATTGAGCAGGCCAATCGCGAGGGCGTCGCTCACTACGAGGCCGGCGAGTACGTCGAGGCGCTGGAGGACTGGCGCGAGGCGCAACGACTGGGTCAACGCACCGACGCGGGCATCGATCCGCGTCTGCATTTGAACGCCGGTCGCGCGCTGCACCAACTGGGCGAGTTCGACCGCGCCGAGACCGAGACGCTGTCGGCGCTGCGCTCGGACCAACCGGACGTCCGCGCCATGGCCTGGTTCCATGCGGGCAATCATCGTTGGTCGAATGACGATCTGCTGGGCGCTCGGCTGGCTTACATCGAAGCGCTGCGTGAAACGCCTGGCTTGCTCGACGCCAAGATCAACCTGGAAATCGTGAATCAACTTCTCGCCTCATTGCAAGAGGAGTCAGACGAAGGGCAGGAATCATCGCAGGCGGGCGATTCAGCGGGCGACGCAAGTCAGTCAGGACAGCCGGGGCAATCCGGACAGCCCGGCGAATCGCAATCGCCGGACAGCAACGAATCGAGCGAGAACGGACAGGCAACCGCTCAACCGACGGCAGCCGGCAGTAGTGACGACGGAACCCCAACCGCGGGCCAGACCAGCGGCGTCAGGCCGACGACACCGACGTTTGCCGAAGATGAAAGCCTGATCGAACGCCGTCAGGAGGCGATGCAAGCACTGCAGGCAGCGCTGGACGAGCTGCCGCTGGAGAATGCCAGTCTCGAACAGGCGTTGGCTGTGCTCGACGCGCTACGCGCGGTCCCCGGCGAACGATTGGCCGCGGGGCGTCTGGAGTTGGGCGGGCAGCCGCTCGATTGGTGATGACGCTCGATTGCTGATGACGAATGCGACGACGAGCGAATCAGTCGCCGGCGGGAGCTGGCGCAGGGGCTTCAGGCTCCGGCTCCGGAGTAGGCGGTTTGACCGGAATACGCAGCGCGCAGCGGATCAGGCTGCGACGTAGATGCTTCCAGGCGTCGATCGTCTCGTCTCGTTCCTCATCACTGAGGATCTTTCGGCCGAAGCGAGTCGCCGTGTAGTGGTTGGCCAGACCGAGCGCGACTGGGCCGAGTCCGAGCAAGGTGTCGATCTGACGCGCGTGCTCCTGGGGGGTCGTTGAAGGATCGGCGCGCACTCCGATCCAGCGCGCCAATCTCGACGCCGACACCCAGAGTCGAGCGGTCGGATCAAGGCCGCGCAGCGAGACCCGCCAACTCAGCCAGATCAGCAATGCCAGGGCAAATGTCAGCGCTGCGGCGATCGTGGGCCCAAGCCAGATCCACTTGTTGATGCCACGCTCAAACTGCGAGGGATCAGCAGGTAGCGTGCCCGCAGCGAGGTACTGCAAGATGTCGTCCAGCACGACATCGGCGAGGTTCTCTCCGCCGACGCCTGGACGCAGATCGAAGCGCGGCGTGCTCAAGCGTTGCGCGGCGATCCGCCTGCCGCCGCTGACGCCGCCGGCGATGGCCGCCAGCGCCTCATCTGCCGACGTGCTCGGCGTGGGGTCAAAGTCGACCCAGCCGTAGTCGGGGAAATACACCTCAACCCACGCGTAGGCATCGTGTCCGCGGACGATGTAGTTCTGGGTCCGATCGTCGAAGTTGTTGACGCTGAGCACGAATCCGGTCGCGATGCGAGCGGGCACGCCTGCGACTCGCAGTAGGACCGCCATCGACGAGGCGTGATAGTCGTAGTAGCCACCGATCGGTCGTCCATCATCCATGTTCTCGAACAGGAACCAGTAGACGGCGTCTGACTTGGCCGGTGGCAAATCGATTTCAGTCGTCAGTGGATAGAGCGGCACTGGTTCGCCGTCATCGTCGCGGACGATCCGGCCGTTCTCGTCGATAGCCGGCGCGGAGCGCAGGTACACCTCGATGGCGGACGCGATGGCGTAGGGGTTGTAGCCGTTGTCGTCGCGCATCGGATCGGGGCCGAGGTTGAAACTGCGGGCGATGGTTTGCACCAGGCTCCTGAGGTTGGCCTGTTGTTCTTCGTCGTAGTCGGGTAGCTGCAGGAACGTCTCGCTGACCCAGAGCGGGTAGCTGTGTCCGGCTTCGGCCAGGGCCACTTCATTCGCTCCCGAAACCGTGCCGGTGATCTGGTAGGTGAATCCGGCTCGCACGCGGCGCTGGGCCGGACGTAGCGACAGCACATCGGTCTCTTCCGGCACTGAGCGCAACTGCAGTCCGATCGGTGCGCCGGTCCGGGCGTCAATGTCGACATCGAGCAGCGTGTACTGCGCGGGCACGTAGGACGCGACTTCATCGGCTGAGGGAATCTCCGTCTCGTCCTCGAGGTCTTCATTCGCAGAGGCGATCCGGTCGCTGATGGCCGACAAGGCGGGCTCGAGATCAGTGCCGTCGAATCGATCCGGTTCGGAGAAATCAACGCTGAAGTCGACGGATGCCAGCGTGTCGACGCGTGTGTCCTTGTTGGCGATCAGCGGAGCGCCGAAGGAGAACAGGACCGCCGGGGATTTCTCCACCGAGATCTGCGCCGCCACCGGTCGGCGTTCCAGATACTCGCTGGTCATCACCGTGGACTCGTTCTCGACCGAGGTCTCGTCTGCAGCCGCGCTTCCGCTGATCGGTTCCAACTCCCTGACCGTGCGGGCGACAGACGGCGACTGCCTCCAGCCGCGTCCGGTGTACTCGTCGTAGGCCGCGCCACGCAAGAGGCCGGGCTCGGTCGCGGCGGCGCGCATGATGATTGCGTCGCCGGGGTCGACATCGCCTTGCAGCACGAGGAAATCGTCGAAGGAATGCACGGGGACGCCGCGCCGCGAATCGATGCCGCTGAAGATGCGGCGGAAGTCGTCGTTGAGACCGTCAAACGGGCTGGCGATCGCCGTCCAGGCATCTTCCAGCGCCTGCGATTCGTCAGGTCGAGGGATGGCTCGTGACAACGTCAGCAGCAGCACGATGGCTAACATCGTCGCGCCCAGGAACGAGAGCGAAATCCAGTCGGGATAGGCCGAGCCTTGCGCACGCCAGCGATCCATCCGGCGCAGCAGCGAAGCGCGCATCAGCAGCAACATCGAGCCGGTCAGGAAGAAGCCGTAAGAGAGATTCCACTGCCGGTCGGAGAGATAGGAGATGTTGACCGCCAGCAACGCGCCCAGCAAGATCATCGCCACCCATGCGTTACGCCAGCGAGCGACCGCGTACGCGCCGAGGAACGAGCCGACATAGACAAAGACATCGGTGAAAAAGACGAAGGGCAGATTGTCGGTCGTCAGACCGGCGCTGAAGGCCTGTTTGAACCAGTCCTGGAAACGGAAGCCGAAGTCGGTGAACCGATCCCAGAACAGTGGCTGCCCGCCGAGCGTCTCGAGCTGGGTGATCTGGGCCATGACGATCAGGCCGCCGATGATCACGCCGATGACCATGGCAAACGGCCAGCGCAGCCATGGCAGACGTCCGAGGCCCAGCGCCAGCAACACGCCGGCGGCCGCGGTGATGCGCAGGTCGGGCATCTGATCGACCCAGCCGGCGATGTAGATGCTGTTCGCCGTGGAGAGTGCAACCAACAGCAGGATGCCGAAGGTGATCGTCGTCTCCAGCCCGCGCTGTGTCAGCGTGAGTCTTCGTTCCTGACCGGAAACGACCAGTGTTTCTGCGCTGCTTCGGCGGGCGAAGAATCGGCGCTCGGCCTCGGCGACCAGCGTGTCTGGCTGGTCTGATCCGTCGTTGGTTGGCGGCCGAGCGCTCATTGGACCGGCGTTTCTTGACTCTGCGGGTTCTCTGCGTCAGCCCCGGACTCGGGCTGACTCCAGTCTGCTTCCGCCAACACCTCTTCCATCTGCATGTTCGCCTGAGCCGAGGGAACGCCACCGCCGCCATTGGTCCCATTGCCCTCCGCAGCCGCGAGAGCGGCCGCGCCTGAGGCCATGGGTCCGCCAGGAATCTGGCCAACCATGACGGAAGGAATGTGATCGCCCTTGCGAATCAGGTTGACCTGAACCCCCAGCGCCCGCAGCTCGACCGCCGTCGCCGCCGCGCCGCCGCGCCCGCCCCACGACTCAAGATCGATCATTGCCACAGCCGCCTTGACGCCGCGGTGAGTCAACGTGCGAACCGCGCCCTGCCAGCGCGGATCGGTCGACGCGGTCACCACGATGACCGTCGTGTGGCGTCCCCAGCGACGAGACTGCTGATACAGAATCGACGCGACTGGCACCGTGCCGATCGGCTGCGCGACGGCGAGCGATTCAAGGATCCGTCCGAAGTGCTGGGAGCCGCGGTCGGGTTCGATCACGTCCAGGCGCTCGCCGAACATCATCAGGCCGACTGAGCGATTCTGGTTGATAAACAGCCGCACCACCGATGCGGCAATGGTGACTGCCGTCTCGATCGAGGCGTCGTCGCCAGTGCCGATGTGGTCCTGACTCGAGAGATCGACGATCACCCAGAGGTGCGATGCCGGGTCCAGCTCGAACGTCTTGACCTTGAGCGATCCGGTACGCAGGCTGCTCTTCCAGTGAATCCGGTTGACGGAGTCGCCGGCTTCGTAGTCGCGAATGCCTGAGGCGTTGGGCGTCACATAATGGGTACGCCTGCGGAACCGTCCTTCGCCGGGCAGGTTGGCGGGGGGCGCCGAGTAGCGAGGCAACTCCAGCGCCCGCGGATAGACGACGAGGCCGCGTCGATGTCCAAAACGCAGCTCGCGGTGGAAGATGTCGAACGGGTCAGAACTGCGCACCGTGATCGGTCCGAGGTTGTACAGCCCTCGTCGATGACACGCGGTCTGCACACGCCAGTTGCGATGATTGGAGCGACCCAGCGATGTCACGAACTGCGCCGTGTGACCGGGGAGATCGGATGCCTCTTCGACTTCGAGCCAGAGTTTGGGGATGACGGAGTCGTTGATCACCTCAAAGCGCTCGATGATCGATTCTCCGGCTTGCACCCGGTCTCGCGAGCGGGACATCCGCACCCGCACGCCCTGTCCCGACGACCAGGTCCAGAGACCGGCCAGGACAATGCCAAAGAGCAGCGTGTAGCCCAGGCGTTGCGGCAACCAGTAGTTGGAGGCAAAGCCGACCGCAAACGCGATGATCGTCAGCGTGACCACGATGCTGAGCGAACGTCGTGTACCAAACGTCGCCCGCCACGCGCTGCGGAAGGGGCTCGTGATGGCTGCCCAGACTGCATGGCGGCCGCGCACGGTCTAGTCCGATCTGTACACCGGGCGGATCGGCGACCCGATGATCGCGCGAGTCATGATGCGACTCGGGCGCCCGGCACTGCCACGCGTTCAAGCACGTCGTCGATCACCGTCCGCGCATCCTGGTTGCGCACCTGTGCTGAGGGGCTCAGGATGATTCGGTGCCCGAGGGCGGCGTGCGCCAGTGTCTTGATGTCGTCGGGGATGACATAGTCGCGACCGGCGAGCAACGCCGAGGCCTGCGCGCAGCGGAATAGGGCCAACGAACCTCGCGGCGATGCGCCCAGATAGACGGCTTCGTGCGAGCGGGTCGCCGCGACCAACTGCACGGCGTATTGCTTGAGCTGCGGGTCGACCCAGATGTCGCGTGCGACGCGATGGATCTCGCGGACTTCCTCCGGCGACGTGACCGGTGCGAGCGACTCGATTGGGTGCTGCTGTTGCTGTCCTTCCAGCACGGCGACCTCGTCGTTGGCGTCGGGATAGCCCAGGTGGATGCGCAGCAGGAAGCGGTCGAGCTGCGCCTCGGGCAGCGGGAAGGTGCCCTCGTACTCGACCGGGTTCTGCGTCGCCAGGACCATGAATGGCGGCGGTAGTTGACGGGTGACGCCATCGGCCGTCACCTGGCGTTCCTCCATCGCTTCCAGCAGCGCCGATTGCGTCTTGGGTGTGGCGCGGTTGATCTCATCGGCCAGCACGATTTGCGAGTAGATCGGCCCTTGACGCCACTCGAAATCCTGTGTTTTCTGGTTGTAGACCGAGACGCCGGTGACATCTGAGGGCAGCAAGTCGGGCGTGAACTGAATCCGGTTGAATGTGCAACCGGTTGAGACGGCCAAGGCTCGGGCGAGCATCGTTTTACCGGTGCCGGGCACATCCTCGATCAGCAGGTGGCCGTCGGCCACGAGCGCGACGACCGCCTGGCGTACCTCGCTGGTCTTGCCCAGGATGACTCGCTCGACATTGGCAACGACACTGAGGAGCACGGTTCGGGGATCGTCCATCGGGGGGTTCTCCGCTTGCAGGCCTGCCACTCATCGGTGATCGCGACGTGGGAGCCGCTACTGGTTGGGGCGGCGTCAGGCATGTGGTTTGAGGGACACTTGATGAGAGCGTAGCCCATATGTGTAAAGTGGTTCCGACGGTATGGCGCATTCGGAAGATCTTGAGCGAGTGGTAGCGGGACCGGTTCGCTTGAGTCGGCGAACCGTGCTGCGTGCCTTCGTGGGCGCGGGCGCCGGCGTGTTGCTCACCGCCTGCGGCGGCGATGACCTGGATCCGTTCGCTCCCAGAAGTCAGCCCCCCCCAACAACGTCTAATGACGCCGAACAGGCTGGTGACGCAACCGAGGGTCAACAACAGGTTGGCCAGCAGTCGGTCTCACAGTTGCAAGCGGAACCGACTCCGGCCGCCGTGCTACCTGAGCCAAAGGTGTACGTGATCCCCAGTCCCGTTTCGCAAGGCGAGACGGTGCTGCTGCTGGTCGAGGCGCCGGGCGCCGAAAACGCCTCCATGTCGTGGCAAGGACAGACCTTTTCGCTGTTGCATCACGAGGAGCGATTCCTGGGTTTCTTCGGGATCGACGCCAACGCCCCAATCGGCCCTCAATCGTTGGGCGTCTCGGTCTATGGGCCGAGAGGCGAGCAACTGCTCTGGCAAGAAACGGTGGTTGAGGTCACGGGAGTCGAATGGACCGTGGACAACATCCAGATCGACGGTCCCAACGCCGCCTTGCTCGATCCCTCGATCCGCCGCGCGGACGAACGCGAGCGATTGCCGCATCAGTCCGGCCTGACCCCAGACCTGCTCTGGCTGGGCGTGTTCGATCCGCCCTCCAACGGCGCCATCACCGCCCTGTATGGCGAACAGCGTTCGTTCAATGGCGCCCCGATTTCCGAGTATCACACAGGCATTGACTTCGGCGGCGAGACCGGTGCGGCGGTCACCGCTTCCAACACTGGGGTGGTGAGTTGGGCGGGACGCACTCGACGTCGAGGTAACGGGATCATCATCGATCACGGCGCCGGGGTCTTCAGCGGCTACTATCACCTCTCTGAGGTGTTGGAGACCGCCGGATCGGTGGTGGAGCAGGGGGCGGTGATTGCCAGAATGGGCGCGACCGGGCTGGCGACCGGGCCACATCTGCACTGGGAAGTCGTGGTGCGGGGAGTGACCGTCAACCCACTGCCCTGGTTACGACTGCTCGAATTCCCCGACCCCTACCAGGATCTCAATCCAGCGAACGCGCTGAGTTCAACGAACCTCGCCGAGAGCTAGAGCCAGTTCACTTCAGTCACTTCGTGAACAAGTATTCCGTCATTGCCGCGCTCCGTCGCGGCAATCCCGCAGCATTCAGCACTGACGTGTTTGCTCGACTCGGCGAGATACCCGCGACAAGCGGAGACCTTTGGAAAGACTCCCGAATCCCCTCTCCCCCCCTTGCGGGGGGAGATGTCACGGAGTGACAGAGGGGGGGTCGGCGGATGAAGACCAGATATGGCTTCCGAACGGCGGACCCCCCACTGCCCCCGCATCAAGTGCGGGGCAGGCTTTCGGCTTCTCCCCCGCAAGGGGGGAGAAGGGGAATTTTCAAAGGTCTCCGACAAGCGCGGGTATGACGGAGTCATTGCGTTTCCGGCACTTCCGTCATTCCGGCCCGCGCCGGAATGACGAGTTCTACGACCGAGCCGCTTCGAGCGTCAACGCAATGGCGATGATTGCCGCCGTCTCTGCTCGCAGTGGCCGGTTGCCGAGTGAGATTGGCTGCCAGCCGTGACTGCGGGCGAGAATGGCCTCCTCCAGCGTGTAGCCACCTTCGGGACCGATCAGCAGGTGGACAAACGATGGAGGCCTCAGACCATCATCACGACGCTGCTGGAAGATCGGGGCGATTCGCTGGTCCGGCTCGAGCGCCGAGGCCAGCAGCCGCAGACTGTTGGGCTCCTGCTCTTCCGTGATCAGGTCGGTCACCTGCATTGGCGCGTGAATCTCGGGGCGGTACTCCCGGCGGCATTGTTCCGCCGCTTCCGTCGCCAAGCGTCGCCAGCGATGCAGACGCTGCGAGGCGTCGCCGCGAATGATCGCGCGATGCGACCAGACGGGACGGATCTCGTCGACGCCCAACTCGGTCGCCTTCTCGATCATGAAGTCATAACGCTGGGGTCGGATTAGCGATGCCGAGATCACGATCCGCGGCGGCGGCAAGCTGCGTCGAGGCCGGCTGTCGATGACTCGACAAATCACATCGTCCCGCGTCACCCGTTCGACAGCGGCCTGATAGAGCCGATCGGTCGAGGGGTGAACAAGCTCGAGTGTGTCGTCGCGGCGGACGCGCATGACGCGCTTGAGCCGATTCGCCTTGCCGCCGGAAATGACGATCGTGTCGTCCTCAACCCGGGCAGATTCGTCGAGGAAGTACCTGGGTACGAGTCCGAAGTCATCCCCGGCTGCGTGGAGATCTCCGTCGTTGTGTGTGGCCATCAGGCTGAGCCGTTCCGCATCTGCTTTAGACTCCGCTGGGACAAAAACTGTACAGGAATGAATGGGCAGACTCATGGATCTCGGACTCAGCGGCAAGGTGGCGATTGTGACGGGCGGCTCAGAAGGCATCGGCCGGGCGACGGCAATCCTGTTGGCGTCGGAGGGCGCGTCGGTGGTGATTGGCGCTCGACGTCAGGGGCCGCTCGACGATGCGGCGGATGCGATCAAGGCGAACGGCGGCGAGTGCCTGGCGTTGTCGACCGACGTGACCTCGGACGACGACTGTGAGCGCCTGGTCGCGGCGACGATCGAACGCTTCGGTGGCGTCGACATCCTGATCAACAACGCGGGCCAGTCATCGTCGGGCCTGATCGAGTCGCACGACATCGAGACCTGGGCGGTCGACCTCGACCTGAAGCTGTACGGCGGGATCCGGCTGGCCAAGCTCTGCATTCCCTCGATGCGTGAGCGAGGCGGCGGGCGGATTGTCAATCTGCTCAACATTGGCTGCAAGACGCCCGGCGCGGGCTCGATGCCGACCGCAGCCTCGCGCGCGGCCGGTCTGGCGATGACTAAGGCGCTGAGCAAGGAAGTCGCCGAAGATCAGATTCTCGTCAACGCGGCCTGTATTGGCTCGGTCGACTCGGCCCAGTGGCACGGCTTCCACCAGGCGCAGATGCCCGACGCAACCTACGAGGAGTTCCTCAACAGCGTTGGCGAGCGCATCCCGGTCAAACGGATCGGCACGTCGGAAGAGGCGGCAAACATGATCGTCTTCCTGTCCTCAGACGCGGCAAGTTTCATCTCGGGCTGCGCAATCAACATCGACGGCGGGGCCTCCCCGGCTTGGTGAGTTTGGAAGTCTCCGACAGTTGCGGGTCCTCGCCTCCGTCATTGCCGCGCTCCGTCGCGGCAATCTCGCAGTGTCCAACACTTGCGTCCGTGCCCGGCCCTCGCCCGAACCCTCTCCCAGAGCCAACCTGCGCGCAAATCAGTCGACGCAGGTTCGTCCAGGCTGTAGGGGCGACCCTTGTGGTCGCCCCTACACGAGCTCAGGACAACCAACGACAGGATTACGCGCGGCTCTCCCTGGAGGAACAAAGAAGCAGCGCTCGCCATTCATCTTCGGATTGGCTGGCCTGCAAACGAAGTCCGCAGGTTGCAAACGTCGCCGCCACCTCATCCTGTCGGGTTGCGATGAGTCCGCTGGCGATCAACTTGCCCTCCGGCTTGAGCACGCTTGCCAGGTCCTTGGCCAGGTACTGGAGGATGTCCGCTGTCAGGTTGGCGGTGATGAGATCAAACTGTTTGTTGGATGGAATCGAACCTTCACTGACTCGCACTTGGTCCGAGAGTTGATTCTGGCGGGCGGTCTGGCGCGCTGCGTCGACGGCGAGGGGATCGATGTCGGTGGCAAGCACCGAGGCCGCGCCGAGCTTTGCCGCGGCGACAGCGAGGATGCCGCTGCCTGTTCCGACATCCAGTACATGCTCACCGCCGTTGATCTGTTCGGCGAGGAGTTGCAGGCAGAGCCTCGTGGACTGGTGCTGTCCGGTGCCAAAGGCGAGGCCAGGGACGAGGTCGATGACGACTTCGTCGGGTTTCGCTTCATGCGGGATGTGCGGAGGACGGATGATGATGGTTCGCGGTCCGGGAATGCGGACGAGGTTGAAGTGGTCGTGCCAGGCGGTGCGCCAGTCGCGATTGGGCAGATGCTTCACGTGAAAAGTCTGTTCTCGCAAAAGCAGATTGCCGGCGGCTGTATGGGCTGATGATTCGATCTCGCGCCATCGGTCGGCGGGGAGGTAGGCGGCGACCTCGGCCCGACCGTGCTCTCCCGGGCGATTGTCGTGACCGGGCCAGGGCTCCTCTGTCGGCTCGTCGAGCTGGTACTCGACGCTGGAGTTGAACACGCCGACCAACTCCCAGGCTGCGATTGCCTGCTCAACCTCTGAGGCGTTGACGCTGATCGCGACTCGGAGCAGCTTCGGGGACCGACTAATTGGTGAACGCTCCACGGATGCGCGAGAAGACGCCGTCTTCATCGCCGCCTCGGTTGGCGGGCTCGTCAAGCAGTTCGGCGAGTTGCTCGAAGAGTTGACGCTGCTCGGCGCTGAGCTTGTCAGGGATTTCGACGTGGACCTGTACGCGCATGTCGCCGCGACCTCGTCCTCGCAGATGAGGGACACCCTCTCCGCGCAAGCGGAACTCGTTGCCGTGCTGTGTGGCGGCGGGAACGTTGAGCGGCTGGTCGTGGCCGTTGATGCCTGGGATATTGACGGTCGCGCCAAGCGCGGCCTGGGCTACGTTGAGTCGGAGCGGCAGGATCAGGTCATTGCCGTCGCGCAGGAAGAGTTCGTGTGGTCGGACGTTGATATCGACATAGAGATTGCCGGCCGGTCCGCCGCGCAGCCCGGCATCGCCTTCCCCTGAGAGTCGCATCTGGGCGCCGTCGGTGACGCCGGCAGGGATTTTCACCTTGAGCCGTCGGTTGCGCTGCTCGCGACCAATGCCGCCGCAGGATTTGCAGGGATGCTCGATCACAGCGCCCTCGCCCTCGCAGGGCTCGCATGGGGCGACGTTGACGAAGCGTCCGAAGACATTGCTCTGGGTGCGGCGAATCTCGCCGGAGCCGCCGCAGACCGTGCAGGCGACGCGTTGTGTGCCGGGCTCGCCGCCGGAGCCGCCGCAGATGGTGCAGTGCTCGAGCCGCGAGGCGCGAATCTCTTCCTCGCAGCCGAAGACGGCTTCCTCGAAGTCCAGCTCGATCTGGATGCGTAGGTCGCCGCCGCGGATCGGGCCGGCGGCGCGGCGTCCGCCGAAGAAGGCGTCGAAGATGTCGCCGAAGCCGCCGAAGTCGAAGCCCTCGAAGCCGGTCCCCTGGGCGAATGCGCCGACTGAGCCGTACTGGTCGTACTTGGCCTTCTTCTCAGTGTCGGAGAGCACCTCGTAGGCGGCGGCGATGCGCTTGAACTTGGCCTCGGAGGCCTCCTTCTGCGCTGGATCGGTGACACGGTCGGGGTGATGCTCCATCGCCAGCTTGCGGAAGGATCGCCGGATGTCATCCTGCGAAGCCTCGCGGGACAGGCCAAGGATCTCATAGAAGTCGTCAGATTGAGCCATAGGGCAGTTTCGGTCGTAGGCGTGCTAGGAGTAGTGGGCGTGGTGCTATCGGTAGGTTATCGCGGATTCGCGCCAGTCGATACGCTCCAATGTGGAGGAGTAATCTGAGGCGGCGAGCAGTGATATGGTCACGAACCGACTAAGCAAGGCCGAGGCGCTGGCCCTACTGCGTCAGCAAATGCCCGAGTTGAAGCGGCGATTCGGCATCTCAGAGCTGGCACTGTTTGGCTCGACAGCCCGTGACGAGGCAACAGCGGAGAGCGATGTCGACATCCTCGTCAGCTTTGAAGGAGACATGTCCTATCGGACTCTGTCGAAGGCCGAGACGTACCTACGGGAACTGCTCGGACGACAGGTGGACTTGGTCGAGCGACACTTGTTGCGCGAGGAGTATCGGCCCTGGGTCGAGGCAGATCAGATCGATCCACTGAATCCGAGGACATCCGTGACGAAACCAACACGCGCGAAACGATGGGACGTCTACGTCCAGGACATGATCGATGCAGCCCTGAAGACTCTCCGGTATACGGATGGACTCGAACTGGTTGAATATCTGGCAAACACAGAAAAGCAAGATGCTACGAATCTCAACATGATGCAGATTGGGGAATCGGCGGGAAAGATTCCAGAGCCAGTTCGAGAAGCGCACCCCGAGATCGATTGGGGCGAGGCGATGGGGCTACGCAACAGAATCGTGCACGCCTATCCAACCATCGACGACGAAAAGATCTGGACCATTGTCAAGGACTTCGTGCCTTCGCTGATCCCAAAGCTGACAGCGCTGCTGGCCGAAGCACAGGCGGAGGCGCAGGAGTCGGGGAAGTAGCATTGCATCGCACGATGCAATGCAGGCGCAGTGAGTCCGACGCTGTTCATGCCGTCAAGAACCGTTGAGTCGTTCAAGTCGAGATACCCGCGTCAAGCGCGGGTATGGCTCGATGTCAGTGTATCGACCCGCCGACTCCGGCGTTGGCAGCTAGACCTCGCGGAATTCTCCTTCGACGGTGTCGTCGTCGGGAGGCGGCGCTGCTCCTCCGGCGCCGGCGGCGGTGCCGGCCGGCTCTTGCTGGCCGTAGATTTTCTCTCCGACTTTCATCAGCGTGGTGTTGAGGTCGTCGAGGGCTGACTGGATGGGAGCGGCATCCTCCGACTCGAGTGTGGCTCGGAGCGCTTCGATCTTGCCCTGCATCTCGGCCTTGAGTTCGTCGTCCAGCTTGTCTTCCTGATCGCTGAGGACTTTCTCCGCCTCGTAGGCGGTGGTTTCGGCTCGGTTGCGGACTTCGGCGAGTTCGCGCAGGCGCTGGTCTTCCTCGGCGTGCTCCTCGGCGTCGCGCTGCATGGCGGCGATCTCATCGTCGGAGAGGCCGGATGAACCCTGGATCGTGATCCGCTGCTCCTTGCCGGTGCCCTTGTCCTGGGCGCCGACGTTGAGGATGCCGTTCGCGTCGATGTCGAAGGTGACCTCGACCTGGGGCATGCCGCGTGGCGCGGGCAGGATGCCGTCGAGGATGAACTTACCCAACGACTTGTTGCCGCCGGCCATCTCGCGCTCGCCCTGGAGCACATGAATCTCGACCTGCGACTGGTTGTCGGCGGCGGTCGAGAAGACCTGCGACTTGGAGGTCGGGATGGTGGTGTTGCGCGGGATCAGCGGAGTCGAGACGCCGCCCAGGGTCTCGATGCCGAGGGTCAACGGCGTGACGTCAAGCAGGAGCACGTCCTTGACCTCGCCGCGCAGGACGCCGGCTTGAATCGCTGCGCCGAGGGCGACGACTTCGTCCGGGTTGACGCCGCGGTGCGGCTCCTTGCCGAAGAACTGCTCCACCTTCTGCTGGACTAGCGGCATCCGCGTCTGGCCACCGACAAGCACGATCTCGTCGACCTGGTCGCGGGCGATACCGGCGTCGTCGAGCGCGTTGCGGCAGGGCTCGAGGGTGCCATCGACGAGGTCAAGGACGAGCTGCTCGAGCTGCGCCCGCGTCAGCGTGTGGGTGAAGTGCTTCGGACCGGAGGCATCAGCGGTGATGTAGGGCAGGTTGATCTCGGTCGATTGCGTCGTGGAGAGTTCGACCTTGGCGCGCTCGGCGGCTTCCTTGAGGCGCTGCAGGGCCATGCGGTCCTGCGAGAGGTCAATTGCCTGCTCCTTGCGGAAGGCGTCGACGAGGTAGTCCATCAGGCGCTGGTCGAAGTCGTCGCCGCCGAGGAAGGTGTTGCCGTTGGTCGAGCGAACCTGGAACGTGCCTTCGCCGAGTTCGAGGATTGAGATATCGAAGGTGCCGCCACCGAGGTCGTAGACGGCGATGTAGTGGTCTTCGGTCTTTTCCAGTCCATACGCCAGCGAGGCGGCGGTGGGCTCATTGATGATGCGCAGGACGTTTAGTCCGGCGATCCGGCCGGCGTCCTTGGTGGCGTTGCGCTGGGAGTCATCGAAGTAGGCCGGGACCGTGATCACGGCTTCGGTGACGGTCTCGCCGAGGTAGGACTCGGCGTCGGCCTTGAGCTTTTGCAGGACCATCGCCGCGATCTCGGGCGGCGAATAGGGGTTGTCACCCATTCGCACGCGAGCGTCGCGGTTTTCGGCGCCGTCGACCACGTAGGGTAGCCGGCTGACGGCGCCCTGCACGTTCGGATCGTCGAAGCGGCGGCCCATGAGTCGCTTGACCGAGAACAGGGTGTCTTCAGGATTGGTGACCGCCTGGCGTTTGGCCGCGGTGCCGACGATGCGCTCGCCGGTCTTGGTCAGCGCGATCACTGACGGCGTGGTGCGGTTGCCTTCGGCGTTGGGAATGACAGTCGGCTCGCCGCCTTCCATGACGGCGACGGCGGAGTTGGTCGTGCCGAGGTCGATGCCAATGACTCGTCCGGGCATGGGAATTCTCCTACTCGGTTGCTTCGTCTGATTCGTCTGGTGTGTCTGTTGAATCGTCGTCTGAGTCAGGTGGTTCAATCGATCCGTCGCCGACCATGACCTGGGTCGCCCGCAATACGCGAGACCCAATGGTGTAGCCGGTGCGCAGCACGGCGACGATGTCGTTGTGTTGACCGGGCAGTTGGCCGACAGCTTCGTGAAAGTCGGGATCAAAGGCCTGATCGACGGTGTCGATCTGCTTGACCTGCTGCCTCATCAACAGCGCGCTCAGCTTCTGTCCCATCAGCTCAACGCCCTGACGCCAGGGATCGTCCTGATTGGACTCGTCGCTGGGCGACTCGCGGTTGGCTCGCTCGAAATCGTCGGCCAGGTCGAGCAGGTCGAGCAGGATCGCTCGCTGCGACTGCTGAACGCGGTCGCGTACGTCCTGGGCGGATCGGCGCTTGAGGTTCTCGAAGTCGGCCTGCGCGCGTTGCCAGCCTGCATAGTTGCGGGCCGACTCCTCGCGCAACGCCTCTAAGTCATTGGCCGGTTCAGCGACGAATTCGTTGGACGACTCTGCTTCGGGATCCGGTTCAACGACTTCATCGACTTCATCGATCTGCTGACTCGCCTCATCGGCTGGCTGACTGTCTGGGATCATCGGCTGGCTCCATAGACGGCGTCGATCATCTCCTGAAGGAGTTGGGAGTAGAAGCGCGCAGCGGCGATGCTGCGCGGGTAGTTCATGCGGGTTGGTCCAATAATTCCGACGTAGCCGGGGATCTCGGGTGCGTCATTGGGAAGCAAGGACGAGCCGTACGGGGCGAGGACCAGCGAGCATTCCTGCAACAGCTCGGTGGGATGGTCATCGCCGATCAGCACGTGCATGGCACCGCGCAGGTCACCCTGTTGTGCGACGTCTTCAACCACCGCAGCCGGAATCAGGTCTTCGGCGGCTTGATGGTCTACGAGTTCGATCAGCTCCAGCGAGCGCATCGGCTCGTGCTGGAACTCAGGCTGAGCCATCATCCCGCCGAGACCGGCGATCGAAGGAACTCCGGCGCGTAGCGCGTCTCTATCGAGCACCTGGGCCAACGTGTCGAGCACGAAATGTTCGACAGGGTGCGTATCTGGAGCGTCCATGGCCTGTCTCGCGGCCTGGCGGACATCAGGAGCGGACTGACCGCGCAACATCCAGGAGAGCTTGGTGGCGAGGTCATCGAGTTCATCGACCTCGATCGGCTGCGGCAGCGGCATGAGCTGACGAATCATCCGCGCTTCCTGGACCACGACGATCATCAGGACGAGCAACTCGTTCAGCGAGATCAGCTCCAGTTGGCGGACGCGCAACCGCTCAGGATGCGGCGGGGCGACAATGACCAGTAGCCCAAGCGATCTGGCGAGCACTGTTGCTGCCAACTCGACCCATTCGTCGACGGCCGGAGCGGCCTGGAAGAACTGGTGGCGAACCGAGGCTTGCTCGGCCATGCCCAGTTCGGCGTGGCCCATCAGCGACTGGACGAAATGCCGGTAGCCGCGATTGGACGGAACGCGGCCGGCGGAGGTATGTGGATGAGTCAGATAGCCCTCTTGCTCAAGCGCGTGCATTTCGTGGCGTATCGTTGCGGGCGACGCCGGCAAGGCGTACTTTTCGACGACGTGACGCGACGCCACCGGCGTAGCGGTTTCGATGTAGTCCTGGATCACGAGCTGGAGAATGCCAGCACGCCGATCACTGAGACTGTCGGTATGTCGTTCGGAAGACATCGCTCGCGTCGAGTCCCGTTCCTGCGATCATGGCCTGCGGTCATGCCCGGCGGCCAAGGCTGGCAAAGTTGCTGTCGTAAGCTGTGTTTAGCACTCTCTTACAGAGAGTGCTAACGCCGTGATCGTAGCAGCGTTCGCTGGAATCGGCAAAGGAATCATGGCCGGGACGGCGTGTTGCAGAACACGCCAACCGGTCGTCAACTAGCTGTGTTCGTCGGGACGGAGAGGGAGTTGCACCATGGTCAGCGGAGGAGTCGGCGGAGGGTTGAATCGAGGGGTCACGTCTGACGACGCTGGCGAGCGCCGGCGCGTTGTGGTCACCGGGGTCGGCGTGGTGTCGGCGGCCGGGTTGACCACGGCCGACTACTGGTCGGCACTCAGTGAGGGACGGGTCTGCACGTCGCCGTTAACGGCGTTCGAGGCTCCGCGTGCCGCGGCGGCCGGTCAGGTGGACGAGTCGTGGCGCGGGCCGTCTGGCGCACCGGACTGGTTGTTGGAACGGATGGACCGAGCCTCGCAGCTTGCCCTGGACGCAGCGATTCAGGCACAGACCGACGCGCGAATCGAGTTTAACCAGCAGAATGCATTCGTCGTTGGAGCCGTGACCGGGATGGCGCATCCCAGCATCGGCGATGGCTGGGCAGCGCTGGGATCGGGCCTGTCGGGCGCGTCGCTGGGTCTGAATATCGCAGGTCCCGTGTTCACGGTGTCGATGGGCGGCGCGTCAGGGTTGGCCTCGGTGGTGCTGGCGACGCAGTTGATTCGCTCTGGCATCGTGCGGGCAGCGTTGGCGATTGGCGCCGAAGCGCCGCTGCGCGAAGACGTTTGGCAATCCTACGAATCGTCGGGCTTGCTCGACCAGACTGACGACCCCAACGCGCAGCGCCCATTTGACGCGAATCGCCAGGGCATGATCCTTGGTGAAGGGGCTGGAGCGTTGATGTTGGAAGACCGCCAGCTCGCCGCGCAACGTGGCGTCCACGTATACGCGGAAATCGGCGGCGAGGCGATGACCTCAGGCCCGATGGGTGACGGACAGGCGCCAACAGACGTTGAGGTCGCGCGACGGGCGACGGGGGCTGCGATGTTGGGCGGCGAGATTTCGCCGTCAGATATCGACGTCGTCGTGGCGGCAGGCGTGGGATCCAAGCTGGGTGACGAGCGCGAAACGGACATCATCGAGCGCGCTTTTGGACGTCGCACGCTGGATATGTATGCGGCGACAGTGAGTCCAAATATCGGCTACACCGCCGGTGCGTCGGGCGCCCTATCGGCGGTGGCAGCGGCGATGATCGTCGATCAGCGCCAAGTACCTCCGCACGCGACATTCCAGGAGCAAGACATCGCCTGCAAACTGGGCTTCGTCCCGAAGTTGTACGAGGACCGGATCGTCGGAGCCGCGACGGCAGCCTACGGAGCGCACGGTCAGAACGCGGCGCTGGTACTGATGCCCCATGTTCCTGAGGCCGGGGACGAACTGCCGGTGATGGTCAATTGAGGACTGCGGGGAGCGCGGACGACGGTTGGCGCCCCCTCTAACGAGCAGAGCGCGTTGCCGGGCGCGAAGTGGGAATAGGATTAGCTACCGTAAGGGACGAACAGAACATAGCTGAGGAAGGCGTCATGACTACCAAGAGGGAGGGGATCACCGAGGCCTTGGCCAATCTCGGTCTTGACCTTGAGTTTCTCGACGCTGTGAATGAGGAAGCTCGGCGTAATGATGCATTTTTTGCGACCCACTGCAGTGAGCTTTGGGAAACGCACCGGGGGAAATGGATGCTGATTCACGGTGGCGGCTGCGTCGAGTCGTTCGACGACTACATGGAGATGTTCAAGCGGCTGAGGGAACTTGATCCCATTGCGGAAGCAGCAGCACGTATGGAAACCGAGACTGAAACGCCGTGGATTCTCTGAATCGACGGTTTCTCGGCACGTTTGAGGCCACGCACAGACTCCAACCGCCGGCTCCTCGCATTAGTGTGAGCGCGGTCGCCGATGTGGGTCTACCGACACGGACCGTTCACCTCCTGATTGACACCGGCGCTGATCATACGCTGATCGCTCCGACGGACGCGCGAGGCATCTTCGGAGACGAAGCGTATGAGGAGATCAATCGCGCTGCAGACCGAATCCGCATTGGCGGCATTGGAACCGGCGCCACAGTTGTCGAGAGAAAACTGTTCTGCATGTTCCACCCTCAGTCGGGGCCGCCAGTTCTGCTGTTTCAGGACTTCTGGATTGCCACCGAACTCCGTGACGAGCAAGAAAGGGTGATCAATCGCCACATGCCCTCTCTCCTGGGTCGCGACATTCTGAACCACTTCACGCTGACCCTTTCTCCGATCCGTCGCCTAGTGGAAATGGTCGAGGAAGAACCATTGCCAGGGTCGGTCTAGTCGGTTCTCTTTCGTTGCCCAGATATCTCGCAGCGCATATGTCACCTGCTCCGTAGGCTGTGGGTATGGATATTGCCTGGTATGGACATGCTGCATTTCGCTTGCGGGGGCGGGAAGCTGCGGTGGTCATGGACCCTTGCTCTCCTGAGACCGGGTTTCGGCTGAACCGGCCTGCGGCCGACATTGTGACGGTGTCTCGCAAGATGGACGCCGGCCACAACTGGACTGAGGGTGTGACGCTCGAGGCGTCGACCAATCAACGGCAGTTGGATGCGCCGGGCGAATACGAGATCAAGCGGGTGCTGGCAACCGGCGTCCGCACGCCTGGTCCTGATGACCAGCGCAACATCTCGTTCGTAGTGACGATCGACGAATTGATTGTCGCGCACTTGGGCGACCTTCAGGGAATGCCTGAGCGCTCGGCGTTGGAAGAGTTGCAACGGGCGGATGTCGTCCTGATGCCCTGCGGGGGTGGGAAGCATCTCACGCCGGAGTCGGCGGCCAGTATCGCGGGCGCCATTGCTGCTCCTTTGGTGATTCCGATGCTCTATCAACCGGAGGGCGCAGAGGAAGTCCAGACCGGGCTTGAACCGCTGTCGGCGTTTCTGCGCGAAATGGGATTGACTGTCGATCCGCCCAGCGACAACCACATCAATGTGACCCGAAGTTCGATCCCGACCGCGCCGACGGTGGCGCCGCTGCTGGCCAGAGGAGCGTGAGATGAGTCAACAGAGTTCACAGCTCGAGTACGAGGTCGTGATTCAGCGCAATCGCCGTGTCGTCATGCGTGATGGCGTAGCGCTGGCGACCGATGTGTATCTGCCAGCTCGTGACGGCGTGGCGATTGAAGGTCCCTGGCCGACCCTGTTGACTCGGACGCCGTACGACAAGCTGGGGTTCGCCGCTGACGGCGAGTGGTGGGCGAAGCGTGGATATGCGCGGGTGATGCAGGATGTGCGCGGTCGATTTGCGTCGGAAGGCGACTTCTATCTGCTCAAGAACGAAGCCGAGGACGGCTACGACACGATTGAATGGCTGGCCGACCAGCCCTGGTCGACGGGCAAGGTGGGGACAGTCGGGACGTCGTACATGGGCTGGGTACAGTCTGCGGCGGCGGCTCTGAATCCGCCGCATTTGTCGGCGATGTGGGTCAACCAGGGTGCGTTCAACGGTCTGACGTCGTCGCTGCGACAGGGCGGTGCGCTGGAGTTGCGTTGGCTCGCGTGGGCCTTTTGGAACGCGCCGGTCAGTCCGGAAGCGGTGCGGGACCCGGCGCTGTACGAGGCGCTGGACCAGGCGGCAGTCGACCTGCGCGGCTACCTCAATCGGTTGCCCTGGCGATCGGGCGATACGCCGCTCTCTCTGACCAAGGACTTTGAGCGTTGGGCGATCGACCTGACGACGCTGGCTCGCGAGGATGACTGGCTATGGCAATTGCCGTCGATGAACTTCGAGCGTTTCATTGGACAGACCGCCGATGTGCCGAGCGTGTACTCGGGCGGCTGGTACGACAGCTATACGCGGGCGACGTGCGAGTCGTTCATGGCCTTCTCGGAGGCAATGTCCTCGCCGCAGTATCTGCTCATGGGTCCGTGGACGCATGGCGAGGTGACGCTGGATCGGTCGTGGTCGGGCGACGTTGACTTTGGTCCGACGGCACCGACATCGGGCAATCTGGCTGCGAGCATTTCCGATCTGCGCATGCGCTTCTTCGACCACACGCTCAAGGGACTGGACAGCGGCTGGAGCGAAATGCCTCCGGTGAAGATGTTCGTGATGGGTGGCGGCACGGGTCGGCGGATCCTGTCGGATCGGATGGACCATGGCGGCGAGTGGCGGGATGAGTCCCAGTGGCCGCCAGCCGCGGCTGCGCAGCAAGAGTGGTACCTGCAGCGCGACGGTGCGTTGTCGATTGAGGCGTCGGGCGAGGACGGCGGTTCGTCGAGTTTTCTGTTCGACCCAGCCAATCCGGTGCCGTCGATCTCGGCGAATGTCTCGTCGCTGCGCGAATACGTGGCAGAGGATCCGACGCTGAAGTCTCAGATCTGGCCACCGACTCAGCGCTCTCGAGAGCTGATCATGCCGGGCGGAGCCGATCAGCGAACTCGACCCGACGTGATGGGTGCGGAGCCGCCGTATCTGCCGACGTCGTCGCGCTCGGACGTATTGTCGTTCCGAACCGAGCCGCTGGCTGAGGACGTCGAAGCGATTGGTCCGGTGACGGTGCGGCTGTTCGTCTCGACCGACGCACCGGATACCGATTTCACGGCAGCGTTGCTCGACTGCTATCCACCCAATGCGGACTATCCCGAGGGCTACAACCTGCGCCTGACCGACAGCATCAAGCGGCTGCGCTTCCGCAACGGATACGACCGCGAAGAGTTGGCCTCTCCGAATGACATCGTCGAGGTGACGATCGAGCTGTACCCGACAGCGAATGTGTTCAAGGCGGGTCATCGAATCGGCGTGGAGATCTCGTCCTCGAACTATCCGCGATTCGACGTGAATCCCAACACCGGAGAGCCCATCGGCCGGCAGACGCATACGCGGACGGCACTGAACACGGTCTGGCACGACGCCGAGCGAGGGTCTCGGCTGGAGCTGTCGGTGGCGGCGGGCTAACGAGGGCCTATTGCGTCCTGGGGGAGCAGGGAAGACTCAGACCCGGCGCTAGCCGGTTCCTCGCAGGCGGGGATCGAGGAGATCGCGGAGGACGTCGCCGAGGAGATTGAAGGCGAGCACGGTGACGACGATGGCCAGGCCGGGGAAGATGGCGAGCATGGGCTCGCTGCTGATCAGGCGTTGAGCGCTGTTGAGCATGGTGCCCCAGGATGGGTCGGGCGGTCGCGTTCCAAGGCCGAGGAAGCTGAGTGAAGCCTCGATGATGATCGCGACGCCGAACAGCAGCGAGGCCTGAACAACGACCGGCGCGAACGTGTTGGGCAAGATGTGGCGGGCCGCGACCCGAGGTCCGCCGGCGCCGATCGAGCGTGCGGCCAGGACGAATTCCTGCTCTTTGACCGAGAGCGTTGTGCCGCGCACGAGTCGGGCGAACGAGGGTATGAAGGTGATGCCGATGGCGAGCATGACATTCTGAATGCCGGTTCCCAGCGCCGCGATGATCATCAATGCGAGCAGGATGCCGGGAAACGCGAAGAGCGCATCCATGAGTCGCATCAGGACTTCATCGCGGATCCCACCCGAGTATCCGGCAGTGACGCCGATCGGCACCCCGATTCCGGCGCCGATCAGGATCGATACCACGCCAACCATGAGCGCCGTGCGCGATGCGTCGACGATGCGCGAGTAGTTGTCTCGACCGAGCTGGTCGGTTCCGAAAAAGTTGGAAATCGACGGCGGGGCAAACGCTTCGGCACCAGTCGTGACTAGCGTTTCCAGCGGATCGTGAGTAGCTGCAACGTTGGTGAATATTGCGGCAAAGGCGATCAGCAGCACGACGGTCAGACTGATCACACCGATAGGGCGGCGGAGAAATCGGCGGGCAAAGGCCATGAAGTTGGCGAACCGAGGATCGCGCTCTGAAATCATGACTTCCACGGAGGCGGACGAACTCATCACTGACCTCAGGAGTAGCGAATGCGTGGATCGAGATACGCGTAGGAGATGTCGACGATCAGATTGATCGCCGCGACACCCAGCGCGATCATCACGGCGAGGGCTTGCACGGTGGGAATCTCGGAGAAGAGGATGGAGTCGATGATCAGCTTGCCGACGCCGGGCAGTCCGAAGAAGGATTCGATCACGATCGCGCCGCCAACGACGAGCGAGGTCTGCAAACCGAGCACGGTCACGACGGGGATCAGCGCATTGCGAAATCCGTGGCGGACGAGAACGGAGCGTTCGCGCAGACCCTTTGACCGAGCGGTGCGTACGTAGTCCTGTTGCATGACTTCAACCATGGAGGCGCGCACCTGCCGGGCGAGATTGCCGGCGAGCGCGACGCCGATGGCGAATGCGGGCAGAATCATACCCTTGAGGTTGGCGGTCGGATCCTCGAAGAAGGGTGTAAAGCCCTGGGTGGGAAACCAACCCAGCTCGAGCGCGAAGATGATCACGAGCAGCATGGCCAGCCAGAAGTTGGGCACAGAGACGCCAATCACGGCAAAGAATGTGAGCCCGTAGTCGAAGGGCGTGCCGGGTTTGGCCCCTGCGATCGCCCCAATCGGGATGGCAATCAGCAAGGCCAGGGCCAACGACATGATGCCGAGTTGCAAGGTCGCCTCAAGCCGGCTGGCGATCAGCGGGCCGACCGGGTCGTTGCTGCGCTGGGAGTAACCGAAGTCGCCCTGGAAGACGCCGGCAATCCAGTCGGCGTATTGCTCATAGATCGGGTCGTACCATCCCAGCCGCTCATTCAAGGCCTCGACGGCGGCCGGATCGGCTTCCGGTCCGAGGATGGCGCTGCCGGGAGAGCCGGGAAGCAGCCTCAGAGCGACAAAGGTGACGACGGAGATCAAGATCAGTACGGGAATCGTGGCGAGAACGCGACGAATGATGAAGTTGCGCACTGACCCTAGCTTTGCCGAACAGGTCCGTTCCGAGGCTGCTGCCACGGATACCTATGTGGGATGGCTGGCTGGCGGCGGCCGGCGCGCCGTCCACACGGACGAGCGCCGGCCGCAGTTGGCCAATGGTCGCGCCTAGGCTACTTGAGCTCTCGGCGCTGCCCAGGCGAGCGCCTAGGTGGTAATGGTCACGTCGCCCTGTCCCCAGTGCGGCTTTGCGTCGGCAAACAGCGGATAGGTGACATTCTCGGCGTGCGCTGTGCGCGCGAAGTGGTGGAAGAAGTTCAAGCCCCAGGCGGCGGTGTCCATGGCTCGGTTGAGCTCCTGGATTTTAATGAACCGCTGCTCGGGGTCAAACTCAGCGCCGACCTCGCCCAGCAGACGGACCAATTCCATGCGGTCCGGGTCGTTCTCATCCTCGGGCACGACGTTACGGCTCTGGGAGAGCGGGTCGTGGACGAATGCGAGTTGCTGCCAGACATCGGCGCGCACCGACATCGAGGAGCTGTGACCGGAGACTTCGAGGTCCCAGAACTCACGCCAGAAGGCTGGGCTGGGCTTCGGGTTGAGCTTGGCGGTGATGCCGAACTGAGCCAGCGAAGCAGCGATGAACTCGTCATGCGCGATCGCCTGGGCGCCCGAGAAGGTGTTCATCTCGAACTCGAACCCATCCGGATGTCCGGCCAGCGCGAGCTCTTCGCGCACCTTGTCAGGGTTGAAGATGTAGCCCTCGTAGTTGGGATCGTGGTCAGGGCCGGTGGCCGGGCCGAGCCAGCCCCAATGGGCCGGAATGCCCTGACCGTTCCAGACAACATCGAGCAAGGCTTGCTTGTCGATGCCCCAGTTGACGGCGCGGCGCAGGTGCGGGTTGGTCCACGGCTCCATGCGCATGTTCAACCAATAGCGCTGGGTCCAGTTGGTGGGGCGCGTCTCATAGGTCAGGCCGGCGTCGGTCAGGCGGTCGACCTGGGCCGAGTCGGGGCTGAACTGGGCGTTGTATTCGCCGGCGATCATGCCGTTGATGGCCTGGTCGGAGGTTCGTCCCAGGTGCCAGGTGATCTTGTTGATCTTCGGGTGACCAGGCTGCCAGTAGTCGTCGAACGCTTCGAAGACGAGGCGGTCATCGACGATTTCCTCGACGAACTTGAAGGCGCCGGCGCCGACCGGCGAGCGGTCGATGTAGACATCCTTCTCAGCGATCGCCTTGGGCGAGACGACCATGCCCGCGCGGTCGCCGAGGATGCGCAGCAAGGGGGCGAAGGGTTGCTTCATGTTGAAGACGGCGGTCAGTTCGTCCGGCGTGTCAACGCTGTCGATGAACTGCACATCGGCGCCGGTGTTGCCCTCGGGCAAGTCGCGAGCGCGGAGGATGTGCGTCTTGACTGCCTCGGCGTTGAGCGGTTCGCCATCGTGGAACAACACGTTGGGGCGAATCGTGAAGATGATCTTCAGACCATCGTCCGAAACTTCCCAACTCTCGGCCAGCGAGCGGCTCGTGTCGGGCACGAGTTCGGTGTCGTAGCCGACCAGGTTGTCGTGACCGACCCACAGGTGCTGGTGGTCGTTGCCACCGGATCCGGTGACCGGGTCGAGCTGGGAGAAGGAGCCGGAGAGGTCGGGAACGTTCAGTTCGCCAACCCGTGCGACAGCAGTCTGTTGGGCCTGGGCTTGCGCCTGGGAGGCCTGTTGTTCTTGCTGCTGGGCTTGCTGCTCGGCGGCGGGCTGGTCCTGCTGCTCGGCCTGCTGCGCCTGCGCGTCAGCCTGCTGTTGCTGTTGCTGTTGCGGCTGTGCAGCCTGTTGTTGTTGCTGCTGCTGGGCCTGCTGGACCTGCGCTGCAGACTGATCATCGTCATCGTCGCCACAACCGACCAGGGCGAGCCCGGCTGCGCCGACCCCGGCGCGGGCTGAGGCGCGCAGCAACGAGCGCCGCGACATCTTGTTACGGCGCATGCGATCCCAATAGTTCCGCTCGCTCATGAACTTCCTGTTCTGATCTGATCCCGCACGTACGACCGTCGCGGGCATCGTCTTGTTCCAGATACACTCTCGCGTTTGAGAGCAATGGTCTGTCAGTTAGTTTACCTGCACTAAGTATCTCTAGCGGCGTCGGACTCTAGCGGCGTCGGACCAGAGAGCGCCTATGACCTGGGAGCACCTGTGACCGGGGAGCCGGTGATCAGGCGCTGTTGGCGTTTACTGAAGCCGCTGAGGATTCTCTCGTACGAGTCGACGATCAGTTCTTCCAATTCGTCGTCGGGCAGGTCGGACTCCAGAGTGATGGCGACCCAGTGGGATTTGTTCAGGTAGCTGGGGAAGCTTACGGCCTCGTACTGCTGATGCAGCGCGGGGACGATGGCTGGGTCGGCCTTGAGCGAAATGGCGTGCGGTTTGCCTCCGGTGGCGCCTCCGCCGAGGAAGCAGAAGATCTTGCCGCCCTTGCCGTCGGCATTGCGATTGCCGAGCTTGTAGACGAGGTCGTCTTCGCCCCAGGGCGAGTCGGGCCAGGAGCCGGGCAGGGATTCGCAGAGGTCGGCAACTTCGTCGCGGTTCATGCGGATTCTCCGCTGAGTCCACTCAGAAAGGCGCGCGGGACGGTGATCATCATCTGATCGATGGTTTCCTGGGGGACGCCGTCGGCCAGTAGCGCGGGTATCGCGGTCGTGGTGAGGAAGAGGTATCGGGTCGGGTAGTCGCGCGGCGATCCGGGGAAGGCGGCATAATCGTGGCCCAGCATCAGCTTGTGCGACCAGCCGCGATTGATCAGTTCTTTGACGGTGGCGTTGCGCGCGACCCAGTTGGGACGTTCTGCGCCGTCCTCGGGGCCGGGATAGCGGTCCATTGAGATGTAGACGCCGGTGTTGAGCAGGTCCTCGATGTAGTCGGCGTTGACGCTATCGGCGGTGTGGCCGATGCAGATCCTGTCCATCGGCGCGTCTTCCTCCTGGAAGATTTCAGCCTGGCGTCGTCCGACCTCGAGCGGAGCCCAGTGGTGCGTTGAGATTGGCGTGCCGGTGCGCCTGGCCGTCCGGGCTGCGGCTCGGAGGATGAGTTCACCCTCCGGAGTGACGCCCTCGGCGTCGTTGGCGACTTTGATCACGCCCGGCTTGATGCCGGTGTCAGCGATGCCGACTTCGATCTCGCGGACGAAGATGTCAGCGATCTCGTCGGGGTCTTTGCCCCACATCCAGCGGGGGACATCGCGCCAGATGCCAGTGGCGCAGATGACGTTGACGCCCGACGCCTCTGATGCGGCGCGCATCGCTTCGACATCGCGGTTGAGGTCGGGCGTGGAAAGTTCGATCAAGGAGTCAACGCCGCCTTGCTTGGCTTCCGTCAGCTCTTCCTTGGCACGCTGCAGGACTGCGTCCTTGTCGATCAGCCAGGGGTAGTGCTGGGTGATGACGTTGGGCGTGATCGCAACGTGCTCGTGGGAGAGGGTGAAGCCGAGGTCGTTGGCGTCGATGGGTCCGAGGACGGTTTCGATTTGGGTCATATCTAGTCCCTTGGTGAAGATGGTGAGCGACTGTTCTTCTGTGTCGGTTGAATCTGTGCCGGTTGAATCTGCTCCCCCTTTGGGGGAGCTGCCGAAGGCTGAGGGGGCTCTCCGCCGAGGGCCCCCCTCACCCGCTTCGCGGGAGCTCCCCCAAAGGGGGAGCAAAGGGAGCGAGCGGAACTCCATCTGCGAGGAGGAGCAACGGGAGCGAGTCAAACTCATCCTGCAAGGGAGACCAGGCTCATTGCGGAGTCTAGGCAATGGGTCTGGTGATTACGCTTCGGCGGCGGTGAGGTTTTCGAGGAACTCGGTGTTGGACTTGGTCCTCGCCAGACGGTCGAGCAGGCGCTCGGTTGGTTCGGTGGCTCCTCCTCCGGAGCCGGCTAGGACGGACATCATCCGGCGCAGCAGCCAGACTCGCTGCAGCTCTTCTCCGGAGAGGAGGAGCTCTTCTCGCCGGGTTGAGGAGGCGGCGATGTCGATGGAGGGGTAGATGCGGCGTTCTGCCAGCTTGCGGTCGAGCCGGACTTCCCAGTTGCCGGTGCCTTTGAACTCCTCGAAGACCACATCGTCGAGCCGTGAGCCGGTGTCGACGAGACAGGTGGCGATGATCGTCAGCGAGCCGCCCTCTTCCGCCTTGCGAGCGGAGCCGAAGAAGCGCTTGGGCGGATAGAGCGCGACCGGGTCGATGCCGCCTGAGAGCGTCCGTCCGGTTGAGGGCATTTCGAGGTTGTAGGCGCGGGTCAGGCGCGTGATTGAGTCGAGCAGGATGACGACATCGCGGCCCATTTCCATCAGTCGCTTGGCGCGTTCGAGACCGAGTTCGGCGACGCGCGTGTGTTCCTCGACCGGCTCGTCGAAGGTCGATGCAATGACTTCGCCGCGCACCGAGCGCTTCATCTCGGTGACCTCTTCGGGGCGTTCCCCGATCAGGACGACCATCAGATGGACCTCAGGATGGTTGATGGCGATGCCGTTGGCGATCGACTGCAACAGCATCGTTTTGCCGGCCTTGGGCGGACTGACGATCAGGCCGCGTTGGCCACGGCCCATCGGCGCGACGAGGTCGATGACTCGACCAGAGAGTTCGGCCGGGTCTTCGGTCTCGAGCAGGAACTTTTGGTGCGGGAAGACGGCGGTGAGGTTCTCGAAGTACGGCCGAGAGGCGGCTTCGTTGGCGTTGGCGCCGTTGACCATGTCAACGCGGGAGAGGCCGTAGTACTTCTCGCCTTGCTTGGGCGGTCGAACCGAGCCAATGACATAGTCGCCGGTGCGCAGACCGGAGCGGCGGACGAGGCTCTGGGAGACGTAGACATCAGTGGGCGCCGGGAGCAGTGATTCTCCGCGCAGGAAGCCGTAGGAGTCGTCGACGACTTCGAGGACGCCTCCCGAGAGGATGTGGCCCTCGGCCTCGGACTGCGCCTGTAACAGACGCAGGACGATGTCCTGTTTCTTCAGGCCCGAGAGACCAGTGACTTCTAGCTCGCGAGCTTTGGCGAGCAGTTCCTCGCGGGTCAGGTGTTCGAGTTCGGGGATGTTCAGGCTCGTCATCGGCTACCTCTGCTTTGGGCGCTCTGCTTGCTGGGCTGTGATGTGATGGAAGCAACGGTCGGCATGTTGGTCGGACGGCACGGATTCAGTTTCGTGGTGTCGGCGCTGCGTGGACGGAATCACGGAAGGGTCCGGAGAACAACAACGTTTGGTCGAATCGGTGCTACTGCGCTCAACGACGCCGGTCATGTTGGGTGGCGCGGGGCGCGGAAGCCAAACTCAGGGGGACAGATCCAATCCTAGCCCCGCGCATCGCAGCTTGGCAAGCAATGAAGGCCGCAACCTCCGAGATTTTAGGTCAGATTACGAAACTGGCTGCGCCCGAAGCTGCGCTTCCGCCTTGTGCCAATCATCGAGGAAGGCCTGGATTCCCTTGTCGGTGAGTGGATGCTGCTGCATCTGCTCGAGCACAGGAAAGGGGATCGTCGCGATGTGAGCGCCGACGCGCGCGGCCTCGGCCGTGTGGTCGGTATTGCGCAGCGAGGCGGCAATGACCTGCGCCGGCAGATTGAAGCGGTCGAGCAGATTGACCGTGTCGGCGACGAGTTGGATGCCGCTTTCGCCGATGTCGTCGAGTCTTCCAACAAACGGTGAGACATAGGCTGCGCCGGCGCGGGCGGCCAGGAGCGCCTGGTTGAGGGAGAAGATCAGGGTGGTGTTGATCCGGATGCCCTCTTGCGAGAGCGCCTTGATTGCAGCGAGTCCTGGGCCGTCAATGGGAATCTTGACGACGACCTTCTCATGCCAGCCGGCAAGCTCGCGGGCTTCCTCGATCAACTCAGGGGTCGTGCGTGAGACGCACTCAGCCGATATGGGACCATCGACCATCTCGGCGATGCGCAGGATGCGTTCGCGGTAGGTGATCGCATCGTCGCCCTCGTGGGTGACGGCGCGGGAATGCAGCGAGGGGTTGGTCGTGATGCCGTCGCAGACGCCCCAGTCGACGGCCTGTTGGATCTCGTCGAGTCGGGCGGTGTCGAGGAAGATTTTCATTTTGGCGGGATCCTTAGTGGGCGAAGCGTATCGGCATTATGTCCCAAGCTGGGGGTGGACTAAGAACGACGCTAGTCCCACAGGGCGTCCCCAGCGTCAGACGGCAAGTAGATGCTGTAGTCAACTTGCTCCATCTCTGGGGCACCTCGACCAAGGTCAACTGTAGGTACCAGGCCAATCAAGTCGGCAGCAAACTCTGCGCTATTGGTACCCACCCTAAAGAACTCAGGGTGCCCGCTCGCGCGATCCCTGACCAGTTCGATGGCATCAGCACCAGCGGGTCTAACTGAGACAATCTTGTCCATTCGTATCCGAAATGATCGCTCATCGCCCACGAAGAACACATGCTTGGTTGAGACCCCGAGGGTTCCGTAACCTCGACTCGTTCTGACGTCGCTTTCGACTACTTGGCCAGCAGATTTACCAGCCCTTACGGACACTCCCTTGGCTATCCGCACGCTTGTGCCTGCGCTCTTGCCTCGTGTCTCCCTTTTCGTCCGTTGCTCGATGTACTCCACATCAGAAAAGACGTAGAGCATTCTCTCATTCTTTGCCACCTTGAACTCGGAGTAGCGACTCCAATCTATGTCGGGTACTCGATCATTCTGCAGGATGTCCAGGACAGCCTCCCGCTGCGCCAACACCCGACGTTTCCGGTCTTGGCGCTCGCGCTCTTCTTGCTCTCGACGTACTGCCTCTTCGGCTCGTTGACGTTCCTTCTCCTCCTTCGCAGCAGCGCGCTTCTCTTTCAGTTTGCCCAGGAATGCCACGGTGTCTCCTTTTGCTCACTTCTTTGCGGTAGGGACATCAGAGGTTGGATGTTTGCGCCACTGTCCCAAAGTCGTGGCGACACTTCTGTCAAAACCCTGCCATCTCCTTAGACGGACAACTATGGCTGCAAGGTAACGAGCGCGATCTGAACGGGCAGCAGCAGCGACATGAGGATCGCGAAGACGAGTGGCCCGCGGTCGTTGAGGGCGTCGGTCAGTTCGTCGGAAATCTGGCCGGTTTTGCGCGCCTGGAGGGAGAGCAGCCGGACTCGCCTGACACCGGCGAACATGCCCGGCACGAGAACGAAGAGCGAGACCAGGTAGAGGATTTCGGCGGCGAGCAGCCAGCCGGTCTCGATTGGATCGACACTCTCGGCGCGGATGCCCCAGACGGCGCCCAGTACGCCGGTCGCGATGATGCCCGGGAGGAGCAATCGGGTGTGGGCACGGTCGGCCGAACGGAAGAGGACATCACGCTCAACGGCGTCCTCGGTTTGCCAGGCGCGTGTGAGGGCGAGCGTCAACGCGGCCACGCCGCCTGCGAAGACCACGGTGGCCAGCGTGGTGAGAAAGCGGAAGATGTCGTCTTCGCTCATTGTTCGGCGCTGCTCGTGATCTGGGCAGGGGAAGGTCCTGATAGGACGTTTTCAGGTTTTCGGAGTATTTTTTTTCTGGGAGCAGTATCCGCCTGAATTCCCTGTGAAACACAGGGAATTGGGGCAGTTCGGGTTTCAGGTTTTTTCAGGTTTTTTCGGGTTTCTTCATGTCGTTTCAGGCCGTAAGGGTGTTCGGATCTGTTCGGTTTTGTTCGGATGTGCACGGCATGGTTTGAGTTGCGGCGGAACGCGGTCGACCGACGATGGCGTTGTTTGGGGTGGACTGACACGGCGTCTGCGACTCCATTCGCCGTTGGTTCGCGATGCGACGGCTGTGCGGTTGCGTTCACAATATCGATCTGGAGTTCTATTGTGCGAATTGCGCTTGTGTCCAGGGCTGCACGAGGCGACCGAGGTTGAAGCTCCCGGTAGTGACGATCATCTGACAACCGACTCCAGCAACATCGAGGTTCCGGCCGAGAGCCGAAATGACGGATGGGTCGGCTGGCGCGCTGCCAGGCGGCGGGTGTTGTTGTGATTAGCTTGCATGATTGGTTGCGCCGGCCGGGTGGCGGAGGGCCGTCTCCGCTTCGGAGAGCACTGAGTCGATGAATCCCACAAAGAGTGGATGTGATCGCTCAGGGCGCGACTTGAGCTCGGGATGAAACTGCGAGCCGAGCATGAAGGGATGACCGTGGACCTCGGCAATCTCGACCAGGGCGCCATCGCGCGATGTGCCGCTGGCGACGAGTCCGGCGCGCTCGAAGCGATCGCGGTACTCGGGATTGAACTCCCAGCGATGGCGATGTCGCTCGTGAGCGATACCAGCATCGTACAACTGTCGAGCACGCGTCTCGGGATGCAACTGGCAGGTATACATTCCCAGCCGCATCGTGCCGCCCTTCTCGCTCACTTCGCGCTGTTCGTCGAGCAGGGCGATGACGGGCGCGTCGGTGTCTTCGTCGGCCTCGGTCGTGTTGGCGTCTGGTAGGTCGAGCCGCTCTCGGGCAAACGCGATCACCATGTTCTGCATTCCCCGGCACAGCCCGAGGTAGGGAATCCGCTGCTGCAATGCGAAGCGGGCCACGCCGATCTCGCCTTCGATCCCGCGCTCGCCAAATCCTCCTGGCACGATCACGCCGTCCACGTCGGCGAGCGCGGCGGCGATCTCCGGCTGATCGGCTTCGTCGAGGTCGTCCGATTGGATCCAGGTGATATCGACGCTCGCACGGCGCTGCGCACCGGCGTGAATCAGCGCTTCCTTGACCGAGAGGTAGGCGTCTCGCAGCTCGACGTACTTGCCGACGATCGCTACGCGGCAGACTCGTTCGGACTGGCCCAGCCGTTCGGTCCAATCGGTCCAAGCATTGATCGAGCGATCCGAGACGCAGGGTTTCGGCTCCAGTCCGAGTCGATCCAGAGTGAGATCAGTGAGTCCGGCTCGTTCAAGCATTGAGGGGACCTGGTAGATCGACGAGGCGGTCTCAAGCGTCATCACTGCTTCGGCCGGTACATCGCAGAACAACGCGAGCTTGTCGGTGATCGACGCTTCTGCGGGGATGTCGGTGCGAGAGATGATCACGTCGGGCTGGATGCCCATGCTGCGCAGGGTGCGTACTGAGTGCTGGGTCGGTTTAGTCTTGAGTTCGTCGGTGGCCTTGAGATGGAAGAGCGGCGTGACGTGGATGGCGAGCGTGCCATTGCGCGGTTCCTCGTAGCGCATCTGGCGGATCGCTTCGAGGAAGGCCTGACCTTCGATGTCGCCGACGGTGCCGCCGACTTCTACGATCAGGACATCGACTCCGGCTTTCAGGGCCAGTCCTCGGACTCGTTCCTTGACCAGGTCGGTGACGTGCGGCACGGTCTGGATGGTGCCGCCGAGGTAGTCGCCGCGCCGTTCGCGCTCGATGAGCTCAGCCGAAATCTGGCCCATGGTGACTGACGAGGCGGAGGTTAAGTTCTGGTCGAGGAAGCGTTCATAGTGCCCCAGATCGAGGTCGGTTTCTGCGCCGTCGTCGGTCACATAAACCTCACCGTGCTGGTAGGGCGACATCGTGCCGGGGTCGACGTTGAGATAGGGGTCAAGCTTCTGGACGGTGACGAAGAGGCCTCGCGACTGGAGCAGTCGACCGAGTGAGGCGGTGGTGATGCCCTTGCCGACGGAGGAGATCACGCCGCCGGTGATGAAGATGTACTTCGGTGACGGTTCGTCGCTACTCACTGGCCCCATGATCCATTTGTGATCCGCCCTGCAAATTGACCAAGAGGTCAACCTGGTCGCCATCGTTGAGCGGATCTTCCGGAAGCGCTTGCACCGAGTTGATGACGACGGCGATCGCTTCCCGGTCTTGCTCGGAGAACTCCTCAGACTCGAGGATGTGTTGCGTGGTGATGCCGTCGAACCAGTCAACGCTGAGGTTCGCCTGCTTCGATTTCGAGAGTGGGACAAGCGTCATGAAGAGCTTGACGTTGATGGCCATGTCGGACTCCGTCGCTGGTTGGTTGGGAGTGTATCAACGGGCTGCGCCGAGGGCGTCGCTCGCTTCACGCAATATGTAGGCGGCTGCACTGCGGACGCCGGGATTGTTCGGTTGGCCGCCCATCGGGTAGGGAAACAGCGTGGCGTAGCGGGACAGGGTGACGGCCATGTGCTGTGCGACGGGTGTAAACACGGCGTGCGGAACCTCGCGCCAGAAGGTCGCGGCTTCACCCCAGTTGCCGGCTAGCGCCTGGACATCATGCGAGTACTGCTGCGGCTCGATTTCGAGATTGCTGTCCAGCAGGCCGATTCGGTCGACCAGGTCGCGTTGGACTCGATCGACGGAACTCAGCATCGCTTGCGCTGCGGTCCGTTCAATCGCTTCGGGCTCTGGGGCTCCGCTGCGGCGAGCGCTGATCAGAATGTGCACAGGAGACTGATCAAGGTCGGATTCGGGCAGCCAGGGCGAGACCTGTTCGGTCATTGGACCTTCACGCCGCCAGGCGCGGCGATCGTCGTCGCAACCCACGATGAGTCCCCAGGCCGGACCGAAGGGGGAGACGCCAATTCCGAAGACGGTCACCGGACGGTCGGCGCGCAACTCGCGGCGAATCCGCTGCCGCGTAAGCCAACGTTGCAGTCGATTGGGATGGACCGAGTCCTTCACGTCGGCAGCAACGCCGAGCGCCGAGAGTCCGGCGCGCAGGTATGCGGGCAATTCCGCGTCCTGTGGCGGTTGGTAACTGATGCCGGTGACCGATCCAACGATGTAGCTCGGTTGCGGCGCGCCAATCTGTCCAATATGAGCGACCAGACAGCCGATCAACGGCGCCCAGTGATACTCGTAGCGCGCGTTGACGAACGCCTTCACGTCAGGCTCCTCAGCACAGTGGCTTGAGCATACGGAGGCGCAGGTATGCTGAGACAGCCCATGCCAAACTCAACCAACGACCGCGCCGCCATTGAACCGACGATCGATGTCCTGGACTGCGGGCTGCGCGTTGTTGTGACGTCGATCCCTCACTCCCAGGCTGCGGTGTTGGCCGCGTACGTCGGCGTTGGATCTCGCGACGAAGCACGCGACACGCTGGGCCTGTCCCACTATCTCGAACACATGCTGTTCAAGGGCACCGAGTCTCGACCCGAACCGACGGCGATTTCGGCGGCGATTGAGGGCGCGGGAGGGTCGCTGAATGCGTTCACCTCGCGCGAGTTGACCTGCTATTGGAATCGAGTGCCGTTCAACAAACTTCCCTTGGCGATGGATGTGTTGGCCGACTCGGTGCGCAACTCGCTGTTGGCCGAGTCGGAGATCGAACGCGAGCGCACGGTGATCTGCTCGGAGATCCGGCGAGCGCACGATCAGCCCGGACAACGCGCCGGGCAACTGTTGAACCAGGCAACATACGGCGAGCAGCCGTTGGGCTGGGAAATCGCCGGCGACCTGGAATCGGTCGGCACCGTTACACGCGAGCATCTGGCATCGCACATTGAGACGTTCTACCGGCCGTCGAACATCGTGCTGTCGGTGGCCGGGAATGTGGCGCGTGAAGAAGTGATCGAGTTCGCCGAGCGGCACTGGAGCGCGGGCTGGGCGGATGGATCGGATGAAGACGTTCCCGCCAGGCCTCGAGCGACTGATGCGATGTCCGATGACATTGCGCAGATCGAAATTCGCGACAACGAACAGTGCAATCTGGCGCTCTCGCTGCGGGCGATCTCCCGTCTCGACCCCGACCGCTATGCGATGGGCCTGATGAACGAGGTGCTAGGCGGCGGGATGACTTCTCGGCTGTTCACGGAAATCCGGGAGAAGCGCGGTCTGGCTTATTCGGTGGGATCGCATCCGACTGCGTTCGACGACGCCGGACATCTCTCAATCATGGCCGGTGTGACTGCTGAACATGTGCTCGAAACCGTCGAAGTGGTGATCGAGGAGTTGCGGAAGATCAGCTCGGAACCTGTGAGCGATGAAGAACTCGAGCGGGTGCGTGAACACGCGGTGGGCTCGTTCCGGCTGAGCCTGGACGCTGCTGCGAGCTGGTGTCATCGGGCGGGCGGGATGTTGATCTCGAACGGCACGATCGAGCCGGTTGAGGAAACGATCGCCGGTCTCGAGTCGGTGACGACGGCGGACGTCCAACGAGCGGCGCAGCGGATTGTCCGCGAGGGCAACCTGGCGGCTGCGGTGGTCGGCCCGTTTGACGATGTCGACGGTCTGCGCGAACGCGTCGACGGCTTCAGCCCCAACTAGCGACGAACAAATGGAGCGCCGTGATGGATGACGTCCGCGCCCTGCTAGTCCTGCTTCCCGACACCCCGATCCCCGACGTGGCGACGGTGGAGTATGCCGACGGCCTCATTCTCGTTCCACCGCAAGATGAGAGTGAATTCAGCACGGTGAGTGAACGCGTGAGCGCAGCGATCGAGCTGGGACCGCCGGTGTATCTGGTGATTCCTGCGCTTGACTCCGAACTTACCCGAACGTATTTGCTGAGCGCTTTGCAGGAAGGCGTCTATGGAGTCGCCGTGCAGACGGCGGCCAGTGTTGATCAGCTTCGCTATCTCGAAGGGATCCTGGAGGAGGTCGAGATTCGCGCGGGGATCCGCCCGGGACTGACGGCGATGGCGGTTGGATTTCATGATCCACGCGCAATCAACATCATGTCTGAGGCGCTGGCCGCGATGCGCGACTCCGCCGACCGGATGACCTGGATCGCGTACGACGAAGCGCAATTCGCAGAGTCATTGGGAGTCGCGCCCGATAGTGCGACCGTTGCGGTCGGCGGCTCGAATGTCGTGTTGATCGCGGCGGCGTTCGATCTACCGGTCGTGTTCGGATTGCCAAGCGATGCGGAGCGCGCAGCCGCTCTCGGTTTCCGTGGCTGCGCGACGGATGATCCCGCGGAACTCGAGAGTCTGAGTTCAATCTTCAGTCGACCAGAATCGGAATCAGCAGCGGACGAGGAGGATTCGTAGTGGCAGCCATTGTGATGCGATCGATGTTGTCGGTGCCGGGGATTCGCGAGCGCTTCATTGAGAAGGCGCGCGACGCCGAAGCAGACGTGCTGTGTTTCGACCTTGAGGACTCGGTGGCCTGGGACGACAAACCGGCGGCTCGCGAGTTACTCTGCCGCGTCCTGCCTGACTTTCCCAAGCGCGGACGGCAAGTGTTTGTCAGGACCAACGGCTATGACACGGGACTGATCGAACAGGAACTCGATGCCATTGTCCAAACGTGGCTAGATGGCGTCAGCGTCTCGAAGATTGAGTCGGCTCGTGATGTGCAGAGGATCGATGACTACCTGACGTTGCTGGAGCGGGCGCGAGGGTTGGAAGACGGGCAGGTGAAGATCACCGCCTGGATCGAGAATGCGCACGCCGTCGCGAATGCTTATGAGATTTGTGCGGCGTCGGAGCGCCTGGTGGGCATTTGCGTTGGTGGCGAAGACTATGCCGTGAGCATCGGCGTGCGTCGGACGAAGGGCGGGGCGGAGTTGGAGTTGGCGCGACGTGCGTCGGTCAATGCTGCGCACGCAGCCGGCATTGCTCCGTTGGACACGCCCTGGACCGACATCCGCGATCCTGAAGGATTTGAAGATGAGCTGGCGCGGATGAAGGAGATCGGATTCCTGGGCAAGTTCTGTATTCACCCCGATCAGTTGGGCCCGGCGAATCGCGTGTTCAGCCCGCCGTCAGACGATGTTGACTGGGCGCGCCGAGTCGTGGACGCCTACCAGGAGGGCGTCGAGCAAAACCGGGGAGCCGTGGCCTTGGACGGCCAAATGATCGACAAGCCGGTGCTCGAGCAGGCCGAGAATGTGCTGGCCCGCTCAGAGCAGATCGCTGCTATGGAAGCGGCTCGCTAGCGCATCCTATTCGAGCAGCGAACTGCGCAACCAGGTGCCGCTGCTTGATGCAGGGAAGTAACGCGAGCTGGGTAGGATGCGTCCGCCATCGGTCGGGGTGAAGGCGAACTCGATCCGACCGTCGGCCAGCAGTTGCGCGTTGATCACTCCGACTTCCTCGCCGTCAACGATCACTGGACTGGAGCTGAGCCAGCGGCCGACCATCGCGTTGGCGGGGAAGTGACGCTGTGTTGGCAAGACCCGCTCGCGGCCCTGCGGTTGGTAGCCGAACTCGGTCTGGCCGTCATCGAGTCGGCGCGCGACGATTCGCCCGATGGGAAACTCCGCTGTCATCGCGCCGTCGCCCAGCATCGCGGTGTGATCGGTTTCGCTGTCAAGCTCGAACACCGCGATGGCCGTCTTGTCGGAGTCCACCCGCAATCGGACAGTGGCCGCATTGCTGTCGGCGTCGCCGACCCAGCGGACGAACCGGTATCCAATCGCAGGCCTCGCCGTGAGTGTCGCAGTCGATCCTGCAAGCAGGTCGCCGTGACCGCTGACGGTACCGCCGGCTGCCGGTGACGCGGTCGCACTCACACTGTGTCGGACGATTGGCCTTGTCGCGGCAATTGCAGCGGGGACTTCGAGCTGGCGGTAGTTGTTTCGACCCCAACATGCGACCTTGCCGTCATCGTTGACCGCGCAACTGTGCGAGCCGCCACCGCTGACGAGACGCCAGTTTGCGCCGCCCGGAGCGTCGGCCTGGCCGTGGTTGTTTCGGCCCCAACAATGTATCGAACCGGCCGCGGCGACACTGCAAGCGTGTGCGGAGCCGGTACCGACCGCGACGAAGCTTCCGTTCGGCGCCTCGGTCTGTCCATGGACGCTTCGGCCCCAACAGGAGATTGCGTTGGCAGAATCAATGGCGCACGTGTAGTCGTCACCCGCGTCCATTGCGGTAAACCTGCCGAGCGGGATGTCTGAGGTTTGCCCGTAACCGTCGTCGCCAAGACACCATGGGCGCGAGCCTGAAGCCAGACTACAAAAGTGGGCGCGTCCAACGGCCAAAGTCCCGACATCGGAGATACTCACATCAGCCAACTCCCTTATCGTGCCCCAGCATCGCACATACGGAGGTCTCGAGGACGAGTAATGGTAAGCGCAGGATGCATTGACACCGGCCGAAAGGCTGGTGCCACGGAGATACTCGCGTTGGGGAATGTCGAGTTGACTTTTCGTATTGCCCCCCCAACAGACAACGCCGTCCTGTTTGACCACGGCGCACGTGTGACGCCAACCGGAGGCCACAGTGATGTATTCGTAGTCGGGAGGAGATGCTTGCTCGGAGTCGTTCAAACCCCAACAGAGGAGGCCGCCGCTTTCCAGCACGGCGCACGCGTGATCGCCGCCTGCGCTGATTTGGGCCACTTTCTGATTGGACTGTGCGGAAACCCGGGAGGTCTGCAGCATGGTGATCGCCGCTGCGACAACGGCAAGCAATGCCAGGATTGGGAGGATGCGTGTCATATCTGGTCTCTCTCAGAATCGTGTGCAGGTGGCGTGCAGCCGACTCAGCCGCCAAGCAGCGAGCTGCGTAGCCAGCCTCCGCTGCTTGTCACCGGGAAGTAGCGCGAGCGTGGCAGGATGCGCTCGCCGTCGGTGGGTGTGAAGGCGAACTCGATCCGGCCGTCGGCCAGCAGTTGTGCGTTGATCACTCCGACTTGCTCGCCGTCAACGATCACTGGACTGGAACTGAGCCACCGATCGACTGTCGCGTTGGCGGGGAAGTAGCGCTGGGCGGGCAGGACGCGCTCGCGGCCCTGGGGTTGGTAGCCGAACTCGGTGCGGCCATCATCGAGGCGGCGAGCGACGATCCTGCCGGCGGGGAACTCGGCGGTCATCGCGCCGTCATCGATCATCGGAGTTTCGTCGCGATCGCCGATCAGGTCGAAGACGGCGGTCGCGGTCTTGTCATCGTTGACTGTGAGACGCACGCTGGACGCCGTACCGGAAGCGTCGCCAATCCAGCGCACGAATCGGTAGCCGGTGGCGGGCGTGGCGGTCAAACTCGCGGTTCGCCCACTGCGGTAGCTGCCGGCGCCGCCGACGGAACCGCCATCCTCGGGCGAGGCGCTGACGTCCACCGTGAACGTTGGATTACTGGCGATTGCCGCCGGAACACTCAGTTGTCCGTAGTTGTTGCGTCCCCAGCAGACAACCTTGCCATCCTCGTTGACGGCGCAAGAGTGCGAACCGCCAGCCGCTGCCAGTTTCCAGTTGGTACCACCGGGAGCGTCGGTCTGACCGTGGTTGTTGCGGCCCCAGCAGCGGATTGAGCTGGCAGCGGCGATACCGCAACCGTGTTCGGCGCCCGTGGCGATATCTAGGTAGCGGCCCTGCGGCGGGTTGGCCTGGCCATGGATGCTGCGGCCCCAGCAGCTGATTGCGCCAGCGGAAGCGATGGCGCAGGTGTAATCGTCACCGGCGTCCGCGGCAATGAAGCTGCCAATAGAACTGCTTGAGGTCCAGTAGTGGTCGCGCCCAACGGCAACTACACGGGGTATACCTGAGTAAAAGGTCGTTGAATTCGAAACAGAACCCCAGCACCGAAGGTACCCGTTACTGTCACGGCGAAATTTCACTATTGCGCAGGTTGCAGTGACACCAGAGGCGAACACAATGGATTCCGTACTCGACCATCCTGCAGTCGGACTTGCGCTTTGGCCCTCCAAGTTTCGACCCCAACAGACGACATCGCTCAGCTTGGTTGATGCGCATGTGTGCCGCCATCCGGCGTCGACCGCCAAGTATTCGCCTTCGGGCGGAAACGCCTGATCCACGTCATTCAGGCCCCAACAGAGGAGGCCGCCACTTTCCAGTATGGCGCACGTGTGGTCGCCACCGGCACTGATCTGAACGACCTTCTGGTTGGGTTGCGCGGCGGCTGGGGAGGTCGAGAGAACCATCACGACCAAAGCAATCGCTGCGAGGAACACTCCTGACATCAGGATGCGTACCATGGCTTCGTCTCCTTCTGAATCGGTGCCGTCAGCATTCGCTGTGTCAGTCACCGTCTACGGTGTCGTAAAGATCCAGTTCTGCCGCTTTGATCTCAAACACCGAATCGCGATCAATGTCTGATTCTTCGAGCCGACTGTAGGGAACACTTACGAGGCGCTTCGTGCCGCTGTCACCTTGCATGCTGAGATTCAACTGATAGACATCTTCTGAACCCGCCACTCGAACGAGGTCGCTGATGGGTATGGCGCCAAGATCAGTGCCGGCGACGGCGTTGTTGACATGATCCTGAACCCAACCGTTGACTTGCATGACATCGTTCGACACGATCAGACGCCTGTAGATTGACCCGTTCTCGCGTTTGATCTGATAGACGTTCACCTCCGGGTGGTTGCGAACCAGGTCGCCATCACGAAAGGTGCTTGTTCGATCGTCGCCATTGCAGACGCCACTCTGCCACACAGCCACGCCAATCACTACGAAGATCCCAACAGTCCAGCGAGTCTTATCGCCGTAGATGCGATTTAGCAGCCTAGGCACGACGGGGCTCCTTGCCCTGAAACAGCGGGTGACACGCAAGCGCCGACAAGGCCGCCGACAACAGTGCGTAGGGGTGGTCTATCGGCTTTCCAACCCACCGTTGGAAGAGTCGAACGGATTGATCGTCCCGAGCGCGCGGCACGCTGCGCTGGTGCGACGGCCAGTCCACACTTCGATGTGGACGTGTTTAGTCACCGAGGTAGCAGTCGAGGGTCCGACGTTGCCCTGACTCCCCAGGCGGGTTCCTATGCTCACGCTCTGACCGACGGAGACATCGATCCGCCCATCTGCAAGACGGCGGGCGTTGATCCGCCCGAGTTCGAGCCCCGCCTGAACAACCGGACTGGAACTCAACCACCGACCGATGGTTGCGTCGGCGGGAAACCAGCGCCGCTCCGGCAAGATTCGTGGATGGTCTTGAGGCTGGAAACCGAACTCGACTGTATTGTCGCCGTGGCGAAGCAAGGCGATCCGACCGCGTATCGCCTCACCGTCCTGCGCCGCCGCGTCGCGCGAGGCCACTTGCCAAACGACGCCAGCGATGACGAGGAAGGCAAGATCTAGGAGCCTACCCCCCCCCCCCCCGTTTCGAACTAACAATCTAATCATCGAACTCTCCTTGCGGCGCGCCTCGCACCCGGGCCAGTGTTTCAGCCGAACCGAAGGCTAGCACAGGTTGGCCAGGCTAGGTCTTGGCTCGCCGCGCTGACGCTGCTCTCGGTTGTCGGCCAGCACGTGGCCAGCCTAGACTCGTGCTGCTCCGACCCTATACGCCGCGACGATGAAACAGCCTGCTCGGCGCAACAGAACGGTGCGTCGTCGTGGAATGGAAGGCGTGCCATGCGTCGAGGCTAGCAAGCTGTTACTGCCGTGTCACCGCAGAACAGACGGCGTTCCCGTTAGAGCACGCCGGGCGGGTTGCGGCCCAGGCGGAAGGCTCCGGTTCGTTCGTAGGCTGAGTCGGCGACGTAGACGTGTTGGCTGGCGACGAGGATGTCTCGTAGCAGTCGTTGCAACGGATTGTCGGTGAAGGCTGCGGCCCCTCCGCCGGTGTGGTGGGCGAAGCGGACGACGTCGACACAGGCGTCGGTGACCCAGGTGACCATGGCTCGGATGCGCGCATCGTCAGCAGGGGTCGTCGGCTGGCCGGCTTCTCGCTGGGCCATGGCGCCGTCGAGGGTGGTCATCGCATAGGCGCGAGCGGCCTCGTAGCGGCAGGACATCTCGCCGAAGTCGCGCTGAAACACGTTGCGATCGGCGATGGCTACAGCGGAGGCGAAACGGACTCGATTGGTGAGTTCGCCGTTCAGCAAGTCGAGTGCCTGCCGAGCTGCGCCTAGCGCAATACCGGTATGTCCGGGGCTGAGGAATGTGATTGTGGGGTTCTCGAACCACGCGCCGCCTCGATTCGAATGCACTCCTCCGAATGGAGTCGTGAACTCGGGCCGCACTGCCACGTCGCGCATCCGGTAGTGGCAGCTTCCAGTGCCTTCGAGACCCATCACGTTCCAACTGTCCTCGACGGCCACGCTCGCCTGCGGGACGACGGATCCGATGACTGGCGGCAGCCCGTCCTCGGGTGTTGGTCTTGATCCGTCTTCCTTGACGATGACCGAGTTGGCCAGCACCCATCCGCAATGCCGGATACCGCTGCAGAACGACCAGCGGCCGTTGAGCCGGTAGGTACCGTCGGCCAGCGCTGTCGCCCGACCCTCGGGATTGGCCGTTCCTGCAATCTGTGGGAAGTCGTTGCCGAAGACCGTGTCGAGTCCGACGCCGTCGGCGAGGTGCGCGCCAGCCAACCCAGCCGTTTCGGCCTGGATCATGGCGACCCAGCCGCTGGAGACATCCACGGCGGCGAGCTGTTCGAAGGCTTCCACCTGGGTTGCGGGATGAACATCGTGGCCACCGACCTCTCTTGGCGAGGCCATCGCGAAGAAGCCGGCGTCCTCTAGCGCGGCGACAGATTCGGCAGCGAGGGTCTTACCGGCGGCCGAAGCGCCCGCGTGTTCTGACAGGGTTGGGCCGACCGATTCCGCCCGCTCGATCCAGTCGGTACGTTCTTGCTGTCGTTCGGCGGTCATGCGACTCATGGCTGTCTCTCTTTCAAACTCGGTAGTTGTCTTACCACTCATGCAAGGACAAGAGGCACCCGCTTCAGGCCTGTGGAATTCTGATTCCTAGCCATCGGACAACCGCAGTTCCCTGCCTCTCTATTCTTCGCCTGCTCCAAGCCGGGGTAGGGACCCGAACCTCAGTGACTTGCACGACGAGCGCGTTGAGAAAACGAAACGTGATGGTCAGACTCCACCACACCATAACGAAGTCATTCTGTTGATAGCCCTGCACACTCGATGCGTCGACCAAGAATGGGTTCTGAGGAGTTGGATCGTTCAAGAGTGATTCGAGTGCGTCTTGCCAATCGAGCAATTGGGCAAAACTCAGTTCGCGGTTGATCCTGTCACGAAGACCTGGGGCCAGGACCACGTCATGACCGTCAACCATTGGCTTAGTCCCAGGGTTCTCCCCGCCCGGCATCCAACTCCCGGCGCGCACGATTCACTTGATCTCTCAGGTCGTCATCGCGTTCGAGGAGTGCAATCACCTTCTTCTTGTCCATCGGCTCCGGGGGCCGCCTGGTGAGCTTCAGTTGGTCTCGAAAAAAGTCCCGCATCGACTGTGACGTCAGGGCTGCATTGTGTTGTGAATCGAACCACGCCTCACGCCAAGGCAGCTCATCGTGAGTTCGATTTCTGAGGTCCCAAGCTGTCATCCAACCGAATCGACGATGTACCTCTTCCAGAATTGTCAGTCGCCAGGGTTCAATCTCCGGAGGCACCGAGGGCGCTGGGATCGGCGCCTTGCCATATCGCTTGTACTCGTCATAGAGCTCTCGTACCACTGGCCCATGTTCCCATGCCTCAATGGGCGCTTCGAACATCGGGCGGGACAACAGCGCAAGAGAATACCCCTGCACGTAGTAGCAGAGCTTTTGCAGCTTGAGATGAGTGACGGTTAACCCGTCTTCTTCAGCTCGATGGAGCATGTAGTCAGCAATGTCGCGCACAGTGGACATCGAACGCTCCTTCTCCCATGTCTTGTACAGATCGTCTCAATGTCAGCATACGCCTCGTCGATCGGGTACATCACAGCCCAGGGCGAACCGGAATGCCGAGTTGGTGCTGGCCTCGGCGGATGTAGGCGGATTGGGTCTGGATGACGTGTTGGCTGACGGTCTGGATGTCTCGTAGCAGGCGAGCCAGGACGTTGTCGCTGTAGACGGCGGGCCCTCCGGCGTGTTCGTGGACGGTGCGCACGATCTCTTCGGCGGTTTGATGAGCCCAGCGCAAAGATGAACGCGCACGGTCGTCCAAACGCACCGCGTCCTCGACGGAGCGCACAGGCGCCGTCAACAACTCATCGAAGAGATGATGGCCAAAGCCTTCCATCACTTCGAGCTGGGCTGCGCAGCGTCCGAGGTCGCCCTGGAAGTGCTGCTGCTCGGCAATTGAGGATCGCTGACCGGTACGGGTGTGGGATGTGGCCTGCGTCGTGATCTCTTCCACGGCTCGTTTGGCGACGCCGAGGGGGAAGCCGTAGCCGGCGGCGGTGAGAAAGGTGACGGTCGGGCGGGCCAGCCAACCATCGCCGCGCAGCGGTGGACGTTCGAAGCCGACCAGGCACATCTCGTCGGGGACGAAGACATTATCGAAGCGGTAGTGGGTGCTGCCGGTGCCGCGCATGCCCAGGGTGTGCCAGGTGTCTTCGACGGCGACATCGGACTTCGGTGCCGAGACAATCACCAGCGGCGGCGGTTTGCCGGGTTCCGGCTCGCGGTTGGGGATCCGGCACTGGGCGAGGACGTAGTCACTGTGGTGGATACCGGAGGCCCAACCCCAGCGTCCGTTGACGAGCCAGCCGCCCTCGACCTGCTCGGCTTCGCCATCGGGCGCGATCGAGCCGCAGGTCACGGGCCATCGTTGGTCGGCGTCGGCGAAGATGCGCTCGACCGATTCGTCGGGCAGACGTGATGCGAGCCAGGCGGACTCATGCGCGCCGATCAGCGCGCACCAGCCGGCGGACGAGTCGTGGGAGGTGATGTCGGCGATCACTTGTGTCTGAAGCCTGGGATGCGCATTGACACCGCCGAGCTCGGTGGGCGAACAGAGATTGAATGCGTCGACGCTGCGCAGCGCGGCTTCTGTTGTCGGGGAGAGGTGGCGCAGCTCCTCGTTGGCTTCGGAATCGCCGCGCAGGGTGTCGCCGATGGCGGCGATGCGCTCGCGCCAGTCGGCTCGCTGGTCGGACAGGGTGTTGGTCATTTGCGAAGTCCGATCCGTCCTGAACGAAATGTACGGTCTGGCGTAGCAATCTCGATGATCGACGCAGGCCTGTGTTCAGAAGCGTAGTGTGACGGCAGGACTGAGGAGGCAACAGAGAGGAGGAACGCAATGACGTTCCGACACGCCACCCTCATCCACAAGCGCGACACCCGACAGCAAAGACGGATCATCACCCCGGGAGTAGCCTTGGCGACCGCCGCACTCGTGGCGGTCGTCCTGTTTCTGGCCACCGCGGAAGCGGCCCGCGCAGAAAGTCCGCCAGAATCTCCCTCACAGCCGCCCGCCTGCGACGGCCTAATGCCAATCACGCTGACGCCGAGCACAGCAGGCACGGTGAGAGGCGCGAGCGTGACGCCATCTGCAAGCTGCGAGTTAGAGATTGGACTGAGCGCCCTACCTACCCCGCCAGCTGGTGCTCAACAGGCTGAGACGCAGCCGTGCGTTGTGACTGCAAGGCCCAGCGCAGTCGGTGACAGCGGTGTGAGAGTGATGGTCACACACCGCGGCGACTGCGACGGAGTCGAGGCGCGCTGGACAGTTCGGCCATCGGGCTCTGCAACCAACAGTGTCACGACAGCAACCGCTGGAACTGGCGCCAGTGGCGCGAGCTCTACGGGCGCAGATGCTTACGCATTGCTAGAGGCCTATGACAACGAGGTCCTTAAGATACTGATGTTCGAGAATAAGTCTCGTGCCTATTGGGTATCCACGCCCACATCTGTCCTACGCGCCAGACACTACCCGTCACAGCGCGGCTACCCAACAATCATTGGCGGCGAATATCTCGGGGATGGTTGGAGCGTGACCCACGCGTTTCCTCAGCTGACAGCACTGAGCGACAGCCTTTACGAAGCGTCGAACTCTGCGAACTTCACAATCCACGTCCCTAGGCTTCCAGATCCAAGCGCCCAAACTCGCGCTGATCTCTACCTCCTTCCCAGCGGTCTGTTCTCATGTGACTTTGCCGGTACATGGAGGAATCCGTATCCCGGATTTCACTTCGATACCTACTGCAGGTTCACGCCATGATTCCGCAAATGCTCAGACCAAGAACCAGGTTGTCTGCCCAACACCGCCGCAAGCAGTGGGCTAAGGCGGCCTTCTGGCTTGGCATTGCCACTATGGTCGCCGCAGTCTTGAGCGGGTTCACCTATAGCATCGCCGTCGGCGCATTCATTCCCTTGCCGTTCTCGCTGGCCGCGATACTGAATCCGTCGCGATTCAACATCGCGCTGGCGCTGGCGAGCTGGGCCTGCTGGTTCACCGCGCTCGGGCACATCCTGAGCTAATGCGGGGAACGGGAACGGCTAACGATGAATAAGCGTCAGCAACTGATGCACACCGCGCGCGACCTTTCGGGGTCGCGCGCCACACCGAGCGAGACCATCATGCTCAAGCGGATTGAGATTTCGACTGCCGTGATGCTGGTTGGTCTGGTCATCGGCGCAACGTCGCCGTCGTGGTGGTTTGCGATCGGAAGCATAGCCGCCGTCTATTCATCCCTTCTAGTCGGCCATCTGGTGGTTGCGGTCGGCCTGTTGCTGAATCCATCCCGCAGACGGACCGCAATCGCGCTCCTACTGGCCGTGCTGATGTGGTGGCCCGTAGTGCTAGGCGACCACATTTGGGCCTGACGAAGCTCGGGCGGTAGGAAGAGGAAGAACAATGATTGCACACAACGAAACTTCGCCAGGCCGCGTAGAATCTGGATGGCGTGTAGCTCGCAGACGAACAGGTGCCGTGTTGCTGAGTATGGCATGCCTCAGCAGCGCCCTCGGCCTCCTCACAGCGACCACGGTCGGTTCAGCACTCATGGTCTTGAGCCTGTTGATCCTTGGCATGTCCCTCGCGCTGTACTCAACCAAACGACGACTGATGATCTCGGTTCCAGTTCTCGCCTTGGGTGTGCTCGGGATCATCATTATTGTTGAGGCAAACATCTGACTTGCCGCATACAGCGTGATGCGGCACTCTTCACCTCACTTCGATACCTACTGCAGGTTCACGCCATGACTCAGCGAATGCTCAGACCAAGAACCAGGTTGTTTGCAAAACGCCGCCGCATGCTATGGGCTGAGGCGGCCTTCTGGCTCGGCATTGCGACAATGGTCGCCGCAGTCTTGAGCGGGTACACCTATAGCATCGCCGTCGGCGCATTCATTCCCTTGCCGTTCTCGCTGGCCGCGATACTGATCCGTGGCGATTCAGCATCGCGTTGGCGCTGGCGAGCTGGGGCTGCTGGTTCACGGCGCTCGGGTTCATCCTCGCATGACCGGCGAAGGGAACGAACGATGAGTTCAGCCCAACCCTCGGCTGGCCGGTGTTACGCCTCGACGGTGTTGATCATCATCGGCTGGGCGATGGCGCTCTTCGGTTTGGCGACCGCGCTCAGCGGCTTCGGCTTCACGTTCTTGATCCTCTGCCCCATTCCTTTCCTGATTGGCGCCTACCTCGTGCCGAGCAGGTACCGTATCGCGCACGCTGTGCTGATCCTGGCCTGCTGGTTCACCGGCCTTGGCTTTGTGTTGGCGTAGGCGGTTCCTTGTGACCATCCCATCTCCCGATCAGACTGAGGCAGTCCGCCGACCAAGCAAGAGGGAACGCGCGGCCTATGGAGTGTCCGCCTTGGCGATGTTTGCGCTGGTGATGTCGATTGCATGGATGATCAGCATTGGGGTGTTCATCGGGATTGGGGCAGTGCCGCTGTTCCTGCTGGGAGCGTGGCTGTCGCCAACGCGTGGACGAGTTGCGCTGGCGGTGCTCGGCGTCTCATGGGGCGTGTTCTGCGCGATTCTGCTGGCCGTTGCTTGGACGCTGTGATTCGGCGCGAGGCGATGTAGCGCCCTCACCCTCACCCAGAAGGAGACCTGCGCATCAGCCGCCAAACCGTCCCCGCCACCGAGCGGGGACCCGTTCCTTCCCCGTCTCCGACACGGCGGCCTACTTGCTGCCCATATTTGACCGGTTAGCAGGACCTGGTCGACGTGGCGAGGCCAAGCCCAAGCGGGTCCCCGCTCGGTGGCGGGGACGGGAATCTCAGTACACGCAGGTCTCCCGGTCTGAGGGGTTTGGCAGCGGGCATGCGCGCATAGACTGAGCCTTGAGACCGCTAACGGGCGAGGAGCAGAGTGATGGCCAGTGTGTCGGATGTCCGAGAGATTATCGCCGGCGATGGTGAAACCGGCGTGGAGATCACGCGCAACGTTCGGCGTTGGGTCGATGAGCAGGTGATTCCCAACGCGACCGAGCTGGAGCACTCAGGCGAGTTCCCAGCCAAGATTCACGCCGACATGTGCGAGATGGGCATCTTCGGGATCACGTTCCCGGAATCGCATGGCGGGCTGGGGCTGTCGTTCGAGACGTACTCGGCGGTGATCGAGGAGATTTCGCGTGGCTGGATGGGTCTGGCCGGGATCATCAACACGAATGTGATCGACGGCTGGATCATCGACGAATACGGCACCGACGATCAGAAGAACCGTTTCCTCCCGGGTCTGGCGACGGGTGAGAAGCAGGGCTGCTTCACGATCACCGAGCCCAACGCGGGGTCGGACGCTCAGGCGATCCGTACGACTGCTTCGCGGGATGGGGACGACTACATCCTCAACGGCAACAAGCTGTTCGTGACCAACGGCGACCGTGGCGACGTCTACCTGGCGATGACCAAAACGGACCCGTCGGCGCAACCTCGGCATCGTGGGATTTCCGCGTTTCTGGTCGAGAAGGGGACGCCGGGCTTCTCGATGGCGCGGACGATTGACAAGCTGGGCTACAAGGGTCCCGAGACGGCGGAGCTGTTCCTGGAGGACGTCCGCGTGCCGATGGACAACCTGCTCGGCGGACAGGAAGGCCGCGGCTTCCAGCAGATGATCTCGGGCCTCGAGATTGGGCGAATCAACGTCGCTTCTCGGGCGACGGGAGTTGCTCAGGCGGCGTTTGATGCGGCGATTGTCTATGCGCAGCAGCGCGAGACGATGGGGCGGCCGATTGCGCAGCACCAGGCGATCCAGCTCAAGCTAGCCGAGATGGCGACCAATATTCGCGCAGCGCGGCTGCTGACTCGGGACGCGGCGCGGAAGAAGGACAGTGGTCAGCGCTCCGACCTCGACGTCGGCATGGCCAAGCTGTTCGCGACCGAGGTCGCGCTGGAATGCACGCTCGAATCGATGCGCGTGCACGGCGGCGTCGGCTATACGAAAGAGCTCCCGGTCGAGCGCTACTATCGCGACGCGCCGTTGATGGCGGTCGCCGAGGGGACAAACGAGATCCAGCGGATCGTGATTGCTCGGCGTCTGCTGGAGATGTACAAGGTCGACTAAGGCCTTGCTCACGGCAGTGCCAGCGCGGCGAGATACCCGCGCCGAACGCGGGTATGACGGACTTTTGACAGGAGGATTCTGATGCCGACGAAGGAACTGTACGGGCGCTACCTGGACGAGTTTGAAGTGGGTGAAGTCGTAGAGCATTGGCCGGCGCGGACGGTGACCGAGGCCGACGACTTGATGTTCTGCATGCTGACGATGAATCATCATCCGCTGCACACGAACAAACAGTACGCCGAGGACACGCAGTTCGGCCAGCGTGTGGTCTCAGGTCCATTCGTCTACTCGCTGGTCTTCGGGATGACGGTACCGACGATCTCGGGGAAGGCGATCGCCAATCTGGCGACGACGGATCTGCGTCACACAGCGCCCGTCTTCCACGGCGACACGCTGCAAGCGCGGACGGAGGTGCTGGAGGTGCGGGAAAGCAAGAGTCAGACAGATCGCGGCATCGTCACGGTGCACACGACAGCGGCAAACCAGGACGGGACTGAAGTGCTGTCGTTTCATCGGGCGGTGATGATCCCGAAGCGACCGGAGTAGCGTTCACCACTGTCATTCCTGCGCAGGGAGACCTTTGCCAAACTGAGTGTTCCGTCATTGCCGCGCTCCGACGCGGCAATCTCGCTGCATCCGGCACCGACGTCTGAGCTCGAATCAGCGAGATACCCGCGACAAGCGCGGGTATGACGGAGCCGCTTGCGCAGACTTGACTGTTTGTCAACGCTCTCCGCAGACAGGAATCGCGATCCTCGTGCGCTTCATCGGCATGCAGGGTGTCGGCGTCGCTCAGCTGTCCCGCTCGCGTAGGTCGAGGGACGACTGCTGGCCGTTCGCCGAATGTCGCTGGGTGCTTCGTGATTCCTGCCTGCGCAGGAATGACGGATCGGGTGAGGCGGACTGAATCAAGTACTCGCGGACCGGTCCCCTGCCGCTTGCATCCGAGTTGATCGAACGCCGCACACGGACCTCGTTGAGCTTGAACAGGTCTGACGAATACATGGAGACGACATCCGGATGCCCGGAGTTTGATAGTGCTACGTCCGCCCCCTGGCTCGCCAGGTTCGATGCTGTGCGTGCCAATCGCGCCTGATCTTCGGCGCCAAAGTCCTTGGCTGTGTATGCAGTGAAGTAGGCAGTCTCGCTGACTGGCACGTAGGGCGGGTCGAAGTAGGCAAAATCTCCGGATCCGGCCGCTGCCGGCGCGGTGGCGAAGTCTGCGAGCTTCAACGTGACTCCCTGTAGCGCCTCTGACACCGCGTGCAGATTGCGTTCGTCGCAGATGGTGGAGTTGTGGTACCTGCCGTGGGGAACGTTGAAGTGGCCCTTGCTGTTCACTCGGTAGAGGCCGTTGAAGCAGGTCTTGTTGAGGAAGATGAGGTTGGCCGCTCCGCCTAGATCGCAGGTCAGTTTCTTGCTGCGGATTGTGTAGTAGTACTCGGCCTGATCGTCGCTGTGGCGGTACTTGGTCTGATGCACCTTGAGCGCTCGGATGAGTTGATCGACGTTGTCCCGGACCTGCGTGTAGGTGTTGATCAATTCCTCGTTGCTGTCGGAGAGGACGGCTTGCTTGAATCGACCCTCGGCCTGGAGGGCGAAGAAGAGGGCTCCGCCTCCGAGGAATGGCTCATAGTAAGTCTCGATCTGCTTGGGAGCCGCCTTGAGTAGCTCTGGCAGCAGGGCGGTCTTGCCGCCGGCCCATTTGAGGAATGGCTTGGCCATCTCAGCCGCCGTTTCTGACGGCCTGGATGGCCTGGTCGACGGCTGCGTCGATGCGCTGCATGAGCAGGTCTGACCTGTTCTGATAGAGGCTGCGGGTCCAATCGATCCGCCAGCGCTGCTCGAGGCTGAGTTGATGTGCGGCGGTTGCCGCTTCGACCTCATCCTCATCCTCGATGGTGACTTCACCGTCGGGACGAATCAGCGCGTCGAGGAGCAGATCGTGGAACTCGATCGTCTGACCGTCGAAGAAGACGTGGTCAACGGTGTCGAGGCGGTAGATGCGCAGGTCGCCGTTGGGCTTGTGCAATCGGTAGGCGCTGTAGGGCTTGCTCGGCCACCAGATGCCCCAGCTTGTGAATCCACCGGCCCTGGGGTAGCGCGCTGTAGCGCGCGGATCCTTGTCCGCAACCCAACGCCCGACGATCACGTCGGGCGTCGTCAGCCAGCGCTCGAGGGGAAACTCGAGGATGTGTCCATCGAGCGCGACCTTGCGCTCGATCAGTTGTTCTGTCGGGGCGGGCGGCAGGTCGGAGCCGTCTGCGGACTCGCTCATGTGCGCAGATTACTGCTAGCAATTTGGTTCGCGATATTGAGCGGCTAGCGTGCTACGCTTGCCTGCGGATCGCGGTGGTCCTTCCGTTCACCGTCCAGATTTCGGTGGAAACAGTCATGTCGCTCGCCCTTGATGGTTGAGCGCCCGAGTTGGAGTGCGCAAAGATGCCGGCAGTCGTGGCGATTGGTGGGCAGTGGGGTGATGAAGGTAAGGGTCGGGTCGTAGACCTCCTGGCGCGTAAGGCGTCGATCGTGGTGCGCTATTCGGCGGGCAACAACGCCGGACACACGATTGTCAACGCCAAAGGCAAGTTCGCGTTGCACCTGGTGCCGGCGGGCATCTTCTATCCCGACAAAACGGCGATCATCGGCAACGGCCTGGTCATTGACCCGCAGGCGCTGATCGACGAGATCACCATGCTTGAGACGCGCGGCGTCAGCACCGACAAGCTCAAGGTCTCGGACCGTGCGCATCTGGTAATGCCCTGGCACCCGATCATTGACCAGCAGGAAGAGCAGTTCCGTGGCTCGGCAGCGGTCGGCACGACGGGCAAAGGCGTGGGACCGGCGTTCTCGGACAAGGTCGCACGCTGGGGCATCCGCATGTCGGAGTTGGCCGACGCCGAGGGGTTTATGGCTCGGCTGCGGCTGGTGCTCGATTACAAGAACGAGATGCTGACCAAGCTGTATGGCGTCGAACCGCTTGACTTCGACAGCGTGTACCAAACCTACCGCGAGTACTGGGCCCGTCTGGCGCCCTACGTGACCGACACATCACTGATCTGCCACGAGGCGCTGCGGCGTGGCGACCGGATTTTGCTTGAGGGCGCGCAGGGATCGTTGTTGGACCTCGATGCGGGGACATACGACTACGTCACCTCTTCGGTGCCGACCTCAATGGCCGGTGGCGCGGCGGTTGGCGCGGGCATCGCGCCGCGCGACATCGACCGCGTGATTGGCGTCTACAAGGCGTATCAGACGCGGGTCGGCAACGGTCCGATGCCGACTGAACTGCACGGCGCAGAGGGTGATCGGCTGCGCGACGCCGGTCAGGAGTACGGCACCACAACGGGCCGGCCGCGTCGTTGCGGCTGGTTTGACTCCGTCGCCGGGCGCTACACGATTCGGCTCAACGGTTGCCACAGCATTTCGCTGACTCGGCTCGATGTGCTGGACGAGTTCGAGATGCTCAAGGTCTGTGTGGCGTACAACATCAACGGACGCCGAGTCGACGCCTTCCCCAGCTCCCGGCTCGCGCTCGAGGCTGCCGAACCGATCTATGAGGAGCTGCCCGGCTGGGAAGAAGAGACCACCCACTGCCGTCGCTTCGACGATCTGCCGGCAAACGCCCAGCGGTACGTGCGCCGGATTGAAGACTTGATCGGTGCGCCGGCGGCATTGGTCAGCGTCGGACCCGAGCGAGATCAAGCGATTATTGTTGATCCGATCCTGTAGGGGCTGGGAACCCCCTCAGCCTTCGGCAGCTCCCCCTGCAAGGGGGAGCGGGGAACGGTGGCTGTTCTTCCTGCAAGGGGGAGCGGGGAACGGTATCGGCCGCTCTTCCCACAAAGGGGGCGGGAACGCTGCCGACGGCTGCCAAGCTAGCAAGTGCGGGGAACTCGGACGGAGGGCGTTGATGTCGGAAACGGTGATTTCGATTCTCGTCTGGCTGCATGTGATCGGCGTGGCAGTGTGGTTGGGTGGACAGATTGTGACGGCGGCATGCGTGATTCCGGCGCTGCGGGCTGTGGGCGACCGGACGATTTGGCTCGATGCACTTGAGGGGTTTACCAGGCGATTCGGGCGCGTGGGTATCGTAGTCATGCTGATCATCGTGATTACCGGTGGAGCAATGGTCGATCCGCGACTGGATCAGGCCGAGAATTTTGGTCCCGACATCTACGACGCCCGCTGGGGCTACATCTTCGTGATTAAGATGGCATTGTGGGCCGTGATGATTGCCCTGATTGGGCTGCATCAGTTTGTCTTCGGTCCACGGCAGCTGGAGTTGGCCCGAGAGTCGGCCGCGGCTGAGGAAGACACGCCGGAGTTGAAGCGCGTGCGACGCTTGACCATCATGCTCTCGATTTCTGGCCTGCTGATGACACTGCTGGTCGCGGGGGCGGGCGCGTTCCTCGGTAATCACAACTACTCGATGTTGCCGGCATGATGCATCGATCTACGACAGTGTCGTTGTCGATGAACTCCAGAGTGACGCTGTTGCTGGCGCTGCTGGCTGGAGTACTCGGCCTTGCCCTGCTGGCCTCGCTCTCCATAGCCCAAGGCCAGGAGGCGTCGCTGCGGGCCAACGTGACGATCTGGAAATCCGATCCTGGTGTGGGTGAGTTGTGCATCGATCTGCGTGACGCCGTCGCCGGAGAGACTCGGCAGTGTCCCAGTTCGCGACGGCTGACGTTTGAGCGAGCGCCGCAGAATCAGTGGCTCCGGTCTCGGGCAATCCACATCGCGCCGGAGGTTTCTGTCTGGGTGCGAGCCAGACGCGTGGGCGGTCGCGTGGACCTGGGTCTGGGGTTGTCGATCGAAGGTGTAGCTCGCGGAGTGCGGTCGCGATCATGGGCGCTGGACTGGGAGACGATACCCCTGAATCGCTGGGTGCAGACATCGACGGTGATCCTGCAGCTCCCGGTCGCGCCACATGCAGAATTGTGGCCGCCGAAGTTAGGCGTCGTAGCTGGTGCGCCACGACTCGAAGTGGGCAAGGAGGCGCCGGAGTTCAAGCTACCGGTGCTCACAGGCGAGGACGATGCAACGCTTTCGCTATCGGACATACGTAGAGGCGATGAGCAACTCACACTGATCGTGTTCTGGGCATCATGGGCGCCGTTCGTCGGAGAGACCCTCTCCGTACTGGGCGACCTGGCTGCCCGAGAGAGCAGCGTGCTGGTGATCGGCATCAACGTGTACGAAGTGACGGACAGTGCGGGCAAGGACTTTGTCTCCAACTACGGGACAGATTTGATCCATCTCGTCGACACAGAGGGATCCGTGGCGCAGCATTATCGGGTCGATGGTGTCCCTGAATTGTTCGTGATCGACTCGGACGGCGTGTATCGAGGCGTGATTCGCGGCGCGGCGCCGCTGACGGAGATCATGTCGGCGCTCTATGGGATTGAGTAGATACCAGGTACCTGCTACCTGACCCTGCCTCAGTAGAGAGGCCTTACAGACAGCATCCCAGTCCCCGCTTGACGGAGACCTTTGAAACACTCCCGAATCCCCTCTCCCCCCCTTGCGGGGGGAGATGTCACGGAGTGACAGAGGGGGGGTCGGCTGACGATGACCAGATAGGGCTTCTGAACAGCGGACCCCCCTCTGCCTTCGGCATCTCCCCCGCAAGGGGGGAGAAGGGGAGTTTTCCCAAGCTCTCCGTAAAACGGGGACTCAGAGATTGGACCTTCTAGCCTGTCGGATAATCTGCGATCAACGCCACACGCTGTGAATGCGTTGACCACCAGGCACACTTGATGACCGAGGAGTAACACCATGCCCGAGTACGAAGACATCCTGTATGAAACCAAAGGACGATTGGGAATCGTCACCCTGAATCGCCCCGAGAAGATGAACGCGCTCAGCCACCGGTTGCGCGCCGAACTGTTTGACGCCCTCAAAGTGGCCGAAGCGGATGACGGCGTCCACGTGGTGATTATTCGCGGCTCCGGCCGGACCTTTTCCGCCGGATACGACATCACGCCGGTGCCGAACCTGTCAGAGTCGGACTATCTCGACTACCGTTCGGGCTTGCCCAACGTTGGTCCGATTCACCCCGGCCAGGGACAGTGGCCGCAGCACCTGTTGTCGGGTTACTGGCAGATCTGGGAGCTGGCCAAGCCGGTCATCGCTCAGGTACACGGCTACGCGCTGGCGGGCGGCTCGGAGTTGGCCTCGATGTGCGACCTGATGTACGTCGCCGAGGATGCGATCATCGGCTACCCGCCGGTGCGCGCGATGACGACGGTCGACATCCTCTACCACCCCTGGCACATGGGCATGCGCAAGGCGCGAGAGCTCTGCTACACCGGCGACTCGGTCACCGGTCTCGAGGCGGTCGAGCTGGGCTGGGCCAACCGTGCCTTCCCGGTCGACCAACTGGCAGAGGAGACCGAAAAAATGGGAGAGCGGATCGCCAACATCGCGCCGGACATGGTGATGATGTCGAAGCGCGGCCTGAACCGCGCCTACGAGGTGATGGGCTTCCGTACGGCGCTGCAGGTTGGCGCCGACGTGCAGGCGCTCTCGACGTTCCGCAAGTCGGCCGGCGACTTCGGCCGGATCGCACAGGAGAAGGGCCTCAAGGCCGCCCTCGACTGGCGCGATGGTCCGTTCCAGGACTACGGAGCGGCCAAGAAGCGTCCCTCGGCGCCGACGAATTAGGGAACCGATCTGCGCCCCTTCTTCCCCCGCGAGGGGGGAGAAGGGAATGGCGAGCTGCGTGTCACTCTCTGCAAGGGGAAGTCTCGCCCCCGAGAATTCCGTCTAACCAGATGCTGCGGTAGGATACGTCGGAGTCGCGCGTGTGCATCCTTCCCCGACAGGACGCGCCTCGAACCGAAGTAGCGAGATGAAGTAGGGATCTATGCCCAGTCGCACCGGGATACCGCAATCCTTCGGGATCATCATCGTGTTTGCCCTGCTGGCCGCGGGCATCTTTGCGCTGGTCGGCTTTGCGATTCACAAGGGCGCCGACCGCAACATCATTGAGGCGAAGGCACTCTCGGAAGAGGCAGGGGCAGAAGGCTGGGAAACCGGATTGTTCTGTATCGAGGATGGCAAAGAAGATCACCCGTCACTGTCGCTGACCGAGCGTCCGCCAGAGACCTGCGCCGAGGCCGAGCCGCTGCCGATTGAGATCATCGACGAAGACGCCGTGCGCGCCGCAGCCAATCCCACACGTGGCGCAGAACTGTATGTCGCAAACGGCTGTCAGGTCTGTCACGGGGAAACTGGGGAGGGCATCGTCGGCCCGACGATCGCGCAGACAGGCCTGGACATCCAGGGCGTGATCTCGCAGTATCGCCAGCCGCGCGGGATTATGCAGGAGTTCGACGCTGAGCAGGTGCCGGTCGAAGACATCGCCGACATCTGGTCGTGGTTGCAGACGCTGCCAGCCGTCGACCCTCTGATCGACCCGAACAACGATGCCCTGGGCCACGAGAACTACGGTCAGTGGGCTCAGTAGCGGGATCGTCGATCACTTTCGGACGCAGTACTCATGCCGACTCGGTTCTTGAAGCCGTGTCATAAGTCAACACTCTCAGTTCCCGCTTCACGGAGACCTTCGAAAGACTCCTCTTCTCCCCCCTTGCGGGGGAGATGCCGAAAGCCTGCCCCGGGCTTGACCCGGGGGCAGAGGGGGGGTCCGCTGTTCGGGAGCCCTATCTGGTCATCATCCACCGCCCCCCTCTGTCACTTCGTGACATCTCCCCCCGCAAGGGGGGGAGAGGGGATTCGGGAGTTTTGCAAAGGCCTCCGTGAAGCGCGGGCATGATGGATGATGTTGGTGTGTTGGACCGACGATGGTCGCTTCGACACTATCCTCAGGGGCGACATGATCGCGGATGATCGTGTCGGAGTGCGTTTGCGGAGGATGCCATGGGAAGTCACGCGACACCGACGGCGGCGTATTGGTCGTTCTTTGAGAATTTCAACCGCAAAGATGCGGACGGCTGGGCCGGCGCAATGTCGTATCCGCATGTGCGCGTTTCCGCCGTTCAACCGCCGAGGCTCGGCGACGGGCCGGGGCCTCGTACGGCGTCAGGGGTGTATCCGACCGCCAGCGACTATGCAGCGATGGCTGAGCGGGCCGGCTGGGAGCGGTTCGAGCTCACGGGCTGGGTCAGGACGCAGGGGATCACCCCACGCGTGGTCCATGCTTCTTCCGACAAAGCGCACCTGGCCGGCGGTTGGACGCGGCACCGCGCTGACGATTCGGAGATTGTCACGAATCGTGTGCTCTACGTCCTGAGCCGGATGGAGGAGGGCTGGGGGATTCAGGCACGGTTTGGGATCGACGGTTACAACAAGGGCGCCGACCGCAGCACGCAGCAGGCAGCCGCGCTTGAGCGATTGATGACCACGCTTGAGCCTGGAGATGTCGACAACTGGCTCACCTGCTTCCACTACCCACTCACGCTGGTCGGCGCGCCAGGCGAGGTTAGCGTCATTGACGACGCCGAAGCTATGCGCGCCGCCTATGGCGACTGGGCTGGCGAGGCGTTGCCGATTAGCTATCGCGCCGATGACATCGCCGCGGGCGAGAACAGCGTCACACTGTCGCAGTCGATCACACGGGGCGAAGACACGTTCCATCAGTCGTTCCTCGTCGCCCAACAAGCAGGCGAATGGAAGATCCTCGCCGTTTCGGCGATCGAGTGACCGTTCCTACATTTCGAAAGGCTTCCCATGGTCTCGTACGAATCTCCTGAAGCCGCCTATTGGGCGTTCTTCGAAACCTTCAATGCTAGGTCGGCATCCGGACGGGCCGGCGTGATGTCTTATCCCCACATTCGGGTCTCGGCAGCGCGTGCCGAACCGACGATCAGGGAGAATGCGGAATCGTTCGAGGCATCGGCCTCGTGGGAGCAGGTCGATCGAATGGGCTGGGCCTGGACTCAACCGATCACGCCGCGTGTCGTGCATTCGATGTCCGACAAGGTGCATTTCGCCGGTGGCTGGACGAGGTATCGGGCGGACGGTTCGGTGATCAGCCGAAATCGGCTGCTGTACATCGCTACGAAGATGGAAGACGGCTGGGGCATCCAGGGAGCATTCGGCGTCGAAGGACATCTTGAAGGCGTAGCTGCGCAGTCGGCGCATGATTCGGCGCTGACTGCTCTGCGATACGAGATGCAGAAGCTGGAAGCAGGCGACGCCGACGCGTGGCTGGACTGCTTTCACTTGCCATCGGTGATCGTGTTTGCCCCGGGCCAGTTGGAGATCTACGAAACCCATGAGGCGCTGGTCGCGGCCTATCGCGACTGGGCGAGCGAGCCGCGCCCAATTTCCTACGAGGCACGGGTCACGGCCGCCGGTCCCAGGGCTGCGCTGATCGAGCAATCCGTGACCAGCGGCGGCGACCACTTCGAGCAGGTCTCACTGTTCGTCGAGCGCGGCGGCGTCTGGGCGTCGGCGGCAGTCTCTGCGGTTCGGCCGGACATGTAACCAGACGATCGAGGAGGTCAGACATGGGTCAGTACGAATCACCCGAGTCGGCGTATCTGGCCTTCCTGAACACATTCAACGCCCGAGATCTCGACGGCTGGGCGGGCGTGAACTCCTATCCGCACGCCCGAGTATCTGCCGCGCCTCAGGACAGCAGCGTCCACTGGCGACCGCCGACGCGCGTCTTCGCTCATGCCGAGGAGTATGCCGCTGCGCCGATCTGGGACGAACTCGAAGCGACCGGCTGGGTTCACAGCGTCTCGACGCCGCCACAGGTCGTGCAAGCCTCAGACGTCAAGGCGCACATCGCCGGCGGCTGGACTCGCTACGACGCCGAGGAGTCGGCGATGGCGTCGAACCGTGTCGTCTACGTGGCGACAAAATCGGAGAATGGCTGGGGCCTACAGGGGCAGCTCAAGTTAGACAGTTTCGTCGAGGGTCAGGACTTCTCCGCCGAAGAACGGGCCGGCATGGCTGCGGTCGAAGCTGTCATGACGGCATTGGCGGCCGGCGATGTCGAGACGTGGCTCACGACGTTTCACTATCCCTTGACCATGCTGGCCGGTCCGGGCGAAGTGCAAATCGTCGACGACGCCGAAATGATGCGCGGGCTCTATGGTCCATGGTGCGCTGAGGGTTTGCCGATCTCGCACGAGACGGTGATCGTGCAGGCAGGCAAGCACGGAGCGAATGTCGCCCAGACTCTCACTCGCGGCGACGCGTCGGTACAGCAGCTCTTCCTGGTCGGAGAGCGCGATGGAGTCTGGAAGCCGGTCGCGGTTTCGGCCGTCGTCTGAGCTGCTGATCGGGGCCCGGTCAATCGCCTTCAAGGGCCCCGCGCAGCCGGGGATCGAGCACATCTCTCAGGCCGTCGCCGATGATGTTGAGACTCCAGACGAGCAGCGCGATACAAGCGCCGGGGAAGACCCAGAGCCACCAGCCATTGCCGGTAATGATCACCTGGCGGCCCTCGGACACCAATCCGCCCCAGGTCGGATCGGGCGGCCGGATTCCGAGGCCGAGGAAGGAGAGTCCGGCCTCAGCGATGATCGCAAACCCGGCGCCCAGCGAGACTTGGACGATGACGGGTTGGAAGCTGTTGGGCATCACGTAACGCAGCATGATCCGCAGGTTGCTGGCGCCGATCGTCTGCCCGGCCAGGACATAATCCTGCTCACGGACCGAGAGCGCCATCGACCTCGCAATCCGAGCCACCCAGGGAATATTGGCAATCCCGACCGCAATGATGATGTTGATGATGTCCCTGCCCAGCACGGTGACCAGCGCCAACGCCAGAATCAGGCCCGGGAAGGCGAGCACCGCGTCCATCAGGCGCATCAGAGCCTCGTCAACAATGCCGCGTGCGTAACCGGCAGCGATCCCGATCGGCAGTCCGAAGATCGCACCAAAGAGCGACGCCCCGAAGCCGACGGCAAGCGCCGCGCGCGTTGCGTTGAGCACCCGCGACAGAGTGTCGCGGCCGATCTTGTCGGTACCGAATGGGTGATCCCCATTTGGCGACTGCCAGGAGATGTAGAGACCGTTCTCGTCGGTGGCCTGCTCCTCGAAGCCGGGAATCGGGAACACGTCGACGAAGATCGCGACCAGGACAAAGACGACCAGGATGAGCAGAGCCGGCTTGACCAACCGCACCCGCAGGAATCGACGCATGAAGATGCGCAGCGGCTCGAAGCGGCCGACATCGTCTGGGATCGCGTAGCCGCCCGCCGTGGTTTCAACGGACGCTTGTTCAGCCATAGCGGATCCTCGGATCCAGCACGCCGTACGAGATATCGGTCAGCAGATTGGCGATCACGATGGCCATCGCGATCACGAGGATCATCGCTTGCACGATCAGTAGGTCGCGCTGCAATGCAGCCTGGACCAACCAGCGGCCCATGCCCGGGATATTGAAAATCTGCTCAACGATCACAGCTCCGGCGAATACGCGGGCGAGCAACAGACCAACGATCGTGACGACCGGCAGCAGACCGTTGCGCAGGGCATGCAACGCAATCACCCGGCGCTCCCGTAGACCCTTGGCTCGGGCCGTGCGGACATAATCCTGCCGCATCACTTCCAGCATCGAAGATCGCGTCTGGCGGGCGACAATGGCGGACAGTACCCAACCGACGACCAGGGTGGGCATAATCAACGACCTGATCGAGGCCACCGGATCAACCCAGATCCGTTCGAATCCCGCAGCCGGGAGCACATTCCAGGTGACGACGAAGATCAGGATCAAGATCAGCCCAGTCAGGTAGTCGGGAATCGCGACGCCGCCGACCGAGAGCGTCGTCACGACGCGATCAATCAGTGAGTTGGGTTTGATCGCCGAGACTACCCCGGCGGGAACACCGATCAGCATCCCCACGATGATCGTCGCCACACCGACATGCAGCGTGTTCTGCAAGCGCTGCAGCAGTTCCGGGCCGATATCACGGTTGGTCAGCGTCGACTGTCCGAAGTCGCCCGAGGTAATGATGTCGCCGAGCCAGGTGACCATCTGCTCAGGGACCGACTTGTTCAACCCCAGACGTTCCTCGATAATCGCGCGTCGCTCCGGCGAGATCGCTTCGCCCTCACCTGACAAGGCAGCGACTGGGTCACCAGGCAAAACCCGGAAGATCGCGAACGACGCGATCGCGACGAGGATGATCACCACGATCGATTGGAGCACACGGACAGAGACATATGTCCACATTGCGCTGCCTTAGACCTCCCCTTCTGGGAAGGCGTCGCGTAGTGACCACGGGGGCGCTGCCTCAGTTCGGACGGCAGTCTCGTCTCAGGCCGGCCCCGTCAGCCGCTGCGCGGCAGCTCCCCCGAAGGGGAGCGCTGCTATCGCCTAGACCTCATCGCTCCACAGCCAACGGGTCTGCCACTTGCCCTCCCCATTGAAGAGGGTTTCCTGGGCGTTCTGAATGGCGGTTCGCGCACCGGTGAAGTTGACGCCGTAGAGCATCGTGTAGAAGTGGCCTTCGCCCACGATGATGTCGTTCACCCTGGCGTAGATCTCGCGCCGCTCCTCGACGTCGTAGGCCTGCCGGCCTTCGGCGACGAGTGCGTCCAGGTCCGGATGGATCGGGCTCTTGACCCCGCTCTCGTCGGCGGGGTTGTACGTGCCACCCTCGGTGTAGGCGAGCGAGGCAATCCAGTCGGGCTCCGGGTATCGACTCCAACCGGTGATGGTCATGTGGTACTCCCCGTTGTCCATGAAGGCGGGGATGAACTGGACCAACTCCAGCGGCTCGAAGACCACGTCGATCCCGAGCACTTCCTTGATCTGCTGGACGTAGATCTGGCAAGCGTCGATCTTGACCTGGTTGACGTATGTGGTCAGCTTGAGGCCGCCCGCAGCGTTGATCGCTTCGACATCGGCCCCGGACATCGCCAGCAACTCCTTGGCTCGCTCGCGGCGCGCGTTGATGTCGGGGTAGGCGACCTGCGGGTTGCCGGGCACCTCGCTGTAGGCCAGCGTGCCGTTCGGCCACTGACCACCGAGCGCCTGGATATTGAGGTTGTTGTGCACCGCCTGGTTGACGGCCTCAGGGTGCACGGCGTGCATGATCGCCAGCCGCAGGTTCATGTTTTCCAGCGGAGGCTTCTTCGCGTTGAACACGAGAATCTCCGAGACGAACGCGCCCTCCATCTTGACGATGTCCCAGTTCGGGTCATCCTCAACCTGAGGAATGAACTGGGGCTCGGGGATGAACATCAGGTCGAGGTCACCGGCGAGGCCGGTGGCGATCAGGGTCGAGTTCTCGGTGATGATGTTGTACTTGATCTCGTCGAAGTAGGGCGCATTGGATCCGGTTGCAGCTCCGGGAGTCGGCCCCTTCATCCAGTGATTCGGGTTGCGCTTACCCAGCACGTGCGACTGGTCGACCCACTCCGAGAACTCGTAGGGGCCGGTACCGAGCGGCTGGAGACCGTACTGGTCGCCCAGTTCATCGGCGGTGGGCACGTGCACGATTGCTCCACCGCGGTCGCCGAGCAGGTGCATGACGCCAGCAGACGGCTCGGACATCAAGTAGGTGGCGGTGAGGGCGTCGGGAGTCTCGACCGTGTGGACCACGGAGAAGTTGGGCGCTGGCGTCGCGCCTTCGCTGGTCACGCGCTCGAGGTTGAGCTTCACATCTTCTGACGTGAACGCGTCGCCGTTGTGGAACTGCACGCCATCGCGCAAGTTGAAGATGATCGTCGTGGTGTCAGGGAACTCCCACGACTCAGCCAGCGAGATATCGCCGATCTGGTTGCTCTGATTGTCGTGCATCACCAGATAGTCGTGGAACATCTGGAAGAAGTACGCGTCCGTACCCGACGTCCCGAATTGCGGGTCCAGCGAGGTCGTGTTGAGGTGGATCGCCGGGTTGATCCGTGGAGCGATCGCGATGCCCGTGTCAGCCTGCGCGACCGTGGCCTGCTGCTGTTGCTGCTGCGCCTGGGCGGCCTGTTGCTCCTGCTGCTCAGCCTGCTGCTCGGCCATCGCCTGCTGCTGCTGTTGCTGCTGCTGAACCTGGGCCGCTGCGGGCTGCGCGTCGTCGTCATCGTCGCCGCAGCCTACGAGCGCGAGTCCGGCGGCGCCGACACCGGCGCGGGCCGATGCGCTCAACAGCGAGCGTCGGGACATCTTGTTCCGGCGCATGCGCGTCCAGTAGTTGCGAGCAGTCATGGGTATTCCTTCCCGGCGGCCGATTGTTCGCTCAGAGTTCCGGCCGAGAATAGGAGGCCAAAACACGTGGGCCGACGTATCAGGGCGCAGGCTAGCACGTAAAGGGAAGTGGAAACGCTTGACGGTCCGAGTCCCCGCTTCACGGAGACCTTTGAACTGCTCCCGAATCCCCTCTCCCCCCCTTGCGGGGGGAGATGTCACGGAGTGACAGAGGGGGCGGCGGCGGATGATGACCAGATAGGGCTCCCGAACAGCGGACCCCCCCCTCTGCCTTCGGCATCTCCCCCGCAAGGGGGGAGAAGGGGAGTTTTCAAAGGGCTCCACTACGCGGGGACTGGGAATCGACCAACACGGGGAATTTGGACACGCGCTGCGGCGGCTTTGGGCGATAGAGCACATGTCCTTGCACGTTCGAGGCGTGCCCTACTTGGTCGGCGTTGAGAACTCGATCGGGCCGTTGCTGACGATGTTGAGGCTGGCGACGAGTTCGACTCGCCCAGCGTCGGTCTGGAACTCGGCCGTGGTGATCTGACTGGTCACTTCGCCACTGTCTCCGATCACGGTCAGGACGGTCGAGTAGTGATCAATCGATTCGATGTACACACTTTCAGCCAGGAGTTCGGCAGTCTCGCCTTTGAGAATCATCACGATTTCGTTGAAAAATGGATCCTCGGGAGTGAGGTAGCCGGTTTCGATTACGAGTTCATACACGGCTGGTCTGCTGCCTTGGATAGTCCGAGTCAGCCAGGCGAAGTCCAGCAACGACGCGAACGGTTCCAAGTAGAGACGGTCGGGAGTGGCCAGAAGTTCGTCTACCGTCTGGCCGGCGAATCCTAACAGCGCCGGATTGGACGGCGCCCAGATCGGCTCGCCGTCGACTTCGGTGTCGCTGATCCAGATCCCATCGCGATTCCAGAGCAGCCGGAAGGTGCTGGCATCATCAATGCTGACGTAGGTTTCAAACGCGCCTTGCGTGCGAGAGCCAAGCACGATCGTTGAGGCCAGACGCGCTTCTCCATCGATCACCGCCTGGGCCACGAACTGCATACTCAACTCGTCCGCGGCAGCGACCCACTCCGTGGCAAGGCCGAGCAGTTCTTCGGTGCTGAGCAACTCCGGAGGTTCCGAGGAACTACCCAGGTCGCTACCCGCCGAGGCGCCGCTCGACGGCGGGCTGTCTCCCAGTGCATCGAAGAAGGAGCCGTCGATCAACGGCTCGGGCGTTGGAAACTCGATGGGCTCATTCCAACTGGCCAACCTCGCCGATGTGGAGACAAAGAACTGTGGCGCGTCTTCATCGCCCGATTGCTCGTCGGATCCAGCCGACAGACCGAATGCGTCTTGCAAGGTGACGTGCGATTCGACCAACAGTGGCGCGCCGCTGTTCTGGCTGATCATTAACGTCATGTTTATACGTTCAATCCCGGCTTCCTCAACCTCGATGCCGCTTTCGCCCAAGAGGGCGACGGTCCCGTCATCGAGCGATTTGACGTCGATCTCGCATTCGACAGACCAGACCGGTTCACCAGCGTGGATGCCCTCAGTGATCGAGCCGCCAACCGCTTCAACACAACTCAGCGCCTGTCCCTGGCTCGCTGGATCGGCGAAGTCTTCGGGATTACCGCCCAGCATCGCTGTCAGATCACCCAGAGCCTCGTCAACGTCATCGGTCAGATCAATCCAGCCCTCAACCTGCGGCATCGAGACGTACGCCGCTTCCTCCGAAATCAGGATCTGCATGAGCAGCGGCTCTAACGATTGGTCCGCCTGATCAGATTGGTCGTCGAACAACATCGCCGTCTGGGCGAACAAGCTGCTGGCGTCGATGGTCGCCCAGACGTACAGCGGTTCGAGTTGAGCCACGATCGTGCTGTCGATCACCGAGGCCAAACCGCCGAGATTGAAGTCGACATTGATCTCGTAGACCAGCGACTCGAGGTCGGCGGCCCAAGCCTCAAATGCCGCTGTCGCCTCCGCGATCGGCCCCTCGATCGTTGCGTCCGTCGCGGTTCGCTGAGGCTGGTCTTGCTGGACTTCCTGTTGCGACGATGCCTGGTCAGCCTGTCCCGCCTGAGTACTGCGCTGCACGGCCGTCGCCCGGTCGGACCCAGCCGTCTGGTCGGATTGTGCGCGTTGTTCTGCCTCACCGCTCTGTAGGGCCTGTTGTCCTTGCTGTTGCTGGTCGTCGCCACCGTCGCAGCCGACCAACACAGCGCCGAGCGCAACCAGGCCGGCGATCAGAAGCGTAAACAGTGCGCGCATACGTGTTCCCCCTGAGGAAATCAGTGTGGGATTCACTGTATCGCTCACCCGGATGCGGGCTACGCCCATGGAACGGATTGATGTCAGGCAGTGCTTAGCGCAAGTGCGCGAATCTCACCGAACTCGCGGTCCAACTTGCGCCAACTCGTCCCGCCGTCCTCGCTCAGATAGACATAGCCGTACAGCGAGGCCGCCGCGATGACATCAGGCGCATCGGGGTGGCTGGCCAACCAGTAAACGACCGAATTCGGAGGCTCCGGCAGGTCGCACGGAGCCCAGCTCTGGCCGCCGTCGGTCGTGCGCTGGATTGCTCCGGTCGTGCCAGGGATACCGTCGCCGCTGGCGACGAACATCGTGTTGGGATCGTCGTGCTTGACGATCATCGCGCGACAGTACGAACGCGGCGTCCGCTCTGTCAACGGCGGAAACTCGTGCTGCAACCAGGACTCGCCCTCGTCGTCCGAGCGTGCGATGCCGAATGGGCTGGTGGCAAACGTCGCCGCGCCATCCGGTCCGGACGACCGGCCCATGCAGTGGATGTCGGCCTGGAACGTCTCGGGGCCGAGCGGATTCCCCCGAACCCAAGTGTCGCCGCCATCCAGCGACTTATGCACCCCGTCAACCTCAACTCCGGCATAGACGCGCTGAGAGTTGAGCGGATCGATCACGACGACCGTCGTGCGGGGAGTGCCGATCGGGCACTCCTCGACGATGTCGACCGGCAAGTCGTCCCACGACTGCCCGCCGTCACGCGAACGGCGCACGCCAGGGCGCCCTCCGGCGAAGATGGTGTTGGAATCGGTCGGGTCGACGGCCAGCGACCAGGTCTGGCGGTCGGGCTCGTAGCTGTCGACCAGATTCCAGCTCGATCCGTTGTCGTCGGACAGGAACAGGCCATCGTCGGCGCCGGCCATCAGCCGGTTCGCGTCATCGGGAAACACCGTCAACGAACGCACAGACTGCTCGCCAACCGATCGCCCTTTCTGCCAGACCCCACCGCCGTCGGGCGAGCGCCAGAGCCCCTGTCCAATCGTGCCAATGTGAATCGTGATGTGGTCCGACATGATGCGCCTCCTGGAGTTATCGAACAGGGTAGGTCTTACATGTACTCATGATCGTCATACCCGCGCTTGCCGCGGGTATCTCGACGAATTCAGCACAATCGCTGCAGTCCCAACGGTCTTGCATGCGGCGAACGCCCTACCCGTCCGCGACTTTGTACTGCGCACATCGAGATACCCGCGGCAAGCGCGGGTATGACGGACCCCGGGGCTGAGCATCAGCTACATCGATCAGGGCATGTACGGATTCGGACACGGACCCAACTGCGTCTTCAGAATTGCCTGCGCCTCCTCGACGAACTCACACAGCAACGGACGCGTATCTGCCGGATCGATGATGTCCTGGCCGGTCGCTTCGGCTGTTCTGAAGGGTGACTCCAGGTGATGCAGGCGCCGCTCGATCTCATCCCGCTTGGCGACGGGATCGTCGGCCTCGTCGATCTCTCGCCGATAGGCGGCCAGCGCGCCGCCCTCGATGTGCATTGAGCCCCAGCGTCCCGAGGGCCAGGCCCAGCGCTGGAACATGCCCGTCGGACGCTGCTGGCACTGTCCAGCGACGCCGAACACGCGGCCCATCACGACGGTCGCCCAGGGCATGCGCGACTGACAGGTCGCGATGACCAGCCGAGCTCCGGCTCGTTCGATGCCGCCCTTCTCCGACTCCAGTCCGACCATGAAACCGGGTTCGTCGGCGAATGAGATCAGAGGCAGGTGGAACGTGTCGCAGAGCTGAATCAGCCGGATCACCTTCGATCCGCCCTTGATGTCGGTCGAGCCGCCCTCATGCATCGGATTGTTCGCCATCACGCCGACTGGGTAGCCGTTGATCCGGGCCAGCCCTGTAATCCGCGAGCGTCCGTAGAACGGGGCGATCTCGAAGAAGGAACCCTCGTCCACGCTCCAGTTGATCGCGCGGTGTCCGTCGTATGCACGCCTGCGGTCGCGCGGGACCAGTCGACGCAGGCGTGCTTCGCGCCGGTTAGGATCGTCGGTCGGTTCAACCCGTTCAGGCATCTCATAGACGCTCTGCGGCAAGTAGCTGAGGAACTGGCGGATCTGGCGGAACGCGTCCTCCTCGTCATCGGCCAGGTTGTCGACCGAGCCGGACTGGTAGACGTGGACACGTTCGTCGCCCAGGTCCTCCTTCGTGATGTCGTAGCCCAGCGCCGCCTTGACCACCGGCGGTCCGCCGGGAAAGAGTTGTGAGATGCCCTTCACCATGATCGAGAAGTGGGCCATACAGGCATTGACCGCGGGCAGTCCGGCGACCGATCCCATGACCGCCGAAACCACGGGCGACATCCGCAGCAACTCCATGTCATAGGTCGACCACGTGTTGCCATCGGGCAGATAGGTGCGGCCCAGCGTCTCAAAGCCGCGCACCGAGCCGCCGGCCGAGTCGAGCATACGCACGTAGGGCACACGCCATTCGAGCGCGCGCAGATTGGAGGCCTTCTCGGAGCCGAGACCAGTGCTCGAGCCGTCGCCGCCGCCCGATCCGCCGCGCACGGTGAAGTCGCCTGCCGAGACGACCACCTTGCGTCCGTTGATCTTGCCGAAACCCTCGATCGCACCCTTCGGCGTGAAACCGATGAGCTCGCCCGATTCGTTGTAGTCGGCGCGACCAACCAGCGACATGAACTCGCGCAACGAGCCAGGGTCGAGCAGACCGTCGAGCCGCTCATTGACCAGTAGCTTGCCGCGCCGTCGTTGTCGGGCGACGCCTTCTGGCCCGCCGCGCCCCTTGGCCAGTTCCTTGCGCTTGGAGATCTCCGCGATTTCGGTTTCCCAGGTCATCAACAGCTCCGTCCCTTGCTACGCTCTCAGCAGGGTAAAGCTGACCCGGCTGAGACAAGGAACCGAGCAGTGCCGACTACCAAGATGGTCTACTGGCGTCACGAGGACTGGTGGCTGGGCTACCTGGAAGAGTTCCCGGACTATTGGACGCAAGGTGAAACATTCGAGGATTTGCAAGAGCACCTGCGCGACCTCTACAAGGATCTGACCAGCGGCGAACTGCCCGGGATTCGACGAGTCGCTGACCTGTCCGTGGCATGAAGCGCAAAGAGCTTGAACGGCGCATCCGAAGGTCGGGCGCCGTACTGGTTCGACACGGTTCAAATCACGACTGGTATCGCAATCCGGCTACCGGCGCTTATCAGGCCGTGCCCAGACATCGCGAGGTGGACGAGCAGCTTGCCCGGAAGATCCTCAAGAGCCTCAGAACGCCGGCAACAGACGATTGACCGGCATGGCATTAGCGACGGAGGCGATGACAAAGGATGTGGAAGCCAGAGGCGACGCACCTCATGAATGCGCGAGGTGGCTTAGTCACCGTCGTTTGCTGCCTTCTATTGTTCAGCGTCGCTTGTGGCGCCTCTGAGCCTGAATCCGCCGACCAGACTGAGGCGGTCGCGGAACAGGACAGCGCGGACGGAACCGACCAGGCAGGCGCTGAGTCTGGCACCGCAGAAGATGGGAACTCCGCGAACAGCGACGATGCGCCCGCGTCAGAACCGGCGCGGTCCGGAACTCGACCAGCGAATCTGCCGGTCATCGCGAACGATCCCGATCAGTACGACTGGCTGGAGTTTCAGACGTATCCCAATAGCGCATGGGGGTTTCGCTCCGTCCTGGTCGCCTTTGCGGAAACCGACCATATCGACTACGACATGATGGGGCTGGAGTACATCTGCGACGCTAACGTGGGCTTATGGGTCTTGGCCGCCGCGTACCCGTCGTATGACGGTGCGCAGCGCGGCATTTCGGCGCCGCTCAACCTGGACTTGGGATTCCCGGCCAGCGCCGTATTCAGCGGCTCCGCTAGCGGGAGTGACCGCTACCTGGAGTTTGATGTGCTCGAATCCGGTTCTGCGCAGTACTCCAACGGTGTGGAGTTCATGTCAACCTCGAAAGCGCACGAGAACGTCATCGTTCGCTTGCCATTCGAAGAGAGTTACATCACCGCCACATTTGATCTACGCGGCGTCTTCGACACGCCGATCCAACCGAACCTCGACTGGTGCGGTCGGTATTGATCCCCCCGATCCCCCTCTCCCTTGTCGAGATCTCTTGAGAGCTTCCCCGAAACGAAAACGTTGCGGTAGCTCCTACCTCCGTCATGGCCGCGCTCCGACGCAGCCTGCCCCGCACTTGATACGGGGCAATCTCGCCCCATCCATCACCGACGTCTGTGCCCAAATCAGCGAAACACCCGCGATCTCAGTTCCCAGGCCATGGTCTGAGCCTTCATCCCTTCCCGTTGATGCTCGGAGTATCGTCTTCCTAGCGATCGGGAGGCTCAGTCCATGTGGCGGCTGCTGTTGTGGGTGAGCGTGGCCGCAATCGCCGCGTCTGCCTGTCAGTCCTCCGAAGAAGGGTTGGAGCATCGTCAGGAAAGCGCCGGCCGGCCACAAGCTGAGCAAGCGATCCATACCGCCAGCGCTGCAGATCAGCTTCCAGTAGTCCTGCAGGATGAGATAAGTCAGGATTACCTTCGGGCGGAAACGATCCAGGATGAAGAGCACGAATTCGCCACGCGCCTGGGAATCACGGGACCCACCGACGACGCCAACTATCCCTGGGCCGAGCTGTCCTTCATTTGCAACATTGAGCACAGGCCGCTCACCGTGCGGCTAGTGGTCTATGCCTTTACCGACGACACGCCGGGAGACGAGGCAGCGATCGCCCCTTTGGACACATCGAAGTGGGATGAGGCCAGGGCCAAGTTGGGGCTGACAGCGGACGCGCAGTGGCGGCGGTGGGGATTCGAGCTGCAACCGACGGCGATGGTGATCTGGGACGCTACCAACTTCCTCAGACTCGCCAAGCAACGTCACAAACTCAGCGTTCGAATTCCCTTGTCCGACGGTGTGGCGGAAGCCGACTTCATCCTGCGCGGCGTCTTCGACACACCGATCCAGCCCAACCTCGACAGGTGCGGCGCATACTAGTCAGCTTGGCTGCTGATACCGTTGCGCTTGCGTCCCGAATTCGGGACGCATTGACTGCTTCCGAAAGGCCAGATGGTGGCGCTCTCCGATTTGCTCATCTCAGTGATCGCGCCGATCTATATTCGCGCCTGGTTTCTGCAGGAACGTATCCAATCCGGGTCGTCTGGAACGAGCCCTTCGGCGTGAAGCCGACCAGGTCACCAGAGTCGTCATAGTCGGCGCGACCGACCAGCGACATGAACTCGCGCAGCGAACCAGGGTCAAGCAGACAGTCGAGCCGCTCATTGACCAGTAGCTTGCCGCGCCGTCGTTGTCGGGCGACGCCCTCTGGCCCGCCGCGACCTTTGGCCAGTTCCTTGCGCTTGGAGATCTCCGCGATTTCGGTTTCCCAGGTCATCAACAGCTCCGTCCCTTGCTACGCTCTCAGCAGGGTAAAGCTGACCCAGCGGAAGCAAGGAACTAGCGAATGACGACCGCAGGCTTCATCTACTGGCAGGACGGCGACTGGTGGCTCGGCTACCTCGAAGAATTCCCCGACTACAAGACCCAGGGCGAGTCGCTGGAGGACCTCAAAGTCCATCTACTCGATCTGTACCGCGACCTAACCAGCGGCGAAATCCCCTACGTGCGCCGCAGAGGCGAACTTGCCGTCGCATGAAGCGCCGAGACCTGATCAAGTGCGCCGAGGCTGACGGCGCCATGGGAGATATGGTTGCATTGAAGTGCACTTCACTGCTCGCCGAGTAGAGAGTTCAGGGAATCTCTCCACTTTGCGAAGTCGAACCATCCGCATCCCACGCAACCGCTCGGCTCTCGCTTGTCGGACGGCTCCCACTTCGGGCCTCCGCGGTAGAAGAAATCGATGCCGAACGGGGTACCCCGGTTGCCGGTCTTGAAACATCGTTCGCACGCTCGACTCTTCAGGAGATTATGACTCAGGCTGCCATTCGACGCTCGGAGCAATTGGAAACGCTCTCGAATGTCATTGTCCGACATTGATGAATAACTGCTTTGCCTCGCTGCCTCCGCGGAACTCCAACGAATCATCGGCAGCTTGTGGTCGACAGTCAGCTGGTTGGGCGGGCGGTCAGTGTCGTCTACCACGTCCCGGGAGCCAAGCAACGTCACGACTCGAATCGCGAAGTCGGGGGGCATCGATGGTGATGGAATCGGTTCTATGACTCCGCCGGTCCACCGATCATGTCTGGTGGTTCGCTCGCATGTCCCACATAGGTGATTGCCGCTCTCGATTTCCATTCCTGGCCGCGATTTCGTCCCTCTCTGCAGACCTTGTATCCCCGATCCTCCTGCAATCTGAGAACTCTGTACGTGCGAATACTCGCACTCGCGGCAGTGCCACTGCTGGTCCCTGAGCACTTGATAGACCAGATGGACCTTCGAGCCCTCGGTGAAGGCAGAGCCCAAGTCATCCGCAGCAATCACAGCAACCCAATCTTCGTGGTCAACCGGTCGGCGGCGGCAGCGAAGATCTTCGCATCCTGCTCATATCCGATCGCCCGCCGCCCCATCTGCGTCGCTGCTAAGACCGTGCTGCCGCTGCCTGCGAAAGGATCAAAGACCATATCCCCAGGAGCGCTGAACAGTTCGACGAACTGCGAGAGTAGTGGCACAGGCTTCTGTGTGGGATGAATTCGCTCCTGCGGAGAGGGAGACTTACAGACGAACACGTTGTGGACCACGTGACCATTGAACTTGGTTCCTGAGCGCTTGCCAATCACGATCGCCTCCCAAGCGTTGATCGGCTTGTGGGTATGGTTGAACGGCACCGGGTTGGTCTTCTGCCACACCATGGTTCCGACAGCGACCATCCGGTGATGCTTCAAGATCTCGATGTACTCGCCGATCTGCGCCTGAGCGCAGAAAATCACCGCCCAACCTCCAATCTTCGGAAGGACGATATCCGTCCACACTTTGGCTGAAAAGTCCTGATCCCAAGAGCCAAAGTCGCCTCGGGGCATGATGAAGTCAGCTCCATTTTTGCGAAGCCGCCTCTGAACCTGCGACTCGCTGGTGTACGGACTGCTGATTCCATAAGGGGGGTCTGTCAGGAGGAGAGGCACGGAAAGGTCATCGAGGTTCCTGGCGCCGGCTATTCCGTCGCCGAGCAGGAATTCGTAGCCTCGACCCGAGAGAGCCGTGCTCACCAGCGTCACTTCTGCCATGGCATCGCGCTGCAGGCTGGTCAGCTCCTCAACCACCCGGCGCCGATCCGAGTCATACAAAACATCGCCCACGGAGTTGATGTGTAGCGCGCCAATTCGCGTCTCCTGCTTGCCCACGCTCGCCACTAGAGGAACAACCCAACCGCCTTGATCGAACTTGGGTTGAGTGTGCCTGATGTACATCCGCTCAGTTGGGAAATTGTCCGAAATCCACCTGTTCGCGGCAGCGCGAATCGGGATGGTTTCCTCGCGCGAGAGAGAACTCACGGCCCACGCTCCTTTGTTCTGAATTCACTCAGTCGCAAGTCTAACGTGCGACGGCCTGTAGTGCCCATTCGCCGCTAAGGCATGCTCGCTGTTACGGCCCCAAGCATCGCGCCCAAACTCACCTCCGTCATTGCCGCGCTCCGACGCTGCAATCTCGCCGCACCTTTTCCCATCCCCTGCCCCTGAGGGAGAGGGGATGGGTGAGGGACGCTCCCCACTTGACCCCCATCCCCAATCAACGCACCATAAGAACAGATGTACTCTTTTTGTTCAGGAGAAGCAACCATGTCCAACACCGCAGCCGACAACCCGCCTACCCCCAGGTGCTGCCGACGCATCCTCGAAGCCCACCACCTCGACTGCCAGGGGCTGTCCCTCCAGCAAATCGGCGATCGCCTCGGCTGCGCCCGCTCCACCGCCCACGCCTACCTGCGAGACTTCCGAATCCACCGCACCCACATCCTCCACACCGTCGCCGCCGACCGACTCGCCAGCCAAGTCTACCGCCCCACCCAGCACCAGACCGATCCCGCCCAGCACCGACAGCTGCGCTTCCTTCTGCTCAACCCGCCCGACCTCTACGCGAACCACTCCGACGATCTGGATCAACCCGGACTCACCAAGCCGGAGCCGGATCAACCCTCCCAAGATCCAGGAGAATCTGGACCAATCCAGACAAATCTGGACAAATCTGAACACCAATCCGACGAATTCTCCGTCCCCGACAGGGAATAGGCGCCAATCACCCAAAATTCACCGCCGATCTCTGCTCGCTGGCCCAAATTCACCCCGCCGCATCGCCCCAACCGCAGCGCCATCGTCCCCCTGCCTGACCTCGGCCGGCATTGACGACACGGCACAGGGATAGCGACGGCCCTTATGCGTACGTCATCAGACCCGCGCAGGCGTTGATTCCTACTCGCCCTCGCTCGCTGTGGCGCTGATCGTGGCGCTGACTGAGCCTCCTGCGCTGATCTGATGATCGACCGATCGATGCGCGATCTCGATGCGGTCGCCGACGCTGGTCTCGCCAGCGACCGGACTGACGATCACGATCCGGTAGCGGTCCCAATCCTCAGGAGTAAAATGCAGACTGCCCGTGTGCAGCTGGACGTTGGCGCTGCCGGTCGCTTGCGCCAGGTGGATCCGGATGTCCGCGTCGGGCCGGTTCTGCAGTCGGACCCAGTAGGCGAAGAACGGCTGGCCATCCTTCGTCAGCTGCTGCGGCCGCCGCACATCGAGCGCCAGTGCTTGCGCCGCCGGCGCCGACTGCTTGGTGAGCTTGCCTTCAGGCGCGCTGAAGTTGAAGTCAGCGCAATCGACCGCCACGGGACGCCGAATCGAGCGAACGATGCCGGGCGGCGTTTGCAGCTGCACGCACATGATCACCTGATCTCCAATCGCGTCACTGCCGCGAATGTTCATCGGCGTGACCGTAATCCGATACACCGGATCGATGTCATGGCTGGCGTTGCCCGGATAGAACATGCCCGTGCGGCTAAACACGAAGCGATAGTCGACGTATCTATGAATGAATTGCTTTGTCTGCTCCCGGTGCGTCGTGACGGGCGGCCTCGGCGTCAACGCGTCATTAGCCACCACCTCAATGCGATACTTGGAAAAGTGCCTCACCGCGTAGTCGTACGCTTCGGAGTGCGTTTTGTCCGGCATCTGCCAGCCCCATTTCATTTGGAAAGCGATCTGACTGACTCCGTTGTAGTGATACCCATACGCATAGGTCGCATTCTCGACTCGCAAACTTCCGTCGTACGCATCCGCGCTAGCCAAATCGGCGGGTTCGGAAGGCGCGTTGGTGTCGAAGACCTGAGCGTCCACCCTGCGATACCCCTTCACTTCGCGGTAACGAGTCTGGGAGAAGTCGATGTACTGAGAAAGATCGTGCTCGAGCCGATGCCACAGCTCCGTCGGCGAGCGCCAATCGTGATTGGAGCAATGGATGTGCACGTTCACCGTCCGCGGCAGATGCCAGTTCGACGTATTGAATACCAGCCGTGCCCTGGGCCAATTGCCTACGAGGTCCAGTGATACGGAGTCTTCGCCGCCGGGATATTCGTACGCGCTCCAACCCCAATGGCCGCGGAATCGCAAAATCTCCGTCACTCCGTAGTCGTACAAGCGACCAATAGTGAGGAGCGCGCTTCTACCGTTCGGGGGCGGCGCAGCCAACCAGACGTCGTAGGTCACCTTCTTGCCGCTTCTGCCGCCAACGCCGGGCGTGCATGTCGCCGGTTCCTCCGCGACCAGATGGGTCTTGCTAACCTGCACCAGGTGCGGCACCCGGAACAGCGGCGAAAGCGCATAGTAACGACCGCTCCCACGGGTAACGGTGGCCCCGTCAAGGGGGTTACGCAATTCGCCGCCGACGCTAGTCAGCGCGCCGGCGAGCACATTCGTCGCGCCGAGCGTGTCGGTACTATGCCGCGCACCGTTCGCTCTCGTGCCGGTCAGCGGCGCGGCGTCGATGCGGGCGCCGTGCTCGTCCCTTCCGAGTCCGCTAGCCCAGCTGTCGTCGTAAAAGTCTGCGTACTTGTTGGCGACTCGCTCGCCGCCAAGCCAGTAGATCGGGACGCCGTTGCCGAACGTGTTGGTGTTCGTCATCGTGTGGTCGCGAGCATCGACCGTCGCGGTCGAGCCGACCACCCGGAAGGCACTGCTGTACGGTCGCAACGCGCGATGCCCCGAGGCGGCAGCCTGCTGTACGTAGCTGTCGTAATCGGAGATATCGGCCGAGTCGATATCGCTCGGCGTCGAGGTGACGAATAGTAACCGGAACGTGCTGCCGGGCTCGACGCCCTCAGGGATCAGCGGCCAGTACGGCGGTACCTCGTAGGCGCCGTGATCGTTCAACGTGTGGACCGTATCATCGTCTACGATCAGCACCGTCGTGGAGCGGCGACTGCCGATCCGATACTCCGAATCTTCCTGGATGCTGAGGAAAAACCGTTCCAGACCCTCCGCGTCGGCGTCGTCCAGAATCAGCGCCCCGCTACTTTGGTCGGTAGCGGTAAAACTGAACTGTTGCGACGTGCTTCCTCCGTCAAAGGTCGCTCGGATTGTATTCCCGGAGAAGTCGCTGCCTAAGCTCGCATTGAACGGATTCGCGGGACCGGCCGTCTCTCCCTTGAGCAACACTGTGATCGGTTTGTATGGCTCTCGGTCGGCCTGGAGCGTGCCGACGTATGTCGCCGCGACGCCTTCGCCGACGACAATGCGCTCCTCAACGATGGAGATTTGGGGAGCGTCGTCATCGCGCACCGACATCCGCCGCGGGTTGGTACGAGGACTGCGACTATATCTGTACTCATCATGATCGCCGTCCACGATCCGCACCAAGATAGCGCCATCAGGCTCATGAACGTCGTCATTCACGATCGGAATGTCGATCTGCGCGTAGCGGGTGTTCGCAGGAATGACCACCTGCTTGCGTCCCAACGAACCTGGCGAGGCGAAGTCGCCCTCTTGAGTGACTTCGACATTGACCGTGATGTCTACGGACAGGACCGAGCTGATAACGAAGGAAGTGGATACCTTCCGAAGCTCACTTGTGTATCGATGAACGGTTTCACCTTCAGTCACCGACGAGGAACCCACGAAACCGACATACGGACGGGTATCGGCTGAGACCTTCTCGCTGTACCGATCGCCGAGCAGCGGCGCCAGGAACAGCAGTGCGAGCAGCCCCGCGGCGAGCGGCACCCGGCGAGCGGGGCGCGAGCGCAGGGTCGGTTGCGAATAGGGCGCATCTGATGGTGCGGACGCCGGCGGCGAGGTCGTCATCGAGGTCTCCTCAACATCATCGCGGGCTGCGCCGAAGTAGCGTACCAAAGGGTGAGGTCCAGTCGCCCTGAGCGGTTCAACGACGCAACGGGGCAGGCGCCGAAAGATCCCCGCCCTCGTCGTGTCCATCCGCGCGACCGAAGGTCAACTTTGAGACAGTCTCAGTGAGTCGTCGTGTGCGGGGGAGTTAGGGTTAGGCGGCGGCAATTGCAGTATGTGCTCGCTCGGCGAGCTCTGGCTGTGGCGACCAGTCGGGGTCGATCTGCGCGCGGATTGTGGCGGCAGTGGTCGCCAGCGCGACTTCCTCATCGGCCAGCTGCCGCAACGACTCCGTCAGCGTCTGCTCGGGATCCTGCGCCAACCGCTTCGCCTTGGTCCACCATGTCTGCTGCATGGTGTTGTCGTCGGCCTGCATCAAGATCTCTTCAGTGACGGCTCGATGACGGACGAGCGCGTACATGATCTGCACCGGCGTTTGCGGTGGGTCGAGCTGCGCGGACGGCAGATCCTCCGGCCAGATCAGGCTGGCCTCGGCGGTGCATGCTTCACTTGCGCAGTCGGCGAGCGAGCCGATTGGTGTCGGCTGGTGAAGTTGCTCCTCGGTCGCGCCAGCCAGCGCCGTCGTCAGCACGCGGCGTGTGAGCAGCAGGGCATAGCCCCAGGCCTCGGCAGTGTCCGATTTCATTCTCAGACACGCCCGGCTAGATCAGGTCCTGGCCGCCCGCGACCTCGAGGGCCGAGCGGATCGTGTTCTGGACGTTCTCGTCTGGGTCGACCAAGGGCAATCGCAGGGGTCCGGCGTTGAAGCCAATGTCGTTGAGCGCCCACTTGACCGGCGCAGGATTGCCTATCAAAAAGAGCGCCTTAACCAGTGGGGCGAGCTTGACATGCAAGCGTCCGGCTTCGGCTGTGTCGCCGCGCTCCCAGGCGTCGTACATGGCTTTGATCTGCCCACCAACCAAGTGCGACAGCACCGACACAGTCCCGTAGCCGCCCGTCGCCAGGATGGCCAGATTGTCCTGGTCGTTACCGCTCCAAATCCGGAAACCCGGCGGTGCAGTGCGAACAATCTCAGCAATCTGCTCAAGGTCGCCTGAAGCCTCCTTGACTCCGACAATGTTGGTGCAGTCCTCAGCCAGCCGCACTGTTGTCTGAGCGGACATGTTCAACCCGGTCCGACCGGGAACGTTGTAGAGCATGATCGGCGTGTCGGGCACAGCGTCGGCGACGGCCTTGAAGTGCTGGTAGAGACCTTCCTGCGACGGTTTGTTGTAGTACGGCACGACTTGCAACAGGCCGTCGACTTCGAGCTGCGCGGCCTGCTCAGAGGCGTCCACAGCAGTATTGGTGCTGTTGGAGCCGGTACCGGCGATCAGCGAGCCGCCAGCGTCGTGAACGACAGGCGCCAGCTCGCGGAAAAGGAGCCGTTCTTCCTCGTGCGTGAGGGTGGGAGACTCACCGGTCGTCCCGGCCACGACGACACCGTCGGAGCCTGACTTGAGCAGCGCCGTAGCCAGGTTCTGAGCCTGCTCCACGTCAATGCCGCCAGCCTCAGTCATCGGCGTCACCATCGCGGTAAAGACGCGTCCCCAGTTGGGGGCATCGTTGGGATCGGTCATTATTCCGTCTTTCCGTCAGTCAGGGTCCAAGCAACAAGGCTACTAGGTTGTCCTATCCCCGAGTTGTGGCGACAGGTATGGGTCTGGTGAAGTGAGGGGCCAGGCGACGATCCTGCTGTGTGTAGGAGCACAGGAGGGACAGGCGCCATGACCCCGGAGGACGCAATCTACCGCTTTCGTCTGCGCACGTTGGCCTTGGCCAAGGAGCTGGGCAACGTGCGCGCGGCGTGTCGCGCGATGGGCATTCACCATTCGACGTTCTACCGCTGGAAACGGCAGGCGGAGCAGTACGGTCCGGAGCTGCTGCGCCCGCGCGAGCGACGCCGACCGCAGATGGCCAACGCGACCAGTCCATTGGTCGAGCAGCGGGTGGTCGCGTTTGCGTTGGGCCAGCCGGGCTTCGGACCGGCGCGGATCGCGGCCGAGTTGGCGCGGCCGAAGTGGGGCGGCATCCGGCTCTCGGCGAACGGCGTCTGGCGCGTGCTCAAGCGTCACGGGCTGAACACCCGGGCCAAGCGTCTGGGCCTGGTCGCCGGCTACGCCGCGGCGCCTGAACCGGCGCCCCGCGAGCCGCAGCCGGAGCGCCACCTGGAGGTCGCTCGACCAGGTGAGCTGGTGCAGTTCGATTGCTTCCACGTGGGCCGGCTCTCGGGGACCAAGGGCACCGTCTGGCAGTACACCGCGATCGATGTCGCCTCGGCCTACACCTGGGCGGAGCTGCACACCACGCCGCGCAATCCGGCAGCCAAGTGGACCTCGCAGCTGGCCCGCCGTGTGGCCCGCGACTTGGCCGAGCGCGGCTGGCAGCTGGAGCCCGCGATGAGCGACAACGGCTCCGAGTTCCGCTCGCGCGAGTTTGGCCGGACGGTGCAAGCGTTCGGCGCCCGCCAGCGCTTCATCCACGCCGGCCGGCCGCAAACCAACGGTTGCGTCGAGCGCGTCCAGGGCACGATCCTTGAAGAATGCTGGAAGCCCGCCTTCGCCCGCTACCTGATCCCCAAGCAAACTGGCCTCAAACGCGAACTCGAACGCTATCTCCGCTACTACAACGAAGACCGCGCTCACACCGGTCGCTGGACGCGCGGCCGCACCCCCGACACCGTGATCGGCAAGGCCAAGCTATGGTCCTAACGCAGAGCAGGATGAGTCGCCAGATCTTGGGGATAGGACACTCTAGCGCGAGGGGCGTCCTTAGACGGCGTACTCGAGGTCGCCGTCGACGTAGGTTTGTTGGACCACGATGTCTCGGATGTAGGTCGGGTCGACCAGCGTTGGATCCTGGCTGAGCACCACCAGATCGGCTCGTTTGCCGACTTCGATTGAGCCGGCCTCGTGCTCGCGGAACATCGCAGTGGCCGAGTTCAGCGTGTAGGTTCTTAGCGCCTCGATAGGCGTGATCGCCTCGTCTTCGACAATCACCTTGCCCTCGCGAGAGCGCCGCGAGACGATGCTGTAGAGCCCGAGCAGCGGTTCCACCGGCGCGCAAGGGAAGTCGGAGCCTGAGGCGACGAAGAGACCAGCATCGAGCATCGAGCGATAAGGAATCGGCGGCGAGTCGATACCCGCTTCGGCGGTGCGCGTCTCGAAGAAGTCGCCGATCGCCTGCAGGAATGGCGGCTGGTGCGAGATGATCACGCCAAGCGATTTGGCGCGCTCGATCTGCTCAGGAACGGCGAAACTGAAGTGCTCGATGCGGTAGCGCGGATCACCGCGGGGAATCTCCCGCTGGGCGCGCTCAAAGGCGTTCAGGCCCTGCTCGACGGCTCGGTTGCCGATGCAGTGGATGGCGACCTGCAGCCCGTGCGAGGCGGCGTCGAGGACCAGGTGGTCGACCTCTTCCTGTCCGTAGTAGGGCTCGCCGACAGGTTCGGTCGTGCCGTCCTCGTGACAGACGGTCATGGCCGGACTGGGCCAGACTGGATCCATGAAGATCTTGACGATGCCGCCGCGCAAACGGTCGGACACATCGTCCTCCATGTATGCGCCGCCGGCGGCATCTTCGGGGGCGGCGAAGAATCCAGGTCCTCCGCGCATCTGGTGAATCACGATCGGCAGCTGGCCGCGCTCGTCGGTCAGTCGGTAGATTTCGGCGCTCTCAGGCATGACCAGGGCATCGCCAACGCTGGTGATGCCGTGCGACAGATGGCGCCGCGCGTTCTGTTCGACCAGACCGGCGACGACATCGGGACCGAAGGTATCGATGTAGGAACGCATCGAAGCGTGATGCACCGGGTCCATGGCGCGCTCCCAGAGCACGCCATTTGGTTCGCCATGGTCGTCCAGACGAATCTCGCCGCCCGGTGGATTTGGCGTGTCGCGGTCGATCCCGACCATCGCCAGCGCAGCCGAGTGGGCGTAACAGGCGTGGTAGGAGGAATCCATCACGCAGACGGGATTGTTCGGGGCGACCTCGTCGAGTTCGTTACGGAACAGGACCGTATCGCCGGTCACGTCGAAGTTGCGAGCGCTAAAGCCCAGGCCCCAGATCCACTGTCCGTCGGGACTGCCATCGGCGGCGGCTGCCAGCGCGTCGAGCACGGCCGCCTTATCTGACAGTGGCGGCGTCCGGCAGTCGACCGAACGCGGCTCGAAGGTCGTCATCGAGAAGTGGTTATGTGGGTCGCAAAAGCCGGGAATCAGGGCACGACCGCGTAAATCGACGTGCGTGGCGTCCGGCCCGACTGTCTTTCTCGCCTCTTCGCTATCGCCGACCGCGATGATCCGACCATCGCGCACGGCGACGCCGGTGGCGATCCGATCAAGCGCGTCAATCGTCAGGACACGTCCACCCGTAAACAGCAGTTCCATGGTCGGCTCCTTTGCCAGGGCGCTTGATCGCCGTGCTGAGGCTAATGAATCTGTTACGTGACGCGGGGGTGCCTCTCCCCCTTCTCCCTCTTGCGAGATTGATGCAAAACTCAGTCTCCCGTCCCCACCCCCGAGCAGGGACACGCTTAGGCTTGGCTCAGGCAGCACGGATCGGTTCCCGTCGACCAGATACGTGAGACAGGCATTGCCGCCCAGCAGCAGCCGGGGAAGGAGCGCACCCCCCTCGGAGGCGGGGGCGGTTGAGAGGTTTCGCATCGGTCTCCGCAAGAGGGGGAGAAGGGAGGCGCAGAGTCGTGCAAATGACTCACCGGCGCGCCTATTCGCAGACCGGTTCATAGGAGTAGTTGTGGTTTCGCAGCTCATAGAGGACCGAGCGCAGGGCTTCGACGGTCTGGCTGCGGTCGCCTCCGCCGTCGTGTAGGACGACGACGGCGTCGGGCGCCACGCCCTGGAGGATGCGCCAGACGATCACATCGACGCCGGGCTGGCTCCAGTCTCCGGAGCACACGGTACCCATGACCAACCTGATACCCATGGCTTCGAGACGTTGAGCCGAATCGCTATCGATGCTGTAGTTCGGCGGCCGCAGACACGGTGTGTGGTGTTCGCCGAGCACTGCCCGAGTGCGGCTGATGGTCTCTTGCATCTCTTCCGGCGTCAGATTGGGCAGCATGTCGTGGTTCCACGTGTGGTTGGCCAGCGTGTGTCCCTCGTCGATGATGCGGTTGATCAGGTCTGGGTAGTAAGCCGCGAGCTGGCCAATGACAAAAAACGTGGCTTTTGCGTTGTAGTGAGCAAGGATGTCGAGGATTTGCGGTGTGTAGAGCGGGTGCGGGCCATCGTCGAAGGTCAGATGCAGTTTTGCCGGCGGGATTGTCAGTGCTTTTGGTTGTGCGATGCGCAACAGGTCGTCGGTGCAGCCAATGAGTGAAGCTCGACAGACGATTGACGGATTGAGGTTGATCTGCAGTGGATCGGCGGAATCGGCGACCGCGGTGACTTCCCAGAGATCCGTGCGGCTGTCGACGCGGCGGATCGTCGTGATCTGACCGCCGACTGCGTCGAACGCTCTTTCGTTGAGGTCTCGGGTGCTGGTCAGCAGCGGCTCGCTGAACTCAACCAGGTACTTGACCTGCTCGAGGCCACTGTGGTGTTCAGGCACCTCGAGAAAGCGCGCCGTGATCGGCGGACCAGGGATGGTCGAATCGATCGGATCAGACAGCCGCACGTGTTGCTGCGTGCAAATGGCGGCTGGGTCGGCGCAGGTCGCCGCGCCTAACAGGCGGATGCGGACACTGCGCCGACTGTCCGGCGTAATCCCGACCCGCCAGGTGTTCGGCTGGCCGTTAACCGGCGTCACTGAGGTCACGGCTCCGGATGTGACGCCAATCGAGTGGGCGCTAAAGCTGACCGGTTCGCTGAAACGGACGTTGACTGAGAACTCTTCGCCAGAATGCCGTTCCGGTAGACGCTCAAAGTCGGCGGTCAGGCTGGGGGTAGGCCAGAGCAGCGTGTCAACCTGGGTCGTCGCAAGCGGCTGCTCGCGGCTGATGCTCAGCCTGGCCAGCGAACCCACCTTCCACGACGTATCTGCGCCGAGCCAGAGGAGCCGCTCGCCGGATGAGCCTCGCACGCGGATGCTGTCGCACGACGACAGGTCGGCGATGCGCTCACCCTGCACGTTCTCCACATTCAACCTGAACTCGAAGCTCGACGGGACCTCGCCCTGCAAGTCGACGAAGAACCCCTCCTCGCGTTGCAGCGCGCGCAGGACTCGGTAGCGCACGCCCTCGAGCGTGAACTCATTCGGCGCCAGCCAGCCAATGCTGTCGTCGGACGAGTAGCCCATGTCGTGCGGTTGGCGTTGGGTCGTGCCAACCGACAGATGGCCCGACCAGATCACCCTGGAGTCGATTGCTTCAGCCCCTGCAGCTTCATTGGTCGGCTCTGGGTATCCCTGCCAGTCCATGCCGTAGCTCGATCGATGACGGCCCGCCTGAGACCACTCTGACCAGCGACCGCAGACGCCGGCACGGACGCGAAAGGTGTCGAACGTGGTGCCATTGGGCATGTTGGCGAGAATCGCGCGTGATCCGTTTAGCGACTCGTTGATCCCCAGTTGAGGATCGGCGGTATCGGTCCAACCGGTCGGACGCCAGACCTGGATCGAGTAGCGGTCGGCGCCTGCGACGTCGTTCCAGTCGACCTCGACGATGCCCTCGTGCAGCGGACGGACGACCACAGTGTCTGGGGGAAGGAGATCGGCAGGTGGGGGGCTGACCGGCAGATTCCAGTTCAGCATCAAAACCAGTCCGGCCAGCGCGATTGCTCCGGCAAACATGGTCAACCTCGCCTACCGATTTGCTTACCGAGTTGCCGAACGCACCAACCAGGGCCAATCAGGACTGGGTGAGAGCTAATACTTGTCATAATCAATATGATAACGGTGTTATGAACTGATGAGTGGTTGTGAATGGCAGCGGTCGCACTGCATCTGATCAGGGATCGGCTGTGATGTGCTGCATGGCTGCTCGATGACCGAGACAGGTCCAGTCCCGGTTAGGCTGTCGTGCAGGGGTGGCCAGAGACGGTCAAATGCGTGTGTTTCTGAGCCGTCAGCGGGGCCGCTGGCGACGAGATCTTCTGCCTGGTCGATCCGAGAAGAGCATGATTCGACGGCTTCTGGTCGTCTTCACCGCGTCGCTGTTCGCTGTGGTTGTTGGCCAGGCGTCTGGGCTAAGCGCAGCGCTGGAGGCAACGACCGAGCCAGACGTCGCGTCCGTGGTCACGTCTCCAGGTCCCCTGGACTGCGTCGAAGAGGACTCTGCAGCGGCGCAACTGATCTCGGTCGAGCCCATGCCCTGTTCGCACATGCTGGTCATCGGGCGATGGGCGGCGATTACCGATCAACGACGTGATGTGCTGGATCTGAGCTTCGGAGAAGTGCGGCGGGTGCTTCGCGGTGAGGTGCTGGATTGGTCCGAGCTGGGCGGCAGCGAGCAACCGATCACGGTCATCCTTCCGATCTCGCAGGCAGGCGCGATCGGTGAGGCGCTTGGTATCCCATTTGTCGAGCTAGCGGTTGAGTTCGTACCTGACGATGAATTGACAGAGCGAGTGGCCAACACGCCTGGGGCGTTCGCGCTGATTGAGCCGGAACGGCTTGAGGTCGGCGTGTTGGCATTGACGGTCAATGGGCACGATCCGTACCAGGACCCCGCACGACAGTCTCCGCTGCGTCAAGTGCGCTGGGTGCGCGCACGGACGGCGCAGGAGGCCGTCGAACGCCTCGCGGAGCGGCGAACTCAGGTGGCCGATCGGTTCGACCCTGTCGGCATGGCCATGACCGGAGAGCTGATTCCGGTGCGCTGTTCGAATCACGTGATGGCAAATCTCAACGACTATGAGGTGATGTTCGACGGCGTCCGCGATGTGCTGGTTGATGCCGATATTGCGGTCGCACCGCTGGAGCATCCGCTGATTCAGACCCAGGACTTGACACCGTGCGTCGAGACCGTGGTCTTCACCGGCAGTCACCGGGCTGCTCCGGCAATCGCCAATGCCGGGCTCGACGTCGTGCTGACGATCGGCAATCACATGATGGACTGCTGGGGTGGCTGCTCAGGCGTGGCTGCGCTCTACGAAACGCTCGACCGCCTGCATGAACTGGGGATCGTTACTGCAGGAGCTGGTGAAAGTCTGCAGGCTGCGCGCGCGCCGGCGCTAGTCAACGTACGCACCGAACAGGGCGATGTGACGTTTGCCTTTCTGGGTTACGACATCATCGCGCCCTGGTATCACGCCGAGGAAGATCAACCCGGCACGGCGCCGCTGGTGGCGGAGTTTGTCCGCAGAGATATCAGCGCCGCGAGTAAACTCGCCGATCATGTGCTGGTCGGGGCCAACTGGGGCGTTGAGTACGTCGCCGATCCGGTCGCATATCAGCGAGACCTGGCCGGGGTCGCGATGGAAGCCGGTGCGACGTTCCTGTTTGGTAACCATCCCCATTGGGTCCAGGCAATCGAACACTTTGGTGACCAGCTCGTGGCTTACTCGTTCGGCAACTTCGTCTTCGATCAGAACTGGTCGATCGCAACGACGCAGGGGATGTTGATGGAACTGGGTTTCACCAAGGACCGGCTGATTGGATATCGGATTCGCCCAGTGGTGATTCGCGCGCACTCGCCTCAGTTGCCCTGGTTCTATCGGCCTGAGTTCGTCGATCCGGCGGGCGAGGGCCGGCCGATTATGAATCGAATCTGGAACGCCACCGATCGATTGCCGGCCCGTCCTGCCGCTGCGGCTACCATCCCTGAGAACGAACACTAGATCAGGATTTGACGATGCGCATCGAAGACGACAATGGTATCTCCGGCTTGCTGGTCGGCGAGGAAACCAGGCTCTGTGGAGGGTTCGGCTTCATCGAAGGACCAATCTGGATTGCTGCGGACTTGCCTGCTGGTGGGGCGCTGGTGTTCAGTGACATTCCCGGCAACCGACAGCACATCTGGCGGCCGGGAGACTCCGAGGCGGCGGTCTACCGCGAGCCGAGCGGCTGGTCGAACGGGCTGACGCTAGACGCCAACGGCAATCTGCTGGCCTGCGAGCATGGCGGACGGCGCGTGTCGAGTGCGCCATACGGCTCACCCGGCAGCGAGACCTCGCTGGCCGATTCCTGGGACGGCAAGCAGCTCAATAGCCCAAATGACCTCGTCATCCACACCTCCGGCGCGATCTTCTTCACTGACCCGGCCTACGGCATGGATTCCGGTCGCACGCCGCGATTTGGTCAGGAGGGTCAGCAGGCGGAACTCGACTTCCGCGGCGTCTACCGGATCGACCCCGACGGTTCGCTCAGCTTGGTCGCGCCGAGCGGCTTCTCCAACCCCAACGGGCTTGCCTTCACGCCCGACGAATCCCAGCTCTACATCGGTGATTCGCAGGAAGGCCTGATCTGGCGCTACGAGGTCAACGACGACCTCACGCTCGGAGACCGCATCCTCTTCGTCGACCAGTCCAACGACGACCGCCTCGGCGCACCCGACGGGATGAAGGTCGACAGTGATGGTCGGTTGTGGACGACGGGCGCGGGCGGAGTCTCGGCACACGCGGCAGATGGGAAGTACCTGGGCGTCTTCGAGATGGACGAACACGCGGCGAACCTGACGTTCGGCGGTGACGACTTCTCGACGCTGTTCATGACAGCGGGGACAAGCCTGTTCAGTATTGAGACATCGGTACGGGGGATTGTGCCTGGGTCTCGGTAGGATCCCGGTTGCATTCCCCGTGCTTCAGTCGGATGCTTCACGGAGGACTTGCTCGAACACCTCCAACGTTCGCTTCGTGAACAACCACATGTTTTCTTCTCGGTCTTCGAGTCCGGTTTCTAGTGTCTCGACGTATTCGGTCGGGCCGGCGATGGCGATGCAGGTGTGGCCTGAGGCATCTCCGTAGACGTTGCCTCCGGGGCCGGCGGCGCCGGTTTCTCCGATGCCCCAGGTTGCGTCCAGTCGCTCGCGGATCGTTTCGGCGATGATCTTGGCATAGGGCTCGCTGCTGGAGCGGACTCCCGGGTAGTCGTCGAGACTGATCCCGGTGAAGGCAGAGCGTGCGACTCCGGTGTACGTGACGGCGGCGCCGGCGTAGTAGTGCGATGCGCCGGGGATCGAGAGCAGTGCGGCGGAGACCAGGCCGCCGGCGGTAGTCTCGCAAATGGCGACGGTTTCGGCCCGCTCGCGGAGCAGTCCGGCGATCGCTGCGGCCATCGGTTGCAGTGGTTCCATGATGTGTTCTCCTTGGACTTCTGATTTGCGCGCAGGGTAAGTCCCGATTACCGGAGACTTCGGTATGTCGTTGAGGGCAAACGACGGGTTGCACAGCAGAGAGCGACCCCGTCCGCCCCTGCGTCAATTGCGGGGCAGGCTTTCCGTACCTCTCCTTTCCAGAGGCCGATGCACAACCTCTCAACCGCCCCCGCCTCCGAGCGCGGGCCGCTCCTTCCCCTGCCCCTGCACGGAGGACATCCTAATCGCCTGCATCTGTTCACCTGGAACCAGTCGGTGCTGCCGTGTACGGGCCGAAGCTGGTCCCCGCTCGGGGGCGGGGACGGGAAACTGAGTTATGCATCAATCTCTGCAAGGGAGTGGAGAAGTGCGACCGGCTAGCATCGCTGCAAGTTGAGTTGATTGAGGGAGCGTCCGATGAGCACACCCATTCGCGTCCATGTCGTTGCTGGGGGATTTCCTCCGGGTCAGCATGCGGGGCACGACATTGACTATGCGCGGATGCGCATTCTGATGGCATTGCAGTCGAACGAGGATGTCCACACGACCGTGAGCAGCGACTTTACGGACTGCCACAAGTGGATCCGTGATGCGCATCTGCTGATCTGTTACGTGGCCGGACCGTTCGCCGACGAGTACCAGACCGGCGTCATCCGTGACTGGGTCGGCGACGGCGGTCGCTGGCTGGCGCTGCACGGATCGTCGGGCGGCAAGGCGGAGCGGATTGGTCGCGAGGATGGTCGTCGGCGGCTGGTCAAGATGGACTATCACGAGGCGCTGGGCGGGTTCTTCATGACCCATCCGCCGATCCGCGAGATGGACGTCAAGGTGCAGGACCACAATCATCCGCTGACCTACAACTTACCGACCAGCTTCCCGGTCCAGGATGAGCCCTACATGGTGGAGATCATCCACTCCGACACGCAGGTGCTGCTGACTACGGAAGACATCGACTCTCCGCCGTACGTCGACGAGATCTACGGCGGCGACCTGTCGCTGCTGCCCGACGGCAAGTCGCATGCGCTGGGTTTCGCGCGCAAAGTCGGCGAAGGCGAAGTCGCGTACATTTCGCCAGGGCACTGTCACACGCCCCTGACCAACGGGCAGCGGTCCGTGCATGAAAGCATCGCACCCGACGGCGTGGTGCCGCTGCGCTTCCGCGGTCCGTGGGAGACCGATGCGTACGAGCAGTTGCTCAAGAACGCGATCGATTGGGGCACCGGTGTCAACGGCTAGCGCGCTTCAGGACGCTGAGAAGCTCGCCTTGATTTGAGAGACCAATGCAATATCGATATCCGCGCTCACTCACCGGTCAAATCCGTCATACCCGCGCTTGCCGCGGGTATCTCGCCGAGTCGAGCACGGACTTCAGTCCAGCGCAGGTCGAGATTGCCGCGGCGGAGCGCGGCAATGACGGAAGCATAAGGTCACGGTCATGACCAAAAGCGCCGACCTGGAGCACCTCGCCGAGCTGCGCCGCCGCCGTGCGAAATTCTTTGCACTCAACCCCGCCGCCGAGGAACGGGCGCACGATCGCGGGCTGCTGACCGCCAACGAGCGAATCAAGTTATTGCTCGATCCAGGCAGCGAGTGGGCGTTTAGCTACGGCCTGGGACCGACGCCGTTGCGCCTGGGCTTTGGTGAGATTCACGGGCGTCCCGTGCTGTACAAGGCGCATGACAATTTCGGCGGTGCGAGCGCGTACAACCTGCGCTCGCGGGTCAACATGCGCGCGGTGGGGCACATCGTCGACAAGGCGGCTCTGCCGATGTTCTATCTGTTCCAGGGCGCCGGCGGACAGATCGAGGACCACATCATGTCCTCGGGTTTCTCTGCCGTTGGCGGTCAAAACGTGGGTTCGCGCTCCAGCGTGCCTCGTCGCGGCGGCGTGTTTACTGCGATCCTGGGCAACTCGTTTGCACCCTGGGCGGCGTCGGTGGCCGACTTCTCGGTGATGACGCCACGTGCGACGGCGACATTCGTCAGTCCGTTCATCATCGAATTTGCGACGGGCAAGCGTCCCGATCTCTACGAAATGGGCGGCGTTGACGTCCACACGAAGCTGACAGGTCAGATCTGCCGGCGGGCTGAAGATGAAGCGGAAGCGATGGAGACACTGCGTAAGTGTTTCTCCTATCTGCCGGGTCATGCCTTTGAATCTGCGCCGAGAATGATGAGCGGTGATCCAAGGGATCGCTGTGACGAAGAGCTGCGCTCGCTAGTGCCGAAGTATCCGAACCGACCGTACGAGGTGCGCAAGATCATTGAGCGGGTCGTCGACCGAGACAGCTTCTTTGAGTGGCAGCCCGAGTTCGGCATGAACCTCGTCACGGGCTTCGCTCGGCTTGACGGCCACACGGTTGCGATCATGGCCAATCAGCCGAAGGTCCGCGGCGGCGCGATCGATATGAACGCGCTGATCAAAGCTCGGCGCATGGTCAAGACGGCGCACACGTTTTCGCTGCCGCTGCTGACGTTCTGCGATACGCCGGGAATCATGACGACGCAGGAAGAAGAGCACAAGGGCCTGCTGACCGAGACCACCGTCTACATCTCGGAGAAGATGGCGTCCGAGGTGCCGACTGTCTGCGTCACGCTGGGCAAGGGCATCGGGATGGGCTATTTCATCATGGGTTGCAGCGATCCGGAAGCGATCACGTTCTCTTGGCCGACGACGCAGATTGCATACCTGGGTCCTGAGGGCGGCGCAGCGGTGATTCATCGCAAGGCGCTGGCAGGGGCTGAGCCGGACGATCATCGGCGGATGCTCGATGAACTGGCCGAGCCGTTCCGTCGCAACATGAATCCCTGGCGCGGGGCGCAGATGGCGACGATCGATAACATCATCGATCCGGTCGAGACGCGCCCGCGTGTGATCCAGGCATTTGAAGCGTTGCGCCGCAAATCAAGTGTGCGGGGACGTGGAGGACATGGAGGACGTGGAGGACGCAGATGACCACTCGACGAGAGCGCCACTTCAGTCCTGAGAAGAACCTGTCGATGGCAGAGCGCATCGAACGGGTAGAGCGGGAACGCGCCCACATCGACGCGTTCGACCGCGACCGCGACCTGAAGCCAGGGCAGCTGACGCCGCGTGAGCGGATCGCGGCACTGGTTGACGACGATTCGTTCCTCGAGATCGGCGCGTTTGCCAAGAGTCAGCATCGGGACGTCGCGGAGGAAACTCCCGCCGACGGCGTGATCACCGGCTACGCAGAAGTTGGCGGGCGACGCGTCGTAGTTCTGGCCGAGGATCCGGTGGCGTTGGCGCACACCGATGCGCAGGTCGGCAAGAACAAGCGCAACCGGATGATCTCCAGCGCGATCTATCGTCGTCTGCCATTGATCTACCTCGCCGACGGGACAGCGGAAGAATCGCCCGAGTTCGACATGCATCGCGGCTACTTGCTCGACCGGGTCGCTGATCAAGCGCCTGCCCGCGATGTGGCCGAGCGAGAAGCGCCGTTTGTGACGATTGCCTGCGGTCTCTGCGCCGGTCAGAACGGATCGCTGGCGGTGCGCTCGGACTTGCTAGTGGCCACCAATCATGCGCGGTTTGGCGCATCGGACGGAGCGCCGGACTCGGTCGCCGACGTCGTCATGGACGGCGACGCCGAAGCCATCGCCGCTGCTCAGCGGTTCCTGGGCACGCTGCCCGATGAGCTGGACACGCCGCTCGAGCCGCTGACGCACCATCCCGCCGGACCGTCGAACATTCTGCTTGACGAATACATGGACGCGACCCTGGAGGAACAGTTCGAGTCAATCTTCGATGGTGAAGGCTCCTTGCTGCTGAGTGATTTTGACACAGCATGTGTGGTTGGGCTCGGGCGGATCGAAGGCTTCCCGGTCGTGTTTGCACTGACTGGAGGAGAGTCACGCTCGGCGCTCACGACGGTAGACATGAAGCGGATCGCAAAGGCGGCGTCCTGGAGTGCTGACTACCAGATTCCGTTCATTTCGACGCAGAACACATTGGGCTACGACCCTGCCGACGCAGCGACACCCGAGTTCATGCACGCCGCGGCGAGAGCGGTGGAATCATTGCGCGGCTCTCATGCTGCCAAGATCACGATCATCACCGGTTGGGGTTATCTGCTCGGTGACTTTGTCCTGGGTGGTCTTGGTACGGGGTTCGACATGCTCTGGTGTTGGCCGTCGGGCCGGATCGGCGTGACCGAGAGTCCGGGATACCTGGCACGGGACCCCGAATCGCCGCCGGCGGAAGATCCGTGGGAAGCGGCCGATCTGGGCATCGTCTCAGAGATGATCACGCCAGCCGATACGCGCGAATGGCTGGCGAAGGCGCTGCGTCTGATCGGTCCGGGTCGGGCACTACCGGCAGCACACTACGACCGAGGCCAGCAAATCCACGACATGACCTGAGTCGGGTGCGGGATTCCTGAGAATGTTGCAGGGGACAATCTGCACAAGTCGTACGTGATTCTGGGTTATGAACCCGAGTCCCGGAGGCCTGAGCAGTCAGGTATCCTTACGTAGACAGGGAAGTAAGGACAGACTTATGCGGGATTTCGCGCGGGTTAGCTCCAAGGGCCAGATCACGATTCCAAAGGCGGTCAGGGAGGCGCTGGGACTGAAGGAAGGTGACGCCGTGTTGTTTAAGGTGGACGGTGAACGCGCCGTGATCGCGCGCACTCCGAGTCTGATGGAGATAGCCGGCACGTTCGAAGTTCCTCTGGAGAAGCGCAACACTCCATGGGATGAGGTCATCAGGGAAACCAGACGGAAGAGAGCGGCAGCCCGTCGATGACGGCATTCCTGGATACCAATGTTCTGGTCCGCCATCTGACGAACGACCCGCCGGAACAGGCGGAGAGAGCTACTCGGTACATCCAAGAGTCCGACAATCTGCTGCTACCTGATTTGATCGTGGCTGAAGTGACTTATGTGCTTGATTCCTTCTACGGCTTCAGTAGAGCTGAGATCGTCTCAGGATTGGAGTCGGCCCTCTTAGAGGAGTCCATAGTTGTCACCGATGTTCAGCTTCTACTTCGCTCGTTGGAGATTTACGAGACACATCGCGTTGACTTTGCCGACGCTTACCTGATTGCCATGGCCGAGCGCACAGGGGTCGGGGCAGTCGCATCATTTGACCGCGACATTGATCGGCCGGGAACAGTCACTCGGATTGAGCCGATGTAGCCGCATTGGCGGGCTTGTCCTAGCCTCAGCCTGACGCAGAATGTGGAGGCAACAGATGACTTACACCGCAATCGAGTTCGACACCGACGGCCCGATCGCCATGATCACCATGGATCGCCCGGAGAAGCGAAACGCACTCAACCACGCTCTGCTGGACGACCTGCTCGCCGCACTCAATGTCGTCGCCGAGGACGACTCGCTGAAGGTCGCGATTCTTCGCGCAAACGGGCCAGCATTCAGCGCCGGCTATGACATCGACGGCAGCCCCTACATCAATCCGCCCGACGGCGGGACCGAGTGGAACATCGTCAACGGTCACAAGCATCAGCGGATCATGCGCGGGATCTATGAGGCGATCTGGGATAACCCCAAGGTGATCATCGCGCAGATCCACGGGCATGCGATCGCCGGCGGGATGTACATCTCGATGCTCTGCGACCTCGTCGTGGCGGCTAACGAAGCGAAGATCGGCGAGCCCTTCATGCGCATGGGCGGCGCTAGCTCGATCCCGTTCTGGAGCTATCTCGTCGGACCGCGACGAGCCAACGACATGCTCTTCACCGGCCGTGTCCTGTCGGGCAAAGAGGCGGAGGAGTGGGGCCTGGTCACACGCAGCGTGCCGGCCGACGAGTTGGACGAGACTGTCCGTGAGATGGCGGCAAGTGTCGCCGAAGCACCGCTCGCGAGCTTACTGACAAAGAAGGAAATGTGGCACACGCAGGCCGACATGATGGGCTGGGGCGCGCAGTTCCGCTACACGACGAGTCTCAACTCATGGCTCAGGATGGCGCCGCCTCCGCCCGACAGTCGCGTCGGCATGCGCGAGTTCATGAACGAGCGCAAGGCGCAGCGGGATCGCGGCGAGTCGACGGACTACTAAGACAGGCTGCCATCAAATGCTCTCGTCATACCCGCGCTTGCCGCGGAGCCTGCCCCCGGCTTGAACGGGGGGTATCTCGCCGCGTTCAGCACATACGTCTCTACTCGAATCCGCGAGATACCCCCGCTTCAAGCGCCGGGCGGGCGTTTCGGCAGCTTCCCCGGTCAGCGACTATTGGGTAACTCCCCACTTTCGTCATTGCCGCGACGGAGCGCGGCAATCTCGCCGCGTTCGGCTCATACGTCAGTGCTCGAATCCGCGAGATGACGGAATCTTGGGCGAGAGATCAGGCGCTGCTACGATATCGGGCATGACTCAGACCTCAACAACCTGTCGCTTGGTTGGGAGCCTCTACCAGCTCATTGTGCGGGGGGGGGGGGGGGGCGGCAATCGAAGAGGAGTGACGCCCGCGAACCGGTTCCAATGGCGGGCGCTAGCGCTGCTGGCGCTCATGCTGGTTGCCCTAGGCGCTCACGGCTGGTCGCACTCGGTACGAGCGGACACGCCACTGACGATCTCGCCAACTGGAGAGATCTCGATCGAGGTGAACGACCCGCAAGCGCTCACATTGTCGCTGGGCGCGGAACCATCCAATGACCTGACCGCCATCCTGGTCGCTACCGATCCAACGGTCGTCGGGCTCTCAGTCGGAACTGGCGAACCACAGGCCAGGGTCACGCTCACCTTTACGGCGTCCAACTGGCAGACCGAGCAAACGGTCACCGTCACAGGGTTAGCGCCAGGCACGTCCGCGATTGCCCAACAGGTCAGCGGCGGAGGCGGGCAACCAAGCTACCACGTGCTTCAGGTCAAGGTGAAGGGTTCCACCTCGATCCTCGACGACTGTCTCGACGATTCCAAGACCACGTGCAGCATTGTCGCGCCGACCAGCGTCGGCAGTCCGACGACTGCCAGCGGTGAGCTTGAGTTCGAAGGCGACGTCGATTGGTTCTCCGTATCGCTTGCCAGCGGTGGGCAATATCGGATCGAGATGCAAGACAAAGACGTCGACAGCAACCTCACACTGAATCGTCCACGCATTCTTGGCATCTACGATGCGCACGGCGTGTTCATTCCGGGAACTCTCAAGTATGATTTTGCAAGGAACCTCATTACTAAAATAGAATTCCGTGCGACGAACGCAGGCACGCACTACATCGCCCTGTCGCATGCTGCTTCATGGTATGCAAATGTCATTTCTGATAATCCGCCCGACACCGGCACGTACATCCTGAAGCTCTCCCTCAACTCGCAAGACGACTGCATCGATGCGCCATCAACCGCGTGCTTCGCGACGCATGGCACGCCCTTCAACGGCGCGATTCAAGGACCAGGCGACGACGACTGGATCGGCGTCGACATGACCGCCGGCGTCCTCTATCAGGTCGATCTGGAAGGTCGGAGCAACAGCAAGGGAACGCTCGCCGACCCCGAATTGTCGCACGGGGCCCATTTCGACAGCGACGGGATTCTGCAGTTATACAGCCTGGGCGGCAGTGGACGACGTGATAACGGCGTCGGCAGGAACGACCGGAGCAGCTTTGTCGCGCCCCGCACGGGCAGGCATTACTTCGTCGTCGAATCTCGCAACTACCGAGGCGTTGGTACGTATGTGTTCACCTTCAGTCAGCTCCCGTCCCGCATCGATGATTTCAGCGACCAACGAACCGGTTCGCCGATCGGCGTCATCACGCTGAACAACGGCAACGGACGCGCGGCCGGCACGATCGAGGTTGTCGGCGACACTGATTGGTTCAAGGTCGACCTGACCGCCGGGCAGCACTACTTGATCAAGCAATCCGGGGGCAGCTCACGCATTCGCGGCATCTACGACTCGGCTGGCGACCAGGTCCTGCCCTATCTACCCACCCCCGTAGATTCGTGGCAAACCTTCTCACCGGAGCAGACGGGGACGTACTACATCCACGCCAGCAGTTTGCGCTCCCGCGACGCAACCGGCGGATATGTCGTCTCGGTTCGACAACTGCCCGCAGACGACCTCCCTGCGGACACGTCAACCACCAGCAATCTGATCGTCGGCGGTCGCGCCCAGGGGGTCATCGGTACGCTTCAGGATGTCGATTGGCACCGAGCGCAACTCACGGCTGGCACAGAGTACGTCTTCGATATCGCCGCACATTACGGCGGCGATCCCCAATCCTCCGACGGGCTAAGTAGTTATGGGCTTGACATCAGCCCGTAGCTGGGTTACCTTGCTATCAGCAAGGAAAACAGCCATGAATCTCATCGCCATCTTCAGCCGCTACCCAGACCAGGAAGCGTGCATCGAACATCTTGAGCGCATCCGCTGGGGTGATCATCCGGCCTGCCCCCACTGCGAAAGCCCAAAGGTCGCTCGCAAGGCTGACGGCGACCGCGTTGGTCGCTGGAACTGCTACGCCTGTCGCGTGTCGTTCAACGTCCTGTCGGGAACCATCTTCCAGAAGACGCGGATTCCGTTGCAGAAGTGGTTTCTCGCAATTGGCCTGATGGTCAACGCCAAGAAGAGCCTCAGCAGCTACCAGCTCTCTCGCGACCTCGATCTGAATCAGAAGTCGGCGCTGTACATGCAGCAGCGCATCCGCGCTCAGATGGCGACTGAGCAGGGTGAAGTCATGTTGCAGGGCATTGTCGAAGCCGACGAAACTTACGTCGGCGGCAAGCCGCGCAAGGCCAACAAGCGCGAAGATCGCAAGCCGTCACGACCAGGCCGGGGAACGTCGAAGGCGTCGGTGATCGGCGCGGTAGAGCGCTCAGGCAAGGTCGTAGCCCGCGTCCAAGACGACTTGACCGGACGCGGCATACTCGGCTTCCTGCGCGATGTCGTGCAGCCATCCGGCACGCTGCTGATCACTGACGAGTACGCGGCCTACAACGCGGTTCGGCCAATGCTCCAACACGCGGTGATCCGTCATCAGGAGATGTACGCGGACGGCGCGACGCACACCAACACCATTGAGGGTTTCTGGTCGCTGCTCAAGCGGGCGTGGTTCGGCTCGCATCATCAGTACGGCAAGCGTCTGATGCCGCTCTACGTCGCCGAGGCGTGCTGGAAGTACAACCATCGCGACGATGAGAACGCCTTCGCGGGCTTCCTGAGAGCAGCCGTATCGTGACCGGCAAGCTCTACTACGGCGACTGCTTGGACGTGATGCAATCTCTAGCGCATGGCGTCGTTGATCTGATCTATCTCGATCCGCCATTCAATTCGAACAGGCAATACAACGCGATCTACCGAGACGAGACCGGGCGTGAACTGCCTGAGCAGGTTGACGCATTCTGCGACATGTGGGAGCTGAACGACGAGACCGAAAAGGTTATGCGGGCCATGCCGATCATGCTGCGGGAAGCTGGTGTGACCGACGAAATCGCCGAATTCTGGCGGGTTTGGGTCAATGCCCTGCGTGGAACTCAACCGAGGCTACTGGCCTACTTGACCTACATGGTGCAACGCATGATCGCCATGCGGGGGCTGCTGAAACCGTCAGGAATCATTGTCTACCACTGTGACGACACAGCGAGCCACTACGTCAAGGTGATGATGGACGGAATCTTCGGGCACAACAATTTCATCTCTGAGATCGTCTGGGAGCGTGCTGCGTCTCGGCCAAAGGGCAGCCAGCACGAAGCCCGAACACTGGGTCGTGATACGGACTCGCTATTCGTCTACTCGAAGACGCGCCACTACAAGTGGAATGGCGTCTACAAGGAGCCAACCGAGGAGGAGATCGCTACCAGGTGGAAGCATGACGACGGCGACGGACGCGGTAGATACCACACCGAAACACCGATCTTCTGTGAGCCGTCTCTCGGCCCGAGGCCCAATCTGTGCTACACGTACGACGGTCCCTTTGGGCCGGTGACGAATCCGCACCCTTCCGGGTGGCGGCTCAGCCGAGAGCGATTGACCGAGATGGACGAGCGCGGCGAGATTATCTGGCGCGACGGCAAGCGACCGCTGCGAAAGAAGTACCTGTCCGACTACAAGGGCCGTCCAGTTGGCACGCTTTGGACTGGAATTCCGCCTGTCAGCGGTCACGAAGACATGGGCTACGACACACAGAAGCCGCTCTCGCTCATGCGGCGCGTGATCAACGCAGCTACGGACCCAGGCGATCTGATTCTGGATCCATTCTGTGGTTGCGCGACCACGCTAGAGGCCGCCCACTCTCTCAATCGAGAGTGGGTAGGAATTGACATCGCCATTCACGCAGTCAAGCGTGTATCCAGGATGCGATTACGCGATCGACTCGGGCTGGTCGAGGGTGACGACTTCATTATCGAAGGTGTGCCAATGAACCTGGAAGGGGCACGCGACCTCTGGCAGCGCGACAAGTACCACTTCCAAAAGTGGGCAGTCGAAGAATCGGAGGGGTTTGTCACGTCGAAGCGGACCGCAGACGGCGGAATCGATGGGCGCCTCTACTTCGCGGTCGCGCACGACCAGCCGCTCGAAAGCATGGTGATCGAGGTAAAGGGTGGCACTCCGACTATTGCCGACGTACGCGGCCTCAGGGGAGTGCTCGAACGCGAGGATGCGCTTCTGGCTGGCCTGATCATCATGGACGACCTGGGCGAGCGGAAGGATCGGAACTTCCGTAAGGAAATGGCTAGTGCTGGCCATGAGACGCTGTGGGGCAACGACTACCCGGCAATGCAGATGCTGACGGTATCCGAGATATTAGAGGGCAAGCGATTCCAAACGCCGACTGTGATGGGCAAGCATACGCCGGAGCCTCGAATGCCAGGGCTACCAGCATGACTGACGCCCATAAGCCCATAACTACTTATCCCGTCCTCCGATCCCGACTTAGATTTCGGTGGCGACCCGCATAGGTTGCTCGGCTGGAGGTGGACCAACGACGTGTTCTTCGGCGGCCTGTATGACTCGGACGGCAACGATCTGACCAATGCCGCTAAGTTCGGCGACTCCCCATACCGAATCACGTTCACGCCGACGACGAGCGGCGCGTACTACGTGTCGACGAAGACCGAGCACGCTTACTACGCGCTGATGGGTAATTACACTGTGTCGTTACAGACGAGCGCGACGGCTACGTTGGACGACTTCCCGGCCGACGCCAGTACCACTGGTGTGTTGACAGCGGCGCAGCCGCTCAGGGGCCGGATTGACTACATCCAGGATGCGGATTACATCAAAGTGGCGCTGGTGCCAGGCAAGCGATACAGCTTCCCCGCCGTTACAGACCGGTACCGTCAGTTGGAACTGGTGGTGGGATCCGAGAATCAGTATCGCTATGTGGAACGCCTCGGCAAAGGTCGTGTTCACCTCAGCTTGCATCGCAATCTGTACAATGCCGACGGTCTCATGGTCTACGTGCCCTGGAGTCTGACCTGCTTCTTCGTGCCGACCGCCGGCGATTACTACGTCAAAGTTGAAAGCAGCTATTATGGGATTGGCGGATACGAAGTCCGCATGGTTGAACATGCTGCTGATAGCCGCTGCAACGACTAGCGCCTGTTCACATGGATGCTGAGAGCCCATACATGTCGCACCTGGATTCCCCGCTCCCCTTGCAGGGGGAGCTGCCGAAGGCTGAGGGGGTCCCGCTCCCCATCGGCAGACCTGTGTAACCTCCGTCCGCTGTTCCACACCCCATGTGAACAGAACCTAGGTCGAGCGGTCAATTGCAACGATCGTCATACCCGCGCTTGCCGGAGACCTGCGCGTAAACCACCAAACCGTCCCCGCCCCCGAGCGGGGACCCGTTCCTTCCCCGTCTCCAGCACAGTGGCCGCTTGCTACCAATACCTGCTCAGCATGACGACGACGTTCCGCGGGCCAACCCAAAGCGGGTCCCCGCTCGGAGGCGGGGACGGGAATCTAAGTTACGCGCAGGTCGCCGCTCGCCGGAGGCCTTTGAATAACTCCTTTTCTCCCCCCTTTGGAGAATGATGCATAAGTCAGTTTCCCGTCCCCGCCCCCGAGCGGGGACCCGCTTTGGCATAGCCCAGGCTGCTCGGATAGGTCCCGGTTGACCAGATACAAGCGACAAGCATGACCGCCGGTAACAAGCCGGGGAAGGAGCAGCCCCCCCGCAAAGGGAAGAGCGGGGATTCGGGAGTTTTGCAAAGGCCTCCTCACCGCGGGTATCTCGCCGCGTTCAGCACACACGTCTCTGCTTGCTCCTAAACCTCCGGGTTACGCATGAAGTCTGTGGCCTGCTCAAACGCGTAGCCGGCTTGGCAGAGGGCTTGTTCGCTTCCCAGCGGTCCGACGAGTTGCAGTGCGATTGGCAGCCCGTGTTCACCCCAGCCGTTGGGAAGAGTCAGGGTTGGCGCTCGATTCATGTCCCAGGGGGCTGTGTATTGCAGCCGCGACCACTGGAACTCGCCCGGCGTGTCGTCGTACATCATGTCTTCGGTCACCTGATGCGGCAGCGTGCCTTGCGCAGGACAGGCGAGCATGTCGATGTCGGCGAAGCATCGTGCGAGTAGGCCTCGCAGTTCCTCGCGCCGAATGCAGGCGGCTGCGTATTCGGTGGCGCTGATCGATGAACCCAGTTCCAGCCAGGCGCCGAACCAGTTCCCGTAGTCGTCGGCGCGGCTGGGGTAGTTGTCGAGGTGCGCGTACAGCGCCTCGACCGAGCAGAGCGTCGGCCAGTCGGGCATGTATGTTCCGAAATCGGGCAGTTCGACATCGACAATCTCGGCGCCCAGCGAGGCCAACGTCTCGACTGAGGCAGCGACTGCTTCGGCGATCGGCGGAATCACATCCTCAGTGGCGTAGCGTCGGTCGTAACCGATGCGCATCCCTGCGACTCCACCCTCAATGCCTTCGAGCATTAAGGGTGCAGGCTCTGGCAGCGTGGTTGGATCGTTGGGGTCGTTGCCGGCGATGACTTCGAATGTGGCTGCACAGTCCCAGGTCGAGCGGCACATTGGTCCGACGTGGTCGAGCGATTGGGCCAGGTCGAGCACGCCGTAACGGCTGACCCGTCCCCAGGTCGGTTTGAGTCCCACGATCCCGCAGGATGCCGACGGTCCGCGGATCGATCCGCCGGTGTCGCTGCCCAGTGAGGCGTAGCAGAGTCCGGCAGCCGTGGCGACGCCCGAACCGCTCGAGGACACGCCGGTCCAGCGGTCGGACGCCCAGGGATTGACCGGCACCTGCCGGGCGCGGTTGTATCCGGCCATCGCGCCTTCGGTCAGGTTGAGCTTGCCCAGCAGTACGGCGCCGGCTTCCTTGAAGCGGGCGACGACGGTGGAGTCGAAGTCGGGGACAAAGTCCTCAAGCACCTTCGTGCCGCCCATGGTTCGGACGCCGGTCGTGTAGCAAAGGTCCTTGACCGCGATGGGCACACCGTGCAGCGGACCTCGATAGTTGCCTGCGGCGATCTCGTCTTGCGCCTGTTGCGCTTCGGCCAGCGCTGACGCGGCCATCACGGTGGCATAGCTCTTGAGCCTGCCGTCGGCGGCTGTAATGCGGTCGAGTTGCATCTGAGTCAGCTCGACCGGCGAGAGGTCGCCCGAGGCGATGCGTGGGGCGAGTTCTTCGATGGTCGCGTAGGCTAGGTTGTCGGTCATACGTCATCTCCAATTCGAGCGTTGTGCCTGCGGGCGACCACAAGGGTCGCCCCTACAGGTGAGCACCACGGGTAGCGGCGGCCCTTGCGGCTTGCCCTGTCCATACCCCGCAAGCGCGGGTCGTGCTCGCTACGGAATGCCGATTAACTGCGTGTCCGAGCCGAACCAGGTGAGTGACTCCCGATCCACCATCGGCCCGAACGCATCGGGTGTGATCGTCTCTCCGTAGCGTTCCCAGCCGGAGGGATCGGAGAAGTAGAGCTCGGCCATGCCGGCATAGGGTTCGTCGTCGGGATCCATGCTGTGACTGACCACGTAGCGCAGGCCGCCGATCTTGTTCATGGTCTCGCACACATTCGGTGCGTGGGCCTCGAGCCAGACGCCAAAGAACTCATTCCAGTCGACGCCGGCTTTGGCCTTGACCAGGAACGTCACCTTGTACAGGTTGCTGCGTGTCGTGGGAAATGGCTCGTTCAGCGTCAACGGCACGACGGGCAAGTCATCGCTTCCGTCGATCACGACGTGTTCCGTGGTTGCCCAGGGCACGTACGGTTCGACTTTCTGATGGAACGTGTCGCGAGGCTCGGTGAACATCGGGCCGTCCGGTTTTCGCAGCGGTTTGTCGAACCAGATCTGCGCCATGCCGTCGTAGGTGGGCCGAGCCGTTTGCTCGCCTCGTTCTCCGTCGAACAGCGTGACCAGGTATCTGCGCGCCGGACTCCTCCCGGCCGACTCTGCTTGCTGCTGCGCTTCGATCACTCCTGGCATGTGGTTCTTGTACCAGTGCGCGATCACTTCGTCTCGCGAAGCGTCCTCGCGACGACGGATCAAGAAGATCATCTTGGCGCCAGCGGTTGTGCTGATGGAATCGGTCACATTTGCCTCCGCTCCGTTGGGCTCAGACCATTGGAGTTTGGACGGAGTCTAGGCGTCGCGGGTTGCAACCGTCGGGTTGAGCGCTCACAATCAGCGCATGACTACATCAACGACTGCAGAACTCCTGGCCCGGCGTGAGCGCCTGCTCGGTGCGGGCGTCGCCACGTTCTATCAAGACCCGGTGCACATCGTGCGAGGCGAGGGCGTCTGGCTCTACGACGCGGACGGACGCCGATATCTCGACTTGTACAACAATGTGCCCTGCGTCGGCCATGCGCATCCGCGCGTCGTCGAGGCGATGCAGCGACAAACCGAGACGCTGAACGTGCACTCGCGCTATCTGCACGAGGGCATCCTCGACTACGCCGAGCACCTGACCTCGCTACACGCCGATCACATCACCACTGCCGTCTTCACATGCAGCGGCACCGAGGCGAATGAGGTCGCGGTCTTGATGGCTCGGGCGGCGACCGGTGGTCGTGGGCTGATCTGTACGCAAGCCGCGTATCACGGCAACTCGACCGAGGTACGCAAGCTCTCGCGGCTGCGCGGCGACAATGAGCCGGAGTTCCGTTCGATCCCGGTGCCGCAGCGTTACCGGCCAGTTGAGGAAGGCCTTGAGGACGAGGCGCTGACGGAGGCGTACCTGGCTCGATTGCAGGCCGAAATCGATGGCTTTGCCGAGGACGGTGTTGCCTTCGCCGGCATGATGGCGTGCTCGATCCTTGCCAATGAAGGTCTGCCCGACATACCGCCCGGATTTATGGGCCGTGCTGCCGAGATGGTTCGCGCAGCCGGTGGTCTGTTCATTTGCGACGAAGTGCAGGCGGGATTCGCGCGCTCGGGCAATTGGTGGGGCTATGAGACCTCAGGCGTACGGCCCGACATCGTCAGCATGGGCAAACCGATGGGCAATGGCCTACCGCTTGCCGGCGTGGTCGCCTCGCAGGAACTGGTTGAGACCTTCCGCAACAGGACGCGCTATTTCAACACCTTCGCTTCCAGTCCGTTGCAAGCCGCAGTTGGACAAGCGGTGTTGAATGTGATCGAAGATGAAGGTCTGGTCGAGAGCGTCGCCTCGGTCGGCGGATATCTGATCGACAATCTGCGTTCGCTGCAAGAGGGCTGCGAGCCGATGTCGGACGTGCGCGGCCATGGACTGTTCATCGGCATGGAATGGGTCAAGGATCGTGAGAGCAAGGAACCGGATCCAACGGGCGCGGAAGTGATCGTCAACCGCCTCCGCGAGGCGGGATTCCTGATGGGGCGGGCGGGTGAGCATGGCAACGTGCTCAAGGTCCGACCACCACTCGTGCTCAAGCAGGAGCAGGCCGACATGTTCCTCGAAGCCTTCGAGGCGGCGATCGCCGATCCGACCTGACGCCCCCTCACCGCCCGCAACCGCAATCCGCCCGCGCTGACCAATGTGTGTCCGATGGCCGGGTACCGCGCTCCCACGGCGCCAGAGTCTCAATAAAATAAGAATATATGAACGATGCAGTCGAGAGAGCCCACGCCATGCCCACACGTCTCTCCGGTATCGACTCGGACTTCCCTGGATCCACCCGGATCGTTCCACGAAAATCAGCTCGCTTTCGAGCCAAATCTAGAAGAATCTGGACAAATCTGGACAAATCTGAACACCTGAACCTCCGATCCGCAGTACACGACTGGAAATTCTGCAAACGCCCCCAGAATCCACCGCCCAACCCCCCCCCGTCACCCTTCGCAAAGCAAGAACAGGCCGTAACCCGATGCCGGAACCGACGAATCTGAGCGACGCCGACCTGCACGCAATCGCGGAGCAATCACTGCCGCACTGGGGTCTCAAGCCTGAAGCGATCGAGCTGGTCTCGCGCAGCGAGAACACAGTCTTCAGGCTCGATATGCCCGATGGTCGGCAGTACGCGCTGCGGATCCACCGTCCCGGCTATCACACGTTGCCCGAGCTTGAGTCGGAGTTGATCTGGACGCAGGCGCTCAACGACGCGGGGATTCATGTCCCGGTCGGCGTGCGGACGCTCGACGGTCCGGGATACGCCACGATCCCGACACCGGATGGCCAGTCCAGTCGTGCCGTTGGATTGGTCAACTGGCTTGATGGAGTCTTGCTCAGTTCGGTGATCGAAGAGGAAGACGATGAGTCGAAGATTGTGGAGCACTTTCGGCAGATTGGTCGCGTGATCGCTGCGGCCAACAATCAGGCAAGTGAGTGGACACCGCCGGCCGGCTTTACGCGTCACGCGTTCGATGTCCCCGGCTATGTCGGCGAGACGCCGTTCTGGGGTCGATTCTGGGACATTCCGCCGCTGACCCTTGCTCAACGAGAGCTGCTGGCCAAGGCTCGCGAAGGCATCCGCGAAATATTGACCGATTATGGCAACGATCGCGGCACATACTCGATGATTCACGCCGACCTGCACGCGCACAACATCATGATCGATCCGTCGGGCGTCTTACAGGCCTTCGACTTTGACGATGCCGGGTTCGGCTGGCATCAGTACGATCTCGCCGTCGTCCCGTTCGGCCTGGATGAACTGCCATACTTCGGCGCCATCACCGACTCGTTGGTCGCCGGCTATCGTGAACTGCGAGCGTTCAGCGACGAAGCGCTGTCGCTGCTGCCGTTATTCCTGCTGATTCGTCGCCTGGTGCTGATTAGCTGGCAGTGGGATCGGCCAGAGCTAGGTCGTCGGAGAGGACTCGAGGCGTACATCGAGTACGCCTGCGAGCAAGTGGACGCATTCACCTTCTAGCTGCGCAGCGAATCCGGTTACGCTGTGACTGATAGAGGAGAGACAGCGAGTCATGTGCTGGCGTGATCGGATCGAGCAACACCCCGAAGTCCTGGTGGGCAAGCCCGTGATCAAGGGGACGCGGATATCCGTGCACTTCGTGCTTGAGCGGATGGGCGACGGATGGTCGATGGATGATCTCTTGACCGGTTACCCCCACATTGAACGCGACGACGTCCTCGCGTGTCTGCAGTTCGCTAGCGAGGCCGTTGCAGCAGAGCACGCACAGCGCCTGAGCGCCTAGCAGTTCGTGCGTTTCCTTGCAGACGAGAATGTTCACTCTGGGACTGTCGATGCCTTGAGAGTTGAAGGACACGATGTAACCGGCGTTAACACCGAGGCTCCGGGTTCCAGCGATACAGCCGTGTTGGCCATGGCAAATCTCCTGGAGCGCACCCTGATCACGTACGACACTGACTTCGGGGAGTTGATCTTCCTTCGCAACTTCCGGGCCGAGTCGGGAGTCATCCTGTTACGCCTCCCCGGCACGGTCAACGACCACACTGCGCGACTGATTGACGTTCTTGCCGGCCGCGATGACTGGAACCACTACTTCACGACGGTGACTGAGCAGCGGGTGCGGAGACGGCCGTTGCCTCCTAGTCAGTGATCCGCCGCCGATTCATGTCGTCGCGTTAGCCTCACTTCCGACGGAGGAACCACCATGCCCATCGAGAAGTTGTTGGTCGCCAATCGCGGCGAGATTGCGATTCGGATTGTCCGTGCTGCACGAGAGCTGGGCATCGGCTCTGTTGGGATTCATTCGCGAGACGACGCGCAGTCAATGCACGTTCGATTGGCCGACGAAGCGGTCGTACTGGACGGCACGGGTGCGCGGGCGTATCTCGATGTCGAGTCCGTCGTTGGCGCCGCGATTGAGGCCGGCTGCGACGCGTTGCACCCCGGCTATGGATTCCTCTCCGAGAGCGCGGAGTTGTCTCGGCGCTGCGACGAATCTGGGATCACGTTTGTCGGCCCGACTCCGGTGTCGCTTGAGCTGTTTGGCGACAAGGCGCGCGCTCGTGCACTGGCAGTTGAATTGGACGTTCCCGTCCTTCCCGGCACGCAGGTGCCGGTGGACATCGATGGCGCGACAGATTTCTTTCACTCATTGGGCGGCGACGGCGCGATGATGCTCAAGGCGATCGCCGGAGGCGGTGGCCGAGGCATGAGGGTCGTCATGGCAGCGGATGACATCGCAGAGGCGTTTGAGCGCTGCCAGTCCGAGGCCGCCACCGCATTCGGCAACGGCGATTTGTTGGTCGAGCGTCTGATGACCAGGGCGAGGCACGTGGAGGTGCAGATCATCGGCGATGGCTCCGGCTCAGTTTCACATCTGGGTGAACGTGAGTGCAGCCTCCAACGCCGACACCAGAAGGTCGTCGAGTGGGCGCCGAGCCCATCCATCTCGCAGGAAACACGCGATCGGCTGACCTCAGCCGCAGTTCGCCTGGCTTCATCAGACAACTACCGCAGCCTGGGCACGTTTGAGTTCCTCGTCAACGCTGAGGACGAATCCGACGTGGCGTTCATCGAGGCGAATCCTCGGTTGCAGGTCGAGCACACGGTGACCGAAGAAGTGACCGGCGTCGACCTGGTGCGAGCCCAGCTTCGAATTGCCGGCGGCGAGTCGTTGGCTGAGGTCGGACTATCGCAATCGGAAGTCCCAGCAGCACGGGGTTTCGCGATCCAGGCACGAGTCAACATGGAGCGCATGGAACCGAACGGAGACGTGCGCCCTTCCGGCGGCACGCTGACGACGTTCGAACCGCCCTCGGGTCTCGGCGTTCGGGTCGACACGTACGGCTTCTCGGGCTACACGACCAATCCCAACTTCGATTCCCTGTTGGCCAAGGTGATTGCGTACTCCGCATCGTCGGACTTCGCTGATGTGATCCGACGCAGCCTGCGCGCCCTGGAGGAGTTTCGGATTGAAGGCGTCGAAGCCAATCTCACGTTTCTGCGTCAATCCCTGGGCCACAACGACTTTGCGTCCGGAGATATCTATACGCGCTGGGTCGATGACCATGTGGCCGAACTCGCGGCGGTACCGGAGATGGCGGCAACTTCGGCCAACGACTCGAACGAGATCGAGGTTGGCCTGGCCGGAGCGCAGCTCGATACTCGCGATCCGCTGGCCGGTCTGAACTACTTCCGCGAGGGTTCGGGAACTCGGGCACAGCAGGGCGTCGCGGCCATGACGCCGGGCACACAGCCGGCGCCGAACATCGTTGGGCCACCTGGTACGGAGCCGGTGCCGTCGCCGCTGCAGGGCACGATCATCCAGATCCTGGTTGAGGAGGGCGACGCCGTTCGCGAGGGTCAGCAGATGTTTGTGATGGACTCGATGAAGATGGAGCACGTGATCAACTCGGATGTCGGTGGATACCTGCGCCAGTTGACTGTCTCGGTTGGCGATGTCGTCTACGAGGGACATCCGCTGGCGTTCATGGAGTTGGCGGACGTAGGCGAAGCCATCGAGGAAGAGGTCGAGGAGATCGACCTTGACTACATCCGGCCCGATCTGCAGAAGCTGTTTGACGAACTCGCCGCGGGCAAGGACGAGAATCGTCAGGCGTTGGTCGAGCGCCGCCACGCCAAGGGGAAACGGACGCAGCGAGAGAGCCTGGCCGATCTGGTCGATCCGGGTAGCTGGGTCGAGATGGGCGAGCTGGTGCTGCCGGCGCGGCACCGAATCATGTCCAGAGAAGAGATGCGTGTCCGTGCTCCTGCCGACGGGATGATCACCGGGATTGGCACGGTCAACGGAGAGCTGTTCGACGAGCACCGGGCGACCACGCTGGTCGCGATGTATGACGAGACCGTCTGGGCCGGCACCCAGGGCATGATGGGTCACCAAAAGACGGACCGCGTGATCAAGTTCGCGGATGAACAGGCGACCCCGCTCATCCTCTGGGCCGAGGGCGCAGGCGGACGCTCTGGTGATACCGATTTCTCTGATATCTCTGCAGCAGGACAGTGGGTTCCGACCTACGACATGATGGCGAGGATTAGCGGCACGGTGCCGATGATTGGGATCACCGCTGGTCGCACGTTCGCCGGAAATGCGTCGATCCTGGGCATCACGGACTGCATCATTGCCACGCGGGACGCCAACATTGGCATGGGCGGGCCGGCCACGATTGAGGGCGGCGGACTTGGTCTGTTTACACCCGAGGAGATCGGTCCCATGTCCGATCTGGGGCCGGCCGGCAGCGTGGACATCCTGGTTGACGACGAATATGAGGCGATCGACGCGGCGAAGCAGTACCTGTCCTACTTCCAGGGCTCGATTCCAAGCTGGGATTGCGTCGATCAGCGCCTCCTGAGGCACGCCATCCCCGAGAATCGCAAGCGGCCGTTCAGCGTGCGCAAGGTGATCGAGCAGATGGCCGATATCGACTCGGTGCTTGAGCTGCGCGGGGAGTTCGGCGTGGGGATCATCACCTCACTGATTCGGATCGAAGGTCATCCCGTCGGCGTGATTGCGAACAACAACGAGCATCTCGGCGGGGCAGTCGATAGTGATGGCGCTGACAAGCTCTGTCGCTTTGCGCAGCTCTGCGACTGCTTCAACATCCCGATTCTCGTTCTGGTCGACACGACCGGCATGATGGTCGGTCCCGACATCGAGCGCACTGGTCTGGCGCGCAAGTGCAACAACGTCTTCGTGACACTGGCCAATGCGCAGTCGCCGCGATTCACGATCATCCTGCGCAAGTCGTACGGTCTGGCGGCGCAGGCCATGATGACCGGTAGCTCACGCGCGCCGCTGTTCGCCCTGGCCTGGCCGACGGCCGAGCTGGGCGGGATGAATCTGGAAGCGGCAATCCGGCTGGGGAATCGAGCTGAGTTGGCTGCGATCGAGGACATCGAAGAGCGGGCGGCGAGATACGAGGAGTTGGTCGCCGGGGCCTACTGGAGAGGCAACGCGATTAACTCGGCGTCGGTACACGAGAATGACGGCGTGATTGATCCGGCCGAGACTCGCCGCTGGATCGTCCGTGGCCTAATGGCTTGCGAGAACCCCGAGCCGATTCGTCGAGGACGACGACCGAACATCGATACCTGGTAGTTCCGCTGTTGTGCCGGTGCTGCAACAATAGGGATGATGTGACACTCGCCCCCATGGCCAACATGCAGGCGCAGGCAGACCGAACGTTAGGAAATGAACCATGGCTGAAGAACTCCAGGGCGACGCACTGATTCGGAATCAGATTGCCCAACTGCCAGTTCCCGAGTTCGCCGAGACGGCCTGGACTCCCCCGCCGCCACTGGCTGATGCCCGGGTGGCCGTCGTGACGTCGGCGGCGCTGCATCCGCGCGACGGCGAGGCGTTCACGGTGAACGATGCGAGCTATCGTGCCCTTGATCATGCCGAGCGCCAGTTGGTGATGGGTCACTGGAGCCCCAACTTCGACCGTTCCGCGTTTGGCATCGACTACAACGTCGTTTATCCCCTGGCACGGCTGGACGAGCTGGCGGAGCAGGGCGTGATTGGCTCGGTGGCTTCGAAGCACTATTCGTTTGCCGGCAACCAGCCCGACGATGTCGCCACGATCCGCCACGACTCTGGACCTGCGTGTGCAGCGGCGCTCAAGGCCGACGGCGTGGACGTGGTCTTCCTAACCCCGGTTTGACCGCTCTGCACGCGTACCGTGTGTACGCTCGCCCACGTGTTTGAGGCGGCCGGCCTGTCGACCGTGACAATCTCGGCGATCCGCTCGGTCGCGGAGCGGATGCGTCCGCCGCGCGTCTTGCATTGCGAATTCCCGCTTGGACGTCCTGTGGGCAAGCCGAATGATCCCGAGTTCCAACACGACGTGCTACGCCGAGCGTTCTCGCTATTGGAGCAGGAAACGGGACCAGTTCTGGAAGACCATCCCGAGGAGATCATTGGCGGCGAGGAGCCGCCCTTGAGCTGCTCCGTGCCACCGCGATTCGATCCGGAGCTGGCCCCAGCCGTCGATGAAGCTCGTGGTTTGCGTAAGGCGTACGACCGCGCGCTGGCACGTCGCGGAGTGAGCGAGGTCGGCATGGCGGTCGACCCCGACGGTGTGCCAGGCGCATTGGACGTGCTGCAGCAAATCGTTGACGGAACGCCGTGGAAGTCGGCCGGGATTCCGGGCGGGCACACAACGGCGGTCGCGAATGATATTCGTGCATACTACGAGGAAGCCGCGCTGGAACTGGCCGGCGCGCCCAACGCCGGCGGCGGTCAAGCGGAGTCCTGGTTCTTCGAGCAGACCGAAGCGGGCAAGCTGCTCCTGTCCGTGCGCAAAGCCCTCGCGGCCCAGGGAGCGCCTCAGCCGGTCTGGTTCTACATGGCGCCGATGTACCGCAGCTAGTCAGTTAAGCCGGGTCGCTACCAGAACGGAGCCTGGGCGGGCAGGCCCTGCAGGACGCGGCCGGCGGCGGCGTAGTTGTGCGCGCCCACCACGACGTGCTGATTCATGGCGTGCATGTCGCGCAGGCGACGGTCGAGGCTGGAGCGCTCCGTAAAGAGCGCCGAGGATCCGGCGACGGAGTAGAGCTGCTCGATGATCTGCACGCACTCGCTCGTGACCCAGGTGATCGCCAGGTGCACATCGGCGCGGTTGCGGTCGGAGAGGGCGCCGGTCTCGCAGACGTCACGCCAGGCCTCGTCGGAGCTGGCCAGGGCGTAGGCGCGGCAGGCGGCGATGCGGGCGGCGGTCTCGCCGATCGTGGACTGGGTCAGCGCGTCGTCGCGCAACGCGCCGCGCACGGCGACGCGCTCGCGGGCGAGTTCTACGACCTCCTCGTGCGCCGCCTGGATCAGGCCCAGCGGGACGCCGAGGAGCTTGGGCAGAATCCAGATGGGGTGGCGCTGCGGATCGCGGGCGACCTCCTCCGTCGACGCGCGCGGCGGAAAACAGCGCTCGTCGGGGACGAAGAGGTCGACGACTTCCGCGTCGTTACTGCCGGTGCCGCACATGCCGGTCGTCTTCCACGTGTCGAGGATGGCAACGTCGCTGCGCGGGACGACGAAGCGGATGATCTCGGGCGCGGCGCCGTCCGACGAGTCGGGGCCATCACGGCGGCAGACGAACAGCACGCACTCGGCGTGGGTGATGCCGCTGAAGTAGGGCCAGCGTCCGTTGGCGACGTAGCCGCCCTCGACTCGACGGGCGCTACCGAGCGGGAAGGCGGCGCTGCAGGTGGCGGCGTCGATGTCTACGTAAAGGCGACGGGCCACGTCGGGCGCGAGGTCGCGGCTGATTAAGCCGCTGTCGCAGCCGATCATCACGCACCAGGCGGCGGAGGCGTCGGCGCGGGCGATGGCCTCAATGAACAGGATCTGCGTGACGGGATCGGCATCGTGCCCACCCAGCCACCGAGGCTGAATCAGCCGAAACGCGCCAATGCTCTTTAGCAGGTCAACGACATGCTCAGGAAGCTGCCGAGCCGCCTCGATCTCATCAGCCGCCTCCCGAATCTGCGGCGCAATCGACCGTGCGGATTCAAGCAACGCTTCACGTTCTTCGAGTGTGGCACCGTAGGACTCACTCATGTACTGCTCCTGTGGGTCGCAGGGTAATCCCTCCGACTAGAATGGGTCACGAAATCGGAGCTAAGGAACGATGGCGAAGCCCAAGACCGTGGACCCTCGACTTGAGCTGGTGAACTTCGCTGTCCTCGACATGGACAAGTTCCCGCCGGTCGAAGAGTGGACCGAGGACGAGTGGGAAGAGGCGGGATTGCTCACCCTGGCAGCAATCTCGGAGGCAGAGATCGAATCCGGTGAAGGATGGCTGGTTCCAGGCGAAGAGGTCGAAGCAAAGTTTCGTTCGCGCAGCGATGCAGCGGATTAAGCCGCTGTGGCGTATCGCTACCAATACACCTCGCGTGCAGAGCGTCAACTGAGTCGGTTGCCCAATCGTGACGTTGGGCGAGTCATGAGCCGCGTAGCTCAACTGGCCGAAAATCCAAGAGGCCATTGGGCGAAGCAACTGAAAGGCCATCCTGTTCGCTGGGCCTCGAGAGTCGGGCAGCTTCGAATTGTCTATGCCATTGACGATTCGTCAGAGGCGATTACCGTCCACGCAGTTGGGAATCGCGACAGCATCTACGACATCGTTCGCCGCCAACGTTGATCCAACGGCCTACAGCTTCATCGGTTCGCCCTGGGCGACTTGTTGGGGGTCGGTCTTCCAGACGTCGGAGCCGTCCACGTAGAGCTCGACACCGTTGCCGTCCGGGTCGTTGAGGTAGAGCGACTTTGAGACGACGTGGTCGATTGTTGCGAAGACCTTGACGCCGGCGGCTTCGAGCTCGTCGCGCGCGTCGCGCAGTTCGTCCAACGTTTCGCCGATGCAGAAGGCGAGATGGTAGAGACCGGGCGCCTTGGGGTCGGCGGTCTCTGGGCCTTCTTCTCCGACTTCAAGCAGGGCCAGGTCGTGGTGGTTGCCGAGCGTGTAGAAGCTCATTGGCATCTGCTCGTGGCGAGCAGCGAGCTCCATCCCCAGGACCTCGCCGTAGAACTCTTCGGCGCGCTCCATGTTCCGGACCTTGATGACTGCGTGACCGAGTTCTTTGACCTTCATCGGTCTCTCCTTCGAATCGAGTGTCGCATGGTCGCGACCTTGTTGTCCCGCCCATTCTATGCTTGCCCATTCTATGCCTGCGGAGTTGAAGTCTGCGATTTCCTATCTTGGCAGTCAACTTAGGTCCGGGAAGACAAGCATCGGGAGGAGATCGAAATGGATGAGATTGGGTACTCGGTCGAGGGACATATCGCTTCGGTCAGACTGCTTCGGCCGGAAAAGCTGAATGCGATGACGGACGAGATGTATCACGCGATCGGCGATGCGTTCAAAGAAGCGGACTCTGATCCTCAGGTGCGCTGCGTGGTGCTCAGCGGGTCGGGTCGGGCATTTTCGTCCGGGCACGACCTGTTGGAGTTTGGTGAGCGACAGGCCTGGAAGCCGTGGTCGGGGGAGCGCTTTGACAACGGTCTGGAAACGGCCAAGCCGGTCATCGCCGCGATCAACGGGTACTGTCTCGCGGGCGGGCTCGAGCTGGCGCTCTATTGCGACATCCGCATCTGCGACACGACCGCGCAGTTCGGATCTCCCGAGCCGCGTTGGGGCATTTTGCACGGATATGGTGCGCTGCGCACGCCGGGATTGATCGGCTCGTCTGATGCCATGCGGCTGTTGTTGACGGGAGAGTTTCTCAATGCGGCTGAGGCGATGCGGATTGGCCTGGTCAGCAAAGTCGTGGAACCATCAGAGTTGTTGGATGCTGCGAATGAGATGGCGGAGAAGGTTGCGGTCAACAGCCCGCTGGCGATCCGTCTGACGAAAGAACTGGCTCGCCGAGGCCCCGACATGTCACTGCCCGACGGTCTGCGTCTGTACCAAGAGTACCAGCGGCTGGCCTTCAGCTCGGACGATGCGCGCGAGGGCACGCGCGCGTTTGCGGAACGTCGCGACCCCGAGTACCCGGGCTGAGATGGCATAGGATGGGATTCGGAAGTGGGAACCGATGCTCAAGCCAACTACGACCGACGCAAGAGCAGAACTTATCAACTGGAACATTTTGAACGCGAACGCATTTCCGCCCATCGACGAGTGGGATGAGGACCACTGGGATGACGCAGCTCTTGCGACGCTGGCCCACTACGACCTGGAGGAAGAACGGCGCGGCTCGCCCGAAGATCTCATTCGAAGAAGTGCTTGCGGAACGCGGACTCACGTTCGACGATCTCAAGTAGCGTCGGTGCCCCCGCGGGTCGAGTTTTGCAGCGCGCCGATCAGGCACTTGAGCGTCTCCCGTTCGACACTCAACTCCGGTTGATGGAGCGACTCACCTTGATTCGAGTCGTACAAGTCGGGCATCGCCGTGACTTCTATCGACGGCTCAGGCGCCTCCCCTACCTGCACGAACTCATGCTTGTTTCATTAGCCTTCGCCTGATCGCAGATCACATCACCATAAGGAGTGCAACATGCCGCTCACAGCGGAAGATCGATCAGAAATCATCCTGCTGGCCGGGCGCTACAGCCAATCGCTGGATCTTCGAGATCCTGAGGGTTGGCGCGCTGTCTGGACCGATGACGCCGTCATGGAAATGGAGCTTCAGCAGCTCTGGATCACCGGCGACGCGCTCTGGAGCTTGGCTTCCGGCGACCACGACCGTCCCGATGATCGCGTGTCTCGGCACCAGCCGTCGAACTTTGTCATCGACGGCAACGGCGACGGCGATGAAGCGACGATGTCGTCGTACTGCACGGTCGTCAGCATGTCGAGTCGCGACAATCCCTCTGGCGAGCCTGCGCGAATCACGTTCCAGGGACGCTACGTCGATCGCCTTCAACGGGTCGACGGCGCCTGGCGGATCGCCCACCGCAAGATCATTACCGACTGGATCGACTCGGACATCAACGACCAAGTCAAGTCGGGTCAGTCTGCGAGCGGCGTCGGCAAAGCGACCTCCTAACGCATCGAGCGCGAAAGAACTGGTCCCACGACCCGCTGCGAGCTTCGCTGAAGAGATTCTGTGCGAAGGTTGCGGATTCGATAAGCAATCGCTGCGATTGTTGCCTGTAACTGTTTTATCGTGCCATCTAGCTTGACCGTCTTGATCTCGAGTTGTTTGTTGGCATGGCGTACTTGATGCGCGGACTCTTCGCCCTCTGCGTAGACCAATAGCGCCCCGGGCAAATCTAGTGCCGTGGCGTAGGCGAGCGCCTGGTACAGGTCCGCGTTCGTGCCGTGACCGTCTTCAGTGATCTTGTATTTGGCATCGCCAGCAAACACGCAAGTGCCGTTCTCCCACCAAGAAAAGTCCGGCTTGAGCGAGATTCGACTGGCAGCATCGAGGTGCGTAACCGCACTTCCAGAATCGGAGCGGAAACTCTTCTCAGACAGTCCAAGTTCTTGCCGAAGCGCCTTAGTCAAAAACTCCTGGAACAGGTCATTCATGTTCACTAGGAACCCGGACGCATGCAAGTCTCCGCGCTCCGCATCCAGTGCCGAGTGCCGCAGGATCAGCCGCGATAACTCCACGACGTCTCGGTAATGGGCGTTCAACCTGTCGAACTCAACGACGGGAATCTCTTGAGAGGAAAAGTGGGTCAAGCTGACGTTCGTAAGTGTCGCTTCAACGTGGCCGAGGCCGCGTCGCCATCTCGCGTCGTCAATGCTCATTGCCCCCAGTCTGGCTCCGGCTGCCTTGACGAGACGATTGGCCAGAACATCTTCGGTGAATTCGTCGTAGCGAACCTCGACGGGCAATGGCATGTCATAACGTTGGCGGATCTGTTCGGTGAAGTCGATGCGGCCGCGCACGGTCGTCAACGTGTTCTCAACACTGCGGTAGCCGTGTAGCAGCCCTCTCGAGAACGCCCGCTGCGCTGCGGCAATGAAGGCGGGGGCCAGGATGTTTTGCGGCGTCGCTGCTTCGTCAAAGCCGAATGTCTCGTCGCGGAAGTCGACGAGGTTGATCGCCTGCGAGGCCAGATAGAGCACGCGCTGGATCGACAGTTTGGGACGAATCCGGATCGATAGGTCCCCGATCTCGAGTGCCCCGATCGTCGAGCCAGGGGTCAGGATGTAGGCGTGGCGCTGACCCGGGGCTGGTGTGATTGTGAGGGACGAAATCGTACTCGCGACCTTGTCGCGTTCGGACACAGATAGCTCGACAGGGTCAGACTTCTCGTACTCGCGGAGATCAATCGTTCGCATCTTGAGCGTCCAGGTCCTCAGCGACTGGATCGGGAACGCCTCCCACGCCGAGTTCCTTACGTAGTGCGTCTAGGCCGAACTCTTTGAGTCGGTCGCGCTCGCCGTAGAGCTGTTCTTCGATGTACGGCAACACACTGTGCTCCCAGATAAGGTTGACTTGATCATCGTCGAGACTAGGCCTCATGAAGTAACTGGGCCCGACTGCTGCATCTCTGTTGTCCAACTTCTCGTTGGCGCGGTCGACAATACCCGCGACCCACTGCATTTCAGGCGAATGTTCGTCAAGCCAACATTTGAGCAACGCGTCGATAGGTGATCGTTCGGGATGAAACTCCATGAAGTGGAATCGACGGCGCAGGGCCAGGTCCACCAGGGCGATCGAGCGGTCGGCCGTGTTCATCGTCCCGACGATGTACAGGTTGGCCGGCAGAGTGAATGAGGCGTAGGAATACTGGAGCCGGATCGCTTCTTTCCGATACTCCAGCAGAAAGTACAACTCGCCAAAGACCTTGGCGAGATTGCCCCGGTTGATCTCGTCAATGACCAGGAAGTAGTCCTGCTCTGGATCGTGGTAGGCGAGCTCTGCCATTTCGACCAGCGGTCCATCGCGAAGTGTGAATGAGGCGCTGCCCTCTTCATTGAGCGTCGGTCGGTAACCCTGAACAAAGTCCTCGTAGGCGTAGGAAGGATGAAACTGCACGAGTCGGACGCGATCAGGGGAACCGGCCAGGCATTCGGCGAGCTTCTTCGCAACGAATGTCTTACCGGTTCCAGGTGGTCCCTGGAAGATGATCTGCTGCTTGTCGATCAGCAAGCGATGGATCTTTTCCAAGAACCACACAGGAAGAAACAGCTCATCGGCCAGCGCCGCGAGATCGGGTAACTGGGTTCCGGGCTCTGGCTCCGTTTCGCCCACCGGACCCTTCTGCTCGTCTTCCTGGCGCATTACCCACACAAGTGACTGTGCTTCGAGGCGATCTGCAGGATGCTCGAAGCCGAGCACATGAGCCCGCTCGGTGAGACGGTCGAGAAATTCGAGCGCATGTTCATAGGTTTCTCCCTGATCTGCACTCGTTCGCGGCCGCGGGTAGCTTGACGATTTGAAGGCAGTCTCGAACGCGGTGCTTGCGAAGGGCGGATGGTTTGAGCCGAGTGCCATGAGCAGCGTTGAAGCTGTGCGCAGCGTCGTCCCGATCTGGGACTTGCGGAACTTCTCGCTTTCCGGCACATGCTCCAGGAAAACGCCAATCCTCTCACGATCCGAGAGTTCCGCTGTCGACCAGAACGCCTGCATCCCGGCACTGGCGGCTTCGGGTATGGACTCGAACCACTCGTATAGTGGTTGTGCCGGGCGCCAGTCTATTGGGCTGCCTTGAACACTAAGAGTCTGTCGGATCAGGTCGGCCCAATTGCTGTCTCCGCCAAGAAGAGCTTGTCTGGCTTGTCGAAGCCCATCGATCATCTCGCGTTTGTACCCCATCTCATGAGTTTCGATATCTCCCGACTCGAAGTGCCGCTGGCCACGGGCGAGAAAATCATCTAGAGCAGTCCAAATCAGGTCCCGGACTCGTTCTTCCGCATTGGCGACACGGACGCGATGCACGGTCAGCGGGCTCCTGATTGAGTTCACAAGCTCAGTACCGAACGTGCCGTCTGGAACATCTGCGGCTAGCCAGCGAACTGGACGCAGGTGGTAGGGGTCTTTCTCTTCCCTGAACACGTAAGGACCGGCGACTTCTCCAATGTAGATACGCGAACCGGTGAACGGGACCACCACCAGCGAGCCGGTCTCTAGTTCTTCGTAGAAACGCCACAGATGCTGAAATCCTTGCTCCTGAACTTCATGTAAAGCGGCCCTCGATGCAAATGACCGAAGGTCTGCATTGAACCCATAACTGATTCCGACGTGCGCGTTGTCCAGAAAGTCGCGCTCATACACGCCGTTCTCACCAGGAAACACCTTCCAGACCACCATCTGCCGCTCCTTGGCTTAGAGACCCTCACGCTGCTGGTCCTGATGTCAATAACGCGATCGCGAAGCGGCTGCCGAGCGCAACTGTGCTGACGCGTACCAGCTCAAGACTGCACGCTAGCGGGCGTCCTAGATCTTGGCTGCGACGCCGCCGTCGATGTTGATCATTTCTCCGGTGATGAAGCGCGAGTCATCGCAGGACAGGAAGAGGACCAGGTTGGCCACGTCGATTGAGTAGCCCGGACCCTGCACGATCTGGGCGAAGTCGAACATCTTCTCGAAAACGTGGTGTCCGCCGTCGGGGTCGTTGTAGGTGCCTCGGGTGGCGCCTGGGGTAATGATCTGACCTGGTCGGACGCAGTTGACGCGGATGTTGTCCCGGCCGCCGGCTCCGGCCATGTATCGGGTGAGGGCGTCGACGCCGGCCTTGGCCGCGTAGTACGAGGCTGAGGCTGTGCCGAACTCGTCCTGCATGCGCGAGGAGAATCCTCTCTGCGCGGCGAGCGAGGACATGTTTACGATCGCGCCGCCACCTTGTGCAGCAATATGCGGCCAGACGGCCTGGCTGACATAAAACGTGCCGGTCAGATTGACGTTGATCACCCGCAGCCATTCGTCGTTGGGTTCGTTGGGGAAGGTGCCGCCGGCGCCTCCTCCTGCGTTGTTGAACAGGAGGTCAATCTGGCCGTACGTCTTGGCTGCCTGGTTGACGGCGGCCACCACGGAGTCGTTGTCTCCAACGTCGCAAGAGATGAAGGTCGCTTCGCCGCCCGATTCGTTGATCTCAGCGACGAGGGCCTCGCCCTCGGCCACCCGTCGGGCCATCAGGATGACCTTCGCGCCCTCTGCTGCGAAGAGACGGCCGGTTTCTGCGCCAATGCCGCTGTTTCCGCCCGTGATGATTGCCACTTTGCCGTCGAGCTTGCCCACGCGATCCTCCAGATGTCGTCGTTGCGCGGCCTACTCTGGTCGCCGCGCCGTTGTCATCCTACGGGAGGCCTTGGCTCAGTCGGATTGCGGTGGCTCCCAGTTGATCTGCCAGGAGATACCGAAGCGATCGACGCAGGAGCCGAAGTAGCTACCCCAGAACATCTCGGCCATCGGCATCGACACTTCACCGCCGTCCGACAGTGCGGCAAACTTCTCGTCGGCGTCTTCGCGGCTGGGGGGCGAGTATGCGATCGAGAAGTTTGTCCCGGTCACGGGGCCAGCGCCGAATGCGGGGTTCGAGTCACTGCCCATCAGCACGCTGTCGCCGACAGGCAATGAAACGTGCATGATCTGTTGCTTCGCTTCTTCAGGGACACCCATGTCGGGTGGACCGTCGCCGAACGTCTGCAGAATCGAGAAGTCTCCCCCGAAGACTGAGCGATAGAACTCGAACGCTTCTCGGCAGTTGTCGGTGAAGGTGAGATAGGTATTCAGGGTCATCGTGGTCTCCAGAGCTGGTGTACCTGAGCCGCCAGATCGGCAGCGTATCGTCCTGTGCGCAAGGTCTACCGTAGAATTCATTAACTTGCACTGATTTGGATGCTCTGATGCCTGATGCTCACGATTCCCGAATTCGCTTTGGCTGGTACATCCCCACCCACGGCGACTTGACCAACTTCGCCGACCCCGACCAATTCATTCCCGCGTCCATGGACATGTTCGAGCGCGTGGCGCTGGCGGCAGAGGCCGCCGGCTTCGAGTACGCGCTGGTCCCTGTGACGCCGACCTGTTGGGAAGCCTGGATCTCGACGGCGATGATGTCAGCCAAGACGACGAAGCTGAAGATGCTCGTCGCCGCCCGACCGGGGTACATTCTGCCTACGCAGATGGCGCGCATGGTTGGCGCCTTCGACCAGCTCTCAGAAGGTCGCGTCTACGTCAACCTGATCGCCGGCGGCAATCCACGAGAACTGGCCGGCGACGGGATCACCTTCAGCCACGACGAGCGCTACGAGGTGATGGACGAATCCGTACAGATTATGAAGGCGCTGTGGAGCTCGCACGAGCGCATTGATTGGGAAGGCAAGTACTTCCAGCTTGCCGGCGCGCATGCGTATCCCAAGCCGTTCCAGAATCCCTGGCCGCGTTTCTACATCGGCGGCGAGTCCGATGCGGCCCGCGATGTCGGCGCAAAGCATGCCGATTGCTTTTTTTTCTGGGGCGACACACCCGAGGCGACCGCGCCCAAGGTGGTCGATGTCAAGAGTCGAGCGGAGGGTTTCGGGCGTCCGAACATCACGTTCGGCATGCGCATGCAGGTCATCGTGCGTGAGACCGAGGCCGAATCCTGGGACGCGGCCCACAGCTTGATCGAGGGCACGACAGAGACGCAGCGCAACTTGCGCAAGAACTGGCGCGGAGAATCGCAGGCAGACAGCCGCATGTGGCAACTGGCCGACGAGTCACAGAACAACGACTATCGCATCGCACCGCATCTGTGGAGTGGACTGAGCACAGTCCGCGGCGGCGCCGGGCTGGCGGTGGTTGGCAACCCGCAGCAGGTCGCGGACACATTGCAGGAGTTTGTCGATATCGGCTGCACCGAGTTCTGCCTCTCCGGCTATCCGCATGACGAAGAGGCGACCCGCTTCGGCGATTGGGTCATGCCATTGGTCCAGGAACGCAATAGGGTGAGCTTGACCAGCGACGAGCCAGCTCTGGCCGTCGCCGACTGAGGCAGTTGAGGAGACTGGGCATGTCACGAGTGCAACTGGCGTTGAACGTCACCGAGCTCGACTCGGCGATCGAGTTCTACACGCAGATGTTCAAGACCGAGCCGCACAAGGTGCGTGCCGGCTATGCCAATTTCGAGGTGGAAGATCCGCCCCTGAAATTGGTCCTGATCGAGAATCAGTCAGCCTCGGCGCCGCTCAACCACCTGGGCGTGGAAGTTGAGACGCCTAGGCAAGTGCACACCGAGACGCAACGCTTCGGCGACCTGGGCCTCGATATGGAGATCGAGGACGGTGTCGTGTGTTGCCACGCCGAGCAGGACAAGGTCTGGGTCTCGGACCCCTCGGGCACGCGCTGGGAGGTCTACACGATCACCGACGATCTGCCGGAAGCGTCCTATGCGTCTCGCGCCGCGAACCTGATTCCATTGGCCGACGTAACGGCCGGGTCGCAGCCCATTGAAGACTGTTGCGCTGACGGTGGTCTCTGAAAAACTCCCTTTCTCCCCCCTGGCGGAGGAGATGCCGAAAGCCTGCCCCGGGCTTGACCCGGGAGCAGAGGGGGGTGCGCTGTTCGGGATCCCTATCAGGTCATCACCCGCCGCCCCCCTTGCATCTTCGCTGTCGCCCCGGGAGCAAGTGATTCCCGAGGCGAAGCGCGGTGCGGCAGACCGATCCCCCCTGGGCCTGCGAGGCCGTGACAGAGCTGGGGTCGCCGCACCGCGACAGCGAACGAGCCCGAACAGTTGCCGGGGCCCTGGAGCCCGCATGTGCAAGGACGGGCCTGCGCAGGATAGGAGTTGGAGATGACGGAGACGAGTCGCTACGTCGGCATCGACGTATCGCAGCAGTGGTTGGATCTCGGCATCCGCCCGGCGGACGGGCCGGCCCAGCGGGTGGCCAACGACGCGGCCGGGATCGAGGCCCTGGTCAGACAGTTGGCGGCGCTGGGGCCGACGCGGATCGTGCTGGAGGCGACCGGCGGTCTGGAGCAGCCGCTGGCCGCGGCGCTGGCCGCAGCGGGCTTGCCGGTCGTGCTCGTCAACCCGCGCCAGGTGCGCGACTTCGCCCGCGCCACCGGCCGGCTGGCCCAGACCGACACCCTCGCCGCCGCCGTCCTGGCCCACTTCGCCGAGGCCGTCCCGCTGCCGCTGCGCCCGCTGCCCGACGCCCAGACCCGGCGCCTACGTGAGTTGCTCGCCCGGCGCCGGCAACTGCTCGCGATGCTGGTCGCCGAGGGCCAACGCCGGCGCGCCGCCGGACCCGCCCTGCGCGCCGGCATCGAGACGCACATCGCCTGGCTCGAGCAGGAACGCGAGCGCATCGAGGCCGAGCTGCAGGCCAGCATCCAGGACAGTCCGCACTGGCGGGTCCAGGACCAACTCCTGCAGAGCGTGCCCGGCGTTGGACCGCAGCTCTCGCGCACCCTGCTCGCCCAACTGCCCGAACTGGGTCAAGTCGACCGCCGCCAGGTCGCGGCCCTGGTCGGCGTCGCCCCCTTCAACCGCGACAGCGGCCAGTGGCGCGGCCGGCGCAGCATCTGGGGCGGTCGCGCCACAGTCCGCGCCGCGCTCTACATGGGCGCCCTCGTCGCCACCCGCTACAACCCCGTGATCGGCGATTACTACCAGCGCCTGCTCGACCGGGGCAAACCCAAAAAGGTCGCGCTCACCGCCTGTATGCGCAAACTGCTGGTCATCCTCAACGCCATTCTCAAGAGCAACACCCCCTGGCAAGCACCGCAACACGCTTGACTTCCAAGACAGTTGCTCTGTCCCCGCATCAAGTGCGGGGCGGGCTACTCCGTGACATCTCCCCTCGCAAGGGGAGAGAGGGTAACGAGGGGAATGTGGTCTCGTCCTGCCTCGGTTCTCGACATCCATGTGAACAGGCTCTAGCCTGTCCTATCCCCGAGTTGTGGCGACTCATCCTGCTCTGCGTTAGGACCATAGCTTGGCCTTGCCGATCACGGTGTCGGGGGTGCGGCCGCGCGTCCAGCGACCGGTGTGAGCGCGGTCTTCGTTGTAGTAGCGGAGATAGCGTTCGAGTTCGCGTTTGAGGCCAGTTTGCTTGGGGATCAGGTAGCGGGCGAAGGCGGGCTTCCAGCATTCTTCAAGGATCGTGCCCTGGACGCGCTCGACGCAACCGTTGGTTTGCGGCCGGCCGGCGTGGATGAAGCGCTGGCGGGCGCCGAACGCTTGCACCGTCCGGCCAAACTCGCGCGAGCGGAACTCGGAGCCGTTGTCGCTCATCGCGGGCTCCAGCTGCCAGCCGCGCTCGGCCAAGTCGCGGGCCACACGGCGGGCCAGCTGCGAGGTCCACTTGGCTGCCGGATTGCGCGGCGTGGTGTGCAGCTCCGCCCAGGTGTAGGCCGAGGCGACATCGATCGCGGTGTACTGCCAGACGGTGCCCTTGGTCCCCGAGAGCCGGCCCACGTGGAAGCAATCGAACTGCACCAGCTCACCTGGTCGAGCGACCTCCAGGTGGCGCTCCGGCTGCGGCTCGCGGGGCGCCGGTTCAGGCGCCGCGGCGTAGCCGGCGACCAGGCCCAGACGCTTGGCCCGGGTGTTCAGCCCGTGACGCTTGAGCACGCGCCAGACGCCGTTCGCCGAGAGCCGGATGCCGCCCCACTTCGGCCGCGCCAACTCGGCCGCGATCCGCGCCGGTCCGAAGCCCGGCTGGCCCAACGCAAACGCGACCACCCGCTGCTCGACCAATGGACTGGTCGCGTTGGCCATCTGCGGTCGGCGTCGCTCGCGCGGGCGCAGCAGCTCCGGACCGTACTGCTCCGCCTGCCGTTTCCAGCGGTAGAACGTCGAATGGTGAATGCCCATCGCGCGACACGCCGCGCGCACGTTGCCCAGCTCCTTGGCCAAGGCCAACGTGCGCAGACGAAAGCGGTAGATTGCGTCCTCCGGGGTCATGGCGCCTGTCCCTCCTGTGCTCCTACACACAGCAGGATCGTCGCCTGGCCCCTCACTTCACCAGACCCATACCTGTCGCCACAACTCGGGGATAGGACATGCTAAACGTCTCTTGTCGAACCAAAAGACCGCGCGGCGCGGCCTCGTCTTCATCCTCCTCAGGAACGACGAGCCCGTCCTGTTCCTCCACAAACCCCGGCCTCTCGCTGAGCTGATCAGAAATCGCCTAGTGGTCATCCGGCGGCAAGACCGCTCGCAGGGACTGGCCAACTGACTGCCAGGCTTGGGCAATGGCCTGCTCTGGCGATTGTGGTGTGACGCGCTTCGGAGATAACTCGCTCGCCGCCACCTTGCCGCTCAGGTCAAGGAGACTGCCGACGCCAGCCACGAATGACGGGCGTCGGATCGCGCGACTGTGACCGAGCTTCTTCGCGGGGCCGACGGTCGGGCGCTTTGCGCCATTTGAACGCTTCGAAGCAGTTGGCGTTGCCTTCATGCTTCCTTACCTCTCCGGGCAGTCAAACTCGAACCAATTCTACAGCGCAACTTCGAACGCCGCCGGGGTCCGTGCCGCGGCTTTCGACGACTATCCCGTTCCTGACGAGGTCAATGACTATAGGCAGCCGTCGGCGAGCATCCACTCCACCATCTGCACGATGTTCAGGGCGGCTCCCTTGCGCAGGTTGTCGGCGACGACCCACCAGGCGAGACCGTTGGGGTTCGTCACGTCGACACGGGCCCGGCCGACGAGCGTGTCGTCGATCCCGTCGGCGTCGAGCGGCGTCGGCCACTCGCCCGCAGCTCGGCCGTCGATCACCGACAGTCCCGGCTGTGCAGTCCAGCGCTGGTGCGCCTCCTCAGGCGTAATCGGCTTGTCGAAATCGGCATGGACGGCAATTGCGTGGGCGCGCTCGGTCGGGATGCGGACGCAGGTTGCCGAGAGCGGCAACTCGGGCTGATGCAGAATCTTGCGCGACTCGACCAGCATCTTGCGTTCTTCGTTGGTGTAGCCGTTCTCGAGGAAGACATCGACCTGGGGCAGCGCGTTGTTGGCGATCTGCTTCGGATACTCGGAAATCTGCTCGTCCGAGATCGAGTCGCCACCGACCAGTGACGCGTTTTGCTCCTGCAGCTCGACGACTGCCGCACCGCCCGAGCCGGAGGTGGCCTGGTAGGTGTCGGCGATCACGCGAGTCACGGCGCGGTCCTGGATCAGCGGATGCAGCGAGAGCACCAGCGGCACGGTGGTGCAGTTCGGAGTTGCGACGATGCCGTTGTGGTGGCGGAGATCCTCTGGGTTCACCTCGGGCACGACCAGCGGCACGCCCTCCTGCTGACGGAAGGCCGAGGAGTCGTCGAAGGCGACGGCGCCCTTCTGGGCCGCGACCGGACAGAGTTCCTTCGAGGCTGCCGTTGAGGCGGAGATGAAGGCCACGTCCGCGCCGTCGAAGGCATCGTGTGTGGTTTCGTGGACGATGTGCGTTTGACCGCGGAAGGTCAGTTCGCGACCCTCGGAACGCTTTGTCGCAAGCAGGCGGAGTTCCTTGACCGGGAAGTTGCGTTCTTCCATGCACTTGAGGAATTCGGCTCCCACGACGCCGGTGGCGCCGACGAGGGCGACGGTCAGTTCACGTCCCACGGTGTTGCTCCTTGATGCTGTGCGTGGTTGCTGGGTTGCTGTGTTGCTGTGTTGCTGCGGTTAGTCGGTTCGCAGGCCAAGCAAGCGGTCGAGCCCGATCACCAGGTGATCGAGGGCCGGTGCTGCCCGTGCGGCGCGCAGGATTTCGGGGATGAAGGAGGCGCGGCTCATTGAGTCGTGACGGATCGTCAGTGTCTCGTTGTTGCCGCCGAAGACGATCACTTGATGTGCGACCAGTCCCGGCAGTCGAACCGAGTGCAGTGATGCACCGCCAAGCTCTGCTCCTCGAGAGTCGTAGCCCTCAACGTTGTGGCGCTCCGCCTCGTTCCGGGTGAAGTCGGAGTCTCGCGCAGCTCGCATCGATTGCGCCGTTGCGACAGCAGTGCCCGACGGTGCGTCGACCTTGCCATCGTGGTGCTGCTCGATGATCTCGACGGAGTCGAAGAGCGGTGCGGCGATGTTGGCCAGATGCATCATCATCACAGCGCCGAGTGCGAAGTTGGCGGCAATCACACCACCGAGTCCTGCCTCGTTGACCCGCTGCTCAGCATCGGCGACGACATCATCCGAGAGGCCGCTGGTACCGATCACAGGTCGGACGTCCGCGTTGACGGCGGCGGGAATGAGCCGCTCCGTCCACTCCGCGTTGGAAAAGTCGATCACGACATCGGGCGCCCATTCCGCGAGAGCCGCGAGCGAGTTGCTCAGCGGCACTTCGCGTCCATCGATATCGACGGAGGAGTCGCTGGAGAGTCCGTCGAGCGCGCCGACCAGCTCGAGGTCGGCGGCCGACTCGATGGCCGTCATGATCTGGCGGCCCATGTTGCCGGCTCCGCTCATCACGATGCGGACCATGACTCACTCTCTCTGCTGGCCAAGACGAGCCTGTGGCCCGTGGCCGCAACTACCGGCTGGGTGCGCCAAAATCGCTGCGTGGCGGCGGCGGCGGCGGCGGCGGGCCGTCTTCGTTCTGGTTGCCGCGACGGATGTTGACCCTCGAGAGGATGCCACCGCGACGTCGCGGCGCGACGTTGCTGTCGGGCTGGCGCTCCTCGCGCTCTTCCGACTCTTGTCGCGGCTGGCGCTCTGAACGCTGTTCCTCAGGCTGCCGATTCTGGTCGCCCTGGTTCGACTGCTGGTTGGAGTCTGACGACTGTTGCTGGCCCGCGCCTCGGCGGCGGCGGCGCCGGCGCCGGCGCGGTGCTCCGTCCCGGTCGCGCGGTGGGGCGACGGCGGCGGAGCCGTCATCACCAGTCGCAGCGGCCAGTGGAGCGGGCGCTGCTTCGGTCTCAGGCGCGTCAACTGTCTCCGCTGCGCGGTCGGCCTCGGGTGCGTCAACGGGAGCGGCGTCCAGTTCGGCAACAGCCGGTTCTGGCTGGCTCTCTGGCTCAGGAGCTGGTTCGTCGACTTCGCGGGCCACGCGAGGTCGTCGTTGTCGTTGCTCTCTCGGTTCCCTGGGTTCTCGGGGCTCTCTTGGCTCTCGGGGTTCCCGGTCACGACGCGGACCGCGATCGTCGCGGCCGCGACGCTCCCTCGGCTCTCGTCCTTCACGCCCTTCGTGCCCCTCGCGAGGTTCCCGCTGCGGACGTGGAGCGTCAGTGTCGCCGTTGAGCAATGCCTTGCGCGACGCGTTGACTCGACCGAGGTTGTCCACCTCGATCACGATGATCTGCATCTCGTCGCCGACGCTGACGATGTCCTCGACCTTGTCGACGCGGTAGTCGGCCAGTTCGGAGATGTGCACCAGGGCGTCTTTGCCCGGCACCATCTCGACGAATGCGCCGAAGGGCAGGATGCGAACGACCTTACCGGTGTAGATTTGGCCAGGCTCAATGTCTCGGGTCATGGCGGAAATGCGCTCGAAGGCGGATTCGCCCGACTTCTGGTCGACGGCGGTGATAAACACAGCACCGTCGTCCTCGACCGAGATGTCTGCGCCGGTGTCTTCCTGGAGGGCGCGGATATTGCGTCCGCCGGGACCGATCAACTGACCAATCTTGTCCTGCGGCACGTCGATGCGCAGGATGCGCGGCGCGTGCGGTGACATCTGCTCGCGCGGCGCGTCAATGCACTCAGTCATCACATCCATGATTTCGAGACGTGCGTCGCGAGCCTGGTCCAGCGCTCGCGCGAGAATCTCGAGGTCGATGCCCTTGACCTTCATGTCCATCTGCAGCGCCGTCACGCCCTCGCGTGATCCGGCGACCTTGAAGTCCATGTCGCCAAGGTGATCTTCCATGCCGACGATGTCGGTCAGAATGGCGACATCGTCGTCTTCCTTGATCAAGCCCATGGCGATGCCGGCGATCGGCGTCTTGATCGGCACGCCGGCGTCCATCATCGAGAGGACAGAAGCGCAGACCGAGGCCATCGAGGTCGAACCGTTGGAGGCAAGCACCTCGGAGACGAGTCGGATCGTGTAGGGGAACTCTTCAAAGGGCGGCAGGATGGCGGCCATGGCGCGCTCGCCGAGCATGCCATGTCCGATGCTGCGCCGTGACGGGTTGCCGACGCGTCCGGTTTCACCGGTCGAGAACGGCGGGAAGTTGTAGTGGTGCATGAAGCGCTTCGAGTCCTCAGGTCCGAGGTCGTCAATGCGCTGGGCCATGCCCGAGCCCGCCAGCGTCGTGAAGCTGAGCACCTGCGTCTCGCCGCGTTGGAACAGACCGGAGCCATGCGTGCGAGGGACGAGGTCGATTTCGGCCGAGAGCGGGCGCAGGTCTGCATGTCCTCGACCATCGGCGCGTACGCCGTCATCGAGGATGCTGCGCCGCACGATGTTCTTCTCGACGGCGTCGAACGCTTCCTGGTGTGCTTCGGCGTCGTCATCTTCGTCGAGGTTGTCGAGCAACGACGCCTTGACGGCGGCGCGCCGAGCGTCACGGTCGGCCTTGTCTTCCGCGTCGCGCAGCGCGGACTGAAGATCATCGCCGATCTTCGCTTCCACGGCGGCGAGGAGGTCGGCGTCGACCTCCTGCGGCGTGAACGCGCGCTTCTCGCGACCGACCTCGCTGGCCAGTGCTTCCTGCATCTCGCAGATAGTCGTGATCGCTTCCTGACCTAGCGCCAGGGCGTCGACCAGCATCGATTCCGGCACTTCGCCGGCTTCCGCCTCGACCATCGTGATTGCGTCCTTGGTACCGGCGACGACGAGGTTGAGCTCGGAGACCTCAAGCTGCGCGAAGGTCGGCTGGAGGACGAGTGCTCCCTCGACGTATCCAACCCGAACCGAGGCGACGGGGCCGTCGAAGGGAATGTCGGAGACGCAGAGCGCGGCCGACGCGGCGATCGTGCCCAGCGTGTCGGGTGGGTTCTCCATGTCGACCGCGAAGATCGTCAGGATCAGCTGGGTGTCGTCGTTGTAGCCCTTGGGGAACAGCGGACGAATGGGGCGGTCGGTCAGGCGGGCTGACAGAATGGCGGTCGTGGTCGGTCGCCCTTCGCGGCGGAAGAACGATCCGGGGATTCGCCCGGCGGCGTAGAGGCGCTCCTCGAACTCCACGGACAGGGGAAAGAAGTCGATCCCCGGTCGCGGCTTTGACGCCGTGGCGGTGCCGAGCAGCATCGTGTCGCCGTAGCGAATGGTGACGGCGCCGCCGGCCTGATGGGCCAGCTTGCCCGTTTCGATCGTGAGGGTGCGTCCAGCAATCTCCTGCTGGACAGTTCGGGTGGTGATTTCCATATGTTGGTGCGTTCCTGTACTTCCCTGTACTTGATGTCCCTGCCGCCGCTTCCTCAACGACAGGTGCTGTGTGCTCGGCGGCGATCGGTCGATCGCAAGCGCTCAGGTGGCGCGTCGCCGAAATCTGTTCGAGACCGTTCGCAGCGCTCGGATGGCCCGCTCCGGGTCGGTTAGCGGCGCAGGCCCAACGTGGCGACCAGCGTGCGGTAGCGGCTGACGTCCTCGCGGTTGAGGTAAGCGAGTTGACGTCGCCGTTGCCCCACCAGCTTCATCAGCGCGCGCCTGGTGTGGTAGTCGTGTCGATGCTCGCGCAAGTGATCGGTGAGCCGTGAAATGCGTTCGGTCAGCTGAGCGATCTGCACCTCGGGCGAGCCGGTGTCGTTCTCGTGCTGTCCAAACTTCTCCGCAATGGCGGTTTTCTCATCCTTGCTCAGCATGTATGCACCTATCCACGTGGGCCATGTGGCGATGATGCGCGACGGTCTGGATTGGGTCGTGGCTGGTGTCGTCGTGGCTGGCGGCTGTCCAAGCCGTCCGCTCCCCGCCTGCCCCCGGCTTCAACGGGGACTGCTGCGCTGCATCGTGTCGCTGTGTCGTCTCGTTGCCTAGACGTTACCAGACTGCCCCGAAGCAGCGTTGGATTATCGGTGGCGTATGCGACACTGCGAGACATGACCGTGCTGATGAGACATCCAATCATGATCGTCCGCGCCCGCCTCGACCCGACGGTGCTGGACGCATTCGAGGATTGGCATCGCAAGACGCACCTGCCGCACGTACTCGATATCCCCGGCATCGTCTCGGCCTTCCGAGTCCGTGCCTCAGACCCCATCGCCGGCGCCCACCTGATGGGCTACACGTTCGAAGACGAGACCGTCGTTCAGACCGCTCTCTCATCAGAAGAGGCCCAGGTCGCCCGCCGGGACTGGGAATCATGGGCCGACCAGGTCTACGAGCTCTCGGTGGAGATCTACGCGCCGCTGGCGCCACTGCCGATCTTCCAGCATCACAACTAGGGTGGCAGGTTTCTGCTACCACGTTCTGACCAGATGACCTGTGCATACTCCCTCCCCTCGGAGGGACCAAGGCTCAACTCTCCCCCCTTGCGGGGGAGATGCCGTAGGCAGAGGGGGGTTCCCCGTTCGCGACTCTTCTCAGGTCGCGGCCTGTCGACCCTCCCTCTGTCACTCCGTGACATCTCCCCCCGCAGGGGGGGAGATGGGAATCGCAGGCAACGTAACTATCTCTCGCTGCAGGAGGTCGAAACCTCAACTACAGGTCCAGCGCGACCTCTTCCTTGATCGGCGTCTTGCCTTCGGGGAGGGTGAAGAAGTTGCAGAAGCAGGTTCCCTCGAAATCGACCAGGCCGTTGAGGACAGGCTCGCAGACGCAGATGGTGTCGTCGTTGTTGGCCGGCTGGCAGGGACAGAAGAACTTGCCGAAGCGCATCCTCATATTGACGAAGTCTTCGATCGTTTGATCGGCATTCATCAGGATGTAGCCGCGTTCCTCGCAGAACTTGTCGGCCAGTTCGGTCATTTCCTCGCGGTACCTGTCGCGCATTGCGCGCTCTTCTTCTTCGGGGAGATCGGTCAGGCGTTCAAACTCGGCCATGTTGCGCCTTCTTCCTAGGCTTCCTAGGCGTGGTCTACTAGGCGTGGTCTATCTGGAGTCTACGCGGACCCTTCGGCTCGGGCAGCCGCGAACCGCACAAGCGAACGTACAGGCACGCCGGAGGCGCCCTTGACCTGCGTCCCGCGAGTCTTGCTGGCGTCGTCGGTGCCGGCCATGTCGAGGTGCGCCCAGGGTGTGTCGCCGGCGAAGCGGGCGAGGAACTTGGCTGCCGTGATCGCGCCCGCCAAGCGGCCACCGGTGTTCTTCACATCAGCGACCTGGCTGCGGATCTGCTCGTCGTACTCAGCGAACATTGGCAACTGCCAGAACTTCTCGCCGGCTCGCTTGCCCGCCTCGATCACCTCTGCCGCGAGATCGTCGTCGTTGGCCATGACTCCCGTCGCGACATCGCCCAGCGCCACCGCGCACGCCCCCGTGAGCGTCGCCACATCGATCAGCGGCGAAAGTCCCAGGTGGTTGGCGTAGGACAGCGCGTCGGCAAGCACGAGCCGGCCCTCGGCGTCGGTGTTGATCACTTCGATCGTCGCGCCGTTCATGGCGGTCAGCACGTCGCCCGGCTTGATCGCGTTGCCGCCGGGCATATTCTCGGTGCAAGGGGCGAGGGCTGTGACGTTGATCGGTAGCTTGAGGTCGGCGATGGCGCCCATCGACGCGACGACCGCGGCAGCGCCCGACATGTCCTGCTTCATCGCTTCCATGTTGGCGGCCGGCTTGATCGAGATGCCGCCGGTGTCGAAGGTGATGCCCTTGCCGCAGTAGCCGAGGCCGGGCTCGTCGCCTCCGCCCCGATGGCGCATGATCAGGAAGCGGGCTGGCTGGTGCGATCCCTTGGCCACGCCGAGGAAGGATCCCATGCCCAGCTCGGCGGCCGCAGCCTCGTCCAACACTTCAATCTCCACGTCATGCTCACCAGCCCAGGCTTCGGCGCGGTTGGCGAGTTCGGTCGGCGTCAGCAGGTTGGACGGCTCGTTGGCCAGGTCGCGGGCGAAGTTGGCCGCACCAGCCAGCGAGTGACCGTGGGCGATGCCGGCCTCGACTCCGGCGACGTTGTCGGAATGCAACGATGTCCGCTCCAACACATTCGGCGTCTGCTTGGGCGTCTGGTGTCGGTCAAAGCGGTACAGCCCAAGGTCCAGGCCCTCCGTGATTGCGCCGGCGATCTCGTCGGTGCCGAAGCCGCACTCCTCGCCATCGACGGCGATCGCCAGGGTCCCCGATGACAACGATCTGGCCCGACGCGCGCCATTGGCGGCGGCGTGACGAATCTCGTCCAGGGTCATCTTCTCGGCTGGACCGAGTCCGGCGATAATCGCACGCGGCGCTTCTGTCTGGCCGAATGTGTGCACGACCACAGTCTCATTAACCGCGCCCGACAACTCACCCGACTTGACCAGCGGCGCGAGGCCGCCATCGAGAGCATCGTTGAGCTGGCGCAGCGCGCCACCGTCGAGGATGTCGTCGTCCTTGGTTGCGAAAATCAGCAGGTGGTCGGCAGCCGCTCCCAATGCAGGCTGTCCGCTGGCAGTGATGTCCATGGGAATCTTTCAAGGCGCACTCATGGCGCGGTTCTACAGAGCCGGGCAATGCAGATCATCCTAACGATCACCAGGAATACTGTGACGAAATGCGTGAGTTCCTTCGCGAGTTGGCGGCAGTTGCGGTCGCAGCGCTGATCTATTACCTCGTCCGAGGCGCCGTCGCTGACCGCGCTGAGGAGGCCTTCCAACGTGCCCGCGACATTCTCGAGCTGGAACAGCGGCTCCGGCTCGACTGGGAAACGGCAATCCATGAGTCGATTCTGGGCTCCAACGCGCTGATTGATCTCGCCAACGGCATGTACTTCTGGGGCCATATGCCGTTGCTGGTTGTGCTGGCGGTCTGGCTCTGGCGCTCGCACCGCGACACCTGGCGTAGCTTTCGCAACGCGCTGCTGATCTCCGGCGCTGTGGGGGCGATCTCGTACTTCCTCTTTCCCACTGCGCCACCCAGACTGATGCCCGAGCTGGGCTACATCGACACGCTCGCGCTCCGCGCGGCTCCTGCCTATCAGGCGCAGGAAGTTGGAGTGTTCGTCAATCCATACGCCGCCCTGCCGTCGCTCCACGTCGGTTGGGCGCTGCTGGCCGGACTCGCAGTCTGGCAAACCTCGAAGCATCCAGGGATGCGCTCGCTCGCCGCGGCAATCCCGTTGTCCCAGGTCTGGGCCGTCGTGGCGACCGCCAACCACTGGACAATCGACGCATTTGCCGGCATCGCCATCTGCGCTGCCGCATGGATGCTCGTGGCGCTGCTCAATAGGCTGAGCTTCCGGACGCCGATCCAGTTCAACAGGAGATGACGATGTTGATCGTGACGACTGAAAGCGTGCCCAATCGCGAAATCCACGAAGTGCTGGGCCTGGTCAGCGCCAACAGTGTGCGCTCCCGCAACGTCGGCCGCGACATCCTGGCTGGTGTCAAGAGCCTCTTCGGCGGCGAGATCCATGCATACACGCGGCTCATGAGCGAAACGCGCGAACAGGTGCGTGAGAAGCTTGAAGCCTCCGCCGAAGCCATGGGTGCCGACGCCATCGTCGGAGCCAGGCTGATGTCATCGGACATCGGTCAGAACATGGCCGAGGTCTACATGTACGGCACGGCGGTCAAGCTGCGCTGAGGCTTAGACCTAGCCGGCGGAGAACCACGCGTAAATCGGTCGCGCGATCTCAACCAGGATGTAGGGGCGACCCTTGTGGTCGCCCGCGTCGGACATGGCAAGACTGGCCAAACAGGACCCACAGAGCGGGCGACCACAAGGGTCGCCCCTACAGAGAGTCAGAGGAGCCTTAGTCCGCCCGAACCGGCCAATCGGGATGGGACTTGAGTCGTTCGAGGATGGCGACGGCTACGTCGTACTTATGCAGCAGCGGCAATCGCTCGGCCTCTCCCGAAGCGTCGAGCAGGACGACTCGATTCGTATCCACCTGGAATCCCGCGTCGGACTGGGTGACGTCGTTGGCGGCGATGAAGGCGAGGCCCTTCTTCTCGATCTTGGCCCTCGCGTTGTTGATCAGGTCGTCGGTCTCGGCGGCGAAGCCGACCTTGAGCAGATGCGGCGCTTCAATCGAGGCGATCACGTCGGGGTTCTCGACCATCTCGAGCGTCATGCCCGCTTCCTCGGCGTCCTGTTTCTTGAGCTTCGACTCCGCCGCCTCGGCCGGCCGGTAGTCGGCGACGGCGGCGGCCATCACCAGAGCGTTCGCGCCTCGGGCGGCATTCTGGATCTCGGTCTGCATTTCGATCGCCGTGCCGACTGAGCGCACCACAATCCCGTAACGACCTTGCGGTGGCGATTGCGTAGTGATCAACGTCACGGCTGCGCCCTGATCGCGAGCGGCTTCGGCGACGGCGACGCCCATCTTGCCGCTTGAGTGATTGCCGACGAAGCGGACCGGATCGATTGGCTCCCGAGTCCCGCCGGCGGTGACGATCACATGTCGTCCGCGTAGGTCGCCCACCGTCCGTCCAATCGCAGAGCGAACGGCCGCGGCGAGATCGATCGGTTCAATCAGCCGGCCCAGTCCGCGCCCTCCCGATGCCAACCGACCGATCGCCGGACCGGCAATGAACACTCCGCGAGCCTTGAGCAACTCCAGGTTCGCCTGCACCGATGGCTGGCTGTACATAACCGAGTCCATTGCCGGCGCCACGACCAGCGGTGCACTCGTCGCCAGTGCGGTCAGCGTGACCGGGTTGTCGCCGATGCCCTGCGCCAGCTTGGCGATTGTCGTAGCCGAGGCCGGTGCGACCAGCATCGCGTCGGCGCGGCGCCCCATTGCGACGTGCTGCTCGGCTGGCGCGGCTGGATCCCAGAGGTCGGCGGCGACCTCGCCCTTGACCAGCGAACGGAAGGTCAGCGACGGCACAAAGCGAGCGGCCGAGGGCGTCAGCGCCACGTCGACGATCGCGCCCGCGTCTTCCAGGCGGCGCGCGGCCTCGATGCTCTTGTAGGCCGAAATCGATCCGGTCACGCCGAGCGTGACGCGGCGACCGCGGAGCGGCAGTGGCGTCGGGACTTCGCTATCCGCGCTGTCCGTGCTTTCCTTGCTAGCGGCTCTCATGGAGTGCCTTCGGCGTTGTAGTAGTACAACTCGCGCAGACCCCAGAGGATCAGATCTTCATCGACCACATCCAGGATCGTGGTCTCCTCAGCAATGCGCGGCGCCCAGCCGCCAGTGGCGACGACCTTGGCCTGGCCCAGCTCCTGACGGAAGCGTTGGATGATGCCCTCGACCAGTCCGACGTAGCCGAACAGGATGCCGCTCTGCAGCGCCGTCTCGGTGCGCGTGCCGATCGCGGCCGGAGGACGCTCAAGGTCGATTCGAGCCAAACGGGAGGCGCGATCGAACAGTGCGTCGGTCGAGATCCCGATCCCAGGCGAGATCGCTCCACCGATGTAGACGCCGTGTTCATTGATGGCGTCGAACACAGTCGCCGTGCCGAAATCGACCACGATCAATGGCGGCGGTCCGTATCTGGAGCAGGCCGCGACGGCGTCGACGATCCGGTCGGCGCCGAGTTCTTCAGTGTGCTCGATTCCGATGCGCACCGGCTTTCGCATATGAGACGAGACCAGCAATGGTTCGGTGCGCAAAAACTTGCGGCAGACATCCTGGAACACCGGCGCCAGCGCAGGCACGACCGATGAGATGATCGCGCCGTCGATCTGGGCAATCTTGATGCCCTCATAACGCAGCAGGGATGCGACGAAAATGCCGTATTCGTCGGACAGCCGGTCATGTTGGGTGGCGAGTCGCCAGGTATGGACAATTTTACGATCGTTAAACACGCCGATTTGGAGGGTGGTGTTTCCGATGTCGATGGCGATCAACATGGCTCGCCGTCCTTCACGAATCGAGATTGCCTTCATAGGCGAAGCCGCAAGCCATGATCCGTCGCGGCGTCGCGCTCCGATTTGGTGCATTCTACGCCGACCACGCAGTTTCTGACCGAGACCGGTGGCTGGACGCGACCATGAACGAATTCAAGACGTAACGAGATTGGTCAAGGACCGATCACCGGCTCGTGGAACGATTGGGGATGGTGTGGATGAGTTATCTGGTCAGCAGGCTACTTAAGGCCTCGCGGTCACGGGCTGTTGTTTCCGTCATCGCTGGTTAGTATGTTCCCTCAAGCAAGCCTTTCCAAGCCACGCCGATTTGGATTTAGCGCCCAGATCGACGCGCGTCGACGGAAAGTCCTTCGCAAAAGGAGGCGACGGCGACATGGTCAACCGTTCGGCTCGATCGCTCAACGATCCGCATTCCGATCCTCGCGCGATCTGGCAGCGAACCCTTGAGGTACTGAGGGACTCGCTCGATCGCGAGACGTTCGAGACCTGGTTTGCAGATACCTACGCGATTGAAATCCGCGGCGGTGTGCTGCATGTCGGCGTGCCCACTGTGATCAAACTCGAAACGCTGCGCGGCAGCTACTACCCGCAGCTCGCCTCAGCCGTCCGTCAGGCCGCCGGTCGGCCCATGGAGATAGAACTCCGTGTCGCCTCACGTCCGGAGCCGCAGACAGCGGCGCTCGACATGCCCGAGGACGACAGCCTGCTGGGCGGGGAACGCAGCCAGCCGATTCAGCCGGCCCGCAGTCGGCCGGCCGTCATGAACCAGGCCACCTTCGAACGCTTTGTCGAAGGCACCTCCAACCAGATCGCCGTCACGGCGTCGCGGCGAGTCGCCTACCACCCCGGCGAAGACACGAACCCGCTGTTCATCTACTCCAACTCGGGACTGGGCAAGACGCATCTGCTGCATGCCATCGCCCATGTGACGATGCAGTCGCATTACACCGTCCTGGTCGATACCGAGTCCTACGTACGCCAGTTTGTCAACAGCGTCGGAGCCGGCGAGCGGGCCGCTTTCCAGCAGAAGTATGAGTCGGCCGAGGTGCTGATCATCGACGACGTGCAGAAGCTCGGCGGCAAGGTGCAAACGCAGGACGAATTCTTCAACGTCTTTAACGCGCTGCACCACCGCAACCGCCAGATCGTGATCACCTCCGACATGCCACCGCGACTGCTGACCGGTCTGGGCGAACGCTTGGTGACCCGGTTCGAGGGCGGCTTGGTCGTCGAGATCAACCCGACCGACCTTGAGTTGCGGATAGCCATCCTGCAGCGCAAGATCCGCGACTGGCAACTCAACATTGATGAGGCGACGATCGTCATGATCGCCGAGCGCGCCGGCACCAACGTGCGATCGTTGCTTGGCGCATTGCAGCGCGTTCGCGTGTTTGCCGAGAGCGATCGCTCACCGGTCACCCCGGGCGTCGTCTTGCGAGCATTGGCTGGACACGTGCCTGAAGAGGCGCGCAAGGCCAAGCCCTCGGTCGCGGAGCTGATCGCAGCCACGTCCGATCTCACCGGAGTCGCCCCGGAGCTCTTCACTGCGCCACGCAAAGACCGTCGCACCGCTCGCGCTCGACAACTGGTGATGTACCTGGCCTCCCACCACACCGACCTCTCGCTGAACGCCATCGGCGAAGCACTCGGCGGCCGCGACCACTCCACCGTCCTACACGGACGCGACAAGGTCGAGGGCCTGCTGGCCAAGGCCGGCGACCCCGACTCTCAGTGGTGGGTCCAACAAATCTCCGAGATCCGCTCTCGCCTGCACCTTTAGTCCCGCTCTCTTCTAACCCCGCCCTCGTCCTGCCATCCCCGACAGGTCCACGCATGTCCCCAGACACGTGCGACTTTCCACGCAATATCCACCAGCGCTCCAGCGAAACTGCCCAGCAGCCCACAGTCGGCCCACGAGACCAGACCAAGATTCTCCCGTGCCCGACGCAACTTAGTGTCAGTTTCCCCATTGCCCCAACCACCAGCAACAACGACAGCATGTATCAATTGACTACTTCCCTCAATTCCATTCTTGGATCCGGAGCGCTCGTCGAACGTGTGGATAAACTCGTTACATGATTGATGCAGTTGAGATCGAAGTTGAAGGCGGTGCTGGCGGCCGCGGAGCTGTGTCCTTTCGCCGCGAGAAGTTCGTCCCGCGCGGCGGGCCAGACGGAGGTCGCGGCGGGCGTGGCGGTGATGTCATCGTGATCGCGAACGGCCAGCTAAACACGTTGCGCCGTTACCGACGACAACGCCGGTTCCGGGCGGACTCGGGTACCAATGGCGGCACCAACCAGAAACGGGGCCGGGCCGGATCGACGTTGCTGCTCGAGCTTCCGGTTGGCACGATCGTCTCGCAGGTTTCGGGCGGTGTGACTGAGCAACTGGTCGACCTCGAGGAAGACGGCCAGTCGCTGGTCGTCGCCTGGGGCGGTCGCGGCGGTCAGGGCAACATGTTCTTCCGTAGTTCGACCAACCAGACGCCGCGTGTCGCACAGAAGGGCGAACCGGGAGAGCGGCGACGGCTCAAGTTCGAGCTGCGCGTGCTGGCTGATGTCGGCATCGTCGGCCTGCCCAACGCGGGCAAGTCCTCGCTCCTGCGACACCTCAGCGCAGCCAGGCCACGTGTCGCCGACTATCCCTTCACGACGCTTGAGCCGCACCTGGGAGTCGTCTCGGTGGGCTGGGACGAGTTCGTCATGGCGGACCTGCCCGGGCTCATCGAGGGCGCTGCGGACGGCGCCGGACTGGGCCACGACTTCCTCCGCCACACCTCGCGTACCCGGCTGCTCGTCCACCTGATTGATGGATCGCAGAACGACCCGCTCGAAGCAAAGGCATTGGTCGACCGCGAGCTGGCCGGATACTCGGCGGAACTGGCCGCCCGGCCGCAAATCGTGGTGCTCAACAAGGTCGACCTGGAAGAGGTCGGTGTACTGCGCGACGAGATCAGCGCGCTCTTCGATGCAGGCGAACAGCCGCCGCTGTTCTGCTCAGCCGTGACGGGCGAGGGCACTGACGCGGTGGTCAACGCCTGTGCGACGGCGCTGGCCGAGCTGCGCGAGCAGGAACCCTTGCATGAGGCCAAGGTGCCCGTCGTGCGTCCGAAACAGGACGGTCGGCGGTTTGAGGTGGAACGAGTCGATGATCGGGTGTTCGCCGTGCGTGGGGCATCGGTGGAGCGATTTGTCTCCATGATGGAGCTCGGCGAAGATGAGGCGCTCGCCGAGACCTACCGCTGGCTCGACCGTCGCGGGGTCGCGGCGGCCCTGCACCGTGCAGGCTGTGAGCCGGGACACACGGTCCGCATCGGCAGATCGCGGATTCGCTGGGAATGGGAGCGCTAGCGGTCGTGGCGTCACCAGCGGATCGCAAATCGCTGCAGTTCGAGCCGCACGAGCGTGTTGGAGCACTTGGTGGCACCTTCGATCCGTTGCACCGCGCGCACTTGCACCTGGCCGATGCCGCGGCGTCGGCGTTGGAACTCGACCGACTCATCCTGATTCCCGCCGGCGACCCCTGGCGCAAGCACGATCGGTCGGTGACAGCGGCAGAACACCGCCTGGCGATGACCCGCGCGGCCGTCAAGGAGCGTCGCGGCGGACTCGAGGTGTCCGACATCGAGGTCCGCCGCGACGGACCGACCTACACGCTCGACACGGTGCGCGAGCTGCGCAAGCGGGGGGCGAAGCAACTCTGGTGGATCATGGGCGCTGACGCAGTGCTCGACCTGCCGCACTGGCACAAGCCGGGAGAGATTCTCGCCCACGCTCGAATCGCCGCCGCCGTCCGACCCGGAGCAGAACTCGAACGACGCCAACTCGACCGGATCATCTACGGCCTCGGTCGCTGGCTCGACTGGGTGCCCATGGAACCCATCGACCTCTCCGCATCCGAGGTCAGGGACAAGATCCGCTGCGGAGAGGATGTCTCCACCGACGTCCCCGCAGCCGTCCTGGAGTACGCACGCGAGCATCTGCTGTACGGCTGAATCAACTTCAGCTCAACGGTTGGACGCGAACTCCCACAAACGAAGGCAGGCACTGAAGCCTCGCCCTACCCCCGACCCACATTCTCCGGCGTGTAGTGCTCCTTGCGCACCAGGATCGTGAGTCTCGGACCGGGTGGGAAGAGGAATGGTCGCAGCGGCAGAGTCTGCACCCAGGCGAAGCCCGCGTCGTAGGCGAGCTGCCCCAGTTGGCCGAATGTTCTCAGGTGAGGACGAGTGCCGTTCCGACCGAGCATCGAGGACCAGACCGCGTTGACCGCCACCGACTTCGACGGCGCGACCTCCCAGAGCACCGCAACGCCGTTGTGGTCGAGCACACGCCACAGTTCCTCAAGCACGCGCAATGTCAGCGCGTCGTCCCAGTGCCGGAGCTGGTGCGGAACAACTGCGAAGTCGACCTGACCATCCTCAAGCGGCAAGCGCTGAGGTTGTCCCCGCAGCACGCCGACGCCTGTCACGTCCGCTGCTGCGCGACCGTCGGTGAGCACAGCGATCGGCGTGGGTTCGAGTTCGCCGACATCGGCAATCAGCGACGCCAGCGCCGGGGAGTCGGGACCGACGACAAGCAGCCGTTCGACCGGCGCCATCGCCGTCAGGTCGACAAGTTGGGCGGCGGGCGAGTCCTCGAGCGCCAATCGCGGCTGACCGCGCCACCATCGACGCAGAGCCGGCGGAACCGCCAGCAGTGGAGCGTGAGCGGACGCGCACACGGGCTTAGACGTCGATCTTCGCCATATCGGCGTGCTGTTCGATGAAGTGCCGGCGCTTGGACGGGTCGTCGCCCATCAGCTTGACGAACAGGTCGTCGGCGGCGTGCTCGTCGGCGATGTCGACCGACCAGAGGACGCGTGCTTGCGGGTCCATCGTGGTTTCCCAGAGCTGATCGGCGTTCATCTCGCCCAGACCCTTGTAGCGCTGCACGGAGACCTTCTTCTGGCCTTCCTTCTGCTTGTCCATGAACGACTCCAGCTCCTCGTCGGAGTAGAGCCATTCCGCCTTCTGCCGGCCGGCCTGGACCCGGTAGAGCGGCGGTTGGGCGATGTAGAGCTTGCGGTCGTCGATCAGGTCGCGCATGTGACGGAAGAAGAACGTCAACAGCAACGTGCGGATGTGCGCGCCGTCCGAGTCGGCATCGGTCATGATCACGACCTTGTGGTAACGCAGCTTGGAGAGGTCAAAGTCCTCGCCGATACCCGTACCGAGCGCCGTGATCAGCGTGCGATAGGCCTCGTGGCCGAGCAGCTTGTCCAGTCGCGCCCGCTCGACATTCAGCACCTTGCCGCGCAGAGGCAGGATCGCCTGCGTGCGCCGGTCGCGCCCCTGCTTGGCCGAGCCGCCGGCCGAGTCGCCCTCGACGATGAAGATCTCGGACAACTCAGGATCGCGCTCCGAGCAGTCGGCGAGCTTGCCCGGCAGCGACGCGCCTTCGAGCGCGCCCTTGCGCTGCACGATCGCGCGAGCCTTGCGGGCCGCCTCGCGAGCGCGGGCCGTGGTCAGGCATTTCTCGACAATCTTCCGACCCTCGCGCGGCTGACCATCGAGGTATTCGGCCAGCGCCTCAGCCGTCGCTGACTCGACGATGCCCTTGATTTCGGGATTGCCCAACTTGGTTTTGGTCTGGCCTTCAAACTGCGGCTCGCCGAGTTTGACCGAGATCACGGCGGTCAGTCCCTCGCGGGTGTCCTCGCCCGTGATGTTGGGGTCTTTGTCGCCGAGCTGCTTGTTGCGCCGGGCGAAGTCGTTAATCGCCCGCGTCAAGGCCGAGCGGAAGCCGGTCAGATGCGATCCGCCCTCGTGCGTATTGATCGTGTTGGCGAAGGCGTAGACCGAGTCCTGGAAGTCGGCGTTGTACTGGATCGCCACTTCGACGGCCACCGGAGATCCGTTGCCAGACACCTCGCGATCGAGATGGAAAGGCAGCGGCTGCACGACCTCGCGGTCGCGGTTGAGGAATCGCACGTAGGACTGGATGCCGCCCTCGAAGTAGAAGTTCTTCTCGTCTGTCGGCTCGAGCTGCGCCCGTTCTTCGTCCGAGGCGTCGGGTGGGAAGCGGCGCTCGTCGCGGAAGCAAATCCAGAGGCCCTTGTTCAGGTACGCGATCTCGCGGAAGCGCTGAGCGAGCGTGTGGAAGTCGTAGTCAAGCTGATCGATCACCTGGTCATCGGCGATCCAGCGCACCATCGTGCCGGTTGGCGGCGTCGCATCTGAGGGCAGCGGCTCACGATTGAGCTCGCCGTTGGGCACGCCGCGAATGTACGACTGGGTGTGGGAAATGCCGTTGCGCCGCACCTCGACCTCGAGCTGCGAGGAAAGCGCGTTCACGACCGAGGCGCCGACGCCATGCAGTCCGCCCGAGACCTTGTAGCCGCCACCGCCAAACTTGCCGCCGGCGTGCAGCACGGTGAGCACCGTCTCCAGCGCCGACTTGCCGGTTTTCGAATGCCTGTCGGTGGGGATGCCGCGGCCGTCGTCGCGAACCTGAACCCAGCCCCCAGGCTGGAGTGCAATCTCAATCCGAGTCGCGTGGCCGGCCATCGCTTCATCGACCGAGTTGTCGACGATCTCGTAGACCAGGTGATGCAGCCCGGCTTGGCCCGTCGAGCCGATGTACATGCCCGGCCGGCGACGCACAGCCTCGATGCCCTCGAGGACATCGATGTCCGATGCGTCGTAGCTGGCGGACCCGCTGCTCGAGATCAAATCGGAAGCACCGGCCAGCTCGATCGAGCCGTTCTGGCCAATCTGTTGGTCCAGTGTGAGTTGCGCGCCGTCGCTCGGCGAATCCGGCGTCGCGGCGGATGATGCAGCGTCGTGCTGGCTCAAAGTACAAGTCCTGACAGAAGTGAAGCGCCGCCAATTGACCGGCCAGAATTCAGGGACCGGGGCGATACGCTGCCAACGTCAACAATACCACTGGCATCAGGCCCAGAACATGTCCAGGGAGCCCGGTATGACCAGTTGGAGAGAACGCTTACGGCTGGTTAATCCCACCGTCGCGAGGGATGCCGCGTTGCACGGTCTGCCCGACCAGATCGGTGATCTCTCGCCGGTCGCCGTAGTGCGTAACGACATCAACGACACCTCCGGCCGGGTCTGGGCTCAGGTCCGATCCGAGCTTGTGTTCCGGCCTGAATTCGAGCCGGCGCTGGACGGCCTGTCCGGCTTCTCGCACCTCTTCGTGATCGGTTGGATGGGCGAGGTGTCCGATGAGGGCCGCGCGCTCCTGCGGCTGCATCCCTCGGGCGGCGAGGACACACCGGAGGTCGGCGTGTTCGCCACCCGCACCGCGCATCGGCCGAATCCGATTTCGATTTCGATCTGTCCCCTCGAGTCCGTTGATGGAAACATCGCCAGGGTCGTCGGCCTCGACCTGGTCAACGGCACGCCGCTGCTCGATATCAAGCCCTACGTGACGTTCTACGACTCCTTCGACGCCACAATCCCCAAGTGGGCCGAGTAGCTGCGAAGTAGCTGTGAGGAAGCTGCGAGCCATGCCGCGACTGCGCAGCAACATCATCGCGGTCTACATCGTCCGGCCCGCTGGCCCCAGCGCTGTCGATGGCATCGAACTGCTGATGCTGCAAAGACCCGAGGGTCATCGGTTCGCCCGCGCCTGGCAGACCGTCGGCGGCCACATCGAGGAGCAGCAGGGAGAAACCGCCTGGCAAGCCGCCATCCGCGAGACGAACGAGGAGACCGGCCTCGAAGTCGAGCGCTGGTTCCGCATCGATCGCCCGGAGTCCTTCTACAACCCCGAGAACGACACCATCTACTTCGTCCCCGCCTTCGCAGCGCTGGTCGCCCGAGATGCCGAGCCAGTCCTCTCCGAGGAACACCAGGCCTGGAAATGGCAATCAGCCAACGAAGCCGCCCACGCCGTCGACTGGGCGGCAATGCGAGACTCCATCCTGCTCGTCGGCAACGCGTTCTCGGACTCTGAGCAACCCGGCCTGGGTGTCTCAGAGTTCGATCCCGAGGATCTGCGACGCACGTGACCCGCAGGGCGGCCACAAGGGCCGCGACAAGGGCCGCCCTTGCCCGTCTCCATGCTCTCGATGGAACACTGCAAGACTGACCATCGACCCAACCCGTGCAACGATGAACCCATGACCTCCATCGGACTGATCGGTTTCGAGCGCTCCGGCAAGACCACGCTGTTCAACGCGCTGACGGGCGCTGGACGCCCGACCGGATTCACGACCCACATGGATCCCCACGAAGGCGTCGTGCCGGCGGCTGAGGCTCGGCTGACTCGCCTCTCCGAGCTGTACCAACCAAAGAAAACCACACCGGCCGTGCTCGACGTCGTCGACTTCCCCGGCGCAGGATTCTCGGGAGCCCTCGGCGGCGGCAACGAACCGCCTTCGACCAAGCTGCTCGATCAACTCTCCCAACTCGACGCCCTCGTCCATGTCGTCCGCGCCTTCGACAACGACGCCGTACCGCACCCTGCCGAACGCATCGACCCCGACGGCGATGTCGAGGCAATGCAGCTGGAACTGACCTTCGCCGATCTCGCGCTGATCGAGAAGCGACTACAGCGCATCGCCGACGAGACCAAGTCGATGCGGGCGGCTGAGCGAGTCGCGATCGACCGGGAAACCGACCTGCTGCGCCGACTGCAAACGCATCTCGGCGACGGCGGCACGCTGCTCGATGCACCGATCAGCGATCAGGAGCGAGCCGACATCCGCCACTATCGATTCCTGACCGAGCGACCGATGCTGACCATCATCAACGTCGACGAAGACACTGCGTCCGAGGGCTCGGTCGAGGGCATCACGTTGTCGGCGAGGCTGGAAGAGGAGCTGCGCGACTTCGACGAAGCAGAAGCGACTGCCTACCGCGAAGAACTGGGAGTCGGTGCCGGAGCAGTCGAAACCGCGTTGCAAGAGACGTTCCGTCTGCTCGGTCTGCGCACGTTCTTCACGGTCGGTCCCGACGAATGCCGCGGCTGGACCGTGCGCGAGGGCGACACCGCGCCGCAGGCGGCCGGCAAAATTCACACCGACCTCGAACGCGGCTTCATCCGCGCCGAAGTCGTGCGCTGGGACGATCTGCTCACCTGTGGAGAAGCAGTCGGCGCGTCGGGCGCGGAAGCTGAGGCGAAAAAGCGAGCTCTCTCCCGCACCGAGGGCAAAGACTACGAAGTCCAGGACGGCGATGTCCTGCACATCCTCTTCAATGTCTGAAAGGCGCTCTCGTCATACCCGCGCTTGCCGCGGGTATCTCGCCCTTCCTACGTCAATGGGCCGCGTATCCTGACTCCATGGCCAACGCCACCGAGATCGCCCGCGCCCTCTTGACCGCCGCCCGCGAGGGTCCGGCCGTCGCTTCATGCACCGTGATGGGCGCGACCGACGGCGTCGATGTCTCCCTGGGAGCAAAGATGCTGGTCTACACCGACAGCGAACTCGGAGACATCGGCGGCGGGGCGCTTGAGCAGGCGGTCATCGACTTCGCTCGCGCCTCGATCCCCAAACACATCGTCCAGACCACCACCTTCACGCCTGCCGGTAATTTGGTCGAGGGCCGTCGTGCAATCGAAGCGGCCGACGCCATCGTCGAAATCCTGGTCGAAATCGTCGAGCCCGCCGCCACACTTCTGGTCGTCGGCGGAGGACACGTCGGTCTCGCCGTAGGACAGCTCGGCGCGATGCTGGGCATGGAAGTCGCGATCATCGACGACCGCGAAGACTACGCCAACGAGGATCGCTTCCCGTACGAAGCCAACGTGATCTGCGGAGACTTCGGCGAGGAACTCGAGCAGTTCCCGATCACTGCCAACACATTCATCGTGCTCGTCTCCCGAGGCCACAAGGTCGACGAACTCGCCCTGCGGGCCGTCGCCGAACGCGGAGCTGGATATGTCGGCATGATCGGATCCAAGCGCCGCACCAGAACCGTGATCCAGCACCTCGCCGAAGAAGGACTCGATCCCGAGGCGCTCGACAAGGTCTTCACCCCAATCGGTCTCGACATCGGCGCAGAAACCCCCGAGGAAATCGCCGTCTCCGTCCTCGGAGAAATCATCCTCGTCCGTCGAGGCGGCGGCGCACAGCCGATGTCAGACCATGGCCGAAGCATCGCCGCAACACATCGCTAAACTGAACTGGATCCCAACGCTCCCCCTGTGGGGGAGCTGTCGCGGAGCGACTGAGGGGGCCGACTGGTTGAAGCCTCGAGCCAGAGGTTGAAGCAGAGGAACAGAGCAATGCCACACGACGAGGTCTACGAAGCGATGTCGGAGTCCTTCGAGCGCGGTGCGCCGATCGCCCTGGCCACGGTTGCGCAAACGCTCGGTTCGACGCCGCGCAAGACCGGCGCAAAGATGCTGGTCAAGCCCGACGGCTCATTCGTCGGCACGATCGGCGGCGGCTGCGGCGAGGCAGAGGTCTGGCAAGAGGCGATGGACGCGCTCGACGACGGCGACGCCCGCATGGTCACGGTCGACCTGACCGAGCCCGTCGACGGCGAGGACAAGATCTGCGGCGGGATCATGCGCATCTTCGTCGAGCGACTCGAAGCGTGACGCACTCGCGTGCTGGAAGCCTGACGCGCTTGCGCGTTGGATGCATAACTGCTGTGCTCACGAGGCGGAGATCACTGGTAAGCTAGGAATCAGCCGCCCGTACCGGGCCTGCCCCGACGATGCGAAGTCGGGGAGGTAGTCCGAGGCGACGAGCCGCACCCAGGGAGCGGCGCGCGCTGAGCGCCGGCGGCACAGCAGGAGTTCGGTATGGCACTGATCGGATTTGGTCCTATCGAGGCGATTGTGGTGGTCGTCGTGGTTTTGGTGGTCTTCGGCGCCGGCCGCTTGGCTGGTGTGGGCAAGGCGCTCGGCACCGGCCTGCGCGAGTTCCGCGAGGAAGCGCGCACCCCGGACGGGGAGCAGGCGGAGGACGAAGACGGGGACGAAGTCGCAGTTTCGTCCGAGTCGTCGGGAGATGACAAGAAGCCATCCTCATCCAGCTAACGCCGCGACGCCGATTCTCAACCATTGCCCCCGCCACAGGTACTTCGCGCTGTCGCTCTGGACCTCTGGGGCACGCTGATCGTTGATGCCCCAGGCGGTGGTCGCCGCCGGATGCGCCAGCGCGAGCAACGTCTCACGCAGGCCTACCAGCAAGCCGGAGCCGGACTCGGCGCAGCCGAAGCCGTGCCCACGGCCATCCGGCACGCCATCGATCTGTTGGTCGTCGCCCACCAGTCGAACATCGATCTCTCCGGAGACGACCGGGTCAATGCCGTCCGCCGCTCGATGCTCGAGCAGTGTCCGGACACGGTCGAGAGTGATGACCTGCTCCACGAGGTCATCATCGGAGTCTGCGAAAGCGCGAGTTGGGAACCACCCAACATCATTGATGGCGTGGAAGCCGAGCTCGACCAGCTCAAGCAGCGCGGCCTCAAGCTGGCCGTCGTCTCCAACACCGGTCTCGCGCCCGGCAGTTACGTCGAGCAAGCGCTCGTCGCCCGAGGCTTTGACCGCTGGATCGACCACTGGATCTGGTCCGACGATGTCCTGAGCTGGAAGCCCGGCCAGGCAATCTTCGAGGCATCCTTAGTCGAGCTGGGAGTCGGCGCAAGCGAGGCGGCATTCGTCGGCGACACGCCCGAGGCCGACATCCTCGGCTCCCGGCACGCAGGCTTCGCCGCGTCGGTGCTGGTCGGTGACAAAGCCGAACCGGCAATCCAGGCCGACATCGAGTTGCCCACGCTCAAGGGATTGACCGCGGCCCTCGACAATGCCGGATTTCTGGCAGGCTGAACGCCGAATCCCCTCTCCCCCCTTGCGGAGACCGATGCATAACCTCTCAACCGCCCCCGCCCCCGAGCGGGGGCCCGCTTGGGCTTGGCCATGCAAGGTCGATCTGGTCCTGCTGACCAGATATAGCTAGCAAGTGTGCCGCCTTGCCGGAAACGGGGAAGGACCGGGTCCCCGCTCGGGGGCGGGGACGGGAACCTGAGTTATGCATCAGTCTCTTGCGGGGGGAGATGTCACGGAGTAGCCCGCCCCGCATCCCCTGTTCAGGCCAGGGGCAGGCAAGTGTGGGGCGGCGCCTTCGGCATCTCCCTCGCAAGGGGGAAGAAGCGGAGTTCTCGGAGGATTCCGCGACACTTCGGGTATTGGCCAGGCAACGACCGCGCCCATAGAAACATATGCTGGATACATGCGTTTCGGAATGTTTGGCGGCGGCGGCATCAGGGTTGGTCGGATCCTCGGGATTCCGATCAAGCTCGACCTGTCCTTCTTCCTCGTCTTTGGACTCCTCGTGTTCCTCATCGCGACGCAGATCCTGCCCGACTCGCTCGACGGGTGGGGTGGAGCCGAGCGCTGGGTCTACGGAGTCATTGGCGGCGTCGTCTACTTCGTCTCATTGCTCATCCATGAACTCGCGCACTCGCTGACCGCCCGTCGCTACGGCATGGACGTGTCGTCGATCACGCTGTTTTTTTTCGGCGGCGTCTCCGTCATCCGCGAAGACTCGCACCGTCCCGGGCAAGAGTTCTGGATCGCCATCGTCGGACCGCTGGCCTCATTGTTGCTCGGCGGCGGCTTCTTGCTGCTGGCCCTGTTTGCAGTTCCTGAGGACACGACGCTCAACAACGTGGTCTTTGTGCTCGGCCTCGTCAACTGCTTCCTCGCCGCCTTCAACATGCTGCCCGGCTTCCCGCTCGACGGCGGACGTGTGATGCGCTCAATGATCTGGCGCATCACCGGTTCTCGCCACCGTGCAACCCGAGCCTCAGCCAGGATGGGCCAGGTGCTCGGAGCGCTCATGATCGTCTACGGCATCGGCGGACTCCTGACCGACGCGGCATTCTTCCACAGCGGGTTCAACTCGATCTGGGTCGCCTTGATCGGCTTCCTCCTGATCACGCAGGCCGCCCAGGGGGTCAAGGCCGCCGAACTCGAGCGCGACCTGGCGCAGTTGCGTGTCGGAGAATTGATGCTCAAGCCTCCGGTGGCGCGCACGGCGGAAGCAGATCTCCTGCTCCACGTCCTCGCCCCCTCCCGCGCTCAACTCGACCAGCAGGATGTATTCATCGTCGCCGAGGACGGCACGGCTATCGGCATCGCCTCAGCAGTACAGATCCTTCTGCTCGATGAAGAGCATTACCTCAACGCACGCCTGCGCGACATCATGATCGAGGCCGGTCAAGTCCAGCCCCTGGAACCGGACTCCGGCGCGGACGAGGCACTGCGTCGGCTGCAAAAGGAACGCACCTTCGTCCTGCCCGTCGTAGAACGCGGGCGACTGCTGGGAATCGTTGGCCTGGAACAAATCCTCAAGGCCCTGGGCCAGGCGCCGTCGCCACATCCCGACCCATCCTCCGGCGCCTGAGCACCCACTCCTCTCTCTCCCCTCGCGGAGAGAGATGCGCAACCTCCAGTTCCCCTCTCTCTCCCCTCGCGGAGGGAGATGCCGCATCCCGTTCCCATCTCCCCCCCCCCTTGCGAGGGGAGACGCCGCATCCCGATCCCCTCTCCCCCCCTTGCGGGGGGAGATGCCGAAGGCAGAGGGGGGGTCGGCCAACACTCGACAGCTCACACCCAACCTCGGCAAATCGCACAACCACCCCCTTGACTCCCGACCCCACGCACCCCACAATCAGAACATACGTACCTACCAAGCCAGCGAATCCCCAACCATGTCCAACCCGCCAACCCCCCGACGCTGCCGTCGCATCCTCGCAGCCCACCACCTCGACTGCCAGGGACTCTCCCTCCGCCAGATCGGCAAGCAACTGGGCCGCGCCCACTCCACCGTCCACGCCTACCTGCGCGACTTCCAAGTCCACCGCAACCACATCCTCTACACCGTCGCCGCCGACCAACTCGCCGACCAAATCTACCGTCTGACCCAACCCCAATCAGACCCCGCCCAACACAGACAGACCATCGCCGCCGCCCGAGAACTCCGCCTCCTCCTGCTCAACCCGCCCGCCATCCAGGACCGCGACCTGAGCGGGCAAGCCCTCGCCCCAACCGACGCTGAAGCCGTCGGCCGGTTCTGGGAAACGAGCGAGGACGGCAACGGACACCGCCGCTACATCGCCGGACCGGACATCGGTCAATGCGTGCTCGAATGCATCGGCTGCATGCGCGACGCCTACGCCAGCCCACCCGACCATCCGGATCAACCCGGACTCACCGAGTCTGAGCCGGATCAACACTCCCAGAATCGAGACCAATCTGGATCAATCCAGACAAATCTGGACAAATCCGAACACCCAGACCACGAAAACCCCGTCCCCGACAGCGAATTCGCCGTTCCCCAGCGAAATTCACGCGCGAAACTACCCCCAAAGCCAGTCGGATCGCAATTCTCAGTCTCCTGGGACAACCCCCCCGGATACATCCCGCCCCAGAACGCGAACAGCCTCATGATCCGACGCCTGTTCGAGTCCTCAAAGTGGAGGTAACTCCAAACCGGCAACCCCCGCCGCACTTGCGCGGCATCCAGCCAACCGACACCCGACCCAGCGCCAGCTACAGTCAAACCCATGATCAAGCCGCATATCCGACCAGGCGTATCGCCGCGATTGACCGCTGCCATCCTCGCCGGGAAGGCGGCTCGACACGGCATGCGAGCTCTCGGCTCGGGCGGCACAGCCCTACCAGGGCTAGTCGTTGAGCGGCTGGACTCGGATGCCGCCGCTCGGATTGCCGGCGGACTTGCGGCGACCGCGCTGATTACCGGCACGAACGGCAAGACAACCACCGCCGCGATGCTGGCCCGCATCCTCCGCGCCGACGGCCGAGCGGTCATTCATAATCGCTCCGGCTCCAACCTGCTGCGAGGGGTCACGGCGGCCCTGGTCACGGAAGCGTCGCCCCTGGGCAAGTTGCCCTCCGGCTGCACAGCAGTGCTCGAGACCGACGAAGCAGCCCTGCCGGCTATCGCCCGCGCCGCACCTCCGTCCGTTGCCGTCTTCACCAACCTGATGCGCGACCAACTCGACAGATATGGCGAGATCGAGTCGATCGCCCTGCGCTGGGCCGACGCCCTCCAGGACTTCCCCAACGACGCCACAATCGCGCTCAACGTCGATGATCCCTTGATCGCATCCCTCGCCACCCGCTGGGCTGGAGCGTGTCTGACCTTCGGCATCGAGGATCCCAACGTGCCCGCAGCGCCCGAGGGCGAAATCGTCGACGCCGTCTGGGATCCGCAAACCCGCGACGATTTCCGCTATACCCGCCGCTACTTTGCCCAGCTCGGACGTTGGTACACCGATGCAGGAGCGCAGCGCCCAACGCCTGAAGTTGCGGCCGAGCAGATTGCCTTCGGCGAGCAGTCCATGCAATTCATGTTGCGGACCCCCGAGGGATCCACCCCGATCAATCTTCCGGCCGAGGGCCTCTACAGCGTCTACAACGCACTCGCGGCGGCAGCCGCAGCCCGGGCGTTGGGCGTGACAGCCGAGACTGTTCGAGATGGCCTTGCGCAGCACAAGGCGGCGTTCGGACGGCAGGAGGAACTGGAAGTCGAAGGCCGTCGCGTGCGGGTCCTCCTGGGCAAGAATCCCTCGGGCGTGAATCAGGCACTGCGCACGTTGCAGCAGCCCGGCCGGCAGCATCACATGCTGGTGCTGCTCAACGACGGCATTGCAGACGGCGCCGATGTCTCCTGGATCTGGGATGTGGACTGGGAATCACAGGCCGCGCACTGCGCCTCGCTCACCGTCGGCGGTCGCCGAGCAGCCGACATGGCGCTGAGGCTGGAATACGCAGGCTTCCCGGATCCAACCGAGCCCGTTGGCAACGACATTGGCCGAGCGCTGCGCCGGGCGCTGGACGCGACCCCGAAGTCGGAACAGCTCGTCATCTTGCCGACCTACACGGCCATGCTCGATGTCCGCCAACGGCTGGGGCGTATGGGCGCGACAAGATTGTGGGATGTGGCCTGATGTCCGACGCCGGCACCCAGTCCCTCCGAGTGACCGTCCTGTATCCCGACCTACTCAACCTGTACGGAGACCGTGGCAATGCGCGGGCCCTGGAGAGACGCTGTGAAGCTCGGGGCATCGAAGCCACTGTGACGGGGATCGAGATTGGCGACGAGTGGTCTCCCGAGGACGCCGACATCGTCCTGGTCGGAGGCGGACAGGACCGCGAACAGCGGCGCGTCCAGGCTGACCTCCAACGTCGCGGCGACGACCTGCGCCAGTACGTCGATGACGACGGCGTCGTCCTGGCGGTCTGCGGCGGTTTCCAGCTCTTCGGCCATCACTACCGAGGCTGGGATGGTGAGATCATGCAAGGCATCGGCATCTTTGACGCAGTCGCCGCGCATCCCGGCCCGAAGATCGCGCGCTGCGTCGGCAACGTGGTCGTGCTCTGGGAGGGTGAGACCGTGGTCGGCTTCGAGAATCACGGCGGGCGCACCTACCTCAACCACAATCAGGCGCCGTTCGGCGATGTCGTCACCGGCTTCGGCAATAACGGCGGCGATGGCCTCGAAGGGGCCAAAGTCAAGAACGCCTTCGGCACCTACCTGCACGGTGCGGTGCTTCCGAAGAATCCTCACCTCGCCGACAGGTTGCTCGCTCTCGCGCTCTCGCGTCGATACGGACCGGATTCCGCTGACCTTTCGCCGCTCAACGACTCTGCCGCCCGCAAAGCGCACGCCGAAGCACTGCACGCAGCACTGTCGAGCAGCGAATCTGCACTTGGGCGACGGTTCGCATAACGTAAAGGCGACAGAACTTCAGCCAGAAAAGAGATCATTATGGCAGCGACATCGACTCTCACGCGCGTTGCTCCCGACATCTCCTGTGAGCACTGCGCCAACGCCATCAACGGTGCGCTAAACGCGCTCAATGGCGTCGTTTCGGTCTCGGTCGACGTGGATGACAAGCGTGTCGAGATCCAGTATGACGCCGATTCGGCTAGCGCCGAGCAGATAGACGCCGCGCTTGAGGAGGAAGGTTATCCCCCGCTCCGATAGCCCGTGGGGCAAACAGCAATCCGGACGAGGCCTGCCGGCGCCTGGCTTGTCGGCGCCTGGCCAGCCATCGCGTCGTTCCAATCGCAACACCGACGGCGGATGGCTGATCGGCCCGACATGGTTGTACGTGGCCTTGGCCGTCGTCATCTTCGTAGTCGCAGCGGCCATCGCCGTCGTCCAGGCGACGGGCTCTGACGAGACGCCAGAGACAGGAGGCACAGGAGCTACAGGACCAGTCAATTCGGACAGTATGGCCGAGCCGCAACAGGCACAGACCGCTGTCGAAGAGAGCGAAGCAACGGTCACCGACACGGCAGACCCTGAACCAACCGTGGCCGAGCAACAGGAGATCCAAGTACGGGACTCTGCTCCTCAGGAGCAAGAGCTGACCGAAGTTCAGAGCCAGGATCAGGCCCAGGATCAGCCTCAGCCCGCGCAACAGGCTCAGACAGCCGACGAGCAGTCGTCTCAACAGTCCAACCCACTGCTCGGATTCCTGCGCCCGATCGCCGGCGCGTGCATCACGGAGCACGAGGGCCACCTGCCCAATGCCACGCGCGCGTACCGCAACCACGGAATCCATGAAGGACTCGACTTTTACCAATGGGCCTCCTGCACCGTGATCGACTATGGCACGCCCATCCTTGCCGCCAAGGCCGGAGTCATCAGTCGAGCAGATCTTGACTACGTCGACATCACCCCTGCTGATTGGGAGCGATTCCAGGCCAACAACTGGGAAGGCGAGGAGATTCTCGACGAACTCAGAGGTCGCCAGGTCTGGATCGATCACGGACGAGGCATCGTCACCCGCTACGCTCACCTCTCAGCCATCGCTGACGGGATCGCCGAGGGCGTTGAGGTGCAACAAGGCCAGATCATCGGATATCCGGGTGAGTCCGGTCAACAAGAGGTGTACCAGGACGCCGTCGACATCCACCTGCACTTCGAGATCAGAATCGCCGACGGCTGGCTAGGCAAGGGCGAAACACCACAACAAGCGCGCAATCTGTACCTGGAAGCATTTGGATTGTCCGACTAGCGTCGGCTCCCGGCCCGCAGTTAGGGCCTGTTCACATGAACTCAGTGAACCCACGCCTTGCGCATCTGGGTTCCCAGTTCCCGCTTGCAGAGACCGATGCATCACCGAGGTTCCCGTCCCCGCCCCTGAGCGGGGACCCGTTTTGGCCTGGCCTGGGCAGCACGGATCAATTCCTGGTGACCAGATACGAGCGACAAGTATGGCCGCCGATCAGAAGCGGGGGAAGGAGCAGACCCCCGCTCGCAGGCGGGGGCGGTTGAGAGGTTGTGCATCAGTCGTTTGCAGGGAAGGCTGCCGAAAGCCTGCCCGGCACTTGGTGCGAGGGCTGAGAGGGTCCCGCTCCCAACCGGCAATGGCTTGAACCAGGCATACGGCCGGCCGCTACACCACGTGAACACACCCAAGCTAGGATTATCGCGCAGACGTTTCGGAGCCGCTGAGGCGCTGATTTCCTGGCTGACCAGTTGACCGATTCCGACAGACTTAGCGAGGACTGATCGGCCCAGGCGCAGGCGCATTGGGTGAGCGCTTCGCGGTCAATCCAGAGACAACGCCTGCCTCTTGCAGCTGATCGACCTCTGCGTGTGCGAAGCCGAGCGTCTCCTGCAAAATCTCGACCGTATGCTCCCCCAACCGAGGCGCGGGACGATCACATGAAGCTGGCCGCCGAGTGAGGCGCCAGGGAAAGCCCTGATACTGGCGCGTCCCCGTATCGGCGTGTGTCAGTTGCAGCCACCAGTCACGGGCGTGCAAGTGTGGATCGTGCAAGTGGGTCATGGTCGAATGGACGACCGCCGCCGGCACGCCAATCGATTGCAGATGATGCTGCAACGTCTGCGCATTCCAGCCTCTGGTCCACTCACTGAGCGCCGCTTCCAGCGACGCCTCGTCCGCCTTCCGTCCGGCCAGACGGCGCCAGACCGGACGATCTAGTTCGGCAGCCTCGGCAAGCCGCAACCAGGCCTCGTCGTCAAGCACTGAGATGGCAATCCACTCGTCGTTACCGTCGACACCATCGGCGCACCTGAAACACTCATGCGGCGACGCGTCAAGCCGGCGGTTGCCATTTCGCTCGGACATCTCCTGCCCCAGCGAGGCCGCCAACAAGTACTCATCGATGTACGCAACTGCCGACTCAAACATCGAACCTTCAATATGAATGGCGCTCTGGCTGTGCTGTGTGCGTAGTACCGCAGCCAGCGCTGCCGCAGCCATCTGCGCGCCGACGATCGGGTCGGCCTGCATCGTGCCCAGCATCAAGGGCGGCTCACCCTGATAACCGAACATGAGATCCCAACCCGCGTTACCTTCTGTCGTGCCGCCATTCGCACGAAAGTTGTCATACGGCCCGCCATTGCCGAAACCCGAGAACGATACCAGTCCAACGTGTGGATTCACCTTGCGCATGTGTTCATGCGTCAAGCGCAGGTTTTGTAACACACGAGGTCGGAAGTTCTCAAGCACCACGTCGGCCCGTGCAATGAGATCAAGCGCAATCTGGCGACCTTCATCTGTATCAAGTGCAACCGAAATTGTACGCTTCCCACGATTGGCCATATTGAAGTTCGGCCTCACGTTTAACGGATGAGCATTGGGCGCGGCCACCCGCATCGGCCCGCTGGCTTCGTATCGCCAGAGGTCGGGTCGCTTCGGACCCTCGACCTTGATCACCTCAGCCCCAAGATCAGACAGCAATGTGGAAGCGTACGGTCCCAGCCAGGCATGAGTGAAGTCGACCACACGCAACCCATCCAGCGCACCCGTCGACTGTCCCGGCCGAGGACGCCGTACAAACGCGTCATCTCGTTGTGACTCGTTGTCATGCTCAGACGCACGCATCGCGCGCCCCGCGCCGGTCATGCCGTTCTCCGACCGAAAGTAATCGAGCGCGTTGAGTTGCGGATCATCCAGCAACTGCTGAGCGGTACGGTGTAGCGCCATGACTGAGCCCAGCTCCGACAGCTTCGTCCAGATCGTGTTCCCGTCGAGGGACTCAACGATCGGCTTCACATACGCAATTGATGGTTCCTGCTCAGCGAACCGAGCATTGCCGGCCAGCAGTTCCTCCGCAGGCGGATCGCAGCCAAACGCAACCGGAGCATTGCGCAGCGTCTCCTTGGACCAGGGCGAGAGCGTGATGTAACCCTCGGCCGTTTGCAACACCTGGGCCCAACCCGGCGACCCACCGATCCGCGGGAGGGCTTGCCCAGAAAACTCTGAGCGCAGCGACATGATCAGCGTCGAACAGGCCTCAAACGATGAAAGCTCAATCCACTCGCCAAGGCCCGAGTGCATTCGTTCAAGCAGAGCGCCCAGCGCCGCGACCGCGCCCAGAATGCCGATCGTCCGAGGGATGATCGCGGCCGGCGCAGCCAGCGGTTCGCGCTCGGGAAGACCGTTCGTCGTAGCGAATCCAGACAACGCCTGGATGATCAGGTCATCGGACAGATAGTCCGCATAGGGACCGTCGGTGCCAAACGGTGAAGAGTGGACAACGACCAACGTGGGAAACTCTTCGGCGACGCCATGCAGGTCCGACACCGGCGCATCGCTGACCAGCACATCGGCATCGGTCAGCGCCGCTCTCCAGTCACCCGTTTCCATCGACTTGCCGACATGCAGTGATTCCCTCAGCAGCGATATCGTTGAGCCTTCGCGCTCAACCGTCGGCAAGGCATCATGAAGTCGCGATTCGAGCGCCTCAAACGTGTGCACGTTGGCGCCCCAGCGAGCAAACTCGCGAGCGCACGCCGCAGCGGGGACATCGCGGCTGTACTCAACGACCTTCAGGCCCTCAAGCAGGTCGCCATCGGCCACGAGCTCAGCTCCCGCGCGGCTTGCGCAACTTGGCCAGCGCTCGCGCGACCGGCGACAACTGCCGCCGCCCTTTGACCATGCGCGGATCGGCCTGGCCGAAGCGTGCGCCGGTGGCATAGGTCATGAAGCTGGCGTTGATGTGCGTCGTGAATCCCTGCGCATCCTGCATGTTGTTGATCGAGTGCTTGATCTGGCGCAGCGCCATCGGCGAGTGCTCGGCCACTTCATTCGCGTAGGCGAGCGTGTAACGCTCCAGCGCCTCGGCCGGATACACCTGATTGACAAAGCCCAGCTCCATCGCCTCGCGCGCCGGGATGAACCGGTTCTGGAAGAGAATCTCTTTGGCCTTGCGCACGCCCAGGTCCCAGGGCGCGGAGAAGTATTGCGTGTGCGAGGGCAGGAATAGCGCGTCGTCCGCGGCGAAGATCAGATCCATCGAGGCGGCGACCATCCAGCCGCCGAAGATGCACTTGCCTTGCACCATCGCGATCGTCGGCTTGGGCGCGTTGCGCCAGCGCATCGTGTTCGTGATCCGCGTGTCGCGTTGGCGGTCGAAGACGCCGACAAAATCTTCCGCCCAACCGCGAATCTCGCGGTCGGCGATCTCAGGCGGCGAGCCCAGATCGTGCCCGGCCGAGAAATCAGGACCGTTGCCCGACAGCACGATCACCAGCACCTCAGGATCGTCGACCGCTTCCTGAATGGCCGCGTCGATCTCCTCCAGCAGTACCCGCGACTGCGCGTTGCGGTACTCCGGCCGATTCATGATCACTCGCGCGACCGCTCCCGGCTCATAGATCACTTCGTGGTACGTCATGCGGCGCTCCTGTCCGACTCCAGCGGCCCTGGCCCCACCAGCGCCAACGCAGCTCAACCAGAGGCTACCAGCCAACCGCAACAGCACGTCCGAAGCGCCCGCGCAACAGCCGTACTCCAATCCCCGCTCCCTCTGGAAGCTTGCGAGTACATCCAGATCCCAATCCTCTCTCCCTTCAGGGAGAGAGGATTGGGATCTGCTTTCGCAAAGTTCACCCCAACCCTGTCCCTATCGGGAGAGGGCGCAAACGCCTACGGATCGGCATCACCGAACAGCACCATGATGCTCCCACGCGACTCGACGCTGCGCATCTGCGTGACGGCGAACTTATACATCACCGTACCGTCGGGATGGCGATAACTATATGCTTCGCCTCCGGTGGTCGTGCCGCTCTTGAGAGTCAGATTGTGATCGGTGTCGTCAATGCCGGTCGGCAGGCCGTAGACCGCCCGCATCCGGACATTGATCAGCTTGTCCCAGTCCGACTGCGGCATAGCGAATTCGACGCTGCTATCGGTCCAGTCCGAGGGGCTGCCATCGGGCTTCAACGTGGCCGGCCCGCCCGAGTACACGGTTTGCCATTCGCCCGTATTGCCAGAGTCGAACACGCTTTGCAAACGGCACTTGGAATCGTCGCTATCTACTATTGTGTAGCGTTGTAGCTCGATCGGGTAGCCGTAGTGTCTGTTCACCGAGTCTTGCCCGCCCCCGAAGCTCCAAGAGTGATCTCCGTGTTCGACTGGGAACAGCGTCACGGACGCCAGGCCGATGTTGGCATAGGAGCGGGGATACTTGTGTGCGACTACGCGACCATATCCATATGCCTCGTCCAGCTTCAGCGACTTCTGGAGGGCATGAATGTAGATGCAAAACTCGACCCATGGCGCGGCAACCGTAGGATCTGTGGAACGCGGCAAGAACACGTACGTCTTCTGGTTGTCGGGAATCGGATACTGCCAGGGTCCTGATACAGATTGTTGCGTTGATCCGTCCTTGCCCCCGGTGATGATCGTTACGACAGGCTGCCGGAATCTTCTGCCACGCGCGGGTATCGGTTCCCCCGCCCGACTTGATGGTCCGATGTTGTTGTCGAAGACTATGGATTCCCCGCCGATCGTTTGTGTTGTGGTGTCGCCTGTGGCCTCAGGAACGGCAGCGGACAGCTCGATCCGGGGTCGGTCCTCGGCGTAAATGTTCAGTACTGGCCCCCTGGTACTCGTTGGATGCCCGCTCCGACGGGTCAGCGTGTGTTTGAGCCCCACCAGAGAAGCTGTCCAGTCCAGGGAAAGGCCGAGTGGGAAGTCCGTCAGACCATACACGGTAACCTCCTGCGGCGTCAGACAGTCCTCGGCGGTAAAGGTCAGCTGCGTAGCGATCTCTGCGGCCGGTGCCCAAGCATCTGTATCAGAGAGAGGTGGCGGGCTGGAGCCTGCGATCAGGCGAATCCGCTGGCTGTGAGACCACTCGCCGAATATGACGAATCTTGGCCTGCCTCGCACATCGACCGTCGCCGGACAAGCGGCTGCGTCAGCCATGCTCACTTGGTAGGTAAGATGCTCGGACTCGCCCATGATATGGTCGAAGGGCCCGTGTTGGTTCCCTACCCAGATCATCGGTGCCCACGGGTCAGTCCGCGCATCCGAAATCGTGATCCCGCCGGCCGTTTTGGTTGTCGGCACGTACGGTTCCTCGGGTCGGATCGTGCAAGCGTCGCCGGGCGTGTCCGACCATGTGCCGGTGGTCGTGGTGCTCCCTTCGGTCTGGGCTGGTTTGATGGTCCGACTAGTCGCGATCGGCTGTACGTTGATCACGTAACAGGTTGAGGGCTGCAGATTGCTGATAATCCGGTAGCGAACGCCTTTGAGTCTTACGGCATATTCTTTCGCTGACCGATCGTCGCGCGGCCACCAGGCGATGATTGACGTCGTTGCCCGCTCATCCATCTTCCAGCGAACAGCGATTCTGGTCGATTCATACTCTTCGGCGGCGATTGATGTGGGAGTCGGCACCTTCACGGTTAGTTGATACTCCGCCAGCTTCCTGCCGCTCCTGTCGGAGCCGAAGTACACCTTGATGAATCCAACGTAGTGCCCGGCCGAGTTCGCACCTGGCGTCGGCGCTATGCGCAGTCGAAATAGCTCTGTCGAATTGCCGGGTATGGCGTAAGTGCAGGGGCAATCGCCGATCGTCTGCTTGGTGAGGCTCGTGTCGTCAGGCTTGATCTCGGTGGAGTCGAGTATCTTGGCGAAGTTGCTAAACGCGACGGTTATGTCTCGCTCGCCTTGATAGTGATTGGTCGCGCGGATTTGAAGGTCGCAGGCGGAGTCTGCCCAGACTGAGCGATTGCAGTGGACGCGGGTATGGTCGCTGAGGTCATCGCCGATCGACGCGGTCATCGGCGGCGTCTGCGCCGAGACAGCGCTCAGGGCGGAGAAGAGCGTCACCACGAGGACGGCCAGCGCAGCGGCGCCGAGCCAACGCGATTTCTGTGTCGTCATGCTGAGCCTCCAACCTCCCTTGTCTCTCCAGCGTCACGAAACTGCGGTCTGTCACGATAGCGGACTTGGGGCTGCGCGCTAGCTGAACGCCTCCGGCAGCAACGCCTCCAGGATGCGGTTGAAGTCGTCGGGCAGTTCCCAATAGACGCTGTGCCCGGCCTCGGGCACCTGGACGTACTGAGCGCCGGGGACCAGTTCGGCCGCGCGCTCGATCAGTTCCGCCGGGATGATCGCATCCTCCGCTCCGGCTAGGAAGATCGTCGGCATCGTCAGGGCCGAGAGTTCGTCCTTCGAGACCGCGCCGTCTTCTTGGCCGAACGAAAGCGGCCGATTCGGATCGAGCGGTGGGTTCAAGCCCCGGATCTGGTTGTAGAGAAACACGCCGTTGGGTTCGCGCTCCAGGTAGGCCGGGCCGACCATCCGGGTCATTCCGCCCTGCTCCTGATTCACCTGCGCCGACTCCACCGCCTTGCGCATCTCCTCGATCAGTTCCGGCGCGTCGATGCCGAGGAACGTGTCGGCCATCAGCAACCCCTTGACTCGATGCGGGTTGCGAACGGCAAACGGAAGGATCGAAAACCCGCCCATCGACTGGCCAACCAGGACGGCCTCAGGAATCTCGAGTGCGTCCATCAACTCGCTCAGGTCGCGGGCAAAGGCCTTGCGACCTTCGCCCGAATCGTCTCGGCTCCGCCCCCAGCCCCGCACCTCATAGGTCACGCAGCGGAAGCGGTCGCGGAAGACCGGGATCTGCTGCCACCAACTGAGGTGATTGCCGCCCGCGCCGTGGACGAAGACGATCGTCTCCGGACCCCCGCCGAACTCGTCATAGATCAGCTGTCCTCCGGTCACATCCAGGGTCTGGGCCATATCGAACTCTCCTCACTGCGCCATCGATTGCGAATCGGGTCCGCATTGGACTAAACGCTACCCTGTTGTCAGGTTGCGAGGTGTTGCGATGGCCTTCGAATATGCCGGCGTCGAGCTGCCCATCCGCGAGCAGACGCGCTCGGCTCACCGAATGAGCTGGGAAGTGATCGCCAGCCCTGGGCGCTGGTGGACCGGCGCCGAGCGCGTCGAGATTGCCCGTGTGGGTCGCGCCGCCAGAGATCTCGATGCCGTCGGCAGCGAGATGCTGCCGGAATCCGCTGTCTACGCGATCCAGAAACTGGTCGTCGACAACGCCAACCTCAATCGCGACTGGTACCAAGAGATCATCTCTTCCGAGGGCATGACCGAAGATCGTTACGTGGAACTGGTTGCAGTTGTGGTCCATGCGCTCTCAATCGACGAGTTCCACCGAGCGCTGGACCTTGACCTCGAACCACTTCCCGACCCCTTGCCGGGAGAGCCGTCTCGAATTCGGCCGCCCGAGGCTGAACAGCGCTACTCCTGGCCGGCGATTGTGCCCAAGGGTGGTCTGAATCCCGGCGACGAAATGCTCTACGGACCTATGCAGTGGGGCGCTAATGTGATCTCTGCGCTCTCATTGATTCCAGAGAACGTGCGCTGGCTGCACGACCTCTCGGAGGGACACTACTTGTCCTTCAAGGAGATGCGCATGCCCGATCCCCTGCGTGCCATCTCTCGCCCCCAGATAGAACTCATCGCCGCGAGAGTGTCGTCGCTCAACGAGTGCTTCTATTGAACCGCCTCGCACGTGCGCATGCTCCGTGAGAGCAGCCAGCAGACCGGCGCCCTGGACAACCTCAACCTGCAGGGCACGGTCAATCCCGACGCCGACACCGGCGTGCCTCACGGCAACCTGTTGACCGCCTTCGCCGAAGCGGCCGTCCGTCAGACCGATGCCTTGCCTGCCCTGCGCGAGCAGATCGTCGCCGAGCTCGGCGAGCAGGAGTTGGTCGACGCCGCAGGCGTCGTGGCCAACTTCCAACGCATGGTCCGCATCGCCGACGGTTGCGGTATCCCACTGGACGAGTTCACCAAAGACGCGACCGACGACTGTCGCGAGGAACTCGGCCTCCACGAATACGCCTCAGCCGCGAACACCGCATAGAGCCGGAGCTCACGGTGACGACCACCGCCGCACCCTTTGCCTACCCCGATGCCATCTGGAACATTCCTGACCGCATCCGCGATGCCCATGTCCGCAGCTGGGAGCGTCTTGCCGCCCGCGGCGAGTGGTGGACCGGAGCGGAGCGAGTCAGCATCGCCGCAGAGGGTCGCCGTGCATCCGCGCTACTGGACGGCCTGCCTGATCCAGGTCGCGGACCGGCTGAGCTGCCGGAGGCGGCCGTGTTCACCATCCACAAACTAATCGGCGACTTACCCAACGTTTCTCGCGAGTGGTACGACGAGACGACTCAAGCCGAAGGCATGTCCGAGGCTCATTACATCGAGCTGATGGGTGTACTCACCCATGTCTGGTCGATCGACGAGTTTCACCGCGCTCTGGCGATCAAGTTGGAACCGCTCCCCGATCCGCTCCCAGGTGAACCAACGCGGCGTCGCCCAGAGGGCTTGGCCGACCATGGCAGCTGGCCGCCCACGATCCTGCCCAGGGACCTCGCTGAGAGCGAAGTCGACATCTATGGAGGAGCCAAGCACACGCCCAACGTCCGAGCGGCGATGAGCCTGCACCCCGACAGCGTGCGCTGGCTGAACGACATGCTGGATGCGCACTATCGCGGAGGCGCTGAGCCCGGCCCAGACCATGAGCCCTTCCGTGTACTCAGCACAGCGCAGCGTGAGCTAGTCGCCGCCCGCGTGTCGGCCCTCAACGAGTGCTTCTATTGAACGGTCTCACACGTCACGCTGCTCGGTCGGAGCAGCCAGGACAACGACGCATTAGACCTCAATGGCACGGTGCGCAACGAGGTCGATAGCGGTGTCGAGCACGGCGAAGTCTTGTTGCGTTTTGCCGATGCAGTAGTCGGCCGCGCCCCCGATCTCGCCGAAGCGCACGAGGCGGTCAATGCCGCCATGGGAGTGCACGGAGTCATAGACTCTGCTGCAGTCATCGCCAACTTCCAACGCATGGTCAGAATCGCCGACGGTTGCGGCATCCCGCTGGATGCCAAGACCGAGAAAGCCAGCGAGCCTTGGCGAGACACCCTGGGAGTGAACAGCTTCCGCAGCCGGAGCAATACGTTCGACTCGTAAGGCCGAACGAGACCTTTGACGAATCAGGCTGCGCTTCCTATGATGTTGAAGACTCGGTCTTGGGTCGCCAACCGTTCGGAGCTGAGCCCACTCACAGCCTCTGGCACCACGAGCGCGAGTCAGTTCGCGAGCAACTAGTTCCAGACTCTGTGACCCCGCCCGCTTTAGGAGAACATGGCGTCCTACCACCGGGTGCTCTACAAACGCCCCGGTTCGCGATCGCGAACCGGGGCGTTTCGATTGGCGCACATGCCAGACCGAGTTTGTCTCTTTGTGGATTATCAGAATGCCTATCGGCAGGCGAGGGACCTGTTCCATCGTTCGATCGACGATCACACTTGCGGCCAGTTTCGCCCTTGAGAGATGGGCGAGTTGCTTTGCGATCAATACAACGAAATGCGACTAAACGAAACAGGTCTCGTTCTCAATGAAGTACGGGTCTATCGGGGCGAGCCTGATCGACGGCGTGATGCCCGAGCACATGACGCATTCTTGCGTCAGCGAGCTGCGTGGGAGCACATGGGTGTTCAGGTGAGAACCGCAACGCTTCAGTATGGAAGCGATGGACCGAGAGAGAAAGAGATCGATGTCATGCTGGCGCTTGATTTTGTCGTCGGTGCTATCGACCGATCCTACGATGTCGGCGTGTTGTTCTCGTTCGACCGAGACTTCGTACCAGCCCTGAACTTGGTCAGAGAGCGGATGGCCGGCCTCTGCCGTGCTGACGTCGCTGGTTGGGGTGGGATCCGAAGTGGCCGCTATCTCGTTCCGCCAGGTCCTCCGCCAATTCGACATCTCTTCGGCAAGGGGGCATACGAGAGGCTGGCCGACGTGACCGATTACACCAGGCCGACATCCAAGCATCGTCGAGAGAATCAGCGTCGGCGTCGCCGACGCTGAGAGTTACTCGATCGTCTGCAGCAGGCGTGCGATCTCAATTGCCGCCTGCGCTGCCTCTTCACCTTTGTTGCCGGCTGAGCCACCGGCCCTCGCCATGGCGAGGGCGACTGTCTCGGTGGCCAGGACCTCGAAGATCACCGGGACGCCGGTGTCCAGGCCGACCCTCGCGATCCCCTGCGTCGCGCCATCGACAATGAGGCGGTAGTGGTCGGTCTCTCCGAGTATCACGGCGCCCAGACAGATAACTGCGTCGAAGCGCCCCGTTTGCGCGCACTTCTGCGCCGCCAGGGGAATCTCGAATGCTCCCGGGACCCAATAGATATCGATCTCGTCCGTGTCGGCGCCGTTCTCTTCGAGATGGTCGATGCAGCCGTCAAGCAGCTTGCTGGTCACGAAATCGTTGAAGCGACTGACGACCACGGCAAAGCGCAGGCCGCTGGCAGGGCCGTGTTCAGGATCGGGGTTGGCTGCGCCGTCGTGGACTCTTGGCATGGACTGGCGCTCTAGCCGATCGCCGCACGGCGCGTGGGCGGCGGGCTTTCATCGGCGGATTCGGTGGCCTCGATGTCGTCGGCGTCGAGCAAATGCCCCATCTTCTCCTGCTTGGCTGACAGATATCGAACATTGTGCGGGTTGGCCGAAGCGATCACCGGCACGCGCTCTACAATCTCCAAGCCGTATCCCGAGAGTCCGTGGCGCTTGGCTGGGTTGTTCGTCATCAGGCGAATCCGGTGTACGCCCAAGTCGCGCAGGATCTGCATGCCGATCCCATAGTCACGACGGTCGGCGGCGAAGCCGAGCGCCAGGTTGGCCTCGACCGTGTCCATGCCCTGATCCTGCAGCGCATAGGCCGCAATCTTGTTGTGTAGGCCGATCCCACGGCCTTCCTGCGCCATATAGACGATCACCCCGCGTCGTTCCTCGGCGACGCGATGCATCGCGAGTTCAAGTTGCTCTCCGCAATCGCAACGCTGCGAGGCAAAAACGTCGCCGGTCAGGCATTGAGAATGGACCCGGACTAGCGTCGGATCGCCGCTGTCGACGTGACCCATGACCAGCGCGACATGTTCTTCGGAGTGGTCACGCGTCCGGTAACCAATCAGTCTCCAGGTGCCCATCGGCGTTGGCAGCTTCGCCTCCGAGACGCGATCAACGAGCTGCTCGGTGCGCAAGCGATACTGGATGATCTGCTCGACCGAGACAACCTTGATCTTGTGACGCTTCGAGAATCGCACCAGCTCCGGCAGGCGAGCCATTTCTCCGTTGCGCTTCATGATCTCGCAGATCACGGCGCCGGGCTGCAGTCCGGCCAGGCGGCAGAGGTCAACCGAGGCCTCGGTCTGACCGGCTCGAACCAGGACGCCGCCGTCGCGAGCGCGCAGCGGGAACATGTGGCCAGGACGCACCAGGTCTTCGGAAGTGGAGTGCGGGTCCATAAGGACCTGCACGGTGCGTGCGCGGTCCGGGGCGGAGATTCCGGTGGTCACGCCCGACCGAGCTTCAACCGACACGGTAAATGCGGTACCCAGCGGCGCCGTGTTGGAACCCTGGTCGACCATCAGCCGCAGTCCAAGCCGATCCAGCGAACTGCCATCCATGGCAATGCAGATCAGGCCACGTCCGTGTGTGGCCATGAAGTTGATTGTTTCCGAGGTGACAAACTGCGCAGGCAGCGCGAGGTCGCCTTCGTTCTCGCGATCCTCGTCGTCGGTGATGATCAGCGGTTCACCCTGAGCGAACGCCTCGATCGCCTCTTCAACGGTACAGAAGGGCGACTTGCGCCTCTGACCGCCGGAGGTGCGACGGGCACGGCGCGGCTTCGTCTTGTCCGTCTCGCTGGAGGCGGCAGTCGTCGACGTGTCGGCGTTGGTCATGTCGGCGTCGGTCATCGCGCTCCGCCTTCGTTCGTCCCAAGTGCCCCAAGTGCCGCAAGTCGCTCGTCCAGCATTTGGTCGATTTTCGTTTCCAGCAGTTCATCGACATAGCGGGCAAGGATGTCGGTCTCGAGGTTCACGGAATCACCAGGCTGTCTGTCGAGGAGGTTGGTGTGCTCTTGAGTGTACTGAACAAGCGAAACGGCGAATCCCGACTCATCCTTCTCGATAATCGTGAGCGAAACCCCGTCGATGGAGATTGGTCCCTTGACGATCATGTGACTCAACAGCTCGGGAGGGGCGTCGTAGGTCACGACAATGGCATCCGATTCCGGGCGCGTGCTGCGGAAGGCGCCCCGCCCCTCAACAACGCCGCGGACGAGGTGCCCGGACAACCGGTCCATCGGCCGCACCGAGCGCTCCAGGTTGACCCGGTCGCCGACAGCCAGCTCGCCCAGGTTGGAGCGGCGATAGGTTTCGGGCATCAGGTTGGCCAGAAACTGACCCGATTCGATGTGCGTCACCGTCAGGTCGACCCCATTGATGGCAATGCTGTCGCCGAGATTGGCGTCTTCCAGGATCATGGGGGCCGAGATGCGCAGCAATCCCTCAGCCGCCTCGGTGATTGCTCCGACCTCCTCAATGATGCCAGTGAACATGGGTCGCGTCCCCCGCTAGCGGATCTCTCGACGCTCATGCTACCTGCTCCGCCTTTGAATGCGCACATAACAGGAGTCTGATCAGACGCCAGCCAAGTGTTGTTGTGGAGCGAATGCTATGAATGCAGACGCTTGATCAGTATGTCCGAGCCGTTGCTATCACGCCGATAGTATCGATAGCCGCTACGTTTGTACTGTTCGTCCATTAGGCCTGTGGCCGTCGCGACTGCCAACATCAACCACTCATAGTCCCGACCACTGGCCGACGCCTCGCAAGCGTCGCGTAACCGCTCCGCTGCCGTGCTCGGAGCATCAGGCCGAACCGCTAGGCAGCGCAGAGAAGCGCGGTCGCCGGCTGCGAAGTGGACCGCGGCGACACCCAGAATGTCTTCGACGGAGTCCAGTTCGCCGGTCTGATCGGCCCTCGGGGTCTGCATCGTTGCCAGCCAGACTATGGTGTCACCGGCACGCGCCTCCGCCAGCATGTCGGAGCTGGTGGGACTATCCGGCCCTATTTGTGCTGCCAGGAGCAAGTCGACCGTTTCCGCGTCGGACTGTCCCGCCGGCCGTACTCGTACATCGAGCTCACGCTCCGGATGACTGGGATAGCCCGTGACTAGCAGGTCCGGCCCGAGCTGCTCGACCGACATGTGATTGAGCCGCAGGACATCGCGCATTCGGTTCGCCCCGCGACCTCGGACTGCCGTCTGGGCATCGCCGCCAATGATCATCGGCGCGATGATGGCCGTGACCTTGTGAATCAATCGCTGGTCAAAGAACGATCCCAGCACCTCCCCGCCGCCTTCAACCAACAGGCTGACGACGCCACGCTGCTGACCGAGCAGGTCGAGCAACGCAGGCAGAGACACGCGCCCGCCTGAGTTTGGATCTGCCGGCAACACCGCCACATCTACGTCTCGCGATCGCAACGACTGACGCCAGTCTGTTGGCGCAGCGTCGGTGGTGGCGATCAGGGTCGGCGACGTGTCTGTTCCGTCCAGGACGCGGCTGTCTAGCGGCGTCCGGCCGCGGCTGTCGAGGACAACACGGAGCGGCTGCGGCACCGGGCCCTGCCAATGCTCAGGCCGAGCCGTGAGCTGCGGATTGTCGACGATGATCGTCTCGACGCCGACCAACATCGCGTCGTACAGCGGTCGGTTCCGATGCGCCCACTGCAGGGTCTGCGGTCCCGAGATCCAGCGTGAGTCACCACTCGTGGAGGCGATGCGTCCATCCAGCGACGCGGCGAATTTGGCTGTCACGAATGGCCGGCCGGTACGTCGATGGCAGGCATAGGCCTCATAATGCGCCGCTGCTTCAGCGGCGCCGTCGCCCAGGCTCACTTCGATTCCGGCCTCGCGAAGTTGTTCCAGGCCGCGCCCGGCGACACGAAGATCGGGATCGCTGTAGGCGACCACGACGCGAGCAATCCCAGCCTCGATGATGGCCAACGTGCATGGAGGCGTCCGGCCGTAGTGAGCGCACGGTTCCAGGGTGACGTACATCGTCGCGCCACGTGCCTGGTTGCCGGCTTCGCGCAGCGCCATCACTTCGGCGTGGGGGCCTCCAGGTCGGAGGGCAATCCCATCCTGTGAGGCTGGCTGTCCCGGTCTTCCGAACTGCGAGGCGGGGTCCGGCCTACCTGGAGGCTGGGTCGCGCCCTCACCGACAATCTGCGTGCCCTGAACGACCACTGCGCCCACGGGCGGGTTCGGACTCGTGCGGCCGCGCACGCTGCGGGCCAGCTCAAACGCGCGGGCCATCAGGCGCGAACTGCCGACCGGCCGCGACGTCATACTCGACGGCGACGGTCCACGATCGTCAGTACCAGCCAAAAGACCGTAGCGCTAATCGCGATGGCTGCCAGCACAATCTGGACCGGACGCTCCCAGGACGGATCGGTCGCGAGCTGCACCGTGCTCGAACGTGGTCGTTGTTCCAGTGGCCAGTCGGACTCAGTGTGCGTCACAGAGGTCGCAACAGTGCGCGTTTCAGACTGGGTCGAAGCCGCCGCGCGTTCTTGCCCGTCTTCGCGATCACGTTCTGGCCACTCGGCAGCAGTGGAATCAGTTGAAGCATCCTCAGTCGAACCAGTGGCTTCCGACGCAGATGTGATCGATGCATCATCCTGGTTGGGCTCTTGCGCAGCGTCTGGTGCCTGTTGCTGTGCGACCACACTCTCAGCGGTCACTTCCTCAGCGTCGCTCTCGCCTCTGGCGCTGCCGGCGGTCAGGGCTCGGCGTGACGGATCAGCAGCTGCGTCTTCGGAGGCCTGCTTCGCCATCGCTTGTCGTTGCTCAGCCTCTTCCTCGTACGACGTTTGTTGTGCTGCTTCCTGCTGCGCTGACTCCTCCTGCGCTGCCTCGCCATCGACGGCCGCCACCGACGCCTGTTGCTCGGCTTGCATCTCTTCTTGGGCTACCGCTGTTGCCTCGGCTGGAGCACGCTGCTCGGCCTCTTGCTGCCCAGCAGAATCAGCTTGCGACGCAGACTCGCGCCCCGAATCAGCATCAGCCGACGTGGCCGAGACCGCTGTCACGGCAGACGGCTCAGCATCTGCGGCCGCTTGCGCTGCAACTTCGACCTCTACTTCGTCGGTTACGACCGCGGCGGTCGGGACACCTCTGCCCGAATCGCCGGCGGACGAGGTCGTGAAGGTCACCGTGGGCGAATCGACGGCGTCGAAGATCATCACGGCGGCAAAAGTCGCGACACCTACGGCGGCTGTCGACATTGACAATCGCAAGGCGCGAGCGGCGACCGTCGGTTGGAACGGAACTCGGGCCGGATCGTCGATCATCTCCGGTGTGAGCTGGAACGGCACACTACTCGGCGCGGTGTCGAAGCTGCGCAGCACCGACCGCATCTGTTGGAGGTCGGCGAGGTACTCCTGCATCTCAGTCGAATCGGCCAGTTGCGCTTCTACGCGCTCACGTTCGCGAGGCGACAACTCATCGTCGACATAGGCCGACAGATCATCGCGCCAGTCTGCGCGACGAAACAAAGCTCTGAAGCTCAGCCGCCTGCCCATTGGACATCCAATCTGCAACCTGAGCGTAGTTCGCAGTCATTCAAGCGCGTTGCTCCGTACCTGTCTACAAATTTAGACGTTCTTCCTGTTCCCGTGGTTCCAATTTCGGCCATGGATCTGCCCGATTGTTCGGTACCGACCACTACATAAGTCGAGAGCGTTTGCATTCGGAGCGTCGATCCAACTCTAGACGGCGCCGAACCGCCCGAACCCCGGCCATCGTCGAACTTGAGCTCGAAGCGGTACTGACGGCGTGAAAGACGGCTCATACGCCAAGTCCTTCTGGGCGCCGCTTCAGATAGTCTCGCATCGCCGCCCGGCCTCGGCTGATCCTCGACTTGACGGTTCCCATGGACCATCCCGTTGCCTCGACGATTTCGCGGTACTCCATATCGGCGACGTCGCGGTAGAACACCGCCCGACGCTGTTCCTCCGGCAGCGACTCCAGCGCCGCTCGTAGAGTTCCACTGAGCTCGAGATTGAGCATGTGCTCGTCCAGCGTACGATCGCCCGCCTCCGGCGCGAACTGATCGCCCAGAGAGTCGGTCAGGCGATCCAGCGAGGTCGAAGGGCGTCGTTGTCGCTGGCGCAGGTAGTCGAAGCATGAGCGTCGAGCGATGACCCCCAGCCAGGCAGGAAACTTGCCGCGCTGGTTGTAGGTCTTGAGCCGGTCCCAGGCCTTGATGAACGCCTCTTGCATGAGGTCGTCCGCTTCGGACATGCCGACAATCCCGCGACAGGTCGCGCGCACACGCGTCTGGTGGCGCAATACAAGCACGTTGAACGCGTCGAGTCGCCCGTCGAGCGAAATCTGCACAAGCTGGTCATCGTCCAGCGTGGCGAGATCGCGCGGGTGCGCGGGATGGTCAGCCAAAGCGATCCCCTGCTCTCGCGCCGATCAAGCGTGGTCGAACGTTCTTGGTTGCGCACTCGCAGTAACGCCGCCTGTGGGACACTGCGCACATGCCGCTCGTTGATCCAGGCCCAATCATCGCACAAGCGCACGCGCAGGGCCGCGCAGTCGTTGGCGCGAACGTATCGACAGTTCAAATGGTTCGAGGCGTGATACGCGCCGCCGAGTCGGCGCAGCGCCCGGTCCTGATCCAATTCAACCGGTCCGGTTTGGAGTTGATCGGCGGCGTTGATGTCGCCGCACTGGTCGTAACGTCGATTGCTGCGGACTCCGCCGCCGAGGTCGCGCTGCATCTCGACCACGCGCACACCCTGGATGAACTCTCACAGGCAATCAACGCTGGATTCAAGTCGATCATGGTCGACGGCTCAACGCTGCCCTACGAGCAGAACACCACGATGACGCAATCGGCGAAGGGCCTCGTGGCCTGGTCCGGGCTGCCTCTTGAAGCAGAGCTTGGCCACGTCGCCGGCAACGAGGCAGGCGTCACGATCGGTGAGGCTTCCTGGACCGATCCCGACGAAGCCGCGCGCTTCGTCCAGGCCACCAACGTCGATTGGCTCGCGGTAGCGGTCGGCAATACCCATGGCGGACCCGCGATCGGTGGTTTGCACATCGATCGGCTGCGAGCCATCCATGAAGCCGTGGACGTGTCCCTGGTCCTACACGGCGCGAGCGGTCTGACGGATGAAGAACTCGCTTCCGCCGTCGAACTCGGAGTCGCCAAGATCAATGTCGGCACATCACTGCACCAGGCGGCCGCATCGGCAATCGGCACATGGCTGCAGGAGAGCCCGCACGACCTTCGAGGCGCACTGTTGGCAGCAGAAGAGGCAGTGTTCGAGGAGGCTTCTAGTCTTCTCAGTGCTACCTGGGCGTTCGGTAACTAAAACGACACCTGTTCTCGTTAGTCAAAACGAGCACTACTTGCTACGATGACTGCGGTACGTCGAAACGGTTAGCTCCCTACCAGGCGGCGTATGACGAAAAGGGAGCTACTCCTCCCCGCCCTCCGCGCCCTAGAGGTACCGGACTGGCGGGGATTACTGTTGCTGGAATCGTCATGGCGCAGCGGGTTGCTCTGTTCATCGATTGGCAGAATCTTCACGGCCGCGCGCGCGAGGCCTTTCATCCTGCCCGCGCCTCCCGAAAGTCGACTGATGGACAGATTGATCCTGTCAAACTGGGCGAGCTTGTTTGTCGGAGGACGCCTCCAGGAGTCGCGAGAGAGCTGTCGGCAGTCCGCGTCTACTCCGGTGTGGCAGATCCTCATCGAAATCGCACAATGTACATGGCGCGTCGCAGACAGATCGCGCGATGGCGAAATGACGGGGCCGAAGTCATAACCAGGCCACTTCAGTACCTCTGGAATGAGAACGAGCAAACAACCATTGCTCGTGAGAAGGGCATCGATGTGGCCATTGCGGTCGACTTTGTCACGATGGCTTTTCGTGAGCAGTACGACGTTGGCGTGTTGTTCTCGGCAGACACCGACTTGCGTCCAGCGTTGGAGTACGTGGCCCACAACCATCCGGAGATCACGGTCGAAGTCGCCGCATGGCGCACTGGACCGCAGGCGAGACGACTCAACTTCGATGCCCCATATTCAGTGTGGTGTCACTACTTCGATTCCGACGACTATGCGACGCTTCGCGACTTGACCAACTACCGCCCTCGACGTTGACGCTTCGTTAGCCTCCGTCCCAAGTGGGAATGGAGGCAATCTGTCATGCTCAGCGACTATCGCATTCTCGACCTCACCGACGACCGCGGCCTGATCGGAGGGATGATCCTGGCCGATCTCGGCGCCGATGTCATTGCAATCGAACCACCCGATGGCAACGCAGCGCGCCGACGCGGGCCCTTCGCCAACGGCTCGTACGACGGCGGCATCGAAGACTCGCTGATCTGGCAGTCCTACGCGCGAGGTAAACGCTCCGTCGTGCTGGATCTTCAGTCGGACGAAGGCCGGTCTCGGTTTATCGAACTCGCCCGCTCTGCCGACGCGGTGATCGAATCGGACGAAGTCGGGGCGATGGACGCCCTCGGCCTGGGCTATGAGGCGCTCTCCGAGATCAATTCCGGTCTGATCTACGCCGCGATCTCGCCGTTCGGATCCACCGGACCCAAGGCCGACTGGGTTGCTACTGATATCACTGTCGCCGCCGCTGCCGGTCCGATGATTCAGAGCGGAGACAAGGACCGCCCGCCACTCAGGGTCGATCTGCCGCAGACCGCTCTGCACGCCGGAGTCGAAGCGGCACTGGGCATCCTCATGGCGCTGCACGAGCGCAACTCGAGGTCTGGGCTCGGACAGTTCGTCGATGTTTCCGCCCAGGCCGCCTACGCCCAGGCCACGCAGTCCGGGATCATCGCCGCCGCGAACAACTCCGGTTCGTTCGAGCGCTCGGCCGTCGGCGCGTCGCTCGGACCGCTGGAGATTCGTCTCTTCTGGCCGTGCAAGGACGGCCACGTTGCAATCACCTATCTGTTCGGCGCGGCGATCGGTCCGTTTACCGACCGGCTGATGCAGTACGCGCTCGAAGAGGGCTACTGCGACCAGGAGACTCGAGACAAAGACTGGCTCAACTACACCAACCTGATCCTCAGTGGTCAGGAGCCGTTGTCAGAGTACTTCCGCTGTTGCGATGTTGTCGGCGCTCTCTGCGCCGACAAGACCAAGGACGAGCTGTTCCAGGTTGCCCAGGAACGACGTCTGCTGCTCGTCCCAGTTTCGACCATGGACGACCTCGACAAGAACGAGCATCTGGCCGCACGCGCCTACTGGCAGGATGTCGAGCGCAATGGCCAGTCGCTCAAGTTCCCCGGTCCGTTCGCTCGACTCTCGGAGACACCAATCGAGTACGGCCGATCTGCGCCGATGCTCGGTCAGCACACGGATGAGGTACTTGGCGAGTCCCGCACAGCAGCGAGGCTCCATCCGGCGGACAGCGCTGCGCCGACCGATCCGCCGCTCTCCGACCTGAAGATGCTCGACCTGATGTGGGTCATGGCCGGTCCAGCGGGCACTCGCGCGCTCTGCGACTTTGGAATCAACACGGTCCGGGTCGAGTCCAGTACGAGGATCGATACAGCGCGCACGCTTCAGCCATTCATCGACGATGAGGCCACGCAGCCTGATGGATCGGCGATGTTCCACAACATGAACGCCGGCAAGCGGATGATCACGGTCGATCCGGCCAACCCCGAAGGTCGCGAGCTGATCCTCGATCTGGTCCGCTGGGCCGATGTGGTCACGGAGTCATTCACTCCGCGCGCGATGCGCGGTTGGGACCTGACCTGGGAGACACTGCGCGAGGTCAATCCGCGCCTGATCATGATGTCCTCCTGCCTGATGGGCCAGAGCGGTCCATTGGCCGAGTTTGCCGGCTTTGGCAATCTCGCCGCTGCATTTGCCGGGTTCACGCCGCTCTGCGGCTGGCCCGACCGTTCTCCAGCCGGACCGTTCGGCGCATACACCGACTATGTCGCGCCTCGCTTCGCCTCGGCCGCCCTCCTGGCCGCATTGGACGAGCGCGAGCGCACTGGTCGCGGACAGTACATTGATGTATCGCAAATGGAAGCCGCTATCCACTTCCTCACGCCGGCCTTTCTGCGCTACCAACTGACCGGCCAGACTTGGCAGGCAAACGGCAACGACGATCCGTACATGTCTCCGCACGGTGTGTTCCCTTCGCAGGGCGAAGATCGCTGGGTCGCCATTGCCTGCCGCCATGACACCGACCGCGCTGCCCTGGAGTCGGTGCTGAAGGGCGAAACGCTTGAGGACTGGACGGCCGCCCGTTCGCCGCATGACGCGATGGAAGTACTGCAATCGGTAGGCGTCCCCGCTCATGCCGTGCAGACGTCTGCCGATTGCATTGCCGACCCGCAGTTGCTCCACCGCAATCACTTCGTCGAGATGACGCATCCGACCCAGGAGAAATCGGTCGTCGAAGGCGCGCGGATCGTGTTCAGTCGCACACCGGCCGGCCGTCCACAGGTTGCGCCGACGATGGGCGCCGATAACGACACCGTCTTGCGCGAGCTGCTCGGCTACACCGATGAGCAAGTCGTCGAGCTGGTAGCGTCAGGTGCGCTGCAGTAACTCACTTGCAGCGCACCTACGGGAGAACACGCATGGCAACGCATCACGGCGAACGAATGATCGAGGGCAACGGCATCGAGATCTGCACCGAAGCCTTCGGCGACCCCGCTGATCCCTGCATCCTGCTGGTCATGGGCGCAGGCGCATCAATGTTGCTCTGGGACGTCGGACTCTGCGAGGCCCTGGCCGATGGCGGACGCTTCGTCATCCGATACGACAACCGAGACACCGGCAAGACCACATCCTGCCCGCCCGGCCAACCCAACTACACGCTCAACGACATGGCCGCCGACGGTCCAGCCGTGCTCGACGCCTACGGCATCGAGAAAGCCCACATCATCGGCGCGTCGATGGGCGGCATGATCACCCAGGTAATCGGACTCAACCATCCCGAGCGTGTGCTCACGCTGACGCCAATCATGTCCACGCCCAACGGCGGCGCCGTGCTTGACTCGATGGAGGGCAAGGAAGCAACACTCTCGCCGCCCACGCCCGAGGTGATCGAGACCATCATGGAGAGTGCCACGCTGGACTGGAACGACCGTGAGGCACTGCTGGCCAATCGAATCAAAATGTTCAAGGTGCTCTCGGGATCTGCCTACCCCTTCGACCCGGCCCGCGAAGAGATCTTCGCCGCCGAAATCGACCGAGCCATCAGCTTCGCCAGCACGACCAACCACGGCCCAGCCATCGCCCAATCCGAGCCCTGGCACGAGCGCCTCGGCGGGCTCGACTTCCCCACACTCGTCATCCACGGCACCGACGATCCAATCCTGCCCTACGACCACGGACAGGCGCTCGCCGAAATGATCCCCGGAGCCAAGATGCTCACCCTCGAAGGAGTCGGCCACGAAATCCCCGAGGGCACCTGGGACGTCGTCATCCCGACAATCCTCGATCACACGAGCTGACTCCCCAGTTCCCTCTCTCCCCCCTTGCGGAGACTGATGCATAACTCCCCTTCTCCCCCCTTGCGGAGGAGATGCCGAAGGCAGAGGGGGGGTCCCTGACTGTTCGCACTATCTGGTCGGCTGCTGACAACCAGATAGTTGACGCTGAGGGGGGGCGCATCGGTCGGCTTCTTCAGACACGTCACGACTGTCCTAAGGGCAGCGCAAGCAGAGCCTACTTCCGCCGATAGATCGACATCGCCACTCCATTCTCCGTCGATCCGATGCGAACCAGCTCCAGATTCCTCGGCACAACCCCATCAGCGAACAGCCGCTTGCCGCCACCGACCACGACTGGGAACGTCCACAACCGATACTCGTCAATCAGGTCGTGCGCGAGCAGCGTCTGGATCAGCTCGGCGCTCCCGTGAACCTGTATCAACGGCCCGTCGCCAGCCTTGAGCCTGGCGATCTCGCCGACAACATCTTCGCTCACCCGAGTCGCAGGACCCCACGCCAACGGACCCTCAGTCGACCGCGTCACCACATACTTGTGACCGCCATTCAGCCGCGCCGCGACCGGATCCTCATCCGGACTGACATTCGGCCAATGACCGGCAAACACCTCATACGTCTTCCGGCCAAACAACAGGTCATACGGCTCCGACATCGCCTCGGCATACACCTGAGGCATCACCTGCTCCCAGTACGGCGCGCCCCAGCCGCCGCCCGTGAACCCGCCCGACGAGTCCTCCTCAGGACTGGTCGGACTCTGCATCACGCCATCCAACGTGACAAAACTCAAGATCGCCAGTTCACGCATCGCATGACTCAGCCTACTTCTCCAGCCCCCGCTTCACGCGGGGGCCCGCTCGGACTGCTCGGCCGCTGCCACCCGCAAGCAAGCTCCCCAGTCCCGGCCCCCGAGCCGGGACCTGCTCGGACCGCATGTGCCAGAGGCTACCGATTCCAGACCCCATCCACCGAGTCCCCGCCTAAACTGGATCCGGGCCCTTAGCTCAGTTGGCTAGAGCAGCGGACTTTTAATCCGAAGGTCCTGGGTTCGAGTCCCAGAGGGCCCACCAAACTGGACAAAATCAAGAACCTTCGAGTTGACGTTCGCACTAACAGGCTGCTGATCTACGGATGCAGGTGCCACGCTGGCCATCGTCGACGAGTGGGCGCTGGGTGAGCAGCGATCGCGCGCAGGTGCTGTAAGTGAGAGGGTGGGATCCGGAGCGCTGGATCCGATGCTTGAGTCCGCGTCGGCGCGGTTTGGTTATGCGGCGGCCGTCTCGAGGTTGGCGAGGCGGGTGAGGTTGTAGGCGGCGGCGGTCAGTTCGAACCAGAGCTTGTTGCTGGCCCGGCCGAGGTAGCGCAGTTTGCCGCCGGCTCCGACGGTCTTGATCCAGCCGAACACCTCTTCGACCCACTTGCGCCGACGTTGACTCTGGGCATAGCCCGGGTGCCGGGTTGTGCGAACGTCGAACGCGCTGCGCCGCCCGCGCTCGTTCTGGGCGACATGGGGCGTCACCCCCAGCGCGCGCAAGTCCCAGATGAAGTCGCACGTGTCGTAGCCACGGTCGGTGCCGAGCGTCGCCGGTCCGCAGACACTGCGCTCCAGCATCGCCAGCGCCGCCTCGCGTTCGGCGTAGCCGTCGGCTTCGGTCAGCTCGACATCAACGATTAGACCATTCCGGTTCTCAGTCAGCACATGACCGAGGTAGCAGAGCTGCGCGCCTTGCTGCTTGCCCTTGCGATACAGGCGCGCGTCGGGATCGGTCGTCGACTCGTGCGTGTCGCGACTGCGGCGCTCGCCCTGGAAGTCGGCGTCTCGGTTGCGCCCACCGCCTTTGGGCGGCCCTTGCCCGTCGCGCGGACAATAGCTCTTGTGCGAGGCCCAGGCATCCAGCAGCGTACCATCCGCGGTGAAGTGGTCGGCCGAGAGCCGCCGCTGCCGGCGCGCCTCCCTGACCACTTCCTTGAGCAGCAGCCGCTCGCGGTTCTTCGTCAACGTGGTTGGATGGAACGGTTCGCCCTCCACGTTATGGATACTACACGGTCATGACCAGATGCCATGTAAGATAGAGTCCGTTCTCACGTGAACGAAAGAGCCGGTTAGGTGGAAGAGCAGTATGACTGATACGAAACATACCGGGAAACACTCCGTTAACCTCTGGAAATCCTCAATCGCCCTCGTTTGCTCGAATAGATCTCCGGTGCTGCTCCTGCTCGCGGTGCTGTCTGCCGCCGCCTTGTTGACAACAATCAGCATGGCTAATGTTCATGCACAAACCATGTGCGAGGGTTCCGTGCTTCGGATGCCGTCAGACGGCAGGTTGCTGACGATCGAAGGCTCGCTCAAGGTCAGCAACTGCCTGGACGACCAGTACGGCGGTGATGCGTCGCGTGTTGACGTCTACTCTTTTACCCTGGACTCGGACACGATGATGGACATTTCACTGTGGCCATTTGAGTGGAGTTTTGAGGGTTATCTGCGTCTAACTGACGAGTCCGGTAGCGAGCTTGAAGCGGGATCAAATTTTGTCCGACGCGACCTCGCCGCGGGTTCCTATGAGGTGTTAGTGGGATCCCAGGACGGCGTGTATGGTGATTACGAATTGAGATTCGCCGATCCAGGCTGCGAAGTGCAGACCCTAACCGTACCATTGACCATCGTCGGTTCGCTGTCTGATGGCGACTGCTTAGACCAGTTTCACCGTGCAGAGAGAGTCGATGTCTATGATCTCCATCTACCTGTCGCGATGGACGTGACTATTGAATTGGATTCAGAGGATTTTGAGCCGCTCCTTAGGCTGCGTGGCGACGACGGCCACTCCCCAATCTCGCGAACAGGCGGTACATTGTATGCTGGCTCATATCGGTTGGTCGTGACGGCCGATCCAGTTTTTGTTGATGGCTGGCCGCAACTCGGTGTTGCGCGCGGCATCTATCGGTTGACCATTGACGCCGTGCTATCCTCACCCGAAGCAACTACCCGTCCGTTCCCAGCGTGCTTCCACCAAAGACTTTCATTTCCATCTACTCGCACCGGCTCACTCACCACTAGCGGTTGCCATACGGTGTTTTGGGTTCGGGACCTGTCTGGCAGCTTTGGGAACAATGTTGACATCTATGGCTTCAACCTGGCTACCGCTGCGGAAGTGGTGGTCGATCTTCGGTCGCTGGAGTTTGACACCTATCTTATCTTGCTGAGTGAGAGTGAGAGTGAGTCTGGCGTAGAGATCGCAGAGATTCAGTCGGATGACGATGGCGGGGAGGATCGCAACTCCCGAATCAGTCGGAGTCTTCAGGCCGGCTGGTACAGAATCATAGTGAGCAGTAATGCAAGGCACCAACCCGAGCACAGTGGCACCTATGGAAGATACTCCTTATCCATACGGACGCCACAAGCGGATTTGTTTGCCGGTGCTGAGGTTGGTGATCAGTATTGGCGGATCGGGCAGGCGGTTAGCCTTCAGCTTCCCGCTGCGGCCAGTGGGTCGAGCCTCTTCGACTATGCTGTGAGATACGAATTCCTTGGTCGCTCTTGGCGTCCGGAAGGAATTCACTTCGACCCTGAGAGTCGGCGTCTATCGGGAGTCCCGTTGTTCGAAGCCAATCCGGATCCGGCGCTCCGCCGGTTCACGGTAATCCTACACGCGGAAGAACGGTTGGGCTCGGGAGATTGGGATGAAATCGAGTTCACGGTTCATGTGTTGCCCGAGAACACGGTCACCTTGACGGTCGACTCGGACCCTTCCGGAGGACAGTCCGGCCATGTCCAGATCACCAACGGAGCCGGCGATATCCCGGGCCGGAGAGAATTTGGTCGGCTGGAGATTGCCACGATTCGAGCAATTGCTGCTGAGGGTTGGCGGTTCACCGGTTGGTCTGGATCGGGAACCATCTTCAATACTGAGGCGTATCCGCACGTCGCTTCGTTGATAATGTCGGGAGACAGGCGCGTCGTGGCGCATTTCGCTCCAGTTCCTGTCCGGCTATCTGCCACTGTCGAAGATTCCGTCACTCGACCGAGCAGCGATACCCAGGCTTTGCGAGTCGCGGAGGCCCTCTTCAATCCCCCGGACGTTCGGCATGGAGATCGCAATTACGTGTCAGACTTAGTATGGAACTATAACAATTGGCGCGCGACACCGAGAGACATCTATGGGTATCGGGGTGGACATTCGGGTCATGACTTCCAGACTTCGAGCGTCCAGCCAGTGCAAAACGATGCAGGTGGGACTTTACGGCAGCGCGCCAACAGGATCACATTCTATTCCCTAACTGAAGGTGTTGTTACTAGGGCGGAAGGACCGCCAATTGACTATCCAGACGAAAAGATGAAAGAGTATTGCGAGAGCACTACCTACGTGTCACGTTGGAAGGGAGATTGTCCGAATACGACAGTAGCAGTTCGCTACACTGACGTGGATGGGATGGTCCGGACAGTGCAATACTTACATGCAAGAGAGATTCTCGTGAAGTTCGGGCAGGAAGTTGTCGTAGGCACTCCACTTGGTATCATGGGTAGCAGAGGATACAGCGACGGCGTTCATGTGCACGTTGAGGTTCACAAGGGCGATTCGAAATACAATTCATGCGGTGCAAACTGCACCGTAGACCCGATCCCCCTCCTCTATCAGTACCTACGAACGCACGGAGAGTAGGAATGAAGTTTGCGAAAACATTGTATATGCAACTGCTGGCCCTCTCCGAATGTCGCGACTGGGTCCTGTTCGGAGTAGATGGGGTGCATCGCCGGTAAGGGACCTAATCAAGTTGGTAGACAGAGTCGGCAGGAGCACTTGAATCCGGTGGACATGGGTGTAGGGCCGAGGCTGTACCGAGGACGTGTTCGATCCACTCAGCCTGGAGCAATGGGTCGCAGATCAGGATCCGCTTGTGCTGGTCGCGGTCCCGGAGGCGCTGCGCGGCTGCCAGGTTGAGACCGCTTCGGCCGCTGACTACGTCCGTCTGCTTGAGGCGGTGGTCGGATGTGCGGCCCCGTCAATGAGGCGGCAGGCGCGACGGCGCTCGAGGCTCACTGCCGCGAACTCAGGCTTCCCACGGTACCTCGCCAGCATCCCGAACTGGTCCGCCAGGCCGCGCACGACGGCTGGGACAATGAGGCGTTCCTGCTGCAGTTGCTCGAAGCCGAGGTACTGGTGCGCCGTGACGGCGCTGTCGCTCGGCTCTTGCGCGCGACCCGATTCCTAGACCTCATGAACCTGGATCAGCTCGACTGGGATGTGCTGCGCGGGATCAAGCGGCCTCAACTTGCCCAGCTGGTCACCCGCGAGTATATCGAGCGCGGCGAGGACGTCAAAATCGCCGGACCGATCGGCACCGGCAAGACCCATGATGCGATTGCACTCGGGGACGAGGCTATCCAACGCCGCGACCCGGTCGCCTTCGTCCGCGCCGCCGATGTCGTGAGCGAACCAGTCGTGGCACCCGACGAACATTCGCTCTCGCGTCTGCACCAGCGCCACCTCCGCGTCGCCCTCCTGATCGTCGACCAAGTCGGCATCGTGCCCTGCGACTGGACCGGAGGCGAACTGCTCTTCAACTTGCTTGCCGACCGCTACGAGTGGCGTTCCACGGTCGTCACCACCAACCTCGCGTTCTCCGAGTGGGTCCAGGTATTCGGCGACGAAACGCTGACCACTGCGCCGCTCGACCGCCTCGGCCACCACGCCCACATCCTCATGACCAAAGGCCATTCCTACCGGATAAGGCACGCGCGCCCAGCAATTGCGAAGCACACGAGTCGGCATAGATTCGAGCACTTGACCATCCGCATCTTCAACGAAGAAGGTGGACGGTACCAACCTCGGCACGACGAGCACAACTTTGTCGACTCCGGCACATGGAATTAGCAAGTGAATGTCAAGGAGGGCGAGCCGGTGAAGATCGTAGGGACAGTTCGCTAGCGTTCGCGCGCCGCGCGAACGCTAGCTAGGACCGTTGGCACCTCACTGTAGGCAAGCGTCGAGATTGGGCTGCACGGGGGTCGTCCAGAAACCGTTGCCCTTGAGGTCGTAGGTCTCTGTGTACTCAGGGTCGGACGCGACGGTGATCGCGAGCGTGTCGCTGCCCAATATCGCCTGGTAGAACGCCTCGTCGTCCTGTGGGGAGATTGCGTACCAGCTTCCCCACGGCCAGACATCCCAGGTCCCGGCGACGCCAGGGCCGCCGTTGACGCCATATGTCACCGACACCATCTCCCCCGCGATGGCGACGGAGTTAGCCAGACCGACCCCCCCCGATGACGGCCGTTCGTCCTGCGACTGCGCACGTGAGAGTGAACAGAGTGCTGTAACCAGCCCAGTCGGGCGCGTCGTCGCTCGGCGCCTGGAGTCGGATTGTGGTGCTGTCGAACCCGGAGCCAAACTGCTTTCCGCTTCGGTACAAGGTATTGCTCTCCGTCTTCTGTAAGACGGAGCCAGCGGGCAATCTGGTCTCAGGCAGCTCCATCGCGAGGCATTGATCTATCTCGTCCTGTGCCACAGTGCTGAACAGCCCAGCCAGGTTGAACTGTTGCGTGTGAGGCGTGTCCGTCAGCAGCGTCAGGGAAAGCGATGTCCCGCTCCGCCAGGCAGCAATAGTCTCCGCCGCACTGTCCGGCGACGCCCAGGGCGGCTCCGAAGAACGGCTCACGTTCCAGGTCTCGAACTGTTCCGCCCCCTCGTCAACCACCCATACCACGTCGATCCGGTTACCGATGAGTTCGCCGAAGACGACTCCCCGGACGCGCACAGCCGCTCCCTTCCCGGAGCACCCAATCACCAGATTTGACTGCTCCGCGCCGTCCTGACGATGTTGCTGCCACACATCTGCGCTCGGCACTGCCCCGCTTCGGTACACGCTATGTCTCACCCTGTGCTTGTCAACCTGCACCTCTAGGCGATACTCAGCATCGTCACCAAATCCATAGGGCCAAACGAGCACCTGATAGCTGCCTGCTGGGAGTTCCACGCTCAACGTCGCGGTTGGCCTGTCCGAATCCACGAGCACTGCTACCCCATAGTTTCTTCCGTATTGTGGTTCACCGTACCGGTCATAAACATGCAATGAGATCCCCTCGTAACTCAGAGAATCCAACTCCACCTCCAGTTTCATCTCCACAAAGGCATCTGAGGTTGTCACCAATCGATAGTCATCGAGCCCTGGGTGTTGCGCGCTGATGCATGTGTTGTCCTGAAAAGTACCGGACCGGAAAAACCGATTCGAATCTATAGGGCAACCGCCATCTGTCTCTCTGAAATACGGGGAGTAACTGTACGAGCCATAGCCTTCGTCCCCGTCAACAGGCTTGGCCGACCTCACGTGCAAGACATAAGTTCCCGCAGCCAATGCATCGACATTAAACTGCTCGATGTTCCATGGCCACGAGGGCGCACCAAGGCCATCGTGATTGAAGAATGGTTCGCCCAAATCATCCCATTCGAAGCTCGGCATGCGAGCTCGTGCAACAATGCCGCCATCCTCGTCGTACAGGCTCAACAGCGCCTCGAACTCCAAGTGGTTCATATTGAATGCTACATCTGTGTCGCTCTCCAACGTAAACTCTAGCAAATCCACAATGCCCTCAGCATATCCACCATACTGGCGATCCGGCCGATAACAGTCATCTGCAGTCAAGGTCCCGGCGTACTCCCGACCCGGAGAATAATTTGCGATATCTTCCACTGGACACCAGTCATCCGGCAAATCGGCCGGCTTAACAGTGAGAAAATAGTTACTGTCACTGTCTCCGAGTGAACTTCGTTCTAGGAGCACTACTAGCCGATATGTGCCTTCGCGCATCCGACTGACGATCCGGTCAGCTCCCAATCTCATGCTATCGCCACGCTCGAATTCAAACTGATCCGTTAGGCCTCCTCCTTGAGGCGCGTCCAGAATGAGAAGCTTGTCGACACCGCTACCTGTATAGTAGTCGGCTACAAGCTCAATTGAGACAATGTCATCTGCGGCCAACGTGATTTCAAACACGATCCCTGTCTGTCCGTCGTAGACGCACCTCCCTCGCAACTGGCTTAGTCGACCTATGTCAATGCCGGGGAAGGAGAGGGGGATTGGTGCGACGCTGTGGCAATCCGCGAGATTAACTGTCAGGATATCGTCTTCCAGCCTGTGGCAATGAGCATAGTCGGGATCGTCATCGATTAGGAACGGGCCATAGTGAACACCATAGATACAAACGAGCTCGCTTTCAGCGGATTCGCTTCCAATGATGTCGCTGTCGACCTCTATGACCGACAGCGAGTAGTTCCCGTAAATGCCTTGGTTCGTGGGATAAGTCCAAGTCCCAACGTACAGCAGGTATGTGTCGGCGGGCAATGCTTGCCGAATCTGCGAATCGGAGATTGGTCCACGCCCGTCATCGCGTACCACCTCTGTTAAGGATTGTTGGTAGAGATGAAGAATAGAGTCGAGGTCCGATGACTTCAAGTCGATCTGCACGGCGGCTTCCGTGTCCAGGGTGAATTCGTATATGTCGACATGGCCATAGTCTCTACCGGCATCTACTGCGAGATCTGTGGTGCTGCAGTCTGTGGTGGTAAGTTGACCAATCATTGTGCTACCAACTGGGATGCGTGTAAGTGCGGCAGGATCACAATCGCCGACGCCACTGTCCGTCGTCGCGGATAGTGAGTACTCTCCATAGCTGGCACTGGAGTCGGGATGGCCGTCAAACGTGGCCACGTGAATCCGGTACGTGCCTGCTGACAGACTCAAGCCAATATGCGAGTTGCGAAATGAGCCACCGTCGTCATTGCGGGCCACTTCATTTGAGGGCCCGTCGTAGAGAGACGAGGATGTGTTGTAGAGTCGTAGATATGTGTCGAAATCGGATGATTTCAGATCTATCTCTACAAAGCTGTCAGTGTCCAATGTGAAGTCGTACAGATCGACGTAATAATCAACGTGGTCGACCATGGTTCCGAGGTCGGGGCGAATGCAATCTGTGAGGGCGAGGTTCCCTTGGACGGTAATTCCCCAGTTCGATATCGGCACGCGAGCACAATTGGGCTCTACTAGAGACAGCGTGTATTCGCCATAGCTGCCACTGGAATCGGGAGAAGAAGTTGATTGAGCTCCCACGAGAATCCGGTACGCACTTGGTCCGAGCCTTCTACCCGAAAACAGGATGACTCCTTTCTGGGCTTCGTTGCGGTCCAGCTCCGACTGCGAATCGTCGAGAAAAAGGAAGTGTGTGTCGAAGTCCGCCGACCTCAAGTCGATTCGGACGAAGGTTTCGGATTGCAGGGTAAACTCGAAAATGTCGACAAAGTCTTCGGCACTTGCTTCGGTAGGATCAATTCGGCGACAGTCGGAAGTGGTTAGGCTGCCCTCAACGCTCATTCCTACATTAAGGAGAGTTGGATTGCATACATGTTCTGCCGCCGGGGAGGCAGCGTTGCCACCACCGACATCTAGATTCAGTGCAAAGGCCATGGCCATCGTAAGCAACACAACTAAGAAAAGAGGCCTACGAAGTTTCGAGTTGCGCGGGATCATGCGAACATCCTTTTTCGGCGCTGATGGGGTGTGGACCTGCGGGCTCGTCAGTGCCTGCGGCCTTATCCGCCATGATAACTTGGCCACGAGCTGCCGCAAGCGTCGAGATTGGGCTGCACGGGGGTCGTCCAGAAACCGTTGCCCTTGAGGTCGTAGGTCTCTGTGTACTCAGGGTCGGACGCGACGGTGATCGTGAGCGTGTCGCTGCCCAATATCGGCTGGTAAAACGCCTCGTCATTCCGTGGGGAGATGGCGTACCAGCTTCCCCACGGCCAGACATCCCAGGTCCCGGCGACGCCGGGGCCGCCGTTGACGGCATGTGTCACCGACACCATCTCCCCCGCGATGGCGACGGAGTTGGCCAGACCGACTCCCCAGATGACGGCCGTTCGTCCTGCGACTGCGCACGTGAGAGTGAACAGAGTGCTGTAACCAGCCCAGTCGGGCGCGTCGTCGCTCGGCACCTGGAGCAAGAGCGCCGTGCTGTCGAACCCGGAACCCCACAACCTTCCGCTTCGGTAAGAGGTATTGCCCTCCGTGTTTAGGGAAACAGGGCCAGCAGGCAGCCCGGTCTGGGGCAGCTCCATCGCGAGGCATTGATCTATCTCGTCCTGTGCTTCAGTGCTGAACAACTCGGCCAGGTTGAACTGTTGCGTGTGAGACGTGTCCGTCAGCAGCGTCGGGGAAAGCGATGTCCCGCTCCGCCAGACAGCAATAGTCTCCGCCGCACTGTCCAGCCACGCCCACCAAACTGGACAAAATCGAGAACCTTCGAGATCCGGTTTCCACTCGAGGTGTAGTCGGGCTTTAGACCGCTGGCCTTAGAGGATTCCCGCAGTTTTCCCGTGAACGCTCGCGGATAGGCCCACCGAGGGCCTGTTCGCATAGATGGCAGCGGGTCGTAGATCAGTGAGAGATGGATAGCACCGAGGAAGATGGCGTCGAGGTTGGCGTAGCTGGTGGCGATCCTTCAGAAACGCTTGAGCTAGCCGAGGAAGCGTTCCATCTCGTTTGGGCCGTTGGTAGCGGCGGACATCGTAGTCCCAGTCCTGGTGGCGAATGGACTTAGGCGGGACGATCGGCTTGCAGCGGAGCCGTCGTGCCAGGCGGCGCGCGCGATCGATTTCGTTGACGCGCTCCCTCTACAGTGCGGGGCCGCCTGGGACTGGCCCGAGGGTGCGCAGCAACCCGCGTCCAACCCGCCTGTTGGCGGCATGACCTGATGAAAGCGAGAGCGTCAGCGGGTTGCGCTCGCCGGCCGCGACAACGATCAGTTTGCAAGTAAGGCCGCCACACGATCCGCCGATCTCCAGGCTTTCCATTACGGGGCGCGTCGACCAGCTGCGCTTGGAACTTCACGATCCGGCTGTCCGGCACAAACGTGGCATTGTCCATGTAGGTCAGCTCCTCGAGCCGCAAATTCGGCCGCCACCCGCTCCACTACACCCTCGCCTTGGCCCAGCGGTTGAGGCCGACGCAGATCGTGTGCCAGTTGCCGAGCTCGCGCGGGACAGATCGCGCCAGGTGCAGACCTGGTAGAGCACTTAGAGCCAGGCGTCGAGCACCTGTCGGTGAGGGATCTTGAGGTGATTGCTCGCCTGAGACGCCCCCGCAGGGACCCGCCCCGCCCCGCCTCCCAGCTTTGACCCCTCGCCTCATCTTCGCCGATCAGGGACCTCGCTTGCGCCACTATCGTCACTCCAGCCACCACCCAGCGATGCCCAACAGAACGACTTACGCGCAGATCTCCAATTGGAGTGAATCGGTCCTAGGCTAGTGGTCGGCCGACGAACTGGTTTGGGCAGGAAAGGGCAACTGAATGTACAACCTTCTGATGCAGGCCTCGGCGAACATGGACGAATGGGAGCTGAATGAAGGTAGCTGGTACGACCTGAGTTTCATTCAGGATCGATTGTTCGAATTCACCGACAAGCAGATCATCCAACGGTTCAAGACCGCACAACGTCCTGACTATTCGGCGCTCAAGCGACTTCCGTGCCTCTTCACTTACGAAGGAAAGGACGTTGTCGGCCGAATAGGCTGGATTACTGATGTCCGCTCGAGCGGAAGTGGGCTACGGATCATGTACAGCTTGTCCCCATCCTATCCAATGATTGTAATGGATAGAGACCTCGTCTTCGAAGCCCTTGACATCGAAACCGGTCGGTCGTTCGAACGCTCTCGGACGCACTGGGCCGTGAAGGACGTCAATATCTTCGAGTACACGACCACCATGCTTCAGGAACAGGTTGCTGTCTCCGTAGCCCCTCTGCCGGCAGACATGCTACGAATCTGGGGCAGCGACCACAAGAAGCGAGTCCTTGCCTTCCTGAGCCACCGTGCACAACACAAGAAAGAAGTTGCGCAGGTGAAGCAGCATTTGGAGAATCACGGCTTGAGCTGCTTTGTCGCCCACGAGGACATCGCTCCTACCCTCGAATGGCAAACCGAGATCACTCATGCCCTGAACTCTATGGAGCTATTCATCGGCTTTGTGACTAGCGATTTCCACGAGGGAGTTTGGACCGATCAAGAAATTGGGTGTGCGTATCAACGCGGCGTCCGCAGAATCTTCGTAAAACTGGGTGATCGAGATCCAACCGGCATGGTGGCGAGAGAACAGGCGTTGGTCGCCAACTGGGACAACGCAGCAGAGCGGATCCTAGAGCAACTCAATGAGTCTAATGTGCTTCCATCCCTCGGAAAGCGGACCCGTGCCGCCAAGGTCGGCTGAAGCCATCAACGCGCATCGGATAGAGCTGGCTGACGGAGCTTGACGGTTCCTAGTGTCCTGAGTCGCTAATGCGATGTACACAGGTACGGTATTGATGGAGCTGGTTTGGCCGTCCGGGGTTCTCGGTGGAGTGTCATGCGTAACCAACGGGGCCGTCCGACGGCGACGATCGTGCTGACGGCGGAGGAACGCGAAACCCTGGAGCGCTGGGCGCGACGACCGAGCACAGCGCAGGCCCTGGCCCTGCGTAGCAGGATCGTGCTCGCGGCGGCGGACGGGCAGGCGAACATTGACATTGGCGCGGCGCTCGGTTGCCATCCGGTCACAGCCGGCAAGTGGCGACGGCGCTTCGCTGAACAGCGACTCGATGGTCTGAGCGACGAGCCGCGTCCCGGCGCGCCCCGGACGATCGGCGACGAGCAGGTGGAAGCGGTCATCGTCAAGACGCTGGAGCGGCAACCGCGCAACGCGACCCACTGGTCGACCCGCTCGATGGCCGCCGAGATGGGCATGTCGCAGACCGCGGTCTCCAGGATCTGGCGCGCCTTCGGGCTCAAGCCGCACCTGGTCGAGCAGTTCCGGCTCTCGCCCGACCCGCAGTTCATCGACCAGGTGCGCGACCACACGCCATGAGGCCGGCCTGTATCTCAATCCGCCCGCGGCGGCCGTCGTCCTCTGCGTGGACGCGAAGACCCAGATCCAGGCGCTCGACCGCACCGCGCCGACGCGGCCAATGCTACCCGGCGTGCCGCGCCGTCAGACCCATGGCTACGTGCGACATGGAGCCACCAACCTCTGCGCAGCGCTCAACAACCTGCCCCGCACTCGATGCGGGGTCGCCTCGGGCCACGTGATCGCCGACCTGACTCCGCGACACCGCGCCCGCGAGTTCCGGCGCTTCCTCGACCTGATCGACGAGCAGGCGCCCGACGAGCTCGCGGTGCATGTCGTCTTGGACAACGTGTCCACTCACCGCACCGCCGAGATCCAGCGCTGGCTCCAGCGCCATCCCCGCTTCACGTTCCACTTCACCCCTACCTACAGTTCCTGGATGAACCTGGTCGAGCGTTGGTTCGCGGAACTGACCACGAAATGGCTACGGCGCGGCGCCCACCGCAACCCGGCTGACTTGGCCGACCTGACCGACGCCGTCGAGCGTTGGGTCGCCGACTGGAACGAGCATCCGCGTCCCTTCGTCTGGCGCAAGACCGCCGACCAGATCCTCAACAACCTCGCCGGATATCTCAACCGTATTCCCAATTCAGGACACTAGCCCAGGAGTGGGGAGCACCGACGTAAGAGCCCATCGATGAATCCAAACGCCCTCAGGTCGGTTGCAGGTTCAGTGTAGCTACGGTCCGTTCCCGCAAGGTGGGGCTCGGACAGGAGGAGGCACGCCGAAGAGTAGTGTCGCTCAATCACCATCCGGCGGAGAAGAAGCTCATACCGCTCGGCGTAGGAGCCCCCCCGGAAGTCTTCGAGGAGGGGGAAATGAGGTTCGTCTGAACGAAGCGGGCGCCGGGTTCTCTCACAGTCCTCAAGCAAGAACAGGTACCCAACCCAGGGAGCAGGGTTCGCGCGGTACGCGCCCTCCTGATAGGCCGTCCATAGGTCGACCGCGTTGCCGAGCGCTTCCTCCGCACGATTGTTCGTGTTGTTCCCGAATGATGGCCCAACCTGGGCATTTCGCTCGACGACCGCCTGGAGTTCCCCTTCGGCGACAACCAACAAATCCTACATCTTCGTGGTGCGGAAGCAACCCGGAAGGAACGTAAGCCGTCGGCGAGAGAACAAGAACTTACGCCCGCGGAGATCAATAACTCTCGCAGCGTCAGCAGGAATCCGTCGAAGTGGCTGCCCCCCACCACTTCCTTTCGGCGGCCGGCGAACGCAACGCTCTCCTCGCCTTCATAGCGCCGCCTGCTCCTCCAGAAGTACTCAACGGCGTCCCGGAACGGAGGCGGCTGCGAGTTCACGGTGGGAGGATGTCCGCATCGGAGAGATCGCACACTCCGTCGGCGCTACGCAACTGCGCGACCTCTAACTCGATGCTGCGGTGGGAGTCGGCAGCATCCTGCCGTAACGCGGCCGCAGCGAGGTCGAGGTACTCCTCGGCTATCTCCACGCCGATGCTGTTACGCCCAGTTCGCGACGCAGCCATGCTCGTCGTGCCCGTGCCAAGAAACGGATCGAGCACGGTGTCACCGACGAAGCTGAACATGCGCACGAGCCGGTCTGCCAGCTCTATCGGGAACGGGGCAGGGTGCAGCTTCGTCGAGGCGCCGGTCACGTCGGTCCACACCTGCCGGAACCACTGTCGGTGATCCTCCGCCGCGATGACCGACATTAGCCGCATCGCGAGTGAGGGACTGCGGTATCCGCCTGGCTTGCGCTGAAACAGGATGTACTCGACATCGTTCTTGACAATGGCGTTCGGCTCGTATGGCTTCCCGAGGAAGCCGCCGCCGCCAGCCTCGTAGTCGGCGTTACCGATCTTGTGCCAGATGATCGGCGCCAGGTTGTCGAAGCCGAGGCTGCGGCAACGCGTCTGAATCGAGGCGTGCAGGGGCACGACGGTATGCCGACCGTTGTTGCGTCGCCGGGACAGAAGGACATCGCCCACGACGCACACGAGTCGCCCTCCCGGAGACTGATGCATAACTCGTTGCGGGGTAGGTGCTGAGGGTGTTGGGCCGGTTGGTGGTTGGCGTCGTCGTGTCGGTCTGGTGTCTGGGGGAGGCGCTGCGGGCGACCAGACGCGCGTGGGCGCTGGGCTGACCGCCTGAACCCGGGCTGGACGTCGGCGGTTAGGCGGCGAGCAGCAGCCGGTCGGCGCGGCGGAGATTGTAGGCGAGGCATTTGAGTTCCAGTTCGGTCGCATTCTGGGCCAGCCCGCGGTAGCGGACCCGGCGGTAGCCGTACGCGCGTTTCAAGTTCGCAAAGACTTGTTCGACGGGCATCCGTAGGCGGGCCAGACGACGGTTGCGGTCCTGCTCCGCCGGCGCCAGTTGCGGGTGATGTTTGTTCGCCCGGCGCATGATCCCGTCTGCGATGCCCAAGGCCCGCAGCCGCTCGCGGCGCGCCGCACTGTCGTAGGCGCGGTCGGCGTAGACGACCTGCTCGTCGCCGACGATCAACTGATCAGCCACTTCGGTGTCGTTGACGTTGGCCGGGGTCAGCCGCACGCGGCGAATCAGGCCCGAACCGGCGTCCATCCCGATGTGCCCCTTGTAGCCATGATGGCTGCGCGGACCGCGTCTCGACCAGGCCGCGTCGGGGTCGGCGCACTCGCCCTCGCGCTGCGCCCGCCCACTGCCCTGCGCGGCGACCAAGGTCGCGTCCAGCAGGCTGCCGTGTTTGACCAGTAACCCACGCGTATCCAGTTGCGCCGCGACCGCCTCCCGCAGCGGCGCCGCCAAGCTCCGCTCGGTCAGCTGCTGACGGAACCGGGTGATCGTCGACGCGTCCGGCGCGGCGTCCTGCAGCCCCAGACCAACGAAGCGCCGGAACGAGAGCCGGTCGCTCAGCGCCTGAGCCAACTCTGCCGCCGAGGCGTCGTACCACTCCTGCAACAGCAGCGCCTTCACCATCATCAGCGGCGGATAGCTCGGCCGGCCTTCCGGCGACGAATAGATCTCCCCTACCAGCGCCGCCAACTCCTCCCACTCGACCAACTCCGCGATCCGCTCCAAGCGCTCATCCCGACCCAAGCCCTCCGGCAACCACGCCTCCACCAACGACCGCTCGCCTATCTGTCGATGCATCGTCAATACTCCTCCGCTGTTGGCCCGACAGCCTTAGGCTAAGGGAATAAAGCCTAAAGGTTGACAGTCTGATTCTAGCTCCCTAGCCTGCCCCTGCCAAACAGAGATCGCAGCCGGCAATGTGTCGACCTTGCGGATTGAGGTGTCCTGATGTCCCCTTCTCGGCACACAGACGGTTTGATCTCTGTTTGGCGACAGCTCAGTCCGTCGCCAAGAAGGGGGCCCTGTGCCTCGTACCCCATCTGCCTTCGCCGCCGTCCTCCGACCACGTGATCCATTTGCCGTACGCCCTGTTCTCCAACTTACGACGCAGGCAGTTGGGAACACATCATGGCTTGGATCACACCCGCTCTCGCTCTCCTTTGGTACCTGTTGCTCGCACTGAGCGCCGGCATTGTCCCGGCCGAGTTAGACGTCGAGCCTGAACCCCCGCCAATCGTTGCAGTCGATTGTCCCGATCTCGGCTATCCCGCTGAAAATTTTCGGACCAGGCTTGCAGAAGTCCACAGCAAACGGGATTTCTCAAGTGTGCGCGATATGGAGACCGTCCAGGCGTTGTTCCTGAACACCTTGACGTTCACGCAGGGGTGCGACTTGATCGGCGCGGAGGCGATCGACTTCCTGTATGAGCCGCGAACGATGGCCGAGACGAGGGTGGCCGTGGCGAGCATGGCCGACGCATTGGGTATCCAGGTTCCGAGAGTGTCGACGAACTTCGACCGTTGTCCTGCTCACGGGTTGGCCTGTGCGATCCGGGAGGGTGGGAACACCACATTGGTGTTCAATCCTGAAGAGCTGCTGATCTTCCCGATTCTTCATGAGTTTGCTCATCATGCGGACTGGGAGATCTTGGGTAAGCCACCCTCGATGCACTCGCACACATGGGTGGATGTGCTGGCATGGATGCTGGACCTGCTCGGGCTGTATGACCCTGTGTCACAGTGCGGTTGGGTGGTCGAGGCTGGGCTTGGCCTGAACGTCTGCGAAGGCGTGGTCTACGACCCGATCAAATGAACGGGGCGAGGCAGCAACGAAGAAAGGAATAAGCTCAGGGCAGTAGCGAAGGGTAAGAGGATGAACGCCAAAGAAGAAGACGCGCGACGAGGCCAAATGCTCAGAGAGCTCCAAGACGCTGGACGGACTCTGAGATGTGTCCAGGATAAGCTCGACGAGTATGGACAGGTGTTCAGATATGCCCAGGATGCATGTCGTGAGAATTCGAGTCGCGCGTTTGGGATCGACGGTGAGGGCAACAATCTGGACCTGAATTTTCTCGATGACTCGCGACCTGGCCATCCATTCGTTCTTCCCAAGCCGGCCGAACTCGCCAGTCTGCTTCGCGAGCGCGAACAGCTACAAGAGCGAAGTGATGTTCTCACGAAGCGCCTGGGGCTTGGTGGTATCTAACTGATCAGCTCCGCGTAGGTCAGGCGCTTGCCCTGCATCCCCGACGCCAGCTCGCCCATCTGCTCCGCCGTGTCCAACCGCCGCACGTTGTGACGCCCTGCGAACTCGCAGATGTAGCGATGCAGGTGCTTCGCCGACATCTGGTGATACGTCCCGATGTAGCCGCGCTTGAGCATCGCCCAGAACGACTCAATCCCGTTCGTGTGCGCCATCCCGTCCACGTACTCGCCGACCGAGTGCCTGACCGCGCCATGGTTCATACGTGCGCCGCGATAGGCCGTGGCCTCATCCGTGTAGAGCTGGGCGCCGCGCGCGACGTAGTCGTCGATGAATCCATGCAGCGTCATGCGGTCAACGTTGCCGACGACTTTGGCTTTGACCTGCTTGGTCTTGCGATCCTTCGCCCCCACGACTGCCGTCTTGCCGACTGTGCCGCGACCCTGCTTGAGCCGCTTGCTTGAGTGCTTGTTCTTCTCGCGACCGCCGATGTACGTCTCATCGACTTCGACCGGACCGCCGAACTGCGCACCGCTGTCTTCCTCGAACGCTTGCCGGATGCGCTGCAACATGAACCAGGCGGCACGTTGGCCGATGCCGATATCGCGCGCCAGCTTGTGCGACGAGACGCCTTTGAGCGACGTGAGGTGTAGGTAGATGGCGTAGACCCACTTGCGCAGCGGGAGCTTCGACGACTCCATGACCGTACCCGTCTTGACCGAGAAGTAGTGGCGGCCCTCAGTGCACCAGTACGGCATCTTGGCGTGCTTGGATTCGACGGTCTTATCGGAGCCGCAACGCGGGCAATGTCGCTCATCGCCCCAGATGCGTGATTCGAACCAGACGCGGGCGGAATCCTCGTCAGGGAACATGTCGGCCAACTGCATGAGGCTGATTCCGGTGCGTTCTTTGTTGGTCATTTCTGTCTCTCCCTGATGTATTCAGGGTACAGAAATCCTATCTGGTTGTCAACCTTGGGGATTCATTCCCTAGGCTAAAGCGCACACCCAGTTATGCATCAGTCTCTCCCGGGGCGAGCAGCCTGAAGCACTCGCGCCATACCCGATCCAACTCGGAGAGGAACCGCTCGTATTCGGTTACCGACCCTAGCTGCCCTGGCGATTCCCGATACTGTTTCAGCGTCCAATACGGTGGTGATGTCAGGATGAGGTGCACACTGCCTGACTCCAACTCCGAGAGGTCGCGCGAGTCTCCGAGGAAGAGCTGGTGGGAGGTTGGGACACGCTCCACCGCATCAGCAATCATCGCCGTCAGTCCAGGATAGCGAGCGATCCTGGGGATCGCTGTCTGCATATCGCTCGGATCGCCGAGCCCATCGGGCACAACGCTGTCGGCAGGATGGGACTGCTCACGTGACGTGCCTGGGGCGGTCGCCATTTTCAATGCCTCGCGCAGCGGGGAGAAGCCACTAGGTCCCCCCTCTCTGCGAGAGAGTATACTGCGAGCGCAAGTAAGCAATATGCCCCTTGATGTCGCTCGGGGGACTGCGGGGTTGTCTTGTACCAGCCATGAAGAGTTCCGCGACTGGACTGCGGCATGACTGTGCGCGAAACGACTGAGCGCGAAACGACTGAGCTGGCGTTCGACGTGGACGCTGCACTACTCGTCGAGTTGGGCGAACGACTCGTTGCGCGCCGCTCGGTGGCCCTTGCCGAGCTTATCAAGAACGCCTACGACGCCGACTCAACCGAGGCGATCATCAGTTTCGAGGAAGTCACCGGCCCCCAGGGTTCAATCGCGGTGCTAGACGACGGGTCAGGCATGACGCTGGAGGCGATGAAGCGTGGGTGGATGCGGATCGCCACGAACGATGCGACGGTCAACGCGCGGTCGGCGAAGTTTGGTAGGCAGAGGACAGGCGCAAAGGGAGTGGGCCGGTTCGCGTGCGGACGGCTCGCGTCTCGACTCTCCCTTGAGTCGACATCGATCGTGCCCGGAGGCTCGGAGCGCGTCACTGCTGAGTTCAATTGGAGGGACTTTGAGCCCGGCAAGGATCTTTCTGATGTGGTGACGACTATCACCCGCGAGTTGGTAACGGAGGAGCTCCCGACTGGGACAACGCTACGGCTCAGCGGTTTGGTTGATTCCTGGACTGACACCGACCTCGAGGAGCTTCAAACCGAACTCGACGATCTAATGAACCTCGAGGGGCAGGAAGGCTTGGTCGTCCGAGATCCCGACTATCAGGCTGACCCGGGATTCGAGGCGCACATTCTTGCTCCTGAATTCCCGAAGTTCGAGGGTCCTCTGGGCGAGCCGTTCAGGGAAGCGGCGTGGTGTCTCCTGACGGGTAGCCTGACGGCTCGCAGTCAACCTCGGTACGAGTTGGAGATTGTTGACAGCGGCGCCCGCCTTACACACGAGCTACCTAATCGTATTTTCGATGCACTCGCCGGGGTCACGTTCACCATCCGGATGATGGTGTACCAAGGTAGCCGCTTTAGGGGAACCGGATTCAGTTTGGCAGAAGCGCGAGCCTTTGGGAGGCGGCGCGGCGGCGTAAGAATCTACCTCGACGGATTCCAGATTTTCTCATATGGGTCCCCAGGTGATGACTGGCTCGATCTTGATCAGCATCGTGCCAGAAGGCAGGCAGAACTCCCCGCTTGGCTCGCCGTGGAAGCGGAGGGGCTTGGGCGGCCCATGCTCTCGCTGCCTGGGAACATGCAGCTGTTCGGCGCCGTGGCGCTCTCCCGAGAGCAGAATCCTGGACTTGTCGTTGGCATAAGCAGGGAACGGCTGGTGCAGAACGACACCTATGAGCAGCTGAAGCAGTTTGTCCGTGGTGGGATCGACTGGATGACTGTCTGCTACGCCCGTGAGCAAGCGCGCACTCATGACGCAAAGCGAGCGGACCAAGATGAAAAAGTGACCGCGGCTCAAGCAGTGCGGGGAGCTGTCGACATCATCGACCACGAGACAGCGATCCCAGAAGGCACGAAGCGGGTGGTCCGGTCGGCGCTCAACGAAGCGGTAGCGCTCCTCGCACAGGAGGCAGAAACCCACATCTCAGAGCTCGCAATGCTCCGTGTGCTCGCGTCTGCGGGGACGACAGTGATGGTACTCGACCACACTCTTCGGACCTTGACGGCCCAACTAGACGACATAGTCGACCGACTCGAGTCGAGCCTTGGTGACCGACCTGTCGACGGTGGTAATGAGCTTGACCAGGCGCTAGGCGATCTGCGCTCGTGGTCGTCGATGGCCACGGGGCAAGGAAAGCTCGTGGGCCTGCTCGTAGGGCGGGAGGCGCGCACTCAACGCGACTCTCACGCCCTTCGGCCGTTCGTCGAAACGCTGAGACGTGGCTTCGCCGGCTACACGAATCGCTTCGGAATAACGTTAGAGAACGGAGTGCCTGCCCACCTCAGGACGCCTCCTCTACACGAGGCGGAAGTGTATGCGGTGCTCCTTAACCTCTTGACCAATTCCTTCAAGGCAGTGAGGGATCTCACGGAGCGCCGCGTGCACGTGCAGGCGGAGGCAACGCAAGAACAGTTCAAGCTGACGGTCTACGACACGGGCGTTGGAGTTCCACCTGAGAATCGTGAGGATGTGTTCGAGCCATTCTTCACTACGAGCCAACCCGATCCGGTGCTAGGAGTGGGGACCGGCCTCGGCTTGAAGATCGTGCGAGATCTGGCTCTCGCCTGGGGTGGAGACGCTAGGTTCGTCGAGGCAGCCGAACCTTGGAGTACGAGCATCCAGATTGTTGTCCCGAGGCGGGGTGGCTCATGACATTCAAGCTAGTCTTGATAGAGGACGATGACCGGCGTGCTCTGGCTCGACGCATCGAGAATCTAGGTGGAGGCACGTTCACCGTCCAGCCGCTCGCGCCACCGACCAATCTCAACGACATGGAGTGTGTTCTCGGCTCCAGTCCCGACTTGGTGTTGATCGACTACGAGTTGGACAGTGTTCAACCAGATTCCTCGATCGCCAACTATCGCGGCACCACGCTCGCCGCCCGCGTCCGCGAGGAGAGTCCTGAATTGCCTATCGTGCTCCTGACACGTAGTAACCTCGGGACGTGGCTTGAGGCGCAGCGAACGGTAGAAGCCGGTCCTATCTTCGACGACGTTCTGTACAAGGAAGAAGACCTACGACGTCGCCCCGGAGCTTCACATAGCAAGTTAGTTTCCCTTGCCCGCGGCTACAAGGCTCTGAGCGAGAGCGAGGAACGGACGAGTCCCGAATTGCTTGAGATGCTTCAAACAAATCAAGAAGGCAGCCAAGCTGCGAGCGAAGCGCAGCCGCCGTCAGAACACTGGGCGGTGTTCGAGGCTGCAAACTGGATTCGTTCCGTACTCCTTCGCTATCCAGGTGTCCTCTATGACGACGCCCACGCGGCGACTGCACTCGGGGTATCCAAAGGAGACTTCCTGAATGATGTCGTGCAGGACCTCTTGAAGAGCGCAGAATACCGAGGTCCGTTTTGCGAAGAGTATCAGCGGTGGTGGCGGCACAGTCTTTTTGATGAAGCCAATCGCCTTTCTTCTCACATTGATGAGACCGTAGGATTCCGCGAAGGATTCCGCTTGGCAGTTAGTGAGAGGCTTGGCTTCGAACTGGAGTCGGCCTCGGACGTTGAGACTGGTAACAGTCCGGCCGACACGGTGTGCTACCTGCTTGGTGTACCAGTGCGTATTGAGACTTCACTTCCGTACCAACCAGATGCTCGCCCGCCCATCATGGATCCGGCTAGGGTTTCCTTCAAGGCAATCCGAGAACGTAATGACGTCCAAGAGGTTTACATAGACGCGGCAAGTCGGACTCGTATTGAGGACATCCGGGAGAGTCTGTAGATGACAATCACATACGGAGAGGTAGAAACCGCCCTAACAAATGTGCGGGACCGCCTAGGCCCTATCCTTGACGAACGAGGGTCAGCTGTGATCGCGGATGCTATGCGGATGCTGTCACGTACAACCCAGTACCACCGGGAGAGCACGAGACAGAGGCGGAAGGAACTACCTGTTCGTCCCTGGGGATTCCGTATCGAGCCGAGTGAGCCCCTAAGGTTCAAAAACACAGAAGTAGATCAAGTAAGACTCCAGCCGGACCTGTTCATCCGTTGCTTCTGGGCAACGGACCCGGCAGAGGAACCTGCTGAGCTGAGCGTCGTTATACGTGTCTGGTGTTTGGACGAGGGCTTCTACTTCCGGGAAGAGTGGGATGCTCAGGAGATCCGAAACGAGGTACAACCTGATCGCGGACGAGTCATGCTCCGGGTCCACTTCGACTTGGCGAACGAAAACCAGTCTGGCCCGAGGTACCACATGCAGGTAGGGGGTAAGGCGCACGACGGCGAGATGCACTGGTTCCCGGAGGGACTTGCCGTCCCACGCATGCCCCATACGCCCCTGGACCTGGTGCTCGCTGCGGAGCTTGTGGCAGCGACGTTCTACAAGGAGCAGTACAAGGACATTGCACGTGAACCGTCGTGGAAGGGTACTCGGCGGGCTTCGGAAGAACACCTTCTGAAGGGGTACGTGGAACGAGTAGATGCCGCGCTTCGCAACGGGGACAGCGTTCTTGGAGCCCTCTGGAACGACCCTTGGAAATAGCGAGCGTCGGCGTGGAGGAGGCCAAGCCAGTCGCACCGCCAGAGAAAGGCATGGCGGACACGCCGACGCCGCTCGCCGACGCCCTAGTCCAGGCTGTGGGCGTCACAGGAGCCGAGTCATGGCTCGATCCGAGCGCAGGCTCTGGGCAGCTGGTCAAGGCGGCGCTTCGCGCGGATGTACCGCCGAGTGCGATTCTGGCTGTTGACCTACAGGCGGAATTGGGCGGCCTCGACCGACTTGGCCTGGAGAGCCTGCCAGCCACTGACTTCTTGCGCTGGGCGCAGGGAACCAGCAGGCGCTTTGACCGAGTGATCGCGAATCCTCCCTTCGTACGACTCCGAGAGCTGGATGAGGTACTAGCTCGCCCAGCACTCGAAACGCGGCTCAACGGCAATAGCATCACCGGGACGGCCAACTACTGGGTGGCGTTCCTAACCGCCGGCATGCAATTGTTGAAGCCAGGAGGCTCGCTTGCCTACGTCCTGCCGGCAGCCTATGAGTACGCGAACTACGCCAGAGCACTCAGGGAGGTCTGCGAGTCCTCGTTCTATGAGCTGGACGTACATCGCGTCTCTGTGCCGATGTTCGACCAGGTTGTCGACGGGTCCGTTTTGCTTGTAGGTCGGGGGTTCGGAGAGCGACCACACCGCCCGGCTCGCGTGATAAGGCACCAGACATTGACGGAGTTGATTCAGGCTGTGGCGGCTCCGGCTCTGTCCGTGCATAGCGGCGGGCTGCGCTCGGACGTGTCATGTCTCCCTGAAGGGCAGATCAGGTTTGGCGAGATCGCTCAAGTTCGCGTCGGTGCGGTAACCGGCGATGTTGGTTACTTCCTGCTCAACGAGGAGCGACGCCTCGCGCTTGGGCTTCCCCTGTCCGCTGTGCGGCCTGTGTTGTCAAAGGCACAACACATCGGCGTTTCGGAAATCGACAACGGGGCGTGGGCTCAACTCTTGTCGCAAGGCGAACGCGTGTGGCTGTTCTACCCTCCAGCCACGGACCTCGCGCAGCCAGCGGTCCAGACCTACTTGGATCTTCCCGAAGAGGAAGGAGGGGCCAGGCGGGGAGCATTCAAGATCAGACAGCGCGATCCTTGGTACCATGTCCTGATCCCTGAATCCTTCGATGGGTTCGTCACAGGTATGTCCGAAAGTAGGCCCTGGGTAGCACTCAATCGCAAGCCCCGCCTCACCATTACTAACACGCTGTACGGTGTCAGGTTCCCGACAGTCACCAACCCGGAGGAGCAGGCCGCGTGGTGCCTGTCGATGCTATCTTCGACCACAGTCGAGTCGAGAGCGCGGCTGGTTCGCCAGTACCCACAAGGTCTATTGAAGCTCGAGCCTCGTGATATCGCGAGCCTGGCCGTGCGGCACCCGCCGCCGACGGCCGGTGCTCGGGACCTCTACCGACAGGCTGTAGATCTCATGGTTGCCGGGCGGACGGATGCTGCTCAGGCGATGGCAGACAGCTGGTTGAATGGGCATTCCGCTTCTGCCCGATGAGTGTGTCGGCCGAACGGGGCCTGCCGGGCATGAATTGATCGCTCTAAAACTCGGCCAGTGATCGGTCTAAAACCAGACCACTCGGTGGCCAAGCCCCAAGCTGTGATCGGCGGGCGCCGACACCGGTCGGGAGAGAGGGATGCTCGGAGTGATGGATATCTATGCGCTACGGCGCAAGGTGCTCCCGGATCAAGTCAGGGACAGGTGGTCGAAGGCAAGAGTCAACGCAGTGTGGCCCGCGAGATGGGGCTCGCTCGGGATACGGTGCGGCGCTAGCTGGAGACGCCAACGCCGGAGCGCCAGGAGCGGCGGCGCTCGAGCCCGGTGCTGGACCGGGTCCGGCCGCGGCTGGAGCAGTTGCTGGAGGAGTGGGCGCCGCGCACCACGGACAAGCAGCGGATCACGGGGCGGCGACTGCACCGGCAGTTACGCGAGGAGGGCTACGAGGTCGGCCTGACTCTGGTCTTGGCCGAGTTGCGCGAGTGGCGGCGGCGGCGAGCCGAGGTCTACGTGCCGCTGGTCCACCGTCCGGCAGAGAGCGCCCAGGTCGACTTCTTCGAGGTCAGGGTCGACCTGGCCGGCTCCCGCCACCGAGTCTGGCTGCTGTTGTTCCGGTTGATGCACTCGGGCCGCGACTTCGTCCGGCTCTATGAGCGCCACGACCAGCTGGCCTTCCTGGACGGCCACGTGCGCGCCTTCGAGCACTTCGGCGGCGTGCCTCGGCGGATGGTCTACGACAACCTCGCGGCAGCGGTCCGGCGGGTGCAGTTCCCACGCCGCCGGCTGAGCGAGCGCTTCGCTGCGCTGGCCAGTCGCTACGCCTTCGATCCCAACTTCGCTCGGCCCGGCGAAGGACACGACAAGGGCGGCGTGGAGAGCCGCGGCCGGGGCGTGCGCTGGCAGGTGCTGACGCCGCTGCCGCGCGGCGACTCGCTGGATCAGATCTCGGAGGAGATGCAAGCGGAGGTCGATCGGCTGGCGTCCGGGCGGGTCTGGGAGCGCTTCGCCCAAGAAGGCCCGCTGCTGCGGCCGCCGCTGCCGGCGGTCGCGTTCGAGCCGCGGCGGATGCAGCCGCTCTCGGTCAACCGCAGCGCGATGGTGCGCCTGGAGGGGGTCTGGTATTCGGTCCCCGAGCGCTGGGCCGGCCTCAGGGTCACGGCCTGGGTCGGCGTCTCCGAAGTCGCCTTCCAGCGCGGAGCGGAGCAGGTCAGCCATCCTCGCCAGCGGTTCGGCGGCCGGCGGGTGCGCTACCGCCACTACCTCGGCCAGCTCTCGCGCAAGCCGCAGGCGTTGCGCCAGGTGGCGCCGGAGTTGGTTGAGGAGCTGGGCGGCCCCTATGCACGGCTCTGGACCTTGCTGGAGAACGAGCGCGGCGGGCATGAAGCAGCACGCGCTCTGGCGCGGCTCTTGCAGGCCGCCGCGGAACACGGTGAGGAGCGCCTGCGGGAGGCGCTGGAGGCCGGCCTCGCCGAGGGCGGCTTCGACGAGTTGGCGATCCGCCGTTCGTTGGCCGCGGCCCAGGCGCCGGACGAGGTGACGGTGCCGGAACGGCTGCGCGGCTACCAGGTTGAGACCGCTTCGATCACCGACTACGACCGCCTGCTGGAACGAGGCGTATCGTGAGCGGCCCGGTCAATGATGCGGCCCGCGCGGCGGTGCTTGAGGCTCACTGCCGCGAACTGAAGCTGCCCACGGTCCGTCGTCAGTACCCCGAGCTGGTCCGCCAGGCCGCGCACGACGGCTGGGACTACGAGGCGTTCCTGCTGCAGCTGCTCGAAGCCGAGATCCTGGTCCGCCACGATAGCGCTGTGGCTCGGCTCTTGCGCGCGGCCCGCTTCCCCGACCTCAAGACCCTGGACCAACTCGAATGGGATCTGCTGCGCGGGATCGAGCGGCCGCAACTCGCCCAGCTGGCCACCTGCGAGTACATTGAGCGCAGCGAGGACGTCGTGATCGCCGGACCGATCGGGACCGACAAGACCCATCTCGAGATCGCGCTCGGGGTCGAGGCCGTTCAGCGCCGCCAGCGGGTCGCCTTCGTCCGCGCCGCCGACCTCGTCCGACAACTGGTCGAGGCGCGCGACGAACACACGCTCACCCGCCTGCATCAGCGCTACCTGCGCGTCGCCCTGCTGATCGTCGACGAACTCGGCTTCGTGCCCTTCGAGCGGACCGGCGGCGAACTGCTCTTCAACCTGCTCGCCGACCGCTACGAGCGGCGCTCCACGATCGTCACCACCAACCTCGCATTCTCCGAGTGGGTCCAGGTCTTCGGCGACGAGAAGCTGACCACCGCCCTGCTCGACCGCCTCGGCCACCACGCCCACATCCTCACGACCCGCGGTCAGTCCTACCGGACCAGGCACGCGCAGCCAACAACCACGTCGCCGCAGCAGGCGGGAGGTGAGGCCTAGCAACCACCCTCGGGAGAGAACACAACCGCCTCCGAGTGGCCTAGTCTTAGGCCGATCAACTGGCCTAGATCAAGAGCGATCAAAACAGGGCATAGACGCTAGGGCCTGTTCACATTGCGGCGTGGTCGTGGCAGAGTGGAGACGGTTGGCAGCGGGGAGTGGGTTCCGTCCATCCTCAGTGCGCCGGATTCGTGAACCAGCCCTTGCGGGAGTTCTTCGTCGGTGGCCTGCCACCGGTGATGTCGTCGATCGTTAGGGGATAGGTGACCTCTATAGGCTCACCGCCCAGCGGAAAGTTCGCAGGTAGGTCTCGTTAGGCCCTGTTCACATTGCGGCGTAGTTGTGGCCGAGTGGGGACGGTTGGCGGGGCGGTCCCGGTGACCAGATGAGCGACCAGAAGCAGTTGAGCGACGCGCGGTACGCGCGGTTGCAGCCGTTGCTACCGTCGGCGTGCAGGAGGCGACCAACCGTCGCGCGAAGCCCAACGACAATCCGCACTGGGAAGGCATCGCCGAGGCGATCGCCTACGCGCGGTCGTACACGCCGTAGGCGGTCTCGGACCGCGTCTGCGCGATGGGCCTCAGACCAGCCTCAGACCAAGAGCAGGAGGGGGCCTCCTTCGGGAAGCCCCCTCCTCTTGCGGTCACGCTGACGGCGAGCGGCGCCGCGACTCGTCGAGTACTACTTCCAGCTTCGCAGTCGGTACCAGTTGCCGTCGTCGCCCTGACCACACACAACACCCGCGCCCGCGTCGGCCAGGCATGCACTGCCGGTGGAGTAGTCGGTCGCTGGGTTATCCTCGCTCGGCGGGCTAGTCCGACCGTCATCATCCACATGCACCGCGCTGTGCGGGATTGGGGTCGGCTGCACCGGCTCCTCGTCCGGCTCCGAGTGATCAACCGCGCGGCTGTCGCTGCCCTGAATGGTTACCCGCTCCCTCGGCTCGTTCGTACCAATGCCCGGGCCCGAACGGGTCACGGTGACCACGATCTCGTTGCTGTCGCGGTAGGGGACGTAGACGATCTCGTCCTCGCTATCGACATCGTCGTCGTTGTCGCTGTCTCGCCAGTATTGCTCGCAGCCGCCGTGATCCATACCGCACTGTTCCGAATCCGTGTAGACGCGACCGGTGATGGTGGGAACGTAGACCGTTTCCTCTCCGCGACCTCCCTCGTGACTGGGAGTCAGCACCGGCTCGCAGGTGCGGTGATACTGCTCACACTGGTCGTCCGACAAGTACTCATAGAGGCCGCCTGGGACACCTGCGGCTACGGACACCGTTTGTATCACTACAGCACCACTACTTTCGGTTGGGTACTCTTCAACAACGTTTAGGTCGACGCAATCTAGGTGTATGGCCAAGCACTCAGCGCGTGTGTCGTACCTGCGGCTGCTCCTGAACCGGGGCTCCGGCTCGGGCGGACTCGTGCTCACCCAGTAGCTGTAGTGACCGCGGCGGACCTCTCGACACTCGTCTTCGAAGAACTCGCAGGATTTCTCCGAGTGGTACTGTCCGTCATCGAGTGGCGGAATCGGTCGGGTCTCCCGCTCAGCTTGATCCACTGGAATCGGGAGGCGCCGGTACTCCTGGACGGAGATGGTCACTGCCTCCAGATGGGCGTTGTCGCCTGTGAGTTCGTTCCCATCTGAGTCGAGGTATGTACAGACATACCACCTGGTCAGCGGGTTGTCTTCATCCGGTCCAGAACCCTCGGCGGGCGTGGTGCCACAGACTTCGGTCTGCCGAGCCAAGTTCTCGGCCGCTCGGTCGGAGATTGAGCCAATCTGTTCGACCAGACGCTCCATCTCGCGGTTGAAGTTACTGGTCAAGGTTTCGATCTGCCGCTGTTTCGCTGTGATCAGCCGTTCCAGCCTGGCCTTTTCGCGGAAGTAGACGGCAGATTCCGCCAGGCTTGGGTTGCTGTTCAAGAACTGAGATGTGAGTGCGGCATCTGTAACCTGGAGTGCGGCGAGTTCCTCAGTTCGTCGGGCGTAGTCGTCAACGTAGCGCTCGTTGCGGCTATCCATCTGGGCGTGGATCGACTCGATCCGCCGCTGGTCGGATGGGTTGTGGGTCGCAACTATCCGGGGATTGCCGTGCTCTCGAACTTCCTTACAGCTATCGGGGTCGGAGGATCGGCCGGTGCATTCAACCGGTTCAGACTCTACCCCCCCTTTTTTGTGCGAACGCGCGTTCGGTCGTCACGACGGCGAACAAACCGGCGGCGAGCGCCATCGTCGCGACGACTGTCAGAGTTGCGAGTAGACGAGTCATGGCTCAAACCCTCTTAACTTTCGGCCGGGGAGGATCAGACTCCGCCGTAGCAACCGAGGGATAGCGGATCACAGTCTGGTTAGGACAGAAATCGCCGAAACCGAGGGGGAGCTCAGTCGAAGGAGCCGCATGCGCTTGAGGCGGACTCGTGTCCGACGAGGAGTCTGGACGGAACCTCCACGTCGGTCGCGGGCACGAAAAAACGCGGTTACATATGGGCTGAGGGGAGGCCGTCGCGAATGCGACGACCCCCCCTTTCCGTTACCCGCCGGCAGCGGCGAGACCGGCCTGTTGCTCTCGTTCGAGCGCCCACTCAAAGAGTGAGGCCGTTGGTTGAACCTGCTTCTGACGGCGACGTTTGGTTGGTGTCGGCTCGTCCGCGAGGAACTCGGCCCAGGAGAACAGGTCCCGCTGCTCGGGCGCGATGCCCGTGTGATGCTCGCATGGGATGACCGCGACGCTGGACTCTGCGTCGACCGTTGCGCCGGCCGGCAGCGCGAGCGGTTCCGGCACTGGTTCGACCGGCCGCCAAGAATCGTCGACCAGCAGCGCCTCAGCGTCCGCCGCGACCTGCTGCGCCTGTTGGAAGATGGCCTCGACCGGCTCGTCGTCGGTCTCGCCTGAGACGAGCTTGCGGGCCAGGGCCATCATCAGGTCGTCGCCGGTGTCGCCGTAGGCGGCCAGCCCGTCCTCGGGCAGCTCGCCCTCGACGGCGAGCGACGACTGCAGCTTCTGCGCCACGAGCTTGAGCGCGTCGGCCTGCAGCGTGTTCCGATAGGCCATGAACACCACCTTGACCGGCCGCGTCTGACCGATGCGCCAGCTGCGGCGCGATGCTTGCCGCATCGTGTAGACCGAGTAATCGGTTTCGTACCAACAGATGGTCGGAAAGTCGATCAGGTCAAGCCCGGTCTGAACCAGCCTGGGGTGGCAGATCAGGACATCGACGCCTTCGGCGACCCGCTTCGCGACCCAGGCCTCGCGTTGCTTCGGCTCCACCCGGTCGGCCTTCATCACCGCCGTCTTGAAGCCGTACCGGCTGAGCAGCGTCTCCAGCCGACCGGTGATGTCGCGAGTCCCGGTGTGGGTGGCGTAGACGAGCACCCGCCTTCCCGCCATCCGCTCCTGGGCGACCAGGTCGATCAGCTGCTGCTCCTTGGGGTAGATGCGCTCTGCGTCGAGCGGCGGCAGTTGCACGATCAGGTCGCCCGTGTCCGGGTCGAACACCGACTCGCCCCTGGTGCAGCCCTCGGGATAGGCGAGCAGCGCCTGCAGGTAGGTCGAGAGCAGCCGCGCCGAACCGCGCTCGATCGCCTGCAGCAACGCCCGCTTGAGGTCCGTGGCCAGGAGCCGGTAGGCGGAAGCCTGGGAGAGGCCGTGAACGCCTTCCTCGGTGTCCATGCTGGCGACCTGGATCTGCTCCTCGTAGGCGGGCAGCGAATCGGCGACGTCGCTGAGGCGCAGGAACAAGGAGTGGCCGATGATGTGGAACAGCGCCGCCGGCGCCATCCCCGGCCGTTCCTTGACCTGTTTGCGGTAGTTGCGCCGCCGCGAGACGGAGCCGTCCTCGGTCGGGTCGTCGTCGCGGTCGTGGCGCACCCGCTGTTCGAGGAAGCCGTAGCGCTCGACCCACTTGCGCTCGTCTGAGCGCCCGAACTCCGAGCGTATCTCGGGCGAGAACCGGTAGAGCAGGTGGAAGAGGGTCGAGGCGTAGCCGCCCATCAGGGTGCCCGACAGGGCCAGCGACTTGCCGCAGGCGTCGGCCAGGATGCCGGCCGAGACGCCCTGGGCCGAGCCGCGACCCTTGTGCTCATGCACCTCGTCCACGATCAAGAGGTCGAAGTAACCGCGCATGCGCTGCTTGACGTAGTCGGCCAGCGGGTACTTGCGCGGACCCTGGCCTGGCCGGCGGCGCGCCATCAGACCGGCGTTGTAGTCGGTCGTCACGGTCTGCACGGGCCGTGCCTCCGCCGTCCACAGCGGCGTCCCGCAGTTGGGGCAGGTGTGACGCTTCTTGTCCAACTGCTTGTGCGGGACGGGGACGCCTTCCGCGTCCACGATCTGTGTGGTGCAGTCGGGGCAGGCCGGGGTCATGATGAACTGGCCGGTCTCCTCGTCGCGGACGGGGTTGCCGTCCTCGTCCTTGAGCCGGCGCATCCAATAGGCGGGACGGAAGCGGTGGCCCAACTTGGCCCGCGAGTGGGACATGACCACATATTGAGGGCCGGAGCCCTCTTGATGGCGCAGTTGCTCCAGGTCGGTGATCGAGTCGGCAATGCCGGTGCGGACCAGCGGGATGGTCTCTTCGATCTCGCGCTGCCACTTGCCGACCAGGTGGGGCGGACATAGCACGAGCACGCGGCGGAAGCCGGCCAACTGGGCGGCGGCGATGGCGATGAACGTCTTGCCCACGCCCATCTCACCGACGACCGTGGTGCCGCGCTGCTCGGTCAGGCTCAGCGCGGCGCCGCGGATCGCGGTCTCCTGGGCGCCCATCGGCCGGCGCTTGAGTCGGGGCATCGGGCGGTGGTCCGCGGCCGGGCGGTACTTGGGTGGGTAGCTGTGGACGATCCGCTTCGTGATCGCCTCGCGGTAGGTATCGATGAACTCTGAGAGGTTCACGGTTACTCCTCAATGTGGGCCCGCGCGTCGCGGACGCAGGCGGGCAGACTCTCGTAGTCGTCCTGGCTGCGGTTGCAGGTGCACCACCAAGAGAAGGTGCCCTTACCGGTCTCGTCGCCGTGCTCGTCGATGGGCACGGACTTGTCGAAGTAGATGTGGCAGCCGCGGTCGTTGATCCAGGGATTCATGGTCGGGTTCCGTTCTAGCCCGACCCGCGCGGAGGCGGACCGGGCGGTCTACAGGGTTAGGCCGTGAGTGCGAGCGTCAGCTGCCGCTCGGGGGCGGCAACGCTGAGGCGCTCGGCCAGCAGCCGGGCGTCCTCGCGGTCGGCCAAGTCCTCCGGGTCGATCCACTCGAGTTCGAGCAGTTCGATCATGACCTGGCCGATCGTGACGTGGGCGTTGAAGTCGGGCAGCGACGGTGTGTGCTCAGGCATCGGCCGCCAGCCAGACCAGGTCGCTGGGCTGCCAGTCGATCAGCTCGACCCGGTCGTCGGGCCGCCAGTTGGCCAACGGGTAGTCGCGCTCGATGCCGCCTCGGGCCTCGCGCCGGGCGCAAGTCGCGCACTGGTTGAGCGGCGCCGCGTCGGCGTCGGGCGTGTAAGTCTGATCGCCGACCTCGTAAGTCTCGCGGCAGAAGCCGCATTGGGTAGTCTGGGTCATGTCACGCTCTCCTTGTGTGACTAGAGCGAGCGAGAGGTATCAGCTCTCGCTCGCTTGGTTCAGTGGTTGCAATCGCAGGGGTCGGGCGACGCCAGCGACTGTTCGATCCGGCCGCAGCCCGAACACTCCCAGCGGGTGAATCCGTGCTGATAGAACTGCCGCCAGGTCCGGCGGCGCGGTTCGTCGTCCGTGATCCGCCGAGCGCTCTGGGGCGTGCGCTGCGTCATGTAGCCGCAGCCGCCGCAGGGTGCCTGGACGACCTCGGTCTCGTGGTAGCGGTAGTCGAAGTACTCGGCGGACGACGTGTGCCCGCAGCGGTCGCAGGCGTAGTGCACTCTGAGTCGGGGCATGGTCGGTCTCCATTCAGGTGTGGGCGGTGTGGGCGGCTACGCGCGTCCGCCCGGCCGCGCTGATGTCGTGAGCTTGGGTTCGTTCGGTCCCGCTATGCCTCGATCCGTTCGATCCGGCCGGTGTCGAGGTCGAGCGTGACCACGCTGGTGCAGAGCTGCTCGCGGTAGACATCGTGCGTCTCGCCCTCCTCAACCAGGACCATCTCCTTGGTCGTGCGTCCCTTGACCAGGACACGCGAGTCAGGCGTCTCCAGTTCGAGGTTGTCGAGGAATCCGGCCGCAACGAGCATCGCCAGATGTCCCTTGCGCAGCGGCATCAGCGGGCGCGTCGAGCGGTCGGTGGGCGGCCAGAAGGCGTCCGTGATCTCGTCCTGGGTCCAGAGCCCGCGCTTACGCGCTTCGGCCACCGCCTTGCGGAAATCGATCACCCGGGTGGTGAACATCACCGGACCGGGGGCCGACATCCCGATGTCGTACTCGGGCCGCAGGTCGTGTCGCAGCGGTTCCAGGTGGTCGATGCTCGCGACCAGGTCGGACATCGCCCGCGCGTCGGGCCGCGGTTGCGGCTTACGCACGCCGATCACGACGACCTGGTCGAACGGCTCGCGTTCGGGCTCAGGGAACGCCCAGGCCCGGACGCGCCGGTAGTTGGTCGTCAGGAACCGGGCCGAGGTCGCGATCTGAGCGCGCGGGATGATGTAGACCAGCACCCCGTCCGGCTCCAGGAAGCGCGAGCAATGCGTGAGGAACGCGTGCTCGACCCGCTTGTCTTCCCGGTCGAAGTCATAGGGCGGGTTGAGCCAGAGCAGGTTGAACGCGCGGTTGGCGATCGAGCAGCGGAAGAGGTCGCTGGAGAGCGCGTGGTCGAGCCGCTCGGCAGCCTCCTGTGCCCGCTCCTCGTGCAGTTCCACCCCGTAGGTCTCGATCGGGACGTGGCGGTTGATCGAGCCGGCCAGTTGCGACAGGGCGTCGCCCGGTCCGCAGCAGGGGTCGAGCAAACGGGCGATGTCCTCTCGGTTTCGGCCGTAACGGATCGGCGCCATCAGCAGTGAGCGGATGTAGTCGACCACGCGCGGCGGCGTCGGGTAGTAGCCGCCCTTCAGTTGTCCGGCGAGTCTCATGCGGTGTCTTCCGTTCGTTGGTTGTCGGCCTCGAGGAGGCCGATCAGGTGGTCTTCGAGGTCTTCGGCGATCTGGGAGATCCGCCAGACGGACTCCTCGGGTTGCAGGCGCCAGCGGGCCGTCTCTTCGGGACCGCGGCGGACGCTGACGATGGTCTGGTCGTCCGACGCTTCGGTCATGAGTGCTCCTCTCGGTACTGCTCAAGCAGGTTGAGCAGGTGGTCGTGGATGTCCTCGTGGAAGCCCTCCTCGATCTGCGCGGCGTCCGTTTCGAGGTCGAAGCTGTAGATCGCGGTGATCTCCTCCCCGGCGATGTCGTCCTCTCCCGCTCGGGTCTCGACCGTGACGGTCACGTAGCGGTGACTCATCTCTCTGCTCCGTTCAGTTCGCGCGGCAGCTTGAGCGCGCCGTACTTGACGGCCGCCGAGAGTTCGCTCTCGAGCTGCTGCGGGTCGTGGTAGCAGGACCAGGCGTTGAGGCCGACCGACTTGAGCGGTCGGATCGCCTCGTTCTGGAGCCCTTGCTCCCAGAGCCAGTCGGCCCAGCTGTGATGCAGCGGCAGCTCGCTGCGCTGGTTGAGGAAGCGCAGGTGCAGGGCCGGCGCCTCCGAGGCGTCGGGGGTCAGCAGCAGGAAGGCGTCGCGCTCGAACGAGAGCTCGGCCATCTGCGTGTAGACCATGGCGTGATGAGCGCCTGATTGCGGCAGCTTGGCGATCCTGGTCTTCCAGGTGCCGATGCTCTGCTCGGGGATCTGGCAGCGCTCGTAGCCGCCCTCGTGCAGGTCGTCCACGGCGCCTTTGATTCAGGAACGCCGGGCTAGGCGGCGAGTTGAGCAGCGCCGCCCAGATCGCCTTGAGCGAGGTCTGGGCGCCGACCATCGAGACGAACCACAAGTGGTTCCGCTCCGGGTCGGAGGCGAACGCGTCGCAGGTGGCGGAGAAGCCGCCCGCCGTGATCGTGTAGAGCTGGGTGGATACAGCGTCGGGTTCAGCCAACGCCAGGTTGGTGTCGAGCATGGTGCTCGTCCTTTCCAGTGAACAGGTTGGGTTGTGAGTTGCGAACGGACTCAGTCGAGGAAGCCTCCGTTCTTGATCGAAGCGAAGCTCCCGTCGCCGATGACGACGTGGTCGAGCAGCTCAACGCCGAGCAGCTTGCCGACCTCGACCAAGTCCTTGGTCAGGCTGATGTCGGCCTGGCTCGGCGTGGCGTCGCCCGACGGGTGGTTGTGCGCGATGATGATGCTGGGCGCGGATTCGACGATGGCCGGCTTGAAGACCTCGGCAGCCCGCACCAAGGCCGAATAGGCGTTGCCCTGATAGATCGTGCGCTGACCGACGATCCGCAGCTGGCGGTCGAGGAGCAGGACGCGCACCTGCTCTTGCGCCAGCGGCGTCATCTCCGCGCCGAGCAAGTCGAAGACCTGCTTTGACGACGAGATCTGCTCTGCTTCGGGCGAGCGCTCGGGCCGAGTCTCGACCTCGTACCGAATCGCGAGCTCGTTGAGCAGCGAGACGTTCTGGCGCAACGCAGTGAGCAGCTCCCGCCGCTCGCTGTTGACCAGCCGCTGCAGGTCGGAGTCGTCGTTCGCGATAGCGAACAGATCAGGTTGGATGGTGGTCATCTGAGAGTTCCTTTCAGGTTTGGGACTGAGAAGAGGCCGCGTCCTCTGGAGAGAACGCGGCCTCTTTGGTGCCCGTGCGAGACGGGCAGGATTCGGGAACGGAAGTCCGTTAGAAGGGAGCGTCGCCTCCCCCCTCGTCTTGGTCCGAGCGGTCGTTGCGTGAGTCGAGGAAGATCACCTCGTTGGCGTGGACCTCGACCTTGCTGCGGCGCTCGCCGGAGTCGGTCTGCCAGCTGTGCTGCTGCAGCCGACCGCTGACGTGGACGCGGTCGCCTGTGCCGACGTAGCGGGCGACGGCCTCGGCGGTCTTGCCCCAGCAGACGACCGTGTGCCAGTCGGTCTCGGCGGGGCCGTTCTTGGAGTAGCGGTCGGTCGCCAGCCTGAGTTGGACGACGGCGGTCCCGTTCTTGGTGCTGCGCAGTTCGGGGTCGGCCCCGACTCGACCCAGCAGATTGACTTGGTTGATGGTGCGTGCCATCGGTGATTGCTCCTTTCGAAGAGCGTGTTGCGACGCGAAACACTCGCGCCCTTTTGGGTACGAATGAGGCCGCGTCCCGGGGTGGGAACACGGCCTCATGGGTGCCCGTGTGAGACGGGCAGAACTGGGGACGGAAGTCCGTTAGAAGGGATCCTCGCCTCCGTGCTCGTTGTCACGGCGGTCGCTACGCGAGTCGAGGAAGATCACCTCGTGCGCGTGGATTTCGACCTTGCTGCGCCGCTCGCCCGACTCCGTCTGCCAGCTGTGCTGCTGCAGCCGACCCGTGATGTGGACGCGGTCGCCCGTGCCGACATAGCCGGCGACGGCCTCGGCGGTCTTGCCCCAGCAGACAACGGTGTGCCAGTCGGTCTCCGACTGGCCGCCGTTCGACTTGCTGTAGCGGTCCGTGGCCAGCCTGAGCTGGACGACGGCGGTGCCGTTCTTGGTGCTGCGCAGTTCGGGGTCGGCCCCGACTCGGCCCAGCAGGTTGACTTGGTTGATGGTGCGTGCCATCGGTGGTGCTCCTTTCCAAGAGCGTGTTGCGACGAGGGAACATCCCTCGTCTGTTTGGGAATGGGAACGGCCGCGTCCCAAGGCGGGAGCGCGGCTTCGATTGCATCCCGTGCGGGATGCAGCTAGCTCACCCGGAGGTATTCCGAGTGGGTTTCGGTGACGATCTCAGCCCGTTGCTCGGGGTCGAGCAGCGCGTTGAGCTTCTTGTGGTCGACCTTGTATCGACGCGTCGAGACCATCCCAACTGTGCGCGGCTTGTCCCGACCGTCGAGTTGGGACTTGGGAACGCCTTGCGTTTCGAGCCAGCCTTCGAGCGTCGCAAGCGACTCACGTTTGTCGGCGTTGAGCGACTTGATCAGCTCCGACAACTCTTCGTAGTGCCAGAGCGCCGCCTGTGCCTCTTCATCAGACACCGACTCGACCGGCGTATCGACCGACGCATCGGTCGGCGACGCCTCAACCAAAGCCAGCTGGCAGGAGTTGAAGTACGGACAACTGCGGCACTGCCAGTCGGTCGCCTCGAAGTCGCGTTCAGGCAATATGTCGGAGTCGGGACCGTTGGCATCGAGGTGGTCGGCCAGTACGTCGAGCCAACCGCCGGCACGATTCCAGGCGCGCTCGACACGCTCAGCCGGGATGACCTCGTGGTCCCATTTCCGCGAGCCTGTGTCCAAGGTCGCAATGACGCTGTCACGGACCTCGCCGAACAGCCCCAGTGAGTAACAAGCCGCCTGCGCGACCGAGTCGGGATGACTGCACTCGGCGCCTAGCGTCTGCCAGCGCTTGAACGCCTCGGGGCCCCGAGTCTTGACCTCGACGACGAGTTCGTCGCCGTGGGTTGGCGACTCGTCGTCGAAGAGGAAGCTGTCGATTGCTGACACATTGGTGGCGGGCAGGAAGCCCGTCGCGTCGGGGTGACCGCTGACGAACAGGTTGTCGCTCAGCTCGACTGAGACCGACTGAGGCTCATCCCTGTCGATGGGATGAATCGTCCAGCCGGCTCGCTGCATCGCACGGATGACGACCGGCTCCAGCGCATTGCCGGACTCCATGATCGTCAAGGATTCGGGTGAGGTCGGGTTGGTGATTGGCTGCTCGGTCGCAGAGTACCAGAGGGCGCGGCGGCAGCGGCCCAGCGCCGAGGCGCGGACTTCGATTCGGCCGTCGTCGGTGATTCGGGCCATCGGTCGGTTGTACGGGTTGTTGGTAGTGGTTGTCGTGTCGGACATGGGTGGTTCCTTTCCGTCCGATAGAAGAGAACGGGGCCGCCCTCGTATTGAAGGCAGCCCCGTTCTGTTGGGTGTTCAGTCGAGGGAACAGTCGGCGTTAGCGACTGTCCTCCTGCCGCTGTTGGAGCTTGTCGACGGCTGAGGCGATCAGCGGCGTCAAGTCGGCGACCGTCAACTCGTCGAGGTCGCGACCGGTCTTGCGCAAGACGGCAGCGCGAACCTGCTCCTCGGAGAACCCCTGCTGTTCGCTGAGGTCAAGGAGCTGAGCGCGGAGGTTGCGAACGTCCGAGTCGTCAGTGCGCGGTCGCGTTCCGTTCGACTTCGCCTCTCGGCGAGTAGGCGTTGGATCAGGACGTTTTTGCTGAGGCTGTGGTCGCGTCCGATTATGGCCTGCTGCGGTCGGCGGGTCGCCATAGAGTCCGTTGCCGAAACGGTCGCCGAAGCTGCGCAGGGATCGCTTGAGGGCGTCGGTGACGGCGCCCTTGTAGGCGGTCTCGTGACCCTCGGCCGACTCATCCGAGACCGGCTGGAAGCCGACGTCGGTGCGAGAGGGTGCGCCGGTACGGTCACGCGAACCGTCGCCGAGTAGGCCGCGCCAGACTTGAACTCGCGCAACGTCACGTCGCCGACGAGCTCGTAGCCCCAGCCGCCGTAGCCGAAGACCTGGTTGGCCTGGTCGATGGCCGTGTGACCCTCGATGTACGAGAACCGACGACCGCCGCGACCCTTCCGCTCGGAGACCAGCGCGGCGTCGAGCGGCTGCCTGAGCGCGTCGTTGACGTTGGGCGATAGCGCGTCCCAGTGGAACTCGCTGCCGAGGCTGTTGATGTTGGTGGGCGCTGCGCCGTTCTTGGGGCGCGTCCCGTTGCCGTTGGTGTGGATGGAAGTACCGTTCTTCACGGTGGTGTTGCTCCTTCGTTGAGCGATGAGATGGAGTGGGTGGAAGTCGTGCCACGGGCACGATCAGGCGTGGGTCCAGCGACCCTCCTTTCAGAACTTGGGGTTGGGTGGATGGATACTTCAGCGAACGCGAGCGGTTCGGTTGAGCAAGTCGAGGAAGGCTGCGCGACCGTCGGGATGTGTTGCGAGGTCGGCGACGTCCGGAACGCCCTGAGGCAGTTGGGCGAGCCGCGAGCGATGCTCACCGAGCAGTTCGCGAAGTCGAACAGCTGCTGTTCGGCCGGCGTGGTCGGAGTCGAAGGCGAGGAAGATGCGCGGCTGTCCTCGAAGCGCAGCCGCGACCTTCTCCAGCCCTTGCGTGCCCAGCGCCGCCACCGCGGGGATGCCCCAACTGGCCAGCGTGAGCCAATCGAAGAGGCCCTCAGTGACGACGAGCCACGGCGTCGGGCATGTCAGCCGACCAAGTCCAAGCACCGGCTTCGGACCAGGCAGCGCCTGGAACCTGAGCCTGGCGTCCGGCGCGATGGCACGACCTGCGAGCCAATGGACTCCGCCAGCGATGACGTCGGGAACAGCGATCATCCCCGAGAACCGCTCACCGTGCTCGGTGAACAGGCCACTCGACTGGATGCGAGCGGCGTTGAACCCGAGTGAGCGCAAGTGTTCACGCAGCCCGGTTCCGGTCGCGAATCCCAGGACGAGCCGCTGTGCCGCGTCGAGGTCGATGCCGCGCGAGACGAAGTAGTCCAACGCCTCAGGCGAGCGGCGCAGTTGCGTCGCGTAGAAGCGCATCGCCGCCGTCAGCAGTTGCGGGTCACGGGCAAATAGTGGCTCGGCCGACTGGGGGTCGACTTGAGCGCGTGGTCGTTCAACCGGCTCCCAGGAGCCTCCTTGCAGTCGCCGAATCGCCTCAGGCAGGTCGACGCCATCCAATCGCTGGATGAAGTCGAGCACGTCGCCGCCGAGTCCGCAGCCGAAGCAGTACCAGCGTTGCGAGTCGGCGTAGACCGTGAAACTGCCCTCGTTCTCCTCGTGAAACGGGCAGACGCCCTGTCGCACGCGGCCCGTTCCGCGCAAGGCGAGTCCGCTCGATTCGACGACATCGCCGAGTCGGTAGCGTCGCTTGAGCGCCGGGATTTCGACGGTGGCGATCACGAGGCGCCGCCTCTCGCGCGTCGACGGTGATGTCGTCGCTGCTGAAGAGCCTGTCGAATCCGCCAGATGAGCGCAGCCGCCCAGCCGAGACCGAACGCGTTGAGCGCCACGACCTCGACTCCATAGCCGAACGCCAACGGCGCGACGAGCATCGCGATCAGCGCGCCGACGACCAACAACCTGAGGTCGATCCAGCCGCGCCGGCGCTGACCCGTCGTAAGAGGCTCGTTCGCTGGTGGAACCGTGTCGCCCTGCTCGTACGCGGACAAGATCGACTCGCCGGTCAGCTCTTCAAGCCGCCTGATGATCCGCTGTCGCGCGCAGTCAGCCGAGTGGCAACGAACGTCGATCGCGCCTCCGTCGGGCCTCTGTCGGAACGACAATCGGTCGTCCAACGAGCCATGGCAAACCGCCGCGGTATGGAACCAGCCGCGCTCGAACCTGACCCGATGCGGCAGCCGTCCAGCGATCTGCCAGGCATCAGGTCCGACGTAACGGCCTTGTGTTGCAGTGGGTGTGTGGAAATCTCTCATCGAAAACTCCTTCCGTTTGGTGTCGTGGGTGACGAGAGGGTGAGTTGGTGAACTGTGAATCTGTGTTGGCAGGTGGAGACCGGCGTCGGCATCGGGACGCACGGTCAGCGCAGTTGGTGAGTTGAAACTGGGTGGAATGAGACACGCTTCGCCCACGGTCGGATACTGCCCCGTACTCAGATACGGGGATGCCGTCGATCTGTTGGAGTCGAAGCGCGGAAATGGGGTAAGCGCGAGTCGGATCAGGGACGATCTACGAACCCGCGCGGACACGAAGCGACCGAGCTGCCCATTCGGAGAGCTCGATCAGAGGCAAATCCGGCGATTGGCAGGGCGTTGAGCCGTCATGCCAACCGCGATGCCAGTTCCTGCAATCTCAAGTCGCGAATCAGGGGAGCAAGACTCAACCCGTCAGCCGACCTCGCGCTGCAAGAGTGCGCGGTTGTCTCTCTTTGCAAACCGCCGTCAGGAGAGCAAGACTCAATCCGTCGGGTCAGCTTCGGGCCGGAGACAAAACCCACCAGTGTTCTGAGGAGGAACCGCTGGCTGAAACCGCAAACCACCGTCATTAGACACGGATCGGCGTCGCGTCACCATGTCGCCGGCGTCCGATTCACCGAATATGTGTGCAGTCAGAAACACCGGACTCTGAGCAGGGAAGCTCGACCGGCAACACCTGCATGACTGATGGACAGCGGAAGCACGTACTGAAGTCGGTAGATGCCTAGCAGCAGGCCGTTGCGAGTCACGCGGGTTGGCCAGACCCAGCAGTGCTCAGGTGAGTTGCTGTTCTACGTCCTGTAGAGGCGAGGGTTTCAGCCCGACTAGCTGAGTCCTGATCAAGACGCCTCGTCGTCAAGCGACCGGTGTCAGACCCTCACGGAGACGACACCAACTACGAACAACCCCATCTCCGCCCTGCAGATTGACGACGCGGCACGATGGCATTGCCAACCAGACGTCTTGCCCCCCACCGACCCCGGTCTCACCTCCCAACCCCGTAGACCAGCCCCCTCACGTGCCCCGCAAGGTGCAATCTGAGTGCAATCAAGGTGCAATCGGCGTGGAACCAGCTATTCCATGCCCGCAGTTGACAGAGCCCCCCGCGAGCGGCAGCAAACCCAGTGTTTTACTTCGGATTGCAGCCCGATTGCAGAATGCAATCGCAGTCAGATTCCTGTACATGCCCCGTACCTCCTCAGCAGCCCAAAAGTGCAATCGGCCTGGCGGGTCTTGCCTCGACAGGAGGCTGAGAACCAATTGGCGGCAGCGCGCCGCAGACCGATGTGGTCCCCAACTAAGATCGGATGATGGACGAGCAAACACAGCGGCAGACCGGGATCGAGTCAACGCCGGAGCCAAGCGCGGCGTCGCGGGAGTTGGCCAGCCACAGCCGACGGTTGGCAGGGGCTGTGCTCGAAGTCGTGCTGTTCTGTCTCACCTTGGGCATCGGCTGGGTCGTCTGGTACCTGCTCGCGGCTCGGAACGGTCAGAGTCCGGCCAAGCGATTGTTGGGCATGCGAGTCGTGCGGGACGGGGAGGTCGCCAATCTGGGCTGGATGCTGATTCGCGACCTGGTCATCCGAATCATCGCGTTCGGAGCGGTGAACGGGGTGCTGATTGCCATCCTGGGCGAGACAGCGGGCGGCGCGATCTACGGCCTGATGGTCGTGGTCGCCGCGCTCTGGTGCGTCTGGGACGACCGGCATCGCTGTCTGTGGGACATTGCAGCTAGCACACAGGTGGTTCGCGAGCCGCGCTGAGCCACGTGCTTCCGTGCTGCCCTCTCCTGCTGTGGCCTACCCCAGCAGACCCAGCGTCAGCATACGCACGAAGAACCGACGAATCCGCTTGCGTCGGAGCTTGTGTCGCGCTTCTTCCAGCCTGGCATGGCGTTGTTGCAGCTCACGCTTGCGCTGCCAGTCCTGCCAGGGGAGGTCGGCGGGCGGCATGGTCAGCTGATACTCGCAGATAAGTTCAATCTCCAGTTCGACCATTCGCACTTCCGCGACGTAACCCTCAACGGATGGCCAGTGCGCCTTGAACTCGGCGTGCTGCTTGCACCACTCGGTGATGATGGCCAACGCCTGGGAGCCATAGACCTGCTCGTCGTCGGGTTGCGGCTCCAGCTCGACCAGCGTTGGGTAGATGCGATTGGGGACGTAGGGCCGGCTCGATTCAGCGACTCCCAAGCGAGCAGCAGGCCCTTGCGTTTCCCGCAGCTCGGCAAGGGCGGCGACGACCTGAGCGAGTTGCTGCTCCACGTCCTGTAGGCGGCCCTGTACCCCCTCCACCAGTTGCTGCAGCTCCTCAGTGCCGTTGTCGCGAGCCTGTTCACTCCTCGACTGTTCCATTTCAGCCAGACGTGATTCGAGCCCTTTCACCTGTTGTCGAAGCAGGCCCAACTGCACGTCGGCAGAACCGCTCGACTCTCGTTCCAGCGCCTCAGTCAGACGCTTGCTGAGTTGACCGGTCGAGAGGGCTCGCCTGAGTGTCCGCTCGCTGACCTCAAATCGACGCGCCACCACCTCACGACCATCACGGGCGAGCAGGTCCTGTAGGAGGCCCAGCAACCGCGCATCCTCCCTCGCAACGGGCTCCGCTGACACCACTTCAGGGGTCTCAATATGGGCACTCCGGGTCGTCTCCATGCCTTCAACCTACCCAGTCGCCCGTCCCCTGGTGGACAAAACAGGCCAGTTTGTCCAACTGAGCGTGGAACCAGCTATTCCACCCAGCCCGCTGCCGCCGAACCCCGTTTGTCCAGCGTTCGCCGCAGAAAACACTGGTCGTTCGGTCAGTTTGTCCAACCGTCCAACCGCTCAGATTCCTGTACACGCCCCACACCTCCAATCAGCCATCTGTAACGGCAGGCACGGACGCCGAGGACAGTGTCACGCGTGACATGGCGCGCGCGCAGAGGGTGAACCAATCGCAGTGACACATACTTGAGCCGTATCTCATCAGGTTAGGCGCGTGACAGATACCCTGAGGTTCGTGATAGAGAACACACCCAGGGACACGATCGAGAACAGAGGAACTCGAGCGTTACCGCCCCTCCGAACTGCTTCACCTGAATCTGTTCCGAGCGGACCGACTCGGCTCCCGCTCCGCTGCTTGTCCGTCGACCTCGAGATCACCAAGCGCGATGGTCGTATCCACGCTGGCGCGGCAGTGCGCTCCGATACTGAACAAGTCGATGCATTCGCCGGTCTTCGCGGAAATCCGAGCGCGACACTCGCGAGACTCGACCGTCTGACCGAGGGCGCCGATGTTCTGCTCGGCCACAACCTCATCAATCATGATCGACCGCACCTGGATGCCGCTGCTCCAATGCTGCAGATGATGCGCTTGCCGGTGGTCGACACGCTCTGGCTCAACCCCCTGGCCTTTCCTCGCAACCCGTATCACCACCTTGTCAAGCACTATCAGGATGGCCAGCTAAAGCGCGGACGAATAAACGATCCAGAATTGGATGCCAGGTTGACCCTGACCGTATTCGCCGATCAGCTTGAGGCGTTTGCATCCGCGCAGCCCGAACTGCTGACCGCCTGGCACTGGTTGACCAGCGCGAACAACGACTCCGGGTTCGCCAGAGTCTTCGAGCAGGTGCGTGGCACAGGCCGCCCATCCGACACTCAGGCGCTCGTTGCGACCAGCATGCTCTTGAAGGGGGTCACCTGCCAGGTTCAGGTTCGGGATGTCCTGGAGAACGCGGAACAGGAAGGATGGTCGCTGGCCTATGCGCTGGCCTGGCTATCCGTGTCTGGCGGCAACTCGGTGATGCCGCCCTGGGTCCGGCATCAGTTTCCCGAGTCGGGACGCCTCGTCCGCCGGCTTCGAGACACGCCCTGTCGGGATCCAGACTGTCGCTGGTGCCGAGAGCGACACGATGCTGAGCGAGAGCTCAAGCGCTGGTTTGGGTTTGACAGCTTTCGAGCGCAGCCCGAGGACGACGACGGCCGGCCGATGCAGCAGGCCATCGTCGAATCTGCGATGTCCGGCGAGCATCTCCTCGCACTGTTACCAACCGGCGCCGGCAAGTCGCTCTGCTACCAGATTCCCGCGCTCTCGCGCTACGACAAAACCGGTGCGCTGAGCGTGATCATTTCTCCGTTGGTCGCGCTGATGGCTGACCAGGTCTCGGGGTTGGAGGCACGAGGAATCGACTCCTGTGTGACGGTCAACGGCCTGCTCTCGATGCCCGAGCGCGCCGACGCACTTGACCGAGTTCGTATGGGAGACGCGTCGATGTTACTGATCGCGCCGGAGCAACTGCGCAGCATGTCGGTTCGTCGCGTCTTGGAGCAACGGGAGGTGGCGACCTGGGTTCTGGATGAGGCGCACTGCCTCTCGCGATGGGGGCATGACTTTCGGCCCGACTACCGTTACGTGGGCCGATTCATTCGTGAGCGATCTATCGATGGTGAGCGTCCCCAGATCATCTGTCTCACGGCCACAGCGAAGCCGGAAGTCGTTCGTGAAATCACCGAGTATTTTCTTGACCAGCTCGCCATTCAACTGAGAGTCTTTGATGGCGGCGCACAGCGAGCGAACTTGGAATTCGTCGTCGTTGAGACGAGCCGCGCGCAGAAGTTGTCAGACATCCACGAAGTCTTGAACAGCGACTTGCCGGCCGATCAGCCAGGCGGCGCAATCATCTATTGCTCGACGCGCCGGAACGCTGAACAAGTAGCCCAGTACCTCTCGTCAAAGGGCGCGCCGGCCGAGCACTTTCACGCCGGACTGACGCCGGAACTGAAGAAGGACGTGCAGCAGCGCTTCATTGCCGGCGACTTGCGGGTGATCGCAGCGACCAACGCGTTCGGCATGGGCATCGACAAACCCGACGTCCGGCTGGTGATTCACGCCGACATTCCCGGCTCGCTGGAGAACTATCTGCAGGAGGCCGGGCGCGCCGGCCGCGATCGCGAGCCGGCTCGCTGTGTGCTGCTCTATTCCGAGGCGGATGTCGAGCGTCAGTTCAGCCTCTCGGCCCGCTCCAAGCTGACCCGGCGCGAGATCCAGAGCGTGCTACGAGCGTTGCGCAAACTCAATCGGAGAGCCAAAGGCGCGGAGGAAATCGTCGCAACCACCGGCGAAATCTTAAGCGAAGACGAGCAATCGGCTTTCCAGCGCGATTCCACCACCGACGACAACCGTGTCAGAACTGCGGTCGCCTGGCTCGAAGAAGCGCAGTTGCTCGCCCGCAAACAGAACCGCGTGCAGATCTTCCCGTCGTCCCTGGGCGTCAACTCGGTCGAAGAGGCTCGCGATCGCCTGGCCAGCAAGGAGATTCGCGATGACTATCGGCGCCAACTGCTGGCCATCGCGCAGGCGATGATCGAGGCCGATCCGGACGACGGCATATCCACGGACGACTTGATGCAGCGTGCGCGGATGACCTCGGAGGGGGTCCGCGCCGCGTTGTTCGACTTGGAACGCTACGGCATCGCTACCAATGACACCGCGCTCACCGCCTACGTCCATCGAGCGGTTGTGCGTTCGTCCAAACGGCGACTCGAGGAGGCGGCGGCGCTGGAGGAATCGTTGATCAAGCTGATGCGCGAGCAGAACCCCGATATGACCGTCGGCGACACGTCCACACTCCATTTGCGACTCGCCACTCAGCGACTCAAAGACGAAGGTTTTGATCAAGCGGTACCCGAGTACTTGCGCAGGCTCCTGCGCAGCATCGCCGCCGATGGCCGTGGCGAGGAGGGCGGCGGTGGCAGTATCGGAGTACGCGGAATTGACCGTGAGTCGGTACAGGTGACCCTGCAGCGCGAATGGCAGATGCTGGAACGCACAGCCGTCGTCCGGCGCGAAGCGGCTGCGCGACTCCTCGATCACCTGCTCGGTTGCTTGCCACCGGACAGTCGCGGCGCAGATCTGCTGGTCGAGACCACGATGGGCAAGCTGCTCGCCGCCATCACTGCGGATCTGTTTCTCAGTTCCCGGGTCGGTAATCCTGCCAAACTGATGGAGCGAGCGCTGCTCTGGCTGCACGAGCAGGAAGTCGTGCGTCTGCACAAAGGCCTCACAGTTCTGCGACCGGCGATAACCATCCGTGTGCGGCCCGAGCGCCGAGGGTTCACGAAGGCCGACTTCACGCCGCTTGAGATTCACTACGCCGAGCAGGTGCTGCAAATCCATGTGATGAGCACCTATGCCGAGCAGGGACTGCGTTCGATGTCGGGCGCGCTGCAGTTGGCGATGGACTACTTCGTCCTGCCCGAGAGCGAGTTCCTCGGCCGCTGGATGCCCGAGGCGAGCGTTGAGAATCTGCGTCCGACCACGCCGGAGTCATGGCGAGCGATCGTCGACAGCCTCGGTAATCCGGCTCAGCGCCGGATCGTCGCTGACGATCGTGAGCAAACCAACGTGCTGGTCCTAGCCGGTCCGGGCTCTGGCAAGACGCGCGTGTTGGTCCACCGGGTCGCGTACCTGGTCCGGGTCAGGCGCGAGAACCCGCGCAGCATTCTCGCGCTGGCCTACAACCGCCATGCAGCGGTCGAGATTCGCCGGCGGCTGGTCGAGTTGATCGGCAGCGACGCTCACGCGGTCACCGTGCTGACCTGTCATGGACTCGCGATGCGACTGGTCGGCGCCAGTTTCGAGGGACGCTTGAATCGTCTCAGTGAGGGCGACTTCGCCGCTGTGCTGCGCGAGGCGACAGCGTTGCTCAATGGCGAAGGCATGGCGCCCGATGATGCTGATGATCGCCGCGAGCGAGTGCTCGCCGGCTACCGCTGGATTTTGGTGGATGAGTATCAAGACATTGGGCCGGACCAGTACGAGCTGATCTCGGCACTGGTCGGGCGGACCCTGGCCGATGACGAACGCAAACTCACCCTGTTCGCGGTTGGCGACGATGACCAGAATATCTACGCCTTCGCCGGGGCGTCGGTCGATTTCATCCGGCGCTTCGAGCAGGACTACCAGGCCAAGACTGGGTACTTGATCGAGAACTATCGCTCGACCCGGCACGTGATTGAAGCGGCGAACGCGGTCATTGAACCGTCGCAACGCCGCATGAAAACCGGTCATCCGATTCGGGTCAATCGCGCCCGAACCAAGGATCCCTGGGGCGGAGGCTGGAGCGAACTGGATCCCGTCTCACAAGGTCGAGTACAGATCCTGCCTGCGGGCGAGACTCCGATCACACAGGCCCAGGTCGTGATGGCTGAGTTGCAGCGCCTCTCAAATCTGACGCCCGACTGGTCCTGGTCCAACTGCGCCGTGATCGCTCGCGAGTGGGGATATCTCGATCCGGTTCGCAGTCTGTGCGAGCTGGAGGGTATCCCGGTGCAGATGGCGAATGAGGACTCCTCGGCCATCTGGCTGTTGCGCGAGACGCAGTCGCTGCTCAAGTGGCTACAAGATCGCGACGCGGAGTTGGTCCACCGTGCCGACCTCGCTCAATGGCTCAACGATCAACACGAGAACGAGTGGACTGAACTGCTCGGCCACGCGGCGGCCGAGTTCCAGCTTGAGTTCGGCGACGGCGAAGCGCCATTCGACCACTTCAGGGAGTGGCTGGCCGAATGGAGCCGTGACGCGCGGTGCCGCCAGCAGGGGCTGCTGCTGCTCTCTGCACACCGAGCCAAGGGCCTCGAGTTCGACCATGTCGCGTTGCTCGACGGCGGTTGGAACCGAACCGGCCAAGACGAAGATGCTGACGCCGCTCGCCGTCTCTACTACGTCGCCATGACCCGCGCCCGCCAGACGCTTAGCCTCGCCGCCATGGGCGCACAGAATCCATTCCTCGCCGACCTTCGGCGGAGCCCCTCCACGATTCAACGCGACTCGCCGCCCGCCCTCGCATCAGCGCCGCGAGAACTGTCATTTCGATATCGGCGTCTCGGCCTGGGCGACGTTGTACTCGGATTCGCCGGTAGGAGATCGCCCAGACATCCCGTTCACCTAGCCATTGCGCAGCTCGTTCCCGGAGATGAGCTCTCGATCGAGACCGGTGATGGCAGATGGCAACTGCTCGATCGCCGCGGTGTCGTCGTAGGACAACTTGCTCGGAGGTTCGAGCCGCCCCGAGGTACGCGCTGCGTCTCAGCCAGCGTATCCGCAATCGCCACCTGGAGCCGCGAGCGGACCGAACCCGAGTATCAGTCCGGAGTCAAGTGCGATGAATGGGAAGTCGTACTGCCTGAACTCGTGTTTGCTCCTGATGACCGTTGATCGCACCAAGCCGAGCATCCAGGCGAACGCGCCCTGGCCGGGAGTAACGTAACCAATTGCGCTGATGGTAAGGAAGCTGCATCACCACGGTGAATGAACTCAAGCAAGCCGTCAAGCAGTATCTGGACGCGGTCTCAGTGGTTAACCGCGTCGGCACGCCGGAGCTGTCCCACTACACCTCCCTCGACAACCTCTTCGACGCCATCGGCGATCAACTCTCGCCCAAAGTCCGCGCCGTCGTTCACTACAGCGAAACCAATCCCGGACAGCCCGACCTTGGGTTCTTTACCTCAGACAACGAGCAACCCGACCGTGGCGTTGTCGAAGTCAAACCGGCCGACTACGACCTCGATGTGCTGATCGCATCCGACCAGGTTGACGACTACTGGCAGACACATAAGCTCGTGCTGGTGACCAACCTGCGCGAGTTTGCGTTGGTCGGGCAGGACAGTGACGGCGCCAAGCACACGCTGGAGCGCTACAGCCTGGCCGAATCCAACGCGGCGTTCGACGACCTGCTCAAGCATCGCACGCGAGCCGCCAACCGACACGGCGTCTCGCTGGTCGAGTATCTGCAGCGCGTGATGTCGCACAGCTCGACGATCTCCAAGCCGCGCGACCTCGCACGGCTGCTCGCCGATCAGGATCCGCCCGCGCCGGTCGCGGTCCCGGAGGCGCTGCGCGGCTAACAGGTGGAGACCGTTTCGGCAGCCGACTACGACCGCCTGCTGGAACGAGGCGCATCGTGAGCGGCCCGGTCAATGATGCGGGCCGGGCGGCGGTGCTCGGCGCCCAATGCCGCGAACTGAGGTTGCCCACCCTGCCTCGCAAGTATCCCGAGCTGGTCCTGCAGGCCGCGCACGACGGCTGGGGCTATGAGGCGTTCCTGCTCGAAGCCGAGATCCTGGTCGGCCGCGACGGCGCGGTCGCCCGGCACTTACGCGCGGCCCGCTTCCCCGACCTCAAAACCCTAGACCAGCTCGACTGGGATGTGCTGCGCGGGATCGAGCGGCCGCAACTCGCCCAGCTAGCCACCTGTGAGTTCATCGAGCGCGGCGAGGAGGTCGTGATCGCCGGACCGATCGGTACCGGCAAGACCCATCTCGCGCTCGGGGTCGCGGCCGTCCAGCGCCGCCAACGGGTCGCCTTCGTCCGGGCCGCCGATCTCGTCCGACAGCTGGTCGAGGCGCGCGATGAACACACGCTCACCCGCCTACATCAACGCTATCTGCGCGTCGCGCTGCTGATCGTTGATGAGCTCGGCTTCGTGCCCTTCGAGGGGACCGGCGGCGAACTGCTCTTCAACCTACTCGCCGACCGCTACGAGCGGCGCTCTGCGATCGTCAACACCAACCTCGGGTTCTCCGAGTGGATCTAGGTCTTCGGCGGCCAGAAGCTGACTACCGCCCTGCTCGACCGCCTCAGCCACCACGCCCACATCCTCACGACCAAAGGCCAGTCCTACCCGGCTCGTCGTCGAACCACAGGCTGAACGGAGGTGAAGCCAGCCTCAACCCGACCACTTCCACCACCCCAGGTGGATCACCTCTTCACCGATGAGGCGGATCACATTCCGAGCGACGTTGATGTCGACGTGCAGCGACTCTGTCAGTCCTGAACATGCAAGTGCGAGGAGACGGACAGTGACGCAGTCGACGAGGCGCGACGTTAAGCGTGCTGGAGAGTGTGGACGTAGGCGACCTGCGAGCGGCGCAGGCAGCCGAAGTGCTGGGCTTGAGCGAGCGCCACGTGTGGCGGCTGCTGGCGAGCTATCGCGCGCAGGGAGCGCCGGCGCTGGTCCATGGCAACCGCGGCCGCCGGCCGCAGAACACCGTGCCAGCCAGGGTGCCGCCGTGGTCCGCTTCGCCTCCGAGCGCTACCCGGGCACCAACCACACCCATCTGCGCGAACTGCTCTGGGAGCACGAAGGTCTCGACATGAGCCGCTTCACGGTCCGCCGCATCCTGCAGGCGGCCGGGATGCCCGGCCCGCACCAGCGGCGGCGCCCGAGCACCGCGTGCGACGCGCGCGGCATCCGCGCGAAGGGATGTTGCTACAGGTCGACGGCAGCCATCACGCACGACGACGGTTGGGCTGGGCGAGTGGCCCCGCGCTTCACCCTGCTGCTCTCGGTCGGCGACGCGACCGGCGATGTGCCCTACGCGCTGTTCCGGCCGGCCGAAGGCGCCTGCGGCTACTTCACGTTGATGGAGCAGATCATCCTGCGCCGCGGCTTGCCGCTCTCGCCCTACACGGACCGCCACGGCGTCTTCCAGGCACCGCCCGGATGGGAAGGGCAGCGTCCTCCGACCTAGTTCGCGCAGGCGATGACGGAACTGGGAGTCAATCAGGTCTTCGCCCGCTCACCGCAGGCCAAGGGGCGCGTGGAACGGCTCGCGGGCACCTTCCAGGACCGGCTGGTGACCGAGGTGCGCCACGCCGCCGCGGCGATCGCCGAGGCCCAGGCCATGCTCGAACGCTTCTTGTCTCGCTTCAACGCCCGCTTCCAGGTCGAGGCGGCGCAGTTGGATCCCGCCTACCACGCGCTCGCCCCGGCACTCGACTTGGGCGCGATCGTCGCCTTCGACAGCCTCTCACGGTCGCTCGGGACAACACCGTCAAATGCCGCTGGCGCACGCTCCAGCTCTTGTCCGGCCCGGAGCGGACCATCTATGCGGGATCAAGGGTCCAAGTAGTCGAGCGAGCCGACGGCACCCTCTCGATCCGTCACCTCGGCGATTCGATCGCGACGCGCCTGGCCCCTCCGCTGGCCGGCACGCTGCGCACGGCCCGGACCGAACTGGCCAGCCATCCCGACCACGAACGTTTCGTCTCTGGCCGAGGCTCCGGCGGCGCGTTACCCAGCAAGGCCGCCGTAGAGAGGAACAACGGCGCGACGCCCCAAGCGGCTGCGAACAGACCGCGCACTGCCGCCGCCCACCCCGCGCCAGCTACCTCGCTGGAAGGCGATCCAGCAAGCGCAGCTGCAAGAGCTTTCGATCCGGGCGACCGCTCGCATGCTCGGGATCTCGCGCGTCACCGTGAGCAACTACGTCCACACCCACGACGTGCCTGGAGCAGCACTAGCGCTGCTCTATCCTTATAGGAGCGCCCCGGCACTGACAGATTCGCTGCCCGTCAACAATGTTGACAAGAACTCTTCTCACTGTTGCACAAACATCGACCACGACCCTCGACAATCACAAACCTGAGCGCAGGTGGGTGTCTTTCCGGAGGGCGGCTGCTCGCCCAGCTGGCAGCGGCGTGCGCATGTGGTGAAGTACTCTCGCAATCACTGGAGTGTCGGCAGGACGACAGGCTCAAAGGGATTGAGGCGCATCGGGTTTCCTTGTCCCGCTGTTACGCTCAGGCAGTCATCAGCGGGTGCCAGACGGGTCCGACAGCCTCATGTGAGACACAGCCGTTGGGCACAGCCGCGTCGCTCACATCAGCCCAGCCGGAGCGCATCGCAACTCTCGCTGCACTCCCCGATGTTGACGATGGATTCACATGACGCCTACGCTCAGCGAGTGGGGTTTCCTGACCCCGAGCAGCGAGGCCCCGTCTAGGAAAGACAAGAGAGCATCGGAAACCGAATCGTGCGTGCCCCGAAGCGACGCCGGCCAAGAAGGCGTGAGATGTACGTTCCCCCTGATGCCGACCTGCGGCACGTAGCGGAGACGGTCACGTACGAGGGCAGCCCCGAGCACAAGGACTTTCCCTCATTCGCCGGCCAGCCCAAGCTGCGCGGTGACGCGTCGCTCTGCCCGAGAGATATCAGAGACGCCACAGTCGTCACCGGTTGGTTACGCTCGGCGATACGTGCGGGCGTTACCGGTGCGCCTTGGGAAGGCGGTTTTCCTCGTTACGTTTGGCACAGGGAAGGCGACACCATGTTCGAAGCCAGATTGGTGAACCGCGCCAGCGGCTCGTACAAGGGGTATCCCCTCCACGATGGCGAGTGGCCCAAGGGACTTGGGGACAGAAGTGCCTGAATTTCGCCTTGATACTGAGTGGCTGGACGGCGAAGGGATGAATGGCGCGGAGTTGTCGGCGACGTTCGCATCCTTGCGAATGGATGTTGGAGGGCGATCCGTCACCGAGATCATCGATCGGAGGGCGAGAACGACGCGGGAGTCCATCTTCGTGCCTCTCTACCCCTTGGCGGAGTGGTTGGTGTCCAACTGGTGGTTTCTGGCATTCGAGTCTGAGAATCCAATCAAGTCAGGGGAGCCCGACTTTACCCGCCGCCACTCGCTAGGAGTGAACACTGATGGTTACGCCTATCCCAATCTGACGGTTACCTCATCGGGTGCCCGTACGCGGCTAGCTTGGGGTAGCGGTCCCTCAGCGTGGACCAAAATCGAATTCCTCAACCGGGATAGCGCTGTAGTCGACCGCGCGGAGTTCCTGGAGGTCTGTAGCGACTTGATTGAGAGGGTTGTTCGAAGACTCGCGGAGTTCGAAATCCACGGTACCTTTCTCCAAGAAGAGTGGACGGCGATTCAGGCTTCGGATGCAGATGAATCGAGTTTCTGCGAAGTCGCCGCAGGACTGGGCTGGGATCCATACGATATGGGCAAGCAGCAGCAGCAGCAGGTCCTGCGTCTCGCTGAGGAGTTGGGCGGGCTTCGCAGCGAGGCAATCCCCATCATCGACACAACGGATCCTCTCCAGGATGCAGAACGTATACGGTCAGCTGTGCAGACTACAAGGTCCAACCGGCTGCGCCTTGAACGGCTTCGGCCACTTGCCGAGAGCATCGGGAAGAAGCCGCTACATGGGAGCTCCTGGGAATTGGGCTACGATCTAGCTCGTCAGGCGAGACACGCACTGGAACTGGATGGCCAGCCCATCCGTACCGTGGACGCTCTGGCCGAGATCCTGGGCGCGGATGGGGAAGAGCTGAATCAGGTCTTTCGACCACTTAACACTCTCGGTGAACTGCAGCTCATCGACGGGGTCGTTGCAGGCGGAGAACAGGCGAGCTACGCATTCGGACTGCGACGTGCTGGAGAGTCCGGCCAGAGGTTTACTTTCTGTCGGGCACTTGGCGAGGCGATCACCTCGAACGCGGACGCCTTGGTAACGCGGGGTAACACAGAGCGCCAGCAACGCAACCGGGCGTTTGCTGCGGAGTTCCTTGCTCCTTCTTCAGGTCTCAAGGCAAGGGTCACGCGTCGGAAAATTGGTGCCGACGAGGTTGACGACCTGGCTGAAGAATATGGCGTGTCGCCGTTCGTTATTCGTCATCAGGTCGGGAACCACGAGATAGCACAGTTGGCGGACGAACCTCTCCACCGATAAACCTGCAAGTCATGTCAGCAATCCCAACGACCGACTTCTAACCAGGGTAGGAACAGAGCATCTCAACGCTTTGGTGCGAAAGGGGATGCGCTCGGCTAATCTTGGTCTTGTCCTTCTGAGCTCGAATGAGCAAGGGTGTGTTCACTCCACTTGGTCATGAAGTGGATGTAGGCGAGGAGAACATGGTTGAGGTAGACGTGGGCGAGTTTGTGGTAGCGGGTGGCGACGCCGCGCAGTCGCTTGATTCCGACCGAGGTAGCGTTCGATCGCCTTGCGGGCGCGGTAGGCGAGGCGGTTCAGCGGCCAGGGCGCGCATTGCATCGCCCTCGTCGGCACGCTCAGCGACGACTGCATCTCGGGCATCGCCCGGGACAATCGCGCCGGCGTGGGTATCCCCAAGCAGCGCCGTCCGCCTATGGCTGCCCAATCCAGACATTCCAGGCAGGCACGCCTGGCGTGGCCTCTATCAACGGGAACGAAAGGCGAACGCCATATAGCGTCTCCAGTAGACTCTGAGCCACCTGTACACCGCTGCGCACATCGTTGGAGTCGGGTTCGCGCATCTCGTGGGCCCACCTGTTGCGCGCCTTCCGAGCTTGCTCAAGCTGCTGGTAGACCGGAAGCTCGATCGCTCCAACAAGTTGCAGAAACTCAGTTTTCACAGAAGCTGAATAGTCCCGACCTTGTAGCCTCTTGCGCCGATGCGAAGAATCACCATCACGGTCAAGAAACCTTGCCCAGGCAGCTGCCAAGAGCTGTTCGCAGACACCCCACGCCAAGACGATTGCTTCACCAAACCGGCCTTCTTGACACCTGTAGGCTGCCAGATAGACGGCTTCAACCATCTGAACCATAGCTGACTCTTTCGAACTCACAATGTCGTCGAACAGGTCCGTCGCATGCTCCACCACCTCGGTTTCCAACACATGACGATGGAAGGTCGGAACTTCAGGGACGGTTGCGTTGTTATTCATGACGCTTCGGATAACATCTCGATTGTTGCCAGCGTTATAGCTATACCGTAGGGAGTCATGGAAATTCAGTCCCTTGAGAGTCTCGGCAGACGTGAGGGGTATACCGACGCCGGTACTGTTGTGCTTGAGGAGCCACTGCGACGTCGCCAGACAGGCTTGATGGACATTCATCACTTGGGCTCGCAGCACCGCGGTTCGCTCAGCGTGCTGTTCTGCCTTCACGTGCCCCATAGTCGGATAGTAAGACGTCCCCACGCCGGGGCGTCTATAACCCGGTATCACCACTCTTTCTCCAGGCGTCCAGTCTGAGAAATTAAACAGGAACGTTCCATCGCGCAGCACGCGTACCGATATGCCGCAGTTCAGAGCCCTCGTCATGACAGCGCTGTGATGCACCTGAGGATTGAGCTGGAGGACGGAGCTGTGTTCTGGAGGATCGCCTACCCATATCGCGGGAAGCCTGAAGTACCCCTCAACGGCGGCCGTGATCCTGTCAGGCTTGATCGTAGGATCAGATGTGGGCCGTTGGTAGATCTGATCTTCGTCAGGGTTGCGAGTGCCTCGAGGAATCTTGGCCATCTTGCTGCTCTCTCCTGTGAAATCATGATAATGAGGTAAAGGAATAGCGAGGGTTCACGACTGGCTCACGCGCTATTGTGGATAACGATTCGGGGGCGTCCGCGTGCAGACACCGGAGCAAGCCGTCAAGCAGTATCTGGACGCGGTCTCTGCGGTTAACCGCGTGGGGACGCCCGAGCTGTCCCACTACACGGCGCTCGACAACCTCTTCGACGCTGTTGGCGAGCAACTCTCTCCCAGGGTCCGCGCTGTTGTCCAGTACAAGGAGTCGAGCAGCGGACAGCCGGACCTTGGGTTCTTCTCCGGTGACAATCCCCAACCAGATCGCGGCGTCGTGGAGGTCAAGGGCACCGACTATGACCTCGATGTGCTGATCGCATCTGACCAGGTTGACGACTACTGGCGGACGCACAAGCTCGTGTTGGCGACGAACCTGCGCGAGTTTGCGCTGGTTGGCCAGGACGGCGACGGGGCCAAGCGCACGCTGGAGCGCTACCGCCTGGCCGAATCCAACGTGGCGTTCGACGACCTGCTCAAGCATCGCACCCGCGCCGCCAATCGACATGGCGTGTCGCTGGGCGAGTATCTGCAGCGCGTGATGTCGCATCGCTCGACGATCTCCGAGCCTCGCGACCTGGCCCGCTTGCTGGCGTCCTACGCCCGCGACGCCCTGCAGCGGGTCGAGCAGGCGACGGAGGAAGAGGACTCGCTTGCGACGATTCGCGATGCGATTGAGCAGGCGTTGGGGATGTCGTTCGAGGGTGAGGACGGCGGCAAGTTTTTCCGCTCAACGCTGGTGCAGACGCTGTTCTATGGCGTCTTTGCGGCCTGGGTGCTGTGGGCTCGGGCGGGCGCTTCAAGCAATTCTGGGGGGCGCTTTGGTTGGAAGGACACTGTCTACGAGCTGCGCGCGCCCGTGCTGCGGATGCTCTTCCACCAGATCACCGACCCGGGTCGGCTGGAACGGCTCGACCTGAGCGAAGTGCTGGACTGGACCGAGGCGGCGCTGGCGCGGGTCGACCGCGAGGCGTTCCTGCGGCGCTTTTCGGAGGGCGAGGCGGTGCAGTACTTCTACGAGCCGTTCCTCGAGGCGTTCGACCCCAAGCTGCGCAAGGACCTCGGCGTCTGGTACACGCCGCGCGAGGTGGTGCGCTACATGGTGGCGCGGGTCGACCGGTCATTGCGCGACGACCTCGGCATCGCCAAAGGGCTCGCCGACGACAACGTGTACGTGCTCGATCCGTGTTGCGGGACAGGCGCGTTCCTGGTTGAGACGCTGCGCCGCATCGCCGAGACGGAGCAGGCATCGGGCGGCGGCGCGGCCTGGGCCGAGTCGGTCCGGCAGGCCGCCTCGACCCGCGTCTTCGGCTTCGAGATCATGCCCGCGCCGCTGGTCGTCTCGCACCTCGAGATCGGGCTGGCGCTGGAGCAGATAGGCGCGGGACTCGCGCCCGACCAGCGAGCGGGCGTCTTCCTGACCAACGCGCTGACCGGCTGGGAGCCAACGGAATAGGCCAAGCTGCCATTCACAGAGCTTGAGGAGGAACGGAAGAGCGCCAACGAGGTCAAGCAGGAGCGCAAGATTCTGGTCGTGCTCGGCAATCCGCCCTACAACGGCTTCCCCGGCGTCTCGGAGGTGGCGGAGGAGCGGATGCTGACCGACGCCTACCGCGAGGTCGCCGGCCCCGACCTGCCCAAACCGCAGGGACAAGGACTGAACGACCTCTACGTGCGCTTCTTCCGCATGGCCGAACGGCGTATCGCCGAGAAGACGGGCAAGGGCATCGTCTGCTTCATCAGTAACTACTCGTGGCTCGACGGCCTCTCCTTCCCCGGTATGAGGCAGCGCTACCTCGACGCCTTCGACATCATCCGCATTGACAACCTCAACGGAGACAAGTACCGGACAGGCAAGGTCACACCCGACGGCGACCCGGACCCGAGTGTGTTTTCGACGAAGGACGAACCGGTCGGCATCCAGGTGGGAACAGCAATCGCGACGTTGGTACGTAAGGAGTCGCATCAACCCGTCGAACAAGTATATTGGCGCGAGACGTGGGGAACGAACAAACTCAGAGAACTGGATGAATCGTCGGAACTGGAACCGTTGGCGTTGTATCAGCCGGTACAACCGATGGCCGGTTTGGGCTTGCCGTTCACGCCTGTTGCTGTAAGTGAAGACTGGTTTGATTTGCCGTCGCTGGCGGACCTGCTTCCCACCTACCACCCAGGTGTGAAGACCAGCCGAGACTCGTTGGTCGTCCATATCGATTTGGAACCTCTCAAACAGCGAATCGCCGAGCACGTCGAAGCGAAAGATTCGGATTACATTCGCTACGCCTACCGTCCGTTCGATGTGCGTTGGTTGTACTGGTCTGACACGACCGGACTCTTGGATCGTCCGCGAAGCGAATATCGGCCGCATGTTTTCGCCGACAACCTTTGGATCGAAGCGCGGGAACGTGAGCCGCAACCGACCTATCAACGCGGTACGGTCGTGCGCCCGATGGCCGACAACTTTGGCAACGGGCTATCTGCCTGGTTCCCCCTCTACCTCCGAGACGAACAGTTCGGCGAGGAGGTCAACGGCGTCAAGCGCACCGCCAACTTGAGCGAACTGGCGCAGTCCTACATCGAGTCCATGAACGCCGAGCCCGAGGACCTCTTCCACCACGTCCTCGCCACGCTGCACGACCCCGCCTACCGCGAGGCCAACGCCGGCGGTCTGCGTATGGGCTGGCCTCGCATCCCCCTGCCCGACAGCGCCGACGCCCTGGCCGACTCCGCCGCCACCGGCCGTCGCCTCGCCCGCCTGCTCGACACCGAGTCCGACGTTACCGACCTGCTCGACACCAGCATCGCCGTCCCCACCACCATCGACGGCCAACCGATGCAACCCGACGACTTCAAGCTCACCGCCGGCTGGGGCCACTACGGAGCCAACCAAGCCGTCATGCCGGGCCAGGGCAAGGTGGTGCGTCGGGGGGAGATGGTGGATGTGTATCTGAATGATCGGGCGTACTGGCGGGATGTGCCGTTGGCGGCTTGGGAGTATCGGTTGGGCGGGTATCAGGTGTTGAAGAAGTGGTTGTCGTATCGGGAGTCGAAGGTGTTGGGGCGGGGGCTGGAGGTGGGGGAGGTTGCGTGGTTCTCGGAGGTGGCGCGGCGAACCAGTTCGATACTCAAGGTCGTAGGGGACGTCTAGCCAAGTCCTGCCCAACATCGCTCCGTGATGAGGCCTTTCGCGTCATACAAACCTCACATTTAGTTTGTGATCTAGGCGATCGCGTGAGATCTTGTCAATCTCCGACAGTTTGAACCCTAAGACTCGCAACATGTGCATTTGAAAGAGCGCCTCCAGATTCAGTTGCATGCGTACTAGAGATTCGGTGTCAGGAGGGGCACTCGTGGTTTCGGAGTCATGGTGGGTTAGATAGTTTCGAGCATCTACGATACGACTGACTAGGGAGTTGGTCTCCTTGTTGCTGCCAAAGCTGTCCGCAAAATCGCTGAACGCATCCTTCAGTCTGCGGCGAAAGGATGGCTCGTTTGCGTGCTGCAAACGGTGCAGAATTCGATCTCGGTGAGTGACAGGAATCACACTCCCAATTGATGCAAGCAGATCGTTGAAATCCGAATCTGGCATGTACTCTTCCTGCTCGTACTCACTTCTATGCAGTGCCTCGACGGCCTGCGTCGTGGAAAGGAACTCTCCGTCGGCGTAGCGGTAGCCTCCCAATGCGATCGCGAAGTACAGCCTGATTGCAGGCTCCGACGCGCCGCAGTGAGCGATCCATTCCTTGAGCATGCTCTCAAACCTGTCTTGAACGTCACGATACGTGAATAACATCTTGTGCCAACTTACCTCTTGCGACGTAGCTGGTGTAGACGAAAGCCGACCGTAAACGTCGATAGGGAGCCGGCGATCATCATCATCGACTTTACGTACCAAAGCTGGAGTAAGAGCCATTACTCTGGTGATTACGGTGGATTGATCCATTGCCAGCGAGAGCAGCACCTCAATCGGGAAGATCGCAGTGAGGAAATGACTCAGAGGCTGTGGGTCACTTGTCCTAATGGTCACGTGTGCCTCTTGTCTGAATGTGACCGACGACGCGGTGGGTCCTATGCCCGGCAGCGACCTTGATAGGTCGAATTGATACACCGTGCCGTCCTCCAACGTGACAACGACGGGCTCTACAGGAGCCGATGTTAGTGTCATCTTTAGATTGTTGTTCGTGGATCGATCAGTCGCAGTGTAACTCGATAGCATCATCCATTCGTGAAGTCCCTCCAGCCAGAAGGTTACGGAATCAAATGTGACCTCTTCGTTTTCCTCGTAGAGGGCGCCGAAGTAGGCATGTGATGCGTGAATGGTCGAATCGGAGATGGTGCCGCCGAAGTTATAATTGTACCGGCCATAGAAGCAATCGTCAAGAGTCACGGCATGGTCTTTGATGACTCCGACGATGCGATCGACCCTTCTTCTGGTCGAGAATGGCTCCGGAGCAGGCACGAGAGCAGGCACGGAGGCGTCGGCCGATGGTGTAGAGGTACCGAAGACTTGGAGGGTGACTTGGCCGTCTGTTGAGACGTTGAGGATTCCTGGAGTTTGTTTGTCTGGTTCAGAGGGGTGCCAAAAGATCCCCGGAGATTCGATTGATTCAGTGATGCGCATGTGTCATGGTCCTTTTGTTCCAGCCGCCCACTCAGTCTTTTTGATCTTAGAGGCCGTTTTGCGGGCGAGTTCTAGATCGTGCGTCGTCTGCAAGCGCATCAAGCCCTCGGCGGGACCGCCGAAGGCTTGCTCCAGGCGCACCGCGAGGTCGGCGGTACCCCGCTCCCGCCCTTCGCATAGCGCCAACAAACACGCCTCGTCCACCTTGAGGTGCGCCGCGGCGTCGGCGATAGAGAGGTCAAACGGCTCGAAGCACAGCTGGAGCACCGTTTCGCCTGGACGCGGTGGATTCTTCATCGGCATCGTCAGGCGGCCGAAACGATTGGCTTGACCTGGATGTGGTCTGACATCAGCCGTGTCTGGGCGAGGTCGTAGGCGGCCTGTACGCGCATCCAGTTGTCGGCGGTTCCGCCGAACGCCTGTTCCAGCCTGATCGCCAGATCGGCCGTGATCCGCTCCCGTCCCGCGCAGAGATCAGCCTGGTACTCCACATCCATCTCAAAGTGCGCGGCCCCGTCCTCGATCGACAGTCAAACGGTTCCAGGCACACGCCCAGAACAGCTTCTCCTGGATGCGGCGGATGGTGCATCGCCACCATTAGGCAGCCTGCTCGATCCGCTTGATGTTGAATCGGTCGGGCATTTCTTCGGCCCGGGCGGCGTCGTGGTTGGCCTGTAGTTGAATCCAGAATCGAGGAGTGCTGCCGAGCGCTTTGGAGAGGCGCACGGCCATTTCCGTCGTGACCGGCGCCTTGCTCTGGCAGATGTCCTCCAGCGACTCGACTGACCCTTGCATATGCATAGCCCCTGCCTCCACGCTCAGATCGAGACCGCCGATCCGGTCGTGCAGGATCAGCTCATCGGGATGACATGGGTTCTTCATAGGCATTGGACTCACCCTCAGTGGTTTTCGAGCAGATCAACGTCGGTGACGTCTTCCGAGGCGAATCGAGAGATCACGCGCCCTTTCGTGGCGACATCGACAGATACGTCTCCGCGGTTACTGCCAACAACAGGACGAGTTGGCGCCAAGCCCGATCAACAGCTGAACGGTTGCGTATCCTGTGGTTCTGGAGGCTTCTCAGGTGACAACCGCGCGCAGCATCGTCGTCCCTGTTGACCAGGAAACGCACCGTCGCGCGCGAATCCGTGCGGATCAGCTCAAGGTCACAGTGCCAGAGCTAGCGGTCGCGGTGCTGGCGAGCGCCATCGAACAAGTCGACGCGACCGAAGACTCACCAGAGCAGGGGGGACTCGGCCGTGGTTCCCGAGTTAGATGAGCTCATTCAGCGCATTCGCGCCGCTCATCCCGGCTTCCGAACCGCCGACAACCTGCCCAGAAGCGAACTCTACGCTCGGACCAGCCAAGATTTAGACTGATCCCAGTGCCTCGCTTGTTCGACACTTGGGACTGCCGGCGAGTGGTCGATGGGCCCGAGCGAACCATTTCCCTCACCAGCTACTCAATGATGGAGAGGCATGAGTCGGAGGATCGGACAACCATCACTTGTTCACCTGACGGCGCTACAACCACAAGGGAGAATGAGCTAGCAATGCCTTCTTGCACCTACCCAATCAAAGCCACACTCGACACTAACATCCCCCAAGAACTGTGGAGAGGGCAGGGAAACGCTATGATCGTCAGGAAACTGCTCAACTTGTCCGATGCCGGGGTTCTCGATTTAGTTGTTAGTACTCGCATCGAATACGACACTCCGCATACCCCATTGTCAGAGCGCATCTCCGGGCTACCCGACCTGGGAATCCGCATGATTGGGTCAACTTTTCGTCTCGGAGTATCGCTCCTCGGGAGTGGCGACATGCTCGTTGACGATACCGTCGTTCCGGCAGAGGAGAACATCTCTTTAGCATTGGAGCGATGTAGTGGAAGGAAGCCTGAGTTCGCAGATTTCGACCATGTCTTCGCTCATTATCTCAACCATCGGGATGTATTTCTGACATGGGACAAGGCGCTCCTCGCTGCTGCCGATCTGTTTCGCGATGAGTTAGGCGTACGTGTCGTCAAGCCAGAAGACTTCATCGCACGCATGGAGGATCGGCCGTCGATCGAGTCGCGATAAGGCTATTCTCCCTTTGAGAACTCGCTCACCCACAGCTACGACCGATTCGGCGACTCCAGCCTCGGAGTCAACCACCCAGGCGCGGCAGAAGCGCACAGACCGCTAAGCTGGCCTTGAGGAGAAGACCATGCCAACTCAAGTGAAAGCCCGCTACAGCAACGGCAAACTCGAGCCCCTGGAACCGCTCAACCTCACCGAAGGCTGCCTGGTCAGCCTCTCCGTCTCCGAACAGCCGGAACCTGGATCAGAATCTCTGCTCGAAATGTTTGAGCAGCTGCACCACGATTTTCCGTCCGAATCGCGGGAACCCATGCCGACTGACGGGGCCAAGAACTACAAGCACTACCTCTACGGCCATCCCAAAGAAGAGGATTGATGCGAACAGTCTTCGCCGATGCCGGCTACTGGATCGCGCTTCTTGATGAGCGGGATCAGCTGAACCGATATGCCAAAATCGAAACGCAACGGCTAGAGCCTGTGCTGATCATCACGACGGAGATGGTCTTGGTGGAGATGTTCAGCCATGTCTCCGGCGCCGGGGCAGGAAATCGCCGCAAAGCCAGCGCGATGCTGGTTAGGCTCCAAGCGAATGAGAGAGTGGAGATTATCCCGCAGACAACGCAACAGTTTCGCGCAGCGGCGGTGCGGTTCGCCGACCGGCCCGACCAGCGCTGGAGCCTCACCGACTGCGCCAGCTTCCTGATCATGGAAGAACGCGGCATCACAGAGGCCCTCGCCTACGACCGAGACTTCGAACAGGCCGGCTTCATCGCCCTGCTCCGTCGCGAACCATCCTGACCCCCGGAACAGTCTCGAACGCCTCCTCAATCACATTCTTTGCAGTCCCGAATACCCGCAACCACGGCCGATCAGCCGATCCCAGGGTCGGACCAATCGCCCGGTTCGGCATGCATTCTCATCAACAATTGCCCCTCACCGCCCCATCGCCCTCCGGTAGGACCGGTCATTCCGCTGTCATTTGCCGGTTCCCAATCCCGATCCGTTAGCCGAACCACCAGCCGCCGTCCTACCGCTCCCGCCGATAAGCCAACACTGACTGGATCCGTGCCTACTCGAGAGCGCGTCCCGTGCGCCAGGACTTGCAGCAGCGTCCTCAGCATCCCGCATCGACTCATGTATGCACCACGTGGCCCGGATGGCCTTTTGGCGCTCCTCTGGTAGCGTCGCTTCAATCGACTAACATGTTTCGAACATAGATGCAGACAGATGGTGGGCCAGAGTCGCTCTGCCGGATCGAGAGCTGGAGCCCAAGACTACCTTCGCGAAAGGAACACCAGATGCAAGACCCAACTCAACTGAGACCAGCCGCTCTCTATGCTCGCGTCTCCTCCGACCGCCAGGATGTCGACCTCTCGGTGGCGGCGCAGCTGCGAGCCTTGCGCGACTTTGCTGAGCGCAACGGCTACGTCGTCGCACGTGAGTACATCGATGAGGCCGAGTCGGGCCGCGTGGCCGACCGGCCGCAGTTTCGCAAGATGCTCGACGAGGCCAGCGGAGCGAACGCTCCCTTCCAGGAGATTCTGGTCTGGAAGTTCTCGCGCTTCACTCGCAAGCGCGAGCACGCGGTCGCCTTCAAGTCGATGCTACGTCGGCGCGGCATTCGGGTCACCTCTATCACCGAGCACGCCGACGACACGCCGACTGGCAAGCTGATGGAAGCGATCATTGAGAGCGTTGACGAGTTCTATTCCGAGAACCTCGCGCAAGAGGTCACCCGCGGAATGCGCGAGGCGGCTGCGCGTGGATTCTTCCTCGGCTCGCGTCCTCCATACGGATACAAGCGAGTCAAGGTCCAGGACGGCGCCAAAGAGCGGCCGACGCTCGAAATTGACGAGGCAACGTCCCCGACCGTGCGAGAGATGTTCGAGCGCTCGGCTCGTGGACAAGGCCTCAAGGAGATTTGTAACGATCTGCACGAGCGCGGCATCAACAAGGGCGGCAAGCGCTGGCAGAAGAACATGCTGCATTACGTGTTGACCAACGAGGCATACACCGGCACTGCTGTTTGGGGAAAGACGGCCAAGGAGGGACAAACACCTGACCCGGTGCGTGTTGCCGAGGCCTGGCCCGCTATCGTGTCGCGCGAGCTGTTCGACGCGGTGCAAGCTGGCCTGCACGCTCGAGCGCCGAAGGTCCAGTCGCCGGCGCGCACCGGCAGCAAGTTTCTACTCAGCGGTCTGTTGCGCTGCGGTGTCTGCGGCAAGCCGTACACCGGTCAGAGCGCGAAGAGCGGCCAGTTCGCATACTACGTCTGCAACAAGTTGCTGAAAGAAGGCGCAGGTGTTTGCGACGCTCGTTACCTAAACGCAACGCGCATCGAGGACCAGGTCGTTGGCAACATCATGGGACGCATCCTCAACGAGCAGACCATCACTGAGCTCGTGCAGATGGTCGCCGAGGAAGTCGACTCCATGGCCGAAGAGCGAGCGTCGGACTTGGCAATCGTCGAGTCAGACTTGGACGACATCCGCCGCCGGCTGGAGAAGCTCTACGACGCCCTGGAGAACAGCGACCTGACCTACGAGGCGCTATCGCCGCGCATCCTCAAGCTGCGACAGCAGGAGGATCAGTTGGCCGCGGCCAGGGATGACGCAGTGCGCCAGCTTGAGCAGCGACGCGCCGATTTGCCGTCAACTCCCGAGATCAAGCGATACGTCGCCGAGTTCCGCGAGTTCCTGCAAGCCGGCACCATTCCAGAGCGCAAGGCGCTGATCCGCAACTTCGTCAAGGGCGTCAAGGTCACTGGGGATGAGGTGTCGATTCGGTACACCATCCCCATGCCCTTCGACGGCGCGAATGAAGACCGAGAATCGGTTCTCGATTTCGTCCAGTCAGGGCCACCACTGGGTACTGTATTGCGAACTCCGAGGCCCAGATCGATCTCGGTGCGGTCGGCGTTGCCGATGGGACTGTCTTCCGGCATGGGGATCGTGTAATTGATGGTCACGTGACCGGGTCGGACAACGATTGTCTTTACGAACGAGCGCACGAACGCTTTCGCCTCGGTCAACTCGCTGGTTGCCAGAAACTCGCTCATCTCTTCGGCGAACGCTGCAATGATCTCCGTCTTGCCCAGCATCTGCTTGCGTTCTGCCAGGACGTTCCTCGCCTCCGTTGCGGCGATTTCGAGCAGATTCTGACGCTCGCGATGTGCCCGAATACGGGGTGTGGCGTCGTCGAGGTCCAAGTCCGAAGTCTCGATCACGTGCCAGATGCGGTCCAATCGGCGACGAACTTCGACGAGCTCCTCCTCGATCGTTTCGAGCTTCTGGCGTTGTTCGCGTGCGAGGCCGTCCATCTCCTCGTCAACCATCTTGACCAGTTCGCGAATATTGCTCTCGGTCAGGATGTGCTGACGTATCTGGTCGATGATCAGTCGTTCAAACTTGCCGGCGTTTAGCCGAGGGGTCTCGCACGCACCCTTGCCCTGCTTCAGCAGGGTGTGACAGACGTAGTAGGTGTACTTGCCGCCCTTTGCTTCGGACGCGATGAGCGTCTTCCCGCAGAGATCGCAGGTGACGAGACCGCTGAGCAGGTATGGGCTCGCGGCGCGGCGCGGATGGGTGTGGCTCGGCGCGCGAGCTTGCAGCATCTGCTGGACTCGGCCAAACTCCGACTTCGTGACGATGGCCGGTACACCGCCTTCCACTCGCACGGGCGGAGCGCCGTCCTTGGCCGTCTTGCCCCAGACCAAGGTGCCGGCGTAAGCCTCGTTGGTGAGCAGGTTGTGGATGGTCGTCTTGAGCCAGCGTTTTCCGGTCGCGGTGGGAATCCCTTCGGCATTCAGGGATTTGGCAATGTCCAACACCGTGCGACCCTTGAGCGCCATGTCAAAGATGCGTCTGGCGACAGCGTCCGCGGGCGGGTTCAGCTCCAACTTTGGTCGCTTTTTCGCACCGTCGGCCACATATGTCCGCTTGTATCCGAAGGGTGCATTGTTGGAAACCCAGAAGCCGCGCGAAGCTGCTTCCCGCATTCCTCTTCTCACCTCTTGCGCGAGGTTCTCCGAGTAGAACTCATCGACGCTCTCGATGATTGCTTCCATCAGCTTGCCGGTGGGTGTGTCGTCCGCGTGCTCGGTGATCGAGGTCACTCGAATCCCGCGACGTCTGAGCATCGACTTGAACGCAACTGCGTGCTCGCGCTTACGCGTGAACCGCGAAAACTTCCAGACCAGAATCTCCTGGAACGGGGCGTCCGGCTGTGCGGCCTCATCGAGCATCTTCGTGAACTGGGGACGGTCAGCGACGCGGCCGGACTCGGCCTCGTCGATGTACTCGCGAGCGACAACGTAGCCATTGCGCTCAGCAAAGTCTCGCAAGGCTCGCAGCTGGGCCGCGACGGAGAGGTCGACGTCCTGCCGGTCGGAGGAGACACGAGCATAGAGAGCGGCTGGGATGAGATCGGGTTGGTGCTTCATGGGAATGCTCCACTCGGGTGACGGGCAACGACGTGCGCGTTCTTTGTTCGAAACAAGGATATCGAATCAGGACGCTATTCCGAGAAGACAACCGGTCGACTTTCTAGCCTCATCTACTCATCCTGTATCCGGGGCACCAAATCCCGGATAGGCGTTGCTCTCTCCGCGAAGAGGCCAGATCATCTGGGATAGGGATTGGGATTCAGCCCGTGATACTCTGCGACCGAGATTCATCGGCAGGAATCTTACGGTGCCCACCACAGCGGTCATTCAGTCAGCCCAGACCGCCCATGACATTGCGGTGAAGACCCCCTTCCCTCAAGTCGTCCGGGAGTTGCGTGATGTGCTTGGAGTAAGGCTCTGCGCGTACCTTGGTTCGGTCAAGGAGACACGCGCCGTGCGCCAGTGGGCGGACGGAGCTCGGACACCGAGCACTGAGGTGCAGCGGCGACTACGCGTCGCACTGCAAGTCGCGACTCCGCTCGCCGCGTCTGCCGCGGTCGCTCAAGTCTGATTTCAGGGTCTCAATCCCCTACTGGATAACCGGTCGCCGCTGCGCGTGTTGCGAGATGACGATCTTGACGAGTGCGGCCCCGCCGTGATGGGTGCGGCCCGAGCGTTCACAGGCGATGGTTGATGAATCAGCCCGTCGTTGGTGCAGCCGAGCGCTCCGGTGTTTCGGGTTGCTCGCAGCGCAGAGGTATGGGTTTGGCCGGATTAGGCTTGCGCACAACGCGATCGGACACCCGGCCAACGCTGGGATGATCCCTCAGGCGAGTATCGCGTTCTGTACGCCAGTTCCCGCCGTTCGGCTGTGCGTGGCGCTGGATCATGTTTCAAGACAATGGTATTGCAAGATCATGATTCCAGGGTTCGACCGAAGCGGGCTCCTCCCGCCCGGGGGCCACTGGGCCGAATGAGAGGAGTTCGCTAAGTGATTCGGGCACAACTCATGGAGGCGGGCGCTCATGGACGGTCTGCGATCTGCTTTGGAGAGCCTTGAGGGTGCTGGCTGCCGAACGGCATATGTGGACGGCAGCTTCGTCACCGCCAAGGAACTCCCCAACGATTTTGACGCTTGCTGGGAGGAAGTAGGCCTAGATCAGACCTGCTCGACCTGGCGCCTTTGACCTCGATCCCGGCAGAGCGACGCAGAAGACCCGATTCATGGGAGAGCTATTCCCTGCGTCGTTCATCTCTGGAGCGGGAGGCCTCTCGTTTCTGGAACTCTTTCAGACTGACAGAAACACTGGAGTACGCAAGGGGATCGTTGCCATCAACCTGCGAGGACTCAGATGATCAAGAACGAGCGGCAGTATCGAATCACTAAGGCGCAGGCATCGCGCTTTCGGCAGACGCTTGAGGAGCTTAAGCATCGAGCTGCTGGAGCGCATGATCTGGACCCTGGCATCGCACGGGCCCAGGAGGACACGGTACAGAGTCAGCTGTTGGACCTCGAACAGGAGTTGAAGGAGTACGAATCGCTGAGGGAGGGCGGATTCGAGCTGGAACAGCTACATGCGATTGACGGTGTCGCGACGGTGCTGATCAAGGCGCGAATCGCCCGGGGCCTTGGCCACAAGGACCTGGCGGAGCGCCTGGGACTGAAGGAGCAACAGATTCAGCGTTACGAAGCGACGGACTATGTCTCAGCCAGCCTCGGCCGAATCAGGGAAGTGGCCAATGCGATCACTGAAGACCGAGGAGCTTATGGGAATCAGTCAGCCTGAGCCTGGAGGTCCGTTGGGCGTGCGGAACTGGCGTTTGATTGCTCCCCGACACTCACAATGAGCCGCCTCTCGCAGTCTCAACTCTAGGGTTTCCTCCAGCGACAGCCACAACCACAACGTCTGGAAAAAGGTCCAAAGAGTCCATGATCAGTTGCTGGCCCGGTCAACAAAGCTCCCGACCACGTGCAACTGGCATGCTCAAACAGCACTGCGGTTTACCGTCACATGAGCTATCGCAGACTCCAACGCAAGTCCCTCGAACTGCTCTTCAACTGCATTGCCTACAACCTCTGGCGGGCCGACGCGCTGTTCGGCGGTTCGCCCGCCTGAACTGTGAGGAGACCCGCGCCGGCCCCGTTAACGGTCAGCCACGCCAATTCCAGGCCGCCGCCAATCGGCCCAACGAACCTCGCTGAACCTCACAATGCCGCATCCGCACCGCCCCAGCCCCGCCCACTCCCCGATACTCAGACCTTCGAGCAGGTTCCCCACTGTGGTACATTTCAATCCATTGCCAATCCAAGCAGACAAGGCGACTCCGAGATACGGGACAATAAGGCACTATGCACTCTGACTCTCGACCTCCCTGGCTAGAACCGCGCCTGTTTGACCTTGCCGAAGACGCAGACAAAGAGATCGGCATTTACCAGCTCTCATTCATTCTCCCGACGCCGAAACTGGTCGCGCTTGCTTCACAGCTACCCCCCTTGACGTGGCACTCCGTCCGGTATCACCCAGACACAGCTTCTCAAGTACCGGACGACAAACGGGGAACGTACGCCTTCGTTATCGCGACGCACGGTGACTCCCTGCCTCAACACGGCTACGTCTGCTATATCGGGATCGCAGGTAGGGACTCAACCCGCTCGTTACGCGCCCGCTATAAGGACTACTTCACTCCTAGCAAGATCGAAAAGCGAATGCATGTGACACGCATGCTTACAAAGTGGTGGGAACTACTTTATTTCTTCTACGCTCCAGTCCCCGATAGCACTGCAACTGAGGAATTGCAGCGCATCGAACGACTCCTAAACAGCGCATTTCTCCCTCCTTTCGCCCGAGGAGACCTAGACGCTGTTGTTGCGGCGCAGAGAAAGGCATTTCAGGCATGACCACCGAACAGCCTAGCCTCATTCTACCGGCTCTCAGAGGAATCATGGGTGACTGGGTCTACTACTGTACTCTTATGGACCTGAAGACCTTGGAGGAGCGTGTCGAATATGCCGATAACGTTCACCAACATTCCGGGCTTTCCACCATGATCCAAAGAAGACTTGATGATACCAGACGAAACGATATTGCCGAGTATCTACGAAGTCAGCCACAGAGGTTCTTCAATTCCCTCGTCGTCGCCACATACGGCGGAGACCCCAACTGGATCTCACTAAGCAGTATAGAGAGTAGGCATCCTGCTACTGGACTTGATGATCTTTCTCAAGAGGCTATTGGTTCAGTGGGATTCTTAGTCCTTCGCGGCGACGAGCAGTTGTTTGCCTTGGATGGGCAGCACCGTCTCGCGGGAATACGCCATCTCACGGCCGACGATTCGGCAACGCTACCTGAGGATGAGGTTTCTGTGATTATGGTGAGTCATGCACTTGACGAAGCAGGTCTTGAACGTACACGTAGACTGTTCACGACGCTCAATAAGACCGCTCGGCGCGTTTCCAAGGGAGACATTATTGCTCTTGATGAGGACGATGTCATGGCCATTTGCGTACGACGGTTGGTCGAAACGGGTGATCTGTTCAGCGGCAACCGGTTGGCATTCGTGGCAACCAACAACATGCCACACAACAACACCGAGAGCTTAACGACGATCGGAAATCTGTATGACATCCTGACCATTCTCTTTACGAAGTCACACTGGGAGTTGAGGAAGAGGAAAAGTGTTCTGCAGAGGGTTCGGCCTCCGGATTATGAAGTAGACGATTATTTCCAATATGCCGCAACGTTCTTCGACGTTTTGCGGGAGGAGTTCTCGGAGGTACGCGAATTCGTCGAAGCTGACGATTCGAGCGAAATCGTAAGGAGGTACAGAGGTGCGCATGGTGGAAAGGTAGTGTTTCGTCCACTGGGGCTTGATGCTTATGCGAGTGTCGTAGCGATTCTCACGGAGGAAATGTCCCTGGAAGATGCTGTACGCAGAGCGGCACGCCTACCCAGAGATCTCACCAACGCGCCTTTCGAGGGAGTGCTGTGGGATTCCAGAAGAGGCATAATCGTAGCAGGCTCGAAAGTCCTTCTTCGGGAAGTGCTAGCTCACATGTGCGGTGCAAGGGGTGGGCGGCGGATGCCGACAAGGGACTTGTTGGAGCGATACCAAAGAGCCATAGGCGATCAGGTCGCCCAGCTTCCAGAGCAAATGGAGTAGGCAAGTCAAAGCATTGGATTGGGCGCAGCGGACTCTGCAAGGTTTACTTGTGGCAAGCGATGCAGACCTTGGCTTGGCCGTAGAGGTCGTCGATGTCGAGTGGTTCGCGGTCTGGACGCAGCGGATTGACTTGTACCCGTGCTCGCTGCCGTTCGAGGCGGCGCTCATGATCACGCTCGATTGCGGCAATCCGCTCGGGCTGCGACAGCTGCTCAAGCGACTCTCCCTGGCTCCAAGTGAACGGCGAGCCGTCTTCAAGCGCGGTTTTCTCGTAGCGGCGAGCTTCCTCAAAGAACTGCGGGTGTCTTTCCAGCAGGCGAACCCATTCGATCTTTTGTTGAAAGAAGCAGAACGTGCAGCCGCTGCGCGTCCGCCACTCGTAATAGGTGGGGAGCCCTAGTCCGGCACCGTCCAGAATTTCCAACACTCCCGATTTGTCGATTCCGGAATCCTTCAGCGGAAGGCGCACGACGAGACGCTCGTGCTTCGAGCTGTAGCCTTCGCGGTATTCCTCATCGCTGCGGATTGCGACGTAGCTGTAGACGGTTTCGCCGGCTTCGAGCATCGGGGCCACCCAGCGCTCAAACGGTCTGATCTTGAGTTGCCTTGTGCACCAGCGGGTTCGCGCCGACGGGAGGAAGTTGTTGAATTGTCGGAGCCAGAAGTCGAAGTCGCGGTCCGGGTTCAAGCGAACGATCGGCTTGCCCAGGAAGCCTTCCAGTTTGTCGAGGAACTCGTACACCTCCGGCAGCTCCTTGCCGGTATCGGTGAAGAAGTACTCGACATCGAGTTCGGGATGTTGCTCACGCATGAAGACGGCGAGAGCCGCGCTGTCGCGTCCTCCCGAGAGTCCAAGGACGTGACGTTCCATTGGTTCACCCCTCTCCTGAGGCCTGAATGCGCCTGGCGCTTAACTCCGCAAGCGCGGCTAGCACGAGCCGTGGTTCTCGATTGCCGCAGCCGTTCAGCGACTCTTCGATTCGGTTGACCAGCGCACCGATCGCCGGCTGTTCGCTATCTGCGATCTCGAACTCCTTGCGGAGCGGGGCTGCTCCGCCATCTGTGCCGACGATGACTGCAATGGCTCGTCGTTTATCTGGCCGACCCTTGACATGCGCGAACGATTCGCGGTGGACAAATTCACGTGCCAACTCTGCCAAGGAGAGTTCTGCCGCATCGACATCAGAATCGACCCAGTTGGCGGGCGGTTTGCTCACGGCCAGGCTGATCAACCCTTCAATGTCTGCGTCGCTGCCTCGAAATTGAGCCAAGCGAACAGTAAACGCTTCCCGACGATGATCCGCGCCAAGTCCCCGCACGTTGTCGGCTCGGGCTCGCAGTTCAGCGAGCATCGGCTCTGACGCATTGGGCACTTGTAGCTCCGCTAACAGCGACTCTTGCTGACGATGCAGCATCGAAGGGTAGGCCTGCTGCAACTCACGTAGTCCGCCGCCAACCCGATTGGCCACGATTACCGCGTCGTCAACGTCACCGAAGGCACTCGTAGGGCTAAAGGAGCGAGGTATGTCATTGAAAATCAACTTGTTGGGATCATTGGCCCGCTTCAGCAGGTGCCGCAGTTGTCGAGCATCGGCTGACACTCGCTGGGTGCGCTGTGTCCAATTGGGCAGCTGATCATGAATCTGAACTAGTGCTCGGGCCATATCGAGCGGTTCAAGATCGGCAAGTTCGTTGGCCTGATCCACCGATCGCACCAGTGCGGCTAGTTCGGAGAGCAAGTCCCGGTTTGACTCCGAGAGCACCATCCAACGGATGTGCACATCTCTTGGGTTGCGAGCCATGACATGGAGGTCGAGGTCGGTGATTCGTGATTGGAAGACGCCATCGCGATAGAAGGCCACCTGCTGCCGCTTGGAAAGCACGAATGCCGCGGTCAAGATGGGCATGAGCCCGTCCTTGATGCCATAGGGAGGCTCACGCCATGTAGACCAGAGTTCGGCGATAGCAACTGTGCGCTGAGGATTTTCGGCTAGCAGAGACTCGGCAGCTTCCCAGGCAGGTCGGAGGTTCTGCGGATCGGGAGCGACAGGTACGGCGAAGCGCCAGTTCTGATCGACGAGCCGGTAGAGTCCGGTGGTCTCCAGGAGCGAAACGAACAAGCCGCCTTCCGCAGGAAAGCCCTCGATGCCAAGTCGTTCCTCGCCTTCGTTGAGCACCATTCGAGCTAAGAGTGCATTTTGGGCGGCGACTGCGTTACTTGACGGCTTGAGTCGATTGAGGAGCTCATTGCGAATATGTGGCGTTGCTGGGTACCGCTCGTCCGCGAGCTCGGAAGCGAGCACATTCAATCGTGGGTGATCGAGTTGACGGGACGGATACGCTGTCGTCCACCAATGAGCATTGTGCAACGCTTTGCCGAATTCAGCATCCAACTGCTCTCGCAGTGCTGTAATCCGGCCTTCCACTTCGAGCCGCGCCACCTGATCGCCTTGGAGAATCGGCGTGTGACGACGAACGTGTTGTAGTGCCAACAGGTCTTGGGCGAGGCTCGCTATGGTCCAAGACTCCCGATTCGGCACACCAATGGCCGGAGCGTAATCAGTTGCGGACAGGAGTGCGGCCTGCACATGCCCTTCGACCTCCGCTGGCGGGGCTCCTTGCATCGGGACCGCGAGGATGAACACACCCGAAGAACCGTCCTTCGGCGCGTGTGCCGCGACGGCATCGATCAGTTCGCCCGGCGCAGCAATGCCGAATCGGAACCAGCGTAGTGCGCCAGTTTCGTGGTAATGGCGCTTCGCGACCACCGGAGGCAGCCCCGCAAGCTCAGTCAGCTGCTGGTGATTCAGCCTCCCAACGGCGTCATATGCCTCCTCCGTCGCCTGCTCGATGTCGAAATCGCTGCCTGCGAACACGCTGTAGGTGTCGTTGAACCTGCGACAGACCACCAACGACAGCCGCTGTAGGTCATCCAGCGCTCGCTCCGTCTCAGTTTCGCTTACTCCACTTAGCGCAGAACGCAGTAGCTCAGCACCAGAGACAAGCCCGCTCCGCTCCTTGAATAGGTCAACCAATGCGATGGTCTTGAGCAGACTCTTGCGAGTCTCGTCCGCTCCAGTGGCGTCACAGCGATTGATCGCGTCAACTGCCAGCGCCCACCGATGGCCGTCCGAGGAGGCTAGGATCGAGGGCTCAAGGTTGAATCTCAGGTAGTCCCAGAGGAGATCAGGCGTGTACAGATCGCCGTCGCTCCCATCGCGCAGGAATTCCTGAAAACCCAATGGTTCGGCCGAGTTCAAGAACCCGAAGACGCTGCGCTGGTTCTGGCCGAACCGGCGCCTGGAGATCGGACCCAACAGACTCGCGGCGATCGGGTGCAAGGGCCAGCAGGCGTGCAACGCTCGGGCAGCATTGGGTTTACCGGCGAGTTCTGCGATCCGGCAGGCGAGATCGCTATGAGCCTGCGGCGGGTTGTCGCTCTCGATCGCGCGGCCGAGGATCTCCAGTTGCTCATCAGGTCCCACCGCGACGGTAAGGTCGACGAACCGGCCCTGGACCTTCGCCCACTCATCACGGCTTTCCCGCGACAGGCGATGAGCGTACTCATCAAAGGCCTGATGCAGAATGCCAACGACGATCAATCGCCGACCACTGCGGGAAGCAAGCTCAGCCAGTTGCTGAAAGAAGTAGATGTCTGTCCCGTCACGTGCCGCACCCTCCAGAAATTTGCCCATTTCGTCGATCAGCACCAAGAGGCCGCCATGGGAGCGAGGCGCCCGCTTGGCTGTCCGAAGCAATGCATCAAGGGCGGCCTCGTCGTGCCAACCCCCTGTTGGGGCCCTACGCACGAATCGCTGCCGCTCAAGCGCTTCGCCAATCACGTGCGATGGGTGATCGCGCCGACCAATCACAGGAAGGATGCGCCAGCCTCGCTCACCCGACGGCAATGCGCTTCGAATCACGGCATCGGTCTCTGCTCCGACCACAGGCCCAGTTCTCGCACCAGCGTTGGCTCCTGATAACGAAGCGGCGAGCGCGATGGCCAAGCTCGACTTGCCCGCACCGTAGGGGCCGGTCCACGTGAATGCGGCCTGATGCGACTCCGCAATGTGTTGCGCCATCGTTTCTAACACGCGGGACGCCGAGGGAGGACAGACGAAGCCCGCGAGTGCCTCGGGGTTGGTTAGGTCCGCATCAACCCGGACCGATCGCTGGAATCCCCGGGCAATCCGTACACGGGCACTGAGCGTGGTCATGACTCGCTCCCTTGGTAATCCAATTCGATCAGCTGCAGTGCCTCGTCAGATGAAACCTCCCTCAACTGAATCAGTTGCCGCAGACCAGCCACCTCGGACCACTGATACGCACCATTCGTGATGTGCTCCGCCTGCGTCAGCATTTCGATGAGATCATTCTCGCCGAGCTGAAACACGCGACCAGGTGACCCAGGTCCGTAAGCGAGCGCTTCGAACGACAGGGTGTTTGACGTCGGCGACATCCAGCTCCAATAGTCGTTCACGGCGTAACTGAAGACACCTCCTCTCAAGCTGGTCTTGGGCCCACGAACAAACCGAAATCCGTCACGCTTCCCTGTCGCGCGAATGAGTCCAAGCTCCGCCAGTGGCGACTCCAATGAGTCCTCCAACAGCGGCGCTCCAGCAGTGTGCAAGGGCGCGTATGTTCTGACGAGACAGGCCACATCCCGTTTGATCGTGGCCATAGATGCACGAGGCCAAGCACGCCGCCCTGCGATCTCCATCACGCCCTGCACCAGTGATTCGCGCTCAAACTCGATCCCAGGATAGTGACTAAACGTCCAGAACCATGTGGTTAGCCTCCGCTGGCCAGATATGTTCCAGTGTGCCACCCAAGCTGTGGATGGGTGCTCCATCCACGGGTCAAGCCCAGAAACTTCATCAAACAGCAGCCTCCCGAGGTCAGTCAAGTCGAGCAAACGACGATCGTCGTCTTCGGCAACAACACCGGCGGACACGGCCCAATGCCGGATCGAGGAGACCATGTTCTTGCCGACACCGAAGCGCGCGATCGCATCATCAGCTGAGAAAATCGGCCGTCCGCAAGCCTGCTCTTGGCACACAGCATCGCAGGCCTTCTTGAGCCACCCATAGCGCAAGGGAAAGGTCTCGTGCCCTGAAAACCGGGGACGATAGGCTTGGTCATCGAGGGGACTCTGCAATGGCCTCAGCTCCTGACTGGACGCTGCATCCAGTTGCAGTCTAGCATCTTTCGCAACATTGTCTATTCCAAAGCCCAAATCGAGGCCCCTGATGGCGAGCGACCGTTGATGTCGGACTCACTGACCATCTACGCCGACTATCAGGCGACGACTCCCGTTGACCCGCGAGTCTTGGCCGCTATGGAGCCGTTTTGGCGAGAATCCTTCGGCAATCCCCACTCAAGTGACCACGTCATGGGGTGGGATGCCGAGCGAGCCGCCACTGATGCGGCAGCTTCAGTTGCTGCGCTGATCGGCGCGGATGCCTCGGAAATCGTGTTCACTTCCGGCGCGACTGAGGCCAACAATCTCGCGATCCTAGGTCTTGCCCGAGGGTCGCTGCGAGGACGACGACGGATTCTTGTGAGTGCGATCGAGCACAAGTCGGTGCTTGCGGCAGCCCGAGCTCTTGAGGAGCGCGAAGGGTTCGCTGCGGAACTCATTCCTGTCGACCGCGATGGGTTTGTGCGTCTTGACGCGTTAGATGAATTGCTCAGTGATGATGTGTTGCTGGTGTCCGTGATGGCGGTCAACAACGAGATCGGAACAGTGCAAAACGTATCGGATATCGCTGCGCTTACACGCGCCTATGGCGTAACGCTGCATTGCGACGCTGCTCAAGCGCCATGTGGGATGGATATCTGTGATCTCGCCGACTCCACCGACCTGCTTAGCCTGTCAGGGCACAAGATGTACGGCCCGAAGGGTATTGGAGCACTCTATGTCCGACATGGGTTGGAAGACTGCTTGGAGCCGATGATCTACGGCGGCGAGCAGCAAGGCGGTCTGAGATCGGGAACGGTCCCGGTACCCCTTTGCGTCGGGATGGGATCGGCCGCTGAACTCCTCGTAGAAGAAGCCGGCGGTAAAGAGCGCCAGCGGACAGCACACCTGCGAGACGCCTTCTTCAGCGACCTTCTATCTCGCCTGCCGAAAGTGACTCTCAACGGGCCGAACGGTGCCGATCGACATCCCGGCAATGCGAACCTTCAGTTCCCCGGCGCCAACGCACAAGACTTGTTGGCGTCAATGCAACCAATGCTCGCCGCGTCGACCGGATCAGCCTGCGCCTCAGGCATTCCTGAGCCCTCCCACGTCTTGAGGGCGATTGGATTGACCCCGGAGGAAGCCGACTCGTCAGTGCGGTTCAGCTTCGGTCGCTTCTCAACTGCCACCGACGCCGAAGCTATCACAGTGGTTTTGGAGGACACCCTTACCAACCTTAGTTAATGTCGCTCGACCTATCCGAGCGGAAAGCAAGTGCCGCGACAGTGTGTTGAGGCTTTGTTGGAGTCGATGGTGCCAAACACTGTTCTGGGATGGCAGGCTCCGGATCTAGGACAGGGAGTCTAGATGTCCCGATTAGAATGATGAGTGCTCGCGGGCTATTGAGTCGGAGGGACCGGAGAAGTCGCGTGCTGTGACATGGGAATGCCCGTGCAACGGTCGATTACCTGGTCCACACCCTGCTAGCATTCCCAATCAAGCGGGCACGGGCCGAGCCTCGGTGCACAAATGTACTGCTTGGCCTTTCTGAAAGCCAGTCATGAGGGACGACGATTCGCAGATTAACAGTGTGGGTCAAGGGGATGCTGACGAGCCTGGCATCGTCGGCGGCCTCGCCGAGGATCTCGTGTCACTTCTCCGGTCTCTCGCTCAAGACAAGGCAGAAGACGAAATGGTGTCTGGGAGAGTGGTGGAGATCGATAGTCCGGAAACTGACACAGCGCTAATGCCACGTCCCGAGCGCCAACCTACAGGGAAGGCTGTTCACCTCCGGGTCGAACAGACGACACCCTTCCTATCCCCGTCTGAGCGGCGACTACTCATCGCGCTGCGGGGAATCGCGGCGTGGGGGCTGAGATTTCGGGATGTGGAGTATCTGCAGGATCTCCTGGTTCTAGCTCCAGGCATTGGGAAGAGCCCGGGCCACTTGTCGGAGCAGTGGTCCGCATGCGGTCATCTGAGGCTACGCGACTTGGCCGATTCGGAGATCCTTTCTGTCACGCTGGACGATTTGGCTGAGAATTTGCTGGCAGGGCTTGACGAGCAACGGCACTTGGTCTTCATGCGACGAATCGTTGAGGGACGCAAACTTGCTGAAGTAGGGCAAGAGCTTGGCGTCACTCGTGAGAGGGTACGGCAGGTGCAGCAAGACGTTGAAAAACGAATCGCTGTGACGCTTTCAAATCGTGCATTTCTTCTGCTCCATTGGTGCGCTGCGGAGCTCCGCCACCTTCTCGGAGTTGCTGCCCCATTGAACCACGAGAAAACGATCCAGGCCTTCCGTGACGTGTTTGAGGGAGCGTCAAGAGACTCGGTATCGGTGTTGCGGCCACTTGTTCTCCAGCTAGCAGGTCCATACAGGGAGAGGGATGGATGGCTCATAGACGAATCCGCTGTGCAGCAGAACGTGGAAGTGCTGCGCGAGCAGTGCGACGAGTTTGGCTTGATGGAGGTCTCAGGAGCATACGGCTGGCTGAACGAAAGCGGGATCAGGGCCGACTTCCATGACGCATGGCTGGAGAAGTTCGGTGGATTTCACCGAATCGATGACACTCTTGTGGCCTGGCCGCGGAACGTCGTTGACAAGTGTGTGGCGCTGCTCGCGCTTCGGAAGGAGCCAGCCGATGCCAAGACCCTCGTTGAATTGGTTGGCGAGGGACACAATGTTCGCGGAGTAAATGCTCGCTTCTTCGAGGATCACCGGTTGATGCGAGTAAACAGGACTCACTGGGCGTTGCGTGTCTGGGGGATGGAAGAGTACACAGGGCTCACCGATGAGATTGCGCAGCGCATAAGGGAAGCAGGTGGGCAGATTGAACTCCAACTCGTGATCCGAGCAGTCGCCCAACAGTTTGATGTGAAGGAGAGTTCTGTCGTGGCATATTCAGCCGCCCCGGTGTTCGTCGTGGAAGACGGCGCCATCCGGCTGCGCAGGGACGACGAGCCATTTCAGGTGGTCGAGGAATTGAGGGATGCGAAAGGGGCCTATCGGACAGCAGAGGATCGGGTCAGCCTGCTTGTTGCAGTCGATAGGGAAGTGCTTCGCGGTAGTGGTCGTCCCTTGAGTCCCGCTGTGGCCATGGCGCTTGGAGTGAAGCCTGACGACAAGCGCAAGTTCCGGTACCAGAGTGGTGAGTTGACCATCAGCTGGCCCCTTACGTCGGCATTCGGACCAAGTTTGGGATCGATTCGAGTTCTGGTCGAAAGGGCTGGGGCTTTGAAGGGCGAGAGGGTGAGGCTTGACTTCGATCTTGAAGACGAACAAGTCGCCGCTGAGCGGGTGCCTATCGATTTGAGCGATGTTGACACTACGGAAGCGCTGCGCCTCCTGACTGGGATTCAGGCGGATGCCGCCGACGGCGTATTGGCGGTGGGGCGGGCGGTAGATTCTCCGCCTGCGAACGTCAGGGGAGTTCTAAAGGAGCGAGGAGACACGGAGGCCTTAGAACTACTGCCGTCCGTCGACTTTGATCCGCTGTTGGAATCGACACTGTCTGATTTGGCAACGGCGATCCTTCGTGCGTGACGCTTGGTGTCTGTCTGCCGTCTAGCGCCTCAAGTCATCGAGTCGCAGCATCAGATTCAGCGTTGGCTCCACTTGCCCCACTAACTGGCCGAGCAGGTCAGGAAAGCCGCCGTTGGCATACTCCGATGCCATGCGTATCACTTCGGATGGAGAGTCAAGGATCTCCGGCCCCTCCTCCCCGAGAGCCAACAGCTCCAGGTGGGTGATTCGCCAGGGGTCGGTGGCCAGGATTCGACCATCATTGAATTTCACTGCTTCTTGGGACAAGGGGATTCGTCGCCGTTGGCGGACTCCGATGGCCAATGCCGCCCACCATGCATCTACTTGCCGCTGAAATGGGCGATGATCTTGCTGCGACCGGGAGACGTAATCGCGCAGACGCTCATGGTGGGGCGCCACGATGAACAAGTCTTGGCTGGCGTACGGGTTCGCGATGGTTGTCATTCGCCGTCTGCCTTCTAAACGTCCCGCTGCACGACACCGTGCAGGTCGTCGTAGCGCCGTGCGCAGACTCGGCACGAGTGCCGGTGGTCGCATTGGCATAGGCGCGACACCGGATACTCGGAGTCCCACCGGAAGACCAAATCGGCAGGATAGTGATGCGAGCACGAGAGAGTCACCACGGTTCCCGCCCGAGCATCGATCAGCTTCTCCACATCTCGCAGCTCAGACCGCGTCAAGAAAAGGATGACCTGAAAGTCAGGGTGTCCATCACTCGGCGGCTTAGTCACCGCGTCAACCATCCGTTGCTTCACCCCTCCAGAGACCATACCGAGAGGCGTGTCGATCACTCGCGGCGCAGTGACTCCTGAGACCTCCATTAGCGCCCAAATGAACGACAGGGTGAGGGCGCGCTTTGAAGCGCCATTGAGCTCGAAGTCGGGATCGAGACTCTTGCCGTCATGAGTGTCGATAATGATGTTGAAATCACCATCAATGTGGACTCCAGCGAACAGCGATGAACCAAACTCCTCTCTCTCAGGCGAACTCGGAGATCCCACAATCTCGATAAACAGCTCCTTCATTCGCTCAGAGACACGGTCGACGTAATCGTCTTGGAGCACGCTCAGCACATTGCTCGCGAGGTTGTCTAGATCCTGTGCGACATCGCGCTTCACGATCAGATCTCCGCTGAGCTTCGCCGCATTCAAGGCCTTCTGCAGGTCGGAGTTGATCTTCTGCCTCAGACGCTCAGCTTGCTCGAGTTCTTGGGCCCTCGCGCCAATGTCCTGATTGGCCTGAGCGATCTTTGCGCCAACATCCTCGATGTGGGAGGTCAGGTATCGAACTCGCTCTTCGTCGATGCTGCTGCGACTGGCCTCTAGTCCCTTTAGCTCTGCCGCCTTGTTTCGAAGTCCGTCGCTCGCATCTGTGAAATCGTCCAACAATCGCGCGGATAAGTGTTCGAAGCCGTGTCGAGACTCGACCCGACTCTGCTCGGTGGCTTCTGCCTGTCTCGCAATGTGCGACAACTCGGTCAGGCGCTGTCGCCGGCTCGGGATATCCTTCTGTTGTTCAAGCAGGTGGAGAACTTGCGCGCGATGCTCGGAACCGTGTGCTAACGATTCTCCACATATGCACTGGCCAAGTTCCAGTCGGTCGGCAAGCACTTCAATCGCTGTTCCGGGTATGATATGTCGATCAGCAAGTTCGGCGAGAACGTCGAGACCGGCTCTCAGGCTTTCGTCCATGAATCGCCAGGAAAACTCCTCCGACTTGAGCGCATCGGTCATGGCCGTCAAGGCGACACTGCGCTGGCGCTCAAGACGACTAAGGTCTTGCTCTGCACGCTCAATACGCACGTTGAGTTCGTCAAGGTCGCCAACTCCCCGAATACTTCGAAGCTCCTTTTCCCAGTCCGTGCTCTGCTCGGTCATGTTGGCATGGCGGTCACGTAACAAGTCGAGTTTCTGCTGAAGAGCATCAATGTCAGCATCGGTCGATTCCAACTGCTCTTCCAGTTGGGATGTGTCGTGTCCACCTGCTTTTGCCGCTTCGGCGCGAAGATTGCCGTAAGCCCAGGAGACATCGCTCGCCGCCGTACGAAGTCGTTCGATTCCCAGCAAGTCGCGGATTGCGTTCTGTACCCGGTCTTGCCTCTTGCGTGTTGCGATCTGGCCAGAAATGAACGACTGTACAGAGTCTCCGTCGGTAAAGAAGACATCTCGGAGTCGCCTGGGAAGCCAAGCGACGATCGTTGCGTCGCCACCTTCTACTTCGTCCTCGCCTGCTGAGGTGATACGCATCAACCTCACACGATCGTTGCTCCGCTCAACCTTGTCGTCAGTGGAGGGGGTCTCGATTACTGAGCGGATCAGGCGATAGTGGCCAGAGTTGCCATATGCGTCCGTAATCTCGAACTCGATCATGACCGAGACTGAAATCGAAGAGCCGGGCTGATTCGCTGACGAACCGAGCCTCAGTCCTTTGGCCGAATCCGGCAGGCCAGACATGCCATAGAAGGCCCATTGAAACGCGTAGAGGAGAGATGTCTTGCCAGAGCCATTCTCAGCTCGGATCACCGTCAGAGGGCGATCGCGCTCCGTCGAGAACTCGAGGGAAACATCTTCGAGTAGTTTGAAGTTCTGAATGTGTGCGCGAAGCAGACGCATCACTTCCCCTCCCGGTTCTGGAGCGTCTTCGCGCCAAGCGTCTCGATGATCCGCTTGACCTGTTCTCTTCTCGATCGATCCGAGAGTCCTTGGTCTTGGGCCCGCAGCACTTCGATGAGGGCGACAGCAAGATCGTTGCGGTAGTTGGGGGACCGCTTCCAGACGAGGGCGACCTGATCGCGGATCTCATCGGTCATCCTCGGTTGGGAGAACATCACCACTGTCAGTTCCTGACCCAGGTATGCGCCTCGAACTTCGAGATGATGCTGCGCGGGCCGTCCGAGTCCCACTCATTCTCCGCCAGAGAAGCGAACTCCTCAGCGCGACGCAACTCTCCGCGCAGAATCGCCGCGCCTTCATCGGACTCGAGCTCAGGTGGTACAACGATGAAGTCGTGAACACTGGCCATCGACTTGCCGGGCGCTCTCCTTAGAATTCGTCCTCGACGCTGGACCCACTCTCTTCGCACCGCGCTGGAAGCCAGGATGTAGGCCGTGTCGGTTTGCGGGATGTCGATTCCCTCGTCCAGCACTTTCATCGCAGTCAGGACCTGGTAGTCACCCTGTCCAAACGCCTCAAGCAGCTTGGATGCGTCGCGCCTGCTCGTCTCCGCGCTGGTGAACTGATGGCTGATAACCCCCAGGTCGGAGAGCATTGCGTTGATTCGCTCGATTTGGCGCTCCTCTTCAAGAACTGTGGCCTTGCCGGAAGCGTAAACCAGGCATCGCTGAATGGTTGACGGCCCCTGTTCTTGCAGCAAATGGCGGAGGACCTGGACCTTCGCGGACGCCTGTTCGAGGACGGCTCTTCGATCTCGTAGCAAGCGCTCGCCTCGCCTGGTCAGACCTACGACCTGACCATCGTCATCACGTTTGAAGCCGGCCTTGGCGAGCTTTTCAGTCAATTCGGTCCATTTGTCAAGCTCACGGTTGGACATTGGAACCTCGTTAAGGAAGTAACGGTAGGGCGTCAAGCAACCCGCGCGAATTGCCTCATGCAAGCCGAATGTGAACACTTGAGGGCCGAAGTAGTCGAACAGGCGATCAGTGCCGTCGGGATCGTACTGCCTGATCGGGGTGGCAGAGAGACCGAGTCTGCTGTCTGCCCGTCGAGGAAGGCTGCGGAAATGGGTTGGGGCTCCGAGATTGTGCATCTCGTCGCCTACCAGGAATAGCTCAACTTGGGACGGGAGTCGCGCCAGCAGATCTCGTATGCCCTCATCCTGCGAGAACAAGCTGTTTGTGACGATCATAACCTCCGTGCTTGGCCGATCAACGCTAAGCCCGGCCTCCACTTCCAAGAGTCGACGTCCGCGCTCATGAGGATTGAGGCCGCTTGGAAGCATGGGTTCAACGCCGAACTCACGAACATCATCCGCCCATTGCATCATCAGCGGCCTCGACGGAACTAGCACCACAATCAGCATCGGGCCAGCATGACGACGTTGAGTCTCGGCAGCGGCAAGCAATGCTGTGCGAGTCTTGCCTCCTCCTGTCGCGATCGCCAGGACCCCGTGCCGCTCGTTCTCAATGAACGCATCAACTGCGTGCCCTTGGTGCTGGAAGCGTCCGGTTCGCCATTCAAGCTTCTCGGGAACGATGAGCGTCCTGCGCCCAAGGTGGGGCGAATCTGATGGCAAAACGGGTTCAATGCCGGCATCGTGATCCTGCTTCCACGCCGCCCAGAAATCACCGATCGTCGGGGCCGTTCCATGCGCCGACCCTTGTCCAGCGACGAGTATCCCGTCGGATGCCTGCAATGTGAGTGAGTCTGGATGCTCGCCGTTCCATTGCTTGTCCCATTGCTCGAAGAGTTTGGAAACACGCAGCTCAGCGGTCGGGCCATCAGCCCAATCTCTGTCGATCGTCATCTGCTCGCCGTTGAGGAGCAGGCCGCGCCCTGTGGCGTTTCCTGATCCATGTACTGCGAGCCTCACTTCGCCGTCGGTGAGGAGCCACTGCTTCTTGTGGTACATCCCGCGGTCCATGAGCACGAACCGAATTTCCAACCGGCAGGTAGCCAAGAGGTATGAGAGGCAGTCTCTGGTGTGTTGCACAACAGCGGACTCGTGGACCGAACCGTGGTCAAGCAGCTTCGACGCGAGTGAATCGATGACTTCTTGGGGGGCGCGGACGCCCCTGTGGATGGCGGCACGATCATCGTCGTCGAGCTCCGGACTAATGAGGAGCTTCAATGGCCGGTCAGACAACTGCAAATGGCTCGCAAGGCCCGGTGCGATCTGCGCGAGGCAGCGGGAGCTGAAGTAACCGGAGGCAATGCGTGCGTCACGAGCTAGAGACATTGCGGGTACCAAGACCTCACCAACAAGATCGTCGGTCGGGATCTCGTAGACAGGTGTAACAGTCTTCAGAGCTGCTGCCATTTCTGTCATTGGTTCACCACATAGCTAGCGACAGGGGGTTCGGCTAGGGAGTCGGCCAACATAAGTCTGTCTCTGCTGGGCTGCGCCGCGTTTCGAGCAGAGGTGTGGCGGCGATTCGGCACTCGACCCATGGCCATGATAAGAGGAAGACCAGTGACACTCTCGTTAGGATGAGAAACAGCTTGCGGATTCCCGGGCGGTGGTGGCAGCGAGCCCGAGGTCATGGTCCCCTTTCTTGCACGGAGCGGGCAAGTAAGCCAAAGCAGTCGGAATCTGGGATGAACCACCGCACATGCGGTCTGTGGCCTTTTCCCTAGAGTTGCGACGCGCCATGAGTATTGCGAGGCCACAGAGATCCTGGTCAAGCAATGCGAATACAATGCTGAAGTCTAGCTACACTGGAGAAGGATGCCTGTGACAATCCAAATCTCTGGTTTCTCGGAATCAATCTCGCGTTGCCTGGACTTTGAGGGCGTGTCTTCGGAGGAGCTGGAGTTGGTCCTGGCAGAAGCTTCCCTGCCGCTCGAGATGCGGTTTGCCGAACCGTCGGCTGAGGCGACGCTGATTCGCTCGGGGTCGGAGTTCACGCATTTGGCATTCGTCCAGCATGGCGTCGTGACGCCTTGGCAATCGCCGTATTCGGAGTTGGCGGCTCCGTTTCTGATCGGTGTGCATGAGTTCCTGATGGGGGCCGAGCGGTGGTCGGCGAGCTACTCGGCAATCAGCGAAGCCGTGGTCGTGCGGATTCCAAAGGAAGTGATACACCTGGTCACAGAGCGCCTCCCGACAGTACGAGAGCGGATGCACGAACTGGTGATGCGCCGCCTGGCGCGGTTCTACTGGGTGTCGCTGGCGACGAGCGGCGGACCGGAGTCTCGGGTGGCTGCTGCATTGGTCTCACGACTGGCGCTGGATGATCTGGATTTTGGCTCCGAGCGCGTGATCTCGATTCGACAGAAGGATCTCGGACGGCTGACGACGCTGTCGCGCTCGGCGGTGGCTGCGGGACTAACCGAGCTGGCCGAGTCGGGCGCGATTCACTGGGGCGAAGGGCCGGGCGCGCGATTCAGAGGTGAAGTACTCGTGCCGGATGTCGATGCGCTGAAAGATCGCGCGTTTGCCGAAGTCCGCCGTGAGATTCAGTCGCTGATAGCTGGCGCCGTTGACGAATAGCCGCGCCCCGTCGTTGTTGGACCTGAACCAACCCGGACTGAGCGTGTGTTTGTGTGGCCTGGGCGTCGGTACATGATCTCGAACAGATTGCGTTTCCCAAATCTATCAACATGACGTCATAACTACATGGGCGATATCGGCCCACCTCGGATACAATGCCCTTACACAGAACATATGTACTTCGAGAGAAGCGTGCATCATGACCATCCAGCGACTCCAGACTACACAGCTTGTGCAGTGGAGGGATGACGGTCATGCGAACAGAGGAGATGACCGAAGCAGAGCAGCAGGTGCTGCGCGACGGCCTGCGCATCTTGGCGCGGCTGATCGCGCGTCACCATCTGGCTCAACAAGAGGCGGACTTGGAGTCCTGCGCGCCACGAGCGAGCGCCGATGGGGACGTCAATGCCGTCGAGTTCGAAGGAATCGGATCATGAGGAGACGTTCCAACGCTAGCCATCTGGACCTGGTTGGAGGCGAGGCCCAGCTACCGGGCAACTTCCCTGAGCGGCTGCTCGGTCTGAAGGAACGGGCAGGCCTGACTTGGGACGCGATGGCGTTGGCGCTCGGAGTTGATAGCCGCCAGCTACTGCGCTGGCGACGCGGCGCCACGCCCAATGGCGGCGCGATGCTCTCCTTGGTGCGGCTCGCCGTCCAGGTGCCCGGCGGGTTGGCTGAGCTGATCGGTGATGAGTACGTCACGAGTCAGAAATCCACACCGGAGTAACTCGGTGTCGTTCGACTCCCAGCGGTTTGCTGACCCACATATATCTGGTTTTCCCGACGACCTCCCGCACCGGCTAGAGCGGCTGCGGGAGTCGTTAGGGCTCACCTGGAAGGGTCTGGCCCAAGAAGCCGGACTCAACTTACGCGCCATTCATCGCTGGCGGAGAGGCGCAAGGCCCGACGCGACGCACCTCTTGATGTTGTTGGATTTCGCCGCCGAGCGCGATGTGTTGGAGTACCTCTTGGACAAGCCCCGTTCGTACGACCGTCGACAGGGCATCCTGTTCGACGATGAGACTTGGAACCAGTTAGCCGGCGGCGAAGCGTCCATGCCGAACCCGCGCACCGACTTGACGGGTGAGGACAACCCTCAGCCAGCGGCCTGACTCGCTCACAGTAGAGCTGTTGGCGAGGACTGACTCGGTGAGCGCCAAGCATTTGCTAAGGGACCGCTCCGTTCCAGTTCCTCCCTGCACGAGACCATGAGCGGCAAGTTGACGCCGCTCCTCGACTGTTCCCGCCCAGCCAATCCGAGGAAGTGATCCGCCGAGAGTTCGTCCTCGAACACGACCAGCACGCTGGGGATGACGCCGTGATCTTCAAGCGGTCGCCTGGTTGAGTAGTAGCGCAGGTACGGCGCGAGTCGGTCGCGCATGGTAGCTGGACGGTCTGCGCGACGCTCGTACTCGAGGAAGAACGCATGCCGTTTGCTGCACGTCCGCAGTTCGAAGTAGGCGTCAGGATGGACGGATCGGACGGTGCCCTCGAAGCGGAAGTAGCGCGAGGCGCGGTGGGGCGGGTCGAGCTGAGCAAGCGATGCGCCATCCGCGGCCGCCTGCTTGGCCATTTGGGCGATGAACCAGTGCACCGACTCGGTGTGCTCAAGGTGGCGCAGCAGTTGTCGTGAGCGAGCGCCTGTCACGGTTCGCCAGTTGGACGCCAGGTTCGAATCTCCACGTGCGACGCTCCAGCGCTGCTTGGCGATGCCCACGGCGGCGCGATCACGGCGGGCGATGTGTGCGATGCCAGCGTCGCTCAGCGCCAATCTCGGACGGCCGCCGGCGTTCTGGCGGCAGATGAAGTTGGACGTTGCCAAGCGGCTGAGGATCTGGCTCGTGCGGCGCTGACCGCAGTCGAGCAGGTCGGCGAGATGGGCCGCGCGCAGCCAAGGCCAGTCGCCGATCAGATCAAGCGCTTGCTGCTCAGTCGCAGTCAGCGAAACGGGTCGCGTTTCCGTGAGCGAACCTGGCATCGACACTCGGCTGAGCGGCTGCTCGATGACCAGATTTGGCGTTGACAGCGCGTAGCTGAGCGCCTCGTTCAGCTTGAACCGAGATTTGCCGGAGGCGATTCGCCAGAGTGGGAACTCGGCATCGGCATTGACGACTTCCCCTTCGACGGCGAGGAATGCCATCATTGAGAATCCGGCAACGATCCTCCGCGCATGCCGCAAGCGAATCTCATCAGGCAGAATGAACATCGCCGCTCCGACGCCGAGCGTTTCGTCAAGCCGGCGCAGACGCTTAGCGAGCGCGGTGCGGTCGGCCGTGCGACCGATCCGGACCAGCCCGACGCTGCGCCCGTCCGGTAGCTCGATCATCGCGTCCATCGGTTGGGCGCGGTACCAGCGGAATCGCAGCGGATGCTGCGACCCGCCGATTGCCGTAGTCAAGCGGTACAGCACTGCGGCGGCGTCGAGTCGCTCTAGGATCAGCCGTCGCCACTCCTGCGAGACCGGCCAGTCTCGTAGGAGTCTCGCCACCTTCTCACCGTTGTTCTGCACCAGCTGGCGCGCACCCTCTGCGGTGAGGCAGTAGCGGCGGGTGGTCGAGATCAGCGGAGTTGCGTGAGTCAGGTGTTCGACCAGGCCAACATGCTCCATTGAGGCCATCTGACGGTATACGGCCGACTGCGACCAGCCGCTCAGTGCAGCCAACTCAAGGCGGTCGGCGAACGGGGTCTGTGCGAGCTGGCGCAGCAGGTCGGACTGACGATCACTGAATTTCATCCGGCCCGCTCCATCCGACGGCTGCGGACGCGGCGCGGTTTGGAGTCGTCAGGCTCGGCTTGGACCGGAGATTCCTCGCGCTCGGCCAACGACCGTTGGAACTCGAGCAGCCGACGTTGACGCTCGATCTGCCGCGCTTCGAGTTGGTCAGCGGATGTGACGTACTCGCGAGCGGCCTCGCGGATGCGCTGCGCTCGTTCCGGATCGCCCAGTTCCGGTTTGCGCACGGTCATCGAGAACGCGGGCAGACGCTCAGTCCCGACCGATGCCCTCACGTAGCAGTGGTGCGCCGGTTGACCGACTAGGTCCTCCTCGGACAGCCGCTCCTTGCCGAGCTCCCAGACCAGCTCACGGGCGTCGGCGCCTGAGACCTGGAAGACGGCCAGACAGCCGACGTTTGCTAAGAGCGTGTGCCGCATGGTCGGCGAGAGGTCGTCCAGCTTGCGCAGACTCTGGGTCGCCAGAACGAATCGAGCGCCGTACTTGCCCAGCTCCGAGAGCATCGACTCGAACGGGACGCCGGGGATCGTTTGCATCTCATCAACCACGACCAGCGCGCCGCGTCTCTGGGCCTGCGGTAACCGCTCCTGCTCGCGGATCACTGCATCGACCAAATTGAGCAAGGACGCTCCGACCAGGGCCGCCACGTCGCGACCGACTGTGCCTTGAGCGGTCGAGACGAGCAGGATGCCGCCGTCGAGGATGGTCTGGCGCAGATCGATCGTGGAGCAGGATTGTCCCAGAATGGCTCGCGCCCGCTTGGAAGAGGCGTAGTAGTTGAGCCGCGTCTGCACCGGCGCGAGCGCTTCGGCGCGGTACTCCTTGCGCCAGCCGCCGAAGTCGCGAGCCCACCACTCCAGCAGGTACGGGTCACTGACGCGGGTGAGGACGGTGTTGCGGTAGGGATCGTCCGCCAAGAGGCGCAACCCGTCAATGATCGTGTGCTGGTCCTCCCGCTCGGTTAGCGGATGACTGTTGGCTTCGTGCAACGTCTTGACCGTCTGCTCGAGGATCGACTGCATGCGCGGTCCCCACTGTTCCCAGAGTCCTCGGGCGACGCGGACGACGGCATCAGCCGTGCGGTCGCGGTCGGTGAAGATGTGAGCGTCAAGCAGGTTGATCCCGACCGCGCCGCGGTCGTCGGTCAGGTCGATCAATCGCACCTGATCGGCGAGCGACTCCGGCGCCTGCTCCAAGATGTCGGCGACCAGATCGGCGTGCGGGTCGACGACCACTACGGTGTCGGAGTTGAGCCCCTTCGCCTTCTGCGCAAGCTGATGCTTGACCAGGTGCCGCATCAGGGTGGACTTGCCCATCCGCGTGCGGGCGACGTAGAGATGGTGGCGTCGGGTCAGGTCCTCGGGGAAGTGCACCGAGCGCGGCTGGTCGCCGGTCGTCAGGCCGACGTTGGCGCCCGCTCTGATTTCCTGCTTCGGCGGCAGCAGCACTTTGGAACCGCTGCGATCGAGCTCGTGCGTCTCGTCCGACGCGCCCGGCGGATGCCAGAGCGACGCCACTTCGCGCACGCCGAACACGCTGCGTTTCCCGAACAGACCCTCATTCGCCGGCGCCAGCATTGGCGTGAGCGTTTCCGCTTGCCTGACGGTTCCCGATTCGAACCGAGCCCCGGCCGGATGGTCGTAGTGGCGGTAGGCCAACGCCAGTCCATCCAGTAACTTTGCGCCGCGAGATTCCAGCGAGCCCTCAGGCAGGATGGCGATCAACTCCAGTTCGCCCTGGAATGCGACCCGCGATATCTTCTCCTTGATCAAGGCCGGGTCCCAGACGCGGCGGCGACGCGACTTCCACTTGCGCCAGAGCCATCCGCCGCCGATCAGGGCCACGGCCGCGCCAGCGCAGAGCGCGACCAGGTTCCAGATCTCGCCGGCCTGCAGCCAGGAGTAGCCGCGGAAGGCGGCGAAGCCGACCAGCGCCAGCACGGTCAACGCGAGCGGGTCAGTCGTGCTCTTGGGTTGATGCTGGCTTGCCGTCGGTGTCTGTTTCGGCGGCGAATCATCCAGCAGCGCCTGATGATGGCGCGACCAGTCGGGGCCGAGCGGCTGCAGCCGCAAGCGAGTGATCACGCGTTCCCGTTTGGCCAGCCCGCTGAGCGCTCCTAACGGAGCCAAGAGCGGATCGGAGCCCGGATCGAGCAGGTCGCGATCACGGAACAGGCGCAGCGGCAGGAACTCGGGACCGGAGGAGCGCAGCCGAGTCGTCCAGGCTTGTTCGTGCTCCCGAATCTGCATCGGGTCAGCCTCCTCATCGATGGTCTCGACCCGCGCCTGCGGATAGTGCGATGCGATCTGTCCTCGTACGAGGTCGGGATGTTTGGTGCGGATCATCAGTCGAACGCCGCCGCTGTCCGCCGCCAGCTCAAGCGCGAACGGCTCATCCGAAGCGATCGCTTGCAGCAGGTTCTCGATGCCCAACAGAGTGCGTTCGCCGGTGCGCGGCGGGGTGATTTGGAGGAGCACCGGTTGTGGTTTTGGTGCTCGGCGGAAGGGGTTGAGTCTCACTGTGAGGCTCCTTTCTTGGTTGGTATTGTTTGTTGGCCGGGTCGCCACTCGATCAGTTCGGTCTCTTCCGGCGTGGCCTCGATGCGGATGGGGAAACGCTGGCCTTGGGCCAGGAGGAGACCGTCGCCGCGCGGGCAGGACAAGAGCCAGCGCTGGAGGTCTTGCGGCAAATCGAACGCGTCGCCGACGGTCGAGATGGCGGCGGCATCCTGCTGCAGCAGGAGCTTGAAGGCGGCGTTCTGGAGCAACGCTCGGCCTGAGTGCCCGATGATCGTGCGCGATGTGTCTTCGGAGAGCAGGTCCTGCACGTCCTGGGTGATGAACTGCAAACCGAGTCGGTGTTTGCGGGCGCGCTTGGCCATCGAGACCATGAAGGCGGCGCCTTCGGGATGCTGCATGATCGACCAGACCTCGTCCACGACGAGCAGCCTGGGACGCGGATCGCGCGCGGCGGCGGCCCAGACCGTTTCGGTGCAGACCATCGCGGCGGCCGGACGCAGCTCCGCCTCTAACAGGTGCAGGTCGAAGACGGTGACCAGCGCCTCGCGCTGGAGCAGGTCGTCGCCGTCGTCCGAGAGCAGGTGCTTGAGGCTGCCCGACTCGAACGGTCTCAGCAGTTTGGCCAGCGATTCAGGATCGTTCGCCTCCAGGAAGCGGTAGAAGTCGCGGAAGCCGGAGCGCTCGTTCGGCTGCGCGTAGTACGAGGCCAGCGCGTGGTCGAGTGCCGCCCGGCGTTCGGCCGAGAGCCGCTCGCCGACCATCACCTCGACCAGTCGACGCAGACTGCCGATGCGTTGCAGCAGTTCTTCCGGATCGGCGCGGCCGACGACGAACGGGTTCATTCCCTGTCCCGGCACGCCGGGCGAAAAGACGCGCCCGCTGGCTGCTCTCGCCAGATCGGCGTACTCGCCTTCGGGGTCGATCACGTAGCAGACCACGCCGCGCGAGATGCCGCGCAGCACGCCGAGCTTGGTCGCGAACGACTTGCCCGAGCCGGACCGCGCCAGCACGGCGGTGTTGGCGTTGAGGTGGGCGCCGTCCCAGGGGTCGTAGACGATCGGCGCGCAGGCTCTGAGGTCGATCCCGTAGAGCGCGCCCGAGCGGGTGTCGAGGTCGGGCGGCGAGAACGGGAAACATCGCGCCACGGACGAGGTGTCGAGCGTGCGCCAGGACGCGACCGAGTTGAGCGCCAGCGGCAGCGTGGAGAGCTTGCCCTCGCGCTGGCGAAAGGGCAGCGGATCGAGCTTGCCCAGCGTGGCGGCGAAGTGGGCCGATGTTCGCTGCGTGAGTTCGGCTAGCGACTCCTGGTCTTCGGCGTGGAGTGTGACTGAGAGCGAGGCGTTGAACAGCCGCTCGCGACCGCGCTGCACATCGTCGCGCAACCTCGAGACGTCCTCCAGCGCGATCTCAGCCTCCGGCGAGAGCGACTTGCCCCGCCTGAGCGACATCGAGCGCGCCGATTCGAAGCGCACCTTCTGCCACTCCAGCTGTCTCGCCGCCTGGGCCGGCGGAACGGGGCCCAAGTGCAAGGACAGGTCCATCGGCGCGCCGGTCGACATCAGCTGCTGGAGGAAGCCGGGCGCGAGCGAGCGCGGCCACTTGGACAGGTGCAGCGAACGCTGCAGGCGACCGTCCACGTCGAGTTCGGATCGGTTGATCTGAACAGTGGACTCGGAATCGAGGTCGCGCTCGCTCGGCGTACCGCCCAAGGCGGAGGCGATCACGAACCTGCGCAGCGATTCCTCCTGCAGCGGATGGATCACCAGCCCGGCCCGAGCCAGGACGCCGCGCAGTTCGGCGGCGTGTTCGGACTCGCAGACGGCATAGAAGCGCCGATCGAGAATGCCGGGCCGCGATTCCAGCTCCTCTAGCAGGCGTCTCGATGAGTCGGCCGCCTGTTTGGTTGCTTCCGGCAAGTTGTCGGGTTGAGCCGACTTCAGTTCACTCCGCAAGCGACGCAGGTCGGGCGGATGCTGCCGCACCAAGAGCTGCAGCGAGAAATCGCAGGCGTTGAGCGCGCCGGCGAACGCGCCCATTTTCGCCTCGTCCAACTCCAGGCCCATCAGCTCGGTGATTGACAGCTTCACGCCGTCGAGCCGTACCGGACCGTCAGACTCGACATGCGAGAGCATGAAGCAGAGCGGCAACTCAGGTGGCGGCTTGGGAGCGGACGCTTCGCTGGCCTCAGGCTCGCCATCAATCGGTGAACTTTCGCGCCGGCGAAGTCGTTGTGTGAGTCGCTTCATGAGGAGTACTCCGTTCGTTAGGGGGTGGGAATCGGAATGGCGCCGCTCGACATCAACGCGGCCAGGCCCTTCGCTGAGAGCACAATTGCCAGGCCGGCGAAGCTGAGAAAGACGGCCGAGCGGGCTCGTCCGCCGCGCTCTCCGGCGCCGTCGGCCATCAGCAGGAAGCCGGCCCAGACGAGTCCGAACACCGCCAGACCGGAAGCGGCGTAGACGACCGCCGTGAGCGCCGCGTCGAAGGCGTCGAGCATGGCCTGCTCTTCGGACGAGTCGGCCGCCATCGTGAAGAACGCGACGGCGGCCAAGGCCATACCAGCGAAGATGCGCCGCATCAGTTCAGCTCCCATCCGAGCAGGGACAGGAGATCGGTGAGCTCGCTGCCGCTGACCACGGTCTGGGTCGAGCCGGTGTTGCTCGGTTCGGGCTCGCTGAGAGATTCGTACGGTGCGTCCGCGGCGATGCTTTTGCTCAATGCAGATTCTTCTGAACGCTGCTTGCTCAGCGGCGAGCGCTGCACGACTTGCGCTTCGACTCGTGCCGGATGTACGACCTGGAACGTGACCGTCTCGGAGACGCTCTCGCCCGATTCGGGGTCGGCCAGCGAGACGGTCTCGGAGAACGTCTCGGTGCGCTGCGGCACGTGGGTGAGTTGCACCAATGGCGGCAACACGACCTTGAGATCGGCGGTGAGCGAAGCGCTCACGGAAACAGCAAGCGTCGTCTCTTCAGACCCCATTACGAGTTCGAACGTCATAACACCGTCCGCGACAAGGGTTGCGCTGCTCGTCCGGTCGCCTGCGCGGACTTGTACCGTTCCGCTGATAGTCTGCACCTCAGCGTTGAGCACCACGTCCTGACTCAGGTTGTGATGACCCGCAACCGTTTGCAGTTGGACTTGCTCGTCGAGCGAATCGACGCAGTCGGACTGAACCACACCGGACAGTCTGCCTGGCTTCCACTCAAGCTTCGTCAGTTGAAGGTCGCAGAGCTCACCTTCCACGTTTGGCAACGGAAACGGCACCTGTTGGCCCACGAGCGTCACGGCGCCGGCTGCGTCGTGCTCGTCTTGCCAGGCGAATGTGAAGGACGGGTTCTCGCCACCGAGCGGTAGGACTTGCGTGGTCCGCTCGCCTCCTCTGAGCTGAACCGAACGGTTGACTACCAGGAGTTGGCCGTCGGCGCCGCCGTACGCTTGGACGTTGAGGTCGAGTTCGGCAGCCGCCTTGAGTACCACGGTTGCTTCCGACCCCGTCACTGTCAGCCGCTCGACGTAGAGCCGCCGTCCCTCGATCAGCGGATCCGGCTCGAACTCGATCTCCTCAGAAACGCTCGGTTGCACCGACGGCTCCTGCGCGACGGCGTGCGGCGGCGTGCAGACGGTCACGCTCATCGCCGCTAGTACACCGGCCCCTCCGAGGAGCGCCCGCCACCGCCCCGGATTCCTGGGGCGGTGGATTCGGCTCTGACGAACGAAGCTCTGCTTCGCCTCGTCGACCTCGCGCTTGGTCGGACGCTTGCGGTCGCGCTTGCGGAACCAACCGAGCGGCACGCGCGGCATGCGCTCTCCGCGGGTGCGGGGCCGCTTCGCGCGCTGCTCAGGCGCAGGCGGAGTCGGCGGTTCGGCGCGAACCAGTTGAACTGGCGGACCCGCGAAACTGCGCGCTCCGAAACTGAAGCGAAGCAGGTCGGCGAGGACGGCGGGCAGCGGTCGTCCGCCGACCTTGCCCGCGACCATCGCGATGCCGGTCGCGGCAAAGGCCGCGCCGCACAGGACGCGGACCAGCTCCGAACCGATCGGCGCGTAGTGGTAGACGCCGTAGCCGAGCGCGGCCACGACGGCCAGCGCGATCAGCTGCGGGAACGTGAACCAGAGCAGCACGCGGTCCTCGGCCTGGACGTGGGTCGGCACTTCGTGTTCATGCATGCGACACCTCCTTTCCAGAGGTTCGAGTCGGCTTAGCCGCCGCCGCCACCGCCGCCGGTTGTGGTCGGGTCGGGCGGCGCATCGACGTCGACGACCGGGTTGACGACGGCGTCGATCACGAGCTCGACCACGCCGAACGCGACCAAGGCGAGTACGATGCCGGCCAGCGCGGTGAGCATGGCCGACTTGCCGCGCTCCATCTGGTGCGGCGCGCCGGAGGCGGTCAGGTACTGGTAGGCGCCAAAGACGAAGTAGCCGGCGCCGATCGCGCCAACGACGCCGAGCAGGATGCCGACGAGGTTGGAGATGGTTTGAATCAGATCAGCCATTGGGTGTGTGTCCTTTCCAGAACGTGTGGTGTTTGGGATTGGTGACAGTCCTCAATGGGACGTGTTTGCTACTCAGCACATGAGGTGGTTGCTCCTTCCCGCTATTCGCTCTGACTGCGCAGGCCGCGGCCCGAGGACTCGGACCCGCCATTGCCGGCAGAGGGTGATGACAGCTGAGCTGTTGACTGAGCCGACGTGCTCGCGGCCACCGCAGCGACGGTTTGGCCGCTTGGTGCCGCTCGACCGCCGCCGCCCACACCGCTGAACGCTGCGAAGCTGGCGGCTGAGCGGGCCATGTTCATCGGCAGCGAGAAGGCGAAGTAGAGTGTCCGCAGCCAGGAGTCGAACGGGCCGGAGTTGCCCAGCATCGAGGGCACGCGGGTGGCCAGATAGACGAACCCGACCGCCATCAACAGCTTCCAAACCAGGTCGCGGGCCGGCTCGAAGGGACCGATCTCGGCGAGTTCGGCCAGGAAGCCGATGCCCAATGCCAAGGCGATCAGTTGGACGGCCTGTTGCGCGACGGTGGTCGCGAACAACCGCAGCCATTGCCGACTCCAGCCCGCCGTCTGCGGCAATATCCAGAGGCCCATCGCCGCCGGTGCGAGGGCCAAGAGCAAGTCGATCAATGCCAACCGCAAGACCATCTGCAGCAGCAGATAGAGGCAGAAGAAGGCGTAGATGAGATAGATCAGCGCGAGCAGCAGCGCAATGCCGACCGAGCCGGACTTGACTGCTGTGAGCAGGGTGTTGACCGGCGCCAGCAAGAGATCGGCGGGTGTCACGTCGAGCGTGGCGGCGATGAAGCCTGAGACGGCGTGGGCCAGGTCAATGACCAGCGCGCACCACCAGAGCGAGGCGGCGGCCGCGACCAATCCCAGGAGCAGTCGCGGAATCAGCTCTCGCCAGCTAGACCCATGTCCGCCTAATGGCTCCTCAAGGATCAGCGAGAGCCCGATCCAGCCGATGATCAGCGCGAGCGCGGCCGAGGTGATGATCCAGACCGCCAGCCAGGCCTCCTGGACCAGCGCGTGTTCGTAGGTGAGACCGGCGGGCGTGCCGGTGATGATGTCCGACATCTGCGCCTACCCCTCGCACTGCGCGAGGCCGACGCCCGCGAACTGTTCCAGCACGCCACAGAGCAGGCCGTGCACGCCTTCAATCACCCAGACCGCCGCCGCCCGCGCCCAACGCTCAGGGTTGAGCGCGCCCAGAATCTTGTTGAAGATGCCGCCCGGCTGGTGCTCGGGGATGGTCACGTAGAACGTGGTCGGTGTTGGATGGCCAACGGCTTGAGCCGCAATCACCAAGAGGTAGCGCTGCTCCGGGTCGAGCTCGGGCTGTTCGTCCAGCGCCGGGTAATCGAAGTCGTACTCCCAGCCCTCATCGCGCTCGTCCTCGCCGCCGTTGACGCGGTAGATCGCGGTCAGCCACTCGCCCGAGTCGGCGTCGCGTATCCCGTACGTCAGTCGCGAGAGCCGGAGATTGAAGATCGGTCGAGCCCGAAACTCACCGTTCTTCTTGCGCTCGATGAACGGCTTCTCCTCGTCCTCGTTGACGATCACCAGCAGCTCAACCACCGGGGTCGTCTGTGCCTCGGCCGGTTGTAAGACGGGTATCGTCACAGCCGTCGCCGCGAGCAGCCCGGCGAGCGCCAACTTCAGTCGTCGTTTCCAAGTCGGTGTCACGTCTGAGCCTCTCTAAGAACATAAGTTCTTTATCGGTGGCTCAAAGTGTGTCCGAAGCCGAACCCCGCGCACAATGGCGCACGCGCCATGTCACGCGTGACACTGTCCCGGGCGTCAGTGCCTGCCATTACAGATGGCCGAATGGAGGTGTGGGGCGTGTACAGGAATCTGACCGGTGGGACCGTTGGACAAACTGACCGAACGACCAGTGTTTTCTGCGGCCCACGCTGGACAAACGTGGCTCGGCGGCGACGGACTGGGTGGAATAGCTGGTTCCACGCCCAGTTGGACAAATCAGGCCGTTTTGTCCACAACCGGACGGGCGTCTGGGTAGGTTGAGGGCATGGAGACGACCGTGGATACCCCTGTTGCGACCCCTGAAGTGGTGTCGGCGGAGCCCGGTGCGGAGGAGGATGGTCGGCTTGTGGCCCTCCTACAGGACCTGGTCGCCCGTGATGGTCGGGAGCAAGTGGCGCGCCGACTCGACGTCAGCGAACGGACGCTCAGGCGGGCGCTGTCGACCGGTCAGCTCAGCAAGCGTCTGACCGAGGCGCTGGAACGAGAGTCGAGCGGTTCCGCCGAAGTGCAGCTTGAGCTACTCAAGCGGCAGGTGAAGGCGTTCGAATCACGTCTGGCTGAACTGGAACAGTCGAGCAGCGAACAGGCTGGCGACAACGGCGCTGAGGAGCTGCAGCAACAGGTGGAGGGGTTGCAGGGCCGCCTACAGGACGTGGAGCGGCAACTTGCTCAGGTCGTCGCCGCCCTTGCCGAACTGCGGAAGTCGCAACGGTCTGCTGCTCACCTGGGCGTCGCTGAATCGAGCCGGCCCTACGCAGCCAATCGCATCTACCCCACGCTGGTCGATCTGGAGTCGCAACCCGATGACGAACAGGTCTACGGCACAGAGGCGTTCGCCCTCATCACCGAGTGGCGTCAGCAACATGCCGAGTTCAAGGCCCACTGGCCGTCCGTCGAGGGTTACGCGGCAGAAGTGCGAATGGTCGAACTGGAGATTGAGCTGATCAGCGAGCACGAGCTGACCATGCCGCCCGCCGACCTCCCCTGGCAAGACTGGCAGCGAAAGCGTGAGCTGCGACAACGCCGCGCAAGGCTGGAAGAGGCCCGCCACAAGCTCAGACGCAAGCGGATTCGTCGCTTCGTCGTGCGGGTACTGACGTTGGGTCTGCGCGGATAGTTGCTGTTGCGAAGTGCACACGACTTCGTGCAATCGGACGCGGGCGACATGGTGACGCGATGGCAAACCGTGTCTAATGACGTTGGTTTGCGGTTTCAGCCAGCGGTTCCTCCTCAGAACACTGGTGGGTTTCGTCTCCGGCCCGAACCTGACCCGACGGATTGAGTTTTGCTATCCCGACGGCTGGTTCAGACAGAGAGACAACCGCGCACTCTTGCAGCGCGAGGTCGGTTGACGGGTTGAGTCTTGCTCCCCTGATTCGCGATCTGAGATTGCAGGAACAGGCATCGCGGTTGGCGCTGACGAGCTGAGTAGCTCGATATGCCCACCAATCGCCGGATTTGCCTCTGATCGAGCTCCTTGGATAGGCAGCTCGGCCGCTTCGTGTCCGCGCGAGTTCGCCAATCACTGCTGATTCAGCTCGCGCCTCCCTCTTTCCGCGCTTCGATTCCCATGGTTGACGGCATCCCACCGTGGGCAAAGCGTGTCTCGTTCCACCCCGTTTCAACTCACCAACTGCGCTGACTGCGCGTCTCGATGCCGACGCTGGTCTCCACTTGTCAACTCAGATTCCACCTACTCACTTACGCACTCTCGTCACCACTCGACACCTTGGAAAGGAGTTCCACGATGAGAGATTTCCACACAGCAACTGCTGCGCAAGGCCGCTACGTCGGGCCGGACGCCTGGCAGATTGCCGGACGGCTGCCCCATCGAGTCAGATTCGAGCGCGGCTGGTTCCACACCGCAGCGGTCTGCCATGGCTCGCTGGAAGACCGACTGTCGTTTCGACAGCGGCCCGACGGCGGGGCAATCGACGTTCGTTGCCACACGGCTGGTTGCTCGCGGCAGCGGATCATCAAGCGACTCGAAGAGCTGACCGGCGAGTCGATCTGGTCGGCGTACCAGAAGGCTGAAACGACCGCACCTGCGACTGAGCCTCACGCGACGGGTCAGCGCCGCCTCAGCTGGAGGGACATCCGCTTGCTGGTCGTCGGGGCAGTCTTCGCGATGTTGATCGCGCCTCTGGCGTTCGGCTACGGAGTCGAGGTCGTTGCGCTCAACGCGTTCGGACTCGGCTGGGCGGCGATGCTGCTCTGGCGGTTTCGACAGGCTCGCCAACGTCGACAACATGGACGGCACCGTGCCAGAGGCAGTGCCTCGTGATCGCGACTGTCGATATCCCGGCGCTGAAGCGACGCTACCCGCTCGGCGATGTCGTCGAGTCGAGCGGAGTCGCGCTGCGCGGTCGAGGCCGCGTGCGACAGGGCGTCTGTCCGTTTCACGAGGAGAACGCAGGCAGTTTCACGGTCTACGCCGACTCGCAGCGCTGGTACTGCTTCGGCTGTGGCCTCGGCGGCGACGTGCTGGATTTCGTCCAAAGATTGGACGGCGTCGACCTACCTATGGCGATCCGACGACTGCAAGGAGGCTCCTGGGAGCCGGTCGAACGGCCACACGCTCAAGTCGACCACCGGTCGACCGAGCCACCGTTTGCCCGTGATCCGCAGCTACTGACGGCGGCGATGTGCTTCTACGCGACGCAACTGCGCCGGTCGCCTGAGGCGTTGGACTACCTGACCTCACGCGGCATCGACCTCGACGCGGCTCAGCGGCTTGGTCTGGGATTTGCCAGCGGAAACGGGCTGCGTGAGCATTTGCGTTCGCTCGGCTTCGACGACGCTCGGCTGCAATCGAGCGGCCTGTTTCACCGAGCGCGGCGAACGATTTGACGGGATGATCGTCGTCCCTGAGCAGGTTGCCTGCCCCGTGCCCCGACACGGGAGGCGCGCTCACTGGCTCGCAGGTCGTGCCATCGCGCCGGACGCCAAGCTCAGGTTCCAGGCGCTGCCCGGTCCGAAGCCGGTGCTCGGACTGGGCAGTCTGCTTCGACCGACTCCGTGGCTCGTCGTCACTGAGGGACTCTTCGATTGGCTCACGTTGGCCAGTTGGGGCATCCCCGCGGTGGCGGCGCTGGGCACTCAGAGCTTGGACAGGGTCGCGGTTGCGCTTCGAGGACAGCCGCGCATCTTCCTCGCCTTCGACTCCGATGATGCGGGTCGCGATGCCTCGGGACGGCTTCGCGAGTCGCTCGGTGAGCATCGCTCGCGGATCGTCCAACTGCCTCAGGGCGTTTCGGACGTCGCCGACTTGGCGACTCACCCAGATGGCCGCGCCCTCTTACTCGATTTGCTGAAGCGAACCGTCACCGTTCACTGACGCATCCACCCAGCCCCAATTCACGAATGGAGGGTCATTGGACCCAAGCCTGATCGTGCCTCTGGCACGACATCCACCCACCCCATCTCATCGCTCAACGAAGGAGCAACACCGCCATGAAGAATGGCACTTCCATCCACACCAACGGCAACGGGACACGCCCGACGAACGGCGCGGCGCCCACCAGCATCAACTCCACCGACCTGCATTGGGACGCCCTGTCCCCGGCGGTCAACGACGCCCTGCGGCAGCCGCTCGACCCCGCCTTGGTCTCCGAGCGCAAGGGCCGCGGCGGTCGCCGGTTCTCGTACATCGAGGGTCACACGGCCATCGACCAGGCCAACCAGGTCTTCGGCTACGGCGGTTGGGGCTACGACCTCGTCGGCGACGTCAAGCTGCGCGAGCTCAAGTCGGGCGCGGCCTACTCGGCCACGGTCCGCGTGACCGTGCTGGGCGCCCCCTCTCGTACCGACGTCGGCTTCCAGCCGGTCTCGGATGAGTCAGCCGAGGGTCACGAAACGGCATACAAAGGCGCCGTCACCGACGCGCTCAAGCGAGCCCTGCGCAGCTTCGGCGACCGCTTCGGCAACGGCCTCTACGGCGACCCGCCGACCGCAGCCGGCCAGAGTCGAACGCGACCACAGCCTCGACAACAACGTCCTGATCCAACGCCTACTCGCCGAGAGGCGAAGTCGAACGGAACGCGACCGCAATCCGACGACTCGGACGCTCGCAACCTGCGCACGCAGCTGATCGACCTCAGCGCCCAACAAGGCTTCACCGAGGAGCAGGTGCGAGCTGCGGTCTTGCGCAAGACCGGTCGCGACCTGGACGAGGTTGGCGTCGACGACCTGACGCCGCTGCTCGCCTCCGCAGCCAACAAGCTGCAGCAGCGCCAGGGCTAACGCGCGTCGTTCCTGCTGCGAAACACCCACTTGAGCGGGGCTGCCTTCCAAGCGAACGCAGCCCCGCTTTCTTCTATCGGACAGAAAGGAATCGACATGTCCGACCACACCAACCCGAATCCCTACAACCGGCCGATGGCGCGGTTCACCGACGACGGCCGGCTCGAAGTCCGCGCATCGGCGCTGGGACGCTGCCGCCGAGCGCTCTGGTACTCAGCCATCGAACAGCCGATCACGAACCCCACATCGCTTGAGTCGCTGACGATCATGGAGTCTGGCAACGCGCTGGAGCCCGTCGTCATCCGAGCGATGCAGCGAGCCGGCTGGACGATTCATTCCATCGACAGGGATGAGCCTCAGTCGGTCTCAGTCGAGCTGGGTAACCACCTGGTTGTCAGCGGTCATCCTGACGCGACGGGATTTCTGCCTGCCACCAACGTGTCAGCAATCGACAGCTTCCTCTTCGATGATTCGCCGCCAACGCACGGCGACGAACTTGTCGTCGAAGTCAAGACGCGCGGTCCGGAGGCATTCAAGCGCTGGCGGACGCTCGGCGCCGAACGCAGTCACCCGGACTCCGTGGCGCAAGCCGCCTGCTATTCGCTGGGACTCTTCGGCGAAGTCCGCGACGTGGTCATCGCCACGCTCGACACCGGCTCGCGTCGCTGGGACTCCGAGGTCATCCCCGGCGAGCGCGCCGAACGCGCCTGGCGGCGCGCCGGCGATTGGCTCGACGTCCTGGCGGATCATCTCCAGGCCAACGGACCCGATCCTGAGGTCCTGCCCGAACGCGACTTCAGCGCAGCTGATTGGCAGTGCGGAAGCTGTCCCTACCTCAACTCCTGCCTCCTCGGCGAAGCGAGGGTCGCGGCCGCTGACGCCTGCGACGAGCTCAGCGAGGAGCCGGTCTCCGATGAGGACGCGCAGACGGAGCTCTGGCGATACGAGGAGCTGTCGGAGCTGATCAAGTCGCTCAACGCCGCCAAGCGTGAGTCGCTCGACGCCCTCGAACGCTGGCTCCAAACGCAGGGCGTTCGTAGATCCCAACTCGACGGTCGGGACAGGCGCCGCACGGTCGGGATGGTCGCCAGCAAGCGCTACAAGGTCGACCACAAACGTCTCAACTCGCTGCTCGACCCTGAGCAGCGGGCAGAAATCGTCACCGAAACCCACTCGGAATACCTCCGGGTGAGCTAGCCGCGTCCCCCGCGGGATGCAATTGAGGCCGCGCTCCAACTCCGGGACGCGGACTCTTCACTTTCCCATGTCCAAACAGACGAGGGACGTTCCCTCGTCGCAACACGCTCTCTGAAAGGAGCACCACCGATGGCACGCACCATCAACCAAGTCAACCTGCTGGGCCGAGTCGGGGCTGATCCCGAGCTGCGCAGCACCAAGAACGGCACGGCGGTCGTCCAGCTCAGGCTGGCCACGGACCGCTACAGCAAGTCGAACGGCGGTCAGTCGGAGACCGACTGGCACACGGTCGTCTGCTGGGGCAAGACCGCCGAGGCGGTGGCGCGATACGTCCACACGGGCGACCGCGTCCACGTCAGTGGTCGGCTGCAGCAGCACAGCTGGCAGACCGATTCCGGCGAGCGGCGCAGCAAGGTCGAGGTCCACGCCAGCGAGGTCATCTTCCTCGACTCGCGCAACGACCGCTCGATGCACGAGAAGGGAGGCGACGCTCCCTTCTAACGGACTTTCGTCCCCAGTTCTGCCCGTCACGCACAGGCATCCGCGAGGCCGCGTTCCCAATTCGGAACGCGGCCTCTTTCCGTACCTAAACAGGCGCGAGCGTTTCGCGTCGCAACACGCTCTTGGAAAGGAGCTCTACCGATGGCACGCACCATCAACCAGGTCACGCTGCTGGGCCGAGTCGGGGCCGCCCCCGAACTGCGCAGCACCAAGAACGGCACGGCGGTCGTCCAGCTCAGGCTGGCCACCGACCGGTACAGCAAGAACGGCGGACAGCCCGAGACCGACTGGTACACGGTCGTCTGCTGGGGCAAGACCGCCGAGGCGGTGGATCGCCACGTCGCGAAGGGCGACCGCGTCCACGTCAGCGGTCGGCTGCAGCAGCACAGCTGGCAGACGGAGTCGGGCGAGCGGCGCAGCAAGGTCGAAGTCCACGCCGACGAGGTGATCTTCCTCGACTCGCGTAGCGACCGCCGTGACAACGAGAACGGAGGCGACGCTCCCTTCTAACGGACTTCCGTTCCCAGTTCTGCCCGTCTCGCACGGGCATCCACGAGGCCGCGTTCCCACTCCGGGACGCGGCCTCTTTCCGTTCCCAAACCTGAAAGGAACTCTCAGATGACCACCATCCAACCCGAACTGTTCGCTCTCGCGAACGACGACTCCGACCTGCAGCGGCTGGTCGACAGCGAGCGGCAGGAGCTGCTCACTGCGTTGCGCCAGAACGTCTCGCTGCTCAACGAGCTCGCGATTCGCTACGAGGTCGAGACTCGGCCCGAGCGCTCGCCCGAAGCAGAGCAGATCTCGACGTCAAAGCAGGTCTTCGACTTGCTCCGCGCGGAGATGACGCCGCTGGCGCAAGAACAGGTGCGCGTCCTGCTCCTCGACCGCCAGCTGCGGATCGTCGGTCAACGCACGATCTATCAGGGCAACGCCTATTCGGCCTTGGTGCGGGCTGCCGAGGTCTTCAAGCCGGCCATCGTCGAGTCGGCGCCCAGCATCATCATCGCGCACAACCACCCGTCGGGCGACGCCACGCCGAGCCAGGCCGACATCAGCCTGACCAAGGATTTGGTCGAGGTCGGCAAGCTGCTCGGCGTCGAGTTGCTGGACCACATCGTGATCGGCGACGGGACCTTCGCTTCGATCAAGAACGGAGGCTTCCTGGACTGACTCCGTTCGCAACTCCAACCACCTCTGATTCACCGGAAAGGACGAGCACCATGCTCGACACCCCATCCACGCCTCCTCCGGGAGACGACCCCGCATCAAGTGCGGGGCAGGCTCCCACACCAAGTGCGGGGCGGGCAACCCAGCTCTACACGATCACGGCGGGCGGTTTCTCCGCCACCTGCGACGCCTTCGCCGCCGACCCGGAGCAGAACCAGCTCTGGTTCGTCTCGATGGTCGGCGCCCAGACCTCGCTCAAGGCGATCTGGGCGGCGCTGCTCAACTCGCCGCCTAGCCCGGCCTTCCTGATCAAAGGCGCCGTGGACGACCTGCACGAGGGCGGCTACGAGCGCTGCCAGATTCCCGAGCAGAGCATCGGCGCCTGGAGGACCAGGATCGCCAAGCTGCCGCAATCAGGCGCTCATCACGCCATGGTCTACACGCAGATGGCCGAGCTCTCGTTCGAGCGCGACGCCTTCTTGCTGCTGACCCCGGACACTGCCGCTGCGCCGGCCCTGCACCTGCGCTTCCTCAACCAGCGCACTGAGCTGCCGCTGCACCACAGCTGGGCCGACTGGCTCTGGCGGCAAGGGCTCCAGAACGAGGCGATTCGGCCGCTCAAGTCGGTCGGCCTCAACGCCTGGTCCTGCTACCACGACCCGCAGCTACTCGAGACCGAACTCTCGGCGGCCGTCAAGTACGGCGCGCTCAAACTGCCGCGCGAACTGAACGGAGGATCGGCATGACCGACCGCTACGCGACCGTCACGGTCGAGACCCGAGCCGCCTGCCCCGCACTTGATGCGGGGGGCGAGGACGACATCGCCGGAGAAGAGATTACCGCGATCTACAACTTTGACCTCCAAGAAGACGGCTCGCAGATCGAAGCGGGCGTTCACGAAGACATCCACGACCACCTGCTCAATCTGCTTGAGCAGTACCGAGAGGAGCACCCATGACGGAGCCCTCGGACGACCAGATCATCGTCAGCGTCCGCCGCGGTCCGGACGAGACGGCCCGCCGGCGGCTCCAACCCGAGGAGTCCGTCTGGCGGATCGTCCAGATCGCCGCAGACCTCGAAGACCACCTGATCGGCCTCCTCGAGGCCGACAACCAACGAAAGGAAGACGACGAATGAGACTCGCCGGACAACTGAAGGGCGGCTACTACCCGACCCCGCCGCGCGTGGTCGCCTACATCCGCTCGCTGCTGATGGCGCCGATCCGCTACGGCCGAAACCGGGACGACATCTCCCGCTTGCTCGACCCCTGCTGCGGCCCGGGCGACGCCCTGTCGCAGTTGGCGGGCTCGATGAACCGCCACGTCACGGTCGAGACCTACGGGGTGGAGCTGCACACCGAGCGCGCGCAGGAGGCCGCCGAGCGGCTCGACCACGCGCTGTCGAGCGACCTGTTCCGCTGCTCGATCGCCAACCGCGCGTTCAACCTGCTCTGGCTCAATCCCCCGTACGACCACGACCGCGAGGACAAGCGGGTCGAGCACGCGTTCCTGACCCACTGCTCCCGCTACCTGGAGCCGGACGGGGTGCTGGTCTACATCATCCCGCGCGCGCAGATCGCGACCTCGGCGCGCTTCCTGACGACCAACTACCGGCGCGTCCGGGCCTGGGCCTTCCCCGAGCCCGAGCGCGACCAGTTCGACCAGGTCGTCGTGCTCGGTGTGCGCAAGCCGCAACCGCGGCCCGACGCACGGGCGATGAACGATCTGCTGGCCAGCATCCAGGAGCTGGAACCGCTGCGCCACGACCTACGGCCTGAGTACGACATCGGTATGTCGGCGCCGGGTCCGGTGATGTTCACGACCCGGGTGATCGACTTCTCGAAGGCGGTCGCCGAGGCTCGCAAGCGCGGGCTCTGGACCCAGGACGAGATCACCGAGGCCTTCTGGCCGCCCACGGACCGCTCGACGCGCCCCTTGATGCCCTTGCGTAAGGGTCACCTGGCGATGCTGGTCGCGGCCGGCTTCCTCGACAACCTCGAACTGGAGACGCCGGAGTCCCGCGTCCTGGTCAAGGGACGCACGACCAAAGAAATGGTCCTGGTCGAGGAGGGAGAAACGCACGACGTCTACCGCGAGCAGCTGCAGACCAGCGTGGTCACGCTCGACCTCGACTCGGGCCGGATCGAACGGATCGAGGCGTAGCGGGACCGAACGAACCCAAGCTCACGACCTCAGCGCGGCCGGGCGGACGCACGTAGCCGCCCACACCGCCCACACCTGAATGGAGACCGACCATGCCCCGACTCAGAGTTCACTACGCCTGCGACCGCTGCGGGCGCCAGTCGTCCGCCGAGTACTTCGACTACCGCTATCACGAGACCGAGGTCGTCCGAGCGCCCTGCGGCGGTTGCGGCTACATGACGCAGCACACGCCTAGCAGTGTCGACCGGATCACGGACGACGAACCGAAGCGCCAGTCCTGGCGGCAGTTCTACCAGCACGGATTCACCCGCTGGGAGTGTTCGGACTGCGGCCGGATCGAACAGTCGCTGGCGTCGCCCGACCCCTGCGATTGCAACCACTGAACCAAGCGAGCGGGCGAGGGATGTGACCCCTCGCCCGCTCTAGTCAGATTTGGAGACCTGACATGACCCAGACTACCCAGTGCGGCTTCTGCCGCGAGACCTACGAGGTCGGCGACCAGACGTACACGCCGGACGCTGATGCCCTGCCCCTCGACCAGTGCGCGACCTGCGCGCGGCAGGAGGCCCGCGGCGGCCGCGAGCGCGAGCGCCCAATGTTCGACTGGCGGCCCGACGACCGCGTCGAACTGGTCGACTGGCAGCCCAGCGACCTGGTCTGGCTGGCCGCCGATGCCTGAGCGCACGCCGTCGCTACCGGACCTCAACGCCTACGTCACGATCGGCCAGGTCATCACCGAACTGCTCGCACTCGAGTGGATCGATCCTGACGACCTGGCCGATCGCAAGGACGCCCAGCTCCTGGCCCAACGCCTCGATGCCGTCGCCCCCGAGCGGCAGCTGACGCTGGCGCTCACGGCCTAGACCATCACAACCCGCCCGATCCGCCTCCGCGCGGGTCGGGCTAGAACGGAACCACAACCATGAACCCCTGGCTGAACGACGAAGGTTGCCACATCTACTTCGACAAGACCGTGCCCATCGACGAGCACGGCAACGAGACCGGCAGGGGCGCCTTCTCCTGGTGGTGCGCCTGCAACCGCAGCCAAGACGACTACGAGAGCCTGCCCGACTGCGTCAGAGGCGCGCGGGCCCACATCGAGGAGTAACCGACCGTGAACCTCTCAGAGTTCATCGACACTTACCGCGAGGCGATCACGAAGCGGATCGTCCACAGCTACCCACCCAAGTACCGCCCGGCGGCCGACGACCGCCCGATGCCCCAACTCAAGCGCCGGCCGATGGGCGCCCAGGAGACCGCGATCCGCGGCGCCGCGCTGAGCCTGACCGAGCAGCGCGGCACCACCGTGGTCGGCGAGATGGGCGTGGGCAAGACGTTCATCGCCATCGCCGCCGCCCAGCTGGCCGGCTTCCGGCGTGTGCTCGTGCTCTGCCCGCCGCACTTGGTCGGCAAGTGGCAGCGCGAGATCGAAGAGACCATCCCGTTGGTCCGCACCGGCATTGCCGACTCGATCACCGATTTGGAGCAGCTGCAGCGCCAAGAGGGCTCCGGCCCTCAGTATGTGGTCATGTCGCACTCGCGGGCCAAGCTCGGGCACCGCTTCCGTCCCGCCTATTGGATGCGCCGGCTCAAGGATGAAGACGGCAACCTCGTCCACGACGAGGAGACCGGGGAGTTCATCATGACTCCGGCCTGCCCCGACTGCACCCAGCAGATCGTGGACGCCGAAGGCGTCCCCGTCCCGCACAAGCAGTTGGACAAGAAGCGTCACACCTGTCCTAACTGTGGGACGCCCCTGTGGACGGCGGAGGCGCGGCCGGCGCAGACCGTGACGACCGACGACAACGCCGGTCTGATCGCCCGCCGAACACCCGGCCAGGGTCCGCGCAAGTACCCGCTGGCCGACTACGTCAAGCAGCGCATGCGCGGTTACTTCGACCTCTTGATCGTGGACGAGGTGCACGAACACAAGGGTCGCGGTTCGGCCCAGGGCGTCTCGGCCGGCATCCTGGCCGACGCCTGCGGCAAGTCGCTGGCCCTGTCGGGCACCCTGATGGGCGGCTACGCCTCCACCCTCTTCCACCTGCTCTATCGGTTCTCGCCCGAGATCCGCTCGGAGTTCGGACACTCAGAGGAGCGCAAGTGGGTCGAGCGATACGGCTTCCTCGAGCAGCGCGTGCGCCACGACCGCGACGACGACCCGACCGAAGACGGCTCCGTCTCGCGGCGGCGCAACTACCGCAAGCAGGTCAAGGAGCGGCCGGGGATGGCGCCGGCGGCGCTGTTCCACATCATCGGCCACTCGCTCTTCCTCAGGCTGGCCGACGTCGCCGATGCGCTGCCCGCCTACGAGGAGCAGATCCAGGTCGCGAGCATGGACACCGAGGCAGGCGTCCACGGCCTCTCACAGGCTTCGGCCTACCGGCTCCTCGCCACGGACCTCAAGCGGGCGTTGCTGCAGGCGATCGAGCGCGGCTCGGCGCGGCTGCTCTCGACCTACTTGCAGGCGCTGCTCGCCTATCCCGAGGGCTGCGCCAGGGGCGAGTCGGTGTTCGACCCCGACACGGGCGACCTGATCGTGCAACTGCCGCCGCTCGACGCCGAGCGCGTCTATCCCAAGGAGCAGCAGCTGATTGATCTGGTCGCCCAGGAGCGTCTGGCCGGGCGACGTGTGCTCGTCTACGCCACCCACACCGGGACACGCGACATCAGCGGACGGCTGGAGACGCTGCTCACCCGGCACGGCTTCAAGACGGCGGTGATGAAGGCCGACCGGGTTGAGCCGAAGCAACGCGAGGCCTGGGTCGCCAAGCGGGTCGCCGAAGGCGTCGATGTCCTCATCTGCCACCCCAGGCTGGTTCAGACCGGGCTCGACCTGATCGCGTTTCCGACCATCTGTTGGTACGAAACCGATTACTCGGTCTACACCATGCGCCAGGCCTCGCGCCGCAGCTGGCGCATCGGCCAGACGCGACCGGTCAAGGTCGTGTTCATGGCTTACCGCAACACGCTGCAGGCCGACGCGCTCAAGCTCGTGGCGCAGAAGCTGCAATCCTCGCTCGCGGTCGAGGGCGAGCTGCCCGAGGACGGGCTGGCCGCCTACGGCGACACCGGCGACGACCTGATGATGGCCCTGGCCCGCAAGCTGGTCTCGGGGGAAGAGGACGACTCGGAATCGGTCGAGTCGATCTTCGCTCAAACGCAGCAGGTCGCGGCGGACGCTGATGCGCTGCTGGTCGACGATTCCTGGCGACCGGTCGAACCAACGCCGGAACCGCTCGCGCCGCCGGTCGGCGCAACGGTCGACGCAGAGTCCAGCGTCGCGGTCATCCCATGCGAGCATCACACAGGCAACGGACCGCAGCAGCAGGACTTATTCTCTTGGGCCGAGTTCCTCGCCGACAAGCCCCAGCCGACCAGGCGTCGCGCGCGCAAGCAGGCCCAACCCTCGACCTCACTCTTCGAGTGGGCGCTCGAACGCGAGCAGCAGGCCGGCCTCGCCGCTGCGGGCGGGTAGCTGGGAGGGAAGGCTGCCCCCGTCTTGATCGGGGGGGAGGTCGTCGCGCATCAACCGATGCGCGGCGGCCTCCCCCGGTCCATATGTGACCGTCTTTTTTCGTGCCTGCGGACGATGCGAAAAGTCGGTTGCTCACTCTTCGTCGGACATCAAGCCGCCTTCTGCGCCTACGCTGTCGGCTTCGCCGTCGGCAATTGGTTGCATTTGCGCGTCCGCCGCGCCGTCTTGGACGCTCTCCACGCTGATGGCGGACACTCGCAGCGGCTTGAATGTGACCGTGCCCGTGTACAACCAACGATCTACGGTTGCCGTCTTGTAGTAGAAGTTGTTCTTGGACGGACAGATGCGCTGACTGGAACCGGCCGGCCGGAAGCAGACATCCACGTAGTAGCTGCTCGTCGTCTTAATGTGCTTGACCGTGATCTGGCCCAGCAGCCGGTTCTTTTCTGTCCCCGCCGGGCCATTGACGTCGCTGGACGACGTCCACTTGGTCAGCTTCGTCGTGTCGGGCGTGTAGAACCGTAACGTCGGTAAGATCCGGCTGCCGCCCGTCGGTCTGAAGGCCAATTCGACTCTTCCCGAGCTCAGCAACCTCGCTGCGACCTGCCCGGTCACCGTCGGCGGAGACTTAACTGTGACGGACAAGCTCTCGGAGTCGCTCAGGGTCGTGTGCTTGGTATCGGTCGCCACGACGGCGATCGTCTGCGTCCCCGCCGTCTGCCGACAGATCACCTTGGCCGAACCACCCGTCTTCGCGACCCCGCCGACCGTCACCCGGTATGAGCCCGAACCGCCGGAGACGCTCCACTGCACTGTGACCGACTCGCCAGACTCGCAACCGGTCGGACTGACCGAAGCGGAGAGTGATACCGGGGTCGGTTTGGTCGTTCCTACTATCGGAACCCAGCCCGACTCGCCGCCGCGATTCGTGGCCCGAACGTACAGTCTGTACTGTTTGTCGGGATTCAGTCCGCCAAACGTGTGACGGCGGGGAGGATCGCTGGGCGACTTGGCGCTACCCGACTCAAGTCGTACTTGGTAGCCAGTCGCGCGCAGAGCCGAGCTCCACGTCAGGGTGATGCTGTCGGTCGTCTCCGTCGCCTGCAGGCCGGACGGCTTTGCTGGAGCCAACGGAAGCGTCGTCTCGGACCAGCTGCTCCAGCTGGACGCGCCCCAGGCGTCCCGCGTCCGCACCCGGAAGCTATAGCTGCGGTTGGGACGCAACCCGGTGGACTCAATGGAGTTCGTCGTCGCCGAACCGATGCCGACGCCGTCGCGCTGAACGTCGTACTGACTCGCGCCTAAGACGGCGGTCCAACTCAGCGTGATCCGGTCGGTCTGCACGTCGCTCGCGCTCAGCCCGGCCGGCGCCGACGGACAGACCGGCGTCCCGTTCGCCTGCGCCTCGCTCCTCGCGCGCTCGACCTGTTCATCGCTCCGCGCCTCGCCGCTCATCAGTCCGCCGTCCGTGCCCGGTCCCGCATTCGTCGCATCGGGCGTGTCGTCGAGCCAGTCGCCGGCACGCCCCTGATCATCGGCGGCGTCGACCAACGAGTCCGACGCTGGAGCCGCCAGCGTGATCTCGAACGCGGCGCTGGACCGCCATGCGTTCACGGTCGAGTTGGTCTCGATGAATCGCATGCCCGGCAGCAGCCGCGCGCCGCTGGTCGGCAAGAATCCAACCTCCACCCGGGACGGGCAGCGGTCATTCTGCAGCCGCGCTGAGATTCGGCCGAGCGTATATTCGCGGTCGTCGATCGTGACGCTCAGCGTCTCGCCCTGCTTCCACCTGAGATCGGTCATCTTGGGAGGCTGGGCGAAACGCTTGCTCAGAGCGCTTAGGGCGCCGCGCGCAACGCGCAGATCTAGCTCGATCCGATTGTCCGACAGCCGCCGCGCCCACAGCTTGGCCTCGACCGTGCTGGGCGGCGCTGGCTTCGTCACGGTCAAGTTGAGCGTCTTCGTGGCGGATCGATTGGTGTGAGTCTGATCGGTTGCCTTCACCGTGATCGTCTGCGTGCCCGCCGTCGCTTGACAGGTCAGCTTGGTTGAAGAACCACTCCGCGCCGTACCATCAACGGTCACGGTGTGCGAGCCCGAACCGCCGCTCACGGTCCAACTGACCGTCACCTCACCGCCGGTCTCGCAACTGGTCGGCGACGCCGAAGCGGTCAGCGTGACCGGGTCCGCCACTGTCAAGGTAAGCGTTTCGGTCGTAGTCAAATCCGTGTGAGTCTGATCGGTCGCCTGTACGGTGACCGTCTGCGTGCCCGCCGTCGCCTGACACGTCACCTTGGTTAACGAGCCGGTTTGCGCATCGCCGTCGACCGTCACCGCGTGCGAGCCGGAGCCGCCGCTCACGGTCCAACTGACCGTCACCTCGCCGCCCGTCTCGCAACTGGTCGGCGACGCCGTAGCAGTCAGCGTGAGCGGGTCCGTTACCGTCAACGTGAGCGTTTCGGTCGTAGTCAAATCGGTGTGAGTCTGATCGGTCGCCTGTACGGTGACCGTCTGCGTGCCCGCCGTCGCCTGACAAGTCACCTTGGTTGACGAGCCGGTTTGCGCATCGCCGTCGACCGTGACCACGTGCGAGCCGGAGCCGCCGGTCACGGCCCAACTGACCGTCACCTCACCGCCGGTCTCGCAACCAGTTGGCGACGCGGAAATGGTCAGCGTGAGCGCGGACACCTGGCCATCGTCGTCGCTCACCGTCACCGCAGCGCTACTGGGCGAACCCGGACGGTAGCCGCTTCCCGCGACCAGCTTCGCGGTGACGACGCTGTCGGACTCGTCTCGTTCATCGTCCTCAGTCGCAACCGTTACGCTCGCGGTGCGCGCACCAGATGCAATCGTCGCCTCCGCTGGCGGCGCGCCGCTGATCATCGCCCCGCTCTCGGTGACTGACAGCTTGACCGTCAACGCCGTCGTTGCCGCTCGGTCAGTCGCGACCGTGAAGCTCGCGTTGTCGCCTTCATCGATCGGCGATGCGCCACTCGTGATCGTGACCACCGGAACACTCGACACTGTTGTGCGGATGGCCTTGCTGCTCCACTCCGAGGAACCCCGCCAACTGCGAGCGCGCACCCGCAGCATGTGATCCGTATCGGCGGCCAGTCCTGTGAAGTCGTGATATCGCTGAGTCGATGCCACCATCTGTGACGTTTCCTGATCGACTGCAACGTCATACTCACTCGCGCCGCTGACCGCTTGCCAGCTCAGCCGCACACTGCTGCTGGTCAGGGCGCCGATCTGTAGACCCGTCGGCTGAGCGGTACAGATGGTCTCGGCCTTGTCGCCTTGAGCGGCGGTGAGCGCATCGGGCGCGTCGCCCAGCATCAGTCCGCCCTCGCGGCCGGGACCGTCTTTGGCTTCCTCGGGCGCTGCAACCATCCGGTAACCCGCGTCCGACTGAGCGAGTTGGAGCGCTGCCGAGGCGGGCTTCAGCGGCACGGCGAACTCCGATGTCTTCCCCCACAGGTCCGCCGCGCGATTGACCGGCAGCTTGTACTGCGTCGGCGTGATCCGCTCGCCGCCCGTGGGGATGAATGTCACTGCAACGAACGCCGGACAGACCGTGTTGTCCAGCCTCGCTGAGACCACGCCGAGCGCGTACTCGACCCCTTCAATCGACGTGGTGAAGGCGCTGCTCAAGTACCAACGTCCCGCTGTAATCTCAGGCAGCTTGAGGTACCGCTTGGCCGTTGTCTCCTCCGTGCCGTCCGCGAGGCGCAGGCGGAATTCGACCCGGTGATCGGTCAGCCGACGCGCCTGAATCTGCGCCGTCGCCGTGGTCGGCGGGGCCGGCTTCGTCACCGTCAGACTGAGCGTCCGGGTCGCCGTCAGCTGCAGATAGGTCGCGTCGGTCGCCTTCACCTTGACGCTCTGCGTCCCGGCCGTCGCCTGACACGTCACCTTCGCTGAGGCGCCCGACTTCTTCTTGCCGTCGACGCTCACCGTGTACGAGTCCGAGCCGCCCGTCACCGTCCAGCTCACCGTGACCTCGCCTCCGGTCTCGCAACTGGTCGGCTTGACTTTAGCGGTCAAGACCAGCGGCGGCGGCGCCAGCGTCGTTTCTTCGATGCTCGACCAGACCGAATAGTCGGCGTCGATGTAGGCGCGCACCTCCAGCTGGTACTTCGTGCTCGGCGTCAGATCTCGGAACGGATGGCTCTTGGTCTTCGCCGAAACCTTCATCTCTGCGCCGCCGTCGATCCGCACGCCGTAGCCGGTCGCATCGTCCGGACCCTCCCATGTCAGCGTCAACTTGGTCGCTTCCGCGACGAACCTGAGCATCGTCGGCGCTTCCACCGTGGGCTGAGTCACGGTCAGCGTGATCGTTTGCGTATCGGTCAGCGTCGCGTGCTCCTTGTCCTTGGCTACCACCGTGACTGATTGCTCGCCCGCCGTCGCCTGACACGTCACCTCCGCCGAGGCGCCCGACTGCTGATCGCCGTCGACGCTGACCTCGTACTTGCCGGAGCCGCCCGTCACGCTCCAATCCACTGTGACCGATCCGCCCGTCAGGCAGGTCGTCGCGCTCGGAGTGACGCTCAACATGAGCGGCTCCGGCGGAGGCGCCGCCGGGGTCGTGAACTCGACGCCCGCCCACGCCCCCCAGCCCGATTTGGGCGTGTACCAGGTGCGCACCTCGGCCCGGTACGTGGTCTCCGCCTTGAGCCCCTTGCCCTTATCGATCTTCGAACTCGGAATCGTGATCCCGATGCTCCGCCCCCCGTGGTTGGCGACCGCGCCGCCGTTCTCCAAAATCCGCACCTCTTGGAAGTACGCCGGGTCGAACAGCCCTTCCCAATCCACCCGAACGCCGCTCGCCGAGATCTCGCTCACCCGCACTTCGCACGGGCCGAGACAGAATGCCACCGTGCCCGGGTCCGACGCATCGCCATTGCTGTTGACCGCCCGCGCCGCAATCTCATACATCTGGTCCGGCGCGAGATTCTCGCATATCCACTCGACGTCAGACGCTCCTTTGCGGCAGTTTGGCCCCTGCGATGCCCCGATGCGTGCAGGACTCACCTCGCCGGGACTCACATCGGACACGTCCGAGTACGAAGTCGCTCCCGGTACCTGCGGCCAGGACACATCGACCCTATAACTGCCGCCTTCATCCCCCGCCCAGCTCCGAAAATCAACTTTCAAGCTGGGCGCAGCAGGGGCCGTCTGGACGCTCACGCCAGCACTTGGTGCGCTCCAACTGGAGCCAACGCGAGCTCGCACAACAAACCGATACGCCGTGTTCGCCAGCAAGCCGTCCACTGGGACAGACAAGTGCGCTGTCCTTTTCGTCATCAGCTGGCCGTCTCCACCGACCTTCTCGTAGCTCACCTCGTACTCTTCAGCACACAGCACCTCCGTCCAAGAGAGAGCTACACTGCTGGACTTTATCGTCCCAGGTTCCACGGAAGGCGTTGAGGGCATACCAATCGTTCCAGGGCAACTCACCCTCAGCTGAGTATCAGCCCTTGCCGATCGGCTGCCGTTGTCGACTACATGAACGGATAGCGATTGGCCACTCACTGAGCGTCGTGGACATTCGATTGGCACAGTAGTGAGACCATCTCTCTGGGTGGAGCGAACGACTTCAGCCAGCCCGCCCCTAAGTGTTACACCATAGGGAGGTTGTCCCCCAGAGATGGTGAACACCGCAGTGGTCATCCCGCCGGCCATGCAGGTCACTGACGAATTGAGGAAGGGAGCACCTAGCTGTTCCAAGCTCGGTACTTGAACCTCTCGTCCGCCTCCATCGCGTCTCAGCGACAGAATGTCCAGACTCGCATCCTGGACAGGGCACTGAGTGACAACGGAGGTCCCCGTTTGCAAATCACCGTCGAGCCACAGCGACATAGCGTGTTCGCTATTGACGATTCTGACCTCCTCACCTGCTAGGCAGTAAGTCGTCCTCAGCAGTACGTCCTCACCGCTCGGCGACTCGTGCGCAGGCACTGTCAATACGGAAACGCCGATTCCGCCACTCTCGTTGATCGCCCCTATAGGCTTAGGTCTTGCAATCACTCGCACCGGTAGGACAATCGAACGTGAAGGATCGTCCGCTTTGAGCCCCCAGCGAGCGGTCACTGTGAAACTCGCAGTGCCCTCCGTGAGATGGCACTGCGGTACTGGAGGAGGAGCCTTCAGGGTCGGAGGAGGCACATGCCCGCCGGTAATCGCAATATACGGGTCGCTGTCGCTCTCCCCACCGGACGGCGTGAAAATGATCTTTGGCCTGACCGCACCTGTGTAGCAGTAGGATCGTGTCACGCTGGCGCTCAACACCAGTGGGCAGTTATCTTTGCCTGTACACCAATCATCACCGTCATCCTTCCCGTTCCAGGCAGCAACGCCAACGACAAAGGAAGCGTCACCGATCGCCACCTGCGCTCCGGTACTGGACTCATCCGACTCCAAGCTGGTACCGCAACTTGATGGTGGATCTTCGACCAGCGTGGCCAACGGAGCCGCCAGCGAGTCTTGGTCTACGAACCTCTTCAGCCCCATACGAAATGCCGAGGCGCCGACCAACCGATACTGACTCGCAATTCCATCGCAGTGGATGATACTAATCATCTCTCGTGGTTCGCCATTTTTCTTGAATGCCTCGGCCGACCCCACAGTATCCCAGCCCTCTCCGCGCTTGCGCTGAGCCAAAACGTACTTCGCATTGTGACTGAGTTCCAGTGCGCCCGTCTCGCCCCAATAGAAGGTGGCGTTGACACGTTTGCTCGATGTCACCGTCACCGCTCCCTTCATCTTCACCCCAGTCAAGGGCCCAACATGGTAGGCCTCATAGAAGTCCCGAAGGTCACGGCCCGTGATCACGCCATGGGTGCGGCACTCCGGTGTGTCTCCGCTGTAGGTCATCACCGAAAAGTGATCTCCAAGCGAATCGACAGCTACATCACGAAAGTGGTCGCAATTGTTCGTTTCCACCTTGTCGGACTCTGCATAGTCGTCAAGTCCGAGCACATGGCCCAGTTCGTGCACCATCGTCGAAACCGATGCGTCGGCACGCCGCCATAGGAGCAGCGAATATTCGCTGCTGCCTTCGTGCGAGAAGAGCCGTCGATGTTTGCTCTTCTTGGGAATATACACGTAGCACGCGGGAGCCTCTATGCAATCCATGTCGGAGTCATCCGCACGACGGAGCAACACGTCGAAGTCCACGCTTGATGTGCATGGCGTGAGAGGGCCATCGGATCCATCGTCCACCACTGCGAGGAGGATGTACGATTGTTTGAGGGCGTCTTTCCAACGTTGTGCGGCGGTATTGAGAGCGCCGACCAAAGTCGCGTCTTCGGTACAGATTGTGGTTGACCTACCCTCTATGACATTTGGATTGAGTAAGCGCTTGGCACCAGTCCAGGTGCTGGCGTCGGCATGCCAGGCAGGTTGGTGGGGTTGCGACAAGGTCTCACTGCGATTGGGCCCAAGAGTCACCCTGCTTTCGATCTTGTGCGCGAAGCCGCCCAAGACGCCTAGCGCCGTGGCGAGACCGACCACTACAGCAAAGAGGAAGAGACGGAGCGTCATGCGTACTATTCGTTGCGGCCGACGCTCGGCGCTTTACCGCGCGACGCGAAGAATTCATTGAGAGCATCGTCTATTGTTGATGACGCTTCCGTAGATGACCCGAAGACAGCATCAGCAGGCACGCGGATAATACGTTGAACCTCTTCGCCATGGATGTTGATCGCAAGTCTGGACTCAGTGCCCTCGATGAGCAGGACTTGGGCAGACCCACCTCCATCTGCATCCCAAGCATGGCTCGCCACAAGCGTGATGCTTTCGGGAATGGTGAATAGGTGACCATCGTAGCGGTATGTTCTACCAGGAAGGAGTCGATGTGCAACATCCTCCCCTCCACGCTCATACACCCCACCGCCGATAACCAGGATCGCGTAGATGTGCACTGATGCTTCCCCAGTGACGCCGTTCGCGTCGGTCACAGTGGCGCGAATCGTCTTTGGTCCGGAATCAATCTCTGGGTCGCCGCGGAAGCGACGCTCGTTGTAGGAGGTGTAAAACACCTCAGCCGAGGTCACGGCGCAACTGACCGAAGCTATGCCAGATGCTCCCTCATACGGACCATCGCCATCGCGGCTCTCGTTGTCGATTACTAGGGTGAATGGCGCTGTTCCGCCGGTCACCTCCCACCTGACAGGGATTTCGGCGACGCCATCCCAACCTGTACTGATGTCCCGGGTGCCGATTGCCTTGCCATCGTCATCGTAAATGAACTCGTCTCCGGCGTAGCCTCGCCCACGCTCCGTTTCGCAAATCTCGGGTGCGGACAGGGTCAGGGTCAGCGCGGTGGTTTCTTCAGACTGCTGCTGGGGGAGCGGAGGGGATTCGTCGGCCGGAGAAGACGCAACGCTCGCACCGGTCTGCTGTCCGATGCCCAACTCACGGCCGATCATCACACCCAGCACCGCCACGACCGCAGCGACAGCCACGAACAGCGCGACGTCCCGTGGTCGCAATCTCCGCCATCTTGCCGCCATCGTGAAGCCTTTCGCGGTGTCATGGGAGCCTACCACCTCATTCCCGGGCGAGTGCGGCACCGCGATGGGAACATCTGTACTATGTACTTCGCGTTCGACTCGAGAACAGGAGAGGGAGATGACCGGCGACCGCGCGATCGGCTGCGTCCTGGTGAATCATTTCCGGGCGCGTCTGGAGCTGGCGCGACGGCCCGAGCTGGCGGATTGCCCGGGCCTGGTCGTGGATCGTTCGCGCCGCCACGCGGTGGTCGTCGATCATCTGCCCCTGGCTGCTCGGCTGAGCGTGGGTCCTCGGTGGCGCTGCTGGTCGGCTACCTGATCGGCATCAGCCACATCGATCCGCTCAAGTGGAACCTGACGCTCGAGCGCTTCCTGCCCGACTTCCGCGACAAGGTCGGGGCGCACGGTTGGCGCGACCTGATCGCGCTGGCGCCCGACTTGATGAACGCGCCGCGCGGACTCGGCCAGCACGTCGGCGGGATGATCCTCTCGGACACGCCGATCCCCGAACTGGTTCCCATCCGCGCCGCCGCGATGGACGGCCGCTAGATCATGGACTGGAACAAGGACAGCGTCGCCGACGCCAACTTCGCCAAGATCGACCTCTTGTCCCTACCGGTCCTGGACCAGCTTGAGGAGGCGCTGGAGCTGATCGAGCGGCGCACGGGACAGCGGCCCGATCTCAGCCGGATCGACCCCGAGGACGACGGCGTCTACGACCTGATCAACGCGGGCCAGTCGAAAGGCGTCTTTCTGCTCCAGTCGCCGGCCCAACTGAAGATGGGCCAGCGGCTCCGCTCGCGCAACCTGCGCGACCTCGCCTACCAGGTGGCGCTGATCCGACCCGGCGTCGGCACGCAGGGCAGCGCCGTCTCGCAGTTCGTCGAGCGCTACCGACACGGGGCCGAGTGGGACTACGACCATCCGCTGGAGCGGCGCGCGTTGGAGCGGGGCTACGGGATCATCGTCTGGCAGGAGCAGGTCGTGCAGCTGATCATGGATGTGGCCGGGATGACCGCGGCCGAAGCCGACGAGGTGCGCCGCGCCTTCGCGCGGCAGAACAATGAGCATCCGCTCGCGATGCACCGCCAGCGATTCCTCGAAGGGGCGCAAACGAACGGCGTCCCGACGGACGCGGCAGAGCGCATCTTCGCCAAGATCAACGGTCACTACATGTTCCCCGAGTCGCACTCGCACGCGTTTGCAATCACCGCCTATCAGGCCGCCTGGCTCAAGCGCCGCTACCCGCTGGAGTTCTTCGTCTCGCTGGTCAACCAACAGCCGATGGGCTTCTATCCCGTCGAGACGCTGAAAGAGGACGCCCGCCGCTTCGGCGTCCCCTTCCTCAATCCCTGCGTCAACCGCAGCGACGTGCGGGCGCAGCCTGAGGACGGCGCAGTGCGGCTCGGACTGGGCATGATCAAGGACATCGGCGCAGAGTCGGCCAAGCTGATCGTGACAGAGCGCGAGCGCCACGGCCCCTACGCCGACGCGGGCGAGCTCGTGCGCCGCACCGGACTCAAGCCGCGGGCCGTGCGCTCGCTGATCGAGGCGGGCGCGTTCGAAGCGCTCACACCCAACCGACGCGAGGCGCTCTGGGAAGCCGGTCTCTCGATTCCGTCCGCGCGCAACGGTCAACGCGCCTTCCCCGTGATCGGAGCGGAGCCGCCGCCCAGATTCGACGACCTCAGCGACTACGACAAGATGGTCGGCGAGTACCAGGCGCTGGACATCTACCCCCGTGGCCACGTGATGGAGTTCATCCGTCCGACGCTGGACCCCGATGTGCTCACGACGTCCGATACTTACCAAGCCGGGGACGGCGAGCGCATCCACGTCGCCGGCTGGGTGATCGCTCGACAGCACCCCCAAGGCGCGGACGGCATCGTCTTCGTCACCATCGAAGACGAGACCGGCGATGTCCAGGCGATCATCCGCCCCCAGGTCTTTGCCCAGTGCCGCCGAGCCCTCTCAAATCCGCTGATCATCATCAGCGGCCGGATCAACCGCTGGGACGGTACTACCAACCTCGCCGCCGAACGCATCGAAGCCGTCGGCGCCGATATCCCCCTGCCCGACGCCCACGACTGGCATTGAGTTCGCCCACAATGCTCAACGGAAACTGCCTCGTTCAACTGTCGACATCTCCTGCGCCTGCTTGCTCGATTAATGTGATCATCGCGTCGTAGTGTTCGCGGTCTACAGCTTGGATAAGCTCCAGAAGATTCCCCAATACTGTGTTTGACTCCGCCAACAGGGTGGGATCATGCTGCGGGGTTCCAATCGTCTCGTCGTGGGAATAGACATTCAGAAAGCGCAACACCTGCGTTTTCTTGACTTCGTCGAAACTCAACCTGTTGACTTTGTTCCACAGGCTGTCCGACTGCGGGTGCTTGAATGCCAGAAACGCCTCGAGCATCCTACGCGCCATGTTCGGTAGAGCGTAGTTGTCTTCTAGAATATTGCTGGGAGTGTTCGCCGCGCGATAGATGCGGCTGAAGAGATAGTGATAGTCGGATTCGTATTGCGCTAGCAACCGGTCTAACGGCCGCAACACAGCAGCCCTCTTTCCGTCAATGACGCTGCACCTCAACATGTAGAACCGCGCCGGCCGCTTCGCTGGGCCCTTCTTGCGTGGTTCTTTGACATTCCTGAGCCAGTTCCGCATCTCACGAAAGAAGGCGAAGTTGTGCGTCAAAATGATGAGTTGCCCGGCGCCCTGAGTCCTCCGACGTATGTAAGAAGCCGCGGTGAAGAGCGCGTTTTCGTCGAGACTCGACACTGGGTCATCGAGAACGACGCCCCCCTGCTTGAGGTCAAATCCATGGCTATTCAACGATCTGAGAAAATACAAGAGCGCAATGGCGGTCATCTCCCCTTCGCTCGGGTTTTCCGCCGGCCAGCCGTCGCGCATGAGCGTGTACCCGTGTTCATTGACAGCCAGTTGCATCGCTCCAGGACCCAGGTAGTTGCGTAAATCAGCATTCAAGTCGTCTGCGGGAGGGCGATGGTCCAAGATGTCGGATTCGAGCCGAGCGATTTCCTCTCGGATCTCTCTCACTCGTCGATTGACCCGTTCTTGGGTGACTTGAGTCGTCTTGAGTCCAAACTTGAGGCTCTTGTAGGCGTCAAGACGTTCGGCAATGAAATCCGATTCAATTGACTCCCGTGCCCGCTCGACGCTGGCTTGGAACTCGGCGCACACCTCGTTGTGTTTTTCGATGATCCCTGCAACCGACGCAAAACTGTCGACACCACTCGAGGGTGCCTGATATCCCAAACTGAGCGACTCGAACGCCCGCTCCTTCTTGCTGCCCAGATCATCGGTCAGCCGGTGCAAGAAGGAGTCAGCCTGATCCGTTTCCGCATATAGTCGCTCCTTTGCTTCCTCAAAAGGCTCTGACAGATCGGCATAGAGCTGGTCGGCAATTGGCAGTGCAGAGCGAAGCGCCCTCATCCTTTCGGCTTCGGCCTGACACTTCGAGATTGCGGACTCGATGTCCCTCATGAGTTTTCCGTGAGCGCCATCGAAGTAGTCTCGCAGAGTCTCTAAGCGCTCATTTGGCATGGGGCGGCTGCAATACAAGCATTCGCCGGCAGATCGATCGGCGTGGATGTGAAGACCGTCGCGTATCCATTCAGCGAGGGCCGGATCGCGAGCGAGTGAATCTAGTGCTGTCGACGTTACGGTCGTCGCCAGAAGGACGGAGGCCTCTGTTTCCGATTCAGCAAGATCGACTGGGTCGAAGTCAGGCAGGGAGACTGTGTCCCTCTGTGTCTCAGCCTGGCGTTGAACGAGCGCGATGCGTTCCTCGTCGCTGAGTCGAAGAATCTCAGGAGCACCAGCGGCGATCATTGTGTCGGCGCGCGTCTCGTAATGGCCCCGGTTGTAGTTCCGGTAAGCGCTCTTCGGTTGGTTGCCGAGCAGATCCTTCAATGTGCGCGCATTTGTCTTGGAGTGATTGTCCAGGTCACGCAGGAAGTCGCGTTCTTTCCTTTCGGAGGCGGCCAGTTCCTGATTCAATGTCTCGAGCTCTGCTTTGAGCTGGTCAATCTTCTGCTGTGCCTCAATGCTCCTTTTGCCCAGCACCACAATGGGGGTCATACCATCGTCGTCAGGACGAAAGACGTTGTCTTTGACGAAGTCTTGATTGAAGACCTTCAAGGCAATTGTCTCCGGCTGGACTTCGCCGAATTCCGAGCCTTCGATCCTGCGCCCAGTGACGCGCAGCGCGACGTCCTCGCCTTGAGGCCTTCTCCGCAGTTCCAGGCTCCGGAGGATGCGGCTGAGGGTGGTCTTGCCAGAACCATTCCATCCGTAGATGAGGTTGAATCGGCCGAACTCTTGCAGGTCTGGAACGTCCGACCATGTGAAGTCTCGAAACACTCCGCACCCGTGGAGTTTGTCAATCCGCTCTATTTTCATCCGGCGCCTCTTCTTCGATGTTCTTCGGACGAGAACCTCTTGAAAGGCTAAATCGAGACTTCGAAGAAGCACTCAGGGCCTTGCGCTCTTGGGTCGCCCAAATGGCGGTATTGCGACGCTGCGTAATCGTGTGCCAGGAGCACCGGAGCCTGATCCGGACGAATCTGGGGACCTGACGTCGGCAGCGAATCAACGTTCCAGCGCGAATCGAATCTCGAAGGTTCTTGATTTTGTCCAGTTTGGTGGGGAGGTGTGTTGAGCGGCGCAAGCGATGTGGCGAGCAACCCGCGAGCGAGCGATGCCCTGTAAAGCAGCCTGATTCCAACCAAATGGCTCCTCGGTCATCTTCCGCGTTAGGGGCAACGGCTCGGAGATTATTTCGCAACATCCTCTTGCGCGCTTCGATCGCGCTCTAGCAACTCAATCTCGAAGAGTCTCAATGCGGCTGGCTAGTTCAGGGTTGGGCACAGGACATCTTGGATCGTTGAGCATCGCTTCCAACACAACCAAGGCTTGAGGACCAGATAGCACACTCGTGTCAAGCATCCTGTCGAAGACCCAGAGCGCGTCCAAGTGCGCAATGCTCTTAGTCTCTGCGAAGCGACGCATGGTCCTGTCTTCGGTCAGGATGCGCCATCCATGAGTTCCGGCAAGCGCGAGCGCAAATGCGTCTACCAGGCTGAGTGCCGCTCGTTCTGCTTGGTAGCCAACGGCCATCGCCACGCCGTCCGCACCCAGCGCTTCCACCCTCAGTCCGAAACCCAGCAGGTCTTGTCGGCTGTAGGAACCGAGGTCAATCAGTTCCTCGTGGAACAGCAGATCAGGCACGGCAAACTGAAACTCCAGCTCGAACATCTTGTGCAAGATGTCCCGCTTCGAGAACTCAATCAAGATGGAACTGTCGCTGACCAGGACTTTCATCGGTTCGCCTAGATGTTCGAGCCAGCCATGATCTTCTCGATCTCGCTGACTTTGAGCCTCAACAGCTCCGAAGCCTTGGATTGAGAAATCTCATTCTCAGCAAGAGCTCTGAGACACAGGCGCCGGAACCGTGAATGGCTCTCGGCTTCCTTTAGTGGCGCCGGTTCATCTGTTCTCCAACTGCTTCCGATGCCGTCGAAAATGGCGCTAACGGTGGTGTCCGTGATGATCCGCAGGTCCCGCATCCGCATGACGAGCGCGGCGGCGCTGATGCCGAACATGTGCTTGATCTCGATGAGCTCGGCGAATCCGAAGTTGTGCCGGTGGCGTCCGAGCTCGCGAACCAACTCCTCTGCGGGCGCTATGAACGCACCGGCAAAGCGCTGACAGGCTCGCTCCTTGTCCAATGAGGACGGGATATCCATGACCATGTGACCCAGTTCGTGCGCGATTGTGAATCGTTCTCGTTCGAGGGAGGTTCCCGTCGAGTAGACCACTGCAGGAATGTCGTCTCCGTCCGCTTGACGCACTCGGCAACTGAGGCCATCTACCGATCCAGGCAGGTCAAGCCTGAACACCTTAATGCCGCGTTCCTCCAGCAGCTCAGGCATATCCGGGATCGGGCCGCCACCAAGGTTCCATGCGTCGCGAAGACGCTGGGCGGCCACTTCCACCTCTTCCACGGAGGCGATCGGAAATGGAGCACCAACTGGGTTGTCGTGCCGGGAGGTGTCAATCCCGAGGATCTCCTCGACCTGCAAGTAACGATCCACCTGATCGAGGACCTCTGCCTCCACTGACGCGCTCTCCCGAACCTTGATTGAGGTCGGCCTTCTGAACTCGACCGAGTTCAAAGAGACTTTCGTCGGACTCAAGAGATAGCTCACGGGTACGTCGAGGGCTTCCGCGAGGGCGATCGTCACGGTCGAACTCGGCATCATCTCTCCCCGCTCATACTTGCCGATTGCTTGGGCCGAGACGATGCCCCCTGCGACCGAGGACAGTGCGCGTAACGACAGGCCACTGCGTCTTCGGGCGAGCTTGAGACGTTCACTGAACATTGGAGTTCCTCCATTCGGTTTACAAATCATGGTACACTCTCAACATGTGTAAACCGATCGAGCCCGCCCATCTTCTGGATTATGTCGGAATCACCGGATTCTTGCCGCGATCTGCCCAGAGTAGACGAGAGGAAAATCCTTCGTGGATGCTCGGCCGGCTACCGGCAGCGAATCGGAGAACGAGTGGCTCGTGATGCGACGCAACGACTCGTTCAGCATTCTTGCGTTAGACGGGGGCGGCATCAGAGGGGTGTATGCCGCGCACGTACTCGCGAAACTGGAAGACGCGCTCATGGCGCCCGTGAGTGAGTGCTTCGACCTTATCGCGGGAACCAGCACCGGATCGATATTGGCGGGCGCAGCAGCGACAGAGATCCCGATGCGGACTGTCGTCGAGCTCTTCGAGAGTCAGGCCGACCGCATTTTCAAGACGAAGAGATTCAGCTGCTTTCCCTTTCTGCGCAGCCGCTATTCGACTGAACCCCTTCACAATGCAATCGGCGAATACCTGCCGTCAGTCACCATGGGGGAAATCACAACCCCTCTGATGATCACCAGCTCAGACATTTCGACCGGCAATGCGCATGTCTTCAAGTCTCGGTACCTGAAGGACTTGGGCGGTCCCTACCTGCGGGACGGTGATGTTCGACTGAGAGACGCAATCTTGGCGTCCTGCGCCGCGCCAGCATACTTCGACCCCAGGCAGGTCGGCGAATACCTCCTCGCAGATGGCGGACTCTGGGCCAATAACCCCACGATCATTGCGGTCACGGAGGCGCTGTCCAGATTCGGCCGACCGCTCGGGCAGATACGCGTGCTTTCTCTCGGAACCGGGCGCACTGCCAGTTTCTTCACTGAGGGCAGATCCTGGGGCTTGCTGACCGGCTGGGGCGGCGAAAAACTGGTCGGCTACGTGCTGGGCCTGCAGTCTCAGGCGTCAACCAACATGGCAAAGCTGCTGCTCGGCGATCGCCACATACGGCTCGACCCAGAGATTCAGTCCTGGAGGCTGGATGACACGACGCACCTGCAGACCCTCAAAGCGCTAGCCAACCGAGATTTCAGCCTGTACGGCGAGACCATATTGACCAGTTTGGAGGACAACGAATGACAAGGCGAGTCGACGACTTCCGTCAATTCATGAGCGGACACGTGAATCTCAACCCTACTCGGTACGAGCGGTTGAAGAGGAGCGACAAGGCCGTCAGCGATTACCTGGCCCAGCATCTGGTCGGGTTCGAGACGACCGAGAGGCAAGGCTCATACGCCCTCCGCACAACGATCAGACCGGTCAAAGACAGCGACGAGTTCGATGTGGACCGCCTCGTTTACTTGGAGTTCGATGAAACCAAGTCAGCGAAGGACTACATCGACGACGTGTACGAGTGTCTCAAGGACAACGGCAACTATACCGACAAAGCTCAGAGGAAGACTAGGTGCATCACCGTCAACTATGCGGACGATTTCAATATCGACTTAGTTCCCTGCATCACCCTCAACGGCAGCCACTTCATCTGCAACCGCAAGACCAACGGGTTCGAGCCAACGGACGGTAACGGATACCGCGACTGGTTCAACCAGAAGAACCGGATCACCAACGGCAATCTCAAGCTGGTCACGCGATTGCTGAAGTACCTGAGAGACCACAAGAAGACCTTCACGGCACCGTCGATCCTGCTCACCATGCTGATTGGCAGCACGGTCTACGACTGGGAAGACGACACAGAGTTCAAGACCATTCCCGATGCGCTGCTGACCGTGATCACACGGCTCGACAGATATCTCCAGTCTCATCCATTCATGCCCGATATCCGTAATCCCGTTCTGCCAAGCGAGACCTTCACGCGGCACTGGGATCAGGACAAGTACGACCGCTTCAGGGACATGATCTCCAGCTATGCCACGAGAGTAAGGGAGGCATACGAGGACCAAGACGAGCAGTCGAGCGTCAGAAAGTGGCGGGCGCTCTTCGGGGACGGCTTCGGCAGCGTGGCTGTCTCAGCAAACCGCTCCGTGGCGAAGACGGCACCGAGAACAGTCACGCCGAGCAGGCCGTATGCCGCTGTGGGCGCCATTCCATCCCGAGGGCGGCTCAGCTTGAGCCCTGTTGAGCTCGAGTGGTTGACTTCGGAATTCCCCGGCCTCAGTTGCGACTCGGAGGCCGCGCTCATCGAAGGTGAGTTGGAGTTGCGTGCCGCGTACGACGGGGAAGCAGGGAAGCTGTTGATTGGCTGCGACGATGCAACCGAGAGAATGGAAACGTTCCTCTGCGACTCATTCTCGATCCGGATCGACCTGGACTCCTTTGACCAGAATGGTTGGCCGAAGGTCTACGAGGTTGGCGGAGATCATGAGCGAATCGCTGTAAGGGAACGCATTGACAGCTTCGATCTCCACGTCTATCGGGACGGCTCTTGCTGTCTGGGCCTTCAGCTGTTGGCGGACCGTCGCACGACGCTCAGGGAGTTTATGGATGAAATGGTGACCCCATTCTTCTACCGATTGGGGTACACCGACCGATACGGCATTCAGGCTGCCAGGCAGCACCTCTGGGACGAGTACGGCCATGGCGAGCTCGGTTTCCAGCAGTATCTGTCTTCCCTTGCCGATATCGCCATGCAGTGTTTGAGGAGGAATGATCCCTGCGCTTGCGGCAGCGGACGAAAGTACAAACGTTGCCATCTCGGAGAGATCAAGCGATTCAAGCAAGACCCAAGGACCCGATATCGCGTTCAAGGACACCCAAGGTAGCAGCGACGCGGAGGGAAAGTCGGCTTCTTTCGGGCGATCTGTACTGAGGAACCGTCGCCCCACCATCGGAGCGCCGACCCGCACAACGGGAGCGAACCGCCTTTCTGGCCGTAATCGCGCTACCGCCCGAGATCGTAAGCACCGGCGCGTCGTCGTCGCAGTCGAAACGATCCAGCAGATGGTTTGGCGTGAGGAGTACAGGCCCGCGGTAGCCGCTCACTCGGACTCCAAGATGGAGGGCTGTGCAAGCAGCGTGCGGAGCCGGGGTTTGGGCGACACCGGCTGATCGAGGAGGTTTTGAAGCTCTGACCAGGACTCTGCCGACAGCGCGAAGACGCGCCGGTCCGCAAGGTCTGCGGTCGCGGCTGACACCGTGTGACGAACCACGTACTCACTGAGCGACATTCCGCTCTCCGCCACGACTCTGCGGACAATCATGTCGTCGGACGGCGAGACTCGGATTGTCCAACGTTCCACCTTGGTCTCAGTTTTCATGCAGGCAATGTACGCCACTCCGACGCACATCGCAATCGGCGACTACGTGTGTACGCTCGCTTCAGGGAGTACCTACCCGGCCGGTGAGGCAACGGTCCTCAGGCGAGGGCCGTCAGAGAGTCGCGTCCCAAGAAAAAGTTCGCAACACGGTCTTCGAGGGCCCACCAATGCAACGTTGGAGATCCACGACCGACCCCCATCGCGGCGGATAGTGACGAGTAGTGGATTGTGCCGACCTAGCCTGCTTTCTGACTGATTTTCTGATTTGCGCCCGTGTGCTCTTGACAAGATCCTGAACTTGTGGCTAACTTGTAGGCACAATATCCAGGACGGCATAAGCACAAGGAGAGCAACATGCCAAGCAAGAGACCGCGCAGCCCAAAGCACCCGAGTCATAGCCTCGAGGCTTCGATCGCGAAGATCAACGAAGTGTTCCAGTCTCACAGTTCTATCGAGATCGACGCGCCAGCGCTGGCGGCTGCGGCAGGCTACGACTCGCCCCGAGGTGGGGCAGCTCTAGCGTGGATCTCCACCTTGAGGCAGTATGCACTGATCGATACACCCAGCCAAGGATCGTATCGGGTGAGCGACCTTGCCAAGGACATACTCCTCGCGGAGGGAGAGGAACAATGGGAAGCTTTGGTGCGCGCTGCGGACTCGCCTCCGTTGTTCCAGAGGATTCGCAAGCAATTCGCTGGTTCCAAGACGCCCCAACCTAAGAGCCTGGAGGCTTGGCTGGTGCGCCAGAATTTCACCGCGAGCTCTGCGCCCAAGTGCGCTCGTGTATATCTTGAGACGGAGCGCTTCATGGCGTCAAGAATGGCTCACAGAAGCTCCGCTCCGAGCCCCGAAGAGAAAGCAGAGACGGTGGCACCCCAACAGGAGCCAAACAGTATTGGTAGGGACACGACTATTGCCCCACCAATCTCGGGTGCGCTGTACGACGGGAATTCGTTCACCCTTACTTCGGTCAAGCCGTTGACCGAAGATGACTTCGAGGTCATCAAGAAGCTGCTGGACGCGCAGAAGATGGTCGCCCCGCCCCGCATCGCCGATCCACCGCATCAGTCCGTGGCTGACGCCGCTCCGGATGCTGCTGGCTAGCCTCAAAGCGAGGTTCGGCAGGAAGGTCTGTCTTCTCGTCGTTTTCCTCCCACGCTCCGTCATACCCGCGCTTGCCGCGGGTATCTCGACGAGACGACGACTACTAACAGGAACCGGACAAGTGACCAGCAACCCCCACAGCAGTTCGCAGAACTTCGCCACCGGCACGATCTGGACGGGCGACTGCCTCGAAATCATGCGAGGCATGAACTCCGAGACCGTCGACCTGATCTATCTCGACCCGCCGTTCAACTCGAACGCCAACTACGCCGCGCCGATCGGCTCGGCCGCCGCCGGCGCCGCGTTCAAGGACACCTGGTCGCTCTCCGACGTCGACGCCGAGTGGATCAACCTGATCGAGCAGAAGCACCCTGCCGTGCATCGCGTGCTGTTGGCAGCGTTAACAGACTCGGACAAAAGCTACTTGGCCTACATGGCGGCGCGGCTGTTGGAGATGCCCCGCCTGCTCAAGCCGACCGGCTCGATCTACCTGCATTGCGACCCAACGATGAGCCACTACCTCAAGTTGCTCATGGACGCTGTGTTCGGACGTCGGAACTTCAAGAATGAGATCTCTTGGAAACGGACGAGCAGTCGATCTGACGCCAGACGATATGGCCGAATCCACGACACGCTGCTGTACTACGTTCGCGGTTCGGAGGCGACCTGGAACGGAGCGTGGGAACCTCACGACGAGGAGTACGTGAATCGGTTCTATCGCCACAGCGATGAGTCTGGCAGGCGTTACATGCTGGACAATATGACCAGCCCCAACCCAAGACCAAACATGACCTACACCTGGCGCGGCTTCCCGCCCCCGGAGAAGGGCTGGCGCTATGAGCGGGAAACGATGCAGCGCCTCCACGACGAAGGGCGCATCTGGTATCCGGCATCTACGGACCGACGGCCAAGACTGAAGCGCTACCTTGATGAACAACAAGGACGAGCGGCTGGCGACGTGATTACCGATATCAACCCGGTAAGCGCACAGGCCAAGGAGCGGATGGGCTATCCGACACAGAAGCCGCTCGCACTGCTTGAACGGATCATCAAGGCATCATCGAACGAGGGTGATATGGTGCTTGACCCGTTCTGCGGCTGCGCGACGACGCTGGTCGCCGCCGACCGCCTGCAGCGCGACTGGGTCGGCATCGACCTGTCGGCCAAGGCAGCCGAGCTAATCGTCCAGCGTGTCGAGGCCGACCAGGGCTTGTGGCGCAACATCGTGCACCGCAAGGACATCCCCCAGCGCACCGACTTGGGGCCGCTGCCTACCTACAACTCGGCCGCCAACAAGCAGCAGCTATACGGTCAGCAGGGCGGCGACTGCGCCGGCTGCGGCACGCACTTCCAGCCCCAGCACCTGACAGTCGACCACATCATCGCCCAATCAAAGGGCGGCACCGACCACATCGAGAACCTCCAGCTCCTCTGCGGTCATTGCAACAGCATCAAGGGTGATCGCGGGATGGAGTACCTGAAGTCGAAACTGCAACTGGCAACGGCCTAAGTGTGAAACGCGCTCACTAACGGGATTCGCCAGCTTGCCGGCTCAACTGCTGTCCGTGTTGCCATGGTCACCGAACTCGCCGTCGTCATTGCGGCTGCCTTGAAAGAGCGTCTCGCGAAATCGACTCAGGCAACTGCTCGATGCTGCAGAACACATCCAGCCGCTCACTGAGACCAGCCCCGAGATCACCACCATCGCGAGGCTGGCCTGAGTCATCGCAAGATCGACGCTGGACAGAGGAATGCTCCAAGCTCCTCCATCGTCTCGATGGGCGTCGGCTGACCCCGTTCTCGCCATTGGCTGATCAGCTCATCGGCGCCGAAGTCATGCAACAGAGTCCAGGCGACCGCCCGTGTCGGGAAGTCACCGTCAACAAGCAAGCCCGGCCCACATCCCTCGAGCACAGCGCGAGCGAGAGCAGGATCGCGCCCGCAAAACCCCATCCAGACCGGCATCCACTCATACTCCAACACCCCGATCTTGGCATCCCCAAAATCGATCAGCATGTCAATCGTCCAACCGCCCTCGACCCGCGCGCAGAGCACGTGATCCGCGCCGAGGTCTCCATGCACGACGATCCGTGACCCTGGGACGTCAGCCGCAATCGCCTTGTCCAACAGGGACTCAAGCGGCTCAACGAGGCCGTCTTCCAGGACCCCGGCCTCGGTCAGTTCTGCGAGCGCCTTCCGCCGCCGCTCTGATACGACATCGGTCCAGACCCGCTCAGTCGTGTCGCTGGTCAACTGCCCTGCATCCAGGTCGTGAAGCGCTCGCACGATTCCGCCGAGTTGCGCTGCCAGCGACCTGGCGTCCTCGTCGGAGAGTTCGCCGCGAATCTCCGAGAAAGGCCGCGCCTCGCAGTAGCGAGTTATCAGGTAAGGCCAGGAGCCTCCTCCACCGTCCGCGATGTATCCGTAGCCCAAGACATCGGATACGGGGATCTCCTCATGATCGTTGAGCGCTTCGAGCAGCGTCCGCTCAAACTCGAACTCGTCCCAGAACGGGCTGTGGATCTTGAGCGCGTAGGCCCGGTCCAGGAGGAAGACGGCGTTGGTGTTGGCACTGGCAGCGCGCAGTTGCCGATAGCCGATCCCCTCCCTCGCACAGATCGCGTCAATCAGCGGCCGCCAGACCGAGGCGTCGTTGTAGATCCGAATCCAATCGTTCCAGCCATCGACCTGGATGGAAGGCACCGTCGCGTCGGACATCACACACTCCCTGTTCCCTCTGACAGTACTCCGCTGAACCGACTGTCATTCCCGACACCCACAGCCAACCCCGACAGAACATCCGTCCGCATACAATCAGTCGCGCCCAATCGACAACCCACACCCGAAAGCGACCGACATGACCACCAACCCCGTCCCGACATCCTCTGGATCAACCTGGAGCCGCACAGAATCACACCGCCGAAAGCTGGACGAATCCAGACGTTCCTGGACAAACCTGGACAAATCTGAACACCAAGACCTTCCAAAATCTTCCAAACCTAACCACTTCCAACCACCCCAACACGCACGATCTCCAGCAATACGCGTGAGATCGTCGCCGCCAATCCATTTTTTCGGCCGGAAAAAAAGTTGACCAACCACCCATCGGCCCGAAATTCACGCGACCGCTCCCGCCAACGGCGACTCCGGCGCTCCGCGCTAGCCGTTGTCGTAGCCGCCGGTGATGGGGTTGTCTTGGCGTTGGCCGGCCGATCCCTCGGGGGCGAAGTCTTCGATGGTGTTGCTCAGGTCGTCCCGATCTCTGGGCGGGGGAATCTGCTCGGGACCCTGGTGCTGACTAGCGATGTGCAGCGTCTGCGTGGGGAAGGCGAACTCGACCTGCAGCTCCTGCGCCAGGCGGATGATGTCGATGTTGAACACGTGCCTGGTGCGCAGCTCCTCGTTCCACGTCGACGCCGCGATGAACGTGTAGATCATGATGTTCAAGCCCGAGTCGCCGAAACTATGCAACTCGACGATGTAGTAGTCATGCCGCATGTTCGAGTTCGAGCGCACAATCGCCCGCACGCCCTCGACGAACGCCTGGATCCGGTCCGGGTCGGTGTGATACGCAAGCCCGACCGTCGTGTAGTACCGCCGCCAGGTGCGCTGTCCCATGTTGTTGACAGCGGTGTCGGTCATCCGCGCATTGGGCACGGTAATCAACGAGTCGGCAAACGTGCGCACTCTGGTCGAGCGGAATCCGACCTGCTCGACCGTGCCCTCAATGTCGCCGACGATCACCCAATCGCCAACTTGGAACGGCTTGTCGGCCAGGATGGTCGCGCCGCCCAGCAAGTTCTTCAGCGTGTCCTGCGACGCCAGCGCAACGGCCACGCCGCCGATGCCGAGCCCCGCGATCAGCGACGTAATGTTGATGTCGAGGTTCTGCAGCACGAAGATCGCGCCGATGGCCCCGACGAAAATCTTGCCCGTAGTTCGCGCCAGCGGGACCAACTGATCGTCGAGCTTGGAGTCGGTCTCCAGCGCAATCTCGCGCCAGTAGTCGGCGGCCGCGTCGACCAGGCGGAAGCCGACCAGTACGCCGGCGAAGGTCGAGGCGAAGTTGGCGAAGATCGCGACCACATCCTCGACATCGGAATCGAAGTCAAGCACGGGAAAACCGATCGCCAGCGTCACAGCGCCCAGCATCAGCAAGAGCGGACGTTGCAGCCGACTGAGCTCAAATCGCCAGAACTCATGACGCTCGGGAACCGTGCGTCGCATGATGGCCAGGTTGAGCGACCAGACAATCGCAAACCGCGCGACGACGATGATCACCGCCATCACGCCCAGCCCGACGAACTGCCAGACCTCAATCCCAATGACGGCCTCGTGCAGCCAGTTGAAGACGAACGCAGGCGGCAAGTCGAACACTCCCGGCGAACCAACAGGTCTCTGCGTTCGAGTCTATTCCCGCCTCAACGTAGAGAGTTGGTAGCGAGTGCCCCACGGCTGAACTGCGGCAGAACTGCGGCTGCACCGCGGCAGTTACTGGATGTTGCCTCTCCCTCCGTCATACCCGCGCTTGCCGCGGAGCCTGCCCCCGACTTGAACGGGGGTATCTCGCCGAGTCCACGACTACCGACTGGAACCAAGCAAACAACCAGCCATCCCCAGAGCAGCCGGAAGTATGCCGACGACAGCTCAGTGGGTCAACGGCCTGTGGGCATGTCAAGAAAGTGGCGTGGGGCCAGCGAGCGTCGGTAAGGTAGGGCGCAGCGCGGGAATCGGTAACAGACGATCCCGCGCTAGGGCGAGTGGACGGCGCAACCGCAACCTACGTCCGCTCGCCCGCCCTTGGAGTCCTGGAAGGGCAGGTGCTCGATAATTAGCATTATCGTCCCCCTAGTCCTGCCCAGGTTCCACCGACAGCGTATCCGATCCAACCAACGTCGTGTCCAAACCCCGGTGTGGCACACCAGCGTGGAGGGACGGACGGCGACGCAGCGGCGCTTGTGGGTGCTGCGCTCGATAATTGGCAATAGCAGCGGAAAGAATCCGATTCCCTCTCCGGCCCCGCCAGAGCATCGCCCGATAGCCTAACCCCTATGGCAACACCAAACTTCGCCTCCGACACGGTCTGGACGGGCGATTGCCTCGAAATCATGCGAGGCATGAACTCCGAGACCGTCGACCTGATCTACCTCGATCCGCCGTTCAACTCGAACGCCAACTACGCCGCGCCGATCGGCTCGGCCGCCGCCGGCGCCGCGTTCAAGGACACTTGGTCGCTCTCCGACGTCGACGCCGAGTGGATCAACCTGATCGAGCAGAAGCACCCCACCGTGCATCGAGTATTGCTGGCCGCGATGACCGACTCAGACAAGTCCTACCTGGCCTACATGGCGGCCCGCCTGTTGGAGATGCCCCGCCTGCTCAAGCCCACAGGTTCCATCTACCTGCACTGCGACCCAACGATGAGCCACTACCTCAAGCTACTCATGGACGCGATCTTTGGGCGGCGCAGATTCCGCAATGAGATCATCTGGGCTTACCGAGGCGGCGGAGTGCCGCGACGCGACTTCGCACGGAAGCACGATGTCATCTTGCGATACTCCCTCAGCGATCCGACGTTCAACGTTGACGACGTGAGGATTCCCTATTCGGACTCAGTCACAGACTCACTACCGAGCCGATATGACAAATCGTACCGAACCAACAAGGTGTACAGCGGTTATAGGCCGAACCAGAGGGGCAAGCACCCTGAGGATTGGTGGGTCATGCAGCCGATCATGCCCTCTGCCAAAGAGCGCGTCGGCTACCCAACACAGAAACCACTTGCTCTACTTGACCGCATCATCAGGGCCTCATCGAACGAGGGCGACATGGTGCTGGACCCGTTCTGCGGCTGTGCGACGACGCTGGTCGCCGCCGACCGCATCGACAGGCATTGGGTCGGCATCGACCTGTCAGCGAAGGCGGCCGAGTTGGTCGTCGAGCGCGTCGAGGCCGACCAGGGCCTGTGGCGCAACATCGTGCACCGCGAGGACATCCCCCAGCGCACCGACCTCGGGCCGCTGCCTGCCTACAACTCGGCCGCCAACAAGCAGCAGCTCTACGGTCAGCAAGGCGGCGACTGCGCCGGCTGCGGCACACACTTCCAGCCCCAGCACCTGACAGTCGACCACATCATCGCCCAGTCCAAAGGCGGTACCGACCACATCCAGAACCTCCAGCTCCTCTGCGGCCACTGCAACAGCATCAAGGGCAACCGCGGGATGGAGTACCTAAAGTCGAAGCTGCAGTTGGTGAGCTAGGCGAAGAAGATCTTGCCGTCAGTCCTGATAAACGGTTGAGAGAACATGTGGTCAGCATTGCGTTGAGGAGAGACTCAATCCACAGTGCCACCAGTGTGCGTCGCTGAGGCGTACGCTATCCGTGCAGGGACTAGGAAGGATGTCTGTCATGTTCCTAGCTGTCACGTTGGATGATTGGATGTGGGCCCCGATCATCGTCGGCGCAATTTTCATCCTCACAATGTTCGCGGCCTTCATCAGATGGCAATCCAAAGTGGACACCGACCGTGGCAATTTTCGTGAGTTCATGACTGAGGTGCGGGCCGACATTAAGGAGATTCTTCGACGTATGCCGCCAGTCCCTGTAGCAGGTTCAAGCCCGTTGCGGCTTACGGAGTTCGGCGAGGAACTGTCAGCCTGGATCAATGCCCATGCTTGGGCCGCTAGTGTCGCTCCAACCGTGCCGCTGGCCGGTGGCGAGAAACCATTCCAACTCGACGCCGTCGCGGAGCGCTACACCAAAGAGAACCTTGACGGCCATATGGATCAACAGATGGCCGAGTGTGCCTTCGAATTCGGAATCAACAAAGAAGGCGTCCGCGACGTGCTGAGGGTGGTTCTGAGGGACGCCTTGCTCGAGCGAACTGGCCAGAGCCTTCCTGACTAACAGAAGCCGTCAATTCCGCTTGGCTCAGTGCGCGCTGGCCAACTGGAGGCGGCGGTTGAGGCGTTCAGCGTTGGCAGTGTCTCGGCGGTCGCGCAGGATGCCCGTCGAGCCGAGCTGGGTCTTCTTCTTAGAGGCGGGGCGGTAAATTTCGGTCCAGCCGACGTACCGCGAGATCACTTTGCCCGGGCGGCGGTTGCCAAGACACTCCCTATTCCGTATGACCGTTCTCCCTTCAACCAACGTGTCACTCCCGACACCCACAGCCAACCCTGACAGAACATCTGTCCGGATATAATCGGTCGCGCCCCGCCGACAACCCACTTCCGAAAGCAACCCCGATGACCACGCACCAACCCCCCGCACAGACCCACCCCCGATCCTCCACGTTCGTCCCCACCCGCGCATATCCCCCCAGGATCGAACAAATCCGAACAAAACCGTCCAACCCAAACCGTCCAAAACCGTCCAAACCTAACCACTTCCAACCACCCCAACCACACGATCCTCAGCAGTACGCTGAAGATCGTCGCCGCCATTCATTTTTTCGGCTAGGAAAAAAAGGTTGGCTAACCATCGCCCGCCACAGATTTCCCCGCCCGCTGAACAGCAGCCATAGCTGGCGTTCAAGCCCTAGCCTGTTCCAATGCAAGTTGATCCCGCCGAGCACCCGATGGTCGAACGCGCGAGAGCGCTACAACCGCAGATCGCTGCGCGCGCGGACGAAACCGAGGCGAACGGAAGTCCGCCGCCCGACCTGATTGAGACCATCACCGACGCCGGGCTGTACCGACTGTTCATCCCCAAAGCCGCCGGAGGCGAGGAAGTCCCGCCGCTGGTCGTGTTCCATGCGATCGAGGCGCTGGCTGCCGCTGATCCCTCGACCGGCTGGGTCGTGATGTTGGCGTCCGAACTCTCGCTAGTCAGCGGATTCCTGGAGACCGAGCACTTGCGTGAGATGATTGGTTCAGATGAGCCAGGCGGCCCGCGTTGTCGGATTGCCGGATCGAGCCGTCCCACCAATCTGGGCACTCGAGTTGAAGGCGGATGGTTGGTCAACGGGATCTCGACCTTCGCGAGCGGTATCGATCATGCGACTCACGTTGTGATTGCATTCAAAGATGAGGCGAATCCGAGCGACCAGTACATGTCGTTCGTCGACCCGGAGCAGGGCGAAATCCTACGCACTTGGGACACCATGGGCCTGCGTGGCACCGGCTCGCACGACTATCGCAACGAGAACGTCTTTGCTGCCGATCAGCGGACGATGAAGTTCGGATCCAGACCAGTCGCTCCTGGTCCGAATTGGCGAATTCCCGACGGTGGTATCGCCAGTTGGCTGCAGAATGGCGGGCAGGCGGTCGGGGCAGCTCAGGGTGCGATCGACGAAGTCGTCCGGTTTGCCAAGCACGTCGACAGCAAGAGCGACTCGCGCTCGCTTGCCGACCGCGAGCACTTCCGCGTCGCGGTTGGCCGAGCGCAGGCTCGGGTTGGCTCGGCGCGCTCGTATGTTCGCGAGATGGGCTCTCGGGCCTGGGAGTCGGTCGTTGCCGGCGATCCGGACCTCGATGCCGTCGCGCAATGGCGTCTGGCCAATGTGAACGCCGTCCATGCTGCGACCGAAGCGGTCGAGATGCTCTTTCCGGCCGCGGGCACCAATGCGATTCATCGACGCTGGACGCTTGAGCGTCGCTTCCGCGATCTGCAAGTCGCGCGCCGTCACAACGCGGGACTCGATTTCAACTGGGACGCAGGATCCCGCCACATGCTCGGTTTGCCCCCGCTGACTCGGGGCAACGCGATACCTGATCGGGATCGGTTCAGCTCTGACCGGGCCTAGGGCGTGCTCGTTTGACGCGGCCGAGCAGCGGATGGACGTTCCTGAGCTGCGCCGATGAGAAGCGGGACACCTCAGCGTTGGGCAAGTCTCGTTGCGAGGGGCTGATGCCTAACTCCCCTTCTCCCCCTTGCCGAGACCCCGCAAAGAGAGTCAAGTCCGCGGGAGCAGCTCCGTCATACCCGCGCTTGTCGCGGGTATCTCGCTGATACGAGCACAGACGTTGGTGCTGGATGCTGCGAGATTGCCGCGTCGGAGCGCGGCAATGACGGAATAGGTGCTCTTGCCAAATTCTCCGGAAGGGAAAGTACGGAGGTCAAATGTGGTTCGATTGGGCTGAAGGAACTGATGTGGGCACCGCGTAGACTCGAAACGCTATGGCGATTGCCTCGAACGGCGTGAACGCCGGTCCCGATGATGTTCACCTGATCCGCCGACGCTTTGCCCGGAATATTCCCGTCTACTACCTGTTCAATGGCGTCAGCGGCTTTCTGATCTGGATGCCGATCTGGGTCATCTACCTGCAGGAGTTCCGGGGCATGAGCCTGACCCAGATTTCGACCATCGAGTCGCTCTTCTGGCTGACGGTCGTGCTGGCTGAAGTGCCGACAGGAGCAGTGGCCGACCGCTGGGGGCGTCGTACCTCGCTGGTGATGGGCGGCGCGTGTTTCTGCCTGGGATCGGTCGTCTTTGCGTTTAGTTCGACCTATGTTGTACTGTTGGCGGCTTATGTCATGGTTGCGATTGCTATTACGTTGTACTCCGGCGCTGGACATGCGTTGATCTATGACACGTTGCGACAGACCGGCCGCACCAGGGACTACGAGAAACACATCGGACGCTCTGACGCAATGGCCTTTGGCTCAATGTTGATCGCTACGTTGCTGGGCGGGCCGTTGGTCGCGTTGGTTGGCTATTCGGTCACGATCCTTCTGGGCGCGATCGCTATGGGAGTCGCGGGTTGTATCGCCCTGTTGCTACGTGAACCGCCGCGTAGTGAGGCGGAGATTTCCTCGCTGCAGGTCAGCGAGGCTGGGACGAATGGGACTGGCGACCAGTCCGGCCGTACAGGTCAGATCGCTGCGAGCCGGAGCGGATTGCTGGCCAACATGTTGACAGGTGTCATGGTGGTCTGGCGACGCAAGACGCTCTTCTGGTACATCCTCTTTGGCACGGTGATTGTCGCGGTCATCACGATTACCGAGTTCCTGTTGCAACCCTTCGTCGTTCAGCACGGCGTTGACCCGTCTGCCGGCGTGACGACCGGATTCACATACTCGGGCATGCTGATGTCGCCGGTCGCCGGGATGGTTGTGGGCTCGCTGCTGGCAGCCTGGGTGGCGAGCCGATTTGGCGAACGGCGCTCGCTCATGGTCCTGCTGTTCGCGGGAGCGGTCCTGTTCCTCGCGCCGGCGCTCTGGGATTCGCTCTGGGTCGTGGTCGGATTTGGCATGCTGGCAGCGATCCGGGGCATGACCCGCCCGATCGCGACGGGTTACATCAATCGCCGCATTCCATCAGACCAGCGCGCGACGGTACTGTCGATGTTCCAACTCTCGACCGCATTGATGATCGCCATCATCATGCCGATCGCAGGCACCGTTGCAGATATGGTCGGCTTTCAGGCGTCGTTCGGCTCATTGTTGCTGATTCTCCTGGTTGCCGGAGGCGTCTTCGCAATGGTTTGGCGTCGGCTGCACGGTCGGGAGCAGGCGGCGTTTGCTATCACATTGAACTCGGTGACAAAGCCTCAGGCGACGAAATCTCGCTAGCTGCTGATCGTTGTTCCCGCGCTCTGACGTGTCCCCCTCTGCCTCCGGCATCTCCCCCGCAAGGGGGAGATGGGGAGCGCTAGAGTGTCCTATCCCCAAGATCTGGCGACTCATCCTGCTCTGCGTTAGGACCATAGCTTGGCCTTGCCGATCACGGTGTCGGGGGTGCGGCCGCGCGTCCAGCGACCGGTGTGAGCGCGGTCTTCGTTGTAGTAGCGGAGATAGCGTTCGAGTTCGCGTTTGAGGCCAGTTTGCTTGGGGATCAGGTAGCGGGCGAAGGCGGGCTTCCAGCATTCTTCAAGGATCGTGCCCTGGACGCGCTCGACGCAACCGTTGGTTTGCGGCCGGCCGGCGTGGATGAAGCGCTGGCGGGCGCCGAACGCTTGCACCGTCCGGCCAAACTCGCGCGAGCGGAACTCGGAGCCGTTGTCGCTCATCGCGGGCTCCAGCTGCCAGCCGCGCTCGGCCAAGTCGCGGGCCACACGGCGGGCCAGCTGCGAGGTCCACTTGGCTGCCGGATTGCGCGGCGTGGTGTGCAGCTCCGCCCAGGTGTAGGCCGAGGCGACATCGATCGCGGTGTACTGCCAGACGGTGCCCTTGGTCCCCGAGAGCCGGCCCACGTGGAAGCAATCGAACTGCACCAGCTCACCTGGTCGAGCGACCTCCAGGTGGCGCTCCGGCTGCGGCTCGCGGGGCGCCGGTTCAGGCGCCGCGGCGTAGCCGGCGACCAGGCCCAGACGCTTGGCCCGGGTGTTCAGCCCGTGACGCTTGAGCACGCGCCAGACGCCGTTCGCCGAGAGCCGGATGCCGCCCCACTTCGGCCGCGCCAACTCGGCCGCGATCCGCGCCGGTCCGAAGCCCGGCTGGCCCAACGCAAACGCGACCACCCGCTGCTCGACCAATGGACTGGTCGCGTTGGCCATCTGCGGTCGGCGTCGCTCGCGCGGGCGCAGCAGCTCCGGACCGTACTGCTCCGCCTGCCGTTTCCAGCGGTAGAACGTCGAATGGTGAATGCCCATCGCGCGACACGCCGCGCGCACGTTGCCCAGCTCCTTGGCCAAGGCCAACGTGCGCAGACGAAAGCGGTAGATTGCGTCCTCCGGGGTCATGGCGCCTGTCCCTCCTGTGCTCCTACACACAGCAGGATCGTCGCCTGGCCCCTCACTTCACCAGACCCATACCTGTCGCCACAACTCGGGGATAGGACACTCTAGCCGCTCGTTCTCGCCAGCTCTTCAGCCCGCAGGAAGACCTCGCCCAACATCTCCTCGGTCAGGAGACCGGTGAAGGTGTTTCGCTGGCTTGGATGGTATGAGCAGAGCAGCGTGACACCGCCCACTTCGTGCTCCAGGCCGTGGGCGAACTTGGGTCGCGGCCGGACGCCGAGTACACGGGCGCAGTTTTCCCAGGCGAACGAACCGAGACAGACGATCACCCGAACCTGGGCCAGTAATTCAATTTCTCGCCTGAAGTAGGGCAGACACTGGTCGCGCTCCTGCACGGTGGGTTTGTTTGCCGGCGGGGCGCAGCGGACAATTGATGTGATTCTCGTCTTGATCAGTTCCAAGCCGTCGTCCGCCGCCGTCGACTCGGGTTGATTCGCCAGCCCGGCCTGCCAGACCGCTCGATAGAGCCAGTCTCCGGAGCGGTCTCCGGTGAACATCCGACCGGTGCGGTTGGCTCCGTGTGCGGCCGGCGCCAGGCCGACGACCAGGATGCTCGCGTCCGCTGGACCAAACGATGGAACGGCGCGGCCCCAGTAGTAGTCGTCGCGGAACGATGCGCGCTTTTCGGTCGCCGCCTGTTCGCGCCATTCGACGAGTCGTTTGCACAGGCGGCACTCTGAGACGACCTGGGCGAGATCGTTAAGCTCCCCGATGTCTAATTTACTGACTTGCCGATTGTCGAATTGGGCCATTGGCCCATAGTGAAGCCATGGCGAAGCGATGTCCAGAGGTAGAGCTATGACTCAAACGAGACCGCAGCCGGCGGCAATCTTCTCTCGCACCTTCGGGCGCGGGGAGCGGGTATCGATCTCCGACTATCTACCGAAGCTCGATGCGCCATTCGACTGGCGGCGATCATTGAGCCTGCATCGACGACTGCTTGCAGGCGAGCTGGGCGTGATGCGCGAGGCCAGTGAGAACGAGAGCGACATGCTGCCCTCGTTAGCGGTGATGGTGCTCGGCGTGTTGCTGGCCAGCCTGGGCGCGTGGCTCTGGCTGGTGATCGATTCACGCGGCGCCTTACTCGGTGAGCTGGCCCTGAAGGTCCTGCTTCTGGGATCAGTCGCGTCGATCCTGGGCTGGGCGCTGATGGTTGGCCTGACCTGGCACACCTTGCGTGCGATTTTTGAGGTGTCGGTGCCAATCAAGGCCTTGATGCGTTCAATGGCCATCGCCAGCGGATTCGCTGTCTGGCAGTTCTTCATGCTGGCCGGGCCAGCCAGTTTCGCAGTGGGGTTGTTGGTGACCATCGCGGGCGTGCTGCTCGCGGTCATTGCTGTTCGGGCGGCCACAGCTCAGGCCGACGAGCGAGCCGCCGTGATCAGCGTAGGCATCGGGTTTGGTGTCTACGCGCTGCTGATGTCGCTGTTGGCCGATCTGACCGGTGTCGGCTCGGGTATCTTCGTCCACGGGCTGGGCTAGTCTCAGGTATCGGGCGAGTGTGCCCCAGATTTCGCAAGTTCCAGTCCCCGCTTCATGGAAAGCATTGAAGAACTCCCTTTCTCCCCCCTTGCGGTGGAGATGCCGAAAGCCTGCCCCGGGCTTGACCCGGGGGCAGGGGGGTCTGCTGTTCGGGAGCCCTATCTGCTCATCATTCGCCGCCGCCCCCTCTGTCACTCCGTGACATCTCCCCCCGCAAGGGGGGGAGAGGGGATTTGGAAGTCTTGCAAAGGCCTCCTTCACGCGGGGACTGGGATGCATCCGGCCCGAGGCCTTCATGTAGAGCGCTACGAGTACCCCCGTTCAAGCTGGGGCAGGCTCCGCGATGGTGCGGGGGCGTAACGTGAGTATCGTTAGGTGAGTTTCCCTTACGTCACAGTCAATTCGACGCCCTCGACGCAGAGTGCGCAGTCGTCGGGGCTGTAGCTGGCCACGTCGATTTCGAGACAGGCGAAGGTCTCAAGTTCTCCGAAGCCGGTTGCGCCGTTCGTGCGATCAACGACCAGCCCGACCCCGATCGGCGTACCACCTGATTCAACGACGGCGTCCAGCGTGTCCCTGACCGAACCACCGGTGGTCAGCACGTCGTCGACGACCAGTACGGACTGGCCCGGCTCGACGGCGAATCCTCGACCGATGTAGCGCCCGCCGTCCTCGCGACGTTCGGCGAAGTATGCATTGATGCCCTCGCCGAGGTGCTTGGCCGTCTCGTGCGCGAGCAGAATGCCCCCGGTCGTCGGACCCACAACGAGGTCCGGTTGCAACTCCCGGAAATGGTCAGCCAACTGCGAGCAGAGCGCTTCGGTCACGCGCGGCTTCTCCAGTAGGCGGAACTTTTCGATGTAGGTGTCGCCGTGGCGTCCCGATGCATACTGGAAGTGACCCTTCAACACCGCTCCCGCCTCTTCCAACAACGTCAGCGCCCCGGAAGGATCTGAAGGATGGTCGCTCATGGCAGGATGTTCCCCTCGTAGTCGGTGGTCTGGAGCGAAATGTTGCTGGAGATCTTGTCGAATGGGAACCAGCGGAGCATGACCTCGCCGACGATCTGATCTTCATGGATCGGCCCGAAGGCGTGCGAGTCCTGGCTGCTGTTGCGGTTGTCGCCAAGGACGAAATAGTGCTCAGGCGGGATCACTGCCGGTCCCCACTGATAACTGGGCGGCTCGAAGATGTAGTTGTGTTCGTTTAGTTCCACGCCGTTGATGAAGACGCGCCCGCGAATCACCTCCACCGTGTCGCCGGGCAGACCGATCACTCGCTTGACGAAATCGTGCGCGCTCTGATACGGCGGACGGAAGATGATCACCGAACCCCGGTGCGGCCCCGAAAGCAGGAAGTCGCCGTTGCTGCGGCCGGGCAGCAGGGCGTCGAACGGTCCCAAATCGACTTCCCAGTAGCCGATCTTGTTGACCAACACTAGCTCGGAACTGGCCAGGGTCGGTTGCATCGAGCGGCCCTCGACCTGAAAGTTCTGCACGGCTTCACGAGCCAGCAGGAAGACGATCAGGCCCAGGATGGCGGTCTCGATGATCTCCCGCAGCGCCCCGTATTGCAGCCTCATAAGATCGAGCTTATCCGCCTCTACCATGAGCAAGCGTGGGCGCTGCATGACGACGCCCCAAGGTTTACGGAGTGTTTGAGATGCGAGCTGTCCGGCTGTCGACTGAGGGTCCGATCATCCGGCCCCACATGGATGAGCGAATGGGAGACAACATCAACGGTCCATCGTTGATCCGCGCGCCCGAGTGGTTGCCCAACCGGTTGGGCGAGTTCTATCTCTACTTCGCCGACCACAAGGGCTCCTACATCCGGCTGGCGGCTGCCGACGACCTGCTCGGACCCTGGCGCATGCACGAGCCGGGCGCGCTCCAGTTATCGCAGACGGTCTTTTCCAAGTCCGATGGTGAGTTTGATCCCAAACTGGGTCCGGCGCAGAAACAGGGGCGCGTCTATCCACATATCGCTTCCCCGGACGCGATTGTCGACGATGAAGCGCAACAGATTCGGCTCTACTTTCATGGCCAGCTCTATGACGGTCGTCAGGTCTCGAGGGTGGCCACGTCCAACGACGGCGTTAGGTTCGAGCCGGACGAGGAGATCCTCTCGACCAGCTATTTGCGCGTGATCCAACTGGACGATGTCGAGCAGCCCGGCTGGTACGGCATGTCGATGCCGGGCATCATCTATCGGTCCGAGGACGGTCTATGCGGATTTGAGCAAGGGCCGCAGCTCTTCCCCGACACGATGCGTCACTGTGCGCTGCTTCGTCGTGGCGACACGCTGTGGGTGTTCTGGACCAACGTCGGCGACGCCCCCGAACGCATCTATGTTTCACCGATTGAGCTGAGCGGAGACTGGCGATCATGGACCGCCGGTGAGCACCGCGAGGTGTTGCGTCCGTCCTACGAGTGGGAGGGCACGTCCTTGCCAATCGCGCCCAGCGTCCGGGGGTACTCGCCCGTTCCGGTGCATGAGCTGAGAGACCCAGCGATCTTTGAGGACGGTGGCGACGCCTACTTGCTGTACACCGTGCAGGGCGAGTTTGGCATCGGCATCGCGTCCCTCGATCATGGATAGTTGAGGCCCCAGAGTCGACGTGACGCGCCCGTACTACCCGGTCTTTCTCGACCTCAGCGATCGGCCCGTACTGGTGATCGGTGGAGGGCGCCTGGCGCTCGAGAAGGTCACCGGCTTGCTCGCCGCTGAGGCTCGAATCACCGTCGTCGCGCCGACGCTGAACGAGGAACTGGCATCATTGCGCGATTGCGGCCGGATTGAGCATCTGGCGCGTGCGTATGAGTCGGGCGATATGTTCGGACGCGCAGTCGTGATGGCAGCGAACGACGATCCTGCAGACAATGCGCGTCTTCGGTCGGACGCGCGCTCGGCCAGCGTCTTGCTCAATGCCGCCGATGATCCGGCTCATTGCGATTTCATCCTTCCTGCGGTCGTGCGCCAGCCGCCCCTCACCCTCGCGATCTCCACCGGCGGCGGCAGCCCGGCGGTTGCCCGAAGGGTGCGTGAGGAGTTGACCGACTACCTCGATGCCGACACGTCCACGCTGGCGGAGCTGGTTGCTGAGGTTCGCGCCGATCTGCGCCGGCTGAACGTGTTCCAGCCGATTCCGGCGGATGCCTGGCAGGCGGCGATGGACGGACAGGTGCGGATTCTCCTGGCCCAACGACGCCGAGGTCAGGCCAAGGCGCTGCTGATGTCCAGGTTGGGTCAGCCAATCAGGGCTACAGGGGCATGACCGTGTCCCGCTCGATGAAACTCGGTGGGCGTGGCAGTGCACTGTCGAGAGTGCAGGCGCAACTGGCTTCCGATGCTCTGTCGACGATTGGCATCGAGACGGAGTTCGTTCCGATCACGACGCAAGGCGACCGCGACCAGCAATCCAGCCTGCGCACCATCGGCGGCCAGGGCGTATTCGTCAGAGCGGTCGAATCGGCTCTTCTGACTGGGGAGATTGATCTGGCCGTGCACTCAGCCAAGGACGTGCCACCGGAAATCGCCGACGGAACAGTTCTGGCTGCGTATCTTCCGCGCGGCGATGTCCGAGACGCACTGGTCAGCAGGTCAGGGGCTGGGCTGTTGGAGCTGCCGCAGCGAGCGCGAGTCGGCACCGGTTCGCGGCGTCGGGCGGCGCAGGCCCTACATCTGCGTCCCGACCTGGAGCTCGCCGACATACGCGGCAATGTCGACACTCGCCTAGAACAGATGGGGCGAGGCGAGTACGACGCCGTCATCGTGGCTGCAGTCGGCCTACAGCGGCTGGGGCGCGCTCCGTCGCAACTGATTCCGATTGACCTGATGATGCCGTCGCCGGGGCAGGGAGCGCTGGTCATCCAGTGTCGGGTCGAGGATGCCGATTTGCTTGGCCTGATCAATCACCCGTCCACAGCTCAGGCCGTGAGCGCCGAGCGGGCCATGCTGCGCGCGCTCGGTGCAGGCTGTTCGCTGCCGCTGGCCGCGCTTGGCGGGGTGCGTTTCGGCGAGATCATCCTGGCGGGCCGGCTGATGAGCGCAGATGGAAGCGAACGGATCGAACTGCAGCGAACGAGCGAAGATCCCGAAGAGGTTGGTGCCGAGGTAGCCGAGACACTGCTCGAACGCGGCGGGGCGCGGCTGATGGAAGCGGATCGATGGTCGTGACACAGTCCTCGCCCAAGATTCTTCCGGTGCTGCTCGTGGGGGCAGGACCAGGCGATCCAAGACTGATCACGGTCGCCGGCGTCGAAGCACTGCAAACAGCCGACGTTGTGCTCCATGATCGGTTGGTGTCTCCGGCCTTGCTGTCGCTGGCCAAGGATGCGGAGCTGATCGCGGTCGGCAAGACGCCCGGCGGCCCGTCGACCTCCCAGGCGGATATCAATGCGCGTCTGATCGACCTGGCGCGATCGGGACGACGAGTCGTTCGTCTCAAGGGTGGTGATCCGTTGGTCTTCGGACGCGGCGGCGAAGAGGCGTCGGCCTTGGTCGCGGCTGGAATTCCCATTCAGCTCGTCCCGGGCGTGTCGAGCGCGTCCGCTGCGGCCGCCGCTGTTGGTATTGCAGTGACCGACCGGCGCGCAGCCTCGGCCGTCACCGTGGTCACCGGTTCCGAAGGCGATGGCGACGCAGCGGAGATCGACTGGAATGCCGTCGCAACTGTCGGCGGGACAATCGTAGTGATGATGGGTTGGCGGCGCCTGGATGAGATCGTCGAGCGTCTGATCGCAGGCGGGCTGTCGCCCGAGACACCGGCGGCTGCCATTCAACAGGCCTGGACGCCCGAGCAACGCGCTGTCTTCGCGCCGCTGAACCTCCTGCGAGTTCGCGCCGAAGCCATGCGTCCCCCGGTGACGGTCGTCATTGGACACACCACATTGCTGGCCACGCCTGAACTGTCCTGGACGATCATGGGCCGCCGCGTCTTGGTCACTCGTGCAGCGGCTCAGGCGAAACCGCTCGTCGAACGGCTTCGAGCCCTGCACGCCGAAGTGATTGAGCTGCCCACGATCGTGGTCCAGTCGGCCGATCCAGAGCCAATCGACCGGGCAATCATGCGACTCCAGTCGGGCGCATACGACATCCTCGCTCTAACCAGCGTCAACGGCGTGCATCAGCTCTGGGAGGCGCTGCGACACCATGGCCTCGACGCTCGAGCGCTAGGGGATGTGCGAGTTGCCGCAATCGGCAGCGAGACCGCTCGCGCGCTTGAGCTGCATGGCATCAGCGCGGATCTTGTGCCTCAGGTGTTCACGTCTGATGCTCTAGCCGATGCGTTGATCGCGGATGGCCTCGGTGGGCAGCGCGTGTTGCTGGCACGCGCGGCGCAAGGCAGCCCACTATTGAGAGAACGATTGCAGGAACACGGCGCAACCGTCGAGGATCTCGCCCTGTACGACGTTGTCACGCCGCCGGTTGACGAGATGGCGCTGTCGGAACTGAAACGCGGGGTGGATGTGGTGACGTTGACATCGCCATCGACCGCTCGCGGCCTGGCCGACATAGTCGGCGCGGCGGTCGATTTAGACTCGTTGCAAACGGTGTGCATCGGCCCGGTCACGGCAGACGCCGCGCGGCAGCTCGGATTTCGCGTCGTCGCGACTGCCGACACGCACACGATTGAAGGATTGGCGCAGGCTGTCGGACGATATCTGGCGAGCCTGCCACCACTAGGTGATTCCCGACTGGAGTCCGCGTGATCAGCGCTCAACCCCCCTCAATCTCCGCCGACACGAGTCGCATCTCGACGGCTCATCGGATGCGCCGTTTGCGGCGCTCGGATGGTTTGCGACGAATGGTGCGCGAAACGCGGCTCGCTCCGACCGATTTCATCTACCCCGTGTTCGTCACCACCGGACAGGGCGTGCGCGAGCCGATTTCCTCGATGCCCGGACAATCCCGCCTGTCGGTCGATCAGCTCGCGCAGGAAGCCGCCGAGCTGCGCTCCCTCGATGTTCCCGCCATTCTCCTGTTCGGCATCCCCGAAACGAAGGACGCAGAGGGCAGTGGGGCGTGGATTACCGACGGGATCGTTCAGCAGGCGACCCGCGCGCTGAAGGACGCACAACCGGAGTTGGTCGTCGTGACCGATGTCTGCCTCTGCGAGTACACCGACCACGGGCACTGCGGCGTCCTGGCCGATGACGGCTCGGTGCTCAACGATGCGTCGGTCGAGGTGCTGGCCACAACGGCCTTGAGTCAGGCCGAGGCCGGCGCAGACGTGATCGCTCCCTCCGACATGATGGACGGCCGAATCGGCGTCATTCGCCAGTCGCTCGATGAGAGCGGATTCGACGATCGCACGCTGCTGGCCTACTCCGCCAAGTTCGCCTCGGGGTTTTACGGTCCCTTCCGCGACGCCGCCGACTCGGCGCCGCAGTTTGGCGACCGTCGCGCGTATCAGATGGATCCGCCGAACGGACGCGAGGCGATGCGCGCGATCGAGCGCGACCTGGCCGAAGGCGCGGACATGATCATGGTCAAGCCGGCGCTTGCCTATCTCGACCTGGTACGAGAGGCGCGGCAACGCTTCGACGCGCCGTTGGCGGCCTACAACGTCAGCGGTGAGTACGCGATGTTGAAGGCGGCAGCAGAGAATGGCTGGATCGACGAAGAGCGGGTCGTGCTGGAAACCCTGACCGGCATCCGCCGGGCCGGCGCAGACCTGATTCTGACCTATCACGCCAAGGATGCCGCCCGCTGGCTCGCGCGTCATGCGGGTTGAGCCATCATTCACCGACACTTCGACCCCCTACACACAGCACACTCTGAGGACTCGTCATGAGCGAAACAACCGCCGAAACGCCTGCCGAACCTGCTGCGCCGTCGGTCGGCCCCGATGAGGCGGTGAGCACGGTCCGCGCCGTCGCATTCGACTGCTATGGGACGTTGCTCAAGCTCGAGGAGCGCGAGTTCGCCTCGCTGATCCAGGAGATGCTGCACGAGCACGGCGTCGAGCACGCGACCGGTGAGGATGTCTGGGCGGCCTGGCTCGAGGCCTCAAGAGAAATGTCCAAGCGCGAAGGCCGCAATCCGGAGCGCCCGCTAGAGGGTCCTGAGCCTACATTCCGTCCGTTTTCCGAGACCTGGCCTTACTTCTTCGGCGAAGCCTTCAAGCATCACTCGGTCGAAACGATCCCGCCGGCGACGGCATTCCAGCATCTCTGGGATGTGCTCTCGATGGCGCCGGCATATCCCGAAGTGGATGGCGTCTTCTCGGAGCTGAACAAGCGCGGCTACCGCGTGGCGATTGGCAGCAATGCCGACGATGACCACCTGGAACATGCACTCGAGCAAGCCGGCATTGAAGTTGAAATGGTGTTGTCCTCGGAAGAGGCGCAGTCCTACAAGCCGCGCAAGCCGTTCTTCGAGCAGCTCTGCGAGCGGCTGGAACTTGAGCCCTGCGAAGTGCTCTATGTCGGCGACAGCCCCTGGGCCGACGTTACCGGAGCCAATCACGCCGGCTTGCCGGTCTATTGGGTCTCGCGCTATCCCGATCCCGACCGCGAGAAGATGATGCGCTCGCATCCCACATGGAGCGGTCCCGATCTGACGGGAATCCTCGAGGCGTTGCCGGAACAGGCTCCGGCGTAGGTCAACATCGGAGCGCAGTTGCACTCCCAGTCCGGCTGCCGACGAGTTTCTCGCAAGTTTCTCGCGAGTTTGTCGCAAATCGGGTGAGCGAAGTGTGGCTGCAGCCAGCATTTCCACAGCCTGTCCACCGAGCATCAACCGAGGACGGCCCTGAAAGCTGACGTAGCGCATGTATCAGCTAAAATGAAAATATATCGATAACCTAAGTGATCAATACTTGAACACGGATCACAGGATCGCAGGATCGACATTGGAGCGGAGCGGCGCGATGCGTATTCAAACATCTCAGGCGGCGCTGCAGCATGGGCTCAGCGTTGTCTCGCGGGCAGTGGCGGCTCGTCATTCGCTCGATCAACTTCGCCACGTTCACTTGCAGGCCGACGACGACGGCGTGCGCCTGACTGCAACCGATACTGAGATCGCGATGATCTGCGGTATCGATGCCGTGGTCTCGGAGCCCGGCTCGATCACGATTCCGCACCGGTTCATCAACGACCTCGTTTCGGCGTTGTCCTCCGCCGAGATCACGATTGACGTTGCCGAGAACTCGCTCGTCGCACAGATCCGCGCCTCGGATGCGAATGAGTCGTCGATTCACGGCATGTCGGCAACGACGTATCCTAACATCCCCGGCATCGGCGACGGCGATTGGATCAAGATTGTTGCGCGCGATCTGCGCGACGCCCTGCGTCACGTAGTGTTTGCCGCCGCGACCGACGATGGTCGTCCGGTGCTGACCGGTGTCCATTTCCGATTTGAGGCGGACAAGATGACGCTGGCGGCAGCCGACGGCTTCCGCCTCGCGGTGTACGACATGAATGTCGCCTCCGAGCTGACCGAGCGGCTGGAGATCACGGTTCCGGCTCGGGCGCTGACAGAGCTCGAGCGCTTGCTGACCGACGACGACTCCGCTGTCGAGATGTACATCCACGCCGACCGCACCTACGTCCGATTCCACATCCGATCAGTGCAGATGACGGCGCAGTTGATCCAGGGCAACTACCCCAGCTACGACCAACTGATTCCCGCCGAGTACCAGACGCGGGCAATTCTGCCAGGTGCGGTCCTGCAAGGCGGCGTCCGCTCGGCGGCGGTCTTTGCTCGCGAGTCGAGCGGGATTATCCGGCTGATCTTCAGCGGCGAAGCCTCCGACCAGAGCATCACGCTGACGGCCCGTGCCGAGGAGCTAGGCAATCACCGAGGCCGCGTTGATGCGGTGATCGAAGGCGAGACCTCAAGAATCGCCTACAACGTGCGCTACCTGCAAGATGTACTGCAGATTGCCAGCGGTCCGGCGGCGGCCGAGATTGCCATGGAGACCAGCGGGCCCAGCAATCCCGGCGTCTTCCGGGTCGTGGGCCGCGACAACTACGTACATGTGCTGATGCCGATGTTCGTCCAGTGGGAGGACGCCTAGGACGGCCTGAGGTCGATCTGAGGTCGCGCAATGGGTGACTGGGAAATCAAGTGTGTGTCCCGTGATCCTGCCGGGAATGCGCTGGCCTATCGCGGCGACGATCCGTTTCGCTGGACGGTGTGGATCCACGACATCATCGACGACATCGAGGGTCGGCGTCACACCTATTTTGTGACGGGCGCATATGGGCAACGCGTCGAGGTCGTGACCGAAGTCTCCGAACGAGGCAAGATCATTCGCTCCGATCCCAGCGTCGGCGACGATCTATTGCCGCAACTTCCACCATGTTGACTAACGACTGAGTGAACATTGGTCGCTCATGTCTCTGAACGTGTCGGCGCATCTCTATGGCAACGCAGCGCAAACGGCGCTGTCGGAAGCGGTGCGCCGGGTCAAGTCTGCCGGCGGCACATACGATCCGCTCGCGCCGGTCACGATTGTGGTTCCGTCCTCCTTGGCGGGCTATCACATCAGACGCACGCTGGGCCGACAGCGCGGCGGCATTGTCAATGTGCAGTTCAAACCGCTGCAGGCCTTGCTGGAGCTTATCGGTGCGGCGTCGCTGGCCAATGCCGGCCGCCGTCCACTGCCCGAGACGTATCGCTCAGAGGCGATTCGTGATGTGGCCGAGGCTGGGGGTTCGATCTTTGGTGACGTTCCTATCGACGGACCGGTCCTGCAAACGCTGGAGTCGGCGTTTGATGAGTTTGATCGCTGCGAGAATGATGATCTGGCAGCTATAGCAGCCGGTGGCAGAAACGCCACGTACCTGGTCGACAGATATCGCGAGTACCAGCGACGCACGGCGAAGTTCTACACGAACCAAGACCTGGCTGAATCGGCAAGAATGGCGCTCGACTCCCAGCCCAGTGTGCTCAAGGACATTGGCTCGGTCATCGTCTATCTGCCTGCTGACCTGACAACGGCGCAGCGTGAGTTTCTCGACGCATTGTCGGGGCACGCTGCTATCGAGGTCATCCTGGGGCTGACCGGCGACGCTGAGGCGGTCGACGAGCACGCATTGCAGAGTTGGGACCAGCCCCCTGACCCGCCCAATGAACCGCCCAGTGACCCACAAAGTGACCGAGACAGGGAACAGGTTCCAACTGCCCAACACATCGTGCAGTCGCCCGATTCCGAGGAGGAAGTTCGCTCAGCGATCCGTGCGATCGTCTCGGCGCTGCACTCGGTTCCGCCGACACCGCTGCATCGCACGGCGATTCTCTATCGACAGGAACACCCGTATGCCCGGATCTGCGCCGAGCAGCTCGATGCCGCAGGCCTTCCCTGGAACGGCGTCAATGCGCAAACGCTGAAGCAATCGATCGCCGGCCGCACGCTCGATGGGCTGTTGGGGCTGATGTCCGGGTCGACAATGAGTTGGCTTGTGGATGTCGCGCCCTGGCTTGCCGCAGCGCCGATTCTGGATGCCAAGGGCGAACCATCGCCCACGGCTCGATGGAATCAGTTGGCGCGCCGGGCCAACCTGCATCGAGGATCCGATCGTTGGGATGAGCGGCTGCGACAGTATCTGTCCACCTGTGAAGACGATCTTCAGCGGCTCTCGCGAGTGCCCGACGACGACAAGCCCGGTCGGTTGCCCTGGGTCCGGGCCGAGGTCCAGCAGGTCAAGGACCTGATGGCGTTCACGAATCAACTGAACCAGTTCATCGACGAGACCCCAGAGCGGGCGCTCTGGTCCGACTATGCGCAACGACTGCGTCGGCAACTGAGCTTGCTGCTTGGCGACCGGACCAGATTTGCGTTGTCAACCGAGACCGGTGAGAACGATCTGCAATTGGCGCGCTGGGATGATGTCCAGTCTCTGCTCGACTCGCTCGAGTGGCTCGACGAACTCGGAGAAGCTCCGCGCGATCGGTTCGTTTCCGCCCTGCGGCGGCGACTCGAACGGCCGACCGGACACCACGGTCGGGTCGGCGACGGCGTCTACGTGGGTTCGCTGCGATCGGCCGTCGGGATGGAGTGGGACGCGGTCTATATCGTCGGCGCGGCCGAGCGGTCGTTGCCCCAGACACGGAGCGACGATCCGCTGTTGCCCGATGAGCTGCGGCGTCGGGCGTCGCTGCCGGTGGGCAGCGACCATCTGCGTCGCGAGCGGTCCGATTACCTGATCGCCATGCACGCCGCGGAACACCGAGTGCTCAGTTATCCGCGAGCCGATGTCCGAGCTCAACAGGCTAGGTTGCCGGGCCGATGGCTACTCGAATCGGCGACGGCGTTGAACGCCGGCGAGCGGGTCTACGCATCAAAGGTCGATGAGGCCGCCGGTGAGGTGTTGCAGCCGACGCCGTCGTTCGAATCGGCGGTGATGCGTCCCGGAGTGTCTGCCGATATCCACGAGTATGACCTACGGCAGATTCGGTCGAGCCAGAGTGTCTTCACCCACTATCTGACCAACGGACACCCCTCGTTGGAGCGGGGATTCATCCAGAGACGTGAACGTTGGACAGGGCAGATGACCCGCTGGGATGGACTGATCGCCGATGGCGCAGCCGGAGCAACTGCTCGTCCGCACTCTGCCGGAGCCCTACAGGACTGGGCGACCTGCCCGTATCGGTACTTCCTTGGTCGCGTGTTGCGCATTGAAGAGCGCGACGAACCTCGCGATGATCTACAGATCACGCCGCTCGACAAGGGCTCGCTGATCCACGGAATCCTTGAGCATTTTTTCAAGCAAGGCAATGACCAACCAGCGCCCGGTCAGCGCTGGTCGGACGAAGCTCGAACACGCCTCAAAGGCATCGCCGAAACCGAGTTGAAACAGGCTCATGATCGAGGGGTGACCGGGCGCGATCTGCTTTGGCAGCGTGACAGTCGTCGGATCCTCGACGACCTGGAGACGTTGCTGGACGAGGACGACACGCATCGGGCGAGATTCAAGGCGGAGCAGATCGCCAGCGAACTGGTCTTTGGCGCACTGGAGGAGAGCCAAGGTCGGGTCGCGTTCACGCTGAACGATGGCAGCACGCTTGAGTTGCGCGGCATGATCGATCGGATCGACAGATCGAATGAGGGCCAGCAACTGATCGTGATCGACTACAAGACCGGCGGCGAGTTTCCCAGAGGCAGCGAATTGAACAAGGACGCCATCGTCGGAGGCCGGTTCCTGCAGTTGCCGATCTACGCTCATGCGGCTCGCCAGTTGTACGCGCGGAATGACGAGTCGCCCGTGCAATCGGCCTACTGGTACATCACAAGCCGGGGTGAGTTCAAGTACAGCCCTGTGGACTGGGACGAGGAGAACGTTCAGAGTTTTGGAGACGCGATCAATCTGATCGTCGAGAACATACGGGCAGGCCACTTCCCGGCGAATCCGGGAGGCGATCACTACCGCGCAGTGGCCGAGAACTGCGCCTATTGCAGCTTCGACGCAATCTGTCCCGCCGACCGCCGCACGCACTGGCAGCAGATCAAGCTTGATCCGCGTCTGACCGATTATGTGCGCCTCAGCGAAGGTCCCGACAAGAACGAGGACGTGGACGAAGCTGAAGCAGACGCCGAGGCATGACGCTCGCCGACCAGCAGGATCGTGATCGCATTGCGAACAATCTTGACGAGACGTTGTTCGTCGAGGCAGGTGCGGGCACTGGCAAGACCGAGGCGCTGGTTGGACGGATCGTCAACCTGATCGCAAGCGGCGCCATCGCGGCTAACGAGATTGCGGCGATCACGTTCACGGAGAAGGCCGCTGCCGACCTGTTCGACCGAGTCCTGGAGCGTCTGGATCAGCGTCGCGAAGCAGAGACCGATCCAGTTCAGCAGCGCCTGTTCGCGGAAGCGGCCGAGCAGCTCGATCATGCCGCGATTGAAACCTTGCACGCCTTCGCCGGTCGCATCCTCAGGATGTATCCGATCGAGGCAGGATTGCCGCCGGGATTTCAGATCGTCGATGAATCGGATGCGCTGCTGAGGTTTGCGGAGCGATGGGAGGAGGAGCTCGACCTCCTACTCGAGGACGACGATCTCGCCGAACCGCTGCTGGCGGCATTCGACGCCGGTCTGGAGCTGAAGCACCTGCGCGACCTGGCCCAGGCACTGCATACGGACTGGGATCGGGCTGCCGCTGATGCGGCTGAACTGCCGCCTCCGAAGCTGTCTCAGACAGTCGCCGAGATCTCGGCGCCGTTGCGAGAAATCACCGCCCTGCGTCATGAGTGCAGCGAATCGGAAGACAAGCTCGCAGTCAACCTCGAACAGATAGAACAAGTCCTTGACCGAGTCCGTCAGTCTGCCGACGCCGATCCGAGCGGCGAGATGCTGCGCCAGTTTCTTGCAGGGTCTGAGTTCAAAGTGGGACCCGGACGTGGAGGCTCAGGCAAGAACTGGGGTGGTACGGAGCGGGTCAAGGAGATCAAGGACGCGATCAGGCTGCTCGCGGACATCCCTGCCCGACTAACCGCTGCGGCGCTCGAGCCGGTGCTTGTGCCGATCCACAACGAACTCAGACGGTTTGTGGTCGAGTACTCGGAGGAGCGACGGCGAGCAGGACGCCTGGAGTTCCAGGACTTGCTGGTCCGCGCCAGCGGGTTGCTCGAGCAGGACGAGTCGGTTGCAGCGTCCCTACGCGATCGCTTCAAGCGGCTGCTGATCGACGAGTTCCAGGACAATGATCCGCTACAGACCAGGATCATCGACGCAATCGCGCAGGGCGAAGCCGGCCGAGTCTTCTACGTCGGCGATCCGAAGCAATCCATCTATCGCTTCCGCCGCGCCGATATCCAGCAGTTCAACCAGGTCAAGCGCCAACAGGCCCAAGGACTCACCCGATTGAGTCAGAACTTCCGCTCCACGCCAGGCGTGACGGAGTTCGTCAATGCCGTGTTTCAGCCATTGATGCTGGACGGCGGTGAAGGTCAGGCGGAATGGGACGATCTCAACGCTCATCGCGAGGCGATGGAAGGTGTGGAGCACGCGGTCACCGTCGTCGGAGAGGAGTATGAAGGACCCATCAGCGCCACCCGAAGAGCGGAAGCCGACACGCTGGTGCGAATGATCGCAGACGTCACGGCATCACACACGCAAGTGTTCGATAAGGGTGAAGGCCGGTGTCGCGACGCTCACTTCGCCGACATCGCGGTCCTGGTGCCCACGCGGACGGGTCTGACTCACTTGCTGCCTGCGCTCGAGGAACGCGACATCCCCTATCGGCTTGAGAGCCGTTCGCTGGTCTATCACACGCGTGAAATCCGCGACCTGCTCAACCTGCTTCGTGCGATTGACGATCAGACCGACCAGATTGCGCTGGTGGCGGCGCTCAAGTCGCCGGCGTTCGCCTGTCCCGATGACGCGCTCTATCGATGGAGGCAGTCGCGAGGACAGTGGGATTATCGACAACCTGCGCCTGCCGCCATCCCGACCGACGATCCGGTCGCCGATTCACTGGCGTGGCTGCGCGACGCTGCTGCGCGACGCTGGGAAATGACCGTCAGCGAGTTGGTCGGTCACACGATTCGCGACCGCCGCTTGATGGAATTGGCAGTCATCGAGCGTCAGCCGCGCGAACACTGGGCGCGCTACCGATTCCTGCACGATCAGGCCCGCGCCTTCTGCGATCGCGGCGGATCGACCTTGAGCGAGTTCCTCGCCTGGGCGCAACACCAAGCCGAGGCGGACACGCGCGTGATCGAGTCGGTCGTGCCCGAGGAAGATCACGACGCCGTGCGGATCATGACCATCCACGCGGCGAAGGGGCTGGAGTTTCCCATCGTCGTCTTCACCGGCCTCAACTCCGCCCCGCGAAACGACGCGCCCACCCTGCTCTGGGACATCGGCGGCCGGCCGGAGATCCAGTTCCGCAAGGGTCTGGCAACGCCGGGGTTTGCGCATCTGTGGGAACGTGAGCGGAAGCTGCAGGAAGACGAGTATGTGCGGCGCAACTACGTCGGTGCGACGCGGGCCAGAGATCACCTGATCCTGAGCCTCTATCGAGGCACAGGCAAGAGCGATGGCAAACTGATCGATGCAGTCCTGGAAACAGCGATCGTGCCATATCGCCGTCTGACCAAGGAGATTCCCAATCCACCGATTGTGGAGCGTGTCACAGAGCCGGACAACGGGTCCGGGTCCTCCGCAGACCGGGAGACATGGATCGAGCGACGCGAGGAACTGATCAAACGGATGACATCCTTGCCGCGAGAGTCGGCCACCGGCGTGGCGAAGCGAGCCGCAGGCTACGCGTCGGAACCGCCCGAGCGAGGCGCCGACCGCAACTTCGAGCCCGACGACGATCTGCCTCCCTGGCGCCGAGGCCGGGCCGGTACGGCGATCGGTCGTGCGACGCATGGTGCGCTGCAGGTGGTGGACCTGAAGCATCCCGATGACAACGAGATCAGGAACGCCGCGAGAGCGCAGGCTGCGGCGGAATCACTCGGCACTCAAGCATCCGCAGAGGTGGAGCGGCTCACGGTCTGGGCAGCAAGCAGCGACACGGTGCGTGAAGCAGTAAGTGAGGATCGATACTGGCGCGAGCTCTACGCAGCCGTGGAGATTGACGGTGTGCTGCTCGATGGGTTTGTCGATTTGCTCTACGAGTTGCCCAACGGCAATCTCGTGGTCGTCGACTACAAAACCGACGCCCTACGAGAAGGGGAAGCGCTCGACGCGGCCGTTAGCCGCTACCGATTGCAGGCCGCCTCCTACGCGTTGATGTTGGAGGAATCGCTGCAGCGAACTGTCGAGCGCTGTGTGCTGCTCTTCCTGCATCCACAGGTGGCACGAGAGATTTCAGACCTGCGTGGGGCGCTTGGTGAGGTGCGGAGTCTGCTCAAGAGCGAACACTGATTCCGCCAGCGCTGGCAGATATGAATCAAGCACGCGCTAACAACTCCGTCATACCCGCGCTTGTCGCGGGTATCTCGCTGATTCGTGCACAGACGTCTGTGCTGAATGCTGCGAGATTGCCGCGTCGGAGCGCGGCAATGACGGAAAGCGTAGTTTTGCAAGGGTCTCCTTTGCGCGGGGACCTGCTCGGGCGACACGTGCGACCTGGTGGTGTAGTCCCTTGCGGAGAAGGAGCAGGTCCCCGCGTAAAGCGGGGACTGGGACGTTCGACCTCAGTCGAGCACGCTGGCGGGCGCCGTCGGTGTTTCCAGTGCTTCCCGGATGCGGCGCCGCTCGATAGCCTCGACCCGCTTGGGGAAGCGCACGAAGAGGGCTAGCGGTGCGATGCAGACGACGATGACGCCGAAGTAGAGCAAGGCGTCTTCCACGGCCACGCCTTCCGCTCGGAGCAGGAATCCGGCAGCGACCGCTCCGGCGTTACCGCCAGCGCCGACGATCCCTGCCACCGCGCCCAGCGCCTTCTTGTTGACGAAGGGGACGACGCCGAAGGTCGCGCCCTCGGACATCTGCACGAAGATACTGAACACGATCAACATCGGGATGGCGAGAATCAGCACCTCCATCCGCGAGAAGGCGATCAGCGCCAGGCCCTCCAGCAGGAGCAAGCCGCCCAGGAGCAGCGTGCGCCCGCGCAGTCCGGCGCGGATGCCGAACCTGTCGGAGAACATGCCGCCGGTCGTGCGAGCGAAGATGTTCATCAGGCCAAAGAGCGACGCAATCACGCCAGCGAGCACGATGTCCAGTCCGAAGCGGTCCTGGAAGTAGAGCGAGGCCATGCCGTTGATCGTGAGCTCGATCCCGAAGCAGGCGCCGTAAATCACAAACAGCAACCAGACTCGAGGGTCGCGCGCGGCGTTTGCAAACGCGCCAGATTCGGTGTGTTTGGTCACCTTACCCTGAGCGCGGAGCTCGGCGAAGTCGCCCTCCGGTGCGTCTTGAGTGAACTTGTAGTAGACGATGCCCATCAGGAACAGCGCGACGCCAGGAATCACCATCGCGACCCGCCAGCCAAGCTCCTCGTTGGCGACGAAGAACAGCACGCCGGTCATCACGAGTGGCATCAGGAGCTGGGTCACGCCGCCGCCGAGGTTGCCCCAGCCGGCGGTCGTCGCGTTGGCGGTGCCGACCACGTTGGGCGCAAACATCACCGACGTGTGGTACTGCGTGATCACAAACGACGCGCCGATCACGCCAATCAGCAGGCGGAACATGACGAACGTTTCGAAGTTCTGGGACAGTCCAATCAGCATCACCGGGAACGAGCCGAGAATCAGCAGTCCGGTGTACGTGCGTCGCGGCCCGATCCGGTCGAGCACCCAGCCGATCGCGACGCGTGCGAAGATCGTGATGAAGACCGATGCGATCAGCGAGGTGAAGACCTGGGAATTGGTCAGGTCCAGGTCCTCACGCACCTCGCCGAGCAGCGGGGCGATCCCAAACCAGCCAAAGAAACAGAGAAAAAACGCCAGCCAGGTCAGGTGAAACGTCCGCATGTGTGGACCGGCAAAGCTCTTGAGATTGATCGACGTTGCTTTGCCGGTCAGTTCATTCTGGTTCAAGGGGCACCTCCAATAGCTGCACGCGTCGGCTTGTCACTGGGATGAACGCTATGGAGGCGCGGTTACACGTCGGTTGCAGCATGTTTCGCACCGGTGAACCGAAGATTGCCGTTTGGTGTCGTGTATCTCCAGCTACGTCGGAGATGCATGTCCCGACGGGCTGGGTTCCCTACTAGCCCCTCTGCGGAGGAGATGCATAACCACCAAATCCCCTCTCCCCCCCTTGCGGGGGGAGATGCCGAAGGCAGAGGGGGGGGGGGCGCAGCAAGCTGAACCTTCGTTGGCTACGCAACGCCCCACTTCAGTCCCTACGGGACAGCTTCCCCCGCACAGGGGGAAGCGAGGAAATCGTGAATGGGGGTGTCGGACTACGCGACGACCGGCTCAACCCGGACCGCCGCAAACTTCAACTCCGGCTGCTTCGAGCGTGGATCGACGGCTTCGCTGGCAGAGGCGTTGGAGACTCCATTGCTGGTCCAGAGGGATCCCCAGTGGAATGGTGCGAACACCGAGCCGACTCGGATCGCATCGGTCACCCTGGCCGGCGCTTCGAAGCTGCCGCGTCTTGAGGTGACCCGAACCGGTTGGCGATCCCGAACCTCTAGTCCGGTGGCGTCGGCAGGATTGATCTCGAGAAACGGCTCGCGCTCCGACTTCATCAACTTGGCCGAGCGACCGGTGCGGGTCATCGTGTGCCACTGATCCTTGACTCGCCCCGTAATCAGGGCCAGTGGGTACTCGTCGTCCAGCGACTCCGCCGGCGGCGTCCAGGCCGGGACATGCATTTGCGCCCGACCATCGGGCGTGTGGAACTGACCATCCTCGAACAGACGTCGATTGTCTTCAGGCGGACCCGACCGCAACGCAACGGGATAAGGCCATTGCACACCCGCTCGATGTTGCGCCAGCAACGGATAGGAGAGTCCCGTGATGTCCATGTCGCGTCCGCGCGAGAGCTCGCGGTACTCGTAGAAGATCTCCTCGATGCTGTCATAGCGAAAGCCGTCGCCGTGACCCAGCGCCTGGGCCATCTTGACGATGATTCGCCAGTCGGCCAGCGCTTCTCCGGGCGGTTCCGAGACCTGCTCGAGCAGGCAGATGCGGCGCTCCGAGTTGGTCATCGTGCCGTCCCGCTCCGACCATTGCGCTGCCGGTAGGAGGATGTCGGCTAGCTGCGATGTCTCAGTCGGGTGATAGGCGTCCTGAACGATCACGGTTTCTGCCTGCTCGAAGGCGGCGCGGACGCGCTCGCTGTTGGGCAGCGACGCGACGGGATTGGTCGCAGCCACCCAAACAACCTTGATCTCGCCGCGCTCCAGTCGCTCGATCATCTCGATCGCGGTCACTCCCGGTTTCTCGGAGATCGCGCCTGACTCAACTCCCCAAGCTCGCTCAATCTCGGCACGATGCTCGGGATTGGCGACGAGCCGGTGTCCAGGCAGCGTCGTCGCCAGACCGCCCTGCTCGCGACCGCCCATGGCGTTCGGTTGACCGGTCAGCGAGAACGGGCCGGCGCCCGGCTTGCCGATGTTGCCGGTTGCGAGCGACAGATTGATCAGGGCGAAGTTCTTGTCGACGCCGGATGTCGATTGGTTGGCGCCCATCGTCCAGAACGTGAGCATCGGTCCGTTGTGGGCGATGACCCGCGCCGCTTCAAGAATGTCGACCGCGTCAAGACCGGTCTCCTCGACCGCACGCTCAGCCGACCAGCCGCTCAGCGATGCCGCCACATCGTCCCAGCCGTTGGTGTGATGGCTCAGATAGTGCTCATCGATGCCGCCCGAGAGTCGTACCTCGAAGAGCAGCGATTGCAGCAGCGCCACGTCGCTGCCCGGACGTAGAGCCAGGTGGATGTCGGCGATCTCCGATGTTCGCGTTGCTCGCGGGTCAACGACGATGACCTTGACTTGATTCCGGGCGGCGCGTTTGCGGGCGCGGATGCGCTCGAACAGGATGGGATGACAGGCCTCCATGTTCGCCCCGACGATCAGAATGGTGTTGGCCTGTTCAATGTCGCTGTAACTGGCCGGCGGGGCGTCGGCGCCGAAGCTGAGGTTGTACGCGGTCACGGCCGAGGCCATGCAGAGTCGCGAGTTCGTGTCCTGGTTGTTGGTACCGATGTAACCCTTGGCCAGCTTGCCGAACAGGTAGTAGTCCTCGGTCACGAGCTGTCCCGAGCCGTAGAGCATGACGCTATGCGGCCCGTGCTCGTCAACGGCCCGGCGAATGGCGCCGCTGGCTCGCTCGATCGCCTCGTCCCACGATGTCCGCCGCTCGGTCGTGCCCTTCTCATCCCGCACGTGCGGATAGAGCAGGCGACCCTCTTCACCGAAGATGTCCGAGAGCAGCGCACCCTTGGCGCAAAGTTTGCCCCGGTTGACGGGATGGTCCTCGTCGCCCCTGACCGCCGAGACGACGCCATCTTTGGTTTGCACCTTGACCCCGCAACCGACGCCGCAGTAGCAGCAGACGGAGCGTTTCCAGCCCTCGCGTCGCAAAAGCTGCAGACGTGGCATGTGTCACTCAGTCCAGGAGTGCCGGCGCTCGACGGTCGGTCAGCGCGTCGTCGCCGCGCACGGCGCGAATCTGCTCGGCGACGTGATCGGCCAGCTCTGTGGTTTGGACCGCTTGCTCGGCGGCCTCGCCAAACTTCGGGTCGTCGCCGAGCCGTCCGCCGGCGAAGATGTCGGCGACATCGACGATTTGCCCATCGATTCGCTTGCGTCCGCCCAGCAGTCCGATCTCGCCCGAGCGATGAACACCGCAGGCATGCGGGCAGCCCGACATCCGGATCTGTACCGGCGCAGCGTCCGGGTCGACGCTGTATCGCTGCTCGAGCTCATCGGCCAGCTTCAGCGCTTCGCCCTTCGTGTCGATCAGCGCGAATGCGCAGTAGTCGTTGCCGGTGCAAGTCACCATCGAGCGGATAAACGCCGACGGCGTGGGCGAGTACTTCTGCAGCAGAGGTTCTGCCAGCAGCGCCGGGACGCGTTCGGCGTGCACGTTCGGAATCAACACGTTTTGTTGCACGGTCAGCCGCAGCTCGGCCGAGCCGTAAGCCTTGGACAGTTGCGAACACTCGATCAGGTCGTCGCCCGTGATCCGGCCAACCGGCACAAGACAACCGATCGTGCGCAGCTCAGGATCGCTCTGCGTGGTGACGCCGATGTGGTCGCCGCCGTGCCGTTCTGTCAGTGACGTTCCGGCACGCAGCAACCTGCGTCCGAACTGCTGCTCCACCACCTCGCGAAATCGTTCGATGCCCCACTCGCGCAACAGCCACTTGAGCCGCGATTCTTTGCGTTTCTCGCGTAGTCCGTGGTCGCGAAACACATCAAGGATGGCGGTGGCCAGGTCGACGGCGTCGTCCTCGGTCACGAATGCATCTAGTGGTCGCGCGTATTCAGGCGACATCCCGCCAAGCGCGCCACCGACGAACACATTGAGCCCAACCTGGCTGTCGTGCTCGGCCGGGACGAACGAGAGATCGTGCGTCTGGGCGTGGCCGCAATCTTCTCGACAACCCACGACCGAGAGATTGAACTTGCGTGGGAGGTTGGAGAATCGCTTGCCGCCGACAATCGCCTGCTGCATGCGAACGGCCAGGGGTCGGGTGTCGAGCACCTCGTCCTCGGTCAAGCCGGAGAGCGGACAGGTCACGATGTTGCGGACGTTGTCCATCCCCGACTGCTGAGAAGTCAGTCCGGCGGCCGAGAGCCGCTGCAGCACCCAGGGCGCATCCTCAATGGTGATCCAGCGGAGCTGAATGTTCATACGCGTCGTAATGTCGGCATGGCCGCGACCGACCTGGTTGGCAATCTCTCCAATGGCGGCCATCTGCTCGGCAGTCAGAACACCGCCGGGAATCCGCATGCGCAGCATGTAGTAGCCCGGCGTCGGCTTGCGATGGAAGAGTCCGTACCACTTGAATCGCTCGAAGTCCTCAGCGGGAATCCGCGGATCCTCGCCCGCCGCAGCCATGGCGGCATAGCGTTGGATGTCGGGCAGGACGTCGAGGCCATCCTTGGCCGTCTTCAGCACTTCGATCTTGTTCACAGGCATGGTCAGCTCCTGTCAATGCCAAGCTACGCTTCCTGAGTTGCCGTCAGATTGCCCTTCGTGAACGTCATGTGAACCCATTCACGTGTTGTGTCCGGTGCTACCTCGAATCTGGTGTCGATAGGCTCTGAGCCAATGGCGGTATATCTCTTCCACGGCGAGGACCGGTTTGCGCGACTTGAGGCTGTGGCGGCCCTGCGTCGTGAGCACGACAGCGACGGAGCACTAAGCAACAACTCCATGTCGTTCGACGGAGCGCGCGTATCGCTGGGTGAGCTAGGTGCGGCTGTGTCGGCGGCGCCGTTTCTCGGTGGAGTTCGCTGGGTCCGAGTCGACGGATTGTGCGGAAGATTCGGCTTCCAGCCCGGCGGACGCCGGGGCAGACAGCTCGGCGACTGGGATGGATTAGCCGATGTCCTGCAGCAGCTCCCGCCGACCACGGTGCTGGTCTTTGTCGAGGAGGAGCTGCGGCGCGGCAATCCGATGCTGCAACTGATTCAACCATTGGCCGATGTCCGAGAGTTTGCTCGGCTGAAGCCACAGGAAGCGATCCAGTGGCTACGCGGCGAGGTACGGCGTCGCGGGTTGCACTTGACTCGCAATGCGGCGCAGGTGCTGGTCGATCGTGCCGGCGGCGATCGCGGAGCCCTGACGCAGGCGGTGGACAAGCTGGCGCTCTATGCCGGCGACGCCAACGTCGATGAGACGGTCGTCGAGATGATGGTCCCGGCCGTGCGTTCGGTGACCATCTTCAATCTCATCGACGCGGTGGCGGAACGCCGCCTGGCCGACGCCATGCGCGCGCTCGACGGTGTGCGGGCCGAGGGAGAACCGGAGACCCGCATCATCCAGATGTTGGCTCGGACGTACCGGCAGATCGTGATCACGCGCGAGGTGCTGGACCGGAAAGGCTCGAACGAAGATATCCAGACGGCATTGAAAACAAACATGGACTGGCTGGCACGGCGCGTGCGCCGCCAGGCCCAGTCCTACACACAGGCGTCGGCCGATGCCGCGCTAGCTCGAATCCTCGAGGCTGAGGTGGCGATCATTGAGTACCGCACGGATGCTGGTGGATTGCCCGAGGACGTGGCGGTGGAGTTGCTGGTCGCCGAACTCGCGGGCGCGGCGGGCCGCTAAATCTCGAGTACCGGGTTGTAACACGCGACGCGTTGACCGATGCGTCCGCCGACCACCTCAGAGAGCTTCGGCTCTGCCTCGGTTCGGCACTGGGTCAATGCCTTGGGACAGCGCGAGAGATACGCGCAGTGCTCGCCGATCTCTTCACTGGTCAAGTCGGGCAGCCCACCGGGAATCTGCCGCAGACGCGAGCGCCGGCGGCGGTCGAGGCGCGGCAACGTGTCGAGCAGCGCCCAGGTGTATGGGTGACGAGGTTGCCGATAGAGCGGAATGACGTCGTCGACTTCCATCATCTTGCCTGCATAGAGGATGGCGACACGTTCGGCAATTTGTGCGACAACGCCCATGTCGTGCGTAATCAGCAGAATCGCCGTGCCGCGTTCGTCGCGCAGACGCTCGAGCTCATAGAGAATCTGCGCTTGCACGGTCACGTCGAGCGATGCGGTCGGCTCGTCGGCGATCAAGAGCTGAGGGTCAAGCGCGGTCGCAATCGCGATCATCACGCGCTGACACATGCCGCCGGAGAGCTCTCCGGGATAGGACTTGGCGATTCTGACCGGGTCGGGCAACTGCATCGCATTGAGCGCCTCGAGGGCGCGTTCCCGTGCCTGTTGCTTGCTCACGTCTCGGTGCGATGTGATCACTTCCTCGACCTGCTGGCCGACCGTGATGATCGGGTTCAGTCCGGCGATCGGGTCCTGGAAGATCATCGAAATCTGGTCGCCGCGGATGCGCTGCAACTCGTTGCGGTCCAGTTCGCCGAGGTCACGATGCTCGTAACGGATCGTGCCCGTGGTCTGCTCGGCGTTACGCGGCAGGATTCGGAGGATAGCCAGGCCTAGCGTGGTCTTGCCGGACCCGCTCTCGCCGACCAGCGCGACAATCTCTCCGCGCTCCAGGGTCAACGAGGCACCGCGAACAGCACGAACCGGCTCTTCGCGAGTCCGATACTCAATGCTCACATCGTCAATGCTCAGAACAGGAGGCACAGACTCAGTCTAAGCACATGTGGCGCAACCGCTCCTTCTGCGCCGCAGACCATCGTCATACCCGCGCTTGTCGCGGGTATCTCGTAGTGTGCTGCAATGACGTCCGTGCTGGACGCCGCGAGATTGCCGCGACGGAGAGCGGCAATGACGAAGAAACACTGTGTGTCAGGCTCGGCTCTGTCGATCAGTGTGGCCGACGGATGATTGAGACCACGCGTCCCTGGATCTGCATGTTCGATTCGTCGGTGAAGATCGGATCCATGGTCGGATTCTCGGGCTGCAGCCGAACCTGTCCCTGCTCGTAGAAGAGCCGTTTGAGCGTGCAGATGTTCTCTTCGCGCAACCAGACCGCGGCCATTTGGCCGTTGGAGACATTTGGCGTCTCTTCCAGGATCACAGTGTCGTTGTCGGCGATCAGCGCGTCGATCATCGAATCGCCGCGCACGGTCAGTGCGAACACGCGCTCCGGGTCGCGACCAGCCAGCATGTCTGAGGTGACGCTGATCCGGCCCTCGGCGTGGTCGACATCAACACCCTCGGGGACCAGAGAGCGAGTACCGGCGGCGATCGAGCCGAGCAAAGGGATGTTCAGCGGCGTCAGGCTGGGCTCGAGCCGCGCTGGCTGAATGGGGTCGACCGGCTGAGTCAGTGAGATGGTGCGGGCGCGTTCGCGGTCACGGCGGATGTGACCCTCACGCTCAAGGATTTTGAGGTTGTAGTCGGCCACAGATGTCGATGACAGCTTGCAACCCTCAACGATGTCGCGCACCGAGGGCGGATAGTGATAGCGGGCAAAATAGTCCTGGAGGAAGGCCAGGATGCGTTCGGGCTTGTCCGAGCGCGGGCCACGCTTTCCTCGTCGCGGAGGCAGCGTGCTGTCCGGGTCGTTGCTGGGAGTCGTCTGGTCTGTCATTGCTCTCGCCCCCGATCGTTCTCTATCGCCATTCACGTGTCACGCGCGCCGGTTCGATTGAGATAGCTTATGTGACATAAGGTATTATATCATCTCTCCGCGCACGTGTGCGGAACGTCCGTTCTGCGTGTTCCTGTTCATTCTGCGCGTATACGCTTGTCCTGTCAACCCCCTGCGCTACAGCTCCGTTCTGAAAGACCAGCCCAATGAACATGCCTCCCGAAACCGACAACAAGGTCGGCCTGGTGGTTGCCGCCCATCCCGACGATCCCGACTTCGGTGCGGGCGGCACCGCCGCGTTGTGGACCAGCCTCGGTTGGGAGATGCACTATCTGGTCGTGACCAACGGCGCCAAGGGCACGGCTGATCCGGAGATGACCTCCGAGCGCCTCGTCCCGATGCGCGAAGTCGAGCAGCGCAACGCCGCTGAAGAACTCGGTGTCGTCGATTGCACATTCCTCGGTGGCGAAGACGGCGAGCTTGAGTACACGCGCGAGTACCTGGGCGGCATCGTCAAAGCGATCCGCAAGTTCCAGCCGCACGCGGTGTTCACGCACTCAATGGATGTCGTCCATCGCCGAGCGCTCGAGGCCGACCCGTCCGACCCGCTCTCCGAGTGGCGAGGCTTCATCAATCACCGCGACCACCGTTGCACCGGTGAAATGACCGTCGATGCGGTCTACCCTACGGCCCGCGACCGCCTGAACTACCCTGAGCATCTTGAAGAGGGGCTCGAGTGCCACAAGGTGGCCGAGCTGTTCATCTGGGGCAGCCAGCAGGCCAACTACGACATCGACATCACCGATGTGATCCAGACCAAGATTCGCGCCCTGACTCGACACGTGTCGCAGTTCGGCGACCGCGGCGAGGACTTCATCGCCAACGTCGAAAAGCGCTGGAGCTCGGCCGACGGCCGCTACTACGAGCACTTCGAGCGAGTCTCGCTGCCGGTCTTCTAGCCGTAGGCTGCGGACCGATCCGGTCGACACGACGCAACACGACACGATGCCGCCGCCCCCGCGATTCTGCCCCCAATGCGCCACTCCCTTGGAGTCGGCGGAGGGCTGCGCGTCCTGCGACTGGATCAACTATCGCGATCCCAAGGTCGCCGCCGTGGTGCTGGTCAGCGATGACCAGGGTCGACTGCTGTACATCCGCCGCAACCACGAACCCGCCATGTTCCAATGGAGCTGGCCGTCGGGGTTCGTTGACGCCGGCGAGCGGGTCGAGGACGCCGCTGCGCGGGAAGTTCGTGAGGAGACGGGAATCGAAGCCGAAATTGGCGAGCTACTTGGTGTCTGGTCTACCAGCGGAGAACAGGTTGTCGTCGTCGCTTACCGAGCCGTCGTCTCCGGCGGATCGCTCAGACCCGGTCCCGAAGCGCTCGCCGCCGCCTGGATTCCGATGGTCCCGTCTGATCGACTGCCCCGGCCGGTCTTTCCGCACGACGCTGAGATCCTGCAGTCATTCCTCGCTCCAGAGCGGTAGCCGCGCGCGACAGTGGTCGCAGATCGCCACTGCCTCGGTCATCAGTTCCCCGCCCCGGGGACGGGTCATGATCACCTGGCGCAAGTGATCCTCGCAGTAGCGGCAACTGCAGCGGTCGCAAATCAGTGAGTGCGGCTGGGGACAATCGGGCTCGCCGCAGCGTTGTTCTTGGTTGAGCGCTTTCGCGGCCGCCTTGAAGATCAGGTGTTGCTCGACATCAACGCGCAACTGCTCACAGCGATCGGTGATGCAGATCTCTTGACCGTCGTCCTGGATGCGTCCGTGACGGGCGCAGAATCCCTTGGCGCAGTACTGACATTGACCGAGTAGCGGTTCGCGGCAGCGGCGCAGCCGGCCGCGATGGGCGCAGCGCGTCGCCTTGTGGTATTCGCGAATCTCCACGCGACCGGTCCTCGCTCAGCGCGCTGCCCGCCCCTCAGCGAATGGGGCGCGTTCTTGCCTCAGGCTAGCGTGGGAGCAGCGCAGCGACATACCCCATTGAGAGCTGTCTGTGCCGCGCGCGGGAAGGGGATCGGTTGGGGCCAGTTGGCTGATGTTCGCCTACTGGTGTGCGCCTACAGGCGAAGCTTGCCGTGCGACGGCTGTCGGCGACGCTGGCGGCCTTCCTCGACGGCCTGCTCGCGCTCGAGCTCGAAAACCGAGATGATGCTGTTCTCGTAGACATACCCGCAGGACAGGCAACTGGAATAGACGCTATGCGCATCGGATTCGACGAGCATCATGCCTGAGCAGCGCGGGCATTTCGACGGAGGAGTAACGGGCATCGGTCCAACTCGCTTTCTGACTCAACCTGGATGGCGGATTGCGCTTGTGAATCTCCGCACGTACGGGAGTTTGTGAAACAATGCACATTATGTGCCCATGAGGCCTAGCTTGTCAACTTTTTCACGAACTCGATCGGGAATTGCGGGTGTTCGTGGAAAAGCGCCCCTCGAAATCCATCCTCGCCTCGCCCATAGTGTGTTCTACAACACATTCACGAGCCGGCCAGACTGAGGGATATGCTCAAAGCTCAATGCGACGCACAGCCGACCGACTCTCTGTCTTCGCTCTGGCGCTGATCCTGCAAGCCGCACTGCAGTACCTGCTCGGCCCGCCGCCCGACGGGCGGCCGACCTGGCTGGCCTGGGCGATGTCCCGCAGCCGCTACCTTGCTTCCTTGCCTCCGCGGCTACGGGTCTTTGCCCCGTTCGCCGCCTCAGCCGCTTCAATCCGCGCCGCAGCGCTGATCGAGCGCTCCCGCCCAGGCGGAAGCGGACGAGCCGCATCAATCCTGATCCAGGCCATCCTGCTGGCGGCGACATTCGATGCCTGGCGGGGTCTGCGTACATCGGGAACAGTGCAGCGACAGTTGGCCGACGCGCCATTGGACGACGATGGCCGCCCGACCGCCGCTCTCGACAGCGAACGCATCGAAGCGGAAATCGGCCGCCTGGCCTACGCGCCGTCCGAAAGTGTTGTCGGCCCCTGGGCCGCCTACGCCGCGTTCGATCTTTCCGGCGCGATCGCCTATGCCGCTGTTGAGTCATTGGGCGGACCGATGGCTGGACCCGGTTCCGAGGGTCCATTGACCGCCATGCTCGATCCGGGACGCCGGCTGGTCTCCGTCCGTCGCGTCCGCGACGCGATCGCGGCTGCCGCGACCCTGGCGGCGCGTGGACGGTCCGATCTACAGCCGCCGGAACTGGAAGAGTTGGCGCTCGGCTCGGAGACGCCGATTCCGGTCACGGCCATGTCAGTGGCGCTGGATCGACGAACATCATGGAATGGCCGAGCAGTCGGCTGGCAACGCCCGGCTCCCGACATCGACGATCTCAGCCGCGCTCGCCGCATGCATCTCAAGTCCATGGGTCTGCTCGCCCTGACCGCTGCCGGAGTTGTCGCTCTCGGCGATCTCTTCCGTCCGGTGCGTTCGTCCGACGACTCGGAGTGGAGCGAGTAACGCTGCCTACAGGACGCATTGAGCGCGGCGGGCGCCCTCATATGGGCGCTGTTGCTAAGATCAGCGACGAACAGACCAACATGACCTAGATGACCAACCGGAGACCATCATGCCGCAGTTCCCATCCGTTGAGTGGTTTGAAGCGCTTCGCGACACCGTGGCTGACGACCCACACTGGCGCGACTTCGGGATGATGGATTGCGCCATGGGCGTCAATGTCGGCGAGACCACGATCAAGCTCGTCTTCGACGGCTACGAGATCCCGGAAATCGCCGACATCTCGAAGTCCGCCGACGCCGAGGACCTCGATTTCACGCTCGTCATGCCGACCGAGCGCTGGCAGGAGATGATCGAGAACATCCAGACCAACGGCCACGCCGATCTGCATCACACGCTGAACACGATCGACCTGGAGAGTCCCGAGGAACTGGCCAAGGGCGACGACTACAACCGTCGCGACCTCTTCTACCGCTTCAACCAGACACTGCAGGACTTCTTCGACGCCTCCTCATCGATTGAGACGTCGTTCGCCTAAGCGCTCGCATAGCCGCTTACATAGACGCTCGTCTGCCTCGAATGCCATACGCAAACTATGAAGATTGCTGAACCACGCCTCCGTGCAATCCTGCGTGCCGCCGGTTGGCCTCAGGACGAAATGGAGAACGCCCTCACGATCGCCTACCACGAGAGCCGCTGGAACCCTCGCGCGGTCAACATGGACGATCCGTCGGGCGGCAGTTACGGTCTGTTCCAGATCAACGGTTGGTGGAAGTACTTCGGCGAACAAGAGGTCGGCGAGCAACTCGACCTGGACCTGGCCCAACGACCGCTCTACAACGCTCGCTACGCCCTGCGCATCTGGCGAAAATGTGGCTGGAATGCGTGGAGCACAGCTCGATACGTTGCCTGATTCACTCGTCGCTTGGAGTAACATAAGAGGCGACGCCTCAACGAATCGATTGTCACAGCCTGCCCAAATGGCCATTTCTGTCAAGCTGATCGACCATACGAAGGACCCAATCCGGGCCCTCTACATGGCGTACCGGGTCTGCTATTCGGCGCTGACGCCGCAGCAAGTGCTCTACCGGATCGACGATGAGCGCATCCCACCAGAGAAGATGCTCGACTTCGTCGAGGCGCGATTGCTCACCGGTCACATGTCGCCGCTCGAGCAGGTCCACTTCGAGTTCGGCATCTCCGGCGTCTCGAGAGCCTTTTCGCACCAGTTCGTGCGCCACCGCATTGGAATCAGCTTCGAGCAGCAGAGCCAGCGCTATGTCACCTTCCCCGGAGGCGACTTTCCCTACACCGTGCCCAAGACGGTTGAACAGGCTGGACTGGGCGACGACATGACGGCGCTGTTCGCTCAATCAGCAGCGCTGTACGAGAAGATGGTCGAAGCCGGCGTCCCGGCTGAGGACGCCCGATTCCTGCTGCCCAACGCGACCAACACCAACTTCAAGATCACGGTCAACTTCGCTTCTCTGCTGCACATCTCCGACCTGCGACTCTGCACCCGTGCCCAATGGGAATTCCGCAAGGTGGTCTCGTTGATGCGGGCCGAGGTGATCAGAGTCGCGCCCGAGCTCGGCCGCCAGTTGCAACCAAAATGCGGCGAACGGCGCCTGGGCTACTGCGACGAGAGCTACGAGGCGTGGGAAGAATGTCCCATCGGACGCAAGCGTCCGCACAAGACGGAACTGTTCAACCTCTACGACGCCTACCGCCAGGGAGAACTCGAGGATCTCGACGCCGAAGACATGGCCCTGATCGCCGCCGACACCGACGACGCCCCGGCCTATATTCGCTAGCTATTGCTTCGCTCCCCCCTTGGGAAAGTGCACCTTCCGTCATTGCCGCGCTCCGACGCAGCCTGCCCCGCACTTGATGCGGGGGCAATCTCGCCGCATCCTGCACCGACGTCTAAGCACGAATCAGCGAGCTACCCCCGATCAAGGGAGACCTTCGAATAACTCCCGAATCCCCTCTCCCCCCTTGCGGAGAATGATGCATATCCTCCGATTCCCCTCTCCCCCCCTTGCGGGGGGAGATGTCACAGGGTGACAGAGGGGGGGTCGACTGGCGACGACCAGATAGGGCCAAGAGGCAGCCCCCCCCTCTGCCCCCCTGTTCAGGCCAGGGGCAGGCTTTCGGCATCTCCCCCGCAAGGGGGGAGAAGGGGAGTTTTTCAAAGGTCTCATCAAGGCAGGGCGTGGCGCACCTCGTTTCGCTTGTCTGCTCGACCCGCGCCGTCACCCGACAACCGCCGTACGCGCCCCTATGCCTCTTCCCCCTCAATCACCCGCTTCAGCGCCGCAATCTGCCCGCCGTCCGTCCGGCGAATCGCAAACCCGATCAGCGGACCCAGCAGCGGAAACAGGAGCCCGCTGAAGTGGCACTCTGCCTCAAGGCTGACGCGGCTGCAGGATTCCCCCGCAGGCTCAATCGAATACGTGTAGTCGGCGGTCACGCCGCCCTGTTGGGAACGCAGGGTGATCGACCGACCTGGCTCGCAATGGGTAATCAGAGAGTCACGATCCTGGCCGCGCGTGAAAAACCGCACGTGAGCGCCCACAACCGTCTCGCCGTCGATCGACATGGACTCGATGCCATTCATCCATCGAATGGCGCCGGGCCAGTCGGTGAGGACTTCCCAGACGTGCTCGGGAGGTCGGTTGATCGTCTCTACGACTGAAATCGTTCGTGCCATGTCTGTTTTCCCCGCTCCCCCTTGCAGGGGGAGCTGCCGAAGGCTGAGGGGGTCCCTTCCCACCTCTTCAACACCAAGTACGCCTTCAGCGCTGTACTCGCTGTGTTCTCGCAAGCAACGTACTACCCATCTACCAGCTCCAACAGTTGGACAAAGTTGCCATCCGGATCGAGCAGCGTTGTCACCAGCCCGCCCCACGATTCCCGTTCCGGCTCGCGATGCACCCGGATGGTGGGATCGGCGGATATCACTCGTTCATACTCGGCCGACACATCGTCGACAAACAGGTTGATCTGCATCCGCGCCGGTTCCAGTGTCGGACCCGTAATCGCGGAGTGGTCGAGGATGCGGATGAATCCGCCCGAGGCGACGAACACCGGGTCGCGAAACTTGGCCACCCGCGCCAGGCCCAGCGCATCACCGTAGAAGCGGGTCATCGCCTCTGGCTGGTCGGTGCCGACCATGATTGTCAGTTCGCGCACTTCCATCACGCTTACCTCAGACCTCCAGCGAGAGCCCGTCCGAGGCCACCACGATCGTGCCAGCAAACGCCCTTCGCGCATCTGCAACCAGTTCATTGTCGCGTTCGTCGGGCATCAGGTGCGTCAGCACGAGCGTTTTGACTCCGGCCTCGCGGGCGATCTGTCCTGCCTCGAAGGCTGTCGAGTGGGTACCGCGCACGCCCGCGTACAGTCCGGCCCGCCCAGCTTCCGATAAACCGGAAGCCATGCGCTCCAACACGAGGTCGGTGTACCCCTCATGCACCAGCACATCGGCGCCCTCACACAGGGGCACCATCGCGTCCGGCGCGTAGGTCGTGTCGCCCGAATAGACCAGCGTCCGACCGCCTGCCTCGAACCTGCGCGCCAGGCACTCCAGGGCAGGAGCATGCGGCACCTCAATCGAGCGCACTTGCATCCCGCCCAGCTCTCGCTCGTCGCCGGGACGGGTGAGCTCGACTGAGACGCCGTCCAGCCAGTTGCGGGTGAAGTCACTGGTCGCATTGACCCGCGCAAAGGCCAGCGCGGCTTCGATGTAGGAGTCAGTGTCGCGAGGCCCGAACACCGTCACCGGCGCGCCACGTCGCACAATCAGTCGAGAGAACAGCTCAACCACGCCCATCGCATGGTCAAAGTGCAGATGAGAGAAGACCACCCCCGAGACGGCATCCGCATCGAGGCCGGAATCAGCCATGCGCTCCATAAACCCCGGCCCGGTATCGACCAAAAGCCTGGAATCGCCATGGGACAAATGAATCGAAGAAGCCCCCCGTCTCGGATTAACCGCCGCCCCCGCCCCAGTCCCACAGAAGGTGATGCGCATGGTGTCGGACTCCTCTATCCACAGGAAGGATATCTGTCGGCGTTAGAATTGGTGTGCTAATTAATGTCACGTCTATAATCTGCCACAGGGGACATAATGGCGCGCTTCGCGGAGTTCTTCTCAGGGATCGGGTTAATCCGAGAGGCTATTGAGCCGCTGGGCTGGGACTGCGCCTTCGCGAATGACATCGCGCTCGGCAAGGCCAGGATGTACGCCGACCGCTTCGGCACGGAGCACTTGTTGGTCGACGACATCAACAACCTCACCCTGAATGATCTGCCAGACAATCTCGATCTCCTGACCGCCTCCTTCCCCTGTATTGACCTCTCACTAGCGGGAAACAGGCGCGGCTTGGCTGGTGAGCATTCGGGTACGATCTGGCCATTTCTCGATCTCGCCGCCGACATCATCAGCAATCGAACCCCGCCGAAAGCGTTGCTCTTGGAGAATGTCACCGGCTTTGTCACCTCGCATGGCGGACGCGATCTCGAAGAAGTCTGCGCACGAATTGGCGAGCTTGGCTACTTCATTGATCTTGTCGTCGTCGATGCGAAATGGTTCACTCCCCAAAGCCGCCCACGACTGTTCGTGATCGCTGTTCGCCGTGATCTAATCGAGCGTCCGCTGCCGCCTACGGGCGAAGTGGCTCGACTCAGAACCACAGCCATCCGAGATTTTCAGGCCTCGCGCCGCACTCTTCCATTCGTCGAGTTTCCCTTGCCGGAGCCGCCGCACAAATCGCCGAAGCGCTTGGTCGACATCCTCGAAGATGTCCCGGCCAATCACGAATCTTGGTGGACTGAAGAACAGGTACGTGCCCTGGCCATGCACGACCGTCACGCATCGCGGGTCGGTGAGCTATTGCTAGGCAAACGCGACGGCGTCGCCACGATGTACCGCCGCGTTCGTCAAGGGCGCACCGTCGGCGAGCTTCGGAGCGACAGCATTGCTGGGTGCCTGCGAACCGCCAATGGCGGTAGCAGTGTCCAATTCCTGGTGGACTGCAGAGGAGGCCGACCTCGTATTCGGCCAATGACCGGTCGTGAGTATGCCCGTCTACAAGGAGCAGGTGATTTTCCCATCATTGTGGGACGCCGCCAGGCCCAGAGCGGATTTGGAGACGCAGTATGTGTGCCGGCTGTCCGTTGGCTGGTCGACCAGGCCTTCGGATTCCTGCTCCAGGAGTTCTCCCAGCGTGAACCGGTTCAAACCCGATTCGCCGATGACCGATCAACGCCAGCAGCCGCTGGAGGCTGATCGAACATGGTCCGTCGCGACCCCTTCACCGCCGAACAACGCTCTGAGACGATGCGCCGCGTCCGCCGCAAAGACACCAAGCCCGAGCTTGCGTTACGCAAGGAACTGCATCGCCGCGGACTCCGCTACCGGGTCGATTACGCGAAAGCCCCTGGCCGTCCAGACATCGCCATGGTCGGGCGTAAACTCGCCATCTTCGTCGATGGAGAATTCTGGCACGGCAAGAAACACACTGCCGAACGCTACGCCGAGATGACCGAATACTGGCGAACCAAGATCGCGCGCAATATGGAACGAGATCGCCGCGTCAATGACGAACTTCACAACCTCGGTTGGACCGTGATCCGCGTGACCGATCACGCCGTGAATGGAGACGTTTCCGCCATCGCCGACTTCGTCGGCGACGCCGCCAAAGGCCGGTTCGAGATGTACCCGCCGCCCGGAGTCGAAATCCAGAGGGCTTAGCCATGACGTTGCCCGATCAACTCGATGTCGAGGCCGCCCTGATCTACTTCGATGCCTACATGTACAGTCCGCTGCCGGGCAAAATGCGAATGTTTGAACGACGCGGACTGCATCCAAGAATTACAATGCCCGGCGATTGGGAGGTGTTTGCCGCGATTCTGGTGCGCACCACTGGCACCGAGGGCAACGCCGGCATCGATCTGGTTGGCTACGAAGTGAAGTCAGCACAGGATCGCGGTGGATTTGAGTATCAGTACCACAAGAACTCTTGGCAGAAGAAGTTCCAGGAGGATCGAGCGGCCGATCACATCTACATTTCTCATCGCGACAACCTTTCACACGTTGAGGTATGGCATTGTGAAGGCGCAGACATTACGCCCTTCCTGGATGCATGGCTCGAAGACAATCCGTACTCGAAGCCGACCGAGCAACGATTTCGTAGATCTATCCCGTATCGCTGGATCTCCGAAAACGCGACCTTGCTCTTGAAGGTCGAAGATGGCCGCGCTACGTACGAATATGGTCAGAGATAATCCTCACCTCCCGCCACTCCGTCAACAGCTTCACACTCCCTCCCACATCCGATCTACTAGAACAGATGTCCATCTAAGATTGTCCCACAGCCCTGGCAGCCCCCAATCAAGGACATCCGACTATGACCTCCTCAACCTTTCCAACAGCAACCGCCCACTCCCGTACAGCCTCGCCCAACCTCGCCCAACTCCGCCCGAAATCCATCCAAAATCGAACAAACCCGACCAAAGAACCTGAAAGAACCTGAAAAAACCTGAAACCCCGAGCGCACGATCCTCAGCACTGGACAGCAGATCGTCCCGTTCCGGGCACCAGAAAAAAAGTTTGTCTGAAAACCTGAAACTCGCAACACTCCAGCACATCCAAACGTCAGGAAGGAAAAGCATCACGCCCTAGACTCCCAAACCGTGCCGCCACTCACCGGACTCCGCGTCTTCAACCGTCGCACGCGACGATTGGCGGCGGATATCGTACATTCGACGACCTGATTTGGAGCCGCAGCATGACGACCACGCTTAGCCCACCGACCGACATGCCTGTTCAGACCGCGCCCCAGCACTGGGGACTGCTCGCCCTGAGACTCCCCGAAGAGTGGACGCTGACCGACGAGTGCCTCGAACGACTCTGCCAGCTGAACCCTGAGTGGCGACTCGAACGCGGACACTACGGAGAACTGGTGGTGAACATGGGTTCCGGCGGTCCGAGTTTCCTGATTACCGGCGAGATCTTTGGCGCAGTTCTCGCTTGGGCAAAAACTGTGGGTGGGTTCGCCTGCCCACCCGACGGCAGCTTCAACGTCATCGATCCTGACGGCGGGACACCGATGCGCAATCCCGATATCTCCTGGGTCAGTCCTGAACAGGCGGCCTCGATGGGCGGCTTCCCGCCACTGCGCGGTTTCTGGCCCGTCTGCCCTGTCTTCGTGATCGAAGTCCGCTCCCCTGGCGACACACTGCGGAATCAGCAGGGCCGGATGGGAGACTGGCTGCGCTTCGGCGCGGAGTTGGGTTGGTTGGTCGATCCGCAGAATCGGGATGTCTGGATCTATCGCCCTGAGCAGGAGCCGGAACAACAGCGCGAGCCTTCAGTTGTCGAAGGCGAAGCGTCGCTTGTCGGCTTCAGCATGGATTTCGCTCCGATCTGGAAGCTGATGGACGACGCGGAAGCGAACGCCGCCAACGCCGATTAGCCTCCTTCCATGCCGCCTCTCACTGGAATCCGCGTTCTTGACCATGGCCACGTCTGGGCCGGCCCCCTCTTGGGCATGTTCCTCGCCGACCTGGGCGCTGAGGTGATCAAGGTGGGCGCTCCCCACCGGATGTCGGGGGTGTCGATTGGTGGGCAACGAGCTCCGGTCGGCTCGATCGGTGGTGACCGTGGATCAACGTCCGTCGACGATCCGCGGGCCTTCCACGGTCTGGACCGAGGCAAGAAGTCGATTGCGATTCACCTCGGCGACCCTCGTGGTCGCGATCTGTATCTGCGCCTGATTGAGCAGTCGGATGTCGTCCTGGAGAACTTCTCACCCCGGGTGATGCCCTCGTTGGGTCTGTCTTACGACGTGCTCGCTGAGGTCAACCCGCGCATCATCATGGTCGCGCTGTCGGCCTCGGGCGCGACCGAAGGTCCCTGGCGCAACCTGGTCACCTACGGACCGTCGCTGGCCGCGTTGTACGGCCTCAAGTCGTTGCTCGGCTACCCCGACGATCCCCAGCCTCGCGAGGACACCGCCGACCTCGATCCCACCGCAGCCGGACACGCGTTCGTGGCATTGTTGGCGGCGCTTGAATATCGCGAGCGCAGCGGTCGAGGTCAGTTCATCGATCTGGCCCAGGGCGAGGCGACGTTACAGCGCGCGGCCGCGCCGTTGATGGACTGGCTGCTCAACCAACGAGATGCCGGGCCGCGGGGTAATCGCGGAACGGCAATGGCGCCGCACGGCGTCTACCCCGCCCTTGGCGACGACGCCTGGCTCGCGATCGTCGTGCGAAGCGATGCTGAGTGGTCGGCGTTGCGCAGCCTCGCGCCGCAGTTCGACCAGCCCCAATGGTCGACCATGCGCGTTCGCCTCAACAACCAGGACACGCTCGACAGCGCAATCTCCAACTGGACCCAACATTACGACGCAATGGAACTAAGCATCCAACTCCAGGGATTGGGCGTGCCGGCCTTCCCGATGATGGATCCAACGGCGCTACTGATCGATGACGACTATGCGGCGCTGTCGAACGCGAGCATCGACCTCAGCGCCGAAGCGGCGGCTCCGGTCCGGGGCGGCGCGCTCTACACGGGAACACCGTGGAAGCTGGGCCGCACACCGGCCGCGCTCACCGGCCCGATTCCCAACCGCGGCGAGCACGATGAAGAGGTCTACGGAGCCCTCCTCGGCCTCGACGAGTCGGCGCGCGCCGACCTACGCGAGGCAGGCGTGATCTAGGGTGTGATGTTGGTGGGGTTGGATCTCAGTCCCCTCTCCCTCTGGGAGAGGGTTAGGGTGAGGGTTCTGCATCCGTGGAGATTCACTCCTACCAGATAAGGATGCGCTGTTGCCTCCCGGGCGTCGGAGAATTGAATCAGTGCGTTCCGGCGTGCGCTCCAGCGCACGAAGTTCGTTATTGAAACCGGCGAGATTCCCGCGCTCGCCGCGAGAATGACGGAGGCGGCGCGGGAATGATGGGGCAAAGGGTGTGGGTGTTCAATCTGTTAGGGCTTCGTCGCCTGGCGTGTTCGTCCCTGGCATGTTGAACATCACGTAGATGGTCCCGTCTATCTGAGCATTCAGGAGTTCCGCGATTCTGAACTTGATGTTCATCGCTGGTCCGCTGGGGCTGCGAACTTGGTAGCGATTGTTGTCGTTGTCCCAGGGGCCGACTCCGTTCACGCCTCGGATTCGCAGGTTGATGAATTGTCCGTAGTCTTCTTGCTTGATCACGAACTGTTTGACATTCGGTTTGGTTGTCGTCTTCCATTGCTCGATGCTGGCCGTGTCGCCCCCCGAGGGGCCGCCTGAATAGACGGTCTCCCACTCGCCGCCGGGATTGGTCGTCGCCGGTCGACACTGCGTCCCTCCGTTGACGATCTTGCTGTAGCGCTGGATTTCGAGCGGCAACAGGAAGCCGTTGGCGTCCGGGTCTGGGTGCGGACGATACTTCCCGCCAAAGAACCAGATGAAACGGTTGTCGTGTCTGGCGGGGAACAGAGTGATTTGCGGAAGCAGCATTCGATCTCGATCTCGTCCCAGGTAGGGCACGGTTATTCTGCCGTCATTTGCTATCGATAGCACTTCCCAAGCATGCAAGAAGATACAGAACTCTGTCCACTGCATCGCGCCGATCGCGGGCTGGGTCTGCGCCCAGGCTGTGATTTCGTTGTATCGAGGCAGCGGTGTGGATGTCCTGTGACTGGAGAAAGATTCCGGCCTTGTTCCGTTGACCAGCGTGCGTCCCGGACTGAGCTTCGTGCGAGTGACCATCGCTTCAGAGGGGTGTTTGACGGTGACAAAACTGATGTCGACCATTGTGCGGTCATAGGAGTAGGTCCTGAGGTGCGGACCATCCGTACGGGTGGTTACGCTGTTGCTGACTGTTTGAACTAACATGTGAGTGAGCTTGGCGAAGGAGCTGATGTCATCGTCGTCGACCAGCCCGTAGACGGTGACGGATTTCGGCGCCATGCAATCAGCACCGCTATAGTGCAAGTCGAGCATGAGTTGCTTGACCGGTTCTCGGCCTTCAGTTGCGGTCAGCGCCGGCGGATCGGTTCCTTCCATGATTCGCACTCGGTGCGCGCGGGCGCCACTTCCGTGGTGGAGTGACCACGGTTCCCCGCGAATCTCGACGGTCGCCGGACAGACGGTTGGATCGACCAGTACCTCGTAGGTGGCGTGCTGCGTTTCGCCGAAGACATGATCGAAGCCGCCGAAGGGGTGCTCGTCATATCTGAGCGGCTGCCAGGGATACTGAGCGGTGCTGCGGATTGTGATCGTTCCTGCTTGCCGGCTCTCGGTCACGTCGACCCTGAGGCGGGCGAACTGATATGCCGAGCCGTCTTTCGGGATCATCATTTGGTAGATGTCGGCGCGACCGCCGGCTATTGGGTGAATCGTGTACGTGATATTGGCGTAGTCGCTTTGCGTGAACGACAACGTGACCCGGTCAGCGGCATTGGTCGCGACTCCGTCAGAGCTGAGCTTGAGCACTTCCGTATCGGAGGAGAGCAGGGTGACCGTGACGGGCATGGAAGGTGCGGTCGAGAGGGAGAGCGTGACCGCCTCAGGTTGGCTGAGGTCAACGTTGACTGTTCCCGAGTGGGAACTCGTGAGGGTCATAGCGTCGGCGGAGATGTTGGGCGCGGCCGAGGCGCTGGCCAACAGAGTCAGCAGCGCCAGCAGCGTGGCAATCCTCCAGCGGAACCGGGTGCTACGCCGCCGATCTGTCCGTTCGCGCGGGGTGCCGATACGGTCGTCGCTCCGGCGCGTGTCCATCTGTCTGCTCCCGACTGTGTCGGCCAATCATGAGAGACAGTCTCAATGACGGGGGGGGGGTGTCAACCTCTTGGGGCGAGTGGTGATCCAAGAAGGCTCCCTCTCCCTCTGCGGGGCCTCACCTTCTCCGAGGGTCATACCCTGCGCGTCAATCGACTCGTTGTCCCCTTTGCCCATTCGGGGAGAGGGAGCGGAAGCCCTCCGGTCGCAAGTCAATTCACGCGCAGGTCTCGGCCGGCGCTAGGACTTGGGTTTCATATCCACTTTCGCCTCGCGGCTGGAACTGATTGTGTCGGAGTGGTCGATCAGGAGCCGGATCCGCTGTTGCTCGGGCGTCTGGCCTGGGGACGGAGCTGAAGATTAGTGGGTGTTGGATATGATTTGCATCGTTGTGAGCCTCTCTGGCGGTTCTCCGTCGCTCTTGATAGAGAACGAGTCTGTGCTTGAAGAACGTCAAACGTGGGTGAGTATCCTGAAACGGCGTCCGTTGCTGACGCGACAGAAAGGACCTCCACGATGTGCCACCGATACGAAGCGCTGCCGGCCATCACCCCGATCGCCGGAGCGGCCGTTGATGTTGAAGACCTGACCCTGACCGCATCCGACGGCGTCGAGTTCGCCGCGTTCCACGCCAAGGCCGAATCGCCGACCGGTCCGGGCATGGTGATCTTGCCCGACGTGCGCGGACTGTTCCGCTTTTACGAGGAACTGGCGATCCGCTTCGCCGAGATCGGCATTGATGCCGTCGCGATCGACTATTTCGGCCGCACTGCCGGCGTCAGCAAGCGCGACGCCGAGTTCGACTTCTGGCCGCACGTGCGCGGCACCACGCCCGAGGGCATCGCAGCAGATACCGCAGCAGCAGTCGCCGTCCTGAGAGGCAACGACGCCGACCGAGCCGTCTTCACTGTCGGCTTCTGCTTCGGCGGCAGCAACAGCTGGCTGCAGGCCTCCGCCGGACACGGCCTCGCCGGTGCAATCGGCTTTTACGGTCGTCCCACCGCCGAAGGCCTCAACGGCGGCCTCGCGCCTTCGGCTACCGTCGCCGAGATCGAGTGCTCCATCCTCGGACTGATGGGCGGAGCAGATGAGAGCATCCCCGCCGAAGCCGTCGCCGAGTGGGACGCCGCGCTCGAGGCGGGCGGAGTTAACCGCGAGATCGTGACATACGAAGGAGCGCCGCACAGCTTCTTCGACCGCAGCTACGACGAGCACGTCGACGCCTGCAACGACGCCTGGCAGCGAATCCAGGCCTTCATCGCAGCCAACAGCTAAGCCGAGTTCGCAGAGTGGAAGCCGCGGACCCATGCGTGGCGCATCCCCATTCCCGCTCCCTCTTGCAGGGGGAGCTGCCGAAGAGCCTGCCCCCGGCTTGAACGGGGGCTGAGGGGGTCCCGCTCCATGTCGGCAACTCAGGGTTCGCCAAAAGGGTCGTTTCGCCCCTCAAGCGTAAACTCGCCGTAGAACAAACCTGCAAGCAAGCAACAGGACGAGAACCAGAAAGAGGCAGACAACCATGCGCGTGACGAAATCATCCGACGGAAACACCAACAAGGGCAACGCACCGATCTTCACTGGCGGCGATGTCTGGGTGCGAGCGCTGGCCGGCTCGATCGGCGGTCAGAACGCAGCCGATGATGCGGACTTCAATCTCGCCGTCGTCCAGTTCGGCGCGGGCGCGCGGACGAAGATGCACACCCACTCGTCCGAGCAGATGCTCTACGTCGTCTCCGGGATTGGCAAGGTCGGCACCGCCGACGAGGAGCACACGATCTCGGTCGGAGACTTCGCCATCATCCCGGCCGGCGAGGATCACTTCCACGGAGCAGCCGACACGGGCTCGCCCATGTCGCACCTGGCCATCACCCGGCGGGACTCAGTCACTGAGGTCACAGAAGGCTAACGACCGGGTTACCGTGATGATGAGTAAGGATCCGTCATGGTGACCGAAGAGCACTCGACTCGAGAGTGGGGGCCGCGTCCAGGTGAAGACTGGCGTGCCCATCGGATGCGCGTGTTTGCGGACTATCCCGACATGCTTGCGGTCTTGCGAGTCGCCGAATCCAGGGAGCACGAGTCGGAGATCTGGCGGGAGTGGCACATCGCGAGTTGCGAAGGTGATCCTGAAATGCAGGAGTTGGCCCGCAAGGCAAAGTATGACCTCGAGGCGCCTCCTGAGGAAGATGAGGATGACTTCCGCTACCTCAGAAACAACAATGGCGGCCCAAATGAAGAACGGTTGCAGGAGTTCTGGCGGTGGTTTGACAGAAGGTTCCCGGACTGGAACGATGGGTGCGTTGCAGGCGGATGAACCACACTGTCGACTTTGACCCTGAAGCCAAGAAGGAACTCCTCGCATTGAGTCCAGGCCCGAGGGAAGAAGTCAACAAGGTTCTCAGGCGTCTTCGAGCCGGACCCGATTACGCTCTCGATCTGCGTTTGCAGAAGCAGGAACGCATGTGGCGAGCAAAAGCTGGTCGGAGATGGCGGGTCGTGTATGAGGTCGGGCCTGGTCGACACATCCAGGTCAAGCGGATTCGACGTCGACACGACGCCTACAGGGGCATCGAGCATCCAGGATCGCACGAAGTTGGCGAACTGGCTGTTCCTTACCGGGAACGTGAGACCTCAGTATCCGCTGCGGCGACCGATTGAGCGTACGTCCCAGGTGCCGATCACGACTCCGGCGAAGAGGAACAATGCGATCAGCCCCAGCAGAATGTTGCCGCCGGTGCCTTCGATCTCTGCCAGCTGACGCAACGCAATCAACACGGCAGCGCTCACAACCATCAACGAGATGTAGAGCCAGTGGTGGATCCACTCGGCCGCGAAATTGACCGCGATCGCCACTCCGACCGCTAGGTTGACCACGATTAGCAGGTGCACATCGGCGTGGCGACTCCAGCCGCCCCATGCGGTCCCGGTGAGTTCATTCAGTTCGGCCGCAGTACCGCCTCGGATGGCGAGAAACAGCACGACGATCGCCGCACCGACCGCGCCTCCGACGAGCGGACGCAGCATGCGCGGACCCATGAGATCCCAGGCGCGTGACGGCAGCGCGCCAAGCTGAGTGCGGCTGTGCTCGTAGCGGTGCTCGTCCATGACTCGCTCCCGGTTCTCGCCTCGACTGCTCTCGGTTGTAATTAGTTTAGATGTTGGAGCGGGTCTGACCGCCGTCAACGTTCAGGCAGGCGCCGGTGACCCAACTCGCTCTCGGTGACGCAAGAAATGCCACCACGTCGGCCACCTCCTCAGGTCGCCCGAAGCGGTTGAACGCAATCGTGTCCAGGACGCTGCGCTGAATGCCCTCGGGATCGGCCTCGTATCGCGTCTGCCAGCGAGAATCGGGCCAGGCAATCGAGCCGGGCGCCACGGCGTTGGCTCGAATGTTGCGCGGCGCCAGCTCGAGCGACAGCGACTTGGCATGACTGTGCATCGCCGCCTTCATCGCGTTGTATTGCGCTGAACCGCCTGCTTCACGACCAAAGATCGAACCGATGTGGACGATGCTCGCGCTGTCTGCACCCTCGCCCGATGCAGCCTCGGTCAAGTGAGGCAAGGCTGCTCGCGTTGTGCGCACCGCCGCCATCAGGTTCAGGTCGAACATGTCCTGCCAGACTTCGTCGCCCTCGCCGCGCAGCGATACGCCCATGTTGTTGATTACGATGTCAAGACCGCCGAAGGCTTCGACTGCTGCACCGACCGCGCGGTCCCCTGCGTCAGCGTCGCCGAGGTCGGCGACGGTCCAATGCGCCTGGCCAGAACCGGCCGCATCGATTGTTGCCGCTGCCTGCTCGAGCGCTTCGGATCGTCTCGAGCAGATCGAGACGTGAGCGCCTTCCGCGGCTAGTGAGATCGCGCAATACAAACCGATCCCTTCCGACGCGCCCGTAATCAGCGCTCGTTTGCCGTTCAGGCCCAGATCCATGGCCGCCTCCCTGCTGCTGTCCTGCTGCTGACACACGATGCTCGTGAATTCGTCGGCCAACAGTCTATGACCGCGTACGCTCATGGGATGGACGGCTCAACCGGCGACACCCTGTTCGGTATCGATTGGCGAGCGCTGGCGTTGTCTGCGCGCCAGGCGGGCTCGCTCGTGCGCGCATTGGCCGGAACCACGCTGTCCAATGCGCTGCAAATGCCGCAGACGCACAAGCGACGCGGTAAGACCACAGTTGCCGGACTGGAAGCGCCAGTCGAGATCATTCGCGATCGCTACGACGTGCCACATTGTTTTGCGAAGTCCGCCGCCGACGCGCTCTTCGCGTTGGGCTATGTACAAGCCCAGGATCGGCTCTGGCAGATGCAGTGGAGTCGCCGAGCCGCAACGGGCCGGCTCTCGGAGATCGCTGGACCCCAGGCGCTGCCGGTTGACAGGTTCTGCCGCACGATCGGCATCGGACGCGCGTCTGAAGAGGCCTGGGCGGCGACACCACCACAGCGACGCGAGCAGCTTGCTCCGTACATCGCTGGGATCAACGCTGCGATCGCCCGTGCGCCAAAGCCATTCGAGGCTCAGGTGTTGGGAGACTGGGTTGGTCCCTGGCAGGCCTCCGACAGCATCGCCTGGGGCAAGTTGCTCTCCAGCCTGCTCTCGCCTGCCTGGGAACAACAACTCATGCGCGCTCGCGTCGTCGAGGTGGCCGGGCTGGACGCCCTGGCCGAACTCGACCCATCACTGCCGCCCGACACCTCCGTCGCCGTCCCGCCTGAGGCGCCCTATGGAGAACTCGCCGCACCGTTGCAGGAAGCAGCAGCATCAGCGAGCCAACTGCTCGGGTTGCAGAACGGCGCGTCCAACAATTGGGCAGTTGACGGTCGGCACACGGTTGATGGGATTCCACTCTTCGCCTGCGATCCGCACCTCAATCCGGTCACACCGCCGCACACCTACTTCGTTCACCTGCATTGCCCCCAGTTCAATGCCGCCGGCGCAAGCGTACCTGGCCTGCCGGGCATCGTCTGGGGATTCAACGATCACATCGCCTGGGGTCCCACCGCAGCCATGATGGCAATGCACGTCGCAGTCGTCGAGCAAATGTCCGAGGACGGAACGAAGTCACTCACGCCGGACGGTTGGGCTGATATCGACGAGATCGAGGAAACGATCGAGGTTCGAGGCTACCCAAGCGAACGGATCAAGCTGCGATCCACGGTCAATGGGCCCATCGTCTCCGAGGTCCTCAAGGCTGGTATTGGTCAGCCTGCAGATGACGGTCGCGCGATCTCGTTGCACTCACGGATCCTCGCTCCCCGTCACGGCGGCGGAGGAATTGCAGACATGCTCTCTGCCTCGAACTGGGACGAGTTCAGCGCCGCTGCCGGCGACATGGCAGATTTCAACCTCTGTTACGCCTATGCCGACAAACGACAGGTCGGGCTCAGAGTGAGCGCCGACGTTCCCGAAGGCGACATGGTGGCGCTCCGCTTTCCCACCGCTGGATGGTCGCCAATGGATCGCGGTGGCGCACCGGTCGACGCCGTCTCCGGCAACCAGTTGCCACACGTCGTCAACCCACCGGGCGGGGTGATCGTCAGCGCCAACGCAGCTCTGGCGCCACTCGCCGACAGCCGCTTCGGAGCCGAATATCTCGATCCCGCTCGCTCTGCCAGAATCCGTGACCTGCTGATCGAGAAGGCGCCGCACACGCTTGACACGTTCGCGGCTATCCAGTCCGATCGCACCTCGGTCCCGCTCAGAGAATTCTCGCGACACATCCCCGACGAGTCGCTGGCCGGATGGGACGGAGCGATCTCTACCGATTCGATCCAGGCCGCCGTGGTCGCCGCGACATTGATCGAGTATCGCCGACAGGCGCTGACCGACATCCTGGGGCCAGACGGAGCTGAACTGCTGGAGCCGTTGCTCGCAATACCCACGCTGGACATTTTCGCGGCGCATGCCACTTCATGGGCGATCAAGCGAATCGAGTCCGATCCGGACGGGGCGCGCGAGCACCTCATTGACGCGCACTCGCGCGCCATTAGTGTTCTGCGACGAACGTTCGGACCCGATCGTTCGACCTGGACTTGGGGACGATGTCGCCAACTGGTCCTCAAGCACAGCCTCGCCGATGCGCCCGTGATCGGTCCCTTGCTCTCGCCCGGTCCGTTCCCGCTGGGCGGCGAGGCCGACACTATCGCCCAATCCGGCGTCCTTGGGCTGCGCCATTTCGACTCCTCCAGCGCCATCCCTGCACTGCGCCTGATCGTCAAGCTCAGCGATCCACCGGAAGCGCAATTCGCCCTGGCCGGAGAGCAGATCCACGATCCGCTGCACGCCAATGGTCCATTGACCGACGCCTGGCTCAAGGACCGATACCTGCCGCTGCTCCGAGATCGTGCTGAGATCGAGGCTGCCGCAAAGGCCACGCCCACCAGCCGAGCAGCGCGACTCCAGCTCATTCCCAGGGCTTCGGTACACTGAATCACTTAGACGCACCTGAGACGATCAATTCGATGACCGATAGTCCACAGCTCGCTCTCGAGCGAATCGACGACCTTGCCATGATTGACGGTGGTGGATCGCTGGACGCAGACTGTGTGGCTCAACTCGCGGACGTCGTTGCCGCAATCGACGAAGATGTGCGAGCGGTGATCCTCAACCCGAATCCTGCCGTCTGGCTTGGCTTCGACGGCATGACGGATGTCGGTGACCTGTTCTCGGTCCTGGCAGAACATCCGCAGCCGTCGATTGCCGTGCTTTCCGGTCCAACACGAGGCGGCGGTCTGGAACTGGCCCTTGCGGCCGACCTGCGTGTCGCTTCGCCGAACAGCGTGATCGGATTCGATCTCGCGGCCGGCGGGTTTCCCCGTGCAGGAGGCCTGCAGCGCCTGACCCGCGCAGTTGGTCGTTCACGCGCCACGCAACTAATTTTGCTTGAGGGCGACGTCGATGCAGTTACCGCTCTCGACTGGGGACTCGTCAATGCCGTTGACGCCGATCCTCTGGGAGCGGCGATGACGATCGCTCGTTCGATCGCGTCACGCGGACCAATCGCGACCCGATATGCCAAGGACGCGATCGGCCACGGATTGGACATGCCGCTGGCCCAGGCGCTGCACTACGAGACCGAACTGACCATCCTGCTCCAGGACACCGACGACCGCGCCGAAGGCGTTGACGCCTTCGTCAACAAGCGAACACCAACGTTCAGCGGTACCTGAACAACCCAGCAACCGTGGGGATTAACCCCGCAGAGGAGGCTCGAGAGATGCGACTGATATTGGATGAAGAGGAAACCTGGTCATTGATGACCCTGATCACCGCGCAGGTGCTCGATCAGGTCGAACTGTCCGACGAAGCCATCAAAGCGATCCGCGACTGGCGCTCCACCGTCGTCGAGGGCAACGCAGCAATGGAAGCCGTGTCCAACGGCGTCAACGAGGCGCTGGGCAACACGCTCGACGAAGAGTTGACCCGCACCGTCCGGCGACGCGACTACTACCGCACCGTCCGCTAGCCACTGATTTCTACTTCAAACCCAGACAGGATCACGATCATGGTCAAAGTCGAACTCGACATCGAAGAAGCGTGGGCGGTGTTCAGCAATGTGGTCAATCACATGCTCGACGAAGTCGATCTGGACAAGTCCGACAAGGCAGCCATCCGCCGCTGGAAGTCCAGCGAAATGCGTCCCGGCCGCGAGGAAATGGACGCCCTGCACGAGAAGATGAACGACGACATCGAGCGTCTCTGGAACGTCCGTCGCAAAAGCGAAATCCGCAAGCCCGACTGGCGCTAAGCGAGTTCGTTCAGCTTTTCGACGAAACGCTCTACCTGCGAGACATAGAGCGACACTGTCTCTTGGTCGAGCCAGCCTTCGTAGAAGTTCATGTGCAAGTCGCTTGCACTGCCGAAGTACGTACGGATCTCATCGTCCTCCGCTTCCCTGGCCAATTCTTGAACCGCCAGCCGGATCTGGTAGTGGGTTGAGTGATTGAGGCCTCGCGCAGTTGCTGCAGCCTTCACCGCTGTGGCTGCGGCGCCCCAGCCCTTTTCCGATGCCTGCGTCAGGTCGCCGTCGGCAAGATAGGCTCTCGCTCGTCGGAGATATTCTGAGCTGAGATTGCTGTATCGCTCTGTGCTTGGAGTCGTCATGGCGCGAGCCTAGCAACTCAACTCTGCCGCGTCGAAAGGAAACAACCGGCGTTCCAGCTAGGAAACGCTTGTCCTCCAAATGCTCGATCCGCTGATCCTCTATGACAAATCCTTCGACGGTGTTGCCAGCATCACGCTGAATCGCCCCGAGGCGCTCAACGCGATCAACATGGCCATGCGTGACGACCTCTGGACGTTCATCCAGGCTGCGCTGATCGACCCCGACGTTCGCGTGCTCATCTTCCGCGGCGAGGGGCCGCGCGCATTCTCAGCCGGTGCGGACATCTCCGAGTTCGGCAGCGCTCCATCACTGCATGAATCGCGCGAGGCAAGACGCCAGCGCGATCTCTGGGCGCTGCTGGAAGATCTACCAATACCCACCATCGCCGCGCTGCACGGATTCTGCTTCGGCGCTGGAATCGAGCTACCGCTCTACTGCGACCTGCGCATCGCCGCTGACAACACCCGGATCGGCCTGCCCGAGGTCTCGCTGGGCTACATTCCTTCGGCTGGCGGAACGCAGCTCATGCCGCGGATCGCGCCACCGGCTGCTGCGAGGGGACTGATCCTCAGCGGCGACCCGATCGACGCACAGCAGGCGCTGCGATGGGGCATCGTCCATCGCGTGGTCTCAGTCGAAGAGCTCGACGAAGACGTCTCTGTAGCCGCGCAACAACTCGCGCAGGTGGACCCTGAACTCATCTCGGCGGTCAAACGCAGTATCAGACGCGGCCTTGATCTGCCTATGTCAGCAGCGATTCGGCAGGACACGCTGATCGCACGGCGATTGAGCCATACACTGACTGATCGTTAACCGAAGTCTTGCCTGCTCGCCCAGCCAACCGCGAAGGAGCCATCCATGAACACTGCCGACATGCTCGATATCGCCGCAGCCAACGTCCCCGATCGCATCGCCCTGCTCTGCGACGAGACCAGTAAGACGTTCGCCGAGCTCGCCGCCGATGTCACGGTGCTGGCAAACGCCCTGCAAGGCATCGGCCTCTCACATGGCGACCACGTCGGCGTCATGTCCGTCAACTCGGCCGAGTACGTGATCATCTACTACGCCTGCGCCAAGCTCGGCGTCACCTTCGTTCCGCTCAACTACCGCGCCAAGCGCGAAGAGCTGACCTACATGATCAACACCGTCGAAGCGAAGGCGATCTTCGTCTCCGACCGCTACCAGGATCTCGTCCGAGCGATCAGGGACGACTGTCCCTCGGTCGAGCACTACATCGCGCTCGAGAACGATGTCCCTCTAGGCCAGAAGCACTACCGCGATCTGATCGAGGCCGGCTCAGACGATTTCCTCTACGCCCCGGTTGAGGACCATGACCCGACCGTGATCATCTACACCTCCGGCACTACGGCAATGCCCAAAGGCGTCCAGGTCACCTACGGCGACCTCTCCAGCTATGCCATGAACACGATCGAGATGGCCGACCCGTCCGGCATTCACAACAAGACCCTGCTCTCGGTACCGCTCTTCCACATCGCCGGCGCGACCACCATGATCTCCTCCGTCTGGGGTGGACGCACGCTCGTGATTCTGTCGCAGTTTTCCCCTGCCGGCTGGATTGACGCGGTCGACACCCACGGCATCACGCACTCGATGGTCGTCCCAACGATGCTCAAGCGCACCATGGAAGACGAGCACTTCGCCAACTTCAAGGGCGACACGCTGGAGGTGCTCACCTACGGCGCGGCGCCGATGCCCTACGACGTGATCCGCGCCGCGGTTGACGTCTTCCCCGCCAACGTCGGCTTCATGAACGCCTACGGCCAGACCGAGTCGACTAGCACGATCTCTTTCCTCGGACCAGACGATCACCGTCTCGATGGCTCGCCAGAAGAAGTCGCTGTCAAGGAGCACCGTCTGCGTTCGGTCGGCAAGGTCATGCCCGACATCGAGGTCCTGATCCTCGATCCGGCCGACAAGGCCGTCGGAGCTGGTGAGGAAGGCGAAATCTGCGTCCGCGGCGACCGCATCATGAGCGGTTACCTGAAGCAGGAAGAGGCCACCGCCTCAGCCATCCGCGACGGCGTCCTGCACACCGGCGATGTCGGCTATCTCGACGACGAGGGCTACCTGTTCATCACCGGCCGGACCAAGGACCTGATCATCCGCGGAGGCGAGAACATTGCCCCAGGCGAGATCGAGCAGGTGCTGGAAGGCCACCCGGCCGTCGCCGAGGCTGCCGTGATCGGCGCGCCCGACCTCGAGTGGGGCGAAGTCGTCAAGGCTGTCGTCATCCTGCACGAGGGCCACAGGTTCAGTCTGGACGACGCCGTCGCACATACCAAGAGCCAGCTCGCCAGCTACAAGGCGCCAACCTACATGGCCGTCGTAGACAGCCTGCCCCGAAACCACATGGGCAAGGTCCTCAAGAACGACCTGCGAAAGACCCACGGAGAAGCCAAAAACGGCTAGACCAACGTCCTGCTGGAAACATCAGCGGACTCGTAGCGGGGGAACGCCAGACGAGAGCTGCCCACAGTGTCCACAGCCGTACCGACGCGGTTAACGACTGAGAGGCGCCGCCGTCTCTAGCGTGGCGTCATGCCACGCCTTCCTATCCTCGTAGCGCTGGTCATCGCGTCTCTCATTGCCGCCTCCGCCTGGTTGGCGATTAACGCCGAGTCCGATCCTGAACCCCTGACCGCCATAGAGCAACAGCCACGCGGCGACGGCAAGTCTCAGCAAGAGCAGGCCCAATCCCGGCCTGACGAACCTGAAGCCGAACCGGAGTCGGGATCCGCCGACCAGGACCCCGATGGGGACGAGGACGAAGCGTCAGGGTCCGAAGAGCCGGAAACGGCGGACGACAGCAGCGATGACCTATCGGGCGATACAGCTTCCGACGAACGTGAGGTAGCAGAACAGCAGGAGGAGTCCGAGAAGCAAGAAGAGCATCCAACTGTTTCCGATCGTGATCTCCCCGAACGTCGCCTGATCGAGGCACTCGATATCGAGCGTCAGCCGCACGATCAATCCGCCCCCGCTGCTCGCCAGCACACCGTTGAGGAAGGCGAAACACTGCTCGGCATCGCAGACGCCTACGGCGTCGCCATCCAGCGCCTGGCCGACGCGAACGAATTTGCTCTCGACAGCATTCTCCCCGTTGGAGAGATTCTGATCGTGCCGCCCACCTTCACGTACACCCCTGTGCAAGTCCCTCCTGGTCCTGACAGTTACCAGGGCGGCGGCCTTGTCTGGGGAACAGTCGCCGACACTGAGCGCGATATCGTCCATTCACTTGTTGTGGCCTTCATCGACCACCGAGCAGGACTACCCGGGGCGCCTGATCTTGTCATTGGCTGCGTCAGCAATCAGCTCGTTGTGGAACTCTCCTGGCAGCCTGGCGACCTAAGTGCACCGCCGGCCGATGTCCGCGTCTACTGGCGTGTCAACCGCGGTCCCCTGCTGACGAGTCGCTGGACATATGCGCATGGCGTTCTGTCCGCTCCCGATCCTCAATCGTTGATCAGTTCGCTAGAAGGCGCGGCTGATCTGCGCCTGTACCCAGCAGATCCGGATGCCCGCTTCTGGTTCTACTGGTACCCCGGCGTCGGCCAGATGGTCGAGACCCCCGTCCAACAGAATCTCGACCACTGCGGGCGCTAACCGTCCCGCTTTCGCAGCCCATCACTTCCACGTGCGATAATGCTCCAACGCAAGATCGTGAACCGGCTCGTCGGTTGGGGGTGCTGCGGTGACTAAGACGGTTGTCAAATCAGATTCCGAGAAGCGCCAAACAAGGGCAGCGTCAACAGGCAAACGAGTTTCTGCCTTGGCCATCCCGGCCTGGCTGCCACTGGGCGGCATCCTGCTGGTCTCAGGCGCGGAGACCGTCCGCGTGACCGGCGCGCACCGCGAGCTGTTCTTCAACATCGATCATTTCTGGGTGCTCTACATGCTGCTCCCGTTTGTGATCGGGATCATCATCTACGGCCTCGTCCGACGCTCCCGCGTCTGGCGGCTGGGTTTACCCAGCTTCAACTTCGACAACATGCCCCAGCGCTTGGCACGTGTCCTCAAAGGCGGCGCAGGCACAGAGCGTGTCCTCAACGACCCCTACTCCGGCGTCATGCACATGTGCATCATGACCTCAATGATCGTGCTCTTCCTCGTCACGGCGCTGCTCGCCATCGACGACTACGTCCCCGTCGACATCCTCGTCGGGCCGCGATACCTCGGCTACTCGCTTGTCGCCGACATCTTCGGATTGGTCGGCATCATTGGCGTTGTCATGGCGGTTGCGCATCGCTGGGTCCGACCACGGACAGCCTGGCTGCCGACCTGGGAGGACTGGTTGATTCTGGGCGGCCTCGGCGGGCTCCTGATCACCGGCTTCCTCGTTGAGGGTCTGCGCATTCATACCTCAGAAATCGACATCCATCCCGAGTGGTCCTACTGGTCACCGGTTGGCTACGTCGTCGCCTTGATGTTCTCCGGCGTGCGCATCTCGGCCGCGCTCGATATCCATACCACGCTCTGGTGGATCCACATGGTCGGCGCGCTCTCCTGGATCACGCTGCTCGGATACTCCAAGCTCAACCACCTCGTGCTCGCACCAGCCAATGCCTTCCTCAAGCGCACGACAGCCCCTGGCAAGCTCGACATGATCGAGAACATCGAAGAGCAGGAACACTTCGGCGTCTCACAGCTTGAACACTTCTCGATGAAGCAGCTCTTCGAGCTCGATGTCTGCGTCCGCTGCGGTCGCTGCACCGACAACTGCCCGGCCGACATCGCCGGTCAGCCGCTCTCACCGATGCACATCATCCAGGACCTCAAGTCCTACGCCACCGCCGTCGGCGAGCGAAAAGTCGCCAACCTGGTGGAAGGCAACGACCTCAACTTCGGTCTCGACGACGAATCGCCGATGGTCGGCGGCGTGATCCGCGACGAGTCGCTCTGGGCCTGCCGAACTTGCGGCGCCTGTGTCGAGGCCTGTCCTGTCTTCATCGAGCACGTGCCGACCATCGTCGACATGCGCCGCTCCCTGGTCATGGAAGAGGCGCGGATGCCCGACACCGTCCAGGGGACGCTGGAGACCCTCGAACGTCAGGGCCACCCCTGGCGCGGCACGCCGTACACCCGAGAGACATGGATGGAAGGCATCGAAGACCAGGTGCCCGAGTGGACCGGCGAGCAGGACTATCTCTACTTCGTCGGCTGCACGGGCGCATTCGTTGATCGAGCGCAGGACATCACGCGCTCGGTCGTCTCGCTACTGTCCGAAGCCAACGTTTCCTTCGGCGTGATCAAGGGCATGGAATCATGCAACGGCGACCCAGCCCGTCGCCTCGGTCACGAATACCTCTACCAAATCCTCGCCGAGGGATTGATAGAACTCTTCAATGAGACCGGTGTCAACGACGAGCAGAAGACTGTCATCACACACTGCCCGCACTGCTTCAACACCTTCCTCAACGAGTACCCCGACATGGGCGCGAAGTTCAAGGTGATCCACCACACTCAGCTCCTCGAGCAACTCGTCAACGAGGGTCGCTTGGTACCCAGGGGCGACGGTCCCGAGCAGACCATCACCTATCACGACAGTTGCTACCTGGGCCGACACAACGACATCTTCGAGGCCCCGCGACGCATCCTCGAGCAGGTGCCAAACGTCACCTTGATCGAAATGCCGCGTAACCGCGAGCAGGGCCTCTGTTGCGGCGCAGGCGGCGGCAACATGTGGATGGAAGAGCAGGGCAAGAGCCGCGTCAACGAGGTCCGGGTCGAAGAGGCCGTCGCCACCGGCGCCGAGTCCGCCTGCACCGCCTGCCCATTCTGCATCCAGATGTTCGACTCAGGCATCGGAACGGTGCAACTCGATGTCGAGGATGAAGATAAGCTCAAGGTTCTTGATGTCGCCGAACTCCTCCAGGCTGCAGCTGTTTCGGAGTCCGACTAGGACTCCCACAGGCTCCCTACAGAGACCGATGCATCACTCTGCTTTCCACTCCCCCCTTGCGGGGGGAGATGTCACGGAGTGACAGAGGGGGGTCGGCCGGCGCTGACCTGATAGGGTTGACAATCCGCAACCCCCCTCTGCCCCCGGATGAAGTGCGGGGCAGGCATTCGGCTTCTCCCCCGTAAAGGGGGAGAAGGAGAGCTATACATCGGTCCCCGCCGGAGGAAGGGCTGAAGTCAGGATCGATGGACAGGCACTGCGCGACAGCTGCGACCAGCCGGTCCCATTGCGTCGGGGAACGCCGAGATGACGTGCGATGTCTTCTGTTCGGCGCTGGACCTGGTCAAGCATGCTCAGCATCTGCGCTTGGAGCGTGGCGCTCTCGCCGACCAGGCTCCTGATGTCAGCGACATCGGTCTTGACATCGGCAACTTCAGATTCGAGGCTGGTCAAGCGTTCGTCAAATGCGTCTCGCTGAGTGGTCATCGATTCCGCTCCATGGTTCAGAGTGTAGCTTCGTTGAGTCTGATCCGGCTGAACCCTTTGACGGGAGGCAGCCACACCCAATCTCCAAGTCAATCTGTATCCCATCTGACTGCCCGACTTCCTGCGGAGCGACACAATAGCCAATTGGACGCGCGACCAGATTTTCGTCCAACTGAAACCGCTTCGAGCTCATCTTCCAGTCAGTGAGGAACCGATGGATGTCATCGTCTGCGTGAAGCAGATTCCCGATCCCGAAACGCCCGCCGCCGCATTCAAAGTCGACGAGCAGGCCATGCAAGTGCTGCCCGCGCAGGGCATCTCACCCGTCATCTCCCCCTTCGACGCCCAGGCGGTTGAGGCCGCACTGCGCATCAAGGACGTCTCCGGCGACGGCAGCGTCAACATCGTCTCGCTGGGCCCCGACTCCGCCCGCGATGCGATCAAACACTCGCTGGCGATGGGCGCAGACGAGGGCTACCACCTCAAGGACGACGCCTTCGAAGGTGGCGACGCCTGGACGACTGCGCTGGCGCTGTCCAAAGCGATCCAGCACATCGGCACGCCCGACGTGCTGATCTTCGGCCGCCAGGCCGCCGACTGGGACCAGGGCACCGTTGGCAGCATCGTTGCCGAGCTGCTCGATCTGCCTTCCGCCACCGTCCTACGCGCCGTCGAACTCAGCGGCGACAGCCTCACCGTCTCGCGCGTCGTGGCCGACGGCTTCGAGAACATCGAACTGCCGACGCCATGCGTACTGACCATTTCGAACGAGTTCGGCGATCCGCGCTACCCCCAGCTCCGGCAGATTATGCAGGCCGCCCGCAAGCAGGTCACGGAGCTAACCGCTGCCGACCTCGGGCTCGACGCATCTGAAGTCGGATCGGCCGGCGCACGCGTCCAGATGCATGCCCTCTTCCAGCCGACCAGCGACGTTGAGGTCGAGATCATCGAGGGCGACACCCCCGAAGAAAAGGCCGCCGGCCTCGTCAACGCGCTGCGCGAAGCCAAGATTCTCTAGCTGTCTCCTTGTTCTCCCCCTTTGGGGGGGAGATGCCGAAGGCAGAGGGGAGTCCCCCTGCCGCAGATCAAGTAAGGAACCTCGAAATGGCCTCCATCCTTGTCATTGGCGAAACCGACGACGCCGGCCTGACCGCTCCCACTCTGGAACTGCTCGGCGCAGCTTCGCGACTGAGCGGCGACCTGGGCGGGGGCGTCACCCTCGCGCTGATCGGCTCCGGTCTCGGAGACGCCGCAGCCGCAGCCGGACCTTGCGGCGCCGACACCGTCTACACCGCCGACTCCGACTCCCTCGCCACCTACCAGACCGATAGCTACTTGCCCGTTGCCCAGGGCATCGTCGAGCAGGACTCACCCTCGGTGGTGCTGATGTCGCAGTCCAGCATGGGACGCGACTTGGCGCCTCGGCTGGCCACGCGCCTCGGCTCAGCGGCCATCATGGACTCGCTCGGCCTCGAGGTCGATGGCGACCGCGTCAAGGCGACCCGCAGCTGCTACGGCGGCAATGCGCGCCAGGTGGTGACCGTCCAGACCAACCCGCAGGTCATCACCGTACGGCCCAAGTCCCAGGACCCCCTGGAAGCCGACGCTTCACGCTCCGCAGACGTCATCGCCGTCGACATCGATGAGCCGACCCTGCGCGCCCGCACGACGGGCAAGGAGCAGGCCGAATCCGATGGCATCCGGCTCGAGGACGCCGAGATCGTCGTATCCGGTGGTCGCGGACTGGGCGGCCCCGAGGCCTTCGCCGACCTCGAACGGTTGGCCGGCGTGCTCACCGCCGCCGTCGGCTCATCACGCGCCGCTTGCGACCTCGGCTGGTATCCGCCGTCCCAACAGGTGGGGCTGACCGGCACGGTCGTCTCGCCGACGCTCTACGTCGCTATCGCCATCTCCGGCGCCAGCCAGCACATGGCCGGCTGCGGCGGGTCAAAGAACATCATCGCGATCAACAAAGACCCCGATGCACCCATCTTCGGCTTCTCCCGCTTCGGCATCGTCGACGACTACAAGAAGGTCCTGCCGGCCCTCGAGTCAGCCTTCGCCGCGGCACTCGATTAGGCCGCATTCATCTGAACGGCGCGAATCCCTTCCAGGTGCATCCGCGTTCCCCTCTCCCCCTTGCGGGAGTCTGATGCATATCCTCCGATTCCCCTCTCCCCCCCTTGCGGGGGGAGATGTCACAGAGTGACAGAGGGGGGGGTCGGCTGGCGACGACCAGATAGGGCCAACAGGCCGGGAACCCCCCTCTGCCTTCGGCATCTCCCCCGCAAGGGGGAGAAGGGGAGTTAAGCATCAGTCTCTTGCGGGGGAGAAGGGGTCCCGATCCCATCGCCAAGTCGAGTGCTGACACCCTTGTGTCGCCAGGCGAGATTACCGCGACGGAGCGCGGCAATGATGGAATTTGCCACGTCGCGTGCCGCGCAATGGGCTCCCTGATCCAGGGCTTCTAACGATGATCAGTGGAAAGGTGGAGAGCTAGACGCCCTGCGTTTTGCGCCAGGTCCGAATCTGACCGGCGTGCTCCATGTCGTGCTCGATCAGCGCGTCAACCAGCTCATTGACGGAAATGTGCGTCCCGTCCATCGACAGCGACTTCTGATCACGTTCTTCATCGGTCAGTTGACTCACCCGATCTGCCATGTTGTCGCGCATCATTCTGAGCGTCGCCAGCAGCTCACCGATGGGGCGTCCCGCCCAATCCCCCGGCGCTGCGTCGTTGATCTCTCGCTCGGTCGGCAGTGGCCCGAGCGGCAAGCCTGCAGCCGATCGGTCAAAGGCGTTCACAGTCCAGGCGTCCCAGCCCACGAGATGCGCCAGACAATGACGCACGCTCCAGCCGCCAACAACATTCGGAATGTCGAACGCCTGCTCCGAAAGCCCTTCAACGGCTTCCAACAAGCAACTTCGGCCGTCGGTGCAGTCGATCGTCTCGGATTTGGTTTCGGCAACCATTGAAGGCTCCCCGCTTGCTCGTTGAAGGCGCAGCGAACCGTGTCGTTCGGAGTGCGCGGTGGCTACGCGAGATGCTTGGCGCTGGACCCGGCATCAACGCGGAACGCCGATGCGGACGCTTACTGGGTAGCCCCTGCTGCGTCCGCATAATTCGTCAATTGGTTGTTAACCCTAGCAATCTGGTCAGCGCCCTCATGCTGACTGTGACACAGTTCGCACATCGGCAGAATCGTGTAACGCTGCCGACATATGGCCCCACCGGTTGACCAGCCCCAACCTCAGGAATAGCCTTGTGGCTCAGCGTGCGTCCGCGTGGCCAATTCGCTATCGGTTGGTTAGAAGCGGCTGGACGACGCCACAGTTGCGGGGACGCCAACTCACTATGCGTTCGATTGGACTTACCGGCGGGATTGCCTCGGGCAAATCGACCGTCGTCAACCAACTGCGAGAACTTGGCGCGGCCACCATCGACGCCGACATCCTTGGACACCAGACCTACGAGCCGGGCACCGAGACCTTCAAACAGGTCGTCGCCGCCTTCGGCGATGATCTGGTCGCTGAGGACGGCACGATCGATCGCGGCAAGCTCGGTCCCAAGGTCTTCGGCCATCCCGACGGCATGAAGCGCCTGACCGACATCGTCTGGCCTGGTATTCGCGCTCTGGCTGAGGCCGAATTGGTGCGGCTCCAAGCAGCTGGCACGGAAGTCGCCGTGCTCGAAGCGGCTGTCATGATTGAGGCCGGATGGCAAGACCTCGTCGACGAGGTCTGGGTCGTGGCCGTCAGCCGCGACACCGCACGCGAGCGCCTGATGGCTCGCAACGACTTCCCTGCCGAAGAGGCCGACAAGCGCATCGACTCGCAGATCACCAACGACGAGCGACTCAAGCACGCCGACGTGCTGATCTCCAACGACTGCAGCATGGAGGTCGCCGCACAGCGCGTTGATCGCGCCTGGGCCGGCATGCAGGCCGACTCATAGGCTAAACCCGATAATCAACCCGTCACCTTCCACCAAACGGGCCACCAGCCAGGGACAAATCAGGAACACACTCGTCGCAGACCATGCGGCAGAGGGGGAGAGCGTTTGATGACCACTGCATCCGCACCGTTGACTGAGTACAAGAGTTGGGCCGTTGAGGAATTTCGGCTCGAGGAAGAGCCGTACTACGTCCCCGTCAGCGACGAGATCGAAATCTTCCAGGCGGCCTGGAACAACAAGATTCCTGTTCTGCTCAAGGGGCCGACCGGTTGCGGCAAGACTCGCTTCGTGGAGTACATGGCCTACCACCTCAACCGACCGCTGGCCGTTGTCCGCGACGGCAAGACCGAGATCGAGGAAGAGTCCAACCTGCCGCTCGTGACGGTTGCCTGCCACGAGGACCTGACCGCTTCCGACCTCGTCGGTCGCTACCTGCTCGAGGGAAACGAGACAGTCTGGATCGACGGCCCGCTGACCCGGGCAGTCAAGGCCGGCGCCATCTGCTACCTCGATGAAGTCGTCGAGGCGCGCAAGGACACGACCGTCCTGATTCACCCGCTGACCGACCACCGCCGCATTCTGCCGGTCGAGAAGAAGTCGCAATTGCTCCAGGCGCGCGACGGCTTCTTGCTCGTCATCTCCTTCAACCCTGGCTACCAGTCGGCGCTCAAGGACCTCAAGCAGTCCACCCGACAGCGCTTCGTCGCCGTCGAGTTCGATTACCCGCCGCGCGAGACTGAGGCTGAAATCGTCCAGCACGAAGCTGGCTGCTCGCCAGAAGTCGCGCTCAACCTGGCCAAGATGGCCGAGAAGATTCGCAACCTGCGCGAGCACGGCCTGGCCGAGGGCGCCTCAACGCGTCTGTTGATCTACGCCGGCCGGATGATTGCCCAGGGCGTCTCCCCCCGCCGCGCCTGCCAGGTCTCTATCGTCTGGCCGCTGACCGACGACGGCGAAGTACAGCGCTCGATCGAGGAAGTCGTTTCCTCGATCTTCGAGGACTAGGACCGGACAGAGCTGCCAGTGCGGATCGGCATCGTCTCCGATATCCATTGCAACGCGGCCGCGCTTGATCGCGCCGTCGAGCAGATGGGCGACATTGACGAGTTGCTCTGCGCTGGCGACGCCTGCTACCAGTACCGCTTCTCCAACGACGTCGCCGAGCGCATCAAGCAGCTTGGCGGACGCTACGTGCTCGGCAACCACGAAGAAATCCTGCTCTCCGAGGCCGGCGCACGCGCCCAGGCTTCGCCTAGCGTCGACAAGTCGCTGCTCGATTGGACGCGCGATCAACCGCGCCTGATCCGTGCCGATGTCGGCGCCAAGAAGCTGCTCATGTTCCACGCGACGCCCTGGGCGCCGTTCCGCGACTACCTCTTCCCGCACGACCCTCAGCTTCAGCGATTGGCCGAGGAAGAGGCTGACTTCATCATCTATGGGCACACTCACGCGCCGTTGGTCAAGCGGATTGGCCGGGCGCTGATTGTCAACCCTGGATCAGCGGGCGAAATGCGCGGGACTGACCAGGTCCTGACCTATGCTGTGCTGGATACGTCCGACGATCACGCCGAGATTCATGAGATCCGATTGACAAGCTAGCTACTCCCCTGACAGCCACTTTCTCCCCCCGCTGGGGGAGATGCCGAAGGCAGAGGGGAGCCGTCCGAGGCGGAGCGCCCCAGGAAACGAGACACTCATGACGACACAACTAGTCGAAGAGGCCCGCGAGGGATTGCGCCAGTTCCCTCCCGCGCTCGCCCAGGAGTTCGAGTCTGCCCTCGAAACGGTCCAGCCTGTGCTTGAGCCGGACGAACTCGCCCAGTGGTTGCGAGATGGCCTCGACATCGCTCGTCATTCACTGCGTAGCTGGGAAGCTGCCTCCGAGTACTTCCGTGCCTCAGGCCCCGTGCTCGAGCAGATCACTTACGACCGCATGCGCGAATGGTGCGCGGTCGGCATTGAGCTGATGGAAACCTCCCCGGCATTGTCAGGTGCGTTGTTCCGCGCCTCCCCCACAGTGCTGCCGCATCTCTCCGTACCCCAGGCCAACGATTGGGCTACGCAGGGCAAGTCGCTCTATAAGGGCACCTGGAAGTCCGGCTCGCTCTCGGCGCAGTACTTCGATGTCTCCCCGCAGATTCTCCCGCACTTGCCGCTCTCTCAGATGCGCCTGCTGGTCGACTTGATCGACTCACTCGCATCTCATTCCTACGAACTCGCCTCAGCCTGTCTCGGTATGGCTCCCGGCGTCCTGGCTCAGCTCGACCGCGCCGATCGCGCCCCGTTCCTCGAGTTCGGCGGCATCGTCGCCCACACCGCATGGGTCGACGCGCGCGTCTACTTCGAGCGCGGACCGGGCGCGCTGCGCCAGGTCGGCGAAGAGCAGCGCCCGCGCTACCTCTCACTCGCCGGACAGGTCGCGATGCAGGTTGGCCGACTCGGCCATCCTTACTTCATCGAAGCCGCTCAGGCCCTCTCGGAAGTCGACAAGGACATCCACGAAGGACTGCTCGAGTTGTCCGAACAGCTTGCCCAGCACTCCGGTGACGCCGCCATGGAGTTCATCAAATCCTCGCCGCGCGTCGCCGAGCGACTCGGCATCGACGACATCGCTCGCTGGCAGGAGTTCGGACTGAACATCCTGCAGCAGTCGCGCGACGGTGGTGAGGCCTTCTTCCGCCTCGAATCCGCCCGCGGCGAAGAGGTCATGGAAGCGCTCAGCAGCCGCGTCGACCTCGACCGCGTCTCCGAGCTGATTCGCATGTACTGCAAGGCCCTGACCGGCGTCGACGTTGGAGTCAAGGCGTCCGAAGAACTGACCGCCAAGGGCGTCGGCTGGGTCGACGAGAGCAGCCCGACGACCGAGGGCACCACGATCTACCTGCCCGAAAACGTCGAGCGCTACCCGACCAAGGAAGAGAACTTCGCGGTCTACAAGGTCTTCGCTACTCACCAGGCCGGACGACTCGAGTTCGGCTCATTCGAGTACCAGTCCCAGATCAATCCGGAACTCTTTGCCTCCGAGTCGAATGGCGCCCAGAACGGACACGGAACCAGTTCCGGCAATGGCGTCGCCGGCGTCGCTCCTGCAGGCGTCGAAGGCGAAGCGGCCGAGATTCACACCGACATGGAGTTCTTCTTCGACCAGTTCGAAGATCGCCGCCTCGCCCACGACCTTTTCACCATCGTCGAGGACACGCGCATCGACACGATCGTCAAGCGTGAGTACGCTGGCGTGCGCCGCGCATTCTCGCGGCTGCAGCAGGCGGCGATCGATCGCCGCCGACCGGTCGAAGACATGCCCGCCCGCCAGGCGATGGTCGAGAACCTGCTCCGAGCCTCGCTGGACGAAATCGGCCGCATCCGCTGGCCGGGCGAACTGGCCGAGGAACTGCGCACACCGCTGCGCGTCCTCAACCGCATCCGACAGGAAGGCGCGACCGTCCAGGACAGCGCCGCAGCGACCGCCCTGCTCTACGAGTGGTTGTCAAACATTCCCAACGTCGAGTTGGACACCGAAGACTGGTCCGACTTCGAACAGGAGATGTCGGGCGACCCCGACTCCGGCGAAGATTCCGACATGATGCCCGGCTCAGGCTCTTCAGGCCTTGAAGAGTCGTTCATGCCCTTCATGCCTGGTTCCGAAGAGCAGCCCTACGACAGCCCCGACCCGGTCGACTTCCGCGGTGACTTCAAGCCCGAACTCGTGCAGTTGCTGATGAAACTCAAGGGCGAAACCGGCTCCAGCGACGCACCGCCAATCCCGCTGACCAAGGAGCAACTGCAAGAGCTGCTTGAGAAGTCCGTCGAAATCTCGATCAACGAGTTGATGGACATGGACCTGGCCGAGTCGTCCGGCATGTTCCTCGACAACCTGCTCAAAGAGGTCAACCAGATCCAGGGCGAGCGCCAGGAAGGCCAGCAGGCCATGGGCGACGACTCCACCGGCGCCGAAGACGGCGAGGAGTTGCCGGTCGAGGCCGCGTCGTTCTACTACGACGAGTGGGACTTCCGCGCCGCCGACTACAAGCCGCGTTGGTGCCGTGTCCAGGAGCAACGCGGCGAGGCCGGCACGACCAACTACTATGCCGAGACCCTGCACGAGCACACCCAGCTTGTTCAGGAGACGCGCAAACAGTTCGAGATGCTGCGACCGGAAATGTTCCGCAAGATGAAGCGCCTGACCGACGGCGAGGACTACGACCTCGACGCCGTGATCGAGTGGTACACCGAGAAAATCGCCGGTGGCGCCTCCGAGACGAAGCTCTTCTACCGGCGCAACAAGGTCGAGCGCGATGTTGCGGTCGCCTTCCTGCTCGATGTCTCCGCCTCAACCGATGAGGAAATCCAGAAGCACCACGATCAGCGTCAGGACGATCAGTTCGACGACGATCCGCGCAAGTACCTCAGTTGGTGGGCGCAGCGTCGTGCCGAGGCCGCCCGTCACCCGGGCAAGCGCATCATCGACCTCGAGAAAGAAGCCGTCGTGTTGCTGATCGAGGCGCTCGAGACCATCGGCGACAAATACGGGGTCTACGGCTTCTCTGGCTACGGCCGCGACAACGTCGAGTTCTTTGTCTACAAGGACATGGACGAGCCCTTCGGCGACCGGATCAAAGAGCGCATCGACAAGATCGCCCCGGTCCGCTCGACCCGCATGGGCCCGGCGATTCGACACTGCATCTGGAAGCTGCAAAACACCGATGCCAAGGTCAAGATCCTCATCCTGCTCTCGGACGGCCGACCACAGGACCACGGCTATGGACGCGACCGCACCGAGAAGGAATACGCCATCCACGACACCAAGATGGCCCTGACCGAGGCGCGCCGCGAAGGCATGATCCCCTTCGCCTTGACCGTCGACCGAGCCGGTCACGACTACCTCAAGCAGATGTGCCAGGACATGGCCTACGAAGTCGTCGCCGACATCGAATCCCTGCCCCGTCGCCTGCCAGCCCTCTACCGCCGCCTCACCGGCTAGGCGCCCAAGGCCCAACCTCCAATCCCCTCTCCCCCCTTGCGGGGGGAGATGCCGAAGGCAGAGGGGGGTCCCTCCCAACCCGCGCTACCATGATCGCATGACATTCATCGCCGGAGCACTCACCGTCGGGGGCATCGCCGCCGCATTCGTCGCCACCCTGATCAACCAGGACTCGACTGGCCTCTACATCATCTGCGCCGTTATCGCTGCTGCAGGTCTCGCCCTGATGCTGCTGCACGTCGCCAGGTCGAGAGGCGCTACCTCGGCCCCCTGGTACGCGCTGACGCCCATGGCCATCGTCGTCGCACTACTCGGCATCGCCGCCTCAGGAGCCACTTGTGGAGTCGCCTGCATCGCCTGGGGAACTCCAGCGGCCGCCGCAACCCTCGCCGCCCCCGACATCCGCAGTTGGCTCTCCAGAAAACGCCCCCTCAGCCGCTTGTAACCCATCGCCTTGGGCCTGCGCTCATTTCGCTTCTCCCTGCTCTGCTAACCAACCCCGGGACCGCCGATGTTGCCGACGTGCGGCGTATGTGCGACACCTGCCTGGTGCTCGGAATAGCCCTTCAGCCGAGCCAATTCACCATCCGACAACCCATCAGTCTTGGGTCGCCCTCGAAGAATCCTGCGCCGCTCACCGCCTGGCAAGCGGTCGGTCACCGAGTTCGCCGCGCTCTTGAGTCGGCCCATCTTACGTTTCATTACGCCCCCACCTCTCCCGTCATGCTATCGAGTGTTCGCTTCAGATATCCAGCGCTCTGCAGCCGAAGCCCAAGACCCATATCGGCCGTACCCCTGTTGCCCGCCCACCACCTCCGACCGTGAGGGTCTCGTTCGTCGTCCCGGACCCAATGTGAGAATGCCTTAGTTTCCGATGCCCCGTGCTTGACGCGGGGCCCAGAGCACCAAACTCAGCTCGCAGAACGATGGATTGTCCCAGCTCATGCGTAGAGCGCAGTCGGCCCCCCTCGGCCGCTGTGGTCACGGTGACCAAAAGCCCACGCGAGAGGATCGAAGTCTAGGTCCCGTGTCAAGCACGGGGCTAGGTGGATCCCTACCAGAGTGATCGAACCTAGTTCGTCAGGCGCAACTCTCGGTTCAGCTCCAGCTTGAGGAACCAGCGCCAGGTCGCCAACACACCGACTACCAGCACACTGATCAGCACCGCAAACGCCACGCCGAGAATCTGCCAGTCCGTCTCGATCTGGAACGGCGGCAAGACCGTCCGGCCCGTCTCGTCGATCTCCAGGTAGGCCAGCAGCAACAACGAGATCCGGTTGCCCAAGACTACACCCAGAACCAGTCCGGTCCCGATAATGATCGCATACTCAAGGAACAGTTGAATCAGAATGCTGAAGTTGCCGACCCCGACCGTTCGCAGCAACGCCATCTCCAGGCGACGCTGACGCGCCGACACCGCCATCGAGACCAGGAACGCCAGCGCCAGCAACAGCGAGATCGCGATAAACGCCAGCAGCAGAATTCCCGAACCTCCAGCGGTCGTCAGCGGATCGCGACCGCTGTCATCGAGTCGTTCGATCCGGTCATTGAACCTGCCCAGTGAGTACCGAGGCCGACTCAGCTCATCCTTCACCTCCTGGCGAAGTTCTGGATCGTCAGGTAGGTCGAGCCAGGTCTCGGTCGGCGTCACCGACGGACGTAGCGCAGTCACCGATCCCATGTGGTAGAGCGCGTCATAGTCCGCCACGATGAACGGCAGCTCATCGGGCCGCAACGTGGGGAACAGTTCGACGATGCTCGATACCCGCGCCGTCAGAACCATGGCGTCCATGCGCAGGGTGTAGCGATCGCCGACTTCCAGACGCTGCCGCTCGGCAAAATCCGCGCCGACAATCGTTGGCACCGTGCAGCGAGTGTTTGTGCAGAACGATGGATCGGCAAAGTGCGCCGCGCGCAAGCCCGGTGACTGTCCGACGCCCGGATAGAAGGCCATCACATGCTCGCCCGAGATCGGGTCGTCGTCTTCTTCAAACTCGATATCATCCCCGGATCCGCGACGCTGAACAAACTCCAGCCAACTTCGATTCTCGAAATCCTCGACAATCAGCTCGCGCCCGTCCGGCTGAATCGCCGTCACCGCGTCGAAGTACACCGTCGACGGCTCCGATGCGAATAGGCCGAACGGTTCGCTCATCACGATCGCATGCAGCGAGAACGGCGCGGTGCCGCCTGAGCCAACAATCTCCGACTGGAAATCGATCTCCATCGCCGTCCAGGGCGTGCTCGGAGTTGGCATCGCCAGACCGCCGGCCGTGTGGTACTTGCCATCGCCATCGCGCACCCGCAACCAGAGCGACTGGTCCGACTCACCGGGACCCATGCGCACCCAGATCCGTAGCGTTTCCGTCTCGGCAGGAATTCCGACGCCGCGACCGACCGGAGGCACATCAATAGTGCTGATCAGGTCCTCGAACGTCATTAGCGACAGGTCCTCGCGGAACCACATCATCTCGACTGCCGCCTTCGGTTCGACGCCAAGGACAGTCACTGTCGTCGTCGTACCGACCGCCCGGCCCGCCGACACTTTGCTCCGGTGTACGGCCGCTACAGCCTCAACTCCCTCGATTGGCCCCAGACGCGAGCGCACGCCGCTAGCCGACGAGTATCCGGTCTCGCCCAATCCCACCCGGAACTCCACCCCCACGTCGTACTCAATCCGCTCCTCGAGTGAACGCTCAACCGTGTCCGCATACGACGCCGCAAACGTACCCAGCGCCGCGCCCAGCATCAGCAGGATGGTCAGCCGCGCCGCCGGTCCGACCGTTCGGCTCACATAGCGAAGCGTCGAGGCGACCGACAACGGGAACCGGTCGTACGTTAGCCAGGCGAAGAATCGGTAGAAGTAGGGCAAGAAGCGCAGGATCACCAGCGTGGCCGCCAGAGCGAACAAGATCGGTGTGCTCAGCAGCAACGGATCGGCAGACAGCCCGCCAACGCTGTTGCGCTCGAACACGGTGCCCTTGAGGTCCGCCTCAAAGATCAACCCCACTGCGACCAGCACCAAGGCGACATCGAGGAAGTAACGCTGCAACGCGTTCGGGCCGGCCGGCCGCGACACCCCGCGCAACCGCTCCGACAACACTCGCGTACGGCTCGCGATCACCAACGGCGCCAGCGTGAACAGCACCGCTACAATCGCGCCCGCTGCGGAGAGTAGGAAGGCCATATCGGTCAGCGTCGTCGGAATCGTGTTGCCGCCGGTCAGCGGCTCGAAGACGGGCGTGTAGCCCAACAGTCCGATCACTGCGACCGCAATGAACGGCGCGACCGCCGCTGCGATCACCGCGAGCAGTACCCCCTCGATTGCCGTGTGCCAGATCACCTGGAAGATCGACGCTCCACGTGAGCGCATCGAGAACAGCTCTTCGCGCCGCTGCGCCACTTGCACCCCGGACACGATCACGACGTAGAACAGCGCAATTCCCACGACCTGCGCCAGCAGCATCAGGATCGGCACCTGAGTGAAGTTGAGGTCCTTGACGAACGACTCAAGCCGAGGCTCGATCGGTGATCGCATACCGCCGCCGACCGAGCGCAAATCCTCGCGCAACAGATCGAAGGAGGCCCGAGTCTCGTCCAGCACCGCCACATTGAATTGGTCGGTGTCGATCTCCGAGATCCAGTTCGTGTTGACCAGGTCGCCGCCCATGACATTGGGCAGCCCGTCATCGAACGATTGCCAGGCCACGATCAGCGGCACGGTCTGCGGCTGCGGCGGTCCCGAGTAGACGCCAAAGGTGATATCCCGAGGAACGCGCTTCCAATAACTGCTTTCGACGTTGTCCGGCTCGACGATCCCGGTGATCACGACCGGAATCAGGCGCGTGATCAACATCGTCGGCTCGCACGGAGGACGCGGCGGCGGCGGCGGACCGCCCGGCGGCGGATCCGGCTCGCGGTCACACTCGTCGAAGCCGTCAACGATGTTCACTTCCGAGCCGACGCCTACCCGATAAATCCGCGCCGCCCGTTCCGGCATCGCAATCTCTATCGGTCCGGCCAGCTGACCGTCCGCCGTCACCGATGGCGGCTCCGGATACCGACCCTCAAGCAAATTGACATGCTCGTCAGCATCATCGAGCGCAGCAAAGTAAGCGGTCGCCGGAATCACCTGACTCGGTCGTGGCGGCAGATCGATGCGCATGGGAATAGTCGAGCGGTAGCGCAATCGTTGCGACTCTAAGCCGCCAAATCGCTCCGTGATCGACTCCTCGGCATAGCCGCGTGCCGACTCATTCGGCCCGCCCGACATCGGCAACCCCCACATATACGTGAACATCTGGCGGCGCTCGGTCAGATCTTCACGCAGCGTGACCGTCAGCGAGAGGTCCGAGACCGCCCGGGTGTAAATCGTCGTGGAGGACATCAACACCGCGGCAACGAGGATGCCTACGGCGATCACCAACTGCAGCCGCCAGCTATCACGCATGCGACGCAGGACAAAGGCCAGGACGGAACCGAACGTCTCCACCCAGACCTCCGCAACTCGCTCAGATTCCGCCCCCGCCGATTGCACGACGCGACGCCGGTAATTCCGTAACGCCTAGTAGTCTACGAAGGCAACGCGGTCGAACATACCCCTATAGACGCTGTACGTCGGAACACGCAGCGCCATGCGGGACAGGTAACAGGGCGCGCAGCAGGGCACACAGCAAGACGGGCGGCAGAGCGCAGCATGGGCGGCATCTTCAGTTCCCTTCCCACGGCGTTCCGCATCGCCATTCGCCGGCTCAACGGCAACCGACGGCTCATGGCCGCCGTCGCCGTCGGCGTCGTCCTCGCCGTCGCCCTGATGGCCTCTACTTCGATCTATCGCAACGCCCTGCAAGACCTGGGATTACAGACCGACCTGCGCCGCGTGTCCGACGCCGACCTCGATGTCCGCATTCTCAACGCGGCCCACGGTCTCTCCGGCGGGCTGGCCGAGGAGTCCTTCGACGTCATCGACCGCCGCCTGCGCATCCCCAGCGACTACATCTCCGACGTCAAGAAATCACTGACCTCCGCCACGTTCTTCATGACCGATGTCGGCGGTATTCCGCCTGAGGAAGACCCGCGCGACCGCGCCAGAGTGCTCTGGTTCGAGGGCGTGCAAGACCGCATCGAGCTCGTTGACGGCCGCTGGCCCGACGCCGCGCCGGCCGCGACGCCAGATCAGCCGCCTGTCATCGATGTCGCCATGGGCACCGACGCCGCCGCCTCGGGCGGGTTCACGCTGGGCGAAACCCGAGATATCCACGCATCCTGGCGAGACGACGCCTTACCGATTCAGATCCGCGTCGTAGGACTCGTGCGCCCAATCGACTACAACGAGCGCTACTGGGGCGTCAGACGCGACCACTTCTACGTCCCGGTGGAGAAGACCGACGCCTTCGCCTTCTTCGCCCCAAGAGCCACGGTGGTCGACGCCATGGCTGGCTACATGCCCGAGCTCCGCGCTCGTCTCGAGGTCTACGCCCAGGTCGAGCGCAGCGCCTTCGTCGCCGACGATGCGGGTCTCGCCGCCGTTCGCTTCCGCGCTGCGTTCGAATCCATTGCCAAAGAGATCGATCGAGCCCGCGTCGAGACCGATGTGGTCACCGTCCTCAACGACTACGAGACGAAGGAATTCTTCTCCTCGATCCCGCTCCTGGTACTGACCTTGCAGATCGTCGGCATCGTCCTCTTCTATCTCGTGCTCGTCTCCACCATGGTCGTCGAGCGCCAGTCCTCCGAGGTCGCGCTGCTCAAGTCACGAGGTGCCGGACTTGGCCACATCATGTCCATTTCGACCATTGAAGGGTTGATATTGGTTGCATTGGCGCTCGGCGTGGGACCACTGGTCGCCAGAGAGGCGATCGCCTTCCTCGGCTACTCGCCCGCCTTTGAAGGACTGACCGGCGGCGCCCGGCTCAGCGTCGAGCTGACAACCGAGGTCTACATCTGGGCTGCGGTCGGCGCGGCGCTCAGCTTCATCGCTTTGCTCTGGCCCGCCTGGCGCTCGAACCGCGCGACCGTCGTGCACTACGCCCGCTCGACCTCTCGGCCCGAGGACAAGCCGGTGTTCCAGCGCTACTACCTCGATCTCGTCGTCGTCGGCGTCGGCGCCCTGCTCTTCTTCCAGCTCCAGGAGTCTGGCTCACTGGTGACGGAAGATCTCTTCGGCGGACTCCAGCAGGACCCGCTATTGCTCATCGCTCCTGCCGTGTTCGTCGTCACCGTCGCGGTGCTTTTCCTGCGACTGTTCCCGCTCGTATTGTCGATCTTTGGCGGCATCGCCCGCATCGTCGGTGGCGCATCGATGCAGATGGTCCTCTGGCACCTGACTCGCGCGCCCGTCCAACCTGGCCGCCTGGCGCTACTCCTGATCATGGCGACCTCGCTGGGCATGTTCGGAGGTACCTTCGGCGCAACCCTGGACAAATCCTTCGACGATCGCGCCTCCTATCAATCAGGCGCGGCCTTACGCCTCGCCGATCTGCGCACCAGCGGAGCATCGGTGCAGATGCTGGAAGAGGATCTCGCCGACGCGCCCGGCATCGAGAAATCTGCCTACGTCGTACGAGCTAACGCCTCTTTCTCACGAGGCGCGCTCGACGTCACCGACGCCAGCGTGCTCGGTATCGATCCCGAGACCTTCAGCGACGTGCTCTGGTTCCGCGAAGACTTTGCCGTTGACGACGCTCGCGAGCTCATCTCCCGTGCGACCGGACCAGAATTCGAGACCGAGCAGATCGTCATCCCGGCCGACGCCACATTCGTAGGCATGTGGCTCTGGTTGCCCGATACGAACGGCGCGATCGCCCCCAGCCTACGTATGCAGGACGGGCAAGGCCGCTTCCGAGATGTCGCCCTGCTCGGCCTGCCGCGAGGCCGCGGTTTCGGAGTCGGAGCTGAACAAGAAGAAGGCTGGCGATTCCTCTACGGCGACCTGTTCGTCGGCTCAGGCGCGCCGCATGTTGGCCCCTGGACTCTGCAGGGAGTCAACATCCGCACCGCCGGCGCGACCAATTTCTCCGGAACCGTCGGTTTCGACGCCATCCAGTACACGCATCAAACCTCCATCCCCGACGACATCATCAACGTTGGCTTCGAGGACAGCGTGATTATCGAGAGCTTTGAGGAGCAGGGCCGCTGGACCGTCTTCACCGACACGAGCCGCGACGGACCGTTGCCCGACGACGCGCGCCTCTCGCCCGAGCAAACACGCGACGGCGAGTTCGGCATGCGCTACATCTGGAACCGGGACGTGCGTACTGGTCTGCCTCGCGGCGTGCGCCTGTCCGGGCCGGATGCGCCGGTGCCGGTGATCGTCAGCAACGATTTCCTCGCTGAGGCGTCGCTCGACATGGGCGCAATCATCAAGCTGAGCATGTCCAGCGTTTATGTACCCGTGCAGATCGTCGGCTCGTTCGACCTCTTCCCCACCTGGGACCCCGAGAATGCACGCTCGCTAATCATCGCCAACCGCGACTACCTCTACTACCGAGTCAATCGCAACCCGGCCACAATCGGCGCCGTTGCGCCCAATGAAGTCTGGATCCAACCCACCGACGACGAGGGGCTGCGTCAACTCAGAACCTTCCTCGAGGTCACCCCACCGTGGAAACACGACGCTTTCGACGTCGACGCCATCCGCAACCTCCAGGACGAAGACCCACTCGTCGCCGCTGGCTGGGAAGGTCTGCTATTCCTCACCTTCATCGCGATTGTGCTGCTCGCTGCGCTCGGCTTCCTCGTCGCCTCGGTGCTCGTCGCCCAGCAACAACAAGGCGAGTTCGCCGTCCTGCGAACCATGGGCTTCTCACTGCCACAAGTGCTACTGGTCGTGGGCATTGAGAAGATCCTGATCATCGCCGTCTCCATGGCGCTCGGCACTGCCGTCGGACTCCAACTCGGGACAATGATGCTCGAGTTCGTCGGCTTCGTCGAGACCGGAGAAACCGTCCTGCCACCCTTCGTCACCGTCACCGACTGGGCCACCATCGGCGGAGCCTACGGAGTCCTCGGCCTCGTCTTCCTCGGAGCCATCGCTGTCATCGTCGCCCTCTACATGAGAATGACCATCGGCCAAATCCTCCGAATCGGCGCCGACTAGCAGGGTGCTGAAAAAGTCACGAGCGATGCTTTTGTAGCGACTAAACGGCCCTCGGCCAACCTGCGACCAGGCAGGAGCAGATCGCCCGATCGAGCTACAGAGAGCATGTCTGAGCGAAACAAGGCGCTTATCAGCACCCTGCTAGGCTTGTCCGTCATTGCCGCGCTCCGTCGCGGCAATCTCGCTGCGTCCCGCACAAACGTCAGTTCTCGAATCAGCGAGATACCCGCGGCAAGCGGAGAGCTTTGAAAAACTCCCCTTCTCCCCCCTTGCGGGGGGAGATGCCGAAGGCAGAGGGGGGTCCCTGTTTGATAGCCCTATCTGTTTCGTATCCCGCCAACCAACCCGCCTCCCCGTATCAAAGCCAAACCTTCGTTACTGACTTCTCAACCCAATCTGCCCTGACCCGAACCTCATTGAATCGCTCGGGCAGGACAACCTGCTGAGACACGCTCGACAACTGGATCCCTGCAACGACGCGATCAGAGCAACAAAAGACATCCGCCCAGACACTTACGAGTGCCTCTTTCTCACCAACGCCATATTGTGCTATCCACCGCCGCCGCCTCCGCTGCCCATCCGCTCCTCGACGCCATGCTGCGGCGCCGGACGCGTCGCGACGGCATTGATCGCGGTCGCGGTTACCTGGCTCACGCGTGTAGTAGCCGCGTCGCTTACCCGAGCTGCTGCCGCCTGAGCCGCAGCCATGATTCGTCCCTCTTCAACCAACCCGCCATGCCTCAACGTCGCACGCAGCCGTGGCATGCCGATGGCCCAGATGATGATGGCGATCGAGAACAGAATGCCGGGAATCGTGAGCAACAGTCGCACATTGATAATGTCCGCCGCCAGGCCGTTGACCAGAATCATCAACGCCATGATCCCACCCGCAAACATCGCGTACAGCGACATCACACGCCCGCGAATCGCGTCTGGCACGACCGACTGAATCATCACCGAACTCAACGCCATGAACATCGCCTGACTCGAGCCGGCGAGCGCCGCGCCAAGAATCGCAATCGGCAAGCTGCCCGCCAGTCCTAGGACCGGCAACGAGAGACCGCTGGCGACACCGGTGAACATCATCAAGCGACCGCGAATCGGCCCGCTGGGTACCATCGACAGGGCGACAGTGGCAACCAACGCGCCACCGCCCACGCCCATCAGCAGATATCCGAATTCGCTTTCATCTCCCAGCAGGATGTCCACAGCGAAGGCGCGCAGGAGGGCGTCGAACGACATCGCCAGCATGCAATGCACCGCGGTGAGCGCGATTAGCATCCGCACGCCCTTCGCGACGCCGAGGTAACGCAACCCTTCGCGTACATGGGTCGCCGCATCAACGAGAATGCCACTGAAGTGCGTTGCTCCGCCGACGATGCCACCTGTGGACCGCACCGTGATTTGTCTCAACTGCCAGACGGACACCAGTAGCAACACCGCCGCCCCGGCGAAGACCCACTCGGGACCCAGTTCTTTCATCACCGGACCGGCCACCGGACCGATCACACGCGAGCCGAACTGCATCATTGAGGCCAGCGTGATGGCCGAGAGCAACGCGGCCAACTTCACCGTATTCGGTAGCAATGCCGCTTGCGCTGGCATTTCCCCAGAACGAATCACGCCGGAAAAGAAGGTGATCAGGATCAGGTTCCACAGGGAAATCTGACCAGTGAACGCCAATACCGCCAGCAACGCAGCAAGGACCGCTGCGCCTAGACGACAGATCATCACGACTCGCGCACGGTCGAATCGATCAGCCAGCGCACCGCCGATCGGTGCCAGTACCCAGGGACCAATCGCAGCGAAATACACGACGCCAACGGCCCAGTTCGCGTTGGCCAATTCGCCGGCCAACCATCCGCGAGCCGTGATCAGGGCCCAGAGCGAGATCGCAGACAACCCGGCCGAATAGAACAGCTTGCGATACTCGACCGACTCCATCGCCGGGAACATCCGTAGCAGCCGCCCCTGCTCCTCAACCCCAGCTACGGCGTCGCTCCCGTTTCGCTGACTCATCGCGACCGCCTTCACTCGCTCAATCTTTCGCATGTTACGGCTTCGCGAACGTTCCTGACCAGCCCTGCAAGTACGCTATCCGCGAAACCACCAACAATCCCATCCAGAGCAGGCAGCCTCATGACCTCCAATGACAACCTCCGCGAACGTTCCAGCGTCCTCGTCGATGGCCCCAACCGCGCCGCCGCACGGTCCCAGCTCTACTCCGTCGGCTTCGACGACGAAGCGCTGTCCAAGCCCCTGGTCATGGTCGCCCATAACTGGATCGGCACCATGCCCTGCAACTTCTCCCACCGCGAACTCGCACAGGACGTGATGCGCGGCATCCGCGAGGCCGGCGGCACGCCGATGGAAGTCAACACCGTCTCCATCTCCGACGGCATCACCATGGGCACCGAGGGCATGAAAGCCTCGCTCGTCTCGCGCGAGATCATTACCGACTCGATCGAACTCTGTGCCGTCGGCTACGCTTTCGACGCCGCCGTCGTGATCTGCGGCTGCGACAAGACCATCCCCGCCGCCGCCATGGCCATGGCCCGGATCAACATCCCCTCCGTCGCGCTCTACTCCGGCTCCATCGCGCCCGGACGACACCACGACGGCCGCGATCTCACCATCCAGGACGTGTTCGAGGCCGTCGGCCAGCACTCGGCCGGCGCCATCGACGACGACGAGCTGCACCAGGTCGCGCTCAATGCCTGTCCCGGCGCAGGAGCATGCGGAGCCCAATACACCGCCAACACGATGGCCACCACGCTCGAGTTCCTCGGACTTTCGCCAATGGGATCAGCCACCGTCGGCGCCACCGATCCGCGCAAGCACAACGTCGGCGAGGCGACCGGACAGCTCGTTATGGATGTCCTCCGTCGAGGCGTCAAGCCGCGCGACCTCCTGACCAGGGAAGCGCTGGAGAATGGCATCGCCTGCGCCGCCTCGACCGGTGGCTCGACCAACGTCGTCCTGCACTTGCTCGCCCTCGCCCGAGAAGCCGGAGTCGAACTCAGCATCGACGATTTCGACCGCGTCTCAGAACAAACACCGCTGATCGGCGACCTGCGACCCGGAGGACGCTACGTCGCCCTCGACATGGATCGAGCCGGAGGAACCCCACTGCTGGCCAAGCGTCTGATCGAGGCCGACAAACTACACGGAGACGCCATGACCGTCACCGGACAGACCATCGCAGAAGCGGCCGCAGGCGCAGAAGAAACACCCGGCCAGGACGTCATCCTGCCCGTCGACCAGGCGCTCAAGGAGACCGGCGGCCTCGTCATCCTCAAGGGTTCGCTCGCGCCCGACGGCTGCGTCGTCAAGGTCGCCGGCTACGAACGATTGCTCCAAAGCGGCCCCGCCCGAGTCTTCGAGCGAGAAGAAGACGCCATGGAGGCGGTAACCAACAACGAGATCAACGCCGGCGACATCGTCGTGATCCGTTACGAGGGCCCCAAGGGAGGTCCCGGCATGAGAGAAATGCTGGGAGTCACCGCCGCCATCGTCGGGGCCGGCCTGGGAGAGTCCGTCGCCCTGCTCACCGACGGCCGCTTCTCCGGAGCCACACGAGGCCTGATGGCCGGCCACGTCGCCCCCGAGGCCTACGTCGGAGGCCCCATCGCCCTGGTCGAAGAGGGAGACCAGATCACCCTCGACATCGCCAACCGACAACTCAACCTAGACGTCGAAGAAGCCGAGCTAGCCCGCCGCCGAGACAGCTGGTCAGCCCCAAATCCAAACTACGAAAACGGAGTCTTCGCCAAATACGCCACCCTGGTCAGCGGAGCCGAACGCGGCGCCGTCACCTCGTAGCCGTTCTCGATATGCTCACATCGGAGATGAGGTTCTAAAGATGGACCGGGTGACCCTTGAGAATTTTCGGTGCTTCGGCGAGCAACGGTCGGTGGGCCTTGCTCCCCTGACACTGTTGGTTGGTGAAAATAGCACTGGAAAATCCTCATTCTTGGCGATGCTGAGAATCCTTGCAGAACTTGAGAGCGGGTCCGCGGCGCCAGAATTCAAACGCGAGCCATTTGATCTTGGCAGCTTCGACGAGGTTGCACATTTTCATGCCTCCAGCGGACTTCGAGCCGCTGAGTTTTCGCTGGGATTTGAAGATGTATCCAATACACGTCGGCCGAACATGCTAGGTACCTTCACCTTTAGGAAACGTGGCAGTATGCCATCGCTGGCGAAGCGACATACGAGAGATGGTCGGGGTGCTTGGATACTAGAGCAAATCGAATCAGACGGCACTTATACAGTGCGAGCTGGAACTCAAAACGGCACGTGGAAGGTTCAGAGCGACGTGTTGTTGGTTGATGAGATCCCGTCTTCCGAGGTACTGGTCTATGTGCTAAGGCGTGGATTTGAGGGTGAGTTTCAGCCTTGCGACGGTTCCGCCGCGCTGGAGGATGATGACATTCGACGACTGAATTCGATGCCGCCAGCTGCATGGTTCCATTTGCCTGGAATCTTACCTCATGCTGGTGCACCATTGCGAGCGAAGCCGCGCCGCACCTATGATCCGGACAGAGCTGACCCTGACCCCGAAGGTCGGTATGTTCCGTTCTACCTTGCGCAACTTGCGCGGTCCGGGTCTAGTGAATGGGGGCATTTGAAACTGCAGATTGAGGAGTTCGGCAGTAACGCACAACTTTTCGATGAGATACGCATTCGGGAATTGGGGACCAACGAGAGCGATCCATTTCAAATCCAAGTACGAAAGGAAAGTGGACTGGATACCAGTCCCTTTAGGAATCTGGTCGACGTTGGTTATGGGATTAGTCAAGTGTTACCGCTAGCCGTTGAGATGCTTCGGCCACAGGCGCCATGGCGCTTTCTTCTTCAGCAACCAGAGATTCACTTACATCCCATGGCGCAGGCCGCTTTGGGTACCCTGTTTTGTCATGTGGCTGCTGATGACCATCAGATCATTGTCGAAACTCACAGCGATAATCTCATTAATCGAGTACGTATGGACATTCGAGATAAAGCAACTATGCTTCGACCGAAGGACGTACTTATCCTGTACTTCGAACACCAAGAGAAGGAAGTCCTCATCCACGAGATCACTATCGACGAACAAGGCAACATCTGCGGAGCGCCAGATTCCTACCGTGAGTTCTTCCGTCTCGAGTCGCGCAGGTCCCTGGGCCTGTAGCGATGTGCGCCATCCTTGACGCCAATCTGCTTGGCGAACTCTTCAAGCGCAACGCGCATCCTGCAGCGAGTCAGTTTCTGAACTGGATGTTGACCGGGCGATGCAGGCTCGCCGTTGGAGGCAAGCTGCGCCAAGAGTTGGAGCGATCGGAGGCGTTCCGGGAGTGGGCCGTGGACGCAGCATTGGATGGACGCTTGCAGAGCATCAATGATGACGCGGTAGAACTCCTGACGAAACAGTTGATCCAATCAAACGCTTGCCAATCGGACGACGAACACATCATCGCACTGGCGTCGATCAGCGGTGCAAGGCTCTTATACTCGAACGACTACAATCTGCAGTCTGACTTTCGTGACAACTCGCTGCTGCAGCCGAGAGGTCGGCTCCTGCCGCTCGGTGAAACCAGAAACGCCAGAAGGTCGAGAGAGTCTCTGCTCAATCAACCTGACCTGTGCCCGCAGCACAGGCGATGAAACACTACCACCCCCGACGCCGCCGCCGACGACCTCCCGAACCCGACGACGCCTTCAGCAACGCCATCAAGATCGCCCCAACCAACTTGAACATCCCACCAATCAGCACCACCCAAGGCGACTCCGCCACCTCACGACGACGCTTCTGATCGGCCCTCTTCGCCCGTCGATGATCCCAGGGCTTGACCGAATTCTTCTGTCCCCACACCCCCGCACGCTCGCGCCTGGCATACCGCTCTGAGTCGTCGAACCCGAGCTCCTCGCCTCCGTACTCCCGATACCAGTACGCCAAGCCCGATTCGACCATCGCGTGATTGGCCGAGTCCCGCACTGATCCGCCCTCCGGATAGAGCACACCGACCAGCCGCTGATAGCGGTCGACATCAACCACTCGCAGCCGCCACTCGCGCCGACTCCGCATCACGCGCTGCAGATAGTCGTGCGATTCCCGACCGGATCGTTGGTCTTTCTCCGGCGCGTCGATCCCATACATCCGCACTGAATGCTCACTGCCGTCGGGCAACCGCACCTTGACGGAGTCCCCGTCAATCACTCGCAGAACGTCAACCGGATAGTCGTCGGCCATAGCGAGAGGATACCTGCGGTAGCATCGCTGCCATGACTCGACTACAGATCGCCCCCGACCTCGCCCTCGACATCCATGAACAAGGCGACGGACCACTCGTCCTCATGATCGCAGGCGGTTTCATGGATATGGACCAGTGGGCGCCAGTCGCCGATTCGTTACCGGACTCGTACCGCGTCGTCCGCTACGACCAGCGCGGCATCGGCGAGTCCGACCAGCCGACCGTGGGCTACACCGTCGACCAGTTCGCCGAGGATGCGATCAACCTGATCCGCACGCTCGACGCGGGACCTGCCGTGCTGGTCGGCAACTCGCTCGGCGGCACCGTCGCGATGGCCGTTGCCTTCGCCGCGCCCGAGCTGGTTCGAGGACTTGTGATTTGCGCGGCCTCAGCGGGACCGACCGGACCGCCGACACCCCCCGAGACGATGCAATACATGATGCGCGGAGCATCGCTACCGGTGCCCCAGGCCGCAGCCGCGATGATGGACATCCTCTTCGCCACCGACTTCATCGACGAGCACCCCGACATGCTCGACGCCGCCGTCGAAAAGCGAAGCAAGGGAGCACCCATGATCGCGACCCTCGGACCGCTGCAATCCGCCCTGATCTTCGACCCCGTCGAGCGACTCAAGTCCCTGGACATCCCAACCCTGATCCTCCACGGCGAGGAAGACGTACTCGTCCTACCCGAACACGCCCAACTCCTCGCCGACGCCGCAGGGGCCGAGTCGCAACTCATCCCAAACGCCGGACACGCCCTCGTCGTCGAACAATCCCAAGCCGTCGCCGAGGCAATCGTCTCATTATTGACTCAACTCTCCGCTTCCCCCCTTGCGAAGGAAGCTGCCGAAGGCCGTCAGTTCTCCGCTTCCCCCCTTGCGGGGGAAGCTGCCGAAGGCTGATGGGGGGTCGGGCGCGGCCACCGAAGGCAATCCTCCAACCCCACCCCTAACCCCGCGACAACTCAACCCCCCGACCCGTCCCCACCTCCAAGCGCGAACCCGTTCTCTCTCTCCCTGTCGCCCCAGTCTGCTGGCGCAGCGGGCGGCAGAGACCGCCGCTTTCTCCCCTGTGGGGCAGCTGCCGAGGGCTGTCATTTCTTCGCTTCCCCCCTTGCGGGGGAAGCTGCCGAAGGCTGAAGGGGGGTCCGACGCGTCCGCTTCGGCGGCTAGTCGAAGCGCACGGTGATGCCGGCTTGCGACTCCGAACCCAGCATTTCGGCGAACGTGAACTTGAGTAGCATCGTGCCCGAGGGCGAACGATAGCTATAGGTCGTTCCGCCGACCGTGACCGTGGTTGGCCTCATATCGTGATTGACGTCAGTGACGCCCGTCGGTAGGCCGTACACCGCTCGCATACGGACATTCATCAACTTGCCCCACTGCGATTGCGGCAGCGAATAGGTCGTCGCAGGATCCGTCCAGGCCGACGGCTTGCCGTCGCTGTCGAGCGTGCGCGGCCCGCCTGAGTAGATCGTCTGCCACTTGCTCTCATTGTAGTCTGCGGTAAACGTACCGGCCAGGTTGCATTGGCTGTGGCCGTTCAGCGCCTCGGTGTACAACTGCATCTCGATCGGGTAGCGGTAGTGTTTGTTGACCCGATCGGTCAGTTGGCGCTTGGGTGCATGCGGCCATTCCCGTGAAAGAACACTGACATACCAATAGAGTTGCTCGTACTCGAACGGGATCGGCGTGAGCGCCTTGAGGCCGATCTTAGACCACCTGCGGTGGTACTTGTGGATCACATCGTCGCCTTTGCCGTATCTCGTGTCGTCCTCCAGGGAGCGCTCGCTGCCGTGAATGTAGACGCAGAACTCCACCCAACCGTCTCCGCTCGAGGTCGGTCTGGGCAAGAGTACGTGGGTGAGCTCTTTATTTCTAATGTCAATGATATCTGTCCCGGAAGTGACCCTCGGTGCGGTGTTCGGCTGTGGAATCCCCTTGCCGGCGCGGTCGGCCGGCCCCACGCCGTTGACGTAATGGACCCCCATGCTATGTCCCTTATGGATGGTCCGGTACGCCGTCGGAGTTGTCTCTGAGGTCTTCGGGGGAACGGCCGCGGACGCCAGGACCCGATGACGATCCTCTGCCCACACGTTCAGCTTCGGACCCTGCTCCTTGACCGCCGCGCCGGCCCGTTTGATCAAGGTGTGCCTCAGGCTCGCGTAGCTTCCCCGAGAGTACACGAACTCTTCGCCTGGTTCGCCTGAATAGTCCGTGATCCCATACACGGTGAACGTCTTGGCCCTGTCGTTCAGACAGTCGTCCGCTGAAAAGTCTACTGTCGCCGAGATTTCCGCCAGGTACACGTGTTCGCTCGGCGGGGGCGGTACCGATCCGGCGATCACGCCGAGTCGCCGATTCCTCGAATCATCACCGCCTACCCAGAATCTCGGCCAGCCCCGCACCTCGACCGTCGCCGGGCAAGCGGTCTTGTCCATCAGTTTCACTTCGTAGGTGAAGTGTTCGGACTCGCCCATGCTATGGTCGAAGGGCGAGTAAGAGTTATACACCATGACCAGCGGCGTCCATTTGTGGTCCGTGCGCTCCTTAACCATAATGTCGCCGGCTGTTTTCGTTGTAGGTACGTAAGGCTCCTCGGGCTCCACAGCGCAAGCGTCGCCTTGCGTCTTCGACCAAGCGCCGGACGCAGTCGTGCTCGCCTCGGTCTGGGCCGGGTCGATCGTCCGACCCGGAGCGGTCGGTTGCACCTTGATGACGTAACACGTTGACGGCTGGAGATTGCTGATGATTCGGTAACGAACGCCCTGAAGTCTGACTGCATACTCTCTCGCCGATCGATCATCACGAGGCCACCAAGCGATGATCGATGTGGTCGCCCGCTCGTCCATCGTCCAGCGCACGGCGATTCGGTTGGCTTCAAACTCTTCAGCGGCGATCGAAGTCGGCGTCGGCACTTGTAACGTTAACGTGTACTCGGCCAACTTGCGGCCACTCGTACCGGCGCCCAGATGCACCCGGACGTAGCCCTGGTAATATTGCGGCCCGCGCGCCGTGACTACGGGCGTCATCCGCAGCCGGAAGATCTGTCTCGTATTGCCCGGAATCGTATATGTGCTCGGCGTCGGCCCCAGCGCTTGCGAGCCGAGCGCGGTGTCGTCGGGTGTGATCACGCTCGCATCAAACGCGCCGCTGAAGATCGGCGAGGCGACAATCGTCACATCGCTGTCCGTCGCATCATGGTCCGTCACCCGGATGCGCAGGTCGCAGCGACCGTCCGACCAGACAAAGCCGCTGCAGAGCGAGTTGGTGTTTAGCTCGTTATCGTCCACGATCGAGGCGGAGATCGGCGGCTGCTGAGCTGAGGCATCACCCAGGGCGAAAAGCAGCGCCGCGCCAAGCGCAACCAGCGTCAGCGCCCAGACCAAAGCGGGAAGCGTCGTCGTCAGCGTTTTCTGCATCGTGATCGCGACCTCCAACCGTTCGCGCGCTCCGACTGCCGATTTCTGCGTGGGCGACACGATAGCGGATGTTGCCCGCGTGTGTTCACGAAGCGCGGCGGAGATGCCGATCGGTCTGTCCGGCGCTAGCGCCGCTGCTTCGGCGGCTAGTCGAAGCGCACGGTGATGCCGCCTTGCGACTCCGCGCCCAGCATCTCGGCGTACGTGAACTTGAGTAGCAGCGTGCCCGAGGGCGGACGATAGCTGTAAGTCGTTCCGCCGACCGTAACCGTGGTCGGCGTCATCTCGTGATTGACGTCGGTGACGCCGGTCGGTAGGCCGTACACCGCTCGCATGCGGATATTCATCAGCTTACCCCACTGCGATTGCGGCAGCGAATAGAGACTGGCGGGGTCCGTCCAGGCCGACGGCTTGCCGTCGCTGTCGAGCGTGCGCGGCCCGCCTGAGTAGATCGTCTGCCACTTGCTCTCATTGTAGTCTGCGGTAAACGTACCGGCCAGGTTACATTGGCTATCGCCGTTCAGCGCCTCGGTGTAAAGCTGTATCTCGATCGGGAAGCGGTAGTGTTTGTTGACGCGGTCGATCAATAGGTGCTTGGGCGCATGCGGCCATTCCCGTGAAAGAGGAGTGCTCCACCACCAAAATTGCTCGAACTCGAACGGGATCGGCGTGAGCGACTTGAGGCCGATCTTGTACCACCCGTCATAGTACTTGTGGATCACATCGTCGCCTTTGCCGTATCGCTTGTCGTCCTCCAGGGACCGCTCGCCGCCGTGAATGTAGATGCAGAACTCCACCCAACCGTCTCCGCTCGAAGTCGGGCTGGGCAAGAGCACGTGGGTGAGCTCGTCAAAGCGAGCGTAGTAATGGGTCACCGGGTCGGTGTTCGGCAGTGGAATCCCCTTGCCGGCGCGGTCGGCCTGCCCCACGCGGTTGACGTAATGGATCGTACGGTTCTGTCCCGCCTTGCTGATGCTCCGAGTCACCGTCGGAGTGGTCGCCGTGGCCTTCGGGGGAACGGCCGCGGACGCCAAGACCTCATGACGATCCTCCGCCCACACGTTCAGCTTCGGCCCCTGCTCCTTGACCGCCGCGCCGGCCCGTTTGATCAAGGTGTGCCTCAGGCTCACGTAACTTCCTCGAGAGTCTGTGCGTTGATAGTCGGTGATCCCATACACGGTGAACGTCTTCGCCCGGTCGTTCTGACAGTCGTCCGTGGAAAAGTCTACGGTCGCCGAGATTTCCGCCAGGTACACGTGTTCGCTCGGCGGTGGCGGTACCGATCCGGCGATTACGCCGAGTCGCCAATTCAACGGTTCACCACCGCCTCTATAGAATCTCGGCCGGCCCCGCACCTCGACCGTCGCCGGGCAAGCGGTCTTGTCCATCAATTTCACTTCGTAGGTGACGTGTTCGGACTCGCCCATGCTAAGGTCGAACGGCGTGTAATCGTTTTGCACCATGACTAATGGCGTCCATTTGTGGTCCATACGATCCTTAACCATAATGTCGCCAACTGTTTTGGTTGTAGGTACGTAAGGCTCCTCGGGCTCCACAGCGCAAGCGTCGCCTTGCGTCTTCGACCGACCGCCGGACGCAGTCGTGCTCGCTTCGGTCTGGGCCGGGTCGATCGTCCGACCCGGAGCGGTCGGTTGCACCTTGATGACGTAACACGTGGACGGCTGTAGATTGCTGATAATGCGGTAACGAACGCCCTGAAGTCTGACTGCATACTCTTTCGCCGATCGATCATCACGAGGCCACCAAGCGATGATCGATGTGGTCGCCCGCTCGTCCATCGTCCAGCGCACGGCGATTCGGTTGGCTTCAAACTCTTCAGCGGCGATCGACGTCGGCGTCGGCACTTGTAACGTTAACGTGTACTCGGCCAACTTGCGGCCACTCGTACCGGCGCCCAGATGAACCCGGACGTAGCCCTGGTAGTACTGCGGACCGCGCGCCGTGACCACCGGCGTCATCCGCAGCCGGAAGATCTGCCTCGTGTTGCCCGGAATCGTATATGTGCTCGGCGTCGGCCCCAGCGTTTGCGAGCTGAGCGCGGTGTCATCGGGTGTAATCACACTCGCATCAAACGCGCCGCTGTAGATGTCGGAGACCACGATCGTCACATCGCTATCCGTCGCATCATGGTCCGTCACCCGGATGCGCAGGTCGCAGCGACCGTCCGACCAGACAAAGCCGCTGCAGAGCGAGTTGGTGTTTAGCTCGTTATCGTCCACGATCGAGGCGGAGATCGGCGGCTGCTGAGCTGAGGCATCACCCAGGGCGAAAAGCAGCGCCGCGCCGAGCGCAAGCAGCGTCAGCGCCCAAACCAAAGCGGGAAGCGTCGTCGTCAGCGTTTTCTGCGTCATCACGGCGGCCTCCAACCGTTCGTGGCCCCGACCTCCAATTTCTGCGTGGGTGAGTACGATAGCGGATGTCGCCCGCGTGCGTCGACGAAGCGCGGCGGAGATGCCGATCGGTCTGTCCGGCGCTAGCGCCGCAGCTTCGGCGGCTAGTCGAAGCGCACGGCGATGCCGGCCTGCGACTCCGAACCCAGCATTTCGGCGTACGTGAAATTCAACAGCATCGTGCCCGAGGGTGGACGATAACTATAGGTCGTTCCTCCGACGGTGACCGTGGTCGGCGTCATATCGTGATTGACGTCAGTGACGCCCGCAATCGGGAGTCCGTATACCGCTCGCATACGGACATTCATCAACTTGCCCCACTGCGATTGCGGCAGCGAATAGGTCGTCGCAGGATCCGTCCAGGCTGACGGCTTGCCGTCGCTGTCGAGCGTGCGCGGCCCGCCGGAGTAGATCGTCTGCCACTTGCTCGCGTCGTAGTCGGCGGTAAACGTACCGGCCAGGTTGCATTGGCTGTGGCCGTTCAGCGCCTCGGTGTACAACTGCATCTCGATCGGGTAGCGGTAGTGTTTGTTGACCCGATCGGTCAGTTGGCGCTTGGGTGCATGCGGCCATTCCCGTGAAAGAGTACTGCTCCACCAATAGATTTGCTCGAACTCGAACGGGATCGGCGTGAGCGCCTTGAGGCCGATTGTTCTCCACCCGCTGAAGTACTTGTGGATCACGTCGTCGCCTTTGCCGTATCTCTTGTCGTCCGCCAGGGACCGCTCGGCGCCGTGAATGTAGATGCAGAACTCCACCCAACCGTCTCCGCCGGAGGTCGGGCTGGGCAAGAGCACGTGGGAGAGCTCGCCAATTTCCATGGCATCGGGCCAGGGACTGGACGTCGGCTTGGTGTTCGGTAGTCGAATCCCCTTGCCGGCGCGGTCGGCCGGCCCCACGCCGTTGACGTACTCGATCGTAGCGTTGCGTTCCGCCTTATGAATCGTCCGAGTCACCGTCGGAGTTGTCTCTGAGGCCTTCGGGGGAACGGCCGCGGACGCCAGGACCCAATAGCGATCCTCTGTCCACACGTTCAGCTTCGGCCCCTGCTCGTAGACCGCCGCGCCGGCCCGGTTGATCAAGGTGTGCCTCAGGCTCACGTAACTTCCTCGAGAGTCTGTGCGTTGATAGTCGGTGATCCCATACACGGTGAACGTCTTGGCCCTGTCGTTCAGACAGTCGTCCGCTGAAAAGTCTACTGTCGCCGAGATTTCTGCCATGGACACGTGTTCGCTCCGCGGGGGCGGTACCGATCCGGCAACCACGCCGATTCGGCGATTGTTCGAATACTCACCGCTTAGATAGAATCTGGGCCTGCCCCGCACCTCGACCGTCGCCGGGCAGGCTGCCGCATCCTTCAGTTTCACCTCGTAGGTGAGGTGTTCGGACTCGCCCATGCTATGGTCGAACGGCGAGTAAACGTTGTTCACCATGACCAGTGGCGTCCATTCGTGGTCCATATGCTCCTTAACCATAATGTCGTCGGTCTCGACCATGTTGTACGACAGGATGTTACTGAACCGATTCGGATTCTGATATGTCATACCCTCGGCCGCGATCTGAGAGCGGAGCCAGACGCGTCCGGCGCCGACCGCGCGAATCGTGATCTGGTACCCCACCTTATAGTTCCATGGCGTGAACACCCGGTAGTACTCATCGACCTCGACGCCGTTCTGGTCCAGGTACTTGACCACCTGATCGCCGGTGGTGACCACGACGTCATAGCGAACGAACATGTTCTGGTCGGGTCGGGCGCTGAGATACGAGACGAACGTAGCCTCCTCGCCTGGTTTGAGCTGGACTTCCTTAAACGAGGTACCCTGGGGCGTTTGTTCGAGGACCTCGATCTCTTTGGGCTCGCTGTGGACCAGCTCAGGCAGCGCCGCTACGCCAAGGACGAGTACCGCAAGCAGACCGATCCGTCGGGCGATCCAGCCGAACCCGCGGCCGGAACCGCCCAAATCGGCGCGACGAGTTGACTGTTTCATCCGTCGCTCCCGTCACTAGTACTTCCGACCGTGCTGCGTGGCATCGCGCAGCGGACAGTACTCCGTCTTGCCCTCGGGCAGGTCAATGCCGGGCTTGGCTGAGCAGAATATCAGGATCGGATACTGAGTTGCAGTACCGAAATCCCAGACGGGGATGCTGACGCCGTCTACGGTGACGGGGCCCCAGGTGCTGTAGATGCCGCTGGCGCTGGTTGGTGATTGCAGTTCGCTCGTGGTCTTGCCGCCTACAGTGCTATCCCTCAGCGACACCAGCGAACCTTGTGAGTTCGTAGTGCGGTAACAGCCACTCCTCGCCTGTCCGGTGGTAGCAACGTCCCAGTAGGAATCCCAAGCGGCGGTCACGGGAAGATTCAGACACCCGCCAAGTAAGCCGCCTGCCTTACCGGACGCATTGCCCTCAACCAGACCGGTCGCGTACGACTCATCGATGATCATATTGCCATCCGGCCCTCCAGTTTGCAGTTCTCCGATCAGCGCTCCCCAGTGCCTCATGTAGCGGGTATCACTAGTCTGCGCTGTTACCGTGCCGGAGGCATAAGTATGTCGTATCGGAGAGCCGGACACCGCGTACCCGATCAACCCGCCACCGCCGCTCACTCCAACCGCCGATACATTGACGGATGCAAATGAATATAGCACTTTACTGCTGCGCCGGGGGCAGTGAGCGCATGGCCCGGGCCAATTCTGCCTGTTGGTGAGGCCAATCAATCCGCCGATCTGCCAGCCGCCGCTCACCGATCCACCCGCTCCTCCAACGACGTAGCTTTCGAACACGGTCCCGCCCATTAGGGAACCGACCAAGCCGCCAACCTGGTCCCGACCGGAGATGGTAGTACTCCGAGTATAGCTGCCCGTCACGCTTGCCTGATCAACGGTGCCTACAATGGCGCCAACGTGCCGGGCGCCGCGAACCGCTGAGTCGACCAGGCCGAGATTTCGGATCACTCCGCCATACGTGACCCAGCCAAACAAGCCAACGTCGTTGCCTTTCGGGCGATTGATGTAGAGATTACTGATCGTGCGACCGTTACCCTCGAACACGGCGCGGAACATTTTGGCTAGATTGAACGGGGAACTCGATCCGTACATGGAGATGAGACCGCCATAGAACCGAGCGTTCCACTCGTCTACTCCTCTGGTGTAGTTGCGCCCCATGATTGGCAACCAACCCTCGCCGGTGTTGTACGTATCGTCTCGCTCGCCATTGCCGTTCTCATCGAAATCGAGGTCGACCGACAGCTCATAGCCTCGACAGAGCGGCGTTGGCGCCGGATCGACCCCCTCGCTGCAGCCCATGTTGGCCTCAGCGCTTGGAAACGCCGCAGCGTAGAGATCCCGGCGTTGGTCGTCCGAGAACGTACCCCGCTTGTACCAGTACCCCTTGGACTTGCCGGGACTCAGTTCCTCAGTACTCCAGACTTGCGTTCGGTCTCCCCAAGTGAAGCCATCACCGACGTTCGGCGGCGCTGGATTGATGTCCGGAACGCCGTCCCCGTCGAGATCGTGGCGGATCGCGTCAAGCTGCTGCAAGCAACTCACTTCGATCAACCCGTCATCATCGACATCGTAATCGCCTGAGGTCGTGCACGGCGACGTCTTCGGCGGCGGCGCGCATGGGTCGGCCGGCGGGTCAGTCGCATCGGGGTCCGCGAGCGTCGCTACCTCGACCTCGGCGGATTCGATACTCTTGCCGTCAAGCAGCGGTTGCACGCGGGCGACGTAACAGGTCGACGATTGCAGACCCGAGATTATACGGTACTTGGCGTTCTGAACCATCGTCACCTGCACCGACTGCTCCGGCGAGCCGTCGTCGCGAGGCCGCCAGAAGATGATCGTCTGCCTCGCCCGCTCATCCATCTTCCAACGCACCGCAAACGACGTGCTGGTGATGCTCTCGGAGGTAACCGACGTTGGCGTCGGCGCCTGCAACGTTAAATTGTACTCGGCCAACTTGCGGCCACTCGTACCGGCGCCCAGATGCACCCGGACGTAGCCCTGGTAATATTGCGGACCGCTCGCCGTGACTACCGGCGTCATCCGTAGCCGGAAGATCTGCCTCGTGTTGCCCGGAATCGTATATGTGCTCGCCGTCGGCCCCAGCGTTTGCGAGCCGAGCGCGGTGTCGTCGGGCGTGATCACGCTCGCATCAAACGCGCCGCTGAAGATCGGCGAGGCGACAATCGTCACATCGCTATCCGTCGCATTGTGGTCCGTCACCCGGATGCGCAGGTCGCAATGCCCGTCCGACCAGACAAAGCCGCCGCAGAGCGAGTTGGTGTTCTGGTCGTTATCGTCCACGATCGAGGCGGAGATCGGCGGCTGCTGAGCCGAAGCGTCGCCCAGGGCGAACAGCGCCGCCGCGCCGAGCGCAACCAGCGCCAGCGCCCAAACCAAGGCAGGAAGCGTCCTCATCAGCGTCTTCTGCATCATGATGCTCCTCCAACCGTTCGCGCGCTCCGACTCCCAATTTCTGCGTGGGCGAGCACGGTACCAGATATTGCCCGCGTGCGTCGACGGAGTCATCGGGACGCGAGTCCGTCCAACCCGCAGGTTGGACGCAGGTGGTGCGGCTACACCTCAAGCTCAGGACGCTGGAGGATCCAGTCCGTCGACTGCTCGTAGGCGTGCGCCACCCGGCAAACCGTCGCCTCGTCAAAGTGCCGACCGCCAATCATCAGGCCGATCGGCATCCCGTCGCGGTCATAGCCGCACGGGATTGATATCGCCGGAATCCCCGTCACGTCATAAGGAGCCGTGATACGGGCCAGCTCAGCGCCATCGTCGCCTTCCTCGATCAGCGGCGCCGTCCGCGAGCAGGTCGGCGAGATCAACACATCGACCTCTTGCAACACATTGACCGTCTCGTCAATGAACCTGCGTCGCAGTCGCTGGTCGTTGATGTACTCAACCGCTGTCACTCCCAGCCCAGCCTCGACACGCTCCAGGATGTCGCCGTACTCGTCACGACGTTCTCGCAGCCACTTCTGGTGGTACGCCGCCGCCTCGGCGATGATCGTCAGCCCGCGAGGACGAGCCGTTTGCAGCGGCATCTCGACCTCGGTCACCGTCGCGCCCATGCTGCGCAGATGATCGACTGCAATCTCACAGTGCTCAACGACATCCTCCTCGCAGCCCTGCCAGAGCATCTGGCGAGGAACGCCAATCCGAATCCCGTCCACGCCTTCGACCAGCGTCTCGGTGCAATCGCCGACCGGAACATCGGCGCTACCGGGATCCTGGGGGTCGTAGCCGGCCAGCGCGTTCAGCACCAGTCCCGCGTCCTCAACCGTCTTGGTCAATGGTCCAACATGGTCGAGCGTCCACGACAGAGGCAGCACGCCTGCCCGCGACACTCGGCCATACGTGCCCATCAACCCTGTCACCCCGCACAAACTCGCAGGAATGCGGATACTGCCGCCCGTGTCCGATCCCAACGCGCCCAGCGACGATCCGATCGCCACCGACGCCCCCGAACCGCCGCTGCTGCCGCCCGGCGACTTCGTCACATCCCACGGATTGCACACTGCTCCGTAGTGCGGATTCCGGCTGGTCGTGCCAAAGGCAAACTCATGCAGGTTGAGCTTGCCCGGCATCACCGCGCCGGCCTCCTTGAGCTTGGTGTAGACCGTCGCATCCTTGTCCGGTATGCGATCGCGCAGGAATCCACCGCCCCCGGTCGTCGGAATCCCGGCCGTATCGACAAGGTCCTTCAGCGCAATGGGAATGCCATGCAGCGGTCCGAGGTCCCGGCCATCGCGCAATGCGTCATCCGCTGCCGATGCTTGCTCCCGAGCCAGGTCCGCCGTCACCGTGATGTACGCGTTCAACAGCGGCTCCGTCGCATCCAGCCGCGACAGCACCGACTCCGTCAGTTCCAACGCAGTCAGCGAACCATCCCTGAGCGCCGCCCCTGCTTCAACGATCGATAGGTCATACGGTTCACGATGCTCCATCAGGACCCTCGCTTCCCTTCCGTAGATCGCCCACGTCGTAGCGCAGACCAAGTGCCGGCTCAGTCTCCCCCAGATCGGGTAAGGCTTCGTTGCCAAGCACATACTTCAATATGCGAGTCACAGTCGGCAGCGAGCGCTCAAGCTGCGCCTCCGACGCCTCCGCGCCCAGAGACTCGGCCAACGCCCCCAGCGCCTCAAGAGGTGTTCCGGCCATAGCTGTTCCTCTCGCGTTCGTTCAAACGTCCAGTTTGGACGCCATTCTAGGCTGGACGGGCGCTGCCCTTATCCTGCCTGTTGCAGGAATCTGCACGAATTGCACACCAGGAATCCCCCTTGAGGAGACACCACTATGGCCGATGAAGTCCTGTTCGATGTGTCCGAGCGAGTCGCTACGATCACCCTCAATCGCCCCGACAAAATGAATACCATCAACAGCGCCCTCGGATCGCAACTGATCGAAGCGTTGATCGAGGTCCGCAACAACGACGAGATCCGCAGCGCCGTGATCACTGGCGCCGGAGAGCGCGCCTTCTGTGCCGGAGCCGACCTCACCCAGGGCGACGGCCCCGCCGCCTCAGCCGGCCCGGCCGGACACTTCCCCACCAATGCCGCTGACCGCTTCGACGAATTCGACGCCAAGAAGCCGCTGATCGCTGCGATCAACGGCCACGCGCTCGGCGGCGGATTCGAAATCGCCCTCGTCTGCGATATGCGCATCGGCGCGGAAAACGCCCGCGCCCGTCTCGGCCTGCCCGAGATCACGCTCGGCTTCTTCCCCCTCGCCGGCGGCCCCATGCGCCTGCCCCGCGCCATCCCGCAGGCCTACGCCAACGAGATGCTCTACCTCGGCCGTCGCCTGAGCATGGAGGAAGCACTCCAATGGGGCCTCATCTCCCGCCTCGTGCCCCAGGGCGAACTGCTCGGCGCCGCACAGGAAATGGCCGGTCAGGTCGCCGGGTACGCCCCCATCGCCGTCCGCGCAATGAAAGAACTCATCAACGCCCAGGGAGACATGACCCTCGCCCAGGCCAACCGCTTCGGAGGCAGCCTGCGCTGGATCGTCGGCCAAACCGCCGACTCCAAAGAAGGCCCCCGAGCCTTCGCCGAGGGCCGCCAACCCGAGTTCAAGGGCGAGTAACCCAATCTGTGTATCGTGGGTCTGAGTCGCTGGATGCCCCGTGAGAAACAGTCATGACTACTACCAGTGAAGAACAGTTAACCCTTCATGTCAGCGCCGAAGTCAAGACGCGACTGCAAGCCGCCGCTGAGAGCAAAGGGGTCGAAGTCAGTCGCTACTGCCTGGACGCGATCGAGCATGAATTGGCCAGGGAAGAGACGGACGACCTAGAACAAACAGGAAAGCCATGCGACTTCGACAGCCTGTTTGCCTTCTGTGACGATCTGCTAGGCGGTCGCAGATTCAGCAAGACGGGTTTGGAGTATCTGCACGAGGCCCGTGATATTCGGGCAAGGCAGATGAAGGAGTGGTAGTGGACGGGGTTGTGGTCGTCGACACCAGCCTGGCGTTCAAATGGTTCGTTCTTGAAGAGGACTCAAGTCGAGCCCGTGCGCTCGGCCGGAGTTGGTCGGCGAGTGGAGTGCGCATAGCAGCCCCCCACCTCGTGTTGGCGGAAATGTCGAATGCCCTTCACCGCATGGTCGTTGAAGACGATTTCCCCGTGAGAGATGCTGTCTCCCTCATCGGTCAGGTATCTGCATTTGGATTGGAGCTGCATCACGATCTCCCGCTGTATCCACGGGCACTGGAACTCGCCTCGATACTCCGGCAAGGAGCTGTCTATGACTGCGTGTTTCTGGCACTGGCCGAGTCGTTCAACTGCGACCTCTGGACTGCCGACGCCCGCTTCCAACGCGCCGCACGCGGTCAATACGCCAATGTCCACCTGCTCAGTGAGTTCGAACCTCTAGCCTGATCTTCCGCCACACGACAGGAACCGACCCATGAGAAGCCAGGAATCACTCAACGAACTCCGCTACCTCCGACGCCTCCAGGAGGCAGTCGAAGACATCTGGCGCTCCCGCCATCCTGACCTCGACTATCTCCACCGGCTGATGGGCTTGCTCTACACCAGCCACGGTCTGGTCTGGAAAGCGCACGGATGCTCAGGCTCCGGAGAGCACGACTTCTTCGCCGGCGAAATCGTCGGAGACGCTCTCCGTATCGAGCGCTCAAATCGCCACGCTCCGCACAAGGCCTTCAACAAGTTCGAGGAATGGCGCTGCGAGGCCTGTAGCTGGAATCACAACGCGCTCTACACGCTCTGGGCGACCACCGCCGATCCCGGCGCAGAGTTCCAACCGCTCGACGCCATCGACGGTCACCGAGCCATGCACGAGCGAGCCGAACAGGGCATCGACCAACCACTGCCCGAAGCCCTTGATTTGCGTAACAACGCCGCCAGCGTCCGACTCGAAGCCAACGTCAGAATCGCCGAGCGCCTCCAGCACTGGTCCAACAGCGGCCTGCTCAGCGACGACGCCGAAGTCCGCTACCAGTCCGAACTAACCGCTCCCGCACCCATTCCCGCTTGACGATTCCCACAACTAAAACGGGGACTGCACTTGCGATGCAGTCCCCGTCGGTCAACTCAGGCACAACCCGGATCGTGGCCTCGGCGTTCCCCGAAGCTGTGACATGAGGCTCGCCGTCTGGCCTCCCGCTCTTCCGGTAGCAACCACTACCGGCGATGGCACAGACTGCCTTGACTAAAGAATGACCTGAGCATGGCCAAGGGAGATTTCAACGCTAAGAGCGAACCAAGTTGGTCAAGATGTTCAGGTGGGAAGGCACTTGGTCCTGAACCGCAGAGAGCAGGCTACCCTCCTCTGGCAGACCGCACAGATCGATTTCACCGTCCAAGCCTATGAATTCCGCTCCGAGCACCACACCGCTCGCGTCAAGGTTGACCAAGCGGTGGTCGCCGAACTCCTTGGTAGTAGCGATCTTTCCATCACGCAGTCGCACGTAGAGAATGTCGCCAACTTCGTTGAATTTCACTCGTTGAGTCATGTTCAACTCCCTCACTCGCCGTGCCACGCCACAGTGGCAACCAACGGCGGATCAGAACCCTCTCTCACATAGACCTTGCAGGTCCGAGAGCCGAACCTCCGCAGATAGATCGTATACGGTTCCCGTCGCCGGATAGCCGGACGTCGTTGATCAGGCTCCCGTACGGTTGTCTCGACGTGTTCCTGACTCACTCCTCGATCCTGCATCTGATCGAGCGCATGCTGCTCGTAGTCAATCTGGGCCATGCCGGATCTCGCAATTCGCTGAAACAGCCTACACCGCACATCCAGCTATCCTCAGCCAATGACCTACCTGCCCCTCGACCATCTCTTCGTCCTCGACCTCACCCGAGCTCGCGCTGGCCCTACCGCCACGCGACAGCTTGGCGACTGGGGAGCCGACGTGCTCAAGGTCGAGCAGCCCGAGGTCCCCGGACAGGCCGAGGGCGTCACCGGTGGGCGGGAGTCCTCGGACTTCCTCAACCTGCACCGCAACAAACGATCACTCACGCTCAACCTCAAGGAGCCCGAGGCCGTCGAAATCTTCCTCGCCCTGGTCGAACGCGCCGATGTCGTCGTCGAAAACTACCGCGCCGACGTGAAGCGACGCCTCGGCATCGACTACGACGCCTGCCGCGCCCGCAACCCGCGCATCGTCTATGGCAGCATCTCCGGATTCGGCCAGGACGGACCTTACGCATGGCGCGCTGGCGTCGACCAGATCGCCCAGGGACTCGGCGGCATCATGTCCGTCAACGGCATGCCCGGCGACGGACCTGTCCGCGTCGGCATCCCCATCGCTGACCTCACCGCGGGCGGATTCCTCGCCCAGGCCATCCTCATCGCGCTGCTCGAGCGCGAGCGCTCCGGCGAGGGACAGTGGGTCCACACATCCCTGCTCGAGGCCCAGATCGCCATGCTCGACCTCCAGGTCACCCGCTGGACGATCGACGGCGAAGTCCCGCCCCAGGCCGGCAACGATCACCCAACCCTGATGCCCACCGGCGTCTACGAGACATCCGACGGACACATCAACATCGCCGCCTCCGGCGGAGCCATGTACGCCCGACTCTGCCGCGCCATCGAGGCCGAATCCCTAATCGACCATCCCGACTTCGTCACCTCCGCGCGCCGCTCCAAGAACCGAGTCGACCTCAACGAAGCCATCAACCAGCGCACGCGGACCAACACCTCCGAGCACTGGATCCAGCGTCTAAACGAGGCCGGCGTCCCCTGCGGACCGATCTACGACATCCCCGGCACCTTCGAGGACGAGCAGGTCAAGCACCTCAACATGACCCGACAAGCCCCGCACCCCGAGCGAGGCGAAGTCACCCTCGTCGGACAGCCCATCAATCTCACCAGAACCCCACAACCCGAGAAAATGCGTCTCGGAACCCCAGCCCTCGGACAACACACCGACGAAGTCCTCACCGACCTCGGCTACACACCAGAAGCCATCGATGATTTGAGAGCACGCGGCGTGATCTAGAATTTTCTCCACCCCTTGGGGGGGAGATGTCACGGAGTGACAGAGGGGGGTCCGCCCGATGAAACCCCTCAAGTCGCTCTTGAAATGAGGAAGCGCGAAATGAAGAACCACATCCCCCTCGACACCGACAAAATGCTCGCCTGGTCCGAGGACGGCATCGGCTGGATGGTCTTCAACAACCCCGACAAGCTCAACGCCATGGGCGTCGCCATGAACGCCGCCATCCCCACCATCTTGCACACCTTCCGCGACGCCCCCGACGTCCGCGTCGTCGTCATGAAAGGCGCCGGCGACCGCGCCTTCGTCTCCGGCGCCGACATCTCCGAGTTCGAGGCCCAGCGCTCCAACCCCGAGACCATCGCCAAGTACGACAAAATCGGCGCCGCCGCCGGACGTGCCTACGGCGAGCTCGACAAGCCCATCATCGCCATGATCCAGGGCTTCTGCATGGGCGGCGGACTGCTCACCGCCCTGCGCGCCGACCTGCGCATCGCCTCCGACGACTCCCAGTTCGGCGTCCCCGCCGCCCGCCTCGGCCTCGGCTACGGCTACGGCGGCGTCAAGACCCTCGTCGACCTCGTCGGCTTCGCCGCCGCCCAGGAAATCCTGCTCACGGGCAAGCGCTTCCCCGCCACCGACGCCGCCCGCTGGAACCTCATCAACCGGGTCACCACCCAGGAAGACCTCGAACCCACTGTCCACGACCTCGCCGCCACCATCGCCCAAAACGCCCCCATGACCATCCGAGCCATCCGCCGAGCCATCCAGGAAATCCCCAAAGACCCCAACCACCGAAACCTGGACGAAGTAGACCGCCTAGTCCAAGCCTGCTTCGCCTCCAGCGACTACAAAGAAGGCCGCCAAGCCTTCATGCAAAAGCGCCCCCCTCAGTTCCAGGACGCCTAACTCCCAGTCCCCGCTTCACGCGGGGACCCGCTCCATCCCCTCTCCCTGTGAGAGAGGGCTAGGGTGAGGGCTGCCCCCCCGACCTGTGCGACAATCCACTCCATGACCAGCGAAACCGCCCGCGAGGAAGCCGTCAACCCGCTCCTCGGACAACTCCTCCGAGTCCGCGGCATCAAGGCCCGCGCCGAGCGCCGCAGCCGAGGCGACTCCCCCGATATCCGCTACGAACTCCGCACCGGCGAACTCGTCCTAGTCGAGTGCAAGTGGGAATCCAATCAGGCCGGCCTGAACGACCAACTCGACCAGCGCGTTGAGGACTTCCCCGACGCCATCGCGCGGCTCGGCGTTCTCTATCCCGACTGGCTCAAGCAAGAAGACGACATCCTCGACGAGCTCGAACACACCCTCAACCTCCAGTGGTACCTCCACAGCTCGCGCGACAACATCCTCGAAGATCCGACCCTGCGCGAGGGAACCGTCGATCAATTCGCCGACCACTTGCGCCTGCTGCCGCTGGAACTCGAAGGCGTTGACCGCGTCGTCGCCGCTGCCGGAGTCATTGGCTGGGCGCTTGAGCAATCCGCCGGAACGCTCAGCGGGCACGCACGACTCTCGCGCCGAATTGCGGATGCCATTGCCCAATCTGACAAGGAAAGCGACCGCGCCGCCGCGCTGCGTATTGGTTGCCTTGTCGTGTTCAATGCCATGGCGTTCCAGGACCGCCTGTCCGCCACTAACGAAGACGTGCCAACCCTTGGCGAGATGGCCAATGCCGGACCTGCGAAGTTTCGCGACGCCTGGAGGACGATCAGCGAAGAGATCGACTACGTGCCTGTCTTCGACTTGGCAGCCCAACTCATGGAGATCGTCGACACCGCGCCTCCCGAGATGCACAAACCCGTGCTCGCGCCACTGATCCAGGCGGTGAAGGAGACCAACACGGTCGAAGGACACGACCTCTCCGGACGCCTCTTTCACACACTGCTCTCCGACGCCAAGTTCACCGGCGCCTACTACACCTCCGTACCCGCCGCGACACTGCTGGCCCGCCTCGTCTTCGAGAATTGGCCGCCCAACGTCGATTGGGCCGACCACGAGTTCCCCGCCTCCCTTAGCGTCGCCGACCTCGCCTGTGGCACTGGAACCCTGCTGATGGCCGTCGCCGCCGAGGCCGAGCGCCGACACGAAGCCGCAGGCGGCAAACAATCCGCCGAACTGCACAAGGCCATGGTCGAACAAGCCCTGCACGGTTACGACGTCCAGCTATCCGCCATCCACTTCGCCGCCACCAGCCTGGCCATGCTCAATCCACAAATCGAATTCGATCGCATGAACCTCTACGTCATGGACTACGGAGCCGAGGACGGCAAGGTCGCGCTGGGCTCGTTGGACTTCCTCGGCGACGACGAAGTTCCCGTCCAGTTCGCCCTTTCCCCCGACATTGCGCCGAAAGGAGCGGAGCGAGTCTCCGGCGAAGGCCCCCAGGGCGTCGAGGCCGGCGTCACCGCCAAACTCCCCGAACTCGATCTCGCGATCATGAACCCGCCCTTCACCCGCTCCGTGGGCGGCAATCTCCTCTTCGGCAGCCTGCCCAAAGACGAGCGCCGCAAGCTGCAAAACGAACTGTCGAAGCGGCTCAAGTCGAGACAAGCCACAGCTACCGCCGGACTCGGCGCAGCCTTCGTCGCCGCCGCAGCGCCCAAGCTGCGCCCCGGAGAAGGACGCATCGCCCTGGTCCTACCCGCGACCGTCTGCACCGGTCCGTCCTGGGCACAGACCCGCGCCTTGATCGAACGCGACTTCAATCTGGACATGGTGATCGTCTCGCACGACCCGCAGCGCTGGAACTTCTCCGACAGCACTGACCTTTCCGAAGCCCTGCTCATCGCAACACGCCGAAACCAACTAGACGAAGGAGACGAACACCGAACCACATTCGTAAACCTCTGGCGCAATTCCCCCAGTGTCTTCGAAGCCGGAAGAGTCGCCGACGCCATCGCCGCTACGCCCCCGGCGAAGTTCGAAGAATCCGGTTCGGCATTGCTAACCGTTGATGGACGTGATCAGGGCGAGTTGCTGTCGATTCCCTCTCACGCACTGCGTAGCAGCGCTTGGACTGGAATGCAGTTCGCTCGTGCCGACCTCACGCGGAGCACCCTACGGCTCTTGCTTGACGGCGAGGTTTGGATCCCCGGCGAGGCATCCACGGGAACCCTCTCGCTCTGTCGGTTAGATGAGCTTGGGGAGATCGGACCGGATCGGCGTGACCTGTGGGATGGCTTCGAACGCACAGATACCATCACTGCCTACCCGATGGTCGAGAACCACGACTCTGAGCGACGGAACACATTGGCCGTCAAACCTGACAAGCACCTGGCACCCTTGGCGAACCCCCGCCCAGGCCGAAAGCTGAAACCATTAGGCACACTGTGGCCTAAAGCTGGCCGCCTCTTGGTCGCAGAGCGCCTGCGATTGAACACATCGCGAATCGTTGCCATGTGCTGTGATCGCGCAGTCCTATCGAATGTCTTCTGGCCGCTCAGAACTGCTAGCGAGCAACACAGTAAAGCGCTCGCATTGTGGCTCAATAGCAGCTTGGGACTGCTCACCCTACTCGCCACGCGCACGACAACCGAAGGCGGCTGGGTATCAATCAAGAAGGGCGATCTTCAACGAATGCCTGTGCTGGATGTCCGAAGGCTCTCAGCCGAGCAAATCGCGAACCTGTCCAAGCTGTTCGACGATCTAGCCAACGACAGCTTCGAGCGACTCCCTGCCATGGTCGATTGCCCAACCCGCTCTAAGCTGGAGGATGGTCTGTCGGAAATACTAGACCTGCCGGATCTGGTCGGTCTGAGGAGGTTGTTGACGTCTGAACCGGTCGTCTCCAATCGCCAGCTATAAGCCTCGGGGACGCTTCAGTACCTGCCGCCCATCAGATAGAAGGAAGGATGACTACGTGGGTATCCGATTCCAGCAACAGGAGATCGTCATCCCTGAGAATGAACCGTTCAAGTACGATCGATTGGGGCGCAAGGCCTCAATAGAGGTGCTCACACAGACGTTGCGCAACCTTGACGGGCCTGCAACAATCGCCGTTGATGCCGCTTGGGGCGCCGGCAAAACTACGTTTCTCAGACTATGGGCTAAGTTCCTGAAAGACCAAGGCTTTGTCGCCATAGATTACAACGCCTGGCAAACCGATTATGCGGAAGATCCATTTGTCCCTCTGGCCACAGAATTGACCGAGGGCCTTGCTGGAAGGTATGAGCACGGTCTTGGCTTGCAGTTGCGAAAGTTGCGGTACAGTATCGCAAAGGTCGCGCAAGCAGCGGCGTTACCCACCTCTCGAACAGTCGCGTCTGCCATTCCGGGAATAGGCCGTCAGCTTGCATACGAGATCTCGCCTTCATCTCTCACACCGTTTGAATCAACAACCGTCAGATATAGCGAAGTGACCGCGGCTAGGAAGCGCTTTCACTCTCAACTGACAGATCTTGCCGCGCTGATAGTTGAGCAAACCAGTCTTCCTCTCATCGTAATGATCGATGAACTCGATCGATGTCGTCCTACCTACGCAATCGAGCTGCTTGAGACTGCGAAGCACCTCTTCAACGTTGATGGTATTGTCTTTGTACTTTGTCTTGACCGCACACAACTTGAACATTCGGTCAAGTCCGTCTATGGTGCAGACTTTGACTCCCGCCTTTATCTTGAGCGCTTCTTCGACTTCGATTATCGTCTACCTGTCCCAGACCGTCAAGAATTTGCTAAAGAACTCCTTGATGGAGCCGGAGTCTTCGATCTCGCATTTACTCAACGCGACATCTTCGGTTTTTCATCGGATCAACGGAAAGAAGCAATGGCCGCGATAATCAATAGACCAAACCTAAGTCTTCGGCAGATGTTGCAACTGGCAAATCGATTCGCCGCAGGTCTGGCGTCTAGTGGTCCACCGAGCCGTTATTCCCCTTATCTCCTGCCAGTGTTGTTTGCGTTGAGAACTCTTGATCCTGCGCTCTACCGTGATGTCTTGTCTGGCAGTGTGACGGACCAGGATGCGATAGCTGCTTTTGTTCAAGGCCATGAAAAATTCGCGCAAAGTTGGCGCGTGTATGAGGCGGTCGAGAGCCTACTGATAGCGATCGTTTGTTTGTCTTCTGCAGCCAATGGTAGAGAGCGCAATGACGACATGTTGCCTTACCTGAGGAATTACGAGAAGCAAATGGCTGGCAGGAGCAACGCACAATCTCTTAGTGCGCGCCATGCGAGAATCATCCGGGTCGTGAAGGCCGCATGTGGTTTTTCGGTGTTAAGCTCGCAGGGCGTGACGGAATTTATTGAGGTGAGTGATCAGATGGGAATGCAGAATGCGGTAACTCTTGTAGAGTTGTTCCCGGAAGACGAGCCAGTCGTAGGAATGATTTGAGGGCGGATCGAGCGTCGGATGGGACGGGGACAGATTCAAGGGGGTCGGCCCCGTCAGATTCAAGATCTTGAAGGTCGTTGGCGCCCCGTCTACGAGTAACCAAGTAGAATAAGCGTGCGATCCAAAATCCACGCACGCCAACCGTTCCCCAACAGAAACCACGACCAACCGACAACCACCAAACAACACACTCCGAAACGCACACAATCGAGCACAAAACCAACCCAAAATCGGCCCAGATCGTCCAGAATCGTCCAAAATCGAACAAAAGCGAACAAAACTCGGCCCAATCCCCAGTCCACAGCGGCAGATCGCCGATCCCGCCCTGAATTCTCCTCTCGTTCCCCTCCCCTATCCTTAAGGTCTGAGTCCAAGACTCAATCAAGTGAGGTGAACTATGCCCGTTGAATTTCTGGGAATGATTGGCGTCAAGCCTTCTGAGTCCAACGCTGCGATGCACATCATCGGTGGCGGCATCGACCACGACTACCTCTGTGACTTCACCATGGCCCACGAGAACTCCGACTTCGACGGCGTGCTCGTCGGCTACACCTCGGCCTCGGCCGACGGACTCCACGTCGCCCAGGCCGCCGCCGCCTGTAGCGAGCGGATCAAGTTCCTGATCGCCCACCGCCCCGGATTCGTCACGCCGACCCTGGCCGCGCGCAAGTTCGCCACGCTCGATTTCTTCACCAAGGGCCGCGTCTCCGTCCACATCATCACCGGCGGACACGACACCGAGCAGCAGCGCGACGGCGACTGGAAGGGCCACGACGAGCGCTACCGCCGCACCGACGAGTACCTCTCCGTCATGCGCCGCACCTGGGAGCACGACGCCCACGGACGCGAGCCGTTCGACTTCGAAGGTGAGTTCTACAACATCGTCGGACAGAACCCCGAGGTCCTGCCGTCGCAGCCCGGCGGCATCCCGCTCTACTTCGGCGGCGCGTCCGACATCGCCTTCGAAATCGGCACCAAGCACGCCGACGTGTACATGATGTGGGGCGAGCCCCGCGCCTCAATCGCCGCCACCATCGAGCGCGTGCGCAAGATGTCCGCCGTGCATGGCCGCAACCCGCGACTCTCCGTCTCATTCCGCCCAATCATCGCACCGACCGAGGATCAGGCCTGGGAAAAGGCCCACAACTACCTCGCTGCCGTGAACAAGCTGCGCAAGCAGTCGCTCGACTTCCGCCCGCAATCGCGCGGCTCGCAGCGACTGCTCGAGTTCGCCGAGAAGGGCGACATCCACGATGAGCGACTCTGGATGCCCATCGCCGGAGCCACCGGCGCCGCCGGCAACAGCACCGCCCTCGTCGGCACTCCCGAGCAGGTCGCCGAAGTCCTGCTCAAGTACATCGACCTCGGCGTCTCGACCATCCTGATCCGAGGCTTCGACCCCCTCCCCGACGCCATCGACTACGGCCAAGAGCTGATCCCGATGGTCAAGCAAGAAGTCGCCCGCCGCGAAGCCTCACGCTCCCCCTCGCAGGGGGAGCTGCCGAAGAGCCCGCCCCCGGCTCGAACGGGGGCTGAGGGGGTCCCTTCCGCGGCAGTTGCTGACTGAGGAATTGAGCGGACTGACCATGAACGACGCCGAACGCCGCATCCGAACCTACGAGGAGATGGGCGACCATCGCACCGGACGCGAGGCCGACAATCGCGCGACCTGGTGGATGATGGAGGAGCTGCGCCAGGTCGGCGTCGAGGCTGACTTCCAGACCTGGCGATTCCCGTGCGTCGAAATCCACGACGCCTCAATCCGTTTCGGCGGCTGGGACATTCCCGCCGTCCCAACCTTCGACAGCGCCTTCACCGACCACAATGGCCTGACCGGAACCCTGCGCACCGACCACGGTCCGGGAATCGTGCTCTGGCAGTTCGCGCCCGACGACCAGGAGCGGATGGCAGCCGGCGTCTACACATCCTTCGAGCTAGCCCGCGCCGACGGTGCCGACGCGATCATCATGATCATGGGAGATCCCGACGGCCATCCCGTCGTGAGAAATGCCGAGCGCCCGCTCGACCCCATCGAGCTACCAGTCCTACAGGTCGCGCCAATGGACGCTGGACCGCTGCTGGACGCCGTCGGCTCCGAGATCACCATGATCAGCGACGCAGGACGCGTCGACGCACCCGCAGACAACGTCGTCGGTTCGATTCCCGGCACCGATCCCGACGCCGAGCCCGTCGTGCTGATGACGCCCAAGTCCGGCTGGTACACCTGCGCCGCCGAGCGCGGCGGCGGCATCGCTATCTGGATGGAAGTCGCCGGACGAGTCGCCGCCAACCCCGGCCGCCGAACCCTCAACCTCGTCGCGTCCAGTGGACACGAACTCCACCACCTCGGCCTCGACCACTACATCCAAGCACTGGGAGACGCCGCCCACAACGTCCAAGCCTGGATGCATCTCGGAGCTTCCATCGGCTCTCGAAACGGCCAACCCAGCTACGCCGCCTCCGACGACGAACTCTTCAACGTCGCCACCAACGCGCTGAACGAGCAAGGCCTCGAACGTCGAGCCTTCCCCGTCGGCAACTCCGGCTTCGGAGAAGCCCGCAACATCGGAGAAATCAACGGCCGCTTCGCCTCCTTCCTCGGAGGCCACCCCTACTTCCACAGCCCGCAAGACACCTACGACCGCTGCATCGACCCCAAGTCGCTAAACAAGCACACGGACGCCGTCGAGCAAATCGTCCGCCACATGCTGAGATAATCGCAAGCGCCCCTCAGTCATTCCCGCCCCTCCGTCATTCCTGCGAAGGCAGGAACCACGAACCTCCCAACTTCGACCACACCAAGGACCCAAGGCGTACCCCGACACCTCGCGAGCCGTCCCCGTCCGACATTCCTCCCACCACTCCGTCACTCCCGCCCCCTTTCCGTCATTCCTGCGCAGGCAGGAATCACGAACCCCCCAACTTCGACCGCATCAAGGACCTAAGGCGTACCCCGACACTTCGCGAGCCGTCCCCGTCCGACATTCCTCCCACCACTCCGTCACTCCCGCCCCTTTCCGTCATTCCTGCGCAGGCAGGAATCACGAAGCACCCAGGCCAATGCGGGTCACGGAACCACGACGTACCTCGACAGGTTGAGCGCTGGGTCCCTTTGCGTCATCATCCAGACTTATGGCAAAACAACCCGCCGTCTACATGCTTATTAACCGACCCCCGTTCGGCCCGATCTACACGGGAGTGACATCAGACCTCGCCGGACGCGCCTACCAGCACAAGCAACGAAGAGGCAGTCAGTTCGCCAGTCGCTACAACGTCACGCGCCTCGTCTGGTACGAGTTGCATGACACGATGGAGGAGGCGATCACGAAGGAGAAGCGGATCAAGCGTTGGATGCGGGACTGGAAGTTGCGGGAGATCCGGGAGATGAATCCGACGCTTCGCGACCTGTACGAGGACCTTGCTTGAGCTGTGGGAAGGGGACGGCACGCGATGTGTCGTGGTACGTCGTGGCTCCTTGGTGCGGTCGAAGGTGGGTGGTTCGTGATTCCTGCCTGCGCAGGAATGACGGAGTTGGGAGTTGGGATGATGGCGGGAGTAGCACGCGATGTGTCGTGGTACGTCGTCGCTCCTTAGTGCGGTCGGTGTTGGGTGCTTCGCGATTCCTGCCTTCGCAGGAATGACGGAGGGGGCGCAGGAACGATGGAAGGATCAAACGACCCCAGATCTGCGTAGCCTCTGGATGTCTGCGACTTGCACGCCAACCTCTGACAACACCTCTGCCGTGTGCTCACCGAGCAGCGGCGGCCGACGGCGTATCGACCATGGACTCTCGCTCAGCTTGTAGGGCGCTCCCGGCAATCTCACAGGCTCGTCGAACTCAGGATGCTCAATCTCCGACCAGAACTCACGAGCTTCCAGATGCTCCGACTCAGCCACCTCGCCGATTGTGTGGACCGGCTGGAATGAGATGTGGTTCTCGCCGAAGATCTGCATCAGCTCGGCCTTGGTCCGCTCTTTCATCCAGGGATGCCAGAACGCGTCCAATTCCTCGACATGCTGGAACGCGAGCCATCGATTCTTCAGTCGCTCGTCGTACTGCCATTCGGGGTCGCCCAGAAGCTCCATGAACCGGTTCCACTGCCGGTCGACCATCGTGATCACTTCGTAGTAGCCGTCCTTCACCGGCGTCACCTGCCAGGGATAGAACGCGTTCATGTGCGTCCCGGCCCGACCGCGCGACTGTCCGGTGAAGACAAACGCGGCGACGCCGGCTCCGGCCATCACGTTGCTGATGATGTCGACGATCGACAGCCAGGCATGCTGTCCCACGCCATCCTCACGTGTCGTCCGACGCGCCAATAGCGCCGCGATTGCGGCGTGGATCCCACCCTGAAACTGTGGTGCGTCGTAGGGCAGGCCGAGGGGGGCACGATCGGGGTCGCCGATCCGGTAAGAAATCCCGCTCGCCAGCGAGGCAATCAGCGACTCCGAATGCCAGCCCTCGCGCTGGGTATCAATGCCAAAGACGGTGATGCTGACCTGATTCAATTCTGGCGAATCCGCCGCAAGATCGTCCCAGGTCAGTCCCAGCCGACGTTGCTCTGCAATCGGCCTCGACGTGATTACTGTCCCGCAATGCTTCGCGATCTGCCGGTAGAAACGGCGTCCGGTGGCCGACTCGACATCGAGGGTCATGCTGCGCTTGTTCGTGTCCAGGAACAGGTGGAGTCCACTGCGCTCGCGACCCGGCGTATCGGCCGCAAACGGAGGCTTGCGCCGCACGGAGTCTCCGCCCGGCGGCTCGAGCTTGATCACATCCGCGCCAAGGTCGGCCAGCAGCTTGCCCGCGTATGACGCGGCAATTCCGCCGCCATCCTCAAGCACGGTCATCCCCTCGAGGGCAGTCCCGTTCGTAGCGGTGGCGATTTGCTCATGCAATTCAGTCGTCATCAGAGTGAGGGTAACGCTAGCCTCTGTGCAACAAACCGACGATTTTCAATGCAGCGGCGAGGAGGAGGCCCATGGAGAACCTGAGCGGCAAGGTCGCATTGGTGACGGGGGCGGGCAGTGGTATTGGCCGTGGGATCGCCCTCGCCTGCGCCGACGAAGGCATGCATGTCATCCTCGCCGATGTCCAGGAAGGCACGGCCCAGGCCGTTGCGACCGAGGTCGAGGCGAAGGAAGTGCAGGCGCTGGCCGTTGACCTCGACGTCACCGACACCGTCGGCTACGAATGGCTAGCCGAGCAGGTCTACGCCGAGTTCGGCGAACTGAACCTGCTCATCAACAACGCAGGCGTCATGACCGCCGGTCCCGTGAGTCAGGCAACCCAGGCCGACTGGGACTGGACCTTCGCGGTCAACGTGAACGGCGTCGTCAACGGCGTACAGACCTTCCTTCCGCGCATGCGAGCGCAGGACGGCGAGGCGCACATCGTCAACACCGTCTCGATGGCCGGTCTGCGACTCAACGAAGTAGTCCCGCTGGGCGTCTACAGCAGCAGCAAGCACGCCGCCTTCGCCTACACCGAGTCGCTGCGAGACGAGCTGTCCGCCGAAGGCATCGGCGTCTCGGCGCTCTGTCCCGGCGGCGTCGACACGCTAATCGGCGAAGCAGGACGCAACCGCCCCGATCAGTTCGGCGGACCCAAGGACGGTCCCGAATCCGGCTTCAGTCCTGGCATGATGTCGCAACAGATGGACCCCGAGGATGTCGGCCGGATCGTGATCAAAGGCGTCAAGGCCAATCGCTGGCTGATCTTCTCACACCCCGAGCTGCGTTCCCACGTGGAGCGGCGCTACCAGCGCATCATGGGCGACTTCGAGTTCTATGCAAATGCGTAACCTCGTCATTGCCGCGCTTGCCGCGGCAATCTCGCTGAGTCGTGCACCGACGTTAGTGCTGGAAACGGCGAGATACCCCCGTCCAAGCCGGGGGCAGGCTCCGCGTCAAGCGCGGGTATGACGACAGAACGCAACACGATGAAATGAGGAGCCTCAAATGAGCACCGAACACACCGCCGATACCGAAGTTCTGCCCGACCCCGAGGTCGTCGAGGTCTCCAAGGGCATCTACGCCTACATCCAGCACGACGGATCCTGGTGCCTCAACAATCCGGCCTTCGTCGATGTGGGCGATCAAGTGATCGCCATCGACGCCTGCGCCAACGAGCGCCGCACGCGGCTCTTCCGGGATGCGATCGCGGGCATCTCCAGCAATCCGGTGCGGACGCTGGTCAACACCCACTCGCATATGGATCACACATACGGCAACTGTCTCTTCGCTGACGATGCAGTGATCGTGGGGCATCGCAACTGCCGTGACGACATCCTGCGCGACGCGCCGAATCAGCGTGAGCGCGTCGAGCAGATGTTTCCGACGGTCAAGTGGGGCGATGTCACACCCGTTGCGCCCAACATCGTCTTCGACGACACCATGACGCTGTACGCCGGTGACCTTGAGCTACAACTGATCTACGTCTCGCCTGCACACACCAACACCGATGCGGTGGTCTGGATTCCCGAGCGGCGGGTCCTCATCGCCGGCGACATCATCTTCAATCAGGGAACGCCATTTGCGCTGATGGGCTCCGTCGCCGGCTGGCGTTCGGCGCTGGTACGCCTGAGGGAATTGCCAATCGAGACAGTCGTCGCCGGTCACGGTCCGGTCGCCGACGCCTCCGTCCTTGACGAAGTCGACGCCTACCTGGAGTTCGTCCAGGATTCCGCCAAGGCTGCCTTCGACGCAGGAGTCGATCCTCTCGAAGCCGCACGAGACCTCGATCTCGGTCGCTTCGCAGAATGGACCGACGGAGAGCGGATCGTCGGAAACCTGCACCGTGCCTACAGCGAACTCCGAGGAGAAGAGTTGGGAGCCAATATCGATATGGCAACCGCGTTCGGTCAGATGCTGGAATTCAACGGAGGTCAGCCATTGCGCTGTCTGGCATGATTGGATCCCAGAGCTCCCCCTCCGGGGGAGCTGGCGCGAAGCGACTGAGGGGGGCCGGCTAGGCCCGATCCGAGATTCCTTGAGCAACCTCGGGGGAAGCCCTCCCCGCCCCTTCGGGACACCTCCCCCAAAGGGGGAGGTCTACTAATGTCCTATTCTGCCGGTTCGCGGCAATGACGAGATGTAGCTAGACCGGAATCTTCTCCTCTTCCTCGAGTTCAACCATCCCTGCCCACTTACGTAGATCCTCGTTCAACCGACCCTCGCGATCCGACAGGTGACAGTCCCTCAGATACCCGAGGTACGTCTCGACCTGTGCGCGGCGGATTTCGGCTACGTCGGCCATGGCCTCACCGGCGCCTTCTCTGCCCTCTCCCATGATCACGGCGATCGCGCTGTAGAGCGTGTCGTCTTCGTCCTTGGCCAGGTACCACTCGGCCTTGTTCAGGTAGCGATGTATCTCTTCGCGACGCTCCGGCTCCTTGAGCAGCAGGTAGCGCATGTGGTCGACGAAGTACTTCAGGTGCCGCTCGATGTCCTTGGCGCATAGCTCATAGATCTTGCGCTCGGCCTTTGTCTGGGCGAGCTGCTCGCCGTGGTTGAGCAACGCAATCAGCATCGCGTCGTGCATGATCGAGGCAACCGTGAACTCCGAGAACGTGTAGCTCTGGGTCAGCGGCAGGAACTTCCAGTTGCGACCGCCGCGACCAAGTCCGCCGCCATTGGACAACGCCCGCTTACGCCAGACCTCAAACAGTCGTGCGCCGTCGAACACGACGGTACCGAGGAAGAGCTTGACCTCGATATAGCCGTAGGATATCTCCTGCAGCCAGCGTCCGGTGGTCTGCGCCTTCGTCCAGCCATACTCCGACATCAACGTCGCGAGCTGGCAGACGGCACGCTCCAGGTCAGAGCCGATCGGCGCCAGCGTGTCCCAGGGGATGTCCGAAGACGAGTTCCAGCGGTCGGCGATCGCGTCTTCATACAGTTCGGCGCACAGATCCGACCAGACCTCGGACTTCTCGAAGATTGAGTAGCCCATCTGCTCCGTGCGAGTATCTGGAATCGCGCCACGGGGAATCTCGGTGTTGTTGTTCCAGTGCTCGGGCACTTCGCCATAGACATCGACGTTGAGGTACTCAAAGCGCAGTCCGCCATTCTCCGGCGTGGCTTGTTCCTTCGCCTTAACCCCCCAGTGAACCGGAACATCTAACCAGTCAGAGGGCAGCCCCGACTGTTCCAGTCGTTCCTTAGCTGCTGCGACGACATCTTTGTCTGGCATTAGCATCTCTTCCTGCACATTGGGATGGGCAGTCGTTCAAAACCTCCCCCCTTGGGGGAGGTGGCGCGCAGCGGCGGAGGGGGCTCCCCGTCTGCACCTGTCTGGTCGGACCCCCTCACCCGCTTCGCGGGAGCTCCCCCTGCTAGGGGGAGCAAAGTTCTCGACTACGTGGCAAGCTAGTTCTCGTCGAGCGCGCCGGACAGTGACGGGTGCAGTCGACCGGTTTCGAGTCGGCCGCCGAGTCCAGCCACATCGAGCCGGTGCAGGTACTCGAGCACTTGCTTGCGGCGCACATGCCAGAACAGCCGCCAGCCTTCGTCCACGTCGCCGTCGCCGAGCAGGTAAACCAGCGCACCGGCGAGGCCGGGGTTCTGCTGGTCCGGGTCGACCAGCGTGTTCTCAAACATGTCCAACGACCAGTGGACCTCTTCGGCCTTGTCCGGGTCATGCTCGAGCGTGTACTTGAGGTGCGTCACGCCGTACGCGACGTGACGCGACTCGTCCTGGGCGGCCAGCCGGAAAATCCGCTTCTCGGCCTCGTTGTGGGCGATCAGCTCACCCAGGCGGAAGAGCGACTGAACAAAGCCCTCACCAAGGATGTGCAGCATGGAGGACATCTGCGTGAAGTCTTCAGCCTCAAGAATCTGTCGCAGTCCACCGCCGCCGCCTTGCAGCAACAGTCCACCGCCGTTGGCCAGCGCGCGCTTGCGGAAGACATCGGTGTGACGCGCTTCGTCCATCACCTGAGACATCAGGAACAGACCAGACTCAAAGTGGTCGGCGGCAACGCGCGGCAGCCACTTACCGGGCACATCGCCGGCGATGAACTCAACTTCGGTCAGCGAGGTGCAAAGCTGCGCCATCGCGCGCTCAATGTCTTCGGGCAGCTCATCCATCGTGTCCCAGGGAATGTCGGTGGCCGACGACCACTGCCGCGAAACGGCCTCGTCGTAGAGCAACCCGGCCGAGTCCGAGAACGTCTCGGTGGCGTCACCCAGCACCCAGGCCGACATCCGCGGCGCGGCGCCATCGGGGGGAGCTGCGCCCCGAGGTCGGGCTGAGCTATCTGTTGAGGTCTCTGGCACCTCGCCATAGAGCGACTTGTTGATCTGCTGCAGCGTCAGACCCTTGCGTCCAGGTTCGGCCGAGACGCCCCACTCGGTGTCCAGATCCAGCCAGGACAGGTCAAGGTCGGGAGCCTCCGGTTCCAAGCGCAGTTCTTCAAGTTTGTCAACGGTGACCATCGTCAGGCTCCTCAGAAAGCGGTCCAAGCCGCACTAACCAGCTACGGCAACAGCCGCACAGGCAACTGTATATTCCGATACATGGTAGGGGGTTGTCAGCCAGATTGTCGAGGTCGAGGTCTGCCGATCTGATGACAGCCGATGGTACGGGAGCCTGTCAGGGTGGTGATCGACATTGTTGCCACTGAGAGGAGTCTGTTGGGCTAACCTGTCAGCTCATGGAGATCTTCTACGAGCCTCATGCGAGAGTAAGAATGGGGCACAGAGGAATCTCTGAGGAGGTCGTCGAAACGGTCCTCGCAGATCCAGACATCACAAGGCCGGCGCGGCCGCTAGGAGCAGCGATTCCCTGTCGGATCTACGAACGCCGATTCGGATCGCAAGTCTGTAAAGTATACATTCGAGAAGGAGTTGAACCGGTTACGGTAGCGACGGTAGCCTGGCGAGAATCGTGATCGATTGGGAGAGAGCTCGATGTCCAAGTACCCAATGGCGACCAAGAGCGACGTGGGAGACATTCTCTATGTCCAGTTGAGCGATGAGCCAGTCGCGAGGACTCGAGAGTACGGGGATGAGTGCTTGGTGGACTTTGACGCTGGTGGCGGAATCGTCGGCGCGGAGTTCATCATGATTGACGAACAATTCGACTTGACCAAGATCCCTTCCTCGGAGATCTTTGCCGATGCCGTCAGGAACTATCTGGCAACGCGAACATAGTCTTGACCTCAGGCACTACCTGAGGCCCGCACCGCGCAGCTGGGGCCCGCTGACATGGACACCGAGCACTCAAGCAAGGCGAATCTACATTCCCCGCACCCTCCTGCAAGGGGGAGCTGCCGAAAGCCTGCCCCGCACTTGATGCGGGGGCTGAATGGGGTCCCGCTCCCGAGCGGGTTAGCAGGTGCTGCGCATCTACTGTTGCGCCCCATATGTAAAACACCCTAATCCGTCCGATACAGATAGCGGACGTCCCACAATCCGTACAACGTCGCCGTTGTGTTGCCAAAGACGTTGCGCACCGCGTTCAGACGCTCGGGATGTGTCGTATAGATCAACGGCAGGTTTTCAGCCACGATCTCCTGCGCCTGGTGATACATGGCGAACCTTAACTCCCGATCCAATTCCTGGCTGGCCCGGATGTAGATGTCGTCCAACTCTGCTTCCCAGGCCGTCGCCGGCTCTGACTGGTTTGGATACCAGACGTGCAGGCTCTCTGAGCTGTGCCAGAGCACAATAGCGCTGTACGGGTCGGGACCTCCGGTGAAGCCAATCACGATCGCCTCCCAGTCATACGACGTGGTCAACTGACCGACGAGCTCGCCGAAATCAATGACCTGCAAGTCGACATTCAGTCCGATCTCGGTCATCCCCCGGTGGATGATGCCCGTGACCTGTTCGCGAACGGTGTTGCCCTGATTGGTCGCCAACGTGAAGGCAATCTCATTGCCTCGGTCGTCCTCACGGAAGCCGTCATTGTCGCGGTCGGTCCAACCCAGATCATCCAGGAGCGCGTTGGCCTGTTCGAGGTCGAATTCGTACGTAGCGACATCGGGGTTATGGAACCCGCCGGTCGCCGGACTGATTGGCGACCACTGCGGATAGCCCAGTCCATGCTGGACCTGCTCGATGATCGCATCCTTATCCACCGCATGAGCAACCGCTCGGCGGAATGCCAGGTTGCTGAACCAGTAGAACTTCTCCTCAGAGACATAGGCCGCGCCGGATTCTGGATTGACGCCCCGGTTCTGGTTGAAGGTCACGAACGTCGAGCCAAACGTCGGTCCACGGCGATGAATGGTGAAGTTCTCATCGGCGGAGAGTGGTTCGAGTTCCGCGAACTCGTGGCCGAGCACCCCGTGAACGTCGGCCAGGCCTGATCGGAACGCTTCCAGCTCACTCTCCAGATCCGGCACGATCACCTGGATAATCCGGTCGAGATAGGGCAGTCGATTGCCGTCCGCATCGGTCATCCAATATTCAGGGTTGCGGCGAAACGCGACTCGCTCGCCGGCCACATACTGATCGATCAGGAACGGCCCGGTGCCGACAATCTCAGAAGGGTCAGTGCTGATATCCCAGACCTCGTTGAAGGTCCCGGTGTCGACGTAGGTCTGCAGGATGTGCTGCGGATAGATCGCGGTCGCCATGGAGCGGAGGAACGGTGCAAACGAGACCGGCAGCACGAACTGGACCGTGTAGTCATCGATTGCCATGACGGTCATGGGCACTTGTTGCCAGTTGCCGTCCTCGTCCAGCAGACGGAAGTTGAATGTCGCGCGCGTAGATGTCGGGATGTCCTCGTTGTAGATGATCTCGTTGAAGGTGAACTCCACATCAGCCGCCGTGAACGGCTCGCCGTCGTGCCAGACGACATCACGACGCAGATAGAAGGTCCAGGTGAGCCCGTCGGCTGACACGTCCCACGACTCGGCCAGGTTCGGTTGCGGCTCGCCGCTGAGCCAGGAGATATCGGTCAGCCCTTCAAACAGGTACCCCAGCACGCCCGACGAGCCGGCGTCGTTGGACAGGGCCAGGTTGAAGGTCAACGGCTCTGAGATCGTCGCAAACGTCAACGTTCCGCCGTATTCGCCGACTTCATACTCGAACTCATCGGCGTTCGCGCCAAGCTGGGCGACTACATCTTCGTCAGTGGCGGGACTGTCGATGTCGACAGGTGTCTCAGGGATGTCGTCGTCGCATCCCGTCATGAACGCCAATGCCCAGACTGCCGTGAACAGCAGTGAGATACCGAACAATCGCGTCATGCCAAACCTCCGCTGTTCCCGATACCATACGAAGCCTATCAACGAACGATGGTCGTTCTCGATCAAAGACGCGACCCGGTTGGGCGACGATCAGGTGTCGGCTAGGCTGAGTCCGACTGACTGCGAACCACTGGAGAATCCAAACATGTCCTTGCCTGAATTTGAGAATGTGCTGCTGGAGCGCACCGGCACCGACGACCGCATCGGTGTGGTCACGCTGAACCGGCCCGAGAAAATGAACGCGCTCTCGCAGGAGCTGATCTACGACTTCCGCGACGCGCTGGAGTACTTCGAGGCCGACGACGACGTGCGCGTGCTGATCGTCAAGGGCGCGGGGCGCACCTTCTCGGCTGGCTATGACCTCACTCCCGCTGGCGGCTACGGCGCCGACGCCGTGCACAAGCGATTCCGTACCGTCGACGACGACGGCAACCGCCTGATCATGGGTATCCGCGGCGGCATGGCCCGCGTCACGGACATCTGGATGTACTTCTGGAATATGCAGAAGGTGACCATCGCCCAGCTCCACGGCTACGCGATCGCGGGTGGCTTTGAGCTCTCGATGATGGCCGACCTCGTCGTCGCCGCCGAGGACACGCAGATCGGTCACCCCGGTCTGCGCTTCGCCGGCTCACGGACCTCGGCGATCCTGCCCTTGCTGACCAACATGCGCAAAGCCAAGGAGCTCTTCTACACCGGCGACCCAATCCGCGCGACCGAGGCCGCCGAGCTCAACCTGATCAACTACGCCGTCCCGCGCGACGAGCTGGAAGAGAAGACGCTCGCCCTCGCCGAGCGCGTCTCCAACCTACCCGCCGACCACCTCGCCCAGCTCAAGGTCCACGTCAACCGCTTCTACGAGAACATGGGCATCTACTCATCGCTGCGATCCTCAACCGACCTCGACGCGGTCGGCACCTTCACCAGCCAGCACTACGAGTGGTCAAGGAGAATGAGGGACGAAGGCCTCAAGGGAGCCCTCGCCTGGAGAGACGGCCCCTTCGGCGACTACTCGCAAGCGCCTCGTAATCGATGAACTGATGTGCTAAAGTGAACCGCAGTTGGGACGACATCTTCGCTGAGGGAAAGAGAGGAACCGATGGCAGCCGAGCAGACGGATCGCATGACCCCTAGCGATTGGCAGAAGGCCACGAAGGAGCTGATCGCACTTTCGGTGAAAGCACAGGAATGCGCAGAGGCGACGAAATCGAGCTTCTCGCCTCACTCAACTGGCAAGCGACCTGAGTAGGGGAGGGCCGTGCCGGTCATTGCACTCATCTTCGACTTCGATGACACAATGGTGCCGGATTCCACGTCGGCGCTCCTTGAACACTTCGGCATTGACTCGAGAACGTTTTGGGCAGAAGACGCGCGGAAGCTTGTGGAGGCTGGCTACGATCCGCCGCTCGCGTACCTGAATCTGCTCCTCCGCGAAGTCAGACCGGGCGGACGATTAGCAGGCCTGTCGAACTCCCAACTCAACAAGTTTGGGAAGGATGTAATTGACAACACCTGGTTTCCGGGGTTGCCGGAACTGTTCCAGGACGTTCGCACGGTTGCCAGCAGATACCGCGACGTGAGTGTTGAATTCTACATTATCTCAGGTGGGCTACAGGCAATCATCGAAGGCGCTCCCACGGTTCAAGAGTACCTATCTGGTATCTATGGTTGTCAACTTGGTGAGGACCCGGCGTCCGGGACAGTGGCAGAGGTGAAACGTTGTGTGACATTCACAGAGAAAACGAGATTCTTGTTCGAGATTAACAAGGGTGTGCCGCCTGAGCATGCGCGCTCGAATCCTCATCTCGTGAACAACAGAGTTGCGGAGGACGAGCGCCCCGTTCCCCTAAGGAACATGATCTATGTCGGTGATGGTATGACCGATATACCCTGTTTCTCTCTCGTTGAGCAGGGCGGAGGCTCGGCTTTTGCAGTGTTTAAGCCTGGCGAAGAGTCGGCGAAACAGGCATTCCAAGCATTTCTGGCGACAGACCGCGTCAGTAGCATGCACAGCCCCGACTTTCGCAGCAGTGCGGACCTGGGCGCAGTGATACGCGCTGCCGTGGCAGCTAAAGCTGCTGCCATGCAACTTGGGACTTCGCGAGTAGTCAGATAACGAGTACCGCAGTTCGGAGCATCCATGCCCACCTTCATCGGCCTCGACCTCGCCTGGTCACGAAACAAAGAAAGCGGCGTCTGCTGGCTCGAGGGCGACTCGTCGGAGAATCTGCGCTGCACGCGGATCGAGGCTGCTGTCTGGAAGATGACGAAACTGGCCGATGACGTCGCAACGGCGTCAGACGACGTGGTTGTCGCCATCGACGCGCCGCTGCTCTACACAGAGAAGCGCTGGGTCGATGCCGAAATCGGTCGCAAGCGCCGTTTCCACAAGTACAAGATCGCTGCTCACTCAGCCAAAGCCGCTGTCAACGCTGGTCGCAAGGCCGGCATTGACCTCGGCGAAGCGCTCAAACCCAAAGGATTCTCTCTCTACCCCGAGCAACTACTCAACGGCGACCGCGACGGTCGCCACGCCGTTGAGGTCTACCCGCACACGATCCATGTGCGCCTCTTCAATCTCTGTGAACGGATTTTGTACAAGAAGGGCCGAGTGCATGTCCGACGCAAGGGCATGCTGGAGTACCAAGTCCATCTTGGCAATCTCTTGGATCGAGTCGCGCCGCGAGTGCTGGAGTGTTCAGAAGTCCAGCGATTGCTACATCCGCAGACGGTGCTGGATGCCAGAGGCTTGAGCCTCAAGCGCATCGATGACACGCTCGACGGCCTCACCTGCGCACTGGCTGCATTCCTGCTCTGGAAGGAACCCGAGCGCTGGGAAATGATCGGCGACCTGAACGGCTACATCGTCGCGCCACGTGAGCACGCTCACCATTGCTCTCTCCCAGAGGAAACCTGAGCATAAGTTGACTTGCGGCCGGAGAGCTTTAGCTCCCTCTCCCTCAGGGAGAGGGAATCAAGATATGGTTTACGCGCATATCTCGCAGACGGAGAGGAATCAGTGTGGGTAGTCGGAATGCGACTTCAGCGCTTCGATCTGTCGCGTGTGGTCGCCGTCGTGGTACGCTTGGAATAGCGGCCAGGCCATTGCGGGTAGGTCTCCGAAGAAGGCGTGCGGGACAGTGGTCTCGCTATCAATCTCGTCCGGTAGCGCATTACCGACGCTCAGCAGTCGCTCGCTGACTCGCGTCACTTGCGCTCGCAGCTCATCGACATCCGACGCCGGAGCCGTGATCTGACCCGGCGGACCCTTGACCACCGTTCTCCCATTAGCCGTCGCTGCGATGATCTCGGCCACATTCGGCGACGCCGTGATCACGTGCCGCATGATTTCACCGATGCTCCAGGTTCCCTCGTCGTCGGGATCGATCTTGGGGTGAGGGGACCAGTCCGCCTGTTCCTGGCTCACGTCCTGAACTGCGTCGATTAAGGCAAACCGCGCGTTGGCCATGCGCAGCCAGATCTGATCCCAGGGCAGTGCCTCAGCGTCGCGGAGAAAGCCCTTGCGCAACTCATCAATCGGTGATGCCATACCGGATTCTCCTCAGTCCTGCGACAGGATGCCCTGGTGTCGGAGTTTGGCAATCAGCTCTTCCTGCGTCCCCGTGCCCTTGGTCGAGTTACAGGCCCCACAGAGCAACTGCAGGTTGTCGATATGGTTACCTCCGCCCCTCGATCGTGGGACGACGTGATCGATCGTGAGGTTCCGAAATGGGAAGGTGGTCCCACAACCGTTACAGCGCCCTGCTTGTTGACCGAACAGTGTCTGTTTGTTGGTCTTGACGTTATACGGCGGGATTGCGCCGAGATCAGTACGCGCCGGGACATCGGTGCGGTGTACCCCGAGCCGATTCCACTCAAGGCCTATTTCCCGTTGTAGCCGCAGGTTTACCAACTCGGCTGCCTTTGGCGAAATGTCGATCCCGATCCATTGGCGGCCCAGCTTCTGCGCCGCGACACACGCCGTCGCGCAGCCGCAGAACGGGTCGAGCACCATGTCGCCCGGGTTGGATGAAGCGGTGATGATTCGTTCCAGCAGCTTGAGCGGCTTCTGCGTCGGATAGCCGACGCGTTCCGTTGCGCGGGCGCCGATCGGCCGAATGTCCGTCCAGACGGCTTGGAGTCGCTGGCCTTCCTCCACTTCATCCAGATATCTCTTGTAGCGCGGGGTCTCACCGTCCTCGGGCCAGAACACCCTACCACGTTGCTCCAGGATGTCGAGCTTTTCTTGACTTGTTTTACCATTAAGCTCCGGGTCTTGATTGCCTTGCGGAATGGCCCAGTGTCGACCGGCACTCGTAGGATCAACGTCCTTCCACGGCAGCCCTGAAGTGCCGCTACGCGTTCCCGCCGCTGTTAAGTCTGAAAGCGTAAATCTGCCCCGGTCATCAGAATGGCGATAAGACTGTCGCAGATACAGTTGATCGTGCGAGCTAGTCGGTTGTCGCCAAGTGTAATTGTCGGAGCGGCTATAGAAAAACAACGTGTCGTAGTTTGGCCCGAATCGCCGAGCGCTACTATGCGCCGATGTCCGCTGCCAGACGATATCGTTGCGGAACTGTTCTTCGCCAAACACCGTATCCATGAGCAGTTTGATGTAATGCCCCGCGGTAGGATCGCAGTGAAGGTAGATGCTGCCCGTCGACTTCAATACCCGCGCCATCTCGATCAGGCGTACCGCCATCATGGTCAGATACGCCTTCATCGGTTTGCCGTGAGCAAACTCAGCCGCATCGATCACCGCGTACAGTCCAGGGTGTTGCTCCGCGACCTGACCGTGCCAAGCGAGGTCGACATCACCAAGCGTCCACGTGTCCTTAAATGCAGCGCCGGCCGCATCAGAGCCGATCGGTGCCGCGTAGTCCTTGTTTGAGTTAAACGGCGGATCGAGGTAGATCAGATCGACCGACTCGGAGTTCATCCCTCGCATGATGTCGAGGTTGTCGCCCGTCCAGATCGTCTGATTGGCCCAGTTTGGTTCGCTCATGCGGGCAGCGTATCCGTGCGATAGCCGCATGACGGCTAGCGGAACTCAGGCACAATCTCCTCGACGAACCGGTCCATCTGCTCCGTCCGTTGGAACGCGTTCGATCCCAGCGTGAAGTCGGGAATGATCAGCTCGTCGACTCCGGCGTCGATGTACGCCTGCACGGTCTGCTTGATCTCGTCGTTGGAGCCGCCCAGCACCGGACGTCCGCTGGCGCGAACGGATCCGAGCACATCCTCGTTGTCGGTCATCATCAACAGCAGACAGGCCGAGCGCTGGATCTCGGCCGGGTCGCGGCCGACATCGCGGCAATGCGCGTCGAGCACCGACTGCTTGTGGACCAGCACCTCGGGCGTGCCCCAGACGTTCCACTCGTTGGCATACTGCGCCGTAATGCGTAGAGTTCGCTTCTCGCCGCCGCCACCGATCATCAGTGGCAATGGCGTCTGGATCGGCTTCGGCTCCAGCGGCGCGTCGATGAACTGGTAGTGCTCGCCGCTGAAGTTGGTCTTCTGATAGCGGAACAGCTCGGTCACCGCGTGGCAGGCTTCCTCGAAGCGATCCATCCGCTCCTTGAGCGTACCGAAGTGAATGCCGTAGTAGTGATGCTCATTCTCTTGCCAGGCCGCGCCCAGACCGAGGATGAAGCGTCCACCAGAGATGATGTCGATCTGCGCCGCCATCTTCGCGGTCACGGCCGGGTGACGATACGTGTTGCCCGAGACCATGTGTCCCAGCTTGACCCGAGGAATGCGCGAGGCGAATGCAGCCAGCGTGGTCCACGACTCGTGGACCATTCCGTCGGAGGCATCCTCGCCGACCGGCTTGTTGGGCATGAAGTGATCGGCGAACCAGATCCGGTCCCAGCCGGTGCGTTCGGCGTGCCGGGCGACGGTCAGTACCTCGGCCCATGGGTTGGATGCGGCTGGCCAGAATCCGAATCGCATATTGAATGATCCTTCGTCATACGTTCGCTCGATTGTCGGTTGTGAGCGCAGATTAGCGAGTTCACAGTCAGTCGTTGGAGCGCGGTCGGTTAACTGAATGGCAACCGCAGTCAACCACAGGCAAGTAGACAGAGCGCGTAGCATGGTGTCGGCGGATTGCGGGCAACCGAGGTGGTTGCCGCGTTCATGGCCTTCGAACAGCGTCCGGTTGAGAGGCCGTGTCATGCGCACGTTGTTGGTCGTGGAAGATGAACGCCCGCTGGCGGAGACGTTGCGATTCAATCTCGAGATGGAGGGCTACCGGGTCCGCACCGCCGAGGACGGCATCGAGGGACTCTCGATGGCCCGAGCGCTGCAGCCCGACCTGGTCTTGCTGGACCTGATGCTGCCCCGTATGGACGGACTCGACGTGCTGCGCGGCATCCGCGAGACCTCGCAAGCGCCGGTCCTATTGCTGACCGCGCGAACCTCCGAGGCCGACCGCGTCAAGGGACTCGACCTCGGCGCCGACGACTACATCACCAAGCCGTTTTCGCTGGCTGAACTCAAAGCTCGCGTGCGCGTGCATCTGCGCCGCAAGCAGGATGTGTCGGTGGACGTTCGAGAGCTGAAGTTCGGCGAGTTCAAGTTGGATCTGAACCGCCGCCTGCTGACCAAACACGGCGAACCGATCGCCCTGCGGCCCAAGGAGTACGAGCTGCTCGCGTACCTGGCCCAGCGCGACGGTCGAGCGTTCACTCGCGACCAGTTGCTGAACGATGTCTGGGACATCTCGTTCGCCGGCGGGACACGCACAGTGGATGTCCACGTACGCTGGTTGCGCAAGAAGATCGAAACGCCCGACGGACCGCCGCGCCACCTGATCACGGTGCGCGGAGCGGGGTATCGATTCGAGCGGTAAGCGTGCGCACGGTCGTTGTTGGTGTCATTGCACTGTTGCTGGGAGTTGGGCTGCTCGCCTCAGAAGCATCGACGGTCGGCGGTGGGATCGCTCTAGCGTCTGGATTCGGGTTGTGCGCAGCCGGACTCAGATTTAGCACTCGCGCCGCCGCGCTGCTACGCGAACAATCCGCTGGCAGATCACTGGCCGCTGAGCGATTGCGTGACCAACTCTCCTCGCGGACTGCGGAACGAGATCAACTGGAGCGCGCCCTCGCCTCGACCGGCGATATGGTGATCGCGCTCGACTCCGATGCCAGGATCCAATACCTCAATCCCATCGCCGAGCTCACGCTGCGTTCTGGCGAGCGCGACACGATTGGCTCTCCGCTGCTGGAAGCAGTCGAAGACCCCGACCTGTACGGTGCAGTCCGACTTGCGATTGACGAAGGCACACCCGCCGTCCTGGTCGTATTGCGAGACGGCAGACGATTCCGCACTGTGGTCGCTCCGGTCGCCGACGTTGCCGAATCGGGGCCTTGGTCCGTCGTGCTGGCAATGCACGACCTCTCGGACCTCTATGAGGCGGAAATCGCCAGACGCGACTTCTTCATCAACGCCTCGCACGAGTTGCGGACACCGCTGTCGTCAATATCGGCCGCAGCCGAGACCCTCGAGGTGGCTCGGCGTCCCGAAGACTCGGAGCGCTTCCGTAAGATCATCCAGTCCGAAGCAGAGCGGATGAACCAGCTAGTCGAGGAGATGTTGGCCTTGGCGCGGCTCGAATCGGGCCTGACCGAACCGGAAATCGAAGTAGTCGGCATGGAGACGTTGCTGGAAGACGCCGTAGAGATCATCAGGCCGCAGGCCGAGCGCGAAGGCCTCTCGCTGCTGTACTCCGGTCTCAACGGCGACGACCAGACGATGATCGTCGCCGATCCCGAGTTGGTCGAGCGGGCGCTACTCAACCTTTTGCACAACGCCGTCAAATTCACCGAGAAGGGCGGATCGATCGAAGTGCTCTCCGAGATGGGCGATGCCTCCGATCCCGCGCCGATGGTCTGGATCCAGGTACGGGATACCGGAATCGGGATCGAGCCGGCCGAGCAATCACGCATCTTTCAGCGCTTCTACCGCGTCGACCGCGCCCGGCAGTCGGGCGGCGGAACCGGCCTCGGCCTGGCAGTCGTCCGGCACATCGCCGAGGTCCACGGAGGCGCGGTCTCGCTGCAGAGCGCGCCCGGCATCGGTTCGACCTTTGGTTTCAGTGTGCCGCTCGCGCAACAGAGCTGAGCCCGGCCTGTGGAAGACCGGCGCGTCACCTCCAATTCCCCCCCCGCCCCCGGGTCAAGCCGGGGGCAGGCTTTCGGCGTCTCCCCCGCAAGGAGACCGATGCAAAACCTCTCAACTGCCCCCGCCACCGAGCGGGGGCCCGCTCCTTTCCCTGCTCCTGCGCGGAGGAGATCCTGGCCGCCTGCATCTGTTCACCTGGAACCTGTCGGTGCTGCCGTGTACCGGCCAGGGCAGGTCCCCGCTCGGGGGCGGGGACGGGAAACTGAGTTGTGCATCAGTCTCTGGGAGAGGGAGTAAACAATCAGGCGCAACTCAACCATTTGCGCACAGGTCTCCTTTCGGCAATAACCCACTCTTAACGGCCCGTTATCCGCATGGTTAACGCGAACCCAGTCACAGGACTGAAGCTGTGCATCGCGCATCGCAAACAACTGGTGCGCAGTGTGGCGAGCGCTCAGGAAGAGCGAGCCACGAGTGGTGTTTCCGGCAACGAGACTCGCCGGTCACAGAGTGAGAGGAGCGTGATCGTCTTGGAAATCGCAAACAACAGGCTGTCAACGCGCTGGCGACCGTTGTTGCTCGTCGCCCTGCTGGCGGGAGCCCTGCTGCTCGTCGCCTGTGGCGGTGACGGCGAGCAGCAGCAAACAGTAGCCCGACAAGACCAGCAACAGGATCAGCCCGCGCCAACCAGCGCCGCCGAGGACCAGCAACAGAGCGAGCAGCAGGCGGCCGCCGCTGCGGCGCCGACCCAGCAGCAGGAGCAAGAAACTCAGGCCGAACTCGGTGGCCTTGAAGGTGAAGTCCAGGTCGACGGTTCCTCGACCGTGTTCCCGATCACTGAGGCGATGGCGGAGGAGTTCGGCATCCTCACCGAGCGCGGCGTGCGCGTCACGGTCGGCGTCTCCGGGACGGGCGGCGGGTTCAAGCGCTTCTGCGCTGGCGAGACCGACATATCCGACGCTTCCCGACCAATCAAAGACTCCGAGGTCGAGCTCTGCACCGAGGCCGGCATCGAGTTCATCGAGGTCCCCGTCGCCTTCGACGGTCTGACCGTCGTGATCAACCCCGACAACGACTGGGTCGATTTCCTCACCGTGGACGAACTCAATCACATCTTCCGCCCTGACGACTTCGCCACCTCGTGGGCCGACGTGCGCGACGGTTTCCCCGACATCGAGATCGCTCTGTACGCGCCCGGCGCCGACAGCGGCACGTTCGACTACTTCACCGAGGCGATCAACGGCGACAACGGCGTCCACCGCTCCGACAACACCACCTTCTCCGAGGACGACAATGTCCTTGTCCAGGGCGTTTCCAACGACCGAGGCGGAGTCGGCTACTTCGGCTTCAGCTACTACGCCAACAACGCCGACAGCCTCAAAGCGGTTCCGGTGATCAACGACGCCGGCGAGGCGATTACCCCCTCCAACGAGACCATCAATGACGGCTCCTACAACCCGCTCTCGCGACCGCTGTTCATCTACGTCTCGGTCGCCTCGCTCGAGCGCGAAGAGGTGGCCGCGTTCGTCGAATACTTCCTCACCGACGGCACCTGGCTGGTCGACACGCCTGAGGTTGGCTACGTCCAGTTGCCCGAACCGATCTATGCCGCTGCTCTCTCTCGAGTGCAAAACGGCGAGACCGGGTCGGCCATTGCGACAGCCGAAGAGGGAGACACTCTGGCCCAAATCTACGGTGCCGAGTAATCGCCTGGCGGACAGCGATCCGTGCGATGGTCGGGATTCCCGCCTGCGGAGACCTTGGAAAAACTCCCCTTCTCCCCCCTTGCGGGGAGATGCCGAAAGCCTGCCCCCGGCTCGAACGGGGGGCAGAGGGGGGTTCCCTGCCTGTTGGCACTATCTGGTCGTCGCCTGCCGACCCCCCTCTGTCCCCGCATCAAGTGCGGGGCGGGCTACTCCGTGACATCTCCCCCCGCAAGGGGGGGAGAGGGGATTCGGGAGTTTCGCAAAGGTCTCCCTGCGCGGGAATCACGGAGGGTGAGTCGGATTGATGGAGTATGAACGGGGATGACGGAGGGAGTGTGGGCTCGTCGGGTCGGGGAGTCGTCCACGCACGAGCGACGTGTTGCACGCTTCACGGTTGATGGCCTCTTACGGATTGTTAACCGTGCCGTTCGATGCGCTGCGTAACTTGCCAGCAGGCATGACTTCGGGTCGGCGAAGAGAGAGACAGCGTCATGGCCGCACAAGCGCCGCGCATGGACGGCCCCGAGCGTGACACCGTCCGCTCCCTCTTGGCCGAGCTCTGGCGCGACCGACTGCAACCCTCGCGCCCTGGCAGTGGCCGAGAGACCCCGGTCGGCCGAGTCATTCACGCTGCCTTGTTCCTGACCGCCACCCTCTCCGCCTTCGTCACCATCGGCATCGTCCTGGTCCTGATCTTCGAGACCGTCGAGTTCTTCCGCGAGGTCCCCTTCCTCGACTTCTTCGGCTCGACCAAGTGGTCGGCCCTCTTCGCCGAGAAGCAGTTCGGCGTCTGGGCCCTCGTCTGGGGCACGGGCATGATCGCCCTGATCGGTCTGGCCGTCGCGATTCCGCTCGGCCTGATGGCAGCCGTCTTCCTCAGCGAGTACTCCCCGCCGCGGGTTCGTGCGATCGTCAAGCCGATCCTCGAAATCCTCGCCGGCGTGCCGACCGTCGTCTTTGGCTACTTCGCCCTCGTCTCCGTTTCCCCGGTGATTCGCGACATCTTCGGCGAAGACGTCGGCATCTACAACGCGCTCTCGGCCGGCATCGTGGTCGGCTTGATGATCGTCCCGATCATCGCCTCACTCTCCGAGGACGCCATGAGGGCCGTCCCCCGCTCCCTGCGCGAAGGCGCATACGCGCTCGGCTCAACCCGCATGGAAGTCTCGCTCCGCGTGGTCCTGCCAGCCGCCTTCTCCGGTGTCGTCGCCTCAATCATCCTCGCTGCATCCAGAGCCGTCGGCGAAACCATGGCCGTGACCATCGCCGGCGGCGGCAACCCGCAGTTCGGTGTCGGACCACTTGAAGCGGTCCAGACCATGACCGCGATGATCGTCCAACTCTCGCTCGGCGATACACCGACCACATCCATCGAGTTCAAGGTCCTGTTCGCGGTCGCGATGACCCTGTTCGTGCTGACTCTGGTGATGAACATCGTGGCGCAGTGGGTCTCGCAGCGCTTCCGCGAGGAATACGAATGAGCGCCGCAACTCCGACCGCCCGATTCACTTCCTTCGCCCCGCGCGTGCGCTTCCGCCGCAGCGTCTCGGTCGGCTTCATGGTCTTCGCCCTGCTCGCGATTGCCATTTCCATGATCATGCTCGGCGCGTTGATCGTCGAAATCGCCGTCGACGGCGCCGCCCGGCTCTTCACCGACGGTGGCGAAGTCAGCCGCGAAGCCCGCGGAGGCGGCATCGTCACCGATTTGCCAACGCCCCAGGGTACGGGTTGGATGACCTGGGCCCTGCCGGTCGCCATCCTGCTGCCCTTCATCGGTCCGCGCCTGATCAACTCCCTCGTACCCGGCTTGCCCCGGATCGCCGCGCGCGCGCTCGGCTTCATCGTCGTCGCGCCGGCCGCGATCTTCGTTCACATCCTCTACGTCCGCTTTGAGTCGGCCTACTTCATCGAGTACGCAAAAGCCGTCGGCATCGACGGAGCCAGCGGCAACATCCTCCAGCTATTCGGCGAGGCGTCAGGCTTCCAGATCGTCCGCCTGCTGGTCATCGGCCTCCTCCTGCCGCTCGGGATCCTCGCCGCCGGCTGGTTCTGGTCGCAGCGGATGCGTAAGCCCTCCCTGTTGATCCCGGCGATCATGATCATTGCCTGGGTCGTCTACCTCTTCATGGATCCCTGGTTCCTCTCCTCCTACCCGTCGCGCAAGCCGGCGGACGCGGGCGTCTTCTCGGCCGTCACCGGAACGCTCTACATGATGGTGATCACCGCCGCCATCGCCTTCCCTCTCGGCGTCGGCGCCGCCGTCTACCTCGAGGAATACGCCAGACGCAACTGGTTCTCGCGCATGATCCAGGTCAACATCTCCAACCTCGCCGGAGTGCCATCGATCATCTACGGACTGCTCGGACTCCAGGTCTTCGTCCGAGTCCTCGAGTTCGAACGCTCCGTCCTCGCCGGAGCCTGCACCATGGCCCTGCTCGTCATGCCGATCATCGTCGTTTCCGCCCAGGAAGCCCTGAGAACCGTCCCGCCCTCCATGCGAGAAGCCGCCTACGCCGTCGGCGCCACACGCTGGCAGGTCATCCGTTTCCACGTCCTGCCCTACGCCTTCGGAGGCATGCTGACCGGCAACATCCTCGCCATGTCCCGAGCCATCGGCGAAACAGCGCCCCTGATCGCCATCGGAGCCCTCACATTCATCGCCTTCCTCGCCGACTCCCCTACCGACGACTTCACCGTCCTGCCTATCCAGATCTTCAACTGGGTCGCCCGACCACAGGCCGGATTCCACGAGATCGCCGCCTCCGCCATCATCGTCCTGATGGTCATCCTGCTCCTGATGAACGCCGCCGCGATCATCATGCGACAGCGGACGCGCACCGACTGGTAGCTAGACTGACACAGGCAACGGGGGCCGCAAATGTCACGAAACTTCTTCAACCTGATGAGGTCGAGCGCACCCAGCGCGACCGAAGCAGCAGCGCCCGGACGTGCGACACCGCCACCGCCCCCCACCATGAAGCAAGACGCCGCCGCCAGCAGCGTCCACCTCGACACCACCCTTGAGGCAGTGCGACACGACTTCACCGAAGAAGTGGAGATGGCGCTCGAACTGAAGGAAGTCTCCGCCTTCTACGGCTCCTTTCAGGCAGTCGAGAAGATCTCAATTCAGATTCCGCGCAACCGCGTCACCGCTCTGATCGGACCCTCCGGCTGCGGCAAATCGACCCTGCTGCGCTGCATGAACCGCATGAACGACCTGATTCCCGGCGCTCGAATCGATGGTGACATCCAGTTCGAAGGCCGCAACCTGATCGACCCCAACGTCGACGCCGTTGAAGTCCGCAGACGGATCGGCATGGTCTTCCAGAAGCCCAACCCATTCCCCAAGTCGATCTACGAGAACGTCGCCTTCGGAGCCCGGATCAACGGTTACTCCGGAGACATGGATCGCCTCGTCGAGGACTCGCTGCGTCGCGCCGCGCTCTGGGATGAGGTCAAGGACGAGCTGGACAAGTCCGGACTCGCGCTCTCCGGTGGTCAGCAGCAGCGACTCTGCATCGCCCGAGCCATCGCCGTCCAGCCCGAGATCATCCTCATGGACGAGCCCGCCTCTGCCCTCGACCCCGTCGCCACGCTTAAGATCGAGGACCTCATGCGCGAATTGGCCGAGGACTACACGATCGTCGTCGTCACCCACAACATGCAACAAGCCGGCCGCGTATCGGACTACACGGCGTTCCTGCTCGCCGGCGAGGAACGCGTGGGCCGCCTGGTTGAGTTTGGGCCGACGCAAGATATCTTCACGAATCCGCTCGATCAGCGGACCGAAGATTACATTACTGGCAGGTATGGCTAACCTGCTATTCAAGGCAATGCTGTCAGGGCAATGTTGCAAGCGGCCCGAAGAGTGAGGGGTATATGTCAACCGTCCGGGTGACGTACTCCGCTGATCGCGCCGAGGTGTTGGATCGCCTGCGCCTGCAGCATGCGCGAGCCGACCGCTCAATTGTTGACGCGATGCAGGCCCTCTTGCGCCGTGATCTGGTGCTCGCACGACAGGTCTGCGAAGCCGACCATGACGCCAAAACGGTTCGCTACGCGATCGAAGAAGCGGTCACCAGCATCATCGCGTTACAGCAACCGGTCGCCGGCGACCTGCGCGAACTGATGTCGATCGTCGCGATCACCCTCAATCTCGAGCGGATCGCCGGGCACGCCGAGGGCATCGCCCGCAACGCCATCTTCCTCGAAGACAATCCCGTCGCCGCGACCGAACCCGACCTCTGGCGCATGGCTGACGTGGTCCGCGAGATGCTGCAGTCGGCAACGCGTTCATTCCTCGATCGAGACCAGGACCTCGCCCGGCTGACGGTCGAGCGAGACGACGAAGTCGACGACATTTACGGCGACATCCATGAGCGCTTGATCGCACGCATCGCCGACGCGGAAGGCGACGCCGACGAGTCCGACGCCATCACCCACGTCCTCTGGTGTTCGCACAACCTCGAGCGAATCGGCGACCGGGCGCTCAACATCTGCGAGCGCACCATCTTCCAGGTCACCGGACGCTTCGAACGCCTCACCGGACCCGAGTACGAAGAAGCCCCCTAGGCCAGACCCCACACAACTCCGTCATTCCCGCGCTTGCCGCGGGAATCTCGACCCCGACAGCACGGCGTTCCTTCGCTCTCCGCACGCCCTAGCCTGCCCCCAATGGAAGGCCTCGTCATCGCCCTGATTCGCGTCGCAGGATCGCTCCCGGTTCTGCGTTGGGCTTTTGTCGGCGGCTTGATCGCCGTCTTCATCGACCTCTCCGACCTCTTCCTCCGACAGGCCATCGACCTCGGCGGGCTCTCCAACTACCAGGAGTGGGACAAGTGGGTCGATCAGGTCTATATCTGGCTCTTCCTCGTGGTCGCGTTGCGATGGTCGGGGTGGGAACGCCGAGTTGCACTGGGTCTGTTCGGCTGGCGGCTAATCGGGTTCGTCGCCTTCACCGCCGGGGCTGGCCGCGAGATCCTGATCTACTTCCCCCACGTCTTCGAGTTCTGGTTCCTCTTCGTCGCCGCGAGACCACACTGGCCCGCAAAGCTGCGCCCCGGCTGGGCCCAGGCCGCCGACGGCACCCCCGCCCCACTGACCCGACCCGAAGCCATCCGCTGGCTGCTCTTTCTCGCCGCCCTCAAGATCTTCCACGAATACACGCTGCACACCGGCCAGTGGTTCGACAAGTGCGCACCAATCGAGTTCCTCGAGAACATCGGAAAGTGCATCGGCCCCAGCTAACCAACCTCGACTCCTAGCCCCTGCCCCTCCGTCATTCCCACCGCCCCCTTCCGTCATCCTGCCCTCCTTCCGTCATTCCTGCGTAGGCAGGAATCACGAACCAGCCAACCAACAGCCCCGGCGACACTTGTCAGGCGTCCCACCCAAGCCCAGCCACAATGGCTTCCCCTCTCTTGCAGGGGGATCCGGCCCCTGTCTGGGTTTGGGGGCTGGTTGCGGGTGTGCGGGGCCGGTCCCCGCGCTGGTCGGGGATTGGGAATGCTCGCACGAAAAAAACGGGCGCCGCTGGGGTATTAGGGAGGTTCGTCCTCATCCCGGCCGGATCCTTCCTCGTCTTCGTCATCGGGCTCGGATTCAGTGTTGGCTTCCGCTTCTTTGTCGGCCTGGGTTTTGGCCGCGGCTTCTTCTCTGTCGATCAGGGCATCGAGGTCTTCGTCGCTCATGCTGGCGATCGCGTAGGGGCCGTTCGGGATCGCGGGAGGCGGGGGTTCGGGTTCGCAGGCGAAGAAGGCCGGGTGGGCGGGACGGGGGAAGAGGTCGAGCAGCCGGGCGAGGGAATCGAGGGCGCGGACCTGGACGTAGCCACGTTCCTCGGGGTTGTTGGCGATCTGCCAATAGCGCTGATGGATGGCCTGCGGGGAGGCCTGAGGTATGGCCTGCGGGGAGGCCTGATGGATGGGTTGAGGGGCAGTTTGCGGGATGGTCATGGGTTGATCCGTTCGGTGGTCGCGTCTCTGAGGTTGACTGTATGCGAACGTATATTCTTTTTCAGTAGCTGAGTTGACGGAGGTCCGCATGATGGGGGGTGAGGAGGAGTGGCGAATGGTATCCGCTCATATGTACTGTTGCTGATCTGAACGAAGCGACGTGCGTTCGCCGTGGCGAGAGAGGATCTGGTTCGATGCGAGCAGCGACTATGCGGAGGCGAACGTTGAGGCGGCTGGCTGATTTGCGCGCAGGTCGGAGTTTTCGGCCGACGGAGCGACAGCACGAGCTGTACGAAGCGCTGATCGATGCTCCGGAGCCCGGCCTCACCCTGCTCGGTTACGGCGGCGCCATGGGCGGCGGCAAAACCCGCGCCATCGCCGAACTCGCCATCGACGCCGCGCTCATGCACCCCGGCAACAACATCCTCGTCGCCCGACACCACCTCTCCGACCTCTCCTCGACCACCATGAAGGAGTTCTTCCAGGTCTGCCCGCCCGAACTGATCCAGCGACGCCAGCAGGCCCCGACCTCGCTCGTCCAGCTGCGGCTACCCGGCTGGCCCCGCGACCAACACTCGACTGTCAACTTCCGCCACCTCTCCGACTGGCAGGGCCTCGGCTCCCAGCAGTACGGCGCCGTCCTGATCGACGAAGCCGGTCAGGTCGACGAGGACGCCGCCCTGATGCTGCTTACCCGCCTGCGCCACCCGGCCCAGCCGCAGCGCTGGTTCGTCGCCGCCTCCAACCCCTGGCCCGGTTGGTTCCAGCGCTGGTTCCTGCACCGTGAACTACCCGAAGACGCCCTCCGCGAAGCCAGCGGACAGGTCGCCTTCATCCCCGCCAAAATCGCCGACAACCCCCACCTGCCCGACAACTACGCCCAGCTCAACCACGCCCTCCTGCCCCAACAATGGCGCGACCGCTTCATCGACGGCCGCTGGAACGCCCTCATGGGCCGCGTCTACCCCGACTTCGACCCCAACCGCCACTGCTGGTCAGGCCCCCTGCCGCCATTCACCCACATCATCGGCGGCCTCGACTTCGGCGGCCAAACCGACACCGCCCACCACACCGCCGGAATCATCGCCGGCCTCACCTACCCCCCATTCCCCTCTCCCCCCCTTGCGGGGGGAGATGCCGCAGGCAGAGGGGGGGGCTCCCCCCTCCGTCATTCCTGCGCAGGCAGGAATCACGAACCGTCCAAGCCCATCAACGACACCACCCGCCAGCCGTCCCCCAGCCGCAGCACACCTCCCACCTCCTCCCAACACCCTTTCACCCTGATCCGACTCGCCGAGTTCGAAGACCGAGGCCCCGGCGTCATCCAGCGACTCGAACAATGGCAGCGTCAATGCCAGCGCAAGTTCGGTCCCATCCGCTGGGCCGCCGACCGCTCGCAATCCGCCTGGATCGACCACCAACGACGGCAGGGCATCCACGTCGTCCCCGCCGCCGGCAACCCCGGCTCCGTGCTCTACGGCGTCAACCTCGTCCACGAACCACTCGCCGCCGACCCGCCCGCATCGTTCTACACCGAGAACCTCACCTGTTTCCCCAAGCGCATGCAAGAGTACGTCTGGCAAACCGGCGACGATCCCGATCCCAAACCCCGCAAACGGAACGACGACCTCCTCGACGCCGACCGCTACATGCACGAACTCCTCCAACAAGTCCCCCGCCCCGCCAGGTCAACCGGGCGCCTCCAGATCGTCGCCAAACCCAGAGGCCAAGACGCCCGCTGGAGACCGATATGAGACACCGCAACCTGCTTCATCTGCTCACGAGAGCGGTTTCCGACTCCGTCCCCACCCCCAGATCTGATCTGGGGGTATCCTGCTCTTGTTGTGCGTGTGATACCAGCGGATTCCTGGGGTGATCGATGACGACCAATGCGGCACTGCCGCCGATTCGTCCTGATGACATGGCGGCCGAGCAGCATGTCATCTGCCGTGACCTGTTCAAGATCTACAAAATTGCCGACCTCGAAGTCGTCGCGCTGCGCGGACTCGACCTGACCGTCGGGCGAGGCGAAGTTCTCGCAATTGTCGGCGCGTCCGGTTCTGGCAAGTCGACGTTGCTCAACGTGCTCGCAGGGCTTGATGTGCCTTCGGCTGGACAGGCCTACGTGAACAAGTCCGATCTCCTCGCGTTAACCGAGCAGGAGCTTGTTGACTATCGACGTGAGCAGGTCGGCTTCGTCTGGCAGCAGACCGGCCGCAATCTGATCCCATACCTCAACGCTCAGCAGAACATCGAAGTGCCGATGATTCTCGCCGGACGATCACGCAAGCACGCTCGCGAGCGCGCGATGCAACTGCTCGAGGCAGTCCGACTGACAGACAAGCGCAAGCAGCGTCCCGACCAGCTCTCCGGCGGCGAACAGCAGCGTGTATCCATCGGCGTCGCACTGGCCAACGATCCTCCGTTGCTCCTGGCCGACGAGCCGACCGGTGAGCTCGATACACACACCTCAGAGGAAATCTTCCATCTCTTCCGCAGTCTGTCCAATCAGTTCGGATTGACCATCATCGTCGTCACGCACGACCCAGCGATCGCCGCGCGTGTCGACCGCGTGGTCGCGATTCGCGACGGCACGATCGCCACAGAAACAGTCCGACGAGTTGAGAATCCCGGTACCGAAATCGCGGAAGTCGTCCACGAGGAATACGCCGTGGTCGACGGAGCAGGCCGCTTACAGATTCCCAAACCCCTACTGGAGCAGGTGGCACTGGGCCGACGCGCATTCGTAGATTCCCGCGACGGCCGGATCGTGATCACTCCAGCGCATGAGGCCGATGCCGGCGACGAAGAGGCTGAGCGACAATGACGACTCCAGTAGCAACAAACGGAATGACGTCGCCAAGTCAGGAAGATCTGGTCGTTGATGTACAGGGCGTCTCTCGAAAATTCGTGGTCGGCGGCGAGGAGATCTGGGCCGTTCGCGATGTCTCGCTGCAAGTGAGCCGTGGAGAATTCGTCGCCCTGATCGGTCGTTCCGGTTCAGGCAAAACCACATTGCTCAACCTGATCGCCGGACTTGACTCGCCAACCACAGGTCACGTCACGATCGACGGCGAGAACATCACTGAATACTCAGAGCGCCAGCTCACACAACTGCGACGCCACCGCGTCGGGTTCGTCTTCCAATCCTTCGGACTGCTGCCTCTCCTGTCGGCCTACGAGAACGTGGAGCTGTCCCTGCGCATTGCTGGCGCCGGCATCCGCGAGCGTCGACGCCGCGCAGAGGAGTTGCTTGAGGCTGTCGGACTCGCCGGAAGAGCCCGGCACCGACCGTACGAACTCTCCGGCGGCGAGCAGCAGCGCGTCGCCATCGCCCGCGCTCTCGCCAACTCGCCCGCACTGATCCTGGCCGACGAGCCAACCGGCGAGCTCGACTCGACCACGGCGGTATCCATCTTCCGGCTGTTGCATGACCTTGTGGTCGAGCAAGGCGTCACGATCGTCACCACGACGCACGACCGCACCGTGATGGAGCTGGTCCCGCGCGTCGAAGAAATGAATGATGGCCGCCTGTTGGAGCCGGAGGAGCAAGAGCTCTTCCGCTACACCGTCCGCGAAGAGCGCTCTCGCTTCGCAGCCGAGCTGCCCTCCGATGTGCAGGACGAAGTCTCTGCTGTCGGCAGTCACGGTGCGGACTTCGCCCCAACCGTCGAGGAGCGCGTCGCCGCCGAAATCGCGGCTCATCCCGAACTGACGGAGGACCAGGCGCGTCACGTGTTCGGCGCAGATCGACCAGCGGCAGAAGCAGAGCCGGAGCTCGTCCCAGCGGCAGCCCCTAAGGCGTCCGAATCGAGCGACGATACCTGGCAGCCGCAGATCCCCGAGCCTGAGCCGCCCAGCGAAGAAGAAGCCACTTTCGCCCCACCCGCCGGAGTCGATCGTCCCACCTGGGCCCGTCCCCGCGACGAGTAGCGCCAGGATCGGCATTCTGTAGGGGTAGTAGTTCCGTCATACCCGCGCTTGTCGCGGGTATCTCGCTGATTTGAGCACAGACGTTGGTGCCGGATGCAGCGAGATTGCCGCGTCGGAGCGCGGCAATGACGGAAAGCTCACTTTGCAAAGGTCTCCGTTACGCGGGACTGGGAAACTACAAGGTGAGCACTCTGGAACCCGGATTTACGCGCAAGCCTTACGGCTCAGTCTCAATCTTTGTCAAAATGAACCGGCGCGGCTGCTGATCCCAGCGGACCAACCGATGCGGCGGATCAACCTCGTACCAGGCGCGCGAGATTTCCACGCCTGGTGTTGCGACGACTTGCCAGACCACGACATCTCCTTGGGGTCCTCGCAAGGTGTCCTGACCGCGGACGGCCACCTGGACCAACTGACTGCGACGCTGCACCACGTTGACCGACAGGTACGTGAGCTCAAGGTCTTGCTCGAAGGCCAGCGTCCGCCAGAGCCAGGCTGACGAGTCGTTGTCAAAGGCAAACAGGCCTGCCTCGACCGTCTCCTCAGTCACTTCGCCGTCGTCATCGAGGGTGACATCGGCAGAGATTGCCCCGTCTGCGTTGGCTCGATACGCGGCCTGGGCGGTCAGTGATTTCTGCGACGACTCAGCCCGTCGCGCATAGCGGACAGGCTGCAAACTCTCGGCATCAACCCAGACCTTCACCTCATCGGTGACGACTCCCTCTTCCGTATTCAGTGTGAACATCAGCGATAACTGATACACGTCATCCTGCAGCACCGTTTCGAGCACGAGCGTGCCCAGCAAGGTGTCGGTCTGGTCAAACATGTCGTAGTGGAGTCGTTCGAAGTCGGGCCACGGAATCTGCGAGACGGGGTCCGCGGGATCGTCAAAGCTGGATTCCGAACTGCAGGCAACGAACACGACAACCAGCGTGGTTGTCAACATCAAGCAGATCAAACCCGACAATGGGGAACGCCTCACGAGCCGCGACCGCCGTGCGGGCCAATCTCGGCCTCCGCCATGCGACGCAGCGCTTCGGCGCAGTCCTCGCTTGAGACGTCAGCGTGCGTGACCAGACGAATCTTGGTCCGGTCGGGCGTCGTCACGAGCACGCCAAGGTTCTTCAACTGCGCCTGCAGCTTCGACGAGGGCGCAGCGTCGGTGGCCGTGTCGAGTTGAACGATGACGATGTTCGTCTCGACGCTCTCAGGATTGATGTCGAAGCCGAGTTCCGCCAGTCCTCGCGCGAGCTGTCGTGCGTGGGCATGATCGTCGTGCAGGCGGTCGACCATTTGATCGAGCGCAACCAATCCGGCGGCCGCCAGAATCCCGGCTTGCCGCATCCCGCCGCCAACCAGCTTGCGCGTGCGCCGCGCCTCAGCGATGAATCCTTCGTCGCCGCAGATCAGCGAGCCGACCGGTGCACCCAGCCCTTTGGACAGGCAGAATGTCACGCTGTCGGCGGGTCCGGCCAGCTCGGCGACACTGTGTCCTGACGCCGCGGCAGCATTGAAGATGCGCGCGCCGTCCATGTGGACTCGCAACCCAAGATCGTGCGCGGTGCCGGCGATTTCCTCGGTCCGCTCCAGCGAGACGACGGTCCCGCCACAGAAATTGTGTGTGTTCTCCAGCGCGAGCAGCGTCGTTCGCGGTTGGTGCATGTCGTCCGGGCGCACTGCGCCGGGGATGAGCTCTGGATCGAATCCGCCATCCGCTTGATTCGGCAAGGTCGTCGCCAGCACGCCGCCCAACCTGGAGACGCCGCCGGCTTCCGAGCGCACGATGTGCGCCCGATCGCCGACCAGCAGCTCATCGCCGGAGCGGGTCTGCGAGAGCAGCGAGACGAGATTCGCCATCGTGCCGCTGGACACGTAGAGCGCGGCCTCCTTGCCTGTCAGATCGGCCGCCGTCTCCTCCAGCTTCGAAATCGTCGGGTCTTCGCCGAAGACGTCGTCGCCGACCTCCGCCTCAAACATGGCCTGGCGCATCGCCGGCGTTGGCTTGGTCACAGTGTCGGATCGGAGGTCGATCAGAGGCAGCTCGGATTGGCGGTCGCTCACTCGGCAGGTCCTTGCGATCGTTCCCAGATGGTGCGGAAGCCCTCGCCGCCGGTAATCGCGGCGATCGTGACGGCTCGCTCACCATCGTGGAGTTGTTGTTGGATGCGTGTTACGTGGTCGGGATCGGCGCCGAGGCTGATCAGACGCGCCTCGATTTTCTCCCAGATGCCCGATTCGTCGAATGCCGTGATCGCCCGAGGCCAGGGAAACGACATAATCCGTTCCGGCAACGGCAATCGAGGGCGCAGCGACTTCAAGTGGCGAAAGCGTTCCTCAGCGGAGTTGACGCGGTCAACAAGCTGAATGATCGGTGTGTCAGGCGGATTCGCCCGGAAGTCGACCAGCAGTCGAGGTTCAAGCACATCAAAGCGCACGATCAGCACCGCCGCGCGGTCAATCACGCGCAGGATTTCATCGAGGTCAACGCCGTAGTCGTCGGTCATCTGGGCGTCCACTCGCGAGCAACCATTACGACATCCCGGCTGTACTCAATTCTCCCCCCGCTTGCGAGGGGAGATGCCGAAGGCAGAGGGGGGAGGTTGGTGCCAACGGCCCCCTGAGTCGCTTCGCGACCGCTCCCCCGCGGGGGGAGCACATGGGATCGGCCATGGACGAACATCATCGATTCGCTATTCGGCACGCGAATCGCCTGGACCCAAGTCTATGGACGCGATGGGAGAGCGTCCAATGTTTGCGAGATTGGGCGCCGCGGGCAGCGCCCCGATGCCCAGCAGCGCCTCACGCGCGGCGTCGTAGCGTTGCTTGGCTCGGGCCTCGCGATTGAGCAGCCCCTTGAGCTTGGGCGGCTCCAGCGGCTCGCCATCAAGGAAGATGTCGTGCAGACGCCCAAGCTGTTTCTGCCAGGCGTCCCAGGCGTCTCGGTATTCGGCCTGTCGTTCAGGATCGACTCGGACCATGTGGTGTCCTTCGTTCAGACTCGACCGAACTCAGTCAGACGAGATTGCGATAGATGTTGATGTTGGCAGAGTCGAAGACCATCGCCTCGCGGACGGCGCGGCGCAGTTGCGCGAAATGCTGATCCTGCGCAGCCAGCTCCTCGAACTGTTCGAGTTCCTTGAGATCCTCGAACTCGGCGACGATCTCAACGGTCGACGCGGCGCCCGTGATTGCGTCCCAGACCGAGAACTGCGCCTCAATCCCTCGCGCCGCCTGGTAGTCGAGGGCCGCCTCGACGGCTCGTAGAAATTCGCCATGCTTGCCCGGCGCCACGCGGCCGGTCAGGACTCGTCGGAACATCGGCATCGAATCGTCCCTTCAGCTGTTCAGTCTTGTTCGACTTCGTTCGGTTCTTTCCAGTTTGGATATGTGGTCGTCAGACCAGTTCGGCCGGATGTTGCGATTTGAGGGCCTGTTCGACCGCGCTCAGGTCATCCGAAAGGTTCACGTTAGTGAACGATGTTAGTTCCGGATCGTGAACACGGAGCTCGTCAACCTCCAGCAATCGATGCTCAGCGAGTGGTAGCAGCGCGCGGATGCGTCCGTCGCCATCGTCGAGCAATTGCGTCGCCTGGGGCACGACCGACGGCCGGTACGCGGCCAACAATGGCTGCGCCACGCCATCGAGGTACGGCATGGCGATCTCCACTCCAGCGCAGGCAGCGGCGACGGCGCGCAGGAGTTCGGGCTGGAGAAGGGGCATGTCGCAGGCGACGGCGACGGCGAGCTCGTGCTTGATCAGCGGCAGCGCCGCTTCAAGACCGGCGAGCGGGCCTCGGTCGTGTCGGTGATCGATCGCTTCGCGCCAGATCACACCGTCGAGTGGTGGAAACTGCTGGTCGGGTCGCTTGGCGACCACGATGTCGTCCGACACTTCGGCTGCGGCCAGCGCGCTCCAGTGCAGCAGCGGCCGACCGCCGGCCTCGGTCGTGGCCTTGTCCTGGCCCAGCCGCCGGCCGAATCCGCCGGCGAGGATCACTACGGAGAACACTTCACTCATAGCTTGAGTTTAGGCTGCGGGCTGGAGGCGTCACGTGGAGCAAGCGTCAAACCTGCCGTTGCATGAAGCATTGGGGATTACGCGCCCAGCGGTCTTCGCCACGGTCGGAGGTGGAGGCAAGACGACGGTCCTCTTCGCGCTCGCCGCCGAATGGGAAGCCGCCGGCGGTCACGAGAGAGGCCCCGATGACGGAGGCGGCCTGACCGTCCTGGCCACGACAACCAAGATGACCATCCCCCGCGAGGGCCGAAGCTTGCCACTAGCCATAGGCAAAGACGACGCCTTCCGAGCCGGTGCGCTCGACAACATCCGCCGCCGAGGCCTGGCCTCAGCCGTCGTCGGTACCGGCCGCGGAGATCGCGAGCGAGTCCTCGGAGTCGACCCAGCCTGGCCCAAGCAAGCGATCAACGCCGGACTCGCCAGCCTCGTCGCCATCGAAGCCGACGGCTCAAAAGGCCGCCCCTTCAAAGCCCCCGCCCTCCACGAACCCGTCATCCCCGAGGAAGTAGACATCGTCGCCGCCGTCATCGGAGCCGGAGTCCTGGGCAGGCCGCTAGACGAAAAATCAGTCCACCGCCCAGAAATCGTGGTCCAGATAGCCGGAGCCAAAATCGGGGATGAGATCACACCCGAGTTAGCCGCAAAAGTCCTGATGTCCCCCGACGGAGGTCGGAAGGGTGTGCCAGCGTCGGCAGAGTTCGTGGTGTTGGTGTCAGGGGCGAGTCGGAATCTGGAGGGGTCAAGGGCGTTGGCGTCGGCGATCGATGGGAGGGTGGTGTTGTGGGATGCGGGGTCGGGGGTGTTGGAGGTTGGCTAGGGATCTTCGGAGAGCAAGAGTTCACTCTCGCGAATCAGGATCGGAATCTCCGATTCAATCGTTTTCCAGATCGTCCCATGATTGATGTTCGGATACTGATGATTGAGGATGTTGCAAGCCGATGTCAGCTTCGTAATCGTCAAAGTTCTTGTCATTAGTCGACTGCTGGATTAGACGTGCTGTCTCGATGATGTCGTACAGATATCCCTTTGCTCTAGGCGACATAGATTGGCGTTCTTGATTGTTCGACCGTGTCGCGAACATAAGGGTTCCTGAAGTCGGTCTCGATCACCAGATCGACGGGTCGGTCGAAGAGGCTTGTGAGGTCGGTGTAGAGGCGGTGGTAGACGCCGATGTAGGTGGCGTCGGCTTCGGGTAGGAACGTGACGAGAAAGTCGAGGTCGCTTGATTCGAGGTCGAAGTCTCCGGTGGCGGCGGAGCCGAATAGGTCGAGGCGCTGCACTTGATGCTTCCGGCAGAGCTCGGCGATTTCCTCAGATCGGTCGGCTACGAGGGAGATCATGCAAGCTGTCCCCGAGTCCTGCTTCGTCCTGTGACCTCAGATTAGCCAATCGCCCGAATGCCGATGGCGACAAGCTGAGCGATGTTCGTTCTAAGGGCCGAGGGAGCGGGTTCCCGCTCGGAGGCGGGGACGGGTGGGCTGGGTGTGGGTAGCATAACAGTCGCTATGTGGGTTGTCCACAGGCAGTCGTTAGCCGATTGATAAACGAACTAGCGTTCTGTAATCTAGCGTCCGATGCCTCGGAGGTTGAGCTGGGCATGACGCTGGAGCAGGCGCTCTCGCTGCAGCCCGACGCTGTCGTCCTCGAGGCTGACGAGCCTCACTATGCTCGCGAGTTTGAGTGGACGAGGACCGTCCAGTTGCTTGCCGCTTAAGTGAAGTCCATCCGCTGAGGTGCTCGCTGCGAGATACCCGCGACAAGCGCGGGTATGACGGATTGGGGGAGGACGTCTAGGGACTCTCCCGACGCGCCCGGGCGCGGCTGGACATTGGCAGGCGCGGACTTTTCTGGGCTTCGACCTCGGCGATCTGTTCCTCGTTGAAGCCGAGTTCTGACATCACTTCCGATGTGTGCTGGCCCAGCTCTGGGAACCATGGCTTGGCGCTGGCCGGGGTCTTGTTGAACTGTGCGAAGTTGCCCGCCATCGGCCGTTTGCCCACTCCAGGCACGTCCTTCTCGACGATGTAGCCGTTCTTCAGGGCCTGTTCATCGTTGATCACGTCCTCGTAGTCGAAGACTCGCTGGTACATGATCTCGTCGCGGCGCTCGTCGAAGAACTGCTCCCACTCCTCGGTGGTTCGATTCTTCATCGCGCGGGCCATGTGCGGTCGCAGCAGCTTCGATTGCTCGAGCCAACGGAAGTCGCTCAGGGGTGAGCGCTTCTGGCTGCTGTCCCAACGCGGATCTGCCCCGATTTCGGGGATGCCGCCAAACTCACAGAATTCCGGCCAGGCGTTGTCACCCTGCACGTCGACGTGGAACGCGCCGCCGTTGGCTGTCAGGTATGTGCCCGCGCTGCCGGGCACGTTCGGATGGTGCGGTCCCTCGCGCGACAGCAGCGTCCCGGTGATCGAAGAGTGATTGAGTTCCCAGCCTTGCATCCAGACCATCACGCCGTAGGACGACGTCCGCACTTTCTGACCAACGCCGTGGATCTCTCTCGCGGCGAGCGCAGTCATGATGGCCAGGGTGAGCCCCATCGCACCGCTGGTGTCGCCGATCACCGAGCCGGCGATCATCGGTTGCGTGTCTGGATCGCCGACCATATTGGCAATGCCGCTGCGGACCTGCGCGTACTGGTCGGTCATGCGCTTGTTGCTGTCCGGGCCTTCGTGTCCGAATCCATTGGCGATGCCGTAGATCAGCCGATCGTTGATCTGCGACAGCGCGTCGTAGCCCAGGCCCATGCGCTCTAGCGAGTCTTCGCGGAAGTTGCTGATGAAGATGTCGGCCCGCTCGACCAGGCGTAGCAACACTGCGCGGCCGGTCTCGGTGTGGACATCGAGGGAGATGGATCGTTTGCCATGCGAGACGGACAGAAATTGAGACCCAGGAGTCTCAGCAGGCGCGGTCCAGTTGACGCCGGTGTGCCAGCGATTGGGGTCGCCGCCGGGAGGCTCGACCTTGACCACGTCGGCGCCCATATCGGCCAGAAACCCACCGACCAGCGGTCCCTGGATGGCAATCGCAAACTCAACAACCCGCAGGCCTTCCAGCGGTTCCACCATGGGAGTCCTCGGCTTTCCGAGTCGAGGATAGGTGTGAAGCGTCGCTAGCGTTGAACGTCCAACCCGCTCACATGTTCCGTCATGCCCGCGCTCCGACGCGGGAATCTCGCTGAGGGCTCAACGGCCGCTGCTTTCCTGCAGACAGCAGTTGGCCCAGTAGGGATCGTTTGTACATGACGTCTTCGATGCTCACATCGAGATACCCGCGACAAGCGCGGGTATGACGACTTGAAGAGAATCGGAGACTGAACCTCCGACGTCAGCCGCTGACCGCTTCGAGGACCCCGGTCGCCGCTCGACGACGCTGAGCTTCGGCGACGTCGTGACTGAGGATGACGAGGTCGTGCTTGACGCCTTCGCGATCCTTCACGTGTTCGCGCAGCACCGCTTCGGGCTTGAACCCGAGTGTGCGGAACACGGAGATTGCCTGCTGCTGATCGATCGTCATCTGCGCGATGATCTTCTCGACGTTCATTTCAAGGGCGATGCGGAACGCTTCCTCGGTCAGCAGACGTCCGGCACCCTGCTCTCGCAACCTGGGGCCGACGAGTACGCGGAGCTCGGCCACGTGAGGTGACCAGGGCAGATCGTTGCGATCGACTGTGGCGTAACCGGCGATCTCTCCACCCTCATCAATGAGCAAGAGGGATGTGGTCAGGCCGGCTTCGATGCGCTCGACCCAGACCTCGACCTGCTCCGGCTGCGTGATGTCACGTCGCAGGAACAACAGATCATGGCTGGGAAGTTTGCGCGCAAACGTCACAATGGCTTCGGCATCGCCGCGTTCCATCAGTCTGAACGTGACTGGACTTCCGGCGATGGTTGCCGAGGCTGGGTAGCGCATGTTGGGCTCCTTCGCAGTTAAATCGAACGAACCGAAAGCCATGAATCCAGCTTAGGCCAGAGTCGGTATTTGGCGTTGCCGCCGGCGACGAGGCTGGCATGTCCACCGCGCAATACGACCGCTTCGCCGTCCTCCGACTGAACGGTTTCAAGCAGCGGTTTGGCTGCTTCATACGGAACGATGTGGTCGTGCTCGGCCATCGCGTGGATCATCGGCGTCTTGATCGAAGAGAGGTCAACCGACTTGCCGCCGAGCTCGAATGTGCCCTCGAGCATGGCGTTCTTCCAATACAGCTCTTTGACCATCTGGCGGAAGGCCTCGCCGGCGAACGGAATCTGATCGGAGGCCCAGCGGTCGAGCATCATGAACGACTGCACGTACTTGTCGTCGCGGATCCGGTCGAGCACCTGGATCGGGCTGGTCAGGCGGCCAGTGGGTCGCAGCATGTCGAAGGCGGAAAGCAGCATCTCGCCAGGAACATTGCCCAGCGAGTCGACGATCCGGTCAACATCGAAGTAACGCTCGTCGGTCCACTGCGTGAACAGGCCCATGCCCTTGAAGTTGACCGGCGTCGTCAGGCAAGCCATGTTGCCGACTGGCGCGTCGGGACGAGTCGCCAGGTAGAGCACGCCCAGTGTTCCGCCGAGGCAGTATCCAAGCATGTTCAACTCGGACTCTCCGGAGTCCTCAAGGATGCGCTCGACGCAGGCTGGTAAGTGATTCAGCACGTAGTCGTCGAGCGTCAGCGACTTCTCCTCGGGCATCGGAATGCCCCAGTCGATCATGTAGACGTCGTAGCCGGCCTGAACCAGGAACTCCATCATGCTCTGGCCGGGCGTGAGGTCGAGGATGTACGGCTTGCTGACCAGCGATGTGATCACCAGCAGCGGCGTGCGGTAGACCTCGTCGGTCTGGGCGCGGTAGTGGTAGAGCTTCATCGATCCCTGAGTCAGGATCGTGTCCTTAGGCGTCGCGCCGGGCTGCGGGTCGTCGAGCGAGATGTACTCCAGGCCGACCAGCCCGCGGCGCAAGATGGTTTCGACCGTCGATTGGACGGTGCTGGCAATATCTGCCGATTCGGTATCTGCCGATTCGGTATCTGCAATAGAGGATTGGTCCTCAACGGAGGGAGAGGTCGAAGGCTCAGCAACAAGAGTCATAGGTCACTCCACGGATTGAAGAAACACTGCACGAAGGCGTGCAATGACAGTGATTGTCTATGGCAACGTCTCGTTCCTGGTTAGAAACGAGTTACATGGACGTTAAGTTGATGTGTCAGGAACAGTTAGTTTGTGTCGGGCGTTGCTGGGCGCTTGGTTCGACGCGGCTTTGTGTTGCTTCTGCTACTCGTCGATTCTTTCTCGACGCTCGTCTGCAGCGTCGACAGTTGCGCTTCAATCGCCGCCAGGCGGTTTTCCATCGCCAGCAACCGGTCGCCCAGCGCGAGGACGTCGGTGCGCGTCGGCACGTTCATCGCCGTCAGGTACGGCCCCATCGCTTCGCTCATGGTCTTCTGGAAGTGCAGGAAGACATCGAGGTTTCGGCCCATACCCTGGCTGAACTCTTCGGTGCCCATCATCTGGTTGAAGAATTCGTTCCACTGGCGCTCGGACTGGGTCATCCAATCACGCCAGATCGCGGAGGGGTCCGGAGGAGATGTCTCGGTCTTGGTCATGAGGCGTCCTATTCGGTGTTGGAATCTTCAGGGGGTTGGGCGGCTGCCTCGAAACGTTCGAGGGCGCCGGTGAGCACTTCTTGATAGCGGTTCAGCGCGTCAAGCCAGGTCCTGAGAAAGATGTCGCCGGCGGCGGTCAGCGAGTACATCCGCCGCGCCGGGCCCTGCTCGGAGGTGTCCCAGAACGACGACACGAAGCCGCTGGTCTCGAGCTGCCGTAGCGCCCGGTAGACCGTGCCGCTGTCCGACTCGGGCAGTCCGGACTCGTTCAACTGTTGATTGAGCTGATAGCCGTACGCGTTGCAGCCCTTGAGGAACGCGAGCAGGCTGGTCGCCAACATCTCGCCGTGCAGACGCGGCTCGGAGGTTGTCCGCTTCTTCTTGCTCGATTTGCTCGATGCGCTGCCGGCAACACTGCCGGAAGTACTGCCGGATGCTGTGTCATCTGCCATACCCGCATTGTGCCGCTAAGTGCCAAGCGACGCAAGATGCATATTGCACATAGAGGAGCTGCGACATACATTTTCCGCATACCGACTGAGCTGAGAGCCAAAACGGAGCGAACTTCATGTCCGACCAATCGACCGAACAGAGTGAAACTCAGGCCCCGACCGATAAGTACTTCGAAGCCCTGCTCGCCAGCTACGACGCGCTGGCCCACGCGATCGAACAGGCAAACGAGCGTGGACTGCGCATCTCGCGCCAGCTCCTGACCGACGCCAGCTCGGCCCAGCGCCAGGCCCTCGACCTGGCCCGTCAGGTCGCCGCCAACCCGGCGGACTCCGCCGCCGCCTACTCGGCGATCATGGAGTCTGCCGTCGCCGCTCAGAGCCAGGCGCTCGACTTCACGCAGTCGGCGTACAAGGAAGCGATCGCCGCCAGCAGCGAGGGTCGGGAAGCGCTCGACGCGCTGCTCGGCGCCAGTCGCACCGCCGCCGAGGCCGCCCTCGAAATCTCGCGAGAATGGCAGACCGCCAACCCCTGGGCCGACTTCCTGCAAAAGAGCATGGACGCCTTCAGCCCGTCGAGCAACGGCGCAACCAAGGAAGCGGCCGAGACCAAGGCCTAACATCCTCCAACATCCAAATCCAAACGTAAGGGCAGCCCATGCGGCTGCCCTCGTTCGTTTGCCGTGTCAGGCACGCCGGCGGGCGCGTGCCTACAGGCCCCATTGGGTCAATTCTCCGCTCCCACCTCCGGTCCCCTCTCCCAAAGGGAGCCTGATGCATCACTCCCCTTCTCCCCCCTTGCGGGGGAGATGCCGAAGGCAGAGGGGGAGGGGTTCCCTGCCTGTTGGTCCTATCTGGTCGTCGCCAGCCGACCCCCCCTCTGTCACTCGGTGACATCTCCCCCCGCAAGGGGGTGAGAGGGAATCGGAGGATATGCATCAATCTCAAACGGAGAGAAGGGGAATCGCGACTACGCCGTCGACCGATCCGCCAGCAGCCGTGCGACCTCCCGAAACGCCTGAGCGTTGTAGATGATCCCGTAGTGGCTGGTCTGGATCCCCACGTTGTACTCAGCCTCCTCCTCCATGCAGCTCTCAGGAAGCACGAGTCCATCGTTCTCCGCGTAGAGCGCATAGCGACGGAATATGGGTCGCTGAGGACGCATGATGTGTTCGGTGAAGGAACAGGTGCAGTGACCGCTGTAACAGGCTGGTGCGACATGCCAGGTCAGGTGTGATCCTGCCTGCCGACGAACCGCAGCCATCGCCTCGATCAAGACCGGATGCACATAGGCGACATCGTTGAATGGCGCCGCGAGCGAGATCAGCATGTTGATCAGCTCCGGATGCTGAAAGGCGACACTCCGCGCGATCAACGCGCCCAGGCTGTGTCCAATCAAATGGACACGGGCCCCGGTCTCATTGGCCGCCCGCCGGACCACGCTGAGCACTGTCTCGGAGGAAATGTCCGGGCAGTTCACATTGAGCCCAAGCTCCGAGTAGTAGGGCTGATACCCAATCCGAGCTAGCCACCAGTAGAGCTCCATCATCGAGAGGTCCGTACCCATGAATCCGGGCACAATCACGACCGCCTCACCATTGCCATGTGGGATACCCGCCCCGTAGTACGTCGGTGAGAATCGCAGGCTGGTCCAGTCGCAGAGGAAGCCGAGTTCGTTTTGAATCGGAGTCAGCGCCGGCTGTACGGAATGGTCGTCGAGGTAGAGGTCGGAGAACTGCGGGGCATCGACGGCGGGGGGCATGAACAATCCGAGCTTCTCGAGCAGAGCGACCTGTGAGTCGTATCGTACTGGTCGGACCGTGCTGAGGCAGCGCGTGGCGACCATCGAGTAACACCCACCCCCGTCATTGCCGCGCTCCGTCGCGGCAATCTCGCTGTGCACTGCACCTGCGTTCGTGCCCCAACCAACGAGATACCCGCGGCAAGCGCGGGTATGACGAAGTAGGGCGAGCGACCACGACGCAATGCATCAGCCTCTGCAAGGATGAGGGGGAGCAGACCTGATCGAGCATCGCAGGCCCTTGTCTTGGTAGTTGCTGCCTATCCTGACACAGGGTCGCACGGACTACTGACGGCTATAGGCCCGCAAAGGATCTGGCATGACGTTTTCCTGGGACCTCTGGCGATTCACCGAGGGCGTGCGCTGGCGCATTGCGCTGGCGGTGAGCGTGGGGCTGCTCGCAGTCACAGCCGGCGTGGCGCGACTGGCGCTGCTGGGGTGGATTGGCGCCCGCATCTTCGAGGGCGACAGCTTTTCCGACCTCATCCCTCTGATTATCGCCGCGGCCGCCTCGATCCTGGCCCGCTCAATCTTCCTCTACGCCAAGGAAGAGATCGCCAACGCCACCGCGTTAGAGGTGCAGTTCTCGCTTCGACAACGACTATTCGATCAGGTCGTCCGGCTGGGTCCGTCCTACTTCGATCGACAGCGCACTGGCGACGTCACCGTCGGCGTGATTGAAGGCGTCGAGCAGCTAGAGACGTTCTTCGGCCAATACTTACCGCAACTGATCGTGGCAGCGCTGGCTCCGATTGGCATATTCATCTTCATGGGCTGGCTCGACCTGCCCGTGGCCGCGATCTACTTCGGCTTCGCCCTGGTCACGCTGCTGCTGCCGTCGTTGCTCAAGCAGCGCAATGCCGAAGCCTCACTCCGACGCCACGATGCATATGGTTCGTTCGCCTCCGACTTCCTCGATTCCATCCAGGGGTTGGCCACGCTGAAGGCGTTCGGACAGAGCGGCCGGCGCGGTGAGACTCTGGCCGAGCGCGCACAAGAAGTGTTTCGATCAACGATGGGCGTGTTGTTCAACAACGCCATCGCCCAGGGCCTGACGATTCTCGCAATCACCGTCGGCGCAGCCATCGCCCTGTTCGTTGGCGCACTGCGCGTCGAGAGCGGCGCGATGGAACTGGCCGAGCTCCTGGTCGTGCTGATGCTCGGCGTGGAAGTCTTCCGACCCTTGCGAGAGCTGAGCCAGCTCTTCCACCAGGGACTGCTCGGCGTCGCAGCGTCTGAGAGCGTCCTCAACCTTGACCGAGCAAAGCCACTGACTCCCGATGCATCGGCTGAACCGGCAGATACGCTGGAGCCACGGATCGAATTCGAGAACGTCACCTTCAGCTACCCGTCCGGACGGCGACCCGCGCTGAATGGCGTGTCGTTCACGGTCGAGCCGGGCAAACGGATCGGCGTGGTCGGCAGGTCTGGATCGGGTAAGTCGACCCTGGTCTGGTTGCTGCAACGCTTGTACACGCCACAAGAGGGAACGATCCGGCTCGGCGGTCACGATCTGAGCGAACTGCGCTTCGTCGACATCCGCTCACAGATGGCGGTTGTCCTCCAGGACACCTATCTCTTCCACGGGTCGGTACTGGCCAATCTGCGCTTCGCCAAGCCGGCGGCCACCGACGACGAAATCCGCGCCGCCGCGCAAGCGGCCAACGCCAATGACTTCATCTCCAGCCTCCCCGAGGGCTACGCCACCGTGATCGGTGAGCGCGGACACCGACTGTCCGGCGGCGAACGCCAACGCATCGCGATCGCGCGAGCGCTGCTGCGCGACGCGCCGATGCTGATCCTCGACGAGGCGTTATCAAGCGTCGATGCGGAGAACGAAGCGACGATCCAGGCCGCGCTCGATCGATTGATGCAAGGCCGGACAACGCTCATCATGGCCCACCGCCTGTCCAGCGTCCGCGACTGCGACGAAATCCTCGTGCTCGATGAAGGCCGCCTGGTCGAACGCGGCGATCACGAGACATTGTTGGCCGAAGGCGGCGTCTACGACTGGCTGATGGCCGGTCAGATGACCGATCCCGGCATTGACGGCTTCGAAGACGGCACACCGGAGCCCGGCTTTGCCACATCTGCCACGGCAGGCAGTTCTCCGGCCATGCGCGACGGCGGCGGTGGCGCGACTGAGGCGATCATCCGTGCCGAGGGCATGGGTTGGCGCGAAACATCGGGTCGGTTGCTGGCATTGGCCGCGCCCTACTGGTTCAAGACCACGCTCTCGTTCGCGACCGGCGTGGCGCACTTCTTTGGTGCGATCGCGGTTGGCGTGATCGGAGCATTGATGGTTGCCAATGTCCGCGACGGCGAATCAATCGGATTGCTGGCGACGTTATTGATCGTGGTTGCGGTCTTGACCGGTCTGTTCCGTTTCCTCGAGAACTGGGTCTCCCACGACATGGCCTTCCGCTTGCTCGCCGATATGCGGATCGATCTATTCCGCAAGCTTGATCAACTGGCGCCGGCCTACCTGCTCCGACGCCGCACCGGCGACCTCGTCTCGATGGCGACGCAGGATGTCGAGACGGTCGAGTACTTCTTCGCCCACACGATTGCCAATGCCTTCGTCAGCGTGATTGTGCCCGGCGCGGCCCTGGTGACGTTGTTCGTCGTCGACTGGCGACTCGGTCTCGGTCTGGCGCCCCTGCTGATCCTCGCCGCCCTGAGCCCGCTCTTCACCCGACGTATCGTCGACCGGCTGGGCTCGCGCTCGCGCGACCACCTCGGAGCGCTCAACGCGCACATGGTCGACACGCTGCAGGGCCTGCGCGAGGTCACGGCCTTCCAGCGAGAGCCGGAGCGCAAGGCCGAGTTCGAGGGTCTGATGCGCGACTACCTGCCAGTGCGCGGTGGATTCAACCGCCAGATTTCAACGCAGCGCACGCTGCTCGAAGGACTCACGGGCTACGGCGGACTGGCAGTACTCACGATCGGCGGCGCGCTCGCCGTGCGCGGCGATATCGATTCCTCGCTCGCGCCGCTGCTGACATTGCTCGCCATGGGCGCATTCATGCCCGTCGCGGAGCTGGCCCAGGTCGGACGACGGCTCGGAGACACGCTCGGAGCAACCCGACGCCTGACTGCGGTACACAGCGAGGGCGTCGAGGTCGTCGACGGACCAGGCGCCGGCGCTGCCACAGACGGCGCGCAGACGGGTGGCGTCTCCGAGGGCGCATTCGCCTCGGTCGGCTTCACCTACGAGGACACACCTCGAGCGGCGCTTGACGAGGTTTCGTTCGATCTCAAGCCGGGCGGCACGGTCGCGCTCGTCGGACCATCCGGAGCGGGCAAGACCACGGCGGCGCATCTAATGCTGCGCTTCTGGGATCCGCAGGACGGCAAGATCACGCTGGAAGACTCCGACCTGCGCACCTACCGGCTCGACGAGCTGCGCGGACAGGTGGCGCTCGTGGCGCAGGACACCTACCTGTTCAACGCCTCAATCCGCGACAACCTGCAGGTCGCCAAGCCCGACGCGACCGAAGGCGAGCTGCTGCTCGCGATCGAGCGAGCCGGCCTGTCCGACTTCGTCGAGTCGCTGCCCGACGGCCTCGACACCACGGTCGGAGAGCGAGGCGCACAACTCTCCGGAGGCCAGCGTCAGAGAGTGGCGATCGGCCGAGCGCTGCTCAAGGACGCGCCGGTGCTGATCCTCGACGAGGCCACCTCGCATCTCGACGGACTGAACGAGCGCCTGGTCCGAGACGCCCTCGACAATCTGATGTCCGACCGAACCACGCTGGTCATCGCCCACCGCCTCTCAACCGTCCGAGACGCCGACCAAATCGTCGTCCTCGAGGATGGTCAAGTCGTAGAGATCGGAAGGCACGAAGACCTAGTCGCACAGGACGGGCTGTACTCAAGGCTGGTCCGCCGCCAGGTCTCCGCCGCCCGACGCTGAATGCCGTGACGACTCAGTTCTCCGCCGCCGACTTCGCTGCCAAGTGGCAAGACAACGCCCGACGCGAGCGTGCCTCCTCGCAGGAGCACTTCATTGACCTCTGCCGACTGCTCGGCGTGCCCACGCCGGCTGAGGCCGACCCGTCCGGCGAGTCCTACACCTTCGAAGCCGGCGTCGAGAAGCAGGGTGGCGGACAGGGCTGGGCCGACGTCTGGAAGCGCGGACACTTCGGCTGGGAATACAAGGGCGACCGCGCCGACCTCGCCGCCGCCTATCGACAACTGCTCGACTACCGCGAAGACCTCGAGAACCCGCCCGCGCTCGTCGTCAGCGACATGGACCGCATTCAGGTACACACCAACTTCACCAACACGCGCCCGAAAGTCTACGAGTTCACCCTCGAAGACCTCGCCGCTGGCGACGACAAGACGAAGAACGCACTGCGGGTCCTCCGTGCGGTCATGGTCGAACCTGACTCCCTGGAGCCGACAGAAACTCCCGATGAAGTCACCCAGGCCGCCGCTTCGCGCTTCGCCGACCTCGCCCGCTCCATGCAGGCTCGCGGATACGAACCCGAAGCGGTCGCCCACTTCCTCAACCGCGTCCTCTTCTGCCTGTTCGCCGAGGATGTCGGACTACTGCCGCGCAGGCTGATGACTGATCTGATCGAATCTCGCCAGGACGCCCCGGACGAGTTCACCAACGGACTCGCCGACTTGTTTCGGCTGATGTCGGACCGAGAAGCAGGACGGTTCTTCGGCACGCAGCGGATCGAATGGTTCAACGGCGGACTCTTCGACGACGACGCGGCGCTCAGATTCACCCGCGACGAACTGCGCACCGTCGCCGAGGCCTCAACGCTTGACTGGTCGCAGGTCGAGCCCGCCATCCTCGGCACGCTGTTCGAGCGCGGACTCGACCCCGACAAGCGCGGACAACTCGGCGCGCACTACACCGACCGCGAGAAGATTCTCATGGTCGTCGAACCCGTCGTGATGACCCCGCTGCGCCGCGAGTTCGCCTCCATGCAAGAGCGCGTCGCCTCGCTGATGAAAGACCGCGAGCCCAGCCCGCTCACCCGCGAGGGCTTGCGCCGCGCCAACCTGCCCAAATGGGAGCAGAATGCCGAGTCCGAGTGGCGCGGATTCCTCGAGCGCCTGCGCAACGTGCGCGTGCTCGACCCGGCCTGCGGCTCCGGCAACTTCCTCTACGTCACCCTGCGCCTGCTCAAGGATCTCGAACTGGAGGCGATCCGCTGGGGCGGCGAGCGCCTGCGCATTACCGGCGAGTTCCCGCAGTTGGGACCACACAATCTGCTCGGTATTGAGATCAATCCGTACGCGAAGGAGCTGGCCGGCGTGGCGATATGGATCGGTCAGATCCAATGGATGCGAGACCACGGTTACGGGACCCCGAGCGATCCCGTCCTCCAACCGCTCGACAACATCGAACTGAGAGACGCCATCCTCGCCTACGACGAAGAAGGCGAGCCGATTCCAGCCACGTGGCCTGAGGCAGAGTTTATCGTCGGTAATCCGCCGTTTCTGGGAAGTCGAAAAATGCGCTTGTCGCTAGGCGACTCTCTGGTCGATAACTTGGTCAGCGTTTGGGGTAGCGAGATTCCGCCCGCATCCGATCTTGTTTGCTATTGGCATGAGTTCGCTCGTCAACAGATCGAGAATGGCTCTGCAAAGAGGGCTGGCCTATTGGCCACGAACTCCATTCGAAGTGCTTCTAACCGAGAAGTCCTTCTGCGAATCAAGCGATCCGGCGATATCTTCTTTGCCTGGTCAGACGAACCATGGATCGTGGACGGCGCTGATGTCCGCGTTTCGATCGTTGGCCAAGATGACGGTTCCGAACAGTTCCGACTTCTAGACAGCGAACAAGTTCCAGGAATCAATAGCGATCTGAGCTTTGCTGTTGATGCAACTATGGCGGCAGTCCTGGTCGAGAACGCAGATATATCGCTTCAAGGCGACATCAAAGGTGGACAGTTTGAGCTAAGCGGCGAGGTCGCTCGATCCATGCTGATCTGTCCCGCCAACGTCAATGGACGAACAAATGAAGACGTTGTCGTTCCTTGGTTGAATGCCATGGACGTCACTCGCCGACCTAGAGACATGTTCATCGTGGATTTCGGGACGAACATGGATGAGCATGCGGCGGCAGAGTATGAGAAGCCATTCAAACACATCAAAGATCATGTGTACGAGAGGGCCATCGAAGACCGAGAAAAATCTCGTCGCGAACGCTGGTGGCTTCACCAACGCCCAAGAAAAGAAATGCGCGATGTATTGCTTCCTCTATCAAGGTTCATAGCCACTCCTCGAGTTTCGAAGCACCGGTTGTTTGTGTGGCTTCAGCGACCGACTCTACCGGACACACGGCTTGTAGTTATTGGAAGAGACGACGACTGCACCTTCGGGATTCTTCATTCCATCGCACATGAGAGTTGGACGCTTCGTACTGGCGGATTTCACGGTGTCGGCAATGACCCTCAGTACACACCCACAAAGTCCTTCGAGACATTCCCCTTCCCCTGGCCGCTCAACACTCCCGACGAGGCGCTGACGCCGGACCAGTGCCGGCACCGCGACGCCATCGGCGAAGCCGCCCGCGAGCTCGACGAGAAGCGCCGGCTCTGGCTCAACCCGCCCGAGTGGGTCCGCGAGGTCCCCGATGTCATCCCCTCACTCCCGCCCCGTCTCCTGCCCGTCGACGACGATGCCGCCAAGCAATTGAAGAAGCGAACCCTGACCAACCTCTACAACGAACGTCCCACCTGGCTCGACAACCTCCACAAGAACCTCGACGCCGCCGTCTTCGCCGCCTACGGCTGGCCGTCGGACATCGGCGACGAGCAAATCCTTGAACGACTGCTGTCTCTCAATCTGGAGCGCGCCGCCGATCAGAGTGACTAGGGTCTGCCAGGTTGCGTCTCCCTGTTATCCTGGTTCCACAGCCGAGGCGTGGAGGTTGGGCATGGTCGCCAGGGAACATCCAGACCGAGCAGACGAGACGCTGGGCGTGCGGGATGTGCTTGCCCAGATGAATCAGCGGATCGACGATCTGCGCTCAGACGTGAACGCCCGGATTCGTCTGTTGGCCTGGGGGATCGCGATCGGCTTCGCGGCCGTGCTAGCGGTCTTGGGAGCGCTCCTCGCGCAAGGCGGATAACTGAGCGCCGCGAGACTTAAACGGAGCCAGCTTCGCCCGATAGGTGTAGCCCGTTTGTCAGGGATAGATAGGGTGGAGCGTTGAAATGACGGATGAATCAGCTCTGGATGCATAGATTGCCAAGACGTTGGAAGAGTTGGCGGAGCGACTATCGAATCGGCCGCAGGGGGGTGTGTTCGGCGACGTTGATATGAACGCTGAAGAGTTGGACGCAACCTTGAATCTGTCCTAGCGAGTGACGAGCGACCTACGGAGCACTTAGTCACGCCAAGCACAGCCCGCACCGCCTCCTCCCCGTCGACGACGAGGCCGCCAAACGTTTGAAAGAGCGAACCCTAGCCAATCTCTATAACGAACGCCCCACCTGGCTCGACAACCTCCACGCCAACCTCGACGCCGCCGTCTTCGCCGCCTACAACTGGCCCGCCGAGCTTGAGGATGAGGAGATTCTGGAGCGCCTCCTAGCATTGAATCTCGAGCGCGCAGCAAGCACGAGTACGTAGTTTCCTCGATATCAGGCTCGCCGCTCTCCTCAACTGACATTGCGCCATTAGAATATCAGTGCGCATATGATGACCGATGCCCAACCTGGCGCAACCAACACCGAGGAGCCCCATGACCCCCCACCTGCCCATCCGGAATCTCCCAGATTCTTCCAGCATTTCCCCGAATCACACTCCCGGAATCAAGACGGATCTGGACGAATCGGGACAAACCTGGACAAACCTGAACACCTACGGCGCGAATTCCCAGTCCCCGCAGCCAATTCCGCACAATCCAGCCGAAATTTTCCTGCAGCCTGCTTACCGCCTGGCCAGATTGAAAGTGCCCCCTCCCAATCTGCGTGGCCGATTTGGCCAGCTCCTTGTCACCGTTGATGACTCGGTGCTAGGCTCGCCTTGGCTTTACACGTCCAGGTGCCCGTCCCGGGAGAATAGGGAAGGCGGTGAAAATCCGCCGCGGTAGCGCCACTGTAAGCGGGGCTCGTACGCGCATGACGCACAGTACGAGCAGCATCCAGAGCCGATGCCCACTGTCGACCGCCTGATGTCGATGGGAAGGGCCCGGCAACAGACCCCCCGCAAGCCAGGAGACCTGCCTGGACGTTGAGGTGATGACTCTCCGCCAAAGAGAGGTCCCTCGATCTCTGGGCGCCAGTCCGGGCAGATCGAACACCCTTCCTCCAGCGGAGTCGCTGGAGGTTGTTCTTGTCGGCGAGCATCCAGGTCCTGAGAAGGTTTCGCGGCTATCGGCAGATGGGCGTTAGCGCCCGACTGGCGATCGGCCTGTTCGCGCTGCTGGTCCTCGTGCTGGCCGTCGGCCTCGTCTCGCTCAGCCTGGGCCCGGTCGACATTCCCGTCGGTCACGTCGCCTGGGTCCTGCTCTCGGCGATCGGTATCGACGTCCCCGAGTTCGGTCGCACTGAACAGCTCGTGATTGAGCAAATCCGTCTGCCGCGGATCATCGTCGGGGCGGCCGTCGGTATGGCGCTGGGCATCGCCGGCGCGACGATGCAAGGTCTGTTCCGCAACCCCATGGCCGATCCGGGCATCATCGGCGTCTCGGCCGGCGGAGCGCTGGGCGCGGTCGTCGCCATTGCGACTGGCCTGACCGGACTCTTCTTCCTCGCCTTGCCCGTGTTCGCTTTCGTCGGCGCGATGGCCGCGGCATTCCTGGTGTACGGCATTGCCGTGATCGGCGGACACTTCTCGATGGCGACGCTGCTCCTGGCCGGTGTCGCCGTCAATGCCTTCCTCGGCGCAGTCGTCTCGGCGATCATCCTCTTCCTGCCCGACAACGAGGCCCTGCGCGAGATCCTGTTCTGGCTGGCCGGCGGCCTAGATTCGCGATCCTGGGAACACGTGCGCATCGCCGGGCCGCTGATCGTCGGCAGCGCGGTCATCCTGCTGCTGATGGCGCGTGATCTCAACCTGCTCATGCTGGGCGACGATGAAGCACGTTCAATGGGCGTCCGCGTCGGCGCCACACGAATAGTCCTGCTCGCTGCGGCCGCATTGGCAACCGGCGCAGCCGTCGCCGTCAGCGGCACGATCGCGTTCGTCGGACTTGTGATTCCACACATCTTGCGGCTGTTGCTGGGACCTGACAACCGCGTGTTGATTCCAATGAGCGCCCTTGGCGGCGCAGTGTTTGTGATCCTCGCCGACACGGTCGCGCGGATGATCATCGAACCGGCTGAGTTCCGTGTCGGAGTGCTGACGGCCTTCGTCGGCGCGCCCTTCTTCATCCTCTTGCTGATCAAGAACAAGCGGCAGGTCTACTCGCTATGACCAGAACCAGGTGGGTCGCAATGTGGGGTCGCAATAGCGTGCAAAGGGGCGATTCATGATCAACGACCAATCACCAGCGATTGATGCCCAGGCGCTGTCCTTCAGCGTGGACGCGAAGCATCTCCTCGATGGTGTCGATCTGCGCGCCGAGCGCGGACAATTCGTCGGCGTGATCGGCCCCAATGGCGCGGGAAAATCGACGCTGCTGCGGGCCATCTCCAATGTGCTCGGCTACCAGGATGGCTCAGTCTCGCTGCATGGCGCAGACCTCAAGTCGCTGCCGGCGCGCAAGGTGGCTGAACTGCTGGCGCTGGTGCCGCAGATCGCGCCGTTCACGCAGGGCTTCACCGCGTTCGAGCTGGTCCTGATGGGTCGCTATCCACACCTCGGCCGATTCCAGGTCGAAGGCGAGGCAGACGATCGGATCGCCGCGGACGCCATGCGTCTGACCGAGACCGACTCATTCACCAATCGAACGCTGGACACGCTGTCGGGCGGTGAGCGCCAGCGCGTCTTTCTCGCCCGAGCCGTCGCGCAGCAGCCGCGTGTGCTGCTGCTCGACGAACCGACATCGAACCTCGACATCCTGCATCAGCTCAAGATTCTTGGACTCGTGCAACGCCTCGTCGATGACGGATTGACGGCAATCGCCGCGATCCACGACCTCAACCTCGCCGCTCGCTTCTGTGATCGGTTGGTCCTGCTCAACAGCGGACGGGTAGTCACAGAAGGTTTGCCGGAAGACGTGCTGACGGCCGAGACGATTCAGTCTGCCTTCGGCGTCAGGTCGGAGCTCTATCGCGATCCGGTCACCGGCTCACTGGCAATCAGCCTGATTGCCCCGGCCGATAATGAAGAGGCGCTGGCCGAACCGGATCAAGGTCGGCTTGCGCAGACCAATGGACGAGCCGCCATCCGGAATGGAGCCGCCAGTGTCGTCAGATGATGCCAAGCCGCAGGAAACCAATCCCGACGAGGAGTCCCCGCAGTACAGCTCGGCTGCGCGTCGGCGCTCGAAGCAGCAGGGTTTGGTGATCGTCAATACGGGCGAAGGCAAAGGCAAGACCAGCGCCGCGCTCGGTGTCCTGTTTCGAGCCTGGGGTCGCGACTGCAACGTGCGCATGTTCCAGTTCATCAAGCACTCGACGGCCAAGTTCGGCGAGCACCGCGCTGCCGAGCGAATCGGGCTGCAAATCGAATCCTTGGGCGACGGCTTCACTTGGCTTTCGAAGGACATGGACGAGACGACGGCGCTCGCGGTCGCGCAATGGCAACGATGCCAGGAAGCGATCTTGCACGGCGAAGAAGACGTCATCGTGCTCGATGAGTTCACCTACGCGATGCATTACGAGTGGGTGCCGGTGTCCGAGGTGATCGATGTGCTCTCGCGTCGTCCCAGGGCGATGCACGTCATCATCACCGGCCGCTACGCGCCACAGGAGTTAGTCGAGTTCGCCGATCTGGTCACCGAGATGAAGCTAATCAAGCATCCCTACCAAGAGCAGGGAATCAGGGCCCAGCCGGGCATTGAGTACTGATTGACGACCCGAAATGACTCTGGACGACATCATCTCGGGAATCAGGCCGGCAGACGCCGCATCGATGGATGCGGCCCGACTCCGCCAGCAGCGCCTGACCAAGCCGCCCGGCAGCCTGGGTCGATTGGAAGATCTGGCCGTCCAGGTCGCCGGAGCCCTGGGCGCCGAACGACCTGTCATTCGAGGCAAGGCGTTGATCATCGCCGCCGCCGATCATGGAGTCGCGGCGGAAGGTGTCAGTGGATATCCACAGGAAGTCACGGCGCAAATGGTGCAGAACTTCCTCGCCGGCGGCGCAGCAATCAATGCGATGGCCCGTCTTGCTGGCGTAACGCTGACGATCGTCAATGCGGGAATCGCCGGCCCGCCGCCCGACCAGCCCGCGTTGCGCAATGTGTCGATTGGTCGCGGCACCGACAACCTGGCGCGCCGCCCCGCGATGTCACGAGCGCAAGCTGAGCACTGCATTCAGGCGGGAGTCACGCTTGCCACTGAAGCGGCCGACGCCGGAGCAGACCTCATCGGAACCGGTGACATGGGGATCGGAAATACGACCGCGGCTGCTGCAATCACCTCAACGATCACCGGAGCTTCCCCAGGGGAGGTGACCGGACGCGGCACGGGTCGCAACGACGAAGAGCTGATGGCGAAAGTCGCTGTCGTCGAACGGGCGCTGTCGGTCAATCGGCCCGACGCCCGCGATGGCCTGGATGTGCTGGCGAAAGTGGGCGGCTTCGAGATTGGAGTACTGGCCGGCGTCATCCTTGGCGCTGCCCGGGCCGCACGCGTCGTCGTGCTGGACGGGTTCATCTCCGGCGCTGCCGCGCTGATCGCCCACAGCATCTGCCCGACAGTGCGCGACTTTCTCGTGGCCGGGCACGTCTCCGCCGAACCCGGTCACCAAGCCGTGTTGTCGCACCTGGCGCTGCGTCCGCTGCTCGATCTGGACATGAGGCTCGGTGAAGGCACCGGAGCGGTGCTCGCCATGGGCTTGGTCGAGTCAGCCGTCGCCTGCCTATCCGAGATGGCGACGTTCGATGAAGCAGGGGTCGCGGATCGCGAGCCCGGCGAATGAAGGGCATCCACCAGGCATTCGCCTTCTTGACCGTGCTACCGGTGTCCAGAGACGGTGAGCTACCAGTCTCATCCTCACGAGCATGGTTTCCTTTCGTCGGACTCGCGTTGGGCGCGGCGCTTGTTGGACTCGATGCCTTGCTGCGAATGGGTTTGCCCGACCTGGTGGTCGGCACGCTGCTGGTCGCCGCGATGCTGATCATGACACGCGCTCTGCACACCGAGGGATTTCTCGACTGCTGCGACGGGCTCTTCGGCGGCTACGCGGCCGAGGATCGCCTGCGTATTCTCAAAGACACGCACGTCGGCGCTTTCGCTGTGATTGGCGGCGCGGCACTGCTGCTGACCAAATGGAGCCTGCTCGCCTCGACACCCGATGAGGCGCGCATCGGCCTGCTCCTCGTCTTTCCCTGCCTGGCCAGATTCGGCATGCTCGCGACGATGGCGCTCTTCCCCTACGCCCGCAAGGACGGCCTGGGCTCGTCCTTTCAATCCGATCAGAGCTGGTGGCACGTCGTCCTGGGCGCGACCATCGCAGCGTTGGCGACCGTCCTGTTTCTCGGAGGCGCGGGATTCATCCTCCTGGGCTCCGCTCTGCTCGCCGCCATCCTTCTGGGCAAATGGATGAGCCGTTGGCTCGGCGGAATGACCGGCGACGCCTACGGCGCCGTCAACGAACTCTGCGAGGTCGTGGTCCTGATTCTCGGCGTCGCCCTCATCCCGATCATCCCCGGCGCATTCCAAGCGCCGCTCTGGTAAGCGAGGTTCGATGAGCAACAGCGAAGCAACAAGCGGGCCGGACAAAGCGTTGGTCTGGCATCTGGTCCGTCACGGCGAGACCGAGTGGAATCGTTCACGCCGGATTCAGGGCCAAACTGACATCAGCCTGAACCAGTCCGGCAAGCACCAAATCACACAACTCGGAGAGTGGCTGGCAACATCGGAGTTCTCTGCGATCTACGCAAGCGACCTGTCGCGTACCACGGAAAGCGCTCACATCATTCGAGGAAACAGGGATGTCCTCGTGCAAGCCGAGTCCGATCTGAGGGAGTTCTCATACGGCGAGTGGGAAGGCTTGACGTTCGAAGAAGCCCAGGCCCGCGACCCAGCAGGGTTCGCAACGCGCATGGCCGGCCGCAATGTCGACTTCGCGGCTCCCGGCGGAGAGAACATGTTGCAGTTGATCGACCGCGTCCGCCGATTTCACGACCGCGTCCGTTCGCAGCACAAGCCTGGCGATCAGTTGCTCGTTGTCGCACACGGCGGAACGCTGCTGGCTCTGCTCAACTGCTTGCTGGGACTGCCGGCCGAGCGCGTCTGGAGCTTCCGTCTCGACGTCGCCAGCCTCTCGATCGTCAAGACATACTCCGGCGTCGGCGTGCTGGAACTGTGGAACGACACCAGCCATCACACACGTCTATACCAGAGGTGACACATGAGTAAGCAACTCACGTTGGTGCTGGGAGGCGCAAGGGCCGGCAAGAGCAACTTCGCGCAGCAACTAGCCGATCAGGCTGAGCGAGTGTTGTTCGTCGCCACTGCAGAGGCGCTTGATGAGGACATGACCGCGCGCATTCGCGCGCATCAGGAAAGCCGACCTTCCGAGTGGGACACCCTCGAGGAGCCGCTGGAGATCGTCAAGTTGATAAAGCCGCTGCTCTCCAACTACGACATGGTGCTGCTCGACTGCCTCACGCTCTGGGTCAGCAATCTGTTGCTACGAGACATGGACTGCGACGTCTCATCGAGAGTTGGAGACCTGTTGCGGCTCTATCGAGAACAGGATGCGTCCTGGATCGTGGTCAGCAACGAGGTCGGCCTCGGCCTCGTGGCGACGACGAAGCTGGGACGCCTCTTCACCGACGAGCTGGGACGAGTGAATCAGATGATCGCCGCAGAAGCCGACGAAGTCATCTTCATGGCAGCCGGACTACCGCTGACCCTGAAGTCAAGCCCTCCCGCCGAGTGACTCCAATGAATGTTGCGTCATACCCGCGCTCCGCCGGAGGCCTTTGAAAACTCCAGAATCCCCTTTCCCTCCCTTGTGGGGGAGATGCCGAAGGCAGAGCAACTGTCTTGGAAGTCAAGCGTGTTGAGGTGCTTGCCAGGGGGTATTGCTCTTGAGGATGACCAGCAGTTTGCGCATACAGGCGGTGAGCGCGACCTTCTTGGGCTTGCCCCGCTCGAGCAGGCGCTGGTAGTAATCGCCGATCACAGGGTTGTGGCGGGTGGCGACGAGGGCACCCATGTAGAGTGCGGCGCGGACCGTGGCGCGACCGCCCCAGACGCTGCGTCTGCCGCGCCATTGGCCGCTGTCGCGGTTGTGTAGGGGGCGACGCCGACCAGAGCCGCGACCAGGGCCGCTCCAGACCGCCGGTGGCCTCCAGCACGATCCGGGCCGGCGCCAGGGCCGCCAACTGTCTGACCAGGGTCTCGATCCCGGCCGCGTCGTTGGCCACGCGCTGGGCGGGCCCGTCAGCCGGCCGGACGCCGACATCCAACCACTGCTGTGATACGTCGATCCCGACGTAGCGACTCGTCTCCGTCATCTCCAACTCCTATCCTGCGCAGGCCCGTCCTGGCCAGATGCGGGCTCCAGGGCCCCGGCAACTGTTCGGGCTCGTTCGCTGTAGCGGTGCGGCGACCCCAGCTCTGTCACGGCCTCGCAGGCCCAGGGGGGATCGGTCTGCCGCACCCCGCTTCGCCTCGGGAATCACCTGCTCCCGGGGCGACAGCGAAGATACAAGGGGGGGTTGGCTGATGATGACCAGATAGGGCTCCTGAACAGCACCCCCCCTCTGCCCCTGGGTCAAGCCCGGGGCAGGCTTTCGGCATCTCCCCCGCAAGGGGGGAGAAAGGGAGTTTTTCGAGGGTCTCCTCTACGCGCGGGTACTTCGCTGATCCGAGTACAGAGGTCCGCGCAGTGAGCGACGAGATTGCCGTGGCGGAGCACGGCAATGACGGATTGGAGCCCCCTTTGGCACGGTGGTAGTTCCGATATGACAGCACGTATTAGGCAGCGTGGGAAAATGACTGATGCCTTTGTTCTCAAGTGGGAACAATGGTTAGGCGCTCAGAGCGACATCAAGACGAGGGGCAAGGCGGATGAACCTGAAACTGAAGTCGATCGTCGCCGTTGTCTTGATCACGTTGCTGGCGCTTGCATGGGCCGGCTGCTCTGACGACATCCCGTCTGTCCCGCAGGAGGAGCCCGCCAGGACAACCACGACGGCACCAGCGTCGTCCACGGAGGAACAGTCATCGACTGCCGCTGAAGAAGAAGAGGCGCAGGGAGCCGCCGAACAATCATCCCAGGCCGAGGCTGACGAACCTGAAGCCGAGGAAGCAGCGGTCGCTGAGGAGCCCGAAGAGGCCGCCGACGAAGAAGAATCCGCCGAGGAAGCCGCTCCCGAACCAGCCCCGTGGATGCCCGACGCTCCGCTGCCATTCGATCCCAGCGTCGTCCGCGGCACGCTTAGCAATGGACTGACCTACTTCATCAAGCACAACACCGAACCGCAAGACCGAGCACAGTTGTCGCTCGTGGTGCGTGCGGGATCGCTGTTTGAGGAAGAAGAGCAACGAGGACTGGCCCACTTCCTTGAGCACATGGCCTTCAACGGGACCGAGCGCTTCGCCAAGCAGGAGATCGTTGACTACATCGAGTCGATTGGCAGCAGCTTTGGCGCGCATCTGAACGCTGGCACCAGCTACGACTACACCGTGTACTGGCTTGAAGTCCCGACTGACGACCCAGAGATCCTGGAGACCGCGTTCCAGATCCTGAGCGACTGGGCGTTCGCGATCAGTCTGGAAGCGGAAGAGATTGAGCTGGAACGCGGCGTGGTGCTGGAGGAGTGGCGGCTTTCCCAGGGCTTCGGATCACGCTTCCAGACCAATCTCTACCCCTTGCTCTTCGGCGACTCCCGCTACACCGAACGAGACCCCATCGGACTGGTCGAGATCATCGAGACCGCTCCGGTGGAACAGTTTCAGGCGTTCTACGAGCGCTGGTATCGGCCCGACCTGATGTCGTTGGTCGCCGTCGGCAAGTTTGACATGGAGGAGATCGAGGCCAAGATCACGCAGCACTTCGCACCGCCGCCTGACGGCGAGGCGTACCAGGAACGCGCGGCTGTTACTGAACCCACTGATAGACCCAGCTACGACGTGCCCGACAACGAGACGCCAATCGTCGATGTGTTTACAGATCCCGAAGCCCCCGTCACTCAACTCACACTGGTCCGCAAACTTGCGCCCGACAACGGCACCGACCTGGCCACGTTCCGGCGCGGAGTGGTGGAAGAGCTCGCCATCATGATGCTCAACGCTCGACTGTTCGAGCGCGGCCAGGAAGCCGATCCGCCCTGGTTGTATTCAGGCGCAGGCGGCGGGGCGTTTGTTGAGCCGATTGACATTCAGACGTTCACGGTCCTGACTGAACAGGATGGCGTCGAAGATGGATTTGCGGCGCTACTCGAAGAAATGCAGCGCATCGCCCAGCATGGGTTCACAGCCGCTGAGCTGGAGCGAGAAAGTGAAAATCTACTGAGTTCGGTCGAGAGCAGATACAAACAGCGCGATCAGCTTGAGTCGTCGCAGCTCGCAAGTGCCATCCGCAATCACATCCTCGGCTTACCACCAGTTCCCGGGATCGAAGCCGAGTGGGAGCTGTACCAGCAGTTGCTCCCGCAGATCACGCTGGACGAAGTGGATGAGGTCGGAGCATCGTGGAGCGAGTCGCGCAACACGGTGCTTCTGGTGCTCGGTCCGGAAGGCATCGAGATCGGCGAAGAGGGAACATTGGCCGCGGCCTTGCGGACGCAACTTGATGGCGCCGACGCCCTGGTTGTCGATCCCTACGCCGAGGACTTCGACGACGTTCCCCTGCTCGCTGCAATCCCGACCGCCGGCAGCATCGTTGAAGAAACGCAGATCGAATCGATTGACGCTGTGCAATGGACGCTCTCCAACGGCATCACGGTGATCGCCAAGCAAACCGACTTCAAGAACGACGAAGTGCAGTTCAGCGCATACAGTCCGGGTGGTCATTCGCTGGTCGCCGACGAAGACTACGTCTCGGCTCAGTATGCCGCCGACCTGGTCAACGGCAGTGGCATCGGTCCACATGACCGCGTCGCGCTGGACAGATTGCTTTCTGGAAAGCTGGTTTCGGTCTCCTCGTACATCGGCGAACTACACGAGGGATTGGGAGGCAGCGCCTCACCAGAAGACCTGGAGACTCTCTTCCAACTGATCACGTTGTATGCCACCGATGCGAGCATCGACCCGGACTACTTCACGACATACGAGTCGCGGCTGCGCACCTCGGCCGAGCTTCGGCCGACCCAGCCGGACGCGGTGCTCTACGACCGCGCCAACACCTTGCTCAGCCAGGGACACCTGCGCCGACGTCCGCTGTCACTGGAGGTCGTCGAGGAGCTCGATTTTGAGCGCGCCGCAGCCGTCTTCGCCGATCGCTTCGCAGACCTGAGCGATTCCACGTTTGTGTTTGTCGGCGCGTTCGACTGGGACGAACTGCGCTCATTGACCGCCACCTACCTGGCCAGTCTGCCGACCTCAGGTCGGACCGAGCAGTGGCAAGACCTCGAAGTCGATCCGCCAGAGGGCATAATCGACGAGGTTGTCTACAGCGGCATCGAGCCACGCAGCCAGACCATTTGGGTCTTCGCCGGCGACGCGGAGTGGACCAATGACGATGTACTGGCGCTCAATGTGGCGGGCGAGATGCTGACCACGCGTCTGCGCGAGCGCTTGCGAGAAGCGCTGGGCGGCACCTACTTCGTCCAGGTCAGCGCCAGGGCCAGGCGATTGCCGGACGAGGAGTACCAGGTCGCCATCATTTACGGCAGTGATCCCGACCGCGTCGACGAACTCGTGGGCGAGGTCGCGATCGAAATCGACTGGCTCAAGAACGGTGGCGAACAGAGTTATCTGGACACCGTCAAGGAGCAGTTGCGCACGTCGCGCGAGGAGCAGGTCAGGGACAACGGCTTCTGGCTCAACCAGATCGTGTCGATCACACAGTTGGGCGAATCGCTCGAAGAAGTCAACACCTTCGATGAGCGTCTGGACGCGCTGACGCTGGAACAAGTCGCCGCTGCTGCCGAGCGTTACCTGATTGACGACCAGTTCGTGCGGGTCATTTTGCTGCCGGAGCAGGAATAGCCGCAACTCAGTCAAACACAACTCAACTTCGCGCCTCCTAGACTGCGGCCACGCCCTGACTCATTGATCGAGATCATTGAAACCGCGCCTGTGGAACAGTTCCGGGCGTTCTACGAGCGTTGGTACCGACCCGACCTAATGTCGGTGATCGCCGTCGGCGATCGGTTGGCATCCCCTGCGGCCGACCCGACTACTGTGCCCACAACGCTACTCACTCTCTTGCTCGCTCCACAGCCTCAACAAAACAGTCGGGATCTGACGGACTCAAGTAGTACACAGCACCAGAACGCATGACAACTTGTACGCCATCCGTAAATCTATTCGCCAGGCCTCGACCACCACCCCAGCCCAGCACTCTCGGGATAAAGGGCACTCTAACCACCTGTTCTATGTCCGCACACTTCAACTGCGCCTTGATCACAACACCGGCCCTTACACTCAGCACACCATCCGCCAGGGTGTACCTGGTCCGAGCCGCTGCCTGCAACGGTAAGAGGGCGATCAGCACCAGAGGAACAACGAGGAGCGCGACGATAACGGCCTTGATGACCGTGCTTTCGCTGCTCCATTCAAGCATCACACCCACACTGGTCCCGATACCCGCAGCGAGGACAAGAAGCAACACCAGTACATACCCAGTTCCGGGCGACGGGCTATCAGTCATGACGCACTTCCTTCCTTGTATCTCGTAGGACCACGGAACAAGTTGTGGGCCGCACTGCGCAGAGATGGGCGCAGAGCTGGCGCTCGACGGGCCGTTCGAAGTCGATCCCGCCACCAACGAACGAGTCACGCCAGCCGACTGAATCTGATCGGCCCCCCTAGCAGAAGCCGCTCAGTAGAAGCCGCTCAGGCCGATGCAGCCGCCTTTGCCCGGGTGCGCTCCGCCTGCCGCGCAGCTTGCGCTTCGCGACGAGCCAGGGTGCGCTCGATGTAGGGGATGATCTCTGGTGTTTTGCAGCCGGTCTCGCCATGGTCTACTGCTACGGGACCGATATGCCGGGCGGCGGCAAGCACAGCGCGTCGAACATTGCCGTCGCGCAGGCCGATTGAAATCAAGGCCCCGTTCATCTCATGTCGGACACGATTCGGTCGGTTCCCGATCTCCTCGCGAATCTGCTCCACCAGTTCCCGCAAGTCGTCGACGGACCAGACTTCCGGCTGCTCCGCAGTGCAGGCGACAATGAACCAGCCCAGCGAGGCGGGCCATTCATCCGACACATTCCTCAGCTCGTCGCTGAGCGCGTGGGCGATGGGTGATCGCGAGACCAACCGTCCCAGCTCCTCGGCCAGGATGTAGTTGTCGACATCGGTGAGCCAGGAGTGCGCCAATTCGGTAGTCATCGCCTCAGGATCAGCGATTCGCAACGCCAGGACTCGTGCGTCGTGATTGCCGGTCTTCCATAGCTCGATCGCAAGCGTGTGCTCGCCGCGCAGCGGCTTACCGATCCGGCCGAGCTCCTTGTAGCTGACGCCAAACATCGGCTCGGCAGCGCCATGTCGCGGGTACACCTTGCGGTTCTGGGCGGTGCCAGCCGCTTCAAGTTCGGCCATGACTTCCGATAGTGTCGCCATCTGTCTCCGCCTTCTCCTCGTTTGCTTCCTTGACGCCGTGAGAACTTCTTGACCTAATCCAGTCGAACAATCGTGGCTCAGGTCCCGATGGCCGGAGCTTGACAAGGGGTAACGAACTGCAGGCCAGTGTCAACAACGCTTAGCCGGACGCGCCCGCACTGCCCGGAGTCCAGCCGTAGATCTGCTGCAGCGTGCCGCCCATCAGCGCGGAGCGTTCATCGTCCGAGAGGCTGTCGGTCGCTCGGAACGCCTCGACGCCCTGTTCGAAGGTGAGCAGGTTGACCGCGCGAGTCCAGTCGGTGCCCCACATGCAGCGCTCGAAACCATAGGCCTCGAATAGCTTGCCGAGCGGCTCCCAGATGTCCGCGTAAGGGAACGGCTCATGCGAGAGGGTGCAGGCGCCCGAGATCTTGATCGCCACATGGTCGAACTCGGCCAGCGCTGCCACGTCGTCAAGATCGGCCCAGGGCTCATCCGGCGGGGGAGGATCGAACGGCTGTGGCAGACCGACATGATCAATCACCAGCTGGGTGTTCGGATGCTGACGCGCAATCTCGCGGAAGATCGACAGTTTCCTGGAGCAAAGCACATTGACTGGAATGCCTGCACGGCCGCCGGCGTCGAGAATCGCGCTGATCCCTGGATCATCGGCGGAAACATCCTCGAAGCTCAGCACAACCCGCGCGCCGACCACGCCCGGCGTGGCAGCCCACTTTTCCACCTGTTGGGCGAGATTGTCCGAGCGAGGGTCGAACGGCCGCACCAGCCCGAAGCGGTCTGGGTGTTTGTCGTAGACCGAGAGCACGTAGGCCGGGTCATAGCCATAGATGGTGAAGGGCGAGATCAGAACAGCGCCGTCGACGCCGTTGGCGTCCATCGCCGCGACCATGTCGTCGCCGGTGACCTCGTCAGGACCGGTCAGGAAGGAGGTCCAGGGCTTCTCGGGAGTATTGCGCTCATAGGCGTGGACCTGGCAATCGATGGTGGGTGTGTTGGAAGGCATGTCAATCCCAGCCTGTTCTTCAGAGCATTCTGCTGCGCGCTGTATCCGCATTCGGAGTCTAGGAGAGGTGCGTGATACCGTTCTGTCCCGACGAAGGAGGCGCCGCGATGACTACTGAGCCTGATACGAGTACCTGGAAAAAGACGCCGGACGGCATTGCGATTCCTCCGCCCTCGCCGGATGATGTGCTCTACGAAGCTTCCGACGGCGTGGCTCGGATCACGCTCAATCGGCCGATTGTGCTCAATGCGATTAATCGCAACGTCACCCGTCTGCTCGACGCGGCCCTCGATCAGGCCGAAGCCGACGATGACGTGCGCACCGTCATCCTGACTGGCGCCGGGCGCGCCTTCTCGGCTGGCGGCGACCTGTGGTCCTCGCTCTATCCCGACGACGACCCGGCGCCTGACTCGCTCGACGTGCAGATGCGCATCTGGTCGTTTGCCAAGCCGGTGATCGCTGCCGTGCGCGGACACGCTGTCGGACAGGGTTGCGAGTTGGCGGGCGTCTGCGACTTCACGATCGCCGCTGAAAGCGCGCGGTTCGGAGAGATTCAGATCCGCCATGGTTTCGGCGTGCCTGTGTTGATCACGCCATTCCTCACTGGTCAGAAGCAGGCCAAGGAAATCCTATTGCTCGGTGAAGTGATCCTGCCAGACGACGCGTTACGCATGGGTCTCGTCAATCGAGTGGTGCCCGACGACCAGCTCGACGAGGCCGCCACCGAGATGGCCCGCAAACTCACGTCGTTGCCACCTGCTGTGGTCCGAACCAACAAGCGCCTGGTCAACCTGGTGTACGAGCAGATGGGGCTGATCGACGCGGTCCGCTATCGGGACAACGAAGCGCTCACCGAGTTCCTGGAAGCCGAGGATACGGTCGGAACAGGTCGGCAGCGAATTCGCGAGGAGCAGGGCTGGGCGGCATTCAAGCGGGAGCGGGATCGCGGCTACGAGGAACACAGCCTTCCAGAGCGATCTCCTTAGAGCCCCCACACGCAGAGGGAGCTGTTGCGGTCAATCGGTGAGGTAAGCGTGGGTGATGACTTCCCACACGTGGCCGTTTTCGCAGTCGAAGTAGAACCCGCGTCCCTGGTGACGATGGTTAATCTTGCCATCGGTGCGTGAGCCAGGGCCGCTGCCGAATGCCAGACCCTCTTCTTTGACCCGTGCGAGCACCGCGTCGAACTCCTCGTCGGTGGCGAGGAATGCGTAGTGATTCGAGCTGGGATTGTCCGAGTTGTCGAAGTCCAACGTCAACGTGTCGTTGATCTTGACCGGCGCGAAGTGCCCCCAGGTTCCTTCATAGCTCAGGCCGAAGATTCGAGCGATGAACTCCGCCGAACGCTCCTTGTCGTAGGCAGGCACGATGGTGTGGTCGAGCTGTAGTGGCATGGCGTTTCCCCAAGCACGGAACAGACTTCACTTTCTCTAAATGTAGCGATTTGGCCGGACCGTCTGCGTCTCGGCGACTTGCTCACTCGTCTCGCGAAACTCGGCCTGGCCGCCAGTCCATCTTCATGTAGACATCTCCGCGCTCAAGCTCGGACAGCATCTGCTGGAGACGACGCTCCTTCGTTTGCGGACGCCGGGCGCGGTTGATCCAGCCCAGATAGTCGTTCTGCTGATAGGCGGGACGCGATCGGTACGCCCGCATCTGTCCACTCTCGACCAGAGCGCGCTCAACCGCGCGCGGCATCGGCTCGATGGCTCGGGTCAGGCGAGACCTTGATTCTGTCACAGTGCGCCCCTCAGACAGCCCATTGGGCAACGCGGTCAAGTCAGAGTGGGTCCGACACGTTGGCGTGAATCTCCAGCAGCTCAGGAATCGTCTCCGCCGGGCGACGGCCCAAGCCACACTCGGTGGCCACACCGAAGTCCGTGAGCACCGATCGCGCTGCGGTGATGCGTGATTGCGTACCTGCCACACCATCGGTCATGTGGACCAATCCGAGGTAACACTCTGTCTTTGCCTGCAATCGCAAGCCGCCCAGAGGAGCAAAGTAGGCCTCGTCGTTGCGTTCACGCGGGACGGGCATGTGTAACCAGTCGATGGACCTCTCAACACCTGCGCAGACGCCGTTGGCGACGGAGACGAGCTTCGAGCTGTCGGCCGGCTCCACGAAGTGCCGGTGGTTTGCATCGCCGTAGCAGAGGTGAAATCCCATCTCCACGCCGGGTGGCACATGGTTGCCCAGCCGGATCAATCGCTCCTCGATGCCGTCCTCAGGGTTCGCGAGGAACGAGGGCACGACCCGTTCCAGCACCGCGAACTCGACCGCAGTGTCCCACTGGATCGCCAACTGGTCAGCGGGGATCGCGTCGAGCACGCGATCTAGCTCCTCCAGCATCTTGCGCTCATAGGCCTGTTCGACCACCTCCTGATCTGCGGGGATAAAGCGGACAAACACGACGGCCAAGGGCGTCGGCAAACAGACCTGGAAACGAACATGATCGGCGATCACTCCCTCGTCCTTCAGTCGAGTGAACACTGAGTAGGACTCAAGCGCGGCTGCGCGATAGCCGAGCTCGGGAAAGACAATGTCCGCAGGGGATACACCAGCTCGAAGTTGTAGTCGGGGACCATACGGTCCAGCAGGCTCGTCGGCGGCCTCGAACTCAGGGAGTTCCAAGAGCAAAGGAAACTGCCACTGGATCCAGTCCCTCCTGATTCCGGTTTCACCGTCGGGCATCCGCCGCAGGTGAGCCCCGAGCTTCGCCGAGACCTCGCGAAAGACGGCCTCGCTGTCGGCCAGCGGCACACTGCCGACGAGATACGCGCCTCTGGCCGGCGCCAGGACATTTCCCCTGTCGATCTCATTCCGGTTCGCCATTTCGCCCCTTCCCGCTCTCCAAGACACTGCAGCCGGCACCACACGAGGCTAGCGACCAGAGCCTGCCTATGTGAGCACCATTCCGCCGTCGACCACGATCGATTGTCCGGTGATGTAGTCGGAGTCGCCCGACGCGAGGAATGCGGCTGGGCCGGCAATGTCCTCGGGGACCGCGGTCCGGTCTAGCAGGATCCGCTCGGCGAATTGTTCCATCCCCTGACCTGGACGATCTGCGATTCCGAACTCGATGAAGCCTTCATCCAGGCCATCCCACAGGTCGGTTCTGACGATGCCCGGACAGATCGCGTTGACAGTGACCCCATGTTGGGCAAAGGCCCGCGCGCCTGCCTGCGTGAGCGCAACCACCGAGAACTTGGTGGCGGAGTAATGGGGCTGGATGTCATAGCCTTCCCGACCAGCAATCGACGCCGTGTTAATAATCTTGCCGCCTCGACCCTGCGCGATCATCTGTCTTCCGGCTTCCTGCATACAGATCAGCACGCCCAGGCCATTGACCTTCATCAGGCGATCCCAATGGGCCTCTTGCACCTCCATGAAGGGACGAATCTCAGCGAGTCCAGCGTTGTTGAAGATCACATCCAATGAGCCGTGCGCTTCAACTACCACTCGGATTGTCGCCTGCACTCCTGCCCGATCCGACACGTCGCATTGCAGGGCCAGCGCCTCGCCGCCCGACGTGTTGATCTCCTCGGCGACGTGTTGGGCGCCGTCAATGTCCAGATCAACGACTGCAACTCGTGCACCCTCGGAGGCCAGCCGAACGGCAATCGCCTTGCCGATTCCTCGTGCCGCGCCAGTTACGACGCAAGATTTCCCTTGAAGACGTCCGTTCACCATGTTGGTATTCCTTCCGCGATGCACCGAGCCGTCTCAAGTGTTGTCGACTCGCGTGCAACATAGGCGGACAGTGATCTTCCGGGACCGAGACGAGCGCTATGGCTCAGGGCGACGAAGCCCAGGTCGGCCAGAACCATCGCTATGCTGGGCGATATGAGTCATCGATTGCAGGGCAAAGTCGCCGTCATCACGGGTGGCACCAGCGGAATCGGTGCGGCCACCGCGGAACTGTTTGTCGCTGAAGGAGCGAAGGTCGTACTGACCGGACGTTCCCGCGAGAAGGGCTCGGCGCTGGCCGAGCAGCTCGGGCCGAACGCGGTGTATCACGAGGCCGACGTCATGCGCGAGGCCAACATCAAAGCGTCGATCGACCTCGCGGTTGAGCGGTTCGGACAACTAAACATCCTCTTCAACAACGCCGGCGGACCAACTCGCGGCGCGTTCGAGACCATCTCCAGCGAGGACATAGATTACGGCGTTCATCTCCTACTGAGCAGCGTGATGCTGGGCATTCGCTATGCCATCGAGCCGATGAAGGCGGCGGGTGGCGGCGCAATCATCAACAACTCGAGCATCGCCGCGATTCGCTATCGACAGGGCGATCCGCTCTACTCGGCGCTCAAGGCTGCGCTGACGCACTACTCGAAGCTCGCTGGGGTCGAATTGGGACCGCATGGCATCCGTGTCAATGTGATCTCTCCCGGCGCGATCGCCACACCGATCTTCTACGGCGGCTCGGCCCGAGCCAACACACTCTCCGACGAAGAAAACGCCCGCAAGATGGCCAAGCTCACGACCAATCTGTCCAAGGCAACGCCAATACCGCGAGCGGGCCTATCTGAGGACATCGCCGAGGCAGCGCTCTATCTGGCCAGCGACGCGGGCCGCTTCGTCAACTCACACGACCTCGTCGTCGACGGCGGCCGCACATCGATGTTCAATGAGTGGTCCGAAGCAGACCGTCGATAGCGTCCACTCGACTCTGTCTTGTGTTCCCAGTCACGGGACCTGCGTTGGCGGGCCCGAAGCAGCGGCCTCGCCGAGTATCAGCGACAGATACCTAGTCACCAGGAGGGCTCAACCTTCGTATCATCAGGACAGAGCACGAATCACACGGGGCATGCAATGCGAGTGAGCGAACGGGGCCAGATCACCATTCCGAAACGCCTGCGAGAGCAGTTCGGCCTGGATCACAACGTGGAAATCGAAATCACGCCAACAGACGAGGGCTTGCTCATCCGCAAGTGCGACGACGGCCAGCACCCAATTGACAAGGTGTATGGGATTCTGGACCGTCCCGGAATTGCATCAGGCCTCAAGTTCGACAGCGTCGATGATTACATTGCGGAGATTCGGGGTAGATGATCACCGCTCTGGACACAAATGTCCTGCTGGACATCTTTCTCCCCAGCGATCACTTCGGACCATTAGCCAGACGCGCAATTGAAGATGCCTCTCATCGAGGTGACCTGATTGCGTCGCACATTGTGTACGCCGAACTCGTTCCGCGATTTCGGCTGCGCGGCGACCTCGACCGCGCGTTGCGGGAACTGCGTGTTCAGCTCTCTCCTATCGACTCCGACATCGCCTGGGAAGCGGGACTGCGTTGGATGCGATACCGACAGGCCGGCGGTCCTCGGACGCGGATTCTGGCTGACTTCCTGATTGGCGCTCACGCACTGGCAACGGCCGATGCCTTTCTGACCTGAGATCGCGGCTTCTACGACACCTACTTTCCCGATCTGAGCAAAGCGCCAATGGGCGGCTGAGTCGTCCCCGATCTCACCTCGATAGCCTTGAGACTGAGGTCGGGAGGTTCGCCATGAATGCCACAGTTCACGTTTGCTCACTTGAGGATTTGCAGCACGACGGCGTGCGCGTCGTCTCCACGGGACAGCGCACGGCTGCCGTGTTCTGGTACCGCGATCAGGTCTTTGCGGTTGATAACCGCTGTCCGCATATGGGCTTTCCGCTGAGCCAGGGAACCGTCGCCGATGGCATCCTGACCTGTCACTGGCACCATGCCAAGTTCGACCTCTCAGGCGGATGCGCCTTTGACCTGTTTGCCGATGACGTGGCCGCATTCCGCGCGGAGGTTCGCGACGGCGAAGTCTGGCTCGACCCCGAGCCACAGGAGGAGGAAGCGGTCGCCCATTGCACGCGCAAGTTGTCGGAGGGGCTTGAGCAGAACTTGCGGCTGGTGATCGCCAAGTCGGTGATCGGTCTGTGCGAGGCAGGACGCGAAGACCTGATCCTGGCTGAGACAGCCCGCTTTGGCGTCAAGAATCGCGCCGCCGGATGGTCCAGCGGGCTGTCGATTCTGACTGCGATGGCGAACGTGTTGCCGCACCTCGATGCCGCCGATCGGCCTCGCGCGCTCTACCAGGGAGTCGTGCATGTCGCGCGTAGCGTGCAGGGCGAACCGCCTGACTTCGACATTGCCGCGCTCGACACCGACGAGGATCGGCCCGAACAGTTTCGCGCCTGGTTCCGACGCTTCTCTGAAGTCCGCTCGCGCGACGCAGCGGAGCGTTGTCTGCGCACCGCCGCCGCCGCCGGTCTCGACGAGCAACAACTTGCCGACCTGGTCTTTGCGGCATCTACCGACCACACCTTCATGGACATCGGCCACACGCTCGATTTTGCCAACAAAGCCTGCGAGTTGCTCGACGCCATCGGCTGGGACGACGCGCCTGACATCCTCAGTTCGGTCATTCCAACCATCACCGGAGCCCAACGGATGGAGGAGACATCCGCCTGGCAGCATCCAGTCGATCTGCCGAAACTGCTCGACGAGGCCGGCGAGGCCCTCGATGAAGCGCTGGCGGTCGGCGGTGAGCGCAACGAATCGTGGGATGAACATCGACCAGTCGCCGAATCGATCCTCGATGATCCTCCGGATCGCTCGCTGCGCCGAATCGTTGACGCCGCTCGCGCTGGCGCGCCACTCACCGAACTCAGCTCGACCGTCGCCTACGCGGCGGCTCGGCGTCCACTGCACTTCCATATCTCCAATGAGTTTGGCGACTGGAACACCGTTCACCACACGTTCACATACACGAACGCCGTCGACCGGGCGATGCAGCGGGCTCCGTCACGGGAACTGGCTCGCGGCATTCTCGACGGCGCGGCCTCGGTCTATCTGGAACGCTTCCTCAACATGCCGCGCCAGCCGCGCCCCGAGCCGAATGGCGGCTCGAACTCGACCGACGATCTGCTCGGTCACTTCGACCGTCAGCAGCAGGTCGACGAAACCGGCCAGACCGTCGCCGACCTGCTAGCCGCTGGTCAGCAACGTGAGGTTACCCGCGCCCTCGGAACAGCGGTGTTGCGCGAGGACGCCGGGTTCCACTCATTCCAGATTTACGAAGCCGCGTTGCGCCTGGTCGACCGTTTCGACGGCCGTCCCGAGGCGGACGATGTACTGATCGGGGCAAGCCGTTTCCTCACCGCTCACGCCCCGACGGTGCGGTCGATGGGTCAGACCTACGAGACGGCCGCTCGCCTCCATCGTGGTGAGGCCCTCCACGCCTAGACGGCCGTGAGGCGCGTTTGACGACGGACTACACTCAGACTATATTCGGTCAGCCAAGGAGACTTGCCATGACTCAAATCAAACCGATCAGTTACTTCAAGGCCAACGCAGCCGAGATCGTCCGTACCATCGCGGAACAGCCCGAGCCGTACATCATCACTCAAAACGGCGAAGCGAAGGCGGTCCTGGTGGACTACAAGAGCTACGAGGAACAACAGGAGACGCTCGCGCTGCTGAAGATCCTCGCCCTCGGAGAGCAGCAGGTTCGGGAGGGCAAAACCAGACCGGCCAAAGAAGTGTTTGAGGAGATGAGGCAGCGCTGGCAAATCGACTGATGCCGTTCGACGTTCAGTTGACTGAGCATGCCAGGGCCGACCTTCGGGGGATCGGCGATTACATTAGCCAGAATGAGTCTCCAGCGAGAGCCATTCACGTGCTCGAGCAGATCGTCCAAATCGTGGAGAGTCTGTCAGAATTCCCCGCGCGTGGAGCTCCTCTAACGGATTTCGTCCCGACAAACGCTTCCGATTACAGGAGTATGAATGCGAGGCCATTTCGGATCATTTATCAAGTGACCGAAGAGACAGTCGTGGTACACGTCATCGCGGATGGCAGGCGAGATTTGCGAAGCCTCCTCATGCGCCGTCTCTTACAGTCGTAAGCATCCGCAAGCTTGCCCGGCATACAAGACGCGCTCCCTGCAACCACCGCACCGCCTCCTAACCGATTCTCAGCAGATATCCCGGCGTCTACGGTAGATCCATGTTCAGCAGGACTCTGCATCACCTCGATCCTCGCCGGACCCTTGGTCGGGCTCGGGTGTTCATGGTTGTGCGGCCGGTCCAAGAGTTCATCCAGACCGAGAGCGCCAGCGCGGTCCTGCTGATCATTGCCGCCGCAGTTGCGTTGATCTGGGCGAACTCTCCCTGGAACCACGAGTATGAGCGCCTGCTGAATGCCAACATCAGCATCGACCTTGCTGTCTGGGCTGTTGAGGGCACGCTTCACTTCTGGATCAACGAAGTGGCGATGGTGCTGTTCTTCTTTGTGCTCGGCTTGGAGATCAAACGAGAAATCACGATCGGCGAACTCTCGAACCCCCGCGTGATGGCCGCGCCGATCGCCGGCGCAATCGGCGGGATGTTGTTGCCGCTGGCCATCTTCCTGTTGATCGCCCAGGGTGCCGAAGCTCGTGACGGCTGGGCCATCCCGATGGCGACCGATGTCGCATTTGCCCTCGGCATCGCGACGCTGTTCGCCTCACGTGTTCCCATCGGACTGCGGGCAATGCTGCTCACCTTCGTCATCGTCGATGACATCGGCACCGTCTTCGTCGTCGCGGTGTTTTACTCGAGCGAGATCCAAGTCTTACAGGTGTTCATGACCTGTGCGCTGGTCGCGCTCATGCTGGTGCTCTACCGGCTTGGAGTGCGGAGCATGATCGTGTTTGCAACGGTCGGTCTGGTCGCCTGGGGGACAATCCTCGAATCGGGCATTCACCCCACGACGCTCGGCGCGGTGCTGGGCTTCCTGACGCCGTGGCGTCCACCGATGTCGCTGGACGGGTTTGTGCGCACAGCTCGGCGCCTGCTTGATCGGTTCAGTGCCGGCGGACAGTCTCCCGAGAGCCCGCTGGGCCACGACCAAGTGGTCGATGCGCTCCTCGGACTGAGCGACCTGAGCAATCAGGCAGTACCTCACGTGGATCGGCTTGAGCATCAGCTCCATCCATGGGTCGCGTTTCTGGTGATTCCTGCGTTCGCACTCGCCAACGCGGGCGTGCAGTTCGACCCGCAGGGCGTGAGTGAGGCGTTCAGTAGCAGCGTGACCTGGGGCGTGATCGTCGGGCTGGTGGTGGGCAAGCCGTTCGGTCTCCTGGGGGCGACTTGGATCGCGGTCAAGCTCGGAGCTCAGCTTCCAGCCGGGGTGACCTGGCAGGGTATCTGGGCAATCGGGCTGGTGGCTGGGATTGGCTTCACCATTGCACTGTTCGTCGCCGACCTTGCCTACGCCGACGAAGAACTCTTGCGACACAGCAAGATTGGCATCCTGGCCGCCTTCGCCATCGCATGTCCGATGGGCTTCATCGGCTTCCTGTTGCTACCCAGGATTCCTCGCCACGTTCGCGCTTCCCTGCTCACCGAGTCGAGTGAGCCGACTCGCAGGCCATAGACGCGGGCAGACGAGACTTGATGGGCTGACTTCCTGCTCTTCGTGATCCAAGAGGGAGCAACAGGGGATGAAGTCCGCGTTGAATTGAGAAGGAACGCAGGGCAGCGGCGATGAAAGCGATTCCTGAGTTACCCTCGCCGAGACGAACCGGATTCGAACCTGATTGTTCAGGACCACAGGAGTAGTGCATGGCACTCGATGTCCAGACGCAAGCCTTCTACGAAGAAATGGTCAAGGGATCCGATCCCGACGCCCCGGCGATGCACGAGCGCACGCCTGAAGATGCGCGGACCTATCGCGCCGGACTTGCTGCCCTCAGTGGTCCAGCGCCGACTATGGCGCGAGTGGAAGAACACACGATCGAGCAAGTAGACGGATCCTTCCGGATACGAGTCCTGGTACCGATTGAACCGCCAGCCGGCGTGATCGTCTACTACCACGGCGGTGGCTGGGTCGTGGGATCCATCGATGAATCAGACACGCTGGGCCGCAAGCTGGCCGAACGGACCTCGTGTGCGGTGGTGTTGGTCGACTATCGACTCGCGCCCGAGTACCGCTACCCGGTCGCGGTTGACGATTCCTACGCGGCTCTGGAGTGGGTCGCGGCGCACATGGATCAGATCGCCGGCGGTGAGGTTCCCCTAATCGTTGCCGGCGATAGCGCCGGTGGGAACCTGTCGGCAGTGATGGCCGTCCGAGCCCGTGACCGCAATGGTCCCGAGATCGCCATGCAGGTCCTGATCTATCCGGTCACGGACGCAAACTTTGACCGTCCCTCGTACCTGGACCCCGAGAATCAGCTCCTGCTGACCCGGGACTCGATGATCTGGTTCTTCGACCACTACATCCCGGACCCCGCCCGGCGCACCGAGCCGGATGCCTCACCGTTCTACACGGAGGATCTCTCCGGTTTGCCACCTGCCGTGGTGCTCACCGCGGAACATGACCCGTTGCGCGACGAAGGCGAGGAATACGCCCAACGGCTCGAGGATGCTGGCGTCGAGGTCAACCTGCAGCGACACAAGGGCCAGATGCACGCCTTCTTCGCACTATTGATGCTGCCCGGCAGCGAACGCGGTATGCAACAAGTCGTCAGAGCCATTCGTGCGCTTGTCGTGCGGTACGCGCACGCCAACCGGTAGACTCGCGGTATCCGAGTCGCTCCCATTGCCAGTGGAGCCCGTCAGGTTGTGCCAGGCGGGACAGAGAGAAGAACGAACATGTCGGACACCACCACCACTCACTACGACGCCGTCGTCATTGGAGCCGGCTTCGCCGGGATGTACATGCTCAAGAGGTTGCGCGACGACCAGGGCATGAACGTCCAGGTGTACGAACGCGGTAGCGGCGTCGGCGGCACCTGGTTCTGGAATCGCTACCCGGGGGCGCGCTGCGACTCGGAGAGCTACGTCTACTGTTTCTCTTTCGACGATGACCTGCTGCAGGAGTGGAATTGGAGTGGCAAGTACCCGGAGCAGCCCGAGATCCTCAGCTACCTCAACCACGTTGCCGACCGCTTCGACCTGCGCAGTGGCATTCAGTTCAACACCAGCGTCACCGCGGCTCATTTCAACGACGACACCGGCCTCTGGGAAGTTGAGACCGACCAGGGCGACCACGTCACCGCCCAGTACGTCGTCACTGCAATCGGCTGCATCTCCACTGGTCAGATTCCCCAGATTCCCGGACTCGATTCGTTTGAGGGCGAGTGGCACCACACCGGCGCCTGGCCGCACGAGGGCGTTGAGTTCGAAGGCAAGCGAGTCGCCGTGATCGGCACAGGATCCAGCGGCATCCAATCGATTCCGGTGATCGCGCGCGAATCCGAACATCTGACGGTCTTCCAGCGCACTCCGCAGTACACGATTCCGGCCCAACACGGCACGGTCGATCAGGCCTTCCTCAAGGAGGTCAAGGCCAACTACCGACAAATCCTGGACGAAGCCAAACACACCGCCGCGGGCTTCCCCTACGACGCTTCTGAGACATCCGCCCTTGAGGTCAGCGACGAGGAACGCCAGGAGACCTACGAGCGCCTCTGGGAGAAGGGCGGCTTCCACTTCATGCTCGGCTCCTACAGCGATATCGCTACCGACCGCCGCGCCAATGACACAGCCTCCGAATTCATCCGCCAGAAGATCCGCGAAATCGTCAACGACCCTGAGACGGCCGAGAGGCTGCTGCCACGCGACCACCCCTTCTCCTCCAAGCGGGCGCTGATCGACACCAACTACTTCGACACCTACAACCGTGACAACGTCGATTTGGTCGACATCCGTCACTTCCCCATTGAGGAGATCACGCCAACCGGACTGCGCACAGCGGACGGCCAGGAGTATGAGGTCGACACCATCGTCTTCGCCACCGGCTACGACGCGATGACCGGGACCTTCTTCAATATCGACATCGCCGGCCGCGACGGACGCCAACTCAAGGAGAAGTGGAGTGAGGGTCCGACGACCTACCTCGGGCTCGCCACCGCCGACTTCCCCAACATGTTCATGATCACCGGTCCGCAGAGCCCGTCGGTGCTGAGCAACATGCCGGTCTCGATCGAGCAGCACGTCGAGTGGATCTCGGACTTCATCGAGTACCTGCGCGAGCACGCCATCGACGTGGTCGACGCCGACCCACAGGCCGAGGTCGATTGGGTTCAGCACGTCAGCGACATCGCCGACCAGACGATGTACATGCTCGCCGACTCGTGGTACCTGGGCGCCAACATCCCAGGCAAGCCGAGGGTCTTCATGCCCTACGCCGGCGGTGTCGGTCCCTACCGAGAGCGCTGCGACGAAATCGCCGCCAACAGCTACGAAGGCTTCGTGATGAGCGACGCCGCGGAGCCCGTCTTGGCGGACTAACAACCGCGCTCCGCAGTCTTGTGGGCGCAGGCGACCGAGATGGGCCGCCCCGACGCATCAGTATCAGCTCTAGACTGAGGGCGACCGGTCCACCAGTCGGGGGCAGCGTGAGCGTCAGAGAAGCAGAAGAGACCCCCGCTTGGACCGTCGCCGAAGCCAAGGCGAAGCTGTCCGAGATTCTGCGCCTGGCCGAGAGCGAAGGCCCGCAACGGATCGGCATGCGCAAGCGCTACGTCGTGGTGCCAGAGGAGGTCTGGCTCGAGCGCGGGCCGCCGCCCCAAGTGCCGAAGGACCTCTCGCCCGAGGGCGAGCCGCCGCCCCAAATGTCCATGGGTCAGTACCTGCTTCAGATGATGCCGCGCGGGATTTACGACGACACCCCGCACGAACGAGGATCGAACCGTCCAATTCCCTATGCCGACTGGACGGAGGAGGAATGGGCCGCTTTTGACGCGGCGGAGCCGGACAACCGGTGAGTGGCTATCTGCTGGACACTAACGTCGTCTCAGAGCTCGCGAACGATGAGCCCAATTCTCGCGTGGCCGCGTTCATCCTCGAGCATCCTGATCAGTGGATCTCGGCGGTCGTTTTGCATGAATTGGAGCTCGGACTGCAACGGCTTCCTGCCGGTCGCCGCCGTGAGCGACTTCGCGGGCGTAGGCATCGAGATCATCAACCCGTGGGAGTACGAGACGACCTAGCGGACCGTCAATCGATCGACGGCAGCCTCATTCAGCTCGATTCCATAGCCCGGTCGGTCACTCAGTTCTATGCAACCGCTCCGGGGCAGTACTGACTCTCCGTAGAGATCAACCACGTCGTTGATTGGGCCGGAGAACTCCTCGGAGTACTCGTGCGGCCGGGTCGCGTTCTGCACGGTCGCGTAGACGTGCAGTGAGGCCATGGAGTTGATGCCTGCTTGCGGGCTGTGCGGCATGACCGGCTTGTTCAGGGCGGTTGCCTGTGGATGGCGCCATTTGAGGTTGCGCATCGGTCAGCTCCAGGGCGAGGGGCCTGCTGAGGCGGGCTAGCCATAGCAGCCGGGCTCTATGGTCAACTGCCCGTTTTCATCACGTATCACTCGACATAGCTTCGTTGGGTCCGGAGCGCCGGGGACGCCGAAGCGGATGCCGAGCGAGCCGTGCATCCGCGCGCCGAGCATCTCCAAGGCGCGGAATTTGAGCCATGTCCAGCCGCCGGTGGGCCTGCGGACCTCATACCCTGCGTCGGGGTTGACGCCGTGGACGCCTCGGATCCGTATGTTGATGAACTTACCGTAGTCGTCTGCGTCGATCACGAACGGCTGCACCGTATCCCTGACATTGGCTCGCCAGTGGTTGATGCTCGCCTGGTCGCGCGCCGGTGGTCCGCCGGAATATACGGTCACCCAGTCGCCCGATCTGTTGTGGGTCGGCATCATGGATGATTGACACTGAGCGCCGCCGTTGACGTCGCCGGTGTAGCGCTGGATCTCGATCGGCAGCTGCAGGCCGTTCGTATCCGGGTCCGGGTTCGGACGGTACTTGTGAGGCGGGCCATGAGGATTGAACCACCAGAACTGGCGATCGTGACGCGCCGGTACCAGCGTCAGCTCCGGCAGATACAAGCGGTTTGAGACCCTCCCCCAACCGACGTTGTACGGGTGTTTCACTTGCGTGATTCCGGCGTTCGTTTTCGATGGGATATCGCTCCCGTGCACGTAGACGCAGAACTCTGTCCATGCCGGTTCCGCCCCAACCGGAGCATTCGTAGGCAATCGCGGCGCGAGCACCATGGTATGATTATACGCATTGAACCAGGCGGAAGTCGACCACCCGTTGTATTTGATGGCGTACTGCCTGTTGTACCAAAAGGTTTGGCCGAGCATGACGCCGTTGTAGAAGTGGTATATCCCATCGAGCGAGGTATGGAGGAGTTCGGCGTCGTCGGGGAACTTCGGTATGATAAAATTGATATTGAGTTTCTCCAGGTCGTTGTTGAAGAACGCGAGAACCGGGCCAACGGTACGAGTTTCGCTTCCGTCGACCGACTGGACCAGCGTGTGGGTCAGATCGGAGATAACGCCGTAGGTATCTTCATCCTGCTCGCCGTAGATGGTCACAGACTTGGACAGCGCACAGTCGTCAAACGTCAGATCGAGTTCGAGCTGGTTGACGTCCGCTCTGTCCGGAATGGTAGCGGGCGGAGCGGTTCCCTCGAGGATGCCGAGCCGCTTCAGTCGCTGGGGAGTGTTGAAGCCGCGCAGCGTCGCGCGGATCTCTACGGTCGCGGGACAGGCGACGGCGCTGTCGAGTGATACTTGATAGGTGAAGTGGTTCGATTCGCCAAAGATGTGATCAAACGTCCTGGGCGTGTGCCCGCCCCAATACAGCGGATGCCACGGATCGTCGGCGGTGCTGCGAATGATGACGCCGCCGGTGATTTTGCTCTGCGTCCCCACCACCACTTGGAGACGCGTGAATGTCGGCGTGGTTCCGTCCATCACCATCATCTGGTAGATGTCGGCTCGTCCGACGCCCGCTGCGTGAATCGTGTAGGGGATGCTCGTATAGGAGCTGGAAGTGAACGTCAACGTGACCCGGTCCATCGCGTCGTCCGCCGACCCGGTGGCGCTCAGCTTGACCACGTCCGTATCGGACGAGAGCAGCGTCACGCTGACTCCCATCGTGGGCGCCGATGAGAGGGAGAGCGTACCTGTTTCCGTACCAGCCAGCTCGAGCTTGACCAGTCCCGTGAGCGAATTCGTGAGCGTTGGGGTTTGCGCGGAGAGGTTGGACCCGGCCGCCGTGCCAACTAACAGCGCCAGGATCGCGATCAGCCGCCACGTAGTTGGGCTGCTGATACGTCGCTGAACGTGGCTGATGCGTGCGTTCATCTGTCCACTCTCTCCGACCGAATGTCGCTGTATCGAACTATCCTAGCCTCGGATCGGGGTGCAACGCGGAGTCGGCGCGGATGCGTGGACGCTTCGAACCTGGCGACGGCGGCGCACGGCACGTACATTCGCAACATCCAACGGAGGAATCTCACATGACCAAACCACTGCTTGACGGTATCCGAGTGCTCGACTTCACCCAGTTTCAACAGGGACCATCGGCGACGGTGCTGATGTCCGATCTCGGCGCAGAAGTGATCAAGGTGGAGCGGCTCAAGGTTGGCGACCCATCTCGACACGTTGGCCAGCGCGAGGATGGATTCTCGCAGTACTTTCACACTCATCACCGAGGCAAGCGCAGCATCGCGATCGACCTGCGTTCGTCCGAGGGTCGCGACCTTGTCTATGAGCTGATCAAGCGCGTCGACGTGGTCACCGAGAACTTCAAGCCGGGCGTGATGGACCGTCTTGGCCTCGGTTGGGAAGACCTCAAGCAGCGCAATCCGCGGTTGGTCTACGCCAGCGCCAGCGGTTTTGGACCGAAGGGACCGCGGGCGAATGCGACATCGTGGGCCTCGGTCGCCGGCGCCGCCGGCGGCGGGATGTGGCCGAATGGCGTTCGCGGCGCGAACGGCGCCAGACCTTACGCGAACGTGGCCGCGCCCGATCCAGACCAGACCGGCGGGATGATCTTTGCCTTCGCAATTGCCAGCGCGCTGGTCGCTCGTGAGCGCACAGGCGAGGGACAACTGGTGCAGACATCGCTCTACGGCAGCCAGATCTGGGGTCGGGCGCCGGCGATCAACGCGATTGCCAATGGCAATGTCGTGCCGTCGGCGAGGAACATGCCGATCTCGAACATGTTCACCCTGCAAGCGCAGGGCTCGGACGGCGACTGGCTGTTCGTCGGCTACATCACCGACCGCTGGGTACCCATGTGCCGGGCGCTCGAGCGCGAAGACCTCGTGACCGACGACCGATTCGCCACCCTCGCCGACCGCAACGCCAATCTGGAAGAGTTGCGTGGTGAAGTAGCCACTGCCGTCGCCACCCGTCCCGCCGCCGAATGGCCGTCGCGCTTCGATACCGAAGAGGTGCCGAGCACGCTGATTCAGGACTACCCGATGATCGCCAGCGACGAGCAGGCCGCCGCAAACGAGTACATCGTCAGGTACGAGGACGAGCGCTTCGGCGCGCTGACCACCGTGGGATCGCCAATCCGTGCGAACGGCGTGCAGGGTCGTGTCAAGTGTCTGGGTCCGGAGCTCGGCCAAGATACGGATGCGCTGCTTCAGGAGATCGGGTGTACTTCCGAGGCGATTGCTCGGCTGAGGGAGGCTGAGGTCGTCGGGTAGGTCCTGTTCGAATGGCAGACTCGGGGGCCGTTGCATGTCATCGGTCTTCAGTGATTTGGCTTCTCACCCCCTCAGCCCCGTTCAAGCCGGGGCAGGCTCTTCGGCAGCTCCCCATCGAGGAGATTGATGCATAACTTCCCCTTCTCCCCCCTTTGCGGGGGAGATGCCCACTGCCTACGCAGGGGCAGGCTCCGGCAGAGGGGGGTCCCTGCCTATTGGCCCTATCTGGTCGTCGCCTGCCGCCCCCCCTCTGTCACTCCATGACATCTCCCCCCGCAAGGGGGGAGAGGGGACTCGAAGGATATGCATCAGTCTCCGCAAGGGGGGAGAGGGGAATCGGAGGATATGCATCAGTCTCTCGGGGAGCGGGTGATTGTTGGTGCTGGTGGTCAGGCGGCGGGAGGGTTCTCCGGGGTTGCGGCGAGCTGGGCGAGAAGGGTTTGCCTTTTCGCTACGAGTTGGAGGGCTTGTTGGCGTTCGGGGTGTTCGGGGTTGTGCGAGGGGAAGTCATTGAGCCAATCGCGGTCGCTGAGGACTGATTCGAGCTGCCGGTCAATGTCGTCAATGGCCTGTTGGACGGACGGGGGCGGAGAATTTTGGTCGGTCGCGGCGGAAGAGCCGTCCTGGGTGGGGATTGGGGCGGATTCCTGTTCGGTTTTGTTCGATTTTGTTCGGGACGGGCCGGCTGCGTTGGTCCTGTGGGGAGACACTTCAGGCAAGGTGGGCAAGAGGACTTCGGTGTTGTGGGAAGCGGAGGCAGCAGTCAGGAACGCGCCGACAGGTTCCGGCAGGGGATCGGGGCCGGGCTCAGGCCGGGACGCGGACATGGACTCAATTGTTGATTCGGGTATGGATTCCGCTGTGGACTCCAATGTGGAGTCGGGGGTGGACTCGGGGAGGGGCGGGCAGTAGAGCATGGCGTCGGGGCTTGGGCGTCCGGCGGGCAGCTTGCTGGGTGGTTTTCGAGGGTCTGTCGCAGTTCTTCCTGAGTAGGAGGGAACATGCGGTTGAGAGAGGCGTAGCGATTGCCGTATCGGTCGACGATGACGTCGCCTCTGGTGAGTTCGCGGGTGCGGTCGTCTTCGTCACTGCGGATGGCGGGTAGTGCAGTCAGGAGCAGGCGGAACTCGCGCATCGCGGAGAGCCGGCGATCGTGATGTTCGGAGTCGACCTGGGCGAGCTGGATAGCGTGGGTGACGATCTGATCGGCGGCGAGTTCGCGCATGAGGTCGACGCGGAAGAGCTCGTAGTCGCGGAGGTACCCGGCGACAGTGGAGTGTGCGCAGCCCATGATGCGAGCGATTTCACGGAGGGTTAGACCCTGCTGCCTGAGCTGGTGGGCCTCGAGGATCCGGGCCCGGCGGGCGGGGTTAGGGAAGTTTGGGTGGGACATGGGTTATCGTTCCTTTGTTCTGTTCCTGATATGAGATTATATGTTCTGGTGGTGTGACTGTGGATTTGGTTATGGTTTCTAGGTTGCATTGGGGGGGGACCCTCACCCCGGCCCTCTCCCAGAGGGAGAGGGAGTTGGGACGGGGCATCGGAGGGGGCGGGATTAGCAGGGTGTGGAGGTGGGAACTTCGTCGATGATGTCGTTGGCCAGTTGCAGTTCGCGGACGTAACAGATGACCTGGTGAATCTCGTCGATGGTCAGTCCCTCGACGGCGGGCATGTTGCCGAAGTCCCAGTGGTGCGATCGGACACCCCTGGCGACAGCAATGACGAAACTGGCATTGGAGTGATGCCCCGGCTCGTAGATCTGATGAACCAGCGGCGGACCGAGCGAGGTCCCCGATGCGGCATTGCCGTGACACGCTGAACAATTGGCGATAAACAGCTTCTCACCGGCGAGACCGGCCTCTGACAGCTCGCCCTTGATTGCGGCGACCGGCGCCGTGTCGTCAGATTGAGCCTCCGCGTAACTGTGGTCTTCTTCGCCACCACACGCCGCAAACACAAACATCGCAACAGCCAACAGCGCGATTAGGGACAGGATTCGTGTGTTGCAACGCCGGCATCGACTCATTGATGCACCCCTCGCGGCACAAGGATAGATTTGTTGGCCGAGCCCTGTCAGAACCTAGTCGGGCACCCTGGCGAAGAGGAACCCGTCGATTGTCTGACCGTCTTTGGTGATGCTCTGGCGCAGTTTGCCTTCCAGAGCATAGCCGACCTTCTCCAACACCCTCATTGAGGCTGGATTCCACTCAAAGACGTAGGCTTCGAGCCGTGCGAGGTCGTGGTTGGCGAAGGCATAGTCGGTGACTGCCCGCAGTGCGGCTGTGGCGATGCCCTGTCCCCAGAATGGCTCGCCCAACCAGTAGCCAATCTCGGCTGAGCGGCGATGAATGTCGTCGCGAAACGTCAAGCCAATGCCGCCGATCACCTCGTCCGCCGAGGCGATGGCAAAGTTCGCCTCCGGCGATTGCTGCATGACGAGACTGATCCAACTGTTGGCGTCGTTCAGGGTGTACGGATAGGGAAACGTGTCGCGCATGTTCCGCGAGATGTTGCGATTGTTTGCGTGGCGAGCCAGGGACGGCGCATCATCGATGCGGTAGCTTCTGACCTGCCACTCGCCGATCTCGATCTGCACGCTTCGCCTCCGCCCAGCCGCCTACTTGCCGTTACCCATGCCTCAGACCACTGCCAGGCGATCCTCTACCTGACTGAGCAACCTCGCCGCATTTTCGCCCAGCCAGCCTTCTTTGATGTGGTCCTTGAGGGGCAGATCCTGGAGTTCCTGCACGGCACGCTGGTAGGGGATCATGTTGTCGGTTGCGAAGAGGACGCGATCACTGAGCAGGGATGAGTTGCCGTACTGCATCAGCGTCTCCCAACCGGTGCCGGGCGTACCGATGTACTTGGGCGCGACTGCGCCGATCTCGATGTAGACGTTGGCGTGCTTCCAGGCGATGGCGACCAGCTCGTTGACCCAGGGCCAGCCTCCGTGGTTGGCGACGATAGTGAGATCGGGGAAGTCGCACGCGATCTCGCAGAGGTAGAGCGGACGGCCGAACTCGATCGAGCGGTCGTTGGAGAAGTTGATCGACGAGTGAATCGTGACGGGAACGCCCAGCTCCTGGCATTTTGCATAGAGGGGATAGAAGCGCTTGTCGTGAGCGAGGATCTTGTATGAGAAGGGCTGCAGGTTGACGCCTTTGGCGCCGCGCTCGCGTACCTCTTGCTCGACGACCTTGGCCATGTTGTCGCCCGTGGCCGGATTGACGGTCACGTAGCCGGTCAGCATGTCGGGGTGACCGGCCACGATCCGGTGGACGGCGTCGTTCATGGCACGGTAGTCGCCGGCGCCCCACTCGGCCTGGAGGACGGCGCGGTCGATGCCCGCCTCGCCGATCGCGGCGATCATTGCTTGCGCGTCGCTGCCGCCGCCGCGCTCACGGGTATAGATCCGGTTGTAGTTGGACAGGTAGCTGCTGTCGCTGAAGCGCTCGTCGCCGTCGCCCGACGGGTCCGAGTATTCACGCGGTGGCAGGGTGACTCGGAAGTCGATGATCTCTGGCATGTGGATTTCTTCCTTTGTTGGCGAACGGGAAGGGAGGCCCTCACCCTAACCCTCTCCCAGAGGGAGAGGGGATCAGACGCCGCGGCTCCATTTTGCTCCCTCTCCCTCTGGGAGAGGGCTGGGGTGAGGGCTTTCCCCATTCTCACTCAGGGAATCACGCCGGCTTGTTTCATCTCGGCGATTTTGTCCCAGTTGTAGCCCAGTTCTTCGAGGACCAGTTCGGTGTGTTCGCCCAACTCGGGGGCGCTGCAGAAGTTGTCGGTTGGGGCCTGTTCGAGTTGGAACGGTACGCCGAGGATTTTGAACTCTCCAACCGCCTTGTGCTCCATCGTGCGTACGTAGCCGTTGGCCGCCGCCTGAGGGTCCTCGGCGATTTCTACTGTGTCGGCGGCGGGGGCCCAGGGGAAGTCGTTGGCGTCGAAGAGGGCGGCCCAGTGGTCTCGGGGTTCTTCGGCGATCCTCCGTTCGATCGTCTCGACCGCTTCGCGGATGTGCTGGCGACGATTGGAGACCTCTGCGAATCGCTCATCCTCAATCAGAATCGGCTGCTCGATCACCTTGGTGAACGGACCCCAGAAGCGCTCTTCCTGGATCATGGCGAGCTGCATCCACTTGCCGTCGGCGGCCTGGTAGGAGTTGTAGAGCGGATTGAAGGCGCTGTAGCGGTCGGTGCGGGGGAAATTCTCGCCGGTCGCCAACGCGCCCTGGATGGCGAAGCCGTTGGCCCAGATGCCGCCGCCGTAGAGCGAACAGGTCACGAACTGTCCCTGTCCGGTCAACTCGCGCTGGTACAGGGCGGCGAAGATTGCGGCCGAGATGTTCATCGCGCTGGGCAGGTCGCCCATCGCGCCGACGAGCCGTACTGGTTCGCTGCCCGGTGGTCCGAGCGTTTCCATGAACCCGCCGCGCGCCCAATAGGCCAACTCGTCGAAGGCCGGCCGGTTGATGTCTGGACCCTCGGTGCCGTAGCCGGTGGCGTGTGCGTAGATCAGGCGTGGATGGTCGGCCTTGATCGAGGCGTAGTCGATACCCAAGCGCTCGAGCGCGCCGCGTCGGAGGTTGACGATGAACACATCGGCGTCGGCCAGCAGCTCGCGCAGTGCCTCGTTGCCCTCGGGGCTGCGCACGTTGAGCGCGATGCTGCGCTTGTTGCGGTTGGCGATCTCGAAGACCCAGTCGACCTTGTCGCGCACACGGTGGACCAGTCCGCGCATCGGATCGCCCTCGTGGGGCTCGATCTTGATGACGTCGGCGCCAAGTTCACCCAGCACGCAAGCGCTCATCGGACCGAACAGCCAGGTGGCCATCTCGACGACTTTGAGTCCTTTGAGCAGCGGCGTTGCGGTGGGCTGTTCCGTAGTCACATCGCGTCTCCTCATCCTGAGTCGGCTGCTGCGAGGCTAACTCAACATGGACGGCGAGACGGGTAATCTGATGGGGTACGAAGCCGAGGGATCGACATGACCACGAAACACACCCAGAGCATCGAGATCACCGGTGATGAGACCTGTCGCCTTGCTGAAGAGCTGGCGGAGTTGCGAGGGGAGTCGATGGCGAAAGCAGTCGACTCCGCCGTACGCCTTGCAGTCGAGCAAGAACGAGCGAACAAGGAGACGGTCCGCAGCATGTTCGATCGTGGATGCTCCAGCGATGAAGTTGAAGCTGCGATTCAGCGGCCTCTGACTCAAAGAGATATGGATCACTGGTTGTACGACGATGACGGGTTGCCTCGAGGACAGAACGCGACTCGGTTTGATTTGACCGACATCGAGGCGGCGCTCTCAGACTGAACACGCAACTCGATTTCGCGGGGGAGGCCATTGCAAAGCTCCGATTTCGTCATTGCCGCGCTCCGACGCGGCAATCTCGCCTCAGTGGCGCCGACGTCTGTGCCCGACTCAGCGAGATACCCGCGACAAGCGCGGGTATGACGGAGCTGTTTGTGCAGGTCTGACGCACGTACATCGCTCTCCCGTTGGACCGTAGTGTTCCGCAGGGGTCTCCGGCTGAAGTTCATATTCCTCGGATTCAGCCGACCGCCTCTTCGATTTGCTGGAGGTGTTCATCACGGTGCGGGGCGCGGTCGATTGCGTATGACTTGCCAGAGTCTTGCAGCGCGGTGAGCTGCTCTTCGGTTAGCGACTCCACCATTGTGTCGAGTTCTTGGGCTGCGCTGACTGCCGCCTGACCTGCTGCAGCGAGATCGAATGCTGAGGCGATTGCTGTCAAGGTTGCGTTGGTTGCGTAGTCCTCGGACGGGAATGCCTCAACGTCTTTGAAGCGCTGTAATGCAGCGACTTGTCGGGCATCCCAGAATGCCAGGTGGACGAGCGCAAACCCCACTGTCCAGCCTCCTCCGAGAGAACGCTTGAGGTCCTCGTCGCTGAGCCGCGCGACCACCGAGCGGATCCGCTCGGTTGACTCCGCATTCCTGGAGCGCTCGACCATTCGGGGACCTACATCTGTTTCGCGGTGGCGACTCACGAAGTTGGCTCCATCCAGACTCGCCCCGACTCGATTCGGTTGCTGGTCGGCGACCAGATCCGGCGCGTTTGCAATCGCCTGAACGGGCTGCTATCTTAGGAGACAGAAAGGTTTGGTGCAAGGTCGTCGGCTCGATCTCGCAACAAATGAGTGTAAAATGAAACTCGTCGCAGCAATGGTTGTTGCTTTGATTCTGTTCGCCGCCTCAATTGTGGCTCCGGCGGGAATGGGGAGGATGTTAGCCCAGACACCCACGCCGGATGCACAATGTGAGAGCTACACGGCGCACGAGATGACCGTGAATGGCGGAACGATCACCGTCAGTCTGCCGGCGGATGCGCCCGATGTAGCGCCTACCGATGTCGAGGTCGTCATCCTCGACGAGGATGCAAACTCCGTCACGGCAACAGTGGCATGGACGAAGGTCACGTCCGGCTCGCCGAGGCCGGACTGTCCCACGCTCCCCGTTTGGCAAGGCACGTTCACGCAGCCAGACAATTGGCGCACTGTCAGCGTCAGACTTACGACCCCTGGGTTCACCGTGCCCGAACCCGATCAGGCGCACATACCGAGCATGCTCTACAGGGTCAAGACCAGTCGGACTGACTACAGTCGCGACCTTAAAGCGATCACCGAAGATTGGCGGGTGGACGCCGACTGTTCTCTGAACGGGAACAACGACCTGCAAAGGCAGTGGTACCACGATCAGGGTTTGGACTACCCGTACTTCGACGTCGGCATAGTCAGCGGAGAGTGCGTGCGTCTACTTCGACCCCTCGACCCCGCAACTGTCGAGCCGCAGACGATTAGCGCGACTGATGAAAACGAATCCTTCACGTCGCCAACTCCGAGGTCGGTTCCGCAAGTTGATCCGGCTACGGCGGCCGCTGGGGCAGAGCGCAGGCAGAAGGCTGAGGAAGCCGAGCAAGCTGCCGCGTCCAAACCGGTGTGGTGGTGCCGTTACGATCCGGATGCCGGAGCGGTAGTCATCAACACGTCAGAAGGAGTGAAATGGGCGGCGGCGACAGCGGAGCAGGCAGCCGAAGGCGGTTGCGAGTGAAGCGCCTGCGTACGCTGCTCTACGACCGCAGCTAACACCAAGCGTGGTCAAATAGCCGGGCGTGGTCAATAGCCGGCCATGACGCCCGTCGCTTCAACGGCGGGCGTCAACCTCCACTACGAGACTACAACTCGATGCGAAGCGACCCCTTACAGAGACTGATGCATAACTCCCCTTCTCCCCTCTTGCGGGGGAGATGCCGAAGGCAGAGGGGGGTCCCTGCCTGTTGGCCCTATCTGGTCGTCGCCACCCGACCCCCCCTCTGTCACTCCGTGACATCTCCCCCCGCAAGGGGGGGAGAGCGGAATTGGAGGTTACGCACCGGTCTCTTACAGACTTGGCACGCCTGAGCAGCGATCGCCACGCTCACACCGAGTACAGCAGCACCCCGTCGACATACGTCTGCTGCACCGAGATCTCGCGAATGGGTCCTCAGAACGGCAGGTGTTACGGCGAGTGTGCCTAACTCCAGCTTGATATCCGTGCTGTGGGCGGCGAGATTCCCGCGACCGAGCGCGGGAATGACGGATCGCTGTGGTGGGGCGGAAAAACGTACTATTGCTCAGTCCGAGGCTGGCCGCAGTTTCCACAACAAGAGCGCGATGAGCGCCGCTCCTGCCAAGGCAACGATCGGAATCAGCCATGTTGTTGGTGCGAACGTTCGTGTGATCTCAGGATCAGCAGGTGCTGTTGGATTGTCATCTACTTCCGACAGTTCGTTGTTGGTGGTGTCTCCTCTGTCCGGTGCTTCAGTGCTGTTCGGTGGATAGCCTTGGACACCATCAAACCCATATGGGGTCGAGCTGTCGATTTCGGTCGTGCGGCTGCAGTATGACACGTAACTGCTCAGAAAATCGTCATCGTCATCATAGACGAAGACGATGTACTCAAGATCTTTCTGAAAGCTGAAACCGCATTGTTCTGAGCGTGTCCATATCGTGACTTCTTCTCTCAGCGCGCCCTTCCAGACGGTCAACACATCGAAATCAACCTCATATCCACCGGTAAGAGAGGCAGGTTCGCTCCGCGTGACGACTCCTCGAAACACCTGCGCGGACTTCGTGAAGTCGTCTGAAACACTCCAATTCTCTTCTGGGCACTCACAAGCCTGCACTCGCGTGTCCAAACTGCCGAGGAGCGTCGCCGCGAGAGCGATAGACAAGATCAGTCGAACCATACCCCGGTCCTTCGTTCACACCGAGTACTTGAGTGCGCCGTCGACGTAGGTTTGCTGGACGCTGATCTCTCGCGTGTACTCCGGGTCGACGAGGGTGGGGTCGTGGCTGAGGACGACGAGGTCGGCTCGTTTGCCGACTTCGATTGAGCCGACTTCGTCGTCTCGGAACATGGCGACGGCGGAGTTGATGGTCTGCGTACGCAGGGCTTCGAGGGGGGAGAGCGTCTCCTCCTCGGCGATGACGTCGCCTTCCCGCGAGTTGCGAGTAGTCAGGGCGTACAGGCCCAGCAGAGGCTCGACCGGGGCGCAGGGGAAGTCGGAGCCCGAGGCGACGGTGACTCCGGCGTCGAGGTATGAGCGGTAGGGCAACGGTGGGATCGTGAGACCGGCGGCAGCGATGAAGTCGACGAACTGCTGACCGACGGAGTAGAGGAAAGCTGGCTGGTGCGAGATGATCACGCCCAACGAGGCGGCGCGTTCGATCTGTCCTGGGTCGGCAAAGAAGAAGTGCTCGATCCGGTAGCGCGCGTCGCTGCGCGGAATCTCTCGCTGGACGCGTTCGTAAGTGTTGAGCGCCTGCTCGATGGCGCGGTTGCCCAGGCAGTGAATCGCCGTCTGCAGACCGTGCGAGGCGGCGTTGAGCACGAGTTGGTCAACCTCATCCTGTCCGTAGTAGGGCTCGCCGACATCCTCGAACTCGCCGTCGGCGTGGCACACGCGCATCGCGCTTGAGGGATAGACCGGATCCATGAACAGCTTGACGATTCCGCCGCGCAGGCGGTCGGAGACGTCGTCCTGGAGGAAGGCGCCGTTGGCCGCCGCCTCGGGCGCGCCGAAGAATCCGTTGCCTCCGCGCATCTGGTGAATCACGATCGGCAGTTTGCCGCGCTCGTCCGCGATCCGGTACATCTCTGCGCTCTCGGGCATGACAACGGCGTCTCCGAGGCTGGTCACGCCGTGCGAGAGATGGCGCATGGCGTTCTGCTCGACCAGGTCGGCCACGACTTCGGGGCCGAGCGTGTCGATGTGCGCGCGCATCGTGGCATGATGCACCATGTCCGAGGCGCGCTCGTAGAGCATGCCAGTCGCTTCGCCGCTCTCGTCGCGCAAGATCTGACCGCCGCGCGGGTCGGGAGTCTCGAAGTTGATCCCGGCGATCGCCATCGCGGCCGAGTTGGCGTAGGAGGCGTGGTAGGAGTAGTCCATCACGCAGACAGGGTTGTTGGGGGCAACATCGTCCAGCTCGGAGCGTGTCAGCCAGCCGCCGTGCTCGTGTCGGGCGCCGTAGCCGAGTCCCCAGATCCACTGGCCTTCAGGCGTACCGGCAGCAGCAGCCGAAAGCGCGTCGAGCACCGCCGGCTTGCCCGACAGCGGCGGGATGCGGCAATCGACCGAGACCGGCTCAAATGTCGTCATCGAGAAGTGGTTGTGCGGGTCGCAGAAGCCGGGGATCAGCGCGCGTCCCTGGAGTTCGACCTGCGTTGCGTCCGGGCCGACGGTCCGGCGGACTTCGTCGCTATCGCCGACGGCGATGATCCGGCCGTCGCGTACAGCGACACCGGACGCGATGCGGTCGAGGCCATCCATTGTCAACACACGCCCGCTGGTGAATAGCAGTTCCATCTTGGTCTCCTCCAACACTCATCTGTGGCGTACTGAGAGTAACCCTCCGCTTCCGTCATTGCTGCGTTCCGAAACGATCGGTGTGCTCGACTCGGCGACATACCCCCGTTCAAGTCGGGCGCAGGCTCCGCGGCAAGCGCGGGTAGGACGGAGTAGTACCACGGTTTCGCATCAGGCTCTTGCAGGGCGAACGTGGATGTATACGCTGGCCTACCTGCGGCGAGGTCGTTGCTGGAGATCATGGTTCCCTCCAGCGGGTGTCGCGGCCTCTGGGTTTGGCGACGATCTGGAGGCGCCCGGTTGACCAGGCGGGGCGGGGGACTTGTTGGAGGAGTTCGTGCATGTAGCGGTCGGCGTCGAGGAGGTCGTCGTTCTTTTTTCGGGGTTTGGGATCGGGATCGTCGCCGGTTTGCCAGACGTACTCTTGCATGCGCTTGGGGAAACAGGTGAGGTTCTCGGTGTAGAACGATGCGGGCGGGTCGGCGGCGAGTGGTTCGTGGACGAGGTTGACGCCGTAGAGCACGGAGCCGGGGTTGCCGGCGGCGGGGACGACGTGGATGCCCTGTCGTCGCTGGTGGTCGATCCAGGCGGATTGCGAGCGGTCGGCGGCCCAGCGGATGGGACCGAACTTGCGCTGGCATTGACGCTGCCATTGTTCGAGTCGTTGGATGACGCCGGGGCCGCGGTCTTCGAACTCGGCGAGTCGGATGAGGGTGGGGACGGAGCGGGTCCCGGCTCGGGGGCCGGGACTGGGGAGAGAGGGGGAGCCCCCCCCCCTCTGCCTGCGGCATCTCCCCCCGCAAGGGGGGGAGAGGGGAAGGGGCGCGGCATTTCACCTACACGGGGGGAGAGGGGAAGGGGGCTGGAGTTTGGGTGGGACGGCTGGCGGGTGTTGTTGTTGATGGGTTTGGGTGGTTCGTGATTCCTGCCTGCGCAGGAATGACGGAAGGGGCGGCAGGCTCACATCGGCCCGGAACAGGCCATAACGGTAACGACTCAATATATTTTGAAGGATCAATCAGTTACGATCCTCTACCAGATATCGGTTGGATCGGTATGTCCATCCATGTGGCGACGAACACCGGGTTCGTCCACAGCATCAACTGGGACTCTTGGGAAATGAGTAAGCATTCTGTGACAACGCAGGCCGACAACCATACTCTTCAGAGTTGGAGGAGTGTATGGTGCTGACAACTGAGCAAGTCGAAGCCGCGTTGAAACAAGCCGATCCGTTGACACGCTGTCCGGTCGGGGGAATCGCGCAGTTGGTTGAATGTGCCAATCTCGAGTTGCGCACTTGGGGACATGCTGGGCACCAGATCGAACTGGAGCGAGTCAGCCCGTTCTTTGGAGACCCGGGAGTCCTGAACTGGGCATTCTGGTGTGAAACGTGTCACGTCTCGCAACTGGCCCTGTTGGCCAGGCCGGTGGATCTTTAGCTCGAGCCGAGGCGGACCTAGTGGCCTCTCGACCTATACCTCCGTCATACCCGCGCTATGTCGCGGGTATCTCGTGGCGCTCGGCACGAACGTCAAGAGATGCTAGAGCGACTGACCTGAATGGGGTTCTGCAGGTGCGACGTCTCCGCTGCACTCGGCGAGATTCCCGCGGCGTAGCGCGGGAATGACGAATCTCGCACACTTGGGAATCCCGGCCGGACCGGCCTAATCCTCGCCGTCCCGGAGCGACATGCTGACTGCCGTGACGTCCTCGCGATCATCCTTGATTGGGATCAGCTCTCCGTCGGGACGGGGATGATTGGCCCAGTGACCGGTCGGCTCGGAGCCTCGGCAGACGATGGAGTTATCGTTCCAACCGTTGTAAGCGCGTACATCCTTGGAGAGGTATCGCATCGCCAGTCCACAGCGACGGCGATTTGACACATTTGGTTCCGAACCGTGCAGGACCCAGTCGCTGTGCAGCGAGATCTGGCCCGCCTTGAGTTCGAGCGCAACGGGCGGATCGCCGTAGTCCTCGGGATTCTCGACCGTCTGGTTGAGCACGTTCTGCTCGTCGGCGGTGCTGTCGCGGAAGGCGACCTGGGCGTTGTGGTGCGAGCCGGGGATGACTTGCATCGCGCCGTTACCGAGGTCAACGTCGTCAATGGCCAGCCAGGCCGAGACGACCATGCTCGGCGTCAGCGGCCAGTAGGAGGCGTCCTGGTGCCAGCTCACACGCTTGCCGTCGCCGGGGAGCTTGGCGAACAGGTGGCTGTGGCGCAGGATCACCGTCTCGCCCAGCAAGTCTTCCATCACATCGATGATCCGGCTGTCGGTCACGATGTCCCAGACTCCCTGGCAATGCTTGTGCCAGTTGGTGACCTCGTAGTTGTTCCAGCCGGCCTCCATCGCCTTCGGCAGGAGTGCGTCGAAGTATGAGCGAATCTGTTCGATTTCCGACTGCGAGAAGATGTCGATTGGTACGACATAGCCCTTGTCGTTGTACTGCTGGATCTGCTCCGAGCTGAGATGGCGAGGGTTGTCGACGCCGAGCGGGTAGAAGCGGAGGTCGCGCTCAAGGTCGGGATATGCGTTGGTGCGCTGGGTCATGGGGGATCATCCTCAGTTCGGTAGTTAGGCATCAGTCGGGTAGACAGGCCTGACAAACAGGCTGGACAAATGGCTCGACAACTGGAAGGTAACTGGTACAGCGCTCAACCGTGTCCGTTGCGGCCGTTCCGACCACTCCGACCATTCTGACCGTTGTGACCATTGAGCGAACGCTGCGGATGCGAACGCGCGACAGTCTCCAGGCGTGCCACCGAGACTGCACCGGCTCCGTTGTCACCATTCCTGCCGACGGTTGCCATCGCGGGTTCTGGGGGTGGCGGCTCGCTGCTGTCGCCCAACGCGCCCTCGGGGACCTCGGGCAGATCCAACTCGCCGGTGCGCAGTCGTCGTTCTTTCAGGGTCAGGACCGCGGCCAGGGCGACGGCGCCGACGCCGACGGATATCCAGAAGTTGCTGGTGATCGCGACGGACAGCGCCTCGGGCAGTGCCGCAAGGACTTGATTGAAGCCATCCTCGCCCAGTTCGGCGAAGAGTTCGCCGCTCGCTTCTTCGCTCAACAGTTGTGTCGGATCCGCCCGCTCGGCAAGATCGGCCGGCAGTCGTGCGGCGAGCTCGCTCGTCAGGCGTCCCGTGACCAGCGCGCCGATCAGGGTCACCCCGATGATGGCCCCGATCTCCTCGAAGAACTGGGTCGCACCCGAGACTGTGCCAAGCATGCTCTGCGGCAGGGCATTCTGCGCCGCAACCATCAGCGAGGGGTAGAGCAAGCCGAGGCCGGAACCGAACAGCACCAGCCGCCAGACGACATCAACGGCGCTCGTGGTGGTGCCTAGTTGCGTCATCAGCCAGCCACTGATCACAATCACGAACGTCGCGATGATCGCCATCGCCTTGTAGCGTCCGGTCCTCGCAATCATCTGTCCGGCGATCGTCGCCATCACGACCAGCGATATGATTTGGGCGCTCAACAGCAGACCCGATGCCGTCGGCGTGTAGCCCAACACGCCTTGCATGAAGTAGGCGAGGAAGAATGAGACACCGAACAATCCGGCACCAATCACGGTCATGACCAGTGCTGAGACTCGGAATGTGTGATTACGGAACAGCTCGGCAGGCAGAATCGGTTCCGTAGCCACTCGCTCCGCCGCAATGAATGCCAGCACGCCCAGCCCGGAGAGTCCAAGCAGCGCCATGGTCTTGATGTCCAGCCAGGCAGTCCCGGTTGAGACAAGCGCCAGCGCCAGCATCGCCGGCGAGAGCGCCAACAACATCGCGCCGATGCCGAGCCAGTCGATTACCACCTTGCGCGGCGGCGGTCTGAGCCAGGGCATGATGAAGGCGATCGAGGCGAATGCCAGTGCGGCCAGGGGCAGGATGGACCAGAAGACCCAACGCCAGCTCAGCGCGTCGACGATCAAGCCACCGAGCAGCGGTCCGATCAGTCCGCCGATGCCGAAGACGGCCGCGAACACGCCCATGTACTTGGCTCGCTCGGACGGTGGGAAGAGGTCGCCGGAGATCGAGAAGGTGTTGGCCATCAGCACGCCGCCGCCGATGCCTTGCAGGGCTCGGAATCCGATCAGCATTTCCATTGAGGTCGCGAATCCTGCCAGCGCAGTCGCTCCGGCAAAGACGACCAGGCCAGCCAGCAGGAATGGTTTGCGGCCGTAGCTGTCGGACAGGCGTCCGGCGATGGCGACCGCCGGCACGGAAGTCGCCATGAAGGCGATCAGGTCAATCCGGCCAAGTTCGGCGGCCAGCACGGGCGTCGCAGTGGCGACGATTGAGTGCTGCACTGCGGAGAGGAACATCGCCACGACCGCACTGCCCAGGATCAGCATCTTGGTCCGATGCGGCAGCCGGAACCCCACGGTCGCAGCCGTCGGCGTCGCTGTAGAAGTGGAGTGGCTCATCTAGGAATCTCGAAACAGGCGGCGAAACGGGCAGCGCCAGCATCGAACATACCATTACGGCGCACATTCACGTGGGCAATGTGGGCGTCTCCAGGTAGTCCAAGTGAGGCCCGGTTCTCATTTGCCGCCACACCCGCGCTCCGCCGCCCTTCTTCGGCTGGGGGATTCTTGCCAGGGCGGATGACTTGGCTAAGTCGGACACAAACTGTCGATCCGGACGTTTTCCGACGACACCGAGCAATCGGTACAGTGACATCGATGACCGACCATGGCAGCCCCGGCGCATTGACCCACCTGGTCCTGCGCGAGCGCCATCAGGCGCTCGGCGCTCGATTTGCGCCCTTTGCCGGCTGGGAGATGCCGCTCCAGTACGAGGGCATTGTCGCCGAGCACCACGCTGTGCGGGAGCGTGTGGGCATCTTCGACGTCTCGCACCTGGCCCGCGCCTGGGTCCAGGGTCCCAATGCGGCCGAGCTGCTGCGCTCCGTGACGACCTTCGATGTCACGGCGCTGCCCGTCGGCAAAGCGCACTACTCGCTCTACTGCAACGAGGACGGTGGGATCGAGGACGATGTCTTCATCTACCACCTGCCGGGAGAGCGCTGGCTCGTCATCCACAACGCCGCCAACGCCGATCAGGACTTCAAGCGTCTTCAGGAAGCCGCCGGCGACATGGCCACCGAGGTCACTCCGGAAACCGTGCTGCTGGCGATTCAGGGTCCGGACGCGATGGAGTTGCTCGGAAACATCCTTGGCGAGCGCGTGGCAGGGATGAAGCCACGTGATTGCATCGAGCTTGAGTGGCGAGGCGGCCAGGTCCTCATGGCGCGCACCGGCTACACCGGGGAAGACGGCGGCGAGTGCATCGTCGGCGCTGATCGCGCCGAGGAACTGTGGGACGCATTCATCGAGGGCGGCGCGACTCCCGCTGGACTGGGCGCCCGCGACACGCTCAGGCTAGAGGCGGCGCTGCCACTGCACGGCAACGATATCGACGCGACCACGCATCCCTACGAGGCTGGCCTCGGCTTCGCAGTGTCCCTTGATGACGGCGCGCCGTTCACCGGTCGCGAGGCGCTGGTTGCAGCCAATGACCGCCCACGGGCTCGACGGCTCGCGCACCTGGCCGCTCGTGAACGAGGTGTGATCAGGAGGGGCTACGAGGTCCGTGATCCTGCCAGCGGCGAGGTGGTCGCGCACTTGACGAGCGGCGGCCACAGTCCGAGCCTGCGGCTCGGGATCGGCATGGCATACCTACCGGTCGAACTTGCCAGGCGCGGCACGATGCTCGAGGCCGATGTACGCGGTCGTTCGCTACCGGTTGAAGTGGTGCGCAGGCCGTTTTATCGAACACCAAAGGACTCTTGACCATGGAATACGAAACGCCCGAGAACCTGCGCTACACACCCGACCACGAATGGTTGCGACGTGAGGACGACAGCCCGGACGAAGTCACGATTGGCGTGACCGAATTTGCGCAGGAACAATTGGGAGATGTCGTCTACCTGGAGTTACCCGCCGCAGGCGCCGCTCTCACCGCCGGCGCGCCGTTCGGCGAGATCGAGTCGGCCAAGACCGTCGCCGAGTTGTTCGCCCCGGTCACCGGTGAGCTGATCGCCATTAACAGTGAACTCGAGGATCGGCCAGAACTGGTCAACGAGTCTCCTTTCGACGAGGGCTGGATCGTGCGCGTTCGCATTTCCGACGAAACGGAGCTGGACGCCCTGCTCGATGCCGCCGCATACCGCGAGCTACTTCCGGAGGACTAGCGATGAGTTCCTCGCTCGCCGGGTCTCCGCATCCGTACATTCCAGCCACGGAGGCCGACCGAGCACGCATGCTGGAGCGCGTCGGCGTCGCCGATCTTGACGCGTTGTTCGCCGACCTGCCCGCTGACCTGCGCGATCCCGCCATCGAGCTTCCGTCTGCATTGACTGAACCCGAGTTGATCGCGCTGCTCAGCGAGCGCGCCGCCGACAACGCCGCACCAACTCGGCCCAGTTTTCTCGGCGCGGGAGCTTATCGGCGCTCGATTCCAGCCATCGCTTCGCATCTGACCAGCAGGTCAGAGTTCGTTACCGCATACACGCCATATCAGCCCGAAATCAGCCAGGGCACGTTGCAATCGGGGTTCGAGTTTCAGTCGGTCGTCTGTGAGTTGACAGGCATGGATGTCGCCAACGTCGGCCTCTACGACGTGGCTAGCGCTACGGCCGAGGCCTGTCTGCTGGCCGTACGAGTCACGAAACGTCGGGCCGTTGCACTTCTGGAACCGATTCACCCAGGCACCGCAGAGGTCGTATCGACCTACGCCCGCGGCGCAAGCTTGCGGGTCGACCCCATCGCCTCGGCAGATGCGGTCAGCGAGGAACACGCATGCCTTGTCGTCCAACAACCGGATTTTCTCGGCACGATCGTGGATCTGGAGCCGCTCGCGAACGTCGCACATGATCGTGGAGCGCTCATGGTCGCCGTCGCCGACCCGTTTGCGCTGGGAATGCTCAAGGCTCCTGGCGACGCAGGCGCCGACATCGTCACCGGCGAAGGTCGCGATCTGGCCGGAGCACCAGCCTTCGGTGGACCCTCGCTGGGGTTGTTCGCAGCCGGTCTGCCCTACATGCGTCAGATGCCGGGCCGCATCGTCGGCCGGACGAACGAGCTGCACGGACCCGAAGGTGGCGAAGGCGAGCCGCGCACCGGCTATGTGCTCACGTTGCAGGCGCGAGAACAGTTCATCCGTCGCGAGCGGGCAACATCCAACGTCTCGACGGCCCAGGCGTTGATCGCGCTGAGCTTCACGATGCCGTCCAGGCGCTCGGTCCACGCGGTCTGCGAGCATCGGCGGAGCTCTGTTACCAGCGCTCACACGCCGCCGCCCGACGTCTCGCCGGACTGCCCGGGTTTGATGTCCCCGAGCGTGGCCCATGGTTCCAGGAATTCCTCGTGCGTGGACCGATTCCCGCATCGGAACTCGCCACTCGATTGTCCGAACGAGGAATCGCCGCCGGCTTCGATGTCTCTGATCGTGCTGAGCCTGAGGCTCACAATGCGCTCATGTTCTGCGTCACTGAGGCCACGCCGGATGCGCACATTGACACCCTGATTCAGGCACTGACGGAGATTGGAGACGAGGCGTGACGACGCCCGGGCCTCGCAGCGAGGATTTTGGAGCTCGGCTGAGCTTTGACCGTGGCGAGACCGGACGCAGAGCCGTTGACGTCCCTGCCTGGACCGGCGACGCAACACCGCTGCCCGACGCTCATCTGCTGCGCGAATCGGTCCGGCTGCCGGAGATGAGTCAGGGCGAGTTGGTGCGCTACTACACGGCGCTCTCGGCTCGGAACTTTGGGATTGACTCGGGCACGTATCCGCTCGGCTCCTGCACGATGAAGTACAACCCGAAGGTCAACGACCTGATCGCGTCGCTGCCAGATTTCGCCGATGCCCATCCGCAGTCCCCGGTGGAAGAAGCGCAAGGCACGCTGCGCACCTTGATGGAGCTGCGCCAGGGTCTGGCGGAGATTACGGGCTTACCTGAAGTCAGCCTGGCGCCTGCCGCCGGGGCCCAGGGAGAGCTAGCGGGCGTGCTGATGATCACTCGCGCCCTCGAGGATCGCGGGGAGCTCGATCAGCGTCGGCGCATCCTGGTGCCCGACTCGGCGCATGGCACCAATCCGGCGACGGCCGCGATGGCCGGCTTCACCGTCACGCATCTGCCGACGGCCGAGGACGGCTCACTCGACCGGGCGACCATCGAACGTGAGCTGGATGAAACTGTGGCCGGCGTGATGGTCACTGTGCCCAACACGCTCGGGTTGTGGGAGAACGGCATCGAGGAAGTTGCCAGACTGATCCACGATGCGGGCGCATATCTCTACGCCGATGGCGCAAATCTCAACGCGATCATGGGTCGCATCCGCTACGGCGATCTGGGATTCGACGTCGCCCACCTCAATCTGCACAAGAGCTTCAGCACGCCGCACGGCGGGGGCGGACCAGGCGCAGGACCTGTCTGCTGCACCGAGGAGCTGGCGCCATACCTGCCGACGCCTGTCCTCGTCGAGGACGAAGACGGCATAGTGCAGCTCATCGCGCCGGAACGCAGCATCGGCCGTCTGCAGCAGTTCCACGGCAACGTGGGCGTGCTGCTCCGCGCCTACACCTACATGCGCGCGCTCGGCCTCGACGGGCTGCGGGCGGTTTCCGGGCAGGCCGTGCTCAACGCCAACTACTTGCGAGTGTTGCTACACGGCCACTATGACCTGCCCTATGACCGCCCCGTTCTGCATGAGGTGGTCTTCTCCGGCTCGCGTCAACGCCGGGAACACGATGTGCGCACGTACGACATCGCCAAGCGCCTGATCGACCATGGGTTTCACCCGCCTACTGTGTACTTCCCCCTGATCGTCGAAGAGGCGCTGATGATCGAGCCGACGGAAACGGAACCGCCCGAGGCAATCGAGGCGCTCGCCGAAGCGTTGATCGCCATCGCCGAAGAAGCGGCTAGCGATCCCGACACCCTGCACGGAGCGCCATGGACAGCCCCCATCCGCCGCCTCGACGAGACCAAAGCAGCCCGTCGCCCGGTACTGCGCTGGGATGAAGTCGATCCAAAGTTGGAGTAGCGACAGTTCACCTCGCAATCACGCCATATTGGTAACGCAGGCGTTACCATCTGGCTATGATTGAGGTCAAGGAGTACGTAGACGAGTTTGACCGAAGCCCGTTCGCTGATTGGTTCAACAATCTTCATGCCCAAGCTGCCAGCAAGGTCGCGACTGCAGTCGCCCGAATCGAGATGGGCAATCTATCAAATGTCAAATCTGTCGGCGGAGGGGTGCATGAGTACCGCATCAACACCGGTCCTGGATACCGGATCTATGTTGGCCGCGATGGTGAGAACCTGATCATGTTGCTCGGCGGGGGAAGCAAAGCGCGACAGCAACGCGATATCGAAGACGCACAGGAATTGTGGCGAGAATACAAGCGCCGCAAGCGAGAGGAGCGGTGAATCATGGCACTCACTCGTGACTTCAAGGAGACTGTCAGGACTCGGGCCCAACGTGACCCTGCGTTTCGTCGCGCGCTGCTGGAAGAAGGCGTTGCATGCATGCTCGCCGGAGACATTGAAACCGGAAAAATAGTGCTTCGCGACTACATCAACGCCACGATCGGCTTCGAAGAACTCGGACTGCGAACGGACAGGCAGCCTAAGAGTCTGATGCGCATGTTCGGGCCCACCGGCAATCCACAGGCCCGGAATCTATTCGAGGTCATCGGCTGCATTCAGCAATACGAGGGAGTCCGACTGGAAGTGAAGTCGGTTCAGTAGCTCCTATGCCATGGATGCCGAGAACCTGTGCCAACCGAGTCCGCATTCGCCGCTCCCCCATTCAGAGACTGATGCATAACTCAGTTTCCCGTCCCCGCCCCCGAGCGGGGACCCGCTTTGGCCCGCACACGGCAGCACCGACTCGCTCCAGGTGACCAGATGCAGGCGGCCAGGATGTCCTCAGCGCAGGGGCAGGGGAAGGAGCGGACCCCCGCTCGGGGGCGGGGGCGGTTCAGAGGATTTGCATCGGTCTCTTTGAGGGAGAGCTGCCAACCGCTGAGAAATCGGCGAGATTCCCGCAGCAAGCGCGGGAATGACGGGTTGTTGCTGCGTTTGCCCTCAAGTCAGAACGGCTCTTACCCCCGACCGAACAGCGGCATCTTTGTTGCCATCACGGTGATGAAGGGGACGTTCGCGTCGAGCGGCAGGTTGGCCATGTAGACGATGGCGTCGGCGACGTGTTCGACATCGAAGGTTGGCTCGGGCATGCGCTCCCCGCTTGGTTGAGGCACTCCTCGGCCCATTCCGGCCGTCATTTCCGTGAGTGCGTTGCCAATGTCGATCTGCCCACAGGCGATGTCGTACTTGCGACCGTCGAGCGCCGTCGCCTTCGTTAAGCCAGTCAGCGCGTGCTTGGTCGCGGTGTAGGGCGATGAGTTCGGTCGCGGCCGGTCGGCCGAGATTGAGCCGTTGTTGATGATCCGGCCCCCGCGCGGATCCTGATCCTTCATGATCCGAAACGCCTCCTGTGTGCAGAGGAACGAGCCGGTCAGGTTCAGATCGACAACCCGCTGCCACTGCTCCAGCTTCAGATCTTCCAGCAGTACGGGAGGCGCGCCGCCGCCGGCGTTGTTGAAGACCAGGTCCAGCCGTCCATACTCCTCGCGCACTCGCGCAAACAGCGCCGACACTGAGTCCGCGTCGGTCACATCGCTGGTCACGACCAGCGCTCGCTCGGCATCGTCGCCGGCCATCTGCCGAGTCTCTTCGAGGAGGTTCAACCGCCTACCTGTCAGTACGACCGTCCAGCCGTCACGCAGCAGCCCCAGTGCCGAGGCTCGGCCAACACCTGTCCCTGCGCCGGTCACGATCGCTACTTTGATCTTCGTATCGTCTGTCATCGCTCAGTCCCTTCGTCCTCCATCGCGAGCTTGTTACCGATACCGTAAGGCCGGGCCCAATCGAGGCCTGCCAGCGTGCCGGCACGGGGCCGATATTCGCAGCCGACCCAGCCGTCGTAGCCCAACTCGTCCAGCAACGACAGAATGTACGGGTAGTTGATCTCCTGCTCAGCGTCGGGCTCAAAGCGACCGGGGACGCCGCTGATCTGGACATGCCCGATGACGTCGAGCTGGGCCGCAATGGTGTCGGCCAGGCGGCCTTCCATGATCTGCATGTGATAGCAGTCGTACTGCATGCGCACGTTCGGTCGCGCGACCTGGTCGATGATCTGCCGCGTCTGGACGCTGCTGGTCAGAAAGTAACCGGGATTGTCGATCGTGTTCAGTGGCTCCAGCATGATTCGGACATCCTGCGACGCGGCCTGGTCGGCAGCCCAGCGCACGTTCTCGACAAATGTCGACTCGGCCGCTGGGTCGTCGGTCCGCCCGGCCAGGCAATGGATCTGCTGGCAGTCCAGTGTGCGCGCGTACTCGAGCGCTGTTTCCACGCCAGCCCTGAACGCATCCTCTTCGCCCGGAATCGCCGCCAACGCGACCGGTGTGTTGATCAGGACAGCTTCAAGCTGCGCGGCCTGTATCCGTTCTGCCAGCAGCTCTGCTGGCTCCGAGTAGGGAGCTTGAATCTCGACCGCGCGGAAGCCGACCGCCGCGGCGAGCGCGAATCGATCGGGCAACGCTGCCTCCTGGAACATCCAGGACACGCTCGCGGCAAGGTCTGGCATGCTCGCATACTACGCCCTGACTCCATCTATCGAAGGCACCCGCGATTCGACATCGCCATGACCTTCTCTTACGCTCACGGGAACTACACGCAACATATGTGGCTCTGGAATCAATTCGATGGCGGTCAAGCTTTCTGATGTTCTGAAGGAAACGCAACAGACCGATGGCGTCGCGCCGGCCGTCAACGAATACGAGCGTGGCTTCTACCTCGCCAAAGACGGTGACCTGGAGACGAAGCAGAACGATTTCAGGAAGCTTGCGGATTTGTACTACGACCTGGTGACCGACTTCTACGAGTTCGGCTGGGGCCGGTCGTTTCACTTTGCGCCACGTGTCCCCGGCGAGACGTTCAAGGCATCGCTCGCGCGACACGAGCATTTTCTGGCGCTGAAGCTCGGTCTGAAACCGGGCATGCTCGTCGCCGATATCGGTTGTGGCATCGGTGGTCCGTTGATCGAGATTGCTCGCTTTTCCGGCGTCAACATCGTTGGCGTCAACACCAACGCCTATCAAATCAAGCGTGCGCAAACGCTCACCCGGGAAGCGGGACTAGCCGATCTGGCCGAGTTCCTGCACTGCGACTTTATGAACATCGAGGCGCCAGACAACACGTTCGACGCGGTGTACGACATCGAAGCAACCTGCCACGCGCCGAACAAGCTCGGTGTCTACAGCGAGGTGTTTCGCGTGCTCAAGCCAGGCCGCTGTTTCGGTGCCTACGAGTACTGCCTGACCGATCGCTTCGATCCGAACGATGCATATCACTTGAAGCTCAAGGCCGACATCGAACTTGGCGGCAGTCTGCTCGACATCGACGATTGCCCGACTGTCGATCAGGCATTGCATGACGCCGGCTTCGAGGTGCTGGAGACCAGAGACCTGATCAACCAACCTGGTCCAGCTATCCCCTGGTACGAGCCGCTCGTCGGCTCAGGCATGTCCGTTGCCAGTTTTCGCAGTACGAGGTTTGGACGCGCGTTGACCACGAACACGTTGCGAGTCCTCGAAACGCTAAGAGTAGTGCCGCAAGGATCGGCCAATGTCACGCAGAAGCTGAACCTGTGCGCCGCAGCGATGGCCGAGGCCGGTCGGCTGGGCATTTTCACACCGATGTACTTCCTCCACGGACGCAAGCCGGAGTAATCCGTTACTCACTGCCCATCTCACTCCGTCATACCCGCGCCTTTTGGCCGTCATACCCGCGCTTGCCGCGGGTATCTCGCAGCGAACAGGACCGAGTGTGTAGGAGGTCCCGGAGCGAGAGTCGAGACTCCTGCCAAAAGAGACCGATGCACAACCTCCAATTCCCCTCTCCCCCCCTTGCGGGGGGAGATGTCACAGAGTGACAGAGGGGGGGTCGGCCGGCGACGACCAGATAGAGCCAACAGGCAGGGAACCCCCCCTCTGCCTTCGGCATCTCCCCCGCAAGGGGGGAGAAGGGGAGTTGTGCATCAGTCTCTACAAGCGCGGGAATGACGGATCAGTGCGTCGCCAGCCGACTTCAGAGTGAACAATCTCATGTCAGATAGTCTGACTGGCGATACCCGTCCGCTGCTCCGGGCGGTCGAGAGGAACCATCTCCCGTGAAATCCCTCCAGATTCACTCCACGATCACCAGCGCCGGACAGCTTGAGCTGTCGCTTGCCGAGGTTGAGATTCCCGCTCCTGGACCCGATGAAGTCGTCGTGCGGGTCGAGGCCTCGCCGATTAACCCATCCGACCTGGGCCTGTTGCTCGGTCCGGCCGATATGGGTCAGGCTCAGGCGTCGGGGACAGCGACAGCGCCGATTGTCACCGCGCCGATCCCGGAGAAGTTGCTGCCTTCGGTTGCAGACCGCTTCGACGAGCCGATGCCTGCCGGCAACGAGGGCGCAGGCGTCGTAGTTGAGGCCGGCTCCAGCGAAACAGCGCAGGCGCTGTTGGGTAAGACCGTGGCCCTGATCGCCCGAGAGATGTACGCCCAGTACCGCGTCGTCCCGGCCGCGCAATGTCTCGTCCTGCGCGAGGGCACCACCTCGGAGCAGGGCGCATCCTGTTTCGTCAATCCCCTGACCGTGCTGGGCATGGTCGAAACGATGCGACTTGAGGGTCACACGGCGCTCGTCCACACGGCAGCAGCCTCGAATCTCGGCATCATGCTGCAAAAGGTCTGCAACGACGAAGGCATCGACCTGGTCAACGTCGTCCGCCGGCAAGAGCATGTCGAGCTGCTGCAGAGCATCGGCGCAAAATTTGTCTGTAACACCAGCTCCGAGTCATTCATTGACGATCTGACGGCAGCGCTCACCGAGACCGGCGCCACCCTCGGCTTCGACGCCACCGGCGGTGGGCGGCTGGCCGGCCAGATCCTGAGCTGCATGGAAGCAGCCGCGATGGCCAAGAATCCCGGGTTCAATCGCTACGGATCGAACGTACATAAGCAGGTCTACATCTACGGCGGCCTCGATACCTCGCCGACCGTCTTTCAGCGCAACTTCGGTCTGGCCTGGGGATTGGGCGGCTGGCTGTTGACGCCGTTTCTCGAGAGAGTCGGCCCCGAGGCCGCCGAACGATTGCGCCAGCGCGTCGCCGACGAAGTGACGACGACCTTCGCGAGTCAGTACACCAGGACAGTGTCGCTGGCCGAAGCGCTCCAGCTCGATCACATCGCGATCTACAACAAACGCGCGACCGGCGAGAAGTACCTGATCAATCCCAACAAGGGCATTGGCTGACCGAAATCGAACGCCTCCGGGCCCTGGGAGCCCGCAATGGACCAGACGTACTTCGCGCCGAGCGTCGAAAAGCGCGAGAGCAACATTCACGGGCGAGGCCTGTTCGCTCGCGCGTCGATTGCTCGAGATGAGGTCGTCGTGGTCAAAGGCGGCTACGTGATGAATCGCGCTCAGCGCGACGCAGTGTCGCGGGAGTTGGGTCCGGCCGAGATTCAAATCACCGAGGATCTGCACATCGGCCCCATCCAGCCATCGCAGCGCGAGGGCGGGATGATGCACGTCAATCACTCCTGCGAGCCCAACCTCGGTGTGCAAGGACAGATCGTGTTCGTCGCGATGCGAGATATCGCAGCCGGCGAAGAACTGACCATTGATTACGCGATGACGGATGACGAAGCGTACGAGATGCAGTGCGAGTGCGGCGCGACAAGTTGTCGAAACACCATCACGGGATACGACTGGAAGCAGGAGTCAGTGCAGCGCAAGTACGACGGCTACTTCTCATGGTTCATTCAGCGCAGAGTAGATCTCGGTCAGCAAACTGAGTAGCCCAGACATCCGTCATGCCAGGCTCGACCTAGTATCTCGTTTGCGTTCCAGCAGACGAAGGAACTGAAACGAACTAGCTCCCGTCGCCCCGTGCTTGACACGGGGCCCAGAGCACTCAACGTAGAACGAAGACTGACCGTCACCTCAGCACGCGCGTGGAACGCGGAAGGCTCCGCCCTAACGCTCGAGCAAAACAGACGTACCAGCCACGCGCTACGAACGAGGTCTGGGCCCCGTGTCAAGCACGGGGCATCGATCGCTTGAGTGAGTTTGAGTACTCCATCGCAGCCACAACGGCATGTCTGAGACCCTAGATTAGCCACGCAGCCTGAGCGAGTAGTACCGGAACTTGACTCGCGTGCTGGCGATTAGAAGGGGTACTCAGTCATAATCGACGCGCTTGGTCTGGAGCACCTGTTCGATCTCACTGCAACTGAGAACATTCTGACCTGCTTCACGCCGCTGTGATCTTTGCTGGTCAGCGCTCCGCTGCTGTTTCTGATTGGATGGGGTGTTTCACGTGGCTCCAACTTGCAGAAGTACATGTTCTAACGATTCCCCGAGCGCAAGTTCCTGGGCCTTATCGAGCAGGAATACATCGAAGACGTTCGGGCCTGCGCTGAAAAGTACGGACCGGACAAATGGGCCGAGTAGCAGGAGCGCGTTCCCTATCGAATCATGCCTGGGATCTACTAGGCGTTGCGAACCTGATGTTGACCCGTCATCCCCGCGCTTGTCGGAGAGTTTCCAAAAGCTCCCTTTCTCTCCCCGCAAAGGGGTGAGAGGAGATTCGGGAGTATTTCAAAGGCCTCCTTTTGTCGCGGGTATCTCGCTGTTTCGGGCACAAACGTTGGTGCTGCATCAGGCGAGATTGCCGCGACGGAGCGCGGCAATGACGGATGTCATTGATGCGGCCGAAAGCACGTGTCCCCGACCAACTCCCTATCCTCATCGACAAACGAAACCCAGTTGGAGACCTGACCATGACCACCAGCACTGAATCTGCTTCTGCCGCCGTCCGTGCCCATCTCGACCATCCGATCATTGATGGCGACTCCCACATCGTCGAGTTCATGCCGACGTTCTTTGATTATCTCAAGGACGTTGGCGGCTCCGATATCGTCAAGCGCTATCGCGACTCCAGTGTCAGCCGTCGTTGGGCGGCGATGAGCTGGGACGAGCGCCGCGCGGAGCGGGTGACGATCCCGCCCTGGTGGGCCTTGCCGACCGAGAACACCCTAGACCGCGCGACGGCGATGATGCCGCGTCTGCTGCACGAGCGGATGGATGAGGTCGGTATGGACTATGTGGTGCTCTATCCAACGATTGGTCTCGGCTTCCCGCACATGCAGGATGATGAGATACGTCAAGCCGTCTGCCGCGCTTTCAACGAGTTCACCGCGGATCAGTACACCGAGTTTTCAGATCGGATGACCGTGGCCGCTGTGATCCCGCTGAACACCCCCGAGGAGGGACTGGCCGAGCTCGAGCACGCGCACTCCCTGGGTCTCAAAGTGGCCCAGATGCCGGCCTTTGTCAGGCGGCCCGTCGCCGCCGTGGCCGAGAAGTATCCGGAGCTGGCCAATCGCGTCACCTGGATCGACTCGTTCGGGATCGACAGCGACTACGACTACGACCCGTTCTGGCAGCGCTGCCTGGACCTGGGCTTCGCGGTCGCCTCGCACTCGGGCGGGATGGGTTTCACCGACCGATCTTCGATCACGAACTACATGTACAACCACATCGGTCACTTCGCGGCGGCCGGCGAGGTGCTCTGCAAGTCGATGCTGATGGGCGGCGTGACGACCCGCTTCCCCGAGCTGCGCGTGGCGCTGCTCGAGGGCGGCGTAGCGCACGGTGCTCGCGTGTACGCCGATATCATCGCGCGCTGGGAGAAGCGCGGCATTGGCAAACTGAACAACCTCGACCCGGCCAACCTCGACATCGAGTTGGCACAGGACCTGTTCAGTCGCTACGGCGGCGAGCTGACCGAGGGCAGGCTGGACAACCTGCCGCGGACGCTGGGCATGACCGCGCCCGACGTCGAACCGGAGCTCAAGGACAACTTCGCCGCGATGAACATCGAGCGCGCCGAAGACTTCTACGACCGCTTCATCCCGTCGTTCTACTTCGGTTGCGAGGCCGATGACCCGATCACGGCCTGGGCCTTCAACGATCAGGTCAACCCGTTCGGCGCCAAGATTCGCGCATTCATGAGCACCGACCTGGGTCACTGGGACGTGCCCGACATGTCGGCGGCGGTCGCCGAAGCCTACGAACCGGTCGAGAACGGGGTCATCAGCCCGGAGGACTTCCGAGACTTCGCCTTCACCAATCAGCTCCGCCTCTACGCGCACAACAACCACGACTTCTTCAAGGGAACGATCGTCGAAGACGCTGCCGCTGAGGCAATAGCGCATGAGTCGGCGAACGGGGCCTGAGTGCGCGAAGCGACATTCCGATTCCCCCTTCTCCCCCCTTTGCGGAGACTGACGCATGTCTCCCCTTCTCCCCCCTTGCGGGGGAGATGCCGAAAGCCTGCCCCGGGCTTGACCCGGGGGCAGAGGGGGGTCCGCTGTTCGGGGACCCTATCTGGTCATTGTCAGCAGACCCCCCCTCTGTCACTCCGTGACGTCTCCCCCCGCAAGGGGGGGAGAGGAGATGCGGGAGTTTTTCAAAGCTCTCCGCAAAGCAGGGACTGGGAATGTGAGCTGATGAGACGTCCTATCCAATACGGAGCAGGCTGAGGGTATCTCGATGTGGCGGTCCGATGGGTTTCACCATTTCCGTCATTGCCGAGCCCCGCCGCGGCAATCTCGCAGCGAGGCGCACTTCAGTTCGTGCAAGGCTCGGCAAGATTCTGATGCTAGATTGCCGCCATCTAGACAGATCTGTTGTAGAAAGTGAACACAACATGCGCATTGCAGTACTGGGCGGCAGTGGATTCATCGGGCCGCGAGTGATGCGACGGCTGGTCGAGCATGGCCATGAGGTCCACTGCATGGACATCAATCCCAACGCGGACATCCTCGACCCGCTGCGCGACCGGATCGAGATCATGCACGGCGACATCACCGTGATGGGCGACGTGGTCGAAGCGCTGGTCGCCGCGAAGCCGGACCGGGTGATCAATCTCGCCTACATCCTGGGCGCTTCCGAGGCTGATCCGCATCCGCAGGTCAAGATCAACATCCTCGGTATGGACAACTGCTTCGAGGCGGCGCGTCTGCTTGACATCCGCCGCGTGATCTACGCAAGCTCGCTCGCGGTCTACGGTCCGCAGCGGCTGCACGGCGACAAGCTGGTGACCGAGGATGATCTACGGCTCGGCACGGGAATCTACGCGGTCTCAAAGACCTTCAACGAACACCAGGCCGACTGGTACAACCGCGCCTATGACATGGCCATCACCGGAATCCGCCCGGCCAATATCACCGGCCCCGACAAGGTGCGCGGCTCGATGAATCACGTCCAGTGCCAGGTACTGCCTGCGCGTGAGGAGTCCGTCAGCTTCCCCTACCGCGACACCATGACGCTGCCGCTGCACGTCGAGGACATCGCCGATGTCTTTGTGCGAGTAACGCTCGCAGATGAGACCGCTCACGCCGTCTACAACTCGGGCGGACACTCGACGAGCATGGGCGACCTGGCCGACGCGGTGAGGCAGTACCTGCCCAATGCAGAAATCACGTTTGGATCAGACGAGGGCGGGCACGACGCCTCGGGCCTCTATCTGATGGACAACTCACGTCTAGTTGAGGAATTCGAAGTCCAGTACGCCCCCTTCGAGCAGCGCGTGCTGGAGACGATCAACGAAGTGCGGCGCGACGCGGGCTTGCCAATTGTCGGCTGAGGCACGCCAAGGTAAGTCGTCGCTCGGCGAGATTCCCGCGTCAAGCGCGGGAATGACGGAATTGGCGAGTGAGCCGATCCGCCGTTCCCGCTCCCCCTCGCAGAGACCGATGCACAACCTCTCAACCGCCCCCGCCACCGAGCGGGGCCCCGCTCCTTCCCCGGCTCCGGCACGGCGGCCATCCTTGTCGCTTGTATCTGGTCAACCGGGACCTATCCCAGCTGCCTGGGCCATGCCAAAGCGGGTCCCCGCTCGGGGGCGGGGACGGGAAACTGAGTCATGTATCAATCTCCCTATCGGCGATGCCGTGATTGGCACGCAGCGCCTCATGTGTTACCAACCATCCACCAACAGTCCGTCTACGGACGGAAGGTCGGGCCTGAGCCGGGACCGAGCTGCGTCTTGATCACCCCTTGCGCCATTTCGACGAAGTCGCAGAGGCGGGCACGGGTGTCTCGTGGGTCGATTAGATCGAGACCGCTCGCTTCCGCCGTTCGGAAGGGGGAGGAGATGCGCTGGAAGGTTTCTTCGAGCTCCAGCCGTTTCGCTTCCGGATCGGGCGAGGATTCGATCACTCGGCGGAACGCGGCGCTGGTACCGCCCTCGATGTGCATTGATCCCCAGTGTCCCGAGACCCAGGCGTAGCGACGGAACAGGTGCGGTCCGGGGCGGAACTGGAGACTGCCGGCCAGCCCGAACGACTGTCGGCAGATGAACGAAATCCAGGGCATCTTGCTGTTGACGATCGAGTAGACCAGCCGTGATCCTGCTCGTTCGATGCCCTGCTCCTCCGACATGGGTCCGACCAGGAATCCGGGATCGTCCATCAGCACGACCATGGGGATGTGGAAGGTGTCGCAGAGTTGCACGAGTCGAGACGACTTCTCAGCCGCGGCCACATCCATCGAGCCACCGCGATGATTGGGATTGTTCGTCATCACACCAACGGGATATCCGTAAGCGCGTCCCAGGCCGATGATCCGCGAAGCCCCGTAGTCCGGCGCGATCTCGAAGAACGATCCTTCATCCAGCACTCCCTCAAGGATTACGCGCGGGTTGTAGGGTCGTCGCTTGTTGCGTGGGATCAGCGAGAGCAGGCGTTCGTCGCGGCGATTGGGATCATCGCTGGCGTCGCCACGCGGCGGCATCTCGTAGACGTTGTCGGGTAAGTAGCTGAGAAACTGCTTGACCTGCTCGATGGCTGCCGGCTCGTCTTCGGCGACGTTGTCGACGACGCCGCTGATCCTCGTGTGAACCTTGTGCCCGCCGAGCTCTTCCTTGTCGATATCGAGTCCCAGCGCCGCTTTGACGACCGGCGGTCCACCGGGGAAGACCTGACCGGTGCCTTTCGCGATCACGCTGAAATGACTGAGGCAGGGGATGGGCGCGAGTCCGCCGGCGGCTGGACCAAGCACCGCAGAGGCGACCGGGGCAATATTGAGCACCTTGCAATAGCGCTCGAACTGTCCGCCATCGGGGATGTACGTGCGGCCCAGGTCGGAGAACTCGGTCACGCTGCCGCCAGCGCCGTCGATTAGGTTGACCGAGGGCAACATCAACTCGGTCGGGTCAGGGTGGCCATGACCAATATCGACGCCGCCGTCATCTGTCCGCGCCGATCCGCCGCGAACCGTGAAGTCCTGACCGCGAATGTAGACGCGGCGGCCGTTGACCTTGCCCAGACCGCGCACGCTGCTGACCGGCGTGAAGCCCGACAGTTCTCCCTGATCGTCGTAGGTCGCACGGCCCTGGAGCTTGCCCATCTCGTCGAACGTGCCCGGATCGACCAGCAAATCCAACCGCTCACGCACGGTCAGTTTGCCCTGTCGATGCTGGCGTTCGATGCCCTCGGGACCACCCATGGCCTCCTTCAACGCATGTCGTCGCGCCAGTTCGTCAATCTCCTGCTGCCAACTCATGGATAATCCCCTCGGTGTTCGTGCTCAGACCAAAACGCAAACTATCGTCAGGCTATCGTCGAAGGGACGCTCAGAAGTATTGGCGCTAAGAGCGCCGCATTGACAAATGATCTTGCACAAATGATGACCGGTGACGACAGCGAGATACCCGCAAGCGGACGGATCATTTTTCCTGCCCGAGTAAAGAATGCGATGTATGTGGAGCAGCGTGGTCGTTGCATGTACTGCGGGCGACGCATGAGCAGCCGCTACCTCGAGATCGATCACAAATGGCCAGTCAGCCGAAACGGCGGCAACGAGCGCACCAATCTGCAATTGCTCTGCACCGCTTGCAATCTACGTAAGGGAATCCAGACCGACGAGGAGTTTCGCAATCGGTATTGGAGACTGCTGCCACCGGACGGGACTATTCCCGATCCGCCGATTCCGCAAGACGAGTTCAGCGAAGAGACTCAGTGGACCCGCGCCTCGCCGGAGGTGCGATCAATTTACCGCGACCGCTTCATCAACGCCAGGCGTAGGCGTCAGCCAGCCGGAATGGAGGGTGAAGATTCTTATGGATGCTTGACAGCTCCTCTGCTTCTGATTGTTGTCGTTGCGGCCGTTTCGTTGTTGGCGGAATGAGCATCTGTCAGAATCAAGGCGTTCGGCACAACGAGAATGATCCTCACATGCAGTTTCGTCAACGCGATATCCAAGCCATCGCTCGTGGTGAGTTGACGCTGACGTTTCGCCGCTGGCGCCGATCCCAGGCTCGGCCGGGTGGCCGATACCGTGCTGGCGAATATGTGATTGAAGTGACCTCGGTGGAACAGATCGAGCCATCGCAGATTTCGCTGGAGGACGCGCGCGCGGCTGGTCATGACTCTGCTGAAGCTGTCCTCGGGGCGATTGAACGCAACCAGCGCAAGTCAGGAGATGCAAGCGCACCCCTCTATCGCGTCGCATTCCACTGCCTGGGTGAGCAGGATGATCCGCGCAAGATTCTCGCGGCCGAGGCCGGTCTCGATTCTGAAGAACTGGTCGCAGTCACGAAACGCCTCGGACAGATGGACGCCCGCTCTCCGCACGGACCATGGACGCAATCAGCGCTGGAGGCGATCGCCTCAACTCCGGGTCGTCGGGCGGCAGATCTGGCCGCTGTCCAGGGCCGCGAAACGGCGAAGTTCAAAGCCGACATACGCAAGCTCAAGGCGCTAGGTCTGACGATCAGTCTTGAGGTCGGATACGAGTTGTCGCCGAGAGGTCGTGTGGTGCTGGACGCGCTGCAGGCTGACTAGCCGCTCAAATGACTCCAGCGACCAACTGTTCCGTCATTCCCGCGCTTGTCGCGGGAATCTCGCCGATTGAAGTTCAGCCATAAGAATGGCCCCAGGGCAGCATCGGCCTGACCGCAGTCGTCATGGAGCTGACTCTGGTCAGGTCGCCGCGAGATACCCGCGACAAGCGCGGGTATGACGATGCATTTGCGGCAAAGCCGAGCTACGCGAAAAGAACCCTAGCTCGCCTGGGAATCCACGATCTCGTGCGCCTTGCTGACGACCGTGGGGATTGCCCCGGCTACGACATCCTCATCCAGCCCGCTTGCCACCGACGGATATCCGGCGCGCTCGATCATTGAGCGCAGGCGCCCCCGCTCGAAGCAATTCAGGGTCCAGTCGAGGGAATCGCCGGCGGCGGTCAGGTCGAGCATCAGACGCTCGTCGTCGGCTTCGGGACCGTAGTGATAATGCGGTGCGACCTGGAAGCAGTCGAAGCGCAGTAACTCCGTGTCGTGTCCCTCGACATCGGCACGGACTTCAATACAAAGCCCTTCGTCACCGGCGATGTCGTCGCGATAGCGCATGGCGAACGCGATTGTGCCGGCGTCTATTCGTGCTTGGTCTGTGCTCATGATTGGTCTCCTGGCCCAGCGTTCTGGCGAAATGGCCTGCGCAGCAGTATGAGCCTGTGCTCTCGATTGATGAGGATCTTGTTCGTTGCCCCAGCAAGTAGTGCGGAAAGTCAAACTAACACACCGTGAACGGGCACATCACGAGTTTGGTCGCGAAGTCGATCAGGTTCAGCTGCCATGTTCACTTGCATCGAAGCGATTGAGCAGACGTGTCTGTACCGTGCTGTCAGTGAAGATCTGGAGGCTCGATGATGGCGAAGTCCGCCGCGACCAGCTACGACCCAACAACCTACGAACCGCTGACGTTTCACGACGCGGCGCAACGCTTCAAGACCGGCGAAGACAGTCCACAGGACTTCCTCGAGCGCTGCCTGGCCACGATCGAGGAGCGCGAGCCGGTGGTGCAGGCGTTCGCCCACCTCAATCCTAAACTGGCTCGGTCGTCGGCAGAGGCAAGCGCGCAGCGCTGGGCGGCTGGTGAGCCTCTGTCTCCGATTGACGGCATGCCGATCGGGATCAAGGACTTGCTGGAAACAAAGGACATGCCGACCGAGTTCGGCTGCGAGGCGTTCCGAGGCAACTTCCCGCAGCGGGATAACGCGGCCGTATGGGCGCTGCGCCAGGCCGGCGCGGTGATCCTGGGCAAGACGGTTACAGCCGAGCTGGGCGGATCGCAGCCCGGTCCGACGACCAATCCCTTCGACCCTCAGCGCTCGCCCGGCGGTTCATCCTCGGGATCGGCAGCGGCGGTCGCGGCGCGCATGGTTCCGGCAGCAATCGGTTCGCAGGTCGGCGGATCAATCATCAGGCCGGCCGGATATTGCGGCAATGTCGCCCTGAAGCCGAGCCAGGGAGGCATCAATCGAGGCGAGCGGCAGGCAACCAGTATGAGCACCCACGGTGTCCACGCCGGCTCCATCGAAGATATGTGGCAGGTCGCCATCGAGATTGTCCGCAGAGCGGGCGGAGATCGCGGCTGGCCCGGACTCAATGGCCCCTCGACCACGCCAGCAGCACGTAAGCCGGAGCGGCTGATCGTCCTGGAAACGCAGGGCTGGGACGGGCTTGACGCATCGAGCAAGCAGGGGTTCGCTGCCGTTCTGGATCAACTGGTCAACCTCGACATCCAACTGCTGCGACGAAATGATCATCGGCTGGTTGAAGAGCTGGAGTGCGCGATTGGCGACGCCGCCGCGGTTTGCAACTCGATCACCAACTGGGAGAATCAGTGGGCCACGCGCAATCTGGTCGAGCAGCATCCAGAGGGCGTCAGTGAGCGAGCTAAGGCCGCGCTGGCGCACGCCGAATCGATGTCTGTTGACGACTATCGCGTGGCCTTGCTGTCGCGGGAGGTTGCCCAGGCCGCGCACGCAGCGCTGGCCGGATCGGCCGATGCGATCATCACGCTGTCGTGTCCGGGACCCGCTCACATCTGGCAAGGCGATCAACCCGGCGTGCCGCTTGCCCCGCTACCAACCGGCGATCCAGTCTTCAACTTCCCCAGTTCAATGCTCTTCGCTCCTGCCGTGACAATGCCGCTGATGAGCGTGGAGGGAATGCCCGTGGGCGTGCAGGTCTTCGGTCAGCCATATCAGGATGCTGAGATGACGTCGATTGCGCGGTGGCTAATGGATGCGATTGTGCCGGTCGTGGTTGACTAGAGGTCTATCCAGGTGCGGATGGCGATGATCACAACGTGACGTATTTCGCCGGCGAATGATTCTCCTTCCCCCTTCTCCCCCCCTTGCGGGGGAGATGCCGAAGGCAGAGGGGGGTCCCTCTCTGCAACACCTATCAGGTCGGCGGTGGCCGCCCCCCCTCTGTCACTCCGTGACATCTCCCCCCTTGCGGGGGGAGATGGGAATGGGGCAACATCACCCGCCCTCAGGCGAACGTATTCAGACGACTGCGGAACCCGTCAATCTGCAGACCCTCGCGCCACTGTTCCGACTCGCGACGCGAGAAGGAGTCAAGGGGAATGCCGCATCCGTCGGCGATTCTGACCATGCGCTGGAAGTTGGCGATGGTTGCGGCGCAATCTACGACAGCGTCTGGCCCCATGGCCGCGTTGACTGCCTCGCGAGCCTCGGCGAGGTTCGCCGCGTGACCAACGGCTGCGTCCGAGTAGCGCAGCAGGACTTCGCCGTGCTCGACGCCGCTGTCGACTTCGTTTCGCACCGTCCCGTTGAGATTGACCGAGTCGTCGCCCTCGCTGCTCCGACCGAGCAGCATGACGTGTGAAATCGTTCAATAGAAGCACTCGTTCAGCGCCGATACTCTCGCCGCGACCAGCTCGCGCTGGGGACGTGTCAGCACGCGGAACGGTTCCTGTTCCCCACCGATCTCGATCCAACTGAGATAGTGCGCGTCGAACAGATCGCCCAACCAGCGCACGCTGTCGGGGTGCAGGCTCATCGCGGCACGCACGTTCGCAGCGCGATCTTCGCCGTCGTAGATGTCCAGGTCACGCTCGTCTAGATCATCAGGCCAGACGGTCGGCGGCCAACTGCCATGCGGCTTCGCCCCGGACGGACGGATCCCGCCAGGCGTCCCAGCGATTGGGTCCGGCAGCGGCTCCAGCGGCAGCGAGAGCGCTCGATGAAACTCGTCGACCGACCAGACGTTAACGACGACGCCGAGGAGCTCGATGTAGTGAGTGTCTGTCATCCCGTCGGCCGTGGTGACTTCGTCGTACCACTCCTTGGTCACATTGGGCAGATCGGCGATCAGCTTGTGGACTGCGAAGGTGGCAGCCTCGGGCAACTCCGCCGGGCCCGGACCGGGATCGGGCAGACCATCGACCAATGCCGACGCACGCCGGCTCTCAGCGGCGATCGAGATGCGCTCAGCGCCCGTCCACCACTCACCTCGCGCAGCGAGCATCTCCCAGCTACGGCGATGCGCCTCAGCCATGCGCTCAAGCACGGGCCAGGTTGTGTCCAGGTAAGCGAATGGAGCGGAGATCGTTGTCATCGCAGTAGTCCTCACTCGACTGATGGCTCAGTTCGGCAGTCTAAGGATGTCATACGCCAGCAGGCCAACTCTCTTGGGAGACCTGCGCGTAAGTCCTCTGTTCCTTTCTCCCCCGCAGAGCGGGGCTCCAACCAGACACCAGCCATTGACGAGGAATCCCCAGTCCCCGATTCATTCGGGGACCCGCTTCCTCCCCCGCCTCCTCCGCCCCGGCTCGCACCGGATCGACTACCCTGAATCCAAACATAAGTTCGTATAAGGGAGCCAGCCCCATGTCCCCCGTCGCGCCCAACCCCTTGCACCTCCGAGCCAAGATCGACCACCTCTGGCGACGCTCCGGGGAACACAACCCCGGCCACATTCGAGTCAAGGCCCTCGATGCCATCGTCCGCGAACTCTTCGCCCCCAACCCCCGCGCCCAACTCAACCACCAACTTTACCTCGCCACCGACCCCTTCGACGTAGCCCGCCACAAGCTCCGCGACCTCTACGACCACACCGACCCAACCGTCGCCACCCACGAGGAATCCCCAGTCCCCGATTTACTCGGGGACCCGCCCCCTCACCCCTCCGCCCCGCAAGCCGAAGAACCGCTCGAAGAGGACGACGACCCCCTGTAATCGCCCAATAGTCGCCTTGTAATCGCCTTGCAATCGCATGGTATTCGCGTCCCGCCGTCCCCCGTTTTTTTCTTCCCCGAGGATCACCCCCGCCGGCCCCGCCGTGCCCGCAGCGAAAATCCCCCCATATCCCCTCTCCCCCGCAGAGCAGAGGGAGCAAAGAAAAAGGGATGTACGCGCAGGTCTCCTTGCGGACCAGGTCATGCTGCAGTTTCGGAGACGTTAGGCTCGATTCCAATCTGAACAACAGAATGTTCTGGAGGAGGTCACATGCAGGAACTCGAGCTCGTCCCGTATCTGCTGTACGAGAAGGAGGACAACGGGATCCTGTGGATCAAGTTCAATCGACCGGAGAAGCTCAACGCAGCCGTCGGCAGTACCGAACGGACCAGCACGCTGGCCAAGGTTGGCGAATACATGCGAGCCGGCGATGACGATCCCGAGGTCAAGGTGATCGTGTTGACCGGCGTGGGGCGTGGGTTTTGCGCAGGTGTGGATGTGCGTGGATCGGACCTTGGCGAGTTTGAGCCGGACGACAATTCGCTCGGTAACGCACCTTATGAAGCCGGTGGGTTGGATGCGACGCGTCAACGCTTCTACTACGGGATCACGAAGTTGATGAAGGATCTGTCGTACATCCGCAAGCCAACTATTGCCATGATCAATGGCGTCGCCGCCGGCTTCGGCATGGACATGGCACTGCAGTGCGACATCCGTTACGGCAGCGAGAAGACGCGATTTATCGCCTACCAGCAGGTCGGTCAGATCATCGAGAATGGCGGCGCCTACTACCTGACTCGGCTGGCCGGCCTCGGGCGAGCGCTCGAGTTCGCCTTCACCGGCCATCTCGACGGCCCAACCGCCGCGGAGTGGGGAGTACTGAACCGGCTCGTCCCGTCGGATGACCTGGAAACAGAGGTCCGGGCCTTGTGCGACCGGATCATGCGTAATCCGCCAATGGTGAGCTGGATCAACAAGCGAATCATCCGGGCGGCGATGGACAGCACGCTAGAAACGACGGCAGTGCTAACTTCCAACGCCTCACCAATTCTCGCCACTTCAGCAGATGCTGACGAAGCCAGGGCAGCCCTGCGCGAGCGTCGGGCGCCAGAGTTCAAGGGCCGCTAGGCCATACTCGGATCGACTGAGACTGGAGACCGACATGACAGAAGCCACATTCGCACGATTCGAAGACAAGGTCGCGCTGATTAGCGGGGCCGCGAACGGCATCTGCCGCGTCAGCGCTGAGATCATTGCGGCTGAGGGCGGCACGGTGGCCGCCGTTGACTACGACCGCGAAACGCTCGACGACGCGATGCAGGCGTTCGCGGAGGCTGGCGGAGGGCCGCATCAGGCCTATCCCGCTAATGCACTCAGGCAGGACGAAGTCGACGCCGTCGTTGCCGATGTGATCGACCGATACGGCAAGATCGACATCCTGATCAACGGCGTCGGTGGCTCGACGATCATTTCCAACTCGGCTGCGAGAGCCGATGAGCTGACGATGGAGGAGTGGCAGCAGGTGCTCGACTTCAACCTCAGCGGCACCTTCCTCTTCTGTCACGCGGTGATTCCGCAGATGACAAAGCAGGGCGGCGGCAAAATCGTCAACTTTGCCTCGATCGCAGGACGAGGCAAGAGCGCCAGCAGCTCATCGGCCTACGCGGCGGCCAAGGGCGGCATCATTGCCTTCACAACCAAGCTGGCGCTGGAGGTCGGCCCCTCAGGGATCAATGTCAACGCGATTGCACCCTCAGCGACGCTCACCGAGCGTATCCGTCGGCACTGGGAAGGCCGGTCGGCGGAGCTGCAAGAACGCGCCGCCGCAGGAACCCCCCTGGGCCGGCTCGCCGAGCCGGTCGACCAAGCCAACGTCGTCTGTTTCCTCGCCTCATCGCACGCAGACTTCGTCACGGGTGTCACGATCGATGTCACGGGCGGGGCCTAACGGCCTCCTCAAACTCCGTCATACCCGCGCTTGCCGCGGGTATCTCGATGACATCACCTCAAGCGTCGCGTTTGGTTAGGGTGCGCTAGCCCTGAGCTGTCCCTCTGACACGGACAATGTTCGGGCTGCTGCGAGATACCCGCGGCAAGCGCGGGTATGACGAATGATTGATTGAGCTTGGCGGCAAGGCCAACAGGACCCGTTGCCCCGTGCTTGACACGGGGCCTAGACCTCGGACGTCGCGCGCGGCATTGACGTCACCTTCACCTCTGAGGTGTTGCGCGGGACTTCGGGCTTGCAATTCCTGCTGAGATGAGGGTTCATCTGGCGGGCAACGTTGGCCGCTCTGGGCCCCGTGTCAAGCACGGGGCTTCGGAAGTTGGGCACTGTAGAAGGCTTAGATCTCCCCCGACCTCATCACCGGCAGAACCTCTTCGGCGAAGAGTTCCATCGATCCCAGCACTTGCTCTTGCGACAGGTCGCCGAACCAGAAATTGGCGTTGAAGTGGTCGGTGCCCATGACCTCGCGTAGCTGCTTGATCTTGGCGATGCACGTATCAGGCGTGCCCATCACGAAATAGCGGTCAAGCAGTTCCTCGGCGGTCGGTTCCGAGTCCAGGGGAATTGCGACGGCTTGGCCGTGGTCGACGCGCGCGAGGCCCTGCCGCAGACTCAGGGTCACGCGCATGTTCCAGCGGGCCTGCTCGACGATCTCCGGCAGCTCCGATTCGTCGTGGGTGACGTACACGGGTCGTTGTGTGCTGACTCGAACCGATTTCCGTTTCGCTGGATCCGGGATCGCCCGGTCGAACGTTTCACGGAAGTCCGCCAGCCGCTCGATCGGGATGCCGAAGCCGCCCGAAACCAGGTTGAATCCACGCTCTCCGATTGCCGCGATCGACTCGTGGCTCTGGCCGACCACCCAGATTGGCGGGTGCGGCTTCTGCAGCGGCATGGGAAAGATGCTGGTCTCGTCGAAGCAGTAGTACTTGCCTTCGTGTGAGAACGGCTCTCCGGCAAATGCCTTGAGCAGGATGTCGACGGACTCATCGAAGCGTTCCCGGCTCTCGTCGAGTGTGTGGCCAAGCCGGTCGAATTCATAGCGCTGGTAGCCGCGGCCCAGGCCCACATCGAGGCGGCCACCGCTGAGGACATCGGCGGTGGCGATCTCCTCGGCTACGACCAATGGATGATGCAGTGGCAGCACGACGACAGCCGAGCCGACACGGATCCGCTCGGTGTGGGCGGCAAGGTGTTGTGCGAACATCAAGGGCCGAGAGAGGTAGCCATAGGTCGAGAAGTGATGCTCGGCGCACCAAATACTGTCGTAGCCCAGCCGGTCCGCAGCCTGGGCCATCTCCGTCGCTCGGGAGAACACCTCAGTATGGTCCTGTCCGCCCGGCGACTGGAGCAGCAGAAAGGTTCCGCAATCCATAAGGTTCGCTTCCGTGTTGGTGTGTTGGGGAAATCTTCGGTTGAATCAGGCTATCGCGGTCCGTTGAGCGCGCGGTCGAGTGCCGATAGTTCGTCTCGGCGCCATCGTTTTGAGATCTCGGCGTTTGGCGCCATGTTGGCTGAGCCGTGGAAGGCTCCCGGATAGACGTGCAGCTCGGTCGGCACATTGGCGGCCAGCAGCGCCTGGGCGTAGGCGATGTCTTCGTCGACGAACAGATCCATCGTGCCGACGTTGATGTAGGCCGGCGGCAGTCCTGCCAAATCCGTGGCTCGGGCCGGGGCCGCGTAGGGAGAGACGTCCTTGCCTCCCGCATTTCCCGCGAGATAGGCGTCCCATCCGGCGAGGTTGGAGGCGCGGTTCCAGACACGGGAATCGACAATCGCGTGACTGCTGCGGGTCGTGTTTCGATCATCAAGCATCGGATAGACCAGCAACTGGAAGCAGACGTCAACCTCGCCGCGGTCGCGAACCAACTGCGCCAATCCGGCCGCCAGTCCACCGCCGGCACTGCCGCCGCCGATCGCCACACGTGTGCGATCAATACCCAATGCGTCGGCCGACGACGCGAGCCAGCGCAGCCCGGCGTAGCAGTCCTCGATCGGCGCCGGGAACGGATGCTCCGGCGCGAGGCGATACTCGACGGAGGCGACGAGCACGTTCAGCTTCGAGGCGATGCCGGCGCAGTACGGATCGTTCATCTGCACGTCGCCAACAACCATCCCGCCGCCGTGGATCCAGTAGAGCGCTGGAGCGTTCGCCGACAACGACGCGGGACGGTACGTGCGCACCATGACCTCCGGCGCGCCCTCGGGGCCTGGCGCCATGTGGTCTTCGAGCACCACGTCTTCAGGAAGCTGAACTTCCGGCATCGCCGCGCGCAGCTCGGCGATTGATGCACGCCGGGCGGCGAAATCGCCGGGATCTTCACGCACAGGCAACGCTCGAATCGCCGCGAGATGGTCGGCGTCCAGGAATGCCTCGATGTCGATCGTGGGAATGGCCATTCGAGCAGCCTCCGGCCGGTTACATTTCACAGGTTGGCCGATGGTAACAAAGCCGCGGCTGATCGCTTCGAACGTTGGGGAGGAAGCCAACATGTCCGACATCACGCAGCACGCGAGAGCAGCGGTCGATGCCTTTCAGGATGCGTTCAACGCGCAGGATCACGAGCGGCTGGCGGCAGCGCTCAACTATCCACACGTACGCCTCTGGAACGGTGTCTTCACGCAGATTGATACGCCTGAGGAGTTCGCCGAAATCAGCCGTCGCGGGCAGTCGCGACTCGAGGCGGAAGGCTGGCATCACACCGACACGGCCGTCATGGACGTCGTGCAGCAAGGGACCGACAAGGCCCACTGCGCACTCCAGAATCACCGAACCCATGCCGACGGAACGGTCTATCACAAGTTCGACACGTTCTGGATCATCACGAACCAGGACGGACATTGGGGAGTCAAGTTCCGCTCCAGTTTCCTCGCGTCGCCGTCTCACTAACGGCAGCCAAGCACTCCACCTGACGGCCATGATTGTCGTTCCGTCGACCAGTCGCCGGTGTATGCCGGCCAACGGCGCTGCCGAAGTTGCGCTACCTGGGTTCGTCGTGCTGAGAAACGCCTGCTGCGCACATAGCACCGTCACCGATAGGCTCAAGCTATGACGAAGGATCTCTTCCACGGCTATCAGTTTGTCGGTTCGTCGGACGACGAGATGTTTGACGACTCAGGGGCGTTCCGCGATGAGTACCGCGATCTTGGCGCGATCTTGCAAGGCTGGTCGCTGGAAGACCACCTGCTACGTGAGGAACGCGCGGACCTCACGTTGCTCAGCGCAGGCATCACGTTCAACGTCTACTCGGAGGAAGAAGGCACAGAGCGGATATTTCCGTTCTCCTTGACTCCCCGGATCATCGGCGCGCAAGAGTGGTCGGGCATCGAAGCCGGGCTGAAACAGCGACTACAAGCGCTCAACCTGTTTCTGCTGGACATCTATGGGGCGCAGCGGATTCTCAAGGAACGTGTGATTCCAGAAGATATCGTGCTCAGTTCCCCGGGTTTCCAGCCGGAGATGGCCGGTTTTCGGCCGCCTCTGGATATCTACGCGCACATTGCCGGTTGCGATCTGGTCCGCGACCAGGAACAAGGGCTGGTCGTGCTGGAGGACAATCTCAGGACGCCTTCCGGCGTGTCATACGTCCTTGAGAACCGCACCGTGATGCTGCGGGTCGTGCCCGATCTGTTTCCTCGCGGGGGCGTGCGCGCTGTCGCCGACTATCCCGACCAACTGATGGCCATGTTGCTCTCCGTGCGACCGGCAGACAGCGGCGATCAGCCCCGAGCCGTGCTGCTCACTCCAGGCATCTACAACTCGGCCTACTTCGAGCACTCATTTCTGAGCAACCAGATGGGCATTCCCCTGGTCGAGGGTTCCGACTTGACGGTTGGAGATGACGATTTCGTCTACCTGCGCTCGACCACCGGACTGGAGCGGATCGACGTCATCTACCGACGGATCGACGATGACTTCCTGGACCCCGAGGTCTACCGGGCCGACTCAATGTTGGGCGTGCCGGGACTCATGCGCTCCTATTTCAGAGGGCACGTGAGCCTGGTCAATGCACCCGGCGCCGGCGTCGCCGATGACAAAGTCGTGTATCGCTGGGTACCTGAGATCATCCGCTTCTATCTGGACGAGGACCCAATTCTGCCGAACGTCGAGACCTACTCGCCACTGGTCCCCAACGAGCTTGATCATATTCGCACTCATGCACGTGAATTGGTGATCAAACCGGCCAACGCATCCGGCGGATATGGGGTGCTCGTCGGTGAGCAGGCATCGAGCGCTGAACTCGAGGAGACACTGGCCCAGGTCGAAGCGGAGCCGCGCAACTGGATCGCTCAACCGCTGCTCCACTTCAGCACGATTCCCACGTTCGACGGCGACCGGCTCAAGCCACGCCGCGCCGACCTACGTCCGTTTGTGCTCTCTGGTCAGGAGACCTGGGTGATTCCCGGAGGTCTGACCCGTGTAGCGTTGCGCGAGGGATCGTTCGTCGTTAACTCCTCGCAGGGAGGCGGCAGCAAGGACACCTGGGTATTGAATGAGGAGCCGGGCTGATGTTGAGCCGCGTGGCCGAGAACCTGTATTGGCTTGGGCGTTACCTGGAGCGCGCCGAGAACATCGCCCGCATGGCGCGGGTGGAACACGAGGTATTGCTGGAGAGCGGTCAGGAGATCTGGCACAGCCTGGTCAGCACGACGGCTTCCAATCAGCTCTATTGGGACACGATGGTCGAGTCGCCCGAACTCACCCATTCGGAGTTCCTGATTTACTCGATGCAAAACCCGGCCTCCCTGCGTTCGACGCTCGTCCGGGCGCGGGAGCTGGCCCGCGGGTTGCGAGAACACATTTCACGCGAGGTCTGGGAAGAGATCAACGCGATCTATCTGTCCCTCGCGCTGCGCAAACAGTTCATCGCCAACGACATTCACGAGTTTTGCAGCGAGACGCAGCGGCGGACGCAGACGATCCTTGGCCTCTATGACAACACCGTGCTCAGGGATGAAGGTCGAGAGTGGTTCCGCTGCGGGATGTATCTCGAGCGGGCCGACATGACCAGCCGGATCATCGACGCGAAGTACCACATCTTGCTTCCGCGCGGAGATGCCGTCGGCGGAGCGTTTGACCGCTTTCATTGGATGGCGGTGCTGCGCTCGGCCTCGGCTCGTGAGGCGTACCGTCGGATGGGAAACAACGAAGTCGACGGAATCCAGGTGGCGCAGTTGCTGATTTTCTCGCAGGAGTTTCCGCGCAGTCTCGCCTTCTGCGTGCAGGCGCTTCAACGTCACTGCCAACAGGCAACGGCGCAGACCCCGAAGCGACGTCGGGCCGCAGCAGAGCGGGGCATTGCCCTGCTGCATCTGGATGTCGGCGCTATGGAGATGGAGCAACTCATCGACGACGGCCTGCACGAGTTTCTCGATGGCTTCCAGCAGCGACTGATCGACATCGACCGCGCCATCACGGACGATATCTTCGGTGCAGAGCCCGACGCCAGCCAACATCAGAGCCAAGCTCAGCGCCAACTGAAGATCGAACAGGGTTGACATGACGTTCTGCCTGGGTATCAAGTGCCAGGATGGCCTCGTCGCGATCGCCGACACGCGGATCACCAGCGGCTCCGAGGTGTCGACGGCCAAGAAGATCGCTGTGCACGAGGGCGAAGGGCGGGCGATGTTCGTGATGTCCAGCGGCCTGCGCTCGGTGCGCGACAAGGCCATCACCTACTTCGAGGAGCGGCTGCGAGAGAACGGCGACCAGCTCTCACGCTCGTACGAGGCGGTCAACGCCCTGGCCGAAGAAATGCGGCGGGTCTACAACGAGGACAATGAGTGGCTGCTCAAGGCCGGACTGCACTTCGATCTGCATTGCATCGTGGGCAGCCAGTTGACCGAGGATGACTCGCCTCACCTCTACCTGCTCTATCCCCAGGGCAACTGGGTCGAGGTCTCGGAGGGCACGCCGTACCTGATCATTGGCGATACCCGCTTCGGGAAACCCATTCTCGACCGCACGCTGCGTTACGAAGCCTCATTGGAACGGGCGTTGCGACTGGGCATGCTCTCGTTCAACTCAACGGAAGCGAGCTCGGCAGATGTCGGTCCGCCGATGGACGCACTGGTCTACCCGGCCGACTCCTTCGCCATGAGAGAGCGTCGCTTCAACGAAGAGGAGTTGGCGCCTGTCGCTCAGTATTGGCAGCGAGCCATCGAGCACGCAGTGGAGCAGGCAGTTGCACCCGTTGCCCCACTAGCGCAATCACTCGGGATCGAGATTTAGCAGCGCCGCGAAACAATCAATGGTCGAGGATCTGCCATGCCCAGGCTCTCCAGCTTGAGTTCGCTGACACTGTTCGCCCTACAGTCTGTTGGTTGGCATAGCGGCCAACTCAGGTCCACGAGTTACCCACCCGAGAGAATGCTGTCGCTGATCCAGGCCATCCGTTCGTTCCCTCTTGGCTTCAGATGACCAATGCCGCGTCGGGCGGACGTGCCTTGCCGCCGTGAACCGACGGCTCGGCGCACCACTTGGCGGCGAGCCGGCGGACGCCCTCGTAGACGGACTGGTCAAAGCCGAGCAGGTCGCAGACGACGCGTCGGTCGAGGTGAGCGCGATTGGGGTCGGCGTCGGCGAGATAGGCGGGTTGGAGGTCGCGCTCACGGAAGTCGTCGAAGATGTCTTTGGCGGTTGCGAGTTGTTCGTCGCTGAGTTCTCGGAAGTCGAGGATGGGTAGAGATTCGGCAGAGCGGATTGTCATACTGGCCTTGCTGGATTGTTGCCGACTTGAGTGCCACCAATACGAAACAAGGCCGAGGGTGCTGTTACCCCAAACCGCAAGCGCATAGTCGAAGCGAGCTTCATCGAACTGCACGTTGGGCCAGACTCGACCGCCGATCGTAAGAACTTGTGTGAATGCTATGACTAGGGCTTGCGCCCCAAATGTGAAATCGCTATTGATGTGGCAACGACTTACCGTCTTCCACAATGCGGCGGCTTGCGTTTCCATACCTGATCGAGCTAGCAGTTGAGAATCGGGTCGGCAGACAATCCGTTTCTCATTTGCATGATTGTGATTCCATATCGACGGATACGTCGCTGTAGGACTTGGTAGATGTTTCTGAAATGGACCACGCGGCGGTGGCCCCGTGATGTCTCGATGCACTTTTCCCAGGCGACCGATATCCTTTAGTTGGCAAGTTGGCAAGTTCATTTGGTCGGACGATCCCTGCAACCACAACCGCGAATCCTGTAACGCAAAGGCGGTTTGTGCAATGGCATAGTCGGCGATGCGCACGGCGCCCCATGGTCCCTCGTGGTGTTCCGCAACGGACATGGTTTCCGCTGCTGGATCCTTACCCAGGTACACGGGTGTGCCGCCATACGGTCCGTCCTCGATACACCTCGTCTGTACGAGCTTGGTGAGTTGCAGGGCTAGCGCATGTGCGTTCTCGGCGCCATCCAAATGATGCTTAAGCGATGTAAACGTATCGTGGTTTCGCTGTTCATCCTTGTGGGCGCGTCTCGCGATCACGAGACATTCCGCCATACCGGTATCGGACGAGAATGACATCTCGCTCCCGCCGGCGGAGGCAATGCTGAGCACTGACATATCCGTATAGTCGTGTGCCAGCATCTCGCGGAATCGCCGCCACGACAAGCCGGACGCCGCCGTGAGGGGAAGGACGAGCGCAAGTACACCGCCCGACCTAAGTTTGCGGTGTCCAAGAGCGGCGAAGGCTGAGGCGATACCGGCGTTGCCGTGGTAGCAGGTGTTTCGGCCGAGGGCATTGATTTGCCCTCCCATCGCAGTTTGGTCTTCATCCGAGGCGTCGAACGCAGCGACTGCGGGATTGACTACCTCCGCGTGCGCACCTTCATGGTTCGTTGCGCGCGTGAATGGCGGGTTCATGATCACGAGATCAAAGCCGCCGTCAGGAATATCAACCGAGACTTGCGCCGCGGTCTGGTCACCAGAGCTGCCCGTTTGCAGCGCCGGATCGCTGGTGTTGAACAAGGTGAGCAGATTCGAGGCCTTCAACAGTTCGAGCGAACCAATCTGCACACTGCCGTCATCCTGGCGTCCGTAGGGCATGGTGTAGAGGCGCGACTGCTGGTAGCCGATATTGGGCTGGGCGCCGGCTAGGGTCGCGCCGGTGATGTGGACGGCGGAGGGCATCACGTCGCAGCCGTACAAGACCTGCTCCATCATCGGGGCGTGAAGCATTGCGGGATCGCCGCGGGCGCGTTCGTGTCGGGCCGCGATTTCCTCGTACACAGCGGAGAGCAGCGCGCCCGTTCCGCAGGCGAAATCGCCGACTCGGAGGCTGGCAATCGCCGAGGGGTCTGACCATTCAACGTCCTGCAGTTTGGCGACCGCGAGCCGGGCCAGCAGCGCGGCGGAGGCGGGGCGGGTGTAGAAGCTGGCGAGGTACTTGCGGTCGGAGATCAGGCGCTGAAAGATTCGTCCGGTCAGGTCGCGTGCGTTATCGACCCCGGCGGCGTCGACCTCTTGAGCGGTGTCGCGCAATTGATCGAGTATCTGTTTGGCAGGCCCGGCCGGGAGTTGGCGCAGCAGATCGCGGGCGATGGCGAAGATGGGAAAGTAGTTGATCTTGAGGATCGTGTCCCAGGCGTGCAGGGTCTTGATCTGCGGATTGGCAATGTCGGGGCCGCAAACCTGTAACAGCGGGTTGACGCCTTCATGCATGCCGGCGATGCGCTCGTGGAAGATGAGCGCGTTGGCAATGATGGCGCAAGCCATGCGCCGGGTCTGTGGGACGTTGCGCATGCCGAGCATGTCGGCGACGGAGCGAACCACGTGCCGCTGGGTCTCGGCCATCGCGTCGAGCACGACGGCAGCCGCTTCGATGCCGGATTGAAGCGAATCGGCGGCAACGTTGACGGCCTTCTCCGGAATCGAGACGAGGCGGATCAGGTCGGCGAGGTCTTCTACGCCGCCTTCCAGCCAACCAGACCTCGGGAAGCGGATGCGCTCGCCGTCCTGGTCGCGTTCGTCATAGAGAACGCAGTAAGAAAGCTGCGCATTTCCGAGCGCGAGCTCGAGGTTGCTGGCGGATTTGAGGTCGGCGGGATAGCGGAGCGCGATCACAGCTTCGACTGGTCGCGGCTGACCGACGATTTGCTTGCCGAGCCTGCTGACGGCGTCATCTTCGGCGGTATGGGCGGGCATGAACTCGGCTTCGACAGCGACCGGCGAGCGTCCGATGGCGGTGATCAGATTGTCGACTTGCGCGCCCGACTGACCGGTGATGAGTCCTGTGTGCTCCGAGCGCACATTGTACGTTTGCATCATGCCTTGGAGCAGGTTGCCAAGCGCAGCGTTGAGCGTTGGTTCGGTCTGGTTGGCCATGGTCGGAGGATACTAGCGAGGCGTTCAGCCGACGGATCGAGAGCCGCGATCTATCAGGCGCGCCGGGGCTGCGATTCATCGAGGTCAAGGGACGCCGCGCCGACGCCGACACGGTGACCGTGACCAAGAACGAAGTCCTCTACTCGCTCAATCGGCCCGACAGTTACATTCTAGCCCTGGTCGCCTTTGACGAGCACGGCGGCCACGACGTGCGCTACCTGCGTCAGCCCTTCCAGCGCAAACCCTACTTCGGCGTGACGAGCGTAAACTACGACTTCACGGAGCTGATGCAGCGGGCCGGCCCGCCGAGCTGAGCCCCTGCGAGGAGGCCGATGATGCAGCGAATCGTCGCCGAGCCTGAAGAAATTGCGCTCTTTCAAGCAAGCATCAAGGAGTCGCCCATGGGAGAAGTGCGAGTACCCGTCCGAGTCTCGAACCCCTTCGACGAGAACCGCTTCTGGGAGGCTGACTTTCTCGTCGATACCGGCTCGACCGTGAGTACTGTGCCAGTGGATGCCCTCAACGAGATTGGCGTGGACGCGAGTGAGATTGTTCGCGTCTATATGGCCGATGGCTCATCAGCGTTACGACGAGTCGGACTGCTGCGCTACACGGTGGTCGGAATCTCGCGCACAGCCGAGGTCGTCTATGGGCCCGAGGGAGTTGAGCCGCTGCTCGGCGCCTTGCAGCTACAGTCGATGGGGTTGCTCGTCGATCTGGCTGGTGAGCGATTGCTACCCCGTTCCGCGCTCTCCCCTGCGCTCGACTAGCGATCCCGCCGACAGCCAAATTGGACAACAGACATGACCGACCATCCTGTGGTCGCCAAGCGCAAACCCTACTTCGGCGTGACGAGCGTAAACTACGACTTCACCGAGCTGATGCGGCGGGCAGAGTTGCCGAGTTGAGCGACGGAGGCGTTCTGATGATGCTGGCAGTAGCCAAGCCAGAAGTGCGGGCGACGTTTCAGCGCGCCTTGGAGGAACAGCCGATGGGCCAAGTCCACGTCTCCGTGCGAATCGAGAATCCCTTTGACCAAAGCCGATTCTGGGAAGGCCAGTGCCTGGTCGACACCGGTGCGACAACCTCCGTCTTCCCGACCTCGCTGTTGGAGAACATCGGCATCCAGCCAAGGGGCGTGCGTGAATATCAACTTGTCGACGGATCCACGTTCCGCCGCATGATCGGCTCGGCCAACTTCACCGTCTTCGGACAGGATGAATACGCCACGGTCGTGTTCGGCGAAGAGAATCTCGAGCCGATCCTTGGCCTGACGGTGCTTGAAGGCATCGGTTTGATTGTCGATCCGAAGTACGAGCGCCTCCTGGAGCGGTCCGCACTTGCGGACTAACGGGACCGTCGAACGCCGACCTGCCTCAGGAACCGCCTGCCCACCCCCCTATCTCAGTAGGAGATCGTCGCCAAGCGCAAGCCCGACTTCGGCGTGACGAGCGTAAACTACGACTTCACGGAGCTGATGCAGCGGGCCGGGCCTCCGAGTTGAGCCCCTGCGAGGAGGCCGATGATGCAGCGAATCGTGGCCGAGCCTGAGGCTGTTGAGCAGTTGTTGCTGGAGATCAAGGAGTCGCCGATGGGTGAGGCTCGCGTGCCGGTCCGGGTTGCCAATCCCTTCGATGCATCGCGCACCTGGGAGGGCGACTTCCTGGTCGACACTGGTTCAACCGAGAACTGGATGCCAGCCGACGTGCTCAACGAGCTTGGTCTAGACGCCCGGAACATCGTGCGCGTCTGGTTGGCGGACGGAACGTCGTCATTGCAACGGGTTGGGTTTGCTGACTTCACCTTGGCTGGCGTGACTCGGCCGCACGAAGTGATCTTCGGTCCCGATGGTTCTGAACCGTTGCTCGGCTTGACCCAACTGGAGTCGATGGGCTTCTTGGTCGACCCAAGGGGCAATCAACTGCTGCCCCGATCGGTGTTGACATCCGGGCGGCGAAATGGCGCTGAACAGGGCACCAATGGAGAACACGGGATCGATGACTGAACATCCCGTGGTCGCCAAGCGCAAGCTGATTGAGGTCGCCCTGCCGCTCGACGCCATAAGCAAGACGTCGCACCTGCGCTGAGAACGCCGACCATCCCCGCGCCGAAGAGCTGTTCAACCGCGACAAGCTGCCCGCCTTCTACGACCCGTTCGCCGGTGGCGGCTCGCTGCCGCTGGAGGCGCAGCGGTTGGGACTCGAGGCGCACGCCTCCGACCTCAACCCGGTCGCGGTGCTGATCAACAAGGCGATGATCGAGATTCCGCCCAAGTTCGCGGGTAAACCGCCGGTCAATCCGGACTATCGGACCTCTCTCCCTGGGGGAGGTGCTGCGAAGCAGCGGAGGGGGCCCGCTGGGAAGCCCCCTCAGTCGCTCCGCGACAGCTCCCCCAACGGGGGAGCTCTGGGAGGACGCGCCTGGCGCGGGGCCGAGGGCCAGGCCCAGGATGTGCGCTACTACGGACAGTGGATGCGCGACGAGGCCGAGCGGCGCATCGGCCACCTCTACCCGAAGGTGATAGTGACCGAGGAGATGGCCGCCGACCGACCCGACCTCGAGCCCTACGTCGGCCTCGAGCTGACGGTCATCGCCTGGCTCTGGGCGCGGACGGTGAAGATCCCCAACCCCGCCTTCGCCGATGTCGGCGTGTCCCTCGCCTCGACCTTTGCTCTGTCCAAGAAGAAGGGCAAGGAAGCCTGGGTCGAGCCAGTGATCGAGGAGGGCGGCTATCGGTTTGAGGTGCGATCGGAGGTGCCACCGGAGTCGGCGAAGAACGGGACGAAGGAGAAGCGGGCCAATTTCCGCTGTCTTCTGAGGGATAGTGCGATTCCCGGTGATTACATCAAGGAGCAAGGTCAAGCGGGACATGTGGGTTCGCGCATGATGGCGATCGTGGCGGAGGGCAATCGTGGCAGGGTGTATCTGCCTCCGATCCATCAGCACGAAGCAATCGCAAACGAAGCTGAGCCGACGTAACGAGTACTGGATGGGAAATGCTTTTGGGCGCTGCGATGGACTCTGGCTTTTCTGTGAGTGGTACATGGCTCATGCGCACTGAACTGACCAATCGGATGATTAGCACTAACGCAAACGCTTTGGCGTCCAGCATTGTGCTTGTCTGCCGACCTCGCGCTTCTGAAGCTCCAACAGCTACACGCCGCGAGTTCCAGGACCGCCTCCGCTCAGAACTCCCAGACGCATTGCTTCACCTCCAACGATCCAACATTGCCCCCGTTGACCTAGCCCAGGCGTCGATTGGGCCGGGGATGCGGATCTTCACCGAGTACCGCGAGGTGCTGAACGCGGACGGCTCGGCGATGACTGTGCGGGAGGCGTTGGCCTTGATCAATGCGACGCTCGACGAGGTGCTGGCCGAGCAGGAGGGCGAATTCGAGCCCGACTCTCGCTGGGCCCTGACCTGGTTCGAGCAGCATGGTTTCGACGAGGGCGAGTACGGCGACGCCGAGCAGCTCTCGAAGGCCAAGAACACCAGCCCCGACGGCCTCGAGCAGGCAGGCGTGATTGAGTCGCGGCGCGGCAAGGTCCGGCTCTACCGACCCTCCGAACTCGACCCCGAATGGGATCCGTAAACCGACCGTCGCCCGACCGTCTGGGAGATGACCCACCACCTGATTCGCCTGCTGGAGTCGGAGGGCGAGTCGGCCGCCGCCGAGCTCGCCGCAAGTCTCGGCGCGTAGGCCGAGACCGCCCGAGACCTCGCCTACCGCCTCTACGTGATCAGCGTTCGCAAGAAACGATCTGAGGACGCCCGCCAATACAACGGCCTGGTCCAGTCTTGGTCGGAGATCATGCCGCTCGCTCAACTCCCCTCCACCACGGCACGTCAGGCCGGCCTGGAGTTCGCGGAGCAATAAGATGGGGTCATGGCGACCACAGCACGGCCCCAGTCAGACGCACCGGAATTGGTTGATGGCGTGATCGCGACCATGGTCGAACGGATCGCCGATGCTGTTCAGCCGATCCAAATCTGGCTGTTTGGCTCGCAGGCGCGCGGCGACGCCGACGAGTGGAGTGATGTCGATCTGCTGGTCGTCCTCGACCACGATTCCGACCGCCGAGCCTGCCGCCTGGCGGTCAATGACCTGTTCAAAGACTTACCGATCCGCAACGACATCCTGTTCACCACGCCGGAGCACATCCTGCGTCGCGGCCGCGTCGCCGGCACAGTGCTCAACAACGCATTGGAGGAGGGCAGATTGGTCTACGAGGACGAGGATCCGCACATCGCGACGGCAGTCGAGTGGTTGCAAACCGCTGGTCGAGACCTGGAGATCGCCGAGATGGCTTCGTCCAGAATGGGCACCGATGCAGGCTTCGCCAATCAGGCGAGTTCGGGCGCGCAACAGGCATTCGAGAAGTCTGTCAAGGCAGCGCTCTTCCTCGAACACATCCGCTTTCCACGTTCCCATATGTTGGACGAGTTGGCCGAGCTGCTGCCGGATCAGATGCGGGAGTGGACAACGGGGATGGAGCTCAGGAATCTGACCAATCGAGGTCTGGGTGGCCGCTATCCCGACTGGGGCCCGAATCCGACGGTCGATCAAGCGCGTCAAGCATTGTCCGACGCTCGACAGTTTTATGATCGCGTCGCCGCAGAGTTTGAGCGTCGCGGTCTCATCGACGCATAAGCCCAAGAGGCCATAACACATGGCAATGACTAATCGAGATCGAGTCGGCAAGGCCCTGGACCTGCTCAAGGATGGCCTCGGGCCGTTCGTCGAGCGTGAGTTCCTCCGCGTCCATCGCAAACGAGCGGACGACTAGGCCAGAAGCTAATTCAACGACCGCCAACTGCGCACTGATCGGCCGATCCGCGAGTGGGACGCGGCGGCGCTCCTGGGACTCATGTCAACGCGCGCCTGGGTAGATGTGTTCTCCCAGGTCCTGGGCCACGTCGAGCGGTCGCACGTCAGTGAGCTGCGCGATGCCCGTAACAAGTGGGCGCATCAGGAGCAGTTCAGCACCGACGACGCGGAACGGACACTCGACACTGCCGCTCGCCTGCTGACCGCCATCTCAGCCGAGCAGGCCGCGGAAGTCGCGAAGATGCGGCAGGAGCTCCGTCGGCGGGTGATCGACGAACAGACTCGCAGCGCCACACGCCGCGTCGACGGCTCGCTGATCGAGCCGGCGGCCGCCGAATCGCTGAAGCCCGGCGCGAGGTCGTCAGTCCGCATGTGGATGTGGCCAGCGGTGGCTTCCAACAAGCAGAGTTCGCCGCCGATCTGTGGCAGGTCCACCTCGGCGAAGGCGGCGACGAGTATCGTGATCCGGTCGAGTTCTTTCGCCGCACCTATCCGACGGAGAGCCTGGAGAAGCTGCTGGTCGGCGGCATCGAGCGCCTCACACAAGGCAATGGCGCCCCGGTCGTGCAATTGCAGACCAACTTCGGCGGTGGTAAGACCCACTCGATGTTGGCCGTCTACCACCTGTTCTCCGGCGTCGCGCCTGCGTCACTGCTTGGCATCGAATCCCTCCTCGCGGAAGCCGGTGCCACCGAGCTGCCGACGGTGCGTCGTGCGGGTTTGGTTGGTACCAAGATCTCGCCGGGCAGCCCGGCGCCGAAGCCCGACGGCACCGTCGTTCGCACCCTATGGGGCGAGATCGCGTGGCAGCTCGGCGGGGCTGAGGCATTCGCACGCATCGCAGGCGATGATGAGCGGTCTTCCAATCCGGGCGACCGCCTGCGCGAGCTATTCAACGACTACGGCCCCTGGCTCATCCTGATCGACGAATGGGTTGCCTACGCCCGACAGCTGCACGACGAGGCCGATCTCCCGGGTGGAGATTTCGAGACCCACTTCACCTTCGCCCTCACGGAGGCTGCCAGATCAGCGAACAAGTGCCTGCAAGTGATTTCGCTGCCGGCCTCGGACGGTCCTGGCTCCTCCCACTCGCAGGCGGACGATATCGAGGTCGGCGGTCTCCGCGGTCGGGACGCGCTGCAGCGATTGCGCAATGCGATCGGACGGATCGAGTCGGCTTGGCGACCGGCAACGGCTGAGGAGAGCTTCGAATCGTCCGTCGTCGCCTGTTCAATGAGCTCAGTGGAGATGAGCAGCATCGATCGCGCAATCTCCCGCCCGTGCGTTCTCGGAGCTGTACAACAAGGAACGCGACAAGTTTCCCGCCGAATGTCGGGCGGCCGACTACGAGCGTCGAATTCAGAACGCCTACCCGATTCATCCGGAAATCTTCGATCGGCTCTACTCAGATTGGTCGACGTTGGCAAACTTCCAGCGCACCCGAGGGGTTCTGCGGCTGGTGGCCGCAGTGATCCACAGCCTCTGGGAGAAAGGCGACCGAAATCCGCTGATCCTACCCTTGACGATCCCGATTGACGACGCACGGGTGCAATCGGAACTGCCCCGGTACCTCTCCGATCACTGGACTCCGATCATCGCGGCCGATGTCGATGGCCCATACTCGCTGCCCTTGAAGCTCGACAACGAGGTCTCGAACCTCGGCAAGCTAAGCCCGCCGCGCCGCGCCGCCCGAACCATATATCTGGGATCGGCGCCGACTTCCGACACGAGCCAACGGGGGATCGAGGATCGCCGCGTCAAGCTTGGCTGCGTGACGCCGGGCGAGTCACCGCAGGTGTTCGGAGACGCGGTTCGCCGTCTCGCAGCCGGGCAACCTACCTCTATCAGGACGGTTCTCGCTACTGGTACGCAACCCAGCTGACGGTCACGAAGCTGGCCGATGCAACGGGACCTGGGCCTCAAACCAAGAGACGAACAGCGACGCGGAGACTTCTACGCGGTCCTTCTCATGCCCCAAAGCGGCGGGGATGTGCCCGCTCAGCTGGAGACGCGCCTCGTCGTGCTTGATCCGGACCAGGCGTATGCGCGAGGTGAAGGGAACCAGGCCGAAGCCGCGGCGCAGACGATTCTGCAGTCACGCGGCGCCGGCCCGCGAATCTATCGCAACACGTTCGCCTTCCTGGCCGCCGACAAGGTCCGTCTACAGGACCTGCGCGAAGCAATCCGTCGCTACCTGGCTTGGGAGTCGATTCTCAGCGACCACGTTGAGTTGAATCTCGATCCACACCCAGTGCGCCAAGCCGAGAATCAGAGGGACGCCGCCAACGGCCCCGTCGAGGCGCTCTTGCCCGAGACCTATTGCTGGGTCATGGTCCCGACCCAAGCGAATCCTAGCGCCGAAGTGCGCTGGCAATCCTCCCGTCTCAGCGGAGGTGACAATCTCGCGGTCAGGGCAAGCCGAAGGCTCAGCCGCGACGAGCATCTTGTCGGCAAGCTGGGCGCGACCATCGTGCGCAAGGCTCTGGACGATATCCTGCTGTGGTGCGAGAACGACCACGTCCCAATCAGAATGCTGGTCGATGATTTCGCGCAGCAGCTGTATCTGCTGCGCTTGGCCGGTCCCGGAGTGCTGATCGAGGCGTTGCGCTCCGGCGTCGCAACGCTGACTTGGGAGCTCGACACATTCGCATACGCTGAGTCGTTTGATGAGCAGAGCCGACGCTATCCAGGCTTGGTGGCCGGATCGCAGGTTGCTCTGTCAACAGACGACTCTGGAGTCATTGTCGTGCCTTCGGCCGCCCAGAGTCAGCTCAAGCAAGAGGTCAAGGGCGACGAGTCGCCCTCGCTCGGAGGAAACTTTGAGCAACCGGAGACGGCTCCGAATCCGGAGCCACAGCTTCATCGCCGGTATCACGGCACAGTGCAGCTTGATCCATCTCGGGTGGTCCGCGACGCAAGTCAGATCGCACGGGAGGTCGTCGCGCACCTAGCTGGCTTGGCCGGCGCCGATGTGACGGTCACGATAGACATCGAGGCGACCCTGCCTGATGGTGCGTCGGAGCACGTTGTACGGACCGTTACAGAGAACAGTCAGACTTTGAAGCTCGAGCCGGGCTCTGGCTTTGACCGCGAATGATCCGACACGCTCAGCGTCGCTACGACCGACCCGCCATCGTACTGCTCGGCCGAACAACCCTTGTCACTCGAGTCTCACCGGCTTCGATCCCCTCAGATCTTACTTGATTTGCAAGACGTCATAGAACGCCGGGTGTATCTTGAACCAAATGTCTCCCCAGTCGTGTTCAACGGCAAACTTCTCGGCCAGGCGGAGAAGGACGCTCCGCTCATCCTCATGGTCGAGGAAGGTGTAGCCGGAGGCGGTTCGGATGCCAAGGAGATTGACATCACAAAGCAGTTGAACGTAGTACTCGGTATCCGACTCTGGAACACCTGCCAGTCCTACCCCTGACATTACTTCTGCTTTGCTGATCTCTCGTTCTGAGCCGGCGAATTCGTAGAGAATAGATTCCATCATCAGTCATTGGGGATCGTCCTCTGCCAGGGTCGAGCCGAAGACGTAGTTCGAGTACCTCTTGCGTGCGAGAAGCATGTCGTCTTCGGTCACCGCCTCATGCTTCCGATTCACACCCACAGCCGCCGCCTCCTTGGCAAGGAATACAACATCTCGCGGACGGAGCAGCGTGTTTTCGATGATTAATCGCTCCGGTGGCATATCAGTGATGGCAGCCGGAAACGCCAGTTCCCAGATCTCGTTGGCATCTAGTGTCGATTGGCCCGCATGTGACAGACGTTCCTCGATCACCCGAATCAGCAAGTCGGGATCGTTCCAGGTCATTCGTCGAACCGGCCACTTGTCCTGCTCTGTGGCGAGAGGCTCCAGATGCCAGAATATGTCGCTTCTGACGAAGATGGTCATTGCCACGTTGGCGCGGCGACGCTGCTCAAGATCGCGCTGAAAGTCGCCTACTATCTCCTGAGTCGCTCGAAGCAGCCCAAGGAGCAAGGTGGAGAGGGCTTGAGTATTGGACCCTGCCCGCCATTGATGATCTAGATTGTCAACCAATATCGCCACTCTGTGTCGACTGTGCAGAGCAGAACCCAGGAGCCTGCGTAGCCGCCCGAGATGCTCGATGTGAAGGTTCTCGCTAATGCGGGCTCGTTGATCCTCAATGTCGCTAAGTCCGCCAGCCCCGCGCAACTGCCCCCCCGATTCAAGCGCTGCGAAAACGGAGATAGCAGAACATCGCTTTGCTGGTTCACGTAGTTGACCAGCGCCTGCTCTTCCTCGGTAGTCTGTCCATGAATGGGACGCGCCGCAATCGATTCGATTGGGGATAACCCAGATAGGTTGACAACCAGATAGCATTTCTGTACCCTGCTTATAGCAGGGAGAGACAGAAATGACTACTAAAGAGCGTACTGGAATCACCCTAATCCAGCTCGCCGAGATGTTCCCCGACGATGCTGCAGCGACTCAGTGGTTCGAGTCGCGCTTATGGCCCGACGGACGCAAGTGCGGTCGCTGTGGCTCTGAGAAGACTGTCGAATCCAAGCACCCCAAGATGCCGTACTGGTGCTCCGAGGGCCGCCACTACTTCAGCGTTCGCACAGGGACCGTGCTCGAACGCTCCAAGGTCCCGCTGCGCAAGTGGGTCTACGCGATCTACCTGCATCTCACGTCGCTCAAAGGCGTGTCGTCGCACAAGCTGGCACGCGATATCGGCGTCACTCAGACGACCGCCTGGTTCATGCTGGGCCGGATTCGCAAGTCGTTCGAGGAAGACGGCGGCCAGCAGTTCGGCGGACCAGTGGAGATGGACGAGACGTACATCTGCGGCAAAGAGGGCAACAAGCATCAGAGCAAACGACTCAAGCAGGGTCGCGGCACTGTCGGCAAGACAGCGGTTGTGGGAGCCAAGGATCGCAAGACGAAGCAGGTCAAGGCCAAAGTCGTGCGCAACGTCGATTCGGTCACGCTGCACGGATTTGTCCACGATATGACCCAGCCCGGCGCTCAGCTCTACACGGACGAGCTACCGGCCTACAGGGGTGTCAGGATGCGCCACACGGCGGTCAAGCACTCCGTTGGCGAGTACGTGGACGTCATGGCGCACACGAACGGGATCGAGTCGTTCTAGTCGATGCTCAAGCGGGGGATCATCGGGACGTATCACCAGCTCAGCGCGAAGCACCTACATCGCTACATCTGCGAGTTCGCAGGCCGACACAACGTTCGGCCGTTGGACACGCTTGAGCAGATGTCGGCGCTGGCATCGGGCATGGTCGGCAAGCGTCTGACCTACGAGCAGTTGATCAGCTAGTCGTCTTCGACAGAATTGCACGCGCTGTGGGCCATTTGCGCAATGGCCACTTATGCAGCGGTAGATCCGTCGGCTGTACGCCTTCGAGGTCATCCGCAATACGGGCGAGAATGGCGAGACGGTTGGAATCGGTGAGGGGTTGCGGCATGATGCGCCGCTTCTACGGGCGCACAATCCTCAACCTGTAAGACATCTGTGGTACTGTAGCCGTGCAACGGCCCTTGCAAGACAGGTCGCGTAGGTCGCGACCGGTGATCGTCGCCTCATCTGGCGGGCGACAGTCGCGATCGGAAGCATTGTACATCAGTGCATAGTGTTGGTCCAGTGGGTCGGGTCCTGATGCGCAAAACCTTGACTACGTAGACTGGTGCAGTTGCTGTAGTCCTTCAGGCCCAAGAGATGGCCAAGCTCATGGACCAGCGTTGAGACAGAGGGAGTAGGCGAAACAGTAACGATCTCTGCGGCATCCGGATTGGCAGACGAGCTTCTAGGAAAGGTCTGCCGCGGCGGCTTATTCATGTGTCCAGGAAGTTTCACATAACACGCGTTGATCCCTGGATCGCATCCATACTGATCGGTGTGTTTGTCTGCTCTGTGGAGGACCTTCACGTGGACATCACGCTTGCCGGGCGTGTCATTGCATGATGCCGGCAACGAGTTCTGTACCGTATGAAGAACAAACGGCCTGGCTTCGGCTTCCGAGCCGAACTCCAGAGGAGCCAAGGCATCATTCCAGATGTCGACTGCTTTCCTCAATACTGGAAAGAGCTTGTCGTCTTCCGTGCAAACGAGCGTTGGCTTTCCGGCAAGGAGGTTGCCGTTTAGGGCAACCTTGTCAGTCTCCGTGTTTGAGTCCCTGTGCAACGCGGGTGACGTGAGGCCCGGAAAATCAGGAGTAGACCGGAGGGTGGGCGCATTCTCGATCAGCAGGCTTGTATTGTTGATCCCACCCGTGAGGGCAGGCGAGTACTCGCCATCGAGACCAAGTACGCAGCCGCGAGAGCGATGCCTACAGTCGCTGCTACCAACACCGATTTCATTCGCCGGAAGGCTTTGCTGGCTTAGGGAGTTTGCCAAAGGAGTCAATTAGCTTATCGAATGTTTCGTCAAGGTCGGTGCCTTGCGCAGCCACTCCTCTGGCCAGGTCCCCCGGTTGCGGGAGGAACCGGAAGGTTTCGCTGAAGGTGTCCTCATTGAGCCAAATCACGGCGCGGTAATCAGAGCCGTCAACGGTCAGGCTGAACCTTCCGTTGCTCGAGGTCTCTCCGATACGAAAGTCGACATGAGGTGGAATCGTCAGGAGGAGCCGACCGAAAACCCGATACGTGTGATCGCGTCGCAGCAAATGCTCATGTGTTCCGATCGACAGGATTACGTACACGTCGACCGTTGCCTCCCCCGTCTTGCCGTTTGCGTCAGTAACCACCGCCCGGATCGTCTTCAGACCGGAATCGACGAAATAGCCTCCTTCGAGGTCGCGGTAGGGTTCGTCTCTCTCATCCTCATACGCACGTCGCCTGTCCTTAGGGCACAACTCACTGATGCGGTACCAGTCTGTCCAACGTAATCTTGCGATGCGTCACGGGTTTCGCCATCGATTTCGAGAGTGTATGGACCTGTGCCGCCAGTCACTTCCCAGGTTACTGGCGTCTCGCCGATCCTCCAGCCATAGAAAGGTCATCTGTCTCGCAAATGGCTGACGCGCTCAGACTCAGGCTGAGGTCGCTGCCAGCGATCTGGCTCCCAGCAGATTCTTCAGCGTCTCTGACCGTTCTCCCAAGGGGCTCATTGGCGTCTGGATTGGCCTCCTGCGCTGCATCAGGAACATCCGTTGCCGCCGTGGCTTCGGCGAGGCCCGAATCCACACTCACCTGATCGAGCGTCGCCACCGCTTCCCGGCCAATACCTAGTTCGCGACCGATCATCACCCCCAGCACGGCGACCACTGCTGCGACGGCTACGAACAGTGCGACATCCCGTGCTCGCAATCTCCGCCATCTTGCCGTCATCATGTCGCCTTTCGCGGTGTCAGTCGAACCTACCACTTCCTCCCCGGGCGAGCGCGCCGTGACGGGAACATATGTACTATATGCTTTGCGTTCGATTTGAGAACGGGAGAGGGAGATGGCCGGCGACCGCGCGATTGGCTCCGTCCTGGTGAATCACTTCCGAGCGCGCCTAGCGCTTGGCATCCGTCCAGGTGCTGGCGTCGGCATGCCAGGCAGGTTGGTGGGGTTGCGACAAGTTCTCGCCGCGGCAACCTGTCACCGTGCGCTCGATCGGTAGGCCAGTCAGGGGGTCGAGAGAGGATTGGATGTAGCTGTTGGGGTGATTCGTGAGGATGTTGCCGCCAGCTAAGTTACCTAGCAGGCTGCTGAAGAAGCACGCGTGAGACCATGAAGGAGGTTCTGAATCGATAGACGAAGGAGGTTTGCGATGCGCGGCGAGACTGAGCGGCAGGCGACGATGATGTCGGGCTTGACGCCGGAGGGCTTCGTCCCGAAGGAGCATCCGCGGCGGCGGATCAAGCCCTTGGCCGACTCGGCCCTGCGGCGGATGTCGCCCCTCTTCGACGAGATCTACGCGGCTGGCGGACGGCCCTCGATTCCGCCCGAGCAGCTGCTCAAGTCGAGCCTGCTGATGACCTTCTACACGATCCGCTCGGAGCGCCAGTAGCTGCGCTACAACCTCTTGTTCAAGTGGTTCCTGGACCTCAATAGCCTGCCCCGCACCTGATGCGGGGTCGAGGGCGAGCCGTTCCATCCGACGACCTTCACCAAGAACCGCGAGCGTCTCATGGAGGCGGACGCGGCGCGGGTACTGCTCAAGGAAGTGGTCAGGGAAGCGCGGCGGCGGCTGCTCTCAGCCGACCACTTCACGCCTGCCCCTGGCTTGAACAGGGGGGCGACGGCACGCTGCTGGCAGCCTGGGCCTCGCACCAGAGTTATCGTCCGCGCGACGAGCAAGGGCCGCCCAAAGGCGGTGGGCGCAACCGCGACGCCGACCCCCGTTCAAGACGGGGCAGGCTTTCCCGGGTGAGCGCCGCAGTCGCGAGACGCATGAGTCGACCACCGATCCCGAGGCGCGGCTCTACCGCAAGGGCACACAGCAGGGCGCGCAGCTCTGCTACCTCGGTCATGTGCTGAGCGAGAACCGTCACGGCCTGGTCGTCGATGTCGAGTTGACCGAGGCCGACCCCTGGTCAAGCCAGGGGCAGGCGGCTACGCCGGACGCGAGGCGGCGCTGACGATGCTGGAGCGCAGCAGCCTGCCCCGCACTTGATGCGGGGTCAGCGGGCCGGCCACGCTCGGCGCCGACCGGGCCTACGACACGCGCGATCTTGTCCGTTCGTTGCGGAACCTGGGCGCCACCCCGCATGAGGCCCAGAATGATCGCGGACGGCGCAGCGCGATCGACGGTCGCACGACCAGACATCCCGGCTATGCCCAGAGCCACCGTCGGCGCAAACGGGTCGAAGAGGTGTTCGGCTGGATCAAGACCGTCGGGGCGGGCGGCAAGCTGCGCTACCTCGGACAGGCCCGCAACAAGCTCTGGTTCGAACTGACCGTCGCCGCCTACAACCTCACCCGCCTGGCCAACATCGAGGCGGCCGCCGCATAGCTGAACCGCGCCGACGCGGCCTCAAGTGTCGGAACTGCGGTCCAACCTCGCACCCTCAGGCCGACAAGCCCAGATCACTCTCCGCGGTCAGCCGTAGAACAGCCGTCAATCGGGGCATGATCAATCTGCAACCATCAATACTTCAGCAGCCTGCTAGATCTCGATGAGATTGGCCTGCTGAAGCGGAGATGGGAGCTCAGCATGCAGGCTTGGATCCGGCGCGCACGCGATCTCGACATCGTCGGAGAAGAGCTCTACCGATCGCTCAACATTCATTTCCGTACTCGGGGCTGGCATCGGACCGAGCCCTATGCCTACCAGTCGAGTGAGAGACCGGCCCTGTTTCGACGACTTGTCCTCAGGGCGTTAGCAGAAAACATGATTACGAACGAAGACGCCGAGAGCTTCATCCCTGGCATATCTCGTCAGAAGGGCCCCGGTCGCGAACCGCGTGCTTCATTGAGAGAGTTGGCCCGCCAATCTCTCGAAGAGCGGCACCGAACGCTGCAGGGGATCGCGGTGATGGTCGACCCTGCCGAGACCGATGCTTGGGATGAGCTCCCCAGCGACGAAATCGAATAGGCGGCGGAGTTCTCATTGAGCGACGAGACTCCGACGCGAGGCGAGGTTTGGCTAGTTCGGCTGCCGCGTGCCGTCGGGGCTGAGCTACTGCGAGATCGACCGGCCGTTGTGGCCAGTTCTCCTGTCTTTGACGCGTCGCCAGTGCGCATCATCGTCCCGCTCACCACTTGGCAGGACGGCTTCGTTGAACAACTCAACAAGTTCTTGGTTCCAGCGACCAATCGAAACGGCCTGCAAGCAGATTCGGCTGCCGACTTCTTGCAGGTCCGGAGTGTGTCGACGGAGCGGCTGATGAGGCGAGTCGGAGTGCCCGGGGCAGACGAGGTGGAAGAGATTGTGGCAGGAATCGTGATCGCGATCGACTATCAGCCGTAGTGAGGGCCGTCCAGTTGGTCTATTCGCAAGTGGTGGCTTTCCGGCGTTTGAGTCTCCGAGCCTGGGTGAACGGCGGCTAGGCTGCTCTCGTGACTATGGCAATGCGCGGTGTCGCTCGGGCTCCTGCGACTTGCGGTGAGTTGGCCCAGGGCTTGCTCGATGACTCGCTCGTGATGGTGACCTGTCCGATTGACCTCTACTCCACCGCATCGGTGGCGCTGCGAGCCGGACTGGGACAGATTGACGGCCCGGCAGAATGCTCAAAGGCGGTCCAAGCAGTCGCGCTCGTGCTCGAGCACCTGGATCGCGCCGACCTTGACGCCACGCTGACCATCGACAGTTCAATCCCACGCAAGAAAGGGATGGCCAGCAGCACGGCCGACATCGTCGCATCGATGGTCGCCACCGCATCAGCGCTGGGAAGATCTATCGATGAGAACACTTTGGCGGAACTTGCGCTGGCTGTCGAGCCGAGCGATGGGATCATGGTTCCGGGGATCGCACTGTTCGATCATCTCGGCGGCAGCGTCAGGCGGAGCCTTGGACAACCGCCTCCGCTGAACGTCCTGGTCCTGGAGTTCGAGCCAACGCTCGACACAGAAGCCTTCAATGCAACCGACCGACGCCCGAAGTTGCGGTCGCACAAAGAGTCATTCCTTCGGGCACTGGCCCTGATTGAAGCCGGAATCGCAACGGCCGATTCTGAACTCGTCGGTCGCGGAGCGACGCTGAGCGCGATGGCCTATCAGGCCGTGCTGCCCAAGCCTCAACTGCCGGAAGTTCTTTCGATCGCCGAGGCCTGGGGAGCCGTCGGAGTGAATGTCGCACACAGCGGGACAGTGATCGGTTTGCTGTTCGCCCAGGACGGGAACGATCTCGATGCGGTTTCATCTCATGCACGGAGGCGGCTACCGGGTCTGGTCGCTGTCCATAGGCAGCGGCTGATTGGTGGGGGTGCGGCGACGTTGGTTGGCGAGCCGGTACCCACAGACGCGTGCTAGGCTTGCGCGAGCGTTATTCGTCCAGGTGCCCATCCCGGGAGAATAGGGAAGTCGGTGAGAATCCGACGCGGTAGCGCCACTGTAAGCGGGGCTCACTCGATTGAGGAAGCCACACGGAGAGCTGGAACCCACTGTCGGCCAACCGAGCGTCGATGGGAAGGGTCCAGCAGTAACATCCGCCCGCGAGCCAGGAGACCTGCCTGGACGAGAGGTGACAACTCTCCGCTTCAGAGAGGTCCCTCGATCTCCGGGCTCATCCGTCCGGCCAGGTCGATCACCAACCCTCCAGCGGAGCCGCTGGAGGGTTTTTCTTTGCCCGCCAGCGATCAACGGTTGCCATGCACGCCTGGGACCTGGTGGGATCAGGTTGGCGTGGCCATTGAAGGGTGATGCCATGTTGGGCTCGAATTGGCGTTGGATCGCGTGGCTTGCGGTATTGGTCGTCGGACTGGTCGTGGTTGCTTGTTCATCGGACGAGCCGCCTCAGGCGCAGCCGGAGGCACAGAGCGTTGCCGTCCAGACTGAAGACCAACAGGCTCAGGATGAACCCCAGGCTCAGCAAGAGGTCCAAGCCTCAGACCAGCCGCAACCGGAGGCTCAGCAGCAGGTTGAGCAGCAGCAACGTCAACCCCAGGCGGCTGCAGCCGCCGAGCAAGAGCAACAGTCCACACCCTCTGAGGGAGTTCAACAGCAACAAACGGAGGCCGAAGCGCAGCCCGAGCAGGACGTCGCTGAGCAGCAGACACAGAGTTCGCAGCCGGCTGCGAGAACGCTCGAAGGCGTGCGTGGCATTGTTGACACCAGCAATACTGGTTGGCCGCGCGAGGTTGAGGGTCTGAACGGCATCGTCTCGATTCCGGCCAAGCCGACGCGGATCATCACCGCCTCGGTCGGCCATGACGAGATGACGCTCGCCCTTGTGCCCAATGATCGATTGGTCGCGGTCGGTTCGGCGACCAAGAACATCACCTACTCAAACATCGCACCACTGGTGCAAGAGAAACCTGAGATCTCCCGCGATCCTGAAGTGATCATCGCGCTGTCGCCCGATGTCGTCGTGACCAGCCCATTCTTCCCGATCGAAGCTGTCGAGGCCTTGCAGCGGGTGGGTATTCCGGTCATCCAGACTGAGCTCATCCAGGGTCCAGAGGCGCGAATCAACAGCATTCTGCTGATGGGTTACATCTTCGGCGAGGAGGAACGTGCCTTCGAGTTCGCCGACGAAGTTCAGGCCCGCTACGAGTCATTGATCGCGGTCACCAGCGCAAAGTCACCTCAGCCGAGCGTGCTGGCTCTGACCCAATACTCGGACACGCTCTGGGTGGCCGGCGGGAATTCGACCGAGGGTGGCGTCATCGTCGCAGCCGGGGGGATCAACGCGGCGGAGGTCTCCGGCGTGCAGGGCAACCAGACGACCAGCCTTGAAGGCGTGATAGCGATGGCGCCCGAGATCATCATCATCGCTCAGCCGCTGGTATTTGGCGCTGAGGAGTTCCAACAGAGCCTGTTGACCAATGAAGCGCTGGCTGAAGTACCGGCGATCAAGAACGGCGCCGTGCATATCGTCGAGAGCAAGCACTTCACGACGCTGTCCTACTGGAACATTCGCGGCGCGGAGGACCTGGCCCGAATCCTCTGGCCCGACGACTTCTCCGCCCCGCCAGCCGAGACGTTCAGCCTGGCTGAGTAAACCCCATCGCTCGGCGAATGTGCGCCATGTCCAGGTGCTCGCGGACGAGTGCGGCCAGCTTGTCGTATTCGGCGTCCGGATCGATCTCGTCCCTGACCTGGGGCAGTGTCACGCCCTTGCGCCGCGCCGCAAACTCGAGCACCGAACGCCGGATGGCGCGATTGTGAAACAGGCCGTGCATGTAAGTGCCAAGGGTGAGTCCTTCGTCATCGAGTGCGCCGTCGGATGAGCCGGCGGCCACTCCGGAACGCGATTCAATTGCAAATGGGCTGGTCGTTGCGTTCGCCGACGGTACTCCCATGTGAATTTCGTAGCCGGTCAACGCAGCGCCGCTACCGCCCTCGAGCAATCCCCGTCCCGATACCACGCGGGCTGTGACCTGATGCGTCACTTTCTCGCCCCGAAACGTGGTCGACGTGGGCAGCAGGCACAGTCCGGAGGTCAGCGGCTGGCTCGACTCCACACCATCGGGATCCCGAAGCTCTCGTCCCAGCATCTGGAATCCAGCGCAGATGCCAATCACAGGAGTTCCGGCCTCGCGGGTGCCAACGATCAGGTCAGCAAATCCCTGCGTCCGAAGCCATTCGAGGTCGTCGACGGTCGTCTTGCTGCCCGGGATCAAGACGAGATCAGGTTTGCCAAACTCACTCGCGTTACGGACGTATCGAAGGCGAACGCCACGCTCGTGCCGAAGTGGATCAAAGTCGTCGAAGTTGGCGATGTGAGGCAGCCGCATCACGGCGACATCTAACGGCTGCTGGATGTCATCTGGCGACACGTCCTGGAGGCCGAGCGAATCTTCTTCGGGCACGTGGATGTCGAAGAAGTAGGGCAACACGCCAATCGCGGGTGTTCCCGTGTGATCTTCAAGCAAGTGCAGCCCGGAAGTAAGCAGTGAAGGATCGCCGCGGAACTTGTTGATTACGTGCCCAGTGACCAGGGCTCGCTCTTCCGGTTCGAGCAGCATCATCGTGCCGACGATCTGAGCGAAGACGCCGCCGCGATCGATGTCTCCGACCAGGAGCACCGGAGACTTCGCGTAGCGAGCGACCCGCATGTTGACGATGTCGTGCTGCTTCAAGTTGATCTCGGCCGGACTGCCTGCCCCTTCGATGACGACCACGTCGAACTCGCGGCGCAGCGTGTCCAGGGCCGAGGTAATGGTCGGCCAGAGCTGCTGTTTCAGCTCGTAGTACTCGCGCGCCGATTTCCTTGCCTGAGGTCTGCCCATGACGACGACCTGCGAGCGCGCCTCCGCTTCCGGCTTGAGCAGGACCGGATTCATCTCGACGCGGGGCTCGACCATCGCTGCAGCGGCCTGCACGGCCTGAGATCGGCCGATCTCGCCACCGTCGGGGGTCACGTACGAGTTGAGTGACATGTTCTGCGCCTTGAACGGCGCGACCTGGTAGCCCTCCTGCGCAAAGATGCGGCAGAGCGCGGTCGCCAGGATCGACTTGCCGGCATGGGACGATGTCCCTTGGACCATGACAACCTTGGCAAGCTCGCTCATCGGTCAATCACATCCTGTAGCTCACGAATCAGGTGTTCGCATTCCTCGCGTTGGCGAACCGCAATGCGGATGTGCTGGGGCAAGCCGAACGATGTACAGTCACGCACCGCGATGCCTCGGCGGAGCATCTCCGTCCGCACCTGGACCGCGTCACCGACCTTGACGAGCAGGAAGTTCGCCGACGAAGGCGTGAACGCGATACCCATTGCACCGAGTTGTTCGTAGATGAACTCCTTCGACGCCGCGATCACATCGCGGGCCTTCACAATGTGTTCGTGTTCATCGTCATCCAGCGCCGCCAATCCGGCGGCCTGCGCGACAGCGTTGACGCTCCAGGTGTGCTGCAGGCTGCGCACTGCTTCGATCAGCGCAGGCGTCGCCAGCAGGTAGCCCAGCCGAACGCCGGCAATGGCGTGATCCTTGGTCATTGAGCGCAGGATGGCCAGGTTGTTGTTTGGTAGCAGCGAGACGGAATCCCAACCCTGATCCGCAAGTGACGCGTAAGCGTCGTCGAGCAAGAGCAATCCGTCCTGTTCCAGAGCAGCCAGAATCCGTTGCACGTATTCGCGCTCAAGTTGGACGCCGGTCGGATTGTTTGGATTGCATAGAAACACCAGTTCTGGATGTACGTCACTGATGGTGTTCAGCGCAACATCGATTGGCCAGCGGAACGAATCTGCTTCTGCGGCTCGCAGACGATGAATCTCTCCCTCGGCAAGAGTCACTGCGGCCTCGTATTCGCCGAAAGTTGGCTCGAAGATCAGGCATCGACTGCCCGACGGTAGTTTGGCTCTGGCGAGCAAATGAATGAGTTCGGTCGAGCCATTGCCGATCAGCAACTGTTCGACATCCACCTGCAATCGCGCAGCGAGCGCTTCTCGCAGCAAGAGAGAGTCGCGATCGGGGTAGGCGGCCAGGTCGGCCGCGACTGCAGCTTGCCGCACACGCTCGGATGTTCCCAGCGGATTGATGTTCGAGCTGAAATCGAGGACGTCGTCGGCAGACAGGCCGACCATGCGGAGCTCCGTGGTACTGATACCTCCGTGAACCGTGCTCATGCGGTGACCCAATGCCGAATGGTGAGCAGTCCGAGCGCCACGATCACGCCAAGCAGCGCGGTTCCTGCGGCAAGTTGATTGCACCGACCGATGTCCGCAGCCTCGGGACGAGGAAACTCAGCGCCGAGGTCGTAATGGTCCTTCTTTTCTAATCGCCGCCCGAGCAGGCCGGCCATCGCCGACATCGTCCAACCCGCGTTGGGGCTCTCGGTGATCCGTTGGTCGCGCAGCATGACTCGCCAGCCTTGACGAGCTGGCAGTCCGAGCATGGTTCCACTGAGCAGCATCAGGAGCGCACTCAGCCTGGCAGGAAGGAGATTGACCAAATCGTCCAATCGGGCAGCGCACTTGCCCAGGTACTCGTAGCGGCCGCGTTTGCCCCACATGCTGTCCAGCGTATTGGTCGCCCGGTAGGCGACCACGAACGGCACGCCGAGCACGGCGAATGCCAGCCATGGCGCGATGTAGCTGTCGGTCGTGTTCTCCGCGACCGACTCAATCGCGGACGCGGCGACAAGCGGAGCGCTGAGCTCGGCACGGTCGCGACTGACCAGGCTCACCAGCTTGGCACGAGCATCTTCCAGGTCCTCATGTTCGAGTGCCTGGCGGGTCGACTCGCCGGCGGCGATGAGTCCTTGGACCGTGAAGCTGGTGCGCAACAGGATCGCGCCGCCGAGCAGGTAGGGAATCGTCCCGAGTTCGCTCAGCCCAAGGATCGCAAACCAGGTCAACGCGCCCCATGCTCCGATTGTGAGGGTCGCACCCACTGCTCCGTACGCCAGAGCTGCAGCAGGTCGACGCGGCGCGAGCTGCTCGAGTCCACTGATCATTCGTCCCATCCAGACCACCGGGTGGACACGGGCCGGGGGCTCGGGTAAGAACCGATCCAGCAACAGAGCCAACACAATCACGCCAACGTCGAGCGCAAGGTTGGCCCACCACTCGGAATAGATCGCCGGAATCATCTGGTTGGCGCAATCTGGGTGTGAGACTCGGCGGTCAGTGGAGTGCTGGGGTCGCACGCATGACTGTAGACCACTGGCTCGGTCGGGTACTAGCAGGCTGCTGAAGTATTGATGGTTGCAGCTTGATCATGCCCCGATTGACGGCTGTTCTGCGGCTGACCGCGGACTGTGGTTGGGGTCCTGTTGGCCTGAAGGTGCGAGGTTGGGCAGCAGTTCCGACACTTGAGGCGGCGTTGGCCCGGTTCAGCTACGCGGCGGCCGCCTTGATGTTGGCCAGGCGGGTGAGGTTGTAGGCGGCGGCGGTCAGTTCGAACCAGAGCTTGTTGCGGGCCTGTCCGAGGTAGCGCAGCTTGCCGCCGGCGCCGACCGTCTTGATCCAGCCGAAGACTTCTTCGACCCGCTTACGCCGACGTTGACTCTGGGCATAGCCGGGATGTCTGGTCGTGCGGCCATCGATCGCGCTGCGCCGTCCGCGATCATTCTGGGCCTCATGCGGGGTGACGCCCAGGTTCCGCAACGAACGGACAACATCGCGCGTGTCGTAGGCCCGGTCGGCGCCGAGCGTGGCCGGCCCGCAGACCCCGCATCAAGTGCGGGGCAGGCTGCTGCGCTCCAGCATCGTCAGCGCCGCCTCGCGTTCGGCGTAGCCGCCTGCCCCTGGCTTGACCAGGGGTCGGCCTCGGTCCGCTCGACATCGACGACCAGGCCGTTCCGGTTCTCGCTCAACACATGGCCGAGATAGCAGAGCTGCGCGCCCTGCTGTTTGCCCTTGCGGTAGAGGCACGCCTCGGGATCGGTCGTCGACTCATGCGTGTCGCGACTGCGACGCTCGCCCGGGAAAGCCTGCCCCCGTCTTGAACGGGGGTCGGCGTCGCGGTTGCGCCCGCCGCCTCTGGGCGGCCCTTGCTCGTCGCGCGGACGGTAACTCTGGTGCGAGGCCCAGGCTGCCAGCAGCGTGCCGTCGCCCCCCTGTTCAAGCCAGGGGCAGGCGTGAAGTGGTCGGCTGAGAGCAAGCGCCAACGCCGCGCCTCCCTGACCACTTCCTTGAGCAGTACCCGCGCCGCGTCCGCCTCCATGAGACGCTCGCGGTTCTTGGTGAAGGTCGTCGGATGGAACGGCTCGCCCTCGACCCCGCATCAGGTGCGGGGCAGGCTATTGAGGTCCAGGAACCACTTGAACAAGAGGTTGTAGCGCAGCTACTGGCGCTCCGAGCGGATCGTGTAGAAGGTCATCAGCAGGCTCGACTTGAGCAGCTGCTCGGGCGGAATCGAGGGCCGTCCGCCAGCCGCGTAGATCTCGTCGAAGAGGGGCGACATCCGCCGCAGGGCCGAGTCGGCCAAGGGCTTGATCCGCCGCCGCGGATGCTCCTTCGGGACGAAGCCCTCCGGCGTCAAGCCCGACATCATCGTCGCCTGCCGCTCAGTCTCGCCGCGCATCGCAAACCTCCTTCGTCTATCGATTCAGAACCTCCTTCATGGTCTCACGCGTGCTTCTTCAGCAGCCTGCTAGGTCCGGTTTCTCGTTGGAGCTCAACTAGCGCAAGCTGACCGGAGTCAGAGACGTTCAGTCGAGGACTTCCCAGGTGACCTCCGCCATTCGCCCCCAGGACTTGGCTTCGTTGAGATCGTGTCAAAGATTTGCGAAATCAATTGCCAGCGAGACACGTGTCCGAGCAGATGCCGTAGTCGGTCATCCGAAACACAACCCAGTCAAACACAGAAGGCCAGGAAATCCAGACCAGCCCCGCTACCGACTCCAGCCAAATGAACACTAAGAGCTGCTGAACATAAGAAACAAGAGTGTGGTAGGCCAACAGGGACTGTACTGCGAACTTTTCTCTGGGAGGTGCCGCTATAGGCCAGCGCTTGCGCCACTTTCCAGCTCTGCGACATGTCTCCGGGGATTTGCACTCGAAGCGTCGGCATCGCCGCGAACGGACCGTGCGATCCAACGGGCAGACTTTCCTGTTGAACGTCCCGCCACCAGATGGATTGTTGTCGGTCAGGTGCGTCTGCTGAGATTCAGCTCGCTCCCCAGCGCCAATAGTGAAACAGGGATTGGGATAAACTCCTGCACTGGCGCCCCACTCGCCACGACGGTTGACGATGTGGCAACCCTGAAGGCGCGCTCTTGAGTGGTGCGATGACCTACGTGCTGAATCGGCTGTTGACGCAGATGGCGCCGGTGCTGGTCCTGGCATCGATCCTTGTCTTCGTGTCTGTTCGGTTGATTCCAGGTGATCCTGCGGCAGCGGCAGTCGGTGAGACGGCGACAACGGAGGCCTACCTGCAGTACCGCGAGCAGTTGGGACTGAATGACCCCTGGTACGAGCAGTACTTCAACTGGGTTGGAGGAGTGTTCGAAGGTGACTTTGGCACATCGACCAAGGGCGTAGAGGCGTCTGACATTCTCGCTAGCGCGTTTCCGGCCACCTTGGAATTGGCGATCTTCGCCAGTGTGGTTGGATTCGGGTTGGGAACGCTGCTGGGCATTGCGGCAGCGATCAATCGAGGCGGATTCTGGGACTACCTTGCCAGCCTGTGGACCGGCTGGAACATTGGCGTACCGTCGTTCATCGCCGGTCTCGTGTATCTGCTCGTGTTCGCGATCTGGTTGGAGTGGCTACCGGCGGCAGGCCGGGTGGCATTCATCGACGATCCCATTGGATCGCTGGAGCACTTGCTTCTGCCCGGATTCGCGCTCGGGGGAATTGTCGCGGCCGGGGTATCTCGCTTCACACGTCAGTCGCTATTGGACACGCTGACTGAGGATTACATCCGAACAGCCCGAGCAAAGGGCCTGCGTGAGCGTGTCGTGGTCTTCAGACATGCGCTGCGGCCCAGTTTGATTCCGGTCATCACGATTATGGGCCTGCAGCTCGCGACCATTTTGGGTGGCACCCTCGTAATTGAAACTGTGTTCACCTGGCCGGGCGTCGGCCGTGCGCTGGTCGTGGCCGTGCGAGATCGCGACTATAACGTGATGCAGATTGTCACGTTGATGTTGGTTCTGATTTTCGTGGGAGTGAATCTACTCGTTGATCTGCTGTACGCGACGCTTGACCCGCGCATCAGAATGGGCGTCGGAGCGGAAACTTAGCAATGTCAACGGGAGATGTGATTGCTGTTCCCCTGCGAGCCCGAGATCGTCGCTGGTGGTCTGCGCTTGCGAGCGAGCTCAAAGGCGTGGCGGCCGAACCGCGCGGGTTCATTGCGCTCCTGTTGCTCGTGGTGCTGATCGGATTCGCGTACGTACTGCCTGTCTTCGACTCGACCGACCCGAACCTGATCGGTGATGGGCCCAAGAATCAAGGCATCTCCTGGGATGCGCCGTTGGGTACCGATCACCTGTCACGGGATCTTTTGGCTCGAAACTCGATCGGGCTCGGGCGAACGATTTTCAACGGACTAGGGGCCGTAATTGTCGGTTGGTTGGTTGGCATCGCAATCGGTTACATCTCCGGCTGGAGAGGAGCTCGTACCGACACGGTCTTGATGCGAGCGATCGACACCCTTCTGGCATTTCCTGGCATCCTGTTGGCGATTGTGATGATCACGATCTTGCGAGACATCGACTTTGGTGGCGACCTGTTTCCGCTGGCAGTCGCGATCGCCGTGTTCAATATTCCCGTATCGGCTCGGCTGGCGAGAGCCGGGGTGCTGCGGGAACGGGAGCGTGACTATGTGCTGGCTGCGCGCACAATCGGCTGCAGTGGTGGCAGGGTGCTGGTTCGTCACGTGGCGGTCAACACGTTTGGAGCGTTCACCGTCCAGTTGCCGATCGCTGTCGTCGCCTCTGTACTGACTATGGCGGCGCTGAACTTCCTCGGCCTGGGAGCGCGCCCCCCCGACCCGACGCTAGGCCAATTGCTGCTGGACGGCAGCCGGTTCATGCGCAACGCACCGCACTACGTCGTGGCCCCAACGCTGATTCTGGCGTTACTGATGGCCGCGCTGAACTTCCTCAGCGATGTGTTGTCGGAGCGGCTTGATCCGGTGAGGCGACGACGCGTGTAACGTTAGCTAGCTCGCGAAGTGCGTGCCCGGAGCGTATGGCCAGGAATTGGCGTCAGGCGTGTACTGCTGGACCACATCCTTGCTCTCGAAGTTGACCCGGTATTGGCGGAACAGGGCGTGTCCCCAGGCCACGTCGAGCAGTTTTTCGTTCCAGGCTTCCCAATCTGTCCAGGTGCCGTCGATTGCCTGCTGGATCATGTCCAGCCACTCAGGCTCGTCGCTGATTCCCGGTCGCTGCTCGAGCGGCACATTATCGTCGTGTGGCGCACTGAAGCGGCCCGTGTACTCGTCCGAGTAGAGCACTGTGTACGCAGGTGACCCTGGGCGAATCCACGCGCCGGTTCCCAGCACCAGGTGCTCGAATGTGCCGGTAGTCAGTAGGGTGACGATTTCTGTGTACTCGCGTGGGGAGATCTCGGTCTCGATTCCGAACTGGCCGACCTCTTGCTGGATGATCTGCGCCAGCGCGGGCGCGTCGAGCCGTTCAGCCAGTGTGTCGATCTTGAGTACTTCGCCGCCGGTGAATCCAGCTGCATCGAGCAGCTGACCAGCCTTCGTGCGGGCTGCGTCCGGATCGACGCTCATTGGGTGTGGGTCGAGTTCCGGAACGAACGCCACTGAACCAGGCTGCCAGGGGAGCCGGCCGGCGATATCGAAGGTTCCGCCAAAGTCTCGGCGAATGCGCTCAGCATCGACCAGCATCAGCACGGCCTGGCGGGCGAGCTTGTTTCGGAAGGGTTCCGCATCGGCGCGGAAGCGCAGCACGCGTCCGCCTACGCCCCATCCGGTATAGGCATTAAACCGGTCGTCCTCGAGCAGCCGCTCCTCGATCTCGGGCAGACCGATCGGGACGCCCTGATGCGAGTCCAACTCACCGGCCTCGAACGCCAGACCCATGGCGCCGGTGTCTGCGAAGATCGTGTGCTGGATCTTCTCGAACTGCGGTCCGCCGCCTGAGTAGACAGGGTGATTGTTGCCCGATGCAAACTGCGGATGCGGCAATTGATCCCAGCCGCGGTTGGGGTCGTAGTTTTCGAACGTGTACGGCCCGGTGCCGATCACGAGAGCCTCGTCTTCGCGACGGTCATATGTTTCGCGGTCGACGATGTTGGCCTGTTCGATCAGGGTCTCGATGTAGCCCGTCGGTCGGGTCAACGCGAGTCGGTAGGTCGTGGCATCGGTGGCTTCGCCGAGGCCAAGGTTGGCCGTCATCCTCGAAACCGGTGCGCCGCCGCCGGCGACATTGGGGTCGCGGATCGACTCGAACATGTAGTGGATGTCTTCAATGTCGAATGCTCGGCCGGTGTGCCAGACCGGATCGGTGCGCACATCGAAAATCCAGGTGAGGTTGTCGGGTGTCTCCCAGCCATTGGCCAGTACAGGCTCAATTGTGAAGTCCTGATCAACCGCACGATGCAGGTTCGGGAAGCTGCTGGAGTCCGGCTCAACGGTGCTGGGTGAGACCCGGGCTAGCCGCTCGAAAATGCTGTAGTCCTCGTTGAAGCCGTTGTTGTTGCCGGCGGTACCAAAGCCAAGGCTGGCGAAGTTGGGCGTCGAGGTGTTCGAGCGCCGGTACACACCGCCGGTCGCGGCCAACGCCTGCTGCTGAGCTTGCTGTTGCGCTTGCGGCTGTTCGGCCTGTTGCTGCGCCTGGGCCGCTTGCTGTTGCGCTTCTTCCTGCTGCTCAACCTGTGCTGCCTGTTGCTGAGCTTGCTGGATGGCCTGCTGTTGCTGGTCCTGCTGGACCTCCGCAGCAGCTTGCGGCACGGGTTGATCATCATCGTCATCGCCGCCACAGCCGACCAGAGCCAACCCGGTCGCCCCAACCCCGGCACGAGCGCTCGCACGCAGCATGCCACGGCGCGAGATTCGGCGTCTGGCAAGTCGGGTCCAGTAGTTCGATTCGCTCATGATGATCCTTGCCATTTCGTGGAAATTGTGGCGTGAGCCTATCACGACAGGACGAATGTCCCGCTTTCCAAATTGCTCCTTGAGACTCTTGCATCCGCGATAAGCATGTTTGCTGATAGCGTTGTGCTGCTTACTGGAAGGAAGAGAATTCGATGGTTCGCCTATCTGATCTGCATCCTCAAGAAGCCAATAATCTGATGAGCTGGCCTCGCGTGCATATCGAGCAGGGGAAATGGATCACGCCAAAGCCACTCGAAGAATCGACTATTGCCCTGATCACGACAGCCGGACTTCACCGCCGCCACGATCCGCCGTTTGTCGCAGGAGGCGTCGACTACCGGATCATTCCTGGCGATGTCGACTTTGGCGACATTGTCTCTTCCCACGTCAGCGCAAATTGGGACCGCTCAGCTCTGGCCGAGGACCTGAATGTGGTGCTGCCGATCGAGCGTCTACGCGAGCTGGCGGATGCTGGTGAGATAGGCGGCGTTGCCAACTGGCACTACTCATTCATGGGAGGGATTCCACGCCCGGACCGACTCGAGCCGTATGCACGCGAAGTTGCCCGACTACTCAAAGCTGACGGCGTTGACGCCGCAGTCCTGGTCCCCGTTTGACCGGCATGCACGCGCGCCGTGGGCGCGCTCGGACATTTCATCGAGCGTGAAGGCGTCGCGACGACGAGCATCTCGCTCATCCGCGAGCACAGCGAGTACATGAACCCGCCGCGAGCGCTCTGGGTCCCGTTCTACCTGGGACGGCCATTGGGAGTGCCCAATGACCCCACCTTCCAGCGAGACGTCCTGCGCGCGACCCTCAATCTCCTGCAAACGCTGGATCAACACAGCATCGTCGACTATCCAGTTGAGGCTCCCGGCGAATCGTTCTCAGATACCTGGGCCTGCCCGGTGACGTTCGAAGCGCCCGACGCCGACAGCCTCTCGGGACGCCTACGCGCGGAGTCGCAACGGCTCGCCCCGTGGTGGCTGGAGACGTATCGAGCACGCAGCCGGACCCTGGTTGGCGCCAGCGCACCTCTGCCTGACGAGCTGGAACCCGAGTTGACGGTGCCGGAGCGTGTCGAAACGTTGGTGAGTGTGTTGTCGGCAGTGGTAGATGGCGCGTCAATCGATGCCATGCCTGAGATCGACGAGGCATCGAACAACAAGGTGGCCTGGTCTCACAAGATGCCCTTCCTGTTGCGACACATCGTCCAGGACTTGCGCTGCTATTACCAGGAAGCGGTTGCGGCGCAGCCGGGCGAGTTGTCGGCCGGGCAGTCTCCCTCGCATCACGCGTTGAACGATTGGTTCTTCAACGACACTGTGCTCGGCGAGGCGATCATCGAAGTTGGCCGACGGCTGACAGAGGCGGGAGATCCCAGGCTGCGCATCCTGCGCGGTTGGATCGTGCCAGAAGGCTATTGGCCCGATGGCAATACATGGGGAGTCGCTCAAGGCCTCCCCGATCGGCTGGCATTGGCCGATGAGGCTGACAAGCTGCTCTCGGGTCGCGAGTAGACATTTGCAGGCCTGATGCTCAGGAACTCCTATAGCCGAAGCTCGTCGGTCAGGCTTCGAGGGCCGTGCTCAATCTTCGCTACGCCACGCCAGACACGGAAATCGGGGCGCTGAACCGCCGGCTTCGCGGTCTCAAACCGCTATTCGCTGGTCGACGAGCCGAATGAGTTCGTTTGCAGCACCGGGACCGGTGATCCTGTTCGACTTGAGGTCACTGTCGCCACTCCGACTGATCGGTTGTTCGCCCGCGTGGAAGAGATTGTGGCAGGAATCGTGATCGCGATCGACTATCAACGCTAATGAGGGCCGTCCGGTTGGTCTATTCGCAAGTAGTGGAGGAACCGCTGAGGCGCAGTAGATAATTGACATAAAAGTGGTAGGGCATAGGGGATTCGAACCCCTGATCTCCGCCTTGAGAGGGCGGTGTCCTTGGCCGCTAGACGAATGCCCCACGCTTTGGTTGGACGACGGTTGTTGGCTGGGGATGGAGGATTCGAACCCCCGCTAACTGATCCAGAGTCAGCCGTCCTACCACTAGACCAATCCCCAACGAGCACTCAGTTTATCACCGATTTCGGGGTTAGTCGTCGGGACGGGCGAGCCGTTCGGCGGCGGCGTTGAGCCGTTCCACGGTCAAATCCTGCCCGAGTGTTTCCAGGGTTTCAAAGAGCGGCGGCGCGATGCGCTTGCCGGTGGTGGCGACGCGGATTGGGGTGAAGAGCGCACCGGGTTTTTCTCCGCGCTCCGTGGCCAGATCTCGCAGGATCGACTCGAGGCCTGGCGTCGTCCATTCGGACTCGTCGGCCGAACGCAGCGTCTTGAGTGAGGCCTCGACCGATTCGAGTGCTGCCCAGGGCTTGTTCTTGTAGGCCCGACCCATGAGTTCGGCATTGTCGTAGTCGAGCGGGCCGTCGGTGAAGAAGAAGTCCGTGTAGTCAGCGAACTCGGGCATCAGCTTGACGCGCTCCTGGATCGCCGTTGCGATCGGCAGCAGGCGATCGAGGGCATCGTCGCTGATCGATTGCTTGACGCGGGCTTCGAGATGCGGGCGACCTCGACGGAGGAAGTCGGACGGATCGAGGTCGCGGATGTAGCGGGCGTTCATCTCTTGCAGGCGCTCGATGTCGAACATGGCTGATGAGAGACCGAGACCGTCGAGGTCGAATGCTTCGGTGATTTCGTCGCGCGACATGATTGTGGTGGTCTCATCCTTGGACCAGCCGAGCAGGGCGAGGAAGTTGAGCAGCGCCTCGGGCAGGAATCCCTCCTCCGCGTATTGGCGAATCGAAGTCGCACCGTGGCGCTTCGAGAGTTTGCCCCTGTCGGGGCCGCGGATGATGGGAATGTGGACCCAGGCGGGTTCAGCCCAGCCCAGCGCGGCGTAGGTCTGGACGTGTCGGGGCGCGGAGGAGAGCCATTCTTCGCCTCGGATCACGTGCGTGATTTCCATGCAGTGGTCGTCGACGACGGAGGCAAGGTGGTAGGTAGGGAAGCCGTCGCGCTTGAGCAGGACGTGGTCGTCGAGCAGGGCATTCTGGAACGAGACATCGCCTCGTAGGTAGTCGTTGACGATAGTGTCGCCGTCGCCGGGCATGGCGAGGCGGACGACGTGTGGCTGGTCGGCGGAGATGTCGAGGCCGCGGCAATGACGGTCGTAGCCGGGCGGTTGCTTGGCCTTCTGCTGTGACTTGCGCAGTGCGTCGAGACGCTCGGACGTGCAACTGCAGCGATAGGCCTTGCCGTCGTCGATCAGTCGTTGGGCAGCGTCAACGTACATCGGCAGTCGCTCCGACTGTCGGTAAGGAGCGAAGGGGCCGCCCTTGTCAGGGCCTTCGTCCCAGTCGAGTCCCAGCCAGGTCAGCGCATCAAGGATGACCTGCTCGGCGCCTTCGACCGCGCGGGACTGGTCGGTGTCCTCAATGCGGACGATGAACTGTCCGCCGAAACGTCTGGCGAGCAGCCAGTCGAAGAGGGCGGTGCGGATGTTGCCGACGTGCGGCTCGCCTGTTGGGGAGGGTCCGTAGCGAACGCGGACGCTCATGGTTTGGTCTCCGAGATTGAATGGTTAGCGGATGCGCTGGGTGCGTCGGCGGCGGTTGCGTCGCGTCGACCGATGCTGTCGTTTCACAGTATCAGGGGGCTCGGTTCGGCCCGGTTGCACCGGTTGGTCGCCGAGCAACAGTTCGCCCTCGCGCAGGTGACTGAGGAGACTGCGGAAGTCTGCCGGCGGGTCGGCGCTGATCGTGAGCGGTTCTTCACTCGCGGGATGCTGAATCGTCAGCGTGCGAGCGTGCAGCGCCTGGCGATCGATCAAGGGCGTGGAGACGCCGTACATGGTGTCGCCGGCGATGGGATGTCCGATGGCAGAGAGGTGCACGCGAATCTGGTGGGTGCGGCCGGTGATCAGCCGGCATTCCAGCAATGCAGCGTCGGAGAATCGTTCGACGGTCTCGTAACCAGTCTGGGAGGATCGTGCACGATCGAGGATTGCCATGCGGCGCGGGTCAGATGGGTCGCGACCGATTGGCGCGTCGATTAGGCCAGCAGGTGGGTCCGGAGCACCGACAACTACTGCGAGATATCGCTTGTCCATGGTTCGTTGACGTAGCTGTTCACGGAGGGAGCGCAGGGCATCGGCGTGCTTGGCGATCATCAGCAGGCCGGTCGTGTCACGATCGAGACGGTGGACGAGCCCCGGCCGCTGCGGGTCGGCGTCGGGATCCGCTTCCGCAATGCTCGCAACTTCCGGCCATTGGTTCAGCACGGCCGCAATCAGGGTTGGCTGCGTCTCTCCGGGCGCGGGGTGGACGGTAAGGCTGGCCTGTTTGTCGATGACGGCGAGATGTTCGTCCTCGTAGACGATCTGTAGTTCGATGTCGGCCGGTGCTTCGACGGGACTCGACTGTCTGTGGAAGATGGCCACGAGTTCGCCGAATCGGAGCTTGTATGCGGGTCGCTCGATGGCGCCATCGACCCGGACGAGTCCGTCGTCGATCAGATGTCTAGCCTGACTGCGCGATGCGCCGTCGAGGCGACGGGCGAGGAACTGGTCAAGTCGTTCGCCGTCCTGGTCGGCCATCAGTTCAAGAGCTGGCGTGTTTGTGTCGTTCATGGCGATCTTGGATTGCGTTTCAACAGATCGCTGAAGATGATCGCAATCACGATGGCAGCGACGCCAACGTTGATCGCGGCATCGGCGACGTTAAAGGCGGGGAAGTGGATGAAATCGATGAAGTCAGTTACGTGGCCCTGGTAGATGCGGTCAAGCAGGTTACCGATTGCGCCGCCGAGAATGAGGGCGAGTCCGCTGCGGATCAGCCAGTGGTCCAGCGGTGGGAAGAAGTAGTAGATCGCGACGACGCCGATCGCGACGACGGCAGAGACCGCGAGGACGGTGTTCTGTCCGCCAAAGAGGCCGAATGCGCCTCCGTCGTTGGCGATGTGTGAGAAGGCGAAGAACTCGGCGAGCCACTCACGGTCGCCAAGTTCGAGGGTTTCTCGGAGGATGACCTTGGTGATCTGGTCGAAGATGATGACGAGCGATGCCAGGGCAACGAAACGTCTATGGGGGCGGCGACGGGCGGTGGCCAGCGTGGGAGGAGACCCCCCTTCAGCCTTCGGCAGCTCCCCCCCAGAGGGGGGGAGCGGAGATTTCTGGGGCGAAGGGATCGGATCCGCCATATGTCGAGATTACACGTGGAGGCGGTGGATTCGGATAATCTGAACGGGTTGCGCGTTTGACGTTGGCGTATTGGGGAGTAGGCCTGTGAGTGATGTTCTGGCCGGAGTGCCATTTTCTGAGTTGCAGCGACTGAGGAAAGAGACTGGGCATGATCGATTGCCGCCAGGCCAGCGCCTGGTGCGGGAATGGCCGGTGCTGACCTATGGCGGTACGCCGGTGATCGATACGAAGGACTGGAATCTGCAAGTCTGGGGCGAGGTGGAGCGCGAGCGGATTCTGTCTTACGAGCAGTTCGAAGCAATTGGGGTGTCAGAGAAGAAGAACGACATCCACTGCGTCACGCACTGGTCGCGGTATGACAACACGTGGGACGGAGTGCTGCTGTCGGACTTGATTGAGGCGTTCGGGGTCAAGCCGTCGGCGACGCACGTGATGTTCCACTGCTACGGCGGCTACACGGCAAATGTGCCGCTGGCCGACATCCGCGCCGACGACCACGCCATGTTGGCCGTCGCGCACGACGGTCGTCCGTTGGATGCGATGCACGGCGGTCCGGTGCGGGCAGTGATTCCCTCGCTGTACTTCTGGAAATCGGCGAAGTGGGTCGGCGGGATCGAGTTCCTGTCCAAAGACGCTCCCGGATTCTGGGAGATGTACGGCTACCACATGCACGGAGATCCCTGGCGGGAAGAGCGCTACGGCTGAATCAATCTGGCTAGTCTTGGCGTACCGCGCGACCGCCTGAGGTGAATTGGCAATGAGCCGCGTCGAAGAAGCCGCCGCCGTCTATCAGTGGAGTCCGACGATCCCTGACGAGATCGAGGGTCAACTCTTGATCCCGTTGCCGCACGGATTTGCAGTTTCGGAGGAGTGGTGGGAATGGCTGCGGGAGGAACACCCGCACGTTCGGATCGAATTGACACCGGACAGGGAGTTGCGAATCGTCATGGTCTCCACCGAGGGTTCGTACATCTCCTCAGTGATCGCGCATCAGATTTGGAATTGGATCGAGGCAGGTGGCGGAGGCATGGCCCTCGAGAGCGCAAACGCCTACGACCTGCCCACGGGCTTCCGCAAGCGCCCCGATTGTTCGTGGGTGTCGCCTGAGCAAATGCCGACTGTTCCCAGGCCGTGGAGGGAGAAGTTCGACATCGTTGGAGATCTGATCGTTGAGGTTCGATCACCAAGTCAATCAGTCGAGAGACAACGGGAAAAGATGGTCGAGTGGATCGACGGTAGCGTACGGCTCGGGTGGCTCATCGATCCCTTTTCGCGCACAGTCTGGATCTATCGGGCCAATGGTGAGGTTGTCGAATTGGACGACCCCCGTGAGCTATCGGGTGAAGATGTTTGTAGCGGGCTTGTTATCGATATGTCGCAGGTCTGGGACTGACGGGTTGGGCTGTTGTACGATTCCGGTGATGACAATGCGAACTTCCGTTGATCTGATGATGCTGGGCCGCATGGTGATGCCCGGGGTCCTGCCTCGCTAGCGCCTCGTAATGGGGGCGCGACGAGGGAGGGCCGACTCGCTCACGTTTCGCCGCCGTTCTGCTCTAGCGAAAGACCCATTCCGATATGACCTACGCCACTTCCCTCGCCTGTCGAGAGTGTGGACGCGAGTTTCCGCTCGACCCGCTACATGTTTGCGATTTCTGTTTCGGCCCGTTGGAGGTCGCCTATGACCACGACGGGATCCAGTCCAAGATTTCTCGGGAACGGATCGAATCCGGTCCACGCTCAATCTGGCGCTACAAGGACCTGCTGCCCGTCGACGACGACTTTATCGTCGATCTGAACGTCGGCATGACGCCGTTGCTGCGCGCCGATCGCTTGGCCGAGCGGTTGGGCATGCGCGAGTTGTGGATCAAGAACGACACGTGTAATCCGTCCTGGTCGTTCAAGGATCGTGTGGTGGCCGTGGCGTCGTCGCGGGCACGACAATTGGGCTTCAGGACACTGGCCTGTGCCTCGACCGGCAATCTGGCCAACTCTGTGTCGGCACACGCGGCGCGTGCCGGCATGGACGCGATTGTCTTCATTCCACACGACCTCGAAGCTGGCAAAGTGCTGGGATCGGCTGTCTACAATCCGACGATTGTGGCGGTCAATGGGTCGTATGACGATGTGAACCGGCTCTGCTCGGAGCTGGCCGACAACCGACATTGGGCGTTTGTCAACATTAATGTGCGGCCGTATTACGCCGAGGGATCGCGCACGCTGGCCTACGAAGTTGCTGAACAGCTCGGTTGGCGAGCGCCTCGCCAGGTGGTCGCGCCGATGGCTTCTGGGTCTCTGTTCACCAAGATCCACAAGGGCTTCCAGGAGTTTCAACGCTATGGGTTGATTGAAGAGACGCCGGTGCGGATGATTGGCGCCCAAGCCGAGGGCTGCTCGCCGATTACCAGCGCGTGGCGCAACGAGACGACCAACATTCGTCCCGTGAAACCGAACACGATCGCCAAGTCGCTGGCGATTGGCAATCCGGCCGATGGCTACTACGCGCTGAAGACGATGAAGCGCACCGATGGCGGCGCGACGGCGGTCACCGACCCGGAGGTCGTTGAGGGCATCCAGATGCTGGCCGAGTACGAGGGTGTCTTTGCCGAGACGGCCGGCGGCGTGACGATCGCCGGGCTACGGCAGGCGATCGCCAATGAGCAGATTGATCCGAACGAATCGACGGTCGCCTTCATCACGGGCGGCGGATTGAAGACGTCCGATGCCGTCGTAGACCACGTCACGCAGGCGATTCCCATCGAAGGCACGCTGCAGTCATTCGAGGCTGCGTTTGCCGAGGCGCCACAAGCTGTCGGAGTGGGAGGCTAGTCATGGCCAGACGACGAGTCCGTTTCACGTTCGAGGGTGATGCCGTCACCGAGCCGGTGATCTACCTGGTTGGTCACGAGTTTGACGTGGTGACCAACATCCGCATGGCCGACGTTGAGCGCGATTTCGGCTGGGTAGTGCTTGAGGTCGACGGTGATCACGACGAGATCGACCGAGCCTTGGCTTGGGTCGCATCGAAGGGCGTGCGCGTCGACCCGGTAGCAGGCGATGTCGTCGAAAGTTAGTCTGAGGCCAAACTCTGCCCTTCTGGTCCCCTCTCCCTCAGGGAGAGGGCTAGGGTAAGGGCCAGAGTGAGAGTTTCCGTCCGGTACCCGAGGAGCAAGCGGTGATGGCGATCGAAACGATTCCCCATCTGGTCACAGCCGACGAACTGTTGCAACTCTCGAGCGAGGGCTTCCACGGCGAACTGATCCGAGGGGTACTCTGCGAATCTATGCCGCCCGGAGTAGACCATGCGCAGATCGCAGCGGAGTTTTGTGCGGAACTCCGTAACTTTGTGAAGCCGCGCCGATTGGGGCGTGTGCTGGCTGGCGATCCAGGCGTCAAAGTCGAGAGGGATCCAGATACCGTGCGTGCGCCGGATGTCGCATTCATCTCGGCCAGTCGACTACCCCTGGATCAACGCAATCCGGGTTACTCCGAGGTCATGCCAGAGCTAGTCGTCGAAGTGAAATCGCCGAATGATGGCCGTTGGAGGGTCTATGACAAGGCGCAGATGTGGCTGCGGCATGGAGTCCTGCTGGTCTTCGTGGTCTATCCCGACGAACGAACCGTCGAAGCGCACCATGCCGAACAGGGCGTCGTGATCTATCGAGCAGACGACGCACTCGACGGCATGGATGTCCTACCCGGCTTCACCTGCGCGGTTGCTCCCCTGTTTGAGGCCTGATCCCGTCTTCGTTCACTCTTGAATGCTCTTTCGACGTCATACCCGCGCTTGTCGGGAGCCTGCCCCGGCTTGAACGCGGGCGTCTCGCATTACGGGCAACTGACGTCCATTTGGTGCGCAGCGAGATTGCCGCGACGGAGCGCGGCAATGACGGAGTGGTTGCTGCTGCGAGGGGTCCCGCAAAGACCAAGCGAGGATTAGCGTTGACTAGAGGAGTGCGCCATGCCGGATCCATTTCAGATTGCAATCCCCGACTCCGAGATCGAGTACCTCAACCGGCGGCTCGCCGAGACACGTTGGCCTTCGGAGGTCGCCGACTCCGGCTGGCAGTACGGCTCTAACCTCGCCTACATGCAGGAGCTCTGCGAGTACTGGCGCACGTCATTCGACTGGCGTGCCCGCGAGGCCGAACTGAATGCGATGCCGCAGTTCACGACGACGGTCTCGGCCGATGGGGTTGAGGACTACAGGGTTCACTTTGTGCTTCAGGATGGCGTCGGGCCCAATCCGCTGCCGGTGATCTTCACGCACGGCTGGCCGGGCTCATTCTTTGAGGTCTCGAAGGTGATCGGCCCACTGACCGATCCTGCGGCGCATGGTGGCGATCCGCAGGACGCGTTTACGGTCGTCGCTCCGTCACTACCTGGATTCGGGTTCTCTGAGATTCCCCAAAGTGGGGGATTCGGACACATGCGGGCGGCTCGGATGTGGGTGGCGTTGATGTCAGAGCTTGGCTTCGAGCGATACGGCGCGCAGGGTGGCGACGTGGGCGCCCGGGTTTCAGCGCTGACTGCCTACGAGGATCCTGAGCACTGCATTGGCGCGCAGATCAATATGCCAAACAGTCAGCCGCCGGAGGACCATCTTGAGGAAGACTGGAGTGACGAGGAAAGAGCGGTCATGACCCGAATGCGGGAATGGCAATCTAAGGAAGCCGCTTACCAGTGGATTCAGGGCACACGACCGCAGACGTTGTCGTATGGATTGACCGACTCACCCTCCGGCCTGGCCGCCTGGATCACCGAGAAATGGCGTACCTGGTCCGACTGTGACGGTGAAATCGAGAAGCGGTTCAGCAAAGACGAGCTGCTGACCAACATCTCGATCTATTGGTTCACCCGCACGATCAACTCATCCACGCGCTACTACTACGAGCGTCGGCAGCACGATCGGGCCAACGCACTGCCCGGTCCGTTGAAGACGCCGGCTGGATTCTCGGTGTTTCCAAAGGAGATCTTCGGTCCTCCGAGGAGCTGGGTTGAGGCGGAGTACAACGTCACTCAATGGTCGGTGCATGATCGTGGTGGTCACTTTGCCGCGATGGAGGAGCCTGAGTTGTTGGTTGGGGATGTTCGGGAGTTCTTCCGTCCGTTGCGCTAGAGGGGTTCCTCCGTGCGCGTCACCCGGACCGAGAGATGCTGAGGCGCCGAGTCGTGGGAGAGTATCGCGTCAAACAAGGTGGCGATCACCCAGCCTACTGCGGCCGGCGACCACTCAGGCAATGACACCGCTACGCCGGTATCGACGCTAGGCCACTCGACCTGCTGCCATTCAGGTTGAGCGGCGTAAGCATCGGGCACCGTGATCAGCGGCCCGATCTCGAATGACCCGGATTTCGTCCGCTGGATGAAAGCGAAGACTTGCGCCGCCGCGCGTTCGTCCCATTGGTCCGCCGCCACCGTCACGACAGCGCGTGCTTTCGGCTTCGCGCTGATGATGTTGAACCAGTTGAGCACGGTGCCAAGATGGAGCAGATAGGAACGTTGCTCAGACTGCAAGTCGGTGGCCGTCACCTGGAAGGCCGACACGTCGGTCTCTCCGAACCAGCGCAGGGCGTCGTCCAGGCATTGGACAAGCGGTGGGATCGCCACTGTCGGGTCGGCGGGCGGGCCTGACCCGATGGGATGACGTGCAGGGACATACTGCGAAGGACCGAGTTTGGCGCTCTCATCTTCGGACAGTGTGGGTTGCGAGGCCGCCTTCGTAGCGTCGATGATTGGACCGACATCGAGTCCAACTTGCGCGAAGCCGATCCCAGGTCCATCATTGGCGTAGGTCAGTTCCGCCTCATTCATCGCCCAGAGCGGTGAAATCAACTGGGACGAAGTGGTGGAGTAGAAGTTCGACCAGCGCATCAGCTCTGAGCGCGCGAGGAAGACGCTGTACAGGTCTTCCTCGGCGCTCGAGTCGAGCAGGTTGGGATTCGGCGCCAATTGGCCGTATGCCGCGACAACCAAGTATGGCATGGAGAACCCGTCGTTACCAGATCAAGGGCCTGCACAGGACATCGCCCCTCTTGTAGAGCTTGTCCGGTGGATCGCTCTGGCCGACGAGATCCACATCGACCATGCTGAGGTAGCTGACCAAGGCAGCCGGGCGGCTGCACAAGATCGGCGCAGTCGTCCTGTGACCGCGCCCACCGCCCGGGATGATGCGCGATTCGTTTTTGTTGAGCGTCTTCCAGTGGCAGTCATGGGGAGGGTAGACGTTGCACAACCCCACCTGCAACTTGACCTCAACGTCGGCGTATCTCGGGCACCCCCGGTAACGCCGGACACGGCCCACGAGCCGTGCGCCGACACTGTCAGTCGTTGACACAACCCCACTGGCGGACCTGTGCATAATCCTCCCGCCTCCCCCTTGCAGAGACTGATGCATAACTCCCCTTCTCCTCCCTTGCGGGGGAGATACCGAAGGCAGAGGGGGTTCCCTGCCTGTTGGTCCTATCTGGTCGTCGCCAGCAGACCCCCCCTCTGTCACTCTGTGACATCTCCCCCCGCAAGGGGGGAGAGGGGAATCGGAGGATATGCATCAGTCTCTTGCAGGGGGAGGCGCCGAAGGCGGAGGGGGTCCCGGTCCGCCACCCGCCATCGCGTAGCCACGTCCGAGGGACCCCCTCAGTCACTCCGTGACAGCTCCCCTTGCGAGGGGGAGCGGGTTTTGCGCACAGGTCACCGAAGGAGAGGCGCTCTGAGTTTCGTGCGATACTGCGCGCGGATTACTTCAACGACAGACTCGCTCGTAGCGTGAGGATGACAACATGCCCGAACCCTTCAAGATTTCCGTGCCCGACACCGAGATTCGCGACCTGAAGCGCCGCCTGGCTCAGACTCGATGGCCGTCGGAGGTGTCCGACTCGGGCTGGCAGTATGGCTCGAACCTGGCCTATATGAAAGAGCTCTGCGACTACTGGCGCAGCTCGTATGACTGGAAGGTCCAGGAAACGTACCTGAACCGGATGCCTCAGTTCACGACCCAGGTATCGGCGGATGGCGTCGAGGACTACACCGTTCACTATGTGCACCAGGAGGGCGTGGGTGACAACCCGTTGCCGCTGGTCTTTACGCACGGTTGGCCGGGAACGTTCTATGAGGTCTCGAAGATCATTGGCCCGCTGACCGATCCGGCGGCGCACGGCGGGGACCCGGCGGATGCGTTCACGGTGGTTGCGCCATCGATTCCCGGGTATGGGTTCTCGCAGATTCCGACCTCGGGTGGATTTGGTCAGAAGCGGACGGCGCTGCTCTGGGGCGCGCTGATGGACCAGCTTGGATACGCGAAGTACGGCGCACAGGGCGGCGACTGGGGCGCGATTGTGACGGCGCAGGTCGCCTATCAGCACCCCGACAACTGCATCGGCGCTCAGATCAACATGCCCATCGGTCGCCCGCCGACAGACAAGCCGCAGGAGGAGTGGACGGACGAAGAGAAGGCCGTTGGAGCACAGGCGGCGCACTGGCAGGCTCAGGAGACCGGTTACCAGGCGATCCAGGGCACGAAGCCGCAGACGCTGTCCTACGGCTTGACTGACTCACCCGCCGGCCTGGCGGCCTGGATCACCGAGAAGTGGCGCTCCTGGTCGGACTGTGACGGCGACATCGAGAAGCGCTTCAGCAAGGACGAAATCCTGACCAACATCTCGATCTACTGGTTCGGCCAGACGATTAACTCGTCGACTCGGTACTACTACGAGATGCGCCAGAACCAGCAGGAGAACTTCCTGCCGGGTCGGTTGGAAACGCCGACGGGCTTCTCGATCTTCCCGAAGGAGATCATCACAGCGCCGCGTAGCTGGTGTGAGCCGGGCTACAACATCCAGCAGTGGTCGGTGCACGACAAGGGCGGCCACTTCGCGGCGCTCGAGGAGCCAGAGCTGCTGGTCCAAGACATCCGCGACTTCTTCCGACCACTTCGCTAACCAATCGAGTGGTTGAACCATCCTTTCTCCCCCCTTTCTTTTGGGGGGTGCGGGAGAGATGCCGAAGGCAGAGGGGGGCGCGCCCAGAGCCAGACAACGACATGCAACCATTCCAAATCCATGTCCCCGACGAGGAGATCGCCGAGCTCCAACGCCGCCTCCGCGACACCCGCTGGCTGACCGAAGTTCCCGAATCGGGCTGGCTGTACGGCATCGACCTCGCCTTCACGCAGGACCTCGCGGCCTATTGGGCTGACGAGTTTGACTGGCGGGCGATCGAGTCGCTACTGAACGGATTTCCTCAGTTCAAGACATCGTTGACGGCGTGGAATGGTGAGTCGCTCGGGATTCACTTCATTCATCGGCGTAGCTCGCGTGCCGACGCCCGTCCACTGATGATCCAGCATGGCTGGCCGTCGTCGGTGTATGACTTTCACAAGATCATCGACGAACTGGCCGAGCCGTCCGACCCCGACGTGGCGGCGTTCCACGTGATTGCGCCGACGCTGCCGGGATATGGCTGGTCGGATATTCCCAAACGAAGTGGTGTCGGTCCGTCCGCGATTGCGGATATGTGGGTCGAGGATGTCGCGGCTGGGCTACGACGAGTTTCTCTATCACGGCGGTGACTGGGGCGCGTCTGTTGGTGGGCAGCTCGCGCTGCGGCATCCGGAGCGGATCGTTCGGATGCACCTGACGTCGGGCGCTCTGCAACCAGGGGGTTCGGCAGCGCGACCGCAGACCGAAGAGGAGCAGCGCTTCTTTGTCGAGGAGCAGGAACCATACGTCCGCGACGACGCGGCGCATCGCGGTATCCACGGGACCAATTTCCAGACGATGGCGTTTCACCTTGAGGACTCGCCGGTTGGGCTGATGGCCTGGATCGTGGACAAGTGGTGGATGCTGGCCGACATCATGCGCGAGGATGAGCGACCTCGCGGCGGCGATCTGTATCGGCGGTTCAGCAAGGATGAGCTGTTGGCGACCGTTTCCATCTACTGGTTCACGCGGACGCAGTCATCGGCGATGCGGATCTATCACGAGGCAATGCGACGGCCAGCGGAAGTTGAGGCCGAAATCGGTGGCCAGGTGCGACTGCGGGCGGGCCAGCGTGTAGAGATTCCGGCTGGATTCGCGAAGTTGAAACGAGGCACGCCGTTGCCGCCAAGATCGTGGTGTGAGCGTGCCTTCAACGTCGTTCACTGGACCGAGTTCCCCGAAGGCGGACACTTCCCCGCGATGGAGGTGCCCGATTTGCTGCTCGACGACCTCAGACAGTTCTTCGCCTGATGCCGGTCGTCCGACACCATCTGCGCTGTCTGGATTGCAAGACTGAAGCGTCGGCGTCGCTGGAGCTGTCTTGCGGCGAATGTGGTGGTTTGTTCGAGATCGACTATCCCCGACTGCCTGAGGGCGGGATGCGGTTGCCGTTGAACGAACTGCCGCTGGGTCAGGGTGGAACACCGACGATCAGTTTCGACTGGCCCGAGGCCCGTCGCCTGCGGCTGGAGCTCAAGTTGGAGTTCCTGTCGCCGACCGGATCGTTCAAGGATCGCGGCGCGGCGATGCTGGTCTCGGCCGCCTGGAGCGCGAACACTGCAGCGTTCGTTGAAGACTCTTCCGGCAACGCCGGGGCGGCGTTGGCCGCCTATGCGGCTGCTGCGCGGATGTCGGCTGAGATCTTCGTCCCGGCCAGCGCTCCGCAGGTGAAGCAATCGCAGATCAGCGTGGTTGGCGGCAACATTCATCCGGTCGACGGCGATCGCGAGGCAGTCGCGGCCGCCGCCCAACGTTATGCGCAAGCGCAAGGCATTCCCTACCTCTCGCACAACCGCAGTCCCTACTTCAGCGAGGGCATGAAGCCCGCCGCCGAAGAGATCGCCGAGCATGGTCTGCCCGACGCGATCGTCTTGCCGGTTGGCAACGGCTCGCTGCTGATCGGGTTGTATCGCGGCTTTCAAGAGCTGACTCAACTCGGTCAGATCGATCGGATGCCGCGACTGTATGCAATCCAGGCCATGAATGTCAGCCCGCTGGCATCGGCGTTCCGCAACCATGAACCGCCTGAGCCACAACAGACGCCACAACAAACGATCGCAGATGGCATCGCCGTTGCGCAGCCCCCGCGACTCGCGCAGATGCTCGAGGCGTTGCGCGGGAGCGGAGGCGCGGCGGGCGTCGTCTCGGAGATGGAGATTGAAGCTGCAAGACAAACAATCGCAGAACGCGGGTTGTTCGTCGAGCCGACATCTGCTGTGCCGCTGGCAGCACTCAAACGTTTGGTGGAGCGTCGGATGATCGCGGAGGACGAGCGCGTGTTGGTTCCGCTGACGGGGTCGGGAATGAAGAGTCCGCCGATACGCTGACGGTTATGCGGCGTGATACTGCTCGGTTTCGGGGGCCTGACCCGGCTCTGTGGATTTGGCGTCGACTGACGTCGGTCAAGTGGGCGATCGGCTTGATCCTCGCGGCGGCGTTGTTTTCGGCGGTCGGAGTGGTGATTCCCCAGGTGCCGCCTCAGTTGGCGGACATCCCCGAGCAGGTCGAGGAGCACATCGAGTTGCAGCGTCCAACCTGGGGTTGGTTCACCGATGTGCTGGCCGATTTCCCCTGGTTCTACGAGACCAACGGCGGCGTCTTCAACCTCTACAAGCAGCCGTACTGGTACGCGGTCGTGGCGCTGGTGGCGCTGGCGATCTCGGTCTGCACGGTCAGCCGGGCGCCACCGATCTGGCGGACGGTGCGCAAGCCGCCGAAGCGGGTCAATGCGGCGTACTTTGATCGGGCGCGGCATCGGGCCTCGGCGGTGTTGGATGCAGGGGTCGATGCTGAGACGGCACAGGAGCAGTTGGTCGGACAGTTGCGAGCGGCGCGCTATCGGGTCGAGGAGGTCAACTCGAGTGACGGCGAGGTGATGCTGTTCGCCGACCGCTTCGGTTGGGCCCAGCTTGCGACGTTTATGACGCATCTGGCCTTACTGCTGCTGCTGGGCGCGACGTTGGTGACGAAGTTTGGCGGCGAGGAGTACCAATTCTGGGTCGCGGAGGGCGAGTCGCACATCCTGTTTCCGCCAGGCGACGACCGGGCGCAAGTGCAGATCATCGTGGATGACGCGGTCGCGCGGTTTGCCGACGATGGTCAGGCGCTCGACTTTCGCAGCCTGGTCCGCGTCGCCGAGGCAGGCTCGGAGGTTGGCAGCGGTGAAGTGACAGTCAATGGTCCAGTTCATGCGGCTGGGTATCGAGTGCATCAGGCGGCGTATTGGGAGCATGGAGCTGAACTGCGGGTGTTCGATCACTCGTCGGGCCAGTTGCTGTATGCCGAGACGCATTTTCTCAATGAACAGATCGTCGGTCCGCGGATTCGAGTGGAGCGCGGGGGTGCGGCGGTTTCGGAGGAAGTGATTTCGTTGGAGCATGCCGTCGCGGATGAGGTGGTAGACCCAGAGTCCGAGGACCAGCGGATGTCCGGCTACACGCTGATTCCCCTGGACCAGGCGCGATCGCTCGCGGTCGTGATGGTTCCGTCGACTGAGGGTTTCGAGTTCTGGTATCGCGTGATGCCGACGCCCGCCGATGCGTCTGGCTTGACGTTTGGGGAGCTTGGGGTCGGTCAAGCTGCGCCGTTTGCTCCTCGGGCGGCAGTCGCGTTCGAGGGAGAACCGTACTTTGAAGGCCTGGTGTCGCTCGATCAGTCGCAAGGCGAGGCGATGCTGGCCGCGTTACCGCTCGGTGATAGTGAGGTGTTACTGGTCGGATTCCGCGACGCAGACTCGGCCGACGGGTTTTTCTACTACTCGCCTGAGCGTGAAGACGACCGGGGACTGCTGGCCGAGGGCGGGACGGTCGATCTGGCCGGCGGGTTCAGTCTGACCTATCTCGGCGCAGAGCCGGATTCCTCGCAGCAGGGATCGCTGGAGGTCGGAGAGACCCGCGCCATCGGCTCGATTGAGTTGACCTGGCTCGGGGCGGAGTCGGTGTTCTATGAGGTCGCGGCCGACATACCGGGCACCAGTGGTGAAGCGCTGATCGCACTTGAGCGGTTTGGGCAGGCGCGAACGGCGGAGACGTTCGACGCACTGGGGGGTGAGAGTGTTCAACTGGCAGTGGGCGCGACCAATGAGTCATCGGCAGGCGGGCAGGTCGGTCGGCCGTCGAGGATGATCCTGGGATTGGGCGGCAGTGCTGGCCGGATCGAGCTGGATGAAGGGCAGGAGATCGTCCAGGGCGGGATGCGGTATCAGTTTGCCGGACCTCGGGAGTTCACGGGACTCAACGTGCGCCGCGATCCGGGTGGGACGGCGTTCTGGGTCGGGATTGGACTGGGGATTGTGGGAATGTCGATGACGTTCTTCGCGCCTCGGCGTCGGGTCTGGGCTCGGGTAACGGCGGATCGAGTACAACTGGCCGGACAAGCGGGTCACGGTGTTGACCTGACCTCTGAATTGGAGCGGCTGGTCGCTGGCGAGGCTAAGTCGCAGGGTCGGCGGTGGCGATTCAGACGACGCGGAATGTTCGGCGGCGATTACGCTCAGGGTGAGGACGGGAGGCGTGACGATGATTGAGCTGGCGGGGATCATCAACATCGGGATCAATCCGGTGCTGATCGACACAGGTGGATTCGAGCTGACCTGGCACGGGCTGTTTACCGCTGTAGGGATCGCAGCGGGCGTGTGGTTGGCAGTGCGCTTGGCGCGTCAGGCGAAGATCTCCGAGGACGATGCGATGTCGATCGCGGTGGTCTCGGTATTGTCGGGAATCATTGGCGCCCGGCTGCTTTGGGTGATCGAGCATACGGATCAAATTGGGTCGGTCGGTGACATCTTCGCCCTCACTGATGGGGGGATATCGATCTACGGGGCAATGATCGGCGGCGTGCTGGGAGGATTCCTCTACGTCACGTTCTTCAAGCCAAACTTTCCCAAGTGGGTGGCTCTCGATGTTGCGGCGCCGGGGATGATCCTGGGCCAAGCGATTGGACGGTTTGGCGACTTCGTCAACGGCGAGCACTTCGCCAACGCGTCGGAGTTGCCCTGGGCGTTTCGCTACACACATCCGTTGACGGATGGTCCGTGGTCGGCGCCGGGAATCGATGGTTGGTTTCGCGGCTCTCGCGGATTCGATGGCGAGATGCCGGTCGCAGTGCATCCGGTCGCGGGTGGCTACGAGCCAATCCTCGACTTCATGATCCTGGGCGGCCTGTTTCTGCTGCGCCGGATGGGTGTCGGCGCGGGCTGGGGATTCACCTTCTATGTGTTTGCCTATGCCGCAGTCCGAGGCTTGCTGTCGCTGCTGCGGACCGACGAAGCGGCGCTCGCCGGCGCGCTGTCGGTGCCGCAGTTGCTGGCGATTCTGACGGGCGTGGCAGCGATCTGGATGGCACTGCACCTGCGTCGTCACCGTCAAGCGGCAGTGCCGACTGGGAGCGAGTTGGAGCGTCACACGCATCGTGGCAGCCGTCGCGGAGGATTGGGTCGTGGCTGAGTCGCTGGAGCTGGTGCTCTGGGTCAAGGCCGACTGCAGCGCCTGCGAGCGCGCCCACGAGCTGATGTCGTCGTTGTCGGCGGCGATGCTGTTTGAGTGGGAGTCGCGCGAAGGCGAGTTTCAAGACGCCGTACCGGTCGTGGCGACGGCGGAGGGTCAGGTGTTGGCAGAAGCGCCAATTGTCGTGGGGGAGCTCGTGGACGCGATCCTGGACCTCACTGCTCCAGATTGATCGCGTGTAGGCCGCACTCTTTCTGGGTGGCCTCTTCCCACCACCAGCGACCGGCTCGCTCGTGCTCTCCTGGGTGGGTGGCTCTGGTGCAGGGAGCGCAGCCGATCGATTTGAAGCCCTGGTCATGCAGGGGGTTGTAGGGCACGCCGTAGGACATGATGTGCTGCCAGACCTGGGCTGATGTCCAGTTGGTCAGCGGATTGAACTTGACCAGCGGATTGTCGGCGCGGCCAAAGCCGGGGTCGAGCTGGACGACCGGAATCTCGGCGCGGGTGCCGGGCGATTGGTCCCTGCGTTGTCCGGTGACATAGGCATCCACCTCGGCGAGGGCGCGGCCGAGCGGCTCGACCTTGCGAATGCCGCAGCACTCACTGTGTCCGTCCTGGCGGAAGCTGAACAGCCCTTTATCTCGCACGAGTTGTTCTACTGCGTCAGCCTGAGGCGAATAGGTCTCGATTGCGATCCCATAATGGTCGCGGACTCGCTCGATAAACTCCAACGTCTCAGGATGCAGCCGTCCAGTGTCGAGGCTGAACACGCTGAAGGTCCGGTTGAGCTTCTGGGCTTCGCGCGCGGTGAAATCGACCAGGACGACATCCTCGGCGCCGCTGAAGGAGATGCTGAGGTTGTCGAAGTGAGTCAGCGCCTCGGCGATGATGTCAGAGGGGTGAGCATTGGCCAATCGAGCCGCAGCAGCATCGATCTGTGTGGCGTCGAATGCACTGGCGGTCGTGGTCATGACTGGACTCCGGCTAGGTCGTGGGGAGAGCGGTTGGTTGGTCGAGAGGAAATGATACTATTTCAGTCAAGATTATCCGCATCGCCTCAGAAGAGGTATGGCCGGGATGTTTTGCCGATGATGAAGCTGTCGTCAACCAGCGATTATGGGATTCGCGCCCTGGTCGATCTGGCGCAACAGGACGACGGTGCGCCGATTCCATCGTCGGAGATCGCCGAGCGACAGGGTATCCCCGCCTCACTGGCCGGGCAGGTGCTGGGTCGTTTGCGGGCGGCGGGATTCATTTCCTCGGCCCGTGGAGCGCAAGGCGGACACCAACTGGCACGGGCGGCTGAGGAGATTCGATTGGATCGCGTCGTCGAAGCGCTCGAAGGTCCGTTGACCTTGGCTGCCTGTCTCGAGCGGGGCGCGCAGGGCGGGCGGGCGTCGGAACGCTGTACAGGGGCGGCCGCGCAAGTCCGCCTCTGGGACGATGTGCGCGCCGCCATTTTGGACACGTTGGCCGACCGCACCATCGCCGACCTCGCCGCGGAATCGGCCCTGCTGGGTTCACCGACCGGCGGCCGGTACCACATATAGACCAACCAGTTGACTACTCGACCAACCAGTCTGACGAGACGAACACCATCTTGAGCCTGACCCGTCCGCAGCTTGCAGATTCCGTACTTGATCTGATCGGCGCCACGCCGATGGTCACGCTACAGCGAGTCGCGCCCGAAGGCGGAGCTGAAGTGGTGGTCAAGATGGAGTCGTTGAATCCGGGCGGATCGGTCAAGGACCGGATCGCGCGGTCGATGATCGAGGACGCAGAGTGCGGCGGTGCATTGCTGCCCGGGGACGTGATCGTGGAGCCGACCTCAGGCAATACTGGCGTGGGTCTCGCACTGGTGGCGGCGGTCAAGGGCTATCGACTGGTCTTGACGATGCCCGAGGACATGTCGCATGAGCGGCGTCGATTGCTGGAGCGGTTCGGCGCGGAAGTTGTGTTGACGCCGGCGATCGAAGGCATGACAGGCGCCGTGTTTGCAGCGGAAGAACTGGCCTCGGAAGACGGTTACTTCATGCCCCAACAGTTTCAGAACCTTTCCAATCCGGAGATTCATCGCCGGACGACGGCGCAGGAGATCTGGTCGGGACTTGAAGGCCGCGAGATGGGAGATGGCGAGCGCTTGCACGCGTTCGTCACCGGTGTCGGGACGGGTGGCACGATCACCGGCGTGGGCGAAGTGTTGCGTGATCGACAGCCGGGATTGTCGGTGACGGCCGTCGAGCCCGAGCGCTCGCCGGTGTTGCAGGGTGGCAGGTTTTCGGTCCATGCGATCCAGGGCATCGGCGCGTCTTTTGTGCCGGGTGTCCTGAATCGTGAAGTGTATGACGAGGTGATTGGCGTTTCGGATCGCGATGCCGAGCAGACGATGCTTCGGCTAACGCGTGAAGAAGGCATCTTGTGTGGGATTTCATCGGGAGCGAACGTGTATGCGGCGAACATTGTCGCGAAGCGTCTCGGTCCCGATTGTCGTGTCGTGACCACGATTTGCGATACGGGCGAGCGGTACCTGTCGATGCCGCTCTCTGACAGTTGATCTGCCAGTTGAGCTGAGAGCTGAGCTTGAAGGCTGAGAGGACGAACCATGAGCGTGAAGGTCTACATTCCGACGCCGTTTCGGAAGATCACGGGCAACCGCACCTTTGTCGATGCCGACGGGATCGATGTCAATGGGGTGCTCCGTGATCTTGACCAGCGGTTCCCCGGATTCGGCGAGATGGTATTCGACGGTGAGCAGGAACTGCTTGAGCATGTCAACGTCTACGTGAACAACCACGAGATCACGTCGCTGGAAGGCCCCGAGACCAAGGTCGCGGACGGCGACGAAATGGCTGTGATCCCGGCCATCGCCGGTGGCGCGGTCGGCGCTGCCATGACGCCGGAGATGGTCGAGCGCTACTCGCGACACCTGATCATGGACCAGGTCGGACCGCTCGGTCAGCGCAAGCTGATTGACGGCAAGATTCTCGCAGTCGGCGCGGGCGGCCTCGGTTCGCCGGTGCTGGTGTACCTCGCGGCGGCGGGCATCGGCACGATCGGCATCGCCGACTTCGATGTCGTCGACCGCTCGAACCTGCAGCGACAGATCATTCATGGCACGTCCGACATTGGCCGCATGAAGGTGGACTCGGCCAAGGACCGGATTCTGGACATGAATCCGAACATCAACGTGATCACCCACACGTCACCGTTGACCTCCGACAACGCGATGGAGATCATCCCCGAGTACGACGTGATCATCAACGGCGCGGACAACTTCGCGACGCGCTATCTGGTCAACGACGCAGCCTTCCTGGCCGAGAAGATCCTGGTTGACGGCTCGATCTTCCTGTTCGAGGGTCAGGTCACGACTTTTTTTCCGGGCGAGGGCTGCTACCGCTGCCTGTACCCGTCGCCACCGCCGCCGGGCATGGTGCCGTCCTGCTCCGAGGCCGGCGTGCTCGGCGTGCTGCCCGGTACGGTCGGTGCGATTCAGGCCACCGAAGCGATCAAGGTCCTGCTTGAGCAGGGTGAGCCGCTGAAGAATCGGCTGCTGCTCTACGACGCGCTGGCGATGGACTTCCGCACCGTCAAGATTCGTCGCGACCCTGCCTGCCCGCTGTGCGGCGACGCACCATCGGTAACTGAACTGATCGACTACGAAGAGTTCTGCGGCTCACCGTTCCACGAGAACTAGGCTGCTCACCCGGCTCGGAGAGAGGCCGATGAACATCTACTCTCCCCCCTCTGGGGGGAGATGCCGAAGGCAGAGGGGGGCCGCCCCCAGCGAGAGGAAGATCCATATGGCAGTAGAAGTCCGTGTTCCCTCCATGTTGCAGAAGTTCACCGACGGCGAAAAGCGAGTGCAAATGGATTCGGCCAACGTGAGCGAGCTTCTGGGCTCGCTTGAGGCCGACTACCCAGGCATCGGCGATCAACTGATGGAAGACGGCGAACTGCGCCGCTTTGTCAACATCTACCTGAACGACGAGGACATCCGCTTCCTCGACGGCATGGAGACTTCGCTGTCGGACGGCGACGTGCTGGCGATTCTGCCGGCTCTGGCCGGAGGCGCATAGCGATGGTCACTGCCCAGACGACTCAGAGGTCGGCCCGATATCAGTCGTTGTTGGACACGATCGGCGACACGCCGTTGGTCCGCTTACAACGGATGTCGCCGAATCCCGATGTGGCGATCTGGGTCAAGCTGGAAGGTCAGAATCCGACCGGTTCGGTCAAGGACCGCATTGCCAAAGCGATGATCGACGCAGCCCACGCCGACGGATCGCTCAAGCCAGGCCAAACGATCCTCGAGCCGACGTCGGGCAACACCGGACTGGCGATCGCGCTCATGGGTCGGTTGACCGGGCATCCGGTGCGCTGCGTGATGCCGGAATCGGTGTCGGTGGAGCGCCGCGACCTGTTGTCGTTCTTTGGCGCGGAGGTCGTGCTTTCGCCGGGCGAGACCGGTTCGAACGGCGCCGTGCGGATGGCCAAGGAAATGTATGAGGCTGATCCGTCGGTCTTCATGCCGATGCAGTACGAGAACGCGGCCAACCCGGGCGCGCACTACGAGACGACCGGGCCTGAGATTCTGCGCGATTGCCCCGAGATCACCCACTTCGTCGCCGGACTCGGCACTGGTGGCACGCTGACCGGCGTGGGGCGCTACCTCAAGGAGCAGAACCCGGAGATCAAGATCGTTGCTGCTGCGCCGCATCCCGGCGATCTGGTCCAGGGACTGCGATCGCTCGACGAGGGCTACATCCCGCCTGTGCTGGATGAGTCGGTTCTCGACGCTCGAATCATGGTCGATTCACGAACGTCGTTCGCGGTCGTCAAGCGCTTGCTTGAGGAGGAAGGCATCTTCGCCGGCATTTCCTGCGGCGCAGCGATTCGCGCCGCACAGCGAGCCGCCGAGCGGCTAGAGAGCGGCAATGTCGTTGTCCTGCTCGCCGACGGCGGCTGGAAGTACCTATCGACCGGACTCTGGAATCGCGACTACGACGACATCGCCGGCGATGAAGAGATTGAAGGCAAGATCTGGTGGTAGACAGGACCTCCCAAGCATCTTCCGTCATACCCGCGCTTGCCGCGGGTATCTCGCAGTGCTCCACTATGTCGTCAGACTCAGCGAGATTGCCGCGGGGGAGCGCAGCAATGGCGAGATAGGCGAGGAAACAGGAAACAATACACGGCGGACATGTTTCGTCCGCCAACGGAAGGAACACCAACATGGCTGAATACGCACATCCCGAGAAACTGGTCACGACCGACTGGGTCGCCGACAACCTGGACAACCCGAATGTGGTGCTGATCGAGGTTGACGTCGACACGTCGGCCTACGACGAAGGACACCCGCCGGGCGCCGTCGCATGGAATTGGACCTCGCAGTTGCAGGATCAGGTCTCGCGCGACGTCGCTTCACGCGAGGTCGTGACCGACCTGCTGCGCAGCGCGGGCGCGAATGACGACTCGCAGATCGTCCTGTTTGGCGACAACAACAACTGGTTCGCCGCCTACGCCCTGTGGATGCTTGAGCTCTACGGCGTGAGCAACACCGCGCTGATGAACGGCGGTCGCGCGAAGTGGGAAGCGGAGGGTCGTGCGACGACGACGGACGCACCTGCTCCAGCGGCTGGAAGCATTTCTGTCGCCGAGCGCGACGAAGCGCTTCGAGCCAAGCTGCCTGATGTGTTGGCCCACGTCGAGGCTGGCGGTCAGCTTGTCGACGTCCGTTCGCCGGACGAGTTCAACGGCGTGATTATGGCTCCGCCAGGCATGGCAGAGACCGCGCAGCGCAAGGGTCACGTGCCCGGCGCTTCAAACATCCCCTGGGTGACTGCGGTGGCCGAGGACGGCACCTTCAAGTCGGCCGACGAGCTCAGCGAGATCTACCAGTCCAAGGGCATCACGGGCGACGAGCCGGTGATCGCCTATTGCCGGATTGGCGAGCGCTCGTCGCACAGCTGGTTCGCGCTGCGCTACCTGCTGGGCATCGACAACACAACCAACTACGACGGCTCCTGGACCGAGTACGGCTCCGTCGTCGGAGTCCCAATCGACAACCCCAGCGCCTAGACAAGATCCTCCGTCCCCGCCTACGAGCGGGGACCCGTCCCCTCTCCCTCCGAGGGAGATGCAGTCCAACTACATCTCTCCCCCTCTGGGAAGAGAGCTCGCTCAATTCTCACTCTCCCTCTTCTGGGAGAGATGCGATCCAACTACTTTTCTCCCCCTCCGGGAGGAGATGCCGCTCAACTCACACTCTCCCCCCTCTGGGGGGAGATGCCGAAGGCAGAGGGGGGCTCCCGTGCCTACCGATCTCGTCTGGAAACGCACCGTCGCCCGAGCCGTCAGCTCAAGCGACGCGTCCGCGCTCCCGATTCTGTTCTCCGCCTCGGTCCTGACCCGCTACATCGACGGCGGCGCGAAGATCCTGCGCACGGACACCGTCGGTCGGCTGATGCAGCCGGGAAAAGCGGTGATTGACTTCGGCATCGTCGAGGACGACACCGTGATCCATCTGCGCTTCGGCGATATCGGTTCGTTGATTCCCGATTCGGAGCGTGCGCACTGGCTGGACCACCTGGTCACACCGAGCGCGAGTCGTCCTTACATGCAGATGACACTGCAACCGGGCGCCTGCCATGATGACGGAGAGCTTCGCGAGTGGGTTACTCCCATGTCGAAAGATGCGGATTGATACTCTGAGTTGAGGAGCAGTCCGATGGCTACCGCGACCGAGGATCGTATCCGGGCGTGTCTCGTCCGAGAAGGCGTCTGCGAGGATGAGGCGGCGCAACGTCTTGCGGCAGTGATCGCGGAAGAGATTGAAACTGGTGATGCGACCAAGGTGGGTCAGGACCAGTTCGAGGCTCGACTCGCACAGATCGATGCCCGCATCGCTCAGCTCGGGCGCGAGTTTGCTGAACGCGACGCACGTCTAGCTCGCGAAATGCGCGATTTCATCGCGTCGATGCAGGAGATCGAGCGTCAACGCGACGAACGCGAGCGCCAGCGCGACGAACGTGAGCGTGAACGCGATGAACGTGAGCGTGAACGCGAGGCGAAATGGGAACAGCGCTACGAGCGCTTCCAACGAGTGGTCTATGCGGCATTGGGCGCCGGAATCACTGCACTGGGTATCCTCATCGCCGTCCTGGGTCTGGTTGCATAGTTGCAGAGTTCAACACCCAGCATGCAGATGACACTGCAACCGGGCGCCTGCCACGATGACGGTCCGCTGCGAGAGTGGGAGCCATCGGCATAGCGAGGTGTTGGTAGGCTGGGTGGAGAGGAGTTGGGGTATGCCGACGGCGACAGAGGAGCGAATCCGCGCATGTCTCATCCGCGAGGGTGTCTGCGAGGAGGCGGCGGCGGAACGGGTTGCGGCCGTGATCGCGGAAGAGATTGAACGCGGAGACTCGACCAAGGTGGAGAAGGTCGACCTCAACGCGCGGATGGCGCAGCTCGAGGCAACCGTCGCTCGGCTCGGACGCGAGTTCGCTGAGCAGAATGCGCAGCTCGCGACGGAGATGCGCGATTTTGTCATGTCGATGCAAGAGTTGGAACGAGAGCGTGACGAGCGAGAACGTCAACGCGACTGGAAGTGGGATGAGCGCCTGCAACGCGTTCAGCGCGTCGTCTACGTTGGCTTAGGCGCGAGCACGACGGCGCTGGGCATCTTGATCACCGTGCTTGCGTTGGTGACATAACGGAGGGCCCGGTTCCTGCGGTGTCCGTCAGGTTTCCTCCGCTGCCTCGGACTGCGTCGAGTGCCGGCTACGCGATCATCTACGCCGATCCGCCCTGGGACTATCGCGGGCAGTTACAGCACGCTGGAGTTGGCAGCGGCGACTCGGGTGGCGCCGTGCGCCACTATCCCACGGTGCGCCTCACCGACCTCATGGAGTTGGATGTCGCTGGTATCGCGGCGGCGGACTCGCTGTTGTTCATGTGGGCGACGTCACCGCATCTCGATCAGGCGATCGAGCTCGGCAAGGCGTGGGGATTCAGTTGGGCCACTGTCGCGTTCGTCTGGGACAAGCAACGGGTCAATCCAGGCTTCTACACGATGTCGCAGTGCGAGCTCTGTTTGGTCTTCAAGCGCGGACGCATTCCGGTTCCACGAGGAGCTCGAAATGTCCGACAACTGGTTTCCGAGCGTCGAACCGAACACTCCCGCAAACCAGACGAGGTTCGACGTAGGATCGAGGCAATGTTCCCGCAACAACGTAAAATCGAACTGTTCGCGCGCGACGCGGATCTGAACGGCTGGGACGTCTGGGGTGCGGAGATTCCGCATCCGCAAACCGAGCGGACGTACTGGTCGGCCAAGATGGAGGCGCCGGAGTGACGAGTTTGGCTCTGCCGCAGGTGCTCATCGATGAAATGGTGGCGCACGCGCGTGAGGACCTGCCCAACGAGTGTTGCGGCGTGATTGGCCGAGCCTCGGATGGATCATTGACGTTGTGGCGCGCGACCAACGATCAGGCGTCTCCGTGGCGATTCAACATCCCACCACAGCAGTTGATGCATCTCTACAACGAGATCGACGATGTCGACGGCGTTCTGCTGGTGATCTACCACTCGCACGTAGCTTCGGAAGCGCGACCGTCGCCGACCGACCTGAACATCGCTCGGTTGCATAAGGGCGCGACAGAATGGCCGTACTGGGTGCTGGTCTCGCTGGCCGACGAACCGCCATCGGTACGGGCCTGGCGGATTGACGACGGCGAAGAACCAGACACGGTCGTTGCCTCAGAGATTGACCTGACGATCTCCGACGATGACGCAGTGCGCCGCAGACTGGAGATGATCGAGGTCAACGGTCGACCGCGGGTTCAGGAGACGGCGCTCTAGTGGAGTTGGACGGGTTTGCCTGGGGATCGCGGACGCTGATCGTCGGGATTCTCAACGTATCGCCGGATTCATTCGCGGGCGACGGAATAGACGACGTGGAGGCCGCGGTCACGCGAGCTGCGCGGATGGTGCGCTGCGGAGCGAACATCATCGATGTGGGTGGCGAGTCCACGCGTCCGGGGTTTTCGGCGATTTCCGCTGACGAAGAGATTCGCCGCGTTATGCCCGTCGTCGAGCATTTGGCCTCCGAACTCGGAGACACGCCGATATCGGTCGATACGACGAAAGCGGCCGTTGCCCGGGCCGCATTCGATGCCGGCGCGTCGGTGCTCAACGATGTCCACGGTTTGCGCGGCGACCCTGCGCTGGCAGATGTCGCGGCGGCTCGAGACGCCTGGGTGATCGCGATGCATAATCAGCGAGGGCGTCAGGCTGCCGATGACCCGGTCGCTGCTGTTCTGGATGGACTCAGAGTGTCGCTGGATATCGCGCTGGCGCATGGCGTGAGGCGTGAGCGAATCATCTTCGACCCTGGATTTGGATTTGGTTGGGAACTCGCCGCCAACGCAGAGATATTGCGCCGGTTGTCAGAATTGCGGGTCCTGCGCAGCCCGATACTTGTGGGTATGTCAAGAAAGCGGATGACGGGCGCGCAGTTTGGCTGGGGCGTCGAGCAACGATTGGAAGGCTCAGCAGCAGTGACGGCGCTGGCGATTGCCAACGGCGCAGACCTGGTTCGCGTTCACGATGTCGAGGCGATGTCCCGCGTCGTCAAGATGGCTGACGATATCGTGCGCCGATGACGAACGTGTTCCTGGGGATCGGCGGGAATCTGGGAGATCGTCGGGCGACGATGCGCCGCGCGGTCGCAGAGATACGGGCGGTCGTTGAGGACGTGCGCGTGTCGTCGTTGTACGAGACGGCCGCCTGGGGCGTGACCGATCAACCGTCGTTTCTTAACGCAGTAGCGCGCGGCAGAACGGAACTGAACGCGTTGGAGCTGTTGGAAGCGATGCAGGCCATCGAGAATCAGCTTGGACGGGTGCGAACGCAGCATTGGGGACCACGCGCCATCGATATCGACATCTTGCTCTACGGCTCTGATGTCATCGACGTGCCGCGGCTGAAGGTTCCTCATCCGTACATGGCGCAGCGCGGATTTGTGCTGCGTCCGCTGGCCGATCTGGCGGCAGGGTTGACACTGCCGGATGGATCGCTGGTCGGCGAGTTGCTGACGACGATCGACCAGGACGATTTACGGCAGATCGAGGGTCCGGGCTGGGCGGACTGAGTTGGAGTCGTAGAAGATCCAGGGCCGAACCTGCTTGATCGCGAGCACGTTGTCGGCGGTGATCTTGAACTCGACCTCGATGGCGAACGGCTCGTCGGGCGCTGGGTTGTACAGCGCTTCGAAATGCTCGTGGATTGCGGCCAGGTGTTTACGAAGTTGCAGCAGGTGTTCGTTGCTCATGATCTGCTCGCCCTCGGCAGTCTGATTTGAGCTGGCGAGGAAGATCGTCTCTCCGTTGGCAGGCAGCAAGATTTCCTCCGGGACGGAGAGCGCCATCGGATTCGTGACCAGATCCTCGCCCACTTGGACATTGACATAGAAGGCATCCGGGTCGGCGTTGACGGGATCGAAGCTGACGGCGACGCCGTTGGCCAGCTCGTCTGAGTAGTTGGGATGGGTGAGCACGGCCATCGCTGTCGACAGGTGATCGACGCGATGGAAGTCGCGCTCGACGAAGGCGCGGAAGTTCCACAGACTCGCATAGACCTGCTTGATGCACTTGGCGATGTGGCCCTCGTCGGGATGCTGTGTTCTGGAGTCATACAGTCCAGCGCCGCTGAATCCGGGTAGGTCCTCGTTGTTGGTGCTGGAACGGCAGCGGATCGATGTGTCCTCGGGGAACGACGCCTGCAATTCAGCCAGGTCGTCCATCATCCAACGCGGCATCGGCGCGCCGCGAATCAGCTTGCGAAACTCCTTGAGTTGGGTTTCCTGCACACTCAGGTCGGACTGGAAATCCGGGTCGGCGAGCATGCTCTTGATCTCGGTGTAGAAGCCGTTGTGTTGCATGAATTCGTCGTAGAAGTGAAAAGGGACGGCGAAGCCGTCGGGAATCGCGCCCGTCGGCAAGCCGAGGCGTCCCAGCACCGCCAGATTGGCCGCTTTGACGCCGAACGCCGTCCAGTCGTCGAATTCAATCTCGCTGAGCGGGGCGATCTCTGTGACCGAGAGGTCGCGCTGCGGCCGTTGCACGTCGACGGGCCGCGAGGCGGCGTAGAACTCGTCAACCTCAGCGCGGCTGGCTTCGCGCATGCTCCAGCCGTTCGTGGTGACCTCGTAGCGGACGTACTTGTCGACGAGGTTGCCTATCTCGGTGACATCGAGCGCTGCATGGATGAAGGCGTTGGGCACACCGTCCTGCACTGCGCGCAGGTTCACATGTGAGAGTGGCGTCTGGGGCACAGTGGTGATGATCCCTGCTACCCGCGGGAGTTCATTCGGCAGGGCCTCGTAGATCACGATGTTGCGCGGGTTCGGTCGTTCGCCTGGATCCATGAGCCGCAAGAGCCCGAAGCCTTCGGCGGAGTTGAGCGACACGAATCCGCGCTCAGGCAGGATGTTCTCGTCGAACACGACCCCTACACGCGACTTCTGGTAGCTCGCCGATTCGCGTTCGTAGGCGGGAACTGCGACCCTGGGCACGTAGTAGGCGAGATTGTGTTCGAGCAGCGGCATGCTGGCGGCGAGCACCGTCTGGGCGCGCTCCACGACATCGAAGCGGTAATGGGTGTAGGGCCAGAACTCGAAGTGGTACTCGGCTGAAGCCCCATTGCGAGCGACGCGATCCGGGTGGCGCACGATGGTTCCAGAGAGCATCCCGGCGCCGCTCGGTTCAAGTCCTACGGCCTGCCTGAACGACAGGTGATAGCGATGCTGCTCGCTGTTGACGAAGTAGACGCGCGGCCGATCGGTTTCCATGTCAAGCAAGATGAATTTGACGTAAGCGAAGTCATCCGGCGCTTGATCCTTGTGGTACGAAAGCTGGTCGAACACGTCTCGAGTGGGGATGGTCGAGACGCCGTGGGGGGAGTCGAAGAGCGGCGTCGGGTTGAGTGGATTCAATCGAGTCGAGTCGGCAAGCTCGGTCAGGTCGTCGATGCAATCGCCGTCGATGTCAGCAGGATCGGCGACGAGATAGCGCTCAACTCGGTAGCGGTCGCTAGGAAGCGCTGGGAGGCGCTCGGAGAGCGTGGTCGTCCCCATGCGGCCCAACGTGACCGGGACTGGGGTCTCAACATTGTCGTCGGGTTGACCGCGGAGGTAGAGGACGAAGTACTCATGTGGGTTGGAGGGGACTGTGACGGGGGGCGACGTGAACTCAACGGTCTCTGGCTGCGGCTCGCGCTGGCCCATGCCGTCCGCCGCGCATGGAGGCTCGGCATTGGTCGGAGCCGTCCGCACGATGCGCAGGTGGTACGCGGCGGTCTCGGCGCCATGCTTGACCCAGATGTCTACGTCTCGGACGCCAACCTCGGATAGTGGCAACTGCAGACCTGGCGTGTCCCAGCTGGCATCAATGAGCAGATCGCCGTTGGGACCGCGATATTCAACTGCCGACTGATCGGGGCGAGCTGGCACGCCGTGAATCGATAGATGCTGGACATCATTTGGCACGGCGACGGTGAACGCACGAGCCACGTTGGTGAAATTCGGGAGTAGTCGCTGCGCGGTTTCATCAACGAGCACCGTCAGTGAAGACAGCATCAGTCGCGAGTCCCGGGTTGCCATGTTCGCCAGCACCTTGAGGCTGTTGGAATCGACGGGGCCGGCCGGCGCTGGTGGAGTGTCTACTGCCACGACGGACACAGGTTGGTCGGCTGATGGTGTTGACTTCGTTGACACGTCTTGTTCGATGGCTGGTGTGGGGGATTGTTGCTGTACGTCGGTCAGAGACTCGCCGAGATTTGGCTCCTGGGCCGATTGCCGCGTCGGTGACATCGCCGGAGTTGGTCGTCCTGCACCACTGGCGACAGTGAGCTGCTCGTCGTTGTTGCGTACTTCCGGGATTTCGTCATGACTACAGGCGGCAACGGTCGCTGCCAGGATTGCGAGTGCGAGTGCCAATGCGAGTGCGAGTAGCCAGGCTCCCATACTGGGTTAGACGGCTGAGTGGACTGTACGGTTCCCGTCGGCTGAGTGACAGAGCTGGTCGTGTGCATTCGTCTGTGCTGGACGCGGCGAGATTGCCGCGACGCAGCCCGGCAATGACGGAACTGGTGCTTTACCAAGTGCGAGCCTAGATGTCGTCGAGCGGTTCAGGGGCGAAGTTGAGACCTTCGAGGTCGTCCTCGAGCTCGTATGTGGTCCAGCCGACCCAGAAGATGAGAACGGCGGCGGTCAGCGTGATGGCGGCGGCGGGGATGGCCACGGCGGCGTAGCTGCGGCGACGCACGCCGAGCAGGAACCAGAGCGCCTGGCAGGCGGCGGCGACCATGAGCGTCAGACCGGTCAGTCGGGTGCGATCCATGTGGCGAGCATATCGCCGTTGGTAGTCTGACGGTGTGACGACAGAATCGACCGAAGCAACGCAGCTACAAGAGCTTGAGGGTGCCGACGAGCGTCTTCTGGAGCGCCCGGAGACCGTCGCCGAGCCGTTGGCTGAGCGCACGCTGTTCCTGCATCGACGCGTGGTCAACATCAAGCCAAATCGGATCGAGGTCCGGCCACCGCGATCAGCAGTGATTGTGCCACTATTCGGCGTCGCAGTGACGGCGGGGCTGTTGGCGCTGATGGGCACGTCTGTCGACAGCATTCCGTTCTGGCTGATGGGGATTCTGCTCCTGTTTGCCGTGGTGCTGCTGCCGCTGTCGGGAATCTCGCTGGTCTATGCGCTGATGGGCGCGAACATCATCGCCGATCGTGGCGGCCAGAACGTCTCGATGAAGCAGAAGTTCCTGGGCCTGGGAATCGGGACGAACGAGTTGATCCCGTTCTGGAAGATTCGCGAGTTGTTGGTCGAGGATGAGGGACGTGAGATCGCCCGCGCCGGCGGACCGCTGCCGGCCGAGGAGATCGCGCAGTGGCAGTTGGTGTTGGTCAAGAAAAGTGGGACCCGACACGTGCTGGGTTCGGTCTCTGCGCCGCGACAGCAAGAGGAAGAGGGACTGCAACAGATCTTTGAAGTCGCGGAGGCGTTCTCCGCGTTGACCGAAGCGCCGATCCGCGGACCGATCTGGTAGGAGCGACCAATGACCGAGAGCGAAGCGACCTGGCAAGCACAGATCGACGCCGACGTCGATGCCTCGTGGTCCGTGATGTCAACGATTGCTGTGATCGGGCTGTCGCCCAAGGCGGAACGGGACTCACATCGCGTCTCGGCATACATGCAGCAGCATGGATATCGGATCATCCCGATCAATCCGGCGGCGGCCGGAACGGAGATCCTGGGTGAGCGGGTGTATTCGTCCGTCTCAGAGGCACAGGAGGCGCTGCCGGAAGTGGGAATCGACACGGTCAACGTGTTTCGGCGCTCGATTGACACGGACAAGCCAATTGCCGATGCGATTGCCGCTCGCGCGGACGGCGTCCGCACCGTCTGGTTGCAGTTGGGAATCGTCAATGCCAAGGGGCTGGAGCGGGCGCGTGAGGCGGGATTGTTCGCGATTGAAGACAAATGTTTGATGGTGGAGCATCGGCGTCTGGTATCCAGTGATCGTGTGCGTTAAGGTGCAAGGACACGACGGAATCGACTAACGCGAGGCCAGCGCGTGCACGAGCCGATTGCCGACAGCGACTCGAATCACGACCGACCCACACGCCCCATATCCGAAGTAGACGACCGCCCTCGCGAGGCTTGCGGTGTGTTCGGGATTTGGGCGCCGGAAGTCGATGTCGCCGTTGAGACGTTCTATGGCATCCACACGCTGCAGCACCGCGGCCAGGAGAGCGCCGGCATCTGCACGACCGATGGTCGACAGCTCAACGTCAAGACGGGCATGGGCCTGGTCGCTCAGGTCTTCGATGAGGAGACGGCGGCCGAACTCGAAGGCATCGCCGCCATCGGACACACCCGGTACTCCACAACCGGCTCCAGCCGATTCCGCAATGCGCAGCCGATTCTGCTCGACGATCCCATGACCGGTAACCAGGTTGCGATTGCACACAACGGCAACGTCGTCAACGCGGCGCAGGTTCGCGTCGAACTGACCGAAACCGGCGCGACGTTCGAGACCTCGACCGACACGGAGGTGCTGGCCAAGTACCTGCTGCTCTTCGGCAAGGATGAAGCTGACACCGACTCCATGTGGCAGGCGCGATTTGGCGCGCTGATGCGTCACATCGAAGTGGCCTACTCGCTGGTACTGCTCACGCCGGATCGGCTGATGGCGGCGCGCGACCCGTATGGCGTGCGGCCATTGTGCATTGGCCAGGTCGGCGGCCGATACGTGGTGGCGTCCGAGACCTGTGCACTGGACCAGCTTGGCGCGACGCTGCTTCGCGAGGTCCGACCGGGCGAGTTGGTCACGATCGACGAGCGCGGTATGCATTCGTTCCAAGCAGCGGAGCCGGCGCAACCGGCCGGCTGCGTCTTTGAGCACATCTACTTCGCCCGTCCCGACTCGATTCTCGACGGACAGGCGGCATGGCAGTCGCGATCCCAGCTCGGGGTGGAGCTGGCGCGCGAACATCCTGCCGACGCCGATGTCGTGATTGGCGTGCCGGACTCGGCGACGGCGCACGCGATTGGGTACTCGTTCGAATCTGGAATCCCATACTCCGAAGGCCTCGTCAAGAATCGCTATGTGGGCCGGACGTTCATCTCGCCCGATCAGCGACTGCGTGATCTGGGCGCACACCTCAAGTACAACCCGATGCCTTCCGTCCTGGGCGGCCGGCGCGTGGTCGTTGTCGACGACACGATCGTTCGCGGTACGACGACGCCGCGCATCGTCAAGCTGCTGCGGGAAGCGGGCGCGGCTGAAATCCATATGCGGATTGCCGCGCCGCCGATTCAGCATCCATGTCACTTCGGTGTCGACATGGCGACTCGGGACGAGCTGATCGCGGCCCGCAACTCGGTCGAGGCGATTCGCGAGCATATCGGCGCAGATTCGCTAGGCTATCTCAGTATCGGCGGCCTGCAACGGGCGCTCTCGCTGGGCAAGACCACATGCTTGGCCTGCTTCGATGGTGACTATCCGGTCTCGGTGCAGACCGACTTTGAAATCGACACCTTGTCCGTGCCGCTGGTCACAGCATCCCCTTCCACCTTTGCCACGAACGGCCACGGCAATGGCAACGGTCGAGCGCCGAAGCGCAGCGGACGCCCGGACGAGACGATGGTGGCGCTGGCGCCGGAGCGGCGCTAGGCAATGTCCCAGACTGAACAGTTGGAGCAGTCCGCCTCGGCCTACGCCGCCGTTGGTGTTGATGTCGACGCGAACGACCGGCTGATTCCTCGCTATCGCGATCTGGCGCGATCCGCCACGCGGCCCGAGCAACTCGGCGATGTCGGCGCGTTCAGCGGACTGTTCCAGCTCTCCGGCTACAAGGATCCGGTCCTGGCCGCATCGACCGACGGCGTCGGCACGAAAGTGATGATTGCCAGCCTGGCGGGACGGCTCGACGGCGTAGGGCGCGATCTCGTCAACCACTGCATCAACGACATTCTCTGCGCCGGTGCGGCGCCGCTGTTCTTCATGGACTACCTGGCGGCCAATGAGCTGTCCGAAGACGACAAGGTGGCTGTGGTCTCGGGCGTCGCGGCGGCCTGTCGCGAGAGCGGCGTGGCGCTGCTGGGCGGCGAGACCGCAGACATGCCCGACCTCTATCCATCGGGACACTTCGATTTGGCCGGTACGATTGTCGGCGTCCTGGAGCGTGGCCGGGAAGTTACCGGCGCTTCGATTGAGGCTGGCGACGTGGTCCTGGGCCTGCCGAGTAACGGACTACACACAAACGGTTACTCCCTCGCCCGCGCTGTGTTCCGTCTGAGGCCTGAAGATGGCTCCTGGGGTGAGCGTCGGGAGCGCATTGAGACCTACGAACCGGAGTTGGGCGAGTCTCTGAGCGACGCATTGCTGCACCCTCATCGGTCGTACTGGCCCTCTCTGCAGGGCGTGTTGTCGCAGATCAAGGGCATCGCCCACATCACCGGCGGCGGAATTGCGGGCAATCTGGAGCGCGTCCTGCCCGACGGCATACGGGCTGAGTTGGACGCCGAGCAATGGCCCACACCGCCTATCTTCCCGCTGATCGCGCAGATTGGCGATGTTTCCCAGGCGGAGATGTACCGCATCTTCAACATGGGATTGGGCATGGCGATCGTGGTATCTGCAGAAGAAGCCGAAACGGTCTTGGCTGAAATCTCGGAAGCGACGAAGATCGGAGAAGTGGTCGCGGAAGGGTCGTCTGTATCAAGTCGAGTTGCAATAATGTCTGCGGACGGATTGGTCTAGTGGAGGGCTCAGGTTTGGTGGAACACCACTGGATGCGTGCCCTGATCTTGACCACTATTCCGCGCGGGCTTACATTTTCTGAGCGCGTCGTGATGAGGGCGCGGGACAATCGTGGGAAGAGGTAGCTGGTGGACCTGCTGACAGCCGCCCTCGTGACGATTCCGTTTCGTTCGGAAATCATGGAGTTGCCACTCGTTGGGCTGATGATGCTCTTCTGTTTTGGCGCTCTGGTGGTTCTCGGGCGATGGTGGGAGCGTTAGACGACCATGGCCAACCTTGAGCGCGCACCGCGCAAGTCGATCAACGACCTGATCTACGACCTGATCTTCAAGAACTACGTCTGGCAATCGATTTTCCGGACTGGTTATCCCAACACCCCGCGAAACCAAATGCTCGCGGTGGCGACGAACGTCTTCCTCCATCTGCACCCGACGCGAATTCACCGCACACACGTCAAGATCACGCACACCTACTGCCTGGGTGGCCTCTCGTTCTTCATGTTCCTCGGACTGACCGTGACCGGCGTGCTGCTGATGTTCTATTACGTGCCCTCGGTCGAGCGCGCCTATCAGGACATTCAGGCGCTCGAGGCGAACGTCCGTTTCGGCCAGTTACTGCGCAACATGCACCGTTGGATGGCGCACGCGATGATCATCCTCGTGCTCTTGCACATGATGCGGGTCTTCTACACGGGCGCTTACAAGCCGCCGCGTGAGTTCAACTGGGTCGTCGGCGTGGTGCTCTTCATTCTGACCTTGCTGCTTTCCTTCACCGGCTACCTTCTGCCCTGGGACCAGCTCGCGTTCTGGGCGATCACCGTTGGTACGACAATGGTCGGCTCGGCCCCTGTGCTTGGCGACGAGTCGAAATTCCTGCTGCTGGGCGGCTTCTCTGTGGGACCGAACGCACTGATTCGGTTCTACACACTCCATGTGATCGGGCTGCCACTGGTGATTTCGATCTTCATGGCCGTGCATTTCTGGCGGGTCCGTCGCGACGGCGGCCTCGCGCGGCCGCTGTAGCGGGGAGGACGATTCGATGGTCAGCCGCGCCGCTGCCGCTATCCGGACACGCCCGCGCCGAGAGCGCGAGGCTGAGGTCCTCGTTTGGCCAGACCTGGTCTTTATCGAGTTCATCTCAGCGCTGATCTTCTCCATCGCGCTGATGGTGTTGTCTGCGATGGTCAATGCGCCGTTGCTCAATCGCGCCGACCCCGACACGACGCCGAACCCGTCCAAGGCGCCTTGGTACTTCCTCAATCTGCAGGAGCTCCTGTTGCACATGGAGCCGGCTTGGGCTGGTGTGATCGTGCCGACCATTGCATTGGTCTTGATCGCCGCGATTCCGTACTGGGACCGTGATCAAGAGGGTCAGGGCGTCTGGTTCGGCACTAAGTTCGCCGGCAGGCTGACGATTTTCGGCTTCACCGCCGCCACACTGATCACCAGCCTGCTGATTATCTGGGACGGCTCATTGCATGTCGTCTGGACTGAAAACGTGATTCGCGGGCTGGGCCTGAACAGCGACTTCTCCTGGCCAGGTGGCCTGGATTGGTTCCGCAACTTGCGCGGCTTCGATACAGGCATTCCCTGGGATTCGTTAGGCTTCAGCATCGGCGGCTTCACGATGTTTGCCGATTGGCGGGCGATACCGCTGGGCATTCCGGGTACAACCACAGATCCGTGGTTGCTGAATCTCAACTTCCCCTCCTTCCTGTCGCAACAGTTGATTCCGGTGGCCACGATGGTGGGCTTGCCGGTCCTCTTCGTGCTGTTCTGCAAGATGCTCGGTTGGATCCACACCCGGCGCGACATCGCACTGCTGATCTTCTCGGCCTTCATCGGCGTATACCTGACGACGACGATTGTTGGCACCGCCTTCCGTGGCCAGGGACAGGACCTCAAGCCGCCCTGGGACATCGTGGTGCTGGAGGAGTAACCGGTGGCCAACGGCAACACACAACCAACGAGCGAGGGCGGACAGCAGCGGCGCGTGCCGCAGCCGGCTGAGCCGTCCGGCGGCTCACGACCACAGCGCGCTCCTCACCTGCGAGCTGAATCGCGAGCCGGTGTCGTGCAGGCCGGAGACGGCGCACGCGCGATGGTCACTCGAGCCCAGCGCCGACGCGCGATGCAAGGCCAGGTCACACGGCGGCAACTGCTCCGCGTCTCGTTCTGGGGCTTCTTCACATTCAGTCTGACCGGTGGCTTGGGCGCATTCCTGTCCAACTTCTGGCCGCGTGGAGTGACCGGATTCGGTGGCAAGATTGCGGTCTCGGCCGCGACCGTACCCGAGGCGGGCACCGACCCGGCGCCGGTACAGATTGGCAAGTTCTACCTCAGTCATCTGCAGGCCGGACAAGGGACGCATGCGGGCTTCGGTGAAGAGGGCGAAGAGGGTTTGTTGGCCTTGTGGTGGAAGTGTCCACACCTGGGCTGCACGATTCCCTGGCGGCCCGGCTTCCCGTTTGAGGGCGTGACCGGCTGGTTCCGCTGCCCGTGCCACGGCTCAACCTACACTCGCGGCGGAATTCGCGTCTTTGGACCCGCGCCGCGACCGATGGACACCATGGAAATCACGGTCAACAGCGATGGCTCGCTGACCGTTGACACCGGCAAAATCACAAAAGGCGGAGCGGACAATCCTCTCCGCACCACCTCGTATGGATAGACCGTGTGGCTAAGTCATACGTCTAGACCGCCAGCCAACCGCTTGCCCAGAGATCGAGCGGGCGATCAGGCAGGGACCGCACACATGGGGGGCAGAAGCCGATGAGCGGACAGAACACCGAGAAGCAAATTCTCGCCATGGTGATCCTGTTGGTGCTGGCGGTGGCCTCGCTGGGCGCATACACGTGGTTCGACAATGGGCGACGCACCGAGGCGCGGTCGGAAATCCTGACCAAGGACGCCGAACGAGCGGCCTTCACGTTCTCGCGAAACTGCCGTGAGTGCCACGGCAACGACGGACGCGGCTCTGAGTCCGACTCATCGCTGGTCGGTCCCGCGCTCAACACGCCGAACAACACCTACGCCTTTCTGACCGACAACCAGGGCCAGTTCGAAGCGTTGCAAAACACGTACCGCTACACGATCACCTGTGGCCGCAACGGCACACCGATGCCGCCATGGAGTCTCGATCAGGGCGGTTCTCTGGACAGCTTCAAGATCGACAACCTGGTCACACTGATTACCACCAATGCCGGCAATGCCTGGGAAAAGGCGGTCGAGCACGCGATTCATGAGGACGAGGTCTCGATTGAGAACCTGCATGTGGCTCTCGATGCTGCGAAAGCGACGCTGGAGGCGTCCGGCTGGTTTGCCGATATCGAAGCTGCGCAGGGCGCCGTCGCCCGCAGCGAGGCGGCAGATAGCGAGTTGATGAGTCTGCGCGCAGCGGTGGCTGCTGCAGAGGAGTCAGGTGAAGGACTGACAGAGGCCGAGGATGCCTTGGCGCTGTTCGAGCGTGACTATGGCAAACTCGTAATCGCGGCCGTGACAATTCGAACGTCGGATGATGCAGCGAAGGTCAGCGAAGCGCGCACGATGTACAGCGCAGCGTCTAGTGTCCAGCAAGAAGTCGCACTGAACAGAGCCTGGCTCAAGATTGCGAATGAGTTCCGGACGGCCGAGCAGAACGTAATCACTGCCGAAGAGCGCTTTGCCGCCGGACTGCCGGTTCCAACGCCGGCGACCCAGGTGACGTCGGATACTTGCGGTCAGACATCGGCGGAACTCGCCGATTGGCTGAGTACTCACAGCGGGTCGTCATAACGAGTCATCGGTCGGTCGAGGTCGCTGACGGATTGGCACAGATTGAACGGGTCGTCGTTGGTACGCTGACCTGTATTCCCAGTTCAGAGTTGCAATATCCCCGCTGCCGATGAGCGGGGTCAGGAGAGATCAGCATGGCAGCAGCACAGACCGGCAAGCGATACTTCTGTCCAAGCTGCGGCGCGGAATTTATCGTGACGCGCGGCGGCGAAGCAGAGCTCAAGTGCGGCGACACACCGCTCGAAGAGAAGAAGTAGCTTCCCGTCGACCATCCGTCACACGACGGTGATGGCAGTCGGCGAGGAACAGTCCGCTGAGCGAGTGGAGGAGTAACCAACATGGCAGTCCAACTAGGCAAGCGATACCGAGACGAAGAGTCGGGCATTGAGGTGCTCTGCATCAAGCCGGGCGAGTGCGACCTCAAGGTCGACGAGCGCGAGATGGAACTGATGCAGCCGAAGGTGCTGCCCTCGGCTGACTAGATGCTGAGATATACCAGGCTTGAGGCGTGTGACCAGGAGTCACGGCCCGATTGACAAGATCTGATGCCTAGCGTCCGAGAACAACTGCGGTCGGATTTGCATGACGCGATGCGTGCGAAGGACGCACGTCGCCGCAGCACGATCCGGATGCTGGAAGCTGCAATCAAGAACGCCGAAATCGAGAAGCGCGGCACCGAACTGGCCGATGCGGACATTCTCGCGATTCTGCAGCGGCAGGTGAAGCAGCGTCGCGAGTCGATTGAGCAGTATGTCAGCGGTAATCGGGAAGATCTCGCCGAGATCGAGCGGGTCGAAATCGGGATCATCGAGCAGTATCTGCCCCGCCAACTTGGCCGGGACGAAGTGGAAGCACGGGCGAGGGCCGTGATTGAGCAGGTCGGCGCATCCGGTCCCGGCGACCGGGGCAAGGTGATGGGGATGTTGATGAAGGAACTGCGCGGGGAAGCGGATGGTTCGCTCGTCAACGCGGTGGTGGGAGAGTTGCTGGCCGAGGCGGCCGAATCCGAGTAGCCCGCTGGGCGCAGCGCTGCCGGCGCCAAAGGACCTGAAGTTCTACGTGACGTAACGAGGACTGTATCCTTGGTTTCGAGGCATGCGTAGGGAAGGTCCTTGCGCTGAATGTCCGTGACCGTGGTCCAATGATCCTGTCATGAGCCAGCACAACTACTTCACACGATTGCGTGTCGGCGTATTTGGAATCGCGTTGGCAGTCGGCATCGTTCTCGCGCTCACCCCATATCGGCCGACCGAGCAGTTTCCGACGTTGGGCACTGTCGCTGATCGAGATTTCGTCGCTTCGCATGAGGCGATGTTCATCAGTTCATCGCTGACCGCCGAGGCACAGGAAACCGCCCGGTCGGAGGTGGCTACCCAGTATGAGTTCAATCCCGACGTGCGTCCCGCGCAACTGGAGGCGCTGCGTCTATATCTCCAGACTGTGACGCTCGAACGCGCAGCGCGAAGCGCGCCCGTCGCGCCCGAGTCGGCTACGAGCGGGGATTCCGAGGCAGCCGGTGATGCAGACGAGGCTGAGTCGGAGTCTGCAACAGAGCCTGCCGCCGTCAGTGTTCCCGGATCACGGTTAGCCGAGCGGGACGAAGCATTCCTGATCGCAGTTTCCGACCCGCTCTATGGCAGCATTCAGCGGCAAGCGCCGATCATTCTGGAAGCGTTACTGCAAGAACGCCTCTACGAAGACGACCTCGACCCTGTGCGGCTGACACTGCACGATCGGGTCGACCCCACCTTCTCATTGACCGAGACGACGCTGATCTCTTCGTTAGTAGGCGCCTATCTCCGTCCGACCATGATTGAATCGCCGATGTTGACCCAACAGGCGCAGGATCGTGCGGCGCGGTCCGTGGCAGGCGTGCCGCGAACAATCGCCGAGGGCGAGCTGGTCATCGCGCGTGGTCAGCTCGTTGATGACGACGCGGCAGAAGCATTCGCCAATCTGACACCACGCTCTGCCGGCATTGAGGTTGAGTCGCTCGGCGCGATCGTGATTCTCGGCATCGGCGCGTCGGTGGTGTTCGCCCTGTATCTGAGGATCTGGCAGCCCGCCGAGGCGGCCAGCGACCGGCGGACTCTACTGCTCGCTGTGTTGATCCTGTTCTCGGTCTTGGCGGCAAGGCTGTGGTTCGAGTTTGCGTTGCCTGGAGGAGTTGACGAGTCACTCGATCTGATGCTGCCCTTGGCTGCCGGACCGGTATTGGTCGCTGCACTGTTGAGCACCGGATTGGGCGTCACGACCGGCGTGTTGATCGCAGTCCTCGCCGGAATGGCGGCGATCGTGCTGCCCGACTACGGTCTGGCCCCGTCCGGTGCGTTGGCGCTGCGCCCGTTGGCGTTCTTCCTGGCGAGTTCGCTCGGCGGGGTCTTCGCCGCGACGCGAGCCCAGGCGCTGGCTCAATATGGATTGGCCGGAATCGCGGCCGGATTGGCGGGCTTCCTTGCTGGCGCGGCCATCTGGCTGCTCGATCCGCAACGCGTCACTGATCAGCTCGGTTGGCTGGCGCTGGCTGCGTTGGTCACTGCGGCGTTGGTCTCGGTGATCACCATCGGCGCGTTCTCACTGCTCGGTGCGCTGTTCGGGATCACTACGCCGATGCGACTGCTCGAGTTGGCCCAGCTTCAACGTCCGCTGTTGCGCCGCCTGCAAGAAGAAGCTCCAGGCACATTCCACCATTCGCTGTTGGTGGCGACCATGTCCGAGCGTGCCGCGGCGCAGATCGGAGCCGACCCGTTGCTCGTGCGCGTCGGCGCGTACTACCACGACATTGGCAAGCTCAATCGTCCGGCGATGTTCATCGAGAACCAGGAAGGACCGAACCCGCACGACGAACTCAAGCCCAGCGAGAGCGCACGCCTGATCATGGATCACGTCACGGGCGGGGATGAACTGGCGCGCCGGGATCGATTGCCGCCGCGCATTCGCGACTTCATCCTCGAGCATCACGGCTCGCGTCGCGTGGCGTTCTTCTATCGCAAGGCGGCGATGTCCGATCAGCGAGTGGATGTCCGCGACTACACCTATCCGGGTCCGCCGCCGCAGTCGCGCGAGACGGCGATTGTCATGCTGGCCGACAGTTGCGAAGCAGTCGTGCGGGCCAGCGGCGAGCGAAACGCCGATCGAATCGGGTTGTTGGTCGACGGCGTGTTCGACGAACGTCTGCAAGAGCGTCAGCTCGATCACTGCGCCCTGACGCTTAATGAGTTGCGCCTGATTTCGGCCAGCTTCAAACACACGCTCGTTGGGGTGCATCATCAGCGAATCGAGTATCCGCCAGCCGCTGAAGCCGAGTTGCGAACCACTCCCAGGGAAGCGTCCAGGGAAGAATCATCGACGAATCCAGCGCTCTAGCGAGGCCGTCGTGGGGCTCTGGGTCAGCGGCAACTGGCCATAACAAGTACGACAGATAGCATCGCATCATGCGATTCGCCGTGCTCGTCTTTCCCGGCACCTGGAGCGATTGGGACTGCGTCTACGCCCTGCAAGACCAGGGTCAGATGGCCGAGCGAGTCTGGCATCGTGAGGCTGACCTCGACGGGTTCGATGGTGTCATTCTGCCCGGTGGCTTCTCCTACGGCGACCACCTGCGTTGCGGCGCGATCGCGCGATTCTCGCCGGTGATGTCGGCGCTCGAGCGCTTCGCTGCGACGGGTAAGCCAGTCTTCGGCTCGTGCAATGGGTTCCAGATCCTCTGCGAGGCTGGACTCCTACCTGGCGTGTTGCTGCGCAATGAGACGTTGCAGTTTCGCTGCCAACCACAGGAACTGACCGTCGAACGCGCCGACACCGGCTTCACCAACGTTTGCGACGACGGACAGGTCGTGCAACTGCCCATCTCACACGGCGAGGGACAGTACTTCGCCGAGCCGTCGGTGCTGGACGAACTGGAAGATGCAGGTCGCGTCCTGTTCCGATACAGCGGTCAAAATCCCAACGGCTCGCTACGGGACATCGCCGGGATCATGAATCCCATGGGCAACGTGTTGGGCATGATGCCGCACCCTGAGCGCGCCTCCGACGAACTGCTCGGTGGGACCGACGGCAACTACATCTGGCGATCCATCATCGAGCACTGGGGCTGACATGACCGGCTATCCACCGCCCGCAGATGCTCAGCCGGCCAATGTCGACGACGAAGTGCTGGCCCAGATCGCGCTCAGCCAGGACGAGTATGAGCTAGCCAGTGAGATGCTGGGCCGAGCGCCGTCAGATGTCGAGCTGGGCATGATCGGCGCGCTGTGGAGCGAGCACTGCGGCTACAAGCACTCGCGCCCACTGTTTCACCACTTCCCGACCGAAGACGAACGCATCCTGACCACCCTCGGCGAAGAGAATGCCGGAGCGATCTCTATCGGCGGCGGCTGGGTCGCGGTGATGAAGATTGAGTCGCACAATCATCCCTCGGCAATCGAGCCGTATGAGGGAGCGGCGACCGGTGTCGGGGGCATCGTCCGCGACATCTTCGCGATGGGCGCGCAGCCGATCGCGTTACTAGATTCGCTGCGCTTCGGACCACTCGAGGATCGGCGGAACCGCAGACTTTGCACTGGCGTTGTCGCCGGCATCGGCGGCTACGGCAATTGCCTCGGCATTCCGACCGTTGGCGGCGAGCTGGTGATCGGCGAGTCCTACAGCGGCAATCCGCTGGTCAATGCGATGTGCCTCGGGATTGCGCCGCAAGGCTCGTTGATCTCAGCGACCGCTGGCCCACCAGGCACGCTGCTGATGATCGTCGGCGCCGACACCGGGCGCGACGGACTGCACGGCGCGACCTTTGCCTCGGTTGAACTGGATGAGGCTTCGGCCGAACGGCGGCCTGCTGTGCAGGTCGGCAACCCGTTTCTGGAGAAATCCTTGATGGACGCCTGTGTCGGACTGGTCCGGGAGCACCGAGACTGGCTTGAGGGTCTGCAGGACTGTGGCGCGGCGGGTATCACGTCGTCGACAGTGGAAATGGCCGAACGCGCAGGGTCGGGGATCAGGATTCAGACGCGAAATGTGCCGCGACGCGAGTCGGGCATGACTCCATATGAAGTGATGCTCTCGGAGTCGCAGGAGCGAATGATCGCCGCGGTCAAGCCGGAACACGTTGGTGACGTAGAAGCCTGGTTCGAGCACTGGGACCTTCATGCAGAAGTGATCGGCGAGGTAACAGACGATGGCATTGCCAGAGTCTTCGACGACGAGGACGAAGTCGCCGCGGCGCCGGTCTCGGTGATGACCAACCCGCCCGCGTACACGCCCTACGCCGAGCGAGACTTCGACGCAGCCGCGCGCGCCGCCTGGGATCCGTCTGAATTGGACGACCTGAAACCCGCCGAGGCGAACGAAGCACTATTGCAATTGCTTGCTTCGCCGAACATCGCATCGAAGCGCTGGGTCTATCGACAGTACGACCACATGGTCGGCACGAATACGGTCGTGACGCCAGGCTCAGATGCCGCCGTGCTGCGCGTGCGAGGTCTCAAGCAGGGCCTCGCCGTCTGCACCGACGGTCCTGGACGTGCTGTTGAGCTCGACCCGTACGTCGGCGCGGCCCGAGCAGTGGCCGAGGCGGCACGCAACGTCGCCTGCAGCGGAGCGCGCCCGGTCGCGGTCACGGACTGCCTCAACTTCGCCAATCCCGAGCGAGCGCCCATCTACTTCCAGCTCAGCGAGTCGATCCGCGGCATGGCCGATGCCTGCAGAGCCTTCGACACACCCGTCGTCTCCGGCAACGCCAGCCTCTACAACGAGTCCGAAGACGGCCCCGTGACGCCAACGCCCGTCGTCGGAATGCTCGGCATCATCGCGGATGTCAGACAGGCCGTACGTATGGCCTTCCAGGACGAGGGAGACGAAGTCTGGCTACTCGGAGCAGGGATGGAGCAGGAGGCCGCGAGCCTCGGTGGCAGCGAGTATCTCGCTGTCCGTCATGGGAAGTCCGCCGGTCCGATCAACGTCGATCTTGAGGCTGAGGCCGCTCTGATCGATGTGCTGGTCGAGGCGTCCGAGGCAGGGCTGCTCAAGTCGGCTCACGACTGCTCCGACGGCGGCCTGGCCGTTGCGCTGGCAGAGTCGGCGATTGCCGGCGAGGTCGGAGTTTCGATTGATCAACCCGTTTCCGGAAGACTAGATGCTGCTCTCTTCGGAGAGGCCGGAGGACGAGCGGTCGTCAGTCTCGACCCGAACGATGCCGAGCGACTGGCCGAACTGGCCGCGAAGAATGGCCTGCCAGCAACCAGGATCGGAGCGGTCGGCTCTGATCGATTAACCATCGCCGCCCTTGACCTGCCGCTGGCCGATGCGGCCGAGACGTGGACATCTGCGCTGCCGTCGTTGTTGGACGGTTAGAGCCCGCTCCGATTCATGAACGGAAGCCGGGCTCTATTCCGTCATTCCCGCGCTTGCCGCGGGAATCTCGCCGATTCCTGTATTGTCGCAGCGCTGCCGCGATCACTGCTCAGGTGCCGAGGTTTCCGCTTCACAGACGCCTTACAGTCCGCCGCGAGTACCCGCGGCAGCGCGGGTATGACGAAGTCGTACGCGAATCCTAGTCGCCCGCCGCAGCCGATCCCTGATTCCCCACCGACGTAATCCCCGAGTCGTGTAGTCGCTCGATGTCGGGCCAGTCGTAGCCGAGGTTGAGCAGCTCGAGTTCGGTGTCTTGGCCCAGTTCCGGCGCTGACGATCGCACCGTCGTTTGGGTCTCGCTGAAGCTGACCGGGATACCGACGACCTTGTGATGCTCGAAGTGTGGATGGGGCGTTTCCTGCAGGTAGCCGTTGAGCCAGAAGTGATTGTCTTCGGCGACCTGCTCGTAGTCGTAGATCGGTCCGCATGGGATGCGCTTGGCGATCAGGCGCTCCAGCCACTCGTCGCGGGGTCGCTGCTTGAATGTCCGCTCCAGCTCAGAGCGCAGCCATTCCTCGTTGTCTCGACGCGCGAACGGGTCGGTGGTGCGAGCGTCGGCGAGCAGGTCGGGGCGTTCCATTGCCTCGCAGAGCGGCGGCCAGCTCTTGGGGTCGAGCAGACCCATCGTGAACCACTCGCCGTCGCTGCCCTGGTACCAACTGAACGTCGCAGAGAACGAGCGTCCCGGCTTGAGGATCGGCTGATAGCTGCTGTGCAGATACGCCTGCAACGACAGCGCTTGCAAGGTGAGCATTGCACCGAGTTGGGACACATCAATCTTCTGACCGACGCCGTGCTGCGACCGAGCGAACAGCGCGGTCACGATTCCGTAGGCGAAGAGCAGCGATCCGGTCTGGTCGGCCAGACCCCACGGCGCGGTGTACGGTCGCTCGCCCGGTCCGCCGCCGAGTGCGATCATCGCGCCCGACATCCCCTGGGCGACGACGTCAAACGAACCGCGGGTCGCCCACTCGCCCTCCGGACCGAAGCCTGAGTTTGTGGCGTAGATGAGCTGCGGGTTGACCTCCTTGAGGTCGTCGTAGCCCAGCCCGATCGAATCGAGGTAGCCGGGGCGGAAATTCTCCGCGAGTACGTCGGCGTCCTTAATCAGTCGATGCACAACCTCGATCGCTCCGTCTGCTCGGAGGTCGAGCGTCATCGAGCGCTTGCCGCGATTGAGCGCCTCGAAGTAGGAGCAGAAGCCATCGGCGCCGACGCCGAGTTGGCGTCCCGGGTCGCCGTTGCCGGGCATTTCCACTTTCAACACATCGGCGCCCATATCGGCCAGCATGGCAGTTGCGTGCGGGCCGTTCTGGTATCGAGTGAAGTCAACGACACGGATTCCTTCGAGCGGTGAGGGCATGATCAGTCTCCTTCGGGCGCAAGTGGTGTCAAGATATCGGATTGCCCCGAGCACGATAGGATCGGCGCATGATTGCAGAGGTGTTCCAGACGCCTGATGCAGCCGTCGCAGACATCGCGAACGGCGCGACGATCCTCGTTGGTGGATTCGTTTCGGCAGGAACTCCCTCGAATCTGATCCGGGCGCTGTGTCGGACCGGGCAAACCGAGTTGACTGCGGTCGCCAACAACATCGGCCTCGGAGACCTGTTGGATGAGCTCTGTGAAGATCGGCAGTTGGCGAAGGTCATCGCCACATTCGCGATTCGTGCCTCGGGCACACGGCAATCGCGCTTTGAGTCTCAATATCGGGCAGGTGAAGTCGAGCTGGAGCTTGTGCCGCAGGGCACGCTGATTGAACGGTTGCGAGCCGCTGGCGCGGGTCTCGGCGGCGTGCTGACCAAGACCGGACTCGGCACGATCATGGCCGAGGGCAAGGAGACACTCGAGATCGACGGCGAGCACTGGCTGCTGGAGCGTCCGTTGCGCGGCGACGTCGCGCTGATCAAAGCCTGGCGCGCCGATCATCACGGCAATCTGCAATATCGCCTCGCCAGCCTCAACTTCAATCCGGTCATGGCGACCGCCGCCGACCTGGTGGTCGCCGAAGTTGAGGAGATCGTTGAACCTGGTGTGATCGCGCCTGAGCAGGTCGGAACGCCCGCCGTTTACGTCGATCGATTGGTCCAGTGCGCCCCGATTCCCGTTCGTTGGGAGGGTTGACGTGTCAGAAGCCAGGCCCCCAACCGGTTTGAGCCGTGAGCTGATTGCGCTGCGCGCTGCGCGTGAACTGGAGCCGGGTTCGGTCGTCAATCTGGGCATCGGACTGCCGACGCTGGTGGCGGGATTTGTTGAACCGTCCGACGGCATTCTCTTCCAGGCCGAGAACGGGATCCTGGGTTATTCCGGTGTCTCGGAGTCGGACTTTGACTCCGATCTGATCAACGCCGGTGGACAACCGGTCGACCTCGTCGCCGGAGCCAGCTTCTTCGACACCGCCGACTCATTCGCCATGATCCGCGGCGGACACATTGACGCTGCGATCCTCGGCGGACTGCAGGTCTCGGCGCAGGGCGATCTGGCCAACTGGTACGTACCAGCCCGAGGCGGCGGCAGCGTGGGCGGCGCGATGGACCTCGCGGTCGGCGCGAAGAAACTGATTATTGCGATGGCGCATGTCACACGAGATGGGGAACCACGGATCGTCGAAGTCTGTGACTATCCGCTGACTGCGGAGCGCTGCGCTGACGTGATCATCACCGACTATGCAGTCATCGATGTGACCGAGAGTGGACTCCAGCTTCGAGAAGTAGCGCCCGGTGTCACGGTCGGGGAAGTGATCGACTGGACCGGCGCTGCGGTGGATGTTTCAGGCGACGTGATTGAAATGTCACTCTGACCGGATGAGTCGGTGCGCTATTCTAGATGAGTATCGCTGCAAGGTAGGGAGCGACTCATGCGCGGTGTGTTCAAGGTGATCGGTCGGGGCGCACAGGTGTTGAGGCGTGGACCCGTCACGGTGCACTACCCCTACGAGAAGAAGCAGCTGCCCAAGCGAGCCCGCACCTTCCCCTACCTGATCTGGAATCATCAGCTCGAAGAGCCGAACTGCACCGGCTGCGGCAAGTGCGCGGCGGCCTGTCCGGTCGACTGCATGACGACCTCGCTGACCAAGAACCCGGCGCACGCAGTGGGCAAGAGCAACCACAAGTCAGTCATCGACGACTTCTACATCGACTTCGGTCGCTGCATGCGCTGCAACATCTGCGTCGAGGTCTGTCCGTTCGACGCAATCGCGATGCTGCCAATGTGGGAGGGCCACGAGCAGACGACGTACGACCGCCGAGAGCTCGTGATGGACCTCGACGATCTGCTCGCACCCAGCCGAGCCGATGTCGACCTGCCTTTCTGGATTCCCGAGACGATCCTCGAGAAGACAGAAAAAGAGCGGGTCAATCGCAAGCAGTTTGCAGCTGAGCTGGCTTCAGGCGACGAAGAATAGCGCCTGCTCCGGAGGGTGGCTCAGTGCTCGCCTAGTGATCACCTTCCGTCATACCCGCGCCCCGTCGCGGGTATCTCGCAGAGTGCCGCACCGACGCCTCGGGGCCATGGGAGACCTGTGCTTACATCCTGTTTGCGATCGTTCTGATCTCCCGTAGGGGCGGTGTTGGCGATTGCAGGATTGACCAGTTACGAGCTAGGCAGCGGGCGACCACAAGGGTCGCCCCTACAAGAGATTGATGCATATCCTCCGATTCCCCTCTCCCCCCCTTGCGGGGGGAGATGTCACAGAGTGACAGAGGGGGGGTCGGGTGGCGACGACCAGATAGGGCCAACAGGCAGGGACCCCCCCTCTGCCTTCGGCATCTCCCCCGCAAGGGGGGAGAATGGGAGTTAAGCATCGGTCTCTACAAGGCGGTCGTTGCTCTCGCGACTTTTGCCTGGTTAGTCGCTATTCCTCGCCCGACAATCCCGAGAGCAGGTCGCTGACCCGAGGCGCGAGGTACGCGACTCCGACGGCCAGCCCGGTGTTGACCAGGATCCACGGCCAGTAGAGATCTTCGGCGAGCCAATCGACGCCGACGCCGCTCTCGTCGAGGCCAAACTCCAGCCACCAGTCGAGGAAGACGAACAGCACCAGCGCCACATTGAGCGGGCTGGCAATCGGTCCCTCAATGCCCTTGCCCGCGATCCAGCGAGCGACGAAAGCGAACACAGCCAAAGCGACAGCCCGGGTCCAGGCTGGCGACGGGTAGCTCACGTCGGCCTGCCAGATGGCGAGGTTCATCCAAAAGTTCAAGAACGAGAAGACCAGCACCCAGATGACCAGTGGTCGTGTTGCAAACGGAGCGAGCAATCGCGCGGCGATGACCGTCAGGATGAGCATGAGTGAGAACGGCCAGAAGATTGGCTCGGCTGCGAAGCTGGCCGAGACTGACGAGTAGGAGAGAATCACTTCGCAGATCATCAACCCCAGCACGGCCAGGACGACGGTCATGTTCTCAATGTCGCTCAACTTCCCCCGTAGGGGGCGCCAGGTGAGGACGCGGGCGATGACGACTGCGGTGAGGATTTCGGCGGCCCACCAGATCGACTGCTGGTCGACGTTGACCAGTTCTCCGATGGTCTCGAGCAGGAAGATCAGCGCCGCAGTCAAGATGACGAAGCGCCGACTCGTGTCATCCCAGATGCCACGCATCGTCCCAAGCGGATCGCTCAGTAGCTGTTCGTGATCTGGCATGGGCGTCTCCTCTCCAGACAGGTGTCTGATGTTGCGAACGTAGGCCGTTGAAATCGACGATGTCGTACGTTGCAGGCAACCCAGAACACATACGAAGGAGCGATGTATGGGTGTACTCGACGGCAAGGTTGCGCTGATTACCGGCGCGGCCTCAGGTATCGGCTTGGCGACGACGCAACTGTTCGTTGAGGAGGGTGCACAGGTCGCGATGGTCGATCGCAATGCCGACCTAGTCAACGAAACCGCACGCGAGATCGGTTCCAGCGCGATGGCGATCAGTGGCGATGTGACCAATGAGGATGATGTCGCCGCGATGGTCGCGACGTGCGTAGAACGTTTTGGACGGCTGGACATTGGCTACAACAACGCCGGGATCGCGGGTACTGCACCGATTCACGATCATGAACTGGGGCATTTCCAGCACGTCATCGATGTCTGCTTGACTGGTGTGTTCCTGGGCCTCAAACATCAGTCGAAACAACTGATCGCGCAGGGCGAGGGCGGCTCGCTGATCAATACGGCCAGCATCAACGCGACCCAGGCGACGAAAGGTCTGAGTGCGTACTGCTCGGCCAAGGCAGGTGTGGCGATGCTGACCAAGGTTTCGGCGCTGGAGCTCGGTGAATACAACATCCGCGTCAACGCCATCGGTCCGGGCCACACCGAAACGCCGCTCACGGCGCGCGCCCGCGACGTCGATGGCTTCGACGAGGCGATGATCGGCGCAACACCGCTGGGCCGCCTCGGACTACCAAACGACATCGCACAGATGGCCCTCTTCCTGGCCAGCGACGCCAGTCCCTGGGTCTCGGGACAACTCATGTACGTCGACGGAGGAATCACGGTCAACGAGCTGCCGCCGGGCTTCAATCTGTTGGAGGCGCAACCGCGCCAACCGCGAGCGGATTAGCCGACGACTCATACCTCCCCCAAAGGGGGAGCGCTAGCAAACCGAGGTCATACTGCGATAGAGCGAGAGCACATACGACGCAACAGACTGGAGCAAACCATGGGACAACTCGACGGAAAAGCGGCGCTGATCACCGGCGCGGCATCAGGAATCGGGCTGGCGGCAGCCAGGCGCTTTGCTGAGGAAGGCGCACAAGTGGCGCTGGCCGATCGCAATGCCGATGGCGCGGCCGAGGCGGCTCGCGAGATTGGCTCTCAGGCGATGGCGATCACCGCCGATGTGACCGATGAAGATGACGTCGCCAACATGGTGATGTCCTGCATCAACCGTTTCGGAAGACTGGATGTTGCCTTCAACAACGCCGGCATCGGCGGCTTCTCGCCGATCCAGGACTATCCCTTATCGCAGTTTCAGCAGGTCATCGACGTCTGCCTGACCGGTGTGTTCCTCTGCATCAAGCACGAGTCCAAGCATCTGATTGAGCAGGGCTCGGGCGGCTCGATCATCAACACCGCGTCATTGAACGCGATCCAGGCGACCGAAGGACTAGCGGCATACTGTTCGGCCAAGGCGGGCGTGGCGATGCTGACCAAGGTGTCGGCATTGGAGCTCGGCCGACACGATATCCGTGTCAACAGCATCGGTCCGGGACTGATCCGCACGCCCCTGACCGAAGGGTTACGGGTAGTGCCGGGCCTCGAAGACGCCTTCGCCGCCGAAGCGCCCTTGGGGCGAATTGGCGACCCAGAGGATGTCGCTCAGCTCGCGCTCTGGTTGGCGTCGGACGCGTCGTCGCTGATGACTGGTCAGACAGTGCAGCTCAACGGCGGCGCAGACATCAACAAGTACCCGCCGTTATTCGAGTTCTTCGGCGACCGTCCCCAGTAGCTCCTAGACTGCCCTGCAGTCTGGCGGACGTCAATCAGGGTCGGTCTGGAGGCGAAGGTGCGGGAGTTCGAAGGCAAGACGGCGGTCGTCACTGGAGCCGCGAGCGGCCTGGGCCTCGCCTTCGCCAGGCGTTTCGCGGCAGAAGGAATGAACGTCGTCCTCGCCGACATCGAGGAAGACGCGCTAACGCTCAGGTCCAGCGGCTGGAGCAGGAGGAGCGCAAGGTGCTCGGCGTCGTCGTCAATACAATGCGCCGCGAGACGCTAGTGAGTTTGTGCGACAAGACGATCGAGCGCTTCGGCAATATTCACATCCTCTGCAACAACGCCGGCGTGAGCGGACTTGACGATGCAGGATTCGACGACGAAGGAGCAGTCCGCGGACCCTGGGACGTTCCAGAAAGCACCTGGAACTGGGTCATGGGAGTGAACTTCTGGGGCGTGCTCTACGGCTGCCAGGTGTTCATTCCACACATGCTTGAACATGGCGAGGCCGGACACGTTGTCAACACCGGCTCGCTAGCTGGGCTGGTGCCCGGCGGCGGCGCATATGGCGTGTCCAAGCACGGCGTGCTCGCCCTGACCGAAGGAATCTTTCAGAGCTTTGAAGCGATGGGCGCCAACCTCAGCGCGTCTGTCCTGTGCCCCGGCAGCGTCGATACCAACCTCGCACGGGCAGAGCGCAACCGTCCGTCCGAGTTTGGCGATCAGGTCGAACTCAGTGTCGCGGCCCATGAGGGCCTGCTCGCAATGCTCAGCGACGGCATGGATCCCGAGCAGGTCGCCGAGCTCGTCTTCGACGCAATTGTCGAGCAGCGCTGCTACATCCTGCCGCATTCGTCGTTGGATGATTTCGTGCGCGGACGCGTCGAGCACGTGCTCGCGCGTGGCGCGCCGGTCACACTCGACTTTGAAGAGATCATGCGCCGCCGTGCGGCCGGCGAACAAGTCTGACAACCTGAGAGGAGCACCAATGAGAGAGTTCGCAGGCAAGACAGCGGTGGTCACCGGAGCGGCAAGTGGGATGGGTCTGGCGTTCGCCCGGCGCTTCGCAGCCGAAGGCATGAACGTGGTCCTGGCCGACATCGAGCAGGATGCGCTCAATGCGCAGGTTGTCAGACTCGAGCAGGAAGAACGCAGCGTCCTCGGCGTGGTCGTCGACACCATGCGTCGGGAAGCGCTGGAGGATCTCCGCGACCAGACGATCGCCGAGTTTGGCAACATCCACATCCTGGTCAACAACGCAGGCGTCGCCGGCGGCGAGGATGCAGGCGTGTTCCCGGACGGCAGGGTCCAGGGCACCTGGCAGGTTGCGGACGAGACTTGGAATTGGGTCATGGGAGTGAACTTCTGAGGCGTCCTCTACGGTCTCCAGGTCTTTATCCCGCACATGCTCGACCACGGCGAGGAAGGCCACATCGTCAATACCGCCTCGCTGGCTGGTCTGATGCCCGGCGGCGGCGCGTACAGCGTCTCGAAGCACGCTGTGTTGACGATGACTGAAGGGCTCTACCAGCAATTCCAGGCCATGGGCGCGAATCTCAGCGCGTCGGTGCTCTGTCCCGGCTTCGTCAACACCAACATCGGCCACGCCGATCGCAATCGGCCTGAGGAGTTTGGCGGCGAGTCTGAGCGCAGTGCCGATCAGGAACAGGCGATCGCGTTCATGCTTGGCGGAGGGATGGATCCTGACCGGGTCGCCGACGTCGTCTTCGACTCGATCGTCGAACAGCGCTGCTACATCCTCCCCCATCCCGCCTGGGACGACGTCGTGCAAGGGCGTGTCGAACACATCCTCGCCAGGCAGGCGCCGATCTCCGTCGACATTCAAGAGATGCTGCGCCGCCGAGCGGCGGGACAGGAAGTCTGAACGGACACCCACAAACAGGAGGACTGAACGATGCGAGAATTCGCAGACAAGACGGCCGTCGTCACCGGCGGCGCAAGCGGGATCGGGCTGGCGATGGTCGAGCGCTTCGCCGCGGAGGGCATGAACGTCGTGCTGGCCGATATCCAGGAAGACGTGCTCCAGGCCCAGGTCCAGCGGCTGGAGCAGGAAGAACATTCGGTGATGGGGATCGTCGTGGACACGGTTCAGCGAGACTCGCTGGAGCGGGCTCGTGACGAGATCATCGAGCGATTCGGCAACATACATATCCTCTGCAACAACGCTGGTGTATTCAGTTTTCAGGACGCAATGGGATTTGGTGATCAGGCGATCAACATCTGGGATGTGGAAGACAGCGTATGGGAGTGGGTGATCGGGGTGAATTTCTGGGGCGTGCTGCATGGTGTGCAGACGTTCCTGCCACATATGGTCGCTCACGGAGAGGAAGGCCACGTAGTCAACACCTCTTCGGTCGCCGGAATCACCCCGGGCGGCAGCGCCTACAGCGTCTCAAAGCACGGCGTCCTGACGTTGACGGAAGGGCTGCACCAGAATCTGGAGCAGATCGGCTCAAAGATTGGTGCATCCGTGCTCTGTCCGGGAGCAGTGCAGACGGAGATCATGAACGCCGACCGCAACCGGCCCGACGAGTACGGCGGCGCAGGCGAACGATCGGAACGGGAAGCCGCGGCGTACAACGCCTTCCTCGCAGGCGGCATCGATCCGGCCAACGTTGCGGACCAGGTACTGCAATCGATCATCGAGCAACGCTGCTACGTGCTGCCGCATCCCGATTGGGACAACTTCGTGCGAGAGCGAGTCGAGAACATCCTTGCCCGGACGGTCCCGGCAACGCGAGATACCGCTGCATTGCTGCGCCGACAGGCTCCCGGTGAGCAGAGGTAGGCGCCGCTCGTAGACTGCGCGGATAATCGTCCCACGACTCGGAAACACTCTGAGGGGTTTAACAATGCGTGAGTTCAGCGGCAAAACGGCAGTCGTCACCGGCGGAGCGTCAGGAATGGGTTACGCCTTCGCCGAGCGCTTCGCAGCGGAAGGCATGAACGTCGTCCTCGCCGACATTGAGACCGATGCGCTTCAGGCGGCGGTGACGCGGCTCGAGCAGCAGGAGCGCAACGTGATCGGCGTCGAAGTCAACACGTTACAGCGGGAAACGCTCGAGAACTTGCGGGACCAGGTGATCGACCAGTACGGCAACATCCACGTGCTCTGCAACAACGCCGGCGTAACCTCGCGCCGGGACGGTGGCTTGGGCGCGGGAACCGGCGCGGTTCCGGTCTGGGAGGTGCCCGACTCGACCTGGGACTGGGTCATGGGCGTCAACTTCTGGGGAGTGCTCTACGGCTTGCAGGTGTTCGTTCCCTCAATGCTGGAACATGGCGAAGAGGGCCACATCGTCAATACGGCGTCAGTCGCGGGGCTCATTCCCGGCGCGTCGGCCTACAGCGTCTCCAAGCACGGCGTGCTCACCCTGACCGAGGGTCTTTGGCATCATCTCCGAGCCGCGGACGCCAACATCTCCGCCTCTGTCCTCTGCCCTGGATTCGTCAACACCCAGATCAACGAAGCAGAACGCAATCGCCCCAGCGAGTTCGGCGAGTCGATTGAGGCGAACGAAGCACAGCGCATGGCGTCTCAAGTCTTCCTCGGAGGCGGGATGGACCCAAACGATGTCGCCAACCTCGTCTGGCAGGCAATGGTCAACGACCACCTCTACATCCTGCCCCACGACGGCTGGCGAGACGTGATCCGAGGGCGGATCGAGGCCGTACTGGAAAGCACGCAACCAGTCGATGTCGACTTCCAAAAGATGATTGAGCGCCGAGGCCAGGGTGAGATGGTGTAACTAGGGTTTGTTCACATGGGGTAGCGATCAACCGCATAGGTGGTTTAGGGCATTGTCGATGGGGAGTGGGACCCCCTTGGCCCTCGCACCAAGTGCGGGGCAGGCTTTCGGCAGCATTCCTTGCAAGCGACTGATGCACAACCTCTCAACCGCCCCCGCCTCCGAGCGGGGGCCTGCTCCTTCCCCCGCTTCTGCTCGGTGGCCATGTTTGTCGCTCGTATCTGGTCACCAGGAATTGATCCGTGCTGCCCAGGCAAGGACAGGCCATGACGGGTCCCCGCTCGGGGGAGGGGACGGGAAACTCAGTGATGCATCAGTCTCTGCAAGGGGGAACCGGGAACCCGGGTGCGCCATGCTTGGGTTCTCAGCATCGATGTGAACAGGCCCTAACCACAGTAACCGCGCCGTCAGGAAGTTTGTCACATTGGAGGTAGACGTGGCATCTTGACATCACGACTTCCGAACATCATGATGTCTCCATGAGAACAACGCTAACTCTTGACGACGATGTTGCGTCCGCCCTGAAGCAGCAGGCCCAACTCCTCAATCAACCATTCAAGCAGGTCGTGAACGATTCGTTGCGTCGAGGTCTAGCGATGTCAGCGCCTGCTGACCGTCCTCCGTTCAAGATCAAAGCGTTCTCCAGCGAGTATCAGCCGGGAATTGATCCGACGAGGTTGAGGCAGATTGCAGACGAATTCGAAGTGGAAGAATCTCTCCGGGAACTCCCAGTGTGATCATTCCCGATACAAACTTACTTCTGTACGCATACCATCGAGAAGCCTTGGAGCATGATCGCGCCGCGACCTGGTGGCGCGAACTCATGGTTGGAAGCGAACGAATTGGGATCCCCTGGGTCGTCTCAACTGGTTTCATTCGGATATCAACTAGCCCGAGAATCTATAGCCGTCCAATCTCTGTTGTCGAGTCGCTTGAGATCGCCAATGAGTGGTTCAGTTTCCCGCACGTGCTACCGGTAAATCCCGGATCTGACCACCTGGCGCTGATCACAGAGCTGCTGACTACCATCGCCGTCGGCGGCAACCTCGTTACCGACGCGCACATCGCGGCTTTGGCCATTGAGTATCAGGCTGAAGTCCACTCGAACGACAGCGACTTCTCCCGATTTCCGGGACTCCGATGGAAGAATCCCCTTGAGCAGTCCCGCTAGTTGGCGCGCACTCCGGCCGCGACCGCGGCGCGATTCTCAGGCGTCGTGTGCGGTGGAATTGAGCAGCCACCGGTGACGAACACTCGCGTATTCCCGACGCTGGCTGCGTCTGACGCCTGGGCCTGAATCTCGTTGGCGCTCAACTCACCAAGTCCAGTTCGGCTGACGCCGCCCATCACACACTTGTCGGTTTCTGCCCACACTTCGTTGAGGCTGGCGTTCGACTCGTGCCGGTCGTCCCAGTTGAAGGCGTGTACTGGATAGTCGAGCACATCGGTGAGCATGTTGTTGGTGTGGCAGACGTGCAGGATGTTGAACTCGGCGTCGCGGATGGCGTCCAGTACCTGAAGGTCGTAAGGTCGGCCAAACTCACGGTAGAAGTCGGCGTTGGAGATATCGTGGCTGGCCCACTGCAGCGGGGCGTAGAAGACGCCCGACGCGCCGGCGTCCATGTTGGCTCGGCTGTAGTTGATGATCGTCTCGGTAATCCGAGCGATGGCGCCATGCACCGCCGCTGGCGCTTCGGCGACCGCCTGCTTCATCGCCCTCGGATGACCAAACATCAAGCCAACGACTGCCATCGGCGAGAACACCGTCTGAACGACGTCAACCTCGCCCTTCGTCCGCTCGACCACCAGCCGCGTCGACTCGACGTGTTCGCCAAAGACGCCACGTTCGGCGTGGACTGGCATGACTTCGTGTAGTTCATCAAGCTCGCTGAGCGCGGAACTGACCAGGGTCTGGTTCGTCTGTTCCACCGGCGGCGTGTAGACCGCGCCCCAGGCTTCTGGGAACATCGACCAGCGTGGGTTGATCTTGATGAAGTCCCAGTCGTAGGCCTCGTATTGCTCGCAGGTCGCGCCGACGAGCTCATCGTTGCTCCACTCGCGCAGGAAATCATGCCCCCAGAGAGATACCGGCGCACGGTCGACCGGCTCTCCAGCCACCGCGGCTCGTACACGTTCTCGTTTCGTCATGTCGGTCATCAGTTGGTCCCTTCCAGGGCAGTCTGCGATGTTTACGCGTTCTGCCAGTCGACTTTGAATATCTGCACCGGTTCCCGGAATCCGCGCAGTTGATGCGATCCCTGGTCTTCGAAGTCAATCGTCCGGCCCTGCAGCAATCCGCGGACCAGGTCGGAAACGAGAATCTCGCCGCCTCGGGCTTGTGACATAATCCTGGCGGCCTGATTGACTGTGGTCCCGTAGAGATCATCCGACTCGGCAATCGGTTCGCCGGCGCTGATCCCGATGCGAACGTGGACATCGCTGTAACGTTCATGGTTGGCCAGTTGCCACTGGATTTGCACCGCGGCCTCGACAGCCGCAGAAGCCGCCCTAAACCATGCCAGGACTCCATCGCCCATTGTCTTGACCTGTACGCCCTGGTTGTCTCGAATCACGGTATGGGTGAGTTGTTCGATCTCTCGCGTGATCGAGCGCGATTGGTCATCGCCAAGACGGTCAACCATCGAGGTCGATCCTTCAATATCGGTGAACAGGATTGTGCGTGTGGCCTCGCCCGTCGTTCGGCTGGGTGCGTCAATGCCGTCAACGCCGACAAAATCCACGAGCGCTTCGGCGATCTGGGCAATGGTCGCCGCTCCGTTGACCAAGACCGGCGTGTCGTCGTGCAGGACGATCAGTCGGGCGCCGCGGATGATGCGCGCCCACTCCCGACCCATCGAGCTGTAACCGCCATCGAATCCTTCACTCTCGGACGGAATCGAGATCAGTGTTGGTATCTCTACGCTGCGCAGTTGCTCTCGCAGATCGAGGTCACGCATCTCACGAACCAGACCGAAGAGGCGGTTCATCGACGGATAGTGATGCATCGTCTGCGACATGTTGCGCAAGGAGTCTTCGCTCGCAGTGGGAGCGATCATGGTGAGCAATGCCCGGCGAGCCGCTTCGTCATGATGTTGCCAGCCCAGCCGCAATAGATTCTCCACCGTGCTGTCGATCAGATCGTTAATCTCGCTGTGCTGAACCATGCCGGCCTTGTCGCCACCCATGGCGACAGGCAGGTGCAACATCAGATGGGTGTACCGCTCCGGCTCGTTCAGCATCGCAATCACGGCGGCCGGCGTACCGATGTAATGGCCCATCAGTGCGACCCGTGGCTCACTTACCTCATTGACGACCGCCGCCAAATCCATCGCCTCGTCGTGGAACGAACCGAACACGCCATCACGTTCCGACAGTCCGCAGCCGCGCGGGTCGAAGCGAATCACGCGGAAGGACTGCGCGAGTCGGTCCCAGATGCCGCCAGGATCCCAGCCTACGTTGAGCGGCAACATTGGTCCGGTCGAGACAACCAACGGCTTGCCTACCCCACGCTCGACCCAAGCGATGGCGACATCGTCTTCGGTGCGTGTGTATTGGACCGAGGGCGCGTTCATGGGAAAGCCGTCTCGTCCGATCAGATGCCCTGGATCATCCCGCCGTCGATGATGAATTCCGTGCCGTTCATGTACTCGGAGTCGTCAGAGGCAAGGAAGAGTGCCAGTTTGGCCACTTCCTCGGCCTCGGCAAACCGACCGTAGGGAATGCGCTGCATGAGAACGTCGCCGCGACCCTGCTCAATGATCGGAAGCTGTTGCAGCATCGGTGTTTCGATCAGCCCCGGGTGAATCGAGTTGACTCGCACGCCCGAGGGCGCAAACTCACTCATCGCCACTTTGGTCATCCCGCGCACGGCCCACTTCGATGCCGTGTATGACAAAGACCCCGCTCCGCCGCGCATACCGGCGATGGACGAGATGTTGATGATCGAGCCGGAACCGGCCTCGCACATCACAGGTCCGACATGCTTCAGACCAAGAAACACGCCGACCTGGTTGATCTCGATCACGAGTTTGTATTCCTCCACCGACGTCTCAGCAATCGGTCGCGAGCGGTAGATGCCGGCATTGTTGATGAACGCGTCGATCTTGCCGTAATCCTCGAGCACATCCTGGACGACCGCAGTCCACTCGTCCTCATTCGTCACGTCGTGGTGTAGATAGCGGATGTTGTCACTGGAAGAGGCAGTCGCCTCGCCGTCGGAGTCGAGTACATCGGTGATCACCACAGTCGCGCCCTCAGCGGCGAACAACATCGCCTCGGCTGCGCCCTGCCCGCGAGCGCCACCGGTGATCAGTGCAGTTTTGCCATCAAGTCGTCCGGCCATCAATACATGCCTCTCACAAATGCGTTGGAGGCACAGGCTAGTGCTTCGCACCTCATCTCTCTCATTCTCGTTTCTGGCTTAGAGATGTCGCTAGCCTGTTCTCCGGTTTGAGAGCGTGTCCTGATCGTCGAAGCTTCCAGTCTCCGCCTTAAGGAGAGCTTTGGAAATGCTCCCTTTCTCCCCCCTTGCGGGGGAGATGCCGAAGGCAGAGGGGGGTCCGCTGTTCGGGATCCCTAACTGGTCATTGTCAGCCGACCCCACCTCTGTCACTCCATGGCATCTCCCCCCGCAAAGGGGGGTGAGGAGATCTGGGAGACTTTTGAAGGTCTCCTTTACGCGGGGACTGGCATACAGCCAATCAAAGTTTCTCTTGTGACTCCCTTTTCAGAGAGAGGAAGGAGGACTATTCGGGCGGCAGCATCACATAAGTGCCGTTGCCGTGGCCGATATGGCGCCCCTGCTCGTCGTAGAGATCGACCGAGCAATGGCTCAGCGTCCGACCACGACGGATCACTTCGGCCCGAGCGCGAATGACATCACCGTCGAGACCTCTTAACCAACGAAACTCCGACTGAGCCGTGATCACCCGCTCGCCCTCGGCTTGAATCGTGCCCAGCGCGCCGCCCATTGCCGAGTCGGCGACCAGCAGCCAGACCCCGCCGTGGACGATGCCGTACAGGTTGTGTGTCTTGGCCGAGGCCGTCAGCGTGATCTCGCACCAGCCCTCGCCGGCGTCCGTGAAGCGATATCCGAGTTCCTGGAAGAGAGCCACCGCCTCCATGTCACGCAATGGCGGGTAACGCTCGAAAATCTCTTCTGAACTCAATCCCATCGTTGCGCCGGCTGCCTAGCCGCGTCGCATTTCTGCTGCGTGCTCATCAAGGTGCTCCTGGAGTCCCACAAAGGATCCGCCGACAGTCATGTGTTCGCCCAGCACGACGCCGCCGTTGTCCCATTCAGCATCGCGGATGCCGTCGACGAGTTTCAACGTCCTCCTGTGACCCTGATCGAAGAAGGTGAGCACGGACTCAGGACTGGCGCCGCGAGAACGGATGCGAACCAACCAGAGGCTGAGGAAATTGAAAATGGCCACCAGCGGACCGGGTGGGTCCAACCCCTTGTTTTGGCGCAATCTCTGGATTGTTCGCTCGCCTGCTCCCACGCCGAACGCAATATGCCAGCAAAGCTGGCCGTTGGTCCATCCGGCATTGTTGCTGTGTCGATTCCACTCGTCCCCGGAGAGTCCCAGCACAAGTTCCCGGAAGTCTGCTCGCGCCTGTTCTAACGCAGCCCGCGCTTGCTCGGCATTGGTGATCTCGGACATGATCTCCTGTCCTCGTTAGCTATTCGGTCTCAGATGCCGGATCTCTTCCGAGCTGAGCGCCATCGATCTGCAGGAGACCTAGTCGCGGCGCATTTCGGCGGCATGATCCGCGATGTGGCCGCCGAGAAAGCTAAACGAATTCCCAACGGTCATCGACTCTCCGAGGAACACGCCTCCGTTGTTCCACTCGTCTGCTTCAACGGTGTCGATCAACCCACGCGTAACCGAGTAACCCTCGTCGAACAGAGCCAGCACCGACTCCGGCGTCGCGCCGCGTGAGCGGATGCGGACCAACCAGAGGCTGATCAGATTAAGGACCGCCATCAGCGGAGCGGGCGGGTTCATGCCCTTGTTCTGTCGCAGACGCGAAACCCTGATCTTCCCGCCTGCAGCAGTGAGGGCGATATGCCAACAGAGTTGGCTGTTGGTCCAGCCGGCGTTATTGCTCTTCCGCTTCCACTCGTCGTCGGACAGCCCCAAAACGAGTTCGCGGAATGCCTCCCTCGCCTGTTCGAGCTCGGCTCGCGCCTCTTCGGCGTTCGTAATGTCTGGCATCGCAGACGGACCTGCCTAGATCCCCGAGTACCACTCGCGGATCGCCTCGCCGATCTCATGCGGCGAGTCTTCCTGCACGAAATGATTGCCGGCCACCGTGACCTCTGTCTGGTTCGACCAACTGCGACAGAACTCGCGCTGCGCGCCCTGCAAGATGGCGCCCGGTTCGGCGTTGATGAACAGTTTGGCGACATGCGCCGATTCGTCCGAAGAGAGGTAGTCGGCGTAGCTCTGTGCGATCTCGGCCACATCAGCCGGCTCGCCGTTAATCGGAATCTCGCGCGGCCAGGTCAGGGTCGGCCGGCGCGATTCGCCCGCTTCGAGGTATGGCTGTCGATAGACCGCCATCTCCTCCTCCGTCAGGCCGCGCAGGACGCTGCCCGGGAGGACGCGCTCGACGAATACGTTCTTCTCGAGCACCATCGACTCCCCCGCCTCCGAGCGCATGCCTTGGAAGATGCGGGCCGCCGCTTCAGGCCATTCGTCCCATGTCACGGGGCGGACAATGGCCTCCATGTAGACGAGTCCCTTGACCCGGTCGCGATGCCGATTGGCCCAATGGAAGCCCAGCGCCGAACCCCAGTCGTGGATAACGAACGTCAGATTGTCGCCCAGGTCCATGCCCTCAATCCAGGCATCGAGCCAACCGGCGTGGTCGACGAAGCGATACGAGCCGCTGGGCGAAGATCCGGAGACGCCCATCCCGATCAAGTCGGGGGCCAGGCAGCGGGCCGAATCAAACAGGTGCGGCATGATGTTGCGCCACAGATAGGACGATGTCGGGTTGCCATGCAGGAACAGGATGGGGTCGCCGTCGGGGTTGCCCTCGTCGACGTAAGCCATGGTGGTTTCACCAATGGTCAGACGCTTGCGCGGGAAGGTGTCTTCAACAGAGATGTCGGGCATCAGAAGTCGCTCCTCGAGGGTTCGAAGCTCAGGTCAAGCGCAGGCTATCAGCCGCCAATCGGCGGTACGGAGAGAGCTCGGCTGATTTCTTGTGCAAGCTGGTTCTTGATCTCTCGATGTCGGGGGATTGGTTGCTGCTCGCGGGTTCTTGGGTTCCACCAGATCGAGTGTGATCGTCCTTCTCGCTTCAGTTCGCAGCCGTTGCGCCGTAGATGGCGCAGGAGCACCCCGCGCTTCACTTCAGAAGCACCATGGCGACCTCGGCGTCTGGCCCGACACTACCTAGATCTTCGGCCCGACGATCCAGCAGCATCAGTTCGATCGAGCTGGCCAGATTGTCCAGTACTTCCTCGCGGGTGCGGCCTTGGCCGTTCGCGCCGGGCACTTCTGCGCATCGGGCGATCAACCAATCATCGGCCGATTCGATAATGGCAGTAAAGGCGCCCCTGGGAGTTCGCATGTCAGCCACAACATCTGGCCGCGTGACTTCAACGACATGACAGGGTCGACTCACATCGATTCTGCTCACTGCAACGGAGGTCATCTCCGCACCGGGCATGAGATCTGCGCGAACTTGATCGCGATAGGAATCGAGCCATTGCTCGATGTTGACGGCCAGATCGTCTAGCGCTTCTTGGCGCGACTGACCGTGACCGCCGGCACCGGGCACCTCTTCACAGAATGCGAGGTAGCGACTCTCGTCAGGTAGATCTTCGTCACGCATCACCCAGGCAGTGAAGGATTGTCGCATGATTCTCTCCTCGACCCTGTGCTACACGATTTAGCATAGTCATCGAGAGCAGGCGAGGAGCATACGATGGCAGTCACCGGAATGGACCATGTCGCGATTCCTGCGGGCGATCCCGAGGCGCTGATGGAGTTCTATCGAGCGCTGGGATTCACCATCGTCCATGAGGCGGAATGGCGCTCGGGCGAGTTCCCGATGTTTGCGATTGCCTGCGGCGACCAGAAGATCAACGTGCATGATCCGAAGCTCTGGCAGAATCCGAAGTTCGATCTGCGCGGTCCGACCGCCGAACCCGGTTGCGGCGACTTCTGCTTCGTCTGGCAGGGAACGCCTGAAACGGCGGCGGCCGCGATTACGGCGACGGGAGCCGAGGTGATCGAAGGCCCAGCAGGACGTGTCGGTGGACGCGCTGCAGGTACCGCTGAAGGCGTCAGCGTCTACACCCGCGATCCCGACGGCAATCTCGTCGAGCTGATCTCATACCAGGACCAATAAGCGTTCGCATCTGCGCGTCGCCTTCCCAGTGGAGCCCAGACGGGATAGAATCGGAACATATGAACGCAATGACCTCGCGATCTGGAGGAGTCATACATGTTCCATGCCTTCGCGCTTCCGACCACCGACGTTCCTGCACAAACAGCATCGGGCGCGAACCGAGTCGTGATCGCACAGTCCCGCACAGTCCCGCACAACCTCGGTCATCTTCAGCCAATTCCGCTCAAAATCGAACAAAATCGAACAGGATCGAACACGCTCGAGGAAAAACACCCCTGAAAAAGCTGAAAAAAGCTGAAAAAACCTGAAACTGGAATCGCACGATCTCCAGCAATACGCTGAACATCGTCTGCGTTCATCGGCCGGAAAAAAAGTTTGCCCAAAAACCTGAAAAGCCGCCATCCTCGCTTCGTTCGACCACCACGAACAGGCGTCGTCGGAATGACTCGGGTGGTGTGAACAGAACTCAACGGAACAGGAAGATGCATGGAATTCTTCGACGTCATCCAGACCGCGCGAGCGATGCGGCGCTACAAGCCCGATCCGATTCCCGAGGATGTCCTGGTGCAACTCATTGAAGCGGCGCACCTCGGTCCGAGCGGATCAAACCGGCAGTCGAGGCATTGGGTCGTCGTCCGAGATCCTGAGGTCAAGCAGCAACTCGCCGACCTCAATCGGGCCGGCGTTTCGATCTACCTCGAGAACAATCGCGATGGCGCCAATCCGCACGTGGACCAGGGGCGTCGAGAGCGCTTCCTGGCCGCCGTCGAGTACCAGATGAATCACCTGCACGAGGTTCCCGCGATCGTGATCGCCTGCGCCGACATGGTCCGCGCTCCGCAGGGCACGTTTGGCGAGGGTGCAGCGGCTGCGACGGAGGTCTGGGGCTCAGTCCAAAACCTGCTGCTCGCGGCTCGCGCACTCGAAGTCGGCAGCGTCCCGACGACGCTCGCCTTCATCGGCGATGGTCGTGAGAAGGCGCAAGAGGTGCTGAACCTGCCCGACCACATCCTGCCGATGGTCCTGATCCCGCTCGGCTGGCCGACTGGCAACTTCGGTCCCATCCGCCGTCGCCCGCTGGACGAAGTGCTGCACTGGGATCGCTATGAGCACAAGACAGAGTCAACTGACAGGGCAAGGGTATGACGACCGCGACAAGCACGAGCGAGCTCCGCATGCCTGCGGACGTGGGCGGATTCACCATCGCCAAGTCCTTTGAGGTCACGGCGCGGAGCATCACCGCCTTCGCCGGAGGCGTTGATGACTTCAATCCCGTCTACTTCGAGGACGACCGCCCAGGCGGACTGATCGCGCATCCCGGCATGGTCTTCACCTGGCAATGGAATAGTCGCTTCACTCCCGATAAGGATCTCGACCTGCAACTCGTGCGTCGTGGTGTCCAGTCCTGGTTGGATGTGAGATTCAATCGTGCCATTCGCGAGGGCGACATAATTACCTGCCAGGGGCAGAGCATCGCCGTCAAACAGATTTGCCCCGGCGTGCTCAGCACGCAGCGATTCACGTTCCGGGACAGCAGCGGGGAGACCGTCGCGGTCATGGACAGCAGCGGTATCACTCGCGGTGCCGAGCTCGACGGCGATGAAGCTGAACTGGAATCCGCGCCACCAGTGCCGCAGCGTTCGACAGACGCTGATACCCCCGTCTGGTCCACGACTGTGCCGATCGATCCGCAAGCGCCCCACGTCTACACCGAGTGCGCCGATATCTGGAACCCGATCCATACCGAGCGCAAAGTCGCACTGGCCGCCGGACTGCCCGACATCATCCTGCACGGCTCGGCCAGCCTCCTCATCGCACTGAGAGAAGTGATCAACCGAAATCTCGGAGGAGACCCAACCCGGGTAACCAGGTTCGCCGGTCAATTCCGAGGCATGGTCATCCCCGGCACCGACGTCACGGTCAACGCCCTGGAAGTCCGAGACGAAGGAGACCGAGAGGTCATCTTCTACGAGATGCTCAACGACCAGGGAGAACTGGCCATCGCAAACGGCGTCGTGGTCGCGAGTTAAGCAGCTTCACTCTGATCTCGTCATACCCGCGCTCCGTCGCGGGTATCTCGCTGCCTGGGCACAAAGGCCGGGAACCGGCTGAGCGATCGATTCGAGAGAGGTTCCTCGATTTCGATCGCCTGTGCTGCACGCGACGAGATTCCCGCGGCAAGCGCGGGAATGACGAGGTGCCTAAAGAAGTTGGTCCTTACTCAGCGACGCTGTACCGCTCCAACGCCTCCGGCAGGAACTCAAAGCCCAGACCCGGCGTGTCCGGCAACACTAGACGACCATCCTTGACCTCAGTCTGCCGGTCGATGATGTTGCGGAAGTTGTGTACCTGATCGTCTGGGAAGAATTCGACATACGTCGCATTCGGCGACGACGCCACCAGGTGCCGATGCAGGTCATGGAACCAGTGCGGGCAGATCGAGACGCCGTACGAGGCGGCCGTATTGGCGATGCGCCGAAACTCAGTCACGCCGCCCAGCACCGCCGCATCCGGCTGCAGAATCATCGCCGCTTCCTGATCCATCAGATCCTTGAATCGCCAGCGACCGACCTCAATCTCACCCGTCGCAATCGGGACGCCGGTGCGCTGAGCCAGCCTGGCGTGCAGATTGATGGCATCCGGCGAGAACGGCTCCTCCATCCAGTACGGATTCGACGGTTCATAGGCCGCCATGTAGCGCAGCGCGTCCTCGAGGTTCGACCAGGCGTTGTTGGCGTCGAGCATGATGTGGACATCAGGCCCAACCGCTTCACGCGCCGCCTGCATCCGAGACGCTTCCTCGCGCACTGACAGACGCCCGACCTTGATCTTGACCGCGTCAAAACCCATCTCAACGTAGCCCAGCAGCTCCTCTTGCAACCCCTCATGCCCCTTGCCGTCGAGGTAGTAGCCGCCCGATGCATACGCCGGCACCGTGTCCTCGTAGTAGCCGCCCAGCAACTTGTACAGCGGCAGACCGGCCGCCTTCGCGTTGTGATCCCAGAGCGCAATGTCCAGCATCGACAGCGCCCGCATCGTCGAACCGGCGCGTCCATGCAAGAGCGACTCCTGGTACATCGCCGCCCACAGACCCTCAACCCGGAACGGGTCCTGACCGATCAGCAGCGGCGCGAACAGGTGGTCGATCGCCGACGTAACCAACTGACCATTGGAGTTGCCCGCATAGCAAAACCCAATCCCGGCATGCCCGTCGTCGCACTCGACCTCGACCACCGGATGGTCGCGGTGATACACCGTGCGGTTAGAAAACGAAGTCGGGTGATCAAGCGGAATGCGCAGCAAGCGCGAGCGAACGGCAGTGATCCGAGACATAGAGGCTCCTCAACCCAAGACGCCTCCAATCCTATCCCAACACATCCCGCCGCCAACTGCGCCCCAATCCGCTCTCTGTCCCCTCTCCCCCTGGGAGAGGGTTAGGGTGAGGGTCCCGCCTCTCTAAGGCGAGGCGCTGTACGTCCGGCCGTGTTGCGTCGCCTCCCGCAGCGGACAGTGCTCGGTCCGGGTAGCGTCCCAGGAGAGGTCGATGCCGGGCTTGGGCGCGCAGTAGGCGAGGATTGGATACTGTTCGTCGGTGCCGAAGTCCCAAACGGGGATGCTGACGCCGTCCACCGTGATTGGACCCCAGGTGCTGTAGATGCCGCTGGCGCTGGTCGGCGTTTGCAGTTCACTGGTGGTCTTGCCGCCCACGGTGGTATCACGCAAGGATCGCTCAAGTCTGTCGCGGAAGATTGGCGAAGATGGATCGCCGGGGATACGGTTACAAGCGCTGTGGGTTTGACCAGTTGTGTCTGTATCCCAGTACGAGAGCCAACTCGAACCGGTTGCCGGATTGAGGCAGCGACCGACCAAGCCGCCGGTCGTTGCGCCGTCATGGGCTTGGATCGGACCGGTCGCGTACGTTTGACTGAGCTGCATCGGTCCATGTATGTAGCCGACTAGCGATCCCCAACTCACCGGGTATCTATTATACTTAGCGATGGTCGTCACCGTGCCAGTCGCATACGCATGTTGAATATGTGATACGGATAGGAGGTATCCGACGAGACCGCCAGCGCCCCAAGCTCCTTCGGACGTGACGTCAACCGACGCGAATGCGTGCCTCACTTGAACGTCCTGTCTCGCGCAGCCTACGTTGAAGGACGCGCATGTGCGCGCATTGACCAGGCCGATCAATCCGCCCACCTCCAGAGTTCCGTTGACCCCGCTACCAGCCGTTCCAGTTGCGTAGCTCTCCAAGACTCGCCCGCCCCACACCGATCCGATCAGTCCTCCGACTCTCCACCGACCGGTGACCTCAACGCCCTGCGCATAGCTACCGGTCACTTGAGCTCGTTCGATCGCGCCTGCGACTGTTCCAACATACTCATAGCCTTCCACCACCGGCGAGATCAAGCCGAGATTGCGGACGACGCCCTTGACCGCCACATAGCCGAACAAGCCAATGTGATAGCCGGTGGGGCGATTGATGTAGAGGTTGGAGATCGTGCGGCCGTTACCCTCGAACACCGCGCGGAACATCTTGGCCTTGTTGAAGGGGAAGTCCGCCGCGTGGACATCATGCTCCCCCTGGAAGAACCGCCGCTGCCAGTAGTCCGGATCGACATAGGTCTGACCCATGATGGGCCGCCAGCCTGCGCCGGTATTATAGGTATCATCCCGCATGCCATTACTGTTCTCGTCGAAGTCGAGGTCTGCGCTGAGCTCATAGCCCTTGCAGCCTGATGTTGGGCAGCCCATCCCGGCATCGGGGCTTGGATAGGCGGCGGCGTATTGCGACTGGCGTTCGGCATCGGAGAAGTCGCCTCGGGCATACGTGTATGTCTTCCGACCACTGTTGCGATTGGGGTTGGGACCCTCAACCTTGGTCTTGCCGTCCCAGGTGAAGTCGGTAGGTGCATTCGGCGGCGCTGGATTGATGTCCGGCACGCCGTCCCCGTCGAGGTCGTGACGGATCGCGTCAAGCTGCTGCAAGCAACTCACTTCGATCAACCCGTCATCATCGACATCGTAGTCGCCTGAGGTTGTGCAAGCCGGCGGCGTCGGCGGCGTTTGAGCCGTCGCGCATGGATCGACCGGCGGATCAGTCGCATCGGGGTCTGCGAGCGTCGCCACCTCGATCTCCGCCGGTTCGAGACTCTTGCCGTCGAGCAGCGGTTGCACGCGAGCGACGTAGCAGGTCGACGGTTGTAAGTTACGGATCAGTCGCCACTTTTCGTTCTGGACCATCGTTACCTTGACCGACTCTTCCATCGCGCCGTCGTCTCGAGGTCGCCAGAAGATGATCGTCTGCCTCGCCCGTTCATCCATCTTCCAGCGCACCGCAAACGACGTGCTGGTGATGCTCTCGGAGCTAACCGATGTCGGTGTCGGCGCCTGCAACGTTAACCGGTACTCGGCCAACTTGCGGCCGTTCGTACCGGCGCCGTGATGCACGCGCACGTAGCCCTGGTAATATTGCGCCCCGCTCGCCGTGACTACCGGCGTCATCCGTAGCCGGAAGATCTGTCTCGTGTTGCCCGGAATCGTATACGTGCTCGGCGTCGGCCCCAGGGCTTGCGAGCTGAGCGCGCTGTCATCGGGCGTGATCACACTCGCATCAAACGCGCCGCTGAAAATCGGCGAGGCGACAATCGTCACATCGCTGTCCGTCGCATCATGGTCCGTCACCCGGATGCGCAGGTCGCAGCGACCGTCCGACCAGACAAAGCCGCCGCAGAGCGAGTTGGTGTTTACGTCGTTGTCGTCCACGATCGAGGCGGAAATCGGCGGTTGCTGAGCCGAAGCGTCGCCCAAGGCGAACAGCAGAGCCGCGCCGAGCGCAACCAGCGCCAGCGCCCAAACCAAAGCGGGAAGCGTCGTCGTCAGCGTCTTCTGCATCGTGATCCCCCTCTAACCGTTCGCGCGCTCCGACTGCCAATTTCTGCGTGGGCGAGCACGATATCGGATGTTGCCCACGTGCGTCCACGAAGCGCGGCGCCGGCGCTCAGGGCGACGGGCTGTACGTCCGACCGTGCTGCGTCACCTCGCGCAACGGACAGTACTCGGTCCGGGTAGCGTCCCAGGAGAGGTCGATGCCGGGCTTGGGCGCGCAGTAGGCGAGGATTGGATACTGTTCGTCGGTACCGAAGTCCCAGACGGGGATGCTAACGCCGTCGACCGTGACGGGGCCCCAGGTGCTGTAGATACCGCTGGCGCTGGTCGGCGTTTGCAGTTCAGTGGTGGTTTTGCCGCCCACGGTCGTTCTGCTCAAGGAATGCCTACGTCTCTCGCGGATGGTTGTCGCCGACGGGTCGCCGGGGACACGGTTGCAAGCGCTGTGGGTTTGACCGGTTGTTTCGGTGTCCCAGTATGCAAACCAACTCCAACCGGTTGGCAGATTGACGCAGCCGCCGATCAAACCACCTGTCCTTGGTTCGCCGATCAAACCATCTGTCCTTGGGACGGGATTGCCGCTGATCGGACCGGTAGCGTACGACTGACTGACTGGCACTGATCCTCCATGCAAGATGCCGACTAGCGATCCCCAATATGAGAAACCGCCAGGCCGGCCGACAGCCGTCACCGTTCCGGTGGCATACGTGTGTTGAATGCGCGAAGAATAAGGTGGGAAGTCTCCGACGAGGCCGCCGGAGCCGGAATAGCCCTTGGACGTGACATCAACGGACGCGAATGCGTACTTTACTTGGATGTCGCTCCTACTGCAGACCTGGTTATTCGAGCCGCATGGGTGTGCATTAGCCAGGCCGATCAATCCGCCTGCCTCTCGTCCGCTGACCCCGCTACCAAGCTTTCCAGTCGCATAGCTCTCCAAGACTCGCCCGCCCCGTGTTATCCCGATCAGCCCTCCGACTCTCCACCAGCCGGTGACCTCAACACCCTGTGCATAGCTACCGGTTACTTGAGCCCGTTCGATCATACCTGCGACTGTGCCGACATACCAATAGCCACGCACCACCGGAGCGATCAAGCCGAGATTGCGGACGACGCCCTCGATCGCCACATAGCCAAACAAGCCAACGTGATAGCCCGCGGGGCGATTGATGTAGAGGTTGGCGATTGTATGGCCGTTTCCTTCAAACACCGCATGGAACATCTTGTCCTTGTGGAACGGGGTATCTGCCCCCGTGGAACTATTCGAAAAGAACTCGAAACGCCAGTAGTCCGGGTAGGTAAAGTTACGGCCCATGATTGGCCGCCAACCTTTGCCATCGTCCCAGTATGGATCATCTGCGTTGACTACGCCGTCGTTGTTTGTGTCGAAGTCGAGGTTTCGGACCAGTTCATAGCCTCGACAGCCTGAGCTTGGGCAACCCATGTTGGGAGCGGGACTTGGGTAGGCGGCGGCGTATTGCGACTGGCGTTCGGCATCGGAGAAGTCGCCTCGAGTATACGGATATGTCCTCACAGCGCTCTTGTGATTGGGGTTGGTACTCTCAACCTGCGTCTTGCCGTCCCAGGTGAAGTCGGTAGGCGCGTTCGGCGGCGCTGGATTGATGTCTGGTACGCCATCGCCGTCAAGATCGTGTCGGATCGCGTCAAGCTGCTGCAAGCAACTCACTTCGATCAATCCGTCATCATCGACATCGTAGTCGCCTGAGGTCGTGCAAGCCGGCGGTGGCTGCGGCGCGCAGGGGTCGGCTGGCGGATCAGTCGCATCGGGGTCCGCGAGCGTCGCTACCTCGATCTCGGCCGATTCGATACTCCTGCCGTCGAGCAGCGGTTGCACGCGAGCGACATAACAGGTCGACGATTGCAGACCCGAGATTATACGGTACTTTGCATTCTGGACCATCGTCACCTGCACCGACTGCTCCGGCGAGCCGCCATCGCGAGGCCGCCAGAAGATGATCGTCTGTCTCGCCCGCTCATCCATCTTCCAGCGCACCGCAAACGACGTGCTGGTGATGCTCTCGGAGGTAACCGACGTCGGCGTCGGCGCCTGCAACGTTAGCTTGTACTCGGCCAACTTGCGGCCACTCGTACCGGCGCCCAGATGCACCCGGACGTAGCCCTGGTAATATTGCGGACCGCTCGCCGTGACTACCGGCGTCATCCGCAGCCGAAAGATCTGCCTCGTATTCCCCGGAATCGTATATGTGCTCGGCGTCGGCCCCAGCGTTTGCGAGCCGAGCGCGGTGTCGTCGGGCGTGATCACGCTCGCATCAAACGCGCCGCTGAAGATCGGCGAGACGACGATCGTCGCCTGACTGTCCGTCGCATCATGGTCCGTCACCCGGATGCGCAGGTCGCAATGCCCGTCCGACCAGACATGTCCGCTGCAGAGCGAGTTGGTGTTTACGTCGTTATCGTCCACGATCGAGGCGGAGATCGGCGGCTGCTGAGCCGAAGCGTCGCCCAGGGCGAACAGCGCCGCCGCGCCGAGCGCAACCAGCGCCAGCGCCCAGACCAAAGCGGGAAGCGTCCTCGTCAGCGTCTTCTGCATCGTCATGCCCCTCCACCCGTTCCTGCGCTCCGACTGCCAATTTCTGCGTGGGCGAGCACGATAGCGGATGTTGCCCGCGTGCGTCCACGAGGCCCGCAACAGTCGCTACAAGGGTCCGCCCACTCAGTGGTCGAATTGGGGGAACTGCGAGACCTAACTCCGTCGCCGCGAACACTCCCGCGCCCAATCCGCTCTCTGTCCCCTCTCCCCCTGGGAGAGGGTTAGGGTGAGGGTCCCGCCTCTCTAAGGCGAGGCGCTGTACGTCCGACCGTGTTGCGTCGCCTCCCGCAGCGGACAGTACTCCGTGCGGGTGGTATCCCAGCTGAGGTCAATGCCGGGCTTGGCGGCGCAGTACTTGAGAATCGGGTATTCGGAGGTTGTGCCGAAGTCCCACGGATCGTCGAGCGTGTTGTCGCCGTCAATGTCGAGGTTCCAGGCGCTGTAGATACCGGTATAGCCGGTCGGCGACTGCAACTCGGCCGTCGTCTTGCCCGTACCAAATCCACCTCTTGCTTTCTGGGTCGTCAACATATCCCAGTAGCCATCGGTGGCGTTACGGTACCGCTGCGCGTCGCCTACCGGATTTCCAAACAACCCTCCGTACAAGTCTTGCCAGCTTGGGTGCCCAACGTTGACTTTGGTTGAGTCGAGGAATGTGATCGACCCTGTCGCATAGAGCGCCCGTACCAATGTCCTCGTATGTGGTCTCGCGTGGCCGACCAACGCGCCGAGACGCATGTATCTTACCGACGAATCGTGGTCGACTTCTTGCACGGCGCCGCTGGCGTAGCTGGCGTACAGATCAGCGACGTCTAGATAACCGATCAGCCCTCCGGCAGAGACCCAGCTTGCCTCAACTGCGCCGCTAGCGAATGTTGCGGCGACGAGCGGGTGGTGAATCGAAGAACGTCGATGTAGATCGCCGATCAGGCCTCCGACGAGCTCAATGCCGCTTACGTCGCCGGAAGCATACGACTCGATCACAAGCGCGCGACTGGTACCAGTCATGGTCACGGTACCGATCAGCCCACCGGTTCCTTGGTTCCTACCGATGCCGATCACGTCAACGTGCGAGTAACTGCCGCTGACGATGCCGCCTTGCAGCATGCCGACCAACGCTCCGACCATGGAACCACCCGATACCATGCTGTCGGCGTTGGAAGCCGTGAGCCCGATGTTGCGAATGTGCGCCTGCGGACCGACCCATCCAAACAGTCCGGCATGGACGTTTCGACCGCTGATGTACAGGTTGTCGATTGTGCGGCCGTTGCCCTCGAACACCGCATTGAATCGCTTCACGTGGAAAAACTCGGGGTCGTATATGGGTGTTATTGGCCGCCCCCGTATCAGCCTGCATTCGTGAAACCACAAGCAGGTGCCTTGATAGAAGGTTGCGCCCATGATCGAAGACCACCCCTTGCCGCGATTCCAGTAGGCGTCCCCGCTGTCCGCTTTGCCGTTGCCGTTGGTATCGAAGTCGAGATCTGCCAGCAATTCATAGCCGATGCAACCTGCGGCCGGACATCCCATGCCAGCAACAGCGCTGGGAAACGCCGCCCCGTGCAAGGCAATCCGCTGGGCATCGGTGTAGTCGCCATAGTGAGGGAGATCCGCAGGCGGTCCGCTTCTCCTTGTGGCTACACTAGCATCAGCATAAACATAACGTGCGCCGGCCGGGTGGTCGCCGTACTGCTCCGGGTAATCATCCGGCGCTCCGTCGCCGTCGAGGTCGTGCCGGATCGCGTCGAGCTGCTGCAGACTGCAAACTTCAATCAGACCGTCGTCGTCGCTGTCGTAGTCGCCCGAGTCGTACTGTCCCGCAATCGTGCACGGCGACGGGCTCGGCGGCGGCGCGCACGGTTCGGCAGGAGGATCAGTCGCATCGGGGTCCGCGAGCGTCGCCACCTCGATCTCCGCCGATTCGAGACTCTTGCCGTCGAGCAGCGGTTGCACGCGGGCGACGTAACAGGTCGACGATTGCAAACCGCTGATCAGTCGATACTTTGCGTTCTGAATCATCGTCACCTGCACCGACTGCTCCGGCGAGCTGGCGTCGTCGCGAGGCCGCCAGAAGATGATCGTCTGCCTCGCCCGCTCATCCATCTTCCAGCGCACCGCAAACGACGTGCTGGTGATGCTCTCGGAGGTAACCGACGTCGGCGTCGGCGCCTGCAACGTTAGCTTGTACTCGGCCAACTTGCGGCCACTCGTACCGGCGCCCAGATGCACCCGGACGTAGCCCTGGTAATATTGCGGCCCGCTTGCCGTGACTACCGGCGTCATCCGCAGCCGGAAGATCTGCCTCGTGTTGCCGGGAATCGTATATGTGCTTGCAGTCGGCCCCAGCGTTTGCGAGCTGAGCGCGGTGTCGTCGGGCGTGATCACACTCGCATCGAACGCGCCGCTGAAGATCGGCGAGACCACGATCGTCACATCGCTGTCCGTCGCATCATGGTCCGTCACCCGGATGCGCAGGTCGCAGCGACCGTCCGACCAGACAAAGCCGCTGCAGAGCGAGTTGGTGTTTATGTCATTATCGTCCACGATCGAGGCGGAAATCGGCGGTTGCTGAGCCGAAGCGTCGCCCAAGGCGAACAGCAGCGCCGCGCCGAGCGCAACCAGCGCCAGCGCCCAAACCAAGGCGGGAAGCGTCCTCGTCAGCGTCTTCTGCATCATCACAGCGGCCTCCAACCGTTCGCGCACTCCGACTTCCAATTTCCGCGTGGGCGAGCACGATACCGGATATTGCCCGCGTGCGTCCACAGAGCGCGGCGCCGGCATCGTCGCCGCAACCGCCCAGGGCCCTAACGCCGGCTCGCGCCGAGGGCTGCAACAGCAGCTACAAGGGTCCGCCGACTCGGCGGTCGGCGATGTCGAGACCGGTGTACCAACAGGACCCCGCGAAGGAGGTCTTTGAGAGCGGAGAACCTTCCAGGAGGGTTTAGCAGGGGGATCAGCGCAGGTTGCGTAGCCGTGGGTCAAGCGTATCCCGCAGCCAGTCGCCCATCAGGTTGCCGGTCAGTGAGACCAACAGGATCGCGATCCCCGGCATCCAGATCGGCCACCAGGCAATCGTCATGAAGTTGCGACCCTCGGAGATCATTGCGCCCCACGAAGGCGTGCCGGGAGCAACGCCGATGCTGAGGAAGCTGAGCGCCGCCTCAATCAGGATCACCGACGGCACATCCAGTGTCGCCATGATCACGATCGTGTTGAGCAGGTTGGGCAGGACATGACGGAACAGGATGCGTCTGTCGCTGGCTCCGCTGGCTCGAGCAGCAACCACAAACTCTTGTTCGCGCAGGGAGAGCACATCCGCTCGGACCAGTCGCGCATAACCGGACCAGCTAAAGATGATGATGATCAGGATCACATTGAGCAGGCTGGCCCCGAAGACCACCGAGATCAGCAACGCAAACAGAATCGCCGGCAACGCCAACTGCACGTCGACGATGCGCATCAGGAATCGGTCCCACCAGCCCAGCCGCCAGCCTGCGAGCAGTCCGCACAACGTGCCGATCAGCGCCGATGCCGGGATGCAGGTCACCACCACCAGCAACGACACCCGAGCGCCGTACATGACGCGAGACAGGATGTCGCGGCCCAGGTTGTCGGTGCCCAGCGGATGCGCCCAGCTACCACCCTCCTGGAACGCCGGCGGCATCAGACGTTCGATCAGGACGATCTGCTCTGGGTCGTAGGCGGACAGGAGATCGGCAAAGATCCCTGCGACCAGGAACGCGACCAGAATGATGATCGCCGGTGCGAGCATGACAACGCGCTGCCATGACCCACCCAGGCCAACGCCTCGGAGCAGAGACGCTGGGGCCGCTGCGACCGTCCGCGCCGCCATCATCGAGTTCCTGCTCGGATGCGCGGATCGATGATCGGATACGACAGATCAACCAGGATGTTGGTCACCACAATGCTCGTCGAAATGACGAGGATCCCGGCGATCATGACGGGAAAGTCGCCGACCAGGATCGTGTGCAGCATCAGCCGTCCGATGCCTGGCCAGGCAAAGACCTGCTCGACAATCACGGTGCCCGCAATCATGTAGCCCACCTGGATGCCGAGGATCGTGGCGACGGGAAGCAGGGCGTGACGTACCGCGTGACGCCAGATGATTGACGACTCGCGGAGACCCTTCGCCCGCGCCGTGCGGATGAAATCAGTCCCCATCACGTCGATCATGCCGGAGCGCGTCAATCGCATGGAGACGGCTGAGGCCAGCAATCCCAGTGTGATCGTCGGCAAGACGAGGTGCTCGACGCCGCCACTGCCGCCGGTCGGCATCCAGTCGAGCTGCACGGCGAAAAAGAAGATCAGGATCAGGCCCAACCAGAAATTGGGTATGGCCTGGCCGAGTACGGCCAGAAACCTTGCCGTCCAGTCCGTCGGCGTCGCACGATTGAGTGCGGCAATGACTCCCAGCGGTATACCGAGGACCAGCGAAAAGATCAGCGCCGCAGCGCCGAGTTGCAGAGTCTTCGGAGCGCGGCTGGTGACTTCACCCAGCGCAGGGCGCGCGCTGATGAACGAGTTGCCAAGGTCGAGTTGGACCGCATCCACCAGGAAATTGACGTACTGAATGCCGATCGGTCCGCTGAGGCCGAGTTGCTCTTTGAGTAGCTCCTTTTCCTCAGCGGTGGTCTGGTCCGTGGTCAGGTACTCGACCGGATTCCTGGCCAGTCGGGAGACCAGGAAGACAACCGAGAGGACCACGAACACGACCAGGATCCCCTGAAGGATGCGCGACACCAAGATCGTCGAGATGCTTTGAGCACCCATGCACGGACCTCCTGCAGGCTGGGGTCATGTCTAGGTGACGAGTGGTCGAATGCCCCAGAAGCCGCTGTAGTCGCGTGAGTTGCCTTTCATGTCCCACTCAAGGTCGTCGCGCATGATTCCAGTACCGACGGTCTCGAACAGGAACAGCCAGGAGGCGTTGGTGTAGATTCGTTCAGCGAGCTTGTTCAGAGCCACTGCGCGCTTCGCCGGATCGAACTCTGTCGCCTGCTCGTCCACGAGATCCTGAATGTCCGTTTCGGGGTACTCCGCGACCGAGAGGGTGCCGCCGATCGCAACCTCGGCAGCGATCACCTGGAACGGGTCCGCCGACTGATTGGTGAAGTAGTAGTGCAGCCCAGGCACATCGCGCTGGGCCATCCGTGCACGGAAGTCCGGCAGCGGATCGAGCTGCAGGTTCGTGCGGATGCCAACCACATCGAGGTACTGCTGGACAGATAGCGCGATCACGTCGGTGAGCGCGAAGAAACCGGCAGTGCCGTAGAAGTCCGACTCGAAGCCCTCGCCGTAGCCGGCGGCATCCATCAACTGCATCGCCTTCTCGACGTTGTATTCCATCGTCAACGGACCCGACTGTTCCGGCTGCATGCCGCCGAGCTGTCGGGTGCCGATGCCGTACGCCCGCTGTTCACGTCCGGTAGCCAGCGTTGTGTAGATGGTCTCCACGTCAACGGCGTGGTTCATCGCCTGACGGACGCGAAGGTCTCGGTATGGGTTGCTGCCGTCCTCGAACATCGGCACGATGGTGTTGGGGAAGATCGTGTGTGGGCAACAGCCCGGATCGAACAGCACTTCGTAGCCGGGTTCGTCAACGAACTCCTGCACCAGCTCCCATTCCAGCGACGGAGCGACATCTGCCTCACCCGCCTGGATCGCGGCCAGCCGCGCGACCGGCTCAGGTCGCACCGACTGAATGATCTCCTTGGCCCAGGGGCGATGCTGGCGATTGAGGTCGTCGTAGCCGATCGGATAAGCGTCGTTGCGGACGCTGCGGACTGCGATGTCCGGCTCAAATGATTCCAGCTTGAACGGTCCGCTGGCCAGCCCGTCGCGGTTGTATCCCTCGTCACCCAACTCTTCGACTCGATGCTTAGGGACAAGCGGCATCGTCGTCCCGATGCTGTTCGGCGCTGTCACTTCAGACCTCACGGGAATCCGCGCGGTCAAGTCGTCAATAACGGTGACCTCATCATTGACCTGCGCGACGATGTATGCGACGCCCGACTCATAGACGCCGCTCTCGTTGTAAGCGGCATTCCCGGCTGAGCGGTCGATTGAAAACTTGACATCTTCTGCCGTCAGAGGCGTGCCATCATGCCAGGCGTGGCCCGGGTTCACGTGCATGAGTACCGCCGAAAAGTCGTCAATCCACTCGTAGTTACCCACGAGCGGCACGATGTCGCGCGTCACCAGGTCATATTGCAGCAGACGGTCAAAGTGCAACGGCCCGTTCCACTTGAGCGTGTAGTTGCCGGGCCCCATGACATCGAGGCCGCCGACCGCGTTTGGGACTGCGACGGTGACGCTGCGTTCCCAGTCGGTGTCGCCTTCGCGCGACAGGTCCACAGGCTCCTCTTGTTGCTGCTGTTGCTGCATCGCCTGTTGCTCTTGTTGATCGGTCTGATCCGCCTGCGCAACGGCCTGTTGCTGCTGTTGGTCCTGCTGCTCTTGCATCGCCTGCTGCTGTTGCTGCTGGTCCTGATCAGCCTGAGCCGCGGCCTGCTGCTGTTGCTGCTGCTGTTGGGCGACCTGAGTCGCCGAGTCGTCGTCGTCATCGCCGCAACCGACCAGCGCCAGTCCTGCCGCCCCAACCCCGGCCCGTCCCGAGGCGCGCAAGAGGGCGCGTCGGGTCATACGTGATCGGCGCATTCGCTGCCAGTAGTTTCGTTCGGTCATCGCTCATACCTTCTCTCGCTGCCGGAACGATTCCAGCAGATTCTGCAGTTGGGCGGCGCGTTGGTTCGTCGGATCCGAACCGGGATACGCGCAGCATCAGACTGTAGGAGTATGCCCAGAAGAAAATGCGTTTGCAACGATCAAGGGGATTATTCGGGATGGGAAGCTATTCCTCTGGCGGAACGCCAGCGCAACTCTTCAGCGTCAGTCTGCGTCCATCTTGTCGATGGGACCGACTCAGGCGTTGCCTTCGACCTGGACTGTGACGATGTCCACGCCATGGAACTTCTGGTGTCGCACCGCGGACGCGTGGTACCACAACAAACGCAGGGAGAGATCATCCGCAGTTGGAATCGGAGCTTCGTCTGTCAGATAGGCGAGCTGATCCTCAATGTTCTCCTGGCGCGTCGTCGCCACGAATTCCAACTCAACCATCATCGATTGAGGCCGAGCAACGATACTCAATCGTGTCTCTTCCGAATCATCAACGCCCTCATCATCCTGCACCAGCAAGGTCGCCAACGTTTCCTCACCGGCAGAACGCAACCGCAGCGTCGAAGGTTCATCCCATTTCAGTCTGGACGCCAGCGCAGTGAGGAATTCATCGATCGCAGGTAGCGAGGCCATATCCAGGACCACCTCGAGGCGCGAGCGTCGTGAGCCCATCGCTTCAAGCAGCAGCGTCATGGCGATCGCGACGATGGCCCCAATCGTCACGCCATTCCCGATGAGCGACCCCAACGTGTCGCCGAACAGATCCGTCATGATTGGGTGACCGTGCAGGCCCAGGCCCAACGCACTCGCCAGCGCAACCACTAACACTCGCTGCGGATCGAGTCCATCCCGCATGATTGTCTGCCAGCCGCTGACGAAGAGCATCCCCATCGCCAGCATCAGGAATGCGCCCAGCACCGGACCTGGAACCGAGAGCAGCAGTGCAGCAAACTTGGAAAAGAACGCTAGGACAACTGTGACCACCGATACGCCGATTCCGACCCGGCGGGCGGCGACGCCCGTGAGGGTAACTAGCCGTTGGCTGTACGAGGCGTTGGATGCCGGAGGCAGGGTCGTGCTGAGGCCGGCGAGCAGCATACCAATCCCGCTGACGCTCACGAGGCCCTGGATCTGGCGGAAGTCGATTGCCCGTGGCCGTCGCCTGGAACTCTGCTGAATCACGACCCCGTCGCTGATCGTCTTGAGCGTGAACACCAGTGTGAGAATCGCGAAGGTGGGCAGCAGCGCCCAGAACTCCTTGCCAGGCGAGAGATCGAAACCCAGGTCCGGCAGATCGGGGATCCCGAACCAGGCGGCGCTGGTGATTCGGTCAGTTTCGAACACGCCGAATGCGACGGAGCCCGCGCATCCGACCACAATGCTGATCAGCGGCGCAACAAGCCGCCAACGGCCGCTAGCCCGTAGTGTCACGATCACCGAAGCCAACAAGGTCACGACAGCAATGATGGGCCCAGCGCTCACGGCTGCATCGGAAGGCACATTCTGAACACTGTTGAACGCGATCGGCAGAACGCTGACGGCGATCAGCATCGTCACAGTGCCGGAAACGACTGGAGTAATGATGCGCCTAAGCGTCGGCAGCCACCTAGCGAGCGCAAGTTGAACCAGGCTGCAGACGATCAGCAGGCTCGCGAATGCCTCGGGTCCGGCCGCCTCTACTGTCGTCGCCAGGATGGCAATGAAGATCGCAGACGACCAGGAGAGCACGACGTGCCCGGCGCCGAATTGCCGAAACTGGAAGACTTGGAGCGCCGTCATCGCGGCGCAGGTCAGCATGCCGGCGAAGACGCCCCAGGCAAGCCAGGTCTCGTCGAGCCCGGCGGCCCGGAAGCCAATCGCTACGTTGAGCACCGTCGGCGCGAGCACGAGGCCTGCGCCCTGGAATCCAACGAGCAGTGCAACGGCCGGCGGACAGTCCTCTTCGGGCTCGAACTGAATCGGCTGCTCAGCGCTCCTGGCAGTCAACGGTTATGCCTCCCGTCCGAGCATTGGGACTCGAGATATCTCGCGGGGGCGCCGTTCAGCAGCTTGTCGAATCGGGATGTACTGGTTGGATGCGGCCTGCCGCAGGCAGAGCCTCTGAAACTCACTTTCCTGCGACGGACATCGTTGAGAGCTGTCTGTTTGGACGAACCGACAAACCGGTTCGTCGCGTCGAAGCTGTCGTACTCGACAATCGCAAGGCACTATGGGCGTCGTCGCCCTCAACGGCCTCGATGTCGACAACGACATAGCCTTTCACTGCAACTGTTCCAACCGACGGAACCAGTGTGATCCGCGGGCAGAGTAGCAGGGGTGGGGAGGAGTGAAGATGAGGCCGATAGCGGACCATGCTTCGGACCGTGATGCGGACGCGGCGCTCGTCGCCTTCGCGCTCCTTGGAGATGGGCAGTGCGATACTCTGCCGCTGATTATCGATTGAAATGGGACGACCAACATTCGGAGTCCGGCGCTCATGGAATTTTGGAACTGGCGTGTATCTGATCCCGCGGGCATCGAAGAGTTTGCGCGACGCTCCGAGGAACAGGGCTGGGACGGTATTGGGCTTGGCGATTCTCAGAGCTTGACCGGCGATCCCTACATCTGCCTCGCGCTTGCAGCCACCGTAACGAAGAACCTGGGATTGTCGACATCCGTGACCAATCCGGTCACGCGTCATGCCTCCGTGGCCGCTACTTCCGCGTTTGCAATCCAGCGCCTGTCGAAGGGCCGCATGGTGTTCGGCATCGGTCGCGGAGACAGCGCCCTCGCGCATCTCGGCCGTGCCCCGGCGCGCCTGAAGTGGTTTGAGACATACCTCGAGCACTTGCAGACCTACCTCGCAGGTGGCGAAGTGTCGCTCGAAGGCTCTGGCATCTCTGAAGAAGAGGCCCCACCCGTGCACCGCCTCCGGCTCGCACAAGCGCCTGCGGCCAGCTCCATTCGTTGGGTCAACGACGAATCAGACCAGCCGAAAGTGCCAGTCGAAGTCGCAGCAACCGGGCCCCGCGTGATCGGCATTGCCACGCGCCAAGCCGACCGAATCATGCTCGCCGTCGGCGCCGATCCCAGGCGGATCGCCTGGGGCATCGAGACCGCGCGCGAAGCGGCTCTCCAGGTCGGCAGGGACCTTGGCACGCTCAGGTTTGGCGCCTACATCAATGTCGTTTGTGATGACGACTCTGCCGTGGGCCGAGAGCTAGGACGTCCATCCACCGGCCTGTTCGCCCGGTTCTCGGCGATGTACGGCCAGGTGGCCGGGCCCACCGACCAGGGGCAGGATGAAGTCTTTCGGGATCTGCATCACCGCTACGACATGAACTTGCACGGACGAGAAGGTGGCCATCAGATCTCAGCCCTCACGGACGATTTCATGGACGGCTACGCGATTGTCGGGACGCCGAGTTACTGCGCCGACAGGATTGCGGAACTCAGCGACCTCGGAGTGACGAAGTTCGGCGTCATTGGGCCAGATTTCGTCAGGCCGACTTCTGAGGCCGAGGCAGCCGCGGCACGGTTTACGGCCGACGTATTGCCCCTACTGCGAACCTGAGCCCGGTCGTTGCGACATGGCGAGTGACTGCAGCCGTCGTGACTTAAGTCAGGCAGCTTCGGCTCTGTGCGTGTGCGAATGGTTTGCGAATATTCTCCGCAAGCGGACACGTCGAATCTAGGCCGAGAGGAGAGGGGCGCGCCATGGACTCATCACTACTCCAACTTGAAGGAAAGTCGGCGCTGATCGTCGGTGGCGGAGAGGGCATCAGCCTGAGCACAGCGCGCCTACTCGCTGAGGCAGGCGTCGGCGTCGCCGTCGCCGACATCAACGCCGAGCGAGCCATCCACGTGGCCGCAGAGGTCGATTTGCTCGGCCAGCCGTCCGTCTCTCTCGTTGCCGACATGCTTGACGACGTGCAGGCGGCGACAGTCTTCGAACGGGCCGAAGAAGAACTTGGCGGAATCGATCTGCTGGTCACGATTATCGGCCAGGGATCGTTCAATCCGATCACAGAGATGACGACGGCGCAGTGGGACCGCGATCACCGGATGAACCTGCGCTATTTCTTCATCAACGCTCAACTGGTCGTCCGTTCGATGATCGCACGCGGGGCCCCTGGCAGCATCGTCGCAATCTCCTCGGTTGAAGGGGCGCAGTCGGCACCCAATCACGCGTCCTACGGAGCGGCCAAAGCCGGCCTGATCAACCTCGTGCGCAGCATGGCCGTTGAGCTGGCGCCGCACAACATTCGCGTCAACTCGGTCGCACCGGGCAGCATCGCGACGCCCCGGATTCCGGCATCGCCCGAGCGTGTCAAGCGAACCGCGGAGGGCCTGATTCCCTTCAAGCGACTGGGTACGACAGACGAAGTCGCGAAGGCGGTGTTGTTCCTGCTCTCCGACATGGCCAGCTACGTCACCGGACACACCCTGCTAGTCGATGGCGGTTGGATGGCCGCCAACACCATTGGCGTACCTCCGATTCCAGAGGGAGGCGTACTAGACGCCCGCAAGCGGGCGAACTGGACAGGTCTCGCTCAAGCGAGCGAGATGAAGGCTCAGGCCGAAGGCGTCTGATGAGCGCGCACCAACTTGCCTGGTAGCGCGCCGGTCAGTTCATCGTCTTCGAGGATGACTTCACCGGCGCAGATGGTCGCGACATAACCCGTCGGGCGCTGCATGTAGCGCTTCGCGCCTTCGGGTAGGTCATAGACCATGTGCGGCGCATCCGTACCGAGCCGTTCGAGGTCGATGACATTGACGTCGGCTCGTTTGCCGCTGACCAGTTCACCGCGGTCGCGCAGATTGTAAAGGTCGGCGTTGGCGCCCGACTGCTTGTGCACGATCGTCTCCAACGGCACAAGTTCGCCGCGTGTCCGGTCGCGACCCCAGTAGGCCAGGTTCCAGGACACCATATGTGCATCGGAGACAGCCGCCACGTGAGCGCCGGCGTCCGACAGACCGTTCCGGGTCAGCGGATGCATCATCAGCTCGGGCATGTAGTCGAAGTTGCCATCCGCGTAACCATCGAGGTAGACCAGCAGCAAGGTCGAGCCGTCGCCCTGGGTCGTCAGATCGTAGAAGGCTTCCTCAGTGGTCAATCCGTTGCGCTCCGCATGCGCGGCGACCGAGCGCTCGTACTCAGGTTCGTAGACCGGCGGGTCGCCAAGTACGTAGACGCCCTCCGGTGAGTTCATGATTAGTTCGAGGACTCCCGGCATCAGATTTCCGGGCGTCGTGTCAACGAGGAACGGATGATTCGCCGCGTCCTTCATTTTCTTGCGCACGTCATTGGTCAGATCCCAATCACTGGCAAGGATCTGAGCCTTGACCTCCGGCTCGCGCATCTTCTTAACTCGCTCGGCCAGGGGCAGGTGCTCGACGAGTTCGCGGTAGGCGTAGTTGAGCAAGTACGGGTGGAATGATCCGTCGAGATTCATCAATAGCGTCGTGCCGCGACCACGCACCTGGGGGAAGACCCGCACGCCACGTTCGGTCGCCTCCTCAAGGAACCCGAGGCTGTCCTTCAACCCTTCCCCGGCGAGGAAGGTGATGGTCAGATCATGCTCGAGTGCGATGTTCTCAACCCACTCGCGCTCGAACGGACCAACCAGCTGGAAGACGCCGCCGCCACCTTGCTCGATACCCTCGGCGACCGCCTCGAGCTCGGGGTACTGCGCCAGCGTGCCCGGGATCAGCTCACCCTCCTTGGTTCGGTGAGCGAGCAGTCGATTGGACGAGAAGCCGACCGCGCCGGCCTCGATCCCCTCGCGCACGAGGCGACGCATGTGGGCCAACTCTTCGTCCGTTGGCTGCACATCATCCGCGCCACGAGAACCCATCACATAGGTGCGCAGCGCGCAGTGAGGGAATTGCGCAGCGATATCCATCACGCGGGGTTTGTCGTCAATCGCGTCGAGATACTCAGGGAACGATTCCCACTCCCACGTGATCCCGGCCGCCATTGCGGTCGCAGGAATGTCCTCAACGGCATCCATCAAGTCCATCAACCACTCGCGGTCCGCCTCACGTACCGGTGCAAAGCCGACTCCACAGTTGCCCATCACCACAGTCGTCACGCCGTTGTAACAAGACGGCGTCATATACGGGTCCCACGAGACCTGAGCGTCCATGTGGGTGTGGATATCAATCCAGCCCGGAGTCACGACCTTGCCCGAGGCGTCGATCTCGCGTCGCCCTTCGCCGACGATCCCCTCACCCTCACGAACCACCGCCGAGATCCGGTCGCCGTCAATGGCGATATCGCCGACAAACTCAGGAGTTCCTGTCCCGTCAAGAATGCGTCCATTACGAATCACGATGTCGTGCATGTGTCGCTCTCCCAGTCTGTCACGGGTCTGGTGCGAGGATAGTCACTTGGGCTGTGCCAAAGCTACTCAAACTCGCTGCGGGGAATGCGCGAATGCCGAATGATGGCTCTCAGCGTGCCAGGTTTGACCGTAGAGTGCTGAGGCACTGACACGACCACGACTCGACCAGCGACAACCCCCTTCATCTTGAGGTGGCTTCCACGCTGATGTATGTCCTGAAAGCCGTGCCGTTGGAGGATTCGTCGGATTTGTCGTCCTGAAAGGGGTCGGAGCCTACCCAACGGCGACTGCCACGGGAAGGTCCTGCTGGGCAGCCTGATGTTCGCTTGACCGCAACGAGATTCCGGTGACCTCGATGGGAGCGATGATTGTCTCTCGTCCCAATCGATCCTTCAGTTCGTCGATCGGCGGATCCTCCAGCCATAGCTCTAGTGCCTCAGTCAGCATCGCCTTGGCTTCCTCGAGCGTGTCGCCTTGGCTGGCCACGTCTAGCTCTGCGCAATAGGCGACGAATCCATCGTCCTCCCAGTAAATCACAGCCGTGAGATGTAGCGTGTCTGTGGCTTCGGTGGTCATACCTCGCCCCCTCGCGAATCGATAGCGACAACAGTCAGGATAAGTTGAAGATCACAAGTTCACAAATCGACTGCCCACTCACCGACGATTCGCCGTGAACCCCGGACCTCGTCCCTTCTCCCAGATCATCTTCCTTGCGACATCCTCGTCGAAATCGATGCCCCAGCCCGGCTTCGTTGGCAACTCCAGGTGACCATCGACAATCTCCAACGAACCTCCGCCGAGATCGTCCTTCCAGGGGACGTCGTCGATGTCAATCTCCATGATTCGCACGTTCGGCACCGTCGCGCAGAGATGCAGCGCGTGCATCGTCGCAAGGTGCGAGTAGTAGTTGTGAGGCGCGCAGTTGAGCTCGTAGCTCTCGGCCAGCAGCGCGACATCTCGTGATCGCGCAAATCCCTGCCACGGCACGTCGATCATCACATTGTCCATCGACCGATGGTCGAAGAAAGGCCGATAGTCGCGAATCGTGTACAGATTCTCGCCCGACGTGATCGGCACCGTCGTCTGGCGGCGGACATCGGCCAATGCCTCCGGCTCATACATGTCGATCTCGACCCACATCATCTCGAGGTCTTCAAGCGCCTGGCAAATCTGTCGCGCGACCAGCGGCGTGCAGTTGAAGTTCAGGTCGAGCGCGATTTGTACGTCGGGTCCCGCGCCTGCCTTGAGCGCGCCGATGTACTCGGGAATGTGCCGCAACAGCGACGGGACGGCGTTGCGGTCGATGTTGCCCACGCCGCCCCAGCCCGGACCGTAGACGCCGGTTGGATCGCCGGGGAAGACGATGTTGGTCTTCAGCGCGTGGAATCCCTTGCCGCGCACCTCTTCACCGAGCGCCGTGACATCATCCATCGTCCGCAGAGGCGGCGCGCCCACGACCCACTCGTCGCCGCTGTCCCAGAGGATCTGGTCGTAGCTCCGAGCCCGCGAGCTGCCGCAGTGCGACCAATAGATCATCTGCCGCTCGCGCGTCGGCCCGCCGAACAGCGAGTAGACCGGCACGCCCAGCGCCTTGCCCTTGATGTCCCAGAGCGCCAGCTCGACCCCGGCGATCGCTTTGGCCGCAATTCCGCCCGGAGACTGCCGCGCCAGCCGGTACATATCCCAGTAGCGAGCCTCGACCGCGAGCGGGTCGCTGCCAATCAAGATCGGTTCCATGTCGTTGATCGTCCCAACGATCCCGTAGGGGTTGCGCCCGTCCGACATCTCGCCGTAGCCGGTAACACCCTCATCGGTGCGAACCGCCACAAACTGCCACGGCCGCCAGCCGGCGTCGACAACAAACGTCTCTATCTCGGTGATTTTCATGGAGCGCTCCAGTGTGCCGGTGAGTCAGCCGCAGGCTAAGGCCTGTTCACCAGGATGCCGACAAGATATGCAATGCGATTCCGTATTCTCCGCTCCCTGCCCCAGTGCCCGCTGCACACAGCAATCCATCCCGTCCCCAGTTCTCGCTTCACGCGGGAACCCGCCCCCCCAACTCGCTACCATAAGAACATATATGCTGTATAACCGCAAAGGAGCCGACCCATGCCTAACCCCTTCCACCTCCGAGCCAGGATCGACCACCTCTGGCGACGCTCCGCCGACCACAACCCCGGCTACCTCCGCGTCAAAGCCCTCGACACCATCGTCCGGGAACTCTTCGCGCCCAACCTCCGAGCCCGACTCAACCACCACCTCTACCTGACCACCGACCCCTACGACGTCGCCCGCCACAAACTCCGCGACCTCTACGACACCGGCGAAGGTTCCTCCAGTTCCCTCCTTCTACCCCCGGGAGAAGCCAGCCCCGCACTCGATGCGAGGGGCTGGGGTGAGGGCTCCCCCTCCTCCCAGGAGGAAGAACCGCTCAAAGAGGACGACGACCCCTGGTAATCGCCCCCAATCGTCTCTTTTTTCGCCGCGTTTTTTTTCTCACAGGGGATCAACCAACCCCCAGCCGCTGCCGTGCCCGCCGCAGTTCCCCAGTTCCCATTTCACGCGGGAACCCGTTCCTCATCCGCGAAGCCGTATCGGGCCGGTTCGCTGTGTCGCTTCCTCACGTGAACACACCGCGTCCCAAGTGCCGAGTTGCTAGATTTGACTTGGAGGCCGTGAAGTGAACCATCAACCGGGAATGCTTTCGCCTTACCGAGCTCTCGATCTGACCAACGAGCGCGGCCACTTTGCGGGCAAACTGCTCGCCGACCTCGGCGCGGACGTGATCAAGGTTGAGCCTCCGCAAGGAGACCCGGCTCGACACCGTGGGCCCTTCGTCGAGGACATCCCAGGCCCCGAACGCAGTCTCCGCTGGCTCGCGTGGAACACCAACAAACGGAGTGTCACCCTCGATCTGGTCGACGCCAGAGGACGCGTACAGTTTCAACAACTGGCGCAATCAGCCGACGTTGTCATCGAGTCGTTCGCGCCCGGATACATGGACAACATTGGCCTCGGCTACGAGTCCCTGTCCGCAATCAATCCCCGGCTGATCCTCGTCTCAATCTCACCGTTCGGTCAGAGCGGACCCTATCGCGACTACCAGGCCACCGACATCGTCTCCTGGGCGATGAGCGGCAACATGTCCATCACGGGCGAGTCATCGGGACCTCCGGCGCACATCAGCGACAATCACCAGTCCTACGTGCACGCCGGTGGAGACGCTGTGATTGGCTCGTTGATCGCGCTTGAGCATCGACGACAGACGGGTCGCGGACAGCATGTCGACCTCTCGATCCAGGAGGCAACCTCCCGAGGTCTCTATCAGATCACCGGTAGCTGGGACATGACCGGCCGCAATCTGCCTCGGGACGCTCGCCCGAATGTAGGTGAAGGCAACTTGTCGTGGACATGGCGATGTCGCGACGGCTATGTGATCTGGGTTGTCCCGATTGGACCAGGTGCCGTAAAGCGGTTGAGCGGGTTGTTTGCCTGGCTCAACGAGTTTGGCGAGGGACACGAGCTGCAATCGATCGACTGGGAGAATCTGCAGGTCGAGGAGATCACTGAAGACGACTGGAAGCACCTGAGCCGATTGTTCGAGGATGTGTTCATTGGTCGAACCAAGCGGGAGCTGCTCGAAGCCGCGGTTCGACACGATTTTGCGCTCTTCCCTTCCGCCACGACCGCTGACACGCTCGCCAACGAACAACTCAGGGCCAGAGGATTCTGGCGCGACGTGGATCATCCTGAGCTTGGACGCAGCATCCGTGTACCTGGCCCGTTCGCGCAGGGAGATTGTGCGATCCCACCCGAGACGCGTCCTGCGCCTGCGCTTGGACAACACAACGACGAGGTGTTTGCCGAGCTTCGCAGCGTTCCTGCGCAGACGAATGCGTCCAATGGCGTCACGTCGGACTCAAGGCCGCTGGCTGGCATCAAGATTGCCGACTTCGGCTGGTTCATGGTCGGACCGCAGACGATCAAGGCATTCTCCGACTTCGGCGCCGACGTCGTGCATGTCGAGAGCACGGCCCGCCTCGATGCGCTGCGCATTGTTGGACCATTCAAGGACGATGAACCCGATCCGGAGCGCTGCGGCGAATACGCGCAGGTGCGCACCGGCGGCCGAGCGATCAACGTCAACCTCAAGACCGAGGCGGGAATGGAGATCGCGCGCCGGCTCGTCCAATGGGCCGACATCGTCTTCGACAACTTCTCAGCCGGCGCGACGGATCGGATGGGCCTGGGCCACAAGGCGCTGCACGAGCTGAACCCGAACGTGATCGTGCTCAGCAGCAGCGGACAGGGGCAGTACGGTCCGCACGCGCACGGCAAAGGGGGCGGAGGACACTACGCCGCTCTCGCCGGATTCAACGAACTCACTGGCTGGCCCGACAGCGAACCGGGATACCTCAGCGCCTACACCGATTTCATCGCCCCGCGATTCAACATTCCATTGCTCCTGGCCGCGCTCGATCATCGGTGCCGCACCGGCAAGGGCCAGTACTTCGAACTCTCCCAATACGAGGCCGGCGTCCACTGGCTCACGCCGTCCATCCTCGAGTACACCGTCAATGGTCGAGTCGCCGACCGACAGGGCAACCGGCAGCCCGAGGCCGCACCGCACGGGGCATATCGCTGTGCCGCCGACCGCTGGTGCGTGATTGCGGTCACCAACGACGACCAGTGGCAATCGCTCTGCAACGCCATGGGAGCTTCTTCGCTCGCCGATGATCCGCGCTTCCTCACCCTCCAAGATCGCAAGGGAAACGAGGACGAACTCGATCGCCTGGTTGAGCAATGGACGATCCAGCGCGACGCCTTCGAGGTCATGCGCACGCTTCAGGCGCTTGGCGTCCCGGCTGGCGTGGTCCAGACCGGCGAGGACCTGCTCGAACACGACCCGCAACTGCGCCACCGCAACTTCTACCAGCGCCTGGATCATCCCGCACTCGGCTCATACCGGGCGCCACAGGCCTCATTCAGATTGTCCGCCGCACCATGCGAGCTGCAACGAGTTCGTTTGCTCGGCGAGGATACCTACGAAGTCCTCACCCAAACCCTCAACTACACCGACCAAGAAATCGAACACTTCGCCCTAGCCGGAGCCCTCCACTAACCCCTCCGGCTCCTCCTAACTCCCTCTCCCTCTGGGAGAGGGTTGGGGTGAGGGTCCCCCATCTCCCCCAATCCTGCCGGGGAGATATCACGGAGTGGCAGAGGGGGTTCGGCTGGTGACCACCAGATAGGGTTCCCGAACAGCGGACCCCCCCTCTGCCTTCGGCATCTCCCCCGCAAGGGGGGAGAAGGGGAGTTCTTGAGGGGTCTCCTTAAAGCGGGGACTGGGCGTCTGGACTCTTGAGGCGCCCCCTGCACCCTACGATCCGCACTTGCCGCGACAGCAGAGGATTCGCACTCGGTCCCTTCGGATGAAGGATCGATAGATCGTTAGCCTTCGCGCCATCGACAACCTCAGAAGGACCGACCTGTGAAAATCACCAAGATCAGCGCCATTCCCGCTTCGCCGGGCACCACTGCCCATCCGATGTTCAACTTCCCGCCCTGGAACTACGTCTTCGTCAAGGTTGAAACCGACGAAGGCATTGTCGGCTGGGGCGACGCCACCTGTGGACCAATGGCCGTCGCCTCGCTGGTCGAGGAATACGGCGGCATGGTCGTCGGCGAGGACCCGTTCCGCATCGAAGAACTCTGGCAGACCATCCACCACCGCTACTTCACCCGCGGCGGACCGATCCAGAACAGCGCCCAGGCCGGCATCGAGATGGCGCTCTACGACATCAAGGGCAAAGCCCTCGGCGTGCCCGTCTACGAGCTATTGGGCGGCAAGATGCGAGACCAGATCTGGACCTACGGTCGCTGGGACGGCCCCTCGCCCGAAGCCGCCGCCGAGTTCGCCTTGAGCCAACTGGAGCTCGGCTTCACCGCGCTCAAGGGCGACCCCTTCGACCATCGCGGCCTCTTCATCAGCTACGAGGCCGAGAAGAAAGCGATCGACACCTTCGCCGCCGTCCGGGACGCCGTCGGATTTGAAGTCGAGCTGCTGGTCGAGGTCCACGGACGTCTGACGCCCGCGGAAGCGATTCGCATCGGCAATGCGATCGAGCAGTACCGCCCCTTCGTCTACGAGGAGCCGGTGCCGTTCGAAAACATCGACGCGATGGAACAGGTCGCGCGCGGGACCAACATCCCGATCGCCACCGGCGAGCGCATCTACAGCCCGTTCACCTACTTCGACCTGCTCCAGCGACAGATCGTGGCAATGATCCAACCGGACATGATCCAGACCGGCGGGATCGGCCAGATGAAGCGCATCGCAGCATTGGCCGAGGCGCAGTACGTGGGAGTCCAGCCGCACGCGATCCACGGACCCATGGAAGTGCTCGCCGCCCTGCACGTCGACGCCTCGATCCCAAACTTCAAGATTCACGAGGGCGGGATGAAAGGCTGGTTCCAGGACGCCTGTATCGGCGAGCTCCCGGCCCACATAGACGGCTTCTACGCAGTCCCAGAGGCTCCCGGCCTCGGAGCCGTCATCAACGAAGACTGGCTGGCCGCACACCCACCCCACCCCGAACCCGGCTGGGCCCCCGTCCTGGGAACCATGCCTTCAAAGCAGTTCAGCAAGGTCGCCTCACCCTAAGCGGTGTGTGGGCGATCCCAAGCGTCGCCTGGACACTCGCGTTGGAGTGGCACCGACTGGTCGCTCCGCAGGCCTGTACTGGAATGGGAGTGTTGCAGGTTGACATCCCGATCTGGCATAGGCATACTCTTGCCGTTGTTGTCTCGATGGCTTTTTTACCAGAGAGCCGTCTTGTAGAGAAGAGATACCCATGACTGAGCGGAACTATTGGTCTCGGATGAAGCACCGCAACCTGTCACGTCGATCCTTGCTGAGAGCGAGCGCCCGTGCCGGAGTCGGCGCGGCCGGACTAGCGCTGGTCGGTTGTGGCGATGACGACGACAGTCAGCCGGCAGCCGCGCAGGTCCAGCAGGCTCAGGATCAAGTCGAACAGCAGGCCGATCAACAAGCACAGCAGGATCAGGCACAGACCGCAACTGCCGACGAACAGCAGGAGCAACAAGCCGCCGCGGCACAGGCCGAACAGGCCGGCGGACCCGTCTTCGGCGGGATGGTCCAGATCGCCGGCGACGATGGCGGCCTCTTCGACCCGGCCGCAACGATTCACGGCGGTACCGACGCCTCGATCTTCCAGTGCTTCGACTTCGTCAACTACATGGACGCAGGCAACGTGATCACCGATGCCATGGGCGAGCTCCCCGAGATCATTGACGATGTCAACTTCGTCTACCAGATCAAGCCGGATGTCTATTGGCAAGATCTGCCGCCCGTAAATGGCCGCCAGTTCACGGCAGAAGACGCCGTCTTCGGCTACGAGCGCTTCGGACAGGACAACCCCGAGTTCGTCTACAAGGACCGCTATTCGCTCGTCGAGCGTTTCGAAGCCGTCGATCAGCTCACGATGCACGTCGAGGCTTCAGAGCCCTTCGCGCCGCTACTCGTCGCCATGGCCGAAACCGGAGCGCTGATGGTCGCCCGCGACGTTGTTGAACAGTTCGGCGATGCCGAGATTTCCAGCAACCCGGACGCAATTGTCGGCACCGGCTCAATGATGCTGGACTCTCGCGAGGCCGATGTCGAAACCGTGCTCAAGCGCAATCCGAACTACTACCGCAAGTCGCCCGATGGCGGCACCTTGCCCTACTTCGATGGCTACAACATCATCTGGGGCCTCGACAACGCACTGAGGATCGCTCAGTACATCGACGGCAAGACCGACTTCCTCTGGCTGCAGTGGTACGGCGAATTGCAGGAGATCGAGACCGTCCGCGCCGAGGCCGGCGAAGACTCAATCATCGCCGTCCCTAACCCCGTCGCATTCGGACTGGCGACGCACATCCATACCAAGCGAGAGCCCTACACGGACCCGCGTGTGCGCCAGGCCCTGCATCTCGCTACAGATCGCGTCTCACTGAATGCGATCACACTGGGCGCCGGGGTGATCGGCGGTCCCGTTGCAGAGACCATCTCGCCCTACGGCTGGGGTCTCGAGCAACTCTCCCAGTTGCCCGGTTACCGCACCGCAGACGAGCGAGAACAAGACCTGGCAGATGGTCGGGCGCTGCTCGAGGCCAGCGGCTACGACAAAGACAATGTTCCGCCGATGGAGGTCTGGGGAGATTTCGCCTCCGACTATGGACAGGTCCTCCAGCAGAACTTCAGCCAGATCGACTTCGATGTCGACATCCTCGAGCTCACCACCGCCGACTCACTCGCGGCTCGCCAGAATCACGAGTTCTCGATGATCACGCTCGGCCAACAGGCCGCTGCTGATCCCGACCTGCTCTACAACGACCTGCACACCACGGGTGGACAAAACTACGGCGAGTTCTCCGATCCGGAAATCGACGCGATGCTCGTCAAGGGACGTACCACCTTCGGCGTCGAGGATCGCAAGGAGATCTACGACGAGATTCAGACCAAGCTGCTGGAAGAGCACGCACCGCGTCTCTGGTGGCACTGGAGTCTGCCCACCGTCGGACATCGTCCGTGGCTCCAGGGCTTCCGGCCAACACCGGGCATTACTCCCACCAACCAGGTCATGAACACCTGCTGGTTCGATGACTCAAGGACGATCTAGTCGGTAGCTCCCTCGATTCGACCGGGTGCACGACCCCAAGCTGATGCGTAACTACATCTTCCGTCGGATGATGCTCTTGCCGATCACGGTGATCCTGTTATCGATCTTCGTGTTCGGCCTGATCCGGTTGGTACCAGGTTCAGTAATCGACGCACGCCTCTCGGCTGGCTTCCCCGGCACGGCAAACGCCGATGATCGTGCCAAGCTCGAAGCGCATTTCGGCCTCGACAAACCGGTCCATGAGCAATACATCAACTGGATTGGCCAGATCCTGTCCGGCGATTTCGGCACTTCCTGGCTGACGAAAGAGTCGATCCTCGACAACTTCGGCCGCCGCATGCCGGTCACGGTTGAGTTGCTTGTGCTGACCCTGATCATCTACATCCCGCTGGGGATTGGAACGGGGGTGTGGTCGGCTGTCCGCCAGAACAGGCCTGACGACTACGGCATCCGCTTTGTCACGATCCTCTTCCTGGCGATTCCCAACTTCTGGCTCGCGACCCTGGTGATCGTCATACCGTTGGTCCTCTGGGGCTATGCGCCGCCGGTTCCCTATGTCCATCTTTGGGAGGAACCGGAAACGAACATCGTCCAGATGGTCGTGCCGGCAGCGATCGCCGCGCTGGCGGGAGCAGCCGTCCTGGGCCGCGTCGCCCGCTCCGAGATGCTCGAAGTGCTGCGCCAGGACTACGTCCGCACCGCATACTCCAAGGGCCTAACCGGGTACGTCGTGGTCTTCCGACACGCGTTGCGAAACGCGATGATTCCGCTGATCACCCTGATCGGCCTCGTCTTCGCCAACGGCGTCGCCGGAGCGGTGATCGTCGAGCAAATCTTCGCGATCCCCGGCATGGGCCGCTATCTCGTGCAGTCACTCCTGACCAACGACTTGCCGGTCGTCCAGGTCTGGATGCTGATCTTTGGAGCGGCATTCATCATGGTCAACCTCCTGGTTGACCTCAGCTACGGGCTCTTTGATCCAAGGATTCGTTTCCAGTGAGCAGCGCAGAACCAACAACAATCACGTTTGACGAGTTCGGGATCGTCGAGAAGCCGCCCCGCATCGTCCGCGCGCGCCGGCTGCTGCGCCAGCATCCGCTGGGCGCGTTTGGCATGTTGATCGTCGTCTTCGTGGTCTTCCTGGCCGCCCTGGGTCCACTGATCGCCGGCGACTCGCAGACCATTTCCACCGACATCCTCGCGGGACCCAGTGGTGAGCACTGGTTCGGGACCGACCGGCTGGGACGCGATTACCTGGCCCGCGTCGTCGCCGGCGCCAGACTCTCGATGTCGCTGGCGCTGGGAGCGATGGCGATTGGCGTCGGAGCCGCGCTGGTTCTGGGCATGGTCTCGGCTTACGCCAAGGGAGCGGTCGACCTCTTCCTCCAGCGCATTATCGACATGCTCCTGGCGTTCCCGGGTCTCGTCTTGCTGCTGTTGCTCTCACAGGTGATCGGCCGCGGCTGGCAGTCGGTCGCGCTGGGCATGGGCATTCTCTTCGCGGTGAGCATGGTCCGGATTGTGCGCGCCAGCACCCTCGCAACCCTGGCCGAAAGCTATGTCGAGGCTGCCCAACTCATCGGCGCGTCGCCCTTCCGCATCCTCTGGCGGCACGTACTGCCGAACATGGGACCGCCGCTGCTGATCTACGTCACCGCAATCCTCGGCGGCGCCATCCTCTTCGAGGGCGCGCTCTCATTCCTCGGACTCGGAGTGCCGCCGCCTGACCCGTCCTGGGGCCGAATGCTGACCGAAGCGCGCACACTGTGGAAGTACCCACACCTGAGTATCTTCCCCGGCGTCGCCATGACCGTCGCCGTGCTCGGATTCAACCTGGTCGGAGACTCGATCCGAGACATCTTCGACCCGCGCCTGCGCGGCGCTTAGTCCAGGACCTCTCTCAACCGCCCCGTGATCTCCTCGACATCCTTGAGTCCGTCGGCGACACCCGCTTCGAACATCCAGCCTTCATAGAAGTTCTGGTGAAGCGCACTTGCCGAGCGAAACAGGTTTTGCAGTCTTTCGTCGCCCAACTCATTTGCGAGGCGGTCGATGATTCGGTACAGGTCTCCGTGCGTGCTGTGACGCCAGCCACGAGTCTCGGCGACCGCTTTCACCATGCGTGCGGTCGCGCCCCAGCCCTTTTCGGAGGCCTGCAACAGATCCCCGTCGGCCAGGTAGAGATGAGCTTTGCTGAGGAACTCGTTCGCGGTGTCGGTGTGGTACTCGGTTCGGGTCGTCATTGGCCCATCGTATTCAGTCGCTGGCATCCTGGATGCCACATAGTAACGGCCGCTATTGCTTCGCCAGCTCCTCAGCCGCTGCTCCACTCTCGATTAGCGCGTCAATCTCCACGTCGTCGAGGCCGAGTTCGCCTAGCACCTCTCGTAGATGCTCGCCGAATGCCGGTGTGCGCTCGGCGGCCTGATAGCGGTCGCGACTGAACTTGAGCGGGGCTTGCGGCATCAGCACCGGACCCACGGCCGGATGGTCGAAGCTGTGCACGAAGTCATTGGCGGTTGCGTGCTCGCTCAAGAGCGCTTCCTCCAGCGAGGTCAGCAGTGCAGAAGGCACGCCCACGGCTTGCATCCGCTCGCGTAGCTCTTCGCCGTCCTGCTCGATGACGATGCTGCGAATCTGTTCTCGCAGCGACAGGAAGTGTTCCCGCGGATCGTCGGGCATTTGCCAGTCTGGGTCATGAGCGCTGGGATCTTCGATGCCCAACGTATCGAGTAGTCGCTTGAACGCCAGCGCCGACGCGCCCAGCGTGATCCAGTGACCATCGCGGGTCTCATAGAACCCGCCCACCAACAGCGCCGTCTGCTCGCGTCGCCGCTGGGCCGCGACGCTTGGGTGCGGACGCTCCTGCTCCATCCAGTCGGCGAACTCCCGCTTCCAACCGTCGACGGCGTCAAAGACGTTGGCCGTCGCAGTCTGCAGCGCCATTGCGGCCTGGTACAACGACGTCTTGACGTGCTGTCCCTGCCCGGTGAGCTCTCGTCGAAACAGCGCCCCGGCGATGCCAAACGCGAGCAGCGTGCCGGCATGGAAGTCGGCCAGGAACGCGTCGAGGACGCGTGGCTCGTCGCCCTCGAAGTTGCCAGTCGAGAGCGCCAGCCCAGATGCAGCGGCGGCCTGGAAGTCAGCGCCGAGATGCATGCCAAACGGACCCTTCTCGCCCATCGCCGAGATCTCAGCCACGACGATCCGCTCGTTCTCCGCGCTCAGCGACTCATAGTCCAGACCCACGCGTTGCAGCGCGCCGGGTCGCATGTTGGAGATCAGCACGTCGCTAGACAGCGCGAGTTTCCTGGTGATCGCCCGACCCTCGGGATGCCCCAGATTGAGCGGCACGCCACGCTTGCCTCGAGCCTTGATGATGTAGGCTCGACCCTCGCCGGGGACGATGGTGCTGTTGAATCGGGTGGCGTCGCCGGTGACTGGCTCAATCTTGATCACATCGGCGCCGCCATGCGCCAGCAACTCACCCGCATACGGACCAGCCACAAACAGCCCAAATTCAATCACCCGCACGCCCGAGAAGATGCCGTCCGAATCGCCTGCCATCGCCGTACTCCTCATCCACGACAAATGCTAGCGAGCAGAACAGGCAGGTCTCGTTGCTAAAGCCCCTCCGCCAAGATCGGGAACTGGCTACCATCAGTCCCATGACCACGATCCAGGCTCAATCCGACATCGACGCCGTCATCGACAACCTGCTCGACATCATCGTGCAGGGCTGGGATCCGCTGCAGATCGTCCTGTTCGGCTCACGCGCCCGCGGCGACCATCGCGACGACAGCGACATCGACCTGCTCGTGGTCCTCGATGAATGCGAGGATCGATACGATGCGAGTTCAGCGATCCGCGCTGCCCTACACGGACTAGAGGTTCCGACGGATGTCGTCGTGACCACGCCCGAGTCTCTGCTGAAGCGAGCCTTTCTGGTCGGCGCGGTCGAACGCAGAGCGCTGATCGACGGTCGCATACGCTACGTGCGGGGAGGCGGCGATCCAGTGATCGAAGAAGCGCTACACCAGCTTCGACTGGCAGTGGAAGATTTGGGTACTGCAAGTCGACTTCACTCTTCGGAGATCGAGCCGCCGCGCCAGGCGTGTTTCCTCGCTCAACAGGCGGCCGAGAAGGCGCTCAAAGCTGCGCTCGAGCTCGAGCATGATGACTACCCCCGCATCCACAAGCTCGAAGACCTACGCCCTCAACTGCCGCCGAGTTGGCCCGTGCATTCCCTTGACGTGGACCTTGACCGACTGAGCAAGTCTGCCGTCGGCGCTCGCTATCCGGAAGTCCGGAAGCTACCTACCGAAACTGAGGCGGCAGCCGTACTAGCCGATGCCAGGCTGATCGTCAACGCCATCGTCGAGGAGTTTCAGCGCCGAGGCCACGAATTGCCCTAGTCCCGACGCCTCCTCGTCCGCCGCCTTATCTTGCTCTTGACCGAACAGCAGGAAGGGCAAGGCAACAGATGACAACGCGTGAAGAATTTGGCGGAGTGATAGGTCGAACCTTCCGCGAGTCCGAACCCTGGTGGCCGGAACTGCCAACCGCTCCTCAGGATCGGCCCAACGTGGTTGTCATCCTCTTCGATGACACCGGATTCTCACATCTTGGCTGCTACGGCTCGACGATTGCAACACCAAATATCGACAAGCTGGCTTCCAATGGTCTGCGCTTCACCAACTTCCACGTGACGGCGCTCTGTTCGCCCACGCGCGCTTCGTTGCTCACGGGACGCAACCACCACGCCGTCGGGATGCGCTCAATCTCCAGCTATGACCCCGGCTATCCCAACATGCGCGGCGCAGTCAGCCGCAATGCCGCGACGATGGCCGAGATGCTGCGGGACGAGAACTATGCCACCTTCGCTGTGGGCAAATGGCACCTGAATCCGTCCGAGACCTGCTCGCAAGCCGGACCATTCAACGATTGGCCGCTGCAGCGTGGCTTCGACCGCTACTACGGCTTCCTCTCCGGCGAGACCGACCAGTTCTACCCCGACCTCTGCTACGACAACCATCTGATCGACCCGCCGAGGACGCCCGAGGAGGGCTATCACTTCACCGAGGACATCGTTGACCAGGCCACAGGATTCCTGCGCGACCACCAGTCGGTCTATCCCGGACAACCCTTCTTCCTCTACTTCGCCCTTGGCGCGACACACTCTCCACACCAGGCGCCGCAGGAGTACATCGATCGCTACCGCGGCCAGTTCGACCAGGGCTGGGATGAGGTGCGTAAGGAGTGGTTCTCTCGTCAGCTCGAGCTAGGCGTGATTCCCGAAGGCACCGAGCTCGCCCCGCGCAATCCGGGGGTCAAGCCCTGGGATGATTTCTCACCCAACATGAAACGCTTCCTGGCTACGTTCCAGGAGGCCTTCGCCGGTTTCTTGACCCACACCGACGAGCAGATCGGGCGTCTGATCGCATATCTCGACAACTCAGGCCAGCTCGACAACACCATCCTGATGCTGATGGCCGACAACGGGGCCAGCCAGGAGGGCGGACCACAGGGCGTCTCCGACACGGCCCGCTACGGTCAGCCGTTGCTCGACGACGTTGATGAGGCGCAGTCGCGGCTGCATGAGATCGGTGGACCTCGCAGCTCGCCCAACTATCCCTGGGGCTGGTCGCAGGCAGGCAACACGCCGCTCAAGTGGTACAAGCAGAACACTCACGGAGGCGGCGTTCGCGTCCCGCTGATCGTCCACTGGCCCGACCGGATCAAGGACGGCGGCAGCTTCCGTCGGCAATTCCATCATGTCAGCGACGTGCTGCCGACCGTGCTGGAATCGGTCAAGGCGACGCCGCCCGACGAATACGCCGGCCTAACGCAAATGCCGGTCAGCGGCACCAGCTTCGCCTACGCGTTTGAGGATTCCGACACCGACACCGCCAAAGAGGTGCAGTATTTCGAGATGCTCGGTCACCGCGGTATCTGGGTCGATGGCTGGAAAGCAGTCACGCGCCACCAGAAGAACGACCCCTGGTCGGACGACGAATGGGAGCTCTACCACGTCGCAGAAGATTTCTCCGAGGCCAACAACCTCGCGGCCGAGGAGCCGGAAAAACTGCGAGAGCTGATCGACCGCTGGTGGGTCGAGGCCGGCAAGTACGGCGTGTTGCCCCTAGACGACCGCAGCTTCCAGCTCGGCGGTCCAACGCAACGTCCAGGCGGGCCGCACAACGGACTGAAGTATCGCTACACCCCGCCGGTGTCACATCTACCGGGTGAAATCGCGCCCGCAGTTGGCCTGGGATCATGGACGCTCGACGCCGAGATCGAGCGCGACGGGCTGGGTGACGGAGTGATCTTTGCTCGGGGATCAGTCATGGGCGGGATCAGCTTCTACATCAAGGACAACCGCCTGCGAGTCGACTACAACGCCTTCACTGAAGTGACGCAGGTCGTCTCCGACATCGAATTGCCCGACGGTCGCTGCACGATCGGCATGAGCATGGACGGAGAAGCGCCGTCGGCGCCTGGTCATGTCACGGTCCGCATCAACGGAGAGCGTGCTGGGGAAGGCGAAGTGCCGTTCCTCGTGCGCGGCGGATTCGGCGGACGCGGTGGAGCTGACATCGGCTCGGACCGCAAGTCGCCAGTCACCGACTCCTATGAGCCGCCATTCGAGTTCGAGGGGACAATCCACGAGTTGACCCTCGAAGTCACGCCTTATCCGAAGTCGGGAGCGGCATACGAAGCGGCGCGGAACGCATTCAAGCTGCTGATGGCTCAGCAGTAATGCGACTCGCAGTGGTGACTCAATGACTGATTGCTGTGGCGCATCGCGTAGCTCTGTTCTCCCCCCGTTGGGGGGAGATGCCGAAGGCAGAGGGGGGCGCCAGCGGGACCCCCTCCGCCCGTTCGGGGCACCTCCCCCTGAAAGTGGAAGGAACGAAGCGCGCGCGGCGACCGTACCAGCCGGTTCATTCGTCATGGGATCCGTTGACGATCTCTCCTATCCCGGAGACGGCGAGGGCCCACTACGAGAGACTGCACTCACTGCTTTCGAGATCGACGCCTGCGCCGTCTCAAACGCTGACTTCGCGGCGTTCGTCGAGGACACCGGCTACCGCACCGAATCAGAGCTGATCGGCTGGTCATTCGTGTTCGCCGGGCTGCTGCCCGACGACTTCCCGCCGACCCGTGGCGCGGCCGACGCGCCATGGTGGAGACAGGTAGAGGGCGCCTCCTGGCAACATCCAGAAGGCCCCGAGACCGATATCGACGACCGCATTGATCATCCGGTCGTACACGTCAGTTGGAACGACGCACTCACGTATGCGCGCTGGGCTGGCAAACTGCTTCCGACCGAAGCGCAGTGGGAGCGCGGCGCTCGCGGCGGCCTCGATTCACAGCCCTATCCCTGGGGCGACGAACTGACGCCCGGCGGCGAGCACCGGATGAACGTCTGGCAAGGCGTCTTCCCGACCGAAAACGGCCTGGAGGACGGCTGGTACGCGACCTGCCCGGTCGACGCTTACAAACCGAACGGGCTGGGATTGTTCAACACGACCGGCAATGTCTGGGAGTGGTGCGCCGACTGGTTCGATGTCTTCCACGATCCAGAACCGCCGATCAATCCGTCAGGTCCCCCGGATGGCGATCTGAAAGTGCTGAAGGGCGGCAGCTTCCTCTGCCACGAGAGCTACTGCCTGCGCTACCGGACGGCAGCGCGCATGGCGCTCACACCGGACAGCGCAACCAGCAACACCGGCTTCCGCTGCGTTCGGCCATTGGACTAAAGGAGTTGGGCCATGACGACGATTGAAGAGTTCGGAGGACGGATCGGGCGCACATTCCGCGAGTCCGAGCCCTGGTGGCCGGCCTTGCCGACCGCACCTCAGGACAGGCCCAATGTCCTAATCATCCTTTTCGACGATCTAGGCTTCGCCCACCTAAATTGCTACGGCTCGACGATCGAGACACCGAACATCAATCGTCTTGCGGCGAATGGCCTGCGGTTCACCAACTTTCATGTCACACCGCTCTGCTCGCCGACCCGTGCATCACTACTGACCGGACGCAATCATCACACGGTCGGCATGCGCTCGGTCACGCAGTTCGACTCGGGCTTTCCCCACATGCGCGGCGCGATCCCGCGCAACGCGGCCACAATGGCGGAGCTCCTCTCAGACGAGAACTATGCAACCTTCGCCATCGGCAAGTGGCACCTCTGCCCGGTCGACTCGATGGGTCAGGCCGGACCGTTCCACGACTGGCCGCTGCAACGTGGATTCGATCGGTACTACGGCTTCCTCTCGGGTGAGACCGACCAGTTCTATCCCGAACTCTGCGAGGACAATCATCTTGTTGACCCGCCACGCCGACCGGAGGAGGGCTACCACCTGACCGAGGACCTCGTCGATCACGCCGTCGGATTTCTGCGCGATCATCAGTCGGTCTATCCCGGTCAGCCATTCTTCCTCTACTGCGCGCTCGGCGCGACGCATGCGCCGCATCAGGCGCCGCAGGAGTTCATCGATCGTTATCGAGGCAAGTTCGATGTCGGCTGGGACGCGATCCGCGACGAGTGGTTCGCTCGGCAACAGGAAATGGGTGTCGTCCCGGATGGCACCCAACTGTCGCCACGCAACCGCGGCGTCGAGGCCTGGGACGACATGTCCGACAACGCCCGAAACTTTGCGGTGGCGCTGCAGGAGGCGTTCGCTGGATTCCTCGAACACACCGATGCCCAACTGGGCCGCCTGTTCTCGTATCTCGAGTCGTCGGAACAGTTGGACAACACCATTGTCCTGCTGCTGGCCGACAACGGCGCGTCGCAGGAAGGCGGACCACAGGGCGTGTCGGACGAGCCACGGCTGTTCGGCCCCGCCGACGACCTCGATGAAGTCCAGTCGCGCCTGCATGAAATCGGCGGGCCGCGCTCGGCCTCAAACTATCCCTGGGGCTGGGCGCAAGCTGGCAACACGCCGCTGCGCTGGTACAAGCAGAACACCCACGGCGGCGGTGTTCGTGTGCCGTTGATTGCGCACTGGCCCGACGGCATCTCCGACCGTGGCGCGTTGCGACACCAGTTCCACCATGTCTCCGATGTCCTGCCGACCGTGCTGGAAACGCTGGGTGTTGAACCACCGACGAAGCGCGCCGGCCAGGAACAGATACCTATCGCCGGCACGAGCTTCGCCTACGCCTTCGACGATCCAGATGCCGACACGACAAAGGAAGCCCAATACTTCGAGATGTTCGGACACCGCGGCATCTGGGTCGACGGCTGGAAGGCAGTGACCTGGCATCGGTTCCGGACCGAGTGGTCAGACGACGAATGGGAGCTCTACCACGTCGATGAGGACTTCTCTGAGACGAACAACCTCGCCGAGCAGGAGCCCGAGAAGCTGCGTGAGTTGATCGACCGCTGGTGGGTCGAGGCCGGCAAACATGGCGTGCTCCCGCTCGACGACCGCACGATCGAAATCAACCAGCCGGCGCAGCGCCCCGGCGCGCCGCATGATGGATTGCGCTATCACTACACCCCGCCGATCGCCCATATGCCGGTCGAGACATCGCCGGCCATCGATCTTGGCAGTTGGACGCTTGAGGCCGCAGTATCAAGATCGTCCGAGGAGCAGCAGGGCGTGATCTTCAATCGTGGCTCAATCCACACCGGAGTCACGCTCTATATCAAGGACAACCACCTGCACTTCGATTACCACGCCTACGACGACTGGTCCCGAATCAAGATTGAACAGCCGTTACCCGTCGGTGACGTTGTGATCGGCGTCTCGCTGCAGGCCGATTCCCCCACTGGCCCAGCTCAGGTCACGTTCTCAATCGACGGCGAGGAAATCGGCTCTGGTCAGGTGGATGTGCTCCAGCGACGAATCCTCTTCGCCCACGGTGAGTTCGACATCGGGGCCGACCGCCGCTCGCCGGTCGGCGACAACTACGATCCGCCCTTCGAGTTCGAAGGAGAGATCCACACCGTCGACATCGAGGTCACACCCTTCGAAGGCGAAGCCGCATTCCACGCACAAGCCGAACGGCAGCGCCAGACGATGTCAAGGCAGTAGACGGACCTGTTGTTCCAAGTCCGTCATTGCCGCGCTCACCGCTCCCCCTTGCAGAGACCGATGCGTAACCTCTCAACCGCCCCCGCCTCCGAGCGGGGGCCCGCTCCTTCCCCGGCTGCTGCTCGGAGGCAATGCCTGTCTCTCGTACCTGGGTAACCGGAACCGATCCGTGCTTCCTGGGCCAAGCCAAAGCGGGTCCCCGCTCGGGCGCGGGGACGGGAGACTGAGTTTTGCATCAGTCCCTTGCAGGGAGAGCTGCCGCGGGCCGAGAGGGTCCCGCTCCCCATCGGCAATGCCATGATCCACACATACTGCCGTTCGGTTTCCCACGTGAACACACCCTAGGCTGTTCCGTAGCAATTCACGGAGGCTATCCAATCGCCTCCGCACATCGAAGGAGTACCACATGCGCGGCGTAGGCGTGATTGAGTTCGGTGGACCGGAAGCCTTGCAAGTCGTCGATCTGCCCGAGGTCCATGCTGGACCGGGCGAGGTCCGGCTGCGAGTCCATGCTGCCACGGTCAACCCCACCGACACCTTCATCCGCGGCGGCGCCCGAGCTGACGCGCTGCTCAAGTCCGGACCGCCGCCCTACATCCCCGGCATGGACGCCGCCGGCGTGATCGACGAGGTCGGCCCCGACACCGATACCGACCTCCAGGTCGGCGACTCAGTCATGGCCATGGTCATCCCCCGAAGCAGCCATGGAGCCTACCGCGAGAGCATTGTGCTCAAGGCCGATGCCGTCACTCGCGCGCCGGCCGGCTCGAACCACGCCGAAGCGTCGACCCTGCCGATGAATGCGCTCACCGCCCGACAGTCGCTCGACCAGATGAATCTCCAGCCCGGCCAGACCCTCGCCGTCACCGGCTCGGCCGGCTGCTACGGCGGGTACATGATCGAACTGGGCAAGGCCGACGGCCTGATCATCATCGCCGACTCCTCCGAGAAGGACATGCAGCTCGTCAAGGATCTCGGCGCAGACATCATCGTCCCGCGCGGCGACGACATCTCCGATCAGATCCGCAAGGTCATGCCCGACGGCGTCGACGGTCTCGCCGATGGCGCAGTCCAGAACGAGCTCGCAGTCGGAGCGATCAAGGACGGCGGCCAATACGCCAGCGTCCGCGGCTGGAAAGGTGAACCCGAGCGCGACATCACCTTCCACGTCACGATGGTCTTCACCTACGACCGTCGAGCCGACCTTCTCGACGAAATCCGCCAACAGGTCGAGGACGGCCAAGTCACCATGAGAGTCAACTCAACCTACCCCGCCGAACAAGCCTCTGAGACCCACCGCCGCTTCAAACAAGGAGGCCACCGAGGCCGCTTCGTCATCACCTTCGACTAAAGCGTCCTACTTGTTGCGCACATAGGGACTCGTCGCCTCAAGGATCGCGTCGGCGAGGAAGTTCAGCGCGATCAGTAACAGCGCGAGAGCGGCGATCGGCGCTAGCACATACCACCATGAGCCGAGGATCAAGAACTCCCGCGCTCCGTTCAAGATTAGCCCGATGGTCGGTATCGGGGGCGATGCGCCCAGGCCGAGGAAGCTCAGCGACGCTTCCGCGATGATCGCGAATGCCATCACCAGCGCCGCCTGGATCATCAGCGGCGGCAAGGTATTGATGGCGGCGTGGCGCAGGATGATGCGGACCGGCCCAGCACCCAGGGTGCGTGCTGCCATCACGTAGTCGCGTTCTTTTTCTTGCAGCATTTGCCCGCGTGCAAGTCGGCCGAAGACCGGAATGGCGCCGATTCCGAGGGTGATCGCGACCTCCCGCGTGCCGGTCCCCAGAACGGTCAGCACGACAAGCGCCACGAGAATCCCGGGAAACGCGAGCATCGTGTCGACCAGCCGCATCAAGACCGCGTCGACCCAACGGCCGAGGTAGCCTGCGGCGAAGCCAATGGCGACACCGATTGGCATCCCGATCGCGACAGCACCTAGGCTGACGAGGAGCGAGATGCGGACGCCGTAGATCATCCGACTGAGCAGATCGCGGCTGACTTCGTCGGTACCGAAAGGATGAGACCAGGAGGGGGACAAGAGGCGTGAGCCTCGGAGTTGAACCTCATAGTGATACGGAGCGAGTTGATCGGCGAATACTGCCGCCACCATGAACACCGCCAGGATCAGTATTGCGATCTGGCCTCGACGTTCGCGAGCCACGCGATAGCAGACATCGAACACCTGAGACTGCTGCCGCCAGGTCAGAATGCGCGCACGTATGTCTTCACGGCGGAAGACCGGCTCATGGCGTTGTACCTCTGCCATCACTGCACCCGGATCCGGGGATCCGCGAGCCCATAGGCGATATCGGCCAGGACGTTGACCACCACGAAGACCGTGACCAGCACCACGAGCATGCCCTGAATGAGCTGGTAGTCCCTGCTCTGAACGCCGGCTATGATCAGGCTGCCGAAGCCGGGCCGCGCGAAGACGACTTCAACAATCACGGCGCCAGAGATGAGGAAGCCAATCTGCAACGCGGCAACGGTAATCACGGGGATCAGTGCATTGCGCATCGCGTGTCGAAGCACGACCGCTCTTTCGCGCAGTCCCTTCGCGCGGGCCGTACGCACGTAGTCCTGGTTCAACGTTTCGATGATCGATGCCCGCACGAATCGGGCGAGCACAGCCGCCGTACCCGCGCCCACGGCGATCATCGGCATGGCGAGAAACTTGAGTGCCTCCACCGGATCTTCGCTGATGGCAACCCGCCCTGTGATTGGGAATACATCCAACACGACCCCGAGCACCCAGATGAGCAGGATCCCGAGGACGAAGTTCGGGATGCCTAGCGTGAACATCGTGAATCCGGTTGCGATGTAGTCGGGACCTCCGCCGGGTCTCAGTCCGGCAAAGATCCCCAATGGAATGCCCAGTACCAGTGCAAACAGGTATCCGGCCACCGCGAGTTCTGCACTAGGTAACGCGGCGGCGCTCATTAGGCGACCCACCTCGATTCCGCGTGCGAATGACTCTCCAAAATCTCCCTGTACTACTCCGCCTAACCATTCGAAATATTGCTCCACTAAGGGATCGTTGAGTCCCAGCCGTTCGCGCACCGCTTCTACGTCAGCTGGAGTCGCATCCTGTCCGGCGAGCAGGGCCGCGGGGTCGCCCGGAATCAGGCGCATGGCCAGAAAGACCAAAATGCTGGCCAGCACCACTACCGCGATGCCCTGGCCGAACCGACCGATCAGGAACGAAGCCACGAACGGCGCTCCTTTGTGAGTTTGCTAAGCGGTACACCGCGACTGATGGACCATGCCCCGCCGAGTCGATCTCAGCAACCGCTGATGTCACATTGGATGATGTGTGAGCATCACCCTTCTATGTGCTCAGTGGTCCCGCGCGATCCGGCTACGCGTCGTCTACCCACCACTCTTCAGTGAAGGTGAAAATCTGGCCTGGCCACGTTTCTCCTTGCACACGGCTGTTCACGATCGTCGTGTTGTTGATCGTGTGGAACGGGAGTAGCCAGGGGCCATCCGCCCAGAGAACGTTCCAGTCGTGGAACAGCTGGTAACGCTCTTCGGTTGTCGGTTTCGAACCAAATCCATCAACGATCCGCTTGTACTCCCCGGTGACGGAAGCAACCGCATTCTCCGGGAAGCGGAACTGGAAGTTCATGTTGGGCAGGGTCTCCGGCGCCATCCAGAAGAAGCCGGTGCCGGCCAAATACAGGCCGGGGAACGTGCCGGTCAGAAAGAAGTCGACCCATTCGGCGATCTCTTGCCTCACGATCGTCGCGTTCACCCCAACGTCTTTCAGGTTCGCCTGAATGATCTCAGGGACAGCGTTGTCGGGGACGTTAGTGGAGACAAACATGTCCATCTCCACGCCGGACCAACCGGACTCTTCCAGGAGCGCCATCGCTCCCTCAGGGTCGAACGGGTCTTTGTCGAAGTCCGGGTCATACGCAGCCGAACTGGTCAGCCACATCTGGTTTGTCGCATGACCGATCCCCTGGTAGACGTCTTCGTGCAGGCGCTCACGGTCGATCGCCTTGTGCAGTGCGAGCCGGAAACGCGCGTCGTCGTTCGCTGGGTGACCGCCCCCCAAATGAGTCTGCACGGGGCCGAGGACCCACATCCCACCGGCCGGTCCGAGCAACTGGGTGAGATGATCCATTTCCCCCAGCCGGAGGTATTGATCGGGGCTCACAGTTGCGAAGTCAACTTCCCCGGCTTCGAGGGCAAGCGCCCTGGTGTCCTCATCTTGGATAGTCCGGATTTCGATCGCGTCGAGTAGTACGTCCTTGTAGAAGTTGTCATTCCGCACGACCGCGCAACGCTCACTGGGTTCGTATTGATCGAAGTCCCATTTGAACGGACCGCTCGCTCCTTCGAACGACTCGACTCGCTCGTATGCCTCGATGTCGTCCGCGTCATGGATCTGGGCGAAGTGGAACATGTCGAAGATGATGTCGCCCGGCCAGTTGGGATGGTTGAACTGCAGCGTGCGATTGTCAATCAAGTCAATCGATTCGAGGTAGTTGGCGATCAACCCTCGCACCTGGCTGGAGTTCGAGACGTCCACGTTGGCAATGACCTCGAAAGTGGCCTTGACCGCCTCGGCCGTGATCGGCTTGCCGCTGTGAAACTCGATGCCTTCCCTCAGCGTGACCTCCGTGGCGGTGGCGTCGGCGTTCTGCTGCCATGACTCCGCGAGACGCGGCTCAATGTCGGAACCTGTCGCGTCCCGGCGCCGCAACAGTGAATCCCAGAGACCGATGGTCCAGTGCTCGGTCGCGTCGCCTCGGCCGACGGCGAATGGCCCGGTGGTCCCGTTGAATGCCTCAGGAGGTTCGACGTCGGCCGCGACGATTCGGCCGCCCCGCTTTGGACCAGCTTGCTCCTGCTGCGCCTGAGCGACGGCGGCCTGCTGCTGCATCGCTTGCTGCTGATCCTGCTGCTCAGCTTGCTGCTGCATCACCTGCTGCTGTTGTTGCTGTTGCTGCTGTGCCTGCGCTGCAGTCGACTGCTGGTCGCCGTCGTCGTCATCGCCGCCGCAGCCGATCAGCGCGATAGCGCTCGCGCCAATGCCCGCCCGGGCCGAGGCTCGCAGGAGTGATCGCCTGCTGTACTGTCGTTTCTTCATCCGTTGCCAATAGTTGCGCTCGCTCATCAGGGACTCACTCTCTACGCTGACCTGAACAATTCGGCGATGCGTAAGAGAGAGTATGCCTAGCGAGCAACGAGTTTGCAACTCTGGTCAACGGACGTTGCGCAGCCTGGGATCGAAGGCGTCTCGGATGCCGTCTCCGACGAAGTTGAACGCGATCACCATCAGGATGATGGCTCCCGCCGGACCGATCATTGGCCAGCCATTGCGACGGATCAGGGTGTTGTAGGCGTCCGAGACCATCCCGCCCCAGGCAGGGGTCGGCGGTTGCACTCTCCAACGCCGATTATCGGGATGCCGGGCGAGTGGATGACGGTCAGCTTGATCTGGGGGAGTATTTGCCGACAGGTCAGCGCGGCGAGGAAGATGGCGCTCCCGCCGCGGACTACTACCGCGCTGTGAATCGGCTACGGCATGTTGGTTTCCAAGGCGTTCGCTGCTTCCGCGACCGCCTTGGCGACCGTCCTGGCATTCACGACACCGTGCTCGAGGAAATCTGTCATGACCCTCGCATAGGCCGAGGGCACCTCACGCGGTACTCCGTGACCGACGCGGCTGAAGACGTGCAGCGTTGCGTTGCCGAGCCGGGCGAAGTCCTTCAGGTTGGGCGTCAACAGCGAGTCGGCAGCGCCGGCGAGCAGCAATGTTGGAGTCTGAATCTCACCCAGCCGGTCTCCCTTGTGATAGTTGACCATCGCGTCCCAGCAGCCGTCGTAGTGACCTTCCGCGACGGAAAGTTGACGGTCCACCTGCGCCGGAACATCTGCATGTGCAGACTCGCGAGGCACACCGGCCAGCGAAGTGCGGATCAACAGGTCTCGTTCCTTGTTCGCCCAGCGGCGACGCATTTCGGCGCGGGCGTCGGGCGGGAAGGCAATCCCGTCGGCAGGCGCGGGGGCCGAGAGCGACAAACTCAGCAGCCGGTCGGGATAGGACAGGCCCAGCTCGAATCCGATCAATCCGCCCATGCTCTGGCCGGCGTAATGGAACTCGTCGAAACCGTGATAGTCGGCCATGCCGACCACGTCGCTAGCAAGCTGCTCGATCGTGTAGCCATCCTCAGGATGCGCAGAATCGCCAGCGCCGCGACAGTCCATCGCGATGCAGCGGTACTGCGTGCTCATCCGCTCGATCACGCCCGACCATCCCTCGTGCGAGGCCGTGTAGCCGTGCTGGAAGATGATTGGGTCGCCGATGCCGGAGTCCTCGTAGTAGAGGTCAACGCCGTTGATGTTTGCCATTGCCATAGTGCCCCCTCCGTCACTCCGTGACACCTCCCCCAGGGGGGAGGTCTTGTTCAGCGAGCCGTATAGCCGCCGTCGACCGGCAGAGCCACGCCGTTGACGAAGCTGGCGTCGTCGGAGGCGAGGAACGCCGCCGCCGCCGCAATCTCCTCCGGCTGGCCGAGTCGTCCCATCGGATGCAAGGAAGCGAGAAACTCCTCGGCACCCTCCATCTCGCGGATCGGCGCGGTCATCGGTGTGTGGATGTAGCCCGGGCAGACCGCGTTGACCCGCACGCTCCGCGGTCCGTAGGTCACGGCGAACTGACGCGTGATCCCGACCACACCATGCTTGGCCGCGACGTACGCGCCCGCGCCTTCTTCCACTTCCAGGTCGATGTTCTGGGTCGAAGCGCCGCTCAGCAGTCCGTTCAGACCAGCGATCGACGCGGTGTTGATGATCGACCCGCCGCCACGCTCGGCCAGGGCCGCCGCGCCGTGGAAAGTGCCATAGTAGACACCGCTCAGATTGACCGAGATTGTGCGGTCCCAGCCATACTGACTGCCGCCGACGCCAGCGTTGTTGAACAGCACATCCAGCCCACCCAGGACAGCAATGGTCTGCGCCAGCGCGTCTTTGACGGCGTCCTCCGATGTGACATCCAGCTCCATCGTCGCCGAGCGTCCGCCATGCTCGGCAATCTGCGCAGCGGTCGTCTGCGCGCCCTCCACGTTGATGTCGGCGCACATCACGGCGGCCCCTTCTGACGCCATCCGCAACGCCGAGGCTCGGCCAATGCCAGAGCCTGCGCCGGTGATCAAGGCAACGCGGTCGGTGAGTCGGTCAATGGGCATAGGAATCTCCAATCGTTTCGAAGCAGTCTAGGGTGAGGATTCAGCGGTACGCTGGCGTCGAAGAACAGGAGCAAACGATGGTGGCCGAATCGGAAGCAGTGGTCGACTACGAGGCTCAGGCACGAGAGTTTCTGGACCTCGCTCGCCAGTATCTCGACCAAGGGAATCTGCATCAGGCGTCAGAGAAGGGTTGGGGCGCGGCGGCGCACATGGCCAAGGCAGTCGCGCTGTCGCAGGGTTGGAGCTACGACACGCACGCGGATTTCTACGTCGTGCTCCGCCAGGCCTCGCGAGCGGTCGATAAAGAACGGTTGCTCGACCTCCGAGCAACCGCGAACGACCTGCACGGCAACTACTACCGACGCAAGCGCTTCCTCAACGGAGACGAGATCCGCCGCGACCTCGCCAGAATCTCGGAACTCGTCGAGTTGCTCAGTCCGTTGGTCGAAGCGCTCGAATCAGCGGATCAGTAGTACTGTCCGCACCGGTCGATGTTCGGTTGCACCGGTGTGTCGAAGACGCCTTCCAATGAGTAAGTCACTTCAACTTGCTCGTCGTCAGCGCCGATGAGAGTGATAGTGATGCTGTCGGCTTGCACCAGGCGGTGATACATGTGGTTACTCGCTGGAGGACCTGACCAGTAAGTATTAGTGTCGCTGAACCGAAAGCCCTGCCAGGTGTACCAACTCTCATCACTGGCGCCGCTAAAGCCGTCTTCTGCAGTTGGTTCGATGCTAAACGATGCCTCATAGGCTTCGTTGCCCCATTTGTCTTGACGGGGGCTGAGTCGCAGATTGGCAAGGCCCAGATCACGCTGTCCTCCTTGGCAATATATGACTAAGGAAGGCGGTTGATGGAATCCTCCTTGCGTGCCTCCTTCGGCCAGCACTTCAATGTGCGATATCAGAAGTGTTATCTCCGACCCGGAAAATGTCGCTTCTGCCAGTACAACGGCTTGGACACGACCATTCTCGTAGAGCTCTGATTGATTCGTTCGGACAATCGGAGCCGTGTACTTGGCGATCTCGGCAATTGCCTCTTCGAGACTCTCGGTGGCCGTCTTAAGTTCGGCCTGGGTCTCCTCGAGGGACTCGTTCGCCTCAGTCGCCTCTGCTTGAGTGTCTTCAAGCTCGGCGATTAGCTCTTCGATATCGACGCCGACAAGCTTCTGCGCGTCTGCGATTGCCTGCTGGGTGGCCGCGAGTTCCTCTTTCGCCGAGCGCAGCTCCTCATCGAGCATGTCATCGGATTCATGGCCCTCGGTCTCAATGTTCAGCGGCGTCGAGTTGAGCCATTGATCTTGCCCGCGTCAGCGGGGAAGAAGCGGGCACGCGGCAACACTCGGTCACCCCACTCACCATCGCTGCGCTGCTGGAGCGCGAGCTCCGTCCTGCCATCATCCAGTACTCGAGCGCTGATTCGCACTTCGGCGTCTCCGCTGAGCACGTGGGCCGTTGCATATCCGGCGACCACCAGCACCGCGAGCAATGCGCTTGCGGCGATCCAGATTCGGGTCCGATTCACTCGATGTTCCTCTCATCATGCCGCAGGTGCGCGGTCGGCGGCTCTTGTTGCTTCGAGAATGCGCACTGTGATTATGGGGGGGGGGGGGGGGGGGGGGGGGTAGTCAACTCAATGGGCTGCGATACCCTGATTCAGAACTCACATAACTGCTCGAAACGGAGACCACCCGATGCCGCCAACGACTGGAGATTCCCTGCCCGACGCCAAGGGGACCGTGATGTCCGATGGACGCCCTGGGCCCGTCGCGCTGAACGAGCTTGTCGGCGACAAGAAGACCGTGATCTTCGGCGTGCCTGGCGCGTTTACACCGACTTGCACCAACGATCATCTGCCGACGTTTGCCGCTTCCGCCGACCAGCTCAATGCTGCCGGCGTTGAGCAGACGATTTGCATGTCGACTAACGACATCTTTGTGCTGCAGGCCTGGAACGCGGCTCACGGCGCCGAGCACATCACGATGCTTGCCGACGGTTCCGGCGATATCACGCGCGCGCTGGATATCGGGCTCGATCTGTCGGGTCTGGGGCTGGGCTTCCGCTGCACCCGCTTTGCGATGCTGGTTGAGGGCGGCGTGGTCAAGGCCTTCCAGACCGAAGAGAATCCCGGCACCTGCGCGATGACTTCGGCTGCGGCGATCCTCGAACACGCTTAGGCTCAGGCGGGCCCTCACCCTAACCCTCTCCCAGGGGGAGAGGGGACTGCTCCAAGGCGGACGCTCGGCCTCTCTCCGGCCGGGCGAGGGCCGTCGGATCTGGAGTTGCCGGTGCCTCCTCTACGCCGCAAGGACGCGGAGGCGCTGTTGCGCTATTCCGGCGTGCGCAGCGCGCATACCTATCAGGCCTCCTGGTACAACAACGCGACGTTCGTGTTTCCGTTGCTCGCGGTGATCGTCGCGGGCATTGTCTGGCTCGTGACCGGCAGTGCCGAAGCCGGCGGCGCCGCGATCTTCTTTCTCGTTGTGACCGCCGCGATGTTGCCGGTCGTGTTTATCACCTGGCAGCGTCAGACGACGGCGGTGATTGTCCATGAGGACGGCGTGACGGCGCTGCATTCAGGACTTGAGCAACAGACGATCGAGTGGGACGAGCTGCGCAGCGTCAGGCGCGTCGAGACGATGGGCAACGTCCGTTGGTACCTCGACGGCGCGGGCGAAGAACACATCGTGATTGAGGGCGAGATTGCCGAACGCGAGCAGCTCTTGGACGAAGCTCGGTCGGAGTTCGAGCGTCGCGGAGGCTAGCCACCGCCGGCGCCGAAGGCCGGGCCATCTGGTGTGTTCAGGGTTGGTCGGGATTCAGCAGGCAGTGCGATCGCAGTGATTGCCGTCTCGCCGTCGTCGTCCAAAATGATCGTGACGGCGGCTCCGGCGCCAATGGTCAGCGGGTCGACACGCTGGAGGCGCAAGAGGAATGTCGTTTCATCGGTGAGCTGAATCGTCGTCCGGCCGGTCGGCGAGTCGATAATCAGTTTGCCGTCGGATATTGACAGCACGCGGCCTGTGAGCACCTGGCGTCCCTGGAGGCCCTCGGCATTGCCGAATGGACTGAGACCACTGCCACCCAGGACCAGCCCGGTGTTGGGATCTGCCGTCTCGTCAATGTCGATTTGCAGCCGCCCGGCAACGACGGATTCGGCGATCACGATGTCCTCGGCCGTCGGCTGGGTCGCGACCACGTCAGAGCCGACATACCAACCGCCGACACCGGCAGCAGCCAGCGCGCCCGTGATGATCAGCCAGCCAAGCAGTCTGCGCCTCATTGCTTCGCGTCCGCCAGGATGGCTTCGACCGCAGCGTCTCCGGTGAGTGCAGTCGAGGCGGGGATGATCACGATGCCGGTAGTGATGAAGGTGTTCACGTTGTCGTCTGTCGCGCCGACCACAACGTAGTCGCCAGGCTCCACCCCATCAGTCCAGATTGGCAGCATCGCTTCAATGACGGAGTCATCCTGGAATCGAATGGTGTGCAGGGTGTCCCCGACGCGCACGATCCATGTGTCGCCCGATCGTTCAGTGACGAATCCGCTCAGGTCGCCGACCGGGCCGCCGTCGCTGCCGACTCTGCCTTGCTGGGAGCTTTCGTAGACACGCACCACTTCCTGCTCCTCGGGAGCGCCCCACTGAAAGCCTGCGCCCAGCGCAGCGCCAAAGACGATCCCGGCCAAGGGAATGATCAGCAAACGCGAAGCGAAGCCACTGAGTCGGTTGCGCACGGTGTTCTTCGGCTCCGATCAGCAGCGTCTTGCTGGCAATACAGGAGCGACTCGAAACCGACCTACGCGCACTGCGCAAAATCTCTGTAACTCGTACGGCTGATCGGAGATTTTCATTTGATGAGCTTCAAGTTTATCAGCCAAGACTCATCGTCGTCCACATCTACGTCGAAGGTGATCCGGCCAGCTTGCAGCCGCCCATAGCCATCATCGATTTCGTCGCTCTTCCAGAACGTGATGATTTCGAGATTGTAGTCACTGAAAGTGTAGACCTCATCCTCGACATCGCGTGAGTCGACAAGCTTTAGGTCGTCGATGCCAGCTGAACCTCCCCAACTGTAGTCGGCTGTGTCGTCTGACACTATCACCTCGAGAACGTAGTTTCCCTCAGCTACATGAGCGATTGCCCGCTCTGCGTCTCCCTTCCCTGAGACGGTATACAACGTTGGCGTTCGCGGAATGGGCTCATACTGCCAAGTGAGTCGCCCTTGTTCCTGTGTCCATAGCCCAAACAGAGTCAAGGCAATCTGCCAGCGATCTGCGTCCGAAGCGTCGTTGCGCATCCACTGAGACACACCCGCGGCTGTGTACTCGACAGAAACTGCACTCTCTTCGTCATCATCGCCCTCGTCGGCACTCGTGGCACCACCGAAGATAACTAATCCAGCGACAATGCACACCAAAACGGCTAGAACTGTCATATTGCTTTTCAGCAGAATGGACATGCACTCGCCCCTCTCTTGATCAACCTTGTGGTCAGCGGATTGTTGAATGGTGCGCAATCAGCTGCGTACAAAGAGGGCGGACCGCAGTCCGCCCTCTTTGCTGGTCGCGTTGCGAACTACGTCGTTAGACGGAGAGCGCGTCGGCGACGTCGGCGAGGCCAATTGACTCGAGCTTTTCACGGCTCGGGAGGCAGGTCTCGGTGTCCCAGTCGCAGGCCTTGAGGAAGTCGGTTTCGAGGGTCTCGATGTCGAGGATGACATCGGCCAACGGGCCGGTCTTCTGCACGGTGCCTTCGCCACCCCAGAGGCGCGGCGGGGCGAAGCGCTGGCGGGGGTTGTCGCCTTCGCGGACGGTGAAGGCCATACGCAGGTTGGAGATGCGCTCTCCAGCTTGCTGCAGGTCGTCGCCGGTCAGGTCCCAACCGGTGACCGCGTTGATCCACTGGGGGAAACGGTCGGTCGGCGCGGCCATCATGATGAACTGACACATGCCGGTCGAGTTCGAGATGTGCATGTACTCCGAGGCGCCCTTGTGGTGCTCGCCGCGGTTCTCGTAGTCCTTGAAGTCGCGCGGCGCTGCCGGGTACTCGGGGCCGCCGTAGCGGGAGTTGCCCTCGTACTGGGTGTGCCGGGCCGGGGTCGGGTCGAGCTTGTAGGTCGTCCAGTACTCCGGCTGCAGCTTCGAGTCGTGCATCGGCAGTTCCTGGCCACCGACGTCGGTGCGGAACTCCTGCGCGCGGCTGTCGCCGTTCTTGGCGTCGATCTGCTCGGCCGCAACCTTCATGCCGTCAGCGAGCAAGTCGCCGAAGCCTTCGCGCTTGCCGATCAGGTGCAGCATCTGCATGATGCCGTCGTCGTTGCTCCAGGTGAGCTCGACGCCACCGGTGTCCTCGAGGTCGATCAGACCGTTCTCGAAGCACTCGATCGCGAACGAGATCGTGGTGCCGGCGCCGATCGTGTCGAGGCCGTACTCGTTGCACCAGTGGTTGGCGGCCTGCAGCATGTCGAGGTTGGCGGACAGGTTCATCGTGCCGAACGAGGCCATCGTCTCGTACTCGGCGCGGTGGGTGTTGATCGGGTACTTGAAGACGCCGCTCTCGTGCTCGGTCTCGGCGAGACCGGGCTCGGGGGTGCCGAACGGAGACTCGATGGACTCCGCGCCACAGGCCATCGGGCAGCGCCAGCAGCCGTAGCTCTTGGCCGACTTCGGGCGCAGCTCGCCGCTGCTGGTCTTGCGCATGGCGACCGGACCCTGGTCGGTCATCTGGATCTCGTCGTAGTTGTGCGTCATCCGCGTCGCGTTGACGACCGGTCCCTGGACCGGGTCGACGTTGGGGAAGACATCGACACCAACGCCGCCCCAGTTGCGTACTGGGGAGTCTCCGTTGTGGGCGGAACCGGCGGTGATGCCAGTGGTGCCGAAGGTGGCGAAGAAGTCGCGCAGCGGCGCGATGAACTCGTCACGCGACTGGCGGGCCAGCGCACGGATGTCGGTGTCTTGCGAGAGCATGTTCTCGCGCGGCGCGCCCTTGACCACGACGGCCTTGACCTTCTTTGAGCCCATCACCGCGCCGACGCCCGAACGGGCAGCCAGACGGCCATGCTCGTTGCAGATCCCGGCGAGGTAGGAGAGCTGCTCACCGGACGGACCGATGCAGGCCACGGAGGCCTTTTTGCCGTACTTCTCCTTGAAGGCGTTCTCAACCTCGATCGCGCCCATGCCCCAGTACTCCGAGGCGTCCTCGATCGAGACATCATCGCCGTCGATCAGGATGTAGACGGGGCTGTCGGCCTGGCCGTAGAAGAGGATGCCGTCCCAGCCGGCGAACTTCAAGTAGGGACCGAAGTCGCCACCGCAGTTGGCGTCGCCCCAGCCGCCGGTCGAGGGCGACTTGCAAACCACCTGGAAGCGGTTGCCGAAAATCGGCGTCCCGGTCAGCAGGCCCGGAAGCATGCCGAGGACATTGTCCGGGCCCATCGGGTCGGCGCCGGCGGGGATGCGGTCGAATAGCAGGCGAGCGCCGATGCCGTAGCCGCCGAGGTAGTCCTTGTACATCTGCTCGGGAATGTCTTCCCGCTCGATGCTGCCGTCACTCAGACGGACGTTGATGATCTTGCCGTTGTAGGCGACTTCGTCGGGGCTCCATTCCTTATCGGCGAACGGGTCAGCCGCTTCGGCTGCGTCCGCGTTTTCCGCGCCCGGAACATTGGCCATGGGTCACTTCCTTCATCTTTGTTGCTCTGCGAGTACGCGAACGTTCGTGGTTCGCGCGAAACCGTCAACAGAGTAGCGAATCCTCTGATTGTGCGCTACGGACGGAGCGGGTTCCCCGGTGAAGCGGGGACTGTGGGACTGCGGCGGGCACGGCGGGGCTGAAGGTTGTCGGATCCCCCGTGAGAAAAAAAACGCGGCTCGAAAAAAAGACGTTCTGGGCGATTACCAGGGGTCGTCGTCCTGTTCGAGGGGTTCTTCCTGCTGGGAGGAGGGGGAGCCCTCACCCCAACCCCCCGCATCGAGTGCGGGGCAGGCTTCTCCCAGGGGGAGAGGGGGGAGAAGGAGGCAGCTGGGGGAACCTTCGCCGGTGTCGTAGAGGTCGCGGAGCTTGTGGCGGGCGACGTCGTAGGGGTCGGTGGTCAGGTAGAGGTGGTGGTTGAGTCGGGCTCGGGGGTTGGGGGCGAAGAGTTCCCGGACGATGGTGTTGAGGGCTTTGACGCGGAGGTAGCCGGGGTTGTGTTCGGCGGAGCGTCGCCAGAGTCGGTCGATCCTGGCTCGGAGATGGTAGGGGTTGGGCATGGGGTGTCCTTTGGGTTTATGCAGTATCTATGTTCTTATCGTAGCGGGGTTGGGGAGGGTCGGTGAGGGCTCTCCGTCTGGGAGAGGGGATTGGAAGGGAGCGGCAGGCTGCGGGGCTGGCGATGTGCGTCGTGGGTGACTGAGGGTTACGGGTCAGGAGAGTTATTTCGCGTAGCGCGAAGTGTTTTTCCGACCTAGCCTGTGCCCTGGTTGGAGTGGAAGCGCGGGTGCGACTGCAGCGCCATACGAGCGCCAGATGAATATTGGGGCATGAGACAGTTCAGACAAACGTTCGCGGCGTTCGTCGTGCGCGACTTCCGCTACATGTGGGGCGGCTCGCTGCTTTCCGTGACGGCGTTCATGACGTCGTTCTCACTGATTCCTTCTGTCGCATATGAGCTGACCGGCAGCTATACGGCGGCCGGGATCGCGATGCTGGGTTCGGGCATCTCGCAGACCCTGCTGGGACCGATCGGTGGGGTGATCGCCGACCGCTATCGCAAGAAGCCGCTCGTCGTCGTCGGGCAGGCGATGCCCGGCGTCCTGCTCGGCGCGCTGGGCACGTTGATCGTTACTGATCTGATCTCCATCCCGCTGCTCGTCGTGGCGACGCTGGTGATGGGCGCAGGATTTTCGTTGATGGGTCCGGCGCGCCAGGCGTGGACTGGCTTCATCGTGCCGCGACGGCTGCTGGCCAACGCCGTGGCGCTGCAACAGATGTCGATGAACACCGGCCAGGTACTGGGACCGACGCTGATCGCCCTGTTCGGGCTGTTCATGACGCTCGAGGGCGCGAATACCGGCATTCTCTTCCTGCTCGTCGCCTCGTTCTTCGCGATCGTCGTGCCGATGACGGCGTCGATCCGCACTGAAGGGCCAGCCACACCGGTCGACCAACGCCGCGCCATGCGAGTTGAATTGGCCGAAGGCTTCCGTTACCTACGCAGCAATCCGCGGCTGCGCATCCTCTGGTTCTACTTCCTCCTGATCGTGGCCTGCGGCTGGGGCTTTCAGACGCTGTTGCCCGGCGTCCTGGCCCAGGAGTTTGGTCGCGCGCCGACCGATGTCGGTCCGACATTCCTGATCTTTGGTATCTCTTCCCTGGTGATCAACATCATGCTGGCCAGTGCCGTTTCAGGCCGCTGGGCCTGGCCATTGTTGTTGATCATGGGAGTCGTGATGGCCGTCGGATTCTGGCTCGTGGCGCTCGCGCCGAGCTACGGCATGTTCCTGATCCTGGGCGCATTCATCGGCGCCGGACGATCGGGCACGATGCTGGTCAACCAATCGTTGATGATGGGCAACACCAAACCCGCCTATTTCGGCAGGGTGATGTCGTTCGCGATGATGGCGTTCGGTTTCCAGGCGTTGTTCGGTCCTGTTTGGGGCGGGATCGCCGATGCGATCGGTGGTCCGGAGACGATGGCGCTGATCGGCGTGATCGCGGCGGGGGCGACGGTCTTCATGTTGGTCGGTTGGCTGCGGACTCGGAACCTGCCGCTTGAAGCCGGTACGGCCGCTGCCAGTATGGGCCGCCGATTAGGGGTATCGGTGCAACGACCGACGGCCTCTGGTTCCACGAATGGCGTCGAATCAGAGCAACCGGCGTTTGCCGCACAGCTCGCGCCCGTCGCGCTGATGGACCCTCAGAAGGCGCGGTCATGAGTCGGCAGGCTGGTCGCGTGGGCCGGACGTTTGAGTCGTTCGGGCACCGCAACTATCGATTGCTCTGGACCGGGTCGCTGCTCTCGACCACGGCGTTCATGACGACGTTTCTGTTGGTGCCGGTCGTGGCCTACGAGATCACCGGGTCGTACACCGCTTCCGGGATTGCGCTGATGGGGTCGGGCCTGTCGATGTTCTTCCTGGGACCGTTCGGCGGGGTGATTGCCGATCGGTATGCGAAGAAACCGTTGGTGCTGATCGGGCAGATCTTCCCGACGTTGCTGATCGTGATCACCGGATTCCTGATCGTGACCGACGTGATCACGGTCTGGATGCTGTTCCTCTCGACCCTGCTGATGGGCTTCGGGTTCGCGCTGATGGGACCGGCGCGACAGGCCTGGTTGGGAGAACTGGTGCCTCGGCGATTGCTGGCCAACGGCGTCGCCCTGCAGCAGATGTCGCAGAACATGGCCCGCGTCTTCGGGCCGATGCTGGTCTCGGTGTTGTTGGCGGCGTTCGCCTTCAGTACCGGCTACCTCTACCTGATCGTCGCGAGCTTCTTCCTGATCGTCATTCCGCTGACGACGATGCTGCCGAAGACCAAACCCACGCGACGCGAGGGTGAACCGCCGCGTGTGCTCGCGGAGATGAAGCTGGGCTTCGCCTACCTGCTCAAGACTCCACGCCTGCGTGTGCTCTGGGTCTTCTGGATGGTGATGGTCGTCTGCGGCTTCGCGTTCAACACGCTGGTACCTGGATTTGTCGAGCGCGAGTTTGACCGTCCTTCGACCGATGCGTTCAACGTCTACCTGATCTTTGGGGCTGCGTCGTTCTTCTTCAATATTCCACTCGCCGGACTCGTCGGTGGACGATGGGGCTGGCCGCTGCTGCTGATCACGGGATTCGGTTCGGCCGTCTCTTTCTTCCTGTTCGCGGTCGCGCCAAGCTTCGAGGGCATGCTGGTGATGAGCGTCCTCAACGGAGCTAGCACGTCCGGCGTGATGCTGGTCACGATGTCGCTGATGATGGCGCACTCGAGGCCTGAATACTTTGGTCGCGTGATGTCGTTTATCACGCTGGGGTACGGGGCGCAGTCGATCATGGCCGGCGTCTGGGGTGGGATCGCGGATGCGTTGGGCGGACGTCAGACATTCGTTGTGATTGGAGTGATCGCGCTCGCGATCACAGCGTTCATGGTGGTCGCCTGGTTGCGCACGCGACATCTGCCGCTTGAGTACGGTACGGCCGCGGCCGAGACTGGACTTGCGCCCGCGCGAAGCTCGGGACCGCCGCTGCGTCGGCAGCCGGTTCCGGCCTTCACTGCCCAGGTGGCGCCGGTCGTGCTGATGGAGGGCCAGAAGCCGCGCGGCGAGGATGCGATCGCAGGTACGATCCAGATGGCTGGAGGCGGTGACTGATGCGTGGGCCCTTTGCGGCATTCGCGGCGCGCAACTTCCAGTTGCTGTGGGGCGGCACGCTGTTCTCGACGACAGCCTTCATGACCAGCTTCTTGCTGGTGCCGATCGTGGCCTACGAGATCACGGGCTCATACACCGCGTCCGGGCTAGCGCTGATGGGCAGTGGGTTCTCGATGCTGGTGCTGGGACCGATCGGCGGCGTGATTGCCGACCGGTATGCGAAGAAGCCGCTCGTCCTGCTGGGACAGATCATTCCTGCGGTGCTGATGCTGGGCACCGGCGTGCTCGTCGTGACCGATGTGATCACGTTGTGGATGCTGTTCCTCTCGAGCTTGCTGATGGGCGTTGGCTTTGCGCTCATGGGTCCGGCGCGCCAGGCCTGGATGGGCGAATTGATTCCCCGGCCGCTGATGGGCAGCGGCGTCGGGCTGATGCAGGTGTCGCAGAATCTCGCCCTGGTGCTCGGGCCGATGCTCGGCTCGGTGCTGTTGATTGCGTTCGCGTTTGGCTCTGGACAGATTTACTTCCTGATCGCGGGCTGTCTCCTGGTCGCTCTGCCGCTGACCACGATGCTGCCCAATGCTGCCGCCGTCAGCGCGACGGCGCGACGCAGCGTGGTTCGAGAGCTGGGCTCCGGATTCCGCTACATGTGGTCGAGCCCGCGACTGCGCATGCTGTGGGCCTTCTGGATGGTGATCTCGATCTGTCGTTTTGCGTCTCAGACGCTGCTGCCGGGATTCATCGAGCGCAACTTCGGGGTGCCCGCCAGCGACACGTTCCTGCTGTACCTGGTCGTGGGCGTGGTCGCGTTGGTCGCCAATGTGCCGCTGGCACGGATGATCTCGGGACGCCTGGCCTGGCAGTTGCTGATCGGCTTCGGCGCGATGACGGCGATGGTCTTCGTCCTCGGCGCGTTGACGCCGACGTTCCTTGCGTTGATGTTGGTCGCGATCCTGGTTGGTCTGGCGACCACAGGGGTGATGCTGGTCAACCAGGCGCTGATCATGTCGAACTCGAGGCCTGAGTACTTCGGACGGGTGATGTCGTTCGTTGTGCTCGGTTTTGCCGCGCAGTCGCTGCTCGCGCCGATCTGGGGTGTGTCCGCCGACGCCATTGGCGATCGTGAGACGTTGGTCATCGTCGGCCTGATCGTGCTGAGCGCCACTGCGATGTTGTTGCTGGGCTGGCTGCGTACTCGACGGATGCCGCTCGAACCGGGAACCCCGGCCGCGCTCGCGGCGGCAGGACCCGTATCCGAGCCCACACCCGCCAACGGCGTCACTGCGGAACGTCCGCAGCCCAGTCCACAGCGCAGTCCCCATCCAGTCTTTGTGGCGCAACTCGCTCCGATCGTGCGATCAGGTAGCCAGAAGCCGCACAGGGCGACCACATCGAGCGGCGCCTAGGTTCGACCAATGAGCAAGATGAGCACCACCTTCGCCGCTCTCGCTGTCCGCGATTTCCGCCGTCAATGGATCGCATCGACACTGGCGACGACGGCTTTCATGACGACGTTTGTGCTCGTGCCGATCGTCGCCTATCAGCTCACCGGTTCATACGCCGCATCCGGGTTCGCCGCGATGGGCAATGGGGTCGGGATGTTTTTCCTGACCCCGCTCGGAGGGGTGGTCGCCGACCGCTTCCCCAAGAAACCGATCGTCTTGTTTGGGCAGTATTCGACCCTGTTTGTGATCGCTGGCACCGGTGCGCTGATCGCGACGGATCTGATCACCATCCCGTTGTTGTTCGCTTCCACGCTGCTCAGCGGAGCGGCATTCGCATTGACCGGTCCGGCACGACAGTCCTGGGTCGCCGAGCTGGTCCCCGAACGCCTCGTGCCCAACGCTGTCGCTCTGCAACAGATGGGGATCAACATCGCCCAGGTGCTGGGCCCGACGATGGCCGCGATTGTGATCACCCTGTTGGCCATCGGACCGGGCGAGGTCTACCTCGGCGTATCGCTGCTGTTCATCATCGTCGTGCCGATCAACCACATCCTGCCCAAGACGATGCCCAAGGTCGTGGTGCGCCGCTCGCCTCGACGCGAGTTGGGCGAGGGCTTTCAGTACCTCAGGCGGAACCCGCGGCTGCGGATTCTCTGGCTGTTCTGGCTGATGGTCGTGATCTGTGGGTTCGCGATCCAGACGCTGATGCCGGGCATCCTCGATCAGGAATTCAATCGCTCCTCCAACGACGCGGTGATCATCAACTCGATCTTCGGCATTGCCGCCCTGGCGATCAACATTCCGCTGGCGGGACTGGTCTCGGGACGATTCGCCTGGCCGCTGCTGCTGGGCACCGCGATCCTGATGGCCGTTGGCCTCTGGATGCTCGCCTGGGCGCCGACCTACGCGCTGATCCTGATCCTCAGCGCTGTCGCCGGCGCGGGACGATCCGGCGTGATGCTGGTCAACCAGTCGATCATGATGTCCAACACCAAACCCGAGTACTTCGGCCGCGTGATGGCATACGTGCTCATGGCATTCGGGTTGCAGTCGATCATCGCTCCCGGTTGGGGCGTGATCGCCGATATCATCGGCGGCCGCGAGACCTTGCTATTGGTCGGACTGATCGTCGTCGTCGGAACCGGTCTGATGTTCCTGGGCTGGGTCAGAACCCGCAAGCTGCCATTGGAGGCTGGAACCCCGGCCGCCGCCGTTGCCGCAGAGACACCGCCGGAGCCGGAACCGGCCGTCGCCGCTCCGAGCCCTGCCTTCAGTCCGCTGTTCGCTGCGCAGGTGGCGCCGATTGTGCTGATGGAGGGACAGAAGCCACGTCCCGCGATCCCCAGCGGCGATTAGCCTGAGGCTAATGAATCGTTTCCAGGCCACCTTCGCCTCATTGGCCGAGCGCGAGTTTCGACTGCTCTGGTCGGGGTCGTTGCTGGCCACGACCGCGTTCATGACTACGTTCATCCTGGTGCCGATCGTCGCCTACGAGATCACCGGCTCGTACGCCGCATCGGGTATCGCGCAGGCCGGGATGGTTTCACAGCTCCTCTTCGGCCCGTTCGGCGGTGTGATCGCCGACCGCTATGCGAAGAAACCGCTGGTACTCGGTAGTCAGATCATTCCCTGCGGGATCATCGTCGTGACCGGCATTCTGATCGTGACCGACATGATCACGATCCCGATGCTGTTCGCGTCCACATTCCTGATGGGCGCGACCTTCTCGTTGATGGGTCCGGCTCGTCAGTCATGGGTAGTCGAGCTGGTCCCGCCAAGACTGCTCCCCAATGCGGTCGCGCTGCAAAACATGTCGATCAACGTGGCCGCGCTGCTGGGACCGATGATGGCCTCGATCCTGGTCCTCTCAATGGGCTTGAACTCCGGTGTTCTTTACTTGTTGGTGGCTGCGCTGTTCGTCGTGGTGCTGCCATTGACCTTGATGATCCGTGGATCAGGGGCAGCCACGCCCATAGACCAGCGCAAGGCCGTATTCACCGAGATGGCCGCCGGTCTGCGCTATATCGTCAGCCGGCCGCAACTACGCAGTCTCTGGCTCTTCTTCATCCTGATCGTGGTCACCGGATTTGCCCTACAAACGCTGATTCCCGGACTGCTCAACCAAGAATTCGGACGATCGGAGCAGGAAGCGACCGTCGTGGCGTTGATCTGGGGCGCAACCTCAATCCCGATCAACCTCGCCCTGGCCGGCCTCGTGGGCGGACGGTTCGCCTGGCCCTTGCTCTTCATCTCGGCAATCGCGTTGGCGGGCGGCATCTGGCTCACCGCCGCGGCGCCCGGCTACGCGATCCTGCTGATTGTCTCAGCCGTTGCAGGGGGCGGACGTTCGGCCGTGATGCTGCTCAATCAGACCATCCTGATGTCGAACACCCGGGCCGACTACTTCGGCCGGGTGATTAGCTGGGTGTTCATGGCGTTCGGCGTACAGGGCATTCTGGCGCCGGTCTGGGGCATCGTCGCCGACAGCATCGGCGGTCGCGAGACGCTCTACGTCGTCGGCCTGGTTGTCGTGGTTGGCACGGGCCTGATGGCGGTCTCCAGGTTCAGGACGCGCCACATCCCGCCGGAACCCGGCACCGCTGCAGCCTCAATCGCCGCCGAACAACCGCCGGCATCGGAACTGGCCGAGCACGAGCCGAGGACGGCGCCCAGCCCGGCGGTCAGCCCACTCTTCGCGGCGCGCCTCGCGCCCGTCGTCCTGATGGAAGGCCAGAAGCCGCGGTGAGCGAAACGTTAGAGCCTTCCGTTTCGTGGTCTGATCCGGCGGCGATTCCACCGAGCGAACCTGGTCCATTCCAGATTCCCGGGTTCTGGATCGCGTGGTTTGTCAGTGGGCTTGCTGGGGCGGCGGTAAGCGCACTCTGGTCCGTTCCGACCATCGCGATCGTTGATCTGGACATCGCCAGCGACTCGCTGGCGTCCCTCAGCCTGAGCGGAAGTCTTGGCTTTCTTGCCGGCATCGTGCTGAGCTTGCGCCTGGGCGATCGATATCCCAAGAGGGCTGCTATCAGGCTGTGTTACTTCTCGATGGCGGCATGTTCAGTTGTTGCCGGCATTGTCTCCTTGACCGGCATCGCTACGATCCCGCTGCTATACGTGACATTCGTTGTTGTAAGTGTCCTGTACGGGCTGACGACTCCCCTCGTCTGGGGACTCGTGGCAGAGCTGATGCCTCGCGCTCTGCTCGCCAAGTCGATTGTCATGCTCTCGTGGTCAGCGGTGATTGCCGCTTTGCTAGGCCTGCCGCTCAGTATATTGGTGTTCAGCAAAACACTGTGGGATGCACCGTATGAGATTGCTTTTGTCTACGTAGCATTATTGTTCGTCATCGCAGGGTTGCTGACTCAGAGATTTCCACGAAACGTAGGAACCGGGCGATTCCCTGGGGGCTTCCGCGAAGCTTTTGGTCTGCTGAGCCGCGCCAGGCGATTGCGAGCGCTCTGGCTGCATGCAATCGTCGTGGGCGGGTGTCTGGCTGTCTTCTCATCGAGCGTCGCGTTGTTCGCTTACCTCGATCTTGCGGACGGGCTGGAACTAGGCTGGCTGCTGCTTGCTCGCGGCGGAGCAGGAGTCGTTGCCACCTTCGGGTTGGCGTTTGTGATCAGCGGGAGGCGCGGCTGGCCGACACTGCTTCTATGCAGCGGTGTTGCGGCGATTCTGTGCGTGTCGATCGCTGCCGCCGATACGTTTTGGCCACTATTGGCCCTCATGATGCCCTTTGGCGCAGCCAGCGTGGCGGCAGGGCTTGGGGCCAGTGCGATCGCCATGAGCCACACACCGTTCGGTTACTTTGGGCGAATCGCTGCCTTACTGGCTATCGGCAGTGCAGTGAGTAACGTAGGGTTTGCGTTCCTGAGTATCATGTTCGGCAGTTGGGGTCAGGGACGAAGCCTGGTCGTCGGCGCCGGCGTCGTGCTATTGGTTGCTTCTCTACTGCTGTTCCGGACCTGGTGGGCGACACGAGATGAAGCCAACCCGGTTAATGGGGCCGCTCAGACTCCATCGCCAGGGCTAATCGCGGATATCACAGCTCCACAGAAGACTGCCGAGCCAAGCTAGGGTCTGTTCACATGGGGAAGCGAACAGCCGTATGGGTGGTTTAGGGCATTGTCGATAGGGAGCGGGACCCCCTCAGCCCCCGCATCAAGTGCGGGGCAGGCTTTCGGCAGCTCCTCCTGCAAGAGAATGATGCATAAGTCAGTTTCCCGTCCCCGCCCCCGAGCGGGGACCCGCTTTGGCATAGCCCAGGCTGCTCGGATAGGTCCCGGTTGACCAGATACAAGCGACAAGCATGACCGCCGGTAACAAGCCGGGGAAGGAGCAGGCCCCCGCTCGGAGGCGGGGGCGGTTGAGAGGTTATGCATCGGTCTCTGCAAGGGGGAGCGGGGAATCCGGGTGCGCCATGCATGGGTTCTCAGCATCCATCTGAACAGGCCCTAGTCCGCCTGGGCCAGTTCTCCGAGGAAGGCTCGCGTCCGCTCGATGTGCGACTCTGCGTCGTCGACGAGTACCACGATGGCGGCCAGCATCTCGTCGACGCCGTAGTCGTCGTGCATGGCTCGGACCTTGTCGCCGACTTCGGATTCGGAGCCTGAGATGATCAGCGCATCGGCCATGCGATCGGTGAAGTCGGTGCCGGACGCTTCGTCGTAGCCGGCGTCCTGCAGCATCTGCGAGTAGTAGGGCAGTCGCTGATAGAAGCCGAACTGCCGCTTGGCGGCGGCTCGGATGGCTTCCTGGTCTTCGGAGAGGATGATCGGCGTGTGGACGACCATTTGCGGCCGGTCGCGTCCTGCGAGGTCGGCTCCGGCCTGTTGCGCCGGCAATGCGACATCGCGGATGTAGGGCAGCGGCGACATCCAGGAGATGCCTCCGGCTGTGATTTCGCCCGACATTGACCAGGCCTTCTCGCGCAGCGCAGAGATCATCGTCGTGACCTGTGTTGGACCGCCGGGCAGCTGGGCTCGCGCGGTGATGAGTTCGCCTTGATGATTGACTTCGCCGTTCTCCAGCAGCGCTCGGCAGATCGTGACGTACTCGCGCAGGTGCGAGAGCGGCTTCTTGAAGGGAATGCCCCAGGTGCCCTCGATCGCAGGCTTATGCGATGGGCCGAGCCCCAGAATCACCCGGCCCGGCGCGATCTGGTCAACGCTCGCCGCGCCCTGCACCATCGAGATTGGGTGGCGAGGATACGTCGGCACGATTGATGTGCCAAAGTCGATCCGCTCCGCTCCCGATAGCGCCGCGCCTACGAACACGGCAAACGGGTCCGGAGCTGGACCGCCGACAGTCAGCCAGGCGGTGTCGAGGCCCGCACGGTCGGCGGCGACAATGCCGTCGATCAGTGACGGCGCGCTCATCATCTGGATGTTCTGCAAGGCAATGTGGACGCCGATGCGCATGTTCTTCATTGATGGGCTCCTGTGGTTGTTATGCATTCAGTGGGGAGGATAGACCGAGTGGCTTCGTAGGGGCGGCCCTTGTGGCCGCCCGTCGCTATTGAAGAGAGTGAAGAGAGCCGCGGGCAATAGAGGGGTTGAAGAGTCACGACGGCAGCGGGCGACCACAAGGGTCGCCCCTACAAGCGGACCACCGCAACAGATGTGACTTGCCTACTCATACACCGACCCAGGCGCGTACTCGATCCGCTTCGCACCACGGACACCGTCGACAAACTGGGCGCCTATTGTGTCGTGGCCGGGTAGCAGGAATGCGTCGCGGTCGGCGGCGATGGCGGCGATCTTCTCAATCGAGCGGTCCCAGGCTTCGTGATCCATGTTGATCGCCGATGAGGCCGGCGGCGGACCCAGCGTGTCGTGGAAGTACATCGCATCGGATGTGAGAAAGACCCATCCGGTCTGGTCGAGACTCGTCAGCACGCCCATCGATCCGGGGGTATGGCCCGGCAATGAAATGCACCACAGGTCTTTGGCGATTTCCTGGTCGCCGTACATCAACATCTGTGGCGCGCGCGAGACGAAATTCCAGTCGGCGCGGACGAAGAAGTCATGTGCTTCGGTCACATTCGAAACTACGTGACGCCATTCATCCTCGTGCACCACGATCGTGGATCCGGCGTCCTCGAACAGACGCAAGCCGCCCGCGTGGTCGGCGTGGAGGTGTCCCTGGATCACATGCGAGAAATCCTCCGGCGCGAGTCCCCGCTCCTTCAGCACGGCTTCCAAGCAGACATCAGGCGTGACGCGGTCGAGGTTGACCATCTGCAGCCACTCGGCCAGCCACTCCTCTGACCAGTTGGCCGCGACGCCGCTCTCGAACAGGATCAGCCCCGCGTCGGGATGGTCGATCACGTATGAAAGCGCCGGACACTGGTACATGCCATCGATCATGTCACCGTCAACACGCTCTGCTTCTCGCCCGGTCGACGGATCGAACAGTGCCGCCATCGGGAGCGGGAAGACGCCGAGTTGCAGGCCGTAGATCTTGATGCCCATCAGATCCCTCGCTGACCACTCCCACATTGTTCCCACATTGCCGCGGCAATCTCGCCGGTACCGCCGACCAGAAGGACGGGATCGAGTAACGACTCCCCGGCGCAGGGGAGTCGATGATCATCGACAACGGCAAGCTCCGGGAGGGCAGCCGACCTGAGTTGCTAAGCGTGAGCCTATGCGGTCGACGGATCGTGCTCGAAGCCGCAGGCCTTGTGCGAGCCGTCGCAGAATGGCTTCATGTCCGACTGGCCGCAGCGGCAGAGGGCTGCCATCGAGCCCTTGGGATTGGGGATCGTCGAACCGTCGTTGGCCTTCAGCGACAGACCCTCTGTCGAGATCAGGATCGGTCCGTTTGCATTAATCGTGATTTCTGCCATGGCGTTCTCCGATGCTCTGGATTGTTGCTCTGGATGACGTGATGTCACGGTTAGCATAATCGCCGGGCGCACACCGATCGCGTCCGGTTTTCGATCCACACTTGAAGAAGAACTGCGGAAGCTGTTCAAATGAAACTGACCGTCGAATTCCCATCCGTCGTCCACCGAAACGGTCCGGCCGAGATCACGCGGCTGGCCAAAGCGATTGAAGACATTGGCTACGACGAAATCGACATCTTCGACCACGTCGTGATGGGCCATCCACACCCCGACCGCGAATCCGGTCCATATCCGGCCAACATGCCGATTCTTGAAGCGCTGGTCACGCTGGGCTACATCGCCGCAGTGACGGAGCGGGTTGGACTGGGTACCGAGGTCCTGGTGCTGCCTCAACGACAGCCTGTGCTGACGGCCAAGCAGTTCAGCACGCTCGACACACTCTCAGGCGGGCGCGTCCGGGTTGGTGTCGGCGTGGGCTGGCAGGAGTCGGAATACGAAGCGTTGGGCATGGACTTCGGCAGTCGCGGCGCCGCGATGGATGAGGCGATTGACCTGATGAAGGCATGTTGGACCGATGATTCGATCGATTTCGAGGGCGACTACTTCGTCTCCAAATCGATGGCAATGGAGCCCAAACCGCTCCAGACGACCGAAGGCGGAGACATCCCCGTCTGGATCGGTGGAGGATCGAAGGCCGCCTTGCGCCGCGCCGGTCGGGTCGGCGACGGCTGGATGGCTTCTGGACTCCTGGGGGACGCAGCCGTGAGCGCAATTGGCGCCGTGAAGCAAGAAGCGGAGAAGGCAGGACGCGACCCCGACGCGCTCGGCTTCCAGTGCCAGCTCGCCACACCTCCACGCGCGGGCGATCCCTCGACACGCGACTATTGGGCCCGCGCCGGCGACGTAGCGGCAACCGCTGCGGCCGCGCAAGAGGCCGGCTTCGGATGGGCCGCTGTCAACGTCACCGGCGTATTCGTCGCAGGCGCCCGCTCGATCGACGCCATGATCGAGCAACTCGGCGCCTTGCACGACGGCATCCGCGCCGAGACCGGCTAGCGAGGCGGACGGCTCAACATGCGCTGGCTCTGGGCTGTCCTGCTGCTGTCTGTTGTCGCGCTTGCGCTGCCAAGCGACGCGCTGGGGCAACAGGACGAGCCGCCGCTTGTGCTGGTGATGGACATTGACGGCGCGATAGAGCCAATCACAGAGCGTTATCTGAAGCGGGTGCTGGACCAGGCCGAATCGCGCGACGCGGACGCAGTGATTATCCGGATTGACACGCCGGGCGGCTACATCTCGTCGATGCGCAACCTGGCCGAACAGTTGCTGAACACGCCGGTGCCGACGATTGCCTACGTCTGGCCGTCCGGCGCGCAGGCTGCTTCGGCGGGAACGATTGTCACAATTGCCACGCATGTCGCCGCGATGGCGCCGGCGACCAACATCGGCGCTGCTGCGCCGGTCACTGGCACTGGAGAGGACCTGCCGCCCACGCTGCGAAAGAAGGTCGACGAGGACATCACAGCGTTGATTCGCAGCATCGCCAGTCTGCGCGGCCGCGACTACGACGCCATCGAGCGCACCGTCCTGGAGGCCAAGGCGTATACCGCCGATGAAGCGCTCGCGCTCAATGTGATTGACTACGTCGCTTCCGATTTGGACTCCTTGCTAAACAAAGTCGACGGCGTCACAGTCCTCACCACCGACGGTCCAACGGATTTGCACACGGCGGGCGCTCGCGTCGATGAAGTGGGCCGGTCATTGGTCGAGCGATTCCTCGACATCCTGACCAATCCCAATGTGACTTACGCCCTGATCTTGCTGGGCACCTACGGGGTGATCTTCGAGATCCGCGACCCCGGCAACTTCGGACCGGGCGTGCTCGGCGTACTTGGATTGGTGCTCGGGTTCGCCGGAATTGGATTGCTGCCCGTCAACTTCACGGGCGTCCTCCTCCTCGTCGCCGGAATCCTGCTCCTGTTGCTGGAATCGCAGCTCGATGGTTTCGGTTGGGCCGGACTAGGAGCGGTGATCTGTTGGATTTTCGCGGGATTCCTGCTGTTCGGAGAGATCTTTCCCGAGCCAACGGCGCTCGATGATCCGCTCGAAATCTCGCGCTGGGTCCTGGCGGTCTTTGGGGCGGTTACGGTGTCGGTAATCGGCATGTTCTGGGTCCTGGGTCGCGGCGGTGGAAAGGCCGAAGCATTCATTCCCAGCCAGGAACGGCGGCTGATTACCCAGGTAGGAACCGTCGTCGATATCCTCAACCCAAGCGGCGAGATTGTCGTCAATGGCGAACAGTGGACGGCGATGACCGAAGGCGATGATCTTCCCGAGGGAGCATCGGTGGTGGTCACCGGCGTCTACGCCGGCGGAGTGCTCAAGGTTGTTGAGCCTGACAATGCTACGCAGCAGCTGGCCCGCGGCGTCTGGCGTGATCGCCTGGCGCATGTCTCGCTGGCACACATGATTAGAAAGCGAAGGAATCACTGATATGGGAGTCATTCAAACTGTCGGACCCAACGAAGCGCTGATCCGCTCCGGTGGGGGCGAAGAGCCAAAGGTCGTCGTGGGCGGACGCACGATCGTCGTTCCAATCTTTCATCGATCTCAGCGTCTGCCGTTGAGTGTGATGACACTTCACGTCAAGACCGAAAATGTCTACACCGGCGAAGGTGTGGCCGTTTCGGTCGATGGCGTGGCGCAGGTCAAGGTGGCCCGCTCGGAAGAGGCGATCCGGACCGCCGCCCAACAGTTCCTGGGCAAGACCGAGATCGAAGTGATGGACGTCCCGTTGCAGACGCTCGAAGGTCATCAGCGCGCCATTCTCGGCACGCTGACGGTCGAGGAGATCTACAGCGACCGCGAAAAGTTTGCTTCTCAGGTGAGAACCGTGGCGTCGCCCGACCTCGCGGGCATGGGCATGGAGATCGTCTCGTTCACGATCCGCGACATCAAGGACCACGGTGGCTATCTCGACGCGCTGGGCGTCCGTCGTACCGCTGAAGTCCGACGCGACGCAACCATCGGTCAGGCGGAAGCCGAACGAGATGCCGGCATCCGATCCGCCGAGGCCAAACGCGCGCAGCAGGCGGCGACGTACGAGGCAGAGACGAAGATCGCCGAATCCGAGCGAAGCTTCAACGTCCAAAAGGCCGCTTACGACCAGGAGGTCAACGCGCGACAGGCAGAGGCAGAACTCGCCGATGAACTTCAGCGCGCCAAGACAATGCAGGAGATCCGGCGCGAAGAGGTCGAGATCGAGATCGTCGAGCGCGCCAAGCAGATCGAGCTGCAACAACAGGAAATCCAACGGCGAGAACGCGAGCTTGAGGCGACCATCCGCAAGCCTGCCGAAGCCGAACGCTACCGCCTGGAAACGATTGCAGAGGGTGACCGCAACTCCGTCGTTGCTCAGGCGACCGGTGAGGCGGAATCCACACGTCGGCAGGGCGAGGCGCAGGCCGATGTGATTCGGCTGACCGGTGAGGCAGAAGCGGCGGCGATCGAAGCGACGGGCGCCGCGGAAGCAGCCGCGATGCAACTCAAAGCGGCTGCATGGAAGGAATACGGCGAGGCAGCGGTGATCCAACAGGTGCTAGAAACCCTGCCCGCAGTCGCCGAGGCTGTCGCTCAGCCGCTCGCCCGCACCGACCGGATCGTCATGTTCGGCGGGGGCGGCGACGGCGGTGGCGGCATCAGCAAGCTCACTCAAGACGTGACCCGCACCGTGGCCCAGGTCCCCGAAGTGATCGAATCGCTGACCGGCATAGACATCGTTGGCAGTATCAAGAACATCCCAGGCCTGGAGTCAACGACTCGAAGCGACGAGCCGGAGGAAGACGAACCGCGGCAGCCTGAACAGCCGCAGGCTTAGCCGCGTGTCAGGCTCCATAATCACCGAGCACGGCGTCCTACCGATCGCGCTGGGCGATAACTGGGCGTATGCCTTACCGACATCGGACGGCGTCATCCTGATCGATGCCGGACCCGACTACGACGGAGCGTGGGAGACGCTCGCTGCGCAGTTGGACGCCGCCGGCCTGAGCATGGCCGACGTCAAGTACGTCGCTATTACCCATGCGCACATCGATCATTGTGGTCTGGCACATCGCTGGCAGGCAGCGGGAGTACCGGTCGTCGCCTCGGAGCTGGAGTCGCAGTCGTTCCTGCATGGACGCAACATCATCGGCTATCAAACGCAGTTCGTATTCGACTACATGCGTCGCGTCGGAGTGCCGGAGGAGCGGATCAGCGGTTTCATCGAGGCGCGCGAGCAGATGCGCCAGGCGTATCGTTCCGGCGACAACACAGGCGGAGGTGTGCGTCGCGAACGCTGGCCGGGTCTGATTCGAGGTACGCCGTTTCGAGCCGACCAGCCGTTGTCGGACGGCGCTGAGATCCGCCTTGGTGATCGCCGGGTCGTGCTGATCTCGGCGCCGGGTCACACGCCGGGTAACTGCGTGTTCTTCGAGCCCGACACCGGCGCGCTGTTCAGCGGCGATCAGGTGATTCCCGGGCTCAACTCCAATCCCGGCTGGCATTTCGATATATCGGTCGAGCCGCCCGAACGCTTCCGCAGCCTGCCAGCGTTCGCAGAATCGCTCGATCGTGTTGAGCAGCTTGATGTCGGCTATCTCTATCCCGGACACCGCGAGCCATCAGACGAAGTGGCATCGGAGATTGAGAATGTTCGGCGTCATCATCGAAAGCGCCAGGGTCAACTCAGGGAGATTCTGGCTGAAGGTCCAATGACGCCCTACGCACTGTTGTCGACGATGTTCAAACGGTTGCCCGACCGCCGCATCTGGCAAGCAATGGCCGAGGTGACGGGTCACATCGACGCGCTCGTCGTACGGGGCGAGGCGCAGGAGGTCGAAGTCAATGGGCTTACGACGATTCAGTTGGTCTGAGTCGGGTAATCTGACCAGAGGAGGCGCAGATGAAGACGTGGTTGAAAAACGCGGTAGAAGTCATCCTCTGGTGGTGGGTCGGCAGACCGACCAGCAAGATGGAACGTAAGTGGGCGGAGAGCTCAGCGAAGCGGGGTCCGCACCCGAAGCCGGGCAGAGTCTACTTCTAGAGCGCCCGGTCCCTATGAGACTGACGTGAGCGCTGCCGCGATGATGACAATCAGCGCGAGTGGCGTGCTCACTAGCAGCGTTCGCATGGTGCGAATTCGAAACTGCAGCTGAGCATCAGCAACATCAGTTGCATCGCGAATCGATGCGAAGTGTCGCCGGACCAGTTCCTGTGGTTGGTTTCCTACCTCGCGAGCGGTGCTCAGTAGTTGGTCAGGGCTCGGGAACTGCTGCAGATTCGCCGACCACAGCGCCCCAAGACCAAGTGCAACGCAAATGCTTGAAACTACGAACCCCAAACCGACTAGCCAGGTAGTTGGCTCAGCGGCGATCAAGATACCAATCATCGCGCTCATTCCCGCGACGTTGAGAGCCGTGAGAAACATGATTTTGCCGTCGAAACTACCCACCGACATCAAGAGCATCTGAAGATGCCACGCGGCAATATCAAGCGGTGGCTGGGTGTCGCCAGCAGAACCAGAGTCGGGTTGAGGCATTCTTACAACCGCCGGTACACGCCTGAGGATCCGGACATCAACTCGCCGAGTGCCGCGCGACGAATCAGCGTTAGCGCTGATGTCACGGCCCTCGCTTTGATGGCAGCTCTGGTTTGGGCGAAGGTGTAGCCCGTGGCGTAACTCTCGACCGGCGTCTCGACGGCGAGGCAGACCGCTCCGACCGGCTGACCGCCGTGCGGCTCCGGGCCCGCGACGCCGGTGATGCCGACGCCAATGTCCGCGTCGAACTGTCGCCGCACCGCACCGGCCATGGCGGCAGCGGTCTCGTTCGAGACGACGCCATGTTCTTCAATGGTTCCGGCGTCCACGCCGTACTGAATCTTCGCCTCGGCCGTGTACGAGACCAGGCCGCCGCGGAAGTAACTGCTGGCCCCGGGTACGTCGGTGATCGTGCTGGCCAACAGCCCCCCAGTGCAGGACTCCATCACGGCAATCGTCATGCCACGTTCTTTGAGCAATCCACCGACCGCCTCCTGGAACGTGTCCTCGTCGACGCCCCAGATCGCGTCCCCGAGCATCGAGCGGATCTGCTGCTCGACCGGTGCGATCCGGTCGCGAGCGATGTCTTCGTACACCGCTTTCGAGGCCAGACGGACATGCACGCCATCGGCCTTGTGGTAGACGCCGACCGTGGGATCGGGCTGATGTCGCAGGTCGCCGAGCAGCTCGTCCAGCATCGACTCGCCCAGACCAGTGGTCTTGAGCGTCCTGGAGATCAGCACGCCGCCGTCCGATCGCTCCAGGAGGCGGGGAGCGACATCGTTCTCCCACATGCCGGTCATCTCGGCCGGCGGACCGGGCATCGCGACGATGATCGCGCCGTCTTTGTCGACCCACCAGCCAGGCGCGGTACCACGTGGATTCGGCACGGACTCTCCAGAAGGAATGATCGTCGCCTGCTTCACGTTCTGCTCAGGCATGCGCCCGCCTCGACGCTCGAAGAAGTTGCGCAGGTGGGCTTCCAGCTCGGGCACGACGTGTGCTTCCTCGCCGACGGATTCCGCGATTGCGTCTCGCGTCACGTCGTCTTCGGTTGGACCCAGACCGCCGGTGAGCAGCACAACATCCGAGCGATCCTTGGCGGTCTTGATCAGATCAACCAGCCGTTCCTTGTTGTCGCCGATTTGGTGCATGTAGTAGAGATCGATGCCCATCGCCGGCAAACGCTGCGCCATGAAGCGAGCGTTGGTATCAAGAATCTCGCCCATCAGGATTTCGGTGCCGATGCTGATGATTTCCGCCCGCATGTCGCATGCTCCTCGCTGTGTCTGCGTCGGTCAGATGCTACTCGCAGCCCTGTCGGAGTCGGCGCCAGACCTGCTGATAGCCTTGCCGAATGACTACAACCATGCTGCCGCCCACCCTCGCTGATGTCGCGGAAGTGGCCGCCCGCGTACGCGAGAATGTGGGCCGCGTGATCGTCGGTCGTGAGCAGGTCTTGGACTACACGCTCGCCGCCATTCTCTCCGAAGGCCACATTCTGCTCGACGACGTGCCCGGACTGGGCAAGACGATGCTGGCCAAGTCCTTCGCCCGCTCGATCGGCTGCTCATTTCGCCGGATCCAATTCACACCCGACCTGCTCCCTTCAGATGTGACTGGGGTCAACATCTACAACCAGAAGTCCGGCGAGTTTGAGTTCCGCGCCGGACCGCTGCTCGCTCAGCTCGTGCTCGCCGACGAGATCAACCGCGCCTCGCCCAGAACCCAGGCGGCGCTGCTCGAAGCGATGGAAGAGCGTCAGCTCACCGTTGAGGGAGAGACGATGGCCATGCCGCGTCCGTTCCTCGTGATCGCGACGCAAAATCCAGTTGAACTCGAAGGCACGTTCCCGCTGCCCGAGGCGCAGCTCGACCGTTTCCTCCTGCGACTGCGCATGGGCTATCCCGACGCCGCCGAAGAGGACGCCATTCTGCAACGCTTCGAACGCGCGCAGCCACTGGAGGAACTGAACCCGGTAGTCGAATCCGAGCAACTGCGGCAGATGGTCAAGACGGTGGAGGACGTTCGAGTCAGCGAGACCGTGCGCGGCTACATCGTCGAGATCGTGCAGGCCTCCCGACAGGAGAAGGCGTTCGAACTCGGCGCGTCCCCGCGAGCGTCGCTAGCGCTCTTGCGCACGACCCGCGCCTTGGCCGCCATTCGCGGCCGCGACTTCGTGCTGCCCGATGATGTGCAGGAAATGGCGCGCGTCGTCCTGCCTCACCGATTGATGCTCTCCGCCGACGCTCGCTTGCGCTCGTCGACGCCGGAATCGCTGCTCGAACAGATGCTGAGCCGCGTTCCAGTGCCGATTGAAGCCGCGGCCGCCGGCAACTAACTCATTTCGGGAGTTCGAGGAGGTTCGCCATGTCGATGATGGGCGGCATGGGCGGCATGGGCGGTGGCGGCATGTTGACCGAGTTCGAGGCCGAATCTCGCCGTGACGAACGGGAGAAGAAGATTGTCTCCGGCGAGTGGGGGTTCCGGCACGACAACCGCTTCATTCGCGCCATCTGGCCGGCGGCCGCCGTGTTGGTGGTGGTCATCGGCGTGTCTGCTGGCGAAATCATCATTTCGCTCGTCGCCGCGACCGTCCTGGTCGCCGGTTGGGCCGCCTGGACCTGGACCCGCTACGCCCTCAATCGGCTGGAATCCCAAGTCGAAATCTCGCAGACCCACGCATTTGTCGGTGAGACGCTGGGACTCACACTGAAACTGGAAAATCTCAAGATCATTCCCCTGACTGCGCTCCAGGTGCGGATCAATCTGCCCGAGATTCTCGAACCGTCCACCCAGCCGTTCAGCAAACTGCACGAGTCCGCGCCCAACGAGGGTGTGGTGGTGCGCTCGACCTCGATGCGTTGGTACGAGCGGTTGACCTGGTCGTTTGACATCCCGCTCCTGACCCGTGGCCATTTCCAACTGGCTCGGATAGATCTCAAGTCGGGCGACCTCTTCGGGGTCTATCGGCGCGAGCGCACCGACGAGGCTGAGCACACGCTGTGGGTGTATCCAGAAGTCATCGCGCTTGACCGGCTCGGTCTGCCGCAGTTGCGACCGCAGGGGGAACGTCGCGGTGGCCAACGGCTGTTTGAGGACCCAACCCGCCTGCAAACAATCCGCGATTACCGGCCCGGCGATCCGATGAAGAAAGTCGACTGGAAAGCCACCGCACGTCGGCAAGCGTTGCAATCCCGCGTCTATGACCCGTCAAGCGACCTCGTCGCGATCGTCGCGCTGAACGTTTCAACACTGCCGCACGCCTGGCAAGGATTCTTTGGCGACATCTTCGAGCGGGCCGTCTCGGTTGCGGCCTCAATGGCCAACGACTTCGCCCAGGATCGCGTCCCCGTTGGACTGCTTGCCAACTGCACCTGGCCGGGACATGACACCGCCATTCGCGTCCCGCCGTCGCGCGCGCCAGGACAGATGACGCACATTCTCGAAGCGCTGTCGATGGCCGATGTGTTCACTCTCGTGCGAATCGAGCACATGCTCAGCGAAGAGCGTCTGGGGTACGGCTCGACGCTGGCGCTCGTCACCGCCGTGTTGACGCCGGCGCTTGAGTCGTCGCTACATCGGCTCAAGCGACACGGCACCCAGATTGCGTTGATCTACGTCGGAATCGATGATCCGCCGTCCACATTCGCCGAGTCGCCGGTCTACGACATTCGTTCCGCGCTCGATGGTCTGCACTTCGAGCGGGTCGGTGAGTCAGGACCATGGGCGCGCACGGATCGCCTGTACGCCGGCCAGCGACCGGCCGAGCCGACAGAAGACGCCGACCTGCCGAAGTTTGTCGGAGTCGACGAATCTCCAAACGGGACGGAAGATGCGGCCCAGCCTGTGGCGATGTCGGCGGTAGCTCCTTCCGCTGCTCCTGAGCCTGCAACAACTGCTTCGAGAACCGACAGCCCCTGGTCGCGACCGGATCGATCGTTATGAGCGCAGCAGCGACGACCCTTGGCGCGTTGACCGCCGGACGCAGAACCGAGCACGCCTACACGGCCGCGCTGCTGCTGTCCGAGATCATCCTGCTCGTCCTGCTCGCAAAGTTGATTCCGCGTCTGATCGCCTACGACGCCGGAGAAACGCTGTCGGTATGGGCGGTCGGCGGGACTGTCGTGCTCGGGTTCCTGGTCTCACGCTGGCTGGGCAATCCCGAGTTTTCGATGAAGAAGCGCTTCTGGTTGGGTTTGGGACTCACCCTGATCGCCCTGCAAGTCATCGGCTCGATCGACCTGTCCGAGACCGCGCGCATCTGGAACATGTCCTGGGTCCTGGAGTTGGGTCGGCCGTCGAGTCCGGTCTGGCGAGAACAGGTCATGCTCGATGATGGCACGTTCATCCCCGGCGAAATCGACCAACTCTTCGCCGCCTTGATGCTGATCCCGATCTGGTTTCGCGGCGTCTCACTGGGCAGCAGCGACCTGGTCGAGCGTCCGTTCGCCAACTATGCCGTCTTTGGACTGATCCTGATCGCCATCTCGTTTCCATTGGCGGACAACGCCGGTGTCGAGTCGCACGTCCGGGGGCTGGCCGTCGTCTGGGTTGTCGTTTGCCTGCTCGCGGTCGCACTGAAGAACGCGGCCAACACTGACCAGGTCCAGGGACTAGGCGCCGCTCAAACGGGAGCATCAATTGCCGCGACGCTGATTGCGTTGGTGTTCGGCGTTGTGATCTTCTTGTTGCTGGTGACGGGAGTCGTCGGCCTGATCGCGGGCTCCGGAGCGGTTGAGCCGGTACTGAGTGTGCTCGGCGTCGTACTGCGTGCGATCATCACCGCGATCTCCTACATCTTCTGGCCGCTGTTCTGGGTGTTCGAGCAGCTCAAAGAAGTGATTGGCCAGCCGAACCAGGAAGTGTTTGAGCAGCTCGGTGAGGGTGTCGGTAGGCCCCTGGATGTCGACGGCGAGGAACAGGCCGAGCCCGATCCAACGCCCGGCATTGTCTTGGCACGTGTCTTTGGCGCGATCGGCGCGGTCCTCGTCTTCGCGCTGCTTGCCTTCTATCTGTTCCGACGTTTCGCTAACCGGGAAGCCCGAGTGGAAGAGGTCCGGGAGTCCCTGTGGTCCGAGGCTGACGTGATGGGCGACCTGCTCTCGGGCTTGCGTGGCCTACGCTCCCGATTCCAGCGCGGTGGTGAGACCCACGTCGCCGACGCGCCTATCGCCGAACTCTATTTCGACGTGCTCCAGCACGCCGAGACCAAGGGTCAGATCCGAGCCATCCACCGCACGCCATTGCAGTTTTCCGAGGCGCTCGAGCGCCAGTACCACAGCCCGACTCCCAGACGGATCTCGTCGGCGTTCAGCGACTTTCGCTACGGCGGACGCCAGCCCAGCCGGGCCGAGCTGAACTCAATGCAGCAAAGCTGGGACGCGCTCAAGGACGGGCCGTCCTGAGCCGTCTGTCGTCAATGCAATGACTGTCGAGTCTGCGTCGATCTTGCCCGCGTAGGCGAAGTCGGCCTGGAATCCTAGTCGCTGCAGATGATCACCATGCGGTGAATCGGCAAAGGCACGGCTGGGAGCGCGGCCGTAGGACTGGTACAGCTTGAGCGCCAGCCTCGCACCGCCGCGCAGCACGACGTTGGGCAGCAGCCTCTGAAGCCTGTTGACGTAGGCGCCAGCGGCAAACGAATCCTCGACCGACGGCGCGGTGCCTCCGTGGTCTCCACTACAAACGAGGGCTATCTGTGCCGTTCCCTGTTGCAGAACATAATCCAACGACGCCGACATGTTGCGCAGGCAGCCCGACAGCACCAGGTCGGCCTCCATCGACCCGACTAACGTGCGCGTACCGTTGCTGGTGACATGCACGACCGTCCAGCTGCTAACGTCCATTGAATCAAACTCGGTTGGTGAGTTGCCGAAGTCGGCCTCCGGTGGCGGTAACGCACCGATCTCACCGATCAAGCGACTGCCCGGGAAGCCGTCGCGCAGGTTGACGCCGGCTGTGAAGTCCGCAACCGGATACACGGCCGTGGCCCCGCCGGCAAACAGCGCAGCATGCACTGTGGTCGCGCGGAAGATGTCCAGGACGATCACCGACGTCCCCTGGAGCACCGACGCCGAGGGCGGTTGGAAGTAGACCTGGACCTCTGGGGATTCTCGTTTTGACACTTCCACAGCCTACGACGAGGCCTGCTGGGAGATACGATTGCGGCATGTCACATACACGGTCACGGGCGCCGTTCGCGCAACATCTCGCAGCAGCCATGGACGCTTCCGACTCGCTCGTTTGCGTCGGGCTCGATCCACAACCGGCGCGCACCTCAGCAGATGAGATCCTCGCCTTCAACACTGGAGTGATCGAGGCGACGGCCGACCTCGTGTGCGCCTACAAGCCGCAGTCGGCGTTCTATGAGGCCGCCGGCAATGTCGGCTGGCAGGCGCTCAAGGACACGATTGCCATGGTCCGCCAGATTGCGCCGAACGCCTTTGTCATCCTCGATGCCAAGCGCAACGACATCGGCAACACCGCCGAGGCCTACGCTGCGACCGCGTTCGACTGGTTCGGCGCCGACGCACTGACGATCAATCCGTACCTTGGCGGCGACGCCGTCGCGCCGTTCCTCAATCGTCCCGACCGTGGCGCATTTGCCCTCTGCCGAACCTCGAATCCCGGAGCGGCCGATCTGCAGTCGCTGGGCATGGCGAGCGGCGAGCCGCTCTACATGACTGTCGCCGAGCGAGCACGTGTCTGGTCCGAGCAGCATCATCGCAACCTGGGACTGGTCGTCGGCGCAACCTGGCCCGATGAGCTGGCCCAGGTTCGCGCCCGCTGCCCCGAGATGCCGATCCTGCTGCCGGGCATCGGCGCGCAGGGCGGGGACCTGGAGGCATCAGTGTCTGCGGGTGTCGACGCCGATGGCCGCGGCCTGTTGGTCTCGGCGTCTCGCTCCGTGATCTACGCCGGCGGCGCAGATGAGATCAGGCAGGCAGCATCCGACCTGCGTGAGGCAGCCAACGCGGCGAAAGCCGCACCCAGGCCGTCGTGACCAGCGACGCCGATTCTGACGCGGCGACGCCTCCCGCACCGCCCGTCGGCAATCTCTTCCGCAACCGACCATTCCTCGCGCTCTGGTCGGCGACCGGCATCCAACTGATCATCAACTCGGCCCTGCAGTTCGTGCTGCTGATCTGGGTCCTCGAACAGACAGGGTCGCCCTTCGCGGCGACGCTGCTCGTGATCTGCCTCGCCGCTCCGCCCGTGCTGATGGGCGCCGGAGCGGGAGTGCTGCTCGATCGCATGGACAAACGTCGAGTGCTGATCATCGCCGTGGTGATCCGCTCCGGACTGACCGCGCTCTTGCTGATCGCCGACAACGTTTCCGTCGGCGCGGTCTATGCCGTCGCGTTCGGGACTGCGGCTGCCGGCCAATTTGCGATTCCTGCCGGAGCGGCTGCGTTGCCGCGCTTTGTCGCCCGAGAGCAACTGCTCTCAGCCAATTCGGCGTTCCAGTTCACGGCGATGTCGATGCAACTGATCGGGCTGGTCATGCTCGCGCCGATCATGCTCAAGGTGCTCCGCTTCGATATCTCCTACATCGTGAGCGCGGGTGCATTGTTCGCTTCAGCGTTCCTGCTGGCGATGCTGCCGCCGCTGAGTCCGCTGCACAAGGTCGCGCACCGAGTCGCCGATGATGTCGGTCAGATTCGCGCTGCGCTTGCGACCACGATGCACGACATACGCTCCGCCGCCAACATGGTCTGGCAGGACCGGCTGACGGCCGTCGCGCTGATTCAACTGATCTCCGGCGTCATGCTGCTCTTCATGTTCGCCGTGCTGGTCCCGCAGTTCGTCCACGATGTCCTCGGCCGGCCCGAGGAAGACGCGGTCTTCGTCTTCTGGCCCACGGGCGCCGGCGCGTTGCTGGCGCTCATCGTCGTGCCCCGATACGGACATCGCATCGGCATCACGATCATGGCCTCGATCGGTCTGGCCGTGATCACGGTCATCGTGACCATGTTTGGTGTGCTCGACTTCCTGCGCAGTGGCGATACCTCGCAAGACTGGCTGCTGCTCGCGACTCTGATCCTCGCCTTCCCGCTCGGCGTCGCCTACGCGATGGTCAATGCGCCAGCGCAGACCCTGCTACAGGAGCGCTCGCCGCCGGAGATGCGTGGTCGCCTCTTCTCGGCGCAGATCATGGTCGCCAACGCCGTCTCGATGTTGGCGCTGTTGTTGGTCGGAGGGATCTCCGATGCTGCCGGCGTCCGCCAGGGACTGTTCGTCCTGGGCGGCGGGCTCTTCCTGGTGACGCTCGGATCGCTCTGGCTGGGCCGCCGAGGTCCGACGCACCCACCGCCGCCTCTAGCGCCACAGTGATTCCTAGCTCGACAACTGCGAGTTCGACAATGGGGCGCATCGTTGTTACGGCGACAACTCAATTCCTCAGCGCGCGGCCTACGCTAATCTGACACGGCAGACGCTGTAGGACGTATCGGGGAGGGCACGCGACATGAAAGAAGTCACGATTGAAGCGCTTCGCGTCTCGCTGATGAACTACAACCGCGTTGTGGTGCTCAAGGAGAAGGACGCCGACCGTTACCTGACCATCTACATCGGCGCTGCCGAGGCCGACGCCATCGCGATCCGGCTACAGAATGTATCCGTCCAGCGCCCGATGACTCATGACCTGATGACCAACGTGATGAAGGAACTCGGCGCCAGCGTGACCAAGGTCGTCGTCACCGAAGTCCGCAACGACACCTATTTCGCGCGCCTGTTCCTCGATGTGAACAACGAGCAGGTCGAGATCGACACTCGTCCGTCCGACGCCATCGCGCTCGCGGTCCGCGCTGAGGCACCGATCTTCGTCGAAGATTCCGTCATTGACCAGGCCGGCGTGCTGCTCGACGACGAAGGGCTCGTAGCAGGTGACGAGGAAGGCCGTCCCGAACCGGTCAAGCCGGAAGAACTCGAAAAGATGTCCGCCTTCCGCGACTTCATTGAGTCCCTCGACATGGATGACTTCGAGTAGATCTGCTTGTTTCGACATACTCGTGCTTGCCGCGGGTATGTCGCTGGAGGGGCCAGCTTCGGTGCGCACCGCGAGACACTTCCCTTCCCCCCCCCTTGCGGGGGAGATGCCGAAGGCAGAGGGGGGTCCGCTGTTCAGGAGCCGTTTCTGGTCATTATCCGCCGACCCCCCCTCTGTCACTCCGTGACATCTCCCCCCGCAAGGGGGGGAGAGGGGATTCGGGAGTTTTCCAAAGGTCTCCGTGAAGCGGGGTACTGGGAATGTCAGCTGCTGAGACTCCTTGGTAAGCCAGCGCCTGGCTCCATGACAGTTGCAGGAATGACGGAAGTGACCAGGAATGCATGGAGTAATCCGCGACACAAATCGCGGCCTCGCCCGGAAAACACTGTGCGGAGTTCTTACAGAATCTTGTCGCAAGTGAACTTTGTGATAATCTTCGCATTGCTCCAGCAGGGGGAATCCCCATGAGTCAGTGGCCACCGGCCATGCAGCTCATGGGCATCGGCTGGTACGTCGCCACGTGCATCGTGTTCGGCGTTGTCGGCGGAGTCCTGTTGGACGATGAGTTGGGTACGGGATTTGCCCTTACCCTGATCGGGCTCGCACTGGGACTGGCATCGGCCGGCTGGGGTGGGTACCGAATGTTGCAAGACATGTTCGCCGCGCAGGCGAAACAACGACGAGACGAACAACGGCGCGCATCTACAGACGACGCGCCGGTGGACGACGAACAGGATGAGGAGGAGCGCGGGTGAGCCGAACACGCCTGATCGTCATCGCCGTCCTCGCGTTCGCCGCCTTGGGCTTCTTCCTCGTCCGCGCTCCGGCACCGGTGATCGTTCTCGCCGCCGAGCCGATCGCCGACCTTGGGTTCATGCAGTTGACCAACACCATCCTGTCTGCTTGGGTTGTGATCGCGCTGCTCTCCATCGCCGCATTCGTCGTCTGGCGGCGGACTCGCGACGTTGAGGCGGCGCTGGTCCCGTCTGGCTTCCAGAATCTGGTCGAAGCGATCTACGAGGCCTTCCTCAACATCGCCCAGCAAGTCGGCGGAGAGCGCAACGGCAAGAAGTTCTTCCCCTTCGTCTTCACCATTTTCATCTTCCTGCTGATCGGAAATTGGTTCGCGCTGTTCCCCTGGAACAACGTCATCGGCCCGGTCGAGAACTACCGTGAGCACTATCTGCACTACATCGAGTTGGATGTCGCCGAGGTCGTCTGCGAACTGCAAGGTGAGGGCTCGAAGCGCAAGGATGTGGACGGTCACGAAAAGGTTGTCTGTGAAGGATCCGCTGACGCGCGCCCCCTGACCGCCGCCAACGTTGATGCGATCAACAACGCCTTCACGCACGCGTATTTCGATCCGATCCATTTCGCCCCGCACGATGGCGAGACTTTCGCTGAAGTCCACGACCATGCAGACGAGATCATCCGCGAAATCCGCGAGCATCGCCTGAGCGAGACCGAGGTTGCGGTGCGCAGCGAGTTCGCGACCAATCCGCTGCCCGCCGACCTCGACGGCGCAGACCTCGTGCATGAGGTTGAGGCACGCCTGTACGACGCTGGCGTGGCCGAGAAGTATGTCCACGACGCGGTCTTCTACAACCTGCCCTTGACGGTCGCCGACTCAGAGCTCGCCCGAGCAACCGGGCCGATCATGAACCGCGACGGCTTCAAGATCATCCCGCCGCGCACGCTGTTCGACGAGCCCCGCGATTTCTCCTACGACGCCTTCGCCGAGCCGATTGTGATCGAGCCTGGAGCCGACGGCACGGCCGCGCAAATCTGCTTGATCGAATGTGAGCAGCAGATTGGCGATCACGAACCGATGATCGCCCCGACGACCGTCAACACCGCCCACATCGGCTTCTTCCTGCGACTGGAAGAGAAGGGCTTCGAGGACGAGACCGTCGGCCACATCTTCCCGATCTTCCGAGCCCTGGCCTCCGACGTGAACCTGCCCCTGGCGCTCGCGCTCTGGTCATTCCTCGCCGTGCAGTACTTCGGCATCCGCGGCGTCGGCGCCGGAGCCAACTTCGGCAAGTACATCGGCGTCGGCTCGCACGCGATCGTCAAGGGTCCGATGGGCGTCTTCGTCGGCATCCTCGAGATCGTCTCCGAGGTCGGACGGATCATCTCGTTCACCTTCCGTCTCTTCGGCAACATCTTTGCCGGCGAGGTGGTGCTCTTTATCTCAATGTTCCTGGTCGCCTTTGTGGTGCCGACGGTCTTCTTCGGTCTCGAAGTGTTCGTCGGCTTCATCCAGGCGTTTGTCTTCGCCATGTTGACGCTTGTCTTCGCCTCGACTGCGGTCGGCGACCATGACGAGCACCACGACGAGGCGGCAGAACACTAGGCCACAGTGGCACAGCGGCGGCGCCCGGTTGGGACTCCGCCTTTTGCAACACAGCGTGCAGCGCGGTCACAGACGACCGCTCGGAGAGGACACGGAATGCTCGACCTGATTCTGCAGATCGGCGACGACGGGATGAAGTATGTCGGGGCCGCGCTGGCCATGGGCCTTGGCGCCATCGGACCGGCGCTCGGCATCGGCATGTTGGCCGGCCGCGCTCTCGAAGCGCTCGGCCGCAACCCAGACGCCGCTCCCGTGATCCAGACCAACATGATCCTCGGTATCGCGTTCACCGAGGCCATCGCGATTTACTCGTTGGTCGTCGCCGTCATGGTCGGATTCGTCTTCTAGCCTCCGCTCACCAGTTGCGGCTGGCCAGTTGCGGTGGAAGACGCCGGACCGAGCAGCGGGTCGCTGCGCAACGCCCAACCGGGCGCACCGAACGACCCGCTGACGGAGATGGCAAACTGAACAGACTGATTGGCAGGATGGTATGGACGCACTAGGCCTTAACCTGGCCGGACTGATCACACATTTCATCAGTTTCGGCATCCTGTTCGCGTTGCTGTTCGTCCTGCTCTACAAGCCGCTCGGCCGCGTCCTCGATGAGCGACGCAAGCGGATCGAAGAGGGCTTGACCGCTTCCGAGCGCGCTCAGGAAGCAGCGGAAGAAGCACGAGCTGAAGCTCGCGCCGAAATCCAGCAGGGTCGTGACGAGGCTCAGCGCCTCGTCGCTCAGGCCCAGGAACTCGGTCAGCGAATTGAGGCGGAGGCGCGTGAAAACGCCGTCGCCCAGGCCGAGCAACTGATCGAGCGCGCCCGCTCGGAGATCGAGCAGGAACGCGACCAGGCCGTGCAGCAACTGCGCAACGAGTTCGCCGGAATGGCGATCACCGCCGCCGAGCGCGTCATTGGACAATCGCTCGACGCCGACGATCACCAGCGACTTATCTCTGATGTGCTGGCCGAATCGTCCAGCAGTCAGCAGAACTAGCAGGACATGCAGGACAAGTCTGCGAAGACAGTAACGACAGTGAAGCGGAGCGAATCGTGGCGCTGAGCGACCCTGCCGCACGACGATATGCGGACGCTGTCTTTGGCATCGCCCACGACACGGCCTCACACGACCGCTGGTTGGCCGATCTCGACGACATCGCCGAGCTCTTCGCCGAGCCAACTGTCTATGGGTTCCTCGTCTCGACCCGCGTCCCGCAGGCCGAGAAGGAGCAGATCCTCGACAATGCGCTGCCCGATCTGCAGACTGCTGCCGGCAGTTTCGCCAAACTGCTCGTGCGCAAGCGACGCGCCAACCTCGCGCCGCAAGTGATTGAGGCCTTCCGCGAGCGCCTGAACAGCGTGCGCGGCGTCGCCGAAGCCACAGTCACCACTGCGGTGCCCCTGTCCGATGAGGCGCGCGCCGCCGTTGAAGAAGCGGTCCGGCGATACACCAACGCCGAGACCGTCTCGCTCAGCGAAACAGTCGACAACACGATCATTGGCGGCGCGGTCGTCAAAATCGGCGACCGCATCATTGACGGATCCGTCCGTACGCGGCTATCCACCATGCGCCGATCCCTGGCACAGGGCTAAGCGCAGGGCAAAGCACACCGAAGGAGTCAGCATCATGGCTGTCCGACCAGAAGAAGTCGCTGCACTGATTCGGCAGCAGATCGAAGGCTTCGAGAGCCAGGTCGTCTCGGCTGAGGTCGGCACGGTCGTCGAAGCAGGCGATGGTATCGCCCGTGTCTACGGCCTCGCCGGCGCACTCTCGGGCGAGCTGCTCGAGTTCCGCCCCAAGGATGGGTCCGACCCAGTTATGGGTATGGCGCTGAACCTCGAAGAAGAAATCGTCGGCGCCGTCATCATGGGCGACTACCGCGTGATTGAAGAGGGCGACGAAGTTCGCTCCACCGGAACCGTCGCCGAGGTCCCCGTCGGCGAGCAGCTCATCGGCCGCGTCGTCAACGCGCTTGGCGAGCCAATCGACGGCAAAGGCCCGATCGGCGCCACCGAAACCCGCGCCGTCGAGCGCATCGCACCCAACGTGGTCACCCGCGCTTCAGTTGACACGCCCGTCCAGACCGGCATCCTCGCTATCGATTCACAGATTCCGATCGGCCGCGGACAGCGCGAGCTGATCATCGGCGACCGCCAGACCGGCAAGTCCTCGATCGCCATCGACACCATCATCAACCAAAAGGGTCAGGACCTGATCTGCATCTACGTCGCCATTGGCCAGAAGCAAGCGAAGGTGACCAACGTCGTCGCGACGCTCGAAGAGCACGACGCGATGGGCCACACGATCGTGGTCAACGCCGCGTCGGCCGAGGCGGCGGCGCAGCAGTACCTCGCTCCGTACTCGGGCGTCGCAATGGCCGAGTACTTCATGGAGCGCGGCCAGGATGCCCTGATCATCTACGACGACCTCTCCAAGCACGCCTGGGCTTACCGACAAATCTCTCTCCTGCTCCGTCGGCCTCCTGGCCGCGAGGCCTACCCGGGCGATGTCTTCTACCTACACTCGCGCCTGCTCGAGCGCGCTGCGAAGCTCTCCGACGAGAACGGCGGCGGTTCAATCACTGCCCTCCCGATCATCGAGACGCAGGCCGGCGATGTCTCCGCCTACATCCCGACGAACGTGATTTCGATTACCGACGGCCAGATTTTCCTCGAGGCCGACTTGTTCAACTCCGGTCAGCGACCGGCGGTGAACGCCGGCATCTCGGTTTCGCGAGTGGGAGGCTCCGCCCAGAAGCGCGCGATGCGCTCGGTCGCCGGTCAGCTCCGGATTGACATGGCGCAGTTCCGCGAGCTGCAGGCCTTTGCCCAGTTCGGTACCTCCGACCTCGACGCCGCGACTCGCCGCCAGCTCGAACGAGGCCAGCGGCTTTCCGCACTCCTCGTCCAGCCCGAGCAGCAGCCGCTCGCCATGTCGACCCAAGTCGCATTGCTCTACGCCGCCAACTCAGGCGTGCTCGACGACGTGCCGGTGAACAAGGTCAACGACTTCGCCAATGGAGCCAGCGAATTCCTCAACACGTCGCACCGTGACCTACTCAGCACCATCAACGATTCTGGTCAACTGTCCGACGATGACGAGTCGGCGCTGACATCAGCCCTGCAAACATTCAAGGACACCGTTCCCTTCTAGGTCAATCGGTCGAGTCTGAACCGACAACTCTGAACCGACAACCTAGAGCAACAGAGAGCAGTAGGGGTCGATGGCCAACACCCGCGAAATCCGACGGCGTATCCGCTCGGTCGAGAACACGGCCAAAATCACCAACGCGATCCAGCTCGTGGCGGCGTCCAAGATGCGCCGCGCCCAGGACCGCGCACTTCAGGCCCGACCCTACGCCGAGAAGATGCAGTCTGTACTCGGACACCTTTCCTCGGTCGCCGGCGATCCCGACTCCTCGCATCCGCTGCTCGAACGCCGAGAGATCAACGAAACGACCGTCATCCTGATCACCCCCGACCGCGGACTCTGCGGCGGCCTGATCGCCAACCTCGAGCGCCACACGGGCGAAATCGTGCTGGGACCCGAAGCCGGCGGCTCGGGTGAACTCTCGATGATTCCCGTTGGTCGCAAGGGCGGCGACTACTTCCAGCGCTTCGGTATCAACTTCCGAGCCAGCTTCCAGGAGCTGGGCGACTATCCCGGTCTGGCCGAGACCCAGCCGATCTCACGCATTGCCATCGACGACTACACCGAGGGCCGCGTTGACCAGGTCTTGTTGGTCTACGCATCCTTTATCAACACCGTCACCCAGGTTCCGGTGACCGTGCCGATCCTGCCAGTCGAGGCGCCTGCCAGCGCTGACGACGATGGCTCCGGTGAGAGCCAGTACATCTTCGAACCGTCCCCCCAGGAAGTGCTCGCCGATCTGTTGCCGCGCTACGTCGACCTGTTGATTTACCAGGCCGTCCTCGAAGCTGCCGCTTCCGAGCAGTCGGCACGCATGGTCGCCATGCGCAACGCCACCGACGCGGCCAACGACATGATCTCCGACCTCACACTCGTCTACAACAAGGCCCGCCAGGAGCAGATCACATCCGAACTGCTCGACATCACCGGCGGCGTCGAGGCGCTCAAGGGTTAGCTCATGCCGTCAGCAGTCATCTTCGACATGGACGGTGTGCTGCTGGACTCCGAGCCGCTGCATTACGAGGCCGTTCGACAGATCCTCGCCGAGCAAGGCGTCGATTTCCCGCTCGATGACTACTTCCGTTACCTCGGCACGACGCTGACCAGCACCTGGGACGACCTCTGCGAGCGCTATCCAATTGCGATGCCGTTCGAAGCATTCGAGACCCGCTACAACGCCGACGTGCTGATCCAATACCAGGCCGGAGCTCCTCTGATTCGTGGCGTGCGCGAGCTGGCGCAGCAACTAACCAACGCAGGCGTTCCAATCGCCGTCGCCAGTTCGTCCCATCGAGAGTGGGTCGAGGCCGCGCTGACCGGAGCCGGCCTGCGTGAGTTCTTCGAGCAAACGACCGCCGGCGATGAGGTGTCGCAGGGCAAGCCTTCACCCGAGATCTACCTCAAGGCAGCCGAGAAGCTAGGCTTCGACCCGGCCGAGTGCATCGCCGTCGAGGACGCCCCTGCCGGCGTCGAGTCCGCTGCTGCCGCCGGGATGCGAGTTGTCCTGGTCCGCAGCGAACTGACCAACGATCTCAATCTCACCGCCGACTGGGAAGTCGACGATTTGACCCAATTCAAACTCACTTGGTTGTCCGACCGGACGACCGAACATCCGGCCAATCTGGTCGGTGCGGTCTAACCAGCCCGCAGATGGGAGAACATCATGGCTGATGGCTCAGTAGTCCAGGTAATCGGCACCGTCGTCGATGTCGAGTTCCCGCCCGACAGTCTGCCCTCGCTGTTTAGCGGCGTGACCGTCACGATGGGTAGCGGCAACAGCGTCGTCACCGAAGTCCAGCAGCACCTCGGCAACAACCGAGCCCGCTGCCTTGCCATGGACTCGACCGACGGCATGAGTCGCGGCGACACAGCGGCCGACCTCGGCCAGCCGATCGCGGTCCCCGTCGGCGAGGTGGCGCTGGGACGACTCTTCAACGTCCTCGGCGAGCCACTCGACGGCCTGGGCGACATGCCTGCAGACGGCGCTCGCTCACCAATCCACAGACTCCCACCAACCTACGAAGAGCAGGCGTCGGAAACGACCATCCTCGAAACCGGCATCAAGGTCATTGATCTGATCTGCCCCTTCACACGCGGTGGCAAGATTGGCGCCTATGGCGGCGCCGGCGTCGGCAAGACCGTGGTCATCCAGGAGCTGATTCGTAACATCGCCACCGAGCACGGCGGTTACTCCGTCTTCGCCGGTGTCGGCGAACGCTCCCGCGAAGGCAACGACCTCTGGCACGAGATGCGGGAATCGGGCGTGCTTGAGAAGACCGTGCTCGTCTTCGGTCAGATGAACGAACCGCCCGGTGTACGACTCCGCGTCGCGCTCACCGGCTTGACCTTCGCCGAGCACTTCCGCGACGAGCAGGGCCAGGATGTTCTTCTCTTCATCGACAACATCTACCGCTACACGCTCGCTGGTCAGGAAGTCTCTGCGCTGCTCGGCCGCATGCCCTCCGCTGTCGGTTACCAGCCCACCCTCTCGACAGAGATGGGCGAGCTGGAAGAGCGCATCACCTCGACCAACAAGGGATCGATTACGTCGTTCCAGGCCATCTACGTGCCCGCCGACGACTACACCGACCCGGGTGTCGCGACGACCTTCGGTCACCTCGACGCGGTGGTCGCGCTAGAACGCGCCATTGCCTCGCAGGGCTTCTACCCCGCCGTCGACCCGCTGACCTCGTTCAGCCGCGCGCTCGACCCCAAGATCGTCGGCCAGGAACACTACGATGTCGCCCGCCAAGTCCAGCAGGTGCTCCAGCGCTTCAAGGACCTCCAGGACATCATCGCCATCCTCGGTGTCGACGAACTCTCCGAGGAAGACAAGCAGACCGTTGCGCGCGCGCGACGCATCCAGCGCTACCTGACCCAGCCGTTCTTCGTCGCCGAGCAGTTCACAGGTCTCTCGGGCGAGTACGTCTCCGTCCGTGACACGGTGCGCGGCTTCAAGGAGATCCTCGACGGCGCCCACGACGCACTGCCCGAGCAGGCCTTCTTCAACGTCGGCACCATCGAGCAGGCGGTCGAAAAGGGCGCCGCCATCTCTGCCGAGGACGCCGCCTAACGCGCTGCTTTGCCTCTCCCCTCAGGGGGAGACTGAGAGGGGGGCGCATGCCGCTCACGCTCGAAATCATCACCGGCGAGCGCCGACTGCTGCGCCAGGAAGACGTCGACGAAGTCGTCGCTCCGGGATCGCTAGGCGAACTCGGAATTCTGCCCAACCACGCGCCGCTGATCACCTCCCTCGCGCCCGGCGAGCTGCGAGTCAAGATCGGCAACGGCGTCGAAGAGTATTTCGTCAGCGGAGGCTTCCTCGAGGTCCACTCTGACGAAGTCACCGTCCTCGCCGACGCCGCCGAGCATGGTTCCGAAATCGACGCCGAACGCGCAGAAGAGGCGCGTCAGCGCGCGCTCCAACGTCTTGATCAAGCCACCGACGCCGACCGCGCCCGTGCGCAGGCCGCCCTGTCGCGCTCGCTGCAACGACTGCGCGTGCTCGAACATCGCCGCCGTCGCGGTGGTGGCGGTCGCGAGATGGCCCGACCAACCGGGTAAGCCGGACAGTTCTGAGATGAGGCGCGGCCGCTCGCGGTGAGACGCCCAGGGGACAGCTACAGTCTCTCTATGAGCGCTGACGCCGAACCCTATCTCAAAATCGCCGGACAGCGCCGGCTTGACGGCGAGATACACGTCAACGGCGCGAAGAACGCCGCGTTGCCCTGTCTCGCCGCCGCATTGCTCTCCGATGAGCCATCGAGGTTGCGCCGCGTCCCAGACATCGAAGATGTACACCGCCTGCTCGAAATCCTCGAGACGCTTGGTATCGAGTCCAGGTTCGAAGACAACGAAGTCGAAATTCGGCCATCCGGAGCTAGCGCTGGGTCGCCGCCCGACCATCTGGCCGCGGCTCTACGCGCGTCTTTCCTGATTATGGGACCGCTGCTCGCTCGAACCGGGCAGGGCAGCTGTGGCCCGCCGGGTGGCGACCCCATCGGCCAGCGACCACTTGATGTCCATCACGCCGGATTTCGCGCATTGGGCGCACAGGTCGAAGTGAGCAAAGAGCGGACCGTCGCACGCGCGCCGAACGGCCTCCACGGTACGACGATCGTGCTGGATTACCCCAGCGTCCTGGGCACCGAAAATCTGCTACTCGCGGCAGTGCTGGCCAGTGGTCGAACGAAGATTATCAACGCGGCGATGGAGCCCGAGGTCATCTGTCTGGCCGAGATGCTCAATCAGATGGGCGCTCGGATCTCAGGCGCTGGACAGCACACCGTCACGATTGACGGCGTCGACAGACTGTCGGGATTCAATCAAACTCTGATTCCCGACCGGATCGAGGCTGGCACGCTGCTGATCGCAGCCGCCATTACCGACGGCCGTGTCTGCCTCACCGGTGTCAACCCAGCCCATCTGGAGTCCTTGCTGGCCAAGTTTGCAGAGATCGGCATCCCGGTCGAGCGAACCAGCAATCAGCTCATCCTCTCCGTCGATCCGAACGCCGAACTCCAGGCGGTCAACGTCCAGGCGCTTCCATATCCAGGTTTCGCCACAGATCTACAGGCGCCGATGACCGCGCTGTTGACCCAGGTCACTGGCATATCGACCGTGCAGGAGCGCGTCTTCGAGGACCGCTTCCAACACCTCGACGAGTTGCGCAAGTTCGGGGCGAACATCGTTGTCGAGAGATCAGTTCCCCAGATCACAGGCCCGTCCCTACTTTCGGCAGCGAACGTTCACGGCAAGGACATCCGCGCAACCGCCGCACTTGTCGTCGCAGCGTTGGCCGCCGACGGCGAGAGCCGCGTCTATGGGGTCGATCATCTTGATCGCGCCTATGCCGATCTCCCAGGGCAACTCAGAGCATTGGGCGCCGATATTGAACAGCGCCCAAGCGCCGATACACTGACCAACTGATTACGCTTAACACAGCAATAGAGCCAACCGGAGATCATGTTTTTCACCAAACGACTCGGCATCGATCTCGGAACCTCCAGACTTCGCATCGCTGTCCCCGGACGTGGTGGTCGCATCGTGATCGACGAGCCGACGGTGGTCACACTCTCCGCTGCTGAAAACGCGGTACTCGCCGCCGGTACCGACGCTGCCAACATGATCGGTCGCGCGCCTGAATCGATCAGCGTGATCAATCCCATGCGCGAAGGCGTGATCGACGACTACCGCATCGTCGAAGCGCTTCTGCGCTACTACATGGCGCTAGTCACCGGTCGCTTCAACCTCGTCCGGCCTGAAGTGATGATTGCGACTCCAGCCGGCGTCACCAATGTCGAGCAGCGAGCCGTCCGCGACGCCGCCGAACAGGCCGGCGCGCGACGCCCCGCGCATCTGATCGCCAATCCGTTGGCGGCTGCCATTGGCGCTGGCGTGCCCATGGGCGACGCGCGCGGCGCATTGATCGGCAACCTGGGCGCCGGAAGGTCCGAGGCTGCGGTGCTCTCGATGTACGGCGTGGTCGTCTGGGAATCGGCCCGCACCGGCGGGCAGGTCGTGACCGAGGTGATTGCCGAGCACGTCAAGCGACGGCACAGCCTGCTGATCGGCGAGCCGACCGCTGAGGAGCTCAAGTTTGCATCCGCTTCAGCCGTGCCCGTCGAAGATCCTGTGCGCGCCGAGGTCAGAGGCCGCGATCAGTCCAGCGGCATGCCGCGTAGCGTCACCATCACGGCCAACGAGCTGGTCCCCTCGATCCAACAGGTCCTGGAGACCTTCGTCGAAGTCACGCGCAGCACGCTCGAACGCACGCCGCCTGAACTCACCTCCGACATCATTGATCGCGGCCTGCTCCTGACCGGAGCGGCAGCGCGGCTCAACGGTATCGATACGTATCTGGCCGAGCAGGTCGGGATTCCGGTCACAATCGCCGACAACGCCGAAGACGCTGTCGCCCTCGGGGCGGCAGAGGCACTCGACAATCTCGATATCGTCGGGCCAAACCTGCTGGCTCAGGAAAGCGCGCTAAGCGCTACCGAGCGACGCTGACATCCCGCTGACAGCTTAGGCTCTTCGCACGATCAGTTCGGTACCACGTCCGCTTCGTGATCCTCGACGTAGCCGTCGAACGGCTCCTCGAGGTAGTAGGCCATGCTCTCCAGCTCCATCACCGGATCAATCTGTCGCAGCCGAACTCCACGCGGCACGCTCATGCTGACCGGCGCATAGCTCAGAATCGCACGCACTCCGCCATCGACCAGCGTGTCGATCACCGTCGGCGCTGCGTCAGCCGGAACCGCCACGATGCCCATCGAGACCCGCGTTCGTCGCAGGTACTCAGGCAGTTTCGCCACGTCGTCCACACGGTGATTGTCGATGTTCAGGCCAATCTGCGTCGGGTCGGAATCGAACACCCGCACGACCTCAAAGCCGCCACGACGGAATCCGCCGTATCCCAGCACCGCGCGACCAAGCTGACCGACGCCGATCAGGACCATTTCCTTGACTCGGCCGTTCAGGCCCAGGATGCTGCGCAGCCGCTCTCTCAGGCCCAGCACTTCATAGCCGCGACCACGCTTGCCAAACCGGCCAAAGTACGACAAGTCCTTGCGGATCTGCGCAGGCGTGACGCCCAACCGCTGGCCCAACTCCTGGGACGAGATGAAATCCCGCCCCTCGCCAGCCAACAGCCCAAGCTCCCGCGCGTAGAGCGGCAAGCGACGAATGACAATGTCCGGGATCTCGTTCACTCATCCACTCTCAGCACTCACGACTTGGGGCTAAGACTACAACCGCCCCGCCCCTCGTCGACAAACCAGACTTCTTAATCCCATTTTGTTCATTTGATGTCTACAACACACGGTCGCTCGACTGGCGAACGCCGAAGTCCGTCGTTCGTAGCTCGTCGAGTCGCGCCAGGTCCGCATCCGCAATCGATGGCAGGTCAACAGCGGCTATCTGGTCGGCCAGTTCGGCCGCATTCTTCACGCCCGGAACCACGGTCGAAACAGCCGGCTGCTCCAGGGCAAAGCGTGCTGACCATTGAGACAATGGCACGCCATCGGCCTCGAGGAACCGCAAGGTTGCGGCGCGCTGATGGTCGACCGCCACCAGGGACTCGGGGTCGACATCTCGATCCAGCGCCGCCGAAATCGCGCCGCCGGACAGGTTGCGAATGCTGATCACGCCGATCCCCAGCTCGGAGGCCAGCGACAGCAATTGTCCGTGATCGTGCAGCGATGAACCCTCGGGCAACGGCCGAGCGGCTGAGTCGTTGAGCAGGTTGTAGTAGACCTGCACGGTGTCCAGCGAACCATTGCGCAACACCTGCCGGACCGAAGCAGCGTCACCCATGCCCGTAATGCCGACGAAGCGAGTCAAGCCGTCCTGTCGCAGACGGTGCAACGTCTCAACCGCCAGCATCGCGTCGGCGATGCTGACCGAGCGCCGATACATGCCTCGCTCCGGAGTAATCGTGTTGTGCAACTGGAAGACATCGATGCGCTCGCGACGCAGCCGCTCCAGCGACTCGTGAATGCCTCGCTCGACGGCCGCAGGAATATCGGCCAGATCGTCCTCGCTCAAGGACACCTTGGTCGCCACCAACATCTGCTCGCCACGGTGATCCTTAGCCTCCAGCAGGGCCCGGCCCAGGTTGACCTCTGCTGCTCCATTGCCGTATGACGGCGCGACATCGTAGAAGTTGATCCCCTCGCGCATCGCCAGAGCAATCGTTGCTCCGATCTCCTCATCCGTGGTCTCGCCCCAGACATGGCCAATCCCACCGCCGCCCAGACCAATCTCCGAGACCACCAATCCTGTCCGCCCCAGCCGCCGGTATCGCATCATCGCCAGACCCTCGCTCTCTCGAACTCTGCACGTGAGCCTACCCGTGCAACCGGATAGCAGCATCAGCGCCGCTACCGTGTTGATATGGCCATGATTTCCCACGTTCGCACCTGGCCCAGCTTGGCCGAAGTGCCAGCCCTCTATCCCGACGCCCGCAATCGACCGAATCGCGGTCCGTTTCTCTACCGCGCTGGCAAGAGTTGGCCGATGTGGAACCGTCCGGACACCACCGGCCGACTTCCCGTGCTGGCAGTAGGCAGCAATGGCTATCCGCGCCAGCTTCAGGACAAGCTCGCCGGAACGCCTGCCGATCTGCAGGGCGTGCCGACTGTCCCCACCATCCTCCACGACTTCGATGTCGCCTACTGCCCGATTCGCTCGCGAAAAGGTTACGTCCCGGTCACGCTCGCCGTTCGCCCCGGCGCTGTATGCCTGACCTGGTTGCAATGGCTGACGCCCGATCAGCTCAACATCATCTCGGCGACCGAGGGATCGCGCTATGCGCTGGTCGGCTCGCACGAACTCGGTCGGCGGTTGCAGCTTCAACCCCAACTGCGTCGTCCCGGAGCGGTCTACGCATGGTGGTTCGACTCGCTGATGCAGCGAGACGGGGCGACCGTCTGGCACAACGTCTACCGCCGACAAGTGATGACATCGATCGACGATTCCGAGTCAGTTTCGAACCCGATTCCAGCCGATTGGCGAGAGGTCGCGCGCGAGCCTGGCACGCTGGTGATCGAGGCAGAAACTTTGAGCGAATTGTGATAACATAGGAGTCCTAGCACGAATGCCGGAGCCAGCGCTTGGTCACTGAACAAACCTCCCCAGGACAGCGCAACCGTACTCTCGTCGAGGAGATGAGCTCCTCATATCTCGATTACGCGATGAGCGTGATCGTCTCTCGTGCGCTGCCCGACGCTCGTGATGGCCTCAAGCCGGTCCAGCGCCGCATTCTCTATGCAATGGACGATCTCGGCATGCGGGCCAATCAACCACACCGAAAGTCCGCCCGTATCGTCGGCGAGGTGCTGGGTAAGTATCATCCACATTCGGACCAACCCGTATACGACGCAATGGTACGTATGGCGCAGGACTTTTCCTTGCGTCACATGCTTGTTGATGGTCAGGGTAACTTTGGATCAATAGATAACGATCCGCCCGCAGCGATGCGTTATACGGAAGCCAGACTCTCGCGAATCGCCGAAGAACTCCTGGCGGACCTCGACAAGGACACGGTCGACTTCGCGCCCAACTTCGACGAGTCGCTCAACGAACCAACCGTACTGCCCGGCCGCGCGCCCAACCTGCTCCTCAATGGAGCGGCCGGCATCGCCGTCGCCATGGCCTGCGACATTCCGCCGCACAACCTCGCCGAGCTCGCCGGCGCCGTCAAGACCATCCTCCATGACGAGCAGGCCACCCTCGACGACATCCTGCAGCACATCCAGGGCCCCGACTTCCCCACCTCCGGAAACATCTTCGCCGGCGAGGACCGAGAAGACCTGCGCCGTCTCTACGGCACAGGTCGAGGCGGATTCACCGTTCGCGCTCAACAGCACCTGGAAGAGACGACGACCGGCAACCGCGTCCAGATCGTCTTCACCGAGATTCCCTACCAGGGAAACAAGGTGCGCATCATCGAGCAAATCGCTGCTCTCGTTCGCGACAAGAAGATCGAAGGCATCCGCGACCTTCGAGACGAATCCGACCGCCACGGTATGCGCCTCGTCGTAGAGCTGACCCGCGACGGTCATGTCCAGACGATTCTCTCCCAGCTCTACAAATCGACTTCGTTGCAGGTGCAGTACAGCGGCAACTTCGTCGCCCTGGTCGACAACCGACCGCGCACAATGACGCTGTTCCAACTGCTACGCGAGTTCATTCGTCATCGCCGTACAATCATCACCCGTCGAACTGAGTACGAACTCGAAAAGGCGCGCGATCGTCACCACATCGTCGAAGGCCTGCTCAAAGCGATCGACCAGATCGACGCGATCATCGCAGCCATCCGCGCCGCAGAATCGGCCGAGGCCGCACGCGACCGCTTGCAAGAAGACCCGTTCGATCTGACCCAACGACAAGCGCAGGCGGTGCTGGAGATGCAGCTCCGACGACTCGCCCAACTCGAGCGGACCAAGCTGCAAGAGGAGTACGACGAGCTCACGGCAACGATCGAGTATCTCCAGGGGCTGCTGGACGACGAGAAGAAGATCGACGGTCTGATCGAAGAGGACATGGACGAACTCGTCGAGACTTACGGCGAGGACCGAAAAACCCGCATCATCGAGAAATCAGTCGACAACTTCTCCGCCGCCGACCTCGTCCCGCACCAGTCATCGGTCGTCACGCTCACGCGGCACGGCTACATCAAGCGCCAGCCGGTCGACGCCTTCCGCTCGCAGCGCCGCGGCGGCAAGGGCGTCAAGGGCATCGAGCGCAAGAACGGCGCCACCACCGTCGAAGCCCCGCACCGACTGGTCGCCTGCGACACCCACGACCATCTGCTCATGTTCACCTCGCGAGGCCGCGTCTACGGACTCCAGGCCCACGAGGTCGAAGCCCGCTCCCGTGAATGGAGAGGCCTGCCCGTCCGCAACGTGGTCGACCTCCAGCTCGATGAACAAGTCACCACGATCATCCCGGTCGAATCCTTCGAAGACGACTACATCATCCTCGGCACGCGCCAGGGAGAAGTGAAAAAGACCCGCCTTTCTAACTTCAAGAAAGTACGCCGCAGCGGACTGCTCGCGTTCAACCTGCGCGACGATGACGAACTGGTCGAGGCGGCCTTCGCCCACGCCGGCGACGATGTGATCGTCACGGCCACTGACGGTCGCACCGTTCGCTTCGCCGTCAACGCCCTGCGCGAAGCCTCCAGGACCAGCGGTGGCGTACGGGGCATCAACGTCGAGCAAGCAACCCTGATCGGCCTACAAACTGTTGATCCGGAGTCGGAAATCCTCACGGTCACCGCCGGCGGCTTCGGCAAACGCACCCCCGAAACGGAATACCCGACCAAGGGCCGCGGAGGCAAAGGTATGATCGGCCACAAAGTCTCTGACGAGACCGGCCCGGTCGTCGGCATGGCCGTCGTCCGAGGCGATGAGGAACTGGTCGTGATCTCCGCCGGCGGCAAGATCCTGCGTACCGAAATCCAGCAAATCCGTCAGGTAGGCCGATCCTCAAAGGGCGTCAAAGTCATGTCCTCCGAAGAAGGAATCGCCGCCATCGCCGTCGTCGACACTTCACGAGAATTCGGCCAGCGAAGCTAAGTCATTATCGCCCTCTCGGGCAGCGACGAGCAGAGTGGTAACATCCACGCTGTGCCTAGCAATCGACATCGGCCCCGATTAGCCGCCATCAAGGCGCTGAGCCGCAGGACGCGGCGCGATCGTCTGATTCTGGCGGCATTGGTTCTGCCGCTGATGATCTTCGCGTTCGTTGCGCTGCCGAGCGCCGACGCCTCCTCCGGCGTCGACGTCTCCGCGTCGAACATTGTCGCTGAGGTCGGCGGCGCGAGCTCCTTCACCGTGCGACTGTCGAGCGCTCCCAGCGAGACCGTCTACGTGGCGTTGATCACAGCCTCCGGCGGCGTTGCGGGGCTGACGCTCGGCGATGCCTCCAGCCCGCCCGCCGCCGGCGAACCCGACCGACGAGTGGTGCTGCGCTTCACCAGCGACAACTGGAATGTGGCGCAGACGGCTACCGTTCACGCCCTGTCAGCCGGCGCGACGACGGTCATGGTCGTGCGCTACGACCCCTCCAGCCTCAGCACGGCGTTGGTCGCGACTGTGGCTGTCGAGATCGGACCGGAATCGCAGACGCTGAGCGAGGTGTTTGTCGCGTCGATGGTTGACGCGATCCAGCGAACCGAGCAGAGCGTTGGCGACCACCCGCAGTTCGAGGCGGCGAGCGCGGGCGGCTTCGAATATTCGAGGTTGCAGGCCCAAAGCCAGCAGCAGCGACAACTGATGGGTACCAGCGTCGTCTACGTGGTAGATGATTCCGGTTCAATGGACGGCGACTGGCCCGAGGTGCAAACCGCGCTCAAGGCAGTGCGCGATATGACGGGCGTGACCAACACGAAGGTGGCGTTGATCGCGTTCGGTACCGTGCCGACAACACTGTTCGGCCTGACTGACCATGCGAGTGCGCCGTGGGATACCACCCTCAGCGGCTACACCGATCACCAAACGTATCTGAACAGCCTGACTCCGATTACCGCCTTCGGCGGCTACAAAGGCGGCACATTCTACGTGCCAGCCTTGGCTGCCGCCCAAGCCTTACTCGACGCGGATAGCGCCGTCACGAAGAAAATCGTATTCATGACCGATGGTCAGAAGGACGACCCCAGGGACGATGACGGTGCGCCAAACCTGACAAGCATCATTGTCGATACTACCTACTTCGGGAACCACTACACCGACAACGTGGACGATCTGATGACGATCGCCACAAGCACCGGCGGCACGCACCGTGCGGTCGCAAAGCCTGCGACCGGCACGACGAACTCACCTGCAGTGACTGCGCAAGCGCTGGATACGATCCTGAAGGCGAAGGCCCTTGCCGACACGACGACGCTATATCTGTACGACGTCTCGTTCTCGATGCGTCTGGGGCGCCGCATCACAGACGGCACTCGCTTTCACCATATGCAGCTGGCCCTGAGCGAGGTACAGAAAAAGGTCAGGGGGATCAGCAATGCGCGAGTAGGATTAGCGCGGTTCATGGGCAAGAACGAGCTCACGCAGACGGTCACTGCCGAATTGGATGGCGAGTCAGTGACGATAATGCTCAATCAGTGGCTTTCGCCGTACTCGCGGCGCGCCGCTGGCTATCAATCTGGGGCTGCCCTCGTCGTCGGCGAAGCGATCTCCTTCCGCGGCGGCACCGGCAGCACCGATCTGGACAACGCGCTCAACGAGGCCTACGACGACATCGTTGCCGACTCAGTGGCGAGCGCGACCAAACGCGTCGTGCTGATCACCGACGGCATCACCACCAACAAGCCGACCACGGCGACCATCGCGAAGTACAACAGTACGACAGCACCCGTGTGTCTCGATGTTGTGGCCTTCGGCGCGCACGCGGATCGGGTCTATCTGAAGACGCTGGCCGAAATGGTCACGTGCAACAGCTTCGCAGTCGCGTCGGAGCCGCCACCGTAGCGGTCGTTACTCGGCTATGCGGACGGCGAAGCGTCACCGTCTTGGGGAAGCGCCCTCAATGTGGGGCTGTCCCAACAGTCCCTATCCCCCGCTTCACGCGGGGTCTGCTCGGCTATCCGTCACCGCCACCGTCATTCTCGCGCTCCGGCGCGGGAATCTCGCCCAGCGTCTCGATCAAGTTCATGCAGAGCCTCAAGGACCATGGCTCGACGATAGAGGCCGCCATCGCCGTCGTCGACACCAGCCGAGAATTCGGCCAGCGAACCTAGCCAGCTCTGTTATCGCCGGGCGCTCCTCACCCTGAGGCATCGACTCCCATGTCCCCGCTCCCTCTCGCAGAGTCTGATGCGTAACCTCTCAACCGCCCCCGCCTCCGAGCGGGGGCCCGCTCCTTCCCCGGCTGCTGCTCGGCGGCAAAGCCTGTCTTTCGTATCTGGTCAACCGGAACCGATTCGTGCTGGCTGGGCCAAGCCAAAGCGGGTCCCCGCTCGGGGGCGGGGACGGGAGACTGAGTTATGCATCAGTCTCTCGCAGGGGGAGCTGCCGCGGGCCGAGAGGGTCCCGCTCCCGATCGGCAGGGCAATGCAAACCCTGTCAGACGCTTCACTAGTCCCGAAAACCCACTCAGATGCGATGCTCTCCTCGTCCAAGGGAGATGTCACAAAGTGAGGGAGTGAGCGTCCTAACTTCCGATTCTCGTCATTCCCGCGCTCCGGCGCGGGAATCTCGCCCGCCCACCCGAAACCACGCACACAAGTAGCGCTACTGCAACCTCACCGCGAAATCGTTGGGATCGAGTCCAGCCTTTCGGATGATGATTCTCGCATTCATGATGTGCTGATCGCCATTCCACTCGCGGTCGAAGTACATCGCACCAAGCTTGATGTGCTTCCGGATGGTCTTGCCGTTAGGGTGTTTGGGTTCTGACGAAAGCACGTAGCGAGTCGGCTGGATCGAAGCTATTGGCAAATGGCTCTCCGCCAGACGACCCTCAACCTGCAACCACCCGACTATCGCTTGCACAACAACTGACCAATGTCTGGCTGCAACTGTGCTGCCTCCGGGAAAGCGAACATTGCTCGGCTTTACATTGCTTCGGAGAGGTGGGAGGTACTCGGAGACAAGCAGCCATTCCTCGTCAAGCGGCTGAGCTGTTGGCTCAATTGGCTTTGTAGGCGTAGGCGGAACTTCTGACGTCTCGACTAAAGGCGTCGCGCCGACAGTTGTGCTGCCCTCGGCCGCGTTTGGCCGCCAGAGAGCCAGTGCCTTGAGGGATGTCTTCCCGGGTTGATCCTGAAGGTCCAGCGTGGCGACGACTGAGTCCTTCATCGCGACTGGCTGGAAGATGTCGTAGATCTCCCATCGCCTGCCATCCGTGATCACTGCAAACGGAACGCCTTCTTCTTGGCAATAGCCCGTTACCTGTAGGCGCACCTTTTGGTCCAGGTGTGCGCCCAGTTTCTTCGCTTCGACGATAACTTGGGGCTTTGGAGACTCCCCAAAGAGCGCATAGTCCGCTTGTCCTGCGTCGGATCGGTACTCCACCAGCACCTGCGATGGATCACCCGTATCCCATCCCAGACCCCGCAGCAACGGATCAATCAGCGCATACCGCGTCAGCGCCTCGCTCTGTTGCAGAGCCGGGCCGTGCTCCGCAATCCGAGCCTGCAGCGTCTCGATCAGTTCATGCAGAGCCTCAAGAACCATGGCTCGATGATAGAGGCCGCCTCAATCGAGTCGAACACACTCACCAAATCATCGATGGCACAGCACAGATGTGCGTATACAATCGATGCCGCACAATCGCGAAACAAGAGCGGCAAGGAACCGAGATGACCGCTACCCAGGTCTGGACGAACCCGGATCCTTCCTGTCACAGCATGGATCAGCACTTGCGAAATCTATACGGACCTGGCGAAATCTGGACAAATCTGGACAAATCTGAACACCAATCGCGCGAATCTCCAGCCCACAACGGCTTTTCCAGCCATTTGAGCCGGAATTTTCGCGCCACCCCACCGCTCGCAAATCAAAGGGGGGGAAACATCCGGCGCGCCGACCATGTCCGCTACCATCCTCTTGAACCAGCCCCAACCTCCCCGTGAGTGAGGACACCCGCTATGAAATTCGGCATCTTCTACGAAATCTCCGTTCCCCGACCCTGGGAGAACGACATTGAGCACACGGTCTATCACCGTTGCCTGGAGCAGGTCAGGCTCGCCGACGAGTTGGGCTTCCACTCCGTCTGGGCCGTCGAGCACCACTTCCTCGAGGAGTACTCGCACTGCTCAGCGCCAGAGCTCTTCCTGACGGCCTGCGCCATGCAGACCAAGCAGATCCGCGTCGGACACGGCATCGTCGTCTGCGTGCCGCAGTTCAACCACCCGATCCGCGCCGCCGAGCGCGCCGCCGTGCTCGACATCCTCTCCGATGGGCGACTCGAGTTTGGCACTGGTCGCTCAGCCACGTGGACGGAGCTGGGCGGCATGGACGCCAACCCGGACGAGACCAAGGAGACCTGGGACGAATACACCCGCACGATCCCTCAGATGTGGACCAACGAGCGCTTCGGCTACGAAGGCCGCGCCTTCAAGATGCCGACCCGCGCCGTCCTGCCCAAGCCGTATCAGAAGCCGCACCCGCCGATGTGGGTCGCCGTCTCCTCGCCGGGAACCGAGGTCGATGCCGCCGAGCGCGGCATGGGCTCGCTCGGGCTCACGTTCGGCGGATTCGCCGAGCAGGAGGAGAAGGTCAACCGCTACCGCCGGATCATCCGTGATTGCGAACCGGCTGGCGCATTCGTCAACGAGCGCGTTGCCACGGTCAACTTCCTCTACTGCCACCCCGACAACGAAACCGGCATCAAGACCGGCAGCCGCCTGACCGGATCCTTCGGCTACCTCGCCGCCCAGTTGCTGCCGGTGCGCGAAGTCCACCCGACGCGCAGCTACCCGAACCCCGGTCTGCTCGCCGCCAGCCGACAGCAGGCCGAGCAAACCCCCGGCGAGGGCGTGTCTGCGCCCGAGGGCGTCTGCATCGGCAACCCTGATCGCCTGGTCGAAGAGATCAAGAAGTGGGAAGCCTGCGGCGTTGACCAGATCAACTTCTTGCTCAACGCGCTGGAGACCATCCCACAGGAGCAGGTGCTCGACAGCCTCCGCCTCTTCGGCGAGGAAGTCATGCCGCACTTCGCCGACGACAAGCCCGCCACCACCTCAGGAGCTCGATCACTCGCCGCCGCTCCGGCCGCCGGCGACTAAGCGCTCGCGCCTTGCTCAGGCAGGTCCAGTTTCAATAACGAAAGGCAACAGATGCCAATCAATGGCAATGCCGACCCCGGTCTACTGACCCGATACGCGCCAACCATGGCCTCGCTCGACACCGATGCCTTGACGCTTCCGAATGTCAAGGTCCTACAGGTCATCTACGAAATCGACGATGCAGTCATGGCCGACCTGATCCCGCCCGCATTGCATCCGACCATCCCGCCAACGATCCACGTCATTGGGATGCGTGCGGAGGATGGACCCTTAGGTGCGTTCACGATCGCCATCGTCCGCGTCGGCTGCCGTGCGGCCGTTCGCCCGCGAGGTCTGCCCACCCGTGCAGTCTGCACTGAGGGTGAAGCAGCCTCGGCCCTGAAAGAGCGCTGGGGCTTTCCGATCACCATCGGAGAACCGATGCTGCGACAGCGATACGACCGCCAGTCGATCGAAGTCAACGACGGCAATGTGACCGTGCTCTCGGCACAGCTCGTCGACCCAGTCCCGATTGGCAACGGCGACTTGCTCTACACGGCCGGTATGCACGTAGCCAACATCGAGCGGGACGGCGAGACCAAGCCCTGGCTCGTCCAGGTTGATCCCGAGTTCGAAGTCAGCAGAGCCGACCGCGGCCAGGCACAGATCGACGCGTTCGACAGCGACTTCTGGGATGCACCCGACTTGCGTCCCGTCTACCCAATCGTCGCCAGCTATACGACGGCCAACATCACGCTGCCAACGATTCGCTACATCTGCGACCCAATGCAGCCCGCCATCAGCGGCACCGTCGCCCTGTAACGGGCTGTTTAACGCAGACCTCCCCCTAAGGGGGATGTGTCACGACCCCGCCCAAGACCTCCCCCTTTGGGGGAGGTGGCACGAAGTGACGGAGGGGGCTCCCATGCCCAATACAGAAACACTGTTCCCCGGCTTCCGCGAACACAAGACCGGACCGATTTTCGCACGAGTCGGCGGCTCCGGACCGCCGCTGCTCTTGCTCCACGGTTATCCGCAAACCAGCGCCATGTGGCACAAGATCGCGCCCGGCCTGGCCCAACAGCACACCGTGGTCGTCGCCGACCTGCTTGGCTACGGCGCCAGCTACTCGCCGCCCGGCGACGGCGGCGACGTGGCCTACTCCAAGCGCACCATGGCGCAATGCATGGTTGACCTGATGGCTGACCTCGGATTCGATACCTTCTCGCTCGCCGGACACGATCGCGGCGGCAGAGTCTCGTATCGTCTGGCGCTAGACCATCCCGAGCGGGTCGAGAAACTGTCGCTGCTCGATATCGTTCCCACCGCCGAGCAGTTCGAGCAGATGGGCATCGCCGGCGGCCTCGGCGGCTTCCACTGGTACTTCCTCGCTCAGCCTGCGCCGCTGCCCGAGACGCTGATCAACGGTGCGCCCGATTTCTTCCTCAAGCGCATGCTCGGATCCTGGGCAGGCGAGGATGACAACACCGTCTTCACCGAGACCGCAATGGCCGAGTACCTCGCGGCCGCCAACGACCAGGAGACCGTCCGCAGTTGGTGCGAGGACTACCGTTCGGGCGCCCGCTACGACCTGCGCTTGGACCGTGCCGATCGTTCTGAGGGCAAGAAGATCACCTGCCCTCTGTTCGTCATCTGGGGTGCGGGCCGGCAGTCAAATCGACGCGGCCGGTTCATGGCGACCTGGCATCGCTGGGCGACCAATGTCACGGGCGTCGGGCTCCCCTGCGGCCACTTCCTGCCCGAGGAACTCCCGAACGAAACCGAAGCTGCGCTCAAGGACTTCTTTGCCGACTAAGCGCCCCATTCCCCGCTTCCCCAACAAGAGACCGAAGCATACCCCCTCAACCGCCCCCGCCTCCGAGCGGGGGCCTGTTCCCTCCCCGGCTTCTGACCGGCGGCCATGCTTGTCGCTTGTATCTGTTCAACCGGGACCTATCCGAGCAGCCTGGGCTATGCCAAAGCGGGTCCCCGCTCGGGGGCGGGGACGGAAAACTGAGTGATGCATCAGTCTCTGCAAGGGAGAGCGAGGAGTGCGGACCCGCCAAACATGGGCTGGGCAACGCTCAGTGGCCATCGCCTTAGTACGCCCTAGTACGCTCTGATCAGCCTGACATTGACTCTCGGAGGAGCAACGCATGGATCCCGTCACTACCTTCAGCGGCAGTGGACTGCCGCTTGACCGTTCCGATGTCGACACTGACCAGATCATTCCGGCCAAATACCTCAAACGGATCGAGCGCACCGGCTACGGACCGTTCGCCTTCGAGGCTTGGGCCAAGGATCCCGACTTTGTCACGAATCAGCCGCAGTACGACGGCGCCAGCATCCTGCTCGCTGGACCGAACTTTGGCTGCGGCTCGTCTCGCGAGCACGCCGTCTGGGCAATCCAGGGTATGGGCGTCAGGGCGGTCATCGCACCCAGCTTCGCCGACATCTTCCGCAACAACTCGGCCAAGATGGGGCTGCTCACCATCCAGCTTTCGCAGCCTGATGTCGAAGAACTGATGCGGATGGTCGAGTCTGAGTCAAACACGCCAATCACTGTGAACCTGGCCGACCAGACCGTCACCGCACCGGGAGGCTGGTCACGCTCCTTCGAGATTGCCCCCTTCGTCAAGCACCGCCTGCTCAACGGTCTCGACGATATCTCGCTCACGCTCGAACACGACGATCTAATTTCGGAGTACGAGTCCAATCGTCCGACGACGAAACCGGTAACTGTCTAGGATCAGAGCATGGTCCAGGCGGCAGTCAAACCTGAGTTGGCCTCGCGGCCCGCAGATGTGCCCTCACCGGGAGATCCGATCGTGTTACGGATGCCCGAAGGCGTGTTGACCGACGCGTTGCTGATTGAAATCAGCAACTGCAACGAGCCTCTGCACTTCGAACGCAGTCCGGAAGGAGCACTCGAAATCTCTCCTCCACCTGGAACGCCCAGCGGTCGCCGTAGTGGTCGCATCTTCGCACAGATTCTGCAGTGGTCGGACGAACAGGAAAGCGGCGAATCCTTTCCGTCAGGTTCAGGATTCTCGTTGTCGATTGGATCTGCGAGAGACGCTGACTCCGCGTGGGTGAGCAATGAACGTCTGCAGGACGCCGGCACCGATAGTGAGGGCCTCTGGGACCTATGCCCCGACTTGGTCGTCGAAGTGCGGTCGAAAGGTCAGACTATCCGCAGACAGCAGGAAAAGATGGAAGAGTGGATGGCAGCCGGTGCGCGGCTTGGTTGGCTGATTGACCCTTTCACCGACGACGGGATCGCCTGGATCTATCGCGAGGGAACCGACGAACCGGACCGGCTGGAACGCCCCGACTCCCTCAGCGGCGAGGGTGTTGCTAAAGGTCTGACCGTCGACCTGACCAAGGTTTGGCGCTGATTTCGATCCGGCTGACCATGCTGTCCGCTAACTTGGCTGACCGCAAACTTGGACCGCTCTTGCGCCTCTGGATGAAGCAATGCAACAGCACCCGAGACCATCCGTCCGCGACAGCATCATCAACCTGCGACGATCCATCGGCAGGCGTCATGCCATCTACGGCCTGATCAAGAACACATTGCTAAAGGCGCGACGGATCGAGTCATGCTGCGGCGACTACGGCGCCCCCGGCTGTTGAGTCACAGGCGAGCGCGCTCGGGCCGAGCGTATGAAAGCAGAGGAAGAGTAGAGGGCCAGCCATCGCGCGCCTTCAACGTGGGTGCTCAGTTGCGCCAACCTTCCCGCTAAGCGCCGAACATCGGACTGCCGGGAGACTGGCGCTGAGCTCGATTTGGACTGCGTATCCTGCGTCCATCCGACTTGACCTCGGTCACTGAAGAGAGGGTGCCATGTGCGACGATCGGCCCAAGCTGGGTGGATTCGCGATTGCCAACTTGCGCAACGGTGATGGACTGGGACATTTCCTTCGCAGCGTGGTCGTCACCAATTGGATCAAGTTACGCCGACTTGAGCAGTGTTGCGGTCACTACGGCGCCCCCGGCTGTTGAACGGCCGCCCCAGATGCTCAGGATGAGCGTCCAACAGATGAGTAAGCTCCTTGCCCCTCGTCGGCGCGACAACGACGCCGGCGAATCCCAGGCGAAGCCGGATAAGTTAGTGCCGTACGATGTGCAAGCGACCGAATCCGTCCTTTAGCGACGCGATCGCCAATCTCCGCAGGGATGAACGCCAGCAGAGCCTGGCTCGCGGCATTCTGGGCATTGCTTGGAATAGGCTGATAAATCGGCAAACGTGCTGCGGCAACTACGGCGAGCCAGGCTGTTGAGTCTCGCCGGAACGCGCTCCGGGCGAGCGCTCAAGCGAAGACTAGGAACACTCACATATGGCCCATTTCAGGATTGCTCTCCTGCCCGGCGACGGCATCGGCGGCGAAGTCATCGGGCAGGCCGTTCGCGTACTCGACGCGGTCGGCGGCCGCTTTGACCACTCCTTCGAATACAGCGAAGATCTCGTCGGCGGCGCATCAATCGATGCGCATGGCGTCGCTCTGCGCGACGAAACACTCGACATGTGCAAGGCGCAGGACGCCGTGCTCTTCGGCGCCGTCGGCGGTCCAAAGTGGGACGACCCCAAGGCCACAGTCCGACCGGAGCAGGCCATCCTCGGCTTGCGCAAGGGCCTCGGCCTGTTCGCCAACATCCGGCCGGTCAAGATGCTGCCAATCCTCGCCGATGCGACGCCGCTCAAGCGTGAGACCGTTGAGGACGTCGATATGGTGGTGCTTAGAGAGCTGACCGGCGGCATCTACTTCGGCGAACCCCAGCGTCGCTGGGAAGAAGATGGTCAGCGCAAGGCCGTCGATACCTTGGCCTACGCCGAGCACGAAGTTGAGCGCATCGTCCGCCTCGGCTTCGAGACGGCGCGCGCGCGCCGCGGGCTGCTCACGTCCGTTGATAAGGCGAACATCCTCGACACCTCCCGCATGTGGCGGGAGATCACCGAGGAGGTCGCCAAGGACTATCCCGATGTCACCCTCGAACATCGATTGGTCGATGCCTGCGCGATGGACCTGATCCGTCATCCGTCTTATTTCGATGTGATCGTGACCGAGAACATGTTCGGTGACATCCTGACCGACGAAGCATCAATGTTGGCCGGTTCAATGGGCATGCTGCCTTCGGCATCGCTAGGAGCAGCCGAAGACGGTTCCACCCTCGGCCTCTACGAGCCGATTCACGGCACCGCGCCCGACATCGCCGGACAGGGCATCGCCAATCCGATGGCGATGATCCTCAGCGCCGCGCTCATGCTGCGCTACTCGCTCGGTCTGGAAGCTGAAGCGACCATCATCGAAGAAGCCGTCACCGACACCCTGGCTGCCGGCTATCGCTCCGCCGACCTCGCCGCCGAAGGCGACAAGCCGCTCAGCACCGAAGCCCTCGGTAGCATCATCACCGACGCGGTGGCTGCCGCTTAGGCTCGGCGACAATCCCGTACCAGAATTCCGAGACCCCTCATGCCCATCCAACGACTCCTGGTCGCCAACCGTGGCGAAATCGCCGTTCGAGTGCTTCGCACTGCCACCGAGCTTGGAATCTCCACTGCGGCGATCCACTCCTCGGATGATGCATTGTCCGACCACATCCAACACGCCCAAACGGCGATTCCGCTTGAGGGGGTCGGACCTGCGGCCTACCTCGACATCCCGCAGATCATCGACCGTGCGCAGGAACATGACTGCGACGCCATCCATCCCGGCTACGGGTTTCTGTCCGAGAACGCCGACTTCGCTCGCGCATGCGAGGAGGCTGGTATCACGTTCGTCGGACCTTCACCCGCAGCGCTCGCGCTGTTCGGAGACAAAGCCCGTGCCCGCACGCTCGCCGGCGCTCGTAACGTCCCGGTCTTGACTGGCACCGACCACGCCGTCGATCTCGACGGCGCGCGCGCGTTCTTCGAGCAACTCGACGGCCGGCCGATGGTGATCAAAGCCATCGGCGGCGGCGGTGGGCGCGGCATGCGCGCGATCAATGACGCCTCGGAGATTGCGGATGCGTTCGAGCGTTGCACTCGCGAAGCCCTGTCCGCCTTCGGCAATGGCGCGCTCTTCGTCGAACGCTTCATTCCTCGCGCCCGGCACATCGAAGTGCAGATCGTCGGCGACCAACATGGCCACGTCTCGCACATCGGCGAGCGCGAGTGCACGATCCAGCGTCGTTACCAAAAGCTGATCGAGATCGCGCCGTCGCCGACGTTGAGCGACGACCTGCGTTCGCGCATCACCGACGCCGCCGTCGAGCTCGCCTCGGCAGGCGGCTACTCCAATCTCGGCACGTTCGAGTTCCTGGTCGATGCCGACACCGACGACGACTTCGCCTTTATCGAGGCCAACGCCCGTCTCCAGGTTGAACACACTGTCACCGAGGAGGTGGCCGGACTCGATCTGGTTGAATGCCAACTCCGCATCGCTGAAGGCGTCGCTCTCGGCGAACTGGGCATTGCGTCGCCGCCAACACTGCGCGGCTACGCGATCCAGGCCCGAGTCAATCTCGAGCGCATGCGCGAGGACGGCGACGTCCGCCCATCCGCCGGCGCGCTGCGCACTTTCCGCCCACCCGCAGGACCCGGCGTCCGCGTCGACACCTACGGCTATGCCGGATACGCGGCCAATCCCAACTTTGACTCGCTGATCGCCAAGGTCGTCACTCGACATCCCAGCGGCAACTTCAACGACGCCGTCCGCCGTACCCAGCGCGCGCTAGACGAGTTTCAGCTTGAAGGCCCGGACTCCAATCTCAGCTTCCTGCAGAACATCCTCGCCCATCCGGAATTCATCGCCGGCGACGTTCACACCAGATGGATCGACGAGCGAATCGGCGAACTCGCAGCTTCGTCGGACAGCGGCACAGACGCATCGGGCCAGGCCGCCTGGGCCGGAGCCAAGGTCGAGAATCAGATCAGCGACCCGCTCGCCGCGCTGGACTTCTTCCGCCAGGGCGCAGGCGCGGCATCGCTCGACGTCAATCGCGGCCTCGAGGAAGATCGCGCAGGCTTCCCCGCGCCTGAGATCATCGGCCCGCCTGGGACCGAGCCGCTGCGGGCGCCAATCCAGGGCACGATCATCCAAATCCTCGTCGGCGAGGGCGATTCAGTCGTCGCCGGCCAGGACATCATCATCATGAACGCGATGAAGATGGAGCATGTGCTCCCGTCCGAGATCGGCGGCATCGTCCAGGAGATCACGGTCTCGATCGGCGACATCATCTGGGAAGGTCACCCGCTCGTCTTCATCGAACCGGCAGACGTGGGTCCAGCGGTCGACGACGGCTCCGGCGACATCGATCTCGATTACATTCGTCCCGACCTCCAGCACAACATCGACCTGCACGAAGCGCTGCTCGACGAGAACCGGCCCAACCCGGTCGCAAAGCGTCACGCCAAGGGCAAGCGCACCGCGCGCGAGAACATCGCCCAGCTTGTGGAGGGCGGCACCTGGACCGAGTACATGCCGCTCGCCGTCGCCGCCCAGCGTCGAAACCGGTCCTGGGAAGAACTGAGAGTCGTCTCACCCGCTGACGGCCTCCTCTGCGGCATCGGCACGGTCAACGCCGATCTGTTCGACAACCCCACGGCTTCCACCGCGATCATCTCCTACGACGAAACCGTCTGGGCCGGCACCCAGGGCGGCCGTGGCCACGAGAAGACGGACCGGATGGTCGAGACCGCGCACCGGCTGCTGACTCCGCTTGTCTTCATCGCTGAAGGCGCGGGCGGACGCTCGGGCGACTCCGACTGGGCATACACACGCGTCGCGGCACGCGCCGTTCGCACTTTCGAACGGCTCGCCGAACTCTCCGGCAAAGTGCCGATGGTTTCGATCACCGCCGGACGCTGCTTCGCCGGCAACGCCTCAATGCTGGGCATGTGCGACATCATCGTCGCCACCGAGGGTTCCAACATCGCCATGGGCGGCCCAGCGGTGATCGAGGGCGGCGGACTTGGACTCTTCCTGCCCGAGGAACTCGGCCCGATGTCCCAGCAGGTGCCAAACGGCGTCGTGGACATCTTCGTCAAGGACGAAGAAGAGGCGATGGCCGCGGTCAAGAAGTATCTCTCCTACTTCCAGGGCCGACTCAAGGACTGGACCGCTCCCGACCAACCCCAGCTCCGTCACGTCATTCCCGAAAACCGGCTGCGCACCTACGACATCCGCAAGGTGATCGACCTGCTGGCCGATCACGACTCCGTGCTCGAGCTGCGGCCGCAATTCGGCATTGGCGTGATCACATCACTGATTCGGGTCGAAGGGCGGCCGCTTGGCATCATCGCCAACAACAACATGCATCTCGGCGGCGCAGTCGACAGCGACGGCTCGGACAAGCTGGCTCGCTTCGCCCAGATTTGCGATTCCTGGAACATTCCCGTCCTCACCCTGGTCGACACGCCGGGCATGATGGTTGGTCCCGAGGTCGAAAAGACGGCGCTGGTCCGCCACTGTCACCGCGTCTTCGTATCGCTGGCCAACCTGACCACGCCAAAGATGACGCTCACCGTACGCAAGTGCTACGGACTCGGTGGACTGGCGATGCTCGCCGGCAGCACCGAGGCGGGTCTGTTCAATGTCGGCTGGCCAACCTCCGAGTACGGCGGCATGAACCTCGAGGCCGGCGTCAAGCTCGGCGCGCGCGCACAGCTTGAGAAGATCGAAGACCTCGAAGAGCGAACCCGCGTCTACGAGCAGATGGTCGCCGACGCCTATGAGCGAGGCAACGCCTTCAACGCCGCCACCGTGCTCGAGTCGGACGACGTGATCGATCCGGCCGACACACGCAAGTGGATCATCCGCCTGCTCGACGCCGTGCCCAACTCCGACCCCATCCGCCAAGGCCGCCGCCCCTACATCGATAGCTGGTAAACCTGCAAACCCTGGCTCCGTCTGGCTAGAATGCCGCGAACGGCGGCAGTCGCCCTGTTGCGTACTGCGGAGTGAGCGATGCAGTTTGTCAACCTGATAGTGATCCGCTTGATCCAGGCGATTCTCGTCATCTGGGTCGTGGTCAGCATCGTCTTCGTCATCTCGCGATTGATCGGCAATCCCGAGACCTCGTTGCTGCCATTGGACGCGACGAATGAGGACTACGAGCGGATCCGCGAAAGGCTCGGGCTGAACGAGCCCCTGATCGTGCAATATGGAATCTTCCTCGGCGACGCTGTACAGGGAAACCTCGGATACTCATACCACCGGACCGGAGCGGCGCTCACCATCGTCGCGGACAAAGTACTGGGCACGGTCAAGCTGACTGCTGCTGGGTTAATCGTCGCACTTGGATTGGGCTTGCCGTTAGGAGTGCTCGCCGCCTTGCGGCGAGGATCGCCATTGGACTGGCTGGCGCGCCTGATCGCCGTGTTCGGTCAGGCTACGCCAAGCTTCTGGCTCGGTCTGATGCTGATTTTTTTCCTGGCCACCAAGGTGTCCTGGTTCCCAACGGCGGGAGCAGAAGGCTTCCGCTCGTTGGTGCTCCCTGCATTCGCGCTCGGATTGCTCTCTGCTGCTGGATTCATGCGTCTGACCCGTTCGGGAATGATTGACGTCATGAGCACCGACTTCATTCGCACGGCGCGAGCCAAGGGTCTGACTGAACGAACCGTGATCCTCCGGCATGGGCTCCGACACGCGCTGATCCCAGTCATGACCATCCTCGGAATCGAGCTTGGCCGACTGATCGCGGGTTCCGTGATCATCGAGGTCGTGTTCTCCTGGCCCGGTATCGGACGCCTGATGATCGAATCGATCCTGCAGTCGGACTACCCGACAGTGCAAGCTGGCCTGGTGGTGATTGCCGCCTCGATCACGTTTGGCAACCTGATCGTCGACATGACCTACCGGGTGATCGATCCGCGCATCCGAATGGCGGCTCTCTGATGTCGATCTCAGCTACAAGCGAAGCGGCGGTCGCGGCAGCCAACACGGAGTCCAGGCGACGTTGGCAAGTGTCGCAGCGGCGAAGGCGCTACCTGCTTGTGGGGCCTCCGATGTTGGTCATGATCGCCTTCATCGTCCTGGGAATCTTCGCCGATGTCATCGCACCTGGCGATCCTGGCGACACGAACTTGCTTTCTCGGCTCGAACCGCCGGCATTCTCCGGTGGCACGTCCGAGTTTCCCCTCGGTACCGACCACGTCGGGCGAGATATCTGGACGCGCGTCGTACATGGCGCTCGCGTGTCGCTGATCGTCGTGGCGATTGTCGTCCCCGGCGCAGCGTTGTTTGGCACGGTGATCGGCATGTTTGCCGGATGGCGCGGCGGCATCGTCGGTCAGTTGCTGATGCGTTACGTCGACGTCCAGTTGGCGCTGCCGGCAATCCTCTTCGCAGTGCTGCTGGGCGCGGTGCTCGGAGCGTCGCTGAGGAACGTGATTCTGATCCTGTTGGTCTGGACCTGGACCGTCTATGCCCGCCTAATCCGCGCGGAGGTGCTCTCTCTGAAGGAGAGAGAATTTGTCCTGGCGTCGCTGGCGGCTGGAGGCAGCAATTGGTGGATCATGCGCAAGCAGTTGCTGCCCAACGTGTTCAACACGATCGTCGTGATCATGACGCTGGAAATCCCGATCGTGATCGTTGCCGAGGCCTCGCTGAGCTTTCTCGGAGTGGGAGCGCCGGTTGAACAAGCCACCTGGGGACGGATGATCACCGAAGCGCGAAACTACCTGACGCACGCCTGGTGGGTGATGTGGATGCCCGGACTGGCGCTGATGCTCGTGGCGCTGAGTGGCAACCTCGTCGGAGACTGGCTGCGCGATCTGCTTGATCCGCGACTGCGCAACCTCGGTTGACGATCCCCTTGTTCCGTCATGCCCGCGCTTGCCGCGGGCATCTCGCCTCGAACAGCTCCGACCGTCCTGAGCTGGCTACCATCGACTCAATGACTACCGAACTTTCCCTTCCGACGGATGTTGACGCGACAATCCATGAGATGGTCAAGATCATCGTGGACGGTTGGAATCCGCAGCAGATCATTCTCTTTGGATCGCGGGCCCGAGGCGACCATGACGAGGGCAGCGATGTTGACCTGTTCGTGGTCCTCGACGAAGCGCCGGACCGACGCGAACTGGGTCGACAGATCAGCGCCGAGCTCGACTGCACCGGAATCGCGAGAGACGTCATCATCAGCACGCCCCCGGATGTCGTGCGCCAGGCGACGGTGGTCGGCACTGTCGAGCGGGCTGCCATGATCGACGGCAGAACGCTCTACGTCAGGGGCAGAGGAGATCCGGTGATGGAGCAATTCGCTCAACTCATGCATCGTGCATTCGACGACATCAGAGTGGCCGAAGCCACACTGCTGCTCGATCCTCCGCCATTGCAAGCAGCCTACTACCACGCGCAGCAGGCGGTCGAAAAGGTGGTGAAATCGGCTCTGATGGTGGACAGAATTGACTATCCGTTCGTTCATAACCTCGACCAACTGCTGCCGCTGGTTCCCATCGCCTGGGATATCGACGACATCATCGAAGACCCCAAGGAGCTCAGCATTTGGGCCGGGTACCCGCGCTACATGACGATCAAAGAGCCGACTCCCGAGTACGCAGCACAGGCCGTCGCTGACGCACGTCTGATCCACGAGCGGGTCACAGCAGAGATATCCCGTCGAGGTTTGGTGGCTGAGTAAGACGCACAGTCCGTATCCAGGTTCCACTTGACGTAACGTAGTCCTCGTGCAGCCAATTGATACGGCTGCCCGAAATTGCCTACCATGCGTAGCAATCTGCGACGGGCGGTGCCCGTCGAGCGAGGAGAACACGGATGTCAACGCGAAACTATTGGAAGCGCCTGTCGCATAACCGGCTATCGAGGCGCACGCTGCTGCGAGCATCGGCGCGAGCTGGTGTCGGCGCGACTGGATTGGCGCTGGTCGGCTGTGGCGATGACGACGACGGCCAGCAGGCCGTCGTTGAGGCGCAGCCGCAACAACAGCAAGAGCAGGAGCAGCCTGCTAAGCAGATGCAGCAACAACAGCAGCAGCAACAGGCCATGCAACAGGAGCAGGCCGAGCAGCAGGCCGAACAACAGGCCATGCAGCAAGAGCAGCAGGAACAGCAGGCCGAGCAGGGCACCGTCCAGGCGATCGAGCGCGAAGAGGCCGAGCAGGACGAGCAAGCCGCCGAGCCCGAAGTCGACCTCGACGCGACGGTGCGCGTCGCGATTGGCCGTTACACGGCAGGTCTCGACCCCCAGCGCTCCGGCTCGCAGACCAACTATGTCAACGGCGCTTGCACCTTCGATTCGGGTATGTCCAACCACCCCGAGACCGCGGCTCTGGAGCCCAACCTGGTCCAGCTACCGGAAATCGTCGACCCGACCAACGTGATCTTCCATGTCACGCCGGGCGTCATGTTCCACAACGGCACGCCGTACACCGCGCACGACCTGGAGTTCAACTTCGAGCGCGTGTCGTCGGCGGCCGACTATCACCAGGGCGGCGAGACCAGTGACCACCCGAACGAGTGGGCCTCGGCGCGCCAAGCCTTCGGCACCGACAACTTCGCCAGCTACAGCGTGATTGACGACCTGACCTTCGCCGTCGAAACGCCGGCGCCGAATGCATCCCTTGCCGGTTCAATCATGTCCGGTGCCGTCCGCCACGTCTCTAAGGAATATGTGATCGAAAACGGCGACGCCCACGTCGACGGCGTCTTCGCCGTCGGCACGGGACCGTTCCGCTTCGTCGATGCCGACCCCGATGTGGGCGCCAACTGGACCCGGTATGAGGATTACCACAAGCCGCGCGACGGCCTGACCAATCCGCGACTGCCCTGGTACAAGGATTTAGCAGTCCAAATCCGGCCCGAGCCGCTGGCTCAGATCGCCGGCATCGAGGCCGGCGAGGTCGACGCCGTCTACAACCTGCCGACCGATGTCGCAGAGCCGTATCGCGACAACCCAAACTTCAAGGTGCTCTACCAGCCATCCAGTCAGCCGAGCCACTACATCATGTTCAACACACATGAGTCCGTAGCCGAGGTCGATGGCGTGCCCAACCCGTTCCTCGACATTCGCGTGCGCGAAGCCGCAAATCTGGCGATCAATCGACAAGAGATCATCGACGGGTTGCTAACCGGCACTGAAGGCCCGGCGTTTGGCCCGTATCGCGGTACGATTGGCTACCCCGGTGAGGCGCTGGAGTCGCGGTACCACGGTTACGACCCTGATCGAGCGAGGGCATTGCTCGCCGAGGCCGGCTACCCGGATGGCATCGATGTTGACCTGCACATCGTCACCGACTTCCAGCCGATCGTGCCGATCATGGCGCTGCCGGTCCGGGAGTACCTGGAGGAAGTCGGCATCCGCACCACGATCCAGGAGTACCTCAGCTCCGAGTACTTCCGCACGGTGCGCACCTTCGAGTTGCCGGGCATGTTCTGGTTCTTCACTAACACGATCGCCGAGCCCGAGACGGTGATCGGTTCCGGTGTGACCGAGAGCGGCTTCTACGCCGTCAGCGTTTACCCGGAGACCGAGATTGAAGAGCTCTACCAGGCCCAAAACCAGGCCCTCGACCCGGGTGAGCGCGCCCGCTTGCTCGAAGAGCTCTATGTCACGTTCTACGACAACTACTCGTGGTTGTTCTTGACCGAGGTGTCCTCAGCGACGATCACATCCGCGAACGTCAACTGGCCAGTCGGTTCCGCGGAACTGCGCGGCGAAGGTACGTTGTCGGCGATCCAGAAGCTCAGGAACGCGTAGGCCCTCCCGCAACCGTCCTCCGCCAGCATCGTGCAGGCAGTGCTGCAAGAGTTCCCATTTCTCCCCCCGCTTGCGGGGGGGAGACGCCGTAGGCAGAGGGGGGTTCCCTTACTCTGAGGGGAGCCCCTCAGTCATTTCGCAATAGCTCCTCATGGACGATGGAGTGCGCAAGTTATAGGAAGCGCCCATGCCTACCCTGACTGCCGAGCAACTCGACCACTTCGAGACCTTCGGATTCCTCGCCGTTGACGAAGTCTTTGACCCCGAAGAAGTGATCAATCCCGTCATGGACGAGTACGCCGAGGTGCTCGACACGCTTGCAAGCGAGCTCCACGCACAAGGCGTGATCACTGACACCCACGCTGACCTGGCCTTTGCTGAGAGAGTCTGCCAGGTCTACGTCGAGTCCCAGAAGGTGCACGCGCAGTACTTCGACTTCTCTCTGCCGCAGAAGGGAATCAAAGCCGATACGCCCTTCTGGGCCGGACCGGCAGTCTTCAACGCGCTGACCAATCCCAGCCTGCTTGATACCGTCGAGAGCTTCATCGGGCCGGAGGTTTACTCCAATCCGGTCCAACATGTACGGGTCAAAGTCCCCGAGTCGATCGCCCCGCGCGACGCCGACGGCAACGTGATTTACGGCGCAACACCATGGCACCAGGACTCGGGCGTGATTAACGCCTCGGCCGACGACACCGATATGCTCACCGTCTGGTTTCCGCTGATGGATACCGACGCCGAGAATGGCTGCCTCCAGGTCATCCCCGGATCGCATCGCGGCGAAGTCCTGACCCACTGCTCCGGCGTGCAGGGCCTCAACATCCCGTCCACGATCCTGCCCGGCGAAGACTCCGCGCGCGCCGTACCGCTGCCCGCCGGCGGCTGCCTTTTCCTGCATCGCAAGACCATCCACGCTGCCCTGCCCAATGTCAGCGAGCGCATCCGCTGGAGCTTCGACCTGCGCTACCACCCGCCAGGACAAGCCACCGGCCGAGAAGCCTTCCCCGGCTTCGTCGCCAGAAGCCAGCAAGACCCCGATGCCGTCCTCGCCGATGCCGCGAAATGGCGTCAGATGTGGCTCGACGCGCGAGCCACCCTCGCAGACCAGCCCGATCCCGAGTACAACCGCTGGTCCCTCGACGACGAAGCCTGCGCCTAACAGTGCAACCGACACGATCCGACACGGCCACGAGATGAGGTCCGAAGCCGAGCTTCTACAAGCAGCCAGGCGATTCTCGTTCGGCGGGCGGATGGACAAGTCCGGCAGCGGCCCGGTCTTCGTTCGCGGTCTTGGCTCCGAAGTCGAAGATGTCAACGGCAACAGGTATCTCGACTTCAACTCGGGTCAGATGTGCGCCTGGCTGGGACATAACCATCCGGCGATCACTGAAGCAGTAAGCGAAGCGTGCGAGACGCTGGTTCACGCCCACAGCAGCTACTACAACGACAAAGAGATTGAACTCGCCGAACGGCTCGGCAACCTGCTCCCCGATCCTCTGCAGAAGAGTATGTTCTTGCAGTCGGGCGCCGATGCCAACGAGGCCGCAATCAACATCGCACGAAAGTACACGGGCGGCTTTGAAATCATCAGCCCGCATACATCATTCCACGGCATGTCCGACACCACGCGCGCCTTAACCTATGCGGGCTGGCATCGAGGCTATGGTCCACCGCAGCCCGGACTACTGGCAATGCTGGCGCCATACTGCTACCGCTGCCCGATCAATCTTGAACCGGAGACCTGCGACATCGCTTGTCTCGATGCGTCGTTTGAACTGATTGATGCTCAAACAACGTCCCGTCCTGCAGCAGTGTTGACCGAACCCATCTTCTCGGCGGGCGGCGTCATCGAGCCGCCAATCGGCTGGCTGCCGAGGCTCAAGCAACTGTGTGAAGAACGCGGCATGCTTCTCATCCTCGATGAAGAGCAAACCGGTCTGGGCAAGACCGGCGACACCTTCGCCTTGGAGCAGGAAGGCGTCATCCCCGACATCATCACCCTGGCCAAACACTTCGGCGGGGGAATCTGCATTTCATCGGTCACGACCTCGGCCGAGATCGAGGAACGAGTCGTCGCCGACGAGTTCATCGTCACCCACTCCCACTCCAACGATCCACTCGCCTGCGCCGCCGGCACGGCAACTCTCGATGTCCTGCAGCAGGAAGACCTTGCTGGCAAAGCGCGTCAGCTTGGCAGCTACTTGAAGTCGAAGCTCACGGACCTGGCCGACCAATTCGAGATCATCGGCGATGTGCGAGGCCGAGGTCTCTTGCAAGGAATCGAACTGGTCAGAGATCGTCAGACGAAGGAACCAGCAACAGCGGAGGGCAAAGAGATCAGCCAACGATGCCTCAATGCCGGCCTCATCTTCAGCGTCCGACGAGAAGGATCTGTCCTCCGCTTCGTCCCCCCGGCCAGCACGACCGAGGCTCAGATTGATCGTGCCATCGAGATTGTTCACGCTTCAATCAATGAGGTCGTAGAGCGCGCGGATTGACCGGGCTACCAACAAGTCGAGAATCGAACAACGCCAGGTGTTGACGTCGCACAACAGGCCACATAGACTCGACACGTGGCCGAACGGCATCCCAAGAAAGAGATTGAACAGGCCATTCAAGAATTGGAAGCCGCTGGTTGGAGAGTGGAAAGGACGAGTGGCTACACGTGGGGCAGGGCACTCTGTCCAGAGTCGCCAGGCGGGTGCATGATCTGGATCAAATCGACTCCGAGCAACATTGGTGGCGAAGCTCGCAAACTGAGACGGGTGTTGAGCATGTGCGAGCACAGAGAAGAAGAATGATGCCAATCTGGGAATTCACACTCATCGTCGAAGGCATGGATGTCGCCAAACAAGCAGTGCATGATGCCCTGTACGAGTCGGGATGCGATGACGCGCTGATCGGTCAGGCGAATGGAGTCCAATACCTCGAGTTTGATAGAGAAGCGCCTTCTTTGGAGGAAGCAGTAGCGTCTGCTATAAGTGATGTCGAACGAGTCATAGGCATGGAGGTGGTTCGGTTTGTGGACTCCGATTTGGTCAGCATGTCCGAGATCGCGGAGCGAACCAGCCGCACCCGCGAGAGCATTCGGCTGTTGGTCACTGGTCAGAGAGGCAAGGGCGGGTTTCCTCCGCCTGTGAACGATCCTCGGCGCCCTCACCGGCTGTGGCGATGGAGCGAGGTCGAACGATGGCTGTCCACGAAAGCCGATGACGGCCGCGAATCAGAGCAAAATGCTGGAAACACGATTAGAACTGCGATCTCCGCAGGCATCGAGCTGAGTGCAGCAACACGCCGACTAAACAATCGTCAACGCGAGCGCGTCTTCGAGATTGCGCGACGAGACTAGGCTCCTATGAGTTCGGCGCGCAAGCGCGCATCACTGCTCTGACCGACTCCAGGCCCGGCTTCGCAGCCACGACGCGGACGATCGCCGTATCCAGTCCATCCGCGAGCGCCTCGAAGGCGGTCTTCGCACCCGATGCGTTGCCGTAGTATCCGACCCTGGTCAGCAACTCCTCAGAGGTGGCGGATGCAACCTCGTCCGCCGACGCTCCGCTGCGGCGCATGTCATCCAGCGATGCCAGTTCGTCGGTGAAGCCCATGCGCTCGAAGTGGGCTCGGTAGGCGAACTTTCGCAGTCGTTCGGTTGGTACCGACTGTCCCAGCGCGTAGCCAAGCATCGACTTCGCGTATGACATCCGCGCTGTTTCCACGTCGTCATCGACGCAGATGCGGATGTACTCGACCAACTGCACGTCCTCGGGGCGCTTGCCTGCTTTGGCGGTGCCCTCGTTCAGCCGGTCTCGGCTCCACTGCACCCGCTCGGGATCGCACCAGTTGAGCACCGCTCCGTCACCGACTTCTGCTCCGAGTTGGATCATCTGAGGGCCCAACGCGCCAAGGAGCACTGGAGTCGGCGGTGGGCGGAAGCCAAGCTGGACGCCGTCGTACTGGACCGACTCACCCTGCATGGAAACGGACTCTCCAGCCAGCAGTCCTTTGACCGCCGCCGTGTACTCACGCATCACGCCTAGCGTCGAGCGGCGAGGCAAACCTAACTGTTGACGAGCGTCAGCCCGATAGATGCCGCCGGAGCCGATGCCCAGCGAGAACTTGCCGCCGCTCATCGCGGAGACCGTCCCGGCCGACATTGCGAATGCCACCGGCGAACGATAGGCAATCGGGCAGACGCCGATGCCGGTCGCGAGTCCGCTCGCTTGGTTGCGCATGGCGCAGAGATGGAACGAGTCAAGGCCGGCGCCCTCGGGCGTCCAGAGCGATTGATAGCCCAGGTCAGCCGCTTCGCGAGCAAGTGTTTGCTGATCTTCGAAGGACATCCCCAGCGAGAAATCCAGACCCAACCCAATCTGTCCGATTGCCATGTCGCCCCGCCTTATCATGACTGCCAGCCTGCCAGTGCCAAGGTGCCAGTGCAGGCTATCGCCAATCCGAATTATGTCCTGAAGGGACCAGCACATGCCTCCCATCGTCAATACGAAGTACGGCCAACTCCAGGGACAGACGGAGGACGACCTGCACGTCTTCCGCGGCATTCCATTTGCCGCGCCGCCCGTAGGCGAACTCCGATTCCGTGCACCACGACCGCCCGAGCCGTGGGACGGCGTCAAGGTTGCCAATGAGCCGGGACCAGGCTCAATGCAGACCTTCATGCCTGGGCTCGAATTGCTTGGCGCGTGGGAGATGCCGGTCGACGAGGACTGTCTCAGCCTCAATGTCTGGACGCCGGGCATGGACGACGCCAAGCGCCCCGTCATGTTCTGGATTCACGGTGGTGGATTCTCCGGTGGCTCTGGCGCAACGCCGATCTACGACGGACAGCACCTGTCTCGACGTGGCGATGTCGTGGTGGTCACGATCAACTACCGCCTCGGAGCACTGGGCTATCTCTACAACCAGGCCCTGACCGACGGCGACGATCCGCATAGCGGCAACTACGGCATGCGCGACCAGGTCGCAGCGCTGCAGTGGGTGCGCGACCACATCAGCGCCTTCGGCGGCGACCCCAACAACGTCACCATCTTCGGTGAGTCGGCCGGCGGCATGAGCGTCGGTGTTCTGCTCGGTTCCCCCGAGGCCGAAGGACTGTTCCAGCGCGCGATTCCACAGTCGGGCGCAGGCCATCACTCGCTGCCGACCGATATTGCCGAGGAAGTCTGCCGACGCTATTGCGCCGTGCTCGAGGTCAGCCCGGAGGACGCTGGAGCGCTGCGCAGCATCCCGGCCCAGGACATGCTCGACGCCCAAAATGCGCTGATGGCGGATCCGGAAACCAACGCCTTGACCGGACGCTTCCTGATGGCGTTCTCGCCGGTGGTTGAAGGAGGCTTCCTCGAGACCCTGCCGATCGAGGCCGTGCGCAGCGGCCTGAGCAAAGACGTCGACGTGCTCTGCGGCACGATTGAGGATGAGTGGACGCTGCTGGCTGCTCTGCAAGGCGTCAATGAAATGGACGAAACCAGTGCTCGCGGGGCGCTGGCCGTCACTGCAGGCAACGCCGACACCGCCAACCAACTCTACGATCACTACCGTGACGCTCGAGCCGCCCGTGGCGCCAGTTCCGATCCGCTGACGGTCTACGACTCGGTCATGACCGACTACGTGTTCCGCATCCCCTCAGACCGTCTGCTCGACGCACACAGCGCGCTCGATGGCTCGGGCAAGACGTACGCGTACCTGTTCAACCAGCAGTCGCCGGCCATGGATGGTCGACTGCGCGCGCCGCACGCGATCGACATCCCCTTTGTCTGGGGAACGGGCGACCAGATGCGACCCTTCATTGGCGAGGACCCGCAGACCGATCAGCTCTCCGGCTTTGCGATGGACGCCTGGATCAGTTTTGCCCGGGACGGAAACCCCAGCACCAATGCGCTGCCTGGCTGGCCCCAATACCGCGCCGATCAGCGCTACACAATGGTGCTCGGTCCTGACGTGAAGACGCTCCGAGAAGATCGCGAGACCGAGCGAGAATTTTGGTCGTCCGACCTGCTGGAATAGGAGACAGCGGACTTGACAAATCCACAGTCACGACCTGATCTGCCGCCTGCGGAGATCGTTCGTAGAGTCGAACCCAGTCTGGTCTGCATCAGGACGCCTACTTCCACAGGCTCCGGTTTTGTCGTTGACGATGCAGGTCATGTTGTTACAAATTCACACGTCGTGGAGTACCACACTGACGTGACACTCGAATTTGTAAACGGTGAGATTGCTACCGGCGTAGTCGTCGGCGCAAACACGGATCTAGACGTTGCCTGCATCCAAGTGCTAGATCAAGAGAACTTGACGGCATTACCTATGGGCGATTCCGACCTTGCCCTAGTCGGCGAAGAAGTTCTGGCGATGGGATATCCCTTAAGTGACATCCTCCCAGGCTCACCAACGGTCACACGAGGGATCATTTCGGCGAAACGACCGTCCACAATACAGACCGACGCGGCGATCAATCGAGGCGGCAGTGGAGGACCCCTCGTCAATTCTCGCGGGCAAGTGATCGGCGTGAACACGTCAGTACTTGAAGCGGTAGCCGGAAGGAACGTTGAAGGAATCGGCTTCGCCATCCCCGTTAACGATGTCAAGGAGCAGTTCGAGTCATTGATATCAGGTGTTTTTCGGTCACGAAGTCTGCCAATTGAAGGCGAGCAAAGGAAACACGAAAACTGGAATACCTACCTTCTGGGTAAAGGATTGAGTTTCTCGTTGCCGATGAACTGGCAGGCGCTGGAACTCGAATACGAGAGCTCCTTCTTTACGGATTCAATGAGTTTTCTGTCAATGTATGTGTATGCGGAAGAGGTAACTTTAGCCTACGCAACTTCGATTTTGGCTGATGTTGCAAATCTCATAGTCGAAGAGAGACAGCGAGCAGGGATCGATAGGATTACTTGGGTCGTGACCGACTATGGGTGGGAGAAGAAGGCCCAAACACAAAGCTACATGGTTACATTCGAAGGTGATCGGGAAGACGGTCATGGATGGAGAACGGGCAAGAGCAGTGTGTCGCTCGTCTACTCAACCCAAGGAAATGCGTACATCCTCATCGCGGAACTCGATACGCCAGTCGTGAACTCCCTCCACTATGACGAAATTGCGCAGACATCCGCCGAGGTTTCAAGAGAGCTAGACTCCATTGTCAACACCGCAAGAGTCTTAGATTCATGAATGTTGTTTCCATCAGAGATGAAGTGCGTTGAGGAGCGCCAAGAGGAGAAATCGCTTCAGCGAGTTCGACAAGCGTCGGCGAAAGAACAGGAGCGCGACGTGGCATCAGTCAACGCGACCGTCCGGATGCAGAAGGGCGAACTGCGAGGGCAGGTCGAGGACGATATCCATGTGTTCCGCGGTGTGCCCTTCGCGCAACCGCCGGTCGGTGAGTTGCGTTGGCGTCGGCCGCAGCCGGTTGAGTCCTGGGACGGTGTTCGCGACGCCCTTGAGTTCGGACCGATCTCGGTCCAGCCGCCGCGTCCCGCTGCTGGACCATTCGCCGGGATCATGGGTCACAGCGAGGAGCGCACGTCGGAAGACTGTCTCTATCTCAATGTCTGGACGCCAGGACTCGATGACGCCCAGCGGCCAGTCATGGTCTGGATTCACGGCGGCGGGCTGAGCAGCGGCTCAGGATCCTCACCTGCTTACAACGGCGCGCCCCTCGCTGGTCGCGGCGATGTGGTCATTGTCACGATCAACTACAGACTCGGTGCGCTCGGCTTTCTGCCCGATCCTGTTCTTGCCGGGGAGGACGGCACGGAAGGCAACTTCGGCTTCCATGACATGCTCGCAGCGCTCAGGTGGGTGCGAGACGAGGTTGGCGCCTTTGGCGGCGACCCGTCTAATGTGACCATCTTCGGCGAGTCGGCGGGAGGCATCGCAGTCGGCATATTGTTGGCGTCACCGCTTGCCGAAGGTCTATTCCAGCATGCGATCATGCAGAGCGGCGCAGCCGACCGAATCCATACGCGCGACTTTGTAGGCGAGATGCTGCCCTACTTCTACAGCGAGCTTGGACTCGAACAGCCGTCGCCAGACCAGTTGCGTCAGTTGTCGGTTGAGGAAGTGCTGCGAGCCCAGAGCGCCCTGGCAGCCGCAGATCCGGCAATCAATCCTGCTGCCGGCTTACATGGCCCTTTCAACGCCGTCATCGAGGACGATTTCATCGACGCGATTCCGATCGATGCAGTGCGGGAGGGTCGCGGAAGCGGCGTTGACGTGCTCGCCGGCACGATGCGCAACGAGTTCACCCTGCTCTCGGCGATGACCGGACTGACCGAGTTGAATGAGGAGCGCGCGTTGGAGCTCATGGCGCCGCTGGTCGGCGGAATTGAGCGTGCAGGCGAATGTTACGAGCTGTATGGGACGTTGCGCTCCAAACGAGGCGAACCGACCGATCCGCTCGCGGTCTACAACGCCGTCATGACCGATCGCCAGTACCGAGGCTCAACTCGCCGCATGCTCGACGCACGAGAAGGAGCAACTGGCGGCACCTACTCATACCTGGTCGAACAGCAATCGCCAATGTTCGAGGGTCGGCTAGGAGCGCCGCACGCGCTCGATGTGCCGCTGATCTGGGGAACCACTGAGTTGATGCGTGACTTTGTCGGTGCCGATCCGCAGGTCGATCAGCTCAGCGGCTTCATGATGGACGCCTGGGCCAACTTCGCCCGCAACGGCAGCCCAAGCACCAAGTCCCTACCCGGCTGGCCCCAATATCGGACTGACCGCCCCTACACCATGGTCTTCGGTCCCGACGTCCGTACGGTCACTAAGGAGCGTGAAGAAGAGCTCGCCCTCTGGCGCTGACTACATCGAGTATGAAGGTCCGCTACGCCATAGGCCGCATCGAGAGGTCGAGTAGGGATGGATCGCGCGGAGGTGCGAACTCGTGTCCTGGGCTAGACGGCAAGCGGAAAGTTATGGCGTCATAAAAGTCGTCGAGCGCGACAAACACGCCGTTTGTCTCAGCCCACTGCCTCATTCGTTGATTGGTGGAATGCGCCCAAGACAGAATCTCTATTCGCCAACCACGTTTGTGCATCCGTTCGAGCGTTGCGTGAAATCCTGCTCCTTCCAGATACCCCGCACCGTCTCCTGTCAACGGCACCACGATGCCAGGATCGCCATTGTTGTCTAGCGCATCCTCCAACATCCGCAGCTGCAGCACTCTGTCGGGCATCTCCTGCTCGCCGCGACTGGGATCACCTTTGTCGTAGAGCCAAACCTCTACACCACTCTCCTCTAGGCGATTCCAAAGCTGTCGCATTTCGGGCGGCACTGAACCTGCGGCAACGGCGCGAGCCATATCACGTTGTGCGTGTGCCAATTCCAGAATGCGGTCGAAGTGGATCCGCACCAAGTAGCGAGCACCGGGTGTGCCTTCTCTGGTCTCGGCAAGCCTTTGGGCTTCGTGATAGATGTTGGAGTTGTCCCAATAGACGAACACTTTGTCCATGAGTACTTCTGGTTGCTCCTTTGAGAGTCAGCGTATCCCGACGAAGCGGCTACAGACTGCGCACGTCGACGAAGTGTCCTGCGACCGCTGCCGCGGCGGCCATCGCCGGGCTGACCAGGTGTGTTCGACCTCCGGGGCCTTGGCGACCCTCGAAGTTTCGGTTGCTGGTTGAGGCGCAGCGCTCTTGCGGGCTGAGGATGTCGGGGTTCATGCCCAGACACATCGAGCAGCCGGCGTCGCGCCACTCGAAGCCGGCGTCGCGGAAGCGGTCAGCGAGACCTTCCTGCTCGGCCATGACCTTCACCAGACCCGAACCAGGAACGACCATCGCGTTGACGCCGTCGGCAACGCGTCCGCCGCCGATTGCGTCGGCGGCGGCTCGCAGATCTTCGATCCGACCGTTGGTGCAACTGCCGATGAAGACGCGATCGATAGCGATGTCGGAGATCGCTGTGCCGGCGGTGAGTCCCTGGTAGGCCAGCGCACGCTCTGCCGATTCCTGTGCTGAGGCTGTAGCGAGGCTGGCCGGATCGGGAATTGCCCCGGTCACGGGAGCGCTCTGGGCTGGGTTGGTCCCCCAGGTGACGAACGGCGCGATTTCGGAACCGTCGATCACAACTTCCGTGTCGAACACGGCGTCGTCATCGCTGACGAGTTCGCCCCATCGCACGACAGCCGCATCCCAATCCTCACCGGTCGGAGCATGTGGGCGACCCTGGACGTAGTCGATTGTCGTCTGATCGGGTGCGACAAGTCCGGCGCGAGCGCCGCCCTCAATCGTCATGTTGCAGACCGTCATCCGGCCGTCCATGGACAGGTTGCGGATAACGTCCCCGCGATACTCGATCACGTGCCCCACGCCACCGCCGGTACCGATCGTGTTGAGGATCGTGAGGATCACATCCTTGGCCGAGCAGCCGTCTGGGAGCTCGCCGGTCACCTCAACCGACATTTGCTTGAGCGGCGCCTGAGGCAGCGTCTGAGTGGCGAGCACGTGCTCGACTTCCGAGGTGCCAATACCAAACGCAAGCGCGCCCAGTGCGCCATGGGTCGAGGTGTGGCTGTCTCCGCAAACGATCGTGAGGCCTGGCTGGGTCAGTCCCTGCTCGGGTCCGATGATGTGGACAATGCCCTGCCGAGGGTCCAGCGTGTCGTAGAGCGGCACGCCGAACTCTTCGCAGTTGGCTCGCAGCGCCTCGACCTGTTGTTGAGACAGCGGATCGGCGAACGGCTCAACTCGCGTGTCGGTGGGCACATTGTGGTCCTGCGTGGCCAGAGTCAAGTCGGGACGGCGCACTGGTCGGCCGCTCAATCGCAGGCCTTCAAAGGCCTGGGGCGAGGTGACTTCATGCACCAGGTGCAGGTCGATGTAGAGCAGGTCAGGCTCACCCTCGACCCGCCTGATCAGGTGCTCGTCCCAGATTTTCTGCGCAACGGTACGTCCGGCCATTTCGGTCTCCCTGCTCTGGAATGACGGTCTCACGGCTTATCTTACGCGCAGCTTGTTCAAGGCCTATTCGGCAGGGATATCCTGAGTTGCAGAGAGCAGAGGGCTCCACATGACCACGCCTGCACCACCCGTCGACATCAGTCCGATGGTCTTCACCAAGTTCGTCTCGAAGGGGCGACGCTACCGGACAATGAAGCCGTTGGTGTTCACCTTCGAGTATGTAGAGGAAGACGGTAAAGGCATTTACCTGTTCGAAGGGGAATACAACATCATCTCCGGCGCGTACTCGCGAGAGGAAGCATGGGAAATGATCGAAGATGCACTCACCGTGATGTGGGAGTCCTACGCCGAGGGACTCTCTGACCAAATGACCATTGGTGCCCAGGAACTAGGCAAACGGCTCCGAGATCGCTTTGAGCTCGTGGCTGATGCCTCGTAGGCGGCGCGATGTTCTCAGAGGCCTGAGGCGGAAGGGGTTTCGGACGAAGAACCAGCGCCATCTGACACTGACCTACTTCGCCGTGGACGGCGGCGAAACTGAGCTCATCACGATGGTGTCTCACGGATCTGATGGTGACATAGGCGACCGCCTCCTCGCCGAGATGGCGCGGCAGCTTCATCTCACACGACGCCAGTTCGATCGACTGATTGACTGCGACCTTTCGCAGGACGATTACGAAGCGATGATGCGCCGCGACGGGTTCATTCGCTGATACCGCCGCGGCGCTTGAGTTGTACTTATGGAGTGCGCTCTTGCGTTGCGGCGGCCGTGGCACCGGTTTGCCCGCTGACGTGTCGGTTAATCGCGTTGATGTAGGCCCGGGCAGACGCCACGAGTATGTCCTGATCGGCAGCGCGGCCGGTGTGCGTCGCGCCATCGACTGCGATCCGAATCGTCACCTCGCCTTGCGCGTCCAGACCCTCGGTGATGCTGGTCACGCTGTACTCCTCGAGCTCGTCGTCAATGCCAGTGAGATCGCGGATTGTCTGGTAGATCGCATCGACGGGACCAGTGCCCGACTTCGTGCCCGAGCACTCTGCATCGTCGGGCGAACGCAGTGATACAGTCGCCGATGGCGTCGAAGTTGTACCGGCCGAGATGTCAATCGAGACGAGCTGCCAACCCTCCGTCGGCTGGCCGAGACGGTCCATCACGATCGCTTCGAGGTCGCGGTCGTCAACAACCGTCTTGCGGTCGGCGAGTTGCTGGAAGCGGGTGAATGCGGCGTTGAACTCGTCGTCGTCAATCTCGAAACCGAGGTCTTCCAGTCGCGAGCGGAACCCGGCCCGACCGGACAGCTTGGAGAGCACGAACTGCGAGCCTTCGACCCAGCCGACTTCCTTCGGGTCCATAATCTCGTAGGTCTCGCGCATCTTGACGACGCCGTCCTGGTGGATACCGGACTGGTGTCGGAACGCGTTGAGACCAACGATTGCCTTGTTCGGCTGCACGTGCATCCCGGCAAAGTCCTGGACCATGCGCGAAGCGGGCACCAGGTACTGCGGGTCGACGCCGATTTCCACACCCATGTGGTCGGCACGCGTGCGAATCGCCATTACGGTCTCTTCGAGCGACGTGTTACCAGCGCGCTCGCCCAGACCATTGATCGTGCATTCCACCTGCCGCGCTCCTGCGCTGACTGCGGCCAGCGAGTTGGCCGTCGATAGGCCCAGGTCGTTGTGACAGTGCACAGAGACGACAACGTTGTCGGTACCCGGCACATCTTCGAGGATGCCCGTGATGAATCGGGCGAACTCGTCTGGAATCGCGTAGCCGACGGTGTCGGGAATGTTGATCGTGGTTGCGCCGGCTTCGATCACCTCACGCAGCATGCGGCGGACGAAGTCGACATCGGAGCGCGTGGCGTCCATCGGCGAGAACTCAACGTCGCTGGTGTATTGCTTGGCGCGGGCGACCATTTCGCGGGCCTGCTGCAGGACTGACTCGCGGTCCTTGCGCAGTTGGTGCGCGATGTGAATGTCGGAGGATGAGAGGAAGACGTGGATGCGCGGGTTCTCGGCGTCGCGGATCGCCTCCCAGCCCTGGTCGACGTCGTTGGGGACGGCGCGGCAGAGCGTGGCAATCTGAGTGCCGCGCACTTCGCGAGCGATGCGATTGACGGCGTCGAAGTCGGCGGGCGAGGCGGCGGCAAAGCCGGCCTCGATGCAGTCGACGCCCATGCGCTCGAGCAGCTTGGCGATTTGCAGCTTCTCCTCGGCGGAGAAGGAGACGCCGGCGGCCTGTTCGCCGTCGCGCAGGGTGGTATCAAAGATTCGGACTCGGTCAGCCATAGCGGGAACTCCTGTGGTCGGAACAAGGATCGGAAGAGGAAACAGACGCGGCCACCGACCGGCGGCCCTTCATCAGGCCCCGAGCACCCCGCGGGCGACGGCCCGCGGTTCAACTCCTCCAAGCACACACTGCTTCATGTCGTGGAGTATAGGAGATAGGAAGGCAAGGTCAGTCAACGCCTCAACTGCCTACTCCTGTGTGAAACGAATCTGCCTCTCCACCCTGTATAGAATGGGCTTGATCCTCGCTCGCTTGGGTGCGTCTGACCGAAGGAGAGGCGTGTTGGACGTACAGTTCCGCACCGAGGATTTGCGCGAGTGCGCGGCCGACGTGCGTAAGGCCTCAAAGTCGTTTGGTCGAGCCGTTGGTCGAAAGTACCACGAGAGAGTGAATGGTCTCATGCAGATCGAGTCAACGCAGGAGATTCCTCGTTCTTGGCGATTTCACCCGCTGAAGCACGAACGTGAAGGCCAGTTCGCACTTGACCTCAACAAAGACAAGGGCGTCCGGCTGGTCGTGACCTTCCCACAGCCCGGGGTGCTCTGCGTGGAAGAGGTCAACACGGTTCACTATGACTAGCGCGCCGCACACCAGCATTCTCCCCAAGCAGGCTGTTCATCCTGGTCGCTTCGTCATTGATGAGCTAGAAGAGCTTGGGTGGTCCTCCGAAAAACTTGCCGAAATGACCCACCGCTCACACGCGTCACTCCTACGTGTCTTGCGGGGACGGGCGCCGATGACTAAGCCGCTCGCTGCCGACTTTGAGTCCGCATTGGGGCTGTCAGCAAAGCTATTGATCAGACTTCAGAAGAGTTACCAAGAAACACTTGTTCGCCTTGCGTCCGAGCCTGAGATGCAAGCTGATGTTGACCTACTCCAGAAGCAGGCAATCCCTTGGCGGGAGTTCGCCAAGCGCGGTTGGATTCGTGATCTTGGAACCGATATTGAACGCGTCAGTGAGTTGCGCTCGATGTACGACGTGGATGCCCTAGTGGATGTCGAGAGTGGTCGGCATCGGGCAGCATTCCGAATCACGCAGAACACCCGGTATGATCCTTGGGCGCTCGCAGCGTGGCTACAGCAAGGTGAGTGGCAGGTACTCGATGCACAGTGGGAATCAGAGACTGAAGTCTCTCCGCGATTCAATTCGGCGCTCCTGAGCGAGAGTCTCGATGAAATGCGACGCCTGACCGTTGAACCAGACTTTTGGCAGCAGTTGCGGTCGTTTTGCGCGAATGCAGGCGTCCATTTGGAACTTGTCCCGCACGTTCGCAAATCGGGAGCCAACGGAGTGACCCGGTGGATGGACGACGGTCGGCCATTGATCCAGCTCAGCTTGTTTCGCGGCTGGGCCGATGTTTTCTGGTTCACTTTTTTCCACGAAGCAGCACATGTTCTTGGCGAACACAACAAGCGTCTCTATGTCAATCTGGATGGCGTGCCGCGGGAGGATGATGCGGAGCTGGCGGCTGACGAGTTCGCCCGCGACCATTTGATTCCGCGAGTTCGCTGGAACTCATTCGGGGAAAGCAGGCATTTCAGCGCCGCTACCATCAAACACTTCGCCGACATGGTTGGGGTACATCCTGGAATCGTTGCGGGTCGACTCCAACACGAGAAGCGGATTCCCTACAGTGCTCACAACGATTTGCGTTCCAAACTGGAATATGACCTCCTTGGGGCCAAAGCGAGCTGACTCGCTGTAATCGTCGCGACGTCCCCTTTCCGATTTCCTTATCCTCCGAGCAACCGTTGATTGCGCGTTCGCGCAGGTTCTGGATCGCTTGGAGACTCTGATGGCGAAGTTTGATGTTCTGATTCGTGGCGGGACTGTGGTGGATGGCACCAGCGTGCCCCGATTTGTCGCCGACGTGGGGATCAAGGATGGCGTTGTCGCGCAAATTGGCGGCAGGATGGAACCCGCCGATGCCGACCAGCTGCTCGACGCCGACGGGTTGATTGTCGCTCCCGGCTTCGTCGACCTGCATACGCACTACGACGCCCAGATTCAGTGGGACCCGTACTGCACGATCTCGGGCTGGCATGGCGTCACGTCGGTGGTGCTGGGCAACTGCGGCTTTGGCTTTGCTCCAGTGCGTGAAGAAGAGCGCGACCGCGCGATGCTGACCATGTCTCGCACTGAGGCGATTCCGTTTGACTCGATGAAGGAAGGGATGATTTGGGACTGGATCACCTTCCCGGAGTTCCTCGACACGCTCGACCGGATTCCCAAGGGCGTGAACTGTCTGTCGTACATGCCGCTGGCGCCGTTGATGACCTGGGTGATGGGGCTCGAAGCCGCCAAGTCGCGGCGTGCGAACGACGATGAGATCTCGGAGATGAAGCGTCTGTTGAATGAAGCGATGGACGCCGGCGCTTGCGGATGGTCGACCCAGCGGCTGGGCGAGAACTCGGTTCAGGCCGACTACGACGGCACGCCGATGGTCACCGACATCATGTCCGACAGCGAGTGTCTGGCGCTGGCAGAGGTGCTCGCCGAGCGGGACGAGGGCTTCATCCAGATCACGCAGTTCACCGGCGACTTGCAGAAGGACCTCGAGTTCCAGTCGGAGCTCGCTGCGACTGCACGGCGGCCAATCCTGCACAACCTGATCGCGGTCAATCCAAAGAATCCGAGCCTGCACCGCGACCGGATGAAGTGGCTCGACGAGTGCAACGCCCGCGGCGAGCGCATCTTTGGTCAGGCGGCGACGATTCGCGCCGCCTTCACATTCACGCTTGAGGACTGGAACCTCTACGACTCGTCGCCGGCCTGGAACTACGCCACGACTGGCACCCGCGACGAGCGCAAGGCGAAGATGGCCGATCCCGAAGTGCGGGCGCGAATCATCGACGAGATTGACGAGGCGATCAAGAAGCTCGGTCAGACGCAGGCGTTGGGCGGCCCGATCGAAGAGCTGTTGATTCAGGACCTCGCTCACAAAGATGAGTTGGAACAATACGTCGGTATGACCGTCGGACAGGTGGCCGAACAGCGTGGCTATCATCCGGTCCACGCGATGCTCGACCTCGCCCTGGAGACCGACTTGCAGGCCGAGTTCCTGACGCCAATGCGCGAGCAGAACGACGAGTGGACGGCGGAGATGATTACATCGCCGTACTGCATCCCCGGCGTCTCGGATGGCGGCGCGCATACCAAGTTCCTGACGGCTGGCTCGTACCCAACCGATTTCCTCATGTGGCTTGTGCGCGACACCGGCCAGCTCTCGCTGGAGGAAGCGCACTACCGCCTGAGCTACCTGCCCGCCCGAGCGGCCGGGTTCCGCGATCGCGGCACGCTGGTCGAAGGTGCGCCGGCCGATGTCGTCGTCTACGACCTCGACGCGCTTAACATCACACCCGAGTGGACCGGCGAAGTCGTGTATGACTTCCCCGGCGGTGAGTGGCGCCGGGTCCAGCGACCAGACGGCTACCGCTGGATCTTGGTCAACGGCTCGATCACATTCCAGGACGGAGAACCAACCGGCAGCACGCCGGGCAAGCTGCTGCGACACGGTCGTGGCTAGAGATGGCGGCAGTTTCCTCCATCGCTCCTCTCCCCCTTCCTGGGAGAGCAGCCGAGGTAGGGGCGGCTCTTGAGGCCGCTCGTCAACACAGACAATGAGCAACAGCAGTTCAAGGAGACTGAAATGGCAAAGTTCGATGTACTGATTCGCGGCGGCACTGTCGTGGACGGGACCCGCGTCCCGCGATTTGCGGCCGATGTCGGGATTAAGGATGGCGTTGTCGCCCAGATTGGCGGCCGAATGGATCCGATGGACGCCGATCAGGTGCTTGACGCCGACGGCAAGATCGTCGCGCCGGGATTCGTTGACCTTCACACCCACTACGACGCGCAGATCCAGTGGGACCCCTACTGCACGATCTCCGGCTGGCACGGTGTGACTTCTGTTGTGCTGGGTAACTGTGGTTTTGGCTTTGCCCCAGTTCGAGCGGAAGAGCGTGACCGCGCGATGCTGACCATGTCGCGCACTGAGGCGATTCCGTTCGACTCGATGAAGGAAGGCATGATCTGGGATTGGGTCTCCTTCCCCGAGTGGCTGGAGACGCTCGACCGCATCCCTAAAGGCGTGAATTGTTTGTCGTACATGCCGATTGCGCCGCTGATGATCTGGGTAATGGGCCTTGAGGCGGCCAAGAACCGCCGAGCCAACGACGATGAGATCCGCGAGATGCAGCGGTTGCTGCACGAGGCGATGGACGCCGGCGCTTGCGGCTGGTCGACCCAGCGGCTGGGCGAGAACTCAGTTCAGGCCGACTATGACGGCACGCCGATGGTGACCGACATCATGTCGGACAACGAGTGTCTGGCGTTGGCCGAGGTGCTGCGTGAGCGTGACGAAGGATTCATCCAGATCACGCAGGCCACCGGTGACATCAAGTCCGACCTCGCCTTCGAAGCGAAACTGGCGGAGGTCTCAGGCCGGCCGATCCTGCACAACGTGATTGCGCCAAGCATGCAGCGTCCGGACGCTCACACGAAGTCGCTTAAGTGGTTGCACGAGTGCAACGACCGCGGCGAGCGCATCTTCGGGCAAGCCTTCACGATTCGATCTGCGTTCGCATACACGCTCGAGGACTGGAACCTTTACGACTCGTCGCCCGCCTGGAACTACGCCACGACCGGCACGATCGAGGAAAAGATGTCCAAGTTCGCCGACCCTGAGGTGCGCGAGCGACTCAAGGCCGAAATGGACGACGCGATCGAGAAGCTGGGCCAGACCCAGGCCATCGGCGGCTCGATCGAGAAGGTCATGATCCAGCACCTTGAGGCCAAGCCCGAGCTTGAGGAGTATGTGGGACTGACACTCGCGCAGGTCGGCGAGAAGATGGGCAAGCACCCGATCGATGCGATGCTCGACCTGGCGCTGGCCACCGACCTTAAGGCGGAGTTCCTGACCGAGGTGACGAACGCCAACGAGGATCACATGGCCGAGATCATGGAGTCGCCGTACACGATTCCGGGCGTCTCGGACGGCGGCGCGCACACCAAGTTCCTCACGGCCGGTTCGTACCCGACCGATTTCCTCATGTGGATGGTGCGCGACAGCGGACGCGTCTCGCTGGAAGAAGCGCACTACCGGTTGTCGTACCTGCCCGCACGCGCGGGCGGTTTCACAAATCGTGGATCGCTGGTCGAGGGCGCGCCTGCAGATGTGGTCATCTACGACCTCGATGAGCTCAAGCTCGATCCGGAGTTCCAGGGCGAAATCGTTTACGACTTCCCGGGTGGTGAATGGCGACGAATCCAGAAGCCGCATGGCTACAAGTGGATCCTCGTCAACGGCGAGGTCACGATGCAGGACGGTCAGGAGACCGGAGCCACGCCGGGCAAACTCCTGCGTCACGGTCGGGGCTAAGGCTGGAAACTGCATCTGTCCATGCCGTCGCGATAAGGTGACGGCATGGACAGCTTCTCGAAGGGACAGATCGACCGGCTGGGGTCGCGCCTGTGGCGCGATGGACCGACGGTCCCAGACGACGCCGGGATGTATGTGGACTGGAGCTCCAGCTTCGAAGACTCACTGCGTGAGGTGGAATCTGTTGTTGTCGATGCGGCTGAACGCGCCGACGTATCTCTGAGCGAGCGGACTGGCCGGATCAAGCAGTTGTACTCGGTGATTGCGAAACTACGCCGAATGCCAACAAAGCTGTCCAGCCTGGATGACATCGCCGGTGTCCGTGCAGTGATGCACTCCGACAGAGATGTTAACGCGCTTGTCCTACAACTGGCGACTGAGCGAGTTAAGCGCGTGCGCGATTATCGTGATCGCGATCGGAACGGATACCGTGCGGTCCATTTGACATTGTTGAGCCAAACAGGAAAATCGGTCGAGCTCCAACTGAGGACTGAGCTCCAACACGCTTGGGCTGGTCTCTCAGAGAGACGTGCCGCAGTCGTCGATCACGCCGTGAAGTATGGAGGAGGGCCACAGGAGGAGCAGGAGTGGTTGCGCGAGATGTCTGAGCACGGAAGATTTCTTGATCTCTGGCGTGTCCAGCACGAGTCCCGATGGGCGGCGATCACCTCCAAGTCTGCTATGTTTGACGCCGTGGAGAAGCCAACCCTTGCTCGCCGCTTTGAGGAAGAGGAGCTCATCCTACGAGAAGGTATAGAAGGCTTCATCAATCACTGCCGGCTACTTTCAATGTTGAAATCCTGACGACCATGCCTTACTTCCTCCTCCACTACGACAACAACGAAGATCGTGCGACCGTGCGCAAATTCGATGACCGGGCAGCCGCCTATGGTTCGCTCCGCGAGGGGACGATCGCCAAGGATCCGGAAGACGAGCTGGTGCTGTTTATCACCGACTCCGAAGCCACTCTACGACGCACGCACCCGCGCTACTTCTACACCGAGATCGAGATGGCCGAGCAAGCCGCTCAGAGAATCCTCAGCCGTTACGACGAACCAGTCATCCTACGCGACTAACTGGCCTCGCTCGCCTCCTCCGGCGTTGGCGGTCTTGGTGAGCTTCCTCTTGGCGTGATCTTCACGTCGATCACGTGGATCGTCCCTGTGAACTCGAAAGGGGCCTCGTAACTGGGTGTGACCGGTGAGAGGTGATCTGCTGCCACGTCTGCTCCGCCTCGGACGGCGATGCCTCCTAGGTCGGGGATGTCGATTCGACCGGCCATGAGTCCGTCAACGAACAAGGTGACGAATCCAGCGGGTCGATTGGTTGTTGTCACTGTCGCCGACAATGTTGACCGGCCGACTGGCAAGTCGGAATCCATCCGGCCGCTCGTGATGGTCTCCTTGGAGTTGTAGTCGAGGCAGAGTCGGTTGTCCTTGACGTATAGCGAGACGCCGCCGGCCATGCTGCCCGATGCAAACAGGACGCCTTCCTCCTCCACACTGCTTCGTTCCACCTCAGCCGTGATTTCCCAGTCGCCGACGAACAGCGTTGGCGAGACGCGGCCGTGCAGATGAGCCGTGGGCGGGTAGTAGCGATAGTGGAACTCATGGTGTGGGCTGCCAAGCCGATTGCTTGGCGCTCCCATGCCCAGCATCCGATCATCGAGTGGCAACACGTTGTAGCGCCCCGCCTCGATCCACCAGCGGTCGATCATCCGCTGCAACCGCTCAGGTTCCTGTTCCGCCAGGTCGTTGATTTCCGAAAAGTCTTCCTCCAGGTTGAACAGCGCCCATTGATCATCCTCGAACGGGGCACCGCGGAAATGGCGGGTGACTGCCTTCCAACCGTCCATCCAGATTGCGCGGTGACCCCACATCTCGAAGTACTGGACCCCCTTGTTCGACGGAGAGTCGGGTTCGTCAAAGCTGTAGGCGATGCTCTTGCCGTGAACCGGCATCTGGGCCAGGCCCTTGTATGTGCCGGGCGCCGATTCGCCGAGCAGTTCAAGGACAGTCGGCACGACGTCAGTGACGTGGTGGAACTGGTCCCGGATCTGGCCCTGTGGCACTCGCTCTGGCCAGCGGACGATTAGCGGCACTCGCACGCCGCCTCCGTAGGTGTCGCTCTTGTACCAGCGCAGCGGCGTGTTGGCGACCTGCGCCCAGCCCCAGGGCACGTCGGTCCAACTTCGCGGGCCGCCGATGTCATCGAGCCGCGACTGCGTCGCTTCCAGCAGTTCGTCATCCATCGACCCCTGCCCTCGCAGCGGATTCTGCAGCACCTTGCCTTCGTTGTCCGAGATGCCGAGGCCGCCGGAAGCGGGATTGAGCAGACCGCGCGGCCCGCCCATGCCCGACGCGCCATTGTCCGATGTCAGCATGATGATCGTGTTGTCGAGCTGGCCCGACCGCTCCAGGTGATCAAGCAACCGGCCGAGCTGCGCGTCGGTGTGATCCAGGAATCCTGCGAATGCCTCGAACAGCCGGCTGGCGAAGCGTTGCTCGTTCTGCGACAGATTCTCCCATTTCTCCACGCCAGGATTGCGATCTGCCAGGACGGTGTCGGGCGGAATCAAGTCGCTCGCGAGTTGCCGTTCGTACCACTCGTGGCGTACTTCATCCCAACCAGCGTCGAAGCGGCCGCGGTACTTCCCGACATAATCGGCGGGCGCCTGATGCGGCTCATGCACTGCACCCAACGCGAAGTACATGAAGAACGGCTGATCGGGCCGGTGCGACTGCTTGTCGCGCAGAAAGGAGATCGCGTGGTCGGCCAGGTCTTCGGTGACGTGATAGCCCTCCTCCGGTGACCTCGGCGGCAGGATGTGATGGTTGTCATGCGTCAGTTCGGGATAAAACTGGTCGGTCGCACCGGAGAGGAAGCCGTAGTAGCGGTCGAAGCCTCGTTGCAATGGCCAATGGTCGTAGGGTCCGGCGGGCCCGTTGGCTTCTGCAGGACTGAGGTGCCACTTGCCGATCATGTACGTGGCGTAGCCACTCTGCTGCAGCATCTCGGCCAGTGTGGCCGCGTGTTTCGAGACCGACGCCCGCATGTTGGTGAACCCGGTGTCGTGGAAGTTCGAGATCGTCCGCATCCCGACCGCATGATGGTTGCGTCCAGTCATCAGCGACGCCCGCGTCGGCGAGCAGAGCGGAGTCACATGGAAGTTCGAATAACGCAGGCCCTGATCGGCCAGTTTGTCGATGTTGGGCGTGTCAATCGTGGAGCCGTAGCAGCCCAGATGGGCAAAACCCATGTCGTCGAACAGGATGATCAGCACATTTGGACGCGGACCATGCTCATGTTCCGGCAGCGGTTCCCACCAAGGCTCCGATTCATCAATCGTGAGCCCAACCTTGCCTCGGAACTCCTCATACTGTTCAGACATAACACTTGCCTATCCCTCGGTCGTAGATCGAGTGGCAAGATAAGCGATCTGATCCCCTGTCGTGTCCCCAATCTGGGAAGTGGCCGTTCTTGGCCATTGCTTCGAGATGCCGGCCGAGATCTCACCTCAATCGGCCGATTCCCAGTTCATGCTTTACGAAGACCTTTGCGAAAGTACGTCTTCCGTCATTGCCGCGCTCCGACGTGGCAATCTCGCTGCATCCTGTACCGACGTCTGTGCTGGAAACAGCGAGATACCCGCGACAAGCGCGGGTATGACGGAACTGCTCGCGAGGACTGGAGAGTCCCAATGTCGAAACACACTCTGAGGCGCGATTCGGGCGTTAGACGACCAGAGGCCCTCGGCAACAGTCAGTTCGCTTCACTGGCCTCCTCTGGAGTGGGAACTCGCGGCATCTCACCCTTCGGGGTGACTTTCACGTCAAGGACATGGATGGTCCCCGAGAACGCAAATGGGGCTTCGTAGTTATCGCTGACCGGAGAGTACAGATCCGCTCCGACATCCGCACCGCCTCGCACGGCGATGCCGGCAAGGTCTGGTACGTCAATCTGAGCAGACACTTGTCCGTCGACGGAGAGCGTCACCACGCCCCCTTTGTCGGGATTGCAAATCATCCTGGCCGTCAACGTTGACTTGCCACTGGGCAAGGCAGAGTCGGAGCGACCGACCGTGTGGTCTTCGCGCGAGTTGTAGTCGAAGCAAAGATGGTTGTCCTGCACGTACAACGAGACGCCGCCCGCCATGCTTCCGGATGCGAATAACACTCCTGACTCATCGGTGCTGCTTCGCTCGACTTCAGCGTTGATCTCCCAGTCTCCGATGTGGAGGACCGGTGAAATTCGAGTCTGTAGGTGGGAGGTCGGCGGGTAGTAGCGATAGTGGAGACCCTCGTGAGGACCGCCGGGCTTGTTGCTCGGGCTTGCCAGTCTGGGCAACCGGTCGTCGAGCGGCAGCACGTTGTAGCGACCAGCTTCGATCCACCAACGGTGGATCATGTTCTGTAGTCGCTCGGGTTCCTGTTCGGCTAGGTCGTGTATCTCGGAGAAATCCTCGGCCAGATTGAACAGCGCCCAATCGTCTTGCTCGAATGGGGTGCCGCGGAAATGGCGAGTGACGGCTTTCCAGCCGTCCACCCAGATGGCTCGATGTCCCCACATCTCGAAGTACTGCACACCCTTGTTCGAAGGCGCTTCAGGATCGTCGAACGAGTAGACCATGCTGTTCCCATGGACCGGCATCTGGCCGATTCCATGGTGGCTGCCAGGAGCCGTTTCGCCGAGTGCATCGAGCACTGTCGGGACGATGTCGGTGACATGGTGAAACTGGTTGCGAATCTGCCCCTTGGGAGCTTGTTCAGGCCAGCGGACGATCAGCGGGACTCGGATTCCGCCGCCGTAGGCGTCGCTCTTGTACCAGCGCAGCGGAGTGTTGGCGACCTGCGCCCAACCCCAGGGCACATCTGTCCAGCTTCGAGCGGTGCCAATGTCCTCGAGCCGAGCTTGTAGGGCGGCCATCCGCTCCTGTTGCATGGCGTCCTCTTCGCCCATCGGAATATTCCGAAGCCCGCCCTCGTTTGAGGCGATCCCGTGACCGCCCTGAGCGAGGCTGAACATGCCCATGGGTCCGCCCATCCCTGAGGCGCCGTTGTCGGATGTCAACACCACGATCGTGTTGTCAAGTTGCCCGGAGTCTTCCAGGTATCGGAACAGTCGCCCCAATTGGGCGTCGGTGTGGTCGAGGAACGCAGCGAAGGCCTCGAACAGCCGCGTGGCGAACCGCTTGGCGTCCTCGGACAGGTCGTCCCATTTCGCAACGCCCGGGTTGCGGGCCGCGAGCTCGGTGTCGGGCGGAATGATGCCGCTGGCCAGTTGTCGTTCATACCATTCCTGGCGCACTTCGTCCCAGCCGGAGTCGAATCGGCCGCGGTACTTCTCGAGGTACTCGGGAGGCGACTGGTGAGGTTCATGCACGGCGCCCAGCGCGACGTACGTGAAGAATGGCTGATCGGGCCGGTGCGACTGTTTGTCGCGCAGAAACTGGATCGCATGGTCAACCAGATCTTCTGTGACGTGGTAGCCATCTTCAGGGCGTTCGGGCGGAGAAATATGATGGTTGTCTTCGGTCAGTTCGGGATAGAACTGGTCTGTGGCGCCGTTGAGGAATCCGTAGTAACGATCGAATCCACGTTGCAGGGGCCAGTGATCGAATGGACCTGCCGGACCGTTCTCCTCGGCCGGACTGAGATGCCATTTGCCCACCATGTAGTTGGCGTAGCCGCGCGGCTGGAGCATTTCGGCCAGCGTCGCCGCATGCTTCGAGACCGCAGAGCGCATGTTGGTGTACCCCGTGTCGTGGAAGCTGATCGTGCGCATGCCCACGGCATGGTGATTGCGCCCGGTCAACAGCGAAGCCCGCGTCGGTGAGCAGAGCGGCGTCACGTGAAAGTTGGAGTAGCGCAAACCCTCGGCGGCGAGCTTGTCGATGTTGGGCGTGTCAATCGTCGAGCCATAGCAGCCGAGATGGGCGAACCCCATGTCGTCGAACAGGATGATCAGGACGTTGGGTCGAGGCCCATGCTCATGCTCGGGCAGCAGTTCCCACCAGGGTTCCGACTCGTCGACGGTGAGTCCGACCTTGCCGTGGAAATCTTCAAACTGTTCAGACATGTCGATGGCCATTTCTTGACTGTGAGATCAGTCGGCAAGATAGGTGATTCAGACTGCTCTGTTTGGAGTCCAATCGCCAATATGGACACGTCATACCCGCGCTTGTCGCGGGTATCTCGCTGATTGGAGCGCACATGTGAGTTCGCCGCACGGCGAGATTGCCGCGACAGTGCGCGGCAATGACGGAGTAGGGATTTCGGACGCGACTAATCAAGCTTCCGGCCGACTTGCCCCACTTGGACAGACCTACGGCCGGATGATTCGTTTCGGACGCTGGGCCAGGCGCTTGAGCATTGGTTGCGCGGCGTCGATGAACTTGAACGCGATCCTGCGCGTGTCCCTGGGATCGATCAGGTCGATGACGTCGAAGTTGTGAGCCGCCTTAAGCGGGCTTCTGAGCCTGAGCAGTCGGTTTTCAATCATCTCGCGGTGCGCCTCGGGATTCTCGGCGGCCTCGATTTCTCGCTTGTAGGCGGCTGCGACACCGCCTTCGATCGGGATGCCGCCCCACTCGCCGGCCGGCCAGCCGAAGCGCATGTTGACGCCCATCGGTTCACCCATGCTGTTCGGTGCGTCGGCGGCGACGCCGTAGCTCTTTCGGATGTTGAACTCGACCTTGGGCACATCGGCCTCGTATGCCGCGATCAGGGCCCGCGTGCCACGGCGCATGGTCTGGTTTAGCTCGGCCTGAGAGCCGAGCATGAAGCCGGGCATGTCAAGGAAGACCACCATGGGCAGGTTGAATCCGTCGCAGAGGTCGACAAAGTGGGCGAACTTGTCGGCGGCGTCGCCGTTCATCGCGCCGGCCATGACATAGGGATCGCTGGCGACGACACCGATGGCGTAGCCGCCGATTCTGGCGAAACCGGTGATGATTGCACCGCCCCAGTGCGGCCGCATTTCGAAGAACTCGCCGTTGTCGACGACCAGTTTGACCAGCTTGCGCGGGTTGTACCCGCGCTTGCGGTTTTCCGGGATGATCCGCAGCAGCTCTTCGACCTTGCGGTTGGGATCGTCGAAGTTGTGCGTGCGCTCGGTGACGTCATTGGTCGTGTCGGGCAAGTAGGAGAGGAACTTCTTGATCTGATCGAACGCATCCTCTTCCGATTCCGCCTCGTTGTCGACCTGTCCGCTCTGGTAGACGTGGACCTTTGAACCGCCGAGCTCTTCCTTGTTGAAGGTCTCGCCGATTGCTCGTCGGACGACGGGCGGTCCGGATGGGAAGATCTGCGACTGTCCCTTGATCATCACGGTGAAGTGCGAAAGCAGGGCGAAGGCAGCGGGCGCTCCGGCGACGGATCCCATGATCCCCGAGGCGACGGGTACCTTGTTCAGCAGGTTGACGTGTCGCCACCAAGTCTGGCCATGAGGCAGAGCCATGCGGCCCTCTTCCTCGTCGCGCTTGGCGCTGTGGCCGACGCCTTCAATCAGCTGGACGTAGGGCAATCCGTACTGCGCTGCCAGCGGGGTGGCAAACTGCGAAGCGCCCTTGGACACGTTGTGCGGTGAGCCGCCGGAGATGGTGAAATCGTCCCCGCCGATGACAATGTTGCGTCCTTCGATCTGGCCCATACCCATGACGAACGCGCCGGGCGTGAAGTCGCGCAGGTTTTGGTCTTCGTCGTACACGTAGCCGCCGACCAGCGGACCCGCCTCGAAGAACGAGTCTTCGTCGAGGAACTTGTCGATCCGCTCGCGGATCGTGTAGCGCCCGCCTCGGTGCTGTCGGGCGACGCCGTACTCGCCGCCCATCTCTCGGCCGAGTTCTTTGATGTAATTGATTTCCTCAATCGCACCTTGCCAGTCCTGTCCCGGCTTCCACGATTCGCGAGTCTGATCTACGGGCATCTGCAGCCTCTCCGTCGGCAATCTGGTCTGTCGGCAGTGTACCGCCGCTCAGTCTGGAGGCACATGATTGCGATAACCTGAATCCGGCAGGAGCGACGTGATGGTGACCAGCGACAGCAGTGCAGGCGTGGACGTGAGTCCAACCATCGTGTCAGAGATCGAGGTAGACGGTCGGAGGTTGGTTGCGAAAGAACCGATCCGCTACGAGGTGGCATACGAGGGCAACGCAGAGGAGCCGCTGTTCACGCTGGAAGGCGAGTTCGATGTCATCGAGTACGCATTCAGCCGTGACATGCTGATCGACGTGTTGCATGACACGTTAGAGGTCATGTGGCGGCATTTTGTGGACGCCGATCCAGTTCAGGTCTCTCCACGGGCGTATCAGTTGGGCGTGGAACTCGGTCGGCGATTCGAGGATGCCGCCAGTGCCGCGTCAGGCACGGCAGTTGGAGTCAGGGTTGTTGAGCAAGGGCTTTCGGGTTCTTGACTCTCGGCATCGAAGGCTCTTCTATCACACCCTGAGCGGCCGGCCCACGCCCGTATCCACGCTGCTGTCGCACGGTCCCAATCGCGATGTGGGCGCTGGGCTGCTCTCCCAAATGGCGCGCCAGTGTGGCTTGGCTCGACGAGAGTTTGATCGCCTGGTCGATTGTTCGCTCTCTCAGGAGCAGTACGAGGCGCTCTTAGTGGAACGTGATCTGATTTGAGCTAATGCCTAGACCGGCAACTGGCCCAGGTGAGGCTGCTAATCAGACGCGACCGATCACGTCGCTGCTGAACGCCCTCAATGCGTCCCAATCCCAGGGCGGACGCAAGGTGATGTTGACACGATCGACGCCGGCCTCGGCGTAGGGCGCGAGGATATCGATGGCCTCGGATGGTGTGCCGAGGATTGCGCCGCGCTGGCGGAACGTGTCTCCTGCCGGTCCGAACACTTCCTCAAAGTGTGCTTGCGCCTTTGGTCGGTCGGTCTCGGTGGCGGCGAGGTGGAACGAGAGATTGAGGTCTCGTTGGATCTCGGCAGGGTCGCGACCGACACGGTCGCACCATTCGTCCAGCACTCCCGAAAGCCGGAGCCAATCATCGACATTGAGATACGGGGCATTCCAGCCGTCGGCATACTGCGCGACGAGTTTCAAGGTGCGTCGCTCGCCGACGCCGCCGATCCAGATCGGGACTCGCGATTGCAGCGGTTTCGGTTCACAGAGAGCATCGTTGAGTTGGTAGTGCTCACCGTCGAATTCGGCTCGGGATTCTTCCCAAAGCGCGCGGAGCACTTGGATGCCCTCCTCCAACCGGTCCAGCCTGCGACCGATGCGATCGAAGGGAATGCCGTAGGCGGAATACTCCTGGACGTTCCAGCCTGCGCCAAGTCCCACATCGAGGCGGCCTTCTGCGAGGTGGTCGATGGTCGCGAGGGCGTTGCCGAGCACGGCGGGATGGCGATAGTCCATGGCCAGCACGCAGGTGCCGACCCGAACACGCTCGGTATCGGCGGCGAGCGCGGCCAGGCAGACCAGACACTCGAGGTACGGCCCTTGCTTTTCGGTCATCGGCGACTCGTAGAAGTGATCGGAGACATCAACCCAGGTGAAACCGGCCGTATCAGCCCAGCGCCACAATTCTCTACATTCAGCGATCGTGACATTCTGCTGAACCAGGTGAATCCCGAATTCCATCGTCTCCTCCGTCGCGCCAGTCGATCCGCGGTTCACCTATGGTTGCAGCGAACTCGAGGCGTGGCTATCGGAGGGACAACATGACATCTGCACGGGACGAAGTATTGCTGGAAGCGGAGTTTGACCCACGGGTGATGGGATACGGACGCTTAGCCGTCAGTTTGCTGCTGTTGATCACGGTGGTCGGGATTCCGCTGATTCCGTTCTGGCTGTTCTGGAGCGTCTCGTATCTGCCCAGGGCATACGACCGGTTCAGCGCTCGGCTGACGCCGACTTCGCTGGAACTCACCAGGGGCGTCTACTTCCGCAGCGACAGCACGATCCCGCTCGACCGGATTACCGATGTGCGGCTGCACGACGATCCGCTCATGCGATTCAGCGGTATCCAGGGCCTGAAGGTCGAGACGGCTGGTCAGTCCATCGCGACCGGGTCGGAGGGCAACTTGATCGGCGTGGTCGACGCGCCGGCGTTCCGAGACGCGGTCCTCCGCCAGCGTGAGGTATTGCAGGAAGTTGGGCCGACCTCGCCTGCCGTTGCACCATCGCCACAGAGCGGCGAACACGAGCTTCTCGTTGAGATTCGAGACTTGCTCAAGAGCATCGACGCGAAGACATAGGCGAACGCAAGGGAAGACCTCCCTATGCGGTGATTGATGCATCGCCTCTCAACCGCCCCCGCCTCCGAGCGGGGGTCTGCTCCTTCCCCAACTCCTGCATGGCGGCCTTACTTGTCGCTTGTGTTTGGTTGACCGGAACCAGTCGCCGCTGCGGCCTGGCCAAAGCGGGTCCCGCTCGGAGGCGGGGACGGGAAACTGACTTACGCATCAGTCTCTGCGAAGGGGAGGGGGAAGACTATACGCAACTCCCCCAAGGGAGGCCTTTGCATAAGTCTCCCCCAACGGGCGGCTCGTGAAGGTTCCTACTTGGTCAAGCCCAGCTTTTCGGCGAGGCCGATGCGCTGGATTTTTCCTGTCGCGCCCTTCGGAATCTCGTCGAGAATCACGACTCGTCGCGGCGTCTTGAACTCGGCGACCCGCTCCCCCACAAATCTGCGGATCGCGCGCTCATCCAACTCTTCGCCAGCGCGCAGGACGACAGCGGCGGCGACCTCTTCTCCCAGTCGGTCGTGCGGCATCGCGAACGTGACCGCTTGTGCAACGGCTGGGTGCTGAAGCAATGCTTCATCGACCTCGCGCGGCGAGATTTTCTCGCCGCCTCGATTGATGATCTCCTTGAGCCGTCCGGTGATCGTCAGGTAGCCGTCACCGTCGAGTACGCCCTGGTCTCCGGTACGGAACCAGCCACGTGTGTAGGCGGCGGCGTTGGCTTCCGGATTGTTGCGATAGCCGTCCGTAACATTGTCACCGCGAATCACGACCTCGCCACGCTGGCCCATCGCCAGCAGCGCTCCGTCTTCGTCCATGATGGCGACCTCGGGGCCTGCCGGTAGCCCGACGCTGCCTGGCTTGCGCTCCTGCGGCGGCATCGGATTGGAGGTCATCTGATGCGCGGCCTCGGTCATGCCGTAGGACTCGATCACCGGCGCGCCGAAAGTCTCCTCAAGCTCGGCCATAACAGTCGGCGGCAGTGAGGACGAAGACGAGCGGATCAGCCGGAGGTTGGTCTCGGCGAGCACGTCGGCGTTGCGTCCGGCGCGAGTCAGGATGAGCTGATGCATCGTCGGGACAGCTGTGTACCAGGACGGCTTGGCCTCGCGCAGCCAGCCAAAGACCTGCATCGCATTGAAGCCGGGGGAGCACCAGGTGCAGCCACCGGCGCCGACGCTGGCCAGGATGCCGGCCATCACGCCGTGAATGTGAAACAGCGGCATGATGTTCAGGCAGCGGTCGCCTGTCGTCAGATTGAGCGTGTTGCGGATGTTGTGCGCGGTCGCCGTCAGGTTGCGTTGCCTGAGCGGGACGATCTTGGGTCGCGAGGTTGTGCCTGACGTGTGCAGCACAAGTCCGACATCGTCGGGACCAGCTTCGCCGGGACGCTCTGGCGTTCCGCTGATTGATGCCGCGAGATTGAATGCGCCGGCCGGTCCATCGGACTCCGGCTGCAGTTCGACCAATGGAACATTGATGCGCTGGGCGACTTCGCGCACCGGTGAATCGACGCCTTCCTGGACGACGACGGCTTGCGCTTCGAGGTCCTGGAGGTAGAACTCGAACTCGTCGGCGCGGTATCCGGGGTTGAGCGGAGCTGCGGTCGCGGCGTTCGCAACTCCAAGAAATGCGGCGGCCATTTCTGCGCCGTTGGGCAGAACGATGGCGATGCCGTCCTCGCGTCCAAGTCCGAAGCTGTTGAGCTGCTCACCGGTCCTGGCGATCTGTGCTCGGAGGCCGTCGAAGGTGAGTTCGGGGCGTCCCGGCGCGCCGAGCGCGGGGGCGCTGCCATCGAGCGGGGCAAGCAATTCGGAAAGGGTCTTTGCGTCGGCATTGGAGTCGGGGCGGGCGTCAGTCACGGTTGCTCCAGAGAGTCGGGCAGCGGAGAAAATGGGCGGTCAAATGCGCCACACGTGTACAGCCTATTGCCGCAACGGGTGACAGGAATGTTCAGGGTGCTGCGTATACTGATTTTGGAGAGGTGTCCGAGTGGCCGAAGGAGCCGATCTCGAAAATCGGTAGGTGCGGCGACGTGCCTCGTGGGTTCGAATCCCACCCTCTCCGCCACTTTCACGACTCGGCCAACTCTCTGGAGAGGTGCTGGAGTGGACGATCAGGCACGCCTGGAAAGCGTGTAGGGCTGCAAGGCCCTCGTGGGTTCGAATCCCACCCTCTCCGCCAGCTTTAGCTCGTTTCAGTATCCAGTTCGAATACTCCGTCATACCCGCGCTTGTCGCGGGTATCTCGTAACTCGCGCCACGGTCGTTGGGGCTGACCTGTCGGAGCCCGCGCTCCCTGTCACTTCCATACCATCGAAGTTGCCGTTGGCTGCGAGATTGCCGCGACGGAGCGCGGCAATGACGGACTAGTAGGACTCACGTCAATCTGAGGAACTGACTGATCAGCGGCACGATGATCTCGGGCGCGTCTTCCTGGCAGAAGTGTCCGGCGTTGGGCAGGATGGTGACCGGCGCGTCCGGATAGAGCGCACGGAACCCGCCAATGGCGCGCTCGGGGTCGATCGCGTGGTCCTGCATGCCTTCGACCATCATGGCTGGCATTGAGGCCAGCTCCTGGACGTTGTTAATCTCTTCCATGATGAAATCGCGTGTACGGCCCAGGTAGGCGTCGAGTGGGAACTCAATCCCGGCGATGCAGGACTCTTTGTCCGGGAACGGCGCCGAATATGCGCGGATCCAGGCGTCGTCGACGGCCGCCGAGTTCTCGAAGCCGATGATCTTCATCACACTCAGCACATTGCTGCCCAGGTGACCGAGCGTCTCATGCAGGGTGCCGGCCTCGTGGTGCTTGCCGATCCACTGGAACCACGGAGTCACTGGAGCTCCCGGAGGTTCTCGCCGTGAGCCAGGAATGATCGTGTTGAGGACGCACATGCGCTTGACTCGATCAAGGTTTCTGACTGCAAACTGGGAGCCCATCGGTCCGCCCCAGTCCTGCATCACAAGTGTGATGTCATGGAGGTCAAGCTCTTCGATCAAGGCGGTCAGGTTGCCAACGTGGGTCTTGAGCGTGTACTCGCGATCCTGCGGTGTTTCGCTCTTGCCGAAGCCCATGTGGTCCGGCACAACTACTCGGTTCGTCTCGGAGAGTCCGGGGATGAAGTTTCGGTACAGGTAACCCCAGGTCGGCTCGCCGTGCAGCAAGACGACGGGCTCACCCTCGCCCTCGTCGACGTAGTGCATGCGGAATCCGGGCGCATCGCTGAAGTGTGGTTCGAAGGGGAAGGTACCGTCGAAGGTCTCGTTGGCTGGGATCATGATGGGTCCTCTCGGCTTTCGTGGCACAGGTCAATCGTCGAGTCGCCGGCTGTACTGAGCTATCAGGTCGTCAGGTAGGTCGTCATGAGGAACCAGGCGGTAGTGTCTCTCATCAGCGATACCGATGGCGACTCCATCGGTCAAGCGTTCGAACTCGAATAGTGCGATGCCGTCGTCATCGATGAATTGGGCACCAAGCGGTCGAGGCGTTAGGTGAGGAAATCGTTGAGCGCACAACTCGAACATGTTGTCTACCTGGACATAGCCGATAACGTCTTTGGCAGACTTCACCTCAACCGGAATCACGTAGTGAGCTCCCTTCCGGTCAAGCCCAACGTAAAGCTCGTCCACTTCAATCTGACCGGAACCCTTCAGACTGGTGCGCAAGTGGCTCTGAACCGAAAAGCAGCTAAGCCTCGTAAAGACGTCAATCAGGCGATTATAACGAACGATCGCCAATAGAGCTTGCTCGTCTGACTGCTTGTACAAGTGAATCAGCGCTGGAGTGCTGTCCGGAATCGATGTCTCTGTTAGCTGGTGGTTCACTGCGAAAGAGGCATGAGGTATGAGGTCAAAGCGGTAGCGCCCTGTTGCTGTCGTGCGAATCACCCACTCCCTGTCGTCGGGTGCCCTGTTCCGGATCGATTCTGGCAGTTGCTTTCGTGAGCGAAAGGTGTAAAGGACGTCTCCCACATTGCTGACTTGAGTCAACTTTAGGCTCTCGGTTGCCTCGTTGATCTCTCTTCTGGAAAATTCGAAGCCGCTAGCTTCGCTGTCGAAGTGGTTGTCGAATATGTAGCTGATGATCCTCTCGTACTTAGTTGGCATGATTACTCTCCCGGCCAACGCAATATCAGGACTTCTTCATTGATTCGTTCTCGAGTAGCCGTCGCGGCTCTGGTCCGGAAAAGAACGCGGTCAAGTACCTCATAGCCCAGTCGCTCCGCGATCTGCCCGAGCAATTCGCCAGTCCGGATCATGATTCGGAAATACGAAGCTTGGTCGCCAACGACATAAGCGAGCTGCGCGCCCGGCTTGAGGACAGACTTCAGTGCATCGAAGTGTCTCGCCATACCGCCAAAATATAGTCGAGTTACTCGGTGATACATTTTCTCGAACCCAGAGGTCTTGCCGAGTTCGATTCGTCGTGCCTCAATGCGGTCTGCAAGATCCGTCACTTCCGGAAAGCTTGCTAACCACTGGTCGTCGTCATCGGCTTTGTAGACACTTCTTGTGTTGGAGCGAACGAGCCGCCGTTTGGTAGCCCGCAGGGATTCTCGATCCTCAAGGAACCCCAGCAAGACTGATTCGAGTCGAACGGTTCTCGTGTAATCCTTCTCGTTTGGATATGGGGGCGAGGTGATCACCGCGTCAACGCTGGACGGAGTGAGCAAACTGCCGAGGGAACGGGCGTCGCCTTGCATTAATCTGGCTACGGGGCGATTGCGGCGCGTCCATTGCTTGAGGTCGGATGCCATCCGTTCTACTTGCTTCTGCCATAGTTCCACTACGGGAGCATCTTCCCTTATGTGTCCCAGTCCAATCTCGGGGCCAAAGCGGAGATTGCCAATCGCGGTTGGTAGCTGTCGGGCTAGAGCGAGTAGCAAGTGATCCTGACGAGCACCTCCAATGGCTCTAATCGTGTCACGGAGGATCAGCGACTGATGTAGTGGATTGGGACTGATCGAGTTCTTGAGAATCAGCTTGGCTTGAGCATCCGTCAGAGTCCGTGTGGGCCCGTCCATGGATCGTTCGATCTCTGCCTCGGCCGCTGAGGCAATCAGGTCGGCATCCATCATAAGATCGTCAGGGAGGACGTCCCAGCGCAGTTTCGTCTTCGCTGCGAATGCGGACATTGGCACTGCTTCGATGCCTACGGATTCGATGCCGAGTTTCTTGGCTTCCACCATCGTCGTTCCTGTCCCGGAAAAGGGATCGAGAATGACATTGCCCTTTTCCAAGCCGAATTGCTCCACGTACTCCCTTACGAGATGAGGCGGAAATGAAAGCACGAACCGATACCAATCATGGATCGGCCTATCTTCCGAGAAAATCTGGTTGCGCGACGGCCGTGTGTCGGCCAATTCGGGGGGAAGGTCGGCAAACTCTGTCTGTTCCTTGACTTCAGTGTGGGTGACCGTGGAGTCAGTCCCTGGCGTGCTCATGAGGTTTCGCCGTTGGATTGCTCGCCGCGGCGGGTTCGTTCGAACTTTTCTCTTTGTTCGGCTTCGGTCTTGGCCGCGGCGATGTCTCCAGCGATTTTGGCTTGCTTCCATTGCGGATTTTCTTTGTCCGAGCTGACGACTCGGCCGACCAGCGTTCCGATCACTCCCAGGAACAGGCCCCAGCGCAGGCCTCTCCAGAATCCCATGTCAACTGTCCCCTCGTCTGCCGCCGAGGACGTCGAACATTCTCTGAATTCTTGACGCCGTGGCGTAGGCGCGGATGACTGGTTCGGCAGCGGAGTCGCCGAGGAATTCGGCCGTGCCCTTGACGGTCTTGACCGTCTCCTGCGCGTTCTCGAGTAGTGGCGGGACGCCTTCCTGGAACGTCTTGCGGGCCGCTCGCAGCAGGCGGAAGGAGAGGAATCCGACCACGATGGTGGCGATGATCATCACGAACAGGGCGACCACGCCCAGCAATCCGGCCACGATGATCACGATGTCTCTGATGTCGGTGATGGTGCTCAACGCCATGCCGTGAGCCTACCTCAAGAAGTCGACTCCACTGTGCCGCCGCCGAGCACGCGGTCGCCGTCGTAGAACACCGCCGCCTGTCCCCGAGCGACGGCTCGGGCTGGTTGGTCGAGGCTCAACACCGAGCCCTCCAGCCGGGCGCTAAGTGGACTGGAGCGATAGCGAATCTGTACGTCGAGCTCCTCGGTTGGCTCGGACAGCCAGTGAATGTCGGACAGTTCAATACGGTTGACCAGCAGGTCTGCGGCGGCGCCGACGGTGACGACGTTCGACTCGGCGTCGATTGCGGTCACGAACTGGCGCTCACCACCGCCGCCGGTCTGTAGGCCCTTGCGCTGGCCGATCGTGAAGTGCTGGATGCCCTGGTGTCGGCCGATTTCGTTGCCCTCGACATCCAGCATCAGACCGGGACGATCAGCGATCTTTGTGGCCACGACAGCTCGATAGTCGCCGCCGGGGACGAAGCAGATGTCGGCGCTCTCGGGCTTGTCGGCGACGGCGAGCTGGTGTCGTTCGGCAACGGCTCGCACGTCCGATTTCTGCAACCCGCCGACCGGGAACCTGGTCATTGCCAGCGCCTCCGGCGTCAGGGTGTAGAGGAAGTAGGACTGATCCTTGTCCTGGTCGACACCTCGCAGGAGTTGTGGTTCGCCGTTCGACCCAGACTGTGTGCGTGCGTAGTGACCCGTTGCGATCCAGTCAGCGCCGAGGGCGCGGGCGCGCTCGAGAAAGGCGTCGAACTTGATGAAGGTGTTGCAGTTGAGACAGGGATTCGGCGTGCGGCCGTTGGCGTACTCGTCGATGAACTGATCAACCACGAACTTGCGGAACGGGCGCTCGAGATTGAGCGTGTAGTGCGGGATGCACAATCGCTGGGCGACACGACGGGCGTCGCCGATGTCCTCGATCGCGCAGCACTGGCTGCGTCCGGTGTAGTCCTCGGGACGCGCCTCGGTCCAGAGACGCATCGTGATCCCGATCACCTCATAGCCCTGCTCGACCAGCAGCGCTGCGGCGACGGACGAGTCCACGCCACCGCTCATGCCGACGACGACTCGCTCAGCCATGCGCGACTCCCCGACTACCAACATGAGCGTTATCATTGACCACGTGACCACTCAAGCGACGGATCTCAAACCATCCGCTTCGGGGCACATCCGTACCACCAAGGAAGACGCCGAACGGCTCGCTCGCGCTGTCGTGGAACAGCTTGACGAGCGGCAGGCCGAAGCGATCGTCCTGCTTGACGTGGAACCGCACACCGACCTCGCCGACTACTTCGTGATTGCCTCTGCGACCTCGCGCCGACAGTTCGGCGCGCTTGAGGATGCGCTGCGTCATGTGCCCGACACTGAACATCCGCGTCGGGAAGGCGGCTCCGAGGGTGGCTGGCTGCTGTGTGACTATGGCTCGGTCGTGGTGCATATCTTTGACCGCGAAACGCGCGATTACTACGACTTGGATGGACTCTGGTCGCAGGCGGACACCTTGCTGCGCGTCGAGTAGCGACGCGATGTCGGCGCCACTTCTAAGTTACTCGTAAATCCAGCCCTCGACGTCTCGAGACCAGCTCACCAGCTCAGCAGCATCAAAGAAGAGCGCCAGCTCGCGCTCGCCTGACTCGGGCGAGTCGGAGCCGTGGATCACGTTGCGTCCCAGGTCGACGCCGAAGTCGGCGCGGATGCTGCCGGGCGCAGCGTCAACCGGGTTGGTTGCGCCCATCGTGTTGCGGACGAGTTGGACGGCATTCTGACCCTCGAAGGCTGCTGCGACCAGCGGTCCTGAGGTGATGAAGTCGCGCAGGCCGGGGAAGAAAGGCTTCTCGACGTGCTCGGCGTAGTGCTGGTTGGCCAGCGACTCGTCCATCTGCATCAGCTTGAGGCCAATCAGTTTCAGTCCGCGGCGCTCGAGGCGGGACAGCACCTGGCCAATCAGGCCGCGCTGAACGCCGTCGGGCTTGACCAGGACGAGTGTGCGTTCGGTGGACATGGGACGCTCCAGGGAGTGGATTGGTGAATGAGTTGGATGAACGAAATCAGCCTATGACGGCGTGGCGTATTAGTCGTTGTCGGATGGCTCAGATCAACCCTCGTGGAAACTACCATTTCGTCATTGCCGCGCTCCGACGCGGCAATCTCGCCGCATGCGGTGCAAACGATTGCACCCGAGGGGCGTTGCTTGGATCGCAGGCTCAGCCGGTTGCTGGCCAGCATGGCGGACGCTGCGAGATACCCGCCGGAGCGCGGGTATGACGGGGGTTGAGGGTTGGCGACTCAGAGGTAGACCCTATCGCGGAGGTTGCGGACCAATCGCCGGTTCGCGCAGGTAGAGCGGCTCGAGCGCCGCCGGCGGTACTCCTTGTCCGTCCTGCAGCCGGCGCCAGCCGAGTTCGGCGAGTATGCCGGCGCGGCGGACGTTGAGAGAGGCTGGCGAGAATGTCCAGCCGGCGTCTATGAGCGAGGCTCTGGCGTCGTCCTCGATCCGGTCTGGTTCTCCGCAGATGACGCCGGCATTGCCGACGAGTCGCCTGGCGTCGCCCAGCGCTCGCAGGAGCTCGAACTCCTCGCCGGTCCTGGCAGGTCCAAGCTCGTTCCATTGATCCAGCGAGCCGGAAAACATCTGCCATGCCCAGGTGGATCGGGCAGCTCGATGGATGGCGACCGCGAGGCCGCTGGCAGCGTGCTGATAAGCCTCAATCTCCAGCCGGCCGACGCCAACGCATTGCAAGTCGAGGGCGACGGCCAGACCTTCGGCCGCAGCCATGCCGGAGCGAATGCCGCCATATGCACCGGGACCGACATCCACGAAGACGGCCTCGAGCTCTTGCTTGACCACCTCCGTGTTGCCTGTCTGGCGGCAGACGAAATCGATCATTGGCGTCAGCGACGGCGTGTGTCGTCGTCCTGAGCGCCAGTTGATCTCGGTCAGCACGCGACCCTGTTCGCTGATCGCGACACTGGACTGTTCGCCGACCGTGTCAATCGAGAGTTCCATCAGACGGGCACCGATTGGACCGTCTTGGCCAGTTCGGTCAGCAGCGTCGTCGCGCCGTCGCCCTGCGCAGTCAGGACCAACTCGCGCGGCGAGGCGTCGAGGGCCTCTTCAGAGATGTTGTCCGAGAGCGGCACGATGTTGACGTGCAGATGGTCAGTTGGCAGTGCGCCGGTCCCGCGTTCTGGCCACTCGACCAGCAAGATGCCGCCCTCTGCTGCCTGATCGAGACCCAGTTCTGCGATCAAGTCGATGTCGTCGAGGCGGTAGAGATCGGCGTGACGCATGGGCAGGCGACCGCCGAGATGTTCATTCATCAGGACGAACGTGGGGGAATTGATGACAGTCGGCGCGTCGAGACCGCGTCCGACGCCTTGCGCAAACACGGTCTTGCCCGCGCCCAAATCGCCCTGCAACAGGACCACAGTCCCCGCTGGCGCGTCGCGTCCGACCGCAGCGCCGACCTCGCGAGTAGCTTCGGCGTCGTCGCAGGTCAGGCGGAGTATCTGTCTCTCAGATGATGGTTCAGCGCGTGTCATAGGCCGAGTTTATCCCCGAGGACGTATTCTGAGCACATGGACACGATTCATATTGCCAATTTCTTGCAAGTGCCGGAATCATCGCTTGATGTGATTCGCGCTGTGAATCCGCGCATCGAGATTCACAATGTGTCGCAGAATCTGGCCCGCTACATGCGAGAGCCGGACCATCCCCAGGTCGATGTAGGAGCGGCGATCGAGGAAGGCGTTGAGATCCAGCAGCGTGACCGGATCTGGTTCACCTTCTTCAGCGGCGACCTGGCCGGTGAGGCGTCGGCCTTGGAATGGATCGCGCTGGCCTCCGCCGGAGCGAATCAGATCCTTGATCGACCGATCGGTGAGGATGTCGTGATCACCAAGATGCCGGGTTTGGCGGCACGGGTGATCGGAGAATGGGTGCTGACCTTCATGTTGATGGACGTGAAGCGGATGATCCGATTGATCGAGGCGCATCGCGCAGGCACGTGGGCACGCTCGGATCCCGAGACCTTGGAGGGTGCCACGGTCGGAATCATCGGCTATGGCGCGATCGGCTCAGAGATCGCGCGTTTCTGCGACGCCTTTGGCGCTCGCGTGGTTGGCATCAGACGACGAGCATCGGGCGATGGCACGCCACCAGCGGATGCGCCCGATTCTGTGGCCTACGTCTGGCCGCCCGAGCGACTGCATGATGTACTCAGCGAGTCCGACTACGTAGTGCTCGCGGTTCCACTCACAGAAGACACCTACCACTTGATTGGCAAGCGGGAGTTGGCCGCGATGAAGCCTGGCGCGGCTCTCATCAACATCGCTCGCGGCGAAGTGGTTGACTGGGATGCTCAGGTCGCTGCACTCGAAAGCGGCGAGCTGCGAGCTTCCTACACCGACGTGACCTCGCCCGAGCCGTTACCAGACGGCCATCCTCTGTGGAGCGTGCCGAGCCTGTTCATCACTCCACATAACAGCGGTCTGCAGCCCAACTATTTCGGCAAGGCCGCCTATCGGTTCGCCGAGAACCTGAGTCGATTCATCAACAACGAGCCCCTGCGCGACGTCGTGGACCGCCATGCCGGCTACTGAGTCCGATGTCACAATCGTGACGAAGCCAGGTCTGCGTCGCCACGGCATTTACATGCCTCCGCGCGGCACGTACGTGGAAGTGGGCCGAACTCGAGACATCTCGCGGATGCCCAATCCCGACATCCGTTTCGGCTTCTGCCGTTGGCCGTCCGAGCTGATCGCTTACCTGGAACCAGACGACGCTGTCACTGATGCGGCGGTCCGGCTGCGGCAACTTGGTCCGAAACTGATCCTGGCGTTGCAAGCCATGCAACTGCCGCTGGAAGACCTGAAGAATCGAACCGTCGGCGCGATCGAGGAAGAACTCACACAGGAAATGGTCGAGCGCACGCCGCTACAAGTCGATCTGGTGGCGCGCTATCTCGCCGAACTGCTTGATCACGTGGCCACCGTGATTCCGCTCTGTTACGGCGAAGATGGCGCCGCGCTGCTGGATCGGCGTGGCAGTCTGAGGCGGATGGCACAAGGTCCATTGGCCGACGTTGACCCGCTGCTCGCCGAGATTGTTGCGCCTGGTGGAGATTTGCCGGTCTGGGCCGAGACATTGGCGAGCACGACGATTGGCGCGGATTCCGACTTCTCAGCGCTGCCGCTGGCCAACGATCCGAACATCTACCTGATCACCAATCATCCCAACTTTGAAGCGGCCGATCCCGAGCAGAAGATTGAGGCGCTCAAGGCGTCGGCCCGTCAAACCATCGCCGCGGCCGAGGCAATCGATGCGTCTTTGACGGACATGTTCCTCTGGCTCGAGGCGCTGCTCGACCATCTGATCGACGTCGTCTGCGAACGCGTAGACGACGATGGTCGATTGCGGCAGCGGTGGTCGACGGACGAATGGACAGTGATCCAACGGCTGACATTCTTCGACACCGACGCAGCGCTCGCGGTCACCCGGACGTTCCCGGCGATATCGGATGGGCCGCTGCTGCCGGGGACTGAGTCGGAGTAGTTGGGCTCTCTGGGGATTTCTCACCACAGGCAGATTCGTCATTCCCGCGCTCCGTCGCGGGAATCTCGCTGCGCACAGCGGGAGCGCCCAGAATGGCACGCGCCCACTGGTCGCGAGCACCTTCTCTGCTCTCGGCTTTCTGACTGAAGCAGCGAGATACCCGCGGCAAGCACGGGTATGACGGAATCTGGATCAGGTTCAGGTCGCCTCTGCTGACTGCCCTATTCCACGCAAGCGTTGGCCATCGTGCCGATTTTGGCGGTTCGCTCTCGGATGTACTCGTCCTGCTGGAAGCCGTTGGTCAGGAATCCCACTGAGAGGCCGGTCTCTGGGTCTCCCCAGGCGATCTGTCCGCCGGCGCCGGCGTGGCCGAAGGCGCTTGGCGATGCGCCCTGGCCGAAGCCACGCTCCTCGGTCAGACCGTCTTCCCCGGCGAGGACCACGGTCAGCGCGCGGTTGACGTGGATGCCCGAAGTCGGATCGGTGTGGCGATCGGGATTTGTGCCGACGGTTGTGCCCAGTTCAATCGCGCTCTTTGCGAGCGGGCCGTCTTCTGACGGCTTGATCAGATGCTGATAGAACATCGCCACATCGGCTGCGTTGGCGAACGCGCCGCCGCCAGGGCATCCCGCTCGGCGCTGGGAGGCGAGGTTGAAGTGCAGAATGGTTTGCGGGAAGACCTCGCCGCCGTCCACGGGCAGCGGCTCCTCGGTGTAGACAATCGACGCCGCCCGGTCGTGCTCCTCATTAGGCAGGCCGACGAAGAGGTTGTCGAGTCCCATTGGGTCGAGCAGATTGGCTCGCAGCCAGTCGCGGAAGTCCTCGCCCGTCTTCTGCTCGATGATTTCAGCCAGCACCCAGTGGGCCGAGGTCGCGTGGTACTCCCATTGCGAGTCCGGCGTCCAGTTGAGCCGCCAACCCATCATCCGACGCAGCCGCGCGTCGCGATCTTCCCAGAGCCGCGGATTCATTGGCGCGTGCGGGAAGCCGCCCGTGTGCAGCATGACGTTGCGAACGGTGACATCGGCGTAGGAGATCTCACCGTTGCCCTCGGCGCACCAGCCGGGAATGATGTCGACAACGCGCTCATCGAGATCGAGCAGTCCTTCGTCGAGCAGTTTCCAAACGCCGACGCCGACGATCGCCTTGGTCGACGAGAACATGCAGAACAACGTGTCATCGCGCGCTGGTGCGACCGATGTGCCCTGGTGCGCGACGCCGAACGTCTTGAATCCTGCGATCTCGCCGTCGTGCCCGATGGCGATCTGCGCCGCCGGCACCTTCGCATCTGTGACGATGCCGTCGACATAATCGAAGAGATCGTCGAGTCTGTCCTGGTTGATTGAAGTCATTCGGCGCTCCACCTCTGCAAGCCTGTCACTCTGCGAGCTTGGCCAACGTGCGCCAAGTCTAGGCGGTCGCGTAGGCTGTCGCCCATGCCACCAGCGATCAGTATTCGCGGAGTCAGCAAACGCTACGGAGCCGTCACGGCTGTGGACGGTGTCGATCTGGAGATTGAGTCAGGGCAGGTCTACGCGCTGCTGGGTCCGAATGGCGCCGGCAAGACGACGCTGATCGAGATCCTCGAGGGATATCGCGAGCGCGACGCCGGGGATGTCTCGGTGCTCGGTTTCGATCCACAGCGTCAGCGTGGGGAGCTCAACCGGCAGGTCGGCATCGTCCTGCAGCGCAGCACTCCGATGGAGGGCCTGACGCCTCGCGAGATGCTCAACTTCACCGCGAAGTTGTATGACGATCCAATGCCCACTGACGAAGTGCTCGAGCTGGTTGGCCTGACGGAGCACGCCGATCGTCGGGGCTCGAAGCTCTCAGGTGGCCAGAAGCGTCGTGTCGACCTTGCGACCAGCGTGATTGGCAATCCGGACCTGATCTTCCTCGACGAGCCGACCACGGGATTTGACGTATCGGCGCGTCGCCAAGCCTGGGATGTCGTGCGCGGGCTGACAGAGCGCGGCGCAACGGTCATCCTGACCACCCACTACCTCGACGAGGCAGAGACGTTGGCGCAGCGCATTGGCCTGATCAAGGACGGCCGCATCATGTTCGAAGGCGACATCAACGCCTTGCGTCGTGAGATGGAGACCGACACGCGAATCTCGTGGCACCCACCGATCGGCCTCGATCTCTCTGACCTGTTGGACGAGTGGAAGTCGGTCCGGATCGGTCCCGACGGCCGCTTGTCGTTACCCACCCAGGAGCCGACGCGCCACCTGTCGCGTCTGATCGATTGGGCGCGCAATCGCGGAATGGACGAGATCCCCGAATTGCAGGTTGAGCGCCCGGACCTGGAGGAGATGTACCTCGATCTGGTCGACGACAGCAGCGCGTTAGAGACACAGGCGCGCCCATGAACGCGGAAGCCGCTTGGAGGAGCGTCCGGCTGGGCTACGCCTATACGTTGCTCAGCCTGAAGACGGTCTATCGCGAACCCGCGGCCGTCTTCTTCATGGTGCTGTTTCCCGTTCTCTTCCTGGTCATCTTTTCCTCGCTCCTGACATTCGAAATCGGCGTGCCCCAAGGCGCTGAGGGCCAGGTGCCGGCAATCAAGTTCAGCCAGTACTTCGTCGCCGGGATTCTGGGCGTCGCGATCTTCGGCACGTCGTTCAACCTGCTTGGTAACTCGCTGGCCATTCAGCAGTACGACGGCACGCTCAAGCAACTGGCCGCAACTCCCCTGCCCAAGACGTCCTTCTTCATGGGGCTGGTTGGTACAGCGCTGTTCTACACGCTGCTGCAGCTCGTCGTGATGATTGCGCTCGGCGTGTTGGCATATGGAGTGGAGTTGCCGGACGCCGAGGGTTGGCTGACATTGATCTGGATCATCCTGCTCGGCGTGCCGGCCGGCTGTGTCATGGGAGTCGCAATCACGGCCATCATTCCTTCGGCCCGCGCAGCGCCGGCTGTCATCCAGGCCCCATTCATCATCTTCCAGTTCATTTCGGGCGTGTTCTTTACGCTCTCCTCCCTGCCGACCTGGCTGCAATGGGTGGCAGGCGTGTTTCCGCTGCGCTGGGTGGCGCAAGGCCTGCGCTCGGTCTTCTTGCCCGACGCCTACAAGTACGCCGAGCCCGGCATGAACTGGCAGCTCGACATCGCGGCGATCGTGCTCGCAGTCTGGATCGTGGTCGGTCTGGGCTTGGCCGTGTTGACGTTCAAGTGGGATCGGTCGGGCTGAACGGTTGTCTTTGGCGGGTGTGTCGGCTCGATATGATCGATAATGAGATCCCAAGCAGGGCGCAGAGCGATGCTGCCAGCCATCATCACTGACCGCAAAAGAGAGATAGATGAGCTTTGCCGTGCTCACCATGTGCGGCGGCTCGAGCTGTTCGGCTCCGCAGCGACGGGAGATTGGGATCCAGCCAAGAGTGACCTTGATTTCCTCGTCTCGTTTAGCCTTGAGCATCCCTGGACGGAGCGCCGTGCCCTCGAGGAGGCATTCGAGAAGCTCTTTGCCCGCGAAGTCGATCTGATCCGCGATCGGGAGTTTAGAAACCCTTACTTCCGCCAGTCGGTCGAGTTGAGTCGAACGCATCTTTGGGGCGACCATCGTCCAGCCAGCCCCTGTGACGGAGTACGTGTGAGCAAGAGCCGAGCACTGAAGTACCTCTGGGACGTCCAGCAAGAGGCTGACTATCTGACAAGACTCTCTTCCGACATCTCGCTCAAAGAGATGATGGAGAGCGAGCACTTGGTCCGCAGTGTCCCCCAGAGCCTGACGACGATCGGTGAAGCGCTCAACAATCTAGCTGAACATGACAAGGTAATTGCGGAGCGGATTACCCGACACCGGGGCTACGTCGGCATGCGCAACATCCTTGTCCACCAATACATGCGAATCGATTGGGACCAGGTCTGGCACACGGTCACCAAAGAAGTTCCCGTGCTGGTGCGCGAAGTAGATGAATTGATCGCCGAGCTGGATCCGCAGCAGGAAGACGCTTAGTGTCCGACACTTCCTATGAACGCCGTCGACGCGCCCGCTCTTCCATCTGATCTTGCCGACGCTGGGCTTGCAGCATGGCCTCGTGGATGTCTTCTGAACGATCTCCGCCGGCTGTCTCGACTTGTCGTTGTCCGCGCCTGAGCTCGGGATTGTCCGTGAGCTCGTTCGATCGCAAGGCATCGGCGTGGGTTGCTCCGGTTTCGCGTCGCATTCGCTCGACGGTGTCGCCGGTTTTCGGCAGCACGCTGGTTTGGTCGGTCAGTCCTTCGGCGAGGAAGCCCGAGGCTTGTCCCGACTTCTCCAGTTCGTAACGCATCTTTGATTCCGCGCCCATGATGTTCAGGTGATGCAGGATCCAGTTCTCGAAACGCAAGACGCCTCGACCGATGGACGTCTTCTGTCCACCGACGATGAAGCGAATCGGCCGAAGCAGCAGCACGACGAGAATCTCGCCGAGGGCGATCATCATCATGGCGAAACTCCTAACCGGGCCGTCGGAAGCGCATGGCGATGGCCATGGGGATCTCGGGCAGCACGTTCCACATCAATCGTGACTCTTCCATCACCTGTTGCGGCGCAGCCAGTTCTTCGAGGCCGTCGAGCGTCAGCCCGGAGGCGAACGCATCGCTGAGCAACTCGCTCAGCGGTCGATGGAAATACACCTGCGGTTCCTTCTGCGCCGTGTTGGTCACGCCGTGGGTGACGTACCGGGACAGGTAACGCTGGATGGTGAGGCCGTGGGGCTCGTCGTCCTTCTCGGATTTCTGGAACTTGTAGCCGGAGGTGGCGAAGGCGGGGTGCAGGGTCACGACGACGAATGTGCCGCGAGGCTTGAGCACGCGCCAGGCGCCGCCGAACATCGGCTTGAGCAACGGCATCGACATAACGCCCATGATGCAGACCGCCGCATCAAACGGTCCGCCGCAATTGAGAATGGCGCGCTCGTCCGTCGCATCGACGGTCTGGTAGGTGACCTCGACGGCCTGGTCTGAGATCGTCTCGGTCCGTCGTTCTGCATGCGCGATCAGCGACGGGGAAAGGTCGGTCGCGACGACTCGCATCCCCGCCCGGCCCAGGCGTCTGGCGAATCCCCCGTTGCCGCAGGCGAACTCGATCACCGTTGAACCATGTTCCAGTCCCATCAGTCGCTCGGCAGCCGGTGCGAAGACGCCGTGATGGAACTCGTCGCCCTGGTCGCCCCATCGCTCGTCAAAGAAATCCGCGCCTTTCTCCCAGCCGTCAAGCACCTGCTGTTTGAGCTGGGCGAGCATAGCGTCGGCTTCGGCGGGTGTTTGGGGTGGTTGTGTCATGAGTTCAGCCTATCTCTCCTGGGTCAAGACCTACGCAGCAGTCCCCACTTCGTCATTGTCGCACTCCGACGCAGCCTGCCCCATGCTTGACACGGGAGCAATCTCGCCGCCCTCTCCCCTCTCGCAGAGACCGATGCGCAACCTCCAACTCCCCTCTCTTCCCCCTTGCGGAGAGAGATGCCGCATCCCGTTCCCATCTCCCCCCCTTGCGGGGGGAGATGCCGAAAGCCTGCCCCGGGCTTGACCCGGGGGCAGAGGGGGGGGTCAGCCGCAGCACGACAGTTGATATCCACATCCAGAAGGTCGCCCACCCACCCCTCAAGTGTCCACCTTGACTCCCGACCCCACGCACTCCACAATCAGAACATACGTACCTATCAAGCCAGCGAGCCCCAACCATGTCCAACCCGCCAACCCCCCGACGCTGCCGTCGCATCCTCGCAGCCCACCACCTCGACTGCCAGGGACTCTCCCTCCGCCAGATCGGCAAGCGATTGGGCCGCGCCCACTCCACCGTCCACGCCTACCTCCGCGACTTCCAACTCCACCGCAACCACATCCTCTACATCGTCGCCGCCGACCGCCTCGCCGACCAGCTCTACCGTCTGACCCAACCCCAGACCGATCCCGTCCAACACAGACAGACCATCGCCGCCAGCCGAGAACTCCGCCTCATCCTGCTCAACCCGCCCGCCATCCAGGACCGCGACCTGAGCGGGCAAGCCCTCGCCCCAACCGACGCCGAAGCCGGCGGCCCGTTCTGGGAATCGAGCGAGGACGGCAACGGACACCGCCGCTACCTCGCCGGACCGGACATCGGCCAATGCGTGCTCGAATGCATCGGCTGCATGCGCGACGCCTACGCCAGCCCACCCGACAATCCGGATCAACCCGGACTCACCGAGTCTGAGCCGGATCAACACTCCCCAAATCGAGACCAATCTGGACCAATCCAGACAAATCTGGACAAATCTGAACACCCAGACAACGAAAACCCCGTCCCCGGCAAGGAATGGGCGCCAATCCCCCAGATTTCACCGCCCCGCACCCCGCCTTGGCCCGAATTCAAGCCGCCGCCACGTCCCAACCACCCATTCGTCGTCCCCCTCCCAGACCTCGGCAGACCTTGACCACACCGAACGGCAAATCAGCATGCTCACTCGCCGCTTGCCCTTGAGCGTTCTGCAATGCTGTGATAAATGCTCTATCTTCCCTCAATCCATTGTCAATCGGCATGGACGCAAGGAGACGCAGCAATGACCGAACGAAACTACTGGCAGCGCATGAGGCGCAAGCAAATCAGCAGGCGTGCGATCCTGAGGGCGTCGGGACGCGCAGGAGTCGGCGCTGCTGGATTGGCGTTGGTCGGCTGCGGCGACGATGACGACGACGATCAGCAGTCGGCGGTGCAGGCCTCTGCCCAGCAGCAGGCCGTGCAACAGCAAGAGGCGACGGCAGAGGCCCAGGCTCAGCAGGCCGACCAACAGGAAGGGTCCGCTGACTCCGCTGACGATGCCGAGGATCAGGTCCAGGTGGCGGCGACCAACATTGTGCGCGGCGGCAATCTGACCTTCTCGACGCCTGCGGCGACGCACGACTACTTCGACCCTGGTCGCGGCGTATTCGGCCCGACGCAGTTCTGGATGGGGTTCTACATGAACTACCTCATCCGCTACCGCAACAAGGAGCAGGATGTGGTGGAGCCGGACATCGCTTCGCTGCCTGAGATTCCAGACGACGAGACCTACATTTTCAGCATCGATCAAGGGGCTCGGTTCTGGGATCAGTACCCCACCGAGGGCGGACGGCTGGTGACGGCAGAAGACATTCGAGTCAACTACCAGCGCCAGATCGACGGCGTCGACGCGACCGGCGCGGACGACGGAACCTATCTCGGCGCAGGCGCATTTCGCCGAACTTCGGCAATGGAGGTGCCCGACGAGACCACCTGGGTGGCCCGGACTGACGGCCCCGACGCGACCTGGATGGGTGTCCCGCTACGCCCCTTCAGCTGGATCACCAGCCCTGAGGCAATCAGCGAGTTCGGCGACCGCTGGCGCGACGAGGCCGGCAATGTCAAGCTCTCCTCGGGCACCGGGATGTTCATTCCACACAGCTATGACCCGGATATCGGGATCAGCATGTCGGCCAACCCCAACTACTGGAAAATGGGCGAAGATGGCCAACCGTTGCCCTACTACGACGAGTTGACTCTGGCCAACATGGAGGACCCAACCACGATTGAAGCCGCCTACCGAGGCAGGGAGATCACCAACGGCCGTTTCCCGCTCTCCACGTTGCAGGCACAGGGCATCATCGAGGACTTCCCCGACCACAACAGTGGCGAGATTGCGTTCGGCTTCACGATTATCACCCTGGCCAACTACAACAACGACTGGCCCGGTGAGGATGGCCTGGGTAATCCCTGGGTCGACCGACGCTTCGCCCAGGCTCTGCATGTCGCCGTGGACCCGTACCTGATGATCGACACGGTCTACCTCGGTTCCGGAAAGCCGACCGGCCTGCACGACACTCCCTGGTACAGCTCCTATTGGGCGATTCCGGAAGAAGAGTTGTTGCAGACACCCGGCTATCGGCCGGATCGCGAGACCGACATCGCCGAGGCGCGGGCGTTGCTGGACGCGTCGGGCTATGACAAGAGCCGCGGCCTGCGGATGATCGCGCCTGACATCTGGGAGGGCACCTATCCTGGCATCCTCGAAACCGAGATCGGGATGTACCGAGAGGCGCTTGACCTCGAAGTCGAGTTCGATGTACAGCCGTACACAGTGATCCTGCAGCGTTTCGTCGACGGCACCTATCCGGGCAGCGGGCCGCAATGGGGCAACCCGCCGGCCGAACTGGATCCGACCGCGCCGTACAACGACTTCTTCACCCCCGAAGGTTCAGTCAACACGCTCTACTACGACTACGAGCCGATGGCCGACATTGCGCGGACGATGCGCCGGACGCTGGACAAGGAGGAGCGGCTGGAGATGTCGCACACGGCCCAGCGGATCCTGTTGGGCACGCATCCTGATCACGGCCTGGATGGGATCACCACGCTTCCCGGTGTGATGAACGGCATCTCGCCAGTGCTCTGGTGGCCATTCGTACATCACAGCGAGGACACCCTGCAGTTCGCACACGCCAGCCATCGCTACGACGAGACCTGGATCGATGTCAACCACCCCGACTACCCGGCCTAAGCCGTCTCGGCCCCGTTCGGACTAACAGGCGGACCAACAGAGGGCGACCGAAGTCGCCCGCTGTTGTCTAGTTGGCGCAAAGTGCGCGTTGGCGGTTACACTCTTTCAAACTCTCTCTCTGGACAGTGAGCGACCAGGAGGAATCAGATGACTGAGCGACTTGACGGCAGGAACTACTGGCAACGGATGAAGCGGAACCGCGTGAGCAGGCGCGCGCTATTGCGTGCGTCGGGACGCGCCGGCGTCGGCGCGGCTGGTCTGGCGCTGGTCGGCTGCGGCGACGACGATGACGACAGCGTCTCGCAGGTCGCCCAGCGGCAACAACAGCAGCAACAAGCGATGCAGCAGCAGGGCGGGCAGCAACAGCAGCAGCAGGCCATGCAGCAAGAGCAGCAGGAACAGGCTGCAGACCAGACAGCGCAGCAAGCCGATCAGCAGGAGCAGCAGGCGGTCGCCGACGCGCAGCAACAGCAACAGCAGCAGGCAGCCGCCGCTGTTCCCGAAACGGGCATCCCCGTCCACGGCGGCGTCATGCGGCGCGCCTCGACGATCGAGACGCACGACTACTGGGACCCGCACCGCGGCGTGTTTGGACCGACCCAGTTCATGCACTCGATGCTCTACAACAACTTGATCCGTTGGAAGAACAAGGAGAAGTCGGAGATGGAGGCGGACATCGCCTCCTTGCCGGAGAATCCCGACGCAGAGACCTACATTTTCAACATCAACCCGAACGCTCGCTGGCACGACGCGTATCCGACCGAGGGCGGACGCAACATCACCGCTGAGGACATCGTGGTCAACGTCGACCGCAACACTGCCGGTGTTGACTCGACCGGCGCTGAAGACGGCTCGTTCCTCGGGCTCTCAAGTTGGCGCAAGGTCGCCAGTGTCGAAGCGGTGGATGACCTCACCTTGCGCACGACCTCAGACGGCGTCGACTCTACCTATTTGTCGGCGACCTTCTTGCGGCCCTTCGGCTGGATGGCGGCGCCCGAGGGCATCCGCGAGTGGGGTACTGAATCGGACGTCTGGCGCGACGACCCGACCACCCTGCGTGTGGCCGGCTCGGGTCCGTTCATCGCGGAGAGCTACGAGCCGACCGAGGTGTTCGTCGCCAATCGCAACCCGGATTACTGGAAGAACGACGCCTGGGGTCAGCAGTTGCCCTACGTCGACCGGATGGAGTACTACAACCTGTTCGACGAGACGGCGATCGAAACTGCAGTGCGCTCCAAGGAGCTCGACGGCGCCTGGCTCAACATCAGTCGCGTCGAATCGCTGCTCAACGACTTCCCGCAGATGCAGCGCAACACCGTCGGCGGCGGATTCACGATTATGATCCGCACCAACTACAACCCCGACTGGCCCGGTGAGGACGGTGAAGGTAACCCCTGGCTCGACCGTCGCGTGGCCGCCGCCTTCCACCTGGCGACAGACCGCTATCTGATGATCGACACGGTCTACCTGGGCTCGGCCAAGCCGTCGGTCCTGGAAGAGATTCCCTGGTTCTCGACTTTCTGGTCACCGAGCCAGGAAGAGATGACGGAGATCCCGGGATTCCGCGCCGACCACGAGGCTGATATCCGCGAAGCAAACGAGCTGATGGACGCCAGCGGATTCCGCGACTCCGGCCGCTCGATCTACCTCTTCGCCCCCGACGTCTGGGAGCAGCGCTACCCAGGCATTGTCGAAACCGCGAAGAACATGTACGAGTCGGCGCTCGGTGTTGGCATCGAGATCAGCATCGACCCCTACACGATCCTGCTCCAGCGCCTGGTCGACGGCACGTCCACCGGACAGATTCCCTGCTGGACGAACCCGCCCTCCGACCTCGACCCGACGAGCTACTGGCTCAACGGCCGCGTGCCGGGAGGATCGGCGAACTTCTACAGCTATGAGAACCCACGCGTGACCGAGATCGCCGAGGAGATGAAGGTCACGCTCGACTTCGAGGCGAAGGGTGAGCTCTCGCGCGAGATGGTGCAACTGCAGCTTGGCATCCACCCCGACTACGGTTGGGAATCGCTCTCGCCCGGTCTGGGCGTGATGAACCCGGTCTCGAACGAGGCGTCGTGGCCGTGGTACCACGTGATCCCGGACGGCTACCAGTTCGCCCACCAGGGCCACAAGATCGTCGAGGAGCTGTGGCTCGACACCGCCCACGAGGACTACCAGGCATAGCCAATCTGTACGACCAATGGCCCGGCTGCTCACCCCGCTCGCTGTTTCGGCAGCGTGAGAGGCGGGTGAGCAGTCGGGCGCTCGGCGCCGCATTCGACCGCTTGTGTGAAGCAGTTGGCATGTCGGGCGTCATTTCGCTTACACTCTGCCAATCTGTACCTCCAATGTCGGAGCAAGGAGCTTCTGTATGACCGAACGCAACTACTGGAAACGAATCCGTCGCAATCGCATGAGTCGGCGCGATTTGTTGCGGGCCTCGGGGCGTGCTGGCGTAGGCGCGGCCGGGTTGGCGTTGGTCGGTTGCGGTGGCGATGACGACGACAGCGTCGCGCAGGTTGAGCAACAACAGCAGCAGCAACAACAGGCGATGCAGCAGGGCCAGCAGCAACAGCAGCAGGCGATGCAGTCGCAGCAGCAGTCGCAGCAGGACCAATCTGCCGACCAGGCCGCACAGCAGGCCGACCAGCAGGAGCAAACAGCCGACGATGCCGACGATCAGCAGGCCCAACAGGCTGCAGTCAGCCAGGTAGTGCGCGGTGGGGACCTGCGATTCTCAACGCCGGCGGCGACACACGACTACTTCGATCCGCACCGGGCCGTGTTCGGGCCGACTCAGTTCTGGATGGGGTTCTACATGAACTACCTCATCCGCTGGCGCAACAAGGAACAGGGCATCATGGAGGCAGATGTCGCCTCGCTCCCGGAGGTTCCAGACGCAGAGACCTACATCTTCCGCATTGACCAGGGCGCGCGCTATTGGGACCTGTACCCGACCGAAGGCGGCCGACTCGTCGACGCCGAAGACATTCGTGTCAATTTCCAACGTCAGATCGAAGCCGTTGATGCGAACGGAGCCGAGGACGGCACATTCCTTGGCGCGTCGTCCTTCCGCAAGACGGCCTCCATGGACGTGCCCGACGAGACGACCTTCGTTGCCAAAACTGCTGGCCCCGATGCAACCTGGATGGGCGTGCCGCTGCGGCCCTTCAGTTGGGTCACGAGCCCGGAAGCGATCAATGAGTTTGGCGACCGCTGGCGTGACGAAGCCGGCAACGTCGAACTCTCCTCGGGCACCGGTATGTTTATTCCGCAGCGCTTCGATCCCGACATTGGGATCGACATGGTCCGCAACGAGAACTACTGGAAGATGGGCGTCGACGGGCAGCCGCTGCCGTACTACGACACGGTCACGCTGTCCAACATCACGGATGCAACAGCGGTTGAGGCCGCTTATCGCAGCAAGGAGATTTTCAACGGACGCTTCCCGTTGTCGTCGCTCCAGGCGGAAGGCATTCTGAACGACTTCCCCGATCACGGGCAAGGCACGGTGGCCTTCGGGTTCACGATCATTACCGGCGGCGCGAACTTCAATGCCGACTATCCAGGTGAAGACGGCCTGGGCAATCCCTGGATCGACCGGCGCTTCACGCAAGCGATGCATGTCGCCGTTGACCGCTATCTGATGATCGACACGGTCTATCTCGGTTCGGGCAAGCCTTCCGGCATGGGCGAGACGCCGTGGTACAACGCCTATTGGGCCATTCCGGAAGACGAACTGCTACAGACGCCCGGCTTCCGTCCCGACCGGGCAGTTGACATCGCCGAAGCTCGGGCGCTGTTTGATGCATCGGGCTACGACCGCAGTCGTGGGCTGCAGCTCATCGCACCGGATATCTGGGAAGGCACCTACCCCGGCATCCTCGAGACCGAAGTCGGGATGTATCGCGAAGCGCTCGACCTCGAAGTCAGCTTCGACGTGCAGCCCTACACCGTCATTCTCCAGCGCTGGATCGAGGGCACCTACCCGGGACAGGGCCCGCAGTGGACCAACCCGCCCTCGGACCTCGATCCAACCACCTCGTACAACAACAACTACATTCCCGGCGGCAGCACGAACAACCTGGCCTACGAACATCCGCGCATGACCGAAATCGCCGAAACGATGACCGTCACCCTGGACCAGGAGGAGCGTCAGTCGTTGGCCGTGGAGGCTCAGCGCATCCTGCTTGGCACGCACCCCGACTACGGACTCGATGGCGTTGCCAACAGCCCAGGCGTGATGAACGGTATCTCGCCGGTGCTGTGGTGGCCGTTCGTCAATCACGGCGACGACACGCTCCAGTTCGCCCACTCCAGCCATCGCTACGACGAGTCCTGGATCGATGTCAACCACCCGGATTACCCGGCGTAGCGACCAACGACATTCCAGCGTCTACCGGAGCAGACGCCAACTGATCGGGAGCAGCGATGCAGCGATACCTCATCCAACGCCTGATCCTTGTGATCCCGACCCTGTGGTTGGTGATCTCACTCCTGTTCCTGGCGCTGCGCGCGCTGCCTGGCGACTTTGTCACTCGGAAACTCTCGAACCTGGAGAATCAGGGCGCGGAACAGCGTGAATCGGAGATCGTTGGATACATCGAAGTCACCGACACGACGCATCGCGTGATCTCGGGCGACACGCTGGAGAAGATCGCAACCAGTAACAGCACGTCGGTGTCGGCGCTGCTAGCGCAGAATCCTGATCTGGACACCTCGGGCGAACTGCGACCGGGTGCGAGAGTCACGGTGATTCCGGGTCAGTTACTCGAGGCGATTTCAATTGGACAGAGCATTGCTTTGCCTGAAGAAGTCGAAACAGGAGTGCAACTCCTGATCGACCGCAATCCCGATGTCAACTTCCCGCTGTATCAGGGCAAGCCGTATGCCGAGGCGGGGTCGATCCTGGTCATCCGCGACAGCCTGACGCTCGACGAGTTAGCGCACGTCAATCGCATTGATGCGAGCGACATCCTGGCAGTGAATCCAACCGGTAGCGCCAGCAATCCTGACGGAAATTTATCGGCCGATACGCAACTGCTGCCGACAGCGCTGCTCATCACCGATGAAGGCGACACGCTGGAGCAGATCGCCGTCGCCTACGGTCGCGATCTCGAAGAACTGGCCACAGCCAATCGCGGCATTGATCCGGCCGAGCCGCTAGAAGCCGGAGTCGCGATCCACGTCCCATCCGACCGGATCGTCACGCCGACCACGAAGATTACCGAGGCCAACATCAGGCATCGCCTGGGCATCGATAAGGGGCTCGGCACGCAGTACATCGACTTCCTCTGGGAGACGGTGCGGTTGAAATTCCGTCCGTCGTTCCAGACCCAGGAAGGCTCGCTGGACATCTTCCTCCGAGCCTTGCCGCGTACGTTGCATCTCAACGTGTACGCATTGCTCGTGGCGCTCGTCATTGCGCTGCCTGTGGGCATCCTCTCGGCCATGCGGCAGGATCGGCCACTTGACTATGCGCTGCGAGGATTTGCGATTCTGGCGCTCGCTGCTCCATCCTTCTGGATTGCCACCATGATGATCTTTGTGGTCACACCTGGAGGAATCTCCGATGCCGGAGTTTGGTCGATTCCGCTCACTTCAGAGGAAGCGAGATCGGTATTCACATCGTTCACCGGAGCGCTCGCGCTGTACTCGATTCCTGCCGTCGCGGGCGGACTTGCCGCTGGCGCCGGTCTGATGCGGATTACGCGGTCGGAGTTGCTCGAAGTGCTGCGCCAGGATTACGTCCGTACCGCCTGGTCGAAGGGTCTGCGCGAGCGGACCGTGATCCGGCGACACGCGATGCGCAACGCTTTGGTCAATGTGATGAGCGTGCTCGGCTTGCAGGTGGCGGCCCTGGTTGGCGGCAACATCATCCTCGAGCTGCTGTTCAACATTCCCGGCATCGGCTTGCTGCTGATTCAGCGCATCAACCAGGCCGACCTGCCCGTCGTTCAGACGATGGTCTTCTTCTTCGCGCTGTTCATCATCGTGGTGAACATCATCATCGACATTTCATACGCGGTCATCGATCCGCGTATTCGCTTCGCCTAACCGGGTGACTGCACAGGCTGACCGGGGAGGGGCAACATGAGTGATGACCGACAGTCTCAGACGCAACTCGAGGAGTTCGCGCAGGCGCAGGGCCTGCGCGTTGAGGAACGCAGTTTTCTGCAGCTGCTTGGCCGCGCCTTGGTGTCGTTTTTCAGATCGAAGCCCCTGGGCGCCGCTGGGTTGACGCTGGTCGTGGTCTGGTCGGTCATCGCCGTGGGGACGGTCGGTTCCGGCGGCGGTTGGTTGGGCCTGGGTCGTTACGACTCGCAGGATGTCTTCAAGGTCGCCAACGCCAACTTCGCCGACGACAGGATGGCTAACGTACTCGACGGCAAATCGGCTGATATCTCCGATAGCGAGCTTCGCGAACTGGTGCTGCAGCCCGAGGTCTACGGCGATCTGGCCGAGCAGTCCGGCGTACTCGACGACATGCTGGAGTACGCCGAAGGGCTGATCGCAAGCGGAACGCTGCTGACTCACCTGGCGGAGTTCGACCCAGCCCAGATTGAGATCGTTGACGGCACGATCAACGATGTCGATGACTTGCTCGCGACCGGCACCAACACGCCGCTGACAACGGCGTCGCTCCAGGGGCCCTCGGGCAAGCACTGGTTCGGCACCGACCGCGCGGGACACGACCTCTTCTCTCGGGTCACTGAAGGCGCGCGGTTGTCGCTCTACATTGGCTTCTTTGCCACGCTGATCGGTGTGGTCGCCGGTACGGCCATCGGACTCATTTCTGGCGCCCTGGGTGGCAACATCGACCTGGCGATCAACCGTCTGATGGACGCGCTGCTCTCCTTCCCACCGATCGTGCTGTTGCTGTTGTTGCGCTCGGTGACGGAACCTTCTGCGCTGTGGGTGACGTTGGCGCTCTCGGTGCTCGCTGTGGGGCCGGTCCAGCGGATTGTCCGCGGCGCGGTGATCGCGCTGCGCGAGATGCCCTTTGTCGAGGCGGCCCGCACGATCGGCGCGACGAACGCACGAATCATGCTGATGCACATTCTGCCTAACATCGTTGCCCCGTTGATCGTGATCTTCTCGATCACCATCGGCGCGTTCATCCTCGCCGAGGCCGCGCTCAGCTTCCTCGGACTGGGCACGCTCGATGTCTCCTGGGGCAAGATGATCGCCGACGGTCGCCAGTTCATTGTGCAGTCGCCATGGACCTCGTTGTTCGCCGGCCTGGCGTTGACCAGCCTCGTGTTCGGCTTCAACGTCCTCGGCGACGCTCTGCGCGACGTCTTCGACCCGCGTCTCAGAGGCAGCCGCTAGGCGGATCTCGCTCCACTTCCGGCCCCCTCTCCCTTCGGAGACCTGCGCGTAAACCACCAAACCGTCCCCGCCCCCGGGCGGGGACCCGTTCCTTCCCCGTCTCGGGCACAGCAGCCTACTTGCGGCTTACATCTGGTCAGCAGGACGCGATCGACGTTCCGCGTGCCAAGCCAAAGCGGGTCCCCGCTCGGGGGCGGGGACGGGAATCTGACTTACGCACAGGTCTCCAAAGGGAGAGGGAGTAAGCGCCCTCTCGCACTGAGCGGATTTACGTGCAGGTCTCCGCGGGGAGAGGGGACCAGAATCGGATCTGCGCATACGCGCAGCGATCCCCCATCGCTCACGTAGTGCGCTACACTTTCTCAACCATCGACGCGCGTCCGTCGTGCTTCTGAAGGAGCGAGAACCAATGACCGAACGTAACTATTGGCAGCGCATGAAGCGCAATCGGCTCAGCCGCAGAGATCTACTGCGAGCATCAGGTCGGGCTGGCGTCGGAGCAGCCGGCCTGGCTCTGGTCGGTTGTGGTGGCGATGACGACGATGCTCAGCAGCCAGCGGCTGCTTCACGTCAGCAGGACCAGCAAGACGTCATGCAGCAACAGCAGGACACGCAGCAACAGCAGCAGGTGATGCAGCAGCAGGATCAGCAGCAGCAAGCCGAGCAGACCGCTGCCGCCGCCGACCAGCAGGACCAGCAACAACAGCAGGCGATGCAGCAACAGCAGCAGGCCGGCGACCTCCGCTCGTACGGCGGCACGCTGCGTTTCTCAACTCCTGCCGCCACGCACGACTTCTTCGACCCGCACCGCGGCGTCTTCGGCCCCACCCAGTACTGGATGGGGTTCTACATGAACTACATGATCCGTTGGGCCTCGAAAGAGGGCGGCATCATGGAAGCGGACATCACATCTCTGCCCGAGACGCCCGATGCCGAGACGTACATCTTCAATGTCGACCGCGGCGCCCGCTATTGGGACCAATACCCGACCGAGGGTGGTCGTGATGTCACCGCCAGCGACATTGTGATCAACTTCGACCGCCAGATCGCCGCGCTCGACGCTGAAGGCAACCCCGACGCGCGTTTCCGCGGTCAGGACGCCTTCAAGAAGACCGCCTCGCACGAAGCGGTCGACGAGACGACCTTCGTCGCTAAGACTGCAGGTCCCGACGCGACCTATCTCGGTGGCACCATCCTGCGACCCTTCTCCTGGATCACCTCGCCCGAGGGCATCCAGGAGTTCGGTACTCGCTGGCGCGACGAGACCGCAAACGTCGAACTCTCCTCCGGCACGGGCCCGTTCATCCCGCAAACCTTCGACCCGGATATCGGCATCTACCTGGAACGCAACTCCAACTACTGGAAGGACGGTCCCGACGGCCAGCAGCTTCCCTACCCGGACGCCGTTGAGTTCGTCAACCTGACCGATGCGACCGCTGTCGACGCGGCATACCGCGGCAAGGGCATCGACATCGGCGGGTTCCCGCTGTCTTCGGTGCAGGTCGAAGAGCTGACCGGCGACTTCCCCGACCACCCGGTCGAGGAAGGCGCATTCGGCTTCACGATCGTCACCGTCATGGGCACATACGAGCCGGGCTGGGAAGGCTCGGACGGGCAGGGCAACCCATACCTCGACCGTCGTTTCGCCTACGCGATGCAGGTGGCGGTCGACCGCGACCTGTTGATCGACGCCGTCTACCTGGGCGCCGCCAAGCCGTCGGCGACTCACTTCTGTCCGTGGTTCAGCCAAGCCTGGACCGTTCCGCCCGAGGAGCTGCGCACGGTTCCGGGCTTCCGCCTCGACCGCGATGCCGACATCGCGCTCTGCCGCGAACTGATCGATGCCTCCGGCTTCGACAAAGACCGCACGGTGACGATCTACATCCCCGACCTCTGGGAGCAGACCTACCCGGGTATCACCGAGACCACACGCAACATGTACGCCGAGGCGACCGGCATCAACGTCGAGCTGGACATCCAGCCCTACACCGTGATGCAGGACCGCTACGACAACAAAACGTTCCCCGGCAGGGCGCCGACCTGGACCAACCCGCCGGCCGACCTCGACCCGACAGCGCAGTTCACCCTGTCGCTGAAGGTTGGTGGCGCGTCGAACTTGACGCAGTACAACTACCAGCCGGTTGAAGACATCGTCGACACGATGTCAGTCACGCTCGACACTGAGCAGCGCCGCGAGATGGCGCTTGAGGTGCAGCGGATTGGCCTCGGCGTTGACGAGGAACACGGCCTTGAAGGCATCTTCGGCTGGTTTGGTGTCATGAATGGCATCGCGCCAACCATCTGGTGGCCGTATGTCAACCGACCCGACGACACCTGGCAGTTCGCGCACGACTCGCACAACTGGGACACCGTTTGGATGGACAGCAGCCACCCGGACTTCCCGGCCTAGACCGGGTCCAGTAGACGATGAGCTCTCTGCTCCCCCCATCTCGGGGGGAGCGAGGCCTCAAGTGCGCCCACGGCGCAAGAGCAGGCAATGCAGAAGTACCTGATCCGGCGCATCATATTGGTGATCCCGACGCTGTGGCTCGTGATCTCCATTCTGTTTCTGGTGCTCAACGCACTTCCCGGTGACTACGTCACAATCAAGCTCGCCAATCTAGAAGCGTCGGGCGCGACCAAGATCGAGGCTGAGATTGTCGGCGAGGTCGAAGTCGAACGGACACTGCACCGCGTCGTCGGCGGCGACACGCTGGACACGCTCGCGTTGAAGTACGGCGTGGGGGTTGCAGATATCGTCGCCAACAACCGCAGCCTGGATGCCGACTCCGAGCTACGACCAGGTTCGACGATCGTCATTATCGATGGCCAACTCTTGTCCTCGATCTCAAGGACGGCGCGTTTGGCGCTGCCGGAGAACACAGAGGACGGCGTTGCGCTGCTCGCGGAACGCAATCCCGATGTCGAGTTCGGCACGTTCTCTGGTGAGCTGTTCGCGCCCGCCGGCGTCACGCTGACGTTGCGTGAAAGCACCACACTGCGCGAGTTGGCGGTGGTCAACCGAGTCAGTCCCGACGACTACATGAACGTCAACGAAGAGGGCACACCGGCTAACGAAGATGGCTCGCTGACTGTTGACACACCCTTGTTACCTGGTCAGAAGTTCATCTCGCCGACTCGGGAAATCACCGAGGCCAGCATCAAGAACCAGCTCGGCATCGACAAGCCGCTCGGCACGCAGTACCTCGAATATCTCTGGGACACGATCCGCTTCCAGTTCCGGCCCTCGTTCCAGACCAACGAACCGTCGATGGACATTTTCCTGCGTTCCCTGCCGCGTTCGCTGCATCTCACCGTGTACGCGCTGATCGTGGCCGTCGTGGTGGCGTTGCCGGTTGGCATTCTTTCGGCAATGCGACAAGACCAATGGGTCGACTACGCCCTGCGCGGGTTCGCGATTCTGGCCCTGGCCGCACCGGCCTTCTGGATCGCAACGATGATGATCTTTGTCGTCTCGCCTGGAGGCATTTTTGAGGGCGGCTTATGGTCGATTCCACTGACCGAGGAGAGCGCGAGGAGCATTTTCACCTCTGTTGACGGGTTCTTTGCGCTCTACACGATCCCCGCTGTCGCGGGCGGCATCGCCGCCGGGGCCGGTCTGATGCGGATCACCCGCTCCGAGCTACTCGAAGTGTTGCGGCAGGACTACGTACGCACCGCCTGGTCCAAAGGACTGCGCGAGCGCTCGGTCATCCGACGGCACGCCCTGCGCAACGCACTGGTGCCGGTCTTGAGCGTGTTCGGCCTACAGCTCGCCGCGCTGGTCGGCGGCAACATCATCCTCGAGATTCTCTTCAACATTCCCGGCATCGGCCTGATGCTGATTCAACGGCTCTACCAGGCCGACATCCCGGTGATCCAGACTGCGGTGTTCTTCCTGGCGCTCTTCGTGATCATCGTCAACATCGTGATCGACATTAGCTATGCGCTGATCGATCCGCGCATCCGCTACGACTAGGGCCGATATGAGTCAGCAACCGGACCAGGGTCAGCAGCTTGACGAATTCGCTGCAGCGGAGGGGTTGCAAGTTGACCAGGCGACCGGCCTGCGGCGCTGGCTGGTCGGTTTCCGGCAGTTCATGTCGTCCAAGCGTCTCGGGGCCGCCGGTGTTGTGATTGTGGTGCTGTGGAGTGTCATCGCAGTCGGCACTGTCGGTGATGATGGAGGTTGGTTGGGTATCGGGCGATACGACTCTCGAGACGTGTTCGAAATCGCATCGGTCAGCTATGCCGACGACAAGATCGCCAACGCCCTTGATGGACTGAGCGCAGATGTATCAGCTTCCGAACTGCGAGCCATAGTCAGCGATCCCGACATCTTCGAAGAGGCGGCGTCGAATGTCGGCGTCGAGCATGAGATGGTCGAGTACGCGCTTGGACGGGTTGAAGCTGGTGACCTGATTGACTGGTTGGTCCGGGAGCAACAAATCGAGATTGACGACGGTGTGATCTCCGACCACGATCGATTGCTCGCTGCCGGAACCGACAATCCCTTGATCACGGCGTCGCTGCTGGGACCGTCCGGCAAGCACTGGTTCGGCACGGACCGGGCTGGTCACGATCTCTTCTCTCGCGTGACCGAAGGCGCTCGCCTATCGCTCTACATCGGATTCTTCGCCACGCTGATTGGTGTGGCCGCCGGAACGGTGACGGGATTGGTTTCCGGTTCCCTAGGCGGGTCTGTCGACCTGATCATCAACCGAATCCTCGACGCGGTGCAGAGCTTCCCGCCGATCGCATTCCTCCTGCTGATCGCCTCGATCACCGACCCTTCAGCGCTCTGGGTGACATTGTCGCTGTCAGTGCTGGGTATCGCGCCAACCAATCGAATTGTGCGCGGTAGCGTGATCCAGATTCGCGAGATGCCCTACGTCGAGGCGGCCCGCACCATTGGCGCCACCTCTTCCCGAATCATGAGCTTTCACATTCTGCCAAACATCTTCGCGCCGCTGATCGTGATCTTCTCGATCACCATCGGTGCGTTCATCCTGGCCGAGGCGGCGCTGAGCTTCCTCGGTCTGGGCACGTTGGATGTCTCGTGGGGCAAGATGATCGCCGACGGACGCCAGTTCATCGTCTATTCGCCCTGGACATCGCTCTGGGCCGGCCTCGCCCTGACCTCGCTCGTGTTCGGATTCAACGTCCTCGGCGACGCCCTCCGAGATGTCCTCGACCCACGCCTGCGGGGCAGTCGCTAGCCTCACGACATGCGCGTTCCGCCGGAGTTGCGACGCCGAATCGCTATGCGGTTCGTGTTGGCGTTGGTCTCCGTTTGGGTGGCCGTATCGATCATCTTTCTGCTGACCACCGGGACGGTGGGCGATTTCGTTACGCAGAAGTTGACCAATCTGGAGAATCAAGGGGCTGAAACTCGCCTGACCGAGATCGCCGGCGAGATTGGGGTCGGCGTCACCAGAGTGCCTGCCGTCAACGGCCAGACCATCGCCGACATCGCCGCTGAGCGAGGCCTGTCACTGGCCGATCTGCTGACCCTCAACCGAGAGCGCGATCCTCAAGAATCGCTACCCCATGGCGCGCGAGTCACGGTGCTGGCGGGCGAATGGCTTTCTGACCTAGCAATCCAGTGGCGTGTCGTGCGTCCCGAAGACGGCGAACAAGGCGTCGCGCTATTGAGCGAGCGGAACCCCGAAATTGAGTTCCCGGTTGCCCAAGGCCGCCCCTACGCGCCGACGGGCGCCATCCTGACATTGCATCACGGCGTCAGCGTGGCTGAGCTCGCGGAGGTCCACCGGATCGCTGCCGCCGACATTCTGGAAGTCAATCCGGCGGGCAGCCCAGGCAATCTGGATGGAACGCTTACCGAAGACTCGCTTCTGCATCACGGCGACCAGATTGCGTTGCCAATGTTGAAGATTACGTCAGCCTCGATTCGGTATCGGCTGGGCGTTGACCGCTCACTGGGTGACCAATACGTGCAGTTTCTCTGGGATGTGGTCCGTTTCGACTACAGCGCCTCGTTCCAGACGCAGGAGAATTCGCTGGCCATCGTCGCACGAGCGTTGCCGCGCACGGTGCAGCTCAATCTATTCGCGCTGATCATTGCGCTCATGATCGGTGTTCCGCTCGGCTGGTTGGCGAGCGGACGCATTGGTCGGCTGGTTGCTCTCCCGGCGCGTAGCCTCGCCCTGTTGAGCCTGGCGGTGCCATCGTTCTGGATCGCCACGTGGTTGATCGTTGCCGTCGATCCGGGCGGGATTCTCGAGGACGGGCTCTGGAATATTCCGTTCACGGATCCCTCCGCACGTGCGATCACAGATTCGCCTGTGCAGTTCTTTGCGCTCTATGGCATCCCGGCGTTTAGTGGTGGACTCCTCATGGCCGGCGTGATTGGGCTCGCTCTTCGTCTGGGTGTCACGTGGGAGGAGATCCTGCGTCGGCTCCGCGGTTGGATACCAGTGTTCGTCGGCCTGAATCTGGTGTTGGAGTTGCTGTTCAGTATCCAGGGAATCGGCCTGCTGCTGATTCAACGCGTGAATCAGGCCGATATGCCCGTGATCATTGCCATCTGCGCAATCATCGCGCTTTTCATTGTCTGGTGTTTGTTTGTGATCGACAGCGCGTGTGACGTGATGGGGTGGAAGGAGCGCCGGACATGAACACCAGCACGCTTCGCCGCTCGATCATGGCCGGGCCCATGGCCGTCGGCCGACTGGCTCGTCGGGAACCGGTATGCTCCGTCGGCTTCCTCATTCTGTTCGCCTGGAGCGTCGTTGCCCTGGGTGCCATCGGTTCAGGTGGTGGCTGGCTCGGCATAGGTCGCTACGACGACGACGAAGTGTTCAAGACTCTGAATCTCGAGTTCGCGCATCTCAAGGCCGCCGACGCATTGGACGGCTCTCCCGTAGATCGCCCCCACGAGCAGATCAAGGACTTGTTGGCGTCACCGGACTTATATGGTCCCTTTGCCGAAGCCACCGATGTGCAAGTCATGATTCAGGACTACTTGCAACCTTTGATCGCAGAGGGAGAACTAATCCCGCTCCTCTCAGCCGGCAGATCGCCCCATATCGAGGTGACGGGTGGGGTGATTCAGCAAGTTGACCAGGGATTCTCCAGAGACGCAAATCGGCCTCTGGTCATCAACTCGCTGCAATCACCCTCAGGTGCTCACTGGCTTGGTACCAATCAGATGGGCAACGACATCTACGCCGTGATTGTCGATCGCGCTTGGCGCATCCTTTACATCGGCTTCCTCGCTGCGCTGATTGGAGTCGCCGGCGGACTGCTCCTGACGATTGCGGCGCAGCCGCTGCGCAGGACACCGCTCGGCCGCGCTGTTGCGGCTGTGATCGGGTCGGTGTTGGACGGCCTGCTGGCGCTGCCACCGTTGATCCTGCTGATTCTGGTTGTGTTTGGACACGGACCGCGGGACTTCGCGCTGATCTTGCCACTCGCTGCGTTCGCACTCCCGCTCGTATGGCGGTCACTCAGCGAGTCCGATTCGGGCGTGACGCTCGCGGCGCTGATCGTCGTCTTCCGAAATGTGATGGTGATCGCCATTCTCTCCGAGGCGGCGCTGAGTTTCTTCGGCCTCTCCTGGGGTTGGGGTCTGTTGGCCGCGCAGGGTCGCCAGTACATCGTTCAGGCGCCCTGGCTGACTCTGTCTGCCGGACTGGCGATAACATCAGTGCTGCTGGGTGTGTGTGCCCTGGGGCATGGACTCGGCAACCTGACTGAATCCCGCAAAAGCGAGGCGCAATGACATCCTTCAATCAGGTCACCGATGCTCCCGAGCTCCCCGGTGGCATTCTCCGATTCACCCTTCCGATGCCTCCTCCGCTGGGCCACGTGCATGTCTGGTTGATCCCGACCGGCAATGGCTGGGCCATGTTCGACGCTGGATTTCCATCGCCGCAGGGTGTCGACAAGCTCGAGCAGGAGATCCAACCAATGCTCACCGACGGCCGCCGTCTCGAGGCGGTCTTCATCAGTCACTACCACCCTGATCACACCGCGTTCGCCGGTCGGTTGCAACGTGCGTTCGATTGCGATGTCTACGTCCACGAGGCCGACTGGGAACGCATGCAGATGATGAACGCCATGCGTCAGGCCGACGACGGCTCCGGCGAGGCATTCCGTCGCAGATTCTCCAGTGGCTGGACGGAATCGCTTGACGACCATCAATTCGATGGAGAACAGTCGCAGGACGCCAGCGACAGCATGTTTGCGCGGATGCGCGACGCGATGAAAGACATCGATCTGCCGATGCCGGAACCGACAGTCCTGCAGGGCGGCGAAGTGATCGAGGTCGGCGGACGCAACCTGGAAGCAATCTGGACGCCGGGACACACCGACGGCCACCTGTGCGTCCGCGAGCTCGACCAGGACGCGCTGTTCACCGGTGACCATTTGCTCGGCCGGATCACGCCGCACATCGGGATGTGGCCGGATCAGGAGCGGTCGCCGCTGCCAGACTTCGAAGAGTCACTCAAGCTGGTCCAGGAGTTGAACTCATCGATCGCGCTGCCCGCTCACGAGGCGATCATCGAGCATCCTGCCGAGCGTGCCGCGGAAATTCTGGAACACCATCAACAGCGACGGGTGGAGATGCTCAATGCCGTCTCCGACGGCAATCACTCGGTCAAAGACATCGCAATCCAGACCTTCCCCAAGCGAGCCCACGACCGGATGCAGTTGACGATGGCAATGTCCGAAACCGTCGCCCACCTCGAAGCGCTGGTCGAAGAAGACAAGCTGACCCGCAGCGGCGGCGATGTCGATCGGCGCTACGCGCTCGTCTGATCAGATCGAGCCTCCACGATTCCTTTACCTTCTACTTCGACATAGGGCATCTGATCCGTGGAGGTTCGCATGGCTGACCAGTCTGGCAAGGTCGCATTCATCACAGGAGCGGGTTCGGGAATCGGTCAGGGCACAGCCGTCCGGCTGGCGCGCGATGGCGCCGATATTTGCATCGCCGAGATCGACCTGGACGGTGCCGCTGAGACCGCGTCGATGGTTCGCGAGTTCGGGCGCTCAGCTCATATCGTGCAGTGCAATGTTGCGTCGCAGTCGCAGGTGCAAGCCGCCGCAGACGAATGTGTCAAGGAGCTGGGCGGTATCAACATCGCGGTCGCCAACGCAGGCATCGGACGCGGCGGTTCAGTCCTCGACATGCCGCTTAAGGACTGGCAAGACCAGGTCGACATCAACCTCACGGGCGTCTTTCTGACGGTCCAGGCCGCAGCACAGCGGATGGTGGCGCAGGGCGACGGCGGACGAATCGTCTGCATCTCTTCATTGGCTGCGCTTAGCACCAGTCAGTGGATGTGGAGCTACTCCGCAACAAAGGCCGGCGTGGCCATGATGGTCCGCGGCTGGGCCTCTGACCTCGGGCCACACGGGATCAACATCAACGCGATCGGTCCCGGCGTAATCGATACACCGCTGGCGCACGGTCTCGCCGGAGATGAAGGCGGCCCAATTCGAACCGCATTGGAAGAGGCGACTCCGCTCGGTCGCTCAGGCGCTCCATCCGATATCGCCGGCCTGATCTCGTTCCTGGTCGGCCCTGACGCCGACTTCATGACCGGCAGCTACCTCGTCATGGACGGCGGCATACGCGACGCGCGCGGTGGGAACCTGCTCGAGGATCCTGAGACGCCGCTTGGTCAGGAGCGTGCACGTCACATGCAGGCCTCTGAGGAGCGCAACGCGCGAATGCAGCCGCTGATCGATCAGCGCTAGCGAACGTGTCCATGCTCCGCTCCCGCATGCAACCGGGGTTGCCAGACGCCCGACGCCGACCACTTGCTAAATGCAGTACGCTTGTCCTGTATATCAGCACCCGGCAAGGCAGCGCCCCATCCTCATGAATGCATCCGCCGATGATCCCACCGATTGCGTCCCCGTCCCTCCGACGCACCCAACTCCTCAGCCGCCGACCGCGCGAACAGGCCGAACGCCGTCACTCAGGATCGAACGGAATCGAACAGAACCGAACAAGATCGAACGCGCTCGACCGACAAAACCATGACAACATTGAGCATTACTGCCCACCTCGATCGCACGATCCTCAGCAATACACTGGAGATCATCGCGTATGCCCCCTTCCGAAAGAAAACTCCTCCGCAACACCATCTGCTCGAATCCCTCTGCTGGCGAACAGGCCGAACGCCGTCACTCAGGATCGAACGGAATCGAACAGAACCGAACAAGATCGAACGAGCTCAACCGACAAAACCATGACAACATTGAGCATTACTGCCCACCTCGATCGCACGATCCTCAGCAATACACTGGAGATCGTCGCACATGCCCTCGCCGGAAAAATTCCCGAAACGCTATCCACCCGGCCCGATCGACTACTCGGCCGGCGTGTGGCGAGCTGAACACGCCCGAGGGAGGCATCAATGGTCGCGACGACTGAGATTCCCAATGCCGCACGGGCCATGGTCCTGACCGGCGTGCGTCAACTCGAGATGCAAGAATTCCCGATTCCCGACATCGGCCCCGACGACGGCCTGCTGCGCATGGAAGTCTGCGGCATCTGCGGATCGGACTATGAGCAGTTCAATGGCGAATTCTCTATGCGCTTCCCAGTGATTCCGGGCCACGAACCGGTCGGACGGATTGCCGCACTGGGCGAGCGCGCGCAGGAGCGCTGGGGCGTTGAGGTTGGTGACCTCGTCTCGGTCGAGCCTGGAGTGCGTTGTGGTCGCTGCAAGCAATGTCTGGACGGCCGACAGTGCAGCGACGGCGCAGGCATTGGCTACACCTTGACAGATCGCGCGCCGGGTCTCTGGGGTGGCTACGCGGAGTACCTCTATCTGCATCCGGCAACCGTGATGCACCGGATGCCCAACGACATGCCGCCTCGACTGGCCGCCCTCTACAACCCATTGGGCGCCGGGTTCGCCTGGGCGGTCAACGCGACCGACCTGCAAGTCGGACAGACTGTGGTGGTGCTCGGCGCAGGGCAACGCGGTATCTGCTCGATCATTGCAGCGCGAGCCGCCGGTGCCGGCACGATCATCACCACCGGCCTGGGTCGCGACGAGCACAAACTCGCGCTGGCCAGGGAGTTTGGTGCCGACATGACCCTGGTCGCCGATAGCGATCCCGTCGTGGAGCGAGTGCTCGAAGCCACCGATGGTCGAGGGGCTGATGTCGTGATCGATGTCACACCCTACGCCACCGATCCTGTGTCGGATGCGATGAAGATGGCGCGTCGGGGCGGCACGGTTGTCCTTGCCGGACTCAAGGGCGGCCGTCGCGTGCCTGAGTTCAATTCCGACGACATCGTGACTCGCCACCTCACGGTCAAAGGAGTCTTCGGCGTGGATCATGAGTCGTTTGTTCAAGCAGTCGATACCATCCGATCCGGTCGCGTTCCACTGGACAAGTTGCACTCGCATGCGTTTGCCTTGGAGGACGCTGCAACGGCAATTGACACGCTCGCTGGCGAGACTGGCGAGCCAGCCGTCAATGTCACGATCGAACCCTGGCTCTGAGTCGGCAGCGATGCACTATCGATACTGATGGCCGCTGAAGGTCGGTTAGGATTGCTCTATCTGCGATACCGCCGGAGTCGGTGTCGAGGCATCGATAGAGCCACCAAATGAAGGGGACAGTGATGCCCGAACTCTCTATTAGCGATCAGATCGTTCTGCTGGGCTTGGGTGAAGACGGCGTGCTCGACCGCCCGTACGATGGGCGGCTGGACTACGCCATCGCTGGGGCTTCCTTGCTTGATCTGTCATTCCTGAACCGAATCGACACTGACCCCAATCGGCTCTTCATCATCTCCGCCGACTCAACCGGCAATCCGCTGCTCGATAGCGTGCTGCACCAGATCAACTCTGGTGCTCCCAACCAGCCCATTTCGTACTGGATCTCTGAGATCGCTCGTTACTCGCTCGTCCTGCGACAACAGGTGATCGAGGACCTCCTCGAGCGCAACATCATCCACCGCGAGGCCGGCCGTCGGTTGATCGTGCTGAAGTCGGAGAAGTTCCCGCCGACCGACCCACAGGTTGTGCGCGATGTGCAGCGCCGGTTGATCGACACACTGCTCTCCGATGAGATCCCCGAGCCGGATGTCGTCGCGCTGATCGGCCTCGCCCGAGCCAGCCGCTTGCTTGAACTGCTGCTGCCCCGTGAGTACCTGGACCGCGTTGAAGCCCGTGTCGAGCAGCTCGCGCGCATGGACCTGATCGGGATGAGCGTTAACCGGACGCTGGACGAGATTCAGGCTGCAGTCGCGCTTGCGGTGCCAGGACTCTAGCCACACCTCTAGCCAGGCCTGTAGGGCCACCTCGATCGAGCCTGAGTAGACGAGCGGAGGCGACTGTGGATTGGCGAGACACACCGGAACAAGCCGCCTTCCGCGACGAAGTCGCGACCCTGATCGATCAGCGCTTGCCCCAGCGCTATCGCGAACTCGCTGCTCGCGGAGCGATGCCGGAACGAGCCTGGGAAAACGACCGCAAGTCGGATAATCCGGTGGCGCTCTCGGCCGCAGTCGACTGGCACGCTGCGCTCGCCGAGCGTCACTGGGTCGCGCCGCACTGGCCGTCCGAGTACGGCGGCGGCGGTCTCTCGCCGATGGAACAGTTCATCTTCAACCAGGAACTGGCCGAGTCGGGCGCTCCAGGCGTCGGAGGCTCGGGTGTGAACATGCTCGGACCGACCCTGATCGTCCACGGCTCGGACGAGCAGAAGGAGCAGTACCTGCCGCCAATTCTCAACGGTGAAGTGACCTGGGCGCAGGGCTACAGCGAGCCGGGCTCCGGCTCCGACCTCGCCTCGCTCACGACCCGCGCCGTGCGGGATGGCGACGACTTCATCATCAATGGGCAGAAGATCTGGACTTCGGCCGCGCACACCGCCGACGCCATGTTCGCGCTGGTCCGCACCGATCCCGACGCCCCTAAGCATCGCGGTATCTCCTTCGTCATGATCGACAGCATCAAGACGCCGGGCATCACCGTGCGACCGCTGATCAACATCAACGGCGACCACTACTTCAACGAGGTCTTTTTCGAAGATGTGCGAATCCCGGCCAGCAATCTCGTCGGTGAGCTGAATCGCGGCTGGTACGTGGGTATGACGCTGCTTGACTTCGAGCGTTCAAACATCGGTGGCGCGGTCGCGGCTCGACGGCAGTTGCGTCAGTTGATCACGCACATCCAAAACAACGACCAAGGCGCCCGAGAGCGAGTCACGCCCGAACTGCGTCAGGAGATCGTCGATCGCTGGGTCGAAACCGAGACGCTATACCAGTTCAGCTTCCGCATCATCTCAATGCAGTCGTCGGGTCTCGTCCCGAACTACGAGGCGTCAACAGCCAAACTGTTCGCCTCGGAGCTGAGTCAGCGTCTCGCACAGACGGCAACCAAGGTCTTCGGCCTCCACGCTCAAACCTGGAACGACGCTCCACCGGCAAGCACGTTCACAAGAAACTACGTCGGCATGGTCCCAGCCACCATCCGAGGCGGAACCTCCGAAGTCCAGCGAAACGTGATCGCCACACGGGGTCTGGGTCTCCCTCGGGCGTAGCCAACCGTTCTCCAACTGCACTGGCCATGCGCATATACGCATGGCAGGTGTGTATTATCGAAAATGCACATGGGGTATGCGCATATGCCGATGTTTCTTGGCCTTACTCATAGAAGTGACGATGTCGTCGATCAGCATCTGGCCTCTATCCGCCAGAACCGCGACGCGGCCCGCAGCGCTGTGCCCGAGGGTTTTGAAGAGTACTTTCGTCGACACGCACAGGTGCGGAGCGCCCACGCGTCCGTGTCGATCGAAGGTAACCCTCTCGACTTTGAGAGCGTCCACCTCGCGACGCTGACTGACTCACCGGCGGATCACCAACGCAGAGAGGCCCGAAATGCCGACCGCGCTCATCGTCTCGTGCGCGAATTGGCCAGTGATGAGTCATTAGAGATAGATGTAGGGCTCTTACGACTGTTGAACGCCATCTTGCTGGAAGGATTACCTGGACACGGAGCCGATCAGGCGGGACGATTTCGTCGAGGCGGGTCGATGATCATCAACACGGCTACTCGGCAATTCGTCTATACCGGCCCTCCGGCCGCGTGGGTGGCGGAGTTGATGTCCGGACTCATTGCGCAAGTTGGACAGTGGTTGCGCGATGAGGAACCAGAAATCGCCGCAGCCAAAGCGCACTTTGGCTTCGTCAGCATCCACCCGTTCGCCGACGGCAACGGGCGGACCGCTCGGCTCTTGGCGGATTTGGTACTGGCTATTCGCAAGTCCGACGTCGACGGATTGATCTCTTTGAGCACCGTCATTCGTGGGCGACGCAGCGAGTACTACGAAGCACTACAGGCCTCCCAGGGCCCGACATTTTCCGAACGCGTTGATGTGACCGACTTCGTCCGCTTTCATACAGGAGTGATTGCCGACGCAATTCGACAACTTGATGCACGGGCGAACGTGTTTCAACGCCGCCGACTAGCGCTCGTGTTGAACCACCATGATCTGATGAACGACCGACGCGTGATTGGGGTGATCTCTCTGCTCGAGCTTGGGCAGCTCTCAAGCTCCCAGTACGCAGAAGTCACTGATTGCGCTCAACCAACGGCCTTCTCAGATCTCAATGCACTGTCAGAACGGGGAGTGGTGCTTCGGCTGGGACGCGGCAAAGCGACACGGTACGAACTCACTCCGGAAGTGAGAACGATGCTTGAGTCGGCGGGCCAGATTTAGCACTGCTCATATCATCCAAGCAGACAGCACAGCCCAGGATCTTGCATGACTAGCACTGACTCACATCTCATCGACGGCGTTCGCGTGATTGAGATTGGAGACGAAGTCTCCGCCTATGCGGGCAAACTGCTGGCCGGGCTCGGAGCCGACGTGATCAAGGTCGAGCCGCCGGAAGGCTGCTCGACACGCAACATCGGTCCGTTCTACGAGGACGAACCCGGCCCTGAGCGATCGCTCTATTGGTGGCACTACAGCATCGGCAAGCGCTCGGTCACGCTCGACCTCGAGTCGGAGGACGGTCGTGCGTCGCTGCTTGGATTGCTCAAATCAGCCGATCTCTTCCTCGACGCGCGGCCCAAGACCGACATCGATACCTACGGCCCTGATGAAGACGTCATTCGCCAAGCGAACCCGGCTATCGTGATTGCTCGCATGTCACCCTTCGGTGACTCTGGACCGTGGGCTGAGTATCGAGGCTCGGACCTCGTGCACCTCGCGCTCGGTGGTCCGATGATGAACTGCGGCTACGACCCGCAGCCTGATGGCGCCTATGACACACCGCCGATTGCGCCGCAGATGTGGCAGGCCTATCACATCGCCGGCGAGCTGACCTGCATGAATGCCATCGCGGCACTGATTGATCGTCACCGATCGGGCCGCGCGCAAACGTTGCACACCGCCGTCCACGACGCGGTGGCCAAGAACACCGAGCTCGATCTGATGAGCTGGGTCTACCGACGCGCCCGCTACTTCCGCCAGACTTGCCGTCACGCGGCCGAGGTTGTCTCGCCGCTGCCGATGATCGGTCCGACCAAGGACGGACGCTGGGTCATGGCGCTTCCGCGTGGACGCTCGCAGTCGCTGATCGACTTCCTCGACGAGTACGACATGTCCGCCGATCTCAAGGAGACGCCGCCAGAGATGGGTGGTGCCAGCACGCGTTCACGCGGCGAGACGGCGGCGCATCTGCAAGAGGTCTCGCAACGCCTAATCCGCAAGTTCCAATTTGAGGATGTGCCCTGGCGAGATGCACAGGACCTCGGACACCTCTGGGCGCCGCTGCGCAAGCCGCACGAGAACGCTCTCGATCTTCACTGGTGGGAGCGAGGCAGTTTCGCCAAGGTTGAACATCCTGAACACGTAGTCGACGGCAAGCCAGCGGAGTTCGTCTACACCTCAAGCAAGTGGGTCTCATCCGAAACGACATGGAAGGTCGGCCCGCGCGCACCACTTTTGGGCGAGCACAATGACGAAATCCTGGCTGAGCTTCATGTCGGCGCAGAAGAGTCTTCCGTCCCCGCCCCCGAGCGGGGACCCGCCCCCAGTTCGGCCGCCACCGAGCAGGTCCCCGCTCAGAGACGGGGACGGATGGCCAACGAAGGCGCGCTCTCCCGATGGGGCGCCCCGTTCCCCCTTGACGGCGTCCGCATCCTCGACTTCACCTGGTGGCTCGCCTCAGGCGGCGCGCCCCGATTCCTCTCCGCTCTCGGGGCGGAGGACATCAAGGTCGAGTGGCATCAGAACATGGACCTACGCGTCGGCATGGCGCAGTTCCCTCAGGGCGGCAAGGCAGCTCGACAGGCACTCGGCGTCAACGAGGGTCCGCTGCCGCCCGACAACTCAACGATCAACCGTTCCGGGCAGTTCAACGACTTCCATGCCGGACACCGCGGACTCTCGCTCAACCTGCGCGACCCGCGCGGCCTCGAGATCGCCAAGCAGCTTGTCGCGGTCAGCGACATCGTCGCCGAAGGCTTCTCGCCCGGCGTGATGGAGCGCTGGGGTCTCGGCTATGAGGTAATGAAGGAGATCAAGCCCGACATCATCTACCTCTCGCAGTCGGGCATGGGCCAGGTCGGCGTCTACGGACGCTACCGCACCGTTGGACCGATTGCCGCCTCGTTCGCCGGGATCTCCGAGCTGTCTGGTCTGCCTGAGCCCTACGCGCCCGCTGGCTGGGGCTACAGCTATCTCGACTGGTTCGGTGCCTACAACCTGGCCAATGCGATGATGGCCGCGCTCTACTACCGCGACCGGACCGGCAAAGGCCAGTGGATCGATTCCTCGCAGGTTGACGCTGGCATCTACCTGAATGGCACCTCGGTGCTCGAGTGGTCGGCCAACGGCAAGGTCTGGCAGCGCTACGGCAACCGCTCGCCTTACAAGCCGGCTGCGCCACATGGCGCGTACCAGTGTCACGACGACATCGAATCCAGCGACCGCTGGATCGCCTTCGCCTGCTTCGACGAGTCCGACTGGCACTCCCTGCGCCAGGTCATGGGCGACCCCGAGTGGGCCGCCAGCGACCGCTTCGCCAGCCTCGCCGACCGTCTCCAACATCAGGACGAACTGGACCAGAGAATCGGCGAGTGGACCCGGCAGCACGACCGCTGGGACCTGATGCAGCGCCTGCAGGAGGCCGGAGTCGCCGCCGGAGTCTGCCAGGACGCGCAAGACCGAGTCGAGGCCGACCCACAGCTCAGCCACCTCAACTGGCTGACCGAGGTCGAGCATTCAGAAATGGGTCCCTGGCCAACCAAAGAAGTCCCGGTCAAGTGGAGCGAAACCCCGCCATTCATGGGAGGCCCCATCGATCGGGGTTCCCCCCTCTACGGAGAAGACAATCACTACGTCCTCGGAGAACTGCTAGGCATGAGTTCGGCGCAGATATCAAGGCTGGCGGATGACGGGGTGATCGCTGAGGATTTGGTGAAGGTGTGAGTGCTGCTACAGCTTGAGTGCCAGCTGCTCAGGGTCGGAGGCCGTCTGCTGACAATTCAAGGCTTCGTGTACGGCAGCGATGAGCGCGTCTTCCGAGTGGACGATGGTCACCCGTTCCTTCGAGGCAAACGGGTCGAGATGGTGCAGGCTGAGATCAGGGTTCGACCAAGCAATCACGACTGGCATCTGCCGCTTGAGCGCTTTCTTGATCGCGTCGAGCGTGCCACCCTTTTCGCCCGGATCAATCGCAACGAGAATCCTGCCGAGAGCGCAGATCACAGCATTCCGCTGCATGGCTCTCCACACGGTCCAGCGTGCAGTGTGCTCGAACTCTGAAACTGCGGTGAGGTGAGACTCGACTTCACTCCAGGGATCGATTACCGCTTTGAGTTCACGGCGAAGACGGAATCGGCCCAGACCTTCCGCCAGGACGGCGATGGTGTGTCCACCTGCCCCAACACACGCCACATGGCCAGCCAAGTCGACGCCCTTTGCGTATCCGCTGACCAAAGACAAATCTGCAGCTGCCGCCAATTCGCCAACTGCTCTCGCGAACGCCATCCCCTGTTCACCTGCTGCTCGAGAGCCACATAGGGCAATACCTGGTTCAATAAGGCGGTCCCCTTGGCCGAAGACAGCTAGATTGCCAAGAGAGCCCTCGTGGATCGAGGTACTGGAAGCTGTTGTTGTCATTGGATGGCCTGTCAGCAGAAGGGTAAGTCGTTGCGGTCAATCTCGGTGGCATCAGGATGCCAATCGGGCCAGTTGTCCACAGTTGCGGGAAGTCCATTGCAGTGTTTGGCGGTCTTGGTGAGCGAAAGACAATGAACGGCAGTGGCGCCTGCACGTCGAAGTGTCTTGACCCCCGCCATCATCGTGTCTCCGCTGCGATAGAGGTCGTCAACGAGCAGTAAACGTTTTCCGAACACGTCTCTGTCCGCGTTCATCATTGCGCTAAGAGCATTGACATTGGGTACGCTTGAATCCGCCCTACCCTTTTGTGGCGTTTGATTGCGTGAGCGCAACCAAGCCCGCTTCTTCCCGAATCTCAAGCAGATCGCATCGGCAATCGCAGCAGGCAGGTCGAAACTCTTGGCTTGAGTCCCTGGTATTGCTGCAACTGCATCTATGGATTGGATCGGAAAGTAGCTTGTCAGCCAGTCCAGACTTGCTTGCCGCAGTTGCTCAACTGCCTGCGGATCTGAAGGGCTGCCAAGACCGTAGTCCTTGGCCTGCTGCACGAGATCGCCCAAAATCGAACGCTCTTCAATGTCTGCAAACCGGTGAAGCCCCAGAGCGTGCGACGAGTCGGCCTCGTCGTCGATAGTCACGCTCTTGCCAAGCAACTCCAGAAATGCCCGCGTCGGTGCGTAGACGTCACCGCGACGCGCTGAGACAACCACCGAGTGCGTAGTCACGCTCTGATTCACCTCAACATCTATAGGGAGTGCCCGTTGAATGAGGGACTGGAAACGACTGAGCATGCGCCCCGGCTGAACCTCGGCAGCCAGTTGCCATCCACCCGGCACCTGGGCGTAATGAACGCTTTGCACACGACCACAGTTCGGCATTTCTCCATGCTCCTCAGCAGGGACCAATATAGCATGGATGGTCTATGTAAGACTAACAGGCGCAAATCGGCTAGAGCGATCCATAGATCGCGTCGATCAGGGCGGCTGCCCTGACGTCGTGGGCGACTTCTGTGCCCATTCGGTTCATTACGTAGCCGAAGCCGATACCGGCGTCGAGATCGGCGTAGCCCAACGAGCCTCCGGCACCGGGGTGGCCGAAGACTCTTGGGTTCGGGCCCCACGGCGTTGAATCTGCTGTCAGCGCCCAACCGAGCCCGAAGCGTGTGTTGATTCCAATGCAGCTGTCGGGTCCGTTGGTTTGCTCGGTGATGCCTTGCTCAATGGTCTCGGGGTTGAGCACGTGAATCCCGTCAATCTGGCCACCGTTGGCCGCCCCGCCGTAGATTCTTGCCAGCGCGCTTGCGGTGGCGTGTCCGTTGGCGGCGGGGATCTCCGCTGCTCGCCAGGCCCGTTGCGAGGCCACAGCGGGACCTCCTGGATTGAAGACCGGCGGATTGATCACAGCGACGATGCCGACACTGTTCGGGTCGCCGAAGAGATCGCTGGTCGGAGGGAAGTCGGCTGCGATCTGCGGTTCGATCACCGTCGAGATGCGGGCGTCGAACTCTGGTCCCGTGCCGATGTGCGCATCCAGTCCAAGCGGCGCCGCAAACTCTTCTCGGAAGTAGGCGCCGATCGAGCGCCCGTCGACTCGTCTCACCACTTCTCCGACGAGCCAGCCGAAGGTCATGGCGTGGTAACCGTGCTGCTCGCCGGGCGTCCACCATGGCTCCTGCGCAGCCAAGGCTGTGGTCATGGTCTCCCAGTCGTACATGTCTTCCTGCACGAGCGGCTTCGATATCGCTGCTAACCCAGCTTTGTGGCAAAGCAGCCAGCGCACCGGAATCGATTCCTTACCAGCAGCGGCAAATTCCGGCCAGTAGTCGGCGACCGGGGCGTCGAGGTCGAGCTTGCCCTCTTCGACCAATCGGTGCGCGCAGAAAGCGACCAGTCCCTTGGTTGATGAATACACGTTGACCAGGGTGTTGCGGTCCCATTCGCGCTCGCGGTCGGGTGCGTACCAGCCGCCCCAGAGGTCCACGACCGGTTCGCCGCGCAGGTAGACACTGACGGCAGCACCCAGCTCGTTGGTGTTGTCGAAATTCTGGGCAAATGCTTCGCGGACTGCGTCGAACTTCGGATCGTTCCAGCCGTGGATTGGGACTGCCATCTGAGTTCTCCAGGTTGTATCCCAGTTCCCGCTGTACGGAGGCCCTTGAAAAAACTCCTGACATCTCCTCTTCCCCCCTTGCGGGGGGAGAGGTCACGGTGTGACAGAGGGGGGTCGTCTGATGATGACCAGATGGGGCTCCTGAACAGCGGACCCCCCTCTGCCTTCGGCATCTCCCCGCAAGAGGGGAGAAAGGGAGTTTTCAAAGGTCTCCGTAAAGCGGGGACTGGAGAGTTCGATGTTTGAGCTACCCTCTCAAGTGCGCGTCAAGCTGCTATAGCGAGGCGTAGATCGCGTCGATCAGGCCGTTGACACGGGGGTCTCCGCTGAGATTCTGCTGCATCTGGTTCATCGTGTAACCGAAGCCGATGCCGGCGTCGAGGTCGGCGTAGCCGAGGGAGCCTCCGGCACCGGGATGTCCGAACGCGCGCGGGTTGGGTCCGAGCGGCATGAACTCGGAGGTCAGCATCCAGCCGAGACCGAAGCGGGTCTCGATCTGTAGACACGTGTCAGGTCCGAAGGACTGCTCGACCAACGCGTTGTCCAACGTCTCAGGATTGATCACGTGGATGCCGTCGATGCTGCCGCCGTTGGCTGCTCCGCCGTAGACGCGGGCTAACGCTCGCGCGGTGGCATGACCGTTTGCGGCAGGGATCTCCGCTCCCCGCCAACCACGGCTGGAAGTGATGTTCTGGTCGTCCGGTCCGCCCAGCGGTGGATTCGAGAAGGCTGCCGCACCCACCGTGTCCGGTCCTCCGAACATCTCGAGCATGTCCGGCGCTTCGGGATCCACAGGTGCGTCCATCAATGTCGAAATCCGGCCGTCGAATTCGGGTCCGGTGCCGATGTGAGCGTCGAGACCGAGCGGTGCTGCAAACTCATCCCACCAGTAGCGACCGATTGAACGTCCATCAATCCTGCGCACGACCTCGCCCACGAGCCAACCGTACGTCAGTGCGTGGTAGCCATGTTGCTCGCCGGGCGTCCACCAGGGCTCCTGTTCGGCCAGTGCCTCACACATGGTGTCCCAGTCGTAAAGGTCTTCCATCACCAGCGGTCGGCGCACGGCGGCCATGCCGGCGCGATGCGACATCAGCCAGCGGACGGGGATGTCGCCCTTGCCGGCCTGAGCGAATTCGGGCCAGTACTCAGCGACCGGCGCGTCGAAGTCGAGCAGGCCCTGCTCGGCCAATCGGTGCGCGCAGAACGCGGCCAGACCCTTGGTCGTCGAGAAGACGTTGACCAGCGTGTTGCGGTCCCACTCGCGCTCGTGATCGGTGTCGTACCAGCCGCCCCAGAGGTCGACGACCGGCTCGCCATTCTGGTACACGGCGACGGCCGCGCCGACTTCGCCATGCTCGGCAAAGTTGGTCGCAAAGGCCTCGCGGACTGCGTCAAATTCTGGTTCGTTCCATCCACCAATTGGTGCGTCGGTCATGGTTGAATTCCTTGTGCTGAATGAGTGTTCGTCTGTCCGCAAGCAACGCTAACAGGTCAACCAACGAGTAGCCTGTCGGCGTCACAATGACCTTGAAAGGACTTCCGAATGCCGAGTATCCCGACTGAAGCTGAAGTGATGGCGATGATGGACTCGCTCTCCAACTGGGGGCGCTGGGGCGACGATGACCAGTTGGGCACGCTCAATCTGGTCACTCCCGAGGTGCGCAAGGCTGCTGCAGGGCTGGTCTCGGAAGGCGTTTCGGTCTCCTGCGCCTGGGACATCGAGAACACGCATCAACCGGACCATGCGATGGGCACTCCTCAACGTTTCATGGTCGCGACCGGCGAGTCGGCGGCGGCGATCGCCGAGGCTGGCGTCTCGCGCATGGGCGGCGCAATGGAGTTCTTTGGGCTGGTCTATCACGGCTACGCGATCACGCATCTCGACGGCCTTTGCCACATCTTCTGGGACGGCAAGATGTACAACGGCCAGCCCGCGCGATTGGTGAATGCAACCGGCGGAGCAACCAACCTGCCGATCACCGAGCTACGCGATGGTATCGTCACCCGCGGCGTGCTGTTGGATGTCGCAGCAGCCAAGGGCGTCGACTGGATGGAGCCGGGCGAGGGCGTTTTCCCTGAGGATCTGGAAGCGGCTGAAGAGCGGCAGGGCGTTCGCGTCCGTGAGGGCGACGCTGTCCTGCTGCGCACTGGCTACGGCAAACGCAAGCGGCAGGTCGGACGCGAGGCGCTGCTGGAAACCGGCTTCCCCGGCTACCACGTTGCCTGTCTGCCCTGGCTACACGAGCGCGGTGCAGCCGTGATCGGCGCCGACACCGCCACCGATGTCAACCCATCGGGCTACGAAACGCTGGGCATTCCAATCCACGCGGTCGGGATCGTGCACATGGGACTCTGGCTGATGGACAACATGCAGCTCGAGGATGTCGCTGAAGCGGCCAACCGCTACGGCCGTCACGAGTTCCAGTTTGTGCTGAGTCCGTTGCGGATCATCGGTGGTACTGGCAGTCCGGCGAATCCGTTGGCGATCTTCTAATCGAGATCCAAAGAGCTCCCCCCTTGGGGGAGCTGGCGCGAAGCGACTGAGGGGGCCCGGGCGCTCGCCGCTCCTACAAACGCTGTACGCGACCACTGCGGCCGAGGCCCCCTCAGCCTTCGGCAGCTCCCCCAAAGGGGGAGCGCTTCAGGTCCGTTTCAGGCGGAACTTACGCATTCGGTGTGATGTGCACCTTGATTGACTTCGACGACTTGTCGAGCGCAGTATCGAAGGCGTTGTTGACGTCGTCGAGACCGTAGCGGTGCGTGATCAGCGACCGCGCTTCCTCTGTGCATCCGGTGAGGACTTCCAGCGCTTGTTGATAGTCGGGCGCTCGACCGCCGATGGCTCCGTAGGTGACTGCGCCGACCATGGTGATCTCTTTGCCGAGCAGCGTGAGCGGGTTGAAGCCGGCGTTGTCAATGGCGAAGACACCGAGCACGATTACGCGTCCCAGCCGACGGACAACGTCTACCGATTGACGGATGGTGTCGGCGTGGCCACCGACGCACTCGGCGACGACGTCGATGGCGTCATCTCGGGTCAATTCTTCCAGTCGCCGTTGTCCGGCCTCGTCCTCGCCGATCACCTCGGCAGCGCCGAGTTGGCGCGCTGACTCTTGCTGATGTGGATGTCGAGCGAGAACGATCACGTTGGCTCCGGCAGCCTGCGCAGCGAGCTGCGCCGTGAGTCCAATGGTTCCTGCGCCGATGACCAGAACGGTCTCGCCCTGTCCGAGCGTGGCCATGTTGTAGCCGTGGACTCCGCAGGCCAACGGTTCGGCCATAGCCGCGACTTCGCCGTCGATGCCTTGCGGCGCTTTGAAGACCGCCGGCGCCGGCGCGAAGACGTCCTGGGCTATGCCGCCGTCGACCGCGATGCCGATGAGTCCGCCGGCGACCTGGCACTGGTTGTAGTGACCGGAAATGCAGTGTCCGCACTCGCCGCAGCGCAGCAACGGCTCGACGCCGACAACATCGCCTTCCTTGACGTGATCGACGCCTGCACCGACGGCCGAGACGATGCCACCGATTTCGTGACCCGGCGTTCGCAGTGAGGTTGGCTCGAAGTCGCCTCGGTACCAGTGCAGGTCGGAGCCGCAGATACCTGCATTGACGACCTGGACGCGAACTTCGCCTTCGCCGGGCGCTCGCTGGGGATCGTCGTGGACGCTCAGAGATCGGTCGGCATTCCAGGCAGCGCGTCGCATTGTGGGCTCCATTCGGCTGCGTTCCAGGATCGGCAAGTGCGTCGCAAGGCTAACAGTCGGCAAGGTGGTCCGAAGGCGTGATCCGATGGCGTGGTTCGAAGGCGTGGTGCGATTGACTCCTGGCGATAGGCTGACTTCCATGCGCCTCATTGTGATGCTGCTCCTGGGATTGGTCTTCGCGGCGTTGGTCGTCATGGGCTGCAGCGGAGATGAGGCCGGCGAACCATCCGTGGAGGAACAGGTCCAACCGGTTTCGGCTGAGCAGCAAGCAGACGCAGTACAGCAAGAGACACAATCACCGGCGTCTGAGCAGCCGACTGGACAAGATCAAACTGAACAGGTCGCGGACACCTCTGATCGAGGGCGGCAGCAACAGGCCGATCAAGCTGATCAGGCCGAGCCGGCACAATCCGAGCAGCAAGACCAGCAGCAGGCAGAGCCTGAGGAAGAAAGCAAGCTTGTAATCGGTGGGGACAGACCGGCGACGTTGCTGTTGCCCAAAGACGCTGATCGGGCGGAGCCGCGACCGCTCATCGTCCTGCTCCACGGCTACGGGAGTAATGCAGCAGAGGCCGACGGCTACTTCCGCTTCTCAAGTGAGGTTGACAAGCGTGGATTTGGGTTGCTGCTGCCCTACGGCACCCAGGATCGCAACGCCGCTCGCTTCTGGAACGGCACACCCGAGTGCTGCGACATCTACGGAGCTGAGACCGACGATGTTGGCTACATCAAGTCCCTGATCGATGAGGCGCGAACCATCGCTGCATTCGATCAGGTCTTCGCCGTCGGACACTCCAACGGCGGGTTCATGTCATATCGCCTGGCCTGCGAGGATGTTGCGGGCCTGACAGCCATTGTCAGTCTGGCCGGCGGCGCACACCCGGACGGGGCGGAATGTCGGGTACCGACGCCGCTCTCGGTGCTGCAGATTCACGGCACCGAGGACGCACTGGTCCTCTATGAAGGCGGAAGGTTGCCAACGCATCCCAATCCTCATCGCATACCCGTGCCGAGCGCCAAAGGTTCGGTGCTGCGATGGGCGGAACGCGCCGGCTGCGACATCGAAGCCGCCGAGCAGCGACCGCCAATCGACACCGACTCGGCAGTTGAGGGCGACGAAACCACGGTCTGGCGCTGGTCCAGCGAATGCGCGGATGGTGTGGTCACGGAGCTCTGGACGATTGAGGGCGGTGGACACGTGCCGCTGGTGTGGGGTACGGAATTCACCCAGGGAATCCTGAATTGGCTAACCGAGCGTTATGAGGGCTTGGGTGCGACTGACGAGTTGCAATCAGAGATTGAGCAACAGAGCATCGGCGGAGAACGCATGGCATCGCTCATGTTCCCTGCCGACCGTGCTGCGGAGCCGATTCCGCTCGTCGTCTCGCTGCATGGGTATGGCAGTGATGCGCAAGCGCAGGACTGGTTCTTCGGATTGTCGGATCGGATCCTACAGTATCACGTTGCGTTGATTACGCCTCAGGGCACGGTCGATCAGGCTGGCAACCAGTTCTGGAATGGGGCTGACGGCTGCTGCGACCTATACGGCAGCGGAGTTGATGACTACGCCTGGATCAGCAGCCTGGTCGCGGAGGCGCAGGAGACAGTCGATATCTCAGGCGTGTACGTCGTCGGATACTCCAATGGCGGATTCATGGCCTATCGGCTCGCGTGCGACGGCCTGGATGGCCTGGTCGCGATCGCCAGCCTGGCCGGCTCGTCCTATGGCGATCCGGAGCGCTGCGATGATGCGAGTCCGATCTCCCTGCTGCAAATCCACGGCACGGATGACATGCAGATCCCATACGCTGGCACGCTCGAATACGCCGGCGGATATCCCGGCGCTGTGGAGCTGGTCGACCGTTGGGCCGGGCGAGCCGGCTGTCGGGATGCGTCGGCGCAAGCGCTCCCCAACATCGACCTGGAGCGCACTGTTGATGGATCAGAGACCTCCGTAGAGAGGCGCCGAGCAGGCTGCAGCGACGGAATCACGATCGAATTGTGGATGATCAACAGTGGAAATCACTTCCCGGACTTCCATGAGGATTGGCCCGACCATCTCCTCAACTGGCTATTGAACGATTCGCGGACGAACTAGCGGTCGATGCTGCGCAAGTTAGGCATCCTCGGTCTCGGCGTTCCGTTGATCGCAATCATCGTCGCGTTGGGTTACTTGTTTTTTTTCGGTGAAACCGAGCCGACCTTTGAGGACGCCACACAACAGCTAGCGTCCGATCACACGGTCTATGGCCTCGATCTGGAAGGCCGCCGCGCAGCCCTCGTCGCACCATTCGGCTCCGATCCTTCGCAGGAGCTTCCATTGATCATTGCTCTTCATGGCTACGGGTCGAATGTTTGGGAGCACTCACAATACCTGGGCCTGATCGAGCGAATCAATCTTGATCGTTTCCTGTTGCTGATGCCCAACGGCACGCGAGACAGCGATGGCAATCGCTTTTGGAACGCCACTGACTACTGTTGCGACTTCGAGGATTTGGAAGTAGACGACGTGCAGTACTTGCGCTCCCTGATCGACGAGGCGTCAGAGCTCGTCCGGGTCGGTTCAATCCTCGTGGTTGGGCATTCCAACGGAGGCTTCATGTCGTTTCGACTCGCTTGCGAACGCTTGCCGGGGCTGGTAGGTCTCGTCTCGCTCGCCGGAACCACGTTCTCCGATGAGTCGCGTTGCGCCGATGCCGCGCCCGTCTCAATGCTGCAAATCCACGGTGACGCGGACGATGTCATCCTGTACGACGGCGAGGAATACCCCGGAGCTCCCGAAACCGTCATGCGTTGGGCGAGGCGACTGGGATGTGACTTCAACAACGCCGAAACGTTGGATGACATCGACGTTGACGTCGCGATTCGGGGCGTTGACACAAGGATCGTTCGCTATCGTCAGGGTTGCGCTGAAGGCGTCACCATTGAGCATTGGCGCATTGTTGGAGGCGAACACACGCCCCAATTCGACTCCGACCTGATTGGCGAACGAGTCGTCGGCTGGTTGCTGGAAGAGGCAGGTCGCTGATGAGCGATGTGGAAGCAGCACTTGCGGCTCTTTTGGTCGAGTACGACGACTATGTGGCAGTCGCAGTCTCCGACCATCTCGATCCGGATTTGGCTTCGAGACTAGTCGGGTTGATCTGTGATCGGTTGGATCAGGTCGGCGTTCCGCTGACTCAGCGGACATGGATTGTTGCAACCAGCGGCGATGACCCAGCAGCCGCGGGAATCGCTGCAGTAGTTTCCGATGTCAGCGGCGCCGCGCGATTGATCGTCCACGATCCGCAAGAGCCGGACGATTTGATCTTTCAGCGGCGTATCCCTGGTCAGCGGCGCGGCGGGATCTACCTGAACGCTGCGTGGCAGTCGGCCAGTGTTCGAATCGGGTGTGGCGACGCAGGTGACCTCGTGGTTGGCCTCGCCGCCTGGTTCAATGCGCCGGGACAGGTCCAACCCGAGGACCTACAGGCCAATCTGACTGTTGGTTGAGCGACACGGTGGGGCAGAGACTTCAATCGACGTAGCGGCGGAGCAACGGGGTGAATCCGGCGCGAGTGAACTCCTGATCGGCTGTGAGGAGCGCAGTGATGCCGTACTCGCGCATAATCAGAATCGAAACGCAGTCCTGAAGGGAGAGTGAGGAGTTGGCGAATTCGTTCCCGTACGCATCGAGTGCGGTTTCCATCAGACTCCGGTTTTGGGTGACGACGGTGTACTGAGAATCATGCGTTAGTTGTCGAAGCTGCAGGGCGAGGCGCGAACGAAAAGACCTGGATGCACGTGCGAAGTGCGCAAGCGTTTCGCTCAATATGCCGTGTGAAGTGACCAGACGCTGATGCGGATGCAATGATCTTGCCGCCTGGCGTGCAGCTTCGGCCCAGTTGTCGTTCTTCGCGTACAGGGCGATGAAGTGCACGCTGTCAACGAAGATCGGGTCCGGTGGAGTCACGGAGATGGACGAGGTAGGAGGAACTGATCGAGATACTCTGCGAGCTCCGCGCGCAGATCATCCGATAAATCACCTGGTTCGACGACGACTTCCAGTTTCTGCAGTAGCTCCTGCACGGTTTGTCCGTCGTCTTCCAGAGGCGCGATGGGCACATACCAGTCGGGGCGCTGGCTTGCGTCCCCGGGGTCTGTGCCGTTTCGGGTGGGCTTCCTGGACATTGTCGTCTCCAGGCTCAATGGTATCTGCCCGATTTAGCCCCTGGGCAGACCCAGACCGCGTGTGGCGATGATGTTTCGCTGGATCTCGGAGGTTCCGCCCTCGATCGTATTCGCGATGCTGCGGATGAATGCGTATGCGTGTCGGCCTCGGCGTGGCGCGTCCTTGCCCTGGAGTTGGCCGTGCAGGCCCAGCACCTTGACGGCGGTGCTCTGGATGCGCTGGTTCAGTTCCATCGCGAACAACTTCGCCATCGATGCCTCGTGGTTCGGAATCAGACCCTGATTCTGCATCGAGACGATCCGATACGAGATCATCCGCGCCGTCTGAGTTTCGATGTAGCGGTCGGTCAGAGCGAGCTGCGTCTCGCGCTTGTCAACGGTTGAGACGCCGCCTCGGTTGTCCTTGGCGTAGCGGATGATGTCCTCGACCGACTGCTGCATGCCGACGGCCGAGCCGATACTGGAACGCTCGAAGTCGAGCGTGGTCACTGCGCCGTACCAGCCGCGGTTGACCTCGCCCAAGACGTTGCGCTGCGGGATGCGGACATCCTCGAAAAAGACTTCATTGAACTCGTGTGTCCCCGCCATGTTGACCAGTGGTCGCGTCGAAACGCCCGGCGAGTGCATGTCGAGCACGAAGTAGGTGATGCCTCGGTGCTTGGGAGCATCGGGGTCGGTGCGAGCGAGCAGGATCATCCAGTCCGACTTATGTGCACCCGAGGTCCAGATTTTCTGTCCGTTAACGACGAAGTCGTCGCCGTCTTTGACCGCGCGTGTCTGCAGCGAGGCAAGGTCGGAGCCGGATCCCGGTTCCGAGTATCCCTGGCACCAGATCGCGTCGCCGCTGAGGATCGGCGGCAGGTGCTCTTCCTGCTGTTCGTCGGTACCGATCGTGATGATTGTGGGGCCGGCCATGCCGATGGCAATACCGCCCGGTCGCGGAGCGCGCGCCTCGGCCATCTCTTCGTTGAAGATGAATTGCTGCATGACTGAGAGGCCGGCGCCGCCGTACTGCTTTGGCCAGGCAGGAGCGATCCAGCCTCGTCCGGCGAGTTGCTTTTCCCACTCGCGCTGGGTCGGCGGGCGGTCAAACATCTGCGCCGCGCGAGCTTCGTCGCGCATCTTCTGGCGTCGCGGCTGAAATTCGTCGCTGATGAATGAGCGAACCTCGGTGCGAAATTCGGCTTCTTCGGTGTTGTCGTGGAAATCAACCATCGTTCGTCTCCATCTCGGGGCAGTTCACCGCAGCGTATCTCACCGGACGGCTCGTGCGGCTAGAATAGGTCAATGGTTCGCAAACGCATGCTTGAGGAAGACGCCCGACGCATACTCGGCGGCTCGCCGGTCGCGCTGGTGAGCACGAATTGGCGCGGAGTCGGCAATGCAGCGCCGATCGCTTATGTGATGCCGGTGTCGGTCAATCCGCCTCTGGTCGCGGTCGCGGTGCATCCGTCTCGCCGAACGCACGACATGATTAAATTTGGGGAAGAGTTCGCCATCAACATTCCCTCCAAGGTGCTACTCAATCACACGCAGTGGCTGGGTATGGTGTCGAACACGATTGGCGACAAGATCGAGGCCTCTGGTGTGCCCACGTTCAAGGGCAAGGAGATCGATTCGCCGCTATTGGAAGGCTGCCTCGGCTGGATTGAATGTACGTTGCACGACTTCTACACCATGGGCGATCATACGTTGTTTATCGGCAAAGTCGTATCTGCCCAGGCTGACACCGACGGGTTCGACTTCAATACCGGCATGTGGTCGCTCGACGATGATGAGTACAAACCGCTGATGTACCTCGGAGGCCGCAGTTACAGCACGCTCGACGATGGGTTTGATTCCACCGTTGAGCAACGTCCAGTTGAGCAGATGATCGAAGAGGGAATAGGTCGCGAACTGGAAGAAGCTGAGGCTGAACGACGAATCAAGCGCGAAGAAGAAGCAGAGCGGCGGGAAGAAGTCGAGCGGCGTGGAGAGTCGGAGCCTGACTCCTCCAGCTTGCCTCGTGAGCTTCCAGATGCCTAGTACAAGCATCACTAGAGTGACTGCCAGCTTGTTTCTGCTGGGGTTAGCAGGTAATGCTCAGTTGGTTGCCCTTCTGATGTTGCCTGGATCGGTCAAGCCCGGCGTCGCGCAGACTAGCGATGACGATCTGAGCGCGCGCATCGTCGCTCGAGTTGTCGAAGGCGAGCGCAGCGAATTTGGCCTGCGTATTGGCGAGCGAACTTACTTGCCTGATCTGCGTTACCTATCTCGGAACACGACGAGTACGAGTTGGCGAACGAGTTTCGAGATGGTCATCGCCGATGGCCGACACTGTTTGTCCGCCCACGGCAGGTGGCGAACGGACGGAGCTCGGGCTCCGCGTTGAAGGTGTTGACGAGGATGTTATGCCCAGACTGAGATTTATTCCGGCCGACATTGATCACGGGCGCTGGCTGAGAAGCACTGCGGTGACGATTCCGCATCCCCCGAGATTGCGAACTGTCGCCGTCAAGTCGCCCCAACTCCTTGGGCCCGGTAGCAAACATAGTTGCGCGTTGAACGAAGACGGCGAGGTCGTTTGCTGGGGCGTCAACGAGTACGGCAACACCGATGTCCCCGAGGCACTGCAGCAACCAGGCGCGGTTGCCGTGGGGAACGAATAGCGGATTTTCCACTGTGCCCGCTGAGCGCGCCGGCCGGATTGTCGAAGGTGACAACCTCCCAATCCTGCAGGCGCTGCCCGGCGAGAGCGTGCAACTTGTCTACACCGACCCGCCATTCAACACGGGCAATGTGCGTACCTATCAGCGATTGCGCACAACGCGGGACAACGACGGCGACCGTACCGGATTCGGCGGTCGGCGATATCAGTCCGAAACAGCGTCATCGCTCTCGTATACGGATGCGTTCGAACAGTACATCGATTTTCTGAGCCCGCGACTGACTGAAATCTGGCGCGTTCTACGTGCAGATGGCACCTTGTACCTACATCTCGACGCTCGAGAAGTTCACTATGTGAAGGTTCTGCTCGACAGCATATTCGGTCGCGATTGCTTTCTCAATGAGATCATCTGGGCCTACGACTATGGCGGCCGACCCAAACGGCGTTGGCCAGCCAAGCATGACAACATCCTGGTGTATGTCAAAGACAGAGAGCGATACATTTTCAACCGGAATGCGATCGATCGCATTCCCTACATGGCTCCGGGACTGGTTGGCAAAGAAAAGGCGGCACGCGGCAAGCTACCCACGGACGTCTGGTGGCACACGATTGTCGGCACGAACGCCAAGGAGCGAACCGGATACCCGACGCAGAAGCCGCTCGCGCTGGCAGAGCGCATCATTCGCGCGTCAAGCGATGAAGGGGAACTCGTATTGGATCCATTCGCGGGAAGCGGGACCGTGGGTGAAGCCTCCCTGTCGCTGGGCAGACGTTACCTGCTGATTGACAGCAACCCAGAGGCGATCGAAGTGATGGAGCGGCGCTTGCCCGACGCTGATGTCGTCAGACAGTGATGTTGGGCGCGCATTCCTTCATGAACAGGCTCATCGACCTGGTCACCTGATCATTGGGGACCATCCCGCCCGCATTGCACCAGGTTAGGAAATGCCCGACACCGTAGCGGGCGCCCAACTCCGAGAGCTTGCCTATGACTTCGTCGGGATTGCCGACTGCGCACAGCGTGTCAATGACCTCTTCGTAGCTGGCGTTGCGATTTCGAGCCAGCAGCGGCGGAAGGTCATTGGGGTCGCCACCGCGTTTGGTCCAGCCTCTGAAGCCGGTGTCGCTGACGACCTTCATGTAGCTCATCAGGCTGGTCCTGAGCTCATCTTTGGCAGTTTCCGACGACTCGTGCACGTGCACAGGCAACAGGAGACCAGCGTCGCTGGCAGGGGCGTCGGGTCTTGCTTGCTGGTACATGGCGAAGCGGCGGTCTAGGTCGTCTTCGAAGGCCGTGATCGGACTGGCGAAGACGCGCCACTGTTCGTTGCAGGCGCGGACGAATGATTCGTCGCTGTTGGCGGCCATCCGCAACGGCGGTCCGGGACGCTGGATTGGCTTAGGTACGACCTGCACGTTGCGGTAGCTGAAGTGGTCGCCCTCGAAGTTCACCGGTCCATCGCCCCAGGCCTGCTGGATCACGGCCAGCGCTTCATTGAATCGCCCGGCGCGATCACCCATGCTGACGTTGAAGCCGGCGAAGTGCTCGGCAATGCTCCCGCGACCGACTCCATACTCCAGCCGTCCGCCGGAGATGATATCGACTGTGGCCGCGTCTTCGGCGGCGCGAATGGGGTCGGTCAGCGCGAGCAGGGCGACGCCGGTACCGAGCCGGATCTGCTCGGTCTGCGCGGCAGCGGCGGCCATCGTTACCAAGGGTGAGGGCAGCACGGAGAACTCTCGCACGAAGTGCATCTCGGCGAGCCAGGCGGCATCCCAGCCAATGCGGTCGGCGTGGACAATCTGTGCCAGCGTGTCACGATATCGCTGGGGCACATCCTGACCGTCGACTTGCGGAAGCTGAAAGAAGAGGCCAAATTCGGCGCGTTCACCTGTCATCGACACTCTCCGCTCCGGCTCACTCAGTCGTCAGGGCAGGCTAGCGCAGGAAGCGGGGATTACTCGGGCAATGACAGATAGACCTCGCTGGTCGAGCCGGAAACGAAGATGTCGAAGTGAAGCAGCAAGTCGCGCCCAAGTAGAGAGGGCGTGTCCCAGTTGCCGCTGTCGACTAATCTCTCTGGTGGGTTGGGTCGAACAACCAGAATGCGAACAGAAGCAGTCAACGGGGCGTCCGAATCATCATGGAAGATTAAGTCGATCGGCACTTCAATCGCATCATGGAGTACGCCACCGACATCGCCGATGAGGATCCTACGCTCCGGATCGTCAACATCGAGTTGATCGTATGAATTGCCGAACAGCTCCAAAGCCTGCCTTGGAAACAGAGTGGTGGATTCAGACCCAGTGTCGATGAGGAGAGTGAAATTCGCGCGACGGTCTCTCCACGCCGCCTCAACCGAAACTGACGGGGCGTAACTTTCTTGGCGGATCACCTGGGTCCCACGTTCGAAATAGTGAAAACTACCGGGGAAGACTCGCATCAACGTGTGACCCGAAAGATGGGACCTATGTTTCCGCTCCAACCTCGATGCGGGTGGTATGAGGCTTCTCTTGTTGGCTTGTCCAGGCTTTCCCTGAAAGCAAACAGCTTTCGAAGACTGTCGAATGCCACAATCTGATCTCCGCCGTACACCAGCAGTTCCTGGTTCGGGTGTTCTCCGGCAATCTGTTCCTGATACTGGGCGAAATGAGCTTTGTTTGCTCGATACTCGTGCAAACGCGCACGCTCCTCCGACGTCATCTCACGCGGTGGCAGCACTTTGATGTTCGGCCGCTGACCCGTTCGCTGTTCTACGATCTCGCACGACATGACTCCGCCTCCCGTATCCCCATTCTATCGAGTCCCTGAATTGGCTTGGCGGCGCGTGGGTGCTAGCGGACTGCTTATACTCGACGCGAGAACCCTCGTGGGAAGAGAGGCTTGCGCCATGACCACAGCGACGTACACAGTCCAGGATTTTGTTCGCGATGCTCAGCGCATTGCTGACCGGGGCGACTCCGGCGATCAGCAGATTGCTCAGATTGCGGGTCCGCTGGAGCGGTTGATCCAGCGCAAGGATTGCCTGCTCGATTTGCCGGATTGCGATGACGCGAATCCGGAGCAGGGCTTCGTCATCCATCGCTCCGACAATCTGACCGTCTCGGCGGTTGTCTGGCAGCCCGACTCGGGAGCGCCGATTCACAATCACAACGGCTGGGCGATGGAGGGTGTGATCTCGGGCGTCGAGTTCAACCGCAACTATCAGCGCGTCGACGACGGCTTGACACCCTGGCGTGCGGATTTGGAAGAGCTGGAGCCGTCGCTCGTGCCGGCTGGCACGACGACCTATCTGCGCGAGCCGCCGGCGGATATCCACGCAGTTGAGATCAATCAGGGCAAGACCCTCGCGATCCACGTGTACGGCTTGGACTTGCTGAGGCAGTGGCGATATCGCTTCAACCTCGAGACGGGCGAAGTCGAACCGTTCGGGATGCGGACGCGGCGACAACTGGCCAGCGCACAGGGCGCCAAGTAACAGCCCAACAATCAAGCGGATGTCGGGAGGATCTGATGGGCAAGCTCGATGGACAGGTGGCGCTGATTTCCGGCGCCGCGCGAGGACAGGGCGAGGCGCAGGCTCGGTTGTTTGCCAAGGAAGGCGCCGCGGTCGCGCTTGGCGATGTGCTGGAGGAGGACGGTCAGCGCGTCGCCGAGAGCATCAACGACACCGGTGGTCAGGCGATGTTCCAGAAGCTCGATGTGACCGAGGTCTCGAGCTGGCAGTCGATGGTTGAGGAGACTGTGGGCCAGTTTGGTCGCCTGGACGTCGTCATTAACAACGCAGGCATCGCTCGGGTCAAGTTGATCGAAGAATCGACGCTCGAGGAGTACCTTGAAGTGATCCGGATCAACCAGGTCGGCGTCTGGTTGGGGATGCAGGCGGCTATTCCAGCGCTCAAGGAAGCGGGCGGCGGTTGCATCATCAATACGTCGTCAACGGCCGGACTCGAGGGCTACTCGGGTCTCGGCGCATATGTGTCTTCAAAGTTTGCCGTGCGAGGGATGACCAAGGTCGCGGCGCAAGAGCTGGGGCGATACAACATCCGCGTGAACTCGGTGCACCCAGGTCCGATTGACACGCCGATGATTCGCGATCCGCAGGTCGCAAGACGGGACACAGACGATTTCGGTTTGAATGCGCCGATTCCTCGTGTGGGGCATGTCGACGAAGTCGCGGCGATGATGCTGTTCATTGCCGCGGATGCGACTTACAGCACCGGTTCCGAGTTCGTGATCGACGGCGGCGTCACGGCCGGCTCGATGATCGCGCGAGCAAACGACTGAGGCTCGGTAGTCAGTTTGGGCATAGGGGAGGAACGACATGGGCAAGCTTGATGGACAGGTCGCACTGATTTCCGGCGGCGCGCGTGGGCAAGGCGAGGCGCAGGCTCGGCTGTTCGCGAGAGAGGGCGCGGCGGTCGCGATCGGCGATGTGTTGGAGGAAGACGGCAATCGAGTCGCCGAGAGCATCAATGACACCGGCGGGCAGGCGACGTTCCGCAAGCTCGATGTGTCCGACCAGTCGAACTGGGCGGAGATGGTCGAACATACAACGGAGAACTTCGGCAAGCTCAGCATCCTGGTCAATAATGCTGGCATCCTGCGCGGTGGGTTGATTGAGACGACGACCGTGCAGGAGTACCTGGAGACGATCAAGATCAACCAGGTGGGTGTTTGGCTGGGCATTCGGGCCGCGATCAAGCCGATGCGCGAGGCCGGTGGCGGCTGCATCATCAATACGTCGTCAACTGCGGGATACGAGGGTTATCCAGGACTCAGCGCCTATGTTTCCTCGAAGTTCGCGGTACGCGGCATGACCAAGGTGGCTGCGCTGGAGCTTGGCCCATACAACATTCGCGTCAACTCGGTTCATCCCGGACCAATCGATACTCCGATGGTGCGAGATCCGCGCATCGGCGGCCGGGCTGAAGGCGAGATTCCGGTCGACAGCCCAATTGGTCGTGCCGGTCGGCCTGACGAAGTGGCGAAGATGATGTTGTTTATTGCGGCCGACGCGACCTACAGCACCGGCGCGGAGTTCCAGATCGACGGCGGCCAGATGTCGGGCCGGGCGGTTCCGGTCAGCGAGTAGTTGGCGTCTGCCGGGCACGACAGAATCTGACGGGAGAGGAATGAGATGGGCAAACTGGATGGACAAGTCGCGCTGATTTCCGGCGGGGCGAGAGGGCAAGGAGAGGCTCAGGCCCGACTGTTTGCGCGTGAGGGCGCGGCGGTCGCGCTTGGCGATGTGCTTGAGGAGGACGGCCAGCGGGTTGCCGAGAGCATCAATGACACCGGCGGTCAGGCCATGTTCCAGAAGCTGGATGTGACCGAGGCTTCCAGTTGGCAGTCGATGGTCGACGAGTCCCTGGCGCAGTTTGGCCGGCTCGACATCTTGATCAATAACGCCGGTATTGCCAGAGTGAAGTTGATCGAAGATTCCTCGCTGGAGGACTATCTCGAGGTGATCCACGTCAACCAGCTCGGCGTTTGGCTGGGCATGAAGGCGGCGATTCCGGCGCTCAAGGAGGCAGGCGGCGGTTGCATCATCAACACCTCGTCCACGGCTGGACTCGAAGGGTATTCCGGGTTGGGCGCGTATGTGTCATCGAAGTTCGCCGTTCGCGGTATGACCAAAGTCGCAGCGCTGGAGCTGGCGCCGCACAACATTCGAGTCAATTCAGTCCATCCCGGACCGATCGATACGCCGATGATCCGCGACCCGCAGATCGCTACGCGAGAGCCCGACAACGTATCGTTCAACGGTCCGATTCCACGGGCCGGACACGTTGACGAAGTGGCGAAGATGATGCTGTTCATCGCCGCGGATGCCACGTACAGCACGGGCGCGGAGTTTGTGATCGACGGCGGAGTCACGGCCGGCACAATGATCGCCCGGTTGGAAGACTGAACCATCACGCGCTGGGCGTTTGGTCTGGCATCGAGGAGGAACGACATGGGCAAGCTCGATGGACAAGTCGCGCTGATTTCGGGTGGCGCGCGAGGTCAAGGTGAACAGCAGGCGCGCCTCTTTGCGCGCGAGGGAGCCGCGGTCGCGATCGGCGATGTGTTGGAGGAGGACGGCGACCGGGTTGCCGAGAGCATCAACGACACCGGCGGCCAGGCGATGTTCCGCAAGCTGGATGTCACCGACCAGTCGAGCTGGGCGGAGATGGTTGATGCCGCGACTGAGCAGTTCGGCAGGTTGAACATCTTGCTCAACAATGCCGGCATCCTGCGCAACGGGTCGATAGAGGACATGACTGAGCAGGAATACCTGGAAGTGATCCAGATCAACCAGGTCGGCGTCTGGCTGGGCATCCGAGCAGCGATCCAGCCGATGAATGAAGCCGGCGGCGGCTGCATCATCAATACGTCGTCAACGGCCGGGTTGGAAGGTTATCCGGACTCCAGCGCGTATGTCGCTTCGAAGTTCGCTGTGCGCGGACTCACGAAAGTGGCGGCCCTGGAGTTGGCTGCTTACAACATCCGGGTCAACTCAGTGCATCCCGGACCGATTGACACCCCGATGACCGCGCCTCCCGACATTCCGCGTCGCGCCGACGGTGAGATTGGTGTGAACATCGCGATCCCGCGCTTCGGGCGGGCTGACGAAGTGGCGAGAATGATGCTATTCATCGCTGCGGATGCGACGTACAGCACGGGGTCTGAATTTGTCATTGATGGTGGTCTGACAGCTGGACGGACGCTTCAGGTCGGTGACTAGGTTCTGCACTCAGTCGGCCTTGAGCGGCCTCGCGAATGAGATCTCGTTGCCTTCGGGGTCGACGACGTGGAAGTATCGCTCTCCCCAGGGTGCGTCTCTCGGTTCAAACTCAGGGCTGAGGCCTGCCTCGATGGCCTGCGCGTGGAAGGCCTCGACATCGTCGACGTAGAAGATCGCTCGTCCCCAGAACCCTGTCCCCGGCTCGGCGGCGATCAGGTTGAGATAGCTCGTTCCAGCTCGATACGAGGTGAAGCCTGTTTGCGCTCCGCCGTAGATCTTCTCGAAGCCGAGGGCCTCGTAGAACGCGGTAGCCGCCGACATATCGCCGACGGCGAGCGTGACCGCGCTCAGCGCGGTGACCTTCGGCATGATCAGGTCAAGTCCGTGAACGGGTTGTAGGCGAGCTCCCACAGGTAACCGTCGGGATCGCTGAAGTATCCGCTGTAGCCGCCCCAGAAGACTTCCTCGGGCTGTTTGACCAGCGTGGCGCCGGCGTTGACGGCTTCGCTCATGGCTGCGTCGACTGCCTCTGCCGAGGGCAGATTGTGGGCAAGTGTGATCGTCGGAGTGCCTGCTGAGGGTGGGGCGAATTCGACGTCGGCCTCGTCAGGGAACTTCTCGCGCCGGTAGAGCGAGAGCCAGGACCCTTCCATTTCGAGGAAGCAGATGTCGTCGCCGTCGTTGTAGTTCGGCGCGGGGAATCCGAGTCCGTCGCGATAGAACGCCACAGACGCCGCGAGATCGGATACGCCCAGCGTGATGATGCTGATCTTTGGTTTCATGCAGTCAGCGTACCGCTGGGTTAAGGGGTCGCTGCCTCAACGTCTCGTTTGATTGCTGAGAGGACGGTACCGGAGCGTTCGTCGTTGACAAAGATGGTTGGTGTTAATCTCACTCCGGCTCGCCTGGCTGCGCTGAATTCGCTGTTGATTCGCGCCTTATGAGTCTCGTCGTCCAGGCATTGCTGGAATGTCTCGGTATCCAGACCGATTTCCTCGGCGTATTCGGCTGCGCGGCTTCGCGATGCTCGCAAGGCCGAGTTTGTCATGTATTCGTCGTGGAACTGCCAGAAAGCGTTGCCGCTCTGGTCAGCGGCGCACTCCATCGCTTGCGCAGCGAACAGTGTGCCTGAATGCCCGAGGAAGTGGCGGAACTCGAAGCGGGCCATTCCGGTCTTGACGAATTGTTCGATTACTTGGGGCTCGGACCGAGCCGTCCAACCACGACAGTTTGGTCAATACGGATCGCCGAACTCGACGATCAGGACAGGAGCGTCGGGATCTCCGAGGACGTTGCGGTTGACGATCAGACCGTCGCGATGCGTTCCCGAGATTCGTTCGAAGGATGAGCCTTCGTCGGTGTCCTCGCTGCTGCCGTCATCGCCTCCATCGCCTGAGTCATTTGGCGTCGGTGTGGTCCCAGGTTCGGGCGGTGGCGCCGGTTCGTCTGCTTCGTCTTCGTGTTCTGGGGCCGGAATCAGCATTGGCGTGCTGAACAGCCACTTGTCGACTGTGGCGTTGCGCGGGAAGCGGCGCTGGGGCGGCAGGAACTGCTGCAGCGGATCCTCGATTCGCAGTCCAAACTCGGCTCGCTCGCCTTCTGCTCGCCGCACGATGATCTTTACCACCGTGCCGTTGGGCAGCTCGATTGGCGAGCTTCGCTTCCACTCACCATCATTCACGCTTGCGGAGAGAACACGCAGTCGTGGGATTTGTGGACCCGCGCTTGATCTGAGACCAAACTCAATCGAGTCGTCGGCCCGCAGTCTGGCCATGATGCGAACGGTTTCGCCGTCGTCGCCGTCGTGGCTGCTCACCGGGGAGAGGCCCGCGAGGGCTGCCGCAGCGACCAGCGTCACCACGCTCAGGAACACGGCCATGACGGTTCGTCTGATCATCTTGGTCTGATCATATGACAAGGGGCGGAACCTGAGCTCCGCCCCTTGTACGGTTCGCTGGATCGCGAGCAGCGCTAGATTTTCAGCGCCGCCGGCTCGGCCTGGCCACCGGGGAGGCCCTGCGGCCACCAGTGGTCTTCCCAGCCTTCGTCGTCCCAGATGTGCTTGAGGTTGGGCAGCACCTGCTGGGCGGTCATCTCGATGTTCGGGATGGCCAGTTCCTTCGGAATCGAGCCGAACTGGTTGAGGATCATCAGGTGTCCGACGTGGAGCGTCTTGATCACTTCCTCGAGCTGTTCGGTGACCTGACTCGGCGTGCCGGCAACGATGTTGCCTTCGCGGATCAGGTCATTCCAGGTGATCTCCGAGTTGGCCTTGGACTCGACCATCTTCTCGGCGGTCTTTTCGCCTTCGAACTTCTTGGACTCACCAAAGACGGGCTTGAGGCCCTGGCTGCGAGTGAAGCCCTGCTCGATGGTGCGCACGGTGCGGTAGCCGGGCGGGTCGGCGTAGCGCGGGTCAATGTGCAGCATCTTGTTGTAGAAGTACTCCGCGTGCGGTCCGAACTTGTCGGCGACTTCCTGCTCGGTCTCGCCGACGGCGACGAGCTGAAGGAAACCGGCGTGGTACGGGTTGAGCGGCTTCTCACGCTGCTGCATCGTTCGCCAGAAACCGTCCACGTTCTTCTGACCGGCCTTGTAGCCACCGTAGGAGAGGTAGCAGTAGACGTAGTTGTGGTCTGCGCACCATTCCCACGTCTCAACCGAGCCGCCGCCGGGGATCCAGACCGGCGGGTGCGGGTCCTGGAGCGGTCGCGGCCAGATGTTGATGTAGCGGAGCTGGTTATAGCGACCGTTGTAGGAGAACATCTCCGGTCGCGTCCAGGCCTGCGTGATCACGTCGGCGGCCTCGTAGTACTTGTCGCGCAGGTGCGACGGGTTGGCGCCGTAGCAGAAGCAGTCGTCCATCGGCGTACCGACGGGGAAGCCGGCCACCAGGCGACCGCCGGAGATGCAGTCGAGCATGGCGAACTCTTCGGCCACGCGAGTCGGCGGGTTGTAGAGCGCGATCGAGTTGCCGAGCACGATGATGGCAACATCTTTGGTGCGGCGGCACAGGTTGGCGGCCATCAGGTTCGGCGATGGCATCAGGCCGTAGGCGTTCTGGTGGTGCTCGTTGACGCAGATGCCGTCATAGCCGGCGGCAGCGGCAGCTTCGAGCTCGTCCAGACCGTCGTTGTACATCTGGTGGGCTTTGGCCGGGTCGAACAGCTTCGAGTCGACATCAACCCAGACCGAGTTGTTCGTCTCGGCGAAGTCCGCCGGGAGGTCTCGGTAGGGCATCAAATGGAAGAACTCAAATTTCATCGCCAACTCCGTTCAGTTCCGTCGTCAGGGTAGTGCGAGGAAGATCACGCACGTTCAGCGCCCGTCCGGCAGGCGGTCTCTGGGGCAAGGTATTGAACGATTAGGGTCAGTGTCAATCTGGTCGATCAATGTTCTCTCCAGCGGGTGTGCGGGAAGGGAGATGGAGGTGGCGGCTGGGGTTAGGCGGGACGACTGGCGAGTGTCGCCGTTGATGGGCAGAGGTGGTTCGTGATTCCTGCCTTCGCAGGAAGGACGGCGGGGAGCGTGGTCGGTGGGTTGTTGTGGCTGTGGGCTCTCACCCCAGCCTTCTCCCAGGGAGAGAAGGCTGAGATGAAGGGAGATTGGAATTATGCTGGGTAGTCTGGATGCGTCGTGTCGAGCCAGGTTTCGTCGTAGCGGTGGGATGCGTGGGCGAACTGGTAGACGTCCTCGGAGTTGTGTACGTACGGCCACTCGACCTGTGGCGAGATGGCGTTCATCACCGACGGCTGGCCGGTCATGCCTTCGACTCCGTGGTCCGGGTGGACGCCGAGGAAGATCCTGAGCAGTTCGGACGCGGTCTCCTTGCGCTTGTCGACATCGAGCTCGCTGCGCATGCCCTTAATCATCTCCTCGGCAGGCGGGTAGTTGTACTGCGAGAAGTTGGAGCTGCCGCCGGGGACGTGCGTGATGTTCCATTCACCGGTCGGGTCGAGGTCCTGCGGTGGGTTGGTCCAGGCAGGCGTCTGGCCGGGGTGGGTGCCTTCGAGCAGTCGCTGGAGGATAACGGTGTAGGGCTGGATGTCCATCGATAGCGAGACGCCGAGCGCCTGCTCGTACATCGAACGGACGGTCTCTGTGATACCGGGGTAGGTCTGCTCCCAGACATCGGGCGTGATCCAGTAGAAGGTCTTGCTGTCGCGGTCGATGCCGGCAGCATCAAGCAACTCGTTGGCCATCTGCAAGTCTTCATCGCGGTTGGGCCGGTAACCGGGCCAGGTGGCGAGTTCGTCGGGCGGGACGGTCCAGGCCTGGTTGAACCAGGGCGCCTGTGCGATCGCGCTGATCTTGGCCGAGCCAAGGTAGACGGCGTCGATCAGGAGGTAGCGATCGGTGGCGACGTGGAAGGCGTAGGCTAGGCGCCGGTCGGCCCAGGGGTTGCCTTCGCCGTCCTCACCGGGCCAGTCGGCATTGAAGTTGTAGCGGATCTGGATGGTGAAGCCGAAGGGGACGTCGAACGAGTTGTGCTCGGGGAAGTCCTGCAGGATGCCTTCGACTTGCAGACTGGAGAGCGGAAAGCCGCCGATGTCGATGCCTTTGCCGCGATAGGCGGCGTCGACAGCCGTGGCGTCGATCAAGTTGGTGAGTTCGATTCGATCGAGGTATGGCAACGGTCCGCCGTCGGTGCCGTTCTTCCAGTAGTTCGGGTTGACGTCAAGGTTGATGCCGAGATCGGGGTCGTAGTCCAGCGGGATGTACGCGCCTGTGCCGGAGGAGAGTCCGACGTTGGTCTGCTCGTCGCGCCAGCGGTTGCCGAACTCGGTGATGGCCTCTGGTGAGGTGATCCAGGAGAACGGGCCGAGGTGCGCTCCGAGGTAGGTGGAGTCTGGCTCTGCGGTGGTGAACTTGATCGTCGTCTCGTCAACGACCTCCATGGTGTCGGTCTGCTGATACTTGCTGGCAGAGAGGAACGACGTGTCCTCGACGCCGTCAGCGTCGACTGAGTCGATCTGGCGCTGCGCGTTGAAGGCGATGTCTTCCGCAGTGACAAGCCGGCCGCCTTCGGTCGGGTAGCGGTCCCAGAAGGCCGCGCCCTGGTCGACCGAGAAGATGTAGGTCGTGTTGTCGGGGATTTCAGGCAGCGACGCGATGTCGCTCTGCATGAGTCCCTTCTCCTTGTTCTGCCAGCGGATGAGGTAGTTCATGTAGAGCCCCATCCAGAACTGGGTGGGACCGAAGACGCCGCGGTGCGGGTCGAAGTAGTCATGCGTGGCGGCGGGTGTCGAGAAGCGCAGCGTGCCGCCACGGGTCAGGCCGGAGGTATCGACGACCGTCTGTTGCTGTTGCTGATCGGCCTGGTCCTGCTGCATCTCCTCCTGTTGGTCAGCCTGGGCCGCCTGCTGGTCGGCCTGCTGATCCTGCTGTTGTTGCGAGCCCTGCTGCTGTTGCTGCTGCATCCCCTGTTGCTGCATGGCCTGCTGCTGGTCCTGCTGTTGCTGCTGCGCGGCAGTGACGGCCTGCCGACCATCATCGTCGTCATCGCCGCCGCAGCCGACCAATGCCAGCCCCGCTGCGCCGACGCCGGCGCGGGATGAGGCTCGCAACAGTGTGCGTCGGCTCAGCTTCCTGCGCTGCATGCGTTGCCAATAGTTGAGCCGCTCTGACATACAATCCCTCGCGTTCCTGTGAGTGAACGAAGTGTAGGGATTTTGACACGCGCAGGTGGGATGGTCAGAGTGCGTGGATCTGCAATTGGGCAGCGTTGGCGACCGGCGAAGAAAAGATCGTTTCGAGTTTCCTGGCGCGGAAATCGAAGATGTGCCGCAACTGGGGCACGACGGCAAGATGAGCGATTGGAGCGGAGAGCGGGTCGAGCGGCAGTGACCAATGCACCTGGTCGGTGGCGTAGACGCCGTCATCGGTCTCCTGGAAATGGTGCTCGTGGTGCCAGAGCGCGTATGGTCCGGCGATCTGGTCGTCGGCGAAGTACTGGGGCGGGTTGACCTGCGCGATCTCGGTCGCCCAAGAAACCCGGAGCGGCAGGGCCGGCAGCGGAGTCAGGCGGTAGGTGATGATCAGGCCGGGGTGAATCGTGGCCGGTGGCTCGCCGGTGACCTGGAAGCGCATCTCGGGTGGAGTGATCACCGCAAGGTTGTTTGGGTCGGAGAAAAAGTCCCAGGCGGTCGCCAGGTCAGTGGAGAGGGTCTGGGACGCTTCGAGCTTGAAGATCGGCATGTGCTCAGCCTCTGCTTACAGCGTACCCAGAACCCCACCCAATCCGATCAATGCGCCGACAAGCAAATGTAACTGCGCTGTGCGCTTCAGCATCGGATTTAACGCTGCGCCTGAGCGCCCGTTGGCGATCTCACGAGTCAGCCACATGGCCGGCGGCAAGGCGATCCAGGTGATGAAGCAGTAGTAGGGAATCAGACCGACTGCCGCGAATATGGCGATGCTGACGAATGCGCCGAGGGTCAGGGTGACGTACTCGATTCTCGTGTTGCGCTCGCCCAGGATGACGGCGAGGGTCACTTTGTCACTGGCTCGGTCGGTCTCGATGTCGCGCAGGTTGTTGACGACCAGAATGGCGGTCACGAGACAACCGACCGGCACCGAAGCTGCGGCGAGTTCCCAGGTCAGCTCCTCGATCTGGACATAACCGGCGCCCATCACTGCGACGAAGCCGAAGAAGAGGAAGCAGATGACGTCGCCGAGGCCTCGGTAGCCGTAAGGAAGGGGACCTCCGGTGTACGTGACGGCGGCGATCAGTGAGGCGGCGCCAATCAGCAGGATGGGCCAACCGACGATGATCGTCAGCACGATGCCCACAACCATCGCTGCCGCAGTCACCAGTACGATGCCAATCGTCATATCGCGCTGCGACAGCCAGCCCTGGGCGACGGATCGAGGCGGGCCGAGTCTGTCAGGTGTGTCTGCGCCGCGTCGGAAGTCGGAGAGGTCGTTGGCGAAGTTGACGACGATCTGAATGAGAATCGCGCCGATCATCGCGAGGAAGAACCGGCTGACCTCGAAATCGCCGTCTACAGCGGCGATGCCGGTACCGGCCAGCACCGGAGCGATGGCTGCCGGAAGAGTCGGCGGTCGGACAGCGAGCAGCCAGGCTCGTCGTTTGCTTGGTGGTGGAGGCGTTGCCGTTGCCATGTGAGACCTGTATGCAAGAGCTCCCCTCTGGGGGAGCTGTCGCGAAGCGACTGAGGGGGCTTTTGGCGGTTACGTTCCCTGTTCGCCAGGCGGCCCCCTCCGCCCTGCGGGCGCCTCCCCCAGAGGGGGAGGTCTCTTTCCTAGGGGAAGCGGGGGTACTTGGAGAAGTCGGGCTTGCGCTTCTCGAGGAAGGCGGTCTTGCCTTCTTTGGCCTCTTCGGAGAGGTAGTAGAGCAGGGTCGAGTCGCCGGCGAACATTTGCATGCCGGAGAGTCCGTCGGTGTCGGCGACGAGTGCTCGCTTGATGAAGCGCAGCGCGGTCGGCGACATGCAGAGCATCTCACGGCAGCGGTTGACGACTTCGAGCTCGAGATCATCGACGGGGAAGACCTCGCAAGCGAGGCCCATCTCGACCGCTTCGGCGCCGCTGTACTGGCGGCACTGCATCCAGATTTCGGCGGCCTTCTTGTGTCCGACGAGACGGGCCAGCAGCATCGTGCCGTAGCCGGCGTCGAACGATCCGACCTTTGGTCCGGTCTGTCCGAACCAGGCGTTGTCGGCGGCGTAGGTCAGGTCGCAGACAGTGGCGAGCACATTGCCGCCGCCGATGGCGTAGCCCGCGACCATCGCGATCACCGGCTTGGGAATCGATCGCATGTAGCGATGCAGGTCGAGCACGTTGAGCCGAGGCACGCCGTCGTCCCCGACATAACCGCCGTCGCCGCGGATGCGCTGATCGCCTCCTGAGCAGAAGGCTTCCTTGCCCTCGCCGGTCAGGATGATTGCACCGACGGACATGTCCTCGTGGGCGCGTTTGAACGCGTCGAGTAACTCGAAGAGCGTTTTGGGCCGGAAGGCGTTGCGCACTTCCGGTCGAGCAATGGTGATCTTGGCGATGCCTTCGGCGACGTCGTAGTAGATATCGCCGTAGTCGTCCGAGCGCTGCCAGTCGGGCAGACCGGTGTTCTCGATGGTGACGGTTGGTCGTGACACGTGTGACTACTCCTTCGTTGCGTGAGTGCGATTGACGGTCGGAAGCGGCACGCCGGCGCTGCGTAGCAGCAGTCGGCGGAGTTCGGGATAGATGCGGTCGATTGGCGTATTGAGGCGGCCGGCGGCCCAGGCGGCGAGTGTCGATTGGACCATGCCGACCCAGGCTCGGGCGGTGAGCTCGGGGTCCAGCGGCGCGTCGAGCAGCGTCAGTTGTCCTGAGTCGAGCGCTCGGCGCAGTTCATGGGCAACGAGATCGGTGAATTCGTCCTCGATCTCCGCCACACGCTCGCGCGCCGCTGCTGAACCGCCAAGCGTTTCACTGACCAGGACGCGGGCGAGGGAACGATGCGCCGATAGCGTTTCAATCAGTGTCGCCAGGGCAGCATCGGCGCGAGTGACCGGGTCGTCTCCTGCGGCGGTCATGGCCCTCTGCACGCGGCCTCGCAGGATGTCGCCGGCGCGACCGATCACGGCGGCGACGAGCGCCTCCTTGGTCGGGAAGTGGAAGTAGAGACCGCCTTTGGACGTGTCGGCCGCGGCTGCGATCTCGTCCATCTGCGCCTCGGCGAAGCCGCGCTGGGCGAACACTCGGGCTGCGGAGTCGAGCAGCAGCTCACGCCGCTCAACGGCTCGGGCCTGACGCGGTGGACTCGTGGTCATCGACCGCTCCCCAGAAACACATCCGAGACAACACAAACCCGACGCTTCGGTCGGTTTCTGTAACGTACCACCAGCGAGCAGAATGGTCAGCATTGAAACGGTCAGCATGCCCGACGATCCGTCAACCCTGGAGCGCACTCGCAACATTGGGCAGATGTTCAGCCGTCTGGTCCCGCACTACGACCGGATGAATCGGCTGATGACGGCTGGTCGGGACGGTCGTTGGCGGACGCTCGCCGTCGCCGCTGCTGAGCCGCGAGATGCGACCGTCCTCGACCTTGGCGCCGGCACGGGCGACCTGAGCGAGGAGTTCCGACGGCAGGGCGCTGGCAGCATCGTGGGGCTGGATGTCTCAGGCGAAATGCTCGTCCGGGCCAGGCAAAAGTACGGTAGCAACCGCATCGACTGGCTTCAGAGCGACGCGCTGCGTTTGCCGTTCCCGGACGAAACGTTTGATGCTGTGGCGTCGGCGTTTGTGCTGCGCAACTTGCCCAATCTGGCGGGTTCGCTTGCAGAGATGGCGCGTGTCCTGCGACCCGGCGGTCGGCTGGTCGGGCTGGATATCACTCATCCTCCGGACACACTCTGGGGGCAGATGCTGCGCCTGGGCTTCGAGCAGGGCGTGACGAGGGTGGCTGGATTAGTGTCAGGAGATCGGTCGGCGTATCGATATCTGCCAAACTCACTAAGCGGCTATCCGACGGCGAAGGAATTGTCGGCGATGTTGGAGGATGCAGGACTGGTGGAAGTGTCGTATCGAAGGTTGTCGATGGGCGCGGTGGCACTGCATGTTGGCGTGACGCCAATTCGATGAATCTTCGATTCACTCGCCATGCGGTTGAGGTCATGGAGGCCAGAGGCATCAGAAGAGAGTGGGTGGAGATGGCATTGGAATCGCCAGCCGCTCGCGGGCCAGACCCGCATGATGGAGCAGTTGAACGGTTCTACTGCCCGATCCCCGACCGAGGCGACCGAGTTTTGCGGGTCGCGGTGAACACCAACGTTTCACCTTGGCGAGTGGTGAGCGTATTCTTTGATCGACGAATGCGAGGGCGACTGTGAAACTCAGCGTGGACCAAGCTGCCGACGCGCTGTACCTGCGGCTGGACGAGTCAGAGATCGTGGAGTCGGAAGAGGTGTCGCCGGGTGTTGTGCTGGACTACAACAGGGTCGGCGAGGTGGTTGGCGTCGAGTTGCTTCGGCTGTCTGAGCGTTCCGCCGACCTCAATCTGTCCGCCATCCAGGTTGAGACGGCCTGAAGTCTCGCGAGGATCCACTTACTCCACGATCTAGTGATCCATGGGAGTGTTGCAATAGTCCCGCCACGATTCCCAGACGGATGCGGCGAACTCGCACACATGAGACTTAGTGTTCTCCCAATCTTCTGCGTGATCGACGATGATGACTTTACATCCGTGCCGCCAGTCCCACCTCCGGGATCAGGTTCCTTCGACTACCTGCCTTAGCTCTATCACATCGAGCGGACATTCAGGCCAATTGTGCTGCCAGCAGACGATCAAATCGCATTTCGCTGGGTCGTGCCCATGCTCTCTGAAGTTACGAGACCTGAACTCGAACTCGATTCGCACATGCTGCCATCTGTCATTACTGCGATCCACAAGGCGCTTCGCCTCGCAGTCGGGAAAGGAGGCGTGTACAGCTTCAACGAGAAAGCCAAGTTCACGGCTGACCATTCCGAAGAGAAAGACAACTCCCTGCTCGTTAATCGGAGCGTGGCGCAGTCCACGAAAGTTAATCGGGCCACCGTACTGCGGTCCGACACCCTTTGCCTCAACGGAAACAGGTTCCAGTGAAGCGCTCTCGTGTTGGTTCGCTGGTGGAGGTATTGGTTGGCTCGAATCACCAAGTTCGCCCAAGAGCGATGATCCTGGCTCCTATTCTTCGAGCCATACTCGGTACTTTTCCAATACGCCCTTGCGGCCTCCGAAGCGGCGTCGTAGGACGTCGGCTGAGATCGGTGCGTGACTATTGAACTGCGCCCATGTGGGAATCCGCCCAAGCTCCGATACTACCGAGTGGAACTCGCTCAGAATTTGGTGATGCTCTAGCCGATCGTGATGTCTCGGATGCTTCGCGATCCCGGCCTGCATCTTGAGTTCTGACCACCCGCCATCGGGGAAAAGGCGGTAGATGTGGTATTGGCTGATCCCGGAGATACGTTCGAAGTCCGATCGCAACAGCGAGCCTCCTTGCTTCTTGCTCGCATCTTGGGCTGCACGGATCAAGTCGGGCTTCGTAAACTCGCTCATCTGATGTTCCGTCCAGCCGTTCACGCCTAACATGCACAAATTTAGCGTCGCATACTCTCGCGCTTTCGTCCAGCCGCCGGAGCGAATCGGCCATGGGCCTCGCAGCCAGTCGTGACGCCGCCAACGGTTTGCTTACCTGCCTGGCTAAGGGAATCCTAATTGTTCGTGGCGGTGGAGGAACTCGGAGCTTTGTGCTAAGCACAAGGATACGATACGCATCTACCTTGTCATCGCAGGCCTTAGTAGTCTAGGACATCCCATGCCTGAGGACCGGTGCCGCTTAGAGAAATTGTCGGACAATACCATTGAGTTAGGGGGAACACGTGCCGGGAGCACTCTTAGCAGATCTCGGTGACCATTGCCGGCCCATCCTGAAGTTGCATGTTGAACTAATCCAGTGCGTCGAACCCAATGGCTTTGCGATCTCCCTCGATTCATCGACTCGCCTCTAGCGAGACCATGCCTCACTGGCCGCCCTTGACTAGCCGACCTCCCCAAGTCGTGGACGGTGCTTGTTTGGCGTCCAGCCACTCTGACCTTGTGATTCGGAAGTTTGCAGCTTCTATTGGAACCTTGAGCGACTCGCGAACGCTCTCAGGCGTGGGTCGATTGAATCCGTCCGGCGCGCTCTCACCGACGAGCAACACGCCGAGGCCAAGCGACAGTTCGACCTCCTCCGCGACGAACGATTCCTGCCCTTCGACCAGATCGACGAAGACCCCGCCCGAGCCAAACTCGACCGCGCCATCCTCGTCGAGGTCCTCGGCCTGCCCGACTCCCTGTTCGAGGACGGCGGCCCCATCGACCTGATCCGACGCAAGCTCGCCCGAGAACCACAGATCCACGGCGGCAAGAAGTCCCGCGTAGTCTTCACAGAAGACGGCGAGCGTTCTCAACCTAGAACGGATAGACGGTAACACCTGTATGCTGGTTTCATGGCGACAATGAACCCCGTGCTCCGTTTGCGTCAAGCCTTCCGCTCGATGGGCGCCGAAGAGGATCAGGCCGAAGAGGCCGCCGACGTTATCGACGAGGAATACGTCGGCCGCGACTTCTTCGAGTCGCGAATGAACCAACACTCCGCTGAACTGCGAGCCATGGCAGCAGAGTTGCGCGCCGAGATGTCTGAGCTACACAAGGAGATGGCCGAACTCCGCAACCAGATTCTGCTTGGCGCCCTCCTGATCGCAGGCGTCGCAGTGGCAGTCCTGTCGGTGGTCATCGCCGTCTTCGACTGAACGCCGCACCCGCTCGCCAGAGAGCCACAGATCCACAGATCCACGGCGGCAAGAAGTCTCGCGTCGTTTTCACCGACGACGGCGAGAAATCGGTCAAGCGCACCGACCGCGGCTAAACCGGACGACCAGCCCCTAGTCTGTCGCCGCAGCCACACATCCGGCTTATCCGATCTGCAGCGCATTGCCGTACAGTTGTTCTGTGCCAACGCCAGCAACCGGAGGCCGCCGTGCAACACAACCTGTCGACACCGCCACCGACCACCGTCTTTCGGCCGGCGCCCGCTCGGCACTCGGACATTCAGATCCAACCTGAAAAAACCCGAAAAAACCTGAAAGAACCTGAAAGCTCAAATCCACGATCTTCAGCAATACACTGGACATTCACCCGTTCGAACCTCACAGAAAAAAAGTTCGCTGAAAACCTGAAAGCCGCCGTCCGTTCCCGCCAAACAGCGCGCGATTCTCGCACAGCGATCACTCAAACCCGCACAGGCCCACACAAAATCGAACAGAATCGAACAAAACCGAACAAGAATCAACACGATCCGCAGTCCACAGCAGCAAATCCCGGTCTCCCAATCCCGATCTTCCAATCCTGCTCCCGCCGATTCCGCGCTCCGCCGTCGAGGGCGACTCCGGCCCCGCTACCGAGTTGCCTCTAGCGACACCATCGCGCGGCCGCTGCCTTTGACGAGGCGGCCTCCCCAGGTGGTTGGTGGGGCCTGGTTGGCGTCGAGCCACTCTGACCTGGTGATTCGCAATCCGCTGGCTTCTAGGGGGGCTTTCAGCGACTTCCTGATTGCGGCCGGAGTTGGCTTGTCGAAGCCTTCTGGGGCGACTTCGGCGTTGAGCACGATGCTGAGCCTTGCCCGTGGAGCGCAGAGCGTTTCCAAGAGGGATGAGAACGATTGGTCGCCACTGAGGATGAGCTTGAGCAATGCGGCCCAGGGGAAGTAGATCGTGACCCAGTCGGCCGAGTGACTGAGCTCCGCCGGGAGCGATTCGACCTGTGCGGCGACATAGAGCGCATTGGGCGCTCCGCCTCGGGCCGGCTTGCGTTCGGCCATTTTGGCCGCTTCGCGCAGGGCGTCTCGACTGGAGTCGATGCCGATCGCCAGACAGTTGTCGTAGTCCCGCGCGAATCGTCGCGGCCAGGCGCCGTCGCCGGTACCGAGATCGACCAGCGTGGACGAGTATCGACCACGTAACTCGTCGAATTGGTCTTGCGACATCGGTTGCGGACCGCGGCGGGTGATGATCTGGATGGCCATGGCACCGCTCAGGGTAGACTTGCGGCGATGCCCCCTCAGTCGCTCCGCGACAGCTCCCCCATCGGGGGAGCGCTGTAGTGCTGAACAGGATGTTCCCATGCCAACTCCCGCGCGCGTGATTTTCCTCCCCGAGGCCGATGAGCCGCTGGCCATTGAACGTGTTGATCTCCCGGACCCAACCGATTTCCAGGTGGTGGTGCGGCAGTTCGCGTCGGGCATCTGTCACTCGCAGTTGCACCAGATGCACAATCCTCGCAACGGCGACCAGATCCTGGGCCACGAGGCGACCGGCGAGGTGATCAAGGTCGGCTCGCAGGTGACCAATGTGCAGGTCGGCGATGTCGTGTTCGTTACCTGGGTGCCGCGCAACGCGGAGACGGCCAAGCGAGAAGTCGACGCGATTGTGGTCGAGCGACCCAACGGTCGCACGGCGACGACGCGCAACGTCTTCACCTGGGCCGACACGACGATCGCCGACGAGAAGTACGTCGTCAAGGTGCCGCAGGACACGCGCCGCGACGTGACTTCGATTATTGGTTGCGCCGTGCTGACCGGTTCGGGCGCGGTCTACAACACAGCCGCCGTGCGCGAGGGCGATAGCGTCGCCATCTTCGGCGTCGGCGGCGTCGGACTCTCTGCGGTGGTGGCTGCGTCGGTCGTGAAGGCGGATCCGATCATCGCTGTTGATCTGGACGAGGAAAAGCTTGAGTTTGCCAAGAAGTTCGGCGCCACAGTTGGCGTCAATGCCTCAGGCGGCGACGCGATTGAACAGATTCACGCGCTGACCCAGACCGGCGGGCTGACCAGCTTCGGCGAGCCCGTCTCGGGCGTCGACTTCGCCTTCGATTGCATTGGCCGCGAAGTGACGATGAACCAGATTCTGCGCGCCGTCCGACCTGGCATCCTCGGTGCCGAGACCGGCGGCACGGCGGTGCTGGTCGGCGTGCCGCAATCGGGCGTCAGTTTCTCGGATGCCGACATGCGAGGCCTGCTGATCAACGAGAAGAAGTACATCGGCTCCATCGGCGGCAGTTGCCGCCCCGATCGCGACTTCCCGATGTTCCTCGCCTGGGCTGATGACGGAGCCCTGGACCTGGACGCCATGGTCACCGAGCGCTTCAAGATCGGTCAGATCAATGAGGCCACAGCCGCCTTGGAGCAGGGAGAGATCTTCGGTCGCGCGATCATGGAATTCGACGACTAGTCGGGCTTGCACCCCATCCCCGCGGTTCCCCGATGTACTCGGGGACCCGCGGGGGCTAGCTCGATAGCAGCGGCTGTCGCCGCATTCAGTCTCCGCCCGTCGTCGTCCCCGTCCCCGTCGGGAGCATCCCGGTCCTTGAACTGAACTCGGCAAAACGTACGGCGATGGCGCCGTGCATTCGCACGCCGAGCATCTCGACGGCCCGGAACTTAAAGAACTGCCAGGAACCGGAGGGCGTGCGGACATCGTATCCCCCACCCACGTTCGGATTGACGCCGTTAACGCCTCTGATCCGAATGTTGATGAACTTGCCGTAGTCGTCCCGCTCGATCACAAGCGGCCTCACGGTTGGCTTCACGTTGGTCCGCCAGTTGTCAATACTGACCGGATCACTCGCTGATGGACCGCCGGAATACACGAGCTCCCAGACGCCCGTGCGTCTGTGGTTCATCATCTTGGTCGATTGACACTGATCGCCGCCGTTGACGTCGCCGGTGTAGCGCTGGATCTCGAGCGGCAACAGCCGGCCGTTCGCGTCCGGGTCCGGGAACGGGCGATACGGAACATACGAGCCGTCATCCGGATTGAACCACCAAAACTGGCGATCGTGCTGCGCCGGTACCAGCGTCAGATGCGGTAGGAACAGCTGACGGTGGAGGTCCGCCCATGCTCGACCGTACGGAGTTTCGGCCTTTGCGATGCCGTGTTCCGTGTTCTCCAGTATCTGGCTCGCGTGCACGTAGACGCAGAACTCCGTCCAGTCTGTTGCTTGTCCGGCGCGCTGGCGAGGGGCAATCAGGAGGGTATGATTGTATCCACCGAACCAAGTAGATGTCGACCACCCTCGCTGGTATCCCGCAAAGCGAGTAGGTTGAGTTCCATTGCCCATGATGATGCCGTCATAGAAGTGGTGGAACCTGTCGAGCGTGGTCACGTTGAGGGTGGCCATCGCCGGGAACACCGGCCTGATGAAGTTGATTGCGAGAGGAAGATCCGTATCGTTTCTGAAGAGAGCGAACACAGGACCGTTCGTGCGAGTTCCGCCTTCGACTAGCGTGTGGGTCAGATCGACACGGACGTTGTCGTTATCTGCATTTGACACACTGTAGATGGTCACAGACTTGGATTGCGAACAGTCTGCGAACGTCAGATCGAGCGTGAGCTGTTTGTTATCCGGCCGGTCCGGAATGACATCGAGCGGAGCAGTTCCCTCGCGGATGCCGAGTCGCTTCGGAACGTGAGGCGGATAGTACCAACCGTACCATGTGCCGCGAATCTCGACGGCTTTCGGCCAGGTACCCGTACAGGCGTCGCCGTCGAGGGATACTTCGTAGGTGACATGATCCGATTCGCCAATGACGTGATCAAACGTCTTGGGCTGGGTCGGCGCGCGATGGAGCGGATGCCACGGATCGTCGTCGGCGCTGCGAATGGCGACGCCGCCGGCGGTCTTGCTCTGCATCACCTCGACCTGGAGACGCATGAAGCTAGGTGTGGTTCCGTCCATCACCATCATTTGGTAGATGTTGGCGCGTCCGGGGCCCGCTGCGTGAATCGTGTAGGGAATGCTCATATAGGAGCTGGAAGTGAAGGTCAGCGTGACCCGGTCCATGGCGTCGTCCGCCGACCCGCTGGCGCTCAGCTTGACCACGTCCGTGTCGGAGGAGAGCAGCGTCACGCTGACTCCCATCGTGGGCGCCGATGAAAGGGTCAGCGTGCCCTGCTGCGTTCCACCCGGCTCGAGCTTAACCATTCCGGTGAGCGAATTCGTGAGCGTCGGGGTCTGCGCGGAGAGGTTGGACCCCCCCCCCACTCCGAGCACGAGCGCCAGGATCGCGATCAGCCGCCAGCTGGGCCATCCGCTGATGCGTGGGTTCATCTGACTGCCCCCTCCCTGGTCGAAGGCTACTACGTCGGCCTCTGCCTTACTCGGATCGGGCGTTCAACGCGGAGCCCTCTGCCTCGGGAGACCTGCGCGTCGCCCAAAACCGTTCCCTTCTCCCAGAGGGTTAGTGGATTAAGATCCGACCCACACACAAGTCGCCAGAGGGATAGGGCGTTAGGCTAGGAGCAGAGGGATTTCCATCTCCTCAGAGCGCATGCCGGCGTGGTAACCGTTGAGCGCGGAGACGCGGTTGCCGGCCTCTCCGTAGATCAGCACGTTTCGGGTGGCCGAGACGGCGATGTGGCTGCCGATTCGTTCGGCGGCGAGATCGCTGAGCGGATCCGGTCCGAAGAGCTTCAGGTCCCCGGCCTCTTCCTGTGTCAAGAGGGCCCAGTTGCGACCCCAGCGCTCTCGGAACTCGCCGGCAAAGACATCTTCACGGCCGGAACGCACGCAGAACATCGGTACTCTGGGTTCTCCATGCGGAGGCGTGTGCAGATCGTCGATGATCTCGTCGTCGGGCAAGAACAGACCCTTTTCCGCGGCGTTGACTTGCAGCTCGCCGTGGTCGGCGCTGACCGCGATTCGCGCTCTGCCATCGACCGCTTCCGCGATCGCCGTCAGAGCGTCATCGACGGCTTCCAGCGCCCGTAATGTCGATCCGGCATCGGGTCCGTCGCGATGCGAGGCTGCATCGACCATAGGCAGATACAGGTAGTGGATGCCTCGTTCGCCCTGGTCGACCATCCGGGAGACGACCGATTCCACGGCGTCGCGCAAGTGATCGTACGGGTCGGTGGCGGCTAATCCTCGTTGGTAGTTGGTGAACTCGCTGTTCGAAATGTTGCGCGGGTGGTAGGTGCGCAACGATCCGCCAATCGTCGCCATGCGCGAGGGATGCGCGAAGGCGTCTTCGGGCCGGACACCGAAGTCTTGTAGTCGTCGCTCGGAATCTCGCTCAACGAACGGCAGGATTGTGGCGGTAATGTCGTTGCGGTGTAGGTGCGTGTACCAGGCTGGCACGCCGTGCTGAGCCGGCCACTCGGCGGTCGCGAGGGTGGTCAGCGCGGCGGCGGTGGTCGACGGAAAGACCGACCTCAGTTGCACGTGTTCGGCCCGGCCGAGCAGACCTTCGGGTCGCGTGCGGCCCTCGAATATGCAGCCCAGACCGTCGACGAGCACGAACAGCAGGGGGCGGTCTCGCCCAATGCGCTCCGCGAGTTCGGCAGCGCGGTCGTCTCCCTCGCCGAGCGGCGCTCCGCCAATGGAGGCGATCGCTCGGGCAAGATCGACCGTTGAGGGCGGGGCATCGCCCTGGAACGGGTGAAGTAACGCGCCGTCGCGGAACCAGCGTTCCAGACGCTCTACGTCTGGGGAGGCCACCAGGTCGTCTCTCCGATCGAGATGCGCAGAGAGGGCCGCCCCCCTCTGCCTTCGGCATCTCCCCCCGCTCCGCGGGGGAGACAGGGAGTTGGACGCGGCTTCCCGCTGAGGATGAGGAGCAGGCGGCGCGCTTAGATCTGAGAGTAGCCCGAACCTGGCGAGGTGACACCTGTGCCAGCCGGCTCTTTGCCGCCCATGTCCCAGCCGAACTCCTTGAGGATTTCCTGGGAGTAGGTGACGCGGCCGGAGACCTTGTCCAGCGGCTCGGTCGCGAGCAGCAACGCTGCCTGTGCCATGATCTCGACGCCTTCAGCGTCGTTGGGGTCACGGCCCTCCATCAGGCGGTGGTGAACTACACCTGGAGTTGGGACGATTTGAGACGGGCTGTAGCAGGTGACCGAGATGCCGTGCTGATGTACCTCAGAGGCGAGCCCCTGGGTGAAGCGTTCGAGCGCGGCTTTCTCGGCGCCGTAGAGCGTGCCGCCGCCGCCGTCGCCTTCGTACGGTCCACGGCCTGGGCCGATGGCCGCAGCCGAGGAAACGTTGACGATCGCACCGGAGCCGCGCTCGATCATGCCGCCCTCGTTAAGGCAGAGCTGGCTCATGTAGAAGGGTCCGTGGAAGTTGACGGCGGTCGAGCGCAGCCAACGGCGGACCGGGAAGTCCTTGACCGGGATGAAGTAGGTCAGCGCCGCGTTGTTGACCAACACGTCGGGCGGGCCGTAGGTGTCGATGCAGGCCTGAACAATGCTGGCGCACTCTTCGTACTCGGAGACGTTGCCGGCGACCGCGGTGGCCTCGCCACCGGCGTCGCGGATGTTCTTGATCGTCATCTCAAGCGAACCGGGCAGCGGGTGCGTGCCCTCTTGCACCGTGCGAGCGGTCGCGATGACCTTTGCGCCTTCGGCTGCGAAACATTCTGCGATCGCTGCGCCGATACCGCGGCTCGCGCCCGTCACAATGGCAACCTTGCCGTCCATCTTGCCCATGGTGTTCTCCAGTCTGGTGGTTGGGGTCTATGGCTTGTGTTTGGAAGCATCATAGCGAAGGATTTCACAAACGAGACTCGGAGCAGTCGGCGGTAGCCTTTGCGAATGGAACGTCCCATGGACCGGGTTGTCATTGTTGGCGCTTCCCTTGCCGGATTGAACGCGGCCGAGTCACTGCGCAGCGAGGGGTTCCAGGGCAAGATCATGCTGATCGGCGACGAGCCCGAACGACCTTACGATCGGCCTCCGTTGTCCAAGCAACTGCTGACCGGCGAATGGGATTTGGATCGTCTGGCACTGCGTCCAACTGCGGAGTTTGATGCGCTGCAACTCGACTTCCGCAACGGGCATACGGCGACTGGTCTTGATGTTCCCGGCCGGCAGGTGCTGCTGAGCGACGGTGAGCGGGTTGACTTCGACGGTCTGGTCATCGCCACCGGCGCCAGAGCTCTGAGGTTGCCGTTCGGTCAGCAACTCAACGGGGTTCACAGGCTGCGGACGCTGGCCGACGCACTTCGCATTCGCGACGAACTGCAGCCGGGCGCTCGAGTGGCGGTGATCGGCGCGGGGTTTATCGGGTCCGAAGTTGCCTCTTCGGCTCGATCACGAGGTCTCGACGTGACGATGATCGAAGCGCTGTCAGCGCCCATGGTCGGTCCGCTCGGCGAGGAACTGGCTGGCTGGGCCGCCGAGTTGCACGCCGGCGCGGGAGTCGGCCTGCGGATGAACGCGATGGTGTCGGACTTGGTCGGCGATGGACAGGTCGAAGCCGTTGAACTGGAGGACGGGACAAGAATCGAAGCCGACACTGTCGTCGTTGGCATTGGTGTGCGACCGAATGTTGAGTGGTTGGCCGACTCGGGACTCACGATTGGCGACGGCGTGATCTGCGACCAATATTGCCGCGCTGCTCCGGGCATCGTTGCGGCAGGTGATGTCGCTCGATGGCCCAACGGCCTGTTTGGCCCATTCGCCTACTCGGAACCGCAACGGACGATGCGGATTGAGCACTGGACCAACGCCGTCGAACAAGGCATGGCGGCTGCCAGGAATCTGTTGCTGGAATCGCGCGGCGCGCCGCTGGAGCCGTTCTCGCCGGTGCCCTACTTCTGGTCCGACCAACACGGACTGAGCATCATGGCGTCGGGCATCACTGCGCCGAGAGACAGTTTCCAGCTCGTTCAAGGAACGCTGGAGTCGAATCGCTTCGCGGCCATCTACGGTTTGCGCGGATACCTGAGCGGCGTGGTCGCAGTCGGTTGGCCGCGCATGCTGCGTCGATACCAGGGGATGATCAGAGATCGGACCACGTGGGAAGAAGCGCTGGCGACGGCAGATCACTGAGCAGTGAAGAGTTGAGGCAGCGGGGAAGGCGAGGATACGCGTTCGACGGGGTTGGTGAAGGCTTTTTCTACCTCGTCCGGCCTCGACCACGTCACGAGCCGCGAAACCTGACGTAAGAGCGCGAAATCCTCTCCTGTCCAGACGTCATTGGTGTCATCAATGAGTGAGATCAGAGCGTCTTCTGGCGGGCCCGCAGGATTCGAGCGGAGATCGGAGAATCCCGTATAGACCCTGTGGCGCACATCTCTGGCGCCAGCGCGGGATCCGCTGCTGAGGAGGAACGCCAGTGATGTTCTTACGCCTGCCTTGACTTCGAAGTCAACCTGCCACAGTTCATTTAAGCCGCGGTGCTTGGTTCTTCGTTGCACCTGAAACTCCTGCTGGCGTAGCCACTCGTCAACATCGTCCGCGACCGACCGAACGACGCGCCCTTGCATCGAGTGCCTCAAGTCAGCTAGGCGCACAACCGCCTGGCCTACCAAGTGAACGGCGGTGGGGAGGTCGCTTTCACCAATGCAGGAAGCCTCCAATTGTCCTCGATTCAGGCTGACATCAAGGCTCTGCAGCAGATCGTCGATTAGTGACGTTAGAGGGGGAGTTAATTTTCCAGATACTGATTGGCTTTTCAGCCAACCAATTGCGAGCCCGTAGTCGGTGACGCGATACTCGCCCTGCTGATGGATGGCGAACAGGTCGACGAGATCGCGGTCGGGAAGGACGAAAGGCGTACGGATTCTGACATCCCCACGATCGCGTGGACTGCAGTCGAAGAGCAGGGGCAGGTTGTGCCGCAATGTCGCGCACAAATCTGTCGCAGTCACAGCGTCAACTCCCCTTGTTGTTCAGGTGGAAGCATCACACCTTCATGCAGGATATGCACCTCCGCGCAGAATTGCTGCCAGACGTTGGCAGGGTCAGTCCAGCCAAAGGTGATGTCATCGGGTTCGTAGGCCTCTTTGTCACCTACTGCGGCCGTCCAGCGATGTTTGTGTGGATCGCCTAGCAACTTCCCATCAGGATTCCGATGGGGCGGAAATCCCAAACAGAGTCCGACGATTCTCCCGGCGCTGCGGTAGACCAACACCAAGGAAAGTGTTTCGCGGGCTGGATTCCATGTGCCGTGCGCGGTGAGCGGCCATGCCGGCGCAGATCTAACCTGAACTCGAAATTCCAATGCAGGTGAATGTTCGTCGTCTTTGCGCCAACTGATGTTTCCAAGGATGTGCTTGCTCTGGTCGGAAAGAATCTCCTCAAACTCCGACTGCGTCAGCATGTCCTTGAGTCTATTGCCACCTGGCTGCTCTTCTGGCGCGTCGCTCAGCTAACGACGCCGCTGCGTCCACGACGGCCTTCGCTGGTCCCAGGCGATGTTGGAAGCTGGTGTAGGTCGACTCGCCTCTCACAATTCGGCAAAAGGCTGCCCAGAACCGTTCTGATCGGCGGAGGAGTTGGACGTAGGGCCAGGGTGTCTGCTGGAAGAGGGCTTGAAGCTGTCGAGCGACTCTGAGCTCCGGCTCGATCTCCGCGAGAATGGCGTTTTCGTAGCCCGACAGATCTGAAGCGTCCCCATGTAGGAACTCCAGAGCGGATTGCACTGCCAACTGGGCGCTGCGGATCGCGTTGCCAATGCCCTCTCCCGAGAGTGGATCAACGAGGCCGGCGGCGTCTCCGACAAATGCCACCGGACCGTGGATCAGGGTGCTGTCGGGGTCTCGCAACGGCAGGTGATGGGCGCGCAGGTTGGTCAGGGTTGAATCGTCGAACGACTCACAGGCCGCGTAACGGCCTAGCTCTCGTTTGAGCGTCGATGCGGCCGCCGGATAGCCTCCGACTCCGACGTTGCAATGGTCGCCCTTGGGAAAGACCCAGCCATATCCGCCAGGCACAGATCCAAGCTCCAATCCGACGGCGTCGGTCCAGCGATCGCCGGGATCAGTTATGCCGTTGGACGCTGCCCTCGCCGCATTGCCCTCGAGCGCTACAGCGCCCCGTAATCGCGGTAGACCAAGCGCCCGCCGGACGATGCCGTTGGCACCGTCGGCGGCGATAATCACGCCGGCGTTGTGGGTGTCGCCATTGGCCAGCGTCAGAGTGGTGCGGTCGATGCTTCGCACGGCGGAAGCGTCGCGAAACTCAGCTCCGACGCCAACGGCCTGATCGACCATGTACGCGTCGAGGCGGGCTCGTTGGGTCATGATCGCGAGTGGCAGATGGTATTGGTGCTCAAACTCCCATCTGCGCTTGTAGCGGACGCGGAAGCTGGTGATGGTTTGTTCGGTGACAAGATCGAGCGAATACGGCAAGAGCTTGACCGCTGATAGCAGGACGCCTCCGCCACACGGTTTGTCGCGGGGAAACTGAGCGCGGTCGAGGAGCAAGACCTCGGCCCCGGCCTGTGCGAGGTCGTAGGCCGCGGTTGAACCGCCGGGACCCGCACCGACGACTATGACGTCCCAGCTTCTTGCCACTTGTCCCATCCAGTTTTCAGTCCGGCCGCGATTGGTGCGGCGAAGCAGAAGATGATTGATTCGATTGGCTCACCGAATGCGATGGCCAGGAAGGGCAGCGGCGCGGCCACGAGCAGGATGCCCAGCTCGGCGATTCTGGTCACCAGGTAGGTCAACCCGCCAATCACGAACGTGATCGCGAACTGCCAGGGCAGGAATGCTCCGGCGGCGCCGAGGCCGGTCGCCGCAGCGCGACCACCATTGAACCGCAGAAAAAGTGGCCACATATGACCGACCATCACGATGCCGCCTGCTGCCATCCACCAACCGAGTTCGAGTTCCCAGAACCTGGCGATCGAGACGGCCAGCAAGCCTTTGCCGATGTCGATCACGATGATCACGGCGCCCATGAAGTGTCCGGCGCCCTCGCGAGCGGCGTTTGCTGCGCCAACGTTGCCATCGCCGACGAGGCGCAGGTCCTGTCCGGTGCGCCAACGAAAGACCAGCCAGGAGACCGGGATCGATCCCAGCAGGTAGGCCAGGATGAGCGTGACCGCCTCGGGCATGACTGCTCCTTCGGCGGCGGCTCAGACGGCTAGTCGCCGCTGCTGTTGGTTGTGTACACGGGCGTGAGCCAGTGCGAATAGGCGTCGCGGTTGCCAATGATCGCGTCGAAGTAGAGCCGCTCGAGCTGCGCGGTGATTGGCCCAGTCTCGCCGTTACCAATTGTTCGCCGGTCTACCGAGGAAATCGGTGTCACGTGGGCTGCTGTGCCGGTCATGAAGACTTCGTCTGCTAACCAGAGCTCGGAGCGGTCGAGCGTACGCTCGACCGTCTGGATACCCAGCTCGGTGTCGGCCAGCTCCATCACGGTGTTGCGGGTGATACCTACCAGGATGTTGTCGGAACTGGGCGGCGTGTAGATCACGCCGTCATTGACGATGAAGATGTTCTCGCCCGAGCCCTCAGAGACGTGTCCGTCCTCATTGAGCATGATTGCTTCGTCGAAGCCGGCGGTTTCGGCCTCGGTCTTGGCCAGTGCCGAGTTGATGTATGCGCCAGTCACCTTGGCCCGGACCGGGATGGACTGATCTTCGGTCCGCCGCCAGGAGGACGTGACAACGTGGACGCCGCCGGTTGTGTCGAGGTATGCGCCCCAGGGGATCAGAAAGCAGAGGAAGTCGTCCTCGATGCCGTGGAGGCGCACGCCCAGCGCCTCGGCCGACTTGTAGACCATGGGCCGAATGTAAACGTCCTGGCGGAAGTCGCTGCGGCGGACGAGGTCGACGGTGATCTCGCAGAGCTCGTCATCCGACAATGGCAGGTCCATCATCAGTGCGTGGGCGGACTTCCGCAGGCGCTCGTAGTGCTCGCGCATGCGGAACAGGTAGAGCTGCTCGTGCTCGGCGTTCCAATTGGCGCGGATTCCCTCAAATACAGCGGTGCCATAGTGCAAGGCATGGGTCATGACGCTGAGCTTGGCGTCGGCCAAGGGCATCACTTCGCCTTTGAGGTAGGCCATTTCGGTGCCGGACATCGCGCGCTCCTCGGGAACATGAAGTCAGTGCGAAAGCATTATCCGTCACGATACACGCGGGGTCTGGATGGAGGCGTGGTCAGCGCAGCATTGCCAGCGCACTGATTGGCAGGTAAGACTTGATGGGCGAATTCTCGTAGTCCCGCTCATTTCGAGACACAATGAATCGTGCGTCGCACGCACTGGCGGCAGCGACCTGCATCGCGTCCTCGAAGTCGGACATCGGGAGCGAGAGAGCAACGACGAGATCCTCGCTGCCGGTTGCCGGCACAACGAGCGACCGCCGGAGTCGTTCGATGAACTCACGGGCTGCCGCATCGCTTCTGTAGCGGCCCACGAAATAGCTGATGTTGGCGACGGTGTGCCAGGCCCTGGCCGCCTCCTCCATACCGCCCTCGATTGCCAAGAGGATCCGCTCAGAATCAGCAAAGTGAGGTTCGCGAACCAACGCCACGTTGAGCAGGACGTCAGAGTCGATGAGGATCACTACGAGTACTTTTGCTGTAGGTACTCGTAACGGGACTCGCGGTCTTCGGCCTTATGGGCTGCGGCGATATCGGCCATTGTGGGCGGATCCTTAAGCGCATTCTTCACCCTCCAGTGCTCGAGCCACTCCATGCGCCCCGGTTCTGCCAGGAATTCGTCAATCCTTCGCTGTTCCTCAGGGAGCGGATCTTCCTGCAGACGAGCTCCGAGAGCATTGGTCACGTAAACCTCGAGAGAGATCCCCAGTGCTTGCGCGTGTTCTTCGACAGAGTCGACCAGCGCGGCGTCGAGACTCACTGACCGCTCGGGGTACTCAGTAGTCTCGGCGTGCTTCTTGCATCGTTTAGTCTTGTGTTCCATGAGTTCAGTTTACGCAGATTCTTCACAGCACCATCTGCGTCTGCGTCACCTGGGCGACCAGTTTGCTGTCCGGATTCAAGATTGTCGTCTGCCAGACCTGTGTGCGACGGCCTCGATGCATCGGGCGGCATTCGCCTCTCAGGGTGGCCCCCTCGACTCCGCCGCGGAAGAAGTTTGTCTTTGACTCGATTGTTGTGGTGCCTGCGCCTGGCGGCAGATTTGCGCTGGTGCCGACTGCTCCTAGTGTGTCGGCGAAGGCCATGATCGCTCCTCCGTGCATCAAACCTGGGGCCGTGCAGAGATTTCGCGTGACATCGATCTCGGCGACGACCAGGTCGGGTGCGACGGATACGAGACGAACGCCCAGATGCTCCGGCAGCAGCCCGCGAAATCCTCGACGGAACGGTTCAGCATCCAGGCCTGGTGCGTCGGTCATCGTCCGATCCTTCCAAATCGGCGGCATCGAGTGAACCGAAACCGCGGGTGGTGATAACGTCACGCCATGAGTGCTACGCCAATCTATCGGGTGGGATCGCGCGAGGTGCGCGTGCTCTCGGACGGTGTGATCTGGCTCGATGCCGGAGCCGTCTTTGGGCTCGTGCCCAAGGTCATGTGGCAACGCGTGACCGGCGAGACCAACGATCTTAATCAGATCCCGCTAGCGCTGAACTGCCTCCTGCTCGAATCCGACGGTAAGACCGTGCTAATCGAGACCGGACAGGGCAACAAAGACTTCGAACAAACCCGGCGTCGAGGCTGGGAGCCCGATCATGGAAAGCTGATCGACGACCTGGCCCGCAACGGTGTGCAGCCGGCCGATGTTGACATCGTGATCAATACGCACCTGCACAATGATCACACCGGGTGGAACACGATTGAACACGGCGACGGCGAACTCGCAGTCACATTCCCCAATGCTCGCTACTACATCCAGCGCGGCGAGTGGGAAGACGCGATGCACCCCAACGAACGCACCCGCGCTACTTACTTGCCAGAGAATCTGCTGCCGGTCGAGGCGGCTGGACAGATCGAATTCATTGACGGCGAGACGCAAGTCACCCCAGATATCACCGTCATCGAGACGCCAGGCCACACTGCCGAGCATGCTTCGGTGGTGATTGCCAACGGCGGAGAGTCGGCTGTCTATCTCGGCGACATGATCCAGCATCAGGTGCAGCTTGAGCGAGTCGCCTGGTTGTCGGCATTTGACGTCCTGCCATTGATCAACCTGGAGACCAAGAAGCGCTTGATCGCCGATGCGATCAAGAATCGCTCACTGCTGGTAGCTGTACATAACCCGTTTCCGGGTGTCGGTCGGATGAGCGCCGGAGAGCGCGGTCGCAATGTGTGGACCTCGGAAGAGCCGCACGCCGTGGCCGAACTTCGGGACTCAGTCGGGACTGACTAGGGAAGCAATTCGAGAGAGCGAACGAGGACAAGCACATGGCATTTGGCGAACACCCGCTCGGCGGCGGTATGGGGGAGATGGATCCTGCCGAGGTGATGAAACACATCCCCAAGCCGCGGCGCAAGATCTGGCGGCAGGAGAAGCTGGTCGACGACGTCTACCTGCAGTACCGCGACAAGACCGACGAGTTGCCCGAGCCCGATCTGGTCGAACGCATCTTCCTGGTGATCAGGCGCGGCGAGCGCTGTCTGGCCGTCCGGCATGGTGACCGTCACCAGCCGTGGGTGCTGCCGATTCTGGAGTTCGATATCAACCCGCGACCGGAGCCAGTCGATCCGGAACTGGATCAGGACGCTCGACGCGCTGCTCTGACGCAGACGATTTCCGCGGTCGTAGCGGACACATGGCAGGTGCCGATTGTCGATTGGTCGCAGCACACGCGAGTCCAGATGACGGCGCGAGAGTTGCAGGATCAGGTCGAGGTGGGATCACGCCGCTACGAGATGGTCGTGATGGCTGAAGCCGGTGAGCCGAACGAATTGGCAGAGGACACCGAGTGGGCACGCCGATTCTTCCCGCCACGCGACATGAACAAGTTGCTGCGTGAGCGCTACTACGACTACCCGGAGATCGAGCAAGCCTACGAACTCCAGGTGATCGAGGGCGCTAAAGCGAGAACGTGATCATTGCGGTAACAGACGTAATGTGAGTCAGCTAGTAGAGTCATGGTCAATCATGACAACGTGCGCGCCATTGCCATCAAGTGAATCTGGACGCCCCACGGTTTCAGGCCTGCTTACGCAGCGTGTGCGCTGGGTACAGGTTGCTGTAGCCGGCGGCCCAGCGTTCCGCGCCTGAGTGATTCGGCGCACGAGGAACAGCCACGGAACCAGCGCCGCCGCCTCTGACCCCATCGCAACCGCCGAACCATCGCGACTAACCACACGACATGATGAATGAGTCGACAACGCTCGGAGATAGCGCCGAGCCACGGTTGAGGAGACTGCCATGCGTCTGACCGGTGCCCGAATCTTGATGGAGTGCCTGCGCGCGGAGGGAGTCGAGGTCTTCTTCGGCTACCCCGGCGGCGTGGTCTTGCCTCTTTACAACACGCTGGGCGAGTATCCCGACATCAAACATGTCCTCGTCCGCCACGAGCAGGCCGCCGCACACGCCGCCGACGGTTACGCTCGCGTCGCCGGACGCACCGGCGTATGCCTGGCCACCTCAGGTCCCGGCGCGACCAATCTCGTCACTGGTATCACCACCGCTTACATGGACTCCGTGCCCATGGTGGTGTTGACCGGGAACGTCGCGCGCGATCTGATCGGTCGCGACGGCTTCCAGGAAGCCGACATCACCGGTATCACGCTGCCGATCACCAAGCACAACTACCTGCTGATGCGGGCCTCGGAGATTGCGCCGGCAGTCAAGGAAGCGTTCCACATCGCCTCGACGGGTCGCAAGGGTCCGGTCCTGGTCGACATTCCCAAGGATGTATTCATCGAAGAGGCCGAGTGGGATGGTTATCCCCAAGGCGTCTCGCTGCGCGGATACCCAATCATGGATGTCCCGCGTGAAGAGGAAGTGGACAAGGCTGCTGAGATCATCAATGCGGCGAAAAAGCCGATCGTGATCGCCGGTCACGGCGTGGTTCAGTCTGAAGCGCAGGACGAGTTGATCGAGTTCGCCGAGCGCTCCGACACGCCGGTGCTGACGACACTGCTGGGCATCTCCGGTATGCCCGAAGACCACGAGTTGTCCTACGGTTTCCTCGGAATGCACGGGCACTTCTACGCCAACATGGCCGCCGACAAGGCAGATGTTGTAATCGGCATCGGCATGCGGTTTGACGACCGTGCGATGGGTCGGTTTAGCGACTTCAATCCGACGGCGAAGATCGTCCATATCGACATTGACCCAGCCGAAATCGGCAAGAACTTCAAGACGCATGCGCCGGTCAACGGCGACGTCAAGGAGACACTCTCCCGGCTGATTCCACAGCTCGACACGGCTTCACACCCAGGGTGGCGGGCCGAGATCAATCAGATCATGGAACAGCATCCGACTGATTACATCGAGGAAGGCACCGGGCTGGGCGGCCCTTGGTTGGTCCAAGCGATAGCTGAAGCGACCCAGGGTCAGTCGACGATCGTGACCGGCGTCGGTCAGCACCAGATGTGGGCGGCGCAGTACTACCCGTACACCAAGGCGCGCCAGTGGGTGACATCGGGCGGCCTCGGCACGATGGGCTACGAGGTGCCGGCCGCGATGGGTGCCCAGTTCGCGCAGGACGAGCCGATTTGGTCAATCTGCGGCGACGGCGGCTTCCAGATGACCTCGCAGGAGTTGCAAACGGTCGCAGATCACAACCTGCCGGTTCGCTTTGCGATCTTCAACAATGGCTTCCTGGGCATGGTCCGCCAGTGGCAGGAGCTGTTCTACGCGAACAACTACCACTCCGTCGACCTGGGTCAGCCCGACTTCGTCAAGCTGGCTGAGGCCTACGGCGTCAAAGGCGTTCGCGCCACGACCCGCGCCGAAGCGATACAGCTCTTCCGCGACCTTGAAGGCTACGACGGTCCCGTCGTCATCGACTTCCAGCTCGAACGCGAAGAGAACGTCTGGCCGATGGTCCCCGCCGGCGCCGCGCTCTCGGAGACGATCGAGTCCGCCGACGAAATCTAACGCCAAAACGCCAATCAGGAGTGACAGAGGAACTGATCTAGAAGGGTTGGGGGAATGGCTTCCCGAAACACCATCGTCGCCCACGTTGAGGATCGGCCCGGCGTCCTGGCCCGAGTCGCGTCGCTGTTCCGAAGGCGCGGATTCAACATCGAGTCGCTGACCGTCGGTCACTGCGAAGAGCCGGGGCTGAGCCGGATGACGATCGTCGTCGACGGGGACGACCACCAGGTGGATCAGGTCTGTCGCCAGTTGTTCAAGCTGATCGACGTGGTCTCGGTGCAGGACATCACCTACACGCCGATGGTCGACCGCGAGCTGGCGCTGATCAAAGTCTCGGCCTCCAACTTCAATCGCCGCGAAGTGCTCGATGTGGTCGAGGTCTTCCGCGCCGACGTCGTCGACGTACACTCGGAAGCGTTGATAGTCCAGGTGCTCGGCGATGAGGGCAAGGTCGACGCGGCCGTGAAGATGTTTGAACAGTTCGGCATCCTTGAGATGGTCCGAACCGGCCGAGTGGCGATGCGTCGCGGGATCGGGACGACCAAGCCGCCGGCAATCTCCGACTCGCAGCAAGCCGCCGCCGCGATTCGCGCGATGCTTGGTCGACGTCCCGAAGGCGCGTTGCCCTTCGCCAGCGACTGACGGTCGGTTTGAACTGAGATCCACGCTTACACTCAGGCGAGAAGCGCAATCCCAACCCCCAACCTGCAGGAGACCTGTATGCCCGCCCAGATGTACTACGACGCCGACGCCGACCTTGACCTGCTCAAGGACAAGAAGATTGCCGTGATCGGCTTCGGATCGCAGGGTCACGCGCACGCGTTGAACCTGCGCGACTCCGGCTGCGATGTGATCGTCGGCCTCTACCCCGGATCGCGTAGTTGGAACAAGGTGCAGGACTCGGGCCTCCAGGTCGACACGGTCGCCGACGCGGCTGCCGCAGCCGACATCGTCATGGTGCTGACGCCCGACCACGTGCAGAAGTCGATCTACGACCAGCACATCGCGCCCTCAATGACCGAGGGCAAAACATTGATGTTCGCTCACGGCTTCGCAATTCACTACAACCAGGTCGCCCCGCCGCCTGAGGTCGACGTGACGATGATTGCGCCCAAGGGTCCCGGCCACCTGGTCCGGCGAGTCTTCGAGGAGGGCGGCGGCGTCCCGGCGCTGCTGGCCATCTACCAGGATGCGTCCGAGACGGCCAAAGAGGTCGCGTTGGCCTACGCCAAGGGCATCGGCGGCACCCGCGCCGGCGTGCTTGAGACGACTTTCCTTGAGGAAACCGAGACCGACCTGTTCGGCGAGCAGTCCGTCCTCTGCGGCGGCGTCACCGCCCTGATGCAGGCCGGATTCGAGACGCTAGTTGAGGCTGGATACCAGCCCGAGTCTGCCTACTTCGAGACGATTCACGAGGTCAAGTTGATCGTCGACCTGATCTACGAGGGCGGCTTCGCCAACATGCGCTACTCGGTGTCCGACACGGCCGAGTACGGCGACCTGACTCGTGGCCCGCGCATCGTGGATGCGTCGGTCAAGGCGAAGATGCAGCAGATCCTCTCCGATATCCAGGACGGCACCTTCGCCCGCGAGTGGATCATGGAGAATCAGACCGGTCGGCCTGGCTTCGACAAGCTCCGAGCACGGGCCGCGAGGCATCCATCGGAGGAGGTCGGAGCCGAACTCCGAGGCATGATGTCGTGGCTTAACGAAGAAGCTGACTAGCCGCCTGCTGCCAACGCCTGGGCCCGAGCCGTCCACGGCTCCTCAAATGGCAGATCAGACGGCACGCTGGCGAATCCGTAACTGATTTCATCACCATCCTCGGTGTATAACCAGCCGGGATGCAATTGTGCCCGACTCGTCAGCTCAAGGGCATTGAGGTCGCGGGTTTCCCAAAGAATGTCCTCGACGAGGGCGATCTCATCCGCCTCGAAGTCGGACAGATCTGCCCGCACAAGTGGTACCGGTTGTTGCTTCGTGTAGCCAAATGGCTGCCGCAGTCGAGTGATCAGCTGACCCTTGTCCTCCATCCTGTCGAGTGACTCGCCCACCTGCTGACAGCTAGGCCCATGAGGTCCACGCACGTAGGTTGCCCCAACGAGCGGTTTGCCACTGAGATTGAAGCAGTGGAATTCACTCATCCAGAGCTGCTTATGCAGTTTCGTTTTGCCGAAGTGCTCGTCAAACAAATTGCGTTCGCAAATGTAGAGCACAAGTTCATCGAGCTTTGCCTGGTTGAATGGCGGTCTGTAATCTGTCATGTCTGCGCTCCGCGTCCTGGCCAGTGTATCGAAAGATGGCTGAGGCTCTCGATATGTCGTCGGACCAAATTGAGGTGAGGATGACGACGTCCTTCCGCAGACAACTGGCCGAATACGGGTTTGCTGGTCCACCAGAGTTACTGAGACCGGTGATCGCAGCGGTGCTGGCGAACAGAGCGGTTTCAGCGGATGAGCAGGGTGTCTATTGGTTTGAGCGGCAGGTCATCCGACCTAATAGACGACTCTCCCCTGTTCGCCTCTGGATTGGTGGGACCCTTGCCAAAACGTCTTCACGCTCAGTCAGATCCGATATGGGCAACCAGGCGATAGGTGACTCAAGTTACTGCTTGCGTCTTGACCTCGAATGGGACGCCGCGTGCTTCGAATAGATCGCCCCACTCCTTCTGCGTCCGGTTCTGCAGCGCCTCCGTGATCACGGTGGACAGTTCCGACGCGTGCTGCAAACGCAACTCCGCTGAGGCAAAACGGGGATCGTCCTCGATCTGGAGTTGGAACTCGGGCAGGTAGGCCTCTCCGTCGGCCGGATGACGCTCGTGGTGGTCCCACATGTGATCGGCGAGCGCCGCCTCGCCCAGCGTGTCGCGCAGGCGGTGCCATTCCTCATCGGTCGTGATGGTCAAATGCACCCAACCGTCGGTCGCGCGGTACGCGCGCTGCAATGCGTCGAAGTCCGCCATTGCCGTCTTCCTCTACTGTGCTTCAACCTGGTGTCAGGCTAGGCGTCAGGCTAGCGGTTAGCCTGCGCACGAATCGATGAGCGTTGCTCAGCCCTGAACAACCAGGAAGACTGGAGAGGAGACCGCCATGCGCGCAGTCGCATCACGGAATGGACAGCTTCGAGTTACCGACGTTCCGCAGCCCGAACCCGTCGAGGGAGAGGCACTGGTCAAAGTGTTGGCCTGCGGCATCTGCGGCTCCGACCTGCACTTCGTCAGGTTTGGCGAGGACATCGTCAAGGGATCGATGGATTCCGGCAACGCGCGCTTCGCGCCCGACCTCAGCCGTGACATCATCATGGGCCACGAGTTCTGTGTGGAAGTCGTCGGCTACGGACCGAATACGACCGGACCGGTGGGAATCGGTGACCGTGTGACCTCGGTTCCCAGTCGTGGCGCGTACAGCAACGACTATCCGGGCGGCTACAGCGAGTACATGGTGCTCGACGCATCGATGCTGCTGCCCGTCGAAGACAGTGTCGAGACTGAACACGCCGCCACGACCGAACCGATGGCCGTCGGCATGCACGCGGTTCGCGCAGGACAACTGAGCGGCGGCGAGCCGACGGTTGTCTACGGCTGTGGACCGGTCGGCCTGGCCACGATCGCCAGCCTGCGCAACGAGGGCGCGGGCATGATCATCGCCTCCGACTTCTCTCCAGGCCGCCGAGAACTGGCCGGAATCATGGGTGCCGACGTGGTTGTCGACCCGCGCGAGACGCCGCCAATCTCGGCGCTCGAGCAACGCGGCTACACGGACGGCAACGAGGTCGTGATGTTTGACGCGATCGGTGTCAGGGGAACGATCTCACTGCTGATGAAAGAGGCGCCTTCGCGGGGCGCGCGCCTGGTGATCGTCGGTGTTTGCATGCAGGAGGACACGATCGTCCCAATGGCCGGCATCGAGAAGGAAATCCAGATGAAGTTCGTCCTCGGCTACACGCCGGACGAGTACGCCGAGACCCTAGACGCCATCACCAGCGGAGGCATCAAACCGGGGCCAATCGTCACCGGGCGGGTGGGCCTCGACGGAGTTGAGGGAGCGTTCGAGACCCTCGGAGATCCAGAGCAGCACTGCAAGATCATGGTGACGCCGCATGAGGACAATGTGCTGTAGTCCTGGTCGTGGGGTGAGGGATAGGCTGAACGAGACCTAGATAGGAGTGCGCGATGGGTGAGATTGTGGTGGATGTCGAGTTGGAGAACCTGAGTGACCGCAACCTGTTTGAGAGCGGATACCTGGCGGAAGAGGAAATCCGGCGCGAGCGGATCGCGGCGGTGGCGGACACGGGCGCGGTCATGTTGGCGTTGCCCGAAGACGTAGTGGAGCGGCTTGGCATTGAGGAAGTCGGACGGATCAACACGACGTTCGCCGATGGTCGGCGCGGCGAGTTGCCTGTGGCGGGCGGATTGACCATCCACATCGGCGATCGCTGGACGATCGCCAGGTGCATCGTGCTTCCGCCGGGTTCGGATCCATTGATCGGACAAGTGATCATGGAGGAGTTGGACCTGATCGCCGATTGCCTCAACCAAACCCTCGCCCCGCGGCCGGAATCGCCGGATCGGCCATTGCTGCGGGTCTAACCTCCGCCGGGCATTGCCGGGGGATGCGAGCGCATCATGTGGATGATGGTTGCGATAGCAAGCGCCAACGCTGACCCATAGGCGAGGGGGTAGCGAGCGAATAGCCACAAGTCCTTGAGCGCTCGTCATTGGTGGTGACGAGACGGACGAGCTGCTCAGGCGAGCACTGGCTGCGATTGCAGGCGAACCACTTCATCGCCACAGATTAGCAAGAATGTACGATGTAAATGTGTGCCAGTCTACAGAGCATGAATTGTCTACTCCAAAGGACGCAACCGCCTTTTGAGCGAGGCTTCAAAGTCGCCGCGGGATATGGTTTCTGCGGCCAGGAGCTTGGACCTCGATTGCTCCAAGGTCAGGACTTCCCAGTGTCCGGGGGTCAACTGCATGTGGCCGTCTAGGTCTGTGCGCAGTTCAGGGACCAGCCAGATGATGTCGCCATCGTCGAGATCGCGAGTTGGGTTCTTGCTGGGGCCGCCAATAGAGTCAAAGAAAGGTCTATCCACCGCGACAGCCAACTTAGAGGCCCAACGTCTCAGGGTGGGGACCTTGATTTCGAGCTGTGGCATGAGTCGTTTGGCACTCGATGATCTCCAGTCAGGTCGCCGAATCGCGTTGGGAAACGGTGGGGTTGGCTCCAGGTCTTCTCTCAGACGCTCAAACTCTTGGGTCATTCCGGCACCTGAAAAGTAAACGGCCTGAATCTCCAATCCAAACCAACGAAACGTTGTTGCTTCGGAACCTGCCACAATCAGATCAATTTTGCCCGCCGGCTTCTGTGTTCTGGTACCCATCATGAATGGAACCTCGCGAGCGAAGTGAGTGTCGGCTGAGTCGAGTCCAACGATGTCTGCGAGCCATTTCACCAATGTGTGGGATTCTTCAAATCGTCGAGGACACACGACGACTGGCGGGCCCACGGAGGATTTGATGCGTCCAGTGGAAGAAGCTTCATATCTCTGAATCGAGCAGACGCCTCCCTTCTTGGAGCATCGTGATTCGGGTCCTTGGAATGGACACAAGGGCGGTTCCCGTTCCTGCAGCGCACTGAGAGCCAACTCGGAGCGACGTACTGGCGTTAATCGCCGGAACGGCTGACCGAACCACTCGCTGATCCCGAATCTTGGCTGTGGCAAAGTCAAACTCGCTCGAACAGGCGTCGTCGGGTGATTACCAACTCGGAGATTTTCGCGTGGTGAGTATTCTTCATCAACACCTGTACGACATGGAAGTCGTGATTCCGCGCGAGACTGAGGGTCTCGTCGTTGTAGTCATATGTCATCAGAAAGTCGGCATCGCACGCAGCAAGGAAATCGAACAGGGCCTCATGATCCAAAGAATGATGTGCATACAGTCTTGAACCGGCTCTCTTACCCGCTGCAGTGTACGGAGGGTCGATGAACAGCGCTGCGTTGCGCAAAGTGTCTGAATCGAGTCTCCGTAAGACACTCATGCCATCGCCCGCTTGAAACTCGATGCGACACGCATGAGTTCGGACTGCTTCGAGCCGCTTGGCAAGTGTCTCCGGGTACCAGCGGGACCTAAGACCCTTGCCGTTCTCCCCGGTTCTGCTCACTGATGCCCCGGGAGCGAGGATGCCACCGCGTCTGACTCGATTCAATGCAAGCGTACGGAAGCCTCGGTCGACGGTGTCCTTCGGCGTCGAACCAGTCAGTGCATCAATTCGATCGCGCGTTGGGTCGAAGGCTTGCACACGATTGATGAGTTCGGTCCCGTTTGAAAGCGCTGCTTGCCAAAACGCCGCCACATCGGCATCCAACTCAACCATCAGCGCACGGTCTGCCAGGTCTTCCATTACTGCGGTAAGCGAGACGATGCCGCCGCCGGCAAACGGCTCGACCAAGAGCGGGGTAGGTGCGGTTCGAGAAGCCAACCAGACTCGAATATGTGGAATCAGCCAGGTCTTGCCACCCGGATATCTCAGCGGGCTTCTCTGTGGAACGGTGGCGACGTTGACTGCTGGAATTGTTGAGACAGGAACATCAGCTTCATGTTGGGACAACGCCATGACCGTCTGATGACCTGTTGAACTCGCCACCCGAACCTCCATGCCGACTTCAGAGGAGGTTAACAGAATCTGTCACAAATGGGAACGGCTGTTCCGATTTGGGCCAGAGTGCGCTCGGCATTCCGCGTTTCGCGCTTCCCTATCATGTCGGCAACGAATTGATCGAGACGGAATCGAGCATCGAATAACCTACGACATCGTGATCCGGGGCGGGACCATTGTGGATGGTTCTGGGGCTCCCCGGTACCAGGCTGACATTGCCATTGAGGGCGACCGGATCGCCTCGATTGGCCGGATTGCCGAGAAGGGATCCGAAGAGGTCGACGCTCGCGGCTTGCTCGTGGTCTCCGCGGTGCGCAAGAGCCAGCGCAGCTCGGCATGTGCGAGGCTTCCGACCGTTGCGCCGGCCGGATAGCAGACGGCGAAGGCGAGGGTGGTCAGGTTCTGCTTGAAGCGAGCGTCGGCGTCTTTGATCGCCTGGGCCTGCTTGTCGAAGCCGGTCTCTGCTTCGAGCACGACCCGCAGTCCATCGACATCGGCGAGGACATCGAGTCGGCGCTTGCCCTGCTTGACTTCGGCCTGGGCAGGGACGCCGGCGTCGGTGAGGAGACCGGCGAGTTCGCCGTTGAGCAGGTTCTCGATGTCGTGCGTTGGCATTAGCTCCCGGCCGCTGCCGGGCCGGAGGCGCCGATGAACTGGCCGATGCGAGCACGTCGGTCGGCGGGAGTCTTGTGCAGCTCGCGGCGCGCTTCGACGGCGCGGGCCAGGGCGGTGAATATCTGCATATCCGTGTCCGGCGTCCGTTCGGATCGTTCGACGCGCTCGTCCGCCGAAAGCGGTGCTCGTTCGAGCAAGTCCACCACCTGTAGCCCACCGACGCTCTCTACGGCGGCGATCGCCGACAGCACGGCGTCCTCGACCTGATCCGTCTCGCGGTGGAAATCGGCGCACTGGACTCCGTGAGCGCCACCGAACAGCGCGTCATCGCAGCCTGCTTCGAACAAAGCGTTCAGCAACTCGTCATCGTCGAGATCGGGGCCGTCAATGATCAAGGAGAATCGCCAGACGGTCATGGCGTAACCCTACTGCTGCGAATGCGGGCATGATGCCAGCACGTCGTGGATTTGCTGTGCGAATCGTCCCGGACTCTTGGGTGTCGACCAGATCGACTTCGGCCGGCAGCCCTCACGACTCGGTTGCGGGCACAAGAGGCGACCCCAGCGATGTTGCCTGCCGCGAAGGCGTTCGACCCGCCAGCCAAGCCGCTCAGCCTCCTGTAGCGCATCCTCGACCTCTTTCTTCGGGTGGCGCTCTCTCACTGATCAATCATATCGCTGCTCAGCGACATCGGCTGATGTCTCGGGACGCCCTCATCCATGCTGTGACAGCGCATTGGTTAGCATGAGCGGCAACTGAGCGTTTGACGGAATTGAGCATCGAATGACCTACGACATCGTGATCCGGGGCGGAACCATTGTGGACGGTTCTGGGTCTCCCCGGTATCAGGCCGACATTGCTATTGAGGGCGACCGGATCGCCTCAATTGGGCGGATTGCCGAGCAGGGCAAGGAAGAAGTCGACGCTCGCGGCCTGATCGTGTCGCCCGGCTTTATCGATGGCCACACGCACTTTGACGCGCAGATTTCCTGGGACCCGTATGGCACATCGAGCTGCTACCACGGCGTGACCTCGGTAATCATGGGCAACTGCGGCTTCACGCTGGCGCCCTGTCATCCCGACGACCAGGACATCCTGATGCGCACGCTGGAAGCGGTCGAGGACATTCCCGCCGATGCCCAGCGCGCCGGCGTCGACTGGACCTGGCAAACCTTCCCCGAGTTCATGCAGTTCCTTGAGGACAAGCCCAAGGGTCTCAACTACGGCGGCTACGTTGGACACACCGCGCTGCGCACCTACGTGATGCGCGAGCGCGCCTTCACCGACCAGGCCTCGGACGACGAGATTGCCGAGATGGCGGAAATCCTCAAAGAGGGCGTGCAAGCCGGCGGGATGGGCTTCTCGACGACACGCTCGCCCGCGCACAAGACTCGCGAAGGCGCACCGGTGCCGTCGCGCCTGGCGACCTGGGATGAGGTCCGTCAACTGGTCATGGCGATGGGCGAGATCAATCGCGGCGTCGTCGAAATCAGCGGCGAACCGACGATGGGTCAGGACCCGGACGACCCCAACCATTACGAGCGCCGCTTCCGCGACCTCGCGGTCGACTCCGGCCGTCCAATGTTCTTCCCGGCGCTGCACAGCCGTCGCGCGCAGCCGGAGAGCTGGAAGCGACTGTTCGATCACGCGCAGCAGGCCGCCGATCAAGGTGGGCGCATGTTCGGTCAGGCGCACTCGCGAGAACTCGCGACCAACTGGTCGTGGCGTACCGAGATGCCGTTCGACCGACTATCGATGTGGCGCGACATTCGCAAGCAGCCGCTGGACGAGCAGATGAAGCTGCTGCGCGACCCTGAGATCGTGGCGCAGCTCGTTCACATCGCCAACACCGAGGAAGAGGACTTTTCGAAGGTCATGCCGGCACAGGCGCGCAAGCCATCGGATTGGGACTGGGTCTTCATCCTCGACCACGTCGACGGCACCCCAAACCGCCGAGTCGGCGAGGTTGCTCGTGAGCGCGAGGAAGATCCGGTCAAGACCATGATCGACGTTGGAGTCGAGCAGGACCTTGAGACGCTCTACATGGTGCCGCTCGCGAACGAGCACCAGGAAACTGTGCTGGAGATCATGCGCGAGCCCCGCTCGCTGGTCACCTTCTCCGACGGCGGCGCCCACGTCTCGCAGATCATGGACTCTTCGTTGCAGACGCACGTGCTGGCGCACTGGGTGCGACGCACCGGCGAACTGACGATCGAACAGGCCGTCAAGATGCTGACCTGGGACATGGCTACCGCCTGGGAGCTGCGCGACCGTGGACTGCTGCGTCGCGGCTACAAGGCCGACATGATCCTCTTCGACCTTGATACCGTCGGCCCCGAGCGTCCAACGGTCGAGCACGACCTGCCAGCAGGACAGCGCCGCCTGGTGCAAAAGTCGAAGGGTTATCACATGTCAATCGTCAGCGGCGGCATCACAATGCGCGACGGCGAGCCGACCGGTGTGACCTCGGGTCAGGTACTGACTTCGGCCTAGCGAACTCGACCTCCCCCTGTGGGGGAGGTGTCACGCAGTGACGGAGGGGGCTTGCCTCCCTGGTGTCCGCTAGCGTGGCCCCCTCAGTCGCTCTGCGACAGCTCCCCCAGAGGGGGAGCGCTTGACCAGAGTCGTCGCAACTTGATCGCCAGAAAGACCGTGTTGACTTGCGCATTCCCAAGTTCGGCATCAATCGACAGGACGCCGAGTCTCCGGCACGGTTTGCCGAGGACGTGGCCCGGATCGAAGCGCTCGGCTGGGACTGCGTCTGGCTGCCAGATTCTCAACTTCGGCGTCGCGACACGTATGTCTTGTTAGCTGCAGCGGCGCTGGCGACTGAATCAATCGATCTGGGCACACTGCTAGTCAATCCGATTACGCGACATCCATCGGTCACGGCGTCGTCAATCGCCACCATCGACGAACTGGCGCCCGGCAGGGTTTCACTTGGCTTCGGCGCTGGCGACACTGCGGTGCGTCTCAGCGGTCTGCGACCGGCGCGCGTTGCCGAGATGGAGGACGCGATCGTCCTGATGCGCAAACTGTTGGCGGGTGAAGAGGTAGAGGTTGGCGCGGAACGGCCGTCGTTTCTGCCGTTTCACCGATCGGTGCCGATCTGGCTGACCGCTGGCGGTCCCCGCACGCTGGAGATGGGCGGCCGAGTGTCAGACGGCGTCTTCATGCGCGTTGGCACACATCAGGCCACGATTGCCGACACCGTGTCGAAGATTCGGCGCGGAGCTGAAAGCGCTGGGCGTGACCCGCTCACGGTCCCGCTTGGCATCATCTTCCACACGGTGCTGGTCGACGATCCCGATGACGCATTGACCATGGGCAAAGCAATGGCCGCCGGCTACTACGAGTACTCGCCGATGTTGTTCGAGCCAACTGGTCTCACTTGGGACGGCCCTGACCCTGAAATCCTCAAGCACGACCGAGGAGTGTGGCCCGACTTCCATCACGACCCTGATCTGCTCAAGGCCGGTCGCGCCGTTGATTTCCTGAGCGAAGCTCACGCCGACGCCTTCTCGCTGCATGGCACGGCAGAGCAGGTTATCGGACAACTGGTTGAAGTGTTGTCCGAGGCGGCGCGTTCGGGAATCGAGTTTGAACACGTCGTCCTGCACCCGATACCAAATCCGCCTTCGCCTGATGATTCAGATGATGGCTATACCGTTCGCGTCGCACGTGAGATTCTGCCCCGAGTGCGAGAGCAGCTCAGCTCGGCTCAGACCGGCTGACGACCGCTCCCGGCTCTTCGAAGCCGATCAGGCAACGCCTATCGACGTGACGGGGAGGCGAGCGCTGGCACAGAACGCATGTACGTATAAGATGGGGCTGCAACACTCGTCACGCATCGGAAGCCAGGCCCATGCCCATCAACTCCCCAACCGATCTCAACCGAATGCTCCCGAAATGGTTCGATCAAGCCCGAACGAGTCCGAACAAACCCGAACAAACCCGAACGAAGTCGGCTGAAGAAACCTGAAAGAACCTGAAAAAACCTGAAAGGCTTGGACCCATGATCTCCCGTAAAACATTGAGGATCGGCCATCGAAGGGCATCAGAAAAAACTTTCACCCGAAAACTGAAACTCAGCGCTTTGTTTCACAGCGGCGCGAGGTCGTAGCCTCAGAGTCCAAAACTAATGAGGAAGCGCGGAAGGAACCGAACATGACCGACCTGAGCAACGTCAAGGCGCTCGCCTGGGACATCGGCGGCACGATCTTTGACTGGCACAACACGATCAAGGGCGAAGTCTCGGCTATCGCTGATGCGCAAGGTGTTGAGCTGGACGCTGCCGCGTTCACCAACCAGTGGCGTTTCACCATGTTTAGGCGGCTGCAACTGGTGCGCCGCGGCGACCTGCCCTGGCTCAACGCCGATCAACTCCACCGCCGGGTGCTCGATGAAGTGATGGACGCGCACCCGCAGCTCAAGCTCGACATCAACGAGCGCGATGAGCTGAACCAGGTCTGGCACCGGATGAACGCCTGGCCCGGTTCGCCCGAGTGCTTGGAAGCGCTGCGCTCGCGCTACAAGGTGACGGTGCTGACCGTGATGTCATGGGCGATCGCTGTCGATTGCAGCAAGCACAACGGGATCAGTTGGGACGGGATCCTCAGCTGCGAGTTCCTCGGGCACTACAAGCCGGAGCCCGAGGCTTACCAGGCCAGCGCCAAGTATCTGGGACTGGACATCTCCGAGGTGATGATGTGCGCCGCCCACAAGGGCGACCTGCAAGCCGCCGCTCGAGCGGGTATGCCAACTGCCTACGTGCCAGTCGTCGGCGAACGGGGCGAGGGCAACGACCCCGACATGTCGCCCGACCCATCCTTCACCGTCAACGCCACCGACTTCGCCGACCTCTCCCGCCAATTGCTAGCTTGAGGTCGCAGGCGTTGACATCCAAAGCTGTTCAATAGACCATGAGGCCAAGCGACCGCAGAGGCACTTGCTGTGACAGACGCTTCCGACACGATCACGATCTCGATTCCCGAAGGCATGTGCGCTGATCTCGAACGCCTATGCGAAGAACGTCGAGTTACGCCCAGCGAGTTGGCGCTTAAATTGCTGTCCGACTATCTCGTGTCAGAGACAGCGAGGCAAGAGCGCTGGGCTAAGATATTCGCGTACGGTCTGGAGCGGGGTCGCGCGTCGGGGTACGGTCCTGAGGATGTACCTCGACTAGTGGAGGAAGTCCGCGCTGAAATGGCTGCCGAGCGCGCGTGAGGGTTGTCCTCGATAGCAATGTGATCGTCTCGGGGCTTAACTACTCCGGAAGCGAAGCACAAGTGCTCGCGCTGGCGGCTCGAAGGACCTTTGACCTGATCCTCTCAGAGTTCCTACTGGCTGAGGTCCAACGAGTCCTGTTGCACAAGCTCGATTGGTCTTACGACCGCGCTGCCGTGGCCTTGTCTGAGTTGAAAGACAGAGCGAGCATCATCGATCCACCGCGCTTTGTCTCGCTCATTGAGGGCGAACATGGCGACAACCGCATTCTTGAGTGTGCAGTTCACGCTTCCGCCGACTATCTGGTCACGGGCGATCGGAAGCACCTACTCCCCGTTGGTGAGCTTGAGGGTGTGCGGATTATCAGGGTGCCGGAGTTTCTTAGAATCCTCGAACGCCACTAAGCCAAACCACCGCCATCGACGACGAACTCGGCTCCGGTGCTGAAGCTGGACTCGTCACTGGCCAGATAGAGCGCGAGATAGGCGACTTCTGACGGATCGGCGGCCCTTCTCAGTGGGGTGTTTCTGAGGAAGCGATCGCTGTCGGCTTCGAAGCCGGGGACCTGGTGCAGCATCATCGTGTCGATTGGGCCGGGATGGATGCTGTTCACTCGGATGTTGTACCGACCCCACTCGCGCGCGGCGACCTTGGTCATGCCTCGCACGGCGAACTTGCTAGCCGTGTAAGCAATCGAGCCTGCTCCACCGCGGAAGCCGGCCGTTGAGGAAATGTTCACCACCGACCCCGACTCCTGCGCGATCATCTGCGGACCGACCGCCTTCATCCCCAGCCAGACACCGATCTGGTTGATGTCGATCACCTGGCGGTAGACGTCTTCTGTCATCTCGACGATCGGCGCGTTGCGATAGATGCCGGCGTTGTTGACCAGCACATCGAGCTTGCCGTGCTGCTCAACGATTTCGGCGACCAGCGCGTGCCAGGCCTCTTCGTTGGTCACGTCGAGGTGGTGGTACGTTGCCGCGTCGCCAATGCCGGCTGCCGTCTGCGCGCCATCGCTGTCGAGCACGTCGGCAATGACCACTGCTGCTCCTTCGGCAGCGAATAACTCCGCCTCGGCGGCGCCCTGTCCGCGCGATCCGCCGGTGATCAATGCAACTTTGTCCTTCAGTCGGTCGACCATCGTCCTGCTCCTGCCTTGTCCGTTGTGGCTTGCGCAGTCTAGAGACTCGCTCATGACGCGCCACAAGCGGGGCGGTGCGTATCCTACGCAGACGCGAACCATTTCAACCAGTTCTAACCAGGCGGAGGCTGAATCATGGCAGGACGTATCGACGGCAAGGTGGCGGTGATCACCGGAGGCGCCAGCGGCATCGGCGAGGGATCGGTGCGACTGTTCGCCGAAGAGGGCGGACGTGTCGTCGTGGCCGATATCCAGGATGAGCGCGGACATGCGCTGGTCGAGTCAATCGGCGGCGAGACCAGTTACGTCCACACCGATGTCTCGGCGGAAGCTGACGTGCAGGGCGCAGTTGCGCACGCCATCGATCGCTACGGCCGGATCGACGCGATCTTCAACAATGCCGGCTATGCAGGCGCGCTTGGCGGGATCCTGGAGGTCGACGAGGATGAGTACGAGCAGACCATGGGCGGCCTGCTGAAGGGCGTCTTCTTCGGAATCAAGCACTCGGCCCGCGCGATGGTCGCGCAGGGCGATGGCGGCGCCATCGTCAGCACGGCCAGCATCGCCGGTGTCGGAGCGGGTAATGGCCCGGCGATCTACAGCGTCGCCAAGGGTGCGGTCATGCACCTGACCAAGATTGCGGCCTACGAGCTGGGCGAGCACAACATCCGTGTCAACTGCATCTGCCCTGGCGGCATCGCCACGCCGATCTTCGGCAAGTCGCTGGGGCTGTCGTCCGAAGAGGCCGACAAGACCGTCGAGGCCATGGCCGAGGTGATGGGTCAGGCGCAGCCAATCAAGCGCTCAGGCCGCCCCTCGGACATCGCGCACGCCGCCCTCTGGCTGTCCAGTGACGACTCCACATTCGTCACCGGACACGCGCTCATCGTCGACGGCGGTCTCACGCTGGGTCGTCCACGACAGGACGAGTTCGGAGAGAACATGCAGCGCATGTTCGACGCCCTGGGCATCGAGATTCCACAGGAATGACCCTGAATCTTCCGGCAACACACCTGAGCCCGCGGCAAGTCCATTCATGACGATTTTTGGTCGCCAGATCTTCTATGGCTGGGTGGTTGTCGCTGCTGCGTTTACGGCTCAGTTTGTCACCGTCGGCGTCCAGACTTCGGTTGTGGCGGTCTTTGCTCCTGAGTTGATCGAAGAATTCGGCTGGACGCGCACTCAGTTCTTCGCTGCTGACTCTTTGGGCCAAGCCTTTCTGATGGTCATTGGCTTCGCTCTGGGACCGCGGATCGACCGCTTCGGCGCCCGACCGATCATGCTTGCAGCGGCGGTGATTTGTATCCCGGCTCTGTTCATGATGAGTCAGGTCGAGGAGTACTGGCATTACCTCGTGGTGCGCGGAGTATTCCTTGTCACGTCGGCCTCGGTCGCTGGCTTCCTCGTTGTCTCAATCTCTGTGTCGAAATGGTTCGTGGCCAAGCGTGGACAGGCACTGGGTTGGACGTCGATGGGTGTCTCGATGGCAGGATTCTTCTGGCCCACATTCACTGCGGCCGTCCTGATCGAGCCGCTCGGTTGGCGCACGGCGTGGATGGTGTTAAGCGCTTGTCTGGCCGCGATCCTGATCCCGTCAGCGTTGCTCATGCGCCGCCGACCGGAAGACCATGGGATGCTGCCCGACGGCGGACCGACACAACTCACTCAGGACCAGATAGAAGCGGCCCAACGCGATCAGGACACTTCGCTGACACGTGGGGAGGCGCTGCGGACTAGTTGCTTCTATCTGATCGTGCTCATTTTCGGAATCTCGGTCGTCGGCATTTTCGCGATCCTCTTGAACGGCGTTCTGTTCCTGCGTGAACACGGATTCAGTTCAGTAGAGGCCGCAGCCGCGATCGCTGCCTTCTCGTTGCTATCCATGTTGACGAAGCCGCCATGGGGATGGGCCCTCGATCGCTTCGACACACGTGTTGTGGGATTCCTGTCGTTTGTGGTCGGCGCAATCGGATTCGTTCTAGTGATCAATGCCGCGCCAACCGGCAACTGGTGGATCATCTCCGCGGCTCTGGCGCTGATGGGACTGGGAATCGGCGGCAATATCCCGATTCAGGACATGTTCTGGGCCGAGTACTTTGGCCGTCGCTACCTCGGCGCCGTGCGCAGCATCGGCTTTCCAGTAGCGATGGGGATCAATGCGATCACACCGGTGCTGGTCGCCTTCTCGTACGACTTGCTAGGTTCCTATGCCGTCGCCTTCTACACCTGTTCGGGCCTCTGGGCTGGATCTGCTCTTCTCTGTCTGATGCTCCGACTGCCGGCGAAGCGCCGGTCTCCGTTGGAAACGCTCGTGCGCCGGGTTGCTGCGCTGATCACGCCATCGACACATCCGGCGGTGCGAACGGCTGCGCAGAAGCATCGGGTATCTGAGTGAACACAACAAAGCCCGCCACGCGAACGCGACGGGCTTTGTGATTGCCAACCAGGACTCCCGCACTACTGCTTGATCGGACTTCCAGAGCAGTCGGCATCTGCGCCCAACCGGACGACATTCTGGTTGTTGCCGGGAAGCTCGATCTCGAACTCGTTGCTGCGCTTCCAGTTGTTGTCGGTGACGCTGCTCGGCATCCGATGCAGACGCGGGATGATGTCGTCGTGGCCTGCAACCCGGACGCCAAAGAGCACGTCGTCATCGGACTGCTTGCAAGCGATGACTCGGACCTGGTAGCCGTTGCCGGCGTCAATCACTGAACTCTGCAACCATCTGTCGGTGGACAAGCCCGGCGTGAGATAGCGTTTCGCCGGCGCAGGGCTGACGTCGACATCGTTGACGCGGATGTTGAACTCCAGTGTCCTCGACGCTCGGGTCGGGTGCAGCCGCACAATTATCCGGATCGGCAGCGTCGCCGTTGGCGCCGTGTCGACCTGAACCACATTGACGAACTCTCTGATTGAAACCCCCTGGCCATCTCCGGCGACGACCTCTATCAACTCGGTCTCGCGACTTTCTGAGGACGAGACGATGCGCAGCCTGACCTTGTCTGCAGCTTTCGGATCGACGGCCACATGCCATTCGCCACTGGCGTGGACGATGCCTGGCCGGTTACATTCGAGGTTCGTCGGACAGGCTGTAAGCTCACTGCCGTCCTCGTCAAACACCTTGATTTCCGCTCCTACGTAGTTCTCGGCGTCCGTGCCCCAGAAGAACTGTGGAGGCGCCGGGAGGCTCTGTGCGTCGAGCGACGGCGCCAGCGTGACCAATAGCGTCGCCAGGCCAGCGACCAGCGCTACGCCCAGGCTCCACCGCCTTGCCGTTCCGTCAAACAAGATGCTTCGCATTCCCGGCTCCTCCTTACTCCACGCCCGCCGTGGTGGGAGTTAGTTGACGTTAGCTTATCGCGGACTCCGATGATCGCTTCACAGGTTCCACGCTCGTCTGCCGATTTTGCGCTCGGCTTACGAATCTGCTCTCGCCAATTTGTCAAGCGATAACGCGATTGTCAACTAGAGAGCAGGGGCGATCACGGCGCGCTACCGAGCGAGGAAGCCGCCGTCGACTTTGAGCTCCGCGCCGGTCACATACGATGACTCGTCAGACGCCAGGAACAGGACGCCGTTCGCGACTTCGTCGACCTCACCGGTCCGTCTCAGCGGAATCGCCCGCATGAGGCGCTCTCGTGCTTCGTCGGACATGCCGACGCTGGAGCGCATCGGCGGCATGAAGCCCGGATGCACGGTGTTGACGCGGATGCCTTGAGGTCCAAGCCTGACCGCCATCGCTTTGGAGAAGTTGCGAACTGCGGCTTTCGACGCGTGATAAGCCGGGTGTCCGGCGTCGGAGCCGACGAACCCATAAATCGAGGAAATGTTGACGATCGAGCCGCCGTTGCCGGCAGCAATCATCGCCGCCGATCCCAGTTTGGTGCCCAGAAACACACCGGTCGCATTGACGTTCATAATCTGATGCCAGCCCTCAGTCGAGTTGTGGTCGTCGACCACAGTCGACGACAGACCGGCGTTGTTGACCAGCACGTCAAGCCGGCGGCCATGCGTCTCTTGCGTAGAAGAGATCAGGGCATTCCACTCTTCCTCAGCGGTCACGTCCATCTTGATAAAGTTCGCGATTCCACCAGACGAGCGAATCGCTTCCTCGACTTCGCGCCCACCCTCTTCATACAGGTCAACGATCACGACGGCCGCACCCTCGCGAGCAAACAGCCGGCACTCAGCAGCGCCCATCCCGGCGCCACCACCGGTGACGATTGCGACTTTACCTTCGAGTCGTCCTGACATGTTCGTATCTCCTGCGCTTAGTCGATGGGATCTGGTTGTTGGTTCTTCGATGTTTGCGCCCAAGCTCAGCGAAGTTCTGCTTGCTGTTGCCGCGCCCATTGAAGGACTTCACGCTGCTGACGAGGTTGCAACCTGCCATTCTCGAACAGCATTCGCTCGTAGTAGAACTTGTCTTTCAGTCTCCCGTGGATCACATGAACGTGAGGTGGACCATGGTCGCCAAGGAACATGACGACCTTGATCGAGCCGATCCGGCAGAGCTCAGGCATCTGCCATTGCGGCTCGTAACACTGGGAAGACTTCCTCTGCACGCTTGCCGGTGATGTCGAGGTGCAGGGCGTCAGGGCACAATTGGATGTCGTCGCCCCACTCGATCGCGCCGTATTCGTGATTGATGTGAACTGATTCGAAATAGGCCCGATCCCGCCAGCCTTCAAACGCTGGGCCGTCTGCCATGTGGGCCAAGTCGAGCGTGCCAGCGGTTCCGTCGCGGAATTCGATCCAGATCGACAGGCCTTCCCGCGCTTCAACGCTCAGTGGATCAGTCGGATCCAGATGCTCTTCTTCGACCATGACGGTTCCTCCTGGCTCAGCCGCCCGCGGCTGCACTCTCGTAGATCTCGGCTGGTGGCGGAGGCAGGTGGTAGATGCGCTCTGCGGTCGTTCGCAGGACTTTCTCGCGGATGCCCTCGTCGAGGTCGGTCAAGACTTCGGTGATGTGCTCCTGCGCCCTTGGGTAGAGGCAGGTTGGGTGCGGGAAGTCGGTCTCGAACATCACGTTGTCCTCGCCGATCTCGGCGATTGCTGCACGCGGTCCGAAGTCCTCGAACCAGAACGAGGCGAAGATCTGTCGGCGGAAGTACTCCGACGGCTTCATCGTCAGACCCTCGCGCTCGGTCGGCACGGTCTCCTCGAACTGGTAGTCCATTGCCTCAAGCAGAAACGGCACCCAGCCGATGCCCGATTCCACCGAGACAAAGTTGAGGTTCGGGTAGCGCTCGCAGAGGCCGCTAAAGATCAGGTTCATGACCACCTTGAAGTTGGTGATGAACAGTCCAATCGAAATCATCGCCAGTTGCCGTTGGGGTCCATAGCCGGGCCAGATCAGCTTGTCGGCCACACCGGCGCCCGCGCCGATGTGGAAGTTGACCGGCATCTCCATGTCCTGACAGGCGTCCCAGAAAGGATCCCAGGCCGGATCGCCCAGGTGCGGCAGACCGAATGCCTCCGGCGTGTCGCACATCGTGATCCCGGTCATGCCGAGATCCTTGATTCGCTGCAGTTCCTGGACTGCCGCCGGAATGTCCCAGAATGGCACCAGTCCCTGTGGGAAGAGTCGGCCGGCGCCTTCCTCCTGGAACTCGGCGATCGCGTCGTTGTAGACGGTGCAGCAGACGTTGCGCAGCTCGGAGTCTTCGATCTTGACGAAGTTCTGCGAGCCGAACCCGGCGACGTTCGGATAGACGATCTGTTGGGCGATACCGAGCTGATCAAGGAGCTTCAGTCGCGCCTTGGGCTCGGTCGCGGCCTTGCTCATTTCATCGAACGAGGCCAGCGATATCGTGCCGTACTCCTTCTGCCCATCGTCACGCACCACAGTGAACCCCGGAGGGCCAAAGTCGATGTCGTCCAGCACCTGCCAGCGCTGTTGACCCTCATCGTTGATCACGATGTGCGGCACCGCATCCTTGTACTTGGCCGGCGCGCGGGAAGTCCAGAGGTCGGGCGGCTCCGTGTAGTGAGAGTCGATGTCGATAACGGGAATGCCGTGAACGGTGAGGGACATGTCGGGGCTCCTGCTGCTGAATCCAGGTTCTTCCCCTGTATGGTATCGGGTCGGTGAATCAGGAAGCAGGAGCCGGAATCTGGGCCAACGCGAAGTCCCTCGCGGCTTCGGCAGTAGTGATGTTGCGCCGCTCGGCCAGCTCGAAAATCTCGTGCGTCGTCTCGAAGACGCCCTCGGCATGGGCGACCGATTGCTCGTAGCTCCAGCCGGCAACCTCCTGCGCGACAGAAATGACGCCTCCTGAGTTGACTACGTAGTCAGGCGCGTAGAGGATGCCTCGCTCGGCGATCAATGCCGCGTCCTCGGGGTCGCGGACGAGTTGGTTGTTGGCGCCGCCGCAGATGGCGCGACACTGGAGCGCCTGGATCGAAATCTCACCGAACACGCCGCCCAGCGCATTCGGTGAGAGCAAGTCGCAAGGTGTCACGTAGGCCTCGTCGACTGAGACGGTCCGCGCACCGATCTCGGCGGCCAGGACGCCAGCGGCAATGGCTCGGATATCGGCAACCTTCACCCGGGCTCCGTCATCGGCGAGGGACCGTGCCACTTTCGATCCCACCTTTCCCACGCCAACGACGACGATGTTGCGGCCGGCTGGACTGGGGTCGCCATCGAGTGCTTCAAGCGTGGCGTAGATGCCGCTCAGGACAGTCACGGCGGTGAGCGCCGATGTGTCACCTGACCCGCCGAGCTCCGGCGATGTGCCGACGACATGCGGCGTCCACTGCGAGAGCTGATCGATTTCGCTGGTGGTCGTACCCACGTCGGTCGTGGTCAGATATCGGCCCTCGAACTCGTTGACGAAATCGGCATAGCTGCGCAACTGAGCTTCCGTCTTGTTCGTTGGGTCGCCGATGACAACCGCCTTGCCACCGCCGAATGGCAGCCGGGCGGCGGACGACTTCAACGTCATCGCCTCAGCCAGCCGCAGGACATCATCGAATGCAGCATCGACATCTTCATACGGCTGCCAGCGAGTCCCGCCAATCGCCGGTCCGCGAGCGGTTGAGTGGATCGCGCAGATCGCCTCTAGCTCGGCGTCCGGATCGCGCCACAGAGCGACATCCTCGAATCCGTGCTTGATGATTGTGCGGAACTGGGTCATTCGTGACCTCGCAATCGGCTACTCCAGCATTCCTGAAATGCTGATGATCACCCCGCGGGCGTCTATCTCTATCAACTGTAAGTCGCCACTGGGCGCGTAGAGCCTTCCAACGTCGCGGGACCAGATCAGTTCCAGTCGCTCTGTTCCCTGCTCATCTTCCGAGCCGCCCGGCTCTCCAAGCAGAATGATCGAGCCTTCTGTGGCGTCATCTTCGGAGCCGACCGCACGACCACAGCGCATGCAACCCGGCGGCACGATGGCGATCGTGACGGCCCGCCCGCGTTCGCCGCTCAGCAACCATCGACCGTCTGGCTCCCGCTTCGGCGACAGCAGCATGTCGGGAGCGATTGACCCAACCTCGATTCCGACCGAGAGTTCGCCCTCGGCATCGACCGACGGAGGAGACTTCAAGCCGGGTAGCGGACCTACGCGACCGGTGGCGTAGGACTCGGCGAAATCTTGCGTGTCCTCATCCACAACCTCATCCGGCGCCTGCCCTGCCCAGATTCGAACGATCACCCCGTCCGGATCGATGAAAAACGATCGCGGCGGGCCGCTCGGTCCTCCTCCGCCGTAAGCGCGGAAGACGGCTCCGTCGAAGTCCATTGGAATTGCGTACTCAACGCCGAATTCACCGATGAAGTCGAGTGCCACCGAAGTCGATTCCTCAATGTTCACACCGACAACCGTGAATCCGGTCGCTGACAGAGCTTCCTGAGCGCGGATCAGTGCGGGAACCTCGCGCCTGCAGGGTCCACACCAGGATGCCCAGAAGTTGATCAGCACCGGCTGTCCTCGCCAGTCGGAGAGCCGGAATCGACCGCCATCTACCGTTTCCAGGTCGAAGTCCGGCGCGAGTTGACCGATGCTTGAGCCGACCTCCCGACCTTCGCTCGGCAGCCAGGCCGGCAAATCGACCACGCCACCGTCGCCGCCGCCCGACGGCTGCAACAAGGTCAACCACAACGCCGCTGCGACCGCGATCACGACACCCGCACCGGCGATGACTGTACGTGCCCCGTGGTACTCGCGTGGGCGGTTGGGATTCTCGTGCGGCAGTCCGCCCTGTTGATCGACGGGTTGCTCTACTGATTGTTCGTTGGACTCGTCGGTATCATTCATGGCGTTCGACTCGACGCTTGGTGAGAACTCGCTGAGCGGCTAGCGCACTTGGAGGCAGCCTATGACGGCGCAGTCGATTCCTGCGGATCAGTTGTTGTCGGCAATCCGCGAGGCAGGGGTGCAGGACATCGTCCTCGTGCCCGACACGCATCAGCGTACGGTGCTCGACCTGCTGATGGCCGACGACGAGATCCGCACCGTGCACTGTTCGACCGAAGACGAGGCAGTCGCCGTATCGGCTGGCCTGATCATCGGCGGACGACGCCCGATGATGCAGATTCAGCACGCGGGCCTGTACGCCTCCGTCAACAATCTACGCGGCGTGGGACTCGATGGACACTTCCCGATCGTGCTCCTGATCGGCCTGCTGGGCCGTGATCCCGAACTCGAACCGGAAGAGGACGGCTCCTCGATGGTCCGGCTCTGCCGGCCGTTGCTGGAGACACTGAACATCCCCTCGCACCTGCTGGACGGACCCGAGGACTTGCACCATGTCGCCGCAGCCTTCGACGAAGCCGCAGAACGCAACGGGCCCGTTGCCCTGCTGGTAGGAACGACAACATCATGACCGTAAGCAAGCGCAACAACAACGAAGCGCAGCGCATGTCGCTCGACGCCGCGCTCGACGTGCTGGCGCGCCGCCGTGAGGAGCAGGTCGTCGTCGGCACGATGACCGCCAATGGCGCCTGGCGGCAAAAGTCGCCGCACGACCTCAATCTGGCCTGCATTGGCTTCATGGGCGGAGCGTCCACGCTTGGACTGGGCGTCGCGCTGGCCCAGCCGGAGCGCGACGTCTGGATCATCGACGGCGACGGTTCGCTGATGATGCAGCTCGGCTCGTTGGGCACCATCGCCGGCGCCGCGCCGTCGAACTTTCTCCACATCGTGATCCACAACGGCGTGTACGAGACCAGTGGGTCGCAACCGTTGCCGTCGCAGCAACAGGTCGACTTCGCTCAGATGGCCGAGGGCGCGGGCTACGCCCAGACCGCCACCTTCGGAGACGCCGAAGAGTTCGACGCCGCCATCGACGAGCTTCTCGCTGCCGAAGGCCCAACCCTGATCCAACTCTACACCAGACCCGCCGACCGCTTCTACAGCGCCCGCCCAACCCCACCAGGAAGCACTCCAGCCCTGGCTCGAATGTGGCCTCCTGTCGCGGAAGCGCTCGCCAAGGACTGATCGGCTGCGAAGATTGATAGTGGTTCTGCCGTAGAGGCAACAGGCGCGCAGGTCCAATAGGCTGGCTGTGCGAGGAATCTGTTGTAGCTGGAGTCGATGATGCAGACTGTCCAGGAGATTCAACAGGCGATTGCTTCGCTGTCGGATGATGACTACGCACGAGTCCGAGAGTGGATGGCGGAGTTCGAATCGGACTCTTGGGACCGCCAGATCGAGGCGGATGTAGAGGCAGGGCGGCTCGACTTCTTGATCGCCGAAGCGATCGAAGCACGGGATCAGGGACGACTCATCGATCTCGACGTGGCTGAGCGATCATAAGTGCACCGGGCCTCACCGCGCTTCTGGGCGATATACCGGGAGCTGCCGCCACAGGTTCAACAAGCGGCCGACCGTAGCTTCCGGTTGCTCAATGAGAATCCCTCTCACCCATCGCTGCACTTCAAGAAAGCCAGAAGTGCTTGGGTAGCTCGAGTCGACCGAAACCATCGTGCTATTGCCATTTGGGACGGCGAAGACTTCTTGTGGATTTGGATCGGCGAGCACGACGAATACGAGCGAATCATAAACTCGCTGTGACCCGTAGAGAATCTAGCTTGTCAGAGTCACTAGTGATGGTCCTCGTCGTGCGACGCCTCAGGTTCGGGCACGCAATTGTTCTCCAGCGTTCCGATGCCAGCGATCGTAATGCTCACCTCGTCGCCCGCGACGAGCCAGCGCGGTGGGGTCATCGCGGCTGCGACGCCTGAGGGTGTGCCCGTGGCGATGATGTCGCCCGGCTCCAGGGTCATCGCCTGGGTGACGTACTCGACGATGTCGTAGCAGTCGAAGATCAGGTGCTTCGTGTTCGAGTTCTGACGTAGCTCGCCATTGACCGAGGTCTGAATGTCGAGCACGTGCGGGTCGCCCAGTTCGTCGCCGGTTACGATCACCGGTCCGACCGGACCATGTGTGTCGAACGACTTGCCCATCGTGAACTGCGGTGTGTGCCGCTGGAAGTCGCGCACCGAGACATCGTTGACGATCGTGTAGCCCGCAATGACTGACGAGGCGTTGGCAGCTGACACGTGGCGGCAGGTCTCGCCGATTACGATGCCCAACTCACCCTCGTAATCCACCGCCTTCGATGCCAACGGAATTTGCACACCGCCGCCGGGTCGTTGGACGCAACTCACCTGCTTGGTGAAGATCGTCGGCATGCGCGGCGTTTGCGCGCCGGTCTCGGCGATGTGGTCGCCGTAGTTGAGGCCGACTGCGAGGAACTTCTTCGGATTCGGCACCGGCGAGAGCAGCTGGACTTCGGAGAGCGGACGCCGGTTGCCGCCGCGCTCGACGGCCATCTCCGCCATGATCCGCGCGACCTCGCCCATGGCAAGGAACTCACACATGTCCGTCGGCGCATCCGGCGCTCCCAGGTAGAGATCGACGATCTCGTCGCCGACCACCACTCCGACACGAACAGTGTCCTCGAAGGAAAAGCTTGCCAAGCGCATCTCGCGCTCCTCTCTTGAGTGGAAGTAACAGGATTCAGGCTAGTCGCCGCGTGCGGCTAACGGAATTGTGCCGATCACGTCGTCCGCTTCCATCTGGTCGACTTCTGCTTCGCTTAGCGTCGTCAGCCGAGCCAACACCTCGCGAGTATCCCGACCAAGCGTCGGCGAAGGGCGATCCAGTTCCGGACCGCTCCAGTTCGTAAATCGATACGGCTGCAGCGGATACCGCTTTGCGCCTGCATAGGTGTGCTGCTGAGTGACATAGAAGTCCCGTGCGAGCAGGTGCTCGTCTTCAAGCAGGCCGCGACCGTCATAGACCGCGCCAGCCGCGATACCCAAATCCTGAAGCTCGCGCATCAACTGCCGCGCGTCCTTTTCGCGCGTCCACTTCGAGATGACCGCATCGATTTCCGTGCGGGCCGCGTCGCGATCCGTGAACACCGGATACCGCTGGATCCAGTCCTCGCGACCAATCAGCCGCGACAGGTCGGCGAACTGTGCGTCGGTCTCGCAGGCGATCGCGATCCAACTGTCATCGCTGCAGGGGTACGTGTTGTGCGGAGCGACCTTTGCGTGATAGTTGCCTTGACGTCCGGGATCCTCTCCCGAGATCGAATATGCCGTAACCGCCTCACCCGTGAATGAGGTCGCAGTCTCGGTCTGCGACAGATCGATGTGGCAGCCACCCGGCTCGCCCTGCGCATTCAGCCGACGGCGACGCTCCAGCGCTGAGAGCAGCGCCAGCGCGCCCATCACTCCGGCCAGCGGATCTCCGCCAGTCGTGCCGCTGAAGATTGGTTGGTCGTCCGGATAGCCGGTCAGATAGGGCAAGCCCGACATCTGCTCGGTCGTGTTGGCGAACGCGGTGTAATGCGACCAGGCGCCGGTCAGGCCGAAGCCGGGCATCGAGATCATGATCAGTTCGGGATTGATCTCCCGCAGATCCTCGTAACTCAGGCAAAAGTTGCCCATTACCCGCGGTGTGTAGTTCTCCACCAGGATGTCGGCATCCTTGACCATATGCCGGATGATGTCCGAGCCACGCTGGTCGGTCAGGTTGAGCGTGATTCCATGCTTGTTGCGATTGACCCAGTTGAACTGTGGCGCCCACTCCCACCAGAAATCATCGGTCGCGCCTCCGGCGCGCCAGCCGTCGATGCGCTGCACCGACTCAACCTTGATCACGTCTGCGCCGCCGTCGGCGAAGATCAGCGAAGTCATCGGTCCGGACATAAACATCGACAGGTCGATGACGCGCAACCCCTCAAGCGGCCGCTCGGGGTTCTCTTTGCTCCCCCCTCCCAGGGGGGAGCTGTCCCGCAGGGACTGAGGGGGCTTCCCCGCCCCTTGCTGCACTTCCGCTCGCACTTCCTCAGTGTGTTCGCCGAGCAGCGGCGTTCTCGTACCGATAGGACGATCGTCGCCGTACATCCAGGGGACTCCGGGGGTTTTCACCCGACCCGCCTTGGGATGCTCAAACTCAAAGAAGAAATCTCGCTCGCGATGCGGTAGCAGATTGAGCACATCGGACAACGTCGGAATCATGCCAAAGGGAATCCGCCAGGCTTGCGCCTCGTGAAAGACGTCCTCCGCGGTTCGTGACGAAGTCATCTCCGCCAGCTCACCAGCCAGTTCACGAGAATTGGCCATCCGGGCCCAGCCGTCAGTGAACAGTGGATCCTCGATCAGCTCAGGCCGGCCAAAGAACTGGCACATCATCTCCCACTGCGCCTGGGTCAGCGTGTTCGCGCCGACATATCCGTCGGATGTGGGCAGAATGAACGAAGGCGACGGGCCAATGTCCGCGCGCCGCACGCCGCTGTCGCCCGTGTAGTCGTAGCGCTGCACCGGCAAGAGCGCCGCATTGATCGCCGCCTCGATCACCGATACGTCGACATGGTCGCCGCGGCCATGCTCCCGCGCCCCATGGGCAGCGATCAGCGAAGCGACAGCGGCATATGCCCCGGCCAGTGTCTCGGTAAGCGACGTGCCAAGCTGCAGCGGTTCACGACCCTCGCGACCGCAGAGATAGGTAAAACCGCCCAGCGCGCCGGCAATCAGATGGTTCCACTGCCAATCGGCGTATGGCCCGTCCGAGCCAAAACCGGTCACAGTCGTCAGTACGACATGAGGATTGCGTGCTGCCAAATGCTGGTATCCAAGACCGCGGGCGGCCAGAGACGGCTCGGTCTCATGCGAGATCACCACATCGGCCCAGCCGAGCAAGTGGTCCCTCAGGGCCAGGTCGTCCAGGTTGGACGGATCAACCACGACGCTGCGCTTCGACGTGTTGGCATACAGAAACGGGGCCGACGCTTCGATGTCTTCGGAACCGGCAAACGGACCGCGCCGACGCGCTGAGTCGCCCTGGGGCGGTTCCAGCTTGATCACATCGGCACCCAGGTCGCCAAGCAGCTTCGCCGCGAATGGAGCGGCCAGTCCTTCTGAGATATCGAGGACTCTCAGTCCGTCCAGCGCTGTTGTCATGTGTTCCGCTCCGACATGAGATGTCGCCGTTGTTTCGTTGATCGCTTCAGCCAGTGCAGGGTAGATGAGCATGTCGCAACGAATCAGGCTCCGTCATACCCGCGCTCCGGCGGAGGCCTTTGAAAAACTCCCCTTCTCCCCCCTTGCGGGGGAGATGCCGAAGGCAGAGGGGGGTCCGCTGTTCGGGATTCCTATCTGCTCATTGTCAGCCGACCCCCCTCTGTCACTCCGTGACATCTCCCCCCGCAGAGGGGGGAGAGGGGATTCGGGAGTTTTGCAAAGGCCTCCGTCGGAGCGCCGGTATGGCAGAGCCTGGCGTGGGTACGAAGGACGTGGAGGTCAGTTCCCGCTGCGCTGCTTGTTCATCGGCAACTGCGTGGCCATGCGATGCTCAGGCGTCTTGTAGTGCTCGACCAGCATCACGCGCAATGCATCTTCGGTCGTGCCCGAGAACTGCTCGTCGCACGGGTCGCAGCTCACCCCGACAGGACCGGCGTCGTCGGCGACGCCCCGAAACGCGTCGCGTGCAGTGCGTCGTGCGAGCTGCTCGTGGAGGCGATTGCGGAATCCTGCCATGGCCATCACACCTTCGGTTGGCTGCCAAGTGCGGCGTAGACTCTGCCCAGCGTAGGTCAAGGTCTGGAGTGAAGCATGGTCTGGGAACCCGAGGTTGAAGAACTGAAGCGCCGCACCGAGCTGTCCTCCCGCGGCGGCACGCCCGACCGTATCGAGCGTCAACACCGCCTCGGTCGGCTGACGGTTCGCGAACGGATCGAAGGGTTGCTCGATCCGGGTTCCTTCCATGAAGTTGGCGCGCTGGCTGGTCTGGGCGAGTACGACGAGGGCGAGTTGGTCGATTTCACTCCCTCCTCATACGTCATGGGCCTTGGCAAGATCGACGGGCGCGCCGTGGCCATCGGTGGTGAGGACTTCACCATCCAGGGCGGCTCGGCGCTCTTCCCGATGCAGCGTTCCAAGGGCGGGTTGGGCGGCTTCTGCGAGGAACTGGCGCTCGAGTACCGCGTCCCCTTGATTCTCCTGATCGACGGCGCAGGGGCGAATGTCGGTGCGACCAAGAAGATGGGCACGACCTATCTGCCGAACGGTTCGGGAACCGGACGCTCGTTCGTCACATCGATCGAGGCGATGCAGAACGTGCCGGTGCTGGGCGCGGTGCTCGGAGCGATTGCGGGCGGACCGTCGGGACGGGCGATGATGGTCCATTGGAGCGTGATGACCAAAGGGCGCTCGGCCATGTTCGCCGCCGGTCCGCCGGTCGTCAAACGAGGCATCGGCCACGATGTGACCAACGAATCGCTGGGTGGGTCCGGAGTACATGTCCACACGTCAGGTTGCATCGACAATGAAGCAGAGGATGAGCAGGACGCCTTCCGTCAGATTCGATGCATGCTCTCGTACCTACCCGACAACGTGAACGAGCTCCCACATTCGGCGCCGATCGTTGACGCGCCCGAGGGTGCAGGCGAAGCACTGATCGATCTGGTGCCCCGCAACACGCGGAGGCCGTACTCGATGCACAAGTTGATCTGCTCTGTGACGGACGGTGGCGATTTCTTCGAGGTCAAGCCCTACTGGGGCACGTCGATTGTCACAGGATTCGCGCGCGTCGACGGCCTGCCGATTGGCATCGTCGCGAACAATCCGCTCAAGAACGGCGGCGCGCTGGACCGCGACGGCTCAGACAAGCAGACCCACTTCCTGGAGCTTTGCAACTACTTCCACATCCCCATCGTCTACCTGGTCGACGTCCCGGGCTTCATGATCGGTGAACAAGCCGAGCAGGAAGGCACGCTGCGATCTGGGATGCGAGCGATGTGGGTCGGACTTCAGGCGACTGTGCCGCAGCTCACGATCGTGATCCGCAAGTGCTACGGCATGGCCGGCATGGCGACCGGCAATCCGACGCGGCTGAACTATCGGCTCGGTTGGCCCTCAGGTGAATGGGGCTCAATCCCCATTGAGGGAGGCGTTGATGCTGCCTACCGACGCGAAATCGCTAACGCAGAGGATCCAGAAGCAAAGCGCGAAGAGATAGAGGCAGAGTTGCGCGAGCTGCGAAACGTCTTCCTCACGGCCGAGACCTTCGGCATCGAGGAGATCATCGATCCCCGAGCCACCCGCAGTTATCTACAGCAATTCGTCGAGCGCGCCTACAAGGTGCTGCCATACGAGCTGGAGCAAAAGCCGCTCTACGGGGTGAGGCCATAGGCAGTGCCTCTGAGAGGTCCAATCCCATCAAACAAGCCGCCGTGCTTCCGCGCTCCCCCTTGCAGGGGAGCTGCCGAAAGCCTGCCCCGCACTTGCCTGCCCCTGGCTTGACCAGGGGATGCGGGAGCTGAGGGGGTCCCGGCCTTCACACCGCACGTAAAAGAGCAGCGCACACGTCTTTTCGCCGCCTGTAGCCTCCCTCTAGGCACCGGCTCCGCGAGCAATCAGCACCGCGATCCCTGCGATACCGCAGTACAGCGCAAACGGAAGCAACGACCGTCCCCTGACCAGCCAGAGCAACGCCTTGATCGCTACCAAAGCCGTCGCGAACGAGACGAGCGCTCCGACGATCAGTGCGGCAGCATCAACCGATTCCTGTTTATCAGCCAGCGCCGCGACAGCGAGCACGCCTGCGCCAGCCAGCGCCGGCATCGACAACCAGAATGCCCAGCGAGCCGACGCCTCACGCGAGTGACCTAGCGCCATCCCGGCCACAATGCACATCCCCGACCGCGAGATGCCCGGCAGAATCGCCAGGCTCTGAGCAACCCCGATCGCCAGCGCACTGCGCTCACTCAACGCGCCGAGCGCCTGGTTGTCGTTCACGCGTCGAAGTCGCCACTCGGCGCAGGCGATCAGCAGACCGGTGACGACCAGAAATGCGCCCGCCGATGTCGCGCTACGAAGTTCGTTCTCCAGAGACTCATACAACAATCCGCCGACAATCACGATCGGGATCGTGCCGATCAGTCCCAGCCAAACAAGACGGCGCGGCTTGAGTCCTTCGACCGCACCAGCATCTGCTCTCAGACCCTGCAGAACGCTCCAAACTTCGCGGCGGAACGCCCAGAGGATGGCGGCGAGCGTGCCGAGATGCACGGCGACATCGAAGTCGAGTCCTGGATCCTCCCAGCCGAACAGCCAGCGCGCCAGGACCAGGTGCCCGCTAGACGAGACCGGCAGGAACTCGGTCAAGCCCTGAACGATGGCCAGGACAATCGCTTCGAGGATGCTCATCTAGACTCGCTCACACAGTCACTCTAGGAGCCAACATGGACATCACCGAGGTCATCCGCACCACGTTCGCCGCCCGAAACTTCACCGACGATCCGGTCCCCGACGAAGTGATTGAGCGGATGCTTGAGCACGCGCGTTTTGCGCCGTCCGGCGGCAACCGTCAGGGCTGGCATGTCATCGTCGTGCGAGACCCGGAGATTCGCGCCGCCATCGCGGCGGCCGCCGAGCGGCCGGCCAAGCGCTACGTCGCCATGGCCCAGGCCGGTGAGGGTCCCTGGAACGCCGCCTTCCCATCGGTCGTGACCGACGAGACCGCAGCCAGTGTGCCCACCCCGCGACGGCTGATGGATCCATACATCGAGGCGCCGGTGCTGCTGGCCGTATGCGTCGACCTGGGCGTGGTTGCCTCGGTCGACAAGGAACTTGACCGGGTCGGCGTGATCTCCGGCGGCTCAATCTACCCGTTTGTCTGGAGTCTGCTGCTCATGGCCCGCAATGAGGGTTTCGGAGGAACCCTCACGACCATTCCAATCGCCAACGAACCCGAGCTCAAGCCCATCCTCGGTCTGCCCGATCACTACGCCATCGCCGCGTTCCTGCCAATCGGCAAGCCGGTCAAGCAGCTAACCAGGCTCAAGCGCGGTCCAGTGTCGGGCTTCGCCAGCATTGATACGTTTGATGGCGAGACGTTTGGCGAGTAATCGAGGGGAAACCGAGCCATGACCCGGGCGACGGCAGCGGCCCTGCTGGTCATTTTGGCGACATCGCTGGGCGCAGTGGCGTTACTCGGCGTCGGCGCAGCCGCCGACCCCGTGCCCAGCTTCACGCTCGAAGTACGGGCACGGCTGCACGACAGCGGCCGAATCGAGTTCGGTGTCCTAACTGAGCAAGGCGCCAGATATCCTCGAGCCCGATTCCTCCCGGCGAACGCTGAGCCCGGTCGCTGGTTGCAAAGCTCGCCGATTGATGTAGATGGATTTGAGACGCGAGTGGCCGCCCGTCGCCTGGCCGATGGGCGCACCGAGTTTGCCCTGCGCCTGGAGGGCGTGAACGTCAAGCCGCCAAGTTCGATCCTCGCCGCATCGGTCGCACCGCGGCGCTGGTATCAGTCCCGGTCCGTCGTCATTGAACACCTGCAAGATCCCGACTCGATCGACGAGCGACATCTGCTGGCCCGAGCAGCGGCAATCCGCGCCGAAGCCACCACGCCGGAACTGACTGGTCTGGTCGGCTGGCTCAATGGTGAACCGACGACGATCGCTCGTGAATTGGCCAAGGGGAATGTGGTCCTGATCGATTTCTGGACGTTCGGCTGCTACAACTGCCAGAACACGCTGCCCTATCTCACGGCGTGGGACGAGAAATATCGTGATCACGGTCTCGTTGTCCTGGGCGTGCATCGACCGGAGTTCGCGTACGAGGCAGTGCCGGAGAGCATTCTCAATGCCATAGAGCAGTACGGGATCGAGTACTCGGTACCACTGGACGATGACGCTCGCACCTGGCGCGCTTATCGAAACCGCTGGTGGCCGGCGAAGTATCTCATCGGTCCGACCGATGAGGCGGCGATGGGTCTGCGTTACCGACGCATCGGCGAAGGCGGCTACGCACAAACGGAACGAGAAATCCGCGCAGCGCTCACAGCCGTCGGGCGCGATCTCAGCGACGTCCCCTTCGGCGTTGATGTCGAAAGCTAGCTGCCACCGGCGGCTGACACGTCGGAACGATTTTGCCCGAGAACAGAAGCGACGCGTTCGAGCGCCGCTTGTTTGACGAAACTGACTGAGTCTTCGTTCGCTATCTCGCACGCCGCAAACAGATCATCGAGTTGAGAAGGAGTGAAAGACACACGTGGCCCTCCACCGATCCCTTCGGTACCCTCCCAGTCGACGACATCAGCATTCGGGTCAAACGGGAACTCGGCCTCTTCTTCAGGCGTCGGTCCCGTCGGCATTTTGCTCATCCTTGCAGCCTTCTCACTTGCGCATAGCTGTCACGGTCGTGTCGTGGCGAGCGAAATCCCGTGACAATGAACGAGACTTCTTGTGCATCAGGGTACTCAATCACAAACGTGAGGATGATCCGGGTTCGGCCGGGACCGATCATCCGAATGCGCCGAGGTCGTGTCTTAGTTCGGCCAAAGGCGTCAGGCTCTGGTCGGGACTCTTGCGTCAGGAACACTGGTGCTCGGTCGAACACTGCGAACGCGTCCGCAACTGCAAGCCTGTGATCAGCCAGTTTGTCGATCGTGTCGTCCGACCACGACAATTCCTGCGGTTTCGGTACCATGCGCAAGCTACTTTGAGCTGATTGCGATGATCGCGTCCAACTCCTGCTTCAACCGAGGCAGAATCTCGTCGTAGGGATAGTGACCCAACGACTCCTCGCCTCGCTTCAGGTTGACGGCCATCGGGCCGCACCAGAGGCCGAGATCGGCGTCGTCGGTCTCTCCCGGCCCGTTCACCCGGCAGCCCATCACGGCGATGGTGATGTCGTACTCGGAGGCGTACTCGGTCATCGCCTTCACGTCCTGCGCCAGGTCAACGAACTTCTCGTTCTCCACCCTTGAACAGGACGGGCAGGAGATGATGTTTAGTCCCTCGTCGAACTTCGGTGGCACCGAACGGAACCTACCAGCGGCGATGTCGCCGAGGATGTCGCGGGCAACCTCGATCTCCATGCCCTTGTCGTCGAACGGAACGGTCAATGACACGCGCACCGTATCGCCGATGCCTTGCGAAACAAGCTGCTCGAACGCCACACGCGTCTTAATCACGCCCTCGGGCGGCATCCCCGCTTCGGTCACTCCCAGGTGCAGCGGAACATCAGGACGCTCCGACGCAAACTTCTGATTAACCTCGACGACCTGCTTCCAGTCCGAGTCCTTCAGCGACACCACATAGCGGTCGAATCCAAACTCATCCAGCAGTCCACAGTGCTCCGTTGCTGAAGCGACGATCGCCGAGACGTGATCGTTTGGGTAGCGCTCCAGCATTCGCGGATCGATCGAGCCGCAGTTCACGCCGACACGGATCGCGCAGTCGTGATCGGCCGCCGTTTCTGCAATGAACGCGACCTTGTCGCGGACACTCTTCGACTTCTCATGGTGGTGCAAGTGTCCAGGGTTGTAGCGGATCTTGTCGACATGCGGCGCGACCTGCGTGCAGAGACGGTAGTTCTCCTGCAGGTCGACCGAGAGCGGCGCTTCGGTCCGCTCACGGACAGTGGCCAACGCCTTGACATCCTTGCGAGAGTCGACAGCCACTCGAACCAGGTCGGCGCCTGCAGCCTCAAGCAGCTTGACTTGCCGCACCGTGGCTTCGATGTCTTGCGTTCGCGTCGCCGCCATCGACTGTACTACGATCGGGCTGCCGCCGCCGATCGTGACATCGCGGACCTTCACCGGCCGAGTTGGATTACGACGCAGGTCGCCGGTCAGTTGGATCGTCTCCGCCATCAGTACTCCCTCTCCCACTTCCAATCATCTGCATCGTACCGTTGATGCGTGCTGTTCACTGCGATCTTCCTGATCCTCTTCGTCACCGCGTGGCTGTTCATCTCAATGCTGAGTTGGATTGCGCTCAGTCTCCCTCGCCGGGCGAGAGGTGCGTTGTGGGCCGCGCCGTTCGGCGGACTCGGAGGGATTGGCGGTGGCGCGCTGGTCCCGCTGGCGGGTCTGGACAATGAGCTGGGCATTGGCATATCGATGGTTGCTGCGCTGGTCTGTTCGGCCCTGAGCTGCTGGATGGCCTTTCAGAGTTGGGACGCCTTTGACCTGGGATCCAGGTTCGAGCGGTGGGCTCGTCGAGACCGCTGATATCGTCGCTGCAATAGCAAGCAGACATTTGGAACCGCTCTATGCCTGTCACCCATATGTCCAGACTGTTCGGCCGCACCCTGCGTGAGGCCCCAGCCGACGCCGATTCGGCCAATCATCAGCTGCTGCTGCGCAGCGGGCTGATCGTTCAGCTCGCCGCAGGCGTGTACTCATTCCTGCCGCCGGCCTGGCGCACACTGCTGAAGATTGAGCAGATCATCCGCGAGGAGATGGAAGCTGCCGGGTCGCAGGAGTTGCGCATGCCGGCGATTCAGCCTCGCGAACTCTGGGAGGAATCGGGACGCGCCGACTCCTACGGCCCCGTGCTGTTCAACCTCAAAGACCGACGCGACCGCACCATGGTGCTGGCCCCCACCCACGAGGAATCCGTCACCGACCTCTTCCGTAAGATCGTGCAGTCCTACCGCGATCTGCCTCAGAGCGTCTTCCAGATGCAGACCAAGTTCCGCGACGAACCGCGACCGCGCGGCGGACTCGTCCGTGTGCGCGAGTTCATCATGAAGGACGCCTACACCTTCGATGTGGACGACGACGCCTTCCAGCTCAGCTACAACGCGATGCGTCAGGCCTACTACAACATCTTCGAACGCTGCGGCGTGCCGGTGGTCGCCGTCCAGGCAGACTCGGGAGCGATTGGCGGCAAACAGTCGGAGGAGTTCATCTTTCTCACCGAGATTGGCGAGGACAACATCGTCCTCTGCCCGTCCTGCGGATACGCTGCCAACCAGGAGCGTGCAGAGTTCGCCCGAGGAGAAGGCAGCGGCGCCGACGGTGAACTGGAACAGGTGGAAACGCCCGGCGTGGCCACCATTGCCGGTCTCGCCGAGTTCCTCGGCGTCCCCGAGCAAGCCACAGCCAAAGCGGCGTTCTTTCTCGTTGACGGCGAACCGACCTTTGCGGTGATCCGCGGTGATCTGGAAGTCAACGAACTCAAACTGCTCAACGCCTTGGACGCGACCGAGGTTCGTCCGCTGTTGCCCGAGGAAGTGGAGCAGGCCGGCTGGGTCGCTGGCTATGCCTCGCCAATCGGCGTCGATGCCTCGCGAGTCGTGGCCGATCCAAGCGTGGTCGATGCGGGAGGACTCGTTGCCGGGGCGAATCAAGTAGACAGCCACTTACGCAATGTGACGTACGGACGCGACTGGAGCGCCGCGACCGTCGCGGACATCGGCATGGCCCAATCCGGTGATCCCTGTGCGCAGTGTGGAGCGGCGCTCGACATGCAGCGTGGGATCGAACTTGGCCACATCTTCAAGCTCGGTACTCGGTACACCGACCCGATGGAAGCCACATTCCTCGACGCGGACGGCGATCGGATTACGCCGATCATGGGTTGCTACGGGATTGGCGTCGAGCGTCTGATGGCTGCCGTCGTTCAATCCAATCACGACGAACACGGCATTATCTGGCCCCGTTCCGTCGCTCCGTTCGATGTCCACATCGTCCCGCTCGGCGCAGGCGACGAGGTCGCGGCAGCCGTTGCGAACGTGGAGTCAGAGCTCTCCGGCTCAGGTCTCAACGTGGTCACCGACGACCGCAATGAACGCGCCGGCGTGAAATTCAATGACGCCGATCTGCTCGGCGCGCCGTTGCGCATTACGATCGGCGCCCGCGGCCTCAAGCAAGGACAGATCGAGCTGAAGTTGCGACGAGAGGCTGAGGCGTCATCGGTCCCGTTGGACGGGGCGATCGCGGCGGCGCAAGAAGCATTGGCATCCCTGTCGTCCTGATACGCGCTTGATACTGGCGGCTCTGTGAGCGGCTGAGAGGCCGTTCAGAATTTGCTTCGGCGTGTATAGTCAATATTGCGGATGTCGGGTGGGGGTCGGGCTGCCTTGTCTGATCCTGCGCGACTCGCACGGGTCCACCGACACAACGTTTCACAGGGTCTCCCTTCAAGAAGACTGCCCATGAAAACCGACTTCCTGCTCGCGATTAAGCAGCTCCATTCCGACAAGAACCTCGATGACGAGGTGATCTTCAACGCGGTCGAGCGCGGCATGGCCGCGGCCGTCAAGCGTCGCTATGAGCTGCCCGGCAATGTGATCGTCAACATCGATCGCTACGACGGCGCCATGGAGGTCTGGTCCGAGCGTGAAGTCGTCGAGATTGAGGAAGACATCGCCGATCCCGACCTTCAGATCGAGCTGGAGCGCGCGCGTCTCGCCGATGCGACGATGCATATCGGCTCGACATTGCGTGAGAAGCACGACATTGAGAATGTCGGCGGCAGAATCGAAGCGCAGACTGCAAAGCAAGTTGTGCTCCAGGCCCTGCGCGAAGCCGAGCGCGAGGCCGTCTTCGCCAAGTACTCCGGCGAAGAAGGCGGAGTCGTCAGCGGCGATGTCCAGCGTGTCGAGCCGCATCAGGTCATCGTCGAACTGGGCGACCACACCGAGTCCATCATGCCGGCGCCGGAGCAGGTGCGCATGGAGCGCTACCGAACCGGCCAGCGCGTCAAGGCCATCATGGTCGAGGTGCTGCGGGCCAACAAGGGACCGCAAATCGTCATCTCGCGTTCTCGACCGGACTTCGTCCGTCGGCTGTTCGAGCTTGAAGTTCCTGAAATCACCCGAGGCATCGTCGAAATCCGTGGTGTCGCGCGTGAAGCGGGACACCGGACCAAGATCGCCGTCTGGTCGCGGCAAACTGGCATCGATCCCGTAGGTAGCTGCATCGGCATGCGCGCGATGCGGATCCAGAACATCGTCAACGAACTCCACGGCGAACGAGTGGACGTGATCCAATGGGATCGCGACCCGCGCCGGTTCGTCGAGCATGCGCTGAGCCCCGCTCAGATTCTCGCCGTGCGGATTGATCGCGAGACCAACACCGCCGAGTGCGCCGTGCCCGACATGCAGCTCAGCCTCGCGATCGGACGCGAAGGACAGAACGCACGTCTGGCCGCGCGCCTGACCGGATTCCGCATTGACATCAAGCCGCAGACCGTGGCCGAGCGCATGCAGGAAGAAGGCCGCGGACCCTTCGCTCCGCAGGATGAACTCGAAATCGAGCCCGACCCGATTCCCGAGCCTGAACCAGTGCGAGCCGCTCCCCAGGTGGAGAAGCCGGTGGCTGCGGTACCTCCGACGCCCGTCGTTGACGCGGCTCCCACGCCGACACCCGAGCCGGTTGCGGATCAGGATGCTGTCGAAGAAGATCCCGAGCTCGAACCTGTACTGCAAGCGACCGAGATTGCTCCGGCGGCACGCGACGATGGACAAATCCGGTTCGCTGAGGATGTCCTGCGCCGCGAGCAGGAACAGCAGCAACAACGTGACCGACGCCGTCGCCGACCTCGCTACCACGAGAGCGACGAAGGCCTCGAAGAGGATCCTTACGCCGAGTACAGCGAATACGAGGAAGACTTCTAGGCCAACCACCTGCCGCCTGCCGCTTCCTCACCCGTCTGTCGACAATGCGGGTTCCAGCCCCGCGCAGTACGAAAGATTTCGATGTCCCCTATCAGTTCAAGCGTCAGTCCATCTGACCGAACGATCCGACGCTGCGTCGCCTGTCGCGAGCTTGCGCCCAGGTCGGACCTGCTTCGTGTGGTGCGATTGCCCGACGGTGAGGTTCGCCTATCGCAACGCGAGCAGGGTCGGGGGGCTTACATCCATCGCGGCTCGGAGTGTCTGACGGCCACAGCGTCGGCGCCCAAGCTCCTCGCTCGGGCGCTGCGTCGACCGCCGCCGAACGACATTCTGCACCAACTCGCTGAATCGGTACCTACCTGACTCAACGAACCCCGAACACAAGCTCACACGCACAGCTCGGAGCACCCATGACGACACAACAAACGATTCGGCAATCGATCCCAGTGGCGGAGGCTGAGGGATCAGTGCTGATTCCCCGCACGTTGACCGTGCGAGAACTCGCTGATCTGCTGGACGAAACTCCCGTCACCATCATCAAGACCCTGATGACGAACGGCATCATGGCGGACGTCACGAAGACGCTCGACTATGGCACTGCGGCCATCGTCGCGATGGATCGCGGCTTCGATCCGGAAGAAGCCGGCGATGTCATCGAGGAAGAAGAAGCGCCATCGACGATTGACATTCTGGGAGCGCCCGAGGAGGAAGAAGAAGACCCGGCCAACCTGCGCCAGCGTCCTCCGGTGGTGGCCGTGCTCGGCCATGTTGACCACGGCAAGACATCGCTGCTGGACTACATCCGCGACGCCAAGGTCGCCGACGGCGAGGCCGGCGGTATCACACAACGAGTCGGCGCGTACCAGGCACAGGCAAATGATCGCCTGCTCACGTTCATCGACACTCCCGGTCACGCCGCCTTTACCGAAATGCGCGCGCGCGGCGCGCAGGCCACCGATATTGCCATCCTCGTGGTCGCCGCCAACGACGGCGTGATGCCGCAGACCCGGGAGGCGATCAACCACATTCATGCCGCCGGCGTTCCCTATGTCGTCGCCTTGAACAAGATGGACCTGGACAACATCAATCCCGACCGCGTCAAAGCAGCGCTGGCCGATGTCGGCGTCCAGATTGAGGAATACGGCGGTGACGTGCCGCTCGTCCCGGTCTCGGCCACTCGCGGCGACGGAATGGACGACTTGCTCGACACGTTGTTGCTCGTCGCAGATATCGCCGAGTTCTCGGCTAATCCAGATCGCGCCGCTTCTGGTGTCGTGTTGGAGGCTGAACTCGACCGCCGACAGGGCCCCAGAACCACGCTATTGGTCCAGAAGGGCACGCTGAAGCAGGGCGACGCCGTACTGGTCGGTCAGACCTGGGGGCGAATCAAGGCGATGACCGACTACGTCGGCAAACGCATCGGCGAAGCTGGTCCGTCATCGCCCGTCGTCGTTCTCGGCATGCAGGATGTCGCCGACGCAGGCGACAGTTTCCGCGCCGTGAGCACCGACCGCGAAGCCAAGCGCATCTACGGTCAGGCACGCCGCGAGCGGGAAGCGCGAGAAGCCCAGATTCAACACTCGGCAACCCTCGACGCTCTCTTCGGTGAGATTTCACGAGGCGACGTTTCCGCACTCAACCTGATCGTCAAGACCGACGTGGTCGGTTCGGTCGAAGCGCTGCGAGACTCCCTGGAGCAACTGTCCAACGAGGAAGTCACCGTCAAAGTCATTCACGCTGCACCTGGTCCAGTATCCGTCGCCGACGTCAACCTGGCGCTCGCCTCTGAAGGACTCGTGATTGCCTTCTCTACACCCGTCGAGCCCGGTGCCGAACGGCTGGCCGAGCAAGAGGGCATCGAGGTCCGCAGCTACGCGATCATCTACGAAGTCATCGAGGAGGTCGAGGCGGCGATCAGCGGTCTGCTCGAGCCTGTGCAGATGCAAGTGGTCGATGGACATGCCGAGGTCCTGCAGGTCTTCCCGATTCGCGGGCTGGGCAATATTGCCGGTTGCCGTTCGCTGGACGGATCCATCCGCAACGATGCGCAGGTGCATGTCTACCGCAACGGCGAGCAGATCGCCGAGTCCAACATCTCCAGCTTGCGCCGCTTCCAGGATGTCGTGCCGGAGGTCGACGCGGGACAGGAATTCGGTGTGGCACTGTTGCGCTACGACAGATTCCAGGCTGGCGATCAGCTTGAGTTCTTCCACATCGAGACCCAGTCGCGGATCGTCAAGGATGGCGAGATCCGCAACGTGACCCGCTAGGCGTGACTCAGACCATGGCACGCAACAATCGCCCCTACGCCGCCACGCGAGACGGCGGCGGCGTTGACCGCATGGAACGCGTCAACGATCTTCTACGCGATACGATCGCCGAAGTCGTAGCACGCGAACTCAAGGATCCGCGAGTCGATCTGGCGCTGCTCAGCGTGACCGAGGTGCGAGCTTCGCGCGATCTGCGCAACGCGACCGTGATGGTGTCGGCGTTGTCGTCTCCCAACAGCACGGAAGCCGAACAGGCCGAGGCAGCGACGGCGGCGGTCGAAGCCCTGAGCAACGCCGCGCCGTTCATTCATCGCACGATTCGTCGCCGTTTGCACATGAAGCGAGTCCCCTGGCCCACATTTGAGCTCGACTTGCGTATCGCAGGAGCGGCCGAGGTCCAGGAGCGGATCCGCTCATTGGGCGCCTCGTGACCCGCCGACGCCGAGAACGGCATCACCCCGGAGCAGTCTTCCTGGTCGACAAACCCAAGGGTCCAACATCACACGACATCGTGCGAGATGTCCGCCGTTGGACTGGCCTGCGCCGAGTCGGTCATGGAGGCACCCTCGATCCCCTGGCCAGTGGCTTACTGCCAATCTTCGTCGGCGCCGCGACACGCTTGAACGAGTATCTGACTCCCTACCGCAAGTGCTACGAGGCGACGATCCTCCTGGGCAAAGCGACCGACACGGACGATAGCGAGGGGCAAGTCATCGCCGAGTCAGTGGTCCCGCCGCTAAGCGCAGAGCAGATCAACGCGGCGCTCGAACAGTTTCGGGGAGAAATCGAACAGATACCGCCTCAGTACAGCGCCATCAAGCGCGACGGCGTCGCCGCATATCGCTCTGCCCGCGCCGGAGAGTACGTCGAAATCGATCCACGCGCCGTCACCGTGCATGAGCTGACGACCACCGCGATCCAACTCCCATTTGTCACGCTTGCCATGTCGGTCAGCACGGGAACGTACGTCAGAGCCATCGCACGCGACCTGGGCGAAGCCCTCGGCTGCGGTGCGCATGTCACCGAAATGCGCCGCACCGAAATCGGCGACCAGTCCGCGGCCGACGGTCACACGCCGGAGGAGCTTCAGGCCGCTGCCGACGACGGCGACGTCTGGGCGCTCGCAATCTCGCCCGCCGACCTGTTTCCCGACTGGCCGCATTTCCATCTACATGGAGAACAGCTCCAGAGAATCAAACGGGGACAGAAGATCCGACACGCCCCGGTCGATGGTTGGGACAAGGCACTCGCCATCAACGCCGACAATCATGTCGCAGCCGTGCTCCGCAGAGACGAACTCAGCGCCGCCACCTGGCAACCCGAGAAAGTCCTCGCAGTGGGCTAGACGCTTCACGGGCGTGGATCCAGTCTCCGTCATACCCGCGCTCCGACGCGGGTATCTCGTAGTGCGCAGTACGAAGGTCAGCGTCTAGCTGAGCGATTGAGGCGTCACGAGAGGGAACGCCGGAAACAGAGCAGTGGTGAAGATGCGGCGAGATTCCCGCGTCGGAGCGCGGGAATGACGGAACCTTGGAGATGATTGTTTCAAGTCGACGTCGGCACCGAGAACAGCAACGCCAGAGAATCCTCCTCCGCGATCAGCGAGTACGGGGCGTCGCCCTCGAGCAACACACCTTCTCCCGCCTTGAGCGTGGCGTTGTCGTCAAGCGTGCCGACTGCCACCTCACCTTCGGCAATGATCAGTGCCGTTGGACCAGTGGTCTGCCGATTGAGCGCGCGTTGACCGGCCGGCAGGCGGATCGCCTCCGAGGCGAGGCTGGAGTTTGTCGGGCTGAGCGCGCCGCCCACGCTGGCGGTGATGCGACGCAGCGTCATGGTTACGCGATCCCGGCATTCGAGAGGTAATCGAGCAGGTGTTGCACGGTCCGAATGTCCGCCGCATCTTCCTCGGGGATCTCGAGCTGAATCTCGTCAGTCGAGAACTCTTCCTCCACCGCAATGGTCAGATCGACAATGTCGAGCGAGTCTGCTTCGAGATCGTCGATCAGGTGAGCTTCCGCAGTCACCTGTTCCAGCGGCTGACGCAGCTGATCGGCTACGAGCTGGCATACACGAGCTTGCAGGCTGTTGTCATTGGACATGTGGCGGCTCCCATCTAGCGAATCGGTGGGCTGTCAGATGTCTGCCGGATATGGGGGAGAGGGTAGCGGTCAGTTCGCAAACCGTGAGAGTGCCACGACACCGTTCTGCCCGCCAAAGCCGAAGCCATTGACCAGCGCAGCAGAAAACTCGCAGTCGCGGGCTTCATTGGGGACATAATCTAGGTCGCAGTCAGGATCCGACGTTTCCAGATTGATCGTAGGCGGCAACACGCCGTGGTAGAGCGCCAGGGCTGTTGCCGCGCCCGAAAGCGCACCGGCCGCACCCATCAGGTGTCCGGTCATGGACTTCACCGAGGAGACCGCCAGGTCGTCGGCGTGTGCGCGGAACACGGTTCGGATTGCGCGTGTCTCAATCGCATCATTGAGCGGCGTCGACGTGCCGTGGGCGCAGATGTAGCCGATCTCCTCAGGATTGAGTTCCGAGTTTCGCAAGGCCGTCGCCATCGCCCGAGCAGCCCCGTCGCCGTCCGGATCGGGAGCCGTGATGTGGTACGCGTCGGCTGTCCGCCCGCCGCCAAGCACCTCGGCATAGATGCGAGCATCACGGGCGCGAGCGCTAGCCAGCGACTCGGTGACGCACACGACAGCGCCCTCACCAAAGACGAAGCCGTCCCGGTCGGCGTCGAAGGGGCGAGAAGCCGCCTCAGGATCCTCGTTGCGGCGCGAAAGCGCCTGCATGTTCGCCAGTCCGGAGATGCCCAGCGCTGAGACATTGGACTCAGTCCCGCCGGTCAACGCGATATCGGCCTCGCCACCGAGCAATACCTGTCGGCTGTCGATAAATGCGTAGATGCTCGCGGCGCAAGCCGCCAGTGACGTCAGCGCCGGCCCTCGGAGTCCCAGCTCGATCGAGACCTGGCAGGACGCCATGTTGCCGGCCATCATCGGCACGAACATCGCCGACACACGTCCGGGACCCTTGCTGTTGAGCACTTCCGTCTGTTGCGAGATGGTCGTCACGCCTCCGCCGCCGGTGTTGATCACCGCCGCGATGCGCTCTGGATCGTGCGCCTCCAGGTCAAGACCGGCATCCTCGACAGCCAGCCGGGCCGCCGCCACGCCCAACTGCGCGAATCGCGCCATCCGTCGCGCCGATTTGTTCTCCATGTAGTCAGACGCGTTGAACTCCGGGATATCGGCCGCGATCTGGACCTTGAGCCTGGCTTCAACCAGCTCAGGCACGCGACGCGCGCCTGAACGACCCAGTGTCAGCGATTCCCAGAACGCGTCGACGCCCACGCCGATCGGTGTCACCGGACCGATTCCCGTGATCACGATGCGCTCTTCAGGCGGACGCTGAGTTTGTCGGTTGCTGGAACTCACTCGTCAAAACGCCTCAACAACACGGCGGCATTGTGGCCGCCCAGACCGACGGAGAACGACAGCGCAGCCTCGATGTCGAGTTCGCGCGCCTCGTTGGGAATCACATCAATGTCCAACTCGGGATCGGGGGTTTCGTAATTGAGAGTCGGCGGTGCAACGCCGTATTTCAACACCATCGCTGAGACGATCACTTCCAGCGCCCCCGATGCGCCCATCATGTGACCCGTGGCCGGCTTGATCGAGGAGAGCGACAGATCGTCTGCGTGCGCTCCGAACATCCGCTTCAGGGCCGTCACTTCGACCAGGTCTCCCAGCTTCGTCGCTGTGCCATGCGTCGAAACATAACCGACGCTCTCAGGGTCGATGCCAGACTCTGACATCGCCTGTTGCACGCAAACCATCAAGCCACGGCCGTGAGACTCGGGTTGCGCGATGTCATGCGCGTCATTCGCCGATCCACCACCGACCACTTCGGCATAAATGGGTGCGCCGCGCTCGAGCGCGTGGTCCAGATCCTCGATCATCATCGCCGCCGCGCCTTCGCCGGGAACGAACCCGTTGCGATGCAGGTCGTACGGAGCGCAAGAGGCTGTCAACGGCTCGGCCGGCGTCGCAAGCACCCCCATTCGCTCAAAGCAGATGTGGAACAGCGGCAGAATGATCGCTTCCGAGCCACCGACCAACAGCGCATCGGCGCGGCCCGACTGGATGTGCAGCATCCCATCGGCGACGGCATTGGCGCCCGTCGCGCAGGCCGAGGTCGGCGAGTAGTTCGGACCCGTCGCGCCAGTGGCGATCGAGAGGTGACCGGACGCGGCATCGGCAATCAGGTTGGGCATGGCAAACGGCGAAACTCGTCGCGCGCCGCGTTGCACCAGGGTGTCCTGCCAGCGCGTGACCAGTTCCATCCCGCCGCCGCCCGAGCCAAAGATGATTCCAACGCGATGTTGATTGTCTTCCGTGATCTCGAGACCGGAATCGGCCAAGGCCTCAAGTCCCGAAGCCATGCCGTACTGAGTGTTCAAATCCATGTGCCGCAACGCCTTGACGTCCGGCAGAACCGACTCCGCGTCGAAGTCCCTCACCTCTGCGGCGATTGGAGTCTTGACTCCCCAGGCTTCGGGGTCGAATCTTTGGATCCGGCCGACGCCGCTCTGGCCGCCGAGCAGATTGCGCCACGTGGTCGGCATGTCATTGCCGACAGGTGTGACGGCTCCAACGCCCGTGATCACGACACGGCGTGGTGAATTGGACGAATTCGAGGCCACTACTTGGGGATCCCGTCGCTCTTGTCCGGGTAATCGCGCTGCGACAGGCCATTGTCGTCGTCGGACAGCGGGAACGTCCAGGACGTGCGAGAAATGCGCCGGACCAGCTTGGAGAGCACGTCGCCGGGGCCCGCTTCGACAAACAGGGTTGAGCCCTGCGCGGCCATCGTCTTCACGGCCTGCTGCCACTGCACGGGTGCGGTCAGCGCTTCCGAGAGCTCTTGCGCCATCTGATCCTTCGTCTGTAGCAATCCGCCGCTAATGTTGCTCACCACTGGAACGACCGGATCGCGCCATTGGATCGCGTGCACGGCTTCCGAGAAATGCGCTTGGGCATCGGACATCAAGGGCGAGTGGGAGGCGATCGAGATGGGCAGTCGAACCACACGGCGCGCGCCTTGCTCGTCCGCCAGTCGCATGATTTTGCGCAGAGGTGCTTCGTCGCCCGAGACCACCGTCTGTCCCGGGCAGTTGTCGTTCGCGACCACGAGCGTGCCCTCGTGCGAGGCTTCCCCGACCAGCCGCCGCAGGACGCGGTCGCGCAGACCGATGATCGACGCCATGCCGCCCGGCCGCAGGTTGTCGGCGGCGTGCATCACTTCGGCGCGACGGCGCACGAGTTGCAACGCTTCGTCGAAGTCGACGGCGCGCGCTGCGAGCATCGCGGTGATCTGACCCATGCTGTGTCCGGACACGACCGTTGGCGAGAGTGTTCGTCCCGCCCGCTCCCACTTGTCGCGCAGCGCCTCAAGCCAGGCGACCGAGGCGACGAAGATCGCCGGTTGTGAATGCGTGGTTTGGTTGAGCTGATCCGTCGGGCCGTGCTCGATCAGATGCAACAGGTCATAGTCGAGGACCTCGTTGGCACGCTCGAACCACTGCTCGGCATTGGGGTAGACGCGCAGCACCTTGCCTGCCATGCCGACCGACTGCGATCCCTGTCCGGGGAAGAGCAGCGCGTACTCGTCGTCCGTCAGCGCCGGATGTTCGCCGCTTGGCGGATCATCGGCAGCTTCTTCTGGTTCGGTGAGCGTTTCCATCTCGGCTCCTGCCGACCAACGGCGTCGGTCCATCGACGCTGTGTTGGTGGGTGATGACTAATTCTACCGACTCTTGCCGCTTCCATGTCGGATTGGGTATCGCACTGTGCGATTCAGCGAACAATACGTTCACCGGAAGCGAACGGATATGTCATCCCATCACTCATCCCATCACCATGCCGCCGTCGACATGGATGATCTGTCCAGTGATGTAGGCGCCGCCTGGTCCGGCCAAAAAGGCGATCAGCGGCGCGACGTCCGCTGGATCGCCCAGGCGCTCCAACGGGATCCGTTGTATGACATTGCCGATCACTTCATCCGAGAGGTCGGCAGTGATGTCGGTCTGGATGAATCCTGGCGCGACCAGATTGACGGTGATCCCGCGGGAGCCAAGCTCGTGCGCCAACGAGCGTGTCATCCCGGCCAGTCCGGCCTTGGCTGCGGCATAGTTCGCCTGACCAGCATTGCCGACCGTACCGATCACCGATCCAATCGTGATGATCCGGCCCTTTCGAGCCCGCAGCATGCCCCTCAGCACCGACTGCGTGGTGAGAAACGAACCGGTCAGGTTTGTCCCGACGACTGCTTCCCAATCGGCCGACTTCATCCGCATCGCCAGCATGTCGCGAGTGATCCCGGCGTTGTTGATCAGAATCGTCGGAGCTCCCAGTTCGCCTGTGACCGCTTTGGTCATGGCTGAGACGGCGTCTCCGTCGGAGATGTCGGCCCGTACCACAAGCGCCTGACGGCCCAGGCCGCGAATCTGCTCCGCCACGTCTTCTGCCGCACTGGACGACGCCGTGTAATTCACGCCAACGTCTGCGCCCTGCGATGCCAGCTCCAGGGCAATGGCTCGGCCAATCCCACGCGACGCCCCGGTCACCAGGGCGACTTCACCAGATAACGGGAGCGCGTCGGAGTCAACCATTTGCTCGAGGCTATCACCGATTCCGCGCTCGAATTCATCTATCCGTAACCAGTGGCCCGAGCCGCTCGGCGACACTACACGGACTGGTACTGCGGACGGGTGCGTTTCGGTTGATCTAGTCTGCCGATGTCAACAGCGCCCGGAACGGGGAGTTGCGCATGGATTCTGGAAATACTGCCTGGCTGTTGACGTCGGCGGCGTTAGTGCTGCTGATGACACCGGGCCTCGCATTCTTCTACTCGGGCCTGGTTCGCACCAAGTCAGCCGCCGCGACGATCATGCAGTCGTTCGTGATGATCGGGGTGGCCACGGTCGTCTGGGTGTTGTGGGGCTACTCGCTCGCCTTTGGCACCGACATCGGCGGCTTCGTCGGTAACCTCACCGTCTTCGGCCTACGTGGTCTCGAAGGCGACGATCTGCTCTTCATGGCCTTCCAATTGATGTTTGCGATTATCACGCCGGCCCTGATCACCGGCGCGTTCGTCGAGCGCATCTCGTTCAAGGCGCTGCTCGTCTTCACTGTTGCCTGGATCACGATTGTCTACGCCCCGCTCTGTCACTGGGTCTGGGCCGAAGGCGGCTGGCTGCTCGATCTCGGCGCGGCTGACTTCGCCGGCGGCACCGTGGTTCACATCAACGCAGGCGCTGCGGCATTGGCCGGCGCGCTGTTTGTTGGACGACGCCGCGACTCGGTCGCCGAGACGCGACCGCACGACGTGTCCAAGGTCGTGATCGGCGCGGGATTGCTCTGGTTCGGTTGGTTCGGCTTCAACGCGGGCTCTGCGCTGGCCGCCGACGGCGGAGCAATCAACGCCTTCGTCCAGACACAAATCTCCGCTGCCGGTGGTCTGGTCGCCTGGACCTACCTGTCCTGGCGCTACACCGGTCACCCTTCGATCATCGGCGCAGCAACCGGCGCGGTCGCCGGACTCGTCGCGATCACGCCTGCGGCCGGATTCGTCGGTCAATGGCCGGCGAGCGATGGCTACCTCAACTTCTTCCCCGCGCTCTGTATCGGTGTCGTGGCGTCGATCCTGGGATTCTTCGCCATCCGCGCGCTGCACAACTGGCGCGACATGGATGACACGCTGGACGTCTTTGCCGTCCACGGCGTCGGCGGCATCTGGGGCGCGTTCGCTACCGGCATCTTTGCCGTGAGCGAGATTGGCGGCGTGGACGGCTTGATTGGCGGCAGCGCCGACCTGCTCTGGAAGCAGATCGTCGGCATTGTCGCGGCGCTCGCCTGGTCGTTCGTGCTCTCGGCAGCGATCTTCTGGGTCGTCCAGAAATTCATGCCGCTCCGCGTTAAAGAGGCCGACGAAATGATCGGACTCGACCGCAGTACGCATAACGAACCGGCCTACGAGTACGACGAGATCGGCTTCGGCTGGGATGCCAGCGATGCGATCGATGAGCAAATCCCCTCAGGAACTGAAGCGCTGAAGAGGTTGCTGTCATGAAAAAGATCGAAGCAATCGTCCGGCCCGAGTCGCTGGAACCAGTCAAGCGCAAGCTGATTGAGGCGGGCATCACCGGCCTCCACGTCGAGCGGGTTGCCGGACACGGCTACCAGGGGGGCGTGGTCCAGGCCGGACGCGGTGGACAGTTCTACACCGTCGACATGATTCCCAAGGTCAAGATCATTACGGTCATCTCGGACTTCAACGTCGAGCCAGCCATCGATGCCATCATCGATGGCGCCCGATCCGACCGAACCGGAGACGGCAAAATCTTCGTCACCGACGTCGAGGAAGCTGTCCGAGTCCGAACCGGCGAGCGCGGACGAGACGTGCTCTAGCCCATTCAGCGACAGAGGCTGGCAGGGTCATCAGGGACGACGAACTGGATCCCGGTCACGTCCTCGTCGGCAACGGTGATTGGCGTGGCCTGCCGCCCCTCCGTAGTGGCTCCTGCAGTAGAATATGTGACGTAACAGTCTGCAACACTCGTCGCAATATGGAGTCCATAGTCGCCTGAAACGGGAACGGTGATCATGAAGTCCCCAAACGCCGATGTTTGGCCACTGCTCTGGGCGCCTCCGTCATAAGCGGTCAACCAAACTCCTTCGACAGCAGTACCGTCTTCGTAGAGCAGCCGCCCGCTGATTTGGTGCACACAAAGGTCGTGAGGAATACGGAACTCGATTGAGACCGGTTGATCGGACAACTCAAACACATCGCCGTCTTGCCTTGAAGCGACTAATCCGCCTTCGGAGTACCACAGGCCACAGTTAGCGAGTCTGATCCAAACGCGGTACTTGCCTGGTTTTGGCGCAAAACCTATAAGCGTCCCAGGCGACCCTCGCCGCGTCGGCGTCCATTCGTAGGTTTCCGAGTCGATCAGCAAGACTTGAACTGGGCGCTCGTCGTTGCGGAGGCTGATGGCGCGGGCGCGAAGCTCGTTCTCGCAGGTGCCTTCAGGCAACGTTAAGTGCAACGGAGTTAGATTGCGAGTGTCGAGGTCGAGATGTTCCCCGGGTTGTAGCCGTGCAACTGTCAGGCCATCGTCGGTGAGCCACAGCTGGCAGCCAGCTCGCTTCAGTCTGATCCGCTGTATCGTCTCTGGCGCCAGAAAGAGCGTGAACGTTCCTTCTTCGTCGACGATCGTGGATCGCTCGACCCCGACAGTGATTTCCCCTTCATACTCTTCAGCGATGACGATGAATCCAGTGGCCGGGGAGCTGTCACTATGGTGCAGTGTCCCCGTGAGTATCACATCGTTGGGATCGTAGTTCTTCCGCTTTGTAGGCTCCGGCAGTGTCTTACGCCACGCCTCAAACTCTTGATAGAATGCGGCCGCTGTGAGTCCAAATGCAGCCTCGAACGCTGCTTGCCATGTAGACCTCTGGATCCAACGCCGCTCCTGGCCGAACAGCTGCGGATACACCTGGCGACTGTATTCAAGGAGCGCATCGGCACCGCTTCGTTCGACTAAACGATCGGCGGCCAGTGAACCAAGGTCATACTCCCATCCGTAGTACCCATCTTCTGCACTTTCAAGTGGCTCAGTTGTTTGAATGACTCGATCGAGCCTCCATCGACGTGCGCCCTCAGAGGAATTATTGCGCAAGTCGTTCGGCAACTGCCACTCCGCCCAAGTAGCACTTCCCTCATTCATCCACACCGGTGACACCTGCACATCTTGCCCTCCAGACAAGTGAATTTGGAACACATGGAACCATTCATGAGCGATAGTCTCGGTCGTCTGACCGTGACAGGGCTGCGGACTTGGTGTCAGCCAACCACACGCAGACATGAAGAACCCCCAGGGCCGAGCTTGCCCAGTCCGGCCCGATAGCAACGTGCCCCGAAGCCAGTCCGGAGAATAGCCAAACGAAGGTTCCGCCATTGATCCCTCATGTTCGACGGCGGCATCGATGCCGTTATACAGCATCACGGTTGTATCGGAGAAATCGGTCTCGACAGCGAACTCTTCGGCGAAGAGGTCAACGACGCGTCGAATGTCGGCGGTGATCTCTTCCCGTACCGACTCGGAGATATCCCCAACCCATACGATGTTTGGCATCATCCCGGTCGGTTGGAGCCAGCGGAGGTCTCGGTTGACGGTGACTCGGAGGGCGTCGCCGCGATGGATTTTGGTGTCTCCGTTGAGCGGGCGGATCGCGTCTGCGATGTTGCTGTTTGGTTGGTAGGCAAGGCCTCGCACCTCAATGCTGACGAGAGACTTGCCGATGCCGCGTGCGACCTGGTCGAGCGGCCACTCGTCGCGGCCATTCCAAGTGACCCAGTTCTCGCCCGAGTAGAGCGTGACCATACCTTTCGCTGGCGTCAGCGGACGCTCCCATTCGACGGGATCGCTTCCGCTGATCCAAATCACCGCGGCCATACCGGAATCGAGCGTATCGAGGCTGCCGCCCACTCCACTGATCGCATACCGCCAGCTGCTCGAGTCGGCGCTCCATGTGTAAATCAGCTTGGCATCGGGGACTTGCTCGAAGATGTCGGCGACGGCGATCGGTTCGGCCACCCAGCCGACGAAGTTGTTGCCCGGTTCAAGTTCAATGGTCTCGGTGTCCGCATCGGCGGCTTGGGCAGTGGTTGTCGCGATCAGAATCGTGACGACGATCGCACCGAGCGCTAGGAGCGATATCAGCAGACGCGGGCACGATCTCATCTCACTCGGGGCGGTGAGGCATCGGACAATCCTGTCGAAGCGTTGCATCGGCGGCAGGGTAGCGGAAGGTTGGTTCGACTCAGTCGGCGGCCTCGATTGGTGGTTGGGACTGGCGGGCGGCCTGGGCGTCGGCGGCTTCGAGCGCAGCCTGTTTGATAAAGCGAATAAGCGGTCCGCGAGGATGTCTCGCCTTGAGTCGGTTGATCTCGTCCCGCTCGAACTCGATCTCAAGACGCAAGATCCCAGGACCCTTCTTGGCGGGATCGTAGGGAATCTCTTCCGCTTCGGAGATCGGTGGACTCATGATGTGCAGACGGCTGCGAGATTGAGAATCGGTCATCGTTGCCTCATCCTACCTCCTGGCCGTTGGTAGCGCACTTTCTCGTCACGGTCTGACGGCCAACCGGTGACCACATGCGCAACTGAGTCCTCTCCAGGTGCTTCAAGGATGAAGGTAAGCATCCGGCCAGTCCGATCGGGGCCAATCATTACCACACGAGATGGCTGGCGTCTGAGGATGCCAGCAACGTCAACCTGCTCCCGCGCTACCTGATTGAAGTATTTTGCCGGGCCCTCCCAGACGTCATCGGCATCGTCGATGCTGAGGCCATGAGCCCACAACTCTTCCACGGTCACGTCATTGCCAGTGACACCGCGATACGGGATTTCAGGCATGTCGAATCACACCACTGTGACGACGAAGCCCCGCCGGAGCGGGGCTTCGTGATTGCGTTGCTGGGTCATCGGGACTAGTGCGCGGCGACGGCTTCCTCGGTGAACTGGGCGGCCTCGGTCGAGCCGCTCAACGCCGTTGTTGCGGCGTCTCCACCGGTGACCGTGAGCAGGACCTCGTCGAAGTAGGATGTACCCGCTTCGCGCTGGTGCTTGGTCGCAGTGTAACCATAGGCCTCAGCCTCGAACTCACCTTCCTGCAGCTCGACGTAGGCGGCCATGCCGCGGTCGCGGTAGCCGCTGGCGAGATTGAAGGTGTGGTAGTTAATCCCGTGCCAGCCGGCCAGCGTGATGAACTGGAAGCTGTAGCCCATGTCGGCCAACTGTTCCTGGAAGTTCGCGATGGTCGAGTCGTCGAGATGGCGCTTCCAGTTGAAGGAGGGTGAGCAGTTGTAAGCCAGCATCTTGCCCGGGTACTCGGCTTGCACCGCCTGCGCGAAGTCACGGGCCTCGCCGATGTCCGGCACCGAGGTCTCACACCAGATCAGGTCAGCGTGCGGAGCAAAGGCGAGTCCACGAGCGATCGCGGAGTCGATCCCGCCGGTGACCGAGAAGTAACCCTCGGCTGTGCGTTCGCCAGTGGTGAACTCGCGGTCGCGCTCGTCAATGTCGGTCGTCATCAACGTCGCCGAGAGGGCGTCGGTTCGCGCCATCAAGATGGTGGGAACGTCCATCACGTCGGCTGCCAGGCGAGCCGCCTGCAGCGTGCGAACGTGCTGGGCCGTGGGGACGAGCACCTTGCCGCCCATGTGGCCGCACTTCTTCTCAGCTGCGAGCTGGTCCTCGTAGTGGACCCCACCGGCGCCGGCCTCGATCATGTTGCGCATCAGCTCGAAGGCGTGGATCGGGCCGCCGAAACCGGCTTCGGCGTCGGCCACGACCGGCAGGTAGTAGTCAACGCTGGCGCGACCCTCGAGTCGGTCGACCTGGTCGGCGCGCATCAGCGCGTTGTTGAGGCGCTTGACCAGCGAGGGGACGCTGTTGACCGGGTAGAGCGACTGGTCGGGATAGGTGTGACCCGACGTGTTGGCGTCGGCAGCGACCTGCCAGCCGGAGACGTAGATGGCCTGTAGTCCAGCCTTGGCCATCTGCACGGCCTGCGCGCCAGTGACAGCGCCAAACGTGCGAACGAAGTCGGTGTCCTGCATTGCCTTCCAGAGTCGGTCGGCCCCATTGCGGGCGAGGGCCGATTCGGGCAGCAGCGAGGGGCGCAGCTTGAGTACGTCGGCGGCCGTATAGTTCCGCTGTACTCCCGCCCAGCGCGGGTTCGTCGCCCACTCGTGTTCGAGTGCGGCGGCGGCGCTGTCCTGGGGGTTACCCGTCCCGTTCGTGCCGTTCGTCGTCATCAGGGATCCTCCGTGGCTGTACGTGGCCGAACCTTGGCGTCGGTTCACGTCTCTCAGCGGCTTGGTCTAGCCGTTATGCCTGTGGTTGGGTGCTCGCTTACTTTGACCTGTTATCGCCTCTTGGTCTAGCCGGATGGTCTAGTCGAGGTATTCGTAGGCGGGCAACGTGAGGAACTCAGGGAACTCCTCGGTTAGTACGAGTTGATCGAGAATCTCAACCGCGTCGCCAAAGCGGGATGCTTCTGAGCCGCCCAGCGAGGCCAGTTCCTCGTCGCGCAGCGTTTCGTACAGGTCCGACGTGATCGAGCGGCCGTCGTCGAGCTCGGCATTGTGTTGAATCCACTGCCAGAGCTGCCCGCGGGAGATCTCCGCCGTCGCTGCGTCTTCCATGAGGTTGTTGATCGCAGCCGCGCCGACTCCGTTGAGCCAGCTATTGATGTACTGCAACGCAACAGAGATGTTCAGTCGCAATCCGGCTTCCGAAACCGAACCGCCGGACTGATCGAGTGAAACAAGGTCGCCGGCGGCAACGCTCACGTCCTCGCGCATCCGCTCGCGTTGGTTGCGGGCGCCGTTGAGATTGGTTTCGAAGATGTCACGGGCGACGTTCACCAGGTCGGGATGCGCGACCCAGGTGCCGTCGAAGCCGTCGGTCGACTCGCGCTCCTTGTCGGCGCGTACGCCGGTCAGAGCGATCTCGTTGATCTCAGGGTCGCGCCGAGAAGGGATAAACGCCGCCATGCCGCCCATCGCGTGTGCGCCGCGCTTGTGACAGGTGCGCACGAGGAGTTCGGTGTAGGCGCGCATGAACGGTGTCGTCATGGTCACCTGGACGCGATCGGGCAGGGTGAAGGTCGGCTGCGACTTGAAGCGCTTGACCGCCGAGAAGATGTAGTCCCAGCGACCGGCGTTGAGTCCGGCGGAGTGATCGCGCAGCTCGTAGAGGATTTCTTCCATCTCGAATGCTGCCGGCAGCGTCTCGATCAGCACCGTCGCGCGAATGCTGCCCTGGGGCACGCCAAGGTCGTTCTGGGCCTTGACGAAGGCGTCATTCCAGAGGCGCGCTTCCAGATGCGATTCCAGTTTGGGCAGATAGAAGTAGGGGCCGGTCCCACGAGCGACGCGCTCAGCGGCGTTGTGGAACATGTACATGCCGAAGTCGAACAGCGAGGCGGCGACCGGTTCGCCGTCGACCAGCACGTGCTTCTCGTCCAGGTGCCAGCCCCGCGGCCGAATCAACAGCGTGGCGATCTGCTCGTTGAGCGTGCGCACCGAGCCATCGGGATTCTCAAATGTGATTTCCCGGCGAACAGCGTCGCGGGCGTTGATCTGCCCATTGACGACATTGTCCCAGGTCGGCGACAAGGAGTCTTCGAAGTCGGCCATGAATGCATCGGCGCCCGAGTTGAGTGCGCCGATCATCATCTTGCGGTCGACCGGGCCGGTGATTTCGGCCCAGCGCTGTTGCAGGTCTTCAGGTGTCGGTGCGACCTGCCAGGAGCCGAAGCGGACTTCCTCGGTGTCAGAGAGGAAGTCGGGCAGCGCGCCCTGGTCAAACTCGGCCTGGCGCACCATGCGGCGCTCCAGCAGTTCCTGCCGGCGGGCGTTGAACTTCCGGTGCAGACCCGCGACAAATGCCAACGCGTCCTCGGTCAGAATCGCGTCGAAGCCGTCCTGTATGGCTCCGACGACTTCAACGCCGTCTGGAGTACTGATTTCGGTGGTCTGGGTCATCGGAGTGCTCAGTCCCTGCTCGCGGTCTCTCTGCCGCATGGTGGTTATGAGTGGTTATGACAGGCTTCGCACGACGATCGTGGGAGCCGTTGGTGAGTATCCTTTGTGAACGTTTGATTAAGGTACGGATGATGCGGGTATCGTCAATAGTTAGCGGTAATCACGATAGATGATTTTGATATCGCAAGTAATCCAGTCGATAGAAATGGCCTCCAGCCCGCGAGCGTTCACAATGCGGCCCCGTCCCTTGCCTCAGCCCACTACCGGTCCATCCTATTGACCGCCTCAGCAATACTGAGTACGTTTGTCCTATCAAAGAGCTTGCGCCGAACGGACACCCTCATGAGCGCCTTCGCTCCTCAGAGTCGCGAATTGACCATTCTCGAACTGTTTCCGCTCGAATCTTCGCCTCAAACCGAGAAAAGCGCCACGATATCTCCCAAAATTGTCCACTCGGATTGCATGATCTCCCCCAAAAAAACTGGACTTCCGCCTCAGTTCGCCCGCCCGGAAACTGTCCGCCGCAATCTGTCCGCCGCAAACTGTCCGCCAGTCGTCCAGACCGCTCCATCTGTCATGTCCCACCCAACCAATTGGCCCATACCCCATCTGTGCTGCCAGTGCCTCCCAACTCGGCGCGCGCGCGCTGGCTCGGACTCGAAGAAATCCGAACAGAATCGAACAAACCAGAACGATGTTGAAGCTCTACACACCTGAAAAAGCTGAAAAAAGCTGAAACATCTGAGAGTCCTCAAACCAACGATCTTCAGCAATACGCTGAAAATCGTGCCCATATCCCTGTGGTTGGCGCCCCAGAAAAAAAGTTGGCTGAAAACCTGAAACAGCAGAATTCGTCTAGCCGCCGAACGCCTCCACGAGACGCGGTCAGGGGCGTATCCTGAGATTCCCACAACCGACGAGGAGCAGGACACATGACCAACACGAATGAGCAGTCGGCCAAGACGCGGGTCGGTAACTTCAACGTCTCCGGGATCAATCACCTGGCTCTCGTCTGTCATGACATGCAGCGCACGGTCGACTTCTACTCCGGCGTGCTCGGATTCCCGCTCGTCAAGACCATTGAGCTGCCTGGCGACATGGGACAGCACTTCTTTTTCGACATCGGCAACGGCGACTGTCTGGCCTTCTTCAACTTCCCCAATGCGCCCGAGCCAGCGCCGGGAATTGCGTCTCCCGATCCCAACACGTTCTTCGATCCGTCGGCGGAGCTGGTGACCGCGGTGGCGTCGATGAACCACGTCGCCTTCAATGTCGACGCGGACGAGATCGAGGCGCTGCGTGACAAACTGATTGAAGCCGGCGTGCGCTGTACGCCGATTCTGAACCACGACGATTCGGCGCGCGGCATCGCTCGCGAGAATCATCACGGCGTCTTCGTGCGCTCCGTCTACTTCTACGATCCCGACGGGATCATGCTGGAATTCGCCGCCTGGACCCGCGCGATGCAGCCCGACGATGTGCGACACGCACCGGGCAAAGCGGAGGACAAGACGGCGGACCGGGTCGCCGCGGTCGCAGACTGACGAAGACTCCGTTCTCTTCGCCACATCCCGACTGTCACTATGTGACGTTGACGCCGCGTCGGTGACGGCGGGCGCACTTCTCGCGTACAGCGCGACGCAGTTGCTTGCAGGTTCGGGAACAAACTCGCAGCCATTTTCGTACTGTTGGAGAGCGCGCTGGAACCTTGCTGCTCGGAGCAGCGAGAGAAGCCGGTAGCACTGAACGAAAGGGGGATCGGATGACGTTAGAGCAACGACTCGACCACGATGGCACTGACGTTGAGACGCTGATCGAGGAGCACAGCAAGGTGATGAGCGATGAGCGGTACGCCGCATCGGAGGCAACCAAAGACAACCTGATCCCGCTTGACGGATTCGACATCGGCGGCACACGAGCCCCGACCAAGCAGGTAGCCGCTGCCTGGCGGCGACGAATGAGCGACGCTCCGCGGCCAACTGTCCGGTTCAGCGAACTGACTCCAACCTGGAGCTTCGCCAGCGATCCGGACGAAGCCGAACCTGCGGCGCCCAAGCGCAAGTCTCGTCGCCGCCGAGTTGCCAATCCGGATGCCGACCCGGACATCGACGCCACGCGCGCCTACTTCAACGAGATCGGCCGCCGGCCGCTGCTCACTGCCGAGCAGGAGCAGGAGCTGGGCGCCGCAATCGAGCGGGCGCGTTGGGTTGACGCCCTGGAACTCGGACTGGTCGAAGAGCTTGGCTACGCGCCAAAGCCGATGCAGGTCTGGGCTGAGCTGCTACGACAGCTCGGTGAACTGAACCGCATCACCGAGATCGCCGCGAGGACGCTGTACCTGCACACGTTGTCGTTTGACGAGCTGATCGGGAACGAACGCTTCCGTGAGGCCGTCGATGGCAAACTCGAACCGCAGTTTGCATCGCGGCTCAGCGCCGAATGCGGACTGGAACAGGAGTACGTCGCTGACCTGGTGATCGCGCTGTCGATCGTCTCGTCGATCGTCACGCCGCGCCTGTACCGGCGCTCGGCCGTCGCGCTGGGCTGGGACACCAATCCTGAGGACCTGCCGGCCGACGCCGAAGCACTGCTGTCGCAGGACGAGGGCCTGGTCCGGCGAGCCGAACGACGACTGACCGAGGCCAAGTGGGACGGCTACGACGCTGAACGGACGATGTACATCTCCAACCTGCGACTAGTCGTCTCGGTCTCGAAGAAGTACCAGAAGAAGGGCTTGCACTTGCTGGACCTGATCCAGGAGGGCAACGTCGGTCTCTTCCGTGCAGTCGAGAAGTTCGACTACCGCAAGGGCAACAAGTTCTCGACCTACGCGACGTGGTGGATTCGACAGTCCGTCACACGGTCGTTGGCCGACACCGCAAACCTGATCCGCGTACCGGTCCACACCTCGGAGCTAATCAACAAGCTCAAGCGTGCGGAGCGCCGCTTGCGGCAAGAGTTCCAGGGGCAACCGACCGACGCCGAACTCGCCATGGAATTGGACGAGACTGAGGATCGCGTTCGGGCGTTGCGGCGCATCTCGATGACGCCGGCCTCGCTCGACAAGAGCGTGTCGGACGAGGACGACGACTCCGACCTGACACGCTTCCTCGCCGACGAGGACGCACTCTCTCCGGAGGACGAAGTCCTACAACGAGCGCTGACGGGGATGACGCACGAAGCGCTCAGGCGTCTGGAGCCGCGTGAAGCTGCCGTGCTAGCCATGCGCTTTGGCCTCCAGGACGGCGACGAGCACACCCTGGAAGAGGTCGGCAAGCGTTTCGGACTAACTCGAGAGCGAATTCGCCAGATCCAGAGCAAGGCCTACCGCGAGCTGCGCAAGGATCCGGAGTTACGACAGCTCAGAGAGCGGTAAATCACCAACCGCTCGGGCTCGTTGAGTCCGAGCGGACGGCCGCTAAGCTAGGCAAAGTCAGCGGGGGTAGCTCAGGGGTAGAGCTCCTGCCTTCCAAGCAGGTGGCCGCGCCCCAGAAGCGCTAACCAGTGAATCCCGTCCCCCGCTCCATCCGGTACGCTCAACAAGGCCAACGCGGGGGTAGCTCAGGGGTAGAGCTCCTGCCTTCCAAGCAGGTGGCCGCGGGTTCGAATCCCGTCCCCCGCTCCATGCTCCCGGTATCCAAACTCAGCGCTCCGTCATTGCCGAGTTCAGCTCGGCAATCTCGCTGCACGCGCAACAAGGTTCGCGTGGCGGCGACGTCACGATCACGCGTCGCCCAGACCTACTGCAGCGGCAACAGTATCTCCGTGTGCCACTTCGACTGATCCGGCTCTGCCTCCGGGTCGGTGATGTAGCGCTCGATCGGACCGCTGCTCGGCGCCCGACCGAGCTTCTCGACGAAGGGCCAGATTGACTCGTGCGTCTTCGCGAGCTGGTCGTATGGGCCGTAGTGGTCGGCCTTGACGGCGTCGCAGGCCGGCATCTCAAGCAGCTCCAGCGGTTCCGCGAGCTCGATATCGTCGCCAATCTCGATGCCCGCCGAAAGCGACATCTGATTTGCGTCCATCGAGTGATAGACGGCGATCACGTGACCCATCTCGGCCACACCCTGCTCCGTCAATGCGGCATGGACCGCCGGGAAGATGCGCGCAAATGTGGCCGGCAGCTCCTCGGTCGACGCGTTGGCGTGCATCACAGCGACTCGCCTGGCGGCTAGTTGAACAATCTCGGGCATGTCGATCCTCCACTTGCGACTCCGTGTTTGGAGCAGACTACGACAGCGGCAGCCAGATCTCGGTATGCCACTTGGATTGATCCGGTTCGGCGTCGGGCATCGTGAGATAGCGCTCAACCACCACGCCGCTCGGAGTGCGACCTACCGAGTCCAGTTCCGCCTCCAACTGAGCCTGTGTCTGTCGGAAGTCGGCAAACAGATACGGCCCAAAGTGATCAATCATTCCGGCCTCGCAACCGCCCAGCTCAAGCAGCGCCAACGGTTCCCGAGGTGAGAAGTCGCCCCGGAACTCAATCCCCGCCGACAACACCAGCTCATCCTCATCGATCGAGTGGTAGACCGCGACCACTTCTCCCAAGTCCGCTCCGCCTTGCTCCTGCAGAGCGTCCCAGACTGCCGGATACATCTCGGCAAAGGCCGTCACCAGATCCTCTCGAGTCGTAACCGCATGAAACACGGCAGCGCGACGCGGCGGCATCCACTGGATCATCGACACTTGATCACTCGCAGCTCAGTCACAATCAGATCTACGGGCTCGTCATGATCCGCTCGCGGCAGCGAATCGATCAACTGCATCTCAAATGCCAGCCCGATTCTGGCAGTTCCAGTCTGTGAGAGGAATCGATCGTAGTAGCCGCCGCCCATTCCCAGCCGATGCCCGTCGGCGCTGAATGCAACGCCCGGCACGACCAGAATCTCCGGCAGCGTCGCGTCCATTGGAGCGCACAGCTCAGGATCCGGTTCTCGCAGCCCAAACGCCGAGCCGGTCAACTGGGACAGTTCAGTCACCTCTCGGTGCTCCAACTGGCCGTGCGGGCAAACACGGGGACAGATGACTCGCTTATGATCGCGCAACGCGCGTCGCATTAGGCGCTCAGTGCGAACTTCGCCAGGCAGCGCGCCAACATAGCAATGCACGATCCCGGCCTGGCGCCAGCGCTCCAGGGCATTCAGTCGAGCACAGATCGCTGTCGACCAACCGTCAACAAGTTCCTCTGGTAGAGATGCCCGAGACGCCCGGAGCATGCGTCGCAATTCGGCCTTGTTCATGCCCTCAATCGCGGATCCTATGGCAGTCCCGCGCCGCCGACTTCAACATCGAAGGCTCGAATGCGTCCCAGTCGCGGATCACCCGGCTGTGGATTCGACGTCGGCGCTTCAAGCGAGAACAGCGTCTTGCGTTCCTCGCCGCCCAGCATGCAGGCGTAGACGCCCATGTCCGGCACCTCAATCCGTTCCAGGACTTCACCGCCCTCGGCGACACGAGCCAATGCCCCAGGATTCGTCGGAACCGCGACCCAGATCGCGCCATCAGCGTCGAGACAGATGCCGTCGGGCGGCCCAACGCCATTCTTGGCTAGGTCGGCCCAGACTCGCCGGTTGGACAGCGAACCGTCCTCCGCGACATCGAAGGCGGTCAAGCGCTGACCCCAGCTCTCGCCAACGATCAGCGTGCCGCCATCAGGCGTGATCACCGTGCCATTGGGAAACTGGATGCCATCGGCCACGATAGACGATTCACCATCGGTCGTGACCTTGACAATCATTGTCGCACGCGGCGGGGAGCCGTCGGTGATGTCGAATCCGAAGTTGCCGATGTACGCGTTGCCGGCGGCGTCAACCACCATATCGTTGCAGTGATAAGGCGCCTTGTCGGAGATGTCGGCGACCTCGTACAGGCCGTCGGGATCGAGTCGCAGCAGCTTGCGATCGGTCATCGAGACGCTCAGCAGGCGTCCATCGGGAAGGAAGCCAAGCCCGGAGGGCTGATTTGGCACTTCGACAATCGTCTCGCGTTCACCGTCGGGGGTGACAGCAACGACCTCAAGGGCATGCATATCGGAGAACCAGAGCCGGCCCTCAAACCAGCGAGGACCTTCGGGAAACACCAGCTCATCCAGGACCAACCGACCTTCACGCGCCATGAAAACCCCCGAGCCGAATATCCACCTCAGTCGCGGGCAGGGTAACGCAGAGCCTCAGTTGCAGAGGATCGAGGGGTCGTTCGGCACAACAAACTCGATGCCGGTCACATCCTCGTCGGCGACGGTGATCGGGGTGGCTTGGTCCCAGTCAATGGTGGCGCCCGCAGGGCTGTAGTGAACCCAACATCCTTCATCGCCTGTCCAGTAACTGAGCACGTAGTCTTCTGACTCCGGAACTACGATGGTGAACTCACCATTTTCGGCCAAGGCAGCGTTACCAAACCTATAACCGCTAGTTATCTCCAGCCAACCATCACCGGAGGGGTTACCCTCCCCTCTGAAGAATCGACCGCTGATCGTTCGGCTGCATAGGTCATCTGAAACATGAAAATCGATTGTCACAGGTTGCTCTCCGAGTGAGAGCAGTTGTCCACTCTGCATCGACGCGGCCAGCCCATCTTCGTGATACCACAGGAGACAACCGCCGACTATTATGCGAAATCTGTACTCGCCTGAGTTCGGCGCATAGGCCGTGAACGTCCCGGAAGATCCAAGCGTCGCCAATGTGCTCGACCCGGTTTCCTGAGCGACTAAGTCCAGCTCAAGCTGCCGTTCGTCACCGCGTAACTTGTTGACGTTAATCCTGAGTTCGTTCTCGCACGCGCCCTCGGGCAGCGTTAAGTTCAAGTTGGGCAAGTCGCGTGTGTCCAGGTCTCGGTACTGACCTGACTGAGGCAGTGCCATTGTCAGGCCATCATTGGTGAGCCAGAGCGTACAGCCGTCGCGCGTGAGTCGAAGGTGTTGGATCGTCTTTGCGGCCACATAGAGTGTGAACGCTCCCCCTTCTTCAATAACGGCAGTTCGTTCGAGCCCAATCGCAATCGCATCGTCATACTCTTGAGCGAAGGCGATGAATCCAACCGCCGGGGATCCATCGCTCAGGCGGAGTGTCCCCGACAGCTTTACGTCGTTCTGGTTGTTGCCTCTCTGGTGCGCGGTCTTAGGCAGCGTAGTGCGCCAGACCTCGAACTCGTCGTAGAACGCCGCGACTGTGAGGCCGAACGCGGCCTCAAACGCCTCGTGCCATGTAGGCAACTGCACCCATCGTCGTTCCTTGCCGATCGACTGCGGATACAACAGGCGATCGAAGTCGAGGAGCGCATCGACGCCACTCACCTCAACCAAACGATCGGCTACTACAGAGCCGAGGTCATAGACCCAGCGATAGAAGCCGTTTTCTCCGGCCTTCAGCGGCTCACTCGTTTGCGCTACGCGATCGATTGTCCATTGACGCTGATCCTCATAGGACGCCTGACCGAACTCAGGTGGCAGCCGCCAGTTCAGCCAGGTGGCGGTCCCTTCGCTCATCCAAGTCGGTGACAGATGCGGATGGCGTGTAGACAGTTGATCTTGCAGTACGTGAAACAACTCGTGAGCCAGAGTTGCCGCCCTATGGCCATGGCAGGCTGCTGGAGGTTGCGACTGCCAACCGCATACCCACGCCCAGAAACCCCAGGGCTGTTTTTCAGCCTGCCAGCCGGTTTCCAACGTGCTGCGAAGATGATCCGGCGCATACAGGGGCCTGGGTTCCGCTCCTGACTCCGCGTGCTGAACGGCAGCGTCGATGCTGCCAAACAGCAGCAGGGTCGTCTCAGTGAAGTCAGGCTCAATCGCAAACTCCTCGGCGAAGAAATCGAAAGTGCGCTTTACGTCAGTGGTGACCTCCTCCCGTACCGACTCGGAAATCTCGCCTTTCCAGACGATCTTCAGCATCATGCCGGTTGGTTGGAGCCAGCGCAGATCTCGGTTGACCGTGACACGCAGTGCGTCGCCGCGACGGATAGTGGTATCGCCGTCGAGCGGCCCGATCTTTTCTGAGACGTCGCTGTCGGGCTGATAGGCGATCCCGCGTACCTCGAGACTGATCAGAGACGATCCGATGCCCCGCGCGACCTGATCGAGCGACCACTCGTCGCGGCCGTTCCAGGCGACCCAGTTGACGCCCGAATAGAGTGTGACCATGCACTTGGCCGGGGTCAGCGGACGCTCCCACTCGACCGATTCGCTACCGCTAATGCGTATCTTGGCTGCCATGCCGGGCTGGAGCGTTTCGAGATTGCCGCCAATCTCGCGGATCGCGTACTGATACGTCCGCGAGTCGGCGTCCCAGCGATAGATCAGCGCCGCCTGCGGTATCGCTTTGAAGATGTCCGCGACCGCGATCGGCTCGGCAACCCAGCCGACGAGGTTGTCGCCAGGCTGCAGCATGACAGCGCGTGCGTCCGGGGCCGGTTCCTCCGCCGACAACGCGTCGGTGAGCGCGACGAGCAAGGCGAGCGAGACGGCAATGGCCAGCACCAATTTGCGCATCTCTGAATGCTAGCCATTCGGATAGACATCGAGTAGCTCAAACCTTGGACCGTCCTTGCAGCAGAGCTTCACGCCTTGCTTGGTGAAGACGGCGCAGCCGTAGCAGATGCCGGTTCCGCAGGCCATTTCGGTTTCCATCAGGATTTGGACTGGGCGATTCATCCCGTCTCGCCGGACGATTGGCGACATGGCACGGAACATCGGAACCGGACCGCAAGCGAACGATTGGTCGGCCCAGGTCAGATACTCCGCAAAAAGATCCGTGACGAATCCTTGCGTGCCCATCGAACCGTCCTCCGTCGAGACCTGGTACTCGACCTGCGGCGGCAGCAGCTCGGCGGGATAGACGCCCTCGGCGCTGCGAGCGCCGAAGCAAAGCACGATTGAGCGGCTACGCGACGACCGCTCAGATTCTGCATCCGCCAATGCCACCAGCGGCGCGATCCCGACGCCGCCGCCAACGAGCAGCAGGTTTGAGGCGCTGCGCCGCACATCGAAGCCGCGCCCGAGTGGACCGGTCATCCAGACTCGATCTCCCGGTTGCATGGTCGCCATCTGCTCGGTGACGCGTCCGATGACGGTGTAGAGGAGCGCGAACTGGCGCTCGGAGTCTCTCGCCGAGGCGAACCGGAATCGGTAGTAGGAGAACGCTCGGGGTAGCAGCGGATCGAAAGTCCCGTGCTCGCTGCCGGGATCAACCATCACAAACTGGCCTGGTTGCGCATGCTGCGAAAGCGACGGCGCGTCGTACCAGGTGACGAACGTGCCGGGATAGATTTCTTCAGTCTCGATCACCCGGGCAGCGGCGCGACGCACCTGAATGACTCCCCGGTTCCCTAAATCCGGCCGCCGGTATAGTCGGGAAGCGGTGCAATGTTGTAGTCCGCGCCACCTTCAAGCATCGCGCCGACGGCATGATGCGCCGTATCGATGGATGTGAAGCAGGGGATCCGTTGCTCGGCGGCGGCGCGACGGATATGGAAACCATCGCGGATGTTGCTGCTGATCTGCTCAGGCGTGTTGATCACCATGTCGATTTGTCCTGAGCGAATCAGGTCGATCACGTCAGGATCGCCACCGACTTCGCGCTTGGGAGCGTCGTGGACCTCATACCCGAGACCGCGAATCAGGTTCGCCGTGCCGATTGTGGCATGGAACTCGTAGCCCGCTTCGCCCAATTCTCGAATCAACGAGAGTGCGGCCGGCTTGTCCTGGTCGGCGATGCTGAGCAGCGCTTTGCCCTTCGCCGGGACAGCCATACCGGCCGCGATCAACGCCTTGCTCAGCGCCTTGTCGTAGTCGACATCGACGCCCATGACCTCGCCGGTGGATTTCATTTCCGGCCCCAGGTGCGTGTCAACTCCAGACAGCTTCGACATCGAGAAGACCGGCGCCTTGACGGCAACCAGCGGTGTCGCCGGCCAGAGTCCACCGGCATAGCCCTGTTCGGCCAACCTCTCGCCCAGCATGGCGCGCACGGCGACTTCGACCATCGGCACGCCGGTGATCTTGCTCAGGAAGGGCACGGTACGACTGGCGCGTGGATTGACCTCGAGGACAAACACGTCGCCGTCATGATCATCCGACTCGCGCATGATCACGTACTGGATATTCATCAGTCCGGTCACACCGAGTCCGATGCCGATCTCGCGGGTGTAATCGATGATCTTCGCGACTTCACTCGCACGGAGATTCGGCGCCGGATAGACAGCCATCGAGTCGCCCGAATGCACGCCAGCGCGTTCGATGTGCTCCATGATTCCCGGAATCAACACAGCATCGTCACCGGGGCCACCGCAGATCGCATCAACCTCGACCTCAATCCCAGCCAGATACTTGTCAATCAAGATCGGCTTGCCGGGTGCGGCGGCCTGCGCCTGCACCACGTAGCGGGCCAAGTCACCGACGCCCTGCACGATCTCCATCGCGCGTCCGCCGAGGACGTATGACGGCCGCACCAGCACCGGATAGCCAATCGCATCCGCAGCCAGCACGGCCTCATCGACATTGCTGACCGCCGTGCCCGGGGGTTGGGGAATGCCGAGGTCGGCGAGGAACCGCTCGAATCGCCGACGGTCTTCGGCCAGATCGATGACATCGGCCGAGGAGCCGAGAATCGGACGCGCAGCGCTGGTCAGCGGGCCAGCGAGATTGATCGCCGTCTGCCCACCGAACTGGAGGATCGATGAGACTCCGCCGTTGCCGTTCTGCGATCCGTCCTCGTTCTCGAGGATGTCGCGGACGGCCTCTTCGTCGAGCGGTTCAAAATACAGGCGATCTGAAGTGTCAAAGTCGGTCGAGACGGTCTCGGGATTGCTATTCGCCATCACCGCGCCCCAACCGGCAGCGCGCAGCGCTTGCGCGGCTTTGACAGACGCGTAGTCAAACTCGATGCCCTGTCCGATGCGGATCGGGCCCGACCCAACCACGAGAGCGCGATTGCCTTGCTGCGGCTCAGCCTCGTTCTCGTCTTCATAGGTCGAGTAGAAATAGGGAGTCACCGCGTCAAACTCGGCCGCGCAAGTGTCGACCATCTTGTAGACCGGCTTGATGCCCCATCCAACACGTTGCTCTCGGATGCGTTCACCGACGCTGCCAGCCAGGTTGGCGATCTGCTCGTCGGCAAAGCCCAACCGCTTGGCGCGACCCATCAACGTTGGCGTCAGTGGTTCCGCGAGCAAGCGACGCTCCATCTGCACGATCGTCTCGAGCCGTTCCAGGAACCAGGGATCAACGCCTGAGCGTTGGGCGATCTCGTCCAGAGGCACATCTGACCGCACCGCGGCGAGCAGGTGCCAGAGGCGTATGTCGGTCGGGGTCTCGGCGGCCTTGACCGGCTCCGCCTCGGCCTCTGAGTCCTCCCACAGCACCGACTTACCACCAACTTCCAGCGAGCGGATCGCTTTCTGCAGCGCAGCCTCGAAGGTGCGGTCGATCGCCATCACCTCGCCAGTGGCTTTCATCTGCGTGCCGAGCACGCGGTCGCCGGCCTCGAACTTGTCAAACGGCCAGCGCGGAATCTTGACGACGCAATAGTCAAGCGCCGGTTCGAATGCCGCCTGCGTCCGACCGGTGACCTGGTTGGCGATCTCGTCCAGTCGTTTGCCGGCGGCAATCTTCGCAGCCACGCGAGCGATTGGATAGCCGGTCGCCTTCGACGCCAGCGCAGAAGATCGGCTGACGCGCGGGTTCACCTCAATTACGTAGTACGGCAACGGCTCGTCGTGCGGGACGCCAACGCCGCCGCCTTCGCGCATCGACTCCGGCGGCCAGGGAACCACATCCTGTCGCGGCGCCAGCGCGAGCTGGACGTTGCAGCCGCCCTCGATGCCCAGCGAACGAATGATGTTCAGCGAGGCAGAGCGCAACATCTGATAGTCCTTATCGGACAGCGTCTGCGACGGAGCGACCACGATGGAATCGCCCGTGTGGACGCCCATCGGGTCGAGGTTCTCCATGTTGCAAATCGTGATGCACGTGTCGGCGCCGTCGCGCATCACCTCGTACTCGACCTCTTTCCAGCCCAGCAGTGAGCGCTCGATCAGAATCTGCGTAATCGGCGACGCGTCCAGTCCGGTCTGCACGACGCGCTCAAACTCATCCATCGTCCGGACGAACCCGCCTCCGGTGCCGCCGAGCGTGTATGCGGGGCGAATCGCGACCGGCAGCCCGATTTCTTCTAATGCATCGCGAGCTTCGTCGACAGTTGTGACGACTGCCGACGGAGGCGTCGGTTCGCCGATATCGCGCATGGCCTGGCGAAACAGCTCGCGATCCTCGGCGCGGCGAATCGCGTCCAACGGCGTGCCGAGCAGTCGGACGTTGAATTCATCCAGCACGCCGGCTTCATGCAGATCGACGGCGAGATTCAGGCCGACCTGTCCGCCGAGCGTGGGCAGCAGGCCCTCGGGACGCTCTCTCTCGATGATTCGCCTGAGTACCGGAACGGTCAATGGTTCGATGTAGACCTCGTCTGCGACGCCCTCGTCGGTCATGATCGTGGCCGGGTTGGAATTGACCAGGATCGAACGCACGCCCTCTTCAGTCATGGCTTTGCATGCCTGCGTGCCGGCGTAGTCGAACTCGGCCGCCTGGCCGATCACGATCGGGCCGCTGCCAATGATCAGGACGGATTCAGGCTTCTTCACGTTCACCTCAGCCACAACACTCCTCCGTCATTCCCGCGCAGGCGGGAATCTCGATTCTTGGCAATCTGCGGGCCGGCCTGAGGCGCGCCCAATGAGTCCGAGTCCAAGCCCGAACGGCAACAGCACGAACGGTCCCAGCAGCCACAGCTCGCATTGACCGCCGATGATGTCGAAGATGCAGCACATCGCGAGCATCAGGCTCGCGATGCCGGCAATCCCGCACAGAGCGGCGCCGACCAACATCCAGCCTCGAAGCGTCAAGCGAAGTTCCCGTCACAGTGGCAGCTCGAATCGTGAGTCTGGATTGATCAGCGGCGCGAGTGCACCGATGGCGCTGAGGAATGAGAGCGCAGCCTCATTGTTGTCCGGCACTGATCCGACGACGCGCTCGAAGTTCTGTTCGCGGGCGTGCGACAGCAGGTACTCCGCGAGCACTGTGCCGATTCCGCGCCGTCGCCACTCCGAACGCAGCCAGACGCCCAGCGTCGCCGTCTCGGGCTCGCGCGTGTTGTAGTCGAGCGAACCGAATCCGATCAGCGTGTCGCCCTCCACAGCGACGTAGATTGCGCCGCTGTTGCCCAGACGACGCCGCCACATCGAGACTTCCTCGACGCTCCAGGGCCGATCGAAGACGACCGGATTCGGCCCTTCAACCACATCGCGGATCACGTCGGCAATGGCTGCCGCGTCGTCGGCCGTGGCCAATCGGTACTGAGGTTCGGCTCCGTCGCCCGGGCCGGTTGAGTGCGTCATGTCAGTCTCCCTGGGCCTCGCCGATCAGGTCGAGGAATCGGTCGAAGAGGTGTCCGTTGTCCAGTGGACCCGGTGACGCCTCTGCGTGGTATTGAATCGAAAACACTGGCTCGGTGCGGTGCGCTAATCCTTCGACCGTCTGGTCGTGCAGATTGATGTGCGTCACGTCGACATCGGCCGAGAGCCCGTCGGGATCGACGGCGTAGCCGTGATTCTGTGCGGTGATCGCGATCCGTCCGGTGGGAACCTCCAACACAGGATGATTTCCGCCGCGATGACCGAACTTGAGCTTGAACGTGTCTGCGCCGAATGAGCGGCCCAACACCTGATGTCCCATGCAAATCCCCATGATCGGCAGCTTGCCTATCAGCGATGTCGCGGTTTGCACCTGCAGCTCTCGCAACTGTGGATCGCCCGGGCCCGGCGAGAGCAACACGCCGTTTGGGTTGACCGAGAGGATGTCCTCGACGCCTGAGTTTGGAGGCATCGCGGTGACCTGGCAACCGCGTCGCCGCAGGTTGCGCAGGATGTTAAACTTCAGTCCTTCATCCAGGACCACGATGTGCGGCCCCGGTTCGCCGTTTCCATTGACCAACGCCTGCGGCGCGCCATCACGCCAGCTGTATGGTTCGTCGGCGCCCACGCTGATGAAATCTTGCGTGTCGTAGTCGGGCAGTTCCGATAGCTGGCGCTGGGCAGCTTCGACCTCGTCTATGGGAACGATCATGCCCATCATCACGCCTTCGTGACGGATCCGCCGGGTGATCGCGCGGGTGTCGATACCCGCGATGCCTGGAATCCCGGCTGACGCCAGATAGTCATGCAGCCGCATCCCTCCGCGCGGGTGCGAGGGTGAATCGCACTCCGAACGCACGACCAGTCCGCGTACCTGGATCTGGCGTGACTCATCGATTGGAGGGTCGATGCCGTAGTTGCCGATCAGTGGGTATGTGAGCACCAGGATCTGTCCGGCGTAGGACGGATCTGTGAGCATCTCCTGGTAGCCGGTCATCGAGGTGTTGAAGACGACCTCGCCCCACGTATCGCTTGCGGCGCCGAGCGCTATGCCGCGGAACACGGCTCCATCGGCCAGTACCAGCGCCGCCTCAATATGTTCTGACATCAGTCCTCCCGACCGTCCCATACGATGCGTCCCTGAGATATCGTCGCCGCGACCACGCCGACCAGCGTGTGACCCGCGAGCGGTGTGTTCTTGCCCATTGAGGCCCATGACGCAGGCTCGACTTGCGACACTGCGTCGGTCGACAACAACGTCACGTCTGCCGGCGCGCCGACCTGCAACGTTCCCAGTCCGGTCAAATCGCCACGGTCAAGGTTCCAGGCGCGCACCGGACCAATAGTCAGTCGCTCAATCGCCTCAGACAGCGTCAAGCGTCCGGAGTCGACCAGCGAGTTCACAATTCCCCAGGCCGATTCGAGCGCTGAAATGCCGAACGAGGCAGCATCGAATTCACATTGTTTGTCAATCGCCGCGTGAGGCGCGTGGTCGGTGGCGACAGCGTCGACAATGCCCGCGGCCAGCGCATCGATGCACGCCTGCACATCCGCTTCGGTACGAAGTGGTGGGTTGACCTTGGCGTTGGTGTCGTACAAGAGATCGTCGCCATTGCCCGCGACCGCGTCATGCGTCAGACAGAGATGATGCGGCGTCACTTCGGCGGTGACATGCAGCCCGCGCGCTCTGGCATCAGCCACGGCTTGCAGCGCCGGCTCGGTCGAGAGATGACAGCAATGCAGTTGAGCGCCCGCCGCTTCGGCCAGTGCGATGTCGCGTTGGACGATCGACAGCTCGGCGGCTGCCGGCTGTCCGCGCAAGCCGAGTCTGGCCGAGACCGCGCCGTCGTGCATCACGCCGCCCTGCGAAATCGCCGGATCCTCGCAGTGCTCGGCCAGTGGAATGCCGATGTCCGACAAGTACTCAAACGCGCGCCGAGCCAGCGATGTGTCTGCCACAGCATCGCCATCGTCCGAGACTGCGACAGCTCCGGCATCTCGCAAGGCCGCCAACTCGGTCAACTCGCGACCCTTGCGGCCCTTACTGACAGCCCCAATCGGCAGCACCCGACAATCAACATCGCGGGCGCGTTGCAGGACGCCATCGATGATCGCCGCCGAGTCCATCGCCGGATCAGTGTTGGGCATCGCACAAATGGTGGTGAAGCCGCCACGAGCAGCGGCGCGCGCGCCCGAAGAGATCGTTTCCTTGTGTTCCTGTCCCGGCTCCCGGAGGTGCGTGTGCAGATCGACAAATCCCGGCGCAACGACCAGGCCATTCGCCTCCACCACTTCCACACCGTCCGTTGCCAGTAGTTGCGCGCCGACTTCCGCAATTCGGCCATCGGCGATCCGTACGTCCAAGATCTCGTCGATACCCGACGTCGGATCGACCACTCTGCCGCCACGAATCAGAAGCGATGTCATGCGCCGCCTCGAATCAGCAGGAACAACACGGCCATCCGCACTGCCAGTCCGGCCGAGACCTGTGCCTCAATCCGGCTCTGTGCGCCATGAGCCACGTCAACGGCAATCTCCACACCCTCGTTCATGGGTCCAGGGTGCATCACGATGGCGTCGGGCGACGCTTTCGCGATCCGCTCTGCAGTCAGTTGATATCGACGCGCAAACTCAGCCGATGAGGGCAGCAACTTGCCCTTCAGGCGTTCATTCTGAATTCGCAGCGCCATCACCGCGTCGGCGCCCACGATTGCCCGGTCGAGGTCCGATTCAATCTGAACCGAGGGCAACGACAGCGGATGCTCGCGCTCAGTTGCGCCTGGCGCCAGCGCCGCAGGGAGTAGTGGACGAGGGGCGACCAGGGTTACCTCAGCGCCCAACGTCGCCAGAGACCACAGATTCGATCGCGCCACGCGTGAGTGGAGAATGTCGCCGACAATCACGACCTTGCGTCCGGCAAGGTCACCAAACTCCCGCAGCAGGATGTACGCGTCCAGCAGCGCCTGCGTCGGATGCGCATGTTGACCATCGCCGGCGTTGATGATGTGGCCGTCAATCGTGCGCGACGCCAACCAGGGCGCGCCCGAGGCGTGGTGTCGCATCACGACCGCGTCTGCGCCAACGGCCGAGAGCGTGTTCAGCGTCTCGACCAGTGATTCGCCTTTCTCGATGGAGGATCCAGAACCAGAAACGTTGATCACGTCAGCGCCAAGAATCTTGCCCGCCAGCTCGAAGGAGGATCGTGTCCGCGTCGATGCTTCGTAGAACAGATTGAATATGGTCACACCGCGCAGCGCCGGTGTACGCGCGACCGAACGGTCCAGAACCTCGGCCATCGCACTGGCCGTCGATAACACGCGCAGAATTTCATCCTTGGACAAGGTGTCGACGTCCAGCAGGTGTCGTTGCCGCCAGTCGGTGACCGGCTCGTCGAACGGCGCTCGCGGTGGCTGAGCAATCCGCTCGGTTGCATCGGTCGCATCGCCTGAAGTAGGTGGCATCGCCATTTCAGTGGCTTGTTCAGCGACCACGCGACATCCTCTCTTCGTACACGCCGACGCAATCCTGCCCGTCTGATTCCAGCAGCGACACGCGTACGTCGTCGCCGCGTTGCGTGGGAATGTTCTTGCCGACGTAGTCGGCTCGGATCGGCAGTTCGCGATGGCCGCGATCGATCAGGACCGCCAGTTCAATCGCAGCCGGGCGACCGTAATGAATCAGCGCGTCCAGCGCCGCCCGAATCGAGCGTCCGGTGAACAGCACATCGTCGACCAGCACGATCACTGCGCCGTCAATGTCTTCCGGGATTCTCGATGGCTGCATACGCGCATGCGGCCGTTGTGCCAGGTCGTCCCGATACAGAGAGATGTCAATCGCGCCGACCGGAACGCGTCGCTTGTCGATTCCTTCGATCCGCAAGGCCAACCGTTCGGCCAGTGGGACACCGCGCGTTCTCATCCCGACCAGCATGAGCGGTTCTGGGTCGGGGTGTCGCTCGACAATCTCGTGCGCGATTCGCGTGATTGCGCGGTCCATCGCCGCAGCCTCCATGGAGGTCATCATGATTTGACCTCGACAGGGAACACTGCACCGGAAGACGAAAAAACCAGCGACAAGCGCTGGTTGTGCGGCTGATACGCGTGTACGTCAGGGGTGGGAAGCAGATACTTCAGATACATCTCGTTGACCTTCCCGGCCTCACGGGACCGGATTAAAGTCCAACTGCTGTTCAAGCGAGTTTACATCGCACGACCTGAGATCGCTGTCTATCGCGACACCGTGTGCAACGTGTGGATGCTGCCGTTCCCGTTCCCTTCTCCGCCCTTGCAGGCCCTTGAAACACTCCCGAATCCCATCTCCCCCCTTGCGGGGGGAGATGTCACGGAGTGACAGAGGGGGGGTCGGCGGATGATGAACAGATAGGGCTCCCGAACAGCAGACCCCCCCTCTGCCTTCGGCATCTCCCCCGCAAGGGGGGAGAAGGGGAGACTTTCGAACGCCTACACCGACTCACCGGCCCGGCGCTGCATGTCCGGGGGCAGCAGGTTTGGGATTCCGTCCTCGATCGGATAACGGAAGTTGATCCGTTCCGAAACCAACGCCCCTTCCAGCACATCGCCGTTCTCGTCCTCCCGCGCGACCTCCAGCTTCAGCGGATCGCGCGTCACCGGACAGACCAGTTGCTCAACTAGTTCCCGTCTCATGGTTCTTCTCGCGTTCTCGTCGTGCTCGCCGTTCTTACCTGATGCATATACCGAGCGCTGCGGCCATACTGCAATACTGTACGCCAGCACGAATTGATTTCGGCAGCGCGCACTGCTTAGCCAGAGACGAAGAGAGCGGAGAAGACAACCATGGCCGATGTGAAGTCGCCGATGGCCGGCACCATTTTCGAGCTGATCGCCGCAGTCGGCGACGCCGTTGAAGAGGGCGACGAACTCGTCATCCTCGAGTCAATGAAGATGGAAATCCCGGTCGAAGCGCCCAGCGACGGCACGGTCGCCGAAATCCACATCGCCCAAGGCGACCAGGTCCAGGAAGGCGACGTGCTGGTCACGCTGAGCGACTAGTTCAACAGACGTAACCATGTTTCAACGCGTTCTGATCGCCAATCGCGGCGAGATCGCCGCTCGTGTGTCTCGCACCTGCCGACGGCTCGGCATCGAGTCGCACGCTGTTTACTCCGTCGCCGACGCCGACGCCTTGCATGTCCGTGAGGCGGACGGCGCTACGCATATCGGCGCTGCGCCGGTCGCTGAGTCGTACATCAACGTCGACGCCGTGCTTGACGCCGCAGTCGATGCTGGCTGCGACGCCGTCCATCCCGGCTACGGTCTGCTCTCTGAGAACGGCCACTTCGCCCAGGCCTGCGATGAACGCGGGATCACCTTCATCGGTCCCGCTGCAGCGCACATGGAGTTGATGGGCAACAAAAACCAGGCCCGTGCGACGATGCGCGACCTGGGCATGCCGGTGATTCCCGGCTCGGCGGCTACGGTCGACGACGAGGATGCTGAAGCGGTCGCAGAAGAGGTCGGCTATCCGCTGCTGATCAAAGCCTCATATGGCGGCGGCGGGATCGGCATGGCGACGGTCAAGCGACCCAACCAGTTCTCCCGCTCTCTACGCCGCGCACGCTCATCCGCTCAACGCGCGTTCGGCTCCGACGAGGTCTATCTCGAACGACTGCTGGTCGAACCGCACCACATCGAACTCCAGGTCTTCGGCGACGGCCACGGCAACGCCGCGATCCTCGGCGACCGCGAGTGCAGCGTCCAACGCCGACACCAGAAAGTAATCGAAGAGGCGCCCGCGCCCGCCCCGCACCTGACCAGCGATCTGCGTGAACAGTTCTACGGCCAGGTCCGCGATGCGGTCGCGGGACTGAACTATCAGAATGCCGGGACCGTCGAGTGTTTGCTCGACGCCTCAGGCGAGATCTTCTTCCTCGAAATGAACACCCGACTCCAGGTCGAGCATCCCGTCACTGAGATGGTCACCGGACTCGACCTGGTCGAGTGGCAACTGCGCATCGCTGCTGGTGAGCCACTGACGGAGCTGCCCGGCTACGGAGACCCGCCGCCAATCTCGGGGCACGCCATCGAGACGCGCATCTACGCAGAGGATCCCGAAACCTTGCTGCCCAGCCCCGGCTCGATCGACCTACTCGAAGTGCCAGACGAACCGTGGCTGCGCCTCGATGCCGGCGTCGCCTCGGGCGACGAAGTCTCGCACTTCTACGACCCGCTGATGGCCAAGCTGATCGTCTACGGCGACGACCGTCCGCAAGCACTCGACCGGCTGCGCCAGGCGCTGGACGGCTCACGCATTGAGGGCCTCAAACACAACATCCCCTTCCTCCAGAGAGTCCTCGACACTCAGCCCTTCATCGACGGCAACTACGACGTCACCCTGACCGACGGGCTGCTCAAGTCGTAACCTGCGATTCGATTCCTCCTTCAATGTCGTCATACCCGCGCTTGTCGCGGGTATCTCGCTGAGTTGGGCACGACCGTTGGCAGGAAACGCTACGAGATTGCCGCGGCAGGCGCGGCAATGACGGAGAGATTCTCAGAGGTGTGGAAACATGAAACTCGGCATCTTCAACATGGGCACCGGCATCTCCGATCCCGGAGAACTGCGAACGATCGCAGAGGCCGCCGAATCATCTGGCCTGGAGTCGCTCTGGTGCGGCGAGCACGTCGTCCTGCCCAAGCCTCGCGTCGCGCCGTCGCCGGCTGACCCGGAGCACGACTTTCTGCATCCATCGGTCGTCCTCGCCTACCTCGCTGCCTGCACAGAGACCGTCAAGCTCGGCACGGGTATCGTCCTGATTGCTCAGCGCAACCCGCTCGTTCTGGCCAAAGAGTTCGCCTCGGCCGACGTGCTCTCCAACGGACGCGTCATCCTCGGCATCGGAGCGGGCTACTTGCAACCGGAGTTCGATGCCATCGGAGCACCATTCCGAGAGCGCGGACGCCGAACCGACGAATCAATCGACGCCATGCGCGCGCTTTGGAACGAGGAAGCCCCGGAATTCGATGGCGAATTCTGGCAGTTCAGCGGCATCGACGCTCACCCAAGACCGACCAACCCAGGCGGCGTGCCGATTCACATCGGCGGTCACTCCAAGGCTGCGCTCAGGCGTGCCGCCCAGCGAGGTCAAGGTTGGTACGGGTGGATGCAGGATCCCGAGCAGACTGCCGACTACGTGCAGCAGCTCAACGAACTGTCAGAACAAGCTGGCCGACCAGACGAACTGGGCGATCTGGAAATCACAATCACGCCTCCGGCCCGCCTCACTGCCGAAGCCATCGAGCAATACGCCGAAGCCGGCGCCCACCGCCTCGTCTCGTTGGCCACGCCAAACGAACGCAGCATGTTGCATGGTGTCGAGCACTTGGCGTCGCTCAGTAGATGACTACAAGACCTTGCACGTGAGAGTGTCTCAATAGTCGCAACGCCGGACCTCACGCGCCCTTTTTCCGTGATACCCGCGCTTGCCGCGGAGCCTGCCCCCGGCTTGAACGAGGGTATCTCGATCCTCCCCACGCAACAGTTGATGCCAAAGTCGGCGAGATTCCCGCGCAGGAGCGCGGGAATGACGGTGGTCTGGACGCGAACGCCGAGCAGACCACGGCGTGAAGCGGGGGATGAGGAACAAGTGAGACAGTCTCACGTGGGTTCAACACTCGGCGAGATTGCCGCGGCAAGCGCGGCAATGACGGAGTGGAGGGAGTAGCAATTGGCGCGGTTATGCACCCAGGTACATCAACGCGTTCTCCGAGACCCGCTCCACATCCGACCACGAGTACCACGGAGGTGCATCGCCGATCTCCGACCAGATGCGATGTATCACGGCCAGCTTGTACATCTGGTGCAGCATCCAATAGCGCAGATCTCGCGCGTCCCGGCCTGATCGCTCGAATGCCGGCGCGGTCAGCGGGTGAGTCTCGGGCGGCGCGTCCATGCCCTTGAGCGATCCCAGCGCGGTAATCAATCCCCAGTCCGACAATGGATCGCCGAGCTGCGCCTGTTCCCAGTCGACCACGCCGGCCATCATCCCGTCTTCACCGACGAGGTAGTTGAAGACGTTGATGTCGCCGTGACAAAGGCGCGGCTCGGGACTGTCAGGCAGATGTTGAGTGAGGACTGCGCCGATCTTGGCAATCAGGTGATCGTCTTGACAGTTGAACGCGATTGCCCGCGCGCGAACGGCGTCGAGGTCACGTAGCGCCGCCTCGTACCCCGCTGTTGGTGGATCGAGGAAATCGAGTCCGTAGGATTGCCAATCCAGCGCATGGATCGACTCAACCGTCGAGCGATAGCTGTCGACGACCTGCGAGGTCATCGGCACCATGCCCATGTGCGGATAGTCGAGCCACTCAAGAAGCACGTACGGCGACTTGAGCGGCGAGACGACATCGGCTGTGCCCAACACGTTCGGCACGGGAATTGGCGACGCGGCCAGGCATTCAATCACTCGCGCCTCGCGCAGAACGTCGTAGGGCTGAAAGATGCCCTGATCGCGCTGTAGCCGTAGAACGACCGGCTCGTCACCTTCTCGTCGGACCTGCCAGGTCAGGTTCGAGACGCCGCCGTCCAGCCGCTCAACAGAGGCGACGCGGCCCCCAACGCCGCAGGCCAGCAGCGACTCAGTCGCGAGCGCCGGGGTCAGCTCGATGTCCATCAGCTCAACCCGTTTGCGTAATCGAGTAGGTGACCCGCGCCTTGGCGATCAGCTTGCCCTGATCGCTGAGCAGGTCGACATCGCCAACGGCCAGCGTGCGGCCCTTCTTGATCACGTTCGATTCCACTCGAACCTTCGAGCCCACCGCCGGCCGCAGGTAAGAGATGTTCAGCTCCGACGTCCCCTGCATCGCCTCGCCAACCCGACAGGTCGAGAGCACTGCCGCGACCACGCCAATATCGGCTAGCGAGGCCAGCACGCCGCCATGCACGCCACCGCGAGCGCCGCCAGCCGTGTGCCGAGTAATCGGCATCTCCAACACCGTCCGGCCACGGGAAATCTCGGTGAACTGTTCCCCAAACAGAGAGTTGGTCCCATATCGAGACTCAATCTCAGGAAGCGGAACCAGATACTGAATCTCGTCGGCCATAGCAGGAGTGTAGAGGCAGCCTCGTCCTTGGCGTCGGTGATGTTGAATCACCCAGTCCCCGCTTTACGGAGACCTCTGAAGAACTTCCGAATTCGCTCTCCCCCCCTTGCGGGGGGAGATGTCACGGAGTGACAGAGGGGGGGCGGCGGATGATGACTAGATAGGGCTCCCGAACAGCGCCCCCCTCTGCCTTCGGCATCTCCCCCGCAAGGGGGGAGAAGGGGAGTTCTTTTGGAGGTCCAGCGTAAAGCGGAGACTAGGAATTCGACTGTCTGGACAGCCTCTCCTCAGGTCCATTTACGCCGACAGCAGCCGATCCGTCGGCTCCGAGTACATCGCTGCGATCGAGTTGATGTCCCAGTCGTGGATGACGCTGAGGGCCCCGGTGGCCGAGGAGTGCTTGTAGAGCTGATGCAGCGTCCAGTAGTGCAAATCGTCGTCGCTACGGCTGTAGCTCTCTAGGGTTTCTCTCATCACTCTCCGGGCGCCTTCTGACAGGTCGAGATTGCCGAGCAGGTCTTCCGCCGCCAGACGTCCCCAGTCAGACAACGGATCGCCCAGATGCGTCTGCTCCCAATCGAGCACCGCGGCGATGCCCGGGAAATCCCCTACGCCGTGTTTCGGGCTGAGGATGAAGTTACCGAAGTTCACGTCTCCGTGGACGAGCATCGGTTCCGGGCTATCGGGGACGCGGCCGTTCAGGCCTTCGCGCAAGCGCTTGATGTGCGGCAGGTCGTAGACGCCAAATGCTTGCAGCCGCTCCGCGATTTGCGAACGCTCGTGCATTGCCGGTCCAGTCGCGGGAGGCAGCGGTAGCCAGTCGAGACCTGCTTCTCGCCAGTTGAGCGTGTGAATCTGGCGCAGCGTCTGGCAGTAGACGCGAGCGTCCTCTGCCTCCGCTTGACGTTTCAACATCACTTCGCCATCCACCCACTGGACAGCCATGCAGCCTCGCCCCACTTCGCCAGACGGATCGAGGTCGTTGGAAACACCCAGCACTGCCGGGACTGGCATGCCCGCGTCGGCCAGACAACGCAGCAACCGCGCCTCGGAAGGCAGATCGTACGGAGGCAGGATTCCCCGCCGCGGTTCCATTCTGAGCACCACCGGAGCGGCATCAAGTCGCTCGACTCGCCAGCTCAGGTGCGACCTGCCCTTGAGACGCTCAACGTTGGTGACGACGCCATCCACGCCGCACGCGGACAAGGCTTGTCGGACTCGTTCGACTTCTACTGTCGGGGATTCCGGAACATCGCTCACATCAGCGCCCGCAGCCCGAGCCGGCGGCCAGCCCTATCCCACACCGCGCCACGTCGTCCGGCTGCAATGACCAGCCGCAACGCTCGGCCGGTTAGCCCTGTCGCTGCTTGTTGCGCGGGTTCTTCTTGTTGATGATGTAGATGCGTCCCTTTCGGCGGACGATTTGATCGTCGCGGGAACGCTTTTTGACCGAGGCTCTGACCTTCATGAGGGCTCCGATTGCTGATACTAACCGAAATCGTACCACGAGGCCCGCTCATTCAGGCCTGTCAGCTCTGTGACAAACTCGTCATCGCTGGTCGCTATCATAAGATCGATGTCTCCGGAAAACTACATCCGCGTATGCCGTTGAGCAACGCAACCGCTTACGAATCAGCCGTTCGGCTGCTTGAGCGACACGAAGATGTCGCAGCGCTCGCTGATCGCATTCGCGCCGTGGGCATCATGGGACTCGATACCGAGTTCGTCTCCGAACGCACTTACCAGCCCCAGCTCGCTCTGCTCCAGGTGGCAACGCCGGACGAAATCTGCCTGATCGATCCGCTGTCAGATCGCATCCAGGAAGCTCCAGACCAGCCCATCTGGGATCTGATGGCCGATCCGAGCATCCGCACGATCGTTCACGCGCATGACCAGGAGGCGCAGTTTTGCCTGCAACGAACCGGCAAATCACCGGGCGACCTGTTCGATGTGCAGCTCGCAGCAGCGTTTAGCGGCCACTATTTTCCCATCGCCTACGACAAGCTCGTCGGGCGTGAGCTGCGCCGTAGCGTCGGACCCTCGCAGTCGCGGACCAACTGGCTGCAGCGACCCCTGACGGAAGCCCAATGCCGCTATGCCGCCGACGATGTGCGCTGGCTGTTCCGTTTGCACGATCGCTTCGTCGAGCGCATGTCGCAAGACCCGGCTCAGGATCGGTTGTCCTGGCTGCGCGAAGAGACGAATGCGCGACTGAATCGGCTCGGCCGTCGAGAGACCGACCGCTGGCGCCGACTGTCGGGAGCCAACAAACTGTCGCCGCGTTCTTTGGCTGCCTTGCGCGAGTTGTCGAGCTGGCGAGAGCAAGTCGCCAGCCGTCGCAACGTTCCGTTCCGCAGGATTGCCTCCGACGGTCTGCTTGTCGCCGTCGCGGCCAGCCGGCCCGAATCGCGCGGTGAGCTGTCGAGCGTGCGCGGAGTTGGGCAGCTCAAACAGAACTATCACCAGGACGTACTCGATGCGGTCGAGACCGCGCTGGCAGTGCCGGAAGATGCACTACCCAGCCCCGTCAGCCGCCACAACCGTGGTAAGCCGTCGCGCATGGTGCTGCTCTTCCTGGAGTCCGTGCTCGCCGCCGCCTGCGCCCGACATCAGATCGACTCGGAGCTCGTGGGCAGCAGCTCGCAATTGCGCGCGCTGGTCTCATGGAACGAAAACGGTCGTCCATCTGACGACATGCCGCCGCTGCTCGTCGGCTGGCGAGGCGAGGTCTGCGGACAACCGCTGCTCGACGCGCTGGACGGCCGGATCAGCCTGAGCATCAGCGATCCACTCTCCGCCAATCCCCTCGCCGTCGCTGGTCTGGGATTGCCGAGCTAAGGCCAATTCACAGTGCGCGGCGGGTGACGGCCCTGCGCGGGGCGATGATTTCGCGTGTCCGGGCCGAATCTCTTGTGCTGCGCTGGGGATCGTGCATTCAGGTGTTCGGATTTGTCCAGATTTGTCCAGATTCGTCTAGAAACGGCTCGATTCTGAGCTATTCGGTCTGGACCGATCCGGGTGAGTCCGGAGAATTCTCGATGGGAGTCTGGATGTCGGTGGAGCATGTTGGGTGGCCTCTCGGTTTGTGCGTTCATATGTTCTCATGGTACACAGGGTCGGTGGCGGGGATGTGGCCGGTTGGCCAGTGCGTCGGTGGTCTCAGACGAGGGGTGATCAACCCGGTGCTCCGCGCTAAGATGACTGAGGCGATGCCCGGTAGCTCAATTGGTAGAGCGGGCGGCTGTTAACCGCTAGGTTGCGGGTTCAAGTCCTGCCCGGGCAGCCATCAAGTCACCCCGCAGGATGGAGATCCGCTCTGAATCGCCACCAGCGACTGCTCAACCGCATTCTCGACGGTAAGCATCTCGCCAATATTCCATTCAGCGAGGTCCGTTCGCTTCTCAGTAGAATGGGCTTTGTAGAGCGTATTCGTGGCAGTCACCACTCCTACAGAATGGCTGGCGTCGTAGACAAGGTGAACCTACAGCCGATCGGAGCCGACGCGAAACCGTACCAACTCCGAGAGCTTCGCAAGACACTGCTAAAGTACGACCTGAGAGACGTTTGAGGAGCCGACTTATGCTGCAGTATCAGATCAACATCTTCTGGAGCAACGAAGACGGTATGTACGTGGCTGCCGTCCCTGAGCTTCCCGGCTGTTCGGCCCTCGGCGACACCTACGAAGAAGCCCTTCGGGAAGCACAGGTCGCCATGGCTCTCTGGATCGACACCGCCAGGGAATTCGGAGATCCGATTCCTGCGCCAACATGTGAGTTCGAGGCGGCTCCTGCGGGTGGCTGTTGACCGCTAGGTTGCGGGTTCAAGTCCTGCCCGGGCAGCCATCATCGCCGAATCCGACCCACCATGCACAAGTACCAAATCACCATCTACTGGAGCGATGAGGACGGCGTGTTCGTGGCGGATATTCCTGAGTTGCCGGGCTGTATGGCGCATGAGGACAGCCACGAAGAGGCGCTCGCTCAGGCTCAGGCCGCCATTGGCTACTGGCTCGAAGGCGCCGAGAGGATCGGCCGGCCGATTCCGCAGCCCGCCGGTGAACTTGTTGCGCTGAGCAATTGAAAGTGCGGCCGCTCTCGAAGGTAAGCCCCGTTTATCGATCCGGCCGTCTGCCACGTCTTCTCGATTCACTCGGCACTTAGCAGCGCTGCCACTGTTGAGGCACTCCTACAACCGATGCACAAGTACGCGATCACGATCTTCTGGAGCGACGAAGACCGTATGTACGTAGCTGCCGTTCCTGAACTTCCCGGCTGTTCGGCTCTCGGCGACACCTACGAAGAGGCGCTCCGCGAAGCGCAGGTTGCGATATCTCCCTGGATCGATACGGCGAAGGAGTTCGGACATCCGACACCAGTCCCAGCTTGCGAGTTGGTTGCTCCTCAGGTGGCGGCTGTTGACCGCTAGTTTTGCTGGTTCAAGTCCCTGCCCGGGCAACCATAGGTCATCCCTTATGTACCCGCACATACGGACGGTCCAATACGCGCTGATTCTGCCGTCGCACTTTGTCTGTCACCGGTAGCCTATTGGCCAGCCCTGCTTCTGATGCCAGTAACAGGATTCGAACCATTGGCCTGTTTTCTGGCCACTTTCGGGATGTTGGGCTTACTACAAGGTCAGCCAGAAGTCCCGCGAACTCCGGTTTGTTCAAATCCTCGCCCGTCCTGGCATAGAACACCTTACCGATCTGAGAATCAGGCCAGGACTCCCTGACATCAGCCACCTCCTGCCGCGAGAAGGTGTGGCGACCGCCACCGGCCTCAGTCAAGGCCCTTGCGATATCCGTGTCACTGAAGTTGTCGAACTCGAAATTCCTCCTCCACACCGTGACTCGCTCCGACGGAATCACCTTCTTCCTCAGACCAGACAAGGGCTTTCGTTTCTTCGCTGCCTCCTTCAGCTTTGATGCTGCACCCTCGCGATCGAGCACGACAAAGACAACTACCTGATGGTCATGCAGATAATCAACAAGCCTAAGAATGGCCCCGTACCTATCGTGCTGCCTGTTTCCCGTGGCATTGCCGACTCCTTTCACATTTACTATCTCGATTCCAGCCGTGCCTAGTCCATAGCCAAGGAGGGCCGGGCACAACTTCTCCACGAACGTCGATTCGCTCTCTCCTTCCAAGATTAACACCACTTTGGGCTGCGGATTCACTTCATACTGATTGACCACGAACTCAAGATGCCGTCGAGGATCCTTCTGAACTACCGGTTCAGGCATGGTTTCGGCCCGAATCCCAAGCGCTCGTTCGACGGACTCCACCTGATCTTCGTAAAGATCCTCATAGAGAGACTTCATCAGCAACGCCATTTGCTTGTACAGGTCTGCTCGAAGTGCGTCTCCCCTCAGCTGGGCCCTCTTGTGATGCGATACGAATTGAACAAAGTTTGACCATTCATAGAGCGGATCGCAGTCTTGAATCGACATAAGCAAAAGGCGGTAAATCCCTTCGAGCGTGCTCTTGTCTAGTTGAAAGTGGGATGTCACAGAACTAGGATTCCACTTCTGCTTGAACTCGTGCCAATCCCAATTCCGACTTTCGAAGGATAGCGCACCTCCGTAGCTGTTAGATCTCGTAATCGAAACGGTCCGCCTATTGCTCAGAGCTTTCGGCATGTAGGCATTGGTCACATACTGCGCCAGCACGGCTGCAGCTTTTCGCGTCTCCGACCGCCATGAGGCTGCATATCGAAGTCGTTCCCTCGCAGTATGCAACTCGATCGACACGCCGTCCGTAGGCCCCTCGCCCTCGGCGACAGCATCGAGTTCGATATTGTAGTTAAGAGAGCTGAGAACCTCGTCCAGATCCCAGAGCTGAAACGCTGAGTAGAAGGGCACATTCCCTGAGTCTTCAATGCTTAGAACAGGGTAATCGGCATCGTCCGCATAGGTCTCGACAACGAACTCCTCCCAATGTGAAGCATCCGCCGTCTCGTTGCTGATGAAAATGGATCCCGTGCCCTTGTAGGGCCTCGATACTCGGGCCAAGGGCATGAAGAGCCTCTGTCTCTCGAGGCGCAGAAGTCGTTCACGATCTATGTTCAGATTCCGTGCCTTGCAGTAGGTCACGAATTCGTTGCCAGTCAAGAGAGGCCGGAGACGGAAGGATATGTTCTTGAGGATTAGCCTAGCTGGATCCTGCGGAAGTGTTATCACCATCATCACCTACGCACTAGGAAACTATAACGCCTGTTGGCCGGTGGCTGCCGAGCCAGGATTCGAACCTGAACTGAGGGATCCAAAGTCCCTAGTGCTACCGTTACACTACTCGGCAATCTCTGGTACCGAGGGCCGGACTCGAACCGGCACGGGCTTTACGCCCAATGGTTTTTGAGACCATCGCGTCTACCATTCCGCCACCTCGGCATGCCCTCCTAGCTTATCAGGACTCTCGAGGCGCGTCCGCCACGTCCGGGCGAGACCGTCTGACACCCAACTTACGGAAGCGCACCAGACGGATGCGGCGGTTGTCCGACTCGACCACGGTCCAGCGATAGCCGTAGAGGTCGACTGTCTCATCGGCGCTGGGAATGCGGCGGAAGCGCTGCAGCAGCATGCCTGCGACCGTTTCCGCTTCCTCTGCCGAGAAGTCAACTTCCAGTTCCGCGCCGAGATCGGTCAGGCCGCGGCGACCCTCGACGAACTGCTCACCGGCGATCCGCACTGGAACGGGCTCCGAGCCTTCACGCGTCTCGCTGCGGATGTTGCCCACGACCAGTTCGAGAATGTCCTCTAGGGTGACAAGACCAGAGGTCGCGCCAAACTCGTCGATCAGCAGCATCAGGTGATGCCCGGTCGTCTGCATCTGTGTCAGCACGCGCTGCACCGAAGCCCGCTCCGATTCAAACGGAGCCTCACGCATGACGTCGCGCACATGCCGCTCGCGATTGCCCTGGCCCAACTGGGCTAGCACGTCGGAGCCGTGCAAGTAGCCGATGTAGTGGTCCTCGGTGCCCGAGCGGACCGGCAGTCGCAGGAACCCAGCGGCGCCAAAGGCCCGGCCCGCCTCTTCCAGCGTCGCGCCTGAGTCGATCGAGGCGATCTGCGGCCGACCGGTCATAATCCTTCGGACCTGCGTCTCGCCCAAGCGCAGCGCGCCGAGCAGGACGGACGTGTCCTGCACCTTGAGCTCGCCCTCTTCGCGCGCCTGCACGATCGCCGTGCGCAGCTCGCCCATCGAGAGCGCGGTGCTGGCTTCTTCCTGTCCACCGACCACTCTGAGCCAGATGCGCGAGGTCCAGTCCAGCGCTATCACCGCCGGACGTGTCAATCGCGCCCACCAGGTGAGCGGGATTGAGTAGTACCGAGCCACGGCCAGGTTGTGATGCAGCGCCACCGACTTGGGGCCGATCTCGCCGAAGATCACGAGCAGAATGGTCACGGCAACCGTAGCCACGACAATGCTGAGTCCGCCGCTGCCGCCGAAGAGTTCCTGCGCAATCACCGCGCCTACGGTCGCTGCGCCCGTGTTGACGAGGTTGTTGCCAACCAGGATCGAGGCGAGCAAGCGGCGCGGCTCCTGCAGCAATGCGGCTGCGCGGTCGGCGCCGGGCAGTTGACGTCGCCGCTCATGCTCAAGCCGCACGCCTTCTATCGAGAGGTACGATGTCTCAGCGCTGGAAAAGAATGCCGATAGCGCCAGCAGCGCCGCCAGTAGGACGAAATACTCAATCACGGAACGACTCCCTGTCCCGTCCGACACATAGCGGAGGGAAGCTGTCCCCTGTTCGAGGCAGGGGCTGTGAAACCCTACGCTACTCTTCGAACATGGTGACACCGACAGAAACCCTCAGCGTTGTAGACGCAGCCGACATCCTGAATGTCGATTCCGATGCGCTGCTCGATGAGATTCGCAGCGTCGCAGCCGCCGCCGAGCGACCCTCGGCGCGTGATTGAACGATTCCCGGACCGGCGCTCAGTGTGAGCGTCTTCTTCGGCGGGAAGCTCGCAGTCTGCGAACGGGACAAGCCCGGCTCGGACGATTGGCGCGTCAGGCTCCCATGAGCGCAGCCAACAGCGTGGCAACGGCGCGGTACCGTTCGGTGATCTTCGATCTCGACGGCACGCTCGCCGACACCGAGCCGCTGGTCATCGGTTGCATGCTCGAGACGATCAACGCGCACGGCCATTCCGTCGACAAGGAGTTGCTGCTCAAGTACATCGGACCTCCGCTGCCGGTGATGCTCCACAACATGCTCGGTCTCAACGCCGAACAGGCGCAGCCGATCTACATGGACTACTTGAGGCGCTACGAACAGACGTACATGCCGCGCACGCGTCCCTTGCCCGGTGCAGAGGCGCTACTCGACGCGCTCTGCGAGGCGGATGTTCCGATGGCCGTGGTCACGAACAAGCGTGAGGATGCGGGTCGCAAGACGGTCGAGTTGCTCGGCTGGACCGATCGCTTCGAGACCATCATCGGCGCCGACACCGCCAGCGACCCAAAACCGCATCCGGCTCCACTCATGCACGCTCTGGACATTCTCAAGGGAGTACCAGAGACATCGGCAATGGTGGGAGACACGGAATCGGACATGGGAGCGGGCAAGAACGCCAACTTCGCCGGTGTGATCGGCATCGTCGGGGTGCGGGATGCGGAATTTCTCATCAGTCAAGGAGCTACGGCAGTGGCCACAGGACTGCCGGAGGTGCAGGGGCTGTTGTTCAGCCGTTAGTCGCTCGCCACAAACTCTGCTGTCTCCGCTGATGCGCCCATTCTGGCGATCTCGTAAACGGTTCGCGACATTCTCGCAACAGCGTCCACTAGATCATCCACTCCCACGACGTCGACAAACAGGTCGAGTCCGTCAACTGCGATTCCAGAGACATCAGCAATATTCTCGATCCGTCTCCGCATCCTGGCAGTGACCTCTCCCGCGTCGCCACATTCAAGAGCCAATGTCGCAGAGCCGCCGTCGAAGATTCGGAATTGCTCGCCATAAGCCTCGACATAGACATCAATAGGGTGGCCGTCTGGTAGCTCAAGCTCAGTGCGAATGCGCACCCATCCACTGTCCAGCATCCGAAGCTGGCCAGACTCGGCCGGCAACACTCCTTCTAGAGTGCCGAGGAGCTCGATTTCACTCATCACAGCTCCGTTTCCACAATGGTTCCTCGAAGTTCTCCTCGATGCACGATACGCAATTCTTGGCAGAACTGCGCCCACACGATACCTGGCTGGTCGTAGCGACCGATGATTGAGGTGGCGGGGCGTGCCTCCGGGCTACCGTATCGAGCGGACCAGCGGTGGAAGTGCCTGCCTTCAACTCTTGTCCCATCCAGGTTGTTGTGGGACACGTCGCCCAGATCGAGCCCGGCAATCCGCACTCGATCGTGAATCAAGGTATAGGTCAAGCGCTCAGTCTCGCTTCTCTGAAAACCGGAGACTTCCAACACGCCATCTCCATCCCATTCGATGCTTGCTCGTAACTTATATGCCCCTGTGCGGTCAGAGTCTGGAAACCACACGACATCACCGGCGATCCGTTTGGACTCGTCGGCCATGATTGCGTCGAACTCATCCTGAGTCAGCGACACATCGGCTGCTTTCCGCTCCTATTGGCGGACTCGAAGGAGTTTCCAGGTTGCCCGTACTGCCCGACTAGGAGGCACTCCCTACTGATTGAAGACCGGCTCGCGCTTCTCAAGGAACGCCGTCACGGCCTCGGTGTGGGATGGCAGGCGGCGCGACTCCCGGTCTCGGGCGCCTTCTCGCTCCATGACTCTCATGAGGTTGGGCTCGGTCACGTTGTCGTTGAGCAGCGTCTTGATCTTGCGCACGACAGCGGTTGGATTGTTGGCTAGCTCTTCGGCCTTGGCCATCGCGGTGTCGAACAACTCTTCCTTGGGCACGACTGCTGAGACCAGACCGATCCGCGCCGCCTCGTCTGCCGGGACCATCCGGCCGGAGAGACAGATGTCGGTTGCGTGGCCGAGTCCTACCAGTTGCGCCAGCAGACGGGTCGAGCCCAGTTCCGGAACCAGGCCGACCTTGACGAAGCGAATCGAAAGCTTCGTGTTCTCCGCCGCGTAGCGGACGTCGGCCGGCAATGCGAGGGTCAATCCGACGCCGACGGCGTAACCGTGAATTGCGACGATTACGGGCTTTGACTCTCGGATGAACTGAGTCCAGTTGACTTCGCGTCCCGATCCGGCGCTGGCTTCGGGATCGTCGGCCAGGCGTTGATTGAATCCCTGCAAGTCGGCGCCGGCGCAGAAGGCCCGACCTTCGCCGGCGAGCACGATCGCGCCGATGCCGTCGTCGTTGTTCCAGGCCTCGATCTGATCGGTCATCTCTTCGGCCATCTGACTGGTCCAGGCATTCAGCTTCTCGGGCCGGTTCAGCCGGATCACTCCGACGCGTCCGATCGTCTCGGTCAGAATCTGTTCGTGTGCCATAGAACTCCGCTCTCCACTGGTCTGGGTTGGATTAGGGCAAGTCTATAGGCGGCTTCCCCACGTATTCGAAGCAGCAAGCGCCTACCCTGCCCAAGTGAGTGCATCGCCCAACCTCAACGGAGTTGATCAGCGATCGAAGTGGCGACGCAACTTGCGTCTCTACCCGATCTTCTACTTCTTCCATGACCTGCACTTCTGGATGCCGGTCTGGATCATTTTCGCGACCGATGAGGTCGGACTTACGTTTGCCCAACTCGGAGCCATCGGTCCGGCGTTCTATGTGATCACGTCGTTTGGGCAACCGCTGGCCGGAGCGCTGGCCGATCGATTCGGCCGCGTGCGGACCATCCGAGCATCGCTGTTCATCTTTATGGTCTTCACGGCCTGGTTTGCCTTCTCGGACGGGTTCTGGATGATTGCGGTGGCCTGGTCGCTGTGGGGACTGGCGATGGTGGCGATCACCGGCACCGACAGCGCGTTTCTACACGACTCACTACAGGCGTTGGGCCGAGAGCGCGACTTCGAGCGCCAGGCGGGACGAGCGTTCGCGGTGCGGTCGGTCGCGCTGGTCCTGGCGACACTCACCGGCGGAGTCATCGCCGGCGAGATCGGCGGTCGCGGAGCGCTATTGGCCGGGACGACGGCCACGGGGCTCGCCCTGATGATTTCCCTGTTGTTCAGGGAGCCGCCCAGACACGACAACGAACTCGCTTCACGCGGACCGTCGTACATGCAGTTGCTCAAGGAGACGCTGCGACTGGCCGGAAGCACGCCGACGATCCGCTATTCGCTCCTCTTCAGCGCGATCCTGATCGCGTCGATGGTGCCTGAGTTTTACCTGCTGCAACCATTCCTCAAGGAACAAGGAGTGGAAGTCGGCTGGCTCTTCTCGGCGCTGCAAGCGCCGGCGCGGATTGCCACGGTATTCGCCGCAGCCCTGGCGTTTTGGCTGGCAATTCGCTTCGGCATCGTGCGAACGCTGGCCTCGATGCCGTTCTGGGTCGTGCTGGTCTACGTCGGCGTTGGGCTCATCGATCACCTCGGCGTGGTCGCGCTGTTCATCATCCTCGGACTGGCGCGGGGCGCGCAGATGCCGCTGATGGAGGGATACCTCAATCGGCGCATCCCGTCCCATCTTCGAGCGACCGCATTGTCACTCAATCACATGGGCTGGGCGCTGATCATGCTGCCCTTCCTGCCAATCTTCGGGCGCGTTGTCGAGGCAAATCCTTTGCCCAACGTCTTCCTTGGCTTGGCTGCATTCTTCGGTCCGCTGCTTCTGATCGTGATGATCCTCTGGGTCCGCGCCGACCGCAATGAACGAGGCAATTTCCGTCTCCCGCCGGCGATTCCGCAACTGTTGCGTGAGGTGCTGTGGAAGCCACAACGACGTTCCAAGCCGATTCCCCACCCAGTTCACTTTGACTAAACAGCGAAAGGACTGCGCTCATGCCCGACCGACTTACCGGCAAATCTGCCATCGTTACTGGCGCTGGCTCTCGCGCTGAGGGGATTGGCAATGGCCGCGCCACTGCCATCCTCTTTGCTCGCGAGGGCGCCGACGTGTTGCTCGTCGACCGCGATGAAGAAGCGGTGCAGGCGACGCTCGACATGATTCGGGCCGAAGGCAACGACGCCGCCATTGCGGTCGCCGATGTCACCGCTACCGAAGACTGCGCCCGCATTGTCGCCGACGCCGTCAGCCGTTACGGCAAACTCGACATCCTGCACAACAATGTCGGGATCGGTGGTCGCGGCACGGTGGAGCAGATCTCCGAGGTCGAGTGGGACCATGTGCAGAGGGTCAACGTTACCTCGATGATGCTGACCTGCAAGCACGCCGTTCCGGCAATGCGCGAGAACGGCAGGGGCGCAATCACCAACGTGTCCTCGATCGCCGCGCTGCGACCTCGCGGGCTGACGGCCTACAGCGTGAGCAAGGCGGCCGTCGCGACGCTGACCCAGGCGCTGGCGGTCGATCACGGACGCGACCGGATCAGGGCCAATTGCATCATGCCGGGGCCGGTCTATACGCCGATGGTCTACTCGGCCGGGATGTCGGACGAGCTACGGGAGCGTCGCAAGAACGCCAGCCTGCTCAAGCAGGAGGGCGAGCCATGGGACATCGGCTGGGCCGCTGTCTACTTGGCCAGCGACGAGGCCAAGTACGTGACCGGCGTGATCTTGCCGATCGACGGCGGCGTCACCGTGCGTGGCCCGGACCGCTAGCTACTCGGTCGCTTCGTCCGTTGCATCCGTCGCATCGGTCGGTAGTTCGTAGACGGCGGCCGCGCCGGCGTCCTCGCCAGCTTCCGTGTCGGCGAGCCAGGCTCCAACAACGGCGGTCGTTCCGTCGATCTCGGCGACCCAGCCGAACTCTGCTCGCTCGCCGGCTTCGATGGCGTCGACCGGACCGAGCACGCCGACCTCAACCCACTCGTCATCGATCAACTCAAAGGCATAGGCTGCGCCGCTTCGGTAGGTGCCAGACTCAGGATGGGCTCGATGCGGTGCGCCGACTACCATTCGCTCGTCCTTGATGTCGACTGAATAGCCGAACCAGTCTCCCGGCTGCATATCCGACGCCTCGAGCTTGGCATGGAGATTCCAGAGCGTGTCGAGCTTCCACACATAGGTCGCACCGGCACTCCACATCGGGTCGTCATGGTCATACGCGCCCGAAGCCAGCCAGGGCATGTGCAACGCCACTTGCGATCCCAGCCTGTCGTTGGCGATGCCGTCGGAGGCCACCAGCTTGCCGGCGAAGTTCCATTCGTTGTTGTAGAAGTGCCAGACATAGACTGCGCCGGCGTCTTCGGCGATCGTGTCATCGCCCGGCGCCCCGATGACCAGGACGTTGTTGTGCAAGTCGATGTCTCGACCGAACATCATGCGCTCGCTGGCCTCTGAGGGCTGGAGTACGGCCTCGGCCTGCCAGAGTCCCTTGTACAGCTTGAAGGTGGTCACCGAACCGGTCTGCGCACCGGCGAGCGGGTCTTCCCAGGCCGAGACGGCGATCCTGTCGCCGGAGATTGCCACACTCCAACCAAACGATGCACCTGCGGTCGGAACTTGCGGCAACAGCGTGCCTGTTCGTTGCCAGACCTCATTGACCTTTTCATAGACGTATGCCACTCCGGAGTCATCGATCCGTTGGCCGTTGAGACCTCGTCCGTCTTCATAGGGCGCGCCGATCACGATGCGTCCGTCGTCGATCGCCAACCATCGGCCGAACCAGCCCAGCGGATCGGGGAAGGGTGGCAGGATGTACGCGGTTTCTAACCACTCGCCGTCGACTCGCTCGAAGATGAACACCGCGCCCGTGTCTACACCCAGGACGTCGTGATACGGCGCTCCAACGGCGATCACGTCGCCCTCTACCACTGCCGACCAGCCGTACTCGTCGCGTACGGCAGGCACACTGGGCGTGAGGGGAGTCCCGTCAGCGAGCCACTTGCGAATGGGGGCGACAGGAGGCTCGGACTGCTGGTCTGCGGCCTGATCCTCAGCGGAGCCGTACGGATCGGACGAATCGTATCCCTGATCCTGCTGTTGTTGCTCCTGGCCCTCTCGACTCATTGCCTGGGCCGCAGAATCATCAGCGTCCTGAGACTGTTGCGCGACTTGAGCATCAGGCTGCGGTTCTTCTGCTTCGACCTCCGCTGTCGTCGCGGCCTGCGTTGCCGATTCCTGCTCTACTTGTGCTTGCTGGTCGCCGGCATCTTCGGCCTGCGCCGGAAGGCCATCCGACTGCTCGATCGAGTCGCTGCAAGCGGCAAGTCCAGCAAATGCCAGGAGCGCCAGCAACGCGACGAACGTCGTGAACCCCCCGGTCGTCAACCCCCCGTGCGGGGACAGCATCGGACGAAGCAGCATATGAACAGCCCTGCCAATCAACGATGTCCATGCCCGGCCACGTCAATGCCCAAGCGACGCGACGCACCCCGCACTACAGGTCAGCCTATCGATGATTCGCGATTCAGGGTTAACGGCGGTAGCTTGGCTGTCGCTTCTCGCGGAACGCCGCTTGCGCCTCGGACGCATCCGGGCCTGCCATCGTCCTCTCTTCCATTGAGAGCGACAGTGGCAGGACCATGTTCGAGACGTGCTTGATCCACTTGTTGATCGGCACTTTCGACGCCGAAATCGCGCCCAGCGGACCATTCGACAGCCGCTCGGCCAGCGCCAGCGTTGTTGACATCAACTCGTCGTCCTCAACCACATCCTGGACCAGTCCCATGTCCTTGGCTTGCTCTGCTCGGACATGCTCGCCGGTCATCAGGAAATACTTGGCGCGAGACGGTCCGACCAGCATCGGCCAGATGACACCGCCGCCGTCGCCGGCGCCGATACCCATGTTGACGTGCGTGTCGCCGAGGACTCCCGAGCGGCCGATGTAGACGACATCGGCCAGCAAGGCGACGGTCGCGCCCAGGCCGAGGGCATAGCCATTGACCGCGCAGATCACCGGCTTCTCGCAGTCGAGCCAGTTGTCGACGATCAGCCGCGCCTCGTTCATCCGGTTCAGATAGTGCCCGCCCATCGGCTCATCACGGTCGGCCGAGAAGTCGCCGCCGGCGCAAAATGCCCGACCGGCGCCGGTCAGCACCAGGACGCGCACCTCAGGATCGCGATTGGCGTCAACAGGCAGGGTGGACAGCTCACGATGCATCGCCGAGTTGACGGCGTTGAGCTTCTCGGGACGATTGAGGGTGGCGACGGTTACACCGTCGGAGCGCTTGTCGATGTCGATGGTGGTGTACGCGTCGGGGTTGAGGGACATGGGGGACTCCAATGTGTTGTTCTGACCTGTTCAGGCTAGTGGGAGACTTTGAGCGCGGGAGTTTTCGACTGAGTTGTCGGGAAGTGGCGCTTTGGGCTGGGAATTGGCTCGAAGAGTGTTCGGAAACGTCCAGATTTGTCCAGATTCGTCCAGATTTCGCTGGATTGATCCAGATGGTCGCAGTGTTTCTCTTGGGGAGCCTCGACTGATTCCAGAACTGGTGCGGGTCCCCGCTCGGAGGCGGGGATGGGCGTAGAACGGTTGGCGGGTTTCAGGTTTTCGGTGAACTTTTTTTCTTGGCGGAGAAACAGGGAAACGGGGCACGATATCCAGTGTTTTACGGGGGATCGTGAAGTTTGGAGTTTCAGCATTTTCCAGGTTTTTTCAGGTGCGGAGACATGGCGACTTGTTCGATTCTGTTCGATTCCGTTCGCGGGCGGTTGTGCGGCGTGCTGATGTTGCGACGGGCTGAGACGGACATTGTCGTCGGCTCCTTTCGGTAGGAGAGAACACATATTCTCATTGTAACGCCATGGGGATGCGGTGTCAGGGTTTGGCTCGGGTAGACTGGCTCCGCCACACAGCGCCAAACTCGCCAATTGATTGCATCGAAGCAAGAGGGAGTGGTCTGGCCGTGTTCCCTTCTTCTCTGCGTAACCGACGGGCTGAGCGCTGTGTTTCAACAGACCATCCCGTACCTGGAAGTGGGCCTTGGACATGTTGCGCAGAACGAATCATCTGTTTGTCGGGATTCTGGCGGCTTTGCTCGCCGTAGTGGGATCATTGATGCTCGCCGGAGCAGAAGATCCAACGCAGGATGTTAGTGTCAGGATCGAAGCCAGCAGCAATGAAGACGGCACGACTTCACTAGCGTTTCACCAGTTTCTGAACGGCGAGTGGCTGGAAACCCCGATCACCCAATGGAACGCCACGGTCCCTAATCTGGGTGCCGAATTTCCGATTTGGACTTCTGAGTCTTTCGACTTGATAGTCGCTGTACCATTGCCCGAGTTTGGTTTGCCAGCCTCTACGCTTGAGCCGCCCGAAATGCCCGCAGACTGGGAGAGGCCGAAGGAGAGAAGCGGTGTGTTGTGGGGATTCGACTACAGCTACGACCCCGCGGATGGATATGCCCAAGTCAGCAAGAGGATGAAGCTCATTGACGGCAGGTCTCCCACGTCCAACACCGAGAACATTGTGAGTTTCTACATGATTTGCAGTAGTTCTTTGCGGCAAGCTGTTTTACTCACGGATGTGCCTCCAACCGTGGATGGTTATGAGATCGCATGGTGGATCGACGGCGACCGACCACGCGCAGCGCAGTGGAACGGTCGCGACATCCAGAACAACGACTTCTTTGCGGCTGACGCTCCTTTTGCCTCCGGCATGATCGAGGAACTACGGGATGGGCACAACCTGTACGTCACGATCTGGGGCGAAAACTCCTGGCGGACGGCCAAACTTGACATCAGCAACCTGTTCAAAACCCATGCCCAAGAGGGCATCGATTACTGTGGGCAAGAGGTCGTCGTATCGCCTGAAGGAATGTCGTAATGCCAAAGTGGGTTCCTCAACTCTCGCCACTCTTGCGCGAAGTTCGTGCAGAACGGGGCGAGATTCCCGCGTCGAGCGCGGGAATGACGAGGAGGTGGTCGAGGCGTCGGAGGGACCCTCACCCTAGCCCTCTCCCAGAGGGAGAGGGGATTGAGGGGTCAGCAGTCGAGATGTGCGGCGAGGTCGTGGAAGTCGGTTGCGACGATGTCGAACGAGGGGTCGGGCGTGAGATCGACTGGGAAGTTTGGCCCTGACTCATGCGGTCTTGGCACGAAAGCGGTTCTCATGCCGGTTTGGGCGGCAGCGAGGAGGTCTCCCTGGTGCGCGGCAACCATCATCACCTCATGCGACTCACATCCGAGCAACTCGGCCGCTCGCCGGTAGCACTGTGGTTGGGGCTTGAATGCATCGGTTACTTCTGCCGATAGGACACAGTCCCAAGGCAGTCCACCGAACTTGGCCATATTGACCAGCAATTCGATATTGCCATTCGACAGAGTGGAGACCACGAATCGCGAGCGCAGACGTTGCAGTCCACCTGGAGAGTCGACCCACGGATGCAGACGATGCCAAGCTCGATTGAGTTCGAGGACTTCGGATTCCTCAGCATCAATGCCGAGCTCCGCCAGCAGCATGCGCAGCATCCGCAGATGCAACCCATCAGCCGTCTGGAACGGCAGCTCGCCGTTGCGGACGAGCCGCATCCCGCCCGCGTAGCCCTCGCGACGCCAACGGTCGGTGAACATGCCGGCATCGGCCTCGACGCCGTGCCGGTTCAGGAACGACGCCACCTCGGCCGAGACGGACGAGCGCCAGTCGACCACGGTGCCGAAGACATCGAATGTGAGTGCACGTACCTGACTGAGATCTGCGGCCATTGGGCGTGCCTACAGAATCTGGCTGAGGAACAGCTTGGTTCGTTCCTCGCGCGGGTTAGTGAAGAAGTGCTCCGGCGTTCCCTGTTCGACCAACGCGCCCTCGTCGAAGAAGACGAGTCGGTCGGCGACCTCGCGGGCGAAGCCCATCTCGTGCGTGACCACGATCATTGTCATGCCCGACTCGGCGAGCTCCTGCATGACATCGAGCACTTCCTTGATCATCTCAGGGTCGAGCGCCGAGGTCGGCTCGTCGAACAGCATGATCTTCGGTTGCATGGCCAAGGCTCGCGCGATGGCAACGCGCTGTTGCTGACCGCCGGAGAGCTGCGAGGGGAATTTGTCGGCCTGCTCTGGGATGCCGACACGCTCAAGCAGTTGCATGGCCAGCGCCTCGGCTTCAAGCTTCGGCATGTGACGCACCTTTTGCGGCCCGAGCGTGATGTTGCTGAGCACGGAGATGTGCGGGAACAGATTGAACTGCTGGAACACCATCCCGACTTCCGAGCGAATCGCCGCCATCGCGCGGACGTCCTCGTTCAGCTCGATTCCATCGATCACGATTCGTCCTGCGTCGTGCTCTTCGAGCCGATTGAGGCAGCGAATGTACGTGGACTTGCCAGAACCAGACGGCCCCAGGATGACGACGATCTCATGCTCCTTGATCCGCAGCGACACATTGTCGAGCGCCTGGAAGTCGCCGAACCATTTGTCCACGTTCTCGGTGATGATGATGTCGCTGGACCCGGCGAGACGAGGCGAGAACACCTCGGCGTCGGGATCGGGTGCGACCGCAGCCGCCGATGCAGTCTTCGGTCCGGCCGACTCGGCGATGATGCTTGCTGGCGAAATGTCGTCTGCCATGGCGCTCACCTCATCCTGTTCAACGGAAGAGTCAATGATCCGATGTTAGCGGTACGCGATCGCAGACGAGGGCTGTTACGAATGTGAAACTCCAATTCTTCGGCTACGCTCCATCTTCGATGCCAAAAGTCAGACAAGTCATCAAGATCGTCGAAGCCGATGGTTGGTACTTCGTGTACCAGCGAGGAAGCCATCGGCACTTCAAGCACCCAACCAAGCTCGGCAAAGTGACCGTTGCAGGGCCTGCGTCCAAGGACCTGCCGATCGGCACCTTTCGAGGTATTCTCAACCAAGCAGGATTGAGCTGGAAGGCGAATAGATGAAGTATGTGGTCATATTTGAGAAGGCTCCGAACAACTACGGCGCATACGTCCCCGATCTTCCAGGCTGCGTAGCGCTCGCCGACACACTTGAGGAGACAGAGGAACTCATTCGAGAGGCAATCCAATACCACATTGAGTTTATGGTCTCTGACGGCGACCCAGTTGAGATTCCGTCAGCCGTAGGAGCCGCTGTCGTCGATGTTGAGGTGCCAGAAGACATCCAGTGGATTGAGCCAGAATACCCCCTTTTGGAACCGGAGGAGCACACCGACGCGGCCGAGGTCGCCGACTGAGCGCCTATCGCTCTCCGATGCCTTGCGCCCGCTCTACTCGCTGCGAGATTCTTGACATCATGAACGCGACCACCCAGAACACTACGGCGACGAACACGTAGGCCTCGATCCGGTCGGGAATGAACTCTGACTGGGCGATGGCCGAGTCGGCGTTGCCCTTGAGTTCGCGTAGGGTCAGGATGACCGTGACCAGGGTCGTGTCCTTCCAGATCGCGATGGCCTGACCGACGATCGGTGGGATTGAGATTCTCAGTGCCTGGGGCAGGATGATCAGTTGCATCGACTGCAACTTGTTCAGACCCACAGATTGCGCCGCCTCGTATTGACCTCGCGGCAGGGCCTGTAGGCCACCGCGGATGTACTCAGCCATGTAGGCGCCTGTGAAGACGGCCAGGACGACCATCGTGCGGATAATCAGGTCGCCGCCCATGATGTCGTCGAGGATGAATAGCGCGACGAACAGCCAGCCCAGCAATGGCGCTCCACGCACGACCTCGATGTAGGCCGTACAAGTCCACTTGATCGTCTTCATGTTGGACGCGCGGCCAAGGGCCAGCGGGATTGCCACGACGAGTCCACCAACGATGCCCACCGGTGCCAGAATCAGGTTGAGCACGAAGCCATCGAACTGGCGAGTGTTCGCTCCGCCAGCGACCATCAGAATCACCAAGACGAGTGGTAGCGAGATCGCCAGCAATCCTCCCACGACCCGCTGTTGCAGTACGCGTCGCGGGGAGGTCTCGCGCGGCATCCACACGGTCAGGTAGTAGCCGAAGTAGAGGAATCCAATTGCGGCAAGGAACCAAATCGATGACCAGATCGTTGCATCGCCGTGAGCCATCAGGAAGATGACGAACCCGCCGGTCAGGACGATGAAGAGCGAGTCCCGACGTCCGAGACTCGACCAGGTGCCGTAGGCGAGACCGATCAGGAACATCACGACAGCGATGCTGGTCCACAGCCGCCAGGCCTCCTCGCGCGGGAAGGATCCAGCGAAGAGCAGCCAGCGATTGGCCGTGATCACGTTCCAGTTCGCGTCGAAGAACACGAACCAGACGACGCCAATGAACAGGACACCCAGGAATCCAGCGGACACGAGTGTCAGAATCGTGCCAGTCAGTGAGGGGAAGAGGTTGCGGTTGACCCACTCGCGAGCCCGGACCGACCACGGGCGTCTCGCACGTTGACGGTGCGGCGGCAAGACAATCTTGCGCGGTCCGCCTGCGGGCGGCAACGGAACCTGCTCGGGGCGTGGGATTGGGGGAAGCTCAGACATCAGCGCCCCCTACAACCGGTTCGCGGTGACACGCGAGTTGAACACGTTCATCACGGCGGATATGGCGAATGAGATGATCATGTAGGTCACAATGATGACAAAGAACATTTCAAGCGCGTGGCCGGCCTTGTTCTGGATCACCGTGGCTACACGGAACAGGTCGTCGTACAGGACTGCATACGCCAACGAAGAGTTTTTGTTGACGTTCAAGTACTGATTGGTGACCGAGGGGATCATCTGTCGCAAGGCCTGCGGCAGGATGATGAGTGTGAGGCGCTGATATCCGGACAGGCCGATGGCGTTTGCCGCCTCGGTTTGTCCACGCGGCAACGCCTGGATGCTGCCACGTACGATTTCGGCGATGAACGCTCCGGTGTAGGCAGTCAGTCCGAGCACCAACGCTGCGAACTCAGGTTTGATCACCATGCCTTCGGCATACTGTGTGCCTTCGAGAATCGGACGGTCGATTGAGACGACCACGCCGAGCAGCAGGAATGAAATCAGCGCGGCGCTGGCGAAGATCGAGAAGGCCCAGCGATTCGGGTAGTGCGGCTGTCCTGTTTCTCGCTCAACTTCGATTCGGGATGCGCGGACTCTCATTGCGACCAACGCGGCCGCAATTAGTGCGAGCACCCAGACGCCCACGAACCAGTCGGGCAGTCCCCACAGGCCGCCCGAGGGCACCGGCCAGGGGATGGCAATGCCGCGATTGGAGAGGAAGAAGAAATCGCCGACATTCACAACGTTCTGGATGACCGGCGCACCAACCAGCAGGATCGCGTACCAGAGCACTACCTGGACGAGCAGCGGCGTGTTGCGGAAGATTTCGACAAACAGTGTCGCCATCTTGGAGACCAGGAAGTTGGAAGACAGGCGCGCGACGCCGATAAAGACGCCGACTACCGTAGACAGGAGTATCGCCACCATGACGGCGCGTAGCGAGGCCCACACACCAACGAGATAGATCTCAAGCCTCGAGCTGGTCACGCCGTCGACTTCAGTGAGCCACTGAGAGCCGACCGCGAACCCGGCCGGCTCGCTCAGGAACCCGAAGCCAAAGTCTCGCAGATCAAGCGACGTGTAGACGTACCAGGCAACAATGGCCGTCGCAGCGACGTAGATGGCCTGCTGCAGGAGATTGCGGAACCCACGCCGATAGAACAGCGGCACGTCACCGGAAGGCTGGGCTTGTACGGACATGCGGTCCTGCTCGATGTTCAACTCAAGGCGCGTCGGTTGCGCAACAGGTTAACGGAGACTGATTGGATGGGTTTGGATAGCAAAAGGGGCCGCCCCTGCGGGCGGCCCCTTGATTGAACCGACGAGTTGCGGCTTAGCGGTACGGCAGTGCGTACTGGATACCACCGGTACCTGGCGGACAGTTGCTCTTGTCCTCAGATGCCAGGGCGTTCAGCGAGCAGGCTCGCGGAACCGCGTCACCGACGTTGTTCTCGTAGATTTCGCCGTAGTTGCCGACTGCGATGATCGCACGCTGGATGAACTGCGCACCAACTGAGTCGAAGCCAAGGGTCGAGACTTCGCCGCCCTCGAAGGGAACGCCCAACAGACGCGCGATGGCGGTGTTCGGCGGGTTCGAGGCCATCGCGGCCACGTTGGCCTGGTTGATGCCCATTTCCTCAGCAGCGATCAGGCCGTGCACGACCCAGTTGACCACGTCTTTGAACTCGGAGTCGTAGTCGCGGACGCCAGGAGCCAACGGCTCCTTGGAGATCAGCTCACCAAGAATGACGAAGTCGCTGGCGTTCTCAAGGACGCCGATGCGGGATGCGAGGTTGGACTGGTCAGCAGTCCACACGTCACAGCGACCGGCGAGGAACGCGTCCTGCGTTTCCTGGTCGGAACCGCCCAGCGGCGTGTAACTCAGGCCGAGGTCGGTGAAGTGGTCGGCCAGGTTCTGCTCGGTCGTGGTACCGGACTGGACGCAGATGGTTGAACCACCCATGTCGGCGGTCGAGTTGATGCCCGAACCGGCGTGCACCGCGAAGCCCTGACCGGTGTAGAACGTGGTCTGCGCGAAGTCGACACCGAGTTCACGGTCGCGCGACGCGGTGATGGTGGTCGTCCGGATCAGGACGTCAATGTTCCCGTTAGCCAGCAACTCGAATCGTGTCGAGGCGTCGGAGGCGTCGATCAGCTCGAGGTCAACCTCCAGGGCCTCAGCAATGGCCTTACAGAAGTCGACATCAAAGCCAACCACGGCGCCATCTGGCTCGCGGAAACCGAACAGTGGCTGCGTCTGCTTGACGCCGCACTTGAGAATCCCACGGTCCTTGACTAGCTGCACCGTGTTGCCGCGAGGATCGCCGGAAACCTGGGCCTGCGGCTGGTCCTGTTGTTGCTGCTGTTCCATCACCTGTTGTTGGTCGCCCGCCTGCGCCTGCTGCTGATCTTCATCAGACGTACAAGCGCCGATGACAGCGCCGGCGATGAGTGCTGCTCCTGCAAAAAGCAGTGCACTGGCAAGTCGGCGGCCCTTCAAACTTGGCCATTTCATGGTTCCAGGTCCTTTCATCGTCCACTCGTTATGCGAGCAAGACCAATCCGCTCATGGCGGAGTATACACAGAATGTCATGACTGCCATGGCTCTCCATCCAGAACAGCCAGAGGCTACCGCTTCGAGTCAGGCACGTCGAAGTTGAACAGACGGGCCGCATTCAGGCCAAGGATCTTGGCCCGTTCCACGTCCGTCAGGTCGCCCATCGTGCGTTCGATCGCCGCCGCCGAATGCGGCCAGGAGCCCTCGTGATGCGGGTAGTCGTTGGCCCAGAGCAGATTGTCGATCAAGTCGTACTTCTTGGCCAGGTCAATGCCCGGTGCATCGTCCTGGAAAGAGCCGAAGCAATGCGATCTGTAGTAGTCCGAGGGCAGGCCTTCGAGCTTGGGGAAGGCCCACATGTGGTGCTTGTGGTAGGCCTCGTCCATGGCGGTCAGCGCCCAGGGAATCCAGCCGATACCTGCTTCGATCGTGCCGGCGCGCAGGTCCGGGAAGCGCTGGAAGACTCCCGACGCGCACATGTTGATGATTGGCTCCATCGTCATCGCCAGCGAGTGGAAGACGTAGTTGGTGACTGCGCCGCCATTGCCGCGCGCGCCGCGCGGGTCGCGTCCGGTCGAGACGTGGAACGTGATCGGCAGGCCGGTCTCTTCGACCGCCGCCCAGAGCGGGTCGAACTCAGGCAGGTTGTAGTTGCGAGAGTCTTCACCGGTCGGCCCCCAGACCGGCTTGGCCGGGAAGGAGAAACCGCGGAAGCCGCGCTCGGCCGAGCGCTGGATTTCAGCAATCGCGCCGGGGATGTCGCCGGTCGCGACGCAAGCCAGCGGCGACGAACGGTCGTAGGTGTCGCCGAAGGTCTCCCAGGCCCAGTCGTTCCAGGCGCTGCACATCGCGTTGGCGAAGACCGGGTCGTCGGTCGCCCACATCGAGAGACCCTTGTTGGGGAAGATGATCTCGGCGTCAACGCCATCACGGTCCATGTCACGGAAGCGCTCCTCAGGGAAGGCGTTGCCGTGCTTGTCGCGGACCAGGTCCTCGCCGGCCAGCTTCAGGTCGCGAATCTTGGTCGGGCGGTGACCCTCGGTCACCTGCCAGCGGACGCCATCCTCGTCGACCTCAATGCGAGGCAGCCGGTGCCGGTACTTCTCGTCGATTCGGCGCTCCCAGAGGTCCACCGGCTCATGCACGTGGCAGTCGGCCGAGACCATGAAGTACTTCTTCGGGTCTTCCGGTCGCGCCGTGCGGGTCCAGCCCTCGGTGCCTGGGGTCAGGGTGCGATGCTCGGGGATCTCATATCCAACCGGATCGGCTGCGGGACGTTCAGCGGTAACCATGCAAATTCCTTCCAAACCCGACAGAGCAGGCCATCACTCGATAGTTAGTGAGAGTCTAGCGGAGGCATCGAGCTCCTGAGCAAGGGAAGATCGCCTACGTCGGACCAGTGCACCGCCGGCCAGCCATGCTGCAGCACTGGAATCCATTGGGGCGAGAGGTTCATATCGACGAGCAGCTTTGGTCTCATGTCGACGGGAGGGGAACTTCGCGTTCCTCCAACCGCCAGGCAGCGTAGGTCAAGGATTGATCGATATCCTCTGACTCGATGTAGGGATAGGACTCGAGGATTTCAGAACGTGAGCGACCAGCCGCCAAGAGGCCTACCACCGTACCAACGGTAACCCGCATCCCACGGATGCAAGCCTTGCCACCCATGACGGCTGGGTCCATAGTGATCCGGTCCATTGGCTGCATGCTTGTCTCCTTCGGAGCCGATACCGTCCTACTGCAACACCCAGTGTATCCAGCTTTGGGGCGGCACCGGAGGGCCGCGAGTTCCTTGGCAACGAGCTAGGGTCTGTTCACATGGAGTGTGGAACGACGGACGGAGGTTACACAAGGCTGCGGATCGGGAGCGGGACCCCCTCAGCCTTCGGCAGCTCCCCCTGCGAGAGACTGATGCATATCCTTCGAGTCCCCTCTCCCCCCCTTGCGGGGGGAGATGTCACGGAGTGACAGAGGGGGTCGGCAGGCGACGACCAGATAGTGCCAACAGGCAGGGACCCCCCCTCTGCCTTCGGCATCTCCCTCGCAAAGGGGGGGGGAGAAGGGGAGTTATGCATCAATCTCTGCAAGGGGGAGCTGGGAATCCAGGTGCGCCATGTATGGGATCTCAGCATCCATGTGAACAGGCCTTAGAGCAGCGACCGGTCCAACCGCGAGTGCGGGCCTGGATGGTCGTAATCCAGCGCGATCGTCTCGATCAGCCCGCTTTCAGGCAGCGGCAGGTCGATGTACTCCGGATCGAGTCCTTCCGACGGCCAGAAGCGCAGCCGTACGCCGACCGCGTCATCGGGCGGTTCGTGTGAGGTATCAGCCGCTCCGCGACCGGAGTGGAACCAGTCGCCCTCGGACTCACCGTCGCCCACCAGCCAGGAGCCGAACCAGGGCATCGGTTCGCCGAAGTCCGATGTCTGTTCGTGCCAGACGATGCGTAGTGTTGTGATCGTCGTCATGGCCTAGGTATCCGTGAACTTTGGGCGGCGCTTCTCGGAGAATGCCTTAGGACCTTCGATGGAGTCGTTCATGCCTTGCAGATTCTGCTCGATCGCGGAGCCGAACTGCTGCGCCATGATCGGCTCCATGTGGTAGCCGCGATACAACGCCTGCTTGATGTTTCGCACTTCGCGAGGCGCCAGGTACAACATGCGACGGGCGTACTGCAGCGCAGTTTCCAGCAACATCTCGCGTGGCACGACCCGCTGCACCCATCCGAGTTGGTAACAGCGTTCGGCGTCGTATTGCGTGTCGCCCCAGAGCGTCAGCTCCATCGCCGATCCCAGGCCGATCTGCCTCGTCAGCGGCGCCATCCAGCCGGCTCCGCCCATGTTCCAGCGCGTCTCGGCGATCCCGATTTTGGCTTCTTCCGACATGATCCGAATATCGCACTGCATCGCGTACATGAATCCGCCGGCGACGGCCCAGCCATTGATCGCTGCGATCGTTGGCTTCCACAGGCCGAGCGTCTCCGAGAGCGGCACCGGATTCTTGCGCCGACTGATGATTGGCGCATTTCCCGTCCCACCATCGCGTTCGGCTTCGCGGGTCTCAGCAGTGTTGATCAGGTCGGCTCCGGCGCAGAAGGCGCGACCGGCGCCGGTGAGCACGGCGCAGCGAGCATTGGGATCGTCGCGATACTCGACAAACGCGTCGTACAGAGCGTCGCTCAATCCGTCGCCGATCGAGTTCAGTCGGTGCGGTCGGTTCAGCGTGATCAGGTAGATCCCGCCGTCCTCGAGCTTGTCCACCTTGACCACCGGACCAAAGATCTCCTGTGGCGTCGATCGGTTGTGGACTGCCGGGTCATACGTTTCGTATTGTTGCTCGGCCATCGTTCCGTCCTCGCGAGGTTGTCGAATTCTGTGTTCGCCTGTGCGGTAACACTCAGCAGTCGCACGATAATCTACCGCTCATATCACGATGGCAGCGCAGGAACGGGGCGCAACGATGACGCCAGACAAGCTTGGACAGGGCCAGTCACCGATCGATATCAGCGATTGGGTGCAATCGGATGCAACGGCGCCGAACCTGACATACGCCAGCGAGGCCGCGCGCGTTGAGCGCTCCCAGGGCTTTGTCATGATCCATTTCTCTCGTGGTAGCGAGCTGCAAGTCGGCGACGAGTCGTACCGCCTGCTACAACTGCACTGGCACACACCGGCCGAGCACACCGTTGACGGCGAGGAGTTTGACGCGGAAGTGCACTTCGTCCACGTCAATGAGAGCGATGAGTTGCTGGTCGTCGGCGTGATCCACCGCCTCGGCCAACCGGACGACGGCCTGCAACGGATCATCGATGAATCGCCGCCAGAGGGCGAGGAAGCAGGCGTCGTGCCAGCGCTGTCGTCCGCTGAGTTAGCGCCTCACTCCGAGGCGTTCTATCACTACGTGGGGTCCCTGACCGCCGCGCCGTTCAGCGAGCCGGTGCAGTGGTACCTGGTCCAATCGCCCGGTACTGTTTCGCAGCGGCAGGTCGAGCAACTACAGGAGCTCACGGGGGGTCCCAACGCGCGTCCGCTCCAGGATCGAAACGGACGCACCATCCTCTGCATTGGCTGTTGAAGCTCGGTCATGAGGGTGTCTCAGAAGTCACTTTGGTTGGATGAAACAGTCTCCGCGTGAAGGAGACCCTTGCAAAACTGTCCGATTTGCGGGAACAGTCTCGTCATACCCGCGCTTGCCGCGGGTATCTCGCTGATTTGAGCACCGACGTCTGTGCTGGACACAGCGAGATTGCCGCGACGGAGCGCGGCAATGACGGAATAGGGGATTTTCAGTGGTCTGTGTGAAGCGGGGACTGGGAGATTGGGCTTCTGAGACACCCTCTCATACCCGCGCTTGCCGCGGCAATGACGGAATGGAGGGTTCTGCGAGGGTCACCTTGCGGAGCGGAACACCAGCCCCGTTACCATCGACCCATCTCGCAACACTTAGCACGAGCAACGACCATGCCAACTCAAACCAATACATCGTTGGGCAGACTGCAGGGCGCAGAAGACGACGGTTGCGTTGTGTTTCGCGGCGTTCCCTTTGCTCAGCCGCCGGTCGGCGATCTCCGGTGGCGCCCGCCCGAGCCGATGCAGCCCTGGGACGGCGTTTACGACGCGACTCAGTTCTCGGCCTCGGCAGTGCAGCGCCAGCTTCCCGGAGGCATTGGCGACCTGATCGGAATTCCCGCCCAGACCCAATCCGAGGACTGTCTCTACCTCAACGTCTGGACACCGGCCTGCGACGACCGCAAGCGTCCGGTGATGGTCTGGATCCACGGCGGCGGCAACACCGTTGGTTCGGGCACGCAGCCGCGGATCGACGGCAAACATCTGGCGATGACCGGCAACGTAGTTGTGGTCACCTTGAACTATCGCCTCGGCGTGTTCGGCTGGATGCATGCCCCGATTCTGGGCGCCTACGGCAATGAGGGGTTGCTCGACCAAACAGCGGCACTGTTCTGGGTGCGTCGCGAGATCGAAGCGTTCGGCGGCGACGCCAACAACGTCACTGTCTTCGGACAGTCGGCCGGCGGATTCGATATCGCCCACCTGATGGCCATGCCGGCTGCGACCGGAGCATTCGACAAAGCGATTCCGATGAGCGGTTCGCTGATTCCCACAATCACCAAGGTCGAGGCGCGGGCCGTCGCGGAGAAGTTCCTGCTTCGGTTCGGCGGCTGGGACGATCCGGAGCGGATGCGCCGAGTCGACGCTGGCGACATTCTCGACTACCAGGTGGAGCTGACTGGCGGCGGATTCGGCGGCGCGCGTTTCGGCCCAGTTGCCGACGGATACTCGCTGGGTCTCGACGCCGAGGCACGCATAGGCGCGGGCATCCAGACCAAGGGCATGCCGCTCTTGATCGGCCATACGAAGGACGAGTTCAATCTCTTCAATCCGTCCAGCACTGGCACAGTGGTGATGTCGGACAACGATTTGCTCGCTGCTGCGACTGCACCGTTCGGTGGCATGCGCGCCGCTGAAGGCGTTGACCGCTATCAGCGGTCGCGGGACGCTCGCGGCGAGCCGACAGACAATACATCGGTCTGGAATGCGATCATGACTGACTCGATGTTCCGCATCCCTGCCATCAAGACCGCTGAGGCACATGGCCGCCACACTAAGAGCGTCTGGAGCTATCGCTTCGATTACCCGTCTCCGGCGTACGAGGGCAAGCTGGATAGTTGCCACTCACTCGATATTCCCTTCATCTGGGGCACGTACGAGGCTGAGAACATGAAGCAGTTCTGCGGCGACGCATCGCCGGAACTGGAGTCGCTTTCCAAGACGATGATGCAGACGTATCTCGCGTTCGCCAAGACTGGCAATCCGAGCAATGAGCATCTACCTGAGTGGCCGACCTATAGCCCGGTCGACCGAGCCGTGATGACGCTCAATCACGACTGTGAGATCGTCAACGCTCCCGGCGACGAAGAGCGAGACTTCTGGGCATCGCTGGCGCCGCGAGAGCTGTCAAGAGTCGGCGGCTAAACAAGAGGGGCTTCCAGGCCGACTGTCCGGGAGGCGCGGACCAAATCGCCATCCAGCGTCACCAGATAGAGCTGACGCCGAATCGCAATTTCGAGGTACAGGGCGTCGTAGAGTGTCAGCTCATGCTCGATCGCCAATTGCAGCGCCGTCTCAAGGTCAGTTGAGGTGTCCGTGGTCCAGTGGAATCTGTTCAGCGATCGTAGCCTCTTCAGCGCGTCTTCCGCTGTCAAGCGTTGCCGCCTCACTCCTGTTACCAACCCGTTGCCGACCTCGTAGCACCAATGTTGTGGAATCACGCCGCCGTCGCGAGAGACTAGCTCCATCGCAGCTTCCGCCGTTGCGCTCTCCTCGTCATCGAACAACCAGGACAAAACGACAGAAGCGTCGACAATCGGACTGCTCACATGCGATGGCCTTCATGACGCCATGCCAGAATCTCATCTCGCGTGACATTCACTTTTGGCCATGTCGCCCGTTCCTTCCGGAAATCGGCAACCGCTCGCTCGGCATCCTCACAGTCGAACGGTGATTCAGAACCTGGTGACAACTCGGCGACGACGCGGCCCTCGCGCATGATGCGGACGGTTTCGCCGTTCTCGACTCGGACCATGATCTCGTCGAAAAGCTCTTTCGCCTCCGAAATCTTCAGGAACGACTGCTTCCCGACCCGTTCCGCAACCATGATCAACTCCCATCCTGCTTCATCGACAGATTACTGAGCTTCGCGAGCATGGAGTAGTGCTATCGCCAGCGACCATGTCCGTCCTAGTATGCGGCTAATCAAACAACATTGGCAGAGGAAGTCGTCGGAAAGGGCGCAACCATGAAGATTGAAACAGGATTTGGCGGCGGCTGGCTGGGCGGCATTGCTGATCAGGTGAAAGCGCTTGAGGCGCGCGGCTTCGACTCGATCGTCGTGCCCGAGACCAAGCACAACTCGCTCTTCCAGATGATGATCGCGGCGGAGCACACCGAGCGCGTCGAGATTTCCTCGTCCGTGACCATTGCCTTCCCGCGCACGCCGATGATCATGGCGCAGGCCGCCTGGGATATGCAGGAACTGTCCAAGGGTCGGATCAACCTCGGTCTCGGCAGCCAGGTCAAAGGCCACAATGTGCGCCGCTTCGGCGGTACCTGGTCGCCTCCGGCCAAGCGCATGGAGGACTACATCAACATGATGCGCGCCGTCTGGCACTCCTGGCAGACTGGCGAGCGTCCTGAGTTCATCTCCGACAACTACACCTACACGCTGATGACGCCGATGTTCGACCCGGGCCCGATTCCGTACGACCCGCCCAAGATCTCGTTGGCCAACGTCGGTCCGCTGATGGCGCAGGTCGCCGGCGCTTGCGCCGATGGTCTGCGCCCGCATGGGTTCATGACTCACAAGGTGATGATGGACACCGTCATTCCCAACGTGAAGAAGGGCGCCGAGCGCGCCGGCCGCAACTTCGAGGACATCGACCTCGGCGTTGGCGGTTTCATGGCCTTCGGCGAGAACGAGTCCGAGGTCGAGCAGTCGATCGACGGCCTGCGCCGCGCAATCTCGTTCTACGGTTCGACCCGCTCCTACCACCACGTGTTCCGTGCTCACGGTATGGAATCGCTGGGCATGCAGTTGCATGAACTCTCGCTCAAGGGCGAGTGGGACAAGATGGCCGACGCGGTCAACTTCGAGGTCGCAGCCGAAATGGCGCACGCGACCACGTGGGACGACCTGCCCAAGTACGTGCGCAACAACCTGAGCTACGCCAGCCGGATCGGTTTGGGTCAGTACGTCCGACAGCAGAACGAGGGCCGCAGCAGCTTCGGCTACCCGGGTTCCCGAGACGGCCAGAAGTCGGCATCGCTGAGCGAGGAACGCTTGACCTGGTTGATGGATGAACTCCGGCCGCTCGGTGCAACTCCGGTGGTTGATTAGTCACGACCCAAGCTTCGTCATACTTGCGCTGATAGCGGGAGTCTCGCCGCATCGAGCACGTCCGTTGGTGCGGTACGCAGCGAGATTGCCGCGACGAAGCGCGGCAATGACGGGATTGGCTCGCACCCATGAGTACAGGCCTTAGGTAGAGCCCATGTCCGATCCCTACCAACAACTGATCGACGATCTCGTCGCCGAACAGCGCTATCTGGACGCCCAACTCGCAGACCTGCCTGACGAACTCTGGCAGAATGACACGCCCTGCCGTGGCTGGATGGTGCGTGATGTGATCTCGCACCTGGCCGAGGTCGATGAGTCGGCGACCGCTGTGGCGACTGGCGCTGCGCAGACCATGTCGAGTGGCGAGCGCTCCGAAGATGGCACTCGATCGGGGCTGCAGGACAGCTCTCGACATATGACGCGGACTCAGCTCGTCGATTGGTGGAGAGCCGCACGGAATCGGATGGAAGTCGCGCTTCGCGCCCACGACGGGCGCGATCGGCTGCCTTGGGCCGGGCCGCCGATGAGCGCTCGATCGTTCGCGACGGCGCGGTTGATGGAGTGCTGGTCGCACGGGCTGGACGCACTCGATGGCGCCGGAATCGAGCCGGTTCACTCGGACCGGTTGGGGCACATCGCGCATCTGGGCTTCATCACACGCGGATTCGCGTATCAGACACGTGGAATGGAGCCCAATCAGGAACCGCTCAAGGTTGAGCTGACCCTGCCCTCAGGAACTTCCTGGTCCGGAGGGGACGACGACGCACCGCATGTCGTTTCCGGCGCCGCCTCCGACTTTTGTCGGGTCGTCACACAGCGCATTCACTACATGGACACCGACCTCAGCTACACGCCGGGACCCGCCGAGGAGTTTCTCCAGGTGGCGCAAGCGTTCGCCGGTCCGCCCGGCGAGGGTCGGCCGCAGCAGAGCGACTGACGATCTCGCGTTACCCTGCCGTTCATGCTCTCTCCTTATCGCGTCATAGACCTGACCGACGAGCGTGGTGTGCTCGCCGGACAGATGCTGGCCGATCTTGGCTCGGATGTGATCCAGGTCGAGCCTCCGAGCGGGTCATCAGGTCGCGGCGTCGCGCCATTCTTTGCCGAGCATCCGGACGAGTCGATCTATTGGGCGGCCTACACCCGAGGCAAACGCGGAATCACGTGCGACCTTGAAGACCCACGCGGCCGCGACGTGCTACTACGTCTGCTGGAGACTGCCGACTTCCTGATCGAGTCGTCGGACGTTGGCAGAATGGCCCAGCTCGGTCTTGACTACGCAACACTCCACGAGCGGTTTCCCGGCCTGATCTATACGTCGATCTCCGCCTTCGGACAGACTGGGCCGAAGGCAGATTATGTCGGCTCGGATCTGGCGATCTGGGCCTCGGGAACTCCCTTGCTGATGACGGGCGACGACGACCGCGCGCCGATTCGCGTGTCGCAGCCGCAGTCCTGGGGACATGCCTCGGGCGATGCTGCGGGCGGCTCAATGCTGGCGCTGCACGCTCGGCATCGGAGCGGGCGTGGACAGCATGTGGATGTGTCGGGTCAGGTCTCCGTCGCCCAGGCGACGCTTGGTCAGGTGCTTGCTTATCAACTGGGCGCGTCGGAACCTGAACGCTACGCCGGCGGCGTGAAGCAGCGAGGAATTGGCTTTCGCGTCTCGGCTGAGGTCAAGAACGGGCACATCGTGCTCAACATGGCGCCTGGGCCCGCCGTCGGCCACTTCGCCAACCACGCGGTGCAATGGCTGGTCGACATCGCCGCAGCGGAGCCGGAGCTGCTCCACGAGAATTTCAGGACGTACGCCGACCGCGTTGCGACTGGGGACGCAGACCCTGAGATCTTCCCGCAGATCCAGCAGATCATGACCAACGAGGTCGCGAAGCGGACCAAGGAAGAGATGCTGGAGATATCGATCAAGTACGACCTCCTACTCGTTCCCGTCCTGACGATCGTTGACCTCGCCGAAAGCAGACAGCTCGATGCGCGCGAGTTCTGGCGCGAGATGGAAGACGACGAGGGACGGCGAGTGACGTATCCGGGACCACCGCTGAAGATCTTCCTCGACGGAGCACCCAAGGCCAACAACCTGCGTCCTCCGCCCCGACTTGGACAGCACAACGATGAGATCTATGGGGAACTCGGCCTAACCCACGAAGAGCTATCGGCGCTGCGGTCGGATGGTGTCATATGACGACCGTTCAGGGACTGCCCAACGGCAACGGGCCGCTGGCCGGGGTGAAAGTACTCGATCTGAGCTGGATCGTCGCGGGACCTACGGTCGGTCGCGCGTTGGCCGACTATGGCGCGACGGTGATTCGAGTCGAGTCGCCAATTCGCGTCGATACGGCTCGCGTCGTGGGTCCATTCCACGGCGATCTGCCCGGCGTGGAGAACTCGGGCCTCTATGGAAACGTCAATGCCGGCAAATGGGGGCTGACGCTCAGCCTCAATGTTCCAGAGGCGCAGGACATCTTCAAGCAACTGGTCCAGTGGGCCGACATCGTGAGCGAGTCGTTCACTGCCGGGATCCTGGCTCGCTGGGGCCTTGCCTACCGGCATCTGCGCGAGTTGAAGCCTGATCTCATCATGTTGAGCAGCACCTTGCTTGGGCAAACCGGCCCCTATAACCAGGTCAGCGGCTTCGGCAGTCAGGGGGCGGGCATGTCGGGCGTGCAACACCTGACCGGCTGGCCCGATCGCGCACCAGCCGGACCGTTTGGTCCCTACACCGACTACCCAGCCCCGCGCTTCGCATTGACCGCCCTGCTGGCCGCACTGGACCATCGCAATCGCACGAGCGAAGGCGTGTTCATTGACCAGGCGCAGGCGGAAGGCACGTTGCAACTCCTCGCTCCAGCCGTGATGGACTATCTGAACGGAGGACCGGCGCTCGAGGCTCGAGGCAACGACGATCCGCAGATGTGCCCGCACGGCGTCTATCCCTGCTCGCCGACCGATGGCCGCGCGGAGTCGTGGATCGCCATCGCCGTGGCGTCGGACGAGCAGTGGCGATCCCTCGCTGGACTGATTGAAATGGATGAATCGCTGTCGTTCGACGAACGAAGACAGCAGCAGGCCGAGATTGAAGACGCGCTGATCGCCTGGACAGCTCAGCGATCCGCTGACGAGGTGGAAATGATGCTTCAATCACAGGGAATCTCTGCGCATCGGCTTGCGACGACCGAAGATGCAGCCAACGATCCCCAACTGGCGCATCGCAACCACTTCCAACGACTTCCACACTCACTACACGGTGAAACAGTGCTTGAGGGACCTCGTTACCTACACTCCGAAACGCCGGGCGCACCCACCCGACCTGCGCCTCAATACGGCGAACACAATGAGCAAATCCTCAAGGATGTCCTCGGACTCAACGACGCCGAGATCGAGGACCTGGCAGCGTCTGGAGCGCTGAGCTAGCGCTGCCGCCTGGCTGCGTCTATCGTCGAGGCATGAAAACGCCTTCCGATGCCCGCTGGACCACACCCGTTTACACCATGTCCGAAACCGCGGCCTTGTTGCAAATTCCGAGTCGGAGGGTTTGGCGCTGGTATCGCGGCTATGGCAGTGCCGGCAGGAGGCATAATCCTGTCGTGACGCAAGCTGCTTCTCCTTCTCCTTTGGAAGTAAGCTTTCTCGCACTTGCCGAAGGAGTCGTGATTCGCGCAACACGGGAGCTGGGCATTTCTTTGAGGCGAATCCGAGCCGCAAGGTCATTTGCGCAAGACAGGCTCGGGATTGACTTCCCATTCGCGTCAGACGTGTTTCGCACTGACGGCGCCAGCATCTTGTACGAGTTTGAATCAGCCACAGACGAGGAGCCCGACGGACCGTTGTTCGTCGATGTCGGCGAGCGTGCTGCACAGACCACGCTCGAGGGATTCATCACTGAGACCGTCTCATTGCTAACGTTCACCGGAGTCAGCGAAGGTTGGGCCCATCGGTTCTACCCGGCGGGAACAGAGGTTCCCCTGTACGTTGATCCGACACATAGGTCCGGCCAACTCGTCACGGCAGCGGATGGCATCCGGGCGGAGGCTATCTGGAAGCGATTTCTGGGCGGCGACGAGCCGGCATTCATCGCCAAAGACCTTGGCACCGATCGGGATCAAGTCCAGGCAGTCATAGATTTCATGTCTAGGTTACGCGTCGCCGCATGAGACTGTTTTTCGATCGAGATCTAGGCACTGGGGTTCCTCAAGCTCTCAGACTCGTCAACTACGCCGATGTCGATTGGCTGCAACGACGATATGCACATCAATCCGATCAAGGACAGTTCGTTAGCGACGTTGAATGGCTTGAACTCGTAGGCAACCGAGGCTTGTTGGCCATTAGCGAAAACAAGCGGATGCTCGATGTCGCGCATGAACGCGCAGCGATCGTTGAGCACCGTGTCGGCATCATCTTCGTTGACGCCGCGAAACTGAGAGCGGAAACGACTCTCCTGTTCATGCTGCGACGCAAAGAATGGTTGCAGAACGTCGACCAGGAAGAACGCCCCTTTGCGTATCTCGCTCGGATGCGAGGGAAACCACAAAGAGTGCTTCCCGTTCAGTAGTTGCTGCCTAGCCCTCGGCCGATATCCACTCGGCGATTCTTTCTCCCATCATCATACAGGTGAAGTTGGTGTTGGCTCGGATTAGGGTTGGCATGATTGAACCGTCGACGACTCTCAGGCCCTCGACCCCGTAGACGCGACCTTCGCTGTCGACGACGGCTCCATCTGATGGATCGGGCCCCATCGGGCAGGTGCAGGTGGGGTGGGCCATGCTGGTTGCGGCGGAGTGGATCCATTCGTCCAACTTTTCGTCGTCGTCGATAATCTCCTGCGTGATGTCGAGCGCACCCGTGTGATACGGCGCTAGCGCTTCTGACTGTGCCAGTTCCCAGGCGATCCTTGTGCCTTCGCGCAGCCGGACGCGATCGGCCTCGTCCTCATCGAACTTCAGGTCAATGCTTGGGTGTGCCTTGTAGTCGGCGCTCGCGAGTGTGACTGAACCGAATGAATTCGGAAGTTGTACTCCGGGCGCGATGCCGAAGACCCAGCCGGCGTCAAGATTCTCAGCACTCTCACCAACCCATGCCCCGAAGCGCGCTTCGGGGCCGACCAGGATGTGTCCGAGCAGGTAGACCTGCATGTCGTTGAACTCGCCCGTCTCGGATGTGTAGCGGAGCAAGGTCTGTGCGAGCGGACGGTCGGGATCGACGGTTCCTGGGGTCGGATTGAGCAGCATCGGCGTCATTGGATGATCCATCAGGTGCTGACCGACGCCAGGCAGGTCGACGACTGAGGGAATCCCCAGTTGGGCCAGGTCAGCGGCCGGTCCGATGCCGCTGCGCAAGAGAATGGCGGGACTCATGATCGCGCCGGCCGAGAGCACGATCTGTTTCCCTCGCACCTCTTGCAATTCGCCGTCGCACTCGACCGACAGACCGACTGCCCGTCCACCTTCGAATATGACCCGGTCGACCAGGCAGTGTCCCCTGACCGTCAGGTTGAGGCGGTTGCGGGCCTGCGAGAGGAAGCCCATGTTGGCTGACCAACGAGTCATCAGCTCGGGGCCGTCTCGGTTCATCGCCAAGGGCGAGATACCAGTCGACTCGGGGTCGTTCTGATCGTTGGTTTCTTCGAATCCGTAAGCGACGCAGGCGTCGTAGAAGCCGCGCTGCACGGGCTCCATCTCGTCGCGCTGCCAGCGACGCACGGGGATCGGGCCTCCCTGCCCGTGGAAGTCGCCGCCCTCGTCCTTGTCGTCCTCGATGCCGCGGAAGTAGGGCAGACACTCGGACCAGGCCCAGCGCTGGTCGCCGGTCATTTCTGCCCAGACGTCGTAGTCGCCGGGCGCGCCGCGGATTGCGACGCCGGTGTTGATCGCAGAAGAGCCGCCGACCAGCTTGCCACGCGGCAGCGGCGCTTCCCGGCCCGGTACGAACGTAGCGCCGAAACCCCAGTCGTGGTGTGTCACCGACGGTTCGTGAATGCTGTTCACGTCGGGCGGTAGTTCGCCGATTGTGCGGTAGTCGGGACCGGCATCGAGCAACAGGACCGACCTTGAACGGTCTTCACTCAGTCGCGTGGCCATGACTGCGCCTGATGATCCAGCTCCAACAATGATGACGTCGTATTCCATCGGGACCTCCTCAACTGCGTGCTTGAGGGTACGACATCGCCGGTTTGGTCCCATCGACTACGACGACGGTGCGGTTGGGACGCGGCGGCGGCTTGAATTCTGGCCAAGGCGGGGTTCGGGGCGGTGAATTCTGGGGGATTGGCGGCCATTCCTTGCCGGGGACGGGGTGTTCGTTGTCCGGGTGTTCAGATTTGTCCAGATTTGTCTGGATTGGTCCAGATTGGTCTCGATTTGGGGAGGGTTGATCCGGCTCAGACTCGGTCAGTCCGGGTTGATCCGGATTGTCGGGTGGGCTGGCGTAGGCGTCGCGCATGCAGCCGATGCATTCGAGCACGCATTGGCCGATGTCCGGTCCGGCGATGTAGCGGCGGTGTCCGTTGCCGTCCTCGCTCGTTTCCCAGAACCGGCCGCCTGGTTCAGCGTCGGTTGGGGCGAGCGGTTGTCCGCTCAGGTCGCGGTCCTGGATGGCGGGCGGGTTGAGCAGGAGGAGGCGGAGTTCTCGAGTGGCGGCGACGGTCTGTCTGTGTTGGGCGGGGTCTGATTGGGGTTGGGTCAGGCGGTAGACCTGGTCGGCGAGTTGGTCGGCGGCGACGGTGTAGAGGATGTGGTTGCGGTGGACTTGGAAGTCGCGCAGGTAGGCGTGGACGGTGGAGTGGGCGCGGCCCAGTTGCTTGCCGATCTGGCGGAGGGAGAGTCCCTGGCAGTCGAGGTGGTGGGCTGCGAGGATGCGACGGCAGCGTCGGGGGGTTGGCGGGTTGGACATGGTTGGGGCTCGCTGGCTTGTTAGGTACGTATGTTCTGATTGTGGGGTGCTTGGCGGTGGGAGTCAAGGTGGGAGGGAGGAGTAGGGAGGGGAAGTGTTTGGATTTTCTAGTTTGTCTTGGGCGTCTGCCCCCCCCTCTGCCTTCGGCATCTCCCCCCGCAAGGGGGGGAGAGGGGAACGGGATGCGGCGTCTCCCCTCGCAAGGGGGGGAGGGGAATTGGAGGTTCGCATCGATCTCCGCAAGGGGGGGAGAGGGGAATTGGCGGTTGCGGATCGGTCTCTGCAAGGGAGGGAGAGGAATGGAGAGGGGAGCGTGCGGATTTTGTTTGAGCGGTCGCTACTAGTTGGCGGGTCGATTTGGTCTGGTTGCGACGACCATTCTTGCGGTTGGCGGCAGGGGCGGCATGATGGGCAGTCTTGGCGGGCCAGGCAATCGGGGACGGGTTGACATCAGGATCCAGATGACGCCGCTGCCTGCTCCGATGCTGAAGATGATGAAGGCGAGGTCGTAGCTGCCGAAGATGTCTCGCATGATGCCCGAGCCGAGCATGCCGATGGTCATGAAGGGCATCATCACCATTGAGGTCCAGCCCATGATCCGTCCGAACTGCGACGCGCCGAAGTAGTCGGCTCGCAGCGACGTGATCAGCGTCCCTCGGGCGCCCCAGGCGACGCCGTTGAGCACGGCGAAGGCCATCAGCATCCACCAGCCCGTCGCCACAGCTAGCGCAATCCCGGCGAACGCATGGCCGATCATGCAGAGCACCAGCAATGGTCGCTTTGGAAATCGATCGCCTGCCCAGGCAGACAGTCCCTGTCCGATGAGCTGAGTTACCACCATCACCGTGACGACGACGGCTGCGTCCCCCGCACTGAAGCCGGGTAACTCGTCGATGTGCAATACGCCGTGACCAATCCACATGCCGACGACCATGAGCGGCGCGCCATGCGCGAGCCCCAGACCCCAGAATGCCCGCGTTCTCAGCGCCTCTCGCGCCGTGAAGTCACGATGGCGGAACGGGTTGATCTGCCTGGCAAGAGCGGGGGAGCCATCAGGTGCAGCCTCGACCCCACCGTCGACTTCGAGGCCTTTGTCAGCCGGGTGTCGAGTGAACAGGAATGACAGACCCCAGCCGACAACAAGCAGAAGCGCGCCCGTCGCGTAGGTCGTTTCCCGCCAACCGAAGTTGAGGATCGCGACGCCGACGACGGCAGACACCAATGCGCCAAAGGTGAATCCCATCGACATAAAGCCGATCGCGCGTGATCGCTTGCGCTCAAACCATGTCACCACGGCGACTGAGACCGTCATGAAGCCACCGATTGACGTGCCGATCGAGAGCAGGATGTAGAAGCCGATGAACGAGACTTCGTCCCAGAGGATGCCGAAGAGGATCATGCCCAATGCGGTGGTGGTGATGCCCAGGCGGATCATCCAACGCGGGCCGAAGCGGTCGATCATCCAGCCCTGGATTGGACCGAGCAGGCCCGACTCGACCCGGGTGACGGCGGCGGCGACGCCGAAGATGGTCGCCGACCAGCCGAACTCGTCCTTGAGCGCAGCGGCGTAGAAGCCGAAGGCGTTCATCGTCAGCCCGCCGATCAGCATGTTGATGATCAGTCCGGCGCCGACGATGTACCAGCCGTAGAAGATTTTGGGCATTACCCGCGAGGGTAAGGGGCAGCGATCAGCGCTTGACCTGTTCCCGCTGGGGCGCCTCGCGGACGACCGGGTTCGATGCCGGTCGATTGGGACGGAACATGGCGATCGGCTGGGCCTGCCTGAGCGCGCCTCTCGCGCTCATGACGCGAACTCCGGGCAGCCGCGGGCGGGTGGCGATCAGGACCCAGATCGCTCCGGTGACTGCGCCCAGGCCGAGCACGATGAAGGGGATCTCGTAGCTGCCGGTGGCGTCGTAGAGCACGGCCGAGAGAAAGCCGCCGACCGTCATGAACGTCGACATCACTACGGAGGACCAACCCATGATCTGTCCGAAGTTGGTCGCGCCGAAGTAGTCGGCGCGTAGGGCTGTGATGAGCGGTGCGCGCGATCCCCAGGCGAGTCCGTTGATGATCGCGGCCAGCAAGACGATCTCGTACGACCCGGCGAATCCCAGCAAGATTGCGGCAGCGCAGTGGCCGAACATCGCCGGAATGAGCAGGAGCCGCTTTGAGAATTTGTCGCCGAGATAGCCCATGACCAGTTGCCCAACCAGTTGGGCCACATTCATCACCGTGTAGGCGATGCCGGCATGGAAGGCGGTGAGCCCCTCAATCTCCACAACCAACAGCGTGAAATGGACGAACACACCCGACACAACCAGAAGCGGCGCACCATGCGCCAGGGCCAGTCCCCAGAAAGCTCGTGTTCGCAGGGCTTCTCTGACAGTGAAATCGCGGTGGCGATAAGCGCTCGCCGCCGGCCTTGCCCTTGCGGTGGAATCAGTAACGCCTGAGTCGCTTGCGGCTACCGCTTCGCCGTCTTTGACGGTTCCCCGATCCTCGGGCCGACGAACGAAGAGGAAGGCCAGTGCTTGGCCGACAGTGAACAAGACAATGGCTGAAACGCCGGCCGACCAGCGCCAGCCGATTTCGGTGATCATCAGGCCGACCGGCAGCGCCAGAAATCCGCCGAAGGCGAATCCGGTTGACATGTAGCCGAGCGCTCGGGATCGCAACTTCTCGAACCAGGTCACGACCGCCACCGAGACAGTCATGAATCCACCGACTGACGCGCCGATCGCGACGACGAAGTAGAAGCCGATGAAGGTGGCCTGACTGCTCAACTGGGAAAAGGCGACAAGGCCGATGGTGGTGGAGAGAATGCCGAGCCGCATCATCGTCTGCGGCCCGAAGCGGTCGATCATCCATCCCTGGATTGGTCCAAGTACACCTGACTCGATCCTCGTGATCATGAATGCGATCCCGAAGATCGTCGCCGGCCAGAGGAACTCGGCCTTGAGCTCGGCCACGTAGAAGTGGAAGGCGTGCATGATCAGCCCGCCCATGAGCATGTTGAGCACAATGCCGGCGCCGACGATGTACCAGCCGTGGAAAATCTTGCCGTTGGAACGGGATCGACCGAACAGTGCGGGCAGCACTCGGTTACTTCCTCCTGAAGCCTCCTGATGCCCGCTGAGTGCCGTCTGGTTCGCGTTGTCGCGCTGCCTGTCGGCTCGGATCGGAACAGGTGACGAAGATCACTCTATCGGCAGCGCGCCGGATGGTCTGCGCTCTGGCATACTGCCAGCCGACGGAGACCGGCGAGCAGACCATCTAACAGATCAACTAGAGAGGCGGATGCGATGGCTGAGCAGCAGGGAACCCGAGCCGATGTCGATGCGATGGCGCAGGAGCTCTCCAACTGGGGTCGCTGGGGGCCGGACGACGAGCGCGGCGCGCTGAATTTCATCACGCCTGAGGTCTCGGCCGCCGCCGCGGCGTTGGTCTCCGAGGGTGTCACGGTGAGCTGCGCGCTGGAGCTGGCCAAGACACCTGCGGCCGACAATCCGACTCCGGTGATGCACTTCATGACGGGTGCAGGCGATGTCAGCGATCAGGGCCGTCTGCGCGGACTGGAGGCGACCGGCGACGGATTCATGATCTCGCCGCACGGGATGGCCAACACGCACATCGACGCGCTCTGCCACATTCTCGACCAGGGCAAGATGTACAACGGCTTCCCGGCCTCGGATGTGCTCTCGACCGGCGCGACGAAGAACTCGATTCTGGCCGGTGAAGAGGGCATCGCCACGCGCGGCGTGCTGCTCGATATTGCTCGACTGAAGGGCGTCGATTGGCTGGAGCCGGGTGAGGGCGTGTCGGTGGCAGATCTCGAGGCGGCCGAAGCGGCGCAGGGCGTCACAGTGCGCTCGGGTGACATTCTCTTGCTGCGGACGGGTCGGGACACTCGACGAGAGTCTGAGGGAGCATGGCCGCCGTTCGATGGTTTGGCTGGATTGCTGATGGAGACGTTGCCGTGGATCCGCGAGCGCGAGGTCGCGATCCTTGGTTGCGACGGTGTCTCGGACATGGTTCCGTCCAATGTGGCCGACTCGCCATTGCCGATTCACCACATCATCATCACGTACATGGGTATCCATCTGATCGACAATGCGCGGCTCGGTCCGCTGGGCGAGGCCTGTGCGGCGAGGAATCGCTGGGAGTTCCTGCTCACGATCGCACCGTTGCGTCTGGTCGGAGGGACAGCATCGCCGATCAACCCGATTGCGATGTTCTGAGACTCTGCCCGTGCCACTCCGATACGCAAGGCTCTCCGTCGCGTTGTTCGGTTTGTGCGCCTTGTTCGCAGCGCTGGCCCTCTTCCCTTCCGTAACGCGTGCCGACGATGCTGCGACCGAGACCCTCGAGCTGCAACCGGGCAACAACTTCGTCGGCTGGGTGGCCGAACCGATCGCCGTCGCCGACATCTTCGAGCAAGTCCCCGATGCGAAGCTGATTTACACTTGGAGCGCCGATTCCCGCAGCTGGCGATACGCGATCAGTGAAGTGGGCGGCAACCTCGAGACGCTCGATTCCGGTATGGCCGCGGTGATTTGGATCAGCGGAAGCGATCCCGTCGAATGGGAGCGTCCGCTGACGCCAGCGAAAGGTATGGTCACGCTCTACTCGGGCGAGAACTGGGTCACTTGGAATGGCCGCGACGAGTGGCCGCTCGACCAGGTCGCACGCGGCATCGGCACCTCACTGGACAGCATCGAAGTACGAGGTCAGATATACGAGCCTGACACTGAGTCCACCATCCCACCAATCCGTCGCGGCGACGCGCTGCGCGTCACGGTCGACCGAGACCTGAGCTGGCTGCAACCGACGGGGATGATGCCAAACATCGAGTGGATTGGTGAATACTCCAAGTCACTCCAAGATGAGATTGCCGCTGCCTTTCGCTTGGTCCTCGATTTTTTCGCGGAGCAGTTCGCTGTCGAAACCGACTTCTCTAACACCACCGTGCTCCTCTACAGCAGTATCGATGCTGCGGTCAAATATGCAGAATCGTCAGTCACACCTCAATTTGGCTATCGGCCGGACGTGCTTCGCGTGAGAATGATGTCTGGGCGGCTCGCTGAGGCCAGACCCTGGGGCTTCTTTATGTCAGCGTGCGGATGGCAGCCGCAGGGTACAACGCCATGTCACGGGCGTACCGTTGAAACAGTGACTCATGAGTGGTTCCACCATTTGCAAGGCCAACTGTCGGCACAGCAAGATTTGCTAGTATCGCCGATTTGGATGATCGAGGGCCAGTCAACCTGGGCGGAGTGGCATTGGTACTCCTGGTCGAGGAACGAACCATACGATTCCCAACTCGAACGGAGACTCAACGCGACGGCAAGAACGCGATCTACGCTGGAGAGCGTGGAATACCCATATTCGGGCATGGCGTATCTCCTGGGATCCATAGCAGCGGAGCGGTTGGCCCAAGCAAGCGATCCCGACGCGCACATCGAATACAACCGCCAGCTCGCTCCACAGTCCACCGTCAGCACAAGACGTTGGGCACGGACGTCTGACTGGAGAGCAGCGTTCGAGGAGGCATTCGGACTCACTACGACTGAGTTCTATCGAGAGTTCGAGGCGTGGCGTGAAACACTGCCGACACCTTCTCAACAGTACGACTACGACCTGTCTGACGAGATTCTCAGCGGAGTGCTCCACCATAGTAATGGGGTACCAGCATCAGGATTTCGGGTCGAAGCGACTACATACGTGGACGGAGTCAACGTCGATCTCGCTCGCACTGCGATCGTCGACGGTGCCGGGAACTTCGCAATTGAGCTCGCGCCGGAGACAAGGCAACGAATTGAGGTCACGCGCGACGGCTGCAGACTCTGGCTAACCGATGATGGGCTTAGCACTACTTACCCACAGTCTGGTAGCCACTGGGAACTCGACACGCGAAGTTTACCTCAGTTGAATCTAACGTTGCCCAGTGGCGCCTGCGAAAACGAACTGCGGATTAGCGTCGTCAGGTTACTTGGCGATGACCGGTACATTAACATCTTGCTGCTCGATGCAGAAACAGACGAATGGACGGCGGCAAGAAGTGGGCGGTCAGGGACATACGTAGGTCATGCTCCGAAACCAGGTGAGTATCGCGTCCGGGTCAGACTGGACGGGTGCGGCGTGTTCTACAGCGAACACGGGGTCGTCGCCTCGAGGCAGGATAGCGACGTACTCCGCTTATCTGACGAACCGATCACGATCGAGGTCCGTATCCCGTCCGACCTGTGCGTATTGCGAATCGCTGGGCAGATACGTTATGAGAATGGCATCCCTGCTAGTGGTATCGGGCTATACGTTAGCGATGGCGGCGTGTATAGCAGCACAACGACAGATCCGAAGGGTCAGTTTGATGTCGCCGTTGGCGACTCCGGGGATTATATGCTCAGCTTCGGCACAGACGTGGCAGGCTGCCGGATTCGCTACAGCGAGTCAGGTGCTACCACCGAGTGGGACGCGGCCACCAGGATCACCGTGGCTGACTCCGATTTCAGCGGCATTGAGTTCGTCGTCCCTGATGACCCTGCCAGCCTCTGCGAGTGAACCTGCGTAACCCTGCGCTACCCTGCTCTCACTTGTTGCAATATTTGACCGCTCCGGCGGCGAAAGGATATTCCCGTGACCAACAGCCCTCACTTTGGCGTGATGGTTCCCCAGATTAAGCGCACCTGGCAGGAGACGCGGCGCGCGGCATTGGCCTTTGAGGAGATGGGCTTTGACTCGCTCTGGGTCAACGACCACCTCTATGGCCCTCAGTCTCCCGCGATTCCGATGCTCGAGGCGTGGACCCTGGCGGCCGGCATCGCTGCAGCGACTGAGAAGCCTGAGATTGGCACGCTGGTCACTCCCGTCGGGATGCGCAATCCCGCTCACACCGGCAAGATGATCGCCACTGTCGACAACATCGCCGGTGGGCGCGTGATTCCCGGCTTCGGCTCCGGTTGGATGCCGCGCGAGTTCACCGACTTCGGCATGCCCTTCGTCAGCACTCGCGACCGACTGCGCCAGCTCGAAGAGGGCCTGCAGATCTTCAAGGGCATGTTCGACGCCGATCAGGACGAGTTCTCTTTCGAGGGCGAGTTCTTCCACACTGAGAACCTCGTCACGCAGCCCAAGCCCCCGCGCGACATGCCGATCCTGGTCGGCGGCGGCGGCGAGAAGGTCACGATGCGCATCGCCGCGCAATACGCCGACATCTGGAACAACTCCGCCGGCTCGCAGGACGACCTCGAGCACAAGGTCTCGGTCCTGCACGGCCACGCCCGCAGCCTCGGTCGCGACCCCTCCGAGCTGCGCGTCTCGCAGCAGTGTCTGGTCACGATCGTCGAGGACGACGCCAAGGTCGGCCCGATGGTCGAGCGAGCCCAGAAGATCTTCGGCGGTCACATGGGCAACCCGGCCGGCGACATGGCGCTGACCGGCACCCCGTCGATGATCAAAGAGAGAATCGAAAAGCACGTCGAGCTCGGCTGCGACATGTTCATGATCGAATTCTTCGGCCGAGACACCATCGAGCCAGCCCAAATGTTCGCAGAGACGGTGATTCCAGAGTTCCGCTAGATCGATGCGCCCGCCTCTGCTGCTAATCGGGCTCATCCTCGGCCTCGTCGCCTTCCTGGCGGCGGGGCTCGCGGCAGTGTCGGCGGATGAAGACGTCGAGGAGACGCCTGAACTCCAGACCATCACGCTCCACCCAGGAGACAACTTCGTTGGCTGGGTTGATGAGTCGATGCCTCTGGACGAGCTTCTGGTTCAACTGCCCCGAATCGAGAAAGTTTCGACCTGGGACGCAGTTGAGCAGCGCGAAGTTTCGGCGACAGTAGAAGACACTGACTCGTGGTCGGGGCCCTTGCGGGCCCTCGAACCGGGGTCAGCCTATGTCGTTCGGCTTGGCGGAGATTCGTCGGTCGAATGGACCCGTCCCATCGTTCCCGCCGCCGGATTGGTCGAGCTGCGCACCGGCGAGAATTGGGTCGCCTGGTTGGGGCCAGACGACTGGCACATCGAGGACGTGGCCAAGGGCATCGGCGGATTTCTCTCGGAGATTCGGCTCGGCGATCACTTCCATGATCGGGAGTCTCCAGAGACGGCGGATGATTGGCCGACTGTGGAGCGCGGCGATGCTCTTGTAGTGACAGTGACCCGGGATGTCATCTGGCTACAACCGACGTTTGTTATGCCCCAGATTCACTACGCCGGCAATGTCGGTCACGGCAAGCGCAGGCTTATCGAGCGGGACCTGACCGCAACGCTTGACTACAGCGCTAGAGAGCTCGGAGTGCAGGCCGACCCTTTCTCGATGGTGGTGGTTGTCGCCAGTGGGGCGAAAGCCGCGCACGGCAAGATAACCGAGCTAGGCCGCCAATGGGAATGGGAGAGCTTCGAGAACTTTTGGCAGCAAGCCGGTGGCTGGTACATGACGGACTTGGATGTGTTCTTCTTGAAGGCCAGCGCGTGGGAGGGCAACCGCAGCGGACCGTACTACGGGGGCCGCTACGTGGTGCTGCATGAATACGTCCATGCGTTGCAGTATCAGCTTCTGGGCAAGGCGAACTCAGGGAATCCGAACTGGCTGCTGGAAGGCTCCGCCAACTGGTTCGCAAGCGATCTCTCGACCTTGGACCGCAATGGCTATCCCTTAAGCCGACGCCTGATCAACGCGCTCAACCAGGCTTCCAAAGGTCCTCCGCTTGAGGAGATTGAGTCGAGCAACAAGACCTGGCAATACTCGTTCGGTCTAGTGGCAGCAAACATGTTGGTCGAGCGTTCGGGCAAGAGCGTCGTGCTTGACTTTTATCGCGCGCTGGTCCCGGATCGAGTGGGCCCCGGCGGACAGTGGACGAACAGGCCGACTATACGTAGTGCGTTCGTCGCTGCCTTCGAACTGACTCTGGATGAGTTCTACGAAGAGTTCGAGACGCTCATGGCCCAGCGCAGAGGCAGCGCCAAGCGCCAGCCTGCATCGAATGAGGTCACGCTTAAGGGGACGATTGTCAACTCCGACGGCACGCCGCGCGCGGGTGCCACATTGGAGGGCCAAGAGTACAAGGATGGTTTTCCTGCCGGATGGACTCGCCGAGCTAGGTCGAGTGAAGATGGAAAATTCGAGATCTTCCTCCGCAAGCGGGCAGACCACCAAATCTTCGTCAGGCTATCGGACTATCCGATCGGTTACTGGTGGACATCCGAAGGCGACAATCTGGCTCATTCAGCTGAAGACGCCGACCTGATCGAAGTCGGAACGAGCGACCCTCCGCCCCTGACGATTACCGTTGAAGCGGACGAGTTGCGCTGGCACATCAGCGGGGTGCTGTCAGGCCCCGACGATGAGCCGCTGGCCGGCATTGAAGTCCGGGTGCAAGGCCCAGGCTGGTCGTCCTCGAAAAGAACCGAGATCGACGGATCGTTCGAACTGGTCACATTCTCGCCGGGTACTCATCAGCTCTCCGTCAATCTTGGAGGCTGCTGGCTCTACTGGAGCGCCGAAGATCACACTGTAGAGCGGAGTCGGGCCGGCAACATCGAGGTCGTCGATCAGGACGTCACCGACATCCGCTTCATGGTTTCGAACAACCCATGCATCAGGATCACGGGACATCTTCTCGACTCGAACGGCAACGGCATCGAAGGCGTTTGGGTCAACGCGCGGGCGGATGGCGATGGTGTCCGTGATCGCACCGATGCCAATGGTCGCTTCGAGATCACGCTGTCGGAGCCAGGCGACTACCGACTTTACGCATGGATTGACGGCTGCCGTGTCTACTACAGACCAGAGAGCGCCACTGGAGAGCGGAACAGCGTGGTCCTGATATCAGTATCTGAGCAGGATGTGAACGACTTAGTGTTCCAGCTTCAGGAAGGCATGTGCAGCCTGCGGATTGCCGGGAACCTGTTGAACGCCGACGGCTCGCCCAAGCCGGATGCTTGGGTCCGCGCCGACACCAACGGGCAACGCGGCGGCGACACGACTTCTGACGACGGTAGTTTCTCGTTCACTGTTCCCGCCGCCGGTTCCTACCAACTCTCCGTCACCATTGACGGCTGCCGGGTCTTCTACGCCGGCGACGGCGCTTCGGGCAGCGAGGCCCAGGCGAGCACGCTCAACCTGAATGGGTCGAGCATCACCAACATCCGCTTCGTGTTGCCTGAAAATCCATGCTTATCGATCACGGGACATCTTCTCGACTCGAACGGCAACGGCATCGAAGGCGTTTGGGTCAACGCGCGGGCGGATGGCGATGGTGTCCGTGATCGCACCGATGCCAATGGTCGCTTCGAGATCACGCTGTCGGAGCCAGGCGACTACCGACTTTACGCATGGATTGACGGCTGCCGTGTCTACTACAGACCAGAGAGCGCCACTGGAGAGCGGAACAGCGTGGTCCTGATATCAGTATCTGAGCAGGATGTGAACGACTTAGTGTTCCAGCTTCAGGAAGGCATGTGCAGCCTGCGGATTGCCGGGAACCTGTTGAACGCCGACGGCTCGCCCAAGCCGGATGCTTGGGTCCGCGCCGACACCAACGGGCAACGCGGCGGCGACACGACTTCTGACGACGGTAGTTTCTCGTTCACTGTTCCCGCCGCCGGTTCCTACCAACTCTCCGTCACCATTGACGGCTGCCGGGTCTTCTACGCCGGCGACGGCGCTTCGGGCAGCGAGGCCCAGGCGAGCACGCTCAACCTGAATGGGTCGAGCATCACCAACATCCGCTTCGTGTTGCCTGAAAATCCATGCTTATCGATCTCGGGACGCCTGCTCGATTCGAACGGCAACGGCATCGAGGGCGTCTGGGTCAACGCCCAGGCGGACGGTGATGGCGTCGCGGAGTACACCGATGCCAACGGTCGGTTCGAGTTAGTGCTGTCGGATCCCGGTGAGTACCAACTGTACGCATACATTGATGGATGCGCTGTCTACTATCGGGAAGGAGGTGCGACTGCCCTATTGAGTGAGCGCACCCTGGTCAGCCTGCTCGATCAAGATGTAGATGACATCAGGCTGCAACTGGAGCAAGACATGTGCAGGCTGAGGATTTCCGGGAAACTGCTGAACGCCGACGGCACTCCAAAGTCCGGCGTTTGGGTCTCGGCCTCGGGAGAATCCGGCAGCGGGGGTGCTTGGTCATCCGAGGACGGCACATTCTCGTTCGCCGTCCCCGACGAAGGCTCATATCGGCTGTTCGTGTGGATTGACGATTGTGGCGTCTACTACGCCGGCGACGGCGCAACCGGTGATGAGGCTCAGGCCCGATCACTCAGTCTCACCAACGCCGACGTCACCGGCATCGACTTCCGTCTGCCCGAGGACCCTTCGACCTTCTGCAACTGATCTCAGCTTCAGCGCGATAGCATGGCGCTGAACACTTGCGGAATGGGAGATTCTCGGATGCCCAAGCCATACCGACTGTCCTACGTCATGTACGCGCCTTGCGAGGACACAGAGGACATGTACATGGCGGAAATCCCGGCGCTCCCAGGTTGCCGTGCCTGGGGGGAAACGCCGGAGCTCGCCCTCGACTATCTCGAGAGCGTTGCAGAAATCTTCGTTGCATCCCACCTGGAGGACGGCGATCCCCTGCCACCTGGGATTGCCAGTGTCGGCGAACTGGTGCTCGCGGTGTGAACTATCGGGAACTCACGCGCAAGCTCAGGAAGTTCGACTGTGAGTTCTACCGGCAAGGCATCGGCTCACACGAGATGTGGCGCAGAGGCACTCCGAGAGGGCGGACGTCGGTTCCCAACTGGGGCGGTAAGGATCTCAAACCAGGAACGATCGCTGCCATCCTGCGGGACTTGGAGATTGACAGGCGCGACTTTGATCAGGCCTGAGGCGTCCTCGACTGCACGACGTACATTGGATCGCTTTGGCCCCTTGCGGGTGAGATGTCGTGCCATTGGGGTGGGTCGAACGCTCCCGAGTAGTGGAAGTAGGCACCGACCAACTGAATGTGGCCTTCATCGCCCATGCCTTGCCAGAGCTGGACGGCCTTGGTCGGGAAGCAGCGGTTGGAGAAGGAAACGATGCAGCCTCCACCGGGGCGCAGGACGCGACCAATCTCTTGGAAGACCTCAAGCGGCTTCTTCATGTATTGGACAGAGACTGCGATGGTGACGACATCAAACTCGCCGTCGCCGTAGGGTAGGACCGGATCAGCATTGAGGTCGTGGACGACCCACTCGGTGAGCTGAGGGTTCTCGGCCAACTCCTCGGCGTTCATACCCAGGCCGGCGACGCGCTGGGACTCCAGGTCGTCGGGGTAGTGCGAAATCCAGGACGACATCAGGTCGAGCAGGCGGCCCTGCTTCGGTAGGAACCTGGAATAGTGTTCGCGCAGCGCGCCGATCGCCGCGTCATCGATGTGGGTAACGAGTCTCGGCTGGACGTAGAAGTTGGCGTCGGCAGACTCGTCGACACGTTGGAAGTGGGCGTCTTCGAAGGGCGGATCGGTCGATGCTTCGGGCATGGGCGTCGCCCCTCACCCTAACCCTCTCCCACAGGGAGAGGGGATGGATGTTCCCATTCCCCATGGACGCGGGATTGACTCTTTTGCTCCCTCTCCCAGAGGGAGAGGGTTGGGGTGAGGGTTCCGCTTAGAACTTTGGTGGCTTGGGCAGGATGTAGGCGGCCGAGAGGCCGAGCAGGATCGCCGCCATCGCGATACCGATCACGATGGCCACGATCTGTCCGACATGCAGTCCGCCGCTCCCGCTTTCGCCACCGGCAGCCATCACCGAGCCGCCCAAGAGGGCGGCAGTGATGAGTGCCAGGGCAACGGTTGCGGTTCGCAACATGTGCGTCTTCGTTCTGGGACTAGAAGGGGTTGCTCATCTGGGCGGCGTGGTCGACGAAGTGCCACATGGCGCCCTGCATCAGCATGGCGACCGGCGCGGCGCCGAGACCTTCGCCACCAGCCGACTTGCCAAGCTCGTCATCCTGGACGTGCTTGACCTTGCTCTCGGCGGCGGAGGTGACGGCGTCAAGCGCGGCCAGCGCGTCTGCGGCGGTTGGCATTTCGGTGCTGCTCAGCGGGTTCTCGGGGCCGTCGTAGCCACAGGCGGCGCAGATACCGTTGGCGAACATCAACGTCGACGGAATCACGTGCTCGGCGACCTGGCGCGGCGACCAGCCGGCCTCGCCGTCGTCCGCAGTGCCCTTCGCGGTTTCCCAGTTGGCCTCGGACACCTGAATGGCGGTGCGGAGGGCGGCGACGCCCCCGTGAATTCCTGCGCGCAGTTCGTCGGCGGTCGGCATAGCGTGTACTCCTTGGTTGGGGTCTGGTTGATCAGGGTCTTCGGGCAGCATAGGGCAGCCCCCGATTACCCTGACCCAGAGATCACCAACCTCAACGACGAGTGATGTAACGGGAGGAACCGGCCATGGCTTTTGGAATCGGACTGATCGGAGCAGGCGGCAACCAGAAGCTGCGGCACATTCCCGGCTTCCGCGAGATCAACGACGTGGAGATCGTCAACGTGGTCAATCGCTCGCGCGAATCGGGTGAGCGAGTTGCCGCTGAGTATGACATCCCGAAGGTCTCGGAATCGGTCGAGGAACTGCTCTCCGACCCGGCCGTAGATGCCGTCAGTATTGGTACCTGGCCGTACAAGCATCTTGAGTACACGAAGGCGGCGCTCGAAGCGGGCAAGCACGTGCTCTGCGAGGCGCGCATGGCGACCAATGCCACCGAAGCTGAGGCGATGCTGGCGCTCGATCTGGCGCATCCCGACCTCGTCGCGCAGCTCGTGCCGGCGCCGTTCGACTTCGGTCTGGGTAAGACGATCAAGCGGCTCTGCGAGGACGGCTCGCTGGGCAGCATCATTGAGGTCCATCTGACGCTGCTCAACGGCTCGGGATTGGACGAGTCGGGCCCGCTGCATTGGCGTCACCGAAGCGACTACTCCGGACATAACATGATGCAGCTCGGCATCTTCAACGAGACGATCCAGCGTTGGCTCGGCGACACGGCGCGGGTCACAGCGCACGCTCGGACGTTTGTGCCCAGCCGCGTCGATGAGGAAAGTGGCGAGCGCTACAACATCGTGATTCCCGACAGCCTGGGCATCTTCGCCGACATGGCCAATGGGGCGCGCTGCACGTATCGAGTCAGCGCCGTGACTGCCGGCGCGCCGCAGCCGCCGAGCATCGACATCTACGGCTCCGAGGGTCGGCTGCATTGGCGCTTCGGGGACACGGGCGAGTGGGGCAAGCACGGCGAGGACGTGGCCCCAATCGTCGCCGATCCCGGCACTGCGCACGACTGGCAGGTCGAATACGACTTCATGCGCTCAATCCGAGACGGAGCCCCCGTCACGCTGACCAGCTTCGCCGACGGAGTCCGCTACATGCGCTTCACCGATGCCGTCTGGGAGTCATGGAACAGTGGTCAGAGTCGGGATATCGAACCGCTGATCGATTGATCGTGCATTACTTGTTCTGCGCCTACCTGCGCGACTCCTTTTGGCCCCAGTCTTGAGGGGGCCACTCGGCGAGAGAGACTCCCCCGAGGAGAAGAATCTCGCCGAATGCTTTTGTGAGCTTCCGGAATGATCGACAGTGAGCATAGGCCGCTGCCATGTCGAATGTGTCGGAGAATGCTGCTTGGTGCGCCGTCGGAGAGTAGCTAGTGCCAGGATGCATGCGTCTTGTTAGTTGTTCTTTAGCTCCCTGTCGGAGCTCTGGGTCGGGATGGATTTCCGCGTTGTCAACCATGGCCGAGTGCTGGCGCAGTGAAGGAATCGATGCCAGGAACCAGGATTCATACTCTTGGTGGGCCAGAACGATGTGACACGGAAGGTCCGAAGCTTCATCGTCTGCCCAATCAATCAGTTTCTCGCTGATCCGTACTGGGCATTCACCGTCACTGTCAATCAGATAGAGGACAGCGTCTGCTCCATTGATACGGGCCAGAGCGAGCGCACTGGAAAAGCCTTCCCGCTTCAAAAGTTGATTCCTAGGCTTCCGGATTGGTCTCCCAATCTGAACTTGATGAGACGCAGCGGCCATGTAGGTCATCCGCCGGAGCAGAACAGGAACTGCACTGACTTCACCGTCGCCCTCGACGATTGGAACAACTATCACGACACGTGCTTCTTGAAGAGAGGAAGCTCTTGAGGCTTAGGAAGAAAGAGGTTTGCGGCGGCAACAGGTGTTAGTGCGTTAGCCCGTAGCAACTCCCCGGCACCCATGAGATGGGCCTGCAGAGCATCGCGAACCTGAGGCGATACGGGTGCTACCCTAGTTGCACCATCTTCGGAAGTGATGATCCTCAGAGATTGGTCCTGTATCCATTTTGCATCTAAAAGATCGGGACTGTGAGTGGTGGCAACAACCTGCATTTGAGAGGAAGCATGTCTAAGGAGGTCTAAGACAGCCCCGAGCGCGCCGGGATGTATTGTCGCTTCTGGTTCTTCAATGACAAGAACTGTTGGCCGCAGTGGCTGAAAGGCTGCTGCAAGTAGTCCGAGGGCTCGTAAAGTGCCGTCAGACATGTTGAAGGCCTCAAACCTGATTCGCTTTGGAGAAGTCTCTGAGTCAGCCCATTGTTGAGCAAATTCGAGCGCTAGTTTGTTTCCATGGGCTATCGGTCGAACATCTATTGTGTTCGGAACGATATGAGCAAGCAGCGCAAGAATTTGCTCCCGTGCCTTTGGAGAGTCTCGTTCGATTTCCCGTAGTACGCTCGCGACGTTGCTTCCATCGGTACTGAGTCTTTGGCCACTATCTGGCTCTTGCATTTCCCGCAAGATGACGGGCTCAATTCTATAAACTCGCATATCGGCGAGAAAGCGGACCACGGAACGAAACCGCGGATCGCCGCCGATTAGTGGCAGGGCTAGCGCCTCTGACTCAATGGCGGGCAACAGCGAATCGACGTTGCTGCTAAAGCCCGATTTCTTACGGCGATCGAACCACCATTGAGTGAAACCGTCAGTGCCAGTAACCACACACTGCTCTCGAACAATCTCAAATCCGTAGTTCTGTGTCGCTCTTACTTCGAAAGCGTACGAAGCGCTTGTGGTGAAGTCGTCAGGATTTTCAAGATCGACTCTCATGCCCATGTTTGGAGGTCGACTCTGTCCGGGCCGTCTATTCCGAACCGCTGCGATGCCGCCCCGCCTGTCGAAGGCTGCGGAGAGCGGCGCGCTCATAAGTTCTGCCAAGAAGGCGAAAGCGTCAACGACGTTGCTCTTGCCCGCACCGTTCTGACCAACAAGCAGCGTTGGATTGTCCAATTCGATTACTGCGGACGGAACGCTCCGGAAGCTCCGAAGGAGGAGGCGTCGGAGCATAGGCGTCGACATACCGAGTCCTAGCTGTTTCGACCTAACCGGGTTGCTTCATCGTATGGAGTCTAGCCATCCCACGAGGATGCGGTTGAGTTCCTCGGGTTCTTCCTGCTGGGTCCAGTGGCCGCAGTCTTCGATGTGGCCTCGACTGAGGTTGGGAATCCAGTCCTCCATGCCTTCGGTCATTGAGGGGAGCAGAACTCCGTCTCTGCCGGCGGTGACCATCAGGGCCGGCTGCTCAATGTCGTTGCCGTCGACCACAGCGTCCCATTCCCAGTTTCGCTCGTGATTGCGATACCAGTTGAGTCCGCCCCGGAATCCGGTCTTCTCGAACGCACTGACGAAGGTGTCCAGGTCTTCTTCGGTCAGCATGATCGAGCGCTCGGCGTCGTCGGGCAGGCCGACCAGTAGGCCGCCTCGATCGCGGACGCCCGAAGTCATGCCAATCACATCGAGCCGGTCCTCGGGCTTGGAGGTCCGCAGCATCAGATTCATCGTCCGGCGGACATTGCCGCCCAGCTCGGCCTCGGCCACTCCCTCGTCCTGGAAGTAGAGCTGGTAGTCGAAGCGGCCCGGGTCCATCTTCATCGCCTCGAGTGGGTTGATCGGCGGTCGCCGGCCAGCCGGAGTGTTGATCCCGGCGACGGCGCGGACGCGGGTTGGGTGATGCTTGGCCATGTTCCAGATGACTGCGCCGCCCCAGTCGTGGCCGACGAAGACGGCGTCGGCGATGCCCAATGCGTCGAGCAACGCGACCATGTCGGCGCAGATCAGTTCCTGGGTGAAATCCTCGGCGTTGGGAGGTGAGCCGGTGCCGCCATAGCCGCGCATATCCGGTGCGATGGCGCGGAATCCAGCCTCGGCGACCACCGGGATCTGATGTCGCCACGAGTACCAGAGCTCGGGAAAGCCATGGCAGAAGACGACGGCCGGGCCATCGCCGGCCTCGGCGATGTGCATGTTGATGCCAGTGGAGAGATCGATCTGGGAGTGAGTGATGTCGGTCATGGCAACCCTCGTATGAGTACGCGAGTGGGTGGAATGTTGACTCAGCGCTCGCACGATCATACGCACTGTCCAAGACTGCGGGTACTGTAGCCGCAACAGGAGAGCGCTGATGAGCATCAAGACACCAAATTGGGCTACGACAACGGCAGTGGACATCGAACGCGGTGTGGATGATGCCATGCGGACCGTGGACCGACTGGCGGAGGAACTGGTCTCTGTCCCCGATGGTCAGCGCACCTTCGACAACACCGTGCTGCCGCTCGATGAGATTGGCAATGTGATGAACCAGGCCTCGGGTCGGTTCGGCTTTCTCTCTCAGGTCGCAGCCGACGATGACTTGCGGGCAGCCGCCCATCAGCACGAAGAGCGTTTGAACGTCTTCGCTGCCGGGATCGGGTTTCGCGAGGACATAGATCGTGCCCTCAAGGCCTATGCGACGAGGGCCGAGCTGGAGGCGTTGCCCGATGACGCGCGACGTCTGCTGGAGTTTGCGCTGCGCGACTATCGACGTAACGGACTCGAACTGCCCAAGCAGACGCGCGACGAACTGAAGGCGTTGCAGGAACGGCTTGTCGGCCTGGGCATTCAGTTTCGCAAGAACATCGACGACTACGAAGATTTCGTCGAACTGAGCCGCGACGAACTTGACGGTTTGCCCGATGGATACATCGAGCGGTTGCGGACGGCCGAGGTCGATGGGGCGGTCCGCTACAAGGTGGGGCTGGACTATCCGGAGCTGCACCCATTCCTGGATAGCGCCCACGATGGCGAACGACGGCGGGAGCTGTTTCATAAGAACCACAACAAGGCGTCCGATGCCAACATTGAAATCCTCGAGGAAGCACTCGGCGTTCGCGCCGACATGGCGCAACGACTGGGATTCGAGTCATGGGCCGCGTACGCGCTCGAAGTGAAGATGGCCAAGCAGACCCATGCCGTTCTCGACTTCCTCACCGACCTCGAAGAGCGGTTGCAGCCGAAGCTGGCAACCGACCTGGACAGACTCGCGCGGGAGCAGGAGCGCCGTACCGGCGAACAGGGGCCAGTAGACATCGCCGACTGGCGCTACTACACCAATCAGGTTGTCCAGGAGCAGTACCAGGTCGATCCGTTTGCGGTGGCGGCCTACTTCCCGCTCGACGCCGTGCTGGACGGGATGTTCAGGATCTACGAGGAGTTGGTGGGCGTCAGGTTTGTTGCACGTCCAGATGCAACGGATTCTGCCTGGCACGATGATGCGCAACCGTTTGACATTGTTGATCCGTCCTCCGGGGAAGCGCTGGCACGCTTCTACATGGACCTCTATCCGCGACCGGGAAAGTTTGGACACGCCGCGGCGTTTACGCTGCGCAGCGGTCGGCGGCTGGGTGATGAGTATCAGCGCCCGATTTCCTCAATCGTGGCCAACTTCACGAAGCCGACCGAGACTTCGCCGTCGCTGTTGCGACACACGGAGGTGGTGACGCTCTTCCACGAGTTCGGACACATTCTGCACCAGACCCTGACGACCTCTCGATTCACGCGTTTCAGTGGAACGCGCGTCGAGCGAGATTTTGTCGAGGCGCCGTCGCAGATGCTCGAGCACTGGTGCTGGCAGCCGGCGATGTTGGGCAGCTTCAGCCGACATTACGAAACGGGCGATCCGCTGCCGACCTCGCTGATCAACCGGATGATTGAGGCGAAACACACGTCATCGGCGATTGCCACATTGAGGCAGGTGTATTTTTCGCGGTTGGATCTGGCGTATCACTCGGAGTCGGGCAAGAGCACTGACGAGATAGCCCGCGAACTGCATCCGATTACCGGCTTCCCCTTTCCCGAGGACACGCACTTCCAGGCTGGCTTCGGACATCTCTTCGGCTACGACGCGGGGTACTACGGCTACCTCTGGTCGCGTGTGTTCGGCGACGATATGTTTACCCGATTCGAAGCGCCTGGCGCGTCGGTATCGAGCGTCGGCGCCGAGTATCGGCAGCACATCCTCGAGCCGGGCGGGACGGCGGATGCTGATCAATTAATCCATCGCTTCCTTGGCCGAGCCCCCAACGCCGACGCATTCCTGCGCGAACTGGGCCTGACCTGACATGTATCCGATTCATGCGGATGGCGCAACACGTGAGGCGACAGTCCACGCAGCGGATGGATCAGTGAAGCAAGTTGCACAGGTCTGGAAGGCGAAGGTGGTCTTTCAGTGTGTGCTCCCACGACCGGCAAGCTGTAGCAGGAGGTGAACGAAATGGTGTTTCAGGTGTACGCAGGAAACGCGGGTAGTCTGGGAGGAGCTGGTTGGCACGCTGACTGTGAGGCTGTTGGCACGGCAATGGCCGTTGACATCTTCGCCAATGAAGGTGCCACAGTTCAATTCTCCATTGTCAACAACGGAATCGTTCCGCTGACCTATCGCTATTGTGTTGACTGCACGGATTTTAAGACAGGGACGCCGTCATCTGTGATGGTACAGGTGTCCAGCTCTGCCGGCACATACATGTTTCGATACGCACATTTGGACGTGTCGTCCGCGGTGCCGTCGCGGGCGAGCGGGTGGAGTGCTTCGAGGACCGTCCAGCCAGGGGCCAGCGGGCAGCAGGTTCTTGGGACGCTTAGCGAAGTGAGTGTGCACTATGACGATGACGGCAATGCTATTCCGGGCTGGGCAAACGGAAGCTGCGGACAATCCGATGGCGACACTGACATTGGTGGACTGTGTTCATCCGATCCACATCTGCACCAAGGAGCATCGAACGGCTCCTGGAATGGATGCTTGTCGGCAGACGATGATGGCACTGCTTTCAGTCGACATATGGTGCGCCCGTGCGAGGCAGTATTCCCAGCAACGTGACCGGCGCGACCGTAGTGTTTAGTAAGTGAACGCTCGGAACCGACTGATGCGCTAGCACTCTTGTACTAGCAGAAGCCTTACGATTGAGCGCAAGTGCGACTCTTCGAGAGATGGGAACAGTGCTTGAATGCTAGCTAGCGCAGGTCTTTGGCAGTTGTGTTTCTTGCTCTCCTTACTTGGCTTGGGACCGGTGTTGTTCTGTGCATCGAACGAGGTTCGTGAGTTCGAGCAACCTGCTGAGATTCACGGTGCACACGCAATTCTCCGGTTCGTCACCGTCTTTACTGCGGACGGTGAACGGACCACTGTCTGGCGAACCAGCGAGCTCGGAACTGTGTGGTGGCTGACTGATCCGGAGCGGCTGGCGTTCGTCGCGCCCCTGAGCGGCTCGCCAGCGTATGTGGCAGGGGACCTGGGAAGTGGGCAATTGACACGTCTGTACGAAGCACCTAAAGAGATCGATGGGCTTCCTGCAACCTCTTCTGTTCCCGACAGTTGGCCGGCCGGCTGGCGGCTGACCGACGCGGGTGTGAGGTTTCGCGGCCATGTTGTCCTTCCGGATCGAGGGTTTGAGTTCAAACTGTGGCCGTCGCCGTCCCGTCGCTGGATTGTGATCACCGAGCGCCAGCCCGATTCCTCTGCTGCGCGATATCTGATCGGCCCAGACGGCAAAGACCTACAGCTGCTGGAGCTGGTCATCGGCGGTCCAATCCCTGGCCCGGACAAGCAGCGGCGCTCGCCGGATGGACGATGGGTCGCCGAACGGGGGCCGGATGGCCTCGTGTTGAGAGGCGTTGACGATGAATCGATTGCCTTGCCCGTGGGCACAGGTCTCCCAGCATGGGCGCCGGACAGCTCGGCACTGGCGACCCTCAATGAACGCGGCATTGTCGTTGCGCGACCTGATCGCAGCATTCGGCAGCTTGTTTGGGGCTGCTGTTCGCTCCGAGTCGACGAATGGACAGTTCAAGGCATCGTTTACGTTGCCGGCAATTACGGAGGAACGACCGAGTAGCGCCGCAGGCAGCAGGTAGACTGCCTGAGGACGCGGTCTCACGGAGTCGACCGCTGAGGAGAGTAACCATGCCCACGATTGATTCCATTGAACAGGCCCAGACTCGATTCGGCGAGTTGCTCGAGGCCCAACAGGCCCGCGTCGACCTCATCAAATCCGAGGGCGAGCCGACCGATTTCACCACACTCGACCATATTGAGATTGGCGTGCTTGGCGGCGACGGTATTGGACCGTCGATTGCGCATGAATCACAACGCGTGCTTGAGGCGCTGTTGGCTGACCAGGTGTCGTCGGGACGCGTCACGTTCCGCACCATTGATGGTCTTACGATCGAGCGTCGCGCCGACGAACTGGCGGCGATTCCCGAGGGCGTGCTCAAGGAAATCCACGAGTGCGATGTCACCCTCAAGGGTCCGACCACGACTCCGGAGCAGGGCGACGGCTGGCCCAACATTGAGTCGGCCAACGTGGCGATGCGCAAGGTCCTGGATTTGTTCGCCAACGTGCGTCCGGTTCGGGTGCCGGCTGAAGGCATCGACTGGACCTTCTTCCGCGAGAACACGGAAGACCTGTATGCCGTCGGATCCGAGGGATTCTCGATTGGCGATCTGAACATCGACTTCAAGATTCTCTCGAATCCCGGATCCGAGCGGATCATTCGCGCCGCGTTCGACTATGCCGAGGCCAATGGCAAGAACTCCGTCACGATCGTCACCAAGGCGAATGTGATCAAAACCACCGACGGCGCCTTCCTCGACGCCGCGAGGAAGGTCGGCGAGGACTACCCAGGGATCGAATGGGAAGGGTGGTACATCGACATCATGACCGCCAAGCTCGTCGACCCGAAGCGCCGCTCCAACTTCCAGGTCTTTGCCCTGCCGAACCTCTATGGCGACATCCTGACGGATGAAGCGGCCGAGTTCCAGGGCGGCGTCGGCACGGCCGGCGCGGCCAACATTGGCACAAAGACCGCGATGTTCGAGGCGATTCACGGCTCAGCGCCGCGCATGGTGCGCGAGGGCCGCGACATCTACGCCGACCCGTCCTCGATGCTGCGCGCCGGGGCGATGCTGCTCTCCCACATTGGCTTCCCCGAGCTGGGTGGCAAGCTCGACAAGGCCATGGACCTCTGCGGCCAGTACGAGAAGGAACTCGTGATGACCGGCCGCGACACCGGCGCGACAACTGCCGCATTCGGCGACTACGTGCTGGGAACGGTCAACGATTCGTCTCTGGACGATCGCTGGACGGCGGCGATTGAGGCCGTCCGCGCCGGCGCATAGTGTCGGCGTAACAGATCACAGGTCTACCTATGGCTGACTCAGTTCGAGTCGAGCGTGCCCGAGCGGAGCGTGCCGAAGCTGGTCGCAAGGCAGCAGTGGCGCGGGCGGACTCGCTTGAGGATCGCGCAAAGAAATCCGAGAAGCAGGCCCGCGACCTGCGTGGCCATCTCGACATGCTTGCCGGCCGGTTGTCGAAGGCGGGCGAGGAAGTTGAGCCGCTGCGCAATGAGCTGCGCGAGGCAAAGACGGAGTTAGAGTCGCTGCGCACGCAGGCCGCTGCTGCGACCGAGTCCGCGGAGTCGGCGCAGTCTGAACTTGCCGGACTGAAGCAACGAGCGGAAGCGGCGGAGCAGGAGCTCGGTCGACTGCGCACGGAACATCAGGCCTTAACGGAGAAGTCGACCTTCTACGAGCAGGCAGCGAAGGAGTCGGCCTCCTCATTGTCGGCAGCATCGGCGGCGCAAGTTGCGGTGGAAAACAAGGCGACAGAGTTGCAGTCCACCCTCGATGAGCGGCATGAAGAGTTCCGCCAGGAGCGCAATCGGTTGAGTCGAGAGAACGAGCGGCTGCAAAAGCAGGTGGAGCAGCTCGAGGCGCAGATAGAGGAGTCCAGCGGCGGTCTTGGTGGAGCGTTGCGACGCCGGTTCGGTGGTTGAAACAAGGATCATTCGCCAGACCTGGTCCCGCACAATGCCATCGACATACCCGCGCTTGCCGGAGACCTTTGAAAACTCCCCTTCTCCCCCCTTGCGGGGGAGATGCCGAAGGCAGAGGGGGGGTCCACTGTTCGGGATCCCCATCTGGTCATCATCAGCCGACCCCCCTCTGTCACTCCGTGACATCTCCCCCCGCAAGGGGGGGAGAGGGGATTCGGGAGTTTCTCAAAGGTTTCCGCTTACCGCGGGTATCTCGCATTGGCCCACAAGGTGTCAGTTCAACCGAGACTGTAGAAGAACCATGGCAACCTCGCCGAGGCCTGCGAGTGAAGAGAAATCGGTCGAGATTCCCGCGGCAAGCGCGAGCATGACGGAGTTGGTTTGTTGGCGGGACCTTGATGTGTTAGCGCGATACTGCCGATCCTTGGCTTGGTGGTTACGATCAACAGATGCAACGCCCTGACTTTTGCGCTGCCGCGGCTGAACGTGTCATTGTGCTCGATGGCGCGACTGGTACTGGCTTGCAACTTCTGGACCTGTCGTTGTCCGACTTTGACGGTCTCGAAGGATGCAATGAGATTCTGAACATTTCACGGCCTGATGCTGTGGCCGCCTTGCATGAGTCCTACCTCGAGGCCGGCGCCGACGCCGTCCTGACCAATACCTTCGGCGGGTCGGTGGTCACGCTCGGCGAGTACGACCTGTCCGAGCGGACTCGCGAGATCAACCGGGAATCGGCGCGAATCGCTCGCAGCGTGGCCGACCGATTCTCGACGCCGGAACAACCACGCTATGCACTGGGCTCGTTGGGGCCCGGGACCAAGCTGCCGACACTAGGACACATCGGCTTCGATGAGATCCATGCGGCTTACCTCGAGCAGGCGCGTGGGTTGCTTGAGGGTGGGGTCGATGCGTTGTTGGTCGAGACGGTCTACGACCTGTTGCAGGGCAAGGCCGCGATGCTGGCTTGCAAGGACGCGCTGGCTGAGTTCAATAGCTCCACGCCTCTGTTTGCCACAGTGACGATTGAGACCACCGGACAGATGTTGGTCGGCAGCGAGATTGGCGCGGCGTTAACGGCGCTGGCACCGCTCGGCCTGGACGGGATCGGGCTGAACTGCGCCACAGGCCCCGACCTGATGCACGAGCCGTTGCGCCACCTGTCGGCCAATGCCGAGACGACGCTGCTCTGTTCTCCCAACGCAGGGTTGCCCCGCACAGAAGATGGGCAGATGATCTACGACCTGACGCCGGCTGCGTTGGCTGAGGCCCATCAAACGTTTGTTAGTGAATACGGCGTGGGGATCGTCGGTGGTTGCTGTGGCACGACACCAGAGCATGTCCGCGCAATGCGCGAAGCGATGGATGGTCTGACGCCGGCAGAACGCCAGCCGAAGCCGGAACCTGGCGCCGCCTCGCTGTTTGTCTCGACGCCATATCGCCAGGATGCTTCGTTCCTGATTGTCGGCGAGCGGGCCAATGCCAACGGATCGCGACGATTTAAGCGCTTGCTGCAGAACGAGGAATGGGAGCAGATGGCGAATGTCATCCGCGACCAGGCCGCCGAGGGCGCGCATGTCGCCGATGTCTGCGTTGACTTCGTCGGTCGCGATGGCACGCCGGACATGGCCGAACTGGTCTCGCGAGCACGGGGGCTGTCGACACTGCCACTGATGCTTGACTCCACTGAGCCGCAGGTGCTCGAAGCTGGACTGAAGCAGTTGGGCGGCAAGGCGCTGGTCAATTCGATCAACCTCGAGGACGGCGGCAAGCGGCTCGACCAGACCCTCTCCTCAGCAATCCGTTTTGGCGCAGGTGTCGTGGCGCTGGTGATCGATGAAGAGGGACAGGCGAGAACCTGTGATCGCAAGCTCGAAATCGCGCGTCGCCTGTACAAGATTGCGACCGAGGACTACGGACTCGCGCCCGAAGACCTGTTCTTCGACGCCCTCACGTTGCCCGTCAGCACGGGCCAGGAGGATCTGCGCAAGGACGGACTGGAGACGCTGAACGCGGTCGAGGCGATCTCTCGCGAGTTTCCGCGAGCCCAGACGATTCTGGGAATCTCCAACATCTCCTTCGGTCTCAATCCTGCCGCGCGGCAGGTGTTGAACTCGGTGTTCCTGCACGACGCCGTCGAGCGCGGGCTGAAAGCAGCCATTGTCCACGCAGCGCAGATTTTGCCGATCAATCGGATCCCGGACGAGCAACTCGACGCCGCACGACGATTGATCTTCGATGAGTGGATCGAAAGCGCTGACGGTCTCGTCGATCCGTTGCAGGCGTTTATGGCCCTGTTTGAAGACCAGAAAGCGGCGACGCAGGAGCGTGAGAGTCTCTCGGACCTGCCGCTGGAAGAGCGTTTGCACCGGCGCATCGTTGACGGTCAGCGAGAAGGACTGGAAGACGATCTCGATAACGCGCTGCGCAAGCGTGAAGCCATACCGATCATCAACGAACTGCTGCTACCGGCGATGCAAGAGGTCGGCGACCTGTTCGGCGCCGGCGACATGCAGCTGCCATTCGTGTTGCAATCGGCCGAGACGATGAAAAAAGCCGTCGCCCATCTCGAGCCTCACATGGACAAGCTGGAATCGACCAGTAAAGGCTCGATCGTGCTGGCCACGGTGCGCGGCGATGTCCACGACATCGGCAAGAATCTGGTTGAGATCATCCTGTCCAACAACGGATTCACGACGATCAACCTGGGTATCAAACAGCCGATCTCGAACATCATTGAGGCGGCGATCGAACATAATGCGGACGCCATTGGCCTGTCCGGGCTGCTGGTCAAATCGACGTTGGTCATGAAGGAAGACCTGGAAGAACTGAACCGTCGAGAACTCTCAGATCGTTGGCCAGTCCTGTTGGGCGGCGCGGCGCTGACGCGCAAGTACGTCGAATGGGACTTGCGCAATACGTTCCACGGCGATGTCTTCTACGGCTCTGACGCGTTCGACGGCCTGCGAATCATGAACGCGCTGAGCGACGGAATCGAACTCGAGGCTCAGCCGGTTGAGCCGGTTGCCACCCCTGCGGCAAGCGGGTCGGCTCCGACCGCAACCGCCGTGCGAACGACGCTTCCGCCGGCCCAGACGGTTCCGGTCGCTCCATTCCTTGGGACAAGGGTCATCCGCGGACTTCCGCTGACCGATGTCTTTCCCTATCTCAATCGAACGGCGCTGCTGCGCGGCCAATGGGGATTCAAAGGTCGTGATGACGACACAGCGGCGAGAGCGGAACTCGCGCTGTCCGAGATTCAGCAACAGGCGTTGCGGGACGGGATCCTCGAACCCGCAGTGGTCTACGGGTACTTCCCGGCGCAGTCCGACGGTGACGACCTGATTGTCTACGAGGCTGAGGACGCACGCGCCGTAGCGGTTCGCTTCAGCTTCCCGCGACAACAGGGCAAGCAGGGTCGCTGCCTGGCCGACTACTTCCGCTCCGTCGACTCTGGCGAGATGGATGTGATTGGTTTCCATGTGGTCACGATGGGTCCTCGAGTCGGCGCATACGCGCAGGAGCTTTACGCCGAGGACCGTTACCAGGATTATCTCTACTGGCACGGATTCGGCGTCGAGATTGCCGAGGCGCTAGCCGAGTACTGGCACCGGCGTATCCGCCAGGAGCTGAAGATTGACGGTTCGGACGGCGCGACGCCCGATGAGCTGATCAAGACCAACTACCAGGGTGCGCGATATTCCTTCGGCTACCCCGCCTGCCCCAACCTCGAGGATCAGGCCTTGCTCTGGCAACTGCTTGACCCGGAACGCATCGGCGTCAGGCTGAGCGAGGAGTTTCAGATGCATCCGGAGCAGTCCACATCGGCGCTGATCATGCATCATCCCGAAGCGCGCTATTTCAGCATCTAGTTCAGTATCTAGGCCGTCGGCGCGGTAGGATGCGTTCGGTTGAACTCAATGTTGGAGAGGTTCCGAGGGTGAAGATGCAGGCGCTTCATGGCTGATCTGTTCCGACCACGTTGGCGCGAGGGCAATGACCCGTTCCGCCGGCTGGTCGTCCAGACCACGATGCGTTTCATGGAGGTCGAAGCCGCCGGCGGCATTGTGCTGGTCTTCGCCGCCGCCGTAGCGTTGATCTGGGCCAACGTCGACTACGGCTCCTACGGGGACTTCTGGCACGCGCACATCAAGTTGGACCTGGCGATCTGGTCCTTCGACCAGTCGCTGCAACACGTCATCAACGATGTCTTGATGGTCGTCTTCTTCCTCGTCGTTGGCGCCGAGATCAAGCGCGAGGTGACTCACGGCGAGCTGCGCAGTCCTCGCCAAGCCGCACTGCCGATCTTTGCCGCATTGGGCGGCATGCTGATTCCGGCCGGTCTCTACGCCATTCTCAACACCGGCGGCGAAGGCTCCTCCGGTTGGGGCATTCCCGTCGCCACCGACATCGCCTTTGCGCTAGGCGTCCTGGCGCTGGTTGGACGCGGCGTGCCGATCCAACTTAAGGTGTTCCTGCTCACCCTGGCGGTCGCCGACGACGTGGGCGGCATTCTGATTATTGCGATCTTCTACTCCGAGTCGATCCAGTTCGAATGGCTGCTGGGCATGGTGGGGGCGGTGGCCTTCCTGTTGCTGCTCAAACAGTATGGATTCCGTCACTTCGGGATTCATCTGATTGGCGGCGTGTTTCTCTGGCTCACGCTCTGGGAAGCGGGTGTCCATGCGACGCTGGCCGGTGTCATTCTTGGCCTGATCGTGCCAGCCGACGCGCTTTATGGGGACGAGGGGGTCTCGCGCAGGATCGACTATCTCCTGCAACGCTTGCGCTATGTCCAGGAGGATCCTGACGAAGCGGTGCGCGAACATGACTCACACGAAGCGTTGCGCAACATCGAGCATGTCGCGCGAGAGGGTTTGAGCCCGCTGGAACGCCTGGAGGAAGGCATGGCGCCGATCTCGGCGTTCGTTGTCGTCCCCATTTTCGCGTTGGCCAATGCCGGAATCCATATCACCGGCGAGAGCATCGAAGCAGCGCTCAGTTCCAACATCGCCTGGGGCATTTTCCTGGGCCTGTTGCTGGGCAAGTTCGTTGGCATTCTCGGCGCCTCGGCCATCGCGATCAGGCTGGGTATCGCGTTCAAACCCGAACAACTGCGTTGGCCGCACCTGGCCGGCGCATCGCTGCTGGCTGGCATCGGATTTACCGTGGCGATTTTCATCGCCAATCTCAGCTTCGACGCCGAGCAGACCGAACTGCTTGAAGCTGCGAAGATCGGCATCTTCGCGGCGTCAATCGTGGCGGCGGTGCTCGGTTACGCAATCCTGCGTGGCGTCAAGCCTCGCTATTGACCCGCGAACCGGCCAATCTGAGACGGGCCCGCTGACGAGGGATGAGGAATCGCCGCCCCGTGTCGAGAGCGGAGCTGCCGACCAGTAGTGCGCTACACTTTCGACGGCAGAATGCCTGAAGCGCTGTTGTGCGCGTCAGCATCGTCGCCCTGAATGACGGAAATAAGAGAGAGCGCCAGAGAGCGCCAAACCAAGAGGAGGCGGAATTCGTGCAAGCGGTGAAATATGCCCGCGCCGGCAGCGTGGAAGAGGCGGTCAGCCTCCTGCAAGGCGGAGGCGATGCTGCGCGTCCGCTGGCAGGCGGAACCGATGTCATCGTGCAGGCGCGGGAGCGCACACGAGATATCAACCTGTTCGTCGACATCAAGCACATTCCTGAACTCATCAGCATCGAGTACTCGGCCGACTCCGGCCTGACGATCGGCGCAGCGACGCCGTGCTACCAGCTCTACGGCGACTCCACGATCTCGGAGCTCTATCCGGCGCTGGTCGATTCAACCTCGCTGATCGGCGGCACGGCGATCCAGGGCCGCGCGTCCCTGGGCGGCAACCTGTGCAACTCCTCGCCCGCGGCTGACGGCATTCCGTCGCTGATCGTGCTCGAGGCGCAGGTGGAGATTGCCGGCCCGAACGGTCGCCGTACCGTCGCGGTTGAAGATTTCTGTACATCGCCAGGGCGCAACGTCCTCGGCGACGGTGAGTTCGTCGTCAAATTGCACTTCCCGGCGCCTGCTGAAGGCTCTGGCGCGCGATTCCTGCGCTTCATTCCGCGCAACGAGATGGATATCGCCGTCGCCAATGCCGCGACGCAGGTCCGCCTGGCTGCTGATGGCACCGTGACTTGGGCGCGTGTGTCGGTTGGCGCGATCGCGCCAACGCCGCTGCTCGTGTCGGAGGCCGCCGACGCATTGATCGGTCAGCCGCTGAGCGAAGAGACGATCGCCGCCGCCGCCGCCGCATCGAGCGCTGCGGCCAACCCGATCACCGACATGCGTGGCAGTATCCGCCAGCGAGTGCATCTCGCCGGCGTGTTGACCGAACGCACTATCCGACAGGCCGCTGAGCGCGCTGCCTGACCATCAGATTTGATCGATCAACGGAGGAACATCGTTCATGACCACCACCGAGCACATTGTCGTCAACTGCACCATCAACGGCGAGCAGCAAGTCTTCCTGGCCAACGAGCGCGATTCGCTGCTGGAAGCGTTGCGCGACCGGATTGGACTGACCGGCGCCAAAGAGGGTTGCAACAACGGCAACTGCGGCGCTTGCTGCGTCAACATGGACGGCCGGATTGTGAATAGCTGCCTCGTGATGGCAGCCGAGTGCGAAGGCGCAGAGATTCGGACCGTCGAAGGACTCGCCTCTGGCGACCAGCTCTCTCCCTTGCAGAACGCCTTCCTCGAGCAGGCGGCGCTGCAGTGCGGCATTTGCACGCCGGGCTTCCTGGTCGCGGCCGAGTCGCTGCTGGAGCAGAACCCCGATCCGTCGGAGCACGAAATCCGCTACTGGCTGGCTGGCAACCTGTGTCGTTGCACCGGCTACGACAAGATCATCAAAGCGGTCCAGCAGGCCGCCGGACAGAGCGTCGTCTAATCCTGACGGCTGCAAGCCGTCTCAACTCAAGCATCACACGAGAGGACTCTTCGCATGGTTACCGCTCAGTCGCAACCACAGTCGGCAGAAACCGAGAAGTACAACGTCATCGGGACGCGACCGATCCGGCACGACGGTGTCGACAAGGTCACCGGGGCGGCGCAATACGGCGCAGATTTGAACATGCCCGGCATGCTCGCCGGTCGCGTGCTACGTAGCCCGCACGCGCACGCGCGGATCGTCAGCATCGACACGTCCAAGGCCGAGGCGCTCGACGGCGTCCTCGCCGTAATCACGAACGCCGACTTCCCTCGCGCTTCCGACGAGGTGATCGACACCGGCGAAGGCACCGCCCAGCTCAACTGGGTCCTCGACAACGTCATCGCTTCGGACAAGGTGCTCTACAAGGGCCATGCCGTGGCCGCTGTCGCCGCGACCGACCATCACATCGCTGAAGACGCTATTGAGCTGATCGATGTCGAGTATGAACTGCTTACGCCGGTCCTGGATGTTCGCGACGCGATGGTTGACGGCTCGCCACTGCTCCACGAGAGCCTGCACACCGGCTCGATGGACGGCTCCAAGAGCGACAACCCCAGCAACACCGCGTCTCACCTGCAGTTCACCAAGGGTGACCTGGACGCTGGCTTTGCTGAGGCCGAAGTGGTCATCGAGCGAGAGTTCGAGACCTCGATGGCGCACCAAGGCTACATCGAGCCGCACAACGGCTCGGCCTACTACCGCGCCGACGGCACGCTGGACATCTGGACATCGACGCAGGGCGCGTTCGTGGTTCGCGACTCGGTCGCTCCGCTACTGCAGCTTTCACCCTCGCAGGTCAAGGTGACGCCGATGGAAATCGGCGGCGGCTTTGGCGGCAAGATTCCCGTCTACCTCGAGCCGCTGGCAGCGCTGCTCTCGCAGAAGACCGGCCGCCCGGTCAAGCTGACCATGAACCGCGAGGAAGTGCTGCTCGCGACCGGCCCGACCTCTGGCACATATATGCGCGTTCGCATGGGCGCCAAGCGCGACGGCACGCTGATCGCCGCCGACGTCCATCTGGCGTTTGAGGCCGGCGCGTATCCCGGCTCACCAGTCGGCGCTGGCGCGATGTGCGCCCTTGCGCCCTATGACATCCCCAATCAGCGGATCGACGGCTACGACGTGGTCGTCAACAAGCCGAAGACCGCGGCCTACCGCGCGCCCGGCGCGCCGCAGTCCGAGTTCGCGACAGAGTCGGTGCTGAATGAGCTCGCTGAAGAGCTCGGTATCGACCCGATTGAGATCCGGATGAAGAATGCCGCCGAAGAAGGCGCACAGCGCGCCGACGGCTTCACCTACGGCGTTGTCGGCAACGTCGAGTGCATGACCGCCGCGCAGGAGTCGCCACACTGGCAGTCGGAGCTTGAAGGACCGAACCGCGGTCGTGGCGTGGCCCAGGGCTTCTGGTTCAACATCGGCTTCGAATCCTCGGCCTACGCACAGGTCAACGGCGACGGCACTGTTCCTCTGGTCCTCGGCTCGACCGACATCGGCGGCACTCGCGCCTCACTGGCGATGCAGCTCGCCGAGACGCTCGGCATTTCGGCCGAGGAGGTGCGACCGCACGTTGTCGACACAAACTCGGTTGGCTACACGCAGGTCACCGGTGGCAGCCGCACCACCTTCGCCGGTGGCTGGGCCGCCTACGAGACCGCCATGGACATCCGTCGCCAGATGGAAGAGCGCGCTGCCGTGATCTGGGAGTGCGACGCCTCGGATGTCACCTATGGCGATGACGCGATCATTCGCGGTCCCGCCGACGAGGATGGCAACGACCAGCAGCTCACGTTCAAAGAGCTCGCTGCTCAGCTCGCCTCGACCGGCGGTCACATCGTTGGTCGCGCCGACGTGAACAAGACCTCTTCCGGTCCCGCATTCGCGACGCACATCGTCGACGTTGAGGTTGACCCGGACACAGGCAAGGTCGACATCCTGCGCTACACCGCCGTCCAGGACGCCGGCACGGCGATTCACCCCGCATATGTCGAAGGACAGATGCAGGGCGGCGTTGCACAGGGCGTCGGCATGGCGCTGAACGAGGAGTACTACTACGACGACTCGGGCGACCTCAAGAACGCCAGCCTGCTTGACTACCGGATGCCGACTGCTCTCGACCTGCCGATGATCGAGCCGATCATCGTCGAGGTGCCGAACCCCGGCCACCCTTACGGTGTCCGCGGCGTCGGCGAGGTGCCGATCATTCCGCCGGCCCCGGCGGTGCGCGCCGCGATTGCCAACGCCATCGGCGTACACATGTCGGAGCTGCCAATGTCCCCGCGCGCCATCCTCGAAGCGACGGTGCTCGACGAGTAGCGCCCCCCGCAGGCGGCACATGGTTACCGTCCTCATTCCCCAGCCGCTCAGGACCCTCACCAACGGTGAGTCGGTCCTGACGGCTGAGGGTCACAACATCAGGGCGGTGATCCGAGATCTCGCGCCGGACTATCCAGAGTTGGCCGACCGCCTCGTCAACGAAGGCAAGATCGGCCGGGGAATCTCACTCGCAATCAACGGAGACGTGGTCTCGACGGGTCTGATCACAAAAGTCCCCGAAGGAGCCGAAATCGCAATCGTGCCGCAGATCAGCGGGGGCTCACTCGGACACTTCTAGCTCCAAGAATTGGATGACCGCTCGCTCGACTCGTGCCAGGTCCGCCGGGCTCAAATGTCCGATGCACCGGCCCAGCCTCGATTGCAGGACGGTTGTGACCAAGTCCGCCCTCGCCACAGACAATGTGATCAGCCCGTTCTCGTCAGTAGGTTGAATTCCAGCACGAAACTCATAGACAGAAGAAGCAGTGCTGCTCAATGGGCAAATGGTGATTGAATCTGCCGTGATGTGTCGGTTTGACTGAATGACGACAGCCAGACGTGGCTTGGAGAGGAAGTCGCTCCCGCCGACGACTGTCCACAAATCCCCCCGATTCACGCCTCTTCTTCCTTGTCGGACCAAACTTCCTTAAGGTGTGAATCCAACCAAGCGAGAATCTCTTGCTCTTCATTCAACTCAGACTGTTGCAGGTCTGTGAGTTGCCGGCGCGCTTCGGAAACGAATGTTGGCGAATCGCAGGCAGGCAGCCAAAGTACGACTGGTCGAAGTCCGAGGTCCTGCTGTTCGCGGACTTCCTCAATCGACGGCCAGTACATCGTGACGGCAAAAGGAGGTTCAGGCATGAACAAGCTCGTTTCGCATTCAATTTAGCCTGATGTGCTACGTGCGGTCTGCCGTCAGTACCGCGATGGAGGCAGTGAAGCCGTGGAGGTAGTTTTCTCCTCCGACGGGGCCGATTTCTCCGTTGCAGAAGAATCCGGCGGTTGGCACGGGACCGAAGATTTCATTGAGCGCTCCTGCGTCGTGGTCCGGCTCTCCGAAGAGCCCACGGCCTCGCCCGTTGCATGAGCAGAGGAGTGCGCCCAGGACTTCTTCTTCGGGAGCGAGGGCGTCTCGCAGGTCCGAGAGTCTGGTTCGCAGGTCGTCGTCGGCTGCCTGGGCGTCTCGGAACTGGAACTGGAAGGTCTGGCCGACCCTGGGGATTGCATTGATCGCGACGGTGCCCTGTTCGCGGTCGGCGCCCATCACGTTGCGGATCAGGAAGTCGCCCCGCTCGTGCGACTCCTGGTATTCGTCCATGGCGAGGCCAACGAGCAGATTGCGTACGGCTCGCTCGCGAGTGGCATCGTCCAACTCGGAGAGCGTCTCTTGCAAGACCTCCAATGCCGGACGTGAACCCAATGACTTAACCGTGTTGGCCTCGCATTCAGTTACGATCCACGGCTGACCCAGCGGCTCCGCTCCTTGCGCAACAACCGGTCTCACCGAGACTCCCTGCAGCCCCATCATCGCCGCGCCGCCCATCAGCACGCGGTCGTCGATGAACACGGCGCAGCCTTGCTGTTGTCGATGAGATGATGCCATGCCGCCCAGCAGTACGATCTCGGGACGCAACTTTTGCAGGTGTGAGACGAGCTGGTCGGTCATGATCGTGAACGGATTGCTGAACAGCAGCCAGATGTTGGGTCCGTCCTCAATTGGTGAGAACAGATCGTCGGGCATGGATTGTGGATCGACGGCAATCGGGGTCAGCTCTGCACCGGGAAGGGACAGTCCCAGGATGGCAATCGCCGATCCCTCTTCCGCCTCAAGTGAAGATCCGATGACGCTCTGACCCGATGCGCCAATCAGATGGCGAGCGCCTGTTTGCTCTTTGAGGCGGGCGATAATCTCTGCATAGTTGCCTGTGTATCGAGAGTCGACGAAGACGAGCAACAGGTCTGGTGTCGCCGTGAGATCCATGCCACGTAAGGCAGAGTCGCAGGCTGCTTCCCACTCTGCTTCAAAGGCGACTGCAGCCGATGCTCCGGCAGTTGTCGTCTGTACTGTGGCCTGTCCCGGGCCACTCGAGCGACGGACCGTTTCGTCTGATGTTGACGGTTGGTTAGACATTTGAACGTTCCGTTCGCTGAGGGTGCGGCTAGCATTTCAAAGGGTAACCTGCGGGTATGACTCACATGACTAATGCCTCCGAGCCATCCGAAAAATCGGATTTATCCGACTTGCCTCCTATGATGTCGCTTTCCGGCGACGATCTCGACGAGATTGCTGAGGCCGCGAGATATCTGGCCCAACGTGGCGGCGACATCCTGATGGATCGCTTCCACGCCACGATCGAGATTTCGTTCAAGGGACAGAACGCACACGATCCCGTGACCGAAGTCGATCATGCGATCGAGGACATGATTCGAGATGAGGTGCATCGGACATTTCCAACGCATGGAGTGCTTGGCGAAGAACGCGACAACGGCGGTCCGCTAGATGCCGACGTTGTCTGGGTGATTGATCCGCTCGACGGCACTTCCAACTTCATCAATGGGATTGGCATGTTTGCCTGTTCGATTGGCATCCTTCACAGAGGAACGCCGATCGCGGGAGCACTGTGGTTGCCATCGAATCGATTCTTGGTTCCCGGCGTGTATCACTCGAAAGCCGGTGACGGACTGAAGTTCAATGGCGACGCAGTGGATTGCGGCGCGCCGCCGCTCCAGGCTGCGTCACGTTTGAGTACAGTTCCCGCCGGAACCGGTGGAGTGACTGGTCCAGCCGGGCGCCGATTTGGCATCGCCCGCACATTCGGCAGCACGGCGACCGAACTGGCGCTCGCTGCTGAGGGATCGGTGCAGATGGCTCTGTTCGATGGCTCTCGGATCTGGGATGTCGCCGGTGGCGTCTCCCTCTGTATCGCGGCAGGACGAGCCGTCTACACCAAGGGCAGAGGCAGCGAAGAGCGTTGGCGTCTGTTTACCAGGTTTGGTGACAGGATCGATGGTCCGGTCAACATGGAGCAGCTACGTAAGTGGAGTGATCCGCTGGTCGCGGGCGACGCATCAGTGTTGCCGGACTCGGCCGCTGCGCTGAAGAGAGAACAAAGCGTCGCCGCGACGGCGAAGCGCGCCGCGGTGAAGAGCGTCAAGCGAGCATTCCCGAATCTGCCGCTGCCGTCGTATCCCTAAGCCGTGTCCGAACAGCTTTGATCCCCGCGTCCCCCCACCGGGCGGGTAGCTCCCGAAGGCTGAAGGGGGGTCGGTTGCGTAGCGGCCCGCGTGTCTGGCTATATCGGCTGACCAAACGCAAGAGGTCAACCAACTCTTGCTAGACGATGACAGGAAGCACCCCTCTGCCTTCGGCATCTCCCTCGCGAGGGGGGAGAAGGGAACCTGCGAATCAAGTCTCTGCGAAGGGGAGCGGAGGAATCGCCCTGCGCCGCTCTTGAGTTGGCCTCGGCTTCGTGGTCAAGCGTGGACGACTGGCAGAACCTCGTCGAAGAGGCGCTGTGACTGATACATGATGGCTTCGTCGCCGCGTGCCATGGGTCGCATGATGAATTTGCTGACGCCTGCAGCTCGGTACTCATTGACTCGCTTGAGAATGTCTTCTTCGGCGCCGACGGCGAAATAGGTGTCGGGATTGACCTCCGGCAGCCTGGCCTTGATGCCCTTGATGGTCATCTGCACGTCCGGGTCGTCCCACGAGCCGAAGTGGTAGCCGAATCCTGCGCCGAAGTGGTCGGGTTCGTAGTCGGTGCGTCCGGCCTCGGCGAGCGCGGCGCGGATCTGTTGAATGATTGGTCCGATCTCTGGTGCCGACTGGACCCCTGCGACCCAGCCTGTGCCAATCCTTGCCGTTCGCCGGATGGCGGCCTTGCTGTGCCCGCCAATCCAGAGCGGCAGTGGATTCTGTACCGGACGCGGCGAGATGGTGGCGTTGTCGTAGGTGAAATGCTCGCCGTGATAGGTGAACGATTCCTCGTTCCACAGCCCGTGGATGATGTCCAGCATCTCGTCGGCGATCGGTGCGCGCCCGCGTAGCTGACGGTGAGTGATGTTCCACTCGGGGGCAAAGGCGCCGCCGACACCGAAGGCCGGCAACATGCGGCCGTTGGAAAGGAAGTCGATCGTCGCGCACTGTTTGGCAAGCACTAGCGGGTCGCGGAATCCAACGACGACCACATTCATGCCGAACTTGAGCTTCTCGGTGCGTGCAGCCAACGCAGCCATGAAGGTCATCGATTCCAGGATCGGCTCCCGCGAGATCAGACGGTCGGTCTGCCAGATCGAATCGACGTTGTGCTCTTCACAGAGGTCGATCCAGCGCCACATGGTGTCAACGTCGGAGAAGGGGAAGTTGGCCAGTCCCATTCCAATCCGGTCACTCATGGTCGGTTCCTCCGGTGATGTGCGTACGTTACTCGCCCAGCCTAAACGGTGGGTAGCGGTCAGTAATCAGCAGGAATCCGTAAGCGCTGATCCGCAGCCAGTAGCGGCCCACGCCTACGACGAAGTCAAACAGCGGGCGCGGATAGCGTCCCGTCGCCAAGATCGCGAACCAAGACACAATCACGGCGACCAGGCTGAGCGCGGCCAGAATGATGCCGACGACGTAATGCGGAATCAGCAGGATCCATTTGATGATCGGCAGAAAGCGGTTGAGATGCTCGGCATCCGGGTAGTCGAGATCGAGATGAACCGTCTGCTCTTCGTCGGTGGATGGGTACTTGTCAGTGAGCAGCTCGCCGTACGCGGCGATGCGATACTGAAAGCGGATGAGCTCGAGCGAGAAATTGAACCCCAGCGTGGGTACTTCTGCCGGAACAGCAGCATCAGCACAAGCGGCAGGAAGAAGGCGGCCGCGGCCGCACCGTTGACAGAGTTTTCATCAATCAAACCATCGGCTGCGAGTGAGACCAAGATCACTGGTGCGATCGGCATCAGCGCGGACAAGATCCAAATCGGAATGCTGAACGGGATACGCAGCAGTGTGCTGAGCCGACCCAAGTGTTCGGGATAGTCAACCTGAAGTCGGGCCGGATAGGTGTCGGACTCGGTCTGGAGTTCCATGTGGTACCCCTTTCTGGAGCAGTTTAGCCATCTGATCGCATCGGACGCTGCCAGAAGCCGACGTCCCAGTAGCGGTCGAACTTTCTGCCTGCTTCTCTCCATACGCCGGTCAGCTCGTAGCCGCGACTCTTGGTCATGGCGATCGATGCGTCGTTGGGCAATGTGATCAGGGCAAAGAGTTGGTGCAGCTCGTCCACCTTCAACAACTCGTCGTAGAGCGCGTTCCAGAGTCTGGTGCCCAGGCCACGGCCAACTTCACCCGGCAACAGGTAGACACTCGTCGCGACGCTGCTGTTGTATGCGGCCTTGGGATAGAGCGCGCTGGAATACGAGTGTCCGACGATCTGTCCGTCCGCCTCGACCGCCACCATCACCCGGTATGGTCCCGAATCCGAATACTTGGCAAACCACTCTCGCTTCTCATTGACGGTGTGCGGCTCGGTATCGAACGTCGCCGGCGAGGTCAGGATGTAGTGGTTGTACAGGTCGGCCAGTTGCGGGATGTCGGAGTCGACAGCGGCGCGGATGGTGAGGTCGTCGGTCATGGGAATCGTCCATCGCTGATTAAACGCCAAACGGCGGGCCCTGAGGCCCGCCGTCAGCGTAAGTGAACTGTGTGTGGTCGACGAGCTAGCCGCCGATGACGTTGCCGGCTTCAATCGCGGGCCGGAAGACGCGTTCCATCTCTTCGGCGGCGCGTTCGACGGTCCACATCTCGGTGCCGCTCAATTCGCGGATCAGCTTGTACTGGCTGTACAGGCCGATGTCGAAGCCCATCGCGCGGATGACCTGGCCGTTCATCCAGTCCGAGTGCTCGGAAGCCATGTAGGCAATCGGCACGGCGACGTTCGCGGGCGAGCGGCGCGGGTCGACGATCGCCTCGGAGTCCTCGTCGAAACCTCGGCTGCGTCGCTCCTGCGGGACGGTGTCGGTCATGCGCGTCGATGCGCCTGGGCCGATCGCGTTCGAGGTGACGCCGTAGCGTCCGAGCGCGTTGGCGCAGCTATAGGTGAAGCCGACGATGCCCAGCTTGGCAGCCGCATAGTTGGGCTGTCCAGGAGCTCCGTGCAGGCCGGAACCGGACGTGAAGTTGATCAGGCGGTAGTGGCCCTCGCGTTGGGCGCGCCAGTAAATCGAGGCGTACTTCGTGGTGTTGAAGGTGCCCTTCATGTGTACGGCGACGACGGCGTCCCACTCAGCTTCGGTCATGTTGAAGACCATGCGGTCGCGCAGGTTGCCGGCGACGTTGACGAGGATGTCCAGGCGGCCGTACTCGTCGAGCGCCTGCTGGATGATGCCCTCGGCGGCGTCGTAATCGGCGACCGAGCTGTAGTTGGCAACGGCGTCTCCACCGGCGTCGCGGATCGCGGCGACGGTTTCGTCGGACGGGCCGGCCTCGCCGCCTGTGCCGTCGACCGCACCGCCGAGGTCGTTGACCACGACCTTGGCGCCGTTGGCGGCGAACAACTGGGCGACTTCCGAGCCGATCCCGCGACCAGCGCCGGTCACGATTGCGACGCGATTGTCAAGCAATGCCATGTTGTTGATTCCTTCCTGATTCCCGGACCTCCCCCGTTGGGGGAGGTGTCACGACGTGACGGAGGGGGCTAGCCGAAGAATCCGCCGCCGGTGACGGCGGGCTTGAACAGTTCTTCGATCTGCTCGGCGGCGCCTTCAGGGGTCCAGCGCTGGGTGCCTCGCACCTGGCGGATCACGGCGGGCTTGTTGAAGAGCTGCAGCTCGTAACCGGACGCGCCGACGATCTGGCCTGTGAGCCAGTCGGACTCCTCAGAGGCCATGTAGACCAGCGGCACGGCGACGTTGGCCGGCGAGCGCTGCGGGTCTTCCTCTGCCGAGTCGCCGACGTCGCTACCGGCGCGGCGTCGCTCTTCCGGCACGGTGTCGGTCATGCGGGTCGAAGCGCCGGGCGAAATCGCGTTGGCGGTCGCGCCGTAGCGTCCGAGCGCGTTGGCGCAACTGTACGTGAAGCCGACGATGCCCATCTTGGCCGCCGCGTAGTTGGGCTGACCGGGTGCGCCGAAGATGCCGGAGACCGAGGAGAAGTTGATCAGTCGGTAGTGCCCCTTGCGCTCGGAGCGCCAGTGGATCGAGGCGTACTTGGTCAGGTTGAAGTGACCCTTCATGTGTACGGCGACGACGGCGTCCCATTCCGCTTCGGTCATATTGAACACCATGCGGTCGCGCAGGATGCCGGCCGTGTTGACGACGATGTCGAGGTCGCCGAAGTTGTCGAGGGCATCCTTGACGATGCCTTCGGCGGCGTTGTAGTCGGAGACCGAGGAGTAGTTGGCGACGGCTTCGCCACCGGCGTCGCGAATCGCTGCGACGACTTCGTCGGCTGGCGCAGCGGCTCCGCCGGAGCCGTCAACGGCGCCGCCGAGGTCGTTGACCACGACCTTCGCGCCTTGCGCAGCAAACAACTTGGCCGTTTCGGCCCCAATTCCGCGTCCTGCGCCGGTGACAATCGCCACTCGGCCGTCAAGCATCCCCATGTGGTGTTCCTCTCAGCCCGCGGCGCTGTTCAGTGAAGCTCGCGGGAAAATTTTCACAGGTGGGCTCAGGTTACCATCGCGGATCGCTAACTTCCGCGCGCCAAGCCCTCCCCGTCATACCCGCGCTTGCCGCGGGTATCTCGATGCATACTGGGAGGGCCTATTGGGCGGTTGTCGCTTGCTCATCGAGATTGCCGCGACGGAGCGCGGCAGTGACGAGGATTCAGCCTCTAGTGCCGAGGACCGCGACGATTGGGGTCGGGGGACGAATCGGACAGGATGCGGGCGCCGGGCGTCTCTTCGATTACCGGCTCAAACAGTCCGAGCTGGGGCGGACCGGTCAGGACTCCGGCGAGGGTGCCCTGGGCGTGGCCCTTGCGGAACGCTTCCGACTGGGTCCAGGCGTGAAAGGCCGACGCGTCTTCCCAGGCCGAGTAGGAGATGTAGTCTCCGGGTTCCGCTCCGCGGAGCAGCATGAATTGCACGAATCCCGGGACTTCCTGGAGGTAGCTCTTTCGCTCTTTCCAGATCTGTTCCCACTCGGACTCGCGCTCGACATTGACACTGAAGCGGTTCATGGCCAGATACATGGTTCGCCTCGAACTCTATGAGAGATGAACGGATGGACGCCGCGTCGGGGGTCCGATCGGCGCATAGACTGAGTCTAGATGAAGCGTCAGATCGTCCTGTTCACCTGCCTCACTGCTGCGGTCGCCGTGGCGGTTCTGTTGCGCACGGCCTCGCCAAACCTGGACCTCGCAGCGCAAGTTGACGAAAGTGCAGGCAACCAGGAGCAACTATCCGTGACGCAGATCGACGACTGCACCATCACTCCGGCACAAGCGCCGCAACTGGCGTCGTCGGACGCGGCGCAGCCGGTCCCGGTGGCGCCACTTGGCATTGCCGACGTCGCTGTATCGCGGATTGCCGATGCGCGCACGAACGCTGTTGCGCCGCCTCCCGATGCGACGGTTCCTCGACCTCAACAGCATTCATTCCGGATCACGATTCGTCCGCCTCCCGCGTCTTCCGTTGTCTAGTCGCTTTCTCGGACCGAGCACGCATTTGCCGTGCGATGAAAGTGTGACTCTGTGAAGATGCTCTTGGCAGTGATGAGCGTGTTGACGATGCTGGCGTTCGCGATTGGGCTCAGCGCCTGCACTGGAACTGATAGCGACGCTATTGACGAAGTTCGAACTGACGTGGCGCTGGCCACCGAGGCTGGCCGGCGAGCGCAGGTGCTAGCGGCGTTGGAGCCGTTGAATCCATTGCGATACCACCACCTCGACCGGATCATCCGCGAGGAACACCAGATTCCGGCGGACGCCGTAATCTGGGCGACCAAGGCTCGAGAGGTGCTCGCCTGGGTCGATTGGCCACACGAACTCCACGGCCACGTCGAGCAATACGCGGAATGGCTCGACTCCCTCCTGGCCGCATTCCGCGAGGACGATGCGATGGCGGCGTCCGAACCATCAAAGATTACGCACGCGCTCGCCCATACCTTCGAGTCGACGCTTGAAGCCTGGCTGAGCAACGAGTCTCTCCCCGATGTTCCAGCATTAGCTGGACTTGAGCCTCCGACGCACGGCGAGAACGGCAATGCTCAACACGACGCGCATGGCGAGTAACAAGGCGAGTAACGGCGGCTGGCGCCGTTTGTTGGCAGCGCTGACGCTGGCAGTCGCAGCCTGCTGGTTGCAGGTCTCCGACGTCTCGGCGCATGCTGCATATGAGTCATCGAGTCCGTCGTTTGGAGAAGTCCTCACGCAGTCTCCGTCCGAGATCAGTGTCCGCTTCACTCAAGAGCTGTTCCGTCGAGCCGGCGCCAACTCTCTGACACTGCAACAAGTTCGTGGAGATGGTGTCGACGAATGGGATCTTCCAGAGCCGGAGATCGGCAACGATGATCGTCACGTCATGCGACTGATCGTTGATGTGGAACTGAGACCAGGCCGGTATGTGGTGTCATGGACCAACCTGTCGGCCGAGGACGGGGACTCAGATTCGGGGTCGTATCCGTTCTACGTATTGAGGCAACCGAAGGATGACGAGATCGATCTGGATCGTCTGATCGCTGCTGAGCTACTGATCTCTTATCCAGGAGATGACGTCGAGCAAGCGGAGCCTGAGGTTGCCAATCCGTCGGCTTCCCCGACAGTCGTGCGGACTCAGTCGTCGAACGATGTGCGTCTGGGTGTCGGACCTGTCATCTGGTTGATTGTTGGACTCGTCGCAGCACTCATGCTTGGAGCAACGCTGGTGCTTCGGCGGACCAGGCAGAGGCGAGCTGAATGAAACTGCGAATCGTCGTCTGGTCGTTGTTGTCATTGTTGTCGGTTGCGACGTTGTTCGTTGCTTGTGGCGACGGCAGCGAACGGGTCGTTGAACAACGCATTCCCGCGCCCGGAACGTTTGTCTATACGCAAGGCGTCGACTTGTGGATCCAGGACGAAGATGGAGCTCGTTTGCTGATTGCAGCGGGCCAGGATCAGCAGCTGTTGCATCCTGCCATCTCACCCGACGGTGTACGCGTGGCTTACGTCGTGTTTCAACTGACGCAAGCTGAGGGATCGACGATTGGCACTGATCTGGCGATTGCCGATCTCAGAAATCCTGAACAGCAGATTGTGGTCGAACACACGAAACAGGCGGAGTTCATCTGGAATCCGCGCTGGACGCCCGATGGCGGATCGCTGATCTTTACTCACGAACCCGGCGAGCTGCTGATTCGGATTGCTCGCCTTGATCTGCAACGCGGCGTGGTTGACATCCTGCGTGAGGATGCACGCGACGCCGATATCTCGGCCGATGGCTCACGGATCGTGTTTGTCAGTGCGCCCTACAGCGGTGATCCGCACCTGGTCGTGCGTGACCTCGCGGATGGCTCGGAGTTGGTGCTCGATCCCCAGAGGGAATGGCAGCCTCGGCCGTATCGCATTCCTCGATTTGTGCCCGACGCTAACGCCGTGGTGTTCTCGGCCGGGCAGTTTCTGCCGCAGGTTTCGGTGAATGCACTCGGTCTGAATGGACCCGAAGACTTGTGGGTGGTCGATCTCGAGACTCGAGATCTCCTGCAGATTGCGGCGATTGGCGAAGATCAACCTGATTTTGCGCTGTCGGACGATGGCCGTCATGTCCTCGTCATGGGAGCGTTCGGCATCTATCTCGTGACGACCGATGCGACCGATCCCCCCTATGCCATTGCGCCCGGGGAATTCCATGGCGGCATCGACTGGCTCGGCGGCGTCGATGACATGGAGTGGGCGGCGATTCGCGAGTCGGTGTTCCAGATTCAGGATTCCCCTCAATGAGACGGCTCGGTCTGCTGGGTCTACTGGTCGCAGCCTCGATCGGCTTGGTGGTCGGGATCCTCAGTTCGGCTGGCACGGCCGATGCTCATGCTCTGCTCGCTCGTGCCGATCCGCCGATCAATGCCTCGCTGCGTGAGTCGCCGACGCGGATCACGTTGTTCATGACCGAGCAGCTACAGCGCAGCCACAGCTCGGTCCAGATTCTCGATAACGCCGGCCAGCGCCGCGACATTGGCGGGACTGAATTCTCCGACGCCGTGCCCACGCAAATGAGCGTCAACGTGCTGCGTCTTGATCCCGGCGTTTACACAGTCGTCTGGGAGACGCTGTCCGAGGTTGACGGTCATACCTGGACCGGGTCGTATGTGTTCTCGGTGCTGAATCCGGATGGTTCGGCTCCGGCGGGCAGCGGTGTGGTCGTCGACCTCAATCGTCCTGGCCCGCCGATTGCGGCCGACGCTGTGGTCAAGGCGATCGGACTTGTGGCGCTGGTGTTGTTCGTGGGGGCGGTGGTGATGTCGTTTGTTCTGAAACCGTCTCCGCTCTCGACGTTGTTGCCACTCATGGCGACGATGGTCTTGCTCGGTGTCGCGACGACTGGCTATGAAGCCATCGCCGGCGCGCTGCGTCTCGGGGAGATTGGCTTTCTTGGCGACGTCCTGTTTGATACTCGGAACGGGCTCTGGCTGCAGCAGCGCTGGTATGTGCTGATCGTTGCGGCTCTGGCGATCAGTGTGCGGTTCATTCGTCCGACGGCGCTCGGTGACAGTGGATTACGGGCACTGCTGTTTGTGCTGGCTGTCGCCTGGTTGGCCTCGACCTCTGCGATTTCTCACGGCGCGGCAGTCGGCTCAGGATGGATCTGGGGCACGCTGTTCGATGCATTGCACCTGGCTGCTGCAGCGGTCTGGATTGGCAGTCTCATCAGTCTGCTCTTGACGCTGCGGTCCCGACCCGACGAGCGCGTGGAGTTGGTCCGGCGATTCTCGATATTGGCCGTGTCGACCGTGCCCATCCTCGCCGCCGCTGGCCTAATTTCGGCGCTAATCCAGATTCCTCAAGTCAGCGGTCTGTTTGAGACCGATTGGGGACTGGCGTTCCTCATAAAGATCGTTGTCTTACTGGCGCTGTTCGCTGCCGCAGGCGCAAATGCGTTCCTCTTGAGGCCTCGCGACGCTGCGGAGACGGGAGGCGACTACGGGCTCGCCAGACGGTTCTCCATGCTGATGCGGGTTGAGGCTGTGTTAGGTCTCGCAGTGATCGCGGCGTCTGCTGCGTTGACTCAGCTTCCTTCTCCGGCCAGCGCTCAGCCGGAGATTGAACAGAAGGACAACACGATTGTCGAGACCGTCGCTCGAGGCAGCATCATCGCTTCGCTTGAGATATCGCCAAACCTGGTCGGCTTCAACACCTGGACCGCGACGATCGAAGATCCTGCGGACAATCCGGTAGAGGATCTACTGCTTCGCTTCCGCTACCGGGATCCCGAGGTTGGTCCGGTGACGGTCAGGACTGATGCCCTTGGGGATGGCCGATTCCGGCTCGAAGGCGCCTACTTTGGCCTGCCCGGAGAATGGACGATCGAGATGGAGTTGCGGCGCGGGTCGGGCGACGACCTTGTTGTGGCCGTATTGAGCGATGTGGAATCCGGATTCCAGGCATCGCCGTTCGCTGCCGACAGCGGCGGCGCACTGGCCTTGCCACTGACGCAAATGGACTGGAATGGCGTAGGCGCGCTGTGGGCGTTCGTGATTGGCGGACTGGCCTGGATCAATCGACCTCGGCTGCGAGACACGTTCGGTCCGAGAGCGGCAGACAGCGCGTTTGTCTCGGGACTGCTGGGATTGATCGTCGCCGTGGTGCTGCTGACCGGCTTGCACGTTGAGCCGGGACGCACGCTGGCCAATCCAGTTGAGCGGACGGCGGAGTCGGTCGAGCGCGGCGCGGCGTTGTTTGCCGCCAACTGTGCGTCATGTCATGGCGATACCGGAGCCGGCGATGGTCCGTTGGCGGACTCGTTGCCTGCGCCGCCGGCCAACTTCACCGTGCATGTGCCGTTCCATCCCGACGGCGTGCTCTTCGCCTGGATCACGGACGGAATTCGAGGTACCGGAATGCCGGCCTGGTCGCCGCAACTCTCCGATCAGGAGCGCTGGGATCTGGTCAATTTCTTAAGGGCCGGTTTTGATCTTCCAGGCGCCCAATGAACTCTGGTCAACTGATACCCTGAAGCCAACCGACTGAGACGAACGCTGCTCGCTCTCGTAGTGTCGCCTCCCGCTGACAGGAACAGAACATGGTCACCGCGATAGAGAACCCAGGACTCAACCTTGACTGGCTGAACCTGGAAACCGACGACGAGTTTGAAATCCAAACGGGCCGCAAGGGCGTCACGCTGCAGTCGATCAACCAGCGGATGGCCGGCGCCGACGGCGTTGACCAGGCGGACTGGCGCTCGTTTGCACCGCGCGGCATTGAGGCCGACCCGCGTTCCAACGCGCACGCTCGCCAGTACCGCGACAAGGGCGATGTCTGGTCCGAGTCGGCGATGCTGCTCTACGAAGAAGCGTTGCAGCGGCAGTGGTCTTCAGCGCGAGACATCCCCTGGGACACGATCGGCGATCAGCCGGACGACATCGAAAAGGCGATGTGCACGCTGTGTACGTTCCTGACCCAAGTCGAATTCATCGCCGGCGACGTGCCAGGCCGCTTCCTCGAGTCGGTCCACCCCGACTTCTTCGAGTCGCAGCTCTTCCTCGGTACGCAGCTCATGGACGAAGCGCGTCACCTTGACGTGTTCCGCAAGCGCGTATTGGTCAACGGCGGCGGGATGTCGCCGGCTGGCCTCGGCGCGGTGGGCCTGCTCGCGATTGACGACTTCACCGAGATGACCGCCATCTTGCACCTCTTCGCCGAAGGTCTGGTCCAGTCCCTCTTCCGCATGGGCGAACTGATCGGCCAGAACGAAGCCGAGAAGCGCATGTTCCGCCTTTCGGCGCAGGACGAGTCTCGACACCTGGCCTTCGGTGTCACGCACACCAAGTACACGGTCGAGACGCAGCCCTGGCGCAAGGAGGAACTGCACCACTACCTCGACATCAACGAGACCGTGCAGAACACGCAGGCCGGCCTGACGACGAACCCGATCACGGGTGAGGCGCTGGCCGTGCTCGCCGGCGGCGGCATCGAGTACCTCGACGAGGGCTACAACCTCGTCATGCTGATGCGCAAGAAGCAGATCAACGAGTACTACCACCGTCTACAGGTGGTCGGACTCGGCGACCGGCTCGACCGGATGGCTCCGGATCTGCGTGAGCTAATCACCGTTTAGCGCGAAACAGGAACTGGACTTGTCTGGATCGCTCTGGATACACCTGCTCAGACAGTGCTGAAATCTGGATGATTCGGGACAAATCTGGACAAATCTGAACACCTGTTGAGCTGCCGGGACGCCGTTCGACCTGAAAAACACGGGGAATCATAATGCCGCCACTATCACCCGCCCAGAAAATGCGCGCCCAGGTTCGCGGCTGGCCCGCTGAACTGATCGAGCGAGTTGAAAGCTCAAACACCTCGGGCCGTCAGATCGACAACATCCTCAACATTTCGATCGAGCCCGACAGAGTCAGCAAATGGCTCGAGTTCGTCGACGACAATCCGGAGCACCCGTTCGCCGGGGCGCAGCTGATCATGTTCGAGGACGGTGGCGAGACGGGACTCAAGCCCACCGCATCCGAAGACGGCATGCGCTTGAGCGATGTCGACATTGGGTCATATGGACACGTGCCGGATGTCTGGGGTTACCGCAACGATCTTCCACGGGGGACCAAGCCGGTACCTGGTATGTACATGCCCGCCGGATACGCGATTTACGACCGCACGGAAATTTGGGCGGATGGCGTCGCCGACCTCTACGAAGACGCGATTCGCGACCGCTGGATTCCGGCCACCGATCTCGATTGGGAGAATCGCGAAGAGCTGGCTCCTGAGGTCGAGCGTGCGACTGGACAGATCTGCGCGGTCTACTCGACCTACGGCATCGCCGAGCAGAAGGTGATCTCGAAGTGGCTGGAGGAGATTTCCTACGGTTTCCACGAGGTCAAATTGTTCCTTGCGACGCAGGTCTATGACGCCGGCCGCAAGGTCGAAGCGCTACGCAAGCGTGCGCTGCATGGCTCGGGGATTATCGGCAAGGCACCGCTCTCGGATGTTTCCGAGTCCTGGTACAACGCGCTGACCTTCACCGACATGATCATCGCGTTGGACGTGGTCTACAAGTCCTACGAGTTGACCGCCTTCGAGTGCGCGACCGACTGGGCGCAGTCCGACTTCGACCGGGACCTCTTCGCCCGTCTGGCCGAAGACAGCAAGCGACACCTTGAGTATGGCCTCAAGCACCTCGAGTGGTACAACCGCTATGCCGAACGCGCCGAGATGGAGTTGCCGATCTTCTTCATCAAGGCTGAGGGCGGTCTCGCTTCTGAGATGGCGCAGTCGCCGATTGAGCGCGAAGCGCTAGCGGTGCTCTATGCCGATGGCGTCGAACGTCTCGATGCGGGAGTCGAAGAATTGCGCAAGCTGCGCGAGAAGCAGTACCACGATTACCTGCATCGTCTGCACGATCACGGATTCAACCGGATCGGCGAGGCTGCGGGCATTCTTGGTCTGGCGACGCAGGACCCGCTGCTCAAGGCGCTCACACCCGAAGCATTGACCGAGGGAGCGACAGCAGGCACCACGGCCACGGACCGCAACTAGCTGAGTCCGGCCAGTCGCGGACGCCAGTTTCTCGCGTATCATTGCGCCGTGAGTTCCCCAGCGATCGATCTGAACTACGAGATCGCCGGCCCTGCCGATGGAATGCCGGTGCTGTTCGTGCACGGCATCCTGACCTGTCGCGCGCACTGGCTGCTCAACCTTCCCGCGTTTCATGAAGCGGGATTTCGCAGTGTCACCGTGGAACTGTTTGGGCACGGATCCTCGCCCGCGCCTGAGGACGAGGATGCGTACCACCCGGACCGCTACGTCGACCGCTTTAGCGCTCTGCGCGAACTCGTCGCTGCGGAGCGATGGTTTGTGGTGGGGCAGTCACTGGGTGCGGCGTTGACATTGAACTACGCAATGTCACGACCTGATGAGGTCATCGCGCATGTCGTGACCAACTCACATTCGGCTTTCGGTGAACCGAGCAGAATCGGCAACCCCGAGGCTGCACAGGAGCGGGCCCAGTTGATGATCGACGGCGGAATCGACGCGATCATGAAGCACCCGCTGAACCCACGGCGAGCCAGAGCATTTGATGCCGAACGTCGTCTGCAGTTCGACGACGCGATGTTGCTCAGCACACCGGCCGGCATCGCTCGAACCATGCTGTACACATCGCCGTACACCTCCTTACGAGATCGACTTCCGTCGAATCCGGTGGACACGGTGCTGGTCGCTGGCGATCGCGAAGAAGCGTTCACACCTGCGCGCGAATGGGTGGAGGCCAATGCAGCCAATTTCCGAGTTGAGCGTGTCTCGGCAACGCACGCGGTCAACATCAGCGCCGCCGATGACTTCAATCGAATCGCGCTAGCGTTCTTTGAACGACGACAGGCACAGCAATCATAAGTTTCTTGCACAGGAGGTAGTCATGCATGAGGAGATTAGCTTTCTCCCCCTGCTGATCATTTCTGTGTTTGCGGTTCTGGTGCCGTTTCTTACGTTTCGCTTGACCGGTGGGATGTTGCCCGCTGTGGTGGGCGAGGTGGTGATTGGCATTGTTTTTGGCGAGCACGTCTTAGGCGTGATCACTCCGAGCGAGTGGCTCGACTTCCTCGCCCTGTTCGGCTTCGCCTATCTGATGTTCCTGTCGGGACTTGAGATCAACCTAAATCTCCTCACGACCTCGCTGGGACCGCGTTGGTACAACCCGCGCGTCGCATTGCGTCATCCGCTGGTGTCTGGATTGTTGTTCACCGTGCTCACGATCGCGGTGACCTACATCGCGCTGCGGTTGCTCCAAGAGATTGGTGTGATCGAAGCTCCGTCAACGCTGATGCTCGTCTTCATCTTCATAGCCACCTCGGTTGGCGTGCTGGTGCCGGTGCTCAAGGATCGACCGGATCTCGGGGACGTGGGTCAGGCGATTTTGATGGGTGGATTCCTGGTTGAGTTGGTGGCGATCGTCGGTGTGGGCATTGTGGCAGCGCTCGAGCGAACCGGCGTGGGACTTGAAATGGCGTTGCTGGTGGCGATGCCTGTCGCTTTGGGGTTTCTCGTGTGGTTGGCCAAGAGCGGCGGCGTGCGATTCCCAATCATCGGCAGGACCCTGCAGGAGCTGGCCGACACGTCGGCGCAGCTAAAGATTCGAGCCGCCTTGGTCGTGATGATCGCCTTTGTGGCGCTCTCTGAGGTCGTTGGAACCGAGTTGGTCCTGGGCGCGTTCCTGGCGGGACTCGCGGCAACCGTGATCTCCCCTCAGCATGGCTCCGCCGTGCGAGTCAGGCTCGACGCGATGGGTTACGGCTTCTTCGTCCCGTTGTTCTTTATCCATGCAGGCGCAACGCTCGATTTTGGCGTGGCCTTTCAGTCGCTCGACGCGTTCATCATCGCTGCGGTGTTCCTGTTCTTGGCGTTCCTGATCAAGATGCTGCCTGCGGTACTGACGCTCTCGCCTGCGCATGGGTTACGTAGTGGTCTGAGCGGGGGCGCATTGCTGAGCGCAAACCTGAGCCTGGTGATCGCAGCAGGTGCGATCGCTGAGGATCTGGGCATCATCGACAATGAAATGTACGGGGCGTTGCTCCTGATGGCGCTGCTCTCAACCGTGCTCGCGCCGCTCATCTTCAACGCGATCGCTGGGCGCGCGCCAGAGCCGTCGGAGGGTCCGATCGTCGTTATTGGGAGCAGCCCGCTGGCCCAGTCGATCACACATCGATTGGCCTCGGCTGGTCGCTTGGTGTCGGTGATCAGCACCGCGGAGGTGGATGTTCACGATGTGCCGAGACCAGACCGCGTGATGCTGATTCCAGGCGATCCATTGAACGAACGTGTGCAAGGGATGGCCGGGATTCCGGTTGCTGAGACGGTGGTGATCGCGGATTCTGAGCCCATCGAGCAGGTCGTAGCGATTGCCGCGGCGTTACGACGAAGCCACCACGATCTGCGAATCGTGACGTGGCTGCCCGAGCGTAATGCGCTGCTGGAACACTTGGAAGTCGAGTGCATCCTGCGAGAGGAGTCAGAGGTGGGCGCCCTAGAGAGTGCGCTATTGCGCCCCGGCCTCTATCACGCGTTGAGCGACGCCGAGTCCGGGGTCATCGAAGTGGCCATGCGTAATCTCACCATCCATGGTCGGGCGTTGCGCGAGCTGCGCTTCGCCGGCGGTGTGAGGGTGCTGGTGGTGAGGCGCAAGGGTGAGTCCATGGTCGCGGATGGCGACACTGTGCTCATGCGAGGCGACTATGTGACGCTCGGCGGAGTGCCGGAAGCGGTCGCAGAGGTCAGCGCGACCCTGCAAGATCGCGGCACGAGGCTGCCGCTCGCACCGACGCAGTGGTCGTCTGGTAGCTGACTGCAGGGCGTTAGCGCTGCTGCGCCTGCTCGGAGCCGATGCCGGCCAAGTGTCCCAAATAGATCGGGACGAGCGGCAAGACACAGGGGCTGATGAAGCTGACGAATCCGCCCGCAAATGCGATCGCGGCTGAGCCGGCGTTGAGGTCGAGCATTTCCGTCGATGAGCCGTCGGAACCGGCCAGTACGTCAACACCGAAGCTGCCCAACGCTTCATTGAGCACCACGACGCGATCAAGGGCGATCAGCATCCCGACGAAGACCAACAGCACACCGGAGACGACGCCGATCAGCGGCATCCAGCGATTCAGCTTGCGCAGGAACTGGGTCGACGCGCCAAAGGTCGCGCCCACAATCAGGAAGGGGATGCCGAGTCCGGCGGCGTAACAGATCAGCAGGATGATCGCCTGGAAGAGCGAGGCAGAATCGAGCGCAAGGACGAGGATGCCGGCCAGAATCGGCCCGACGCACGGTGTCCAACCGACGGAGAATGCCACACCGACGACGACTGAACGTCCGTAGTCTGCGGCGGCACGGGTGCGTGACATCTCAGCGGCAGGCTCAGCGGATGATGGTCCGCCAGGTCCGCCGACCTGGAAACTGCGGTATAGCAGCGGGATCGTGATTACTTCTGCGAGGTGCAGCCCGAGAATCACCAGCAGAACGCCGGCGACACGCTGAAACCAGATCAGTTCGTCCTGGAAGGCGGAGCCGAGTGCTCCCAGCAACGCCCCAAGCGCGACAAAGACGACGCTGAATCCAAGCACAAAGGACGCCGCGTGCAGAAACACGACTCGTCGTGCAGTGGTCTGTCCGCCAACGGCCCCGGTTGCGATCGCCATAAGGTCAGTCTACGCCAAACATAGGATGACTGAGCATCTCGGGGACTAGTGTGACACTCCCGCGTCCTCTTCTGCAGAGAGCAGGGTCGCCATCACCGACTTCATGCCGTGGCCGCGATTCTTGGCCCGATTCAGCGTGTCACTGGAAGCCGAGGCAATGGGCGAAGGAATGCCAGCTTCGCGAGCGACCTGGACTGCCAGGGAGACATCCTTGGCCGCCCATTTGAGGAAGAATGATGCGTCGTCAAAGTTGCGCTCCAGCAGAGTCGGCACGTTGTGGACGTAGTGCTGGGCCGAGGCGACGCTCATTACCTCGTAGGCTCGTTCGGCTTCCAGTCCGGCAGCCTCAGCGATCACCAGCGCTTCGATCACCACTTGGATCGAGGAGATGCTGACCATGTTGTTGACAATCTTGGTCAGCGCACCCATGCCCGAGTCGCCCATGTGAAACACATTGTTGCCGATGCACTCAAGCACGGGCTTGTACTTCTCGAAGGCGGCCTTGTCTCCACCGACCATGACCGCGAGCGTTGCGTCGATTGCACCCTGGACGCCGTTTGAGACTGGGGAGTCGAGGAACGTTACGCCTTGCTCGGCGGCTCGCTCGGCGAGCAGTTTGACGGTCGAGGGCAGATTGGTGGAGAGGTCGAAGCAGACCATTCCCGGTTCTGCGCCCTCCAACAAGCCGTCCACACCGCGCAAGACGCTCGAGACCTCTGGCGGACCCGGCAGCGATAGCAGCGTGACTTCGGTCTGCGCGGCGACTTCGGCGGGAGAATCTGCCCAGGTCGCACCGAGTTCGATCAGGTTCGCGGCCTGTTCCTCGACCAGGTCATTGACCACGACCCGGTGTCCACCCTTGATCACGTTCGCGCACATGGGGTTGCCGATATTGCCTACGCCGATGAAGCCAACGTCCGACATAGAGTGTTCCTCTCTGGTAGTCGCGCTCGGATTGGAGTTGCAGGGTAAACGCCGTGTCAGGCGTGGCGGTTGCGGTAATGGCGATCGTCGGGCATGGGCAAGTCGGACGGCAGTGTCCGATGGGCATCGTCGAGAAGGACAAGGAGCTCACGAGTACCTTCGAGTTTGTCGGTCAGTCCGTCAAGCAACATACGGTCTTCATAGAAATTCTGGTGCGCGTCATTGGCCGCTCCGAAGAGATCCACGATGCGCCGATTGCCGGCTTGCCTTCGCAGATACTGGATGATTGACCATCCGTCTGTGTGGCTCGTGTTGGGCCAGTTGCGCTCAGCGGCGATCTGCTTGACCTTGTGCGCCGCTGCCCCCCAGATCTTTTCCGAGGCTTGCAGCCGGTCGCCCTGCTCGATCATCTCGGCCGCGTGATCCAACATGCGCTGGCTGTGGACCGCGTGACTTTCGATCGGCTCCGTCGTGGTCATGCTGTTGCTCCAACTCTCGGTAGTCACAACGATACGAGATTTCAGGCTCTGGAAGATGGCAGGGGTATCCTGCCTCGGTGAGTGAGCGAGTTCCTGAAGCAATGTCTGCAGCAAGGACGCTGGACGGCGTCCGAGTGCTGGAGTTGTCGGAAACAGCGGCAGGAGCATATTGCGGACGACTGCTGGCTGGACTCGGCGCTCAAGTCACGATGATCGAGCCACAAGGAGGGTCGCCGCTCCGACGTCGAGGTCCGTTTCGAGACGATATGCCCGACATGGAGGGCGGAGCGACACACCTGCACTTGAATCGGCGGAAGGGTTCATTGCGAATAGACCTGCGCACGGCGGCTGGTCGTCGGCTGCTTGATGCGTGTTTGGCTGAGGTTGATGTGGTTGTCGTCGATGTGGATCGACGGCGGTGGTATGACTACGGAATCAATCCGCAATCGCTCCGCGCCGAACAGCCCGACCTGCATGTCTGCTTGATCACTCCGTACGGAATTGAGGGACCCAAAGCGGAATGGCTCGGTTCGGAGCTGACGCTCTACGCCTCGGGGGGATACCTGCGGATTGGCGGCGAGCCCGATCGTGAGCCGGTCAAAGCGTGGGGCGAGCAGGGTCATCGGCAGGCCGGACTGCACGCGGCGTTGGGCATTGTCTCGGCCTTGTACGCCGATACAGGAGGACAGCAAATCGATACGGCGGTCTACGAGGCGCTCGCGTTTCTGCTCGGCGGCGGCTATCAACACGCCTGGTTTTCCGATTCCGAGCCGAAGCGGAATGGCGCACGCCTGGTGGGATTTGGGCCTGGACACCTGTATCCATCGACCATCCGGCCCTGCGCTGATGGTTGGGTCCACGCGCATTGCAACAATCGCTATCCCGAAGCCATGGCGGTGTTGTTTGATGAGCCGCGTCTGGCCGCGCCGGAGCTGCTGGCTGAGCTGATGGGCAGAGCAGACGAAGTAGACGAACTGATGGCCCCAGTGCTTATGCGGACACCACGCCGGGAGGTCGTGAAGCGCGCGCAGGAATTGCGGATTCCCTTCACAGAAGTGCTGGCCCCGTCGGAGGTGATGGCCGACGCCGATGGCCATCATGCCTCACGAGACTTCTGGCAGACGACTGGGCATCCTCGAGGCGGCGAGTACCAAGCGTCGGGTCCGGCGGTACGGTTTGGCAAGACGAAGTGGGTTGATGGCACAGCGCCGCTGCTGGGTCAGAACAACGATCGGCTTGGATCACTCGAGGATCGGGTTCGATGGAGGCGCGCTGGTGTTGCCTGAGCCTCGGTTGGCGCCGTATCCGGACTCACCCAGCCGTCCACTCAGCGGGATTCGCATTCTTGACCTGACGACCGCTGTCGCGGGTCCGGTTGCCGCGATCTTGCTGGGAGCGTTGGGTGCTGAGGTGCTCCGAATCGAGACCCCCTGGGCTCGACCGCGAACGCCTGCCACTTCGCAGCCCTATCGCGGTCATGGACCTGACGAACCGTGGAACCGCGACGCCCGTGCGAACGAACTGGCGATCAACAAGCGCTCGGTCGCATTGAATCTGACGACTACGGCGGGGCGAGAGACATTCCTCGATCTGGTCGAGTGCTCGGACGTGGTGCTGGAAAACTACTCGCCGCGGGTCATGGGCAACTTCGGCCTCGAATGGGAAGCCCTGAGCCAGCGCAATCCGAACATCATCTATGTAGCGATGCCGGCGTTCGGGAAGTCCGGTCCCTGGCGCGACCGCATTTCCTATGGGCCTGGGATTGACGCGATGAGTGGGATGTCCTGGCTGACCGGATACGCTGATGGCTCGCCGCTCAAGCCGGGCAACTTCTATTGCGATCAGAACGCCGGCTTGCACGCGGCGCTGTCGACTGTGGCCGCGATCATGGCACGCTGTCGAGTAGGTGGCCAGACGGTCGAGTTGGCGATGTTGGAAGGCGAGTTGCAACTGATTGGCGAGGCAATGGTCGGTCAGCAGCTTTCCGGCCGCGAGCCTACGCGGATTGGCAATGAGCACACGTCGGCAGCGCCGCATGGCGTGTATCCCGCGCAGCCGGTTCTGGACGATTCCGACTCGTGGATTGCCATCGCCTGTCGAGATGACTCCGAATGGGAGGCGTTGTTGGAGGTGTGGCAAGATGAAGCTGTGTCGCGCGACCGCCGGTTCGCAACAGGTCTGCGCCGCTGGCGACACCGGTATGAGTTGGATGCTTTGCTTCGGACCTGGACAACGAAGTGGAATCCGGTTGAACTGTCCGAGTGCCTTCAACAAGCAGGAGTGCCCGCCTCACCGGTGATGGGAGCGCGAACGCTGCTGCGCGACGAGCAGGTGCAATCACGGCACTCGGTTGGCGGGCTCGAACATCCGCAGGTCGGACTATCTCCGGCGCCCCAGGCAGCGTTTCGATTGTCAGAGACTCCGACGCCGCCCAAGAATGCTGCGCCGTTGTTTGCGGCCGATACGGTTCCCGTGTTGCGGGAGATCTTGGGATACTCCGAAGAGCGGATCGCTGAACTGATCGCATCAGGAGCAGCCAGTGATCGATTGCGTCCGCGCTAGCGGACTTGAGAGGGAGGGTTGATGCCGATTCGAAAGCCCTGGATTCAGCCGAGCGAAGAGTCGATTCGCGCCATTCCCGCCGTCGTCGGCGTCTATGAAATCGCGGATGCCGAGGGGAACTTGCTCTACATCGGACAGGCTGGCGGTCGCGAGCCGTTCGGCTTACGCACGAGGATGGCGTTGCATTTCGGCGGTGATGATCCTAATCCCGTGCTCCGAGCACGAGCTTCGCAGTTTCGCTGGGAGGCGAATCAGCAATACACGACGAAGCGACTCGAGATGTTGATGCAGTTCCAGCGCGACGAAGGCGCTGAATGGCCGCCTGCCCATCCGGCGGGAGACTGGCGAGACACGCCGGAACTTGGTCGGCTACGCCGATCGCAACAGATCGGTTGAGGGAGGAATCCGATGGAAGTGTTGATGTCGGAAGAACAGCGGATGATCACCGGCGCCGTGCGCCGATTTGTGCGTGAAGAGGTGCAACCGCTGGAGCGCGATCTGGATCCTGACGCAGTCGAGCTGCCGCCAGGTGAGTTGGACCGGCTCAAGGGCATTGTCCAACAGATGGGGCTCTATCACATCGACGTGCCCGAGGACTACGGCGGCCCAGGTCTGGAGCTGACCACGCGCGGTCTGGTGGCCGAAGAAATGTCACAGCATCGCGCCGGTCTGTACTTGCCCTGTTACGGGGCGTTCGGATCGGCCGGATTGGCTCAACTGTACGCCGCGTCGGACGATCAACAGCAGCGCTATCTGTATCCGATGCTGAACGGTGAGAAGCGCGCCTTCTTCGGTCTGACCGAGCCTTCGGGAGGATCGGACCCGGCGCGCGCCATTCAGACCAAGGCGGTCAAGGACGGTGACGACTGGATCCTCAATGGATCAAAATTGTTCAGCTCGGGCGCCGACCGGGCCGACTTTGGCCTGGTCTTCGCGCGTACCGATCCAGCGAAGGGCCGAAGAGGCATCTCCGCGTTCCTCGTCGACACCGACTCACCCGGCTTCGAGGTCCGCCGCGTCGTGCATACGCTGCGCTCTGCGAATTATGGGACCGAGCTGTCATTCGATGATGTCCGAGTGCCGGCCGCGAATCTCGTGGGCGAGGAGGGCGGCGGGTTCTCGCTTGCGAACGCCAACTTGACACGTCAACGGATTCCTTATTCGGCGACCTGCATTGGCATCGCTGTCGCCGCCCAGGAGATGGCGATTTCGTACTCGCAGCAGCGTGAGACCTTCGGCGCGGCGCTCGCATCTCGACAGGCGATCCAGTGGATGATCGTCGACAATGAGATTGACATCCGCACGGGCAGGATGATGTACCTCGCCGCCGCTGAGAAGGCCGAGCAGGACGAGCCATTCCGCTTCGAGGCGGCGATGGCCAAGTTGACATCAACCGAGGGCGCGAGCCGTGTCGTCGACCGCGCAATCCAGATTCACGGCGGTATCGGTGTGACCAAAGACCTGCCGCTCGAGCGTTGGTATCGCGAGATGCGCATCCGTCGAATCGGCGAAGGTCCATCCGAAGTGCAGCGAATCATCATGGCGCGCGACCTGCTGGGTCGCGGCAGCAGCGGGTAGCCAAGTATTCCCTCCCCCTGGAGGGCTAGGGAGAGGGTGCTTTGCATCCCCACCGACTGAGCGAACTGAAGAGGAGCCGGAGCGTGAGCGAAATCATCGAAGTCGCCGTCGAGGGCGCAGTGCGGACAGTCACACTGAACCGTCCAGAAAAGCGAAACGCGCTCAACAGCGAGATGCTCGTCGAACTGCATGCCGCATTCTCCGGCGAGCCCTCGCCTGAGGAACGGGTCGCCGTGATCCGTGGCAATGGACCCGTATTTTGCGCTGGTCTCGATTTGCGCGAGCGCGAGGAAGGATTGCCCGGCGGCGACGTGTCAATCGAGCAAATGCTGGATGCGATTCAGCATTGGCCATTGCCCGTCGTTGCGGTAGTTCAGGGAGACGCCATCGCCGGCGGCAATGAGCTTGCGCTGCACTGTGACTTTGTCGTCGCTGACATTCAGGCGAAGTTCGGAATGTCGCTGGCGCAGATTGGCCTGGCGCCGTCGTGGTTCCTGGCCAAGAAGCTGCTCGAGGTCGCTGGTCCAGTGGCGACGCGAGAAATCCTGTTGCTTGGTGATCGCATCCCGGCATGGCGGATGCACGAGTGGGGCGTGATTGCGAGAGTTGCACCGGAGGGTGAGTTGGAAGAGTTTGCCGACGCACTGATCGATCGCCTGAGCAAGAACGCGCCGCTCAGCCTCATAGCGATGAAGGCGCTGATCGTGCGAGAGATGGATTTCCGCGATCACATTCCGCATGAAGATGTCGACGAGCTCGTGCAGGCAACACGCGCGTCGTCGGATGCGAAGGAAGGCATCAGGGCGCTCTTCGAGCGTCGGCCGCCAACGTTTGTCGGGGAGTGATTAGAACCTCAAGGAGTTGCTGGGCCCTTACCCGACAGGATCGCGCTGTCAGGCGGCATGTTCGACCCGCTTGACGTTGAGACCATTGGCTTGGCGTTGAGCGTGAGCGAGATCGTAAGCGGATTGGAGGGCCAGCCAAGTCTCAGCCGTTCCGCCGAAGGCTAGGTCAAGGCGGATGGCTAACTCTGCCGTGATCGGGGCACGACCATGACAGACATCGGTGAGCTGCCGTTCCGAAACTTGCATATGCTCGGCCGCCTTGGCGATCGTCAAGTTAGTCGCCTCGATGCAGTCGAACCTCACCGATTCACCGGGATGGCGCGGATTTGAGCGGGACATCGCGCACTCCTTGGTCAGTGGTAGTCAATCAAGTTTACATCGAAAGCCTCTCCTCCCTCCAAGCGAAAAACTATTCTGAGATTGCCTGAAACCCGGACTGCCCAAAGTCCGTCCAGATCCCCCTTCAGCCGGTGCAAGCCGAAGCCCGCCACGTCCATTCCGCTTGGCTGTTTGGCCACATCGAGGCGGTCCAAAATGCGCTCAATTCTGATGACGTGCGCCTGAGGTAAACGACTACGGTCGTTCCGTTCGTGAAATCGTTGAAGGCCTCGGTGCTTGAAGCTGGCAATGACGTTGCGAAATATCCATTCGTGGTTGGTTCGAGCATTGCCTGTCCGCGTTCGTCGGGGAGTGATCGAGCGAGGACCTATTTCTCCCACTCGCGCAGGCCGTAGATTCCTCGGCCTGTGCGAATGAACACCGAATGGTCCCCGTTTCGTTGGATGTCGACGGACATCACTGTGTTCATGCTGGCTTCCGGTGTCCTTCCTTTTGTCCGCAAGAAGCCAGAAGTCCGGATTCGTTCGGTGATTTTGCCATAGTGCAGAGGTTTGCCGACTTGCCGAAGTGTTTCGACGGCCATTTCGGCCATGGTCATTCGGGAATTCAACCTCTGCGTAGGCGGGCTTGGAACTTTGGGGAGCGCCAAAGGCGACAAGGGCGGATTGCGCTTCGCATCAGGCTTGGTTTCGCTATTGCTTTGATCGGCAAGGTCGTATGTCCCACGAGATACTCGACTCAAGCGGGGGTCTTTGAAGTACCGGGAGAGGAGCGTGTCCGCTTTGCCTTCGCCTCCGATCTCAAACCCTCGATCGACCAGCATCTTGTGGATTTCCAGATAATGCATCGGTTCGCCGTGCTCGCGGATCAAATCGACCACGGCATCCGCATCAGCGATTGACCGGGGACGTCTGGCTGAGGAACTTGGCTGAGCTTCTGCATCGTCTGGTATGCTATTTTGCCCGGAATCACTCCCGCTCAGAATGTCCTCGAGCTGGGACACTCGCTTAGCAGCATCAGTACGCTGGTCCTGCAGTCGGGAGATCTCTCGATCAAGATCACCTAACTCGTGGTGGCAGCGCTTAAGCTGCTCCGCCACGAGATCAAGAAAACCGTCCTCGAAGCCTTCAACTCGATCTATAGCCATTTCGTTTTCCTTTCATCGATATCTCCTATGGTAGCGTTATATAGCTATATAGAGAACGTCAAGCAGTGCTGGGTTGGTCGAAACAGGGTTAACACAGTCATGGATATGGAGCGGGTCTCCGCTCGAGGCGGGGACGGGGAAGTCGGCAGTGCGGTGGAGGGCAGTGCGCCTCCCGATTAGCCAGGTAGCGGCGGATCCCCAGGTCGGTGGAAGGCGAAGCCTCCCGATCCTCCGTCGAAGGCTCCCTCGACGACCTGGGCGGTAGGAACCACCGATTCGTTCACGATCGGCAAGATGAGCCTCGACGCTCGTTCGCCGCCGAGTGCTACCGTGAGCGTTGCCTCGTCGCCTTGCGTCGGGACGACGAGGTTGTCGGCGTCTGCCGCGGCGATCGTCAGGCGCAGGCGCTCTCCGCTGCGGATGATGCATGAGACGGGGTACATCTCCACCTGGATGTCCATTGCTTGGCCAGGGACGACCGGAGCCAGATCCCGCTTGCTCCAACTATGCCAGTACGGGCCTTCGTGCCCTCCTGGGTCATTACCGAGACGGCGGTATGCGAAGTTGAGGAATCCCTCGGAGAGGTAGGCCGCTCCGCCGTCAGCGGAGATCTGTTCCAGCGTGACTACGATCGCGCCTCGGTCGGAATCCGTTGAGAGTTCCAGCTCTAACGCCGGCCAGCCGGTGACCTCGATGTCTTCGGACAGCGGCTCAGTCGTGAAGGAGAGACACTGCTCGGCCCGGGCGTTGAGGTCGGTGGTGTTGATGAACATGTCATCGACGTAGTAGCTGTGACGGGTCATCGGTCCCAGGCTGACGTCGTGGTTGACCTCATATTCGACGACTTCGGCCTCGGCAGGGAATGCTTCAGAGAGTTTCCTGTCAGGGGTCAGCCAGTGGCTGCGATATCGGGCTTCGGGCAGCGGCAGTCGCGAGGCCGACTTCCAGGTCGTTGCGCCCGATGGCTCGGTCGCCGCGTAGTGGACTGGTGGCTCATCCATGACGCCGTTGTCGATGTCCTTGAGCCAGTAATCGAACCAGCGCCTTAACTCGGGATCGCCGCCCTGGCCGTGATTCCAGGGACCTACAATCAGCTTCTTCGGCACGTCGAGCCGGTTGAAGGCGTCGATCAGGTAGCCGGGGAAGGTCAGGTCCCACCAGCCGGTGACAATGTAGGTCGGCACGCCGCTCTCGTTGATCAGGTCGCAGGAGTCGAACCAGCCGCTGGCCACTTCGCCCAGACCGAGATCGGGACGAGGACGTCGGCGATTCAGTCCGTCGAAGGACGACATCCGCGTGACATCGCGGGGGTCCATCTCCGAGAAGGTTTCTACCCAGCGGTAGCGATCCGGCGATCGTTCAGACTCGGCCTCGGCCTGTAGCTGCTCACCGACCGAGCCATCGACCGGCGCGGCCGGTTCGTTTTCGGATATCCCCTTGTGCAGCCGCTCCCAGACTCGGGCGAAGCTGCTGATCGCGAGCCCGCCGTCGACATAACAATGCGGCAGGCCCGGGTATTGCGGTGCGATGCAGGTCAGTCCCTCGGGCCGATGGGCGGCGGTGAAGAACTGCATCATCCCCTCATAGGAGATGCCGACCATCCCGACCCGGCCAGACGACCACGGCTGTTCACAGATCCAATCGATGACCGCCGCCATGTCCTGGCCCGCCAGCCATGAATCTCCATATTCCGCGCCGAATGACGCTCCGGTGCCGCGAATATCGACTGAGGCGAAGCGATAACCGTGGTGGACCAGATCACGCGCGATTGGCCGCTCTTCGTATTGCGTCACCAGTTCGCCCGGCTCGATGTGTCGCAGTTCGTGCGTGTAGCGAGCGGTGGATACGCCGTCCATCGTGCGGACGAAGGATCGCCGATAGGGAGTTGAATGCAGGACCGTAGGCGTGCGGCCTTCGAGCATGACGCCGTTGCTGGTCGGATGGAGCACATCGATCGCGATGCGGCAGCCGTCCCTCATCGGCAGATAGAGCGACTCGCGCTCGTAGCCGTCCGCGACTTCCTCCGTGTATCCCTCGTAGACGCCGAGCAGTGATCGTTTGGTGGACATTGTTCCCTCTCTTCGAAGCCGCGACTGCGTCGAATTGGATTGTTACGCTCAAGACGGATCGTAGAGTCATTGACGAAACCAGGCTTGAGTCCGATATGGCGCTCGGTGTCGCAATAGCCTCCCGATTGTCACTATCGATCTCAACTCGTCCTCCGCTAGGCAGGAACCACGATGCGCGAATCCCTGACCGGAACGGAGCGGCGAGTGCTCCTGAGCGACCTTCGGGTCTCCAACGAGCTCAGCTACATTTACCGCCGCTTGCTGGAATCCTGCCTGATCCGGGCGGATGCGCCTGATGACGAGATCATCGAAATGAATGTGCTGCTGACCGCCGTGATCGCCGCCCAGGTGCGACTCAACGCGACGATTCAGGAACTGATGGAGGAAGTCGAGCCGGAGGTAGTCAAGGTGTTGCTGCCCCAGGAGATTGTGCCGCTCAACGACGAAGAGCACGATCCCGACGCGGAACAACTGAGGGAACAGTTGCGCGAATTCGCCGATTCATTGGCCCCTCTGCGCCACCGGTTGCTCTCCATGGGCGAGGAGTGACCCGGCGCGCCCCGCTGCCGCCGCGGCCGGAAGTTGGCCCTTCCACTTCGATACTCTGATTCCAGAGAGACCTCATGCCGCCGGCGACGGGAGTGAGCCATGACCACGATGACGATGACGCTAGATCAGATTGACCTGGTCACTCCCGAGCTCTATGGCTCGCGCGGCTATCCCTGGGAAGAGTGGGCGATTCAGCGCCGCGACGCGCCGATTTACCTGTACGACCGGCCGGGCGTGACACCGTTCTGGTCGATCACCAAGTACGACGACATCCAGCACATCTCGCGTGACCCCGAGACCTTCATTAGCAGCAAGCGGCTGGTCATTCGTTCCGCAGGATCGGGTGACGGCGGTGCCAGCGATCCGTCGCTGACAGTGCCCAATCTGATCAACATGGACCCACCCGAGCACGGGAAGTACCGAAACACGACCAGTCGGCGATTCTCGCCGCGAGGAATGCGATTGCTGGAAGATCGGATCGACGAAATCGCCGAAGAAGTGGTTGACGAGGCAGCGGCGCATTTGGTCGATCAACTGACCGATCGACGCTCAGCCGATTTCGTGCGCGATGTCGCGGCCAAGATGCCGATGGCGGCGATCTGTGAGTTGCTCGCGGTCGAGCGGGACTCGTGGGAGGACATCTTCCGCTTCACGAACGAGTTCCTGGGATCCGAGGACCCGGAGTATCAGCAAGGCCGCACCCGTCGCGAAACGTGGCAGGCAGGGTTACGCGGCCTACAGGGCTACTTCACGGCTCACATTGAGCGCAAGCGCCAGGAGCCGGATGACAGCGTGATGACCGCGTTGGTGCAGGCCGAGATCGATGGCGAACCGATGGGGGATTCAGAAATCCTTTCGTACGCCGTGTTGCTCATCCTGGCCGGCAACGAGACGACGCGGAACGCCACTTCTGGTGGATTGCAGGCGTTGATCGAGCATCCCGAGCAGTACGACCGACTCCGCAATCAGCCGGAACTGTTGGACAGCGCCGTCGAGGAAATGCTCCGCTGGACATCGCCGGTCGTGCACTTCGCTCGGACCGTGACAACAGACACGGAAGTCGGAGGCGTGCCAATGAAGGCCGGCGAAACGCTTGCGATGTGGTATCCCTCGGCCAACCGGGACGAGGACGTGTTCGAGAATCCCGATGTGTTCGACATCGCGAGGTCACCGAATGAACACCTTGCGTTCGGAGGCTTCGGTGAGCACTTCTGCCTGGGCGCCAACCTGGCCCGCCTGGAGATGCGCTCAGTCTTCCGTCACGTGATCGGCAAGCTGGACGACTTCGCACTCGATGGTGAGGTCGAGCGGTTGTCGTCAGGGCTGATCGGTGGGATCAAGCGCCTGCCGGTGAGTTATCGGGTGAGTTGAGTGGGCTGAGATCTGCTCTATGGTTCCACTGCTGGACCATATACTCTACGCGCCAATGAATTCGTTCAAGCGCTTCGCTATCAGCTTACGGCGTCGTTCAAGGAATGCCTCGTATCGTGGTATCCGCCAATATCTTCGATCACTTGGTATGCACTGCTTGACTAGCTCCTCTTTCTCGATGTTGGCAAGGTACTTCGATGGTTCAGTCTTGCCGATCCCCTGATTCTTGCTGGCGGTGATGAATGCAAGGTTCGCCAGATCATTGACTTCGCTATCGGGACGTCCAGAAAGCAGAGCTTTAGGGAACAGGTGGTGAGATTGAATGCGGAACTTGTTCCCTGAATGGTCTAGTGAAATTCGTACCCCATCCCATCCTGTCGCCCCTGCATCACGAAATGCTAGAAACATCGTCTTGTAGTGAGGGCTCCGAATGCTCGCTCCAATGAGCTCGACCGGGTCAATTGCTAAACGGCCAGCTTGCCTTTCTAGGTTCTGCAGGAGCGCCTTCGCCCCGTTTCCATTGAGAATCGCCGAAATATCTTCGTCGAGTGCAGTCTCGCTTGAGCCTGAGTACCTGCCCTTGGTGCTAGCGGCTAAGCACCAGCGTCGCAGTAGGATCGCTTCCTCATTCGAGATTTCGTGGTTATGGGCGTCGCCGTAGACAGCTAGAGCAACGATGATGTATGGGGACGACAAGAGCATAGGAGCCTCAATCCCTATATTAGATTTCAGAAAGTTTATGGCAAAACTGATACCATCGGTCGCGCGCTTCCAGCTCTTGGGAAACTCTGAAGAGGCTACACGGGAGACAAAGCGGAAGCGTGATTGGCCAGTTGCAATGGACACTAGGACCTTCAGGTGTACTGACATATCGAGATCAAAGTCTTGTTGTGCAGTTTGAGCGGTATACTCCTGGAAAATCTTCAAAGATCCCGGCCACCTCGCAGTGATTTGGGCAAGAGCCAAGTCTGAACCCTTGAGTTTTGTGCCTAGAGAGTTCACTCTTACGAAAATGTCAGTGACTTCTTCGTAAGTTTTGTCGCCGTCAAGAATGTTGACTCTGTAGGTGTATCTCGCGATGCCTCTTAGCCTTGCCAGCCGATTAGTGTATTTCTCGTAGCGAGGGTCATCAAATGAGGAAACGCCAGCTGACTTGAGTATGTTGGCGTCGCTTGGGGCCTTGAGCGCTTCCGTCACAGAGACCCAATGCGGCTGGTTCGCTAGTCTATTGGAGTGGAGAGCAAACGTTGCAAGTTGTGAATCGGACGTTGGGTCGGTTGTAGTGTTCGCTGGGTCGGAATAGTCATCTGTTTGCCCGAGTTCTGTCATGCCTGGCGGATGTTCAGGATGCTCTAGGTTGAAAAGGATATGGATGGGCCGTTTTCGGCCCTTTACTGTGATATCGACACCTCGTAGGACGGCAGACATTGTTGTTAGGCGTTGTTGGCCGTCGAGGAGCAGTTGGTACTTCATGTTGTCAACTGAGTCTTGATCGACGCCGAAAGTGCGAAGTGGGACTGGATCGTCTGTTTCCCATGTAAGGATTGAGCCAGTCGGGTAACCCCGATAGATGGAGTCAAGTAGGTCTCGGACTTGAGGGGCTTTCCAAACGATATCCCGTTGCAGCTCAGGAAGCCGAATCTGGCCGCGTTGGATGTCGGCAACGAGTTGTTGGATCGATATGTCGAGAGCAGTCATGAGTACTAACTTTCTTTATGGTCAGGCAGCACAAGGCAGTGGAATGGAAAATTACAGCGTTGCGCCGCCGTCCACCGTGATCGTCTGACCCGTCACGAAGACGTTTCGCTCAATCAGGGCGACGATGGCGTCGGCGCAGGTTTCGGGTGTGGCGACGCCCCTCAATGGCGCGGTCTCTCCCAGGCGCTTGCGGCCGGCCTCGTAGGTGTCTTCGCCCAGACCTCCTCGGAGCCAGCGACCCTCGATGAAGCCGGGCGCGATCGTGTTGATCCGTATCTCCGGACCAAGAACTCTGGCCAACGACTTCGTGATCACGTTGACGCCGGCCTTGCTTGCCGCGTAGGGAATGCTGGAGCCTCCGCCACCGGCGCCTGCAACGCTGCTGACGTTGACGATCGCTCCCTTGCCCGAGGCTCGCATATGAGGCGTTGCGGCTCGGGCGCAATTGAAGACACCGCGCAGATTTGCGCCGATGATGTCGTCCCAGACGTCGTCGGTGACGGCTTCAAGGTCGTCGTGAGCAATGAAGTGCGTCATCCCAGCGTTGTTGACCAGGATTTCCAGGTGACCGAATTCGTCGACGGCGGACTGGATCAGCCGGCGGCAGTCGGCGTCGGAGCGGGTGTCGGCTTGCACGGCGATGGCTGCGCCACCGCCTGCCTGGATCTCGTCGACGACTCGTTGTCCCGACTCGGCGCCGCGAAAATAGTTGACGACCACTGATGCGCCAAGCGAGGCGAGCAGCTTGGCCGTCGCTTCTCCGACGCCTGATGATGAGCCGGTGACGACTGCGACTTTGCCGTTGATGTCCATGAAAGCTCCGTCATTGCCGCGCGTGCCGCGGCAATCTCGCTGCATTCTTGAGGGTCGTTCGATTAGCGCTTGACCCCGCGAGATACCCCGTTCAAGCCTCGTCAGGCTCTGCGACAACCGCAGGTATGACGAGACAGCGTGCGCGGGCACGCACGGGGGGATCCCCCTCCGTCGCTTCGCGACACCTCCCCCAGAAGGGGAGGTCTGAGATCGTCTAGCCGCCACCGCCGCCGGCGGCCGCTGCGGCGAGGCCTTCGGGCATGACCTCGGGGATGTCGATGTTGTAGAGCTTGGCCGAGTTCTCCCAGAGAATCTTGCGGCGGACTTCTTCGCTCTGACCCTCAAGGCCGTCCTCGATTGTCTCCTGCACGTTGCCGTAGAGGCAGGTCGGATGCGGGAAGTCGGTCTCGAAGAGGATGTTGTCGGCGCCGATGTCGTCGATCAGTTTGCGCGGTGCGATCTTCTCGAACCAGTAGCAGGCGTAGACCTGCCGGCGGAAGTAGTCCGACGGCATCATCTCGAACTCGGGTCGGGCCTTGCGAATGTCGGCGGCGAGGAAGTGGTAGTCGCAGCTCTCGAGGCAGAACGGTACCCAGCCGATGCCGGATTCGACCGAGATGAACTTCAGCTCGGGGAATCGCGGCAGGACGCCCGAGAGCAACAGGTCGGTCATCTGCAGGCCGTTGGCCATGAAGAGGACGGTCGAGGTGCGCGCGTAGGTGACTTCCGGACCGTCAACAGCGAGTCGCTCCGGGGTGAAACCATCGGTGAAGTCGCCGGAACCGATGTGGAAGGAAATCGGCAGGCCGGTGTCGGTGGCGACGTTCCAGAGCGGATCCCAGTGATGGTCGCCGAGGAACGGTTGGCCGTGCGACTGCGGGTCGCCAGTGAAGAGGATGCCGCGCATGCCCTTCTGCGCGACGCGCTCGATCTCCTTGACCGACTCTTCAATGTCCCAGAAGGGAATCGAGGCGTTGGCGACGAAGCGTTCGGGCGCGACGGAGATCCAGTCGATCTGGAAGTCGTTCCAGGCGCGGACGCATTCGAGCATCAGCTCGGGGTCCTTGAGCGAGAGGAACCGCTGCGAGGCGAAGCCGGCAACATTGGGATAGAGCACCTGCGCGTAGACGCCGGTCTCGTCCATCAGCTTGAGTCGCTCGTGGACATCGAACGATGCAGGGTGGGCTTCTTCGTAGGTCGGAGGCGAGCTGGGGAACTTGCCCTTCCAACCGGCAAAGACACCAGAGGGCGCGGCCGCCACTTTCTCGTCACCGACGAACCAGGAGTTGATGCCTCTGTCGTCCTGCTTGACGTGTAGCACCATGTCGCCCCATTTGGAGGAGACGCGAGAAGTCCAGAGGTCGGCAGGTTCGGTGATGTGGGTGTCGGCGTCGATAAATGTCTGGAACGCCATGCAAACTCCTTCAGATCAGGTCACGGATGCAGATTGCGAACATTGTAACGGGGGAAACAGTGAGTTGTCGTTATCGCAGACTCAGCGCTCCTCCTCACCGTCATTCCCGCGCTCCGACGCGGGAATCTCGCTGCGTTTCGCACGATCCCTTTGCTAGTGAACCTGGCTCATCCAGGTGGCCGAGAAGGAGTGCGGCAATGGCGGAGTCAATGGACTCTATGGAATCACCGGTTCGCCTGAGACGGCTTTGATGATGTCGAAGTAGCTGATCACGACGATGAACACCAACAAGGCCGCGAAGCCCGCCATGTGGACCAGGCCCTCGCGCTCGGGACTGATTTTCTTGCCGCGACGGGCGATTTCGATGAGGACGAACATGATACGGCCGCCGTCAAGCATTGGCAGCGGGAGGATGTTGATGATGGCCAGGTTGAGCGAAATCAGCGCGGCCAACTCGATCAGGCGTGACCAGCCGGCTCGATCGACGACTTCGCCGGTGACTCTCGCAATGCCCACGGGTCCGGACAATTCGATTGGCTCGCCGCCGGCAATCCACGAACGGATGCGGTTGCGGACGAGGACGAAGGTGTCGCGGGTCTGAGTCCATCCGGCAGCGATTGACTCGCCGACCGATGGGCTCTCGCGGGCGACGACGAATGAGGCATTGGCGATGCTGATGCCTGTGGCTCCCTGCGGGACCTCGATCATAATGCCGGGCGGAGGATGGAGAGGGTCAATCTCGAGGGCGCGGTAGATCGCGGCCATCCGCACAGCTTCTTCGATCGCAATGCTGAGCATCGTGTCGCCCTCTTCGGTGACGTAAGTGAAGCCACCGGGTAGGTCCAGCTCCAGGCCCTCGTTGAGTTCTTCTGTCTCGATTCCCCAACCCGCAATCACGGAGGAAGGTGTGACACCCAACTCGTTTGCGATGTCGATCACTGAGTCACCAGGTTGGACGACGTGTACCAGCGGTTCTGGCGCGAGCCTGGCATGCACGTTGACCTCGAAGCGCTCCGGCTCCTGCGATGCGCGGCTGGACGTGAGCGATCCAGCGACAGGCCGCTCGATTGCAACGACAAGCGTCTTGCCGAGGTTGAGCTGGATCGCGCGAGCGAGTTCCTGCGCATTGCGAATTGGCTCCCCATCGATCGCGACGATACGGTCGCCGGCGCGAATGCCCGCCTGGTGCGCCGGCGCATGTTCGATCGTGCTGGTGACCACGGCCGGTCCGGCAGAGACGTTGTCGGGGATCAATGCGCCCACGGCGAACAAAATCAGCGGTAAGACGGCGTTGACTCCAGCTCCTGCGGCGAGGATTCCGATTCGAGTGAGGCGCGACTTGGCCCCGAGCGACCGTGGGTCGATGCCGACGCTCAGGCCAAGAATCGACGCTTCGCCGTTGTCGTCGAGCAGCGACTTGCGTTGTTCTTCGGTTGTCTGGTAGTTGTCGCGCGGCGGCGCATCGATGTCGTCGTCGCGCGGTGTGAGGCTGAAACTCCAAGAGGTCTTGCGTCCGTCGTCCTCGGTGTGGTCGTAAGCGATTTCCAGCTTCGGTTGTCCAAAATTGCGCAGCACCTGGTCGAGGAATTGGTCGGGACTGACCACCCGCTTGCCATTGACCTTGTGGATACGGTCGCCGGCGACGAAGTGCTCGGAGAATCGGCTTTCCGGATCAACCCTGGTGATTAAGAGGCCTGAGGCTTCCTCACCCGTGAGCCGGACAAACCCGCCGATCGGCAGCCAGTTGAACGAGTACAAGGTCTCGCCAAACTGCCATCCCTTGCCGATTCGCGGCGGCAACCCAACGCCAAACTCCTCGACCCGAACGCCCGCTAGCTTGGCGGCGACAAAGTGTCCCAGCTCATGCAGAACCACGAGCCCCAGGAGGACGCCAATGAAGGGAAGAACCGTGTCGATCAGGACCATGCGCTCAGCGTACTAGTGGATCGGGGATGTCGATTGATTGGGGGAACGATGGTTGTTCTGCAGTGAGAACGGAAATGACAGGCGGCTTGATATCTGTCTTGGGCGACTAGCTGCCTCTCTCACCTCCGTCATACCCGCGCTCCGTCGCGGGTATCTCGCCAGAGGATGCGCGATGGTGGCAAAAGGGACGTCATGCCAGCTTCTTACGCTCACCCGGCTACTGGGGTTTGTGCCGGGAGCCGCGAGATACCCGCGACGGAGCGCGGGTATGACGAATCCAATGGAGTTACGTCTGGAGTGAGAACACGCCAAGGGCATCACACTGCCGCAGCGATTCTCCCGGTCGTGAATCCACGAGCCCACGAGTCGGCGGCGTCGATGGCTTCGATGTCGGGGTTCTTTGTGCTGCGATGAGCGTCCATGGTCTGGTTGACATAGTCGGCGATTTCGGTGAAGGCGATTCTGCGCTCCAGGAATGCCTCGACTGCGATCTCGTCCGCGGCTGCCATTGCGGCGGGATAGGTCCCGCCGGCTCGGCCGGCCTGTTGGGCGAGCTTCAGGCAGGGATATCGATCCAGGTCTGGGCGAGAGAAATTGAGCGTGCCGACTGAGGCGAGGTCAAGCGGCTCGACTGTCGGTTCCAGCCGTTGCGGATAGGAAAGCGCCAGTTGGATGGGGAGTTTCATGTCGGGGTAGCCGAGCTGCGCCTTGACTGATCCATCTCCAAACTCGACGAGCGAATGCACGATGGACTCGGCATGCTGGACGATTTCGACGCGTTCGTAGGGCACATCGAACAGCCACTTGGCCTCGATCGTTTCCATGCCTTTGTTCATCAGCGTGGCGCTGTCAATGGTGATCTTGTCACCCATATTCCAGGTTGGATGATTGAGCGCTTGCTCGGGCGTGACATCGGCGAGCTCGTCTGCGGGCAGGTGACGCAGCGCTCCGCCCGACGCGGTCAGCAGGATGCGGCGGATTTCGTGGCCGTCTTCGCCCCATAAACACTGCCAGATAGCGGAGTGCTCTGAGTCAACCGGTCGTAGCTGTCCCCCGCCGCGATCGACAGCGTCGCGAACGAGCTGTCCCGCCATCACGACGACTTCCTTGTTGGCCAGGGCGACTGCGCCGCCGCGTTCCAGCGATGTCAGAGTCGGCTCCAGTCCGGCGCGACCGGCCGTACCGACGACAAGGACGTCTCCATCTGGGTCCCCCGCCATGTCTTCCATTGGCGTGACGGTCGCGCCGCTATCGGACGCGATCCGGGTCAGACGTTGATTGTCTTCGGTGGCGGCCCAGACATATGCAGGGTGAAACTCGTGAGCCTGCGCCTCGAGCGCATCGAGATTGCGGCCGGCGGCGAGCCCCAGGACCTTGAACCGTCCTGGCATGGCACGCACGACGTCGAGCGTCTGCCGGCCGATGCTGCCGGTCGAGCCCAGCAGGACTAGATTGATCGGTTGCTCGTTCGTGCCGTTCATGTCGTCCATTGCAAGAAGAAGAATACGACGGGCAATCCGAAGAGGAGCGAATCGAGCCGGTCGAGCACGCCACCGTGTCCGGGAATGAGGTTGGAGGAGTCCTTGACATCCATCGCTCGCTTGAACAGGGACTCTGCCAGATCGCCGATCTGACCGGCAATTGGCAAGATGACGGCGAGTAACACAAGCGGCCAGATCTCGGCGTCGAGGTTAAGGATCTGGTCGAGTGCCATCGTTGCACCGAATCCGCCAAGCCAACCGAAGATTGCGCCTTCGATGGTTTTGTTGGGCGAGACCGAAGGAGCAAGTTGGCGCCGACCCAGGAGGCGACCGCCGGCGTAGGCAGCGGCGTCGGTTGACATGATCGCGAGCACCGCCAGGAGCATCCAATCGGTTCCCTGCTCAGAACCGCGAACCGCAATGAACGTCGCGCCGGGAATGGCGAGATAGGCGGTCGCCGCGAGCATCGCCAGTCCTCGATTGAGGATTGGATGCAGTTGTTCGGCGCGTGGTTGTTCGACAGTACGGACGGCGACGATGGTCGTCACTGAGGCAATGCCAAGCACTGTTGCCAGGATGGGCCAATACAGCGGTATGTCGGCGTCCGCTGCGACCACGCCGATGATGGCGCCGGTTGCAGCGACAGCGACAAGGAACAGCGCGCTGCGAATCTCGAGCTTGACGATGACCGCAATCTCGCCGAGCGCAATGACCAGACTGAGCGCCATCAATGCGGCAAACAGGGGTCCGCCGATCAAGATGGCCGCAATAATGATCGGCATCCCGATGGCAGCGCTGGCGAGCCGGAGACCCAGGCTGCTGCCGCGCAGGCGTTCAAGCATCGCCGTCGTTCTCGTTCTCAGTTTCGTCGTCTTCAGACCGGTACCGGCCCAGGATGATCCGGATCAATGGGAAGTTCAGCGCGTAACAACCTCCCGGGTCAGGCTCCATGATTCTTTGCCGACGCGCATTTGGAGGACTATTCGGCATGGGCGGGGCGTCCGCCGAAGTTTCTGGTTCGATTCGCGTACTCGGCCAGGGCCTGATCGACGTCTCGCTCGCCGAAGTCGGGCCAGTAGGTGTCGGAGAAGACGTACTCCGCGTAGGCGGCTTGCCAGAGCAGGAAGTTGGAGATGCGCTGATCTCCACCGGTGCGAATGATCAAGTCTGGATCGGGCAGCTCGCAGGTATAGAGGTAATCAGAGATCGTTCGCTCAGTGATGTCGTCGCTGGGCACGCCGTCGGCGACCATGCGGCGGACTGCATCCACGAGCTCCGCGCGTGCACCGTAGTTGAACGCCACGCAGACGGTCATCCGGTTGTTGTGCTGCGTCAGCTCGATCGCAGCGTCGATCTTGCGCCGCAACGAGGCGTTGAGCGCGTCGAGCTGTCCGATGTAGCGCAGCTTGACTCCCGCCTCATGCAGCGGCTTGACCTCGCGGTCGATAGTCGAAGAAAGGATACGCATCAGTCCGCGCACTTCCGGTCGCGGGCGTTTCCAGTTCTCTGTAGAGAATGCGAACAGCGTCAGACAGCGGACGCCGCGCTCGGCGAAGGATTCAATCGCGGCGCGAATGTTTTCGGTGCCCGCGCGATGACCATCAGTCGGGCGCAATCCACGTTGGGCCGCCCAGCGTCCATTGCCATCCATGATCACCGCGACGTGCTCGGGGATATGAGCCTCGGTCAGGCTCTCGGCGACATGGACGCCATTGATGGCAGGTGCGATGACGGCGTGGCTGGCTGGCAGAGTGATGGTGGAACCGGATCGGTTTGACACGTACTAGACCTCGAGGAGCTCTTGCTCCTTCTGACTGCCCGCAGCATCAACTTTAGCGATGAACTGGCTGGTCAGAGTGTCGAGTTGAGTTTCTGCTCGGCGTTCCTCATCTTGTGACAGATCGCCGTCCCGTTGCATATGGCGCAGGTCGTCGTGAATATGCCGTCGCACGTTGCGGATCGCGACGCGCGCTGTCTCGGACTTCTGGTGCACGACCTTGACCAGGTCGCGGCGGCGCTCCTCCGTCAGCTCAGGCAACGCGAGCCGGATCAGGATGCCGTCGGACTGCGGATTGATGCCGATATCGGAGGTTTGGATGGCCTTCGTAATCGGGTCGAAGGCGTTCTTGTCCCACGGCTGAATGGCGATCAGGCGCGCTTCCGGCGTGGAGATCGTGGCGAGCTGGTTCAGCGCCATGGTCGTGCCGTAGTAGTCGATTCGCATCTGGTCGACGAGCGACGTATGCGCACGGCCGGTGCGCACGGCCATCAGGTCGCGCTCCAGCGCGCTGAGCGCGCCGGCCATACGCGAGTTGGCGTCGTCGAATGCCAGGTCGAGGAGCTCGTTGTCGGACATATCGCGCTCCTGTGGAAACTTCGGCGCTGTGATCAATCAGCCAGGACGGTGACTCCATGATCGACGCGCGTGCCGGCCAGATCAAGGTCAGGGCCGTCGATCACAGTGCTCACGATAGCGTTAGCCGCCTCGATGTTGAACACTACGATCGGCAGCGAATGCTCTTCGCAGAGCGCCAGCGCCGAAGCGTCCATCAAGACCCCAAGATTTTGCTGTAGCGCCTCACGATAGTTGAGTCGGGAGTAGCGCTTGGCGTCGGAATGCAGGGCCGGATCGGCTGTGTAGACGCCGTCGGTGCCGTGCTTGCCCATCAGTAGTTCGTCGGCGTCCAGTTCAATCCCCCGAAGCGCGGCTGCAGTGTCGGTGGTGACGTACGGATTGCCGGTTCCGCCGACGCAAAGCACGATGCGCCCTTTCTCCAGGTGACGAAGTGCTCGGCGGCGGATGAAGATTTCCGCTACCTGCCGAACCTGGAGCGCCGACATCGTGCGCACTTCTGCGCCGGCCGATTCGATCGCATCTTGTAAGGCGAGTCCGTTGATCACCGTCGCAAGCATCCCGGCATAGTGAGCCGTCGCCTCGGCCATACCTAACTGGCTGGCGAGCCTGCCGCGGAACAGGTTGCCTCCGCCGACCACAACGCCGATCTCAACGCCGCGATTGCGGCATTCGACAATCTGCCGGGCGATCTCGTTGAGGGCGGCAGAGTCGATTCCAGACTCGCGCTGTCCTTGCAGCGATTCACCAGAGACCTTGAGGACGACTCGACGTGCGGTCGATTGGTCGCTCACTAGTAGTCCTAACCACCGAACTCGTCATTCCAGGCATGACCTGGAATGACGATTCCACGAAAGGGCGCGGAACAAGGAAGGCGAGATTCCCAGGCAAGCTGGGAATGACGGGACTGATCGATCCGCGGCCTTGTCCAGCTACTCACCCATCTCGTAGCGGGTGAAGCGGGCCACTTCGATTTTCTCGCCGATGGAGGCGATCACGTCGTTGATTCGGTCCGCGATGGTCTGTGAGCCGTCTTTGATGAACTCCTGGTCGAGCAGCGCCACGGCGCCTTCGTCGGCATCGTCTGGCATGTTGTCGGCGCTGACTGAGGCCGGGTTCATCGAGGCCACCTGCATCGCGATGTCGTGCGCCAGCTCCTCGAACTGTGGAGTCTTGGCGACGAAGTCAGTCTCGCAGCGCAGGTCAACGAGCACACCAATCCGGCCGCCGTGGATGTAGCTATGGATCAGACCCTGACCAGCAGTTCGGTCGGCGCGCTTGTTGGCGGTAGCGATGCCTTTCTCACGCAGGAGCAGGCGGGCGCGTTCGATGTCGCCACCGGACTCGGTCAAGGCCTGGCGACAGTCCATGACGCCGGCGCCGGTCTCGGCGCGAAGCTCCTTGATTTGATCAATCGTTACGGGCACGTTGGTGGCTCCTCTGGTCGTTGTTTGGGCTTAATCTTGGACAGCCACTGAGTATGCAAGTGGCGTGATGTGTGTCTTGCGACTCAGTTCGCGGCGACAGGCTCCTCGGAGGTCATCTCGTCGTAGGCTTCTTCGCTCTCGACCGCGTTCTGACGCATCATCCCGCCCGACTGTGCTGCGTCGGCAATCTGTGCTGTGAGCAGCCGGACGGCGCGGATCGCGTCGTCATTCGAGGGGATCGGGTAGTCAATCTGGTTGGGGTCCGAGTTGGTGTCGCAGACAGCGATGATCGGGATGCGTAACCGTTGCGCCTCGGCGATTGCGATGTGCTCGCGCGGCACGTCGACGACGAACAAGGCCCCGGGCAGCGAGGTCATGTCGCGCAAACCGCGCAGGTAACGATGCAGCCGCGTCAGTTTGTCCCGCAGCTTGAGCGCTTCCTTCTTGGGCAGGAGGTCGAGCTGACCGGCTTCTTCGCGCCGCTCAAGCTCGATCATGTAGTCAACGCGCTTGCGGATCGTCTGGAAGTTCGTCAGCGTGCCGCCAAGCCAGCGAGTCACGACGTAGGGCATGTTGGCGCGATCGGCTTCGTTGCGGATCACATCCTGGGCTTGCCGCTTGGTTCCGACGAACAGGATCTGCTGACCCGAGCCGGACAATTCCTGTGCGAACTCGGTGGCGTCCTGCAGCCGGGTCACGGTCTGGGCGAGGTCGAGGATGTGTACGCCATTGCGCGCGCCGTAGATGTACGGCGCCATTTTTGGATTCCAGCGTCCCGTCTGGTGACCGAAGTGCACTCCGGCTTCCAGGAGGTCGCGCATTGAGATCGATGTCGTCATCCGGCTCCTCAGAAGGTTGGCTCGTGAAGTCACGTCGAACCCGCCCCGCAGGCGGGCATATGGATCGAGTATAGGGGTGTGGTCGGCGTACGCGCACTGAGTCGGACTACGTGATAGCTTACTTGGTGTTGTCTGATGATCTGCGCGGAGGAAGTACGTGCCCCGCTACGTTTACGAGTGTTTTGAGTGCGGCCATACGGTGGAAAAGCTGGAGGGTTGGAGCGCACCCGCGCAGCAACCCTGCACGGAGTGTGAGCACACGCTCCAGCGAATTCCCAGTGCGCCCGCGATCGTCTTCAAGGGTTCCGGTTGGTACTCAACCGATAGCAAGAAGAGCAATTGGAAGTCCCGCCGCGACGAAGACCGTCCCGATGGCGGCGACTCCGAGTCCGACGGCGAATCCTCCAGCGAGTCAGAGTCCGACTCCGGCGAGCGTGAAGCTTCGGCCGCTGCGGCGGACTAGCCCTTCCCATCCGAGTGGTGGTTCAAGGCCTCACATATGAGGATCGTGCTGCAACGCGTGACGCAGGCATCGGTGTCTGTCGACGGTGACGTTGTCGGTGCGATCGGTGCTGGCATGCTGATCCTTGTCGGCGCCGCGGATGGAGATGAGGAAACGCAGGCCGAAGCTCTCGCGCGCAAGGTGGCGGGACTGAGAATCTTCGCCGACGCCGATGGCCGCTTCAATGAGAGCATTCTGGACATCGGTGGATCAGCACTGGTCGTCAGCCAGTTCACGTTGCACGCCGACGTGCGCAAAGGCCGTCGTCCAAGCTTCACAGGAGCAGCCCGACCTGAGGTTGCAGAGCCGCTCATTGATCACTTTGCCGAAACGCTCCGCGCACAGGGAGTACCGGTCGAGACCGGGGTCTTCGGCGCGATGATGTCGGTGGAGTTGACCAATGACGGCCCGTTCACCATCGTGATTGATTCAGCCGACCTTGCGCGACCTCGTAAGGGCTAGTGCAACTCACCAGTTCCCCGCTTCCCTTTGCAGAAAACGATGTTCAACTTCTCAACCGCCCCTCGCCTCCGAGCAGGGGCCTGCTTCTTACCCGGCTTCCGAACGGTGGGCATGCATGTCGCCGGTAGCTGCTCAACGGGAACAGATCGGTGCTGCCCGGCCCAGGCCAAGGCGGGTCCCCGCCCGAGGGGAGACCTTCGAAAAACTCCCCTTCTCCCCCCTTGCGGGGGAGATGCCGAAGGCAGAGGGGGGTCCGCTGTTCAGGAGCCCTATCTGGTCATCGTCAGCCGCCTCCCCACTGTCACTCCGTGACATCTCCCCTCGCATGGGGGGAGAGGGGATTCGGGAGTTTCCCAAGGCCTCCTCGAGGGCGGGGACGGGAGACTGTGCCGCCGGAGCCTCGCGAGTGCGCCTTAGTCCGGCGCGAGTTCTAGAGCGATGTCCAGGGCGATATCAAGTGACGGAGCGGAGTGGGTCAGAGCTCCGAGAGAAACGTAGTCAACGCCAGATCGAGCGATCTCGGGAATCTGCTCGATGGCGATACCGCCGCTGGCTTCGGTCTTGGCATTGTAGACGCGCGCGACTTCGACTGCGGGTAGCAGAGCGTCGATCGCGAAGTTATCCAGCAACAGCGCGGTGGCTCCTGCATCCAACGCTTCGCGCGCTTCTTCCAGATTGGTGACTTCGACTTCGACTCCAGTGGCAGGACCGACATTGGCAATGGCCGCTGAGACAGCATCGGCCAGAGTTCCGCCCGCCTGTCGCACGGCGGCGATGTGGTTGTCCTTGATCAGGATGCCGGACGCGAGCGAGTCCCGGTGGTTGAGGCCGCCGCCGCAGCGAACGGCGTAGCGCTCGGCAGGACGCAGACCTGGCGTCGTTTTGCGAGTGTCAAGAATCTTGGTCCGGGTCCCCGCCGCAGCTACCGCCTGCGCGGTCAGTGTTGCCGTCCCACTCAGTCGCTGCAGCCAGTTGAGCGCGGTGCGTTCGGCTCTGAGCAGTGGATCGAGTTGCCCGCCGACGACCGCAATCTGCTGACCGGCCGAGACTCGGTCGCCGTCGCTGACTTCGGGCAGGAAGCGGACATCGGGATCCAGCGCGGCAAAGGCCGCCAGCGCGAAATCGAGTCCGCAGACCACACCCTCGGCGCGAGCCGTCAGGTGGGCGTTGCCCTGGCGCCAATCGATCCACTTGCTCAGCGAGCTGGTTGTGACGTCGAGATCAGCACGATCTTCGGCGAGTGTCGCGTCGACGAGGCGTTGGACAATGGCAAGATCGAGGGCGCTCATTCGCGTGCCAACTGCCAGTAGCTATGACGTTGCCATGTCTCGTTGGTGAGTGGATGGTCGAGTCGCAAGTGTGCGCCTCGTGTTTCTGTTCGCTGGAGTGCGGCCTCGGCGATCAGACGAGCAGTGAGCGTGGCCAGCGGGAGTGACGGGTCAGCCGACGCATCATTCGATTCTGACCACTCCTCAAAGCGGTCAACCGCCGTTTGCAGACGGTCGGCCGTACGGGTGATGCCGACAAAGTCGTTCATCGTCGAGCGCAACACATCCCAAGAAGGCGCTGCACTCTCCCGATGCCAGTGGGTCGCTTGAACATCGACACATGGAACAGTTGCTGGCTCGACGTTGCGACGAATCGCCTCGACGGCGCGTGTGGAAAACACTGCGGCTTCCAGGAGCGAGTTTGACGCGACGCGGTTCGCACCGTGCGCCCCGGTCGAGGCGGACTCGCCGGCGGCAAACAGTCCCTGCACCGTGGTTCGGCCGTCAACGTCGGTGTAGACGCCGCCCATGTGATAGTGCGCGGCCGGCGCGACGGGAATTGGGCCTGCTGTGAGGTCGTGTCCGCGTTCCAGAGCACCTCGAAACACGCCGGGGAAACGATGCCGCAAGTAGTCAGGATCGCGATGCGAGATATCGAGCATGACATGGTTCGCGCCGATTCGCCGCATCGCTTCCGTGATCGCTTGCGCGACCACCGATCGCGGCGCCAGCTCAGCATCGGGATGGACGCGTGGCATGAAGCGATCACCGGCCGAATCCAACAGCACCGCGCCGTCTCCGCGCAGAGCTTCGGAAATCAGAAACGCGCTGCCATCGCTGACTAGCGCGGTTGGATGGAACTGCACGAACTCAAGATCGCGGACCAGCGCTCCGGCCCGAAACGCCAGCGCGACACCATCGCCAGTGGCGTTGGCTGGATTCGTCGTCGTGCGATAGAGCGCCCCAGCGCCGCCGGTCGCCAGGATGACGGCGTCTGCGAGGAACGTTTCTCGATCGTCAGTGGTCGCACCGACACAACGACCTGCCTCGATCGTGAGATCGGTCACGGCGACATCGGTGCGGACATCGACGTTCGCTTCGGACAGGCGTCTCGAAAGCGCTGACTGAATGTGCAACCCAGTCTGGTCGCCGCCGGCGTGCAGGACACGCGGCGTCGAATGTGCTCCTTCATTCGCGAGCGCCAACTGGCCGTCCGGATCGCGATCAAACTCGACACCCAGGTTGAGCAATCGCTCGATGGCGGCAGCTCCGTCGGCGGTCAGCGTCTCGACGGCAATCGGATCGCAGAGTCCTGCGCCGGCGCGAATCGTGTCTGCGGCGTGAATAGCCGGATCGTCGAGCGCGGTGACGGCGGCGGCGATTCCGCCCTGGGCTCGCTGCGTGTTGGTCTCTTCCAGAGCCGACTTGCTGATGAGCGCGACATCGGCGAATTCCGACGCCAACAGCGCGGCATTGATGCCGGCCAGCCCACTGCCGATGATCAGGATTCGCATCGTTCGCGTTAAGTGATCGCCAACATGCGGTCGAGGGCGACGCGAGCCCACTTGCGAGTCTCATCGTCCACAGTGATCGGATTGACCACACGGCCTTCGACTAGCGACTCCGTCACCCAAGCGAGATAGGCCGGGTGAATCCGGTACATCGTCGCGCAGGGGCAGATGACCGGGTCCAGGCAGAACGCGGTCTTGCCCTCGTGCGCGACCTCTTCGTTGAGTCGGTGGACCAGGTTGATCTCGGTGCCCACGGCGTAAACGCCCGGAGGGCCGTTGCGGACGTAATTGATGATGAATTCGGTAGAGCCGTCGGCATCGGCAGCGGCGACGACCGGTTCGGTGCACTCGGGATGAACCACGACGCGAACACCGGGATGCTCCTGCCGCGCTCGCTCGATCTGGTCGACCCGGAATCGGATATGCACCGAGCAGTGACCTTGCCAGAGCAAGATTTTGCTGTCAGTGATTCGCTGCTCGGTCAGACCACCGAGGGCCTTGCGCGGACTCCAGACGGCGGTCTGCGTTCGTGGGTCGATGCCCAGCCGCTTGCCCGTGTTGCGTCCCAGGTGTTGGTCGGGGAAGAACAGCACTTGGTCGCCCTGCTCGAAGGCCCATTCAAGCACGGCAGTCGCGTTGGACGAGGTGCAGACCGCGCCGCCGTTCTTGCCGACGAAGGCCTTCAGCGATGCAGCGGAGTTCATGTAGGTGATCGGGACGACCCGGTCGGTGTCGACGACTTCGCCCAAGTCTTCCCAGGCGTCGTAGACATCTTCGGGCTGAGCCATGTCGGCCATCGAGCAACCGGCAGCGAGATTCGGCAGAATCACCGACTGATCGGGAGTCGTCAGGATGTCGGCGCTCTCGGCCATGAAGTGGACGCCGCAGAAGACGATGTAGTCGGCCTCGGAGTTGTCAGCCGCCTGCTGGGCCAGCTTGAAGGAGTCGCCGCGAAAGTCGGCAAACTCGATGATGTCGTCACGCTGGTAGTGGTGACCAAGAATCACAAGTCGGTCGCCGAGCTCAGCGCGCGCGGCACGGATACGCTCTCGCAGTTCGTCGCCCGACAGCTTCAGATAGTGCTGTGGAATCTCCGGCTGCCAGTCGGGCAGATGCGGCTCGGCAGCGAGCGGGATCGTGGCGATGTCTGTTTCGCAGGCTTCGTCGGGCAAGTTCGGCGGGAGAATCTCCGGGACGAAGTTGGTCTCGACGACGGTGGCTTCAGTCATGGCTGGCTCTCAGACCGGTTACTTAGTGTCAGACTGACACTATCAATAGCAGATAGTGTTGCAAACCTGAGTGTTGGTTGTCAAGAGGTGGTTAAACGAATCGTGGATCAATCTGGCCTCGACATAAGAGGTGAATGCCTATCAACAGCCGCTGAGCAACCACTCCCGGTTTAGGAGGCCTGTGGTGGAGAGACAAACCCGCCTCAACAACTCCGTCATACCCGCGCTTGTCGCGGGTATCTCGCTGCTTCGGCTGCAAGCGTCCGTGCAGCATGCGGCGAGATTGCCGCGACGGAGCGCGGCAATGACAGTGTTGGGTGAGTTGGTTGGGGTTGACGTTCAAGGACGGCTGGCGAACTGGTAGAGACGAGCCGGTCGGTGCCGACCCTCAGTGCGCATCTCGGACGTGGCGCTGATGAAGTCGGTTGCGAGCAGGCGGCGGCGGAAGTTTCGCTTGTCTAGCGGTCGGCCGAGGATCGCTTCGTAGACCTCCTGCAGCTCACGCATCGTGAATTGAGCGGGAAGCAACGAGTATGCGGCGTCGGTGTATTGCAGCTTGTTGATCAACCGTGTCCGGGCCACATTGAGCACTTCTTCATTGTCGAATGCGAGCGGCGGCACATCGTCCAGATTCCACCAGGCCGGTCGCCAGGCGGTACGTTGAGCGAGGCGCACACGCGATGGGTCAACCAACGCGAACCAGGCCACGCCGACGCTGCCGTCCTCGGATGCGGGATCGAGATCGCCGAACGTGTAGAGCTGTTCGAGGAACAGATCAGTGACGCCGGTCTCTTCGGCCAGCTTGCGCACTGCTGCCTGTTCGAGCGATTCGCCGTGCTGCAGCGCGCCTCCGGGAATCGCCCACTGGCCTTCCTCCGGCGGAGCTGAGCGCTCGATCAACAGGACCTGCAATGCGCCGTCAACCACAGTAAAGATCACGACCAGGACGGCGACGGCAGGCCGTCGCGGCTCGGTGGACAATCTGTTGGTCGTGCTGTTGGTTGTGCTCGTGGTTTCGGTGGTCATCTGGCTACGTCTGGGCCGGTTGGCCCTGCAGACTCCACGCGCCGACGCGAGTGACCGAGACGGTCAACATGTCGCCCGCTTGATATGCGCCAATCGGGGCGTCGAAGTGGACCAGCTTCATCGTCCGGGTGCGACCTGTGTGCCGCTCCGCACCCTCGGTCTCGGAGGGTTTGGTTGATTCCAGCAAGACGTCCACATCGGTGAGCAGGTAACGATTGTTGATCTGAAACGAGATCTCGCGCTGTAGGTCCTCGACTCGGTGCAGCCGCTCCATCTTGACTTCATGCGGCACATCGTCGGGCTGATTCTTCTGCGCGAATGTGCCGGTGCGCGGGCTGTACGCGGCGACATGCACTTTGTCGAAGCGCAGCTCTTCCAGCAGGTCATATGTGTCCTGAAAATCGGACTCAGACTCTCCCGGGAAGCCCACGATGACGTCCGTGGAAATACTCACATCCGGCCAGAGCGAGCGGACCTTGTCCACGCGGTTGCGGAACTGCGCCACGCTGTAGCCGCGCCGCATGTTGGTTAGCACATCGTCCGATCCGGCCTGGACCGGCAGCGAGAACGCTTCGCAGACCTTCGGCAGTTCGGCCATGCCCTCGAGGATGCGGTCGGTCATGTCGGGCGGATAGCTCGTTAGCTGTCGGATGCGCTGGAGATTGGGCAGGTCGTGGATCGCACGCATCAGGTCCGATAGGTCGGCGTGTTCGGTGTTGATGTCAACTGGAGGCTGGTCCTTGCCGTAGGCCTCGACGGTTTGTCCTAGCAACGTGACTTCACGGACGCCACGCTGGGTGTGCGCTTCGATTTCACGGGCGATCTCATCGATCGGCCGGGATCGTTCGCGTCCGCGCCTGAGCGGGACGATGCAGTACGTGCAGAACTTGTCGCAGCCCTCGATCACTGGGACATACGCCGTTGGTTTCGACTCAATCGGGAAGATCTCCGGCCAGAACTCGCCGCCATCGTCTTCGGTATCGGGAATGCCGCGCAGTCCCGGCACTCCAGGCAGATCGAGCAGATCGACAACCTGCTCGAATCGTTGAGGTTGCGCCCAGGTGTCGACAAAGGAGAAGCGCTTAGTGATCGGATCGTCGCCGCGTGCGGTGTGAGGTCCGACCATGCAGCCCATCACGGCAATGCGCAGGTCGGGATTGGCTCGCTTGAGATGCTTGAGCGAGCCCAGCTTGGCCTGCGCCTTGTCTTCGGCATGTTGCCGTACTGCGCAGGTGTTGAGCACGATGAGATCGGCGTCGCGCGGCTGGTCGGTGGGATCCATGCCCAGTCGTCTCAGGCCGGCGGCCAGCTTGGCCGAGTCGGCTGTGTTGACCTGGCAACCGACGGTCCAGATGTGGTACTGAGGCATGATGATGTCTCGGTGCGATTCTGTGAAGCGGAGTGGCGTGACGCTGGCGGAGGGTGAGGGATTCGAACCCTCGACGGAGTTTCCCCCGAACCCGCTTAGCAGGCGGGCGCACTAGGCCACTATGCGAACCCTCCACGTACGAGATTAGCAGCGCGAGCGCCATATGCTGCGCTGAGTACTGCATATTGGACGGTGCACGATTGGCGGTCTGGCGATGCGGGAACGACTCAGCAAGCTCCTTCCGGGTCGGCCAGTTTCGATCGGAATTCCCGACCAGGAGCAGTTGCAGGTCCTGATGTCGAATCACTGGATGCCAATGATCGGCGCGTTGCTCGCCATCGTCGTTGCGCTGGCCGTCGCCGTGCCGCTGGCATTTGGCACGAAGAGCGACGAGAACGATCCATTCGTGCTTAAGGCGGAGGACGGTGCAAGATTCGTGGCTGAGGTCAACGGATCGGGCGACGACTGGGTGTTGCTCGGTCACATGTATCGGACCAAGAACACCAACCCGACCAACCGGCGGATCTGGGACAAGTTCGCCGAGCGCCTGGTCGAGGAGGGTTACCGAGTGCTGCGTTGGGACTTCCGCTGCCACGGCGCAACACCGTGCGTCTATAGCAAGCGCCAGATCGAGGATGTGCCTGACATTTACATGGAATGGGATGCGGCGATCGATTACGCGATGGAGGAAGGGGCCGAGCAGATATTTGGCATCGGCGTCAGTATGGGCGGCACCAGCCTGATGCAGGTGGCGGCATACCGGACAGAGTTCACCGCCGTTAGCGCGATTTCGAGTCCCAACATCTTCCCCAACAAAGCGCCCAAAGACTCAGACCGAGCCAGCGAGGACGGCTTCGACAAGCTCGATGGACTCGCCAACGTGGCCGACATTCAAGTGCCCAAGTTGTACATGGTCGGCGCTCGCAACCAATGCTCATACTGGCAGTCAAATCGCTACTTCAAGCGCGCCGGCGAGCCTGTGAGGCTGGTGATCTTCGAGACTGACTTGCACGGCACGGAAATCCTCGACGACGATGAGATCGGTCCCGATGCCGTGCAGGAGGTCGTCGATTTCCTCGCCGATCCAGATGGAATCATCGGTAAGGAAACGCGAAACGAAGCTCCAGACGCCGATCCCGACCTCGAATGCTCGCCGCCTGAGGATGACGAGGACGAAGACTAGATACGGTTCCCGGAGCCGCTATCAGGCGCAACTCCATCATCAAGCGCGGTATGGCGGAGAGCGTGCCGGCGCTCGGTCCGCGATCTGAACCGGGTCAGGACTTGGCGCGTCGCTTGAGCAGCCGCTGCGTGATGGGTACCAGCACGATCACTGCGACCGCGCCGACGATGATCCCGACGACGACATCCACCACCACGCTCAAGATCACCATCAGCAATATGCCCAACAGCGGGGCGAGGAATCCAGCCAGAGTCGCGATCTGACCCTGCTGTTTCGGACTGAGAGGCGGGCCGAGTGGGTCGAGCGGGTCGTCGCTCATCGATCTGACCTACTCTGCCGCGCCCGGCGATTGATACTTGCCAGCCTCTTCGAGGACACGGCGCATCGTCGAGCCGATCTCTGCCGGGCTGCGTGAAATCACCGCTCCGGCTGCTTCCAGGGCTGACAGCTTGGCTTCGGCCGTGCCTGCTTCACCCTCGATGATCGCGCCGGCGTGTCCCATGCGCCGCCCTGGAGGCGCCGTCGCCCCGGCGATGAACGCGACGACCGGTTTGGTCATGCTGCGCTTGATGTAAGCGGCGGCTGCCTGCTCGGCCAGTCCACCGATTTCGCCAATCAGGACGACGGCATCGGTGTCGGGGTCGTTCTGGAAGCGGCGCAGAATGGCCTGTTGTTGCTCGCCAATGATCGGGTCGCCGCCGACGCCGACGCAGGTCGATTGGCCGATGCCGGCCCGGGTCAACTGGTCGACCGCTTCGTAGACCAGCGTTCCGGAGCGCGAGACAACGCCGACGTTGCCGGCCATGAAGACATCCGGCGGGTGGATCCCGACGCGGCAATTCGATGCCGGCTGGATGATCCCCGGACAGTTCGGCCCGATCAGCTTGCTCTTGGAATCGGCCAGCGCGGTGCGCACGCGAATCATGTCGTGGACCGGCACGCCTTCGGTGATACAGACGATCAACGGCACCTCGGCAGCGATGTTCTCAAGGATCGCGTCGGCGGCGCCGGGCGCGGGCACGTAGATGATTGAGCAGTTGGCCTGTGTCTGTTCGACTGCCTCGGTGACCGTCGCGTAGACCGGGAATGTGTGATTGCCGTAGGCAAAGGTCTCGCCGCCACGGAAGCCTGGGTGGACGCCCGCGACCACCTTGGTGCCGTAGTCGAGCGAACGCCGGATCTGGTTCTGACCCTCGTTACCCAGGCCCTGGATCAATAGTCGGGTGCGATTGTTGAGAAGAATGCTCATGCGCCGCTTCCTCGTTCGGGAGTGTTCGGTCTGGCTCGGATTTGTTCGATGCTGTCGGCTAGTTGGTCGAGCGTGCTCGGCGTTTTCCCGACTTGGCCGCTTCAACCGCCAATTCGGCGGCGTCGCCGAGTTCGTCTGCCGTCTGAATGTCGATACCAGAGTCATGCAGTACGCGACGACCCTCCTCGACGTTCGATCCGTTCAGCCGGACGACCAGCGGTTGCTTGATATTGCGCTCCTTGACTGCGTCAACCACGCCTTCGGCGACGATGTCGACGCGCGCGAGCCCGCCAAAGATGTTGATGAAAATGGTCTTCACATCAGGATCGTTGACGATGATCCGCAGCGCCTCGATCACGCGGTCCTTGCGGTTGACAGTGCCGATGTCGAGGAAGTTCGCCGGCTCACCGCCGTGCAGCATCAGCGTGTCCATCGTGGCCATCGCCAGTCCGGCGCCGTTGACGACGCAGCCGATGTTGCCGTCGAGCTTGATGTAGGAACCAATGTTGGCCTCTTCGGCCTCGATCTCAGTCGGATTCTCCTGCGAGCGGTCGCGCCACTCTTCGTAGCCGCCGTGTCGGAACGATGCGTTGTCGTCGAGCCCGACCTTGCCGTCGATGGCGACGACCGTGCCTTCGGTCGTGAGCACAAACGGGTTGACCTCAACGAGCGAGGCGTCCATCTCCGAGAAGACTCGGTAGAGATTGGCAAACATGTCGCCGGCAGGCCGGATCACCGACGAGGGCAACCCCAATTGGCTGGCAAGCGAGCGTCCCCGGAATGCGGGAAAGCCTTCGACCGGATCGACGGGGACTCGCAGCACGGCCCGCGGATTGGTCTTGTTGACCTCTTCAATCGACTGACCGCCCTCTGCCGAAGCGACGATCAGTGGCTGTCCGTTGGCTCCGTCGACCTGAATCGAGAAGTAGTACTCCTTGGCGATTGAAGTCTGCTGTTCGATCAGCGCCGCCGAGATTGGCGCACCGTCGGGACCTGTCTGGATGCTGACCAGGCGGCTGTCTGTGTCCATCATCGGACGGAACTCTTTGAGCGCTTCTTCAACGCCGCTGGCCAGCCGGACGCCGCCACGGCGACGACCGGTGATCTGCCCCTCGCTGCGCTCCGGTTCGCGGGTCAGGTCGTTGTACATGCGGCTGGCGCGGTCTCGCTTGACGACCCGCCCCTTGCCGCGCCCTCCGGCATGGACCTGCGCTTTGATCACCACGTCGGGACCGTGTTCTTGCACCAGCGCCCGAGCTTGACGCTCAGTCGTTGCCGCGCCGCCGCCGGGTACGGGGACGCCGTGCGCCTTGAACAATTGCTTCGCCTGATACTCGTGGATGTTCATTGTCGCCAGCCAGATGTGCGCAGTCGGGAGGAATTGTCAGTACTGTCGATACCGAACATAGCCGCGCATAGGTACTTGGGCAATTGCGTATGACACTCAGCCGCCGAGACTTCATCCGCCGCTTTGGAATCGCGGGTGGCGGTGCGCTTGCCCTGGCGCTCATCGGCTGCGCCGAGGATGACAGTCGCCAACCGGCGCCGAGCCAAGATGCGCCAGCAGAGGTAAGTCAACAAGTACAGCCAGCAGTTGAAGACCAGCAAGTCCAGGCGCAACCTCAATCACAAGCTCAGCCACAACCAGAGCCCCAAGTCCAGCAGACCACTGCCGAGCCGGTTGAGCAGCAATCTGAACAAACCACGCCGCCCCCGGCTCAGCCGTCCCAACCACAGCAGGCCCAACCACGGGTCGCACAGCCCGAGCCACCGGCCGAGCGTCGGGTGCTGGTACCGGACGTCGTCGCAGTGGGGTATGAGCTCGAAGATCCGGATTTTGCTCCGATCGATGGCGCCCGCGCGGATTTCGGCGAGATTGAGGGCGCCGGGTACCGGATCGAGCTACCGGAGCAGTGGAACGGCGAACTGGTCCTCTGGGCGCACGGATTTCGCGGGCTCAACGACGAGGGCACCGGCTTCAGCCGACGCCTGACATTCGACGAGATACCCGCGCGCGACGTGATCATCGGGCAGGGATACGGCTGGGCGACATCGACCTATCGAGTCAATGGCTACGTACCCGGAATCGGCGTCGACGACCTACTTCGCGTCAAAGATCGGGTGGCTGAAATCGCCCGGCCGGCTCGCAGCACGTACATCGCCGGCGGCTCCATGGGCGGCGCAACCGCGCAGCTCATGGCCCAGGAGTTTCCTGAGGAAGTCACCGCTGCGTTGGCGCTCTGTCCCGCGTTGGGCAACGTCTGGGTGGTCGACTACACCGTCGCCTGGCACGCGCTAGCCCACTGGCTCATCGGCGAAGCACCCGATCAGATGGATCCGGCCGGAATGATTGCCTGGGCTCGGACATTGGGAGAAGCCGACGAGCATGGGCTGCGGTTGACGCCAACGGGCGAGCAGTTTGCCGCTCTGATCAAGCACTTCACCGGCGGTGATCGTTGGGGCTTCGACGAGGGCTTGCGACAGCAGTGGAACATCGCCTTTGGTCTGGGCGTGACCTTCTGGCCAAACATCGCTGTTGGTGATGCTTTGTCCAGCGGCGCGGTCGTCTCCGTTTCAAACGATCAGCCGCCGGCCGATACCAGGGAGCACATCTACAGGGCCGATCCTGCCGCCGGCATCGACTTGCAGCGGCTCAACGAAGAGGTGATCCGCGTCGCATCCGATCCCGACCGGCGTCACGATCCAGGAGTTGGCATTCCCACCGGACAACTCCAGGTCCCGATGCTGGCCATGAAGACCACGGGAGACCTGTTCACGCCGATTCATCTCGATCGCGATTATCAGCGCATGTTGCAGGAATCAGGCTGGGATCAACACCTGGTCATCCAGACCGTGCGTCGGGCCGGCCACTGCACCTTCTCCGAGCGCGAAGCCCTGGCCGCCTTCACCAGGATCATCACCTGGCTCTCACTAGGCGTCAAACCGGCCGGCGATGATCTGCAGGGAGACCTGTCGATGGTCGGAACGAGATTCACCGACCCGTTCGATGAAGATGACCCGCTGCGGCCGACAACCTGAGCTCTCTGACATCCGAGACCTCCCCCCTTGGGGGAGGTGCCGCGTAGCGGCGGAGGGGGCTCCCGGTGTCGGGGACGGCCCCCTCAGTCACTTCGTGACAGCTCCCCCAGAGGGGGAGCTCTTTGCTGTTACCGAGCCCGAGCAAACCCGCCCGGAATCATACCGATCACCAGGCCTGACACTCGGCGATCATCGCTTTCTCGCATCCGGCCGACGATCTGGCGCAGCACTGTTCCCAGCAGGGTCTGGTTGAAGAGCCAGTCGTTGAGGTCGGCGTCGGTGGGATAGCTGGCGCCCGGCTGCGCGGTTGCGGCTTCGTGGTAGAACGCTCGCAGATCGTCGGAGGCGAACTTCAGCCGGAGCGGCATCGGGTGCTTCCACTCGATCTCACCGTCCGACGGCTCCGCGCCGGTAGCGAAATCGGCCAGCAACCTGGCCAGCCCTTCGATCTGTTCGACCGTAGCGCCGCTGATGCCAATGGTGGTTCGTCCACGGCGCTTGACCTGCTCCGCATGCCACGGGGCGAGCCGTCGAATCTCTTCGACGAGCTGATCGCGCAGCGCTTCCGACTCGTTGGCAGGCTCAGGCGGAGCCAGTGCAACAGCGCAGGCCCAGGGGTCGTCGCCCGAGGTCGGAGCATCGTGCGGGTAGTCGGCGATGGTCGGCTCGGTCGCAGTTTCTAGCAGATCGAGGGCCGACTTGAGCACATCGCGCTGGAAGTCGGGCTGGTCGGGCGAGCCGAGCGGTCGACCCAGCGGGAACGGTACCCACAGGGAGCGCGGCGGCTTCATTCCTTCTGGATGCGCCCGAATCAGCGAGACGCCCGTCGTGGCGACACGGCCTTCGCTGCCGCGTTCGATGTAATGGCTGAGCGCACACACGGAGCGCGTACAGAACGGTCAAACAGGCGTGAGGAATGCAGCCGTGACGCCATCTTCGGCGAGCAGACGGCCAATCTCTTCGCCGGTCTTCTCCAGTCGAGTCGGTTCCGGTTGGGCGCCCATGAAGGAGTAGTGATATCGGCTGATGCCGCCAATCACACCCTGCTCGGCCAGCTCGCGCAGCCGCTCGAGCGGGAAGACGGTGTTGATGTCCTGTTGGAACCCGGAGCGGTCGAAGTTGACCGACATGTGAGACATGCGCAGGTCGTCGAAATCGATGTCGCCGGGGATCAGGCGGTACTCGACCGAGCCGGGATTGAACGTGCGATCGTCGTGCGCGTGTAGACCGGCGGTCGTGACGATCGCGACAGTCGATTCAGCCAACGGCTTGGGAGTAATCCACGGCTGAGGCTCAATCTCCGGCAGCGGCAAACTGAGCAGGTTCTTGGCCATGTCGGGATGCATGTCTTCGGTTCGGACCATGATGGGGCTCCAGTGAGTGGACGGTTGACCATCTCTGACCATATCGGATGGCACGCTTCCGAAGCGCGCAGATACATGACCCACATCGCTCCAGTCCCCTCTCCCTGCGGGAGAGGGTTAGGGTGAGGGCCCCGGTATAGTCCGTTGAATCGCGCCTGCATGCGAAGAGAACCAGGGAACCCTCACCCCAGCCCTCTCCCAGAGGGAGAGGGGGTAACTCGTTGCTCCAGCGCGCTGAGGGATACTACGCAAGTCGCTGGTAGTCTGAGATCACTCAACAAGTTCAGGAGTGGGGCGATGCCCGAAGACAGCATTGAGATAAGTGTGCGCATGGCCGATCGCGGAGAGGTCGGCTATCGGATGGTGTCGGCGTCAATCAGCAGCCGCGAGGGTTCGCTCGCCGGCGCTCCGGTGGCATTCACGATTGAGGACGGTCCGGGAACGCTGGCCTCAGCCGGTGGCCGCGAGCGGACCGTCGACTCGGACGAGTGGGGCATTGCCGAGGTCAACTGGTACCCCGATCAGCACGCTCGCACCTCGCCCGAGGCTGAGGTCGTACAGACAGTCACAATCAAGGCGGTCTGCGAGGCCGCTGCCGAAGTCTCGCTCAACGTCGCCTCGCCACTCTGGAAGCACTAGACGCACGAACAACACGAACTTCGACAGCGTCTTCTACCGTTGATCGCGTGATGCAACGCGAGCCCCAACGTCCCGAACCGGAACTACCGGCCTGGATGGACAAGATCCCCCAGGCCGATCCGGTCGTGCTGCTCGGCATCGCACCGACCATCCTCTACATCCTGGTCGATCGGCTAATCGACACACGTCCGGCGATCGCGGTCTGTGTTATCTCCGCGATCGCCGTGTTCCTCTACCAGCGACGCAAGCTGCCTCGCACCAGCGTCGTCTTCCTGCTCGGCGTGCTCGGCGCGATCCTGATGATCATCACCGGCGTGCTGGGACTGATCAATGACAGCGATAAGACGTTCTGGACATTTGATCCAATCGAGGACTTCATCGTCGGCGGGATCTTCCTGGTCAGCGTGCTGGTTGGCCGTCCGATCGTGAGCTCAGTCGTTCGGGAGTTGTTCCCCAGCCTGCGCGAGCGTGTGCCCGCGCGTCACAGTGTCTGGACCCTGATCACGCTGGTCTGGGGTGTCAAGATCGTGGCCACAGGCTTCTTCCGGCTCTGGTTTCTCGACGTGTTGGAGGGCGGTCTTGATGTCTGGATCCTGGGCACCTGGGACGTATCAGACTGGGCCTGGCTGCGCACCGTCACCGGCGGCGGCGTCAACATCGTGCTGTTCCTCTGGACGATCCAGCGACTCAAAGTGGCGGGAGATCGTCTGACGCTTGAGGCCGCTCGCGCGGAGCACTCCCAGCTCGACGCGCACGCTTCAGGCGACGCCAGCGAAGTGGTCGCGGATTCCGAGGTCAGCGAACGCTGAGCGGAACCACTCGATGACCTCGGGGTGATAGGGAATACCGCGCTCGGAACGATCAATCTCCTGTTCGTGCTCCTCGAAGCCCGCGTAGATCACGCGTTCCTCGCCCGGCGCCGTTGGGGTCTCCCGTAGCGACTTCAGATACTGGTCCATATTCGCCTTGAACTCGTCCACGTCGGTGAACGCAGAAATGTTGAAGACTGTGAAGTGGTGTCCGACGCCCTTGAAGCGATGCAGCGCCGAACCGGCGCCGGCCATGATCCCGCTGAGGATGTCGATCGACATCGCCAGCGAGTAACCCTTGTGCGAGCCGATCTCTCGCGTACCGCCCAGCGGCAGCATGAGGAACTCATCAGGCGTCGGCCCCGACTCCATCATCGGCGTGCCGTCCGCCGTGGCGACCCATCCGGGCAGCAGGTCCTCGCCGAGGCGCTGCGCGAGACGGACCTTGTTGCCCGCCACCGACGACATCGAGGCGTCGAAAATGAATGGCGGCTCCTCGTTGGTCGGTGCGGCGATGCTGAGCGGGTTGAGTCCGACCATCGCCTGCGCGCCATGCGTCGGAGCGACGAGTAGCCCGCCGACCGTCATCGAGAGCCCGATCATGTCGTGTTCGAGCGCCATTTGCGCGTGATAAGCGGCAGCGCCGAAGTGTCGGCCGTTGTTGCAGACGACGGTGGCGACCCCACAGTTGCGCGCCTTCTCAATCGCCAGGTCCATCGCCTGCGGTCCAACCGTGAGTCCCAGACCGCGGTCGCAGTCGATCGTCGCCGCTGCTGGGGCGTCGCGCTCCAATGTCCAGTTCGGCGTCGGGTTGATGTCGCCCGAGTTCACGCCTGCCACATAGGCGCGCAGCATGTTGGAGACACCGTGCGAGTCGATCCCACGCAGGTCGGCGTAGAGCAACGTGTCGGTGCTGCGTGCTGCGTCGTCCTCGGGCATGCCCAGTTTCAGGAAGATATCGTGCACGGCGCCGCGCATCACGTCGCCGGGGACGCGGACGGCGATCTCTTCGGGGACGGCAAATTGCTTCAACATGGCGGCGCTCCAGGGCTGCGCTCCGCGGCATCTGCACGTGTCCGCGGGCCGGTTCTGATGGTCTGTCGAGCAGGGTACCGCCAGTCTGATTCGTGCTTGTCAGCCGAGATGTGGCAAGTATGCGCTTTATCGTCCGTTGACATTGCGGACACGCCAGCGGGCGTCGCTCTGCATAACGTCGGCAATGGAGGCAACGGATGGGCGGCACAGGGCAGCCCGCCGGACTCCAAACAGTTCAGTGGAGACAGCAGTGACAAACGCGATGCCCGAATCGAGCCCGTACGCGCGGATTCAGCCGCAGCTCAATGAGACGTACATGCGCGAAATCGCCCGGCGTCGATGGGTCAGCCAGCAGGCGCAGGCCCGCAAGCAAGCCCGCCGCCAGCAGCTAGGCAGGGTCACCGACCGAGTCAGCCAGATTCGCCATCTGCGACCAGGCCGAGCAGTAGCCAACTCATTCTCGCCGGTCTACAGCATGTTCAACGACTCCATCTTCCGCGACCGGTAACCGCAATTCAGCTCCTTCGATCCCCTCTCCCCGAGGGAGAGGGTGAGGGTGAGGGCCCCGCCCGGGTCCCGTTGCGAGGGATTGGCTACGATTGAGCCATGACGACGCAGGTCCAATCCCAGGCTGAGGTCGACGCAGCTATCGCTCAGATGGTGGAGATCATCACCGCCGGTTGGGACCCGCTGCAGATCATTCTGTTCGGTTCGCGCGCGCGGGGGGACCACCACGCGGAAAGCGACATTGACCTGTTGGTGGTGATGGACGAGGTCGAGGACAATCCGGCCCTGAGATCGGAGATCGAACGAGCGTTGGACTGCACGAAGACCCGTCGCGATGTCAAGCTCGTAACCCCGGCGGAGGTCGTGCGCAAGGCGACCGTCGCCGGCACAATCGAGCGCGCTGCGATGGTCGAGGGTAGGACGCTGTACGTCCGAGGCAGAGGAGATCCCGTGGCTGAGACCGTGTCGGACTGGCTGAAGCACGCGCGAGTGGACTTTCGCGCTGCTCGGCATTGGCTGACCGCCGATCCTACCGAGCCGCTGCTGGGCTGTTTCCACGCGCAACAGGCAGCGGAGAAGTCGCTCAAAGCAGCATTGGTCGCGGAGCGGATTGATCCAGCGCGGACGCATGATCTCAACGAGCTCAGATATCTCTTGCCGCTGGATTGGCAGATACCAGCCGCAGCCGAAGACCTGGAGCGCCTGAGCGGGTGGGCCGCGAAATCAAGATACCCAAGCGCCTCCGCCGAGTTCTCCGACTCCCTCGCGGCATGGGGCATCGACATCGCGCAGGCCCTCTACGACGCAGTAGCCGCCGGGTTGTCCCGTCGCGGATACGCGGTCTCATAACCGAACCCCAACACCCATTCGCACGCCCCCTCTGCCCGACCCGGAACCCCGCCACACCCCAACCCAACACTGCCCCACACCCACGCTCGCCGCAGCAATCTCGCCGACATTCCCGTAGGGGCGCCCCTTGTGGGCGCCCGCCCCTGCGACAGAAACTGCCCCGCAACGACGACTCCACTCCCCAACACGGAGCATGAACAATGTGGGACATGCCCCAAAAGCGGACCCAGACAAGGAGCCGCCATGACGAATCAACGCGACGTCCTCGAAGGACGCATGACCCGTCTGGAGGGCGAGGTTGGGGAAGTCAAGGAACTGCTCGGCGGGGTGGCCGAGGTCCAGACGCAAACGCTGAACACGCTCAACCGCGTAGTCCAGGGCGTCAAGGAGAACGGCCGCCGGATCGACGCGGTCGCCCGGCAAGGTGTCAGCAAAGTGCCAGGCCTGAGCGATGGATAGGTTACGGACATCCAGCGTCAACGGTGATCGTCGTAGCCGCTTACCGAACAAACGCCGTGTGCATTTCTCTCAGCCGCCATCATTGCCAGGTCAAGACCGCGTAAATCCAGCCGCACCCCATTGCCATCCCCACCAGGAACAAGGTCACCATCAACCACGTGCGGTGCAGGGCGACTCCGATGACCAGCAGCGGCGCGGCGCCGGCCGCAATCAACCCTGCTTCGATACCGAAGCCAAAGACGAACATGTAGGAAGCCAGCATCCCCAGCAAGCCGAAGCTAAGCAGCATTGCCCCGAGGACTGGCCCTCCCGTCCGCTCGATCAATACTCATGTGAGCACGCTGTAGAGGCCGAAGAACCACCAGCCCCACACGAATAGCGCTATCGCCACGCGCCACCAAGAGCCCACGAGCAGCGCCGCTCCGGTGAACAGCAGTGGAACAAAGAACAGAATGACGAACCCAACGCCACTAGCGGCCCCAACCACCCCGAGGAAGGTGGCAATGTATCCAACCCACAGCAGGACATTGGACCAGCGCCTTCGTCGATCGGAGGGAGGCATAGTCGGCTAAAACCGATCCCCCCAGATGTGGTCGTTGAGCACGGCTGGCCACCACATCAGCAGGCCCAACAGAACCGCAAACACCATGCGCCCGAGATACGGCCTCAGCAACAAGCCGACCACGACAACCACATGGCCGACAAACAGAGCTGAATACACGCCGACGATGCTCTCGAGCGCGAACCACCATCCCATCGCCGATGCACCGATAGCGAATCCGATCAACATCACCGTGATCGGAATATCAGGAATCAGCATCCGTCTTGCAATGTGCATTTCATGTGAAACCTCGTGAGAGGAAGTGTTGTTGATGTCGCAGCTTCCGGACGAGGTCGAAGAGAATCCTTGAACCGCGTAGTCGGACCTGGCGGTCAAGCTGATGGCGTTCATGCCCGAGCAGGACCCTGGGCACTCACAGGATTGCTAGTCACCACAAAACAAGACGACCGCCACGAGTGCGGCGGCCGCCAGGGAGATTCCGGGGATGATGGTGCGTCTTTGCTGCTGCGTCGCGTGCTTGTGGATGAGGGCGGCAAGTCGGAACGTCATTGCGTTCCTCCTTTCGTGGGTTGCCATCCTCCGTCCACCCCGAACACTACGCCTCTGAAATCGACTCTGCGCGCATAAGCCACTATCTCGATCAAAAGCACACCGCGAAGACATAGAAATCTCATGTGAAAAGCGACGTACGGCACGCTGGCACTGTCCCAACCCCGTAAACTCGCTAAACTAAGAACATACGTATCGCCACTCAAGGAACCCGCCATGCCCAACCGCTACCACCTCCGCGCCACGATCGACCGCCTCTGGCGACGCTCCGCCGAACACAACCCCGGCTACATCCGCGTCAAAGCCCTCAACGCCATCGTCCGGGAACTCTTCGCCCCCAACTCGCGAGCCCGCCTCAACCACCACCTCTACCTGACCACCGACCCCTACGACGTCGCCCGCCACAAGCTCCGCGACCTTTACGACACCGGCGCCCCCGTCCCCGCCCCCGAAATCTCCTTCTGCCCCCCTCTCCCTCTGGGAGAAGCCTGCCCCGCACTCGATGCGGGGGGCTGGGGTGAGGGTTCCCCAGCCCTCCAGGAGGAAGAACCGCTCGAAGAGGACGACGACCCCTGGTAATCGCTCCAATCGTCTCTTTTTCTCACCTCGTTTTTTTTCTCACGCGAGACCAACCAACCCCCAGCCCCGCCGTGCCCGACGGAGTTCCGGCCCAAGAAGGTCGCTGGTACACTGCGGGCTGCGTGAATCAAATCACGTTGTCAAGTCATGCACGCGCCGCGCGTTGCGGTGCGGCTCAAACAACCGATTGTTGAGAGGGGAGCGCGGTGGCCGAGAACACCAATCAGTACACCAAGCCCATTCCGAGTCCCGACCCGGTCTCACAGCCCTTCTGGGACGGGGCCAAAGAGGGGAAGCTGATGCTCCCCCGTTGTTCCGACTGCAACCGAGTCCACTGGTATCCGCGGGTGATCTGCCCGTTCTGCCACTCGATGAACATCGAGTGGGTCGAGGCCACCGGCAAGGGCACCATCCACACCTTCGCCGTCCAGCACAACAAGGGCCTCGTGGCGCGCGGCTGGGGCGACGAAGTCCCGTACGTCAGCGCATACATCGACCTCGCCGAGGGCGACCGGATGTTGACCGTGCTCAAGGGCGTCGACCCCAACGACCCCGAGTCGATCGAAATCGGTGCCGCCGTGCAGATCGAGTTCGAGGAAGCCTCCGAAGACGTCCACATCCCCTTCTGGCGGCCTGTCTAGGCACTGCCGATCTACATCATTCAGGAGCACACAGGAGCACACTATGCCTGGTGAAGCATCAAAGGCCGCCGCGATCATCGGCGCCGCCGAAGCGAACGACATCGGCTACCCGCAGACCCCGAAGTCGTCGCTGACCCTCCACATCGAAGCGATCAACAACGTCTGCGAGATGACCGGTATCCCAATCAAGGCGATTGACGGCATCTTCTCCGCCGGCTGGTCGCCGCAGATCGCCGAGTATCTCGGCCTGCACCCCAAGTACATCGACACGACAGCCGTCGGCGGCTGCTCATTCGAAATGCACGTCCACCACGCCCTGGCTGCAATTCACGCCGGTGTGATCGACGTCGCGCTGGTCACGCATGGCGAGATGGGATTCAGCCAGCGGTTCACGGGCGGCAAGGGTACCGGACGCCCCTTCGGCGGCGGCGACCCCTGGGACCCGGGCACGCAGCACACCTCGGCCTACGGCCTGGGCGGCGCGCCGACCGCGTACTCGCACGCGCTCAATCGCCACATGTCCCGCTACGGCACGACCCAGGAAGACTTCGCCGAGATCGCCGTCGTCACCCGCGAGTGGGCGACCCTCAACCCGCGCGCGGTCATGTACCGCAAGGCGGGCGAGGGCGACTTGGCGCCCTTGGAAAAGGGCGAGTGGGGCGGCGGCAAGCGCGGTCACACCTTCGGTGGACCGATCACCGTCGACACCGTGATGAACTCGCGACCAATCTCCTGGCCGATCAAGCTGCTCGACGTTTGCCTCGTCACCGACCATGGCGGCGCGGTACTGATCACCGGTCCCGAGCTGGCCAAGACCTCCAAGACTCCGCCAGTCTGGATCGCCGGCGCCGGCGAGTCGATCTCCCACTGGAACATGCTCGAGATGGGTGACTTTACCCAGACCTCGGCCGGCCGCTCGGCGGCTGCGGCCTACAAGATGGCTGGGATGGGTCCCGAGGACATGGAAATGGCCATGATCTACGACTCGTTCACCGTCACCGCCGGGATCACAGCCGAGATGCTCGGTCTCGCTCCCGCAGGTGAAGGTCCGAGCCTCTGGAAGGACCGCCACGCGGCGCCCGGTGGACGCCTGCCGATCAACACCAACGGCGGCGGCCTGAGCTTCAATCACTCCGGCATGTACGGCATGCAGTTGCTGGTCGAGGCCTACCGCCAGCTCTCTGGCACCGCCGAGGACGGAGGCTTCTCCGGCGACCCGGGCAAGCAGACCAGCGCACGCAGTTGCGTCGTCAACGGCACCGGTGGCTCGCTCTCCACGACCGGCACCCTGGTGCTCGTCTCCGACGACTAACGACGCATCCCTAGACGACCTCTCAACGAGGCCGCCCCACTTAACTGAGGGGGCGGCCTCGTTCGTTTACCCTGCTGTCCACGGGCCACGGATCGGCGGCAGTCATGGCGGACGCGACACAGTCAGATTCAAGTCAACACGATCAACAAACTGCCCAGGGAATCACCTTCTTCTGGGGCATGGTGATGGCAGCCGGGTTTGTCGTGTTGTTCGGTCTTACCCAATGGGGCATTCTCGATGACGTTCCGACCACCGAGTTTGGCATCGTGGCGATCGGCGCCGCCAACGGAATCGGATTGGTTGCAATCGGTGGCTGGAACGCAATCGGCCTGGTCGCAATTGGGGGCGCCAACTCAATTGGCCTGGTGGCGGTGGGCGGGTTCAACTCTGTCGGCCTGGTGGCCTTTGGTGGTGTCAGTAGCTACGGCGTGATTTCGGTTAGCGGGATCCAGGCCTTCGGGACTCGATTCGCGGTTCGCATCTTCCGATGGTCGCCGACGATCATCCGCGGCGGACGAGCGCCAGTCGGCGAGGTCGACTCGTAGATGTGTTAACCTGAGCATCACGATCAAGCCGGGGTGGTCCGACCGTCGAGTTGACGGGAACGGGCCTGAGAACACACCCGCCGAACCTGATCCGGGTAATGCCGGCGCAGGGAGCGAGCGCAGCGAACTCCAGGCCCACCCGCAAGACAGTCGACCGCCCTCATGCAGGAGCATGCTGTGCGCGTTGTCCTGTCAATTGCAGGTTCCGATTCCTCGGCCGGCGCCGGCATCCAGGCCGACCTCAAGGCGACATCGCAGTTCTACGGCTGCTACTGCGCAACCGTGATCACCGCCGTCACCGCCCAAAACACGCTCGGAGTACAGGACGCGTACCAGCTCCCCACCGCGATCGTGCGAGCTCAGATCGAGTCAGTCTTCTCCGACCTCAACGTCGCCACGGTCAAAACCGGAATGCTGGGCGACGCCGAGATGATCAACACCGTCGCCGTTGAACTGGAACAGCGCCGGCCGCCGAAGATCGTCATCGACCCGGTCATGATCTCCAAAACCGGCTTCCCGCTGCTCGCCGACGAGGCGGTCGAGACATTCAAGTCGCGCATGATTCCTCTGGCAACGCTGATCACGCCCAACACGCACGAAGCGGAACGACTCACGGGTGTCTCAGTGGAGACCATCGAAGAGGCAACGCGAGCCGGTCAAGCCTTGCTGGAGTTGGGCGCCGCCGCCGCGCTGGTCAAGGGCGGGCATCTGCAAGAGTCGCCCGGCACCGATGTGCTGGTCACACCCGAGGAAACGCACCTCATCGAGCGTGAATGGATCGAGACGAAGCACACGCACGGGACCGGCTGCACCTATGCCTCTGCCATTGCCGCACGAATGGCCTATCCGCAGGACTGGGGCCTATTCGAGTGCGTCGAGGACGCGAAGTACTGGCTGACTGAAGCAATCCGTTACGGCCTGAACCTCGGCCATGGCGTGGGCCCCACGCAGCCCTTCTGGGGGCAAGAGCGGGGACCGTGGAACGACTGATGACCATGAAACACGTAGGTCGCCTGCACGTGATCACCGACGAGGTCCTCCAGGAGCAGTTCACCCATGCCGAGCTTGCCGCCGCCGCAGCCGCAGGCGGCGCCGACGTCATCCAATATCGCGAGAAACGGCCAATCTCGACTCGTGAGATGATCCGCGTTGCGGGGCTGATGAGCCTGGCTTGCCAGGATCTCGGTGCGTCGCTGCTGATCGATGATCGCGTCGATGTCACCGCTGCGGTCGGCGCGACCGCCGTCCATCTGGGCCGCGAAGACTTGCCGCCCGACATCGCCAGGCAGATTCTAGGTCCCGACGCGATCATCGGGGGTACGGCCAATTCGGTTGAGGAAGCAGTCGAGGTCGCCAGACAGCCGGTCGACTATCTCGGTGTTGGTCCAGTCTTTGGGACCACGTCAAAGGGCAGTCGCGCCGCGCCGATGCTCGGTCTCGAGCGATTCGCCGAGATCTGCGCGGCGGTAGACAAGCCGGTGATCGGAATCGGCAACATCACTGCCGATCGCGTCGCCGATGTCCTCGCCGCCGGCGCATACGGAGTCGCGGTGCTCTCAGCCATCGTCTGCCAGGACGATCCGCAGGAGTCATGCAGAGCGTTCGCAAACGAGATCGCGCGGGTGATCGCATGATGTCCAAGTTCGGATCGCCAGACGTTGCCGTCGTCGGCGGCGGTGTGATCGGACTGTCCTGCGCGTTCGAGCTGGCGCGGCGAGGCAAGTCGGTCACCGTGATCGAGCGCGAGCAAACGGGATTTGGCGCCTCGACCGTGGCCGCCGGCATGCTGACGCCGTCGTTCGAAGTTGAGATGACGTCGCCGGAGTTGGTCGAGCTTCAGCTCGACAGCTTGCGTCGTTATCCGCAGTTCGTCGCCGATGTTGAGGCCGCCTCAGGATTGTCCTGCGACTACCGGGACGAGGGCACACTCTGGGTTTCGCGCCACCGTGATGATGAGCTCGAGCTCGATCATCTGTGTCAGATCCAGGAAGATCGCGGCCTGCCGGCAAAGCGTCTAACCGGCCGCGAGACCCGAGGCATCGAACCGTATCTGTCACCCCGAATCATCGGCGGCCTGCTCGTCGAGACAGACCACCAGGTCAACAGCCGGCTGTTGTCTACGGCTCTGCGCGCGGCCTGCCTGGCTGTTGGAGTTGAGTTGGTCGAGCAGACAGGGGTCAGTGCCGTGGAGCGTTCTGCCGGTCGGATTGCACTGTCCATCGAATCGCAAGGCAAGAGCTGGACGTTGCAAGCGGACCAGGTGTTGCTTGCCGCTGGAGTCTGGCTGGAAGACGGCTTGGTCACGCCGTTGCCCCGAATCGGTATGCGACCGATCAAGGGTCAGATTGTGCATCTCACCGGACAGCCGATGATCAATCACGTGCTGCGCAACAGTGATGTGTACATCGTTCCGCGATCGGAAGGTGAGCTACTCCTTGGCGCGACTGAGGAAGAACAGGGCTTCAACATGGAGCCAACTGCCGGAGGCACGCTCGATTTGCTCCGCTACGCCTTCGAGATCCTGCCCGGAATCTATGACCTCTACGTGAGCGAGATCGACGTGGGCCTGCGACCGGCTGTGTCCGATCACCAACCCGTCATTGGCCCAACGGACACAGAGGGCATCTTCATTGCAGGTGGACACTATCGCGGAGGCGTCTTACTCGCCCCAAGCACCGCGCAATGGATGGCCGACCTGATGACGACTGGCAACGTTCCAACTCCGATTGAACCGTTCGGCATCGATCGGTTCAGCGCCGAAGCCCAGCAGGAGGCAGCGGGATGAGCGAAGAACGTATCTGGGATGTGGCGATCATTGGTGGCGGCGTCATTGGGCTCACTTGCGCATTCGAGCTATCGCGACGCGGACACAAAGTGGTCGTAGTCGAGCGCGATCAGCCGGGACAACACGCCAGCCGGGTCGCAGCCGGATTGCTCGGCACAGCCTCTCTGCCGGTCGGAGAAGACGACAACATCTTCCCGCTCAAGCTGGACAGCTTGCGCCGATATCCCGAGTACATCGCCAAGGTCGAATCGATCGGTCGGGGCAGCGCCGGCTATCGCCTGGAGGGCACGCTCTGGGTGGCGAGAGATGCAGATGAGGACGAGCAGCTCCAGGCGCTGCATGACAAACGGATTCAACTCGGACTGAGGTCCGTGCGGGTCGCAGCAAATGAAATCTTCCTGATTGAGCCTGAGCTAACTGCCGGCCTGGTCGGCGGATTACGGATCGACGAAGACATTCAGGTTGATCCACGACGGCTGCTCGAACGGCTGAAGCGCGGAGTCAACCAGACGCGCGTCACGGTTCTTACAGAGCACGAAGCCATCGGCGGCGAGTTTGACGAGTCTGAGGACGTCTGGACCGTCCAAGTGCGCAGCCAGAAACCAGACACGAACACTCCGCCAGTCCAGGCCCGCAATGTGCTGCTTACCGCCGGACCGTGGTGTGATCAGATTGTCGACACCTCCCGGCAGCCGGGCACATCTCTCTCGCCTGCGGGTGTGGGTCCGGTCAAGGGACAACTGCTGCGATTGCGTGGTCCACGTGTGATTGACCGTGTCGTTCGGTCGACGACCGTGAGTCTGGCCCAACGCCGCGACGGCGAACTGATTGTCGCCTCAACCAAGGAACCCGAAGCTGGCTGGAACCTTGAGCCGACTGTAGAGGCACGCGAGGAACTGCTCGATCGAGCCGACGGTCTGCTGCCTGGACTTCGAGAACTGGAAGTCGAGGAGCACAGCGTCGGTCTGCGCCCGGCCGTCTCGGATCACATGCCGGTGATCGGACCGGCAGGCCGGCGGGGACTCTGGATCGCGACCGGCCACTTTCAGCACGGAATCCTGCTTGCGCCCGCGACCGCCCACTGGATAGCCGAGGCGATCGAGTCCGGAGACGTGCCAGTCATGCTGAAGCCGTACGGCATCGACCGGCTGGGACAGTTATCGATGAACATGGAGGCGGCCACATGACCCAGCCGCAAACAACGTTGCAAGTGTCCCTGAATGGGGACGCCGTAACGCTGTCCAACGAACAGCTAACTGAAGCTCTCTGCGAGATCGGTTACGACCCCGAGCAGCAGGGAATAGCAGTCGCGATCAACATGTCGGTCGTGCCGCGCAGTGAATGGGCGCAAACCACATTGTCCGATGGCGACCGAGTCGACATCGTCGGGGCCAAACAGGGTGGATAGCGATAGAGCACAACTATGGACGTAGCCAACCACGACACCTGGACGCTGGCCGGACGTGAGATGTCCTCGCGGATCATCTTGGGGACGGCCAGGTATCCGTCACAAGAGACGCTCCTGGACTCGCTCAAGGCGTCTGGCACTGAGCTGGTCACGGTGGCGCTGAGACGAGTCAACGTCGGCTCCGCCGATGGTACCGACCCGACAAACCTGTACACGTTGTTGACGGAGCGCGGCTATGGACTGCTGCCCAACACCGCCGGATGTTTCACGGCCCCCGACGCCATCCTGACCGCAGAACTGGCGCGCGAGGCGCTCGGTGTCTCACTGGTCAAGTTGGAAGTGATTGCCGACGAAGAGACGCTCCTGCCCGACACCGAGGGACTACTCGAAGGCGCGCAAGAACTTGTGCGTCGCGGATTCCAGGTGTTGCCGTACACCAATGACGATCCGGTCACAGCGCGCAAGCTCGAGGATGTGGGTTGCTCGGCCGTGATGCCACTGGGTGCGCCGATTGGCTCCGGTCTCGGTATTCGCAACCCGCACAACATTCAGTTGATCAAGGAGCGAGCCAGCGTGCCCGTGATCGTCGATGCCGGGGTCGGCACGGCTTCCGATGTCGCGATCGCCTTCGAGCTCGGCTGCGACGCCGTGCTGATGAACACCGCAGTAGCACGCTCCCGCAATCCGGTGCAGATGGCTCGAGCGATGAATGCCGCCGCTCGCGCCGGCCGCGACGCCTTCCTCGCCGGCCGAATGCCACGCAAGTTCTACGCCGACGCGTCATCACCATCCGAGGGGATGATTTCGCCCCTTGACACTTCGTAAGTGAACCATCCATCGATCAACCAGTGAGACAAGGAGACTGATTGTGTCCGAACCGCTATCACAACGCCTCTGGGATGAAAACCGTGACTTGGCCGAAGCCTGTCTCGAGCATCCGTTTATCGTCGGCCTCGCCGACGGCACCCTGTCCGAGTCCCGCTACGGACTCTTCGCGCAGCAGGATCATTTCTACCTCGACGCCTATGCCCGTTCATACGCATGGGGGGCGGTCCGCGCCCAGGATTGGTCGACGCGGCGCCAGTTCGGCGAGCTGATGTCGGGCATCCTGACAGAGGGCACGTTGCATGAAAAGACTGCTCCTGAGCTGGGCGTCTCGCTCGAAGATGTCCAGCCGCTGCCCGCCGCTCGCGAGTACACCGACTTTCTCCTGGCCACGGCGTCGTTGGGAACGGTCGGTGAGCATCTCGCAGCCATGGCGCCCTGTGCCAAGTTGTATGGATGGCTAGGACTGCGCCTCGCCGATCAACCGTACGACGACAGGTACGGCTTCTGGATCAATATGTACGCCAGTCCCGATTACCAGGAGAAGGTAGACATCATTCAGCGACTGCTGGATGAACATGGCGATGATTCCGGTTCGGAAGCGATCAAGTTCCGCACCGCGATGGAGCTTGAGTACAACTTCTTCGACTCCGCATGGGTGAATGGGGAGGCAAAGTAACCGTGCCATTCCGACTACTCGCAATTGTCATCGCATCGTCGTTGCTGATCATCTCCTTGCTCGTAGCGGGGTGTGGGGAAGACGACCCTGAGCTCATTCGCGTCCAACTTGACTGGACACCGAACACTAACCACACCGGCGTGTACGTCGCCCTGGCAGAGGGCTGGTATGAGGAAGAAGGAGTTGAAGTCGAGATTCTGCCATACAGCGGCACGTCAGGCGATCTACTGGTCGCCGAAGGAGTAGCTGACGTTGCCTTCTCCTTCGCCACGGTCGTGCCCTTCTCACGAGCTCAGGGACTTGACGTGGTCAGCATCGCCGCCGTGCTGCAGAAGAGTCCGACAGAGATTGCCGTCCTCGAGGACGGACCGGTGAGGCGTCTGCGGGATATGGACGGCAAGCTCTACGCCGGGTGGGGGCTGCCTTATGAGCTCCCTCAGTGGCGCACCGTGATCCAGGCCGATGGCGGCGAAGGCACCGCCGATCTGGTGGTCCTCGACACCGGAGCCTACGAAGCGCTCTTGGCCGGCCGAGTGCATGCAGTGGAGATCTTTGTCACCTGGGAAGGTCTCGACTGGGATCGACAGGGCATCAAGTACCGGACCTGGCGACACTCCGACTTCGGAGTGCCCGACCGCCCGGCCGTGTTGCTCGTCACGTCCGGAGAAGCGCTCGATGAGAAGGAAGACGCTCTGATCCGATTCATGCGAGCCACGCTGCGCGGGTACGAGTTCGCCCTCGAGGATCCTGACGAAGCGGGACGTCTGCTGATCGAGGCTGCAGGCGAAGACGCGTTCCCGGACCAGGACCTCGTCTATGCGTCAGCTCAGCTGTTGGCGGACGAGTACTACCGGGCCGCCGACGGTCGATGGGGCACGCAAACGCTGGCGCAGTGGTCCGGCTATCCCGGATGGCTCTACGAGAATGGACTGCTCACCGACGGGGACGGAGATCCGCTGGAATCGGAACCGGATTGGTCGGCGCACTTCGACACTGAGATCATCGCAGCGGCGCGAGAGTAGCGGCGCTCGGTGCTGGAGGTCGAGGGAGTTGGCAAGCGCTACGGCTCTGATGAAGGAGCAGTCGTCGCGTTGAGCGGCGTGTCGCTGACCGTGGGCGATGGCGAGTTTGCTGCCCTGGTTGGGCCGTCCGGCTGCGGCAAGACAACGTTGCTCAACCTGATTGCCGGACTGGACGATGTGGACGCGGGACGCATCCTGGTCGATGGCGCATCGCCGCCAGCGGAGGAGCGGCTCAAGCGGTTCGGTTACATGCCGCAGCAGGACATGCTCTTTCCCTGGCGCACGGTGCTTGAGAACGTGTCGCTGGGACTCGAAGTTCAGGGCATGAATCGCGCTGATGCTCGAGCCCGCGCTGCCGAGATGTTTCCTCAGTTCGGATTGGGCGGATTTGAACATCGACGGCCGCATGAACTCTCGGGCGGCATGCGTCAGCGAGCCAGTTTCCTGCGCACATACCTGCTCGGCCGTCCGTTTCTGTTGCTGGACGAGCCGTTCGGCGCGCTCGACGCCATCACCCGTGGACAACTCCAGACATGGCTTGCAGAGACCTGGAATCGGATCGGCGGTTCTGCGCTGCTGGTCACGCACGACCCACACGAAGCGGTGGCGTTATCGGATCGTGTTTACGTCATGTCGCCACGACCGGGCCGGATCACCAACGTGCTCGAGGTTGATTTGCCGCGTCCGCGCACCGCACGTGCCGCCGAGACCGAGGCCGCGCATCGGTTGATCGACGTGTTACGCCATGAAACCGAGACCGTTGGCATCGACTCATGATGAGGTGGGTCATCAGTCTCCCCAGGTTGCGCGGATGGCTCTTCGACGTGGTCGCGCCGGTGACGTTTACGCTCTTCGTGCTCTCCGGCTGGCAGATCTACGTCTGGCTCTCCGACATCCGGCCCCAGGTGCTGCCCGGACCGATCCGGATAGTGCGGGAGAGTGTTGAGTCGGCCGGCGCCATCTGGGCGCATGCGCTGGTCACCATGTCGGAGGTCGCGGCGGGATTTGCCATCAGCATCGTTTGCGCGCTGGCGCTGGGCCTGCTGCTTGATCTGTCGACTCCGCTCCGACGTGCGGTGTACCCGATCATCGTCGCCTCGCAGACAGTGCCAATTCCGGTCGTTGCGCCGCTGATGATCGTCTGGTTTGGCTTCGGCGTGTTGCCCAAGATCATCGTGATTGGCCTCTTCACCTTCGTGCCAATCGTGCTCGGCTTCGCCGCCGGACTGGCTTCGACCGAGCGCCCGACGTTGGATCTGATGCGTACGTTTGGTTCCTCACGCTGGCAGACGTATCGCTACGTCAAGATTCCCGCCGCATTGCCCGACCTGTTCACTGGCCTACGAATTGCGGCAATCTATGCAGTCTTGGGCGCAATCTTTGGCGAGCTCGCCGGCGCAACGGATGGGCTCGGTATCTTCCTCGAACAATCCCGTCTATCGTTTCGGACTGACCTGGTGTTCGGCGCAATATTCGTCGTTGCGCTGCTGAGCTATCTATTGTTCCTGGCCGTCGTACTGATCGAGCGACGGGCGATCCCCTGGCACTTCCAAAGGCGTGAATCATGATTCTGCACCGTCTGATGCTGATCGCCGATCGAGAAGGAACCAATGGTCGACCGCTGGCAGACGTGATCGTCCGCGCAGCCAATGGTGTCGGCGGTCGACTGATGGTGCAAATCCGGGACCGTGATCTGGGAGACGTCGAAGTGATGTCGCTGATCCGCGCCGTCCAGCGCCGCGTCCCGCCCCAGACTGTGCTGATGGTCAACAATCGCCCGGACATCGCGCGAGCAGTCGAGATTGGTCTTCACCTCCCCGCCATTGCCGAAACGCCGCGTGGTCAGTACCTGCTCCTTGGCCGCTCTGTGCATGATGCACAAGAAGCAGACGTCGCCCTCGGCGACGAAGTGGACTACGCCATTGTGGGCACAGTCTTCGAGACGACTTCGCACCCGGGTCGAGTGGGCGCCGGGTTGACTCATCTGTCGGACATCCGCGCGCTGATGGGCAACATCGCCTGCTATGCGATTGGCGGGATCACCGTTGACAACGCTCCATCGGTGATCGAAGCCGGCGCCTGGGGTGTCGCCGTGCGCAGCGCCATCCTCTCAGCGGACGATCCATCCGAGGCGGCGTATTGGCTGCACAGTAGCCTGCCGCAATGACGACCGACGTCCCGCTCAGATCTGTCATCGAAGGACGCAGCCCGTCGAGTTTTTCGTCGGTGCGCCGCGCCCGAGCAATGCTCAATAACGGACCCAACGCGTTGACCGCACTTGCCTCGGACCTGGCGGAGGCGGTGTCGGATGCTTCGGATGTCCTGATCGACCGACCGTCCCGGCTGCTCTACGCGACCGATGCCTCGCTATACGAGATGGAGCCGGTCGCGGTCGTCTTTCCCAGATCGCCCGCTGATGTCGCGGCTGCCGTTGGCGTTGCGCGTACGCACGGCGTACCGGTCTTGCCGCGCGGCGGCGGCACCAGCCTCGCCGGACAGGGTGTCAATCACGCCGTCGTGCTGGACTTCACCCGGCACATGAACTCGGTGTTGCACATCGATGCCGACGCCCGCACTGCGCGGGTTCAGCCGGGGTTGGTGCTGTCGGAGCTGAACAAGGGAGCCCGAAGGTTCGGATTGCACTACCCCATTGACCCGTCAACCGCGAATCGTGCCACGATCGGCGGCGGGATCGGCAACAACTCGTGCGGCACACACAGTGGTCTCTACGGCAAGACGATTGACGTCGTCGAATCAGTCGACGTGGTGCTGTCCGACGGCGCCAACCTGCGCTTCGATCACGTCGACGAGCGCCGGCTGCGGGCTCTGATTGACTCGGGTGGACGCGAAGGTCGACTGTACCGCGACCTACGCGAACTCGCTGAGCGCGAGCGAGCGGAAATCGGTGAGCGATTCCCCGACATTCCCAGACGGGTATCGGGCTACAACCTGGACACGCTGCTCGATCCGAAGGGCGTCAATCTTTCCAACATGGTCGTCGGATCTGAGGGGACTCTTGCCGTCGTGACCGAGGCCACGGTCCAGCTTGCTCCGCTTCCGAGGCGGCGCGGAATTCTGGCCGCCCACTTCCACACGTTGATCGAAGCTGCCGAAGCGACCGTCACAGCGAATGCTCACAGGCCGGCGGCGATTGAGCTGGTTGACGACATCATCATCGAGCGCTGCCGATCGAGCGTCGGCTACGCGCCGCTGGCCGAGTTCGTCGTCGGAGAACCCGGCGCGATTCTGCTGATCGAGTGCTTTGCCGAGACCGACGGTGATCTGCATGATCAGTTACGAACGATTGAGTCCGACCTCAGATCGCAGGCCATGGGCTACGCCCATGTGACCGAGACCGATGCCGCTGCGCAGGCGAAGATGTGGCAGATGCGACAAGTAGGGTTGGGCCTGCTGATGTCCATGCACGGCGATCCCAAACCAGGCGCGTTTGTTGAAGACACCGCAGTGCCGCCCGAACGCTTGCCGGAATTCGTCGCACAATTCGATGCCGCCGTCCGAGCACGCGGGCTGCGAGCCGGCTACTACGGACACGCGGCGGCTGGCTGCCTGCACATCCGGCCCGTGGTCAATGTCAAGGACCAACACGGCCTGGAACAGACCGAGGCGCTGGCATCGGAGATTGCCGATCTCGTGGTCTCGTTCGGCGGTTCGCTTTCCGGTGAACACGGCGACGGGATCGTGCGCGGCGCATTCATGGAGAAGATGTTCGGACCGCAGTTGGTCGACGCGTTCCGCGAGGCCAAGCAGGTCTTCGATCCTGACGGTCTGCTCAATCCCGGCAAGATCATCGACACGCCGCCCTTCCGCGACAACCTGCGCCTGAGTCCTGAGACAGTCAATGCTGATCCATCGGGGTGGCTCGACTTCTCCTCCGAGGGCGGACTCGCCCGTGCAGTCGAGATGTGCAACGGACAGGGCGCTTGCCGCAAGTTCGACGGGGGCATGTGTCCCTCGTTCCAGGTGACACAGGACGAAGAACACTCGACTCGTGGACGGGCCAACCTGCTGCGTCAGGTGCTGAACGGCGCCATGCCGCTCGAGGAGCTGTCGGGCGACCGGCTGCATGACGCGCTTGATCTCTGCGTCGAGTGCAAAGCCTGCAAAGCGGAGTGTCCGTCGGGCGTCGACCTGGCCAAGATTAAGTACGAAGTGCTGGCCCATCGACATCAAACGCACGGTGCGCCTCTCAGAGATCGAGCGTTTGCCAACATCGCGACGCTGTTGCGACTCGGGTCGCTGGCGCCAAGGATCGCCAACTTCATCGGCTCGACGCAGGTAGCTAGACATGTCCTGGGACGGGTGGGCGTGCATCCTCAGCGGCCTGTGCCGTCGTTGGCCAGACAGTCGTTCGCTCGCTGGTTCGCACGGCGATCCTCGCCAATCGCCACTCGTGGCGATGTTGTCCTCTACGACGACACGTTCACCAACTTCGTCCATCCCGAAGTTGGAATCGCGGCGACGCGAATCATTGAAGCCCTGGGATATCGGGTGATCAGGATTGAGAATCGCGCATGTTGCGGCCGCCCCTCGATCTCTAAGGGACTGCTCGACGACGCCCGCGATCTGGCGGAATGTAACGTCGCCGCGTTGCTGTCCTATGCCGATGCGGGATTGCCGATCGTTGGTACCGAACCGTCATGCCTGCTGACATTGCGGGACGAGTATCCGCTGTTGCTTCGCAGTGAGTCCGCCTCGCTCGTGGCGTCGCAAGCCCTGCTCTTCGATGAGTGGCTGGCCCGAGAACTTGACGCAGAAGACGCGCCTCGGATATTCATCGGCGACTGCGGGCCGCTGATGTTGCATACGCACTGCCATCAGAAGGCGTTGGCCGGATTTGAGCAAACACTTGACGTGCTCGACCGAGCGGGATTCAAGCCACAGGCAATCGATAGTGGTTGCTGCGGGATGGCCGGGTCGTTTGGCTTCGAGGCCGAACACTACGAGATGTCGCAACGCATGGGCGCGCTGCGGCTCTTCCCGGCATTGGAAGCAGCGGCAGACACTCCAGTCGCGATCACCGGAGTCTCGTGCCGGCAGCAGATCGGTCACTTCACCGACCATGAACCACGGCACGTGGTCGAGTACCTGGCAGACGCGTTGATTTCGCAGGAGTGAAGCGTAGAGGCTTGGTGCCGAGGGGCAGAGTCGAACTGCCGACACCACGATTTTCAGTCGTGTGCTCTACCAACTGAGCTACCTCGGCGCGATAGCTGAATCAGCATACACTCCGCGAGCGGGAATTCTGCTGTCGGGAACCGTCCTACGGCATCACTTCGACGGTTGGCAGTACGGCTCGACGGACCTGCTCAAACACCTCTTCGATGGTCCCTCGGGCGTCCACCACATCCCACTCGTATCGCTCCGCCATCGCCGACATTTCTTGCAGTTGCTCGCGCTGGTGCTGCATGAAACCGTCGTAGATGCTGCGGTCGTGCAGATAGTCGCCGCCCGATTCCCAGAAGTCGAACCCGCGCTCCAGCACTCGGAGCACTAGGTCTTCGGCGTCAATGTCGAGATAGATCACCTGGTCGGGAATGAGCGCAAACCCGTAGATCTGCTCCAGCCAATCACGTGAGGCCCCACGAACCACTGCCCGAGCCATGAGTGAGAAGATGTAGCGGTCGGCGAGGACGACCATGCCGGCCTGCAGCGCCGGTAACATAATCCGTTCAAAGCGGTCCCAAAAGTCGGTCGCGTAGAACAAGTTCAGCGTGATTGGGTCGAGCGTGTGGCCCTGCTTCGCATCATCGATGCCGGGACCGACCAACGGCGAACGTCGCAGGCCGCTGTCGACCACACCCCAGCCCTGCGCTTCCAGGTAGTCGCGCAGAATGGAGATGATTGTGGAGCGGCCGACGCCGTCGGTGCCCTCGATCACGATCAACCGACCGGGCAGCCAGTCCTGTTCGATGCCTGGCGGCGGTTCGCCGTAGAACTTGACCTCTGTCACAGGCCACCTCCTGCGGCCAGCACGGCGTATCCAGTCTGAATGTGCGCCGGCACATTGGAAACCTCGCGCTTGGGCATGCCCTCAAGCAATGGTTCGACCAGTTTGCGTACCAGCACTTGCTGGTTGACCAGCGATTCTGAGGCATCGACTCGAGTGATGTCGAACTCCTCGCACAGCGCCTCGTATTCCTCCAGGATTCTGCCTTGGAACAGGCGGAACGACTCATGCACATCATCGGACAGCCCGAGGTCCATGCCCGCTTCGTAGAACTTGATTTCAGCGCGCGCAGCGGCGATGCGTCGGATCGACTCGTCGAGCGACACATGGAAATAGAGCGCCAGATTGGGCGGCGGCGCGAATGAGTACAAATCGCGCACCCACTTGCGGTTGACGCCTCGCGCGGCGTCACGCGCAAACGCCGTGTAGACATAGCGATCGGCGAGGACGATCACGCCTGCCTGTAATGCGGGCAGAATCTGCTCGTGCGTCCGGCTGGCGAAATCGGCGGCGTGAACCAGGCTGAACGACATCGGGGTGAGCAACTGCTTGCGCTTGCCCCGCTTGGTCGTATCGCGAACGATGGGCGACGAGTTCCACTCGGTGAAGACAGTGACGTATCCCTCGCTGCGCAGCCACTTGTGCAGCAAGTCGAGCTGGGTGCTCTTGCCGGAACCATCGATGCCCTCGACCACGATCAGTCGACCAGGCAGCTCGGAAAAGTCTGCAGAAGTTGACACCGTTGCTTCCCTTCGTGTCGCTCGGACGTATGGCATTCACGCTCAAGCGCACTATAGGCGCGACCGTCCTGACACAGGCTAACGAATCGGCAGGGTGAGACAGCAACAGGAACGATCACAGGCAACCTCCCTCGAAAGCTTCTCATTGGTATCGAGGGAAGCATGAGGTGTTTGGGTCCGGCGGGTGGTTGACCGAGTTTTTTTCTCCTGGCCAGAAAAGGAATGCCGACGACGATCTCTAGCGTATTGCTGCAGATCGTGCGGTTAGGGGTGGTTGGAGGTGGTTAGGTTTGGAAGATTTTGGAAGGTCTTGGACAGGTTCGGTTGGAAGGATTTTGTTCGATCTTGTTCGATTTTGTTCGATCCTGTGCGATCCTGTGCGATCCTGTGCGGATATGCGCGAGCGGGGACGAACGTGGAGTATTGGGGGCGGGTCTGTGCGGGGGGCTGGTGCGTGGTCATCGGGGTCGCTTTCGGACGTGGGGTGTCGATTGGGCGCGATTGATTGTATGCGGACGAATGTTCTGTCGGGGTTGGCTGTGGGTGTCGGACGTGACATTGGGGGTGGAGGCCGCACGGTGAGACAGAGCCGGGAGTGTCCTGGTGACCGACGCGACATCGCCGGGGCCGAACGCCTCGACCGACGCATACACCTCGCCGGCGGGGTTTACCACGCCAGCCAAAGGGGCCGGATGGCTTAGATCGCTCCGAAGATGTGCAAGCTTTGGATCAACGGATAGATTGCGATCCCGGTGACGATCATAGGCTTCTTGACGAAGTCCCAGATGTCGCGGACGTGTTCCTGCCACATGAACCAAAGACGGCAGCGCCAGCGATATGAGCGCTTCGACCACATCAGCTCGACGCCCTCGCGTTCCTTAGCTTGCGTAGAGAGCTTCGCGGCTCGGACATACACCCCTAGAACCGACGAGGGGCCAATCACCTCAACCATGACGTAATCACGCTCATAGCTGGACAACCTTTGGTCCGCCACGACATCTGACGAGGAAGGTCGTAGACAGTCAGGGACGAACAAGGGGGCTGGCCAACGCAGTGCATCGATTGTGACCTCCTCACGACCGCTTCAGGCGAGGTAGATTTCCCCAAAAGGGCTGCAGCACCGTGTCATTCTGAAAACTCTTGCGGAGGGCCTTAACGAAATCCAGAGACTCGTGCGGCATATGACCTGCGTCCCTTCCCAGTCCCGTCCCCCGCGCCGGGAGCGGCTCGCCTAGCTCGCCAGTTGCAGCTTCGACTTTAGGTACTCCATTCCGCGGTCTCCTTTGATGCTGTTGCAGTGGCCGCAGAGGAGCTGGAGGTTCTGGATGTGGTCGGTACCGCCTTTGGACTGGGCGATGATGTGGTCGACTGTCAGGTGTTGGGGCTGGAAGTGTGTGCCGCAGCCGGCGCAGTCACCGCCCTGCTGACCGTATAGCTGCTGCTTGTTGGCCGCCGAGTTGTATGCGGGCAGCGGCCCCAGGTCGGTGCGCTGGGGGATGTCCTCGCGGTGCACGATGTTGCGCCACAGGCCCTGGTCGGCCTCGACGCGCTCGACGACCAGTTCGGCCGCCTTGGCCGACAGGTCGATGCCGACCCATTGGCGTTCCAAGCGGTCAGCGGAAACCATCGTCGTGGCGCAACCGCAGAATGGGTCAAGCACCATGTCGCCGGGATTCGACGATGCTTCGATTATCCGGTTGAGCAGAGCCAAAGGCTTCTGCGTCGGATAGCCCATGCGCTCCTTCGCCTGCGAATTGATGGGGGAAATGTCTTCCCACACAGACTGTGCCGGTCTGCCTTGCATCTCGTCGAGGTAGCGCTTCCGGCGGATGCCGCCCTTGCTCGTGAAGTGCAGGTAGCCGTTGGCGTCGAGCTCGCGCATCGTCTCAATCGGGACGCGCCAGAGGGACCGACTTCCCTTGTACTCGTACTCGTAGCCACCGCCGGAGAGCCCCTTGGCTGTGAGATTGTCGTCCGACCACTTGCGGCCACCTGGATCTGTTCTGCTGAATCGCGCGATGTAGCGTTCGTCATAAGGCTGGAAGGGCTGGTTCCACGTCCAGGTATTGCCCTTCGTGAAGAAAAGGATGTGATCTTCGACACGGCCGAAGCGTCGCGAGTCGTTGTGTGCAGTCGTTCGCTTCCACGTAATGTGGTTCTGAAACTGCACCCGCCCGAACACGGCGTCCATGAGCAGCTTGAGATAGTGGCTCATGGTCGGGTCGCAGTGCAGGTAGATGGAGCCTGTGGGCTTGAGCAGGCGGGGCATCTCCAACAGGCGGGCCGCCATGTAGGCCAAGTAGGACTTGTCCGAGTCGGTCATCGCGGCTAGCAGCACGCGATGCACGGTGGGGTGTTTCTGCTCAATCAGGTTGATCCACTCGGCGTCGACATCGGAGAGCGACCAGGTGTCCTTGAACGCGGCGCCGGCGGCGGCCGAGCCGATCGGCGCCGCGTAGTTGGCGTTCGAGTTGAACGGCGGATCGAGGTAGATCAGGTCGACGGTCTCGGAGTTCATGCCTCGCATGATTTCGAGGCAGTCACCCGTCCAGATCGTGCCGCTGGCGAAGTTCTGCGAACTGCTCTGGGGGTGGTTGGCCACTTGTCCGGTTCCTGTGAGTAGTCGTCGTCTCGTCGAGATACCCGCGGCAAGCGCGGGTATGACGGAAGGAGTGGCGGAACAGGCGAAATCGTTCAGTCTCGTCACCAGCCGCTGTGCCTGGTGGAGATAGGGGGACTCGAACCCCCGGCCTCGTCGTTGCGAACGACGCGCTCTCCCAGCTGAGCTATATCCCCACGCAGTAGCCGAACACCCTCAGCGTACAGCCGTAACGCTTGGCCATTCAATCAACCGGTTCATCGTCGGGCAGCAAGCCGTCGGGAAGGTCAACGGCCATCGTTCCGGCAGCGGTGTCGACGTTGACTATGACGTCGCGCAGGGCTGGAACCAGCAGATCGCGCTGCTCGCCTCGGTCGACGATGTACACGTCGTTTGCCCCGGTCTGCAGGACCTCGCGGATGGTTCCCAGCTCTTGCCCGTCATCGGCGAGCACGCGCAGGCCCTCGATTTCGTCGACGTACCAGAACGGTTCATCGGTGCGGGGCCGTTCTTCCTCGGGCACTTCGATCAGTTCGCCGCGCAGCGTTTCGGCTGCGTCGCGATCGGTGACGCCATTGATGAACAGGTAGACACGGTCCTTTTGCCAGTTGCTGTGTTCAACCTGGCGAGGCTCTCCGGCGATGAACACGCGAGCGCCGGGATCGAACCGCTCAGGGAAATCGGTCAGCGGTAACGCTTTGACTTCGCCCTTGAGTCCACGCGGCCGCTCGATCACGCCAACGGCGCGGAAGCCGTCGCGTGGCATGCGATCCTCTGGAGCGTTGCGTCCGAGGCGGAGCGCCATTTGTCGGTCAGCGGATGTCGAGCGACGTGTCTACAGCGCGAGCATGTCCGGCAACGGACAGCAGCGTGCGCATCGCCATTGCGAGACGACCTTCACGGCCAATGATTCGGCCCATGTCGTCCTCGTGGACATTAAGCTGGATTGCGACGTGGTCGCCGTTTTGCGTGCGCTCAACGCTGACGGCGTCGGGATCGTCGACCATCCATTTGGCGACGTATTCGATCAGATCTTCCATCAGAGTCCCTGTGTTGTAGTCGGGCTTGCGCGTTATTCGGCGGCAGCCGCTGCGGCAGCGGCTTTCTTGGCGTCGGCCCGCTTGCTACGGGGCTTGGCCTTCCACGGCTCAATCAGGCCTTCTTTGGCCAGGAAGTGATGCACGGTCTCGGTGGGCTTTGCGCCATGCGACAGCCAGTGCTTCGCGCGTTCGTTGTCGATCTCGAAGGTCGCCGGCTCGGTCAACGGGTCGTAATGGCCCAGACTCTCGACGAATCGCCCGTCGCGTGGCTTACGCGAATCCTGAACAACTACGCGGTAGAAGGGCCGTCCCTTGCGCCCGTGCCGGGCGAGTCGAATTTTCAGCATGTGTTCTGCTCTGCCTGATCTTCCTCGGTCCGTATCGATCCAGCGTAGACGCATTGGGCGATTTGCGCTGTCGTGTCAGCGACGACCCGTCGCCGTGCGCACGCCGGGCATGCCCGGCACCTTGCCCGAGGCCAGGTCCTTCATGATGCCCTTGGCCTGTTTGAACTGGTTCAGCAACTGGTTCACTTCCTGCGGCGACGTGCCGCTGCCCTTGGCGATCCGCCGCCGTCGGGATCCGTTAATCGTCTCCGGCTTGCGACGCTCTTCCGGCGTCATCGAGAACACGATCGCCTCGAACTGCTTGAAGAAGTCGTCGTCGATCTCGTCGACGTTGATCTTGTCTTTGATCGAGTTCAGCCCGGGCACCATGTTGACGATCTGCGAAATGGGCCCCATCTGGCGGACTTTGCTGATCTGTTCGATAAAGTCGTTGAGGTCAAACTCGCCGTCCTGGAGACGGCGTCGCCACACCTTCGAGTCTTGGTCGCCAAACTCTTCCTGAGCGCGCTCAACCAAGGTGGACATGTCACCGCGACCGAGGATGCGCCCGGCCAGACGGTCCGGATGGAACTGCTCGATCGCATCGGGCCGCTCTCCGACGCCCAGGAACTTGATTGGCGCGCCGGTGACTGCGCGAATCGAGAGCGCCGCGCCGCCGCGAGCGTCGCCGTCCATCTTGGACAAGACGACACCCGTGATTCCAACCGCCTCGTCGAACGATGCGGCCGCATTGACGGCGTCCTGTCCGGACATGGCGTCGGCGACCAGCAGCACCTCGGTCGGCTTGAAGCGGTCACGCAGCTGGGTGATCTCGGACATCATGTCTTCGTCGATGTGCAATCGGCCGGCGGTGTCGACGATGACGGTTCCGGCGCCAAGCGTTGCAGCGCGCTCAAGTCCTTGTTCGACGATCTTGACCGGTTTCTCGTCTGCGCCAAGTTCGAAGACTTCAATGTCGAGCTGTTTGCCCAGCGCCTGGAGCTGGTCGATTGCAGCAGGACGATAGACATCGGCGGCGATCAACAGCGGACGGTCGCCGGCTTTCTTGGCACGGAGTGCGAGTTTGGCTGAGGTAGTCGTTTTGCCGGAACCCTGGAGTCCGACCATCAGAATGACGGTCGGTCCCTGCGAGGCTCGCTGCAGGCTGGGCGATTCCGTGCCAAGCAAGGCGACCAGTTCTTCATTGATGATCTCGACGACGCGATTGAGCGGTGTCGGTGAGCGCATCACCTCTTCGGTGTTGGCTCGTCCGCGGACGGCCTTGATGTAGTCGCGTACGACTTTGTAGTTGACGTCGGCCTCGAGCAGCGCGAGACGGACCTCGCGCAGCGCTGCCTCAAGATCTTTCTCTGAGATCGCACCGCGACGACCGAGCGTCGCGAAGACGCCTTGCAGTTTGCCGCTTAGGGCATCAAACATCGCCATCGGCTGCGTGCCTCCGTCGCGGGGAAGGGCAGCCACAAGGGCTGCCCCTACTGGCCGCTTACCACAAGCTAACGCCTACGAGAGACCGGCCTCGGCCATGCGGACGCAGAGGTCGCCGACGCGGACACTGTAGCCCCACTCGTTGTCGTACCAGCTGACGACTTTCACCTGGGTGCCTTCGAGCACCATGGTTGAGAGGGCGTCGATGATCGACGAGGAGGGCGAGCCTTTGAAGTCGCTGCTGACCAGCGGGTCAGTCTCGTACTCGATGATGCCGTGCAATGGCGACTCGAGTTCGTTGGCGGCCTTTTCGAAGGCGGCGTTGATCTCTTCGGCGTCTGTTGCGCGCTCGGCGTCGATCACGAGGTCGACGACGGAGACGGTGCTGGTCGGGACGCGGTAGGCCATGCCGTTGAGCTTGCCGTTGAGGTGCGGCAGGACAAGTCCGACGGCCTTGGCTGCGCCGGTTGTGGTCGGAATGATGTTCATCCCTGCGGCGCGGGCGCGACGCAGGTCGCTGTGGACGGTATCGAGGATCGCCTGGTCGTTGGTGTAGGCGTGGATCGTCGACATGATCCCGCTCTTGATGCCGACGGTGTCATCGAGCACCTTGGCCATCGGCGCCAGGCAGTTGGTCGTGCAGGAGGCGTTGGAGACCACGTGGTGTGATGCCGGATCATAGGCGTCGTCGTTGACGCCGAGCACGATGGTCAGGTCCTCGTTCTTGGCCGGCGCAGATATGACGACCTTGGACGGCCCGTGGTTGAGGTGCCCGGCGGCCCTGGTCGCGTCGGTGAAGATGCCGGTGCTCTCGACGACGATTTCCACGCCGTGGTCGCCCCAGGGAATCTGTCCCGGGTCGCGCTCAGAGATGACGGCGATGCGCTGACCGTCGATCACGAGGTCGCCATCGACGACATCGACCTCGCCGGGGTAGCGGCCGTAGTTGGTGTCGTACTTAAACAGGTGGGCGTTGGTTTCGGAATCGGTCAGGTCGTTGATCGCGACGACTTCGAGATCATCGCCGTGAAAGTCGAGCATGCCTTTGAGCACCTGCCGACCGATGCGGCCGAAGCCGTTGATGCCAATTTTCGTCGTCACGAAGATCTCCTGAATGATTGTGTGGGGCGATGAGTTCATTCGCAGGATCGCAGAGCGAGGCGGTGCGCTCAACCTCAGTGGATGCAATACAGCGCCTATGTCCAACCCAGAACACACTGTCGACGTGCGCCGATTTCGCTCCGTGCTTCCTTCGCCCAGAGATTGGCAGCGACAACTCGATGCCTACGGAGTGCTGGAACCCGAGCGCAGTTTCCTGACGCCTTTGTAAAGCCCAATCCTCCCGACTCTTCTCGGCCGGGATATCGCCCGGCATCGGGAGCGTTCATCTGGGGTGGCAAGCAGTGGACCTGCGCTACACAGCTTCTCTGTTGTGGAGTGCGCAACGCAGACTCGTTGTCGATCGCGTCTCGTTCTACAGCAGTATCCGCTTTGGCGCTCCCGAGGGTTGGCGACGATAGTTGTCGATCAGAAGCCTTTGGCGTCCGTTGTCGATGATCCAGGTTGCTTTGCAGCGCCTGGCGTCTTCGAGGAGCGACTGAGTCTGGCGGTGCAGGCGCTGGTACTCCTGCCGATCTTCGGACTCGACACCGAAGAGGCCACTGCCGACGGCGAAGCGGCACTGCCGATCCTGGATCACGATCTGCCAGCCGATCAGTAGCTGAGCCCAGCCGAGATGAAACGCCTCGTCGGACCAGTTGACGAGAAAGCGCTTGTCGTGAGATCCGTCGGCGCTGAGCAGGGCTGAGGCGCCGAAGTGTGATCGCGACAATTCCGAGACGGCTCGATAGGCGTCGGCGGTCTCAGGTGCCATGGCGATCTGCTGCCCTGCCATGTATTGGCCCATTCCGACCTCGGTGGCGTGATGTTCCTGGTTGTTTGACCAGGCGTCCCGCAGCCAATCCTCGAACTCAACCTGTTCGTCGCCGACCACGGCTTGTTCTGCGCCCAGCCATTCCATCATTGCTTTCAAGAGCGGCAACGCGGCGGAGTAGGATGCCCTCGCCGTCAGCCCTCGTGCCTCGAGTCCGGCGCTGTAGACGCGGGACCAGAAGATGAGCGCAGAGGCATAACGTCGGTTGCGGAATGAGGAGCCATAAGACTGCTCGACGACCTTGCGCTGCAAGGTGAAGGCGTCGTTAAGCCAGCGAAGATCGAGCGGCAATGCGAATGAGGTCTCGCGAAACGCGTCGCGGCGTACTTGTGGCTCATCGTCGCGTGGCTTGGCCAATGTAGGCGTCTCGGACGGGAATGTGATCGGCGAGATCCGCTGACGGGGCGGACCCGGAGCATCAGCAGGGTCGGCAGTCATGGCTTCGACGATCCCTGATCACGTGATGCGAGCAGCGCCTCCAACCAGAGCAGCAAGCGATCACTCTGGGATTCGATGTACGGGCGGTCGGGATGCCAGTCCCATAGTTCTCGCACGACTTCCAGCGTCGACCACGTGCTGCCTTCGCCGCCGTTGGCGATTTCCGCCAGGCGAGTAGCGACATGGTTTGCGTTCCAGATCAGTGGCCGTTCGTAGTCGAGCATCCTTGTGGTCTGGGTCAGCGCCCGGATCCATCGTTCCACCGTGTCGAACGCGACGCGACGGTCCATGAGTAGCGCGCGCAGGGCAAGCACTTCGGGCAGATCGACGACCCGCGCCGGCGGCCGGTCGGGTGGTGGAACCGGTTCTGGTCCGTCGTCTTCGGCCATTTGCTCGAGCGCATCGGCCCAGTGGTTCGCCGGGACGCGGCGCAGTTCGCTGTAGACCATGGCGCCGCCCGAGCCGGATTCCCACCAGGCGCGAAGGCGCTCATGGCGAGGTTGTGTCAGCAGTTGGGCGAACTGGGTGGTATCGGAATCGGGGGAGGTAGATGAGGGCACGGGCTTAGGTTTTCTCAGGGGTTATCTCAGGGGTTATCGCGGGAAGTTCTGTCGGCGGATAACGGCGGATTCTGTTGTCTGAACGTTACGTGGAATAACTGATAACTGCCATTACCGATCACCCACGCGTTGTCACTGAGCGGCTTGCTAGAGCGGATCCAGCGCCGATGCCTGTTATCGGCGCCGCAACTCCTACCACGATGGCGAGCATGAAAGAGGCGACGCGGCAATATGGAACACGAAATTCAGCAGTTCCTGACCTACATGGCGGCGGAGCGAGGCGCCTCGGCGAATACCATCTCCGCCTATCGCAACGATTTGGCCCAGCTTCGGGCCTATTTCGTCGAACATCAGTCGAAGCCGGATGACGACGCTGCGAGCGTGACTCCAATCGAAGAGATCGATGCGGAGCAGCTCCAGGAGTACATCGTCCACCTACGTGAACAGCAGTACGCCGCCGCGACCGTGGCGCGGAAGGTCGCTGCGGTCAAGAGCCTGTTCAGCTATCTCCACGGCGAGGGTCGGATCGATGTCAATCCGGCGGAACAGCTCTCGTCGCCGCGTGTCGGTCGCAGTCTGCCGCGCACGCTGACGATCCAGGAGGTCGACGCACTGCTTGAGCAGCCAGGCCGTTGGGACACGCCGGAGGCGGCTCGCGACCAGGCAATGTTGGAGATGCTCTATGCGACCGGCATGCGTGTGTCGGAGTTTGTTTCGCTTGACCTGTCGTCGATTGAACTCCAGGGACAGCGAGCGTCGGTGCGTTGCGTGGGCAAGGGTCGGCGTGAGCGGTTGATTCCGATTCACTCTGCCGCTGTCTCCGCACTGCATCATTATCTGCAAGAGGCGCGACCAAAGCTGGCCCGCGGTCGGCGTGAAGTGGCGTTGTTCATCAACAGGCGCGGCGAGCGTCTGACACGCCAGGGTGTCTGGCTGATCATCAAGAACTACGCGCAGGAAGCTGGAATCTCCGGCGTCACGCCGCACACGCTGCGTCACAGCTTTGCCACTCACTTGTTGCGCGGCTCAGCGCCGCTTCGCAATGTCCAGGAGCTCATGGGTCACGCCAACATCTCGACGACCCAGCTCTACACACAACTCACCGACGAACACCTGCGTGATGTTTACGATCGGGCTCATCCCCGCGCCAGCTAGCTAATCCAGTCGGCGCATCCGAGTCTGACCGGAGGCGAGTGTGGCTTCTACCAGGATCGAATCCATCCGTGCGCGCGAGATTCTCGACTCTCGCGGCAACCCAACCGTGGAAGCCGATGTCGTCCTCGATGGCGGCGCGTTGGGCCGTGCTGCCGTGCCGTCGGGTGCGAGCACCGGATCGCACGAGGCAGTCGAGCGCCGCGACGGTGATGCCGCCCGCTATCTCGGTCGCGGCGTTCAGGATGCGGTGGCTTCGGTCAACGACGAGATCAATGAAGCGCTGCACGGTCACGACGCCTCAGAACAATCGGCAATCGATGACGCGCTGATCGCGCTTGACGGCACGGCGCAAAAGGGTCGTCTTGGCGCGAATGCCACTCTGGCGGTTTCGATGGCCTCGGCCAAAGCGGCTGCCGCCGCGTTCGGAACGCCTCTATATCGATCCATCGGCGGTGATGGAGCCGTCGTCTTGCCCGTCCCATTGGCAAACATCCTGAATGGCGGCGCGCATGCCGATGACGGCGCCGATTTTCAGGAGTTCATGGTTGCGCCGATTGGCGCTGAGTCGATCGCACGTGGTTTGCAGATGGTCGTCGAGGTGTATCACTCACTCGCGGCCGAGCTGCGCTCTCAGGGGTTGGCGACGGGACTTGGCGATGAGGGTGGTTTCGCGCCGTCGTTGCCGAGCAATGAGTCGGCGCTTGATCTGATCATCAGCGCGATCCGCACTTCGGGATACGAACCAGGGCGGGACATCGCCATCGCCCTGGATCCTGCTGCCAGCGAACTCTGGTCGAACGGACGATATGAACTGCACTCCGAGGGGCGGTCACTAAGTAGCGCCGACATGGTGGCGCTCTGGCGTGACTGGTGCGAGCGCTATCCGATTGTCTCGATCGAAGATGGCATGGACGAGGACGATTGGGAAGGCTGGCAGGCGCTGACCGCCGAGATCGGCTCCCTGGCGCAGACGGTCGGCGATGACCTGCTGGTGACGAATCCGGAACGTCTGAAGCGTGGCATCGAACTCGGTGCAGCGAACAGCATCCTGATCAAGGTTAATCAGATCGGCACGCTGTCGGAGACGCTGCAGGCAGTGCGGATGGCGCAGAATGCCGGATGGACGGCGATCATCAGCCATCGCTCGGGTGAGACCGAGGACACGACGATCGCTGATTTAGCGGTGGCGACGAACGCCGGCCTGATCAAGACGGGCGCTCCTGCTCGGGGTGAGCGGACCGCGAAGTACAACCGGCTGTTGAGAATCGCCGAAGAATTGGGTGATCGGGCGGTCTACGCCGGGATGGATGTGATTCCTCAGGCGTCGCGGTTGGTCTGAAGGCCTGTTCATGCGGACGCGACAAGACCGCATGGAGTGCACTCCCGTCCCCGCTCCCCCTGCAAGAGATTGATGCATAACCCCCCTTCTCCCCCCTTGCGGGGGAGAAGGGGGGTTCTCTGCCTGTTGGCACTATCTGGTCGTCGCCTGCCGACCCCCCCTCTGTCACTCCGTGACATCTCCCCCCGCAAGGGGGGAGAGGGGACTTGAAGGATATGCATCAGTCTCTGCAAGGGGGAGCTGCCGAAGGCTGAGGGGGTCTCGCTCCTCATTGGCGACTCACGCCTTCATGCAGCCGATGAATCGCCATCGTATGTACACACACCCTCGTAGATTGCTTCTTGCTTGTGTATAGGGGCCAGTCGTGAGCGGATTGGCGCTGGGCCCCCTCCGTCACTTCGTGACACCTCCCCCATTGGGGGGAGGTCTTGGGGTCGATCGACCTACAACTCGAGCTTGAGCTGTTCCGCGAGACTCTGGGTCATGCCTGGGGTTGAGGCGATGTCGGTGACGTCGGCTTCTCGCAGGGCTTGCAGGGAACCGAACTTTCTCAGCAGAGCTTTCTTTCGCCTGGGGCCGATGCCTTTGATTCGGTCGAGCGTGCTTTGCGATGTCTGTTTCGCACGGAGGCGGCGGTGGTAGGAGATGGCGAAGCGATGTGCTTCGTCGCGGATGCGCTGCACCAGGTAGAGACCTTGCGAGCGTCGATCGAGTCTGACCGGATCGGCCGAGTCGACCTGGTACAGCAGCTCCTCGCGCTTGGCCAGGCCGGCCAGCGGAATGTCATCGACGGCGAGATTGCGCATGACATCGTGGGCTGCCGATACCTGGCCGCGTCCCCCGTCGACGATCACGAGGTCGGGAATCGCGCCCCAACCTTCAGATTCGGTCTGCGTCTCTCGTTCCTCATCTTCCGTCGCTCCCGAATCAGGTTCATCAGGGACGTCGAACCCTTCGGCCCGTTCAGCTCGCCGCTGTTCTCCGAGGCGTTTGAATCGTCGTTGGATCACCTCGGCCATCGAGGCGAAATCGTTCGGACCCTCGCTGGTATCAACGGTCTTGATTTTGAAGCGGCGATACTCGTTGGTCGCAGGCCGCCCGTCGAGGAAGACCACCATTGAGGCGACAACGTTGGATCCCTGCGTGTTTGAAATGTCGTAGCACTCAATCCGACTCGGCGGCGTTGGTAGGCTGAGCGCTTCTTCCAGTTCTGTCAACGCAGCGTCTGTGCGACCACGATCAGCCATCCAGCGGACGCGTGACATGGCCAGCGTTTCGGAGGCGTTCTCGGTGGCCATCGCGACGAGACGTCGCTTGTCGCCGCGCTGTGGATGCCTCACTTCAACTTTTGTTCCCCGCTTATCCGTCAACCACGACTGCAACAGGTCCAGGTCCTCGATCTCGTCGGGAATCAGCACGAGCTTCGGCGGCTGCAGCCCACCTTCGTAGTGCTGCCTGAGGAAGGATGAGATGACGAATCCGGCCGATTCGTCCTTGACGCCGGCCAGATTGAAATGATCGGAGCCGGCCATCTTCTGTCCGCGAATGAAGAGCACCTGAACGACCGCTTCGTCGCCATCGACGGCGAGACCGAACACATCGATCTCGGCGGCCGACGTGTCGGCGGTGAGCTGAGTCTCAGTCACCCGCTCGACTGCCGTGATCTGGTCGCGTAGTTGCGCCGCACGCTCGAAGTTGAGATCTTCCGCTGCGTCGGTCATCGATGTCTTGAGCTGCGTCAGGACCGTTTCGCTCTTGCCATCGAGAAAGAGCATCGTCTGGTCGATCACCTCCTGGTACTCGTCCGGCGTGCAGAAGGAGGTGCAGGGAGCGATGCAACGGCGGATGTAGTACTCGAGACAGGGCCGCGGGTCGGAGCCGGTGATTTCCTTGTCGCAGGAGCGCCAGGGGAAGAGTTTCTTTACCAGGTCAAGCGTCGTGCGGACCGATTTCGCCGACGCGTAGGGACCGAAGTAACGCGCACCGTCCCGGGCGACTCGGCGGGTGATCGTCACGCGCGGCCAGGGCGCGTCGACGTCGATCTTGAGGTAGGGATAGTGCTTGTCATCCTTTAGTCGGACGTTGAAGAAGGGCTGATGGCGCTTGACCAGCGTCGCTTCAAGGTGGAGCGCATCCTGCTCGGTGTGCGTGGTGACGTACTCGAGCTGCGCAATCTTCGAGGCAAGGACTCGCGTCTTGCCTTCCATCGAGCGCGGAGAGCCAAAGTAACTGCGGACCCTGGACTTCAGGTTGGCCGCTTTGCCGATGTAGATGACCCGGTCGGTGGCGTCGCGGAACGTGTAGACGCCAGGCTTCGCCGGCAGCGCGGAGACCTGAGCCTGAAGCTGGGCGCGCGCCTGCTCGGGTGAGGTGGGAGTGGACTGGTCGGGTGCGTCGGTGGTCACGGTTGCAAGGTTATCGAAGCGGGCACGGCGGGGCTGAGGGTTGGTTGGACTCCCGTGAGAAAAAAAACGAGGTGAGAAAAAGAGACGGTTGGGCCGATTACCAGGGGTCGTCGTCCTCTTCGAGCGATTCTTCTTCCTGGCTGAGGAAGGGGGAGCCCTCACCCCAGCCCCCCGCATCGAGTGCGGGGACTGGGGAGGCTTCGGGGCCGTCATAGAGTTCGCGGAGCTTGTGGCGGGCGACGTCGAAGGGGTCGGTGGTTAGGTAGAGGTGGTGGTTGAGTCGGGCTCGGGGGTTGGGGGCGAAGAGTTCTCGGACGATGGCGTCGAGGGCTTTGACGCGGATGTAGCCGGGGTTGTGTTCGGCGGAGCGTCGCCAGAGGCGGTCGATGGTGGTTCGGAGGTGGAAGGGGTTGGGCATGGCGGGCTCCTTTTCCGTTTGGATAGCATGTATGTTCTGAGGATATCAGAGTTGGTTGAGTCTGGGTTGGCATAGGGGAGATCGCGTGGCGTCGGCTGGGGGACGGCTGGCGAGTGTCGCGGTTGATGGGTTTGGGAGGTTCGTGATTCCTGCCTGCGCAGGAATGACGGAGGGAAGGGAGGGGAGGCGGCTGGGGTTGGGTGGGACGGTTGATGGGTGTCGTGGTTGATGGTCTTGGGAGGTTCGTGATTCCTGCCTGCGCAGGAATGACGGAGGGAAGGGATGGGAGGTGGCGCGCCCGGCAGGACTTGAACCTGCGACCTCTGCCTCCGCAGGGCAGCGCTCTAATCCGCTGAGCTACGGGCGCAATGAACGGCAAGGGTTGGAAGTGGTTGAGATTCGGAGCGATGGTGCCGACGGAGGGATTCGAACCCCCACGGGCTTAAGCCCACTACGCCCTGAACGTAGCGCGTCTGCCAGTTTCGCCACGTCGGCAGTGACCGGAAGTCTGGTTCGACTCCTCGAATCTCGTTGTTGTCGCCAACCCTCTCAAGCGTATCCGGCAATCTGCGTCCGGGGGATATCGTCCGATACTGGCAAGTGCTGGTGGGCGATGCAGGACTTGAACCTGCGGCCTCTCGGATGTGAACCGAACGCTCTAGCCAGCTGAGCTAATCGCCCCAGGTGCTGGTAGCAGCGGCAGGACTCGAACCTGCGACACGGGGCTTATGAGTCCCCTGCTCTGCCAACTGAGCTACGCTGCCACTTCCGATCAGGCTAGCGCACGCTATCGCGGCCGGCCCCTGTCGTCAAAGCTCTCCGACCCACCCTTCGCGCCCAATCGCATACTCTGACGCAGATGAAGTGACCCTGGTTCACTCACGTTGTGAACGGCGGCGGCAATGGCTCTCGAGTGGCGCCCCAACGACCCATTCTCCTCACTGGCCGGACAGATCCTTGTCGCCTCGCGACACCTGGCCGACCCGAATTTCTTCCGCACGGTCGTGCTGATCCTGGAGCACCGCGAGGGCGCGCTCGGCGTCGTGCTGAATCGGCCGACGGTGATCACCATTGCCGATGTCGTTCCGGACTGGCAGGATCTGATCGCCCAGCCGCCAGTGGTGTTCCACGGTGGACCGGTCGAGCGCACCGCGGCCATCGGGTTGGCGCGTCCTGTTGGTTCGGTTGATCCCGAGCAGTCGGCGTTCTCCCTGACGATCGCCGAGCCGGGCCGGGAAGTGGGAATCGTCAACCTCAGCGCAGAGCCGGGCGCGCTGGTCGAGGTGGTTCGTGATCTGCGGATTTTCTCGGGATACGCTGGATGGAGTGCGGGCCAACTTGAAAGCGAGATTCAGGCGGGCGGCTGGTTGGTCCTCGATCACGAGGGATTCGATCCACTGACCAGCGATCCGTCCACGCTCTGGAATCAAGCCTCAAGCGCGGCCGCCAGCGGACAGGGAGTCAGGGCCAGCGATGGGCCGTCGGTGCAGAACAACTAATTGACGACCGCTCCGCGTCGCAGCGGTAGCCAGGGATGAGGGGAGGATCGCGCGATGGCCAACAGCATTTTGAGCCGACTGCGTGAGAAGCAGCAGTCCTACATCCTGTTCACGTTCCTGAGAAAGCCGTACTCAATCCGCGATGCCGCGAACCGAGGCATGGTTGCGGCAGCGATCATCGCCGCGATCGTGCTGCCGATTTTCATCGGACGGGGCGGCGGTGACGCGACAGCCGGCGCAGGGGCGGCGTTTTCCGCTCAATTGGCTGAACTTGAGGAAGCGCGTGCAGAGCGGGACGAATCGGGCAGTTCTGACGAGCTGGACGCGCGGATTGAACAGTTGGAAGACGCGACAAAGCTCGGCTACCTGGAGCGCGACGGCGACGCCTCAGACAGGGGCGCGTTGGCTCCCGACTTCCGCCTGTTAGACCTCGAAGGCGAACCGCATCGACTGTCGGAGATTGACGGTCCAATCGTGCTTAATTTCTGGGCCAGTTGGTGCGAGCCCTGCATTGAGGAGATGCCCGAATTCGAGATCATTAGCCAGGAGGCGGCTGGTCGTGTCACATTCATCGGCGTCAATGACGGCGAGAGTGTAGAGACCGCGCGCGAGTTCGCTTACGAAGTCACAGGTGTCAGCTACCTCGTCCTGCTCGATCCGACCAAGTCAATGACCGATGGCCCTTATCCGCTGGTTGGACGGCCGACCACGTTTTTCATCGGGGCCGATGGTTTGATCAAAGAGCTGCGGGTGGGGATCGTCGACATCGACACGCTGCGCGGTCTGGTTGGTGATTTGATCGGCGAGGAAATCGGCGCCGGCTCCGAGCAAGCGATGCCTGAGGAATACGGCGAAGCGACGCTCAACATCATCGACTCCGCCAAAGCAAATTTCGCGACGGCTGAGGAACTGATCCAGCGCTGGCGAGACAACCCTGATGTGATGAGCGACCCTGGCTGGCAACGCAACGTCGTGGCCCAGACGAGGGTCTGGTCGGATCTGACAGAGCAGTTCTCCGGTCTGACACCACCTGAGCAGTGGTCGGAGCTGCATCAGAAGGTGGCGGACTCGCTCGCACAGATCGCGAACGCGGCCGGTCCGTTGGTGCGCGACGCGATTGAGGCAGCCAATGCCGACGGCATGACGACCGCTGTCACGCTCTACGACAGCTTCCGCGCGCTGTTCGACGCAGCCGCCGATAACCTGTCAGGCGTGATCGAAACGCAGCAATGACGTAGAGAGATGACGGGTCCCCGCTCGGTGGCGGGGACGGGATTGGGGCGATTAGCTCAGGTGGCTAGAGCGTCCGGTTTACACCCGGGAGGTCGGAGGTTCGAGTCCTCCATCGCCCACCACTTCTCGAAGGAGACAGGTGCTCAATGCGAGTGATGGTGTTAGTCAAAGCGACCGAGGACAGCGAAGCGGGCGTCATGCCGACGACCGAGATGTTCGAGGAGATGGGCGCCTACAACGAGGAATTGGTCAACGCGGGCATCATGAAGGACGCCGACGGCTTGACTCCGACGGCACAAGGTAAGCGCGTGGCATTCGACGGCGCCTCCCGGACCGTGATCGATGGGCCGTTTGGCGTGACAAGTGAATTGGTCGCGGGCTATTGGATCTGGGAAGTGGCCGACCTGGCTGAGGCGGTCGAGTGGGTCAAGCGCTGTCCCAACCCGATGCCCGGCCCCAGCGAGATCGAGATTCGTCCGTTCTATGAGCTTGAAGACTTCGGCGACGCGATGACGCCTGAACTTGCGGAGCAGGAAGGGGAACTGCGTGATCGGCTGAGCGAGTAGCGCTCCTTCGTGGGTTACTCCTCCGTCATACCCGCGCTCCGTCGCGGGAATCTCGCCGGATCTGCTGGCACCGACGTCCTTGCCGAAATCAGCGAGATACCCGCGACAAGCGCGGGTATGACGGTGTCGTCGTGCAGAAGCTTAGCCACAACAAGGCCTTAGTCTGAGAAGCACGGAGGCACACGACCATGAAACAGATTCAACCTGACCTGTGGCAGACCTCTCCTCGAGTGATCGACGACATGGTGGCGACCCATGCGTATCTGTTGATTCGTCCGTCGGGGAACCTGCTGCTCTATGGCATCGGTGAAGGACAGGACGCAGACCTGGATGCCATCGAGGCACTGGGCGGCGTCGCAGTGCAGGTACTCAGCCACCGCGATGAGACCAGCGCGGCGTTGAATCAGGTTCGCGAGCGGTTTGGCTCGCGACTTGCCTGCAGCGAGCTCGAAGTGTCGTCGATCAGCGTCGACGCTGAACCTGACTTGATCGTTGGTCCAGATTGCGATGATCCGGCCTTAGCCGGTCTTGATATCTTCGACACTCCCGGTCATACCGACGGCAGCATCAGCTTCCGCTACGAGTCGCCGCACGGCAAACGCTATTTGTTCACCGGCGACACGATCGTTCCCAGTCTGGGCAAGTGGGCGACCTTTGTCGTTGAGCAGTACGGAGGCACGTTCGAGGCGATGGAGCAGAGCCTGATCAAACTGCGCGACATGGAGCCCGATGTCGTACTTCCGAGCGCCTTCGTTGGCGAAGTCTCGGATGTGGAGATGGGCGACGGCGAGTGGGCCTCGATTGTCGATCATCGACTCGAACGCCTGAGAGCGATTGCTCCAGCCTGATCGTGGTCGCTGCGCTGCGGATTGGCCTCTAGTAGCCTCTAGGTGAGTGCGCCTATTGCTGCGCCTGATGGTGATTTCGACCGTGGGAGGGTGCGATGACCTCACGATTACAGGAATGGCTGGACGGGCCGTACGCTAAGGCGACCGGCCGCTTTCCCGAGCGTCGGGAGGCGTTTCATCGCTCGTCCGGTGATCCGCTGGACCCGATCTACGTCAACGGCGACTCCGACCCGCTTCCGGGCGAGTATCCCTACACGCGCGGCATCCAGCCGACGATGTATCGCGGCCGGCTCTGGACGATGCGCCAATATGCGGGCCAGGAGGACGCCGAGGCGTCGAACCGCCGCTATCGATTCCTGCTGGATCAGGGCCAGACCGGGCTCTCCGTCGCATTCGATCTGCCGACCCAGATTGGCTACGACTCGGATGCGTCGATGGCGGAGGGTGAAGTCGGCAAGGTCGGCGTGGCGATCGACTCGATCGACGACATGCGCACCCTGTTTGATCAGATTCCGCTCGATCGCGTGACCACGTCGATGACGATCAACTCGACGGCCAACATTCTGCTCTCGCTCTATGCAGCCGTGGCTGAAGAGCAGGGAGTGGGCCGCGACAAGATTGGCGGCACGGTCCAGAACGACATCCTCAAGGAGTACGTCGCACGTGGGACGTACATCTATCCGCCCAAGCCGTCGATGCGACTGATCACCGACAGTTTCGATTACTGCACGCGCGAGGTGCCGCGCTGGAACACCATCTCGATCTCCGGTTACCACATGCGCGAGGCCGGCTGCACGGCCGCGCAGGAGATTGGCTTCACCTTGGCGAACGCGATTGCGTACGTCGAGGCGGCGTTGGAGCAGGGCATGGCCTTTGACAGCTTTGGCCCCAGGCTCTCGTTCTTCTTCGCCTGTCACAGCAACTTCCTGGAGGAGATTGGCAAGTTCCGGGCGGCACGGCGTCTGTGGGCGAGTATCGCCCGAGAGCGTTTCGGCTCACAGAACGAGCGGGCGCAGATGCTTCGGTTCCACACACAGACCGGCGGCGTGACGCTGACCGCACAGCAGCCCGACAACAATGTGATCCGCACCACATTGCAAGCGCTGGCTGCCGTGCTCGGTGGGACGCAGTCGTTGCACACCAACTCGCTTGACGAGGCGTTGGGATTGCCGTCCGAACACGCGGTTGAGATCGCCCTGCGCACACAGCAGGTGATCGGCTATGAGTCCGGTGTCGCCGATGTGATCGATCCGCTTGGTGGGTCGTACTACATCGAGCAAGCCACGGATCAGCTTGAGGCTGAGGCGCGCAACTACATCGACCAGATCGACGCGCTCGGCGGTGCGGTTTCGGCGATCGAACAGGGTTACCAGCAGGCCGAGATCCTCGAGGCGGCGTCCAGTTTCCAGCGGGAAGTCGAAACCGAATCGGAGGCCGCGCGCGCCGGCGACGGCACGGCTGGCACTCGAGGGCGTGTGATCGTTGGTGTCAACCGGTTCGAGACCGATGATGATGCCGACGTTGAGATTGTCCGCGTCGATCCGACCGTGCGTGAGCGGCAGATTGAAAAGCTCGAGCGTCTTCGCGACGGCCGTGACGCATCGGCGGTTTCGGCTGCGCTTGATGCGATCCAACAGGCGGCGGATAGCGATGAAAACCTGGTGCCGCTGATGCTCGACGCCGTCAAGCAATCGGCCACGCTGGGCGAGATTTCGGACTCGTTACGCAAGGTATGGGGCGAGTACCGCGAGCGGATTGTGGTGTAAGCCACGATAGATCAGACGACGAAAGTTCAGGCGACGTGCCATTTGGAAGAAAAGCAGTTGGGCGCAAAGCCGATGGCGGCTCCGGAGGCCGCTCCGATCAGGCGTGGTCTGATGCCCGTCGCCTGCGCTACTGGTGGCAGGCCGAACGGGAACTGTTATTGAAGACGCTCGCGGCTGTCCCGGATGACGCTGTTGATATCGAGATTGAAGAAGGCGGCTGGTCGCCGAACGGCATGGCCGCGCATCGACTGTTCTGGGAAGCCGAAGAACGTGCTGCGATCGAGGAACACCTCGGCGACACGTTTCCGACACTGCTCGACTTTCCTACTCGCCGGATCGACTCAACCAACGCCGCCGCAGTCGCGTCACTTGGCGACCGACGACTCAGCGCCCTGATTCGTGCGTTGCAGGAGTTACGCGAGCGCACCGCGATGCTCGTCGAGCGTTTGCCCGATGAGCATCTCAACGCGCAAGGCAACCCGGCCCGGATCCTGCTCGGCGTTGCGCTGGAACATGACCGTGAACATCGCCAGCAGCTCGAATCGCGATTCGGCGCGCTGGCTGAAGATTGATCCTCCATTGAGCGAGCAGGGAGCAACATGGCACTGACACGGATTCACCACATCGGCATCGCCGTGCATGACGCGGACAAGACGGCTGAGGTCTGGCGGGACACGTTCGGTCTCGAGACCGCGCTTGACACTGAACTGGACTCACAAGGTGTCCGCGGGGTCATCTTCCCGCTCGACAACTGCGAGATTGAACTGCTCCAGCCGACGCGCGAGGACACCGGGATATCCAAATATCTGGAGGCTAATGGCGAGGGCTTTCACCACATCTGCTTCGAGTCCACAGATGTGGCAGGCGACCTGATTACCGCCAAAGAGTCTGGCATCCAAATGATCGATGAGGAGCCCCGTGTCGGCCTGACCGGGATGATTGGCTTTCTCCATCCACGTGCGAATCACGGCGTGCTGATCGAGTATGCCCAGCCTCCCGACGACGCGCCTCAGCACACGGGCCCTGAGTCGGGACTCGGCCCGCACGCGCTGCACCATATGACGGTGGCGGTCAACGAAGTGGCGCCGGTCACGGAGTCATGGACCGAGCGCTACGGCCTCGTCGGGCGAGAACCGTTCAACGCCGAGGCGCTAGGTCTGGAGGGTCAGTTCCTGGACATCGGCCCAACCGCGATCGAACTCGTGTGTCCCTTGCCGGGCAGTGGTGGTCCGTTGCCGCGCAAACTCGAGACCTCGGGCGAGGGCATGTTCATGCTCGCGCTGACCGTGCGCGACGCCGCGGAGTCGGTTGACCATCTGCGAGGCGAAGGCTGGACGGTGACGGATGCCAATGCCGGCGCATTCATCTCGCCCAAGCACACGTATGGCGCACGGCTACGTCTGTCGGAGGCTTAGTTGGACAGGGGTGAGGCTTTAGCCGAATCGCTGCGAGACAAAGGCGGATGCGTCCTGAGCGGACAGTTCAACGGTGGCGTGGCCGGTCCGCACGAATAATCGACCTTCCTTGTCGTAGATTGCTTCGGATGAGGGATCACAGCGCACAGTCAGGACGCGTTTTGCCCCATAGTCCTCAAAGTTGGCATGGACGTTCGCAAAGATCGCTGGACTCAATCGATCATTGAGAAGGTTGGTCAAGTGAAGATTCATCTTGTCCTCCGATTCAAACCCGTCATGCTCGATGCCGATCGGCGTGCCGTCGTCCTGCACTCCGATCACTAACGAACCGCCCTTCTGGTTGAGGAAACCAGCCACTGTTTTAGCAATGGCGCCTTCCATGCGCGAATCCTTCGATCCGCTGTGGAGGTTCATGCGCAATGTGGACTTGAATTCAACATCGTCGCTCTCGCCGCCGGCGATTAGCTCAGCGACATCAAGCGGAGCGTGCCTGGTTGCCCTGCTCGCCTGTTGCACGCCAATCCGCTCGAACCCCTGCTTGATCAGCGCCGCCATGCGTTGACGGCGCTCCTTGAGGAAGTCCTCGTACGGCATGGTTTGCCAGCGCTCTGGCAGGGCGTGCAGCTCATACATCTCCGCAATCGCTGAGTCCGAATATCCGGCTGCCCGCATCGCTGCGTCGAACTCGGGCAGGTACTCCTCGGGCGGCGAGTCGCTGATTCTGAGATTGTCCGTCCACTCGACGTAGGCGTAATTGGCAATCTGGTTGGTTGCGGTGCGGCCGGTTACGCCCAACCTGGCAAGGAACGCTTTGGGGAACAAGTGATGCCGCTCGATCGATTTCACGGGCTTGATGAGTGGATCGAACCAGTCCGAGATATAGGTATTCGAGAACAGCACCGGCGCTTGGAGGATTACCTGGGCAGCGTGATAGGCCGTGAGCGACGGGCTGCGGGCCGTGGACGTGGCAAGTTCGTTCGGCAAGGTGACACTCCAGAAGTCGCTGGTCAGCGCGATGTCACAGGCACGCTGGAGCGCGGCGAGGAAGCGTTCGGCGGTGTCGGCGGAACGAAGCATCGCCAGATCGGACTCCATCGCAGATTCTGGCGAGCCGGTGTAGCGACCGGTCAACGAGGACATGAAGAACCACCGCGCAATAGCCGTTCGCAGCGGTTTCGGTCGGACCTGCAACTCTGTCCGACCGATTAGGTAGAGCGTGTAGGCAAAGAAGAGCGCAGTCTCTGAGTTGACCATGCGCTTGCTTCGGTAGCCTGCTTGGGTCAGGCACTGCAGGAAGTCGTGCCAGTTCGTGAGATTGAGCGCCTTCGCCTGGGCTGCCTTCAGCCGTTCGAACTGCTGATCCCGGAGATCGTCTGAGGATTCGCCGGTAGCGGCATCTTTGCCGCGCAGGATTGAGTAGACATACTCCAAGCGAGCGCGACGAAAGGCTAGCCCGACCCCGACGCGTAACAGGCGCTCCGGCGTCGGCTCGATGAAGTGATTGAACGGGGACGGCTCGGTGAGGTTGGGCTGTTTCGAGCGTCGCGCAAAGTCCTCCAGCGCGGCGCGCTCTTCGTCGCGGAACACCGACATCAACGTGAGAATGAAGTCGGCCTGGTTGAGCGGCTTACCCTTGCTGTTGATCCGGACGAACACCTCAGCCACGTCTTCTTCTTCGACGTTGCTGGCAAGTTGGAGCGCGATCAAAGGGAACGTGGAGAGACCTTGCAACCTTCCCAGCGCTTCTTCGGCCGCCCCTCGTTCTGCGTCGGACACAGGGCGTGCCTGCTCGAGGCGAGTGATGTAGTCATTGAACGAGGCAATCAGATTCTTTCTGCCACTCAACAGAGGTGTGATGTCTGGGATGAACGAGCGATCGTTGTTCGTCGCGGCGCTGGCCACGTCGAAGCGGCCATTGAGCGGATTGAACGCAATCCGGATCCGTTCACGGGAAAAGTCACTGCGAACCACTGCTTCGCCGGTGAAGATGGCGAACAACGAGGTCAAGCGTTGTTGGCCATCGACGATGACGAGGGATGGAGCAACCTGCTTTTCTCTGTCGCCGATAGTCCGGTGAGTCACGTCGACTCCTGTCTGCCAGAGCAGGAGATAGCCGACCGGGTAGCCGCAATACATCGAGTCGAGCAGGTCGCGCACTTTGACGTTCCTCCAGACGAATGGGCGCTGGATGTCCGGCAGGCCAATCTGACCGGTCTTGATTTGTTCGATCAGGCCACTGAGCGTGAACGTCACTTGTTGGAACACCGTCTGGTCCATCACGTCGCCTTAGTGGGAAACTGGCTCGCGGCTCGGTTCCCACGAAGTCTATTGCCTGTTCGAGTGATCCTGGCGGGCCGACATCCTAAGCTGGAACTGTTTCAGACTCGATGAGGTGAAGCTATGACCGAAACCGCCGTTGAACAGATCCGAGTGCTGGTCGCGAAGCCGGGACTTGACGGACATGACCGCGGGGCGAAGATTGTCGCCCGTGCGCTGCGCGATGCCGGCATGGAAGTGATTTACACCGGCATCAGACAGACGCCGGACATGATTGCCGAGGCGGCGCTTCAGGAAGACGTGCATGTCGTGGCGCTGTCGGTGCTCTCGGGCGCGCACCTGGAACTGTTCCCGCGCGTCGTCGACGCTTGTCGTGAACGCGGCATCACACCCGAGAACACACTCTTCCTGGGCGGCGGCATCATCCCCGATGAGGATGCCGATGTCTTGCAGGGCGCCGGGTTTTCCGCCGTCTTCGGACCGGGTGCGCACACCGGCGATATCGCCGAGTACGTCCGCGCCCACGTGCCTGAGCTTGACCGGTCGTGACGACCGAGACGAGCGCCCCGTCACAACTCAGCGGCAGGCTGGCCGAGCTTGAGCAGCGGTTGCTCTCCGGAGACCGGCGAGCGCTCGCGCGCGTTCTCAGTTGGGTTGAAAGCGGCGATCAACGTGGTCGGGATATGTTGCGCGCGCTTTATCCGCGTAGTGGACGCGCACGCACTATCGGTCTGACCGGGTCGCCCGGCGCCGGCAAGAGCACCGTCACGAATGAACTGGCCAAGGCATTTCGCTCTAGAGGGCAGACGGTGGGCATCGTCGCCATCGATCCTTCGTCTCCGTACACGATGGGCGCGATCCTCGGCGACCGCGTGCGAATGTCTGAACTGTACTCGGACTCCGATGTGTTTATCCGATCGCTGGCTTCGCGCGGCGCGTTGGGCGGGCTCTCGGCGGCGACGCAGGATGTAGTTCATGTGCTTGATGCCTATGGCAAGGATGTGATTCTGATCGAGACCGTCGGCGCGGGACAGGACGAGGTCGATATCGCCGGCGCTGCCCAGACCACGATCCTGGTCAACACGCCCAACATGGGCGACGAAGTGCAGACACTCAAAGCGGGCATCATGGAGATCGCTGATGTGCTCGCCGTCAACAAATCCGATTTGCCCGGCGCGAACCGCATGGTCTCGGCACTGAAGGCGCTGCTCTCGCTCAATCCCGATCGCGGCTGGGACCCGCCGGTCGTGCGGGTCGTCGCAACCCAGGGCGAGGGCACGGAGAAGCTCGTCGACGCCTGCGACGCGCACTTCGAGGAGTTGCAGTCGTCGGGCAGGATGCAGGTTGCAGAGCTTGAGCGCGCCCGCCAGCAGATCACCTCGCTGGCGCGGGCCAGCGTGCTCCAGCGGCTCCACACCGAAGCGGGCGAGGAACGTCTGGCCAAGCTGGCCAACGATGTCGCCTCGCGCAGCGCTGACCCCCACACCGCCGCCGCCGCCTGGCTCGCTGGATCATGAGTCGCTCCGACGCCGTCCAGCGCCTGCATATCCGCTTCGCCGCGGAAGGCCCGCTCAAGTACGTCTCCCACCTCGACCTGATGCGTGTCTGGGAGCGTGTCTGCAAACGGGTCGGATTGCCCCTGGCGACATCGCACGGATTCTCACCTCGCCCGAAGATTGCACTGGCAGCGCCGCTGGCCGTCGGAGCCACCTCCGAGGCTGAGATTCTCGACGTGCTGCTGACCGAGCGCGTGGATCTGGCATCGACGATGAGCGACCTCTCAGATGAACTCACCCCGGGACTACGTCTGCTTGAGATACGCGAGAGCCCACTCAAGCAGTCTTCGCTGCAATCGATGCTGCAAGCAGCCTGCTACGACGTTGAGATTCCTGATCAACGCTCGCCACAGGAATGGCAACAGGCCGTCGACGACCTCCTTACCCAGGACGAGATCCCCTGGAGTCACCAGCGCGGCAAGGAAACGAAATCGTACGACCTGCGGCCGCTCATTCTCGCGATTGAAGTGCGGGACGTCTCTGACGGCGTGGCCAGACTGTCGATGCGGCTGCGCAACGATGAGCGCGGCGCCGGCAGGCCGGAGCAAGTCGCACTTGCCCTTGGCGCCCCCGAGGAGCCGACCAAGATTCACCGAACTGAGATCGTATTGTCCAGCGAGTCGAATGCCGAAGCTGTGACGGCATGAATCGCATCATCGTTCTGCGACATGTCGAATCGGAAGCGAACAAATCGGGTGTCGGTTTGGGTCGGACTGATTCTCCGGCGACCGAACTTGGACTGCGGCAGTTGCAGGCCACCGTTGATGCCCTGAGAAGTGAACCGATCACGCGCGTCGTGACGAGTCCGCTCTCACGTGCCCGACACCTGGCAGAGGCCATCGCAGGCTCACACGGAGTCGATGCGATGCCGAATGATGGATTGCTTGAGCTGGATGTGGGTGAACTCGAAGGCGTTGAGTGGCCAATCGTGCGTGAGCGCTTCGGTGAGTTCCTGCGCAACTGGCGCGGCAATGATTCGGTCAGCGCTCCGATGCCAGGCGGTGAGTCGCTACTCGACGTGCTGGAGCGGGCTCATCCTGTGTTCGACGCACTGGTTGCGGATCCGTCCGAAGGCACTGGACTCCTTGTGACCCACAACTTTGTCGTTAAGATGCTGGTCGTGCATGCCCTGGCGATGCCGCACCATGCCTGGCGTCGAATCGATACGGGCCTGGCCGGCATCACGTCATTTCGCATTGCCGACGACATACCGGCTGTGGAACGCTTAAACGATCGTCACCATCTCAACGGCCTCTGAGCGCTCCGCATCGATTCGTTGCGGGTGTAGAGTGCCAGCGGCGGCGGTGTTGATCACGAACTATGGCTGAGACAACGGTCGACCGATCGGTCGAACTCGTGACAGATCCTGCGGAGGCTCTGCCGCCGCGGCCCGGGCGCTCTGCAACGCCTCCGGTGTTGGCGTGGTTGCTGCGTCGCGTCGCCTTCATTTCTTCAATGCTGCTCGTGGGATTCGTCGTCTACAGCGGCGTCGGGGGGCTGTTGCAAGCGAATAGCCTTGATAGTCGAATCATCGAGACCCGAGCAGAGATCGTCGAACTCCAACGTGACGCCGATCAGCTCGCCGCACTCGTCGCCTGGTTGGATTCTGATGCATACATCGAACGCATCGCACGTGAAGACTTGGGCATGGTCCGGCCCGGCGAAGAGGCGTTCGGCGTTCACGCGCCCCGTCGGGGGCAACTCGAAATCACCCGCTCGCCCTGGTGGGCGAACCTGCTTCCTGAAGAGGCCGAGTAGTCTCGTCTGCCGGAGCATCCAACCCGGGCGGAGTCCGCTGTGACGCTGCCGACGGACCGACACATCCGTGAAGTCGGACGAGGCATTGCTCGGCAAGTGGTGGAGCAGATCGGATCGGGCGCGGGACGATCGCTGGTTGTTGCGGTCTCGGGCGGTGCAGATTCGTCGGCGTTGCTGTTGCTGCTGACCGATACGCAGTCGAGACACGGTTGGCGCGTCCGGGCGGCGCATGTGGATCATCTGATTCAATCCGATTCGATTCGAAGCGAATTCCGCGCATCGGCCGCCGAGCTGTCGCAGACTGCTGGCGTGCCTCTGCACCTGGTAGAGGCGGACGCAGCGGCTGAGGCCGATGAATCATCCGACGGACTCGAAGCCGCAGCGCGCAGGGTTCGCTATCGCGCACTGACTGAGCTAGCCCTCAGCCTGGGCGCGCCGGCTGTGGCAGTCGCGCATACGCAGGATGACCAGGCTGAGACCATCATGCTGCACTTGTTACGCGGATCGGGACTCGACGGACTCAGTGGAATGCCGCGCTCACGATCGCTGAGCGACAACGTGACGTTAGTGAGGCCGATGCTCGATGTGAGCCGGGCCGAGACTGAGCAGGTCTGTCGGGCGTACGAGTGGACACCAGTGCATGATCCGACGAATGATGACCTCGTCCACACGCGGAATCGAGTGCGTCAGTCGCTGATGCCGCTGATGCGTGAGATCAATCCGAACGTGTCGGAACGTTTGGCCGAGTTGGCCCGAGCTGTTGGCTCGGACCGGGAACTGCTCGATCTGATGGGGCAGCAGGCTCTCGCGCAGATTCTCGACGGCGACGGCCGCGTGCCTCGTCGGATGTTCATGTCGCTGCCTGGTCCGTTGCAGGTCAGGGTTGTCCGGGCACTGGCTCAGGCGCATGCTGTGACGTTGTCGTCCGAGCGCACAGCGTCGGCGCTGCAGGTGATTCACAACGGGCACGGCGTGGTAGAGCTGCCGGAACTCGCCTATCTGCGCGTGGCGGACGGCAGGGTGACGTTTGACCGAAGTAGTCCACCGGACACAGAGTCAGGTTGACTTCTTGGATCGGGCTGGGCTAAGATTGTCTTCTGCGCAAATGCAGAGCGCCCCACTCGGCAAGAAGCCTGATGGGTGCCCCGCAGGAGCCAGGCCTTAACAATTGGAGAGCGGAAGTCCAGTGTGCTTGGGGAGCCCCCCCAAGTCCGGACACAAAAATCGTCGCGATTCCTTCGGGAGTGGCGGCGGTCGCGATGTCCGAACAATCTCTACTTTTGCAGCCGACTTGATCGGCTGATCCAATGGAGAGTTTGATCCTGGCTCAGGATAAACGCTGGCGGCGTGCCTTACGCATGCAAGTCGAACGAAGCCCGGCCTTCGGGTCGGTGACTGAGTGGCAAACGGCTGAGTAACGCGTAGGTGATCTGTCCCGAGGAGGGGAACAACCCGCGGAAACGCGAGCTAATGCCCCATACGCCCACCGGTTCAGCCCGGTGGGGAAATGTTCCGGCGCCTTGGGAGGAGCCTGCGTCCGATTAGCTAGTTGGTGGGGTAACGGCCTACCAAGGCGGCGATCGGTAGCTGGTCTGAGAGGATGATCAGCCAGACTGGGACTGAGACACGGCCCAGACTCCTACGGGAGGCAGCAGCGAGGAATCTTGCACAATGGGCGAAAGCCTGATGCAGCAACGCCGCGTGGGTGATGAAGGCCTTAGGGTTGTAAATCCCTTTTGCCGGGGAAGAATTTTGACGGTACCCGGCGAATAAGCCACGGCTAACTACGTGCCAGCAGCCGCGGTAAGACGTAGGTGGCGAGCGTTATCCGGATTTACTGGGCGTAAAGCGTACGTAGGCGGCTCCATAAGTCTGTCGTGAAATCTCCCGGCTCAACCGGGAGCGGCCGATGGAAACTGTGGCGCTCGAGGGGCGTAGAGGCAAGCGGAATTCCCGGAGTAGTGGTGGAATGCGTAGATACCGGGAGGAACACCAGTGGCGCAAGCGGCTTGCCAGACGCATCCTGACGCTGAGGTACGAAAGCGTGGGTAGCGAACCGGATTAGATACCCGGGTAGTCCACGCCGTAAACGATGGATGCTAGTCGTGGGGGGTATCGACCCCCTCTGTGACGCAGCTAACGCAATAAGCATCCCGCCTGGGGAGTACGGCCGCAAGGCTAAAACTCAAAGGAATTGACGGGGGCCCGCACAAGCAGCGGAGCGTGTGGTTCAATTCGATGCAACGCGAAGAACCTTACCTGGGCTTGACATGGTCCGGACCGCGGGTGAAAGCCCGCTTCCCTTCGGGGCCGGATCACAGGTGCTGCACGGCTGTCGTCAGCTCGTGCCGTGAGGTGTTGGGTTAAGTCCCGCAACGAGCGCAACCCTCGTCGTTAGTTGTATTTCTCTAGCGAGACCGCTGCGTACAACGCAGAGGAAGGTGGGGACGATGTCAAGTCAGCGTGGCCCTTACGCCCAGGGCGACACACACGCTACAATGGCCGGTACAACGGGCAGCCACTGCGCGAGCAGGAGCGAATCCCTTAAAACCGGCCCCAGTTCGGATAGCAGGCTGAAACTCGCCTGCTTGAAGCCGGAGTTGCTAGTAACCGCAGGTCAGCCATACTGCGGTGAATACGTTCTCGGGCCTTGTACACACCGCCCGTCACGTCATGGGAGTGAGTAACACTTGAAGTCGGTGCGCGAACCTTAGGGACGCAGCCGCCGAAGGTGGGACTCGCGACTGGGACGAAGTCGTAACAAGGTAGCCGTAGCGGAAGCTGCGGCTGGATCACCTCCTTTCTAGGGAGAACGCCATTCGATGATCCCATCATCGATTGAGCTCCCAGGTCGATCCGCCAGCCACCTCAGCAATGAGGCCGGCGCTCCAAAGCTGACGCCCCTAACCCGGGCCGAGGCCGACGAGTCAACGGCGTGATCCGGCTCCTCAGATGCACTGACTTCCGCTCTCCAACGGTTAAGGCCCAACAGCCGGCCGAGGCCATCCCGGGCCATTAGCTCAGCAGGTTAGAGCGCAGTCCTGATAAGACTGAGGTCCCTGGTTCGAGTCCAGGATGGCCCACCAAACTTCCCAAAATCAAGAACCGCTGAGTTGACCTTTGCGTTGGAAACCTGAAGCGGGGCCCACCAACAGTTATGCGGCAGTCAACGGACCTGCGTCTTCTTAATGCATGTGAGCCATCCCGCTCAGGCAGCGGTTCTTCCTTGCACCGAGGCAAAGCAGAGCGCGTCCACGTGACAACTGCGCTGCCTGAGACTCCGCTGCAAGTAATTGCTGGCGCACCGGGGCAATAGCCTCGGCCCGTCCGGAGGAGAGCAGCCGGGCATCTCCCTGGGTTGGCGGGGCTAGCAACCGATCGCCGCCAGTTGTTTCGGCGTCAGCAGCCACTCGAGTTCGGCGCAGGGGCCGGGCTGTAGTTCTGGCGCGTTCAGCCTCGCGATGCTGCCCGGCCGCAGGCGGCTCGACGCCTCGCGGCCGCCAATCAGCAGACCGATCAGCTCGCTCAGCGTTGGTTCATGACCCACAAGCAGGACTGACTCCACGTCTGCCACGGAGGCGTCCGCGATGATGCTGGACAGCCGGCCAACGAGTGGATAGGTCGCTCCAGCTTGAGGCCCTCGTGGGACGATCTCTGCTGTCTGGCGGGCGCGGACGAGCGGGCTGCAGAGCGTCCGCTGGGGCTGGACGCCCAGACGCCGCAGGCCGACCGCGCCGTCTCGCGTGCGCCGGCGGCCCGTCGGCGCGAGCGGACGCAGCTCATCCACGGGCCAATCGACGCCCCGCGCCTCCGCCTTGCCGTGACGCATCACGTACAGGTTCACGGGAGCAGACTACGCCCACCAAACTGGACAACATCGAGAACTCTTGAGTTGAGGTTCGTGCAGTAGTTGTGAATTGCCGTTGAGGACGAAAGTGGGGTGAGAGGCCGAACACTCGATCGCGGGCGGCTTGACCGCGACGAAGAGAGGGACGATCACATTGGATGAGCTTCCCACATCGCGGAACGCCAGGAAGCGGGCCGCTCATGTTCGCCCTGTTGTTCGCTGAGTAGGTGGTGGCCGCGGACGGAATCGCCCTGGCTGTTGACCGTCGAACACGACCTCAGCTTCCCGCTGTACTTCGAACCCGCCTCGGACGTTGCGGCTCTCAACGCTGGCTGAGGTGAGGAGATGTTGCTCAGCCAACATCGCCTGGACTCGACACGTGCTATTTTCCTCATGATTCTGGGTAGGAGGCTGGCGAGGGTCTGAACACGCGTGGAGGCCGCCGATCACAGTCGGACGGGCTTCAAGGCCTTGCGGACGGGCCACTTGGTGCACAGACAGTCCGCCTAGATCGAATTCTTCATGGACCGGACAGATAGTGAGAACGTCTACGACGTTGTAGTCGTCGGGGGCGGCGCCGCGGGCGTTGGCGTGGCGGTAACTCTCAAACACGCTGGCATCGAGAACTTCGTAGTTCTCGATCGAGCCACGGTCGGCTCATCGTTTGCGTCCTGGCCTGCTGAGACTCGCTTCATCACGCCCTCGTATGCGACCAATTCGATTGGCAGGCTCGACTTAAACTCGATCGCGCTGGGAACGTCACCAGCGTACAGTTTGGAAGTAGAGCATCCGACGGGTAAAGACTACGCACGATATCTGCGCGGTGTGGCGCGTTTCTTCGAGGTACCAGTTCGCGAGCACACTGACGTACTTCAGGTCGCGCAGGATGTCGACGGCTTCCGCATCGATACCGCCGACAACAGCTTGAAGGCCAGGAACGTCATTTGGGCCGCTGGCGAGTTTCAATATCCACGACTCACGGGGTTCGCAGGTAGTCACCTGTGTCGCCACACGTCGACCATCGAAAGTTATGAAGACCTTGACGGCGACGACATCATTGTTGTCGGTGGCTACGAGAGTGGCGTTGATGCGGCATACCACCTGGCGTATTGCGACAAACGAGTGCGACTGTTCGACGCGAATTGCCCTTGGGAAAGCGAGAGTTCGGATCCTAGTATCGCGCTTTCACCGTTTACCCTCGAACGGATGCATGAACGCGCCTTCGTTGAACAAGTGGAACTGTTTCCGAACACAGCGGTCGAATGCGTCACCTGTGAGAATGGCAAGTACGAGGTGACGGCTGGGGACGGTCATCGGTATCAGACGTCCGTGGCGCCGCTGTTGGCAGGCGGTTTCGCGGGTAGTCACGGGTTAGTCGCAGATCTGTTTGAGACACGCGAAGACAGCTCCTTACTACTGAGCGAAGATGATGAATCGACGCTCGTGCCGGGAATGTTCCTCTGCGGTCCTGCTGTTCGGCACAACAATCATGTCTTCTGCTTCATCTTTAAGTATCGGCAGCGATTCGCCGTTGTAGCCAAGGCCATTGCGACATCGTTGGGGCTGCCCGCGGAAGATCTCGAAGAGTATCGCAAGTGGGGTATGTATCTGGACGATCTCTCCTGCTGTGGCGAGCAGTGCGTATGTTGACGCGAAGCGTAGAAGGAGCCGCTGAGTCTCGCCTGGGACCTCGCGTAGGAAGAGGTCGACTCGCCAGGGCGCGAAGCATCGGATGGCTCGGACAGACTGCTGCCAGTCTTTGCTGGATTGGGAGCATGCTGTCTTACGGGATCGACTCCGGGGGCGATTGGCTGCAGTTGTGTGCTGCAAGTGCGTGGCTGTTGGCCAACATCGCGACGCTTGTCACTTACAGGGACGATTGACTTGCATCCCGTGTCGAGGACTGACGCACCCGCAATCTCGACTAGCCGACTCGGACTTGGTCACTTGCTGACGTCACTCGAACGTCGCGTCGACTGTGAATCTCCTTCCCACCTGTCGGAGACCTGCGCTCAATCGTGTTTTCGGTCGTTCTGAACTCCTGTGGGGGAGGCCATTGGGGTCGCCCGCGTTGGCAATCCCAAGACTGACTAGGGCCTGTTCACATTGCTAGCAGCATGTCGTAGATGAGGACCAGGTGGACGGCGGCGAGGTAGATCTGGTCCAGTTTGTCGCTGCGGAAGGCAATGCGACGGAAGCGCTTGAGGCGGCAGAAGAAGCGTTCGACTTCGTTGCGCCGGCGATAGCGGGCGCGGTCATAGGTCCAGGGCCGGCGGCGGTTGGACTTGGGCGGGACGACAAGATGGTAACCGAGCTGGGCAGCCAGTTGCCGGGTGACGTCGTCTTCGTAGGCGCGGTCCATGACCAGGGTCTGCGCGCCCCGGGCCGGTCCGAGTCGCTGCAGCAGCTCGCGTCCGCAGGGCGCGTCGTGGCGCTGACCAGCTGAGAGACCGATGATCAGCGGGACGCGGTCGTTGGCGACCAGGGCATGCAGCTTCGTGGTCAGACCGCCCCGAGAGCGGCCGATCGCCTGCCTGCCCTCTGGTTTGAACAGGGGCGCCCCTTTTTCGCAGCGCGCCCGAGCCATACACAGGCGCGGGGATGATTGTGCTGTCCAGCGACAGCGTGCCCACGTCCAGCTCGGCCAGCAATTCCTGCTGCAAGGCGCGCGCCACCCGCTCTAGCACGCCGGCCTTGTCCCAGCGGTTGAGCCGCACGTAAATCGTGTGCCAGTCGCCGAACTCGCGCGGCAACCCGCGCCAGGTGCAGCTCTGGTAGTACACGTAGAGCCAGGCGTCGAGCACCTGACGATGGGCAATCTTGACGTGGTTACCCCGCGCCGGCAGTAATGGCTCGATCCGCGCGTACTGCTCGTCGCTCAGTGTCGTCTGATAGGTCATCTGGTCACCTGGACCGCCCCGCCAACCGCTCCCACTCTGCAGATCTACGCGCCAATGTGAACAGGCCCTAGTCCCTCGATGAAGTCGAGTACGGCTGGCCAACCGACCGGTGGTGACTAAGCAGGGCTCCGCTCCAGCGCTGACGGCCTCGCACCATGCCTTGCCTGGCTTGTCTGTGGCGCCACCGCGTCGAGCGAGATCGTCATTGGTTTCTCCACGTACGATCCGCACTACTCGACCAAACTGTCCGAACAGATAATGCGGACGATCTGCGGCTCAGCCGTGTCGGATTCGCCGGAGTCATCCCGGACGGCGAGCCGGTAGGTCTCGCGCAACCCCTCTAGCCGTGCGAGCAGCGCACCCCCATGCGGTTGAATCGAGTGCACGTCGCTGAGTGCGGCCTCTGCTCGGGCAGGTAGCGGTCCCCCGAAGATCCGTCGCAGTTCGTCTATCCGCTGTACCTCTGCGGGATTGTTCTTTTCTTCCGCCCTGGCGAGATTGAGATGCCGAGAGACGAACCTGCGGGCTTTGGTGTTGCGCGGCCGTCTTGATTTGCCCAGGCGTTGGCCTAGCTCCTTGGAGAATCTGGCGAAGGCCGCCATCACGCGCTCGTTGGCGCCCGCAGGCAGCGGCTGGGCCGGGGTGGACTCTTCACACTCGGCGTGGGCGATGAACTGAGCTGGACTGATTGGACGTGGATGCAGATCGGCGCCAACGGCATAACAGCTATCGAGATCACCAGCGCCGAGCAGCACGAGCGTCTCTCCCGTTGCTGGTTCATCGAACGCCGAAGGCGCGGCCTGTCGCAGGTGTTCGGGAGAGAGCAGCGCCGGTTGGGTCGCTTCGGTTGCGGTCGGGTCCGGCGGCGGATCACCGTTGCGCTGATCCGTTGCGAGGGAGTGAGGCTTGACCAGTAGCGCCGATCGAATGCCGTCGGGTAGATTCTCGATCCTGCTCCAGAGTTCCGGTTGCTCCTCGCGGATGCGCTGGAGCGTAGCCACGGCTCGCTGGTGCACGGACACATCGTCCAATCCGTCGTCGCTGTCCGGGAGTTTCTGATCGCGGTAGATTCGGTACATCGCTTCGGCGTTGAGCTGTTCCGACTCGGAGAGCAGGCGGTTGTCCAGGCCGATCAGATCGTGGAACAGCTGGATGCGACGCGTCAACCGGTCGGTCAGATCGAGGTCCTGGTCGACTTCAACATCCGGCCACATGCTTTGCAGGTGAATCATGTCGTGCTCGGTGCCGATCCGGTCGACGCGACCGAATCGCTGGATTAGGCGGACCGGATTCCAGTGCAGGTCATAATTCAGCACACGAGCGCAATCCTGCAGATTCTGACCCTCGGAGACGACATCGGTTGCGAGGAGAATGCGAATCTCTTTGATGCCCGCCCGCCGCTCCGGCGGCAGATTTGAGCGCGGCGAGAACCTGCCGACGATACTTTCGGCGCGATCTCGATTGCTGCCGCTGAGGCGCTCGATCTCGTCACCCTCTCCGATCGGACTCAGTTCTCTGTAGAGGTAGTCGATCGTGGTCTCGGCCTCGGAGAAGATCAAGACCTTGCCCCCGGCGACGTCCGGTCGACCGAGAAACTGCTTCAGCGCGCGCAACTTGTCGTCGTCTTCGGGCCTGACCGACTGCACGCGTTCGTGCAGGTTGCGGAGTAACTCGTGGTCAGCGTCGAGGTCTTGAATCCAGTCACCGACCCTGAAGTCCTCCACGGGATGAGCGGTGCCTCTTGAGTCGTCTTGCACATCCTCCTGGCTCAGGATCTCGAACGCTTCGTCGGCGTTGAACTCCTGCCCGTTGATCAGCCGGGTGGCCAGTGCGCCGACCGGGACGTAACCGGCTTCTAGCGCCTCGCGGAAGTGCCGATTGCTTCGCATCAGCGACTCAAGGGTCGAGCGGAACGCGGCGACACTCGACTCCAGACGCTTGAGCAGCAAGACCTTCATCAGCCCGGCGACCCGATCTCTTGATCTCAGCAACCCGGTGTATCGGTCCTTTTCGCGTGCTTCGGGCCAGAGGTATTCGCTGGCCTGGTAGCGCGACGCCTTGTGCTCCTGGAGCATGACGGTAATTTCCTCGAACGTGCCGGCGCGGGCGTAGACGCGGTCGAGGCGATAGTTGATGTTCTCCAGTGTCGGCTCCGGAAACTGGACCGGTTTGCCGCTGATTTCCGCCGAATCCCCGTACAGATCCCGGATGTCTCGGCGCCTTCGTCGGATGAAGACGTGTGAGAGAACCTCCTCGATCCTGGCGCGGGGAATCGCAGGCCTACTCGGTGGAATCGGTGGCGTCGCTTGCCTTCGATGCGTTTGCCAATCTTCGTACTCGGAGCGGTAATCGGCCATTCGCGATTGGTGCGTAAGCCACTGTTCGGCATTGCCGAAATAGGCCTCCAAACTCACTGGTTCGATGGGAAGCCCATGGTCACGGTCATCGAGGAACAGGCTGAGTTGTCGATAGATGTCGCGCGGACCGAGGTTCTGCGGGGTGGCGCTCATCAGCACGACCTTGTGGTCTCCGGCGTCGAGGTATTGCTGCAGACCCCTGGAGCGCTGATTGATATTGCGGAAGTTGTGCGCCTCGTCTACGAGCACGGGCCCGCGATTTGCATATGTCTCCTGCAACACGATGCCGCGTCCTGGCGGTTCGGTATCGACGTAGCGTCCGAGTTCCTCCTCGTATTGCGGCGCACCCGCAGGGACGATCATGCTGTGCGAGACGACGGCGCCGCCCAGGCCGAATCGTTCGTTGAAGAACTCCCACATTGGCTTCAGGCCTGCGGGGCAGAGAATCAGCGGCGGGCCGTCGTGCGGGTAGCTGAAGCTGAGTTGCCTTAGCAGCTCCGCGCCGACGAAGGTTTTGCCCAGGCCGACGACGTCGCCGATGTAGCAGCCTCCGTGGGCATCGATCATGGTGAGGCCCTGGCGCACTGCGTCGATCTGGAAGTTGGCGAGCTGTTGGTCCCGAACTGGGGCGGCCAGTTCCGCCAGACCGGCGCCGGAGTGGTAGAGCTCGTAGAGCGCTTTCAGATACACGAGGTAGGGCGGCGTCTGTTCGATCGCCCAGGACCGATTGAGCTCCTCGACCAGTTCCTCGCTGATGTCGACTGAGTCCTGCCAGAGGTTGTCGAACCAGTCTTTGAGCGCGTCCATTTCGTCGTCGCCGGTGACACGGACGTTGAGTTCGGTGTTGCCCTCGAATCCGGCCAGCGTGAGGTTCGAGGAGCCGACCACGGCCGAGCCTTTCTCGGCGTGGCCTTCGTACCAGCAGAGATAGGCCTTGGCGTGCAGTCTGCTCTTGACGTAGGTGCGCACTTCGATGACCTGGTCCTGGACGAGGTCGCGGAGCTGCTTGACGGCGGCTTCTGTGCCCGCCTCCTGCGGCAGTTGAGAGACGCCGGTGGCGATGTCATCCACAGCCTGTCGAGCCACCGCCGGCCGTTCGCGGCGGCGGACTGTGGATTCCTCTTCCAGCCGACGCTTGAGCGCGGGCGCCTGCTGCAGACCGCGGGCGCCTTCCTCCAACACCTGACGGTCGGTGCGCCCGACGAGGATGCGGACCTTCTGCAGTCCGCCCAGCTCATCAGCGACCTCATTGAAGCCGTTCATGAAGAAGTAGCCGACAGCGATGTCGGCTCGCTCGGCACTGCCCAGCATCTGCTTGAGCCGGTCCAGGAGGGTCGGGTCGGTGGTGCTGTGGAGGATGCTCATCGGGGTCAGACCGATTCGTCTCGCAACAGGGCGATGAAGCCGGCCTGCTCGAAATCGCGGTCGTAGGCCAAAGCCTCGTTGATGCCGCGCTCTTCCATCACGAGAAAGCTGGCGCAGTCAGTCAGGCCCCAGCGCTGATCGGGCCGAGCAGCGTAGCGCTCCAAGGCGGCCATGAACTGCGCATCGGACGGCGAAACGATCTCGATATCTAGATCCTGTTCGAGCCGACGTACCATCTGCGTGGCGAACCGCCGCCTGAACTCCCCCATGCCAGCCATAGCGTCAAGCGCCTCGATGAGGACGAGGCGAGTGGTTACTACCCGGGTCGCAGCCAAGGTTTCGGCCATGAGCACTGCACGGTGGTGCAGAGCATCGCGAGGATTCCAGAGCGCGATCCAATAGCCTGCGTCAGCGAAGACCTGCCTCAATCGTCCCCCTCCTTCGGGTGGCCGTGCAGGTAGTGCTTCTTGTTCTGAGCAAGGTCAGTCGGCAAATCGTCCCAAGCATCGGGCGGCATGGATTCATGCAGTTCCTTCACGAAATCGAGCAGTCCCAGCAGCCCAGGACGGCTGCCTGGTTCTGAGCGTGAGCACTCGAGCACGACATCGCAGCCTTCTTCGATCTCGACCGGTTCGAGCGGAGTGAAGACGCCGTTCGCATATCGGGCGCGGATGGTTTGGCTCGTCATAGCAAGACTCCCTGAGGGCCAGTGTACTGAGGCTGGTCGTGTTCGACTGAGGGGTGGGAGTTTCGGCGGCGTTCGGCGGTTGCGGCGGGAAGGGCTGGAGATTGGGCCGTCAGGTGTTCAGATTTGTCCAGGTTTGTCCAGATTCGGCTAGATTCTGGCATGGTCTGGACTGGATTCTCTGAGTGAGGCGAGGGATTGTCCGGGTCAGGCGGGGACCTGCTCGTAGGAGAGCGCGGGCAGGATGTTGCGCTCTCGGGCGTTCTCGATGGTCAGCGCGACCAACTCGCCGTTCGCGTCGAACTCCACGAGCGTGTTCTCATCCAGTTCGCGCGTACCGACGATGAGCGCGTCCGAGAGTTCGAGATAGAGCGTGTCCGTGTCCTCGAAGTAGGTGGCCTTCATGGGTGCGTAGCTCCCCACGACATCTGCTCATCCCGGATGTAGTGGTCCACTTCGGATGCCGTCTGGAACAGCCGTCCGCCGGACGCCTCGGCCAAAATGTCGACGGCGGACCGACGCGTTCCGGTCACAGGGCGTGAAACCGTGACTTCGACGGTCTCGCCCGCCTCCAGTTCGGGACAGTCGAAGGCGACCCTGCCTCCGGGCTGCACGGTGACTCGTTGATGAAGGGTCGCCATGGTCGTCGCTCCTACGGCTCTCAGTTTAGCCTCTGGCGACGCCGACGCGCGCGCCTCGACAGCGGCGATTTCCTTCTTCTCAAACTCCTGCTTGCGGTTCTTTGGCCTACGATCCACGCTCACAAGAAGCCTTGCCCTGCATGATCTGCGAAGGCGTCCACGTCACGGATGTAGCCCATGACGGTAGCTGGACTTCGGTGTCGAGTGACCGCCATGATCTTGTCCAACCTGGCGTGATGGACGGTAGTGCCTGTGACAAATCCCGCTCTGCGTGACCAAAAGGATTAGTCTGCTTCGTTGCCAGCGCGATACAAGTCGCCACTAGCTGCACAGTGTTCTCGTACTTTCTCAACCCAGCGGTCGTACCAGTACCAATTCTTGCGAACCCAAACACCGTAACCTTTGCCAGAGTTTCTTGCATCCAGCTTCTTCCAGAGTTGGGTGTGGTAGTACATCGAAAACTCGGGATAGCCCTCATCATTCATTAGCTTGACGATGTCACTCGGCAAGTGTTTTGGGCGCTCTGTCTCTTTCAACACTATCTGGCTGATTGCCCGTCCTTGCTCGGAGTCATGAGGAATAAATGTGATGACTTCATCAGCTTGCGCTTCGGATTTGGCGATGACTGGCGTGAAGAGGAACCGCAAACGGAAGTGTGGAGATTCGAACTCCTCCTCGGATAACCCTTCGTCGAATTCCCTGACGAAGCTCGCCACATTGGACGGTAGCCGGACGGGTGCCTCAGCCGGGCCGCTGCCGACCATGATGTCCCGGAACTGGAGCGTGAAGGCAGCCGCATCGCGGAGGGAGTGCTGCTCGCCGAAGAGTTCACAAATATAGCGCTCGTAGTTGAGGCAGCACGCGAGGTAACGCGGCGCGAATTGGTGATCGACGCCGGTCGACTGGTGATGGATGATCTCATTTCGCAGCCCGATGAGGAAGAGCAGGTTGTTCTTGGTGTTCCCATCGAGAGGGCATGATGGGTCATTCAGGCATCGAGCAAGCTCCCAGTACTTGAAACCTCCCGCATCCATCTTCGTGAACTTCCGCCTCTTGGGGCCTTGCGAGTAGTACCGGTACTCGACATGCTCCTTGCGATAGTAGGCATGGAGCAAGTAGGTCCATGCGATGTTCATGAGGACAATGAACGTCTCGGTCTTGAACGTCGTCAGGGGGTTGTTGAACGTCTGCACCGCGTTCAGCGCCGCGTCGCGTGACTGCTGAAGCAGCGCTTTCGCAACGGATGGGCCTCGCTTCCTAACCACGAAGGGTCGTCCTTTCGACACGCGCAAACACTCCCTTGGGCAATACACCTACAGAGTACCAGAACCTATGTCTTGCGTTCAACGAGTCAGCCGCCGAGCCGCGCCTCAACGGCCGCGATCTCCTCGTCGGTAAGGCCGTAGAGGTCGTAGACGAGGTGGTCGATCTCGCGCTCCCACTCCGAAGTGTCTGCTTCAGAATCAGCATCCTTCGCATTGAGGATGTGATTGATGACAGACTCAACAGTATCCACTTTGGCCTGGTCCTCGATTGCGACAGGGAGCTCGTTTACCGTATTGACCTTCACCTGTGCCAGAGTCTTGCCCTGTTCCTGCGAGAGCATCTGATAGACGTATCTGACCAGCCTGCTGTTAAGCAGGCCGAGCAGATACCTGAGCGTCACGCCCTCCGTGAGCGGCAAAATGGTGAACAGTGTGTTGTCGGTGTAATAGCGACCGTGCCGAGCTTCGCTCTGAAAGGCGACCACAAGGTCATCTCCGGTCTGTCGCATCAGCAACCGTTCAGGATGGCGGTGATCCCTTCCCTGGTTTTTGAGTGTCCAGTACTCGTTCTTCTTGCTCGGGCTTCCACCACGGCCTATGCCCGGAATCGGTCTAGGTTCATAAGTGATGTCACAGAACATATATTATGCACGAGGAGAGTCCCATTGCAAGGAGTATCGGTCGATCTGTCGTCCCTGCAAAAGACGCTCGAGTCCATCGCGACCGTGTCTGAAGAACAATTTGTCCCTTATGTTACCGGTATGAATACCCGCGTCCAATACTGTGCAGACATCTTTGACTTTCGTATAGTTCATCAGTCGCACTAGCAGCTCGTAATCAGGCGAAAGGAGAAGGCGTCGACCTGGGAGCCCCAGGATCGTTCTGTAAGGGACGAAGCCGTAAGGCTCGAACTCAAATCCCGGATAGGTGAAGCCACCTGAGAGGTAGGTGTGATCCACGCTAGGTACTTTACGTGAAGCGACTAAGATCGCTGCGTAGATTGTTGCGTCGAATGTCTCTGGCGGAGTCCTTGCCAGAACGTGGAGAGAGTTGTCAAGGATTAGCTGCCGTGCGCGCTGTTTCTGGGAAAAGGTGACGAAGCTGTCATTTGCGATGTACGAGATCAAACCTGGTGAGGATATGAGTTGGATTCCGCGGGCGATGAAGTACTCATATAGGTCGGCAGACCACCCGTAGTGCTTCTGGAGGGCAGCACGGTGGTTGTCAGTCTGGTTTTCTGTCTTCACATACGGAGGGTTAGCGACGGCGATGTCGAAACCGCCGTCGGCGATGACTTCGGCGAAGTCGATTCGCCAGTCGAGGGCGTTGTCAGCGCCGGCGAAGTGGCTGAGCTGCTCTCGGATCGTGGCCTCGGCCTTGGTGATCGATCCTCGTAGTTGTGTCTTGCGGCTGGGTTCCGATTCGGTCATGTACCGCGACTTGAGGTCTCGCAGTTCGTCGACTGCGTTGCCGTCGTATCCGAGTACGCCCTGTTGCCCGGTCCCGCTGGGGTCGGGGCCGAGGAGGCTGTCGCCCTCGACGATCTTGAAGTCGAGGTTGGGCAGGGGTTCGGGTTGGTCGCCCTCGAACTCGATGGCGAGCGAGAGCCAGAGTCGGAGCATGGCGATGTTGACGGCGAAAGGGTCGAGGTCGACGCCGTGCAGGTTGCGCTCGATGATGTGCAGCTTGAGCTCGTACAAGCTGCGCGCGTCCTGCTTGAGTTCTGGTTGTAGAGCTCGACGCGCAGGTCGACCAGCTCCTGCATCATGCCGACCAGGTACGCGCCCGACCCGCAGGCGGGGTCGACGACGGTGACCTCGCTGAGCGCGTCGCGGATCTGCTCGGCCTGGGAGATGCTGAGGCCTGAGGCGTCGTGGTGGTCGACGAAGCGGGAAAGGGCATCGTCCATTTGCTCCCTCTCCCCGAGGGAGAGGGCCGGGGTGAGGGCGCCGGTGGCATCCTCCGGGACGGCCCTCACCCTAACCCTCTCCCTCGGGGAGAGGGGATCAGAGGGAGCGGAGAGGGAACGTTCGAGGTAACCCTTGAGCGCCTCTCGACACATGAACGAGACGACCGGGCGAGGGGTGTAGTAGGCGCCGGAGTCGTGGCGTCCGGTGACGAGTTCCTCGAAGACCTTGCCTAGCATCTCGGGGTCGACGGCGACCTCGATGTCGAAGGGCGTCGACTCCATCACGGTGAAGTTGAACTTGTCGAACAGCTCGGTCATCAGCGGTCGGATGGCCTCGTCGGGGACGGTGATGTCGTCGCGATCAAGTTTCGGATCATGTTCGAAGAGCCCACCGTTGAGGAATGGCGGCTTGCCGATCAGAACTTCCACGCCTGCAGTCACAGCTTCGGACTTGTTGAGTCCCTCGCGGAACAGGAAAGTCAAGCGATCTCGATAGAAATTGTCATGCGTCGAGTGTCTCGCGTATCCGTCCCAGAGTGCGTTGAGATAATCGGTTTCGCCCTGGTAAGTGAGCCAGCCCTTGCGCGAGAGGAAGTAGACGAACATTAGCCGGTTGAAGAGGGTCTGGACGAATTGCTTGCGGTCTTCATCGTCGCTGAAGCCGGTGATCAGCTTTTCAGCCCGCTCGAAGATGCGCTTGTATTCACCGAAGAAGTCCTTGGTGACTTTGTCAACATTGAAGGCTTCGTTGACAGCGTCGACGATGTTCCCGGAATCGCGGTAGCTCCAATAGATGTTGGAGAGCTGCTGAACCGCGGTGCGCTGTTCGATACCGCGTTCCAGGACGATGCGGCGCAACGTCGGTGTTGCGGCGCTGCCGAACTGCGGGTGAATCCAGTGGAGTTGGTCTCCGCTCCTGTTGGCGAAGAGGACGAGCATGTCGTCGCCGAGTTGTTCGGCAATGAGCTTGACAGCCTCGATGGCCTCGCGCTTGCGGACACGGTCGGTATCGGTGTCAGTGAGCGGGACGAACAGCACATCGACACCGTCCAGATGTGCGATGCGCTCGGCGGAGTCGGGAAGTTGAACGGTGTCGGGTGCAGCAGCCAGGCTGACCAGGCCGGCGACGTGATCGAAGTCCAGGATCTCGGTGAAGAGTCGGCGCAAGATGCCCGTGCGGTCGTCGGATTGAGCTGCGAAGAACTGGTCAACTCGCTCTTTGACTTCTGCTGCGTCGTCACGGTTGCGAATGGGCATTGATTCCCTCTTTCGGCGAGTCGGAGCGATCGTAGTTGAGAACCTCGGTGAGACATAGGCTGAATCGATCGCTCTCGCGGAAGTGCCGGACGACTGCTCATCGCCGCGGAGATTCATCCGCTTGAGCAGCAACTGAGGTCCTCGCGAACCCCGCCGTTGACACACGGTTGGTCGACAACGGGTACCCGGCTGGCTATGGCAACCGCCAGTTTCGGCCCAACGACGCACGGGAGTTCGGACTGTCATGGCGCGTACTGACATCCCATCTGGCGATTCGCAGAATGGCGCTACGCAAGTGGGCTCTGTGTTAGAAAAACGTTCCGTCCACGAAGCCAGCGCCCTGTTCGATTGCTCGATCAGGGCAAACGGAGACCGATTCAAACACGCACAACCGTCCGACTTTGCGGCGGTCAACACCCTCGCCGCTGGCGGCGAACGAAAGGAACACCATGCTTGAGCTCGGAATCTTCCACAACGGTGCAGTCGACCTCGAAAGCAACGTGGTCAACGGGACTCGGGTCAATGCCGGAACGCTCGAAGAGACCAGCGAGAGTTTCCAGCGCGTCCTCGTCAATCAGGTCCGTCAGGGCATTCTGGCCGAGGAGCTCGGTTTCAACTACTGGTTCATGACTGAACACCACATGCAGCCCGAAGGCGTGGAGTTCAGCCCCAACCCGATCGTCGCCGAGACGGCCATCGCAGCGCAGACGAGCCGCATTCGGCTGGGCCAGATGGCCAACATCCTGCCCTGGCATCATCCAATCCGATTGGCCGAACAGGGCGCGATGCTCGACGTGATCAGTGGCGGACGCCTTGAATTCGGCGTCGGACGGGGCTATCAGTCGCGCGAGACCGAGGTGTTGGGCGGCGCACAGGGGGCGACGATCCAAGACCAGGAGCGCAACCGCTCCTTCTTCGAAGAGTGTTTCCAGATCATCAACAAAGCCTGGAGAGAGCACTCGTTTAGCCACACCGGCGAGTTCTTCAACCTGCCGCCCAGCTACACGAAGTGGGGCAACCCCTCGACCATCGCCTACTTCAGCCAGGACCACGTGGACCGCGACCTGGACAGCGTGCTGGACATTGGCGCGCCGGACATGTACGCCTCGGGCCCGCCGGTTTACGCGACCGGCACGACGCTGAAGGAGATCAGCGTCTATCCGCATCCGATCCAGAAGCCGGTGCCGCCGATGTGGATGCCGGTGACCAGTCCCCGCTCGATCGAGTGGGCCGCTTCCAACGGCGTGAACTGCTACACGATTCCCGAGCCCAACTCGCGGCTCAAGGCCAACGTCGAGCGTTACTACGAGACGCTGGAACGGACCAAGTGGCCGGACCGCCTCGACCGTGAAGGTCCGTGGAAGTTCGGCTACGACGCGGACGTCAAGCGCGGCTTCTCGCCGGCGCGCTACATCCACATCCTCAAGCCCGGTGACGAGAAGAACGATCTCGAGCGCTACAAGCAAGGCATGGAAGCGGCCTGGCCGTACCTCGGCGCCTTCGGCTTCGGCGGCGTGATCACTGACATCGATGAGCCGCCGCCCCCGCCCGATCGCCCCGTGACTGCCGACCTCTGCATCGACAAGGGCCTGGTCTTCATCGGCACACCTGACCAGATCGTCGAGCAGATCATGGAGATCAAGGAAACGGTCGGCTACGACGACTTCATGTTCACGTGCTGGTTCGAAATGGGCGGCTACCGCGGCGAAGAGACCGAGGAGCAGATGCACATGTTCGCCGACCAGTGCATGCCCGCACTGGCCGACGCCTGCGGCGGTCTCGTGGTCAACCCTGACGTTGGCCCGCCGCTCACAGGCCCGGCCAACGGCGCCTAGCCGGCAGATCGAGGGGAAAGTCAGTCAGGTCAGCGACGCGGGTTCGACGCCCGCGCCGCTTGACCGACGCAACGTACGGAGAGGCTACACAACATGGGGATCACACTGCAGGGTCTGAAGCTGGGCTACATGGGCATGGATTACGGCCTGCTCGGCTATCCGAATCCGAACGACATGCTCTTGCCCGGCCGCACATCCATGCCCCGCACCTGGTATCGCTGTCCCTCGCTGGCTTACATCATCAATCACCCGGCCGGACGAATCCTCTACGACACTGGCATCTCGACCAACTTCGCCGAGGAGTGGCTGCCAGACTGGCAGGCCACGATCGACCTCAGTGAGCTGAGCGCCGATGTGCTGCTTGAGAACTCGCTCAAACAGATAGGACTTGGTCCGGACGACTTCGACTACGTGATCCTCAGTCACTGTCACGCGGATCACGCCGGCGGCCTACGAGCCTTCGAAGACGCCGGGGCTCAGATCATCCTGCATGAGGATGAGCACCGCTACGCGACCAAGATCTGGTCGGCCGACAACTTCTTCGTGCGTAAGGACTGGCACTTCATCTCGCGGCGCCATCCCACGCTGATGTACGGCGATCAGGAGATCCTTGAGGATCTGTGGACGATCAGTCTGCCTGGTCACACGCCGGGATCGATGGGTGTGATGGTGCGCCTGGAAACTACAGGCTGGGCGCTGTTGGCTGGCGACGCGGTCGGCACGCACGACGCGTTCGGACCGCCGCCGATCCCCAATTTCGTCAACACCAGCAACGAAGATTTCCTCAATTCCTGCACCAAGGTTGAGCAGATCGCCTCGGAACTCGATGCCTTCATCTTTCCCGGCCACGATGAGTCGGGCATGCAGTACTCGCAGGGCGAGTTAGCGATCAAACCCATCGACTTCACGGCGGGCCATATCTATGAGTAACGTGCGCTGACCGCCGACGTCGGGGCAGCGCAGCAGCCACAAGCTCAGCCAGACTCGCAACAACAACAAGACGCGCCCAAGACCGGCGTGGTTCGTATCGGCTCAGTGCAGCCGCTTTCCGGCGGCGGCCTGGCGTTCTATGGCCAAGCAGAGGAGAACGGCCTGCTCCTGGCCGTACAGCAGATCAACGAGGCTGGCGGCTTCGTTGTGGGCGACACCGCCTACTCGATCGAGGTGCTACGCCGTGACAGCCGCTCGGACGACGCCGTTGGCATTGCAGCTGTCCAGGAGCTGATCCGCGATGAAGCAGGCCGACACCGTCGATGACACGACGTCGATTGCCGAAGCGATGGAGGGCATCAGCATTGACGGAGTACTGAGTCCAACGCTGACCATGGACGCGGAATGGCACCAGGTTGCGCATGGCTATGACACCTGCAAGGTGCAGCTCGGCGAAATCGAATGCCAGAACTTCTCGCTCGAGGAGTACGGTCCCGAGGCGCTCGGCGTACTGGCGCGAACCAAGACTCTCGCCTTCACCATGAGCGGCAGCTTCACTGACGCCGCCGGCGTCCACTACGCATTCCTGCTCAAGTACAGCGAGCCGAGTTTGTTTGGCGCGCAAGATGGGGTCCAGCTGGCCTTGATGGTGCTGCTCGGCGGTGCGGTCCCGCTGCTCGGCCCACTGATCGGGACGGCCGTGGTGCAGTTCATCCCCGACCTGCCCTTCGTCGACAATCCCAACTGCATCCAGATTACCTACGGATTGGCGCTGATCCTGCTGCTGCCGCACGGCATCGTCAGCGATATGAAGGCCCTAGCACCAGCGGGCCCGAAGCCTGTTGCTTCGCGCGCTTACCTCGGGTTGACTGACGGCCGCAGACTGAGCGGATCTCCACTCCCCACGGTCGACTGACTGCTCAGCCTTCGCCGACCCGCTCCGGCTCCATGACGGGCTCCCCAGCGACCGCTTCAGCTTCGTCCTGGCCGGCCGGCTGTTCGCCAGGGGGACCTTGGCCGGTCGCCTCCCCTCCATCCGATCCCGGTGGTGGACGCAAGAGCGCCGCAAGATACCGCTTGCCGTAGCCGTAGAGGTCGGCGATGCCCTGAACAAGCCCGTGCGGCAGCAGGATGATTACCGCGATCAGCATGGCGCCAAAGACGATCTGACGCTGGAACGGAGTCAGACCGATGCCGATGACATCCAGAATCTCGGGTAGGAAGCCGACGATGATGGCCCCAACCACCGGGCCCATCAGGCGACGTGATCCACCGAGCAAGACCATCAACGCCAGTTCGACGCCCTCAAACGAGTTGAACAAGTCCGGTGCAATGTGTCGAAGCTTGTAAGCGAATAGCGCTCCGGCGACGCCGGCGAATATGCCGCTGATGCCGAACGCCAAAATCTTGTACCAGTTCGCGCGGATACCAACGGAACGTGCGAGCGGTTCATTCTCGCGGATCGCACGGAAGCTCCGGCCTAAGGGCGAGGAGACTAGCACCTGCGAGACGATCATCGCGGCAAACAGGAACGCGATGACGAGATAGTAGAACGGCTCCAACTCGAGGTTGATGTCAAAGCTCTGGCCGAAGATTTGGCCCACCGGTTCGGTGATGTCGAGTCCCTGCGCTCCGCCGGTCAGCCCTTTGCGGGCCTCGGCGCCGCCCAGGTTTCTGGTTGCGAGCACGAACAGCTCACAAGCGGCAAAGGTGACGATGACGAAGTGATAGCCGCTCACTCGCAATGCCGGGTATCCCAGGAGCAGCGCCGCAACCATGGCCAGCAACGCCGCCAGCGGCAGTACGGCCCAGAATCCAAAGCCAAGCTGGATAAACAGAATTGCCGCGGTATACGCGCCAACGCCCATCAGGGCCGAGTGGGCAATCGAGAGGTAGTTGGTCTGGCCGTAGAGAAACCCCAGGCCGTAGAGCGCGATTGCAAAGATGCCGTAGGTGATCGCTACGTCGAGGAAACGCGAACTGTTGATGATCGTCGGGAACAGCACCATTACGACCACGAGCGCCGTCCACAGAACGGTCTGCGCCGGCGTCAACTCGCGCGTGACTTGTCTGACGAATTGCCGGGTGACGGAACTGCCGCGTGAAGCCCAGAAGTTAGCAATCACAGCTTGGTCCTACACCTTCTTCGATTGCCGGGAGCGCACTGGATCGGGCGACCCCTTCACTCATGTCACCACTGCCGACCTGGACGCAGTGAGCGTCTGGCGCTGATCGTGCTGCGCTGTTGGCTGCCCCGTCCGAGGCGACCAACAGCGCGGTGGTGACACGCGGCTACTGGAGGTGTAGCAGCCGCGTCTCGTCTGCGATTGCCGCCGATCAGAAGCCCGGCGTACCGGGTGGCGGTTCGGATGGCGGCGGTGTGAACTGGCACTCGAATTCGAGCTGACGCGACACACAGACCTCAGTCCCATGAGCGACGATGTGACGACTGTCGAAGTAGAACCCGTCGGCAATCACGCCGTCGTGTCGAACCTCCAGCAAGGCGTCGACTACCGCGTCCGGATCCTCGAACGTACCGGCGGCCTGATAGGCCTTGATCAGCATGTAGTAGTCGTCGTAGGTCAGCAGACTGACCGAGGAGAAGGAGCGGAGCTCGTTGCCGAACTCTTCATACCGGACCCAGTAGTCGGCCGCTTGCTCACGGTCGGTCGCGCCCCAACAGATCGGCACGCAGGCCATGCCAACCGGCAGTTCGGACTGCAGCTCGCGCTTCTGGTACTCGCCGGGGTCGATCCCGAACATGAAGTAGCCGCTCTTGGCTGCGCCAATCTCAAGCGCCTGAGGAATGGCTTGAATGGCACGGTCCGGGTCGTAGAGGAACAGCACGATGTCGGGATCGTGTCCCTTGGCACGCGAGAACAGTGGTGAGAAGTCCGTCGTTTCCGGGTCCCAGTAAATGATGTCCGGCACGGTCTGTCCATTGGCTTCGAGCGCTCGCTTGAAGTACGGACCGAGGAACTGACCGGTGGCGTCGTTCAGCATCAAGATCACCGAGACTTCCGAGTCCGGGTCGATCAAGTCAACCGCGCCCTTCATAACGCTGCCGCTGCGCTGCCATTCGCGCGTCTCGGTCTGGAAGAGGTAGCGGTTCTCGCCGCCGGCGGCGGTCGCTTCCTCGGTCAGAATCTCTTCGAGGGTGCTGGAACCAGAGAAGTGCAGTACTTTCGCCGGCTGCGTCACCTTCGAACTGGCGATGGCGAAGTCATGCGGTGTACCGCACATGCAGGCAACGATGCCAACATCGCGGACCAGCTCCTGAACCAACGCCACGTGGGCGTTGATGTCGCTGCGGTCATCGCGGAAGTGGATGCGGATCTTGTGCAGCTTGCCGTCGATCAGGAAGCCGCCGCCCACTTCACAGACACCCTGGTCTATGCAGTACTGGGCGCCGGTGTTGATCTCGTGCTCCACCAGCTTGCCCGAAGCCTCGTAGGTGTGACCGAAGACCTCGTAGCTGCCCGAGCTGGGGGCGACCACGCCGATGTCGATCCAGATGACCTCTTCCTCGGCCGGCTGCTCCTGTTGCGCGGGCGCGGCCGCCTGTTCCTGCTGTTCGGCCGGAGCGGCGGCCGCCGCCGGCTGCTCCTGTTCCGCATCGTCGCCGCAGGCCGCGAAGATCATCGCTCCCATAACGACGGCGCTCAGCAAGAGGAGCAACGTCCGACTCCCTGGCAAGGCCCTCAATCTCGTTCTCGTCATGGAGGTCGCTCCTTCCGTTCGCCGAGGCGCTCACAGTTGCGCCGTTGCGACGATCAGCAGCCTGATCTCGGCGGCTTTGAGGCAAGATGAAAATTCCAGCAAGGGATGTCAGTAAGCGCCATGACGAAACGCCCTCTGCCGCTCCGCTAGCTTGAGCGGCACTCCCAGGAGGCAAGATCGCATGCTCCGCTTCGTACGCGAATGCGACGGCGAGAGGACGACGAGCAGATGGATACCTTCCTCCAGCAGGTGGTGCTTGGACTGTCAATCGCCAGCGTGATCGCGCTGATCGCGATCGGGATCACACTGATTTTCGGTCTGACCGGGATCGTCAACTTCGCTCAGGGCGAGATGCTGATGATCGGCGGCTACGCCGTCTGGGCGCTGATTGTGGAGGTCGGTCTGGGGGCCGGATTCGGCTTCTACTTCCTCGGCCTGATGCTCGCGATTGCCGTGGTGGGCCTACTCGGGCTCGCACTGGAACGGGGGTTGTTCCGTTTCACCCTGACGGAGCCGATCAACGGATTCATCGTCTCAATCGGTTTGATTTTCATCTTGCAGCACGTCGTAGCGGGCATCTGGAATGCCGATGCCGTAGACATCCCCAGGCCGCTCAACGTCGTTTGGGATGTCGGCGACGTCCGCGTTCTGGCTACCCGAGTGTTTGTGATCGGCACCACCCTGGCCCTGTTTGGCGCCACGTTCTATGGGATTCAGCGGACTCGCTGGGGCCGTGCGCTACGCGCAATCGCCACAGATCGAGAGACGGCGGCGCTGATGGGCATTCCCGTCAGGCGCTATGTCATGGGGATTTTTGTTGTCGGCAGCGCGATCGCCGGACTGGGCGGCGGACTGCTGATCTCCTTCTTCCCGGTCTCTCCGTTCGTCGGAGCGAACTTCGTGATCAAGGGATTTGCCGTCGCGATCATTGGCGGTCTGGGCAACGTCACAGGCGCAGTCCTGGCGGCGCTGTTCCTGGGCCTGCTGGAAGCGATGAGCCAGGGATACTTCGCGCCTCAGTGGACGAATGCCTACGCGTTCGGCCTGATGATCCTGATTTTGCTGGTACGACCACAGGGTCTACTACGTGGATCGGCGGCGTAGTTGTCCGACTCGGCCGCCTCATTCGCTCGCGTGCTCAGTGACAGGTTGATTCCAATACGACGAAACGGAGGCACAGCATGGCAATGACATCATCCAGGCAGACGATCAGCGCGGAGGGCGCGCAACAGGTAGTCGCGGCCGCTGTGGACAAGGCGAACGAACTCGGCATCGCGATGGTGATTGCCGTTGTCGACGAATCTGCTCAACTCAAGGCGTACCTGCGTATGGATGGCTCGCTGCTGGCCAGCGTCAATGTGTCCCAGTCCAAGGCAATCACCGCCGTGGGCTTCGGACTCGCCACCGACCAGTGGTACTCCGCGATCGAACACGACCCACCGTTGCTCCACGGCGTCACGGCGATCCCGAATTTCATGATGATCGGCGGTGGCGTTCCCCTGGTCGGCGATGGCGCGATCCTCGGCGCGGTCGGCGTCAGCGGCGGCAGCTACCAGCAGGACACGGAAGTCGCTCAAGCCGGAGCTAAGGCGATCGGCTAGGCACGAGGCCCACGGCTAGGCGCGAGGCCCAGCGGCTTAGCCGCCGCCGGCGGCGCCTGCACCGAGGTACAGCTCGCGCATCAGACCTGTATCACGCATCTCATCGAGCAACCCCTCGGCGGCGATGGCACCCGTCTGCATCAGGTACCCGCGCGTGGCCACGGCCAGGGCGAGACTGGCGTTCTGCTCGACCAGGAGCACCGAAGCGCCGAATTCCTCTCGTAGCCCGAGGATGATCGATTCCAGTTCCTTGACCAGCACCGGCGACAGCCCCAGCGAAGGTTCGTCAAGGAGCATCAGTGTGGGACGGGCCATCAAGCCCCGGCCAATGGCCAACATCTGCTGCTGTCCACCGCTGAGATCGCTGCCTTGCGAATCGAGACGCTCTCGCAGGATCGGGAAATAGTCAAGCACACGCTCGAGATCGGACTCGACGGATCCGCGATCATCCTGGACATAAGCTCCCAACTCGAGATTGTCGCGAACGGTCATGCCCTGAAAGATGCGACGGCCTTCCGGTACCAGGCTGACGCCCGCCTTCGCGGCGCGGTCGGCGGTCCAACCGGCCAGGTCCTGGTCCTGGTAGATGATCTGGCCGCCTGTCGGCCGGATCAAGCCGGCGATCGCGCTGAGCAATGTCGACTTGCCGGCCCCGTTCGGGCCAAGGATGGCGACGATCTCGCCCGCGTCGACGCTGAGTTCGATGCCTCGATGGACGCGTGTGCGGCCATACGCAGTGTGTAGGTCGCTAATTTGTAGCAGCGGCAAGATCTTCCCCCAGATACACTTTGAGTACCGTAGTATCGTTCCGGATCTCGTCCGGCTGACCCTCAGCGATCTTCTGTCCGAAGTCCAGCACCACCAGACGGTCGCAGATGTTCATCATCAGGTTCATGTCGTGGTCGATGATGGCAATCGTGACTCCGCGGTCTCGAATCGATCCGATCAACTGGCTCAGATCCGCAGTCTCGTTGTCATTCAGCCCGGCTGCAGGTTCGTCCGCCATGAGCAACCGCGGGTGTCCTCCGATGGCAATCCCGACGCCCAGGCGTCGTAGGTTGCCGAAGCCGAGGTTGGTCGCGCGCTCATTGGCGAACTCACTGAGCCCGACGAACTCGATGATCTCGTCGGCAGTGGCGAGTCCCTCGTAGGTTTGGTCAGCCCGCGCAGACCGTGGTCGATGCTGGCAGGCGATGCCCACGTTATCTCGTACGGTGAGGTCTTCGAACGCCATGGCCTGCTGGAAGGTGCGGACGATACCGCGGCCGGCCATCGATTCCGCCGACTTTCCCGTGATGTCGGCCCCCATCCAGGTGACCAGACCGCCGGTCGGCTTGTGCACGCCTGCAATGACATTGAACAACGTCGTCTTGCCGGAGCCGTTGGGGCCAATGATGCCCAGGATCTCGCCATCGTAGATCTCCAGGTCGACGCCGTCCAGGGCATGAACGCCTCCGAACCACTTGCGCAGGTCTCGCACCTCGAGCAGCGTCTCACGCTCTTCCATCAGAACACCCCTCCGGCGGCTGGTTGTCAATCACGTATCGACCTGGTATCTGGTTGCGGACAGAGTAAGTGTTGCGAAGTCAATTCTCAATCGCGATAACCCCCCATAGTGATCGATTGCCTGATTTGAATCAAGTTCCGAGTGTTCGAACTCATTCAACGCCATGTGAATCGACCCGCCGCGCGACACGAGAGCAGCAGCTAGCAGGGATTCCATGATGCCTCAGGCAACGCACGACAGCTCAACCATCGAGCGTCTAGTCGACTGGGAGGGCCGTGCCGGCGGAAACCGAATTCTGTCCCAGCTCTCGGCTGATGTGCTGGCCGAGATTCTCGACAACGCTTCGCTGGTCTATCTCAGGCGCGGAGACCGTCTGGATCATTGGCTCAATCGAGGCAATTCCATCTTCCCGCTGAGCGGGATCCACGGCGGGGTGCTGGAGACCGAAGAGGGTGAGTGCATCCAACCAGTGTTTGTCGGCTCGGAGGGCGTCATCGGCGGAATGCGGAGCTTGCACTGCATGCCGTTCTTCCTCAGTTTCAAGGTCCGGCTGCCCGGCGAGGCGCTGGTCGTGCCGGCGACCGTGTTGCGCCGGATCGCCACCGAGGCTCCAAACCTGCGCCTCGCCATGGCCCGGGTCACTGATCGCAGCTATCACCTCTCCGCCTTGCACGCCGCCTGCGCGCGCTTCCACCCGTTGACGACGCGCTGTTGCGCCTGGCTGTGTCTGATTCACTGTGAGACCGGGGAGGATGTCGTGCCGATCACGCACGAAGAGCTCGCTGAGGTCGTGGGCGCGACCAGGCCGGCGGTCAGCGCGGCGCTCTCGCAGTTGGCCCAGCAGGGATTGGTCTCGTCGATTCGGCGCGGTGCCATCCAGTTGCTCCGCCCGGAGGAGATCGCCCGCAATGCATGTTCATGTTGGACGACGACCGAGTCGATCTCGTCCGACTGGGAATTGCAGCCGACCCGGTAGCAGGCCAGGCGGCCCCGAAGGCAGCGCCCTCTGATGTGGCGCTGCGTTACCACATCTCTAGCTGTGTTCCGTGCTGTGAGGCGGAGTAAGGGGCCCAACGGCGATGCCGCAGGCCACTCTACCGCCTAGCTGATCCGGCGCAGCCGGGCTAGTCGTTGTCCACGATGGTCATGATTCCCGTTGCGTCGGGACGGAAGCTCCATCCCTCGCCGAGGAACAGTTCGACGGCGAAGTACTCATCGCCCTCGACCCCGCCGTCCGGTTCGAGCCAGACCTCGCCGGTCAGTTTGGTGACGCCGGACTCGAAGACGAACTCGTCGTAGACGCCGGTGTAGTCTCGTCGCCGCGCGCGCGGTTGTCGCTCAGGTCGAACGCGGTCGCCGTGTTCCAGCGGACCAGGACCGCCTCGGTCTAGGCGCGCGCGAGTCGCACCGTGAACTCGATGTAGCCGCCTTCGCTCGCCGAGGCGTCCTCGATCGAGACGCTGATCTCAGTACCCGGCGTCGGCCGCGACATCGACCGTGGCCGCGCCGTTGGACGAGGAGACCGTGTAGCCGGTTCCGTCCTGCAGCGTCGCAGTGACGGAGCCGTCGGCTTCGTCGATTTGGTTGTTTGTGGTGGACACGGTGTAGGTCGTCGATGCGCCGCTTATCGTGATCGTGGCCGCGCCGCTGGCGCCGAAGTCGCCGCTCTGCGAGATGCCCACTTTGACCGTGATCGGACTGGCCGGGGCCGGAGTCGCCGTGATCGTGAAACTGGCCGCACCGCCTTCGGTGATGCCGCCGCCCGCGCTGATGCTCAGTTCGGGCACGTCGTCGTCCGAGACGGCGACCGTGGCCGCGCCGTTGGACGAGGAGACCGTGTAGCCGGTTCCGTCCTGCAGCGTCGCAGTGACGGAGCCGTCGGCTTCGTCGATTTGGTCGTTGGTGGTGGACACGGTGTAGGTCGTCGGTGCGCCGCTCGCGCCGAAGTCGCCGTTCTGCGAGACGCCCACCTTAACCGTGATCGGACTGGCCGGTGTTGGACTGGCGCTGATCGTGAAGCGGGCCGCGCCGGCCTCGGTGATCCCGCCGCCGGCGCCGATGCTCAGCTCGGGTGTCGTCTTGGTCTTGCTCGTCTGCTTGACGAGCGACTTCAGCTTGGGTTGCTCAGACGGCGACGCTTCCAGCGCCGTCAACTCGACGACCACCAGGTTCCAGACGGGACTGCTGTACCGGTCGGCCTTCTGTTGCGCCTCGGCGGATATCATCGCGCCGCCTGTGACGCCCGTCCCGTCGTGCTCGCCGAACGCGACCAGGACGCGTTGCCAGCGGTTGACGTGGGCCGCGCCGTACCGCGTCTGCGTGGCCAACGCTTGCACCTTCGTGATCACCGCAGCATCGACCGTGTGCGCCGACGTGGACGATTGGTCGTCGTCGCGCAGCGCGACGCTCACGCTGGACTGGTCGCCCGGCGTATAGCCGTCGCCGTGCAGGATCCGCGCGACCGCCGTCCCGTCGCCCCCCTTGACCTCGTCGGCCAGGGTCGTCGCGGTCCAACTGACCGAGCGTTGGCCGGCCGCGATCGTGACCGTGCTCAACTGATGACGGCCGATGCGGCCGGGGCCGTCGCCCAGGTCCTCGGCCAGGCTCACGTGGACCGTGGTGTCGACCTCGACGGGGCTGCTGGTCGTGATCGTGAACGTGACGCGCTCGCCCTCGTCGACCGCGACGGCGTCGCTCGTGATCGTCAGCGCGGGCAGCACCAGCGGTACGGACGGAGGCGGCACGAATGACCTGAGACGCGGGATATCGGTTGGGGGAGTGAACATCGTGTTGCAATCGACCACGACGGCGTGCTTGTTCTGCGGTACCGCCGCGAGCCGGGACTGCAGTTGGACGCACAGGGTGTACGCCTCGCCCGGCACTTCCGGGACGCGGATGGTGACCAGGGTGACCGTGATCCGGTAGACCGGGTTGCCCGGATTCGTCGTCGAGCCGACCGTCGTGTACAGCCCGCTCGGCCTGACGCCCCGGTGGTAGACGATTCGTTGCGTTGCATTGACCAGCCGACGACCTCATCTGGCCTCACCATGCGCTCCGAGGTAGGTTGCGGTACGTAGTTATAGGCCCAGGCGCTCTCGCCGCTCTCGCCGCTCTCGACCTTGAAGCGGAACCCCCAGAAGCGCTTCGGGACGTCGAAGATGTCGTTCAGATGGTCGCTGGTCGTCCAGTCCCACTTGACGCCGAAGCCCCACTCGCAGTCGGCGCCCGCGTCGTTCGATTCGCAGTGCTTGGACACGCTGCCGCTCAACGAGGCCGTCAGCGTTCCCCCGTAGGCGTCCGCCCTGGACAGTCGGCCGACGGTCGGATCGAGTTCGCCTTCACCCCGACCGATGGCGGACGCATCCTACCCAGTTCGCGCTTCTTCCCTGCATCAAGCAGCGGCGCCTGGTTGCGCAGTTCGCTGATTGGCAACTAGCGAAAGCGCGCTCGGTCGCGGTTGGCTTCGCCTCGAGACCGAGGATGGCTCAACGGTCGATACGGGTTGCGATGGCGTCCATGTCGAAAGTTGGTGATCGCCGCGTGCCGAGGCCATAATCCGCCCCGAAGCCTCGACATACAAGGGAAGCGCTCTCCGCCCATCGCGAGCGGATTCGGGTGCTGTGGCAACCGGTATCCTCAAACACGCCGCCTCAGTTGAGGCTGCGATGCGGTTTAAGGTCCGCAACCGGAGAGCGCGCGCCGTTGCTGATGTGAGAAGCAGGCCGTGAAAGAGGGGCTGCAATAGGCCGTGTTTTACCGCAAGGCTGTCTCCATACTCGTCGCTGTAGCGCTGCTGGCGGTCGCAATTGCCGCTGGCATCGACACAATCTCGTCCAATAGCGACAGTCCGCGGAATGCCGCGCCGTCTTTGCCGACTATCGCCGGGACTCAGCCATCGCCCAGCGGAGCAGAGTTGCGACTTGCGGCGCGCGCAAACAGCGATGGATCGATCAGCGTTGGCGTGCAGTGGCGTGAGGACGACCGTTGGCGCGGAACCACTCCGAGACGCTCCAAGGTGCCGTCAGACGCAGTCGAAGGCGAATGGTACGCATCGTCCTCGGTATCGGTGCCGATGCGACGAATCGAAGCGGTGATTCGTACCGAGCCGGTGGTATGGAGCAATGCCAAGCCAGCGTCAATCGTTCTGTCCTCTGGCGATCGGGAATGGCGCATCGACGATAGCCAAAGGTTGGTCGTGAATCTAAGTTCTGACGCCCTGTCGTTCGAGACGTACGACTTCGAAAGCAGGGAAACGCTCCCGATTGCCACAGATATCGGCCGCGAACCAACAGGCGAGGGTACGCAACTCGTTCGCGCATTGGGACGATCAGTCGCTGGCAATGCGATTGAACTTGGATTGCAGCGCATAGCCGGCAGGGACTGGCTACCAATCGAGCAGCCATCGAGAGCCGTTGTGACGTTGGCAGCCTATGGCGTATGGGTGTTTACCGAACCATTCGCGGTACCGTTGTTACCGCCAGTGTTCAGCGGCGAATTGCGAAGCGGGGCAACGATCGACACCATTGATGGCAGCATCCAGGTGACAGTCGACGGCCAGGTCAAGTCGTCGCAGTGCGGCTTCCTGGGATTCGACACATCAGTGACTATCGAAGTCTTCAGCAAGTCCGACGACTGCCAGTCGGATGAGACATTGTTCTCGATCTGCTCGGCGGATACCACAGCTCGCCAATGCGACGCTCAACAACACCATGTGTATCAGTGGGAGCATCGACATACCGGACCGGCGCAGATCGAACTGACTGAAGCTGAGATCGCTCGGATAGTCCAAGCGGTCTATGCGGATTACGTTACCGGTACTCGCCCTCCGGAAGTTCGGCGCTCCGAGAATCCGGGGAACTCCTATTGGAGTCCCGGCAATCACACGGTGTATATCCTTCCGAGTCATAGAAGGCTGAAAGTAGTGCTTCATGAGACAGCCCACGCCATCATCGACGGCTTAGGCAAAAGCGATCCGGGACATGGCGCGAACTTTGCCGCGATGAACCTCTCTGTGTTCTCTCGCTATGCGCCACTAGCTGATACGCGTGCGATGCGACGTGACGCCGAGCGAGTGGGAGTGCAGATTGCCAACTGGTTCCCAATCCCGGTCTCCGACGAGGGAATCGAAGTCGTCCGGCGAGTGATCTGTGATCTCGGCGAGCCTGGTCAAGCCATGTGCGACGCGTTCGACGCTCAGGCAACAGGCGTGTCCACAGCCGAGGTCGAAGGTAGAGGTTCTTCAGGTTCGGGTCGCATCGATGATGTCACTTGGCATAGCGCACTTCTCGAGAGCGGGGGTTGGTGGTCGTCCGTGACGAAGGAGAAGCAAGTCGCCGATGCAGGCGGAGAGCTTGCCCGTTTACGCGTGACCTGCAACAGCGACCACGCCCCGCAGGTGGAGATCTGGTGGCCGGGCGAAGTGCCATTGTCGGAGGAAGTCGAGCACCAGGTAGGGTCGCTCGGATGGGTCGCCGAGCGCTGGAATGCGAGGTCTGCGCCATGGGGCGACAGCAGGCAACAGTTGTTGTCGACATACGTCCCTCACCGATTGGCGGCACAGCTCGGATGGGCCGCCAGCGCCGGTTTGCCATGGGCGATTCGGCTGACCGATGGACAGGAAACCTACGAGTTAACCTTCGATCTGGACCATTTCTTTCACACGCCTGCGCAAGCGAATCTCGCCTTGTGCCTATTCGAGGTTGAGCGAAGTTCGGAACCGTTCGTCGGATCGGGAGCGTTGCCAGGGGGGCGTTACTGGGCGCATATGGACGATGCCGACGTTCTTTCCTCCGCGGTGTATGTGGATGCAATGCCAAGAAGCCATCCGGAGAAGGTTGCGCGCCTGGAGATATCGTGCAGTCGGTATGACGTGTTGAATGTGTGGGTGTGGTGGCGGGACCTGGATGGATTGGGTCCCGTGATCGAGTATGGGTTTGATGATTCGATCCGCGAACAAGAGCTTTGGCATGTGGGTAGCGGGTTTTGGGGTGAGGACGTGAAGTGGAGCTCCCTGCGGGCCCCCAACTCTCTTCACTTTGCAAACCGCCTGGCATGGAGAGCCGCTTCAGGCCAAGAGCTTCAGGTCACAATCCAGGCGAACGGCGAGAGATTCGCAGCGACGTTCCCGCTCGAGCATCTCTTCGAGACACCGGTGCAGGGCAACCTCAGCAGATGCGGCGCAGATGTCCAAACGTCGGACTCTGATGCGCCAGTCATTGACCATGGCCGATTTGAGGAGGACTTCTGGTGGGGCGTCGTTGAAGACGAGGACCCTCTCAGGACCTACGTCGTCAAGCAAACGACCATTACCGATGATGGCAGCCGCCTGGCACGCATGCAGATCCAATGCGTTCGGGATGCTCTGCAACTGGGCGTCTATTGGGACGTGCCGCGTGAGTTGGCTCGGACGGTCAGCGTGCTCGTCAGCGGTGGATCGACCATGACGGCCGAATGGCGCAGCGGGACCAGTACTTGGTACGACGGCGTGCTCAAGGGGATCAACGCTCCAACCGAGGATGCGAGGGACCTCATCCGTCAACTCGCTTGGGCGGCGCAGGCGGGCGGTTCGTTGACGGTTGAGTCGCATGAGCGCAACAACCCGAACCGGCGCTACTCCGCCACGTTCGACCTCGACGGCCTCTTTGAGACGCCGGTCCAACCCAACCTCGCCCGCTGCGGTCGCTAGGCGGCGGCCTCCAGCCGTTCGAGGGCGCTGTTGCCGAGGATCGCGGCGTCGAACGGGTCGAGCAGTTCCTCGCCCGAGCGGTTGGTGGTGAGTACGAATCTGGCGGTACGGTGGCGGGCGATGACGGTTGCTGCGATCATGCAGACTGGCTTGATCGCCTCTTGGTTGGCGAACTCGATCCTGAACGTGTCCCCGCCCGGCTCGACGGATGAGCCGCCAGTTGATCCTTCTTGATAGTCGCGCGGCTGTGGCGGGGCTTAAGGGCTAGTGCCGAGCGTCGGCCGACTCGCCTGGTCATGCAGTGCCGATCCTTGCGTCTGTTTGGGGGTTACGCACCGGTCCCGCACAGCCGCTCCTCCAGTTCCCGTATCCGTGCTTCGGCTGTGTCAGCACGTAACTCGGCGCTCTCGGCGCGGGCTCGTTCATCCTCGAACGTCGCGATGTGTCGTCCGTTGATCGGATCGTGCCAGCCGAGCCGGCCAGATTGCCAGCGCAGGTTGAGGTCGAGCGCTTCGCAGTAGCCCTCCAGAGCACCGTTGGGCAGGGCCTTCACAGAAATCGACTCATAGCGCCCATCGACCAGGCGATCACCTTCGAGCCGCGCCCCGTGAAACTCGCCGGTTTCGTCGAAGCGCCAGTGCTCGCGAATCCCGAAGACTTCGTAATCGTCGCGCTTGGCCCCGATGTCTGTCTGTCCTGTGCTGGCCGAAGCAATCTCAAGCACGAAGTCGGGCGGCTTGCCTTGTTCTGAAATCACGTAGCCGTTGCTCGCCCGATAGGCCTCGGGATCGACATGGAATGCGACCAGCAGGTCGGGGTAGCGCGCGCGTTCTCGGAAGCTGGTCAAATCCTGCACGATCCAGCGGTCGGCTGTGACCAGCAAGGCTCCCGGGTCCGCGCCTTGGCCCATTAAGGTGCTGAGCCAAGTGGTGTGCGTTGCCGAGGTGATGAAGGTGGTCGTACGCGGTCACTTCGTCAGACTCCCGCCTGGGGATGTCGGGCAGCCGCGAGCGAACACTGCGAGCGATGGGTTTGGCGATCGTCATCTGCGTCCTCTGCTCTGCATGGTAACGCAGCCAACTTCGCCGGATTCGAGTTTGCCCCAGTTCGAAGTCGTTCGCCAGCGGCCGGCAAAGCGGTAACCTGAGCAACGAACTCGTATGCGCGCATCCAGGATGGGACACGTCCCGCCCTACATAGCGATTCGGTTGTTCGCTTGACCAATTCGCTCGTGATTTGCCCCTCATTCTCTACAGAATGACTTCCCAAACGAAAGTTCGCAGATCGGTTGCGTTTCGCCCACCAACCAGTAAACTTCCGTCCACGCCTTATCAGGCCAGAGCGGGAGTTTTTCGCGTCCGGCGGCTCAGAGCGTCGCCAGACGTTACGCTGACCATCCCGGGACCGTAGCTCAGCCGGGAGAGCCCGCCCTTGCACGGCGGAGGTCAGGGGTTCGAATCCCCTCGGCACCACCACCCCACTTCTCCACTATTCGATCAGATTGAAGCGGCGCCATGAATGACGATGCATCTGCCGATCAGCCCAATCAACCCGACCAGCGGCCCGGTCGGATCGGCTGGCAGGACCTGACCGTCGACAATGCCGAGGTCGTGCGCGACTTCTACTCGAAGGTCGTTGGTTGGCAGACGATGCCGCTCGACATGGGCGGCTACGACGACTACGTGATGCTCAGCCCCGACGGCCCAAATGGCCCAGTCGGAGTCGCCGGAGTGTGCCACGCCCGAGGAGTCAACGCCAACATCCCGCCACAATGGCTGGTCTACATCAACGTCGAAGACCTGGACGCCAGCGTCAAGAACGTGCTGGCCCTGGGAGGCGAGATCGTGGATGGGCCAAGGGAGATGGGAGATGGTCGGTTCGTAGTGATCCGCGATCCGGCGGGCGCGGTCTGTGGGCTGATACAGGCGCAGGCCTGATGGCGGCGCGCAGCGGAAATCGGTCGGGAAGTTTGAGGACAAGTGCAGGGAATTGGTCGAGGTTGACCTGTTGAGCCGTGTGCAAGAGTTTTGTTTGTTGGCACTAATGTGTTACATTATCGACAAGCAAATGAAAGCGGGATGAGGAAATCCGATGGTCCAGCAACATGCTCTCGCCGAGATTTTGCCAGACCAGCTTCGTGAGTTGAAGGATCCTCAGCGCGATCTTCCAAGGCTTGCCAAGGATGAGTTGACTACCGCTTGGATCACGCGGACGGTCGAGTCGTTGCCAACCGAACACCAGATCTTGATGCGGGACGCTACCAACTCCGATCAGTGGCGGGAGTCAGTCGGCGCCGTAGATCTAGTGGTCACGTCTCCGCCGTACTGGAATCTAAAGGAGTACCCACGACGTGACGGTCAACTTGGCTGGACCGACGACTACGAGGACTTTCTCGCTCGGCTTCGGCCGGCCTGGGAGGCGTGCTACGAGGCCTTGGTGCCTGGCGGCAGACTGATCATCGTGGTAGGCGATGTTTGCCTATCTAGGCGTCAGAATCGTGGTCGACATACTGTTGTTCCACTTCACGCCTCGATCCAAGAGCAATGCCGCGATATCGGATTCGATAATCTGGCGCCGATCATTTGGTACAAGATTGCGAATGCTCGCCTCGAATCCAAGGGCAATGGCGCTGGTTTCCTTGGGAAGCCTTACGAGCCGAATGCGGTGATCAAGAATGACATCGAGTACATCCTGATGCAGCGCAAGCCCGGAGGATATCGGTCGGTGCCGATCGAGAATCGAATTCTCAGCATTATTCCTAAAGCCTCGCATGACGCTTGGTTCCGGCAAGTCTGGAATGGACCACCGGGAGCTTCAACCCAGGATCATCCCGCGCCATTCCCTGTGGAGTTGGCGGAGCGATTGATCCGCATGTTCAGCTTTGTCGGAGATCGCGTGCTCGATCCGTTTGTGGGAACCGGTACAACGCTAGTGGCGGCCGCAGGGTCAGGGCGACACGGGATCGGCATTGATATTGAGCCTGAGTAGGTCGAGTATGCGCGAAAACGCCTGAGTGAAGTGCCGACGGCTCGCGTCGTTTCATGATTTCCATTGATGATGCGGTTGAAGAGTTGCACCGGATCGTCTATGTCGAAGGAAAGCGGCAATCGCCCGCCCGTTTGGACACCCTGGCCGACTTCTGTGTACAAGAGTTGGAATCACGCGGCTTGACAGGCGCAGAAAAGGAAAGCAGGATTCCCGGCTTTGGCCGCGCGAAGAACTGGGATGTGGTGTGGAGATACGACGGCAAGGTCCGGCTCGCGATATCGTTGAAGTCCATTCTTAGAAACATCCCAGGCACTGTCCCGAACCGCATCGACGACCTCATGGGAGAGGTCGCGAATGTGCAGTTAGTTTCGCCGGAAATCGTCTTGGGCTACGTGATGGTATTCAATCGTAGTGAGGACACAGAGGACGGCAGATGGGTGCAACGCCTCAAGACTTCCCTTGCTGGTCTGTCTGGTCGCCGAGCGCCTGCCTGGGCTCCAGGTACTTTCGAGGCGCATGTGCTTGTTGAAGCTACTTTCGAGGATTCAGCAAGGATTCGTGAAGGGGCCAATGACTTCGAAGCGTTCTTTGACACGTTGGCGAAATGCGTTGCAGAGCGTAATCCAGGTCACGAGGCCTGAGTGCTAGGCGCTCGTCGCCGTGCTAAGCTGATTGACGAGCTGGTGATTGGAGCGCGGTGGCACCACCCGTTCCCATCCCGAACACGGAAGTGAAACGCCGCAGCGCCGACGATACTGGGGGGGCAACCCCTTGCGGAAAATAGGCCATCGCCAGCTCGCTCTCTTCCTCCTTCCGCCCGACCTCGTGTCGGGCGGTTTTCGTTTCACCCAGCGATGCCGATCGACCTGATTGCCTGTGGTACGATTCGGCAAACCCCAGAAAGGAGACGGGCCGGTGTTCAGCGCCCGCGACGCCCCCCAGATTGGGCGTGAGGCGCACCACTGAACCCTGCCCCACCCACCAAACCGTTGACGACACCAAGCACAGACATCGATCCCACCACCGCCCCGGTAGCAACCCAGGAAGTACCCGAAACGCCGGCGGCGGGCAGCACCACTCTTGCTGAACCCACCACCATGGACGAGCTCCTCGCCGAACCCGGTCGGGAGCCGCTGAACCCCAGACGCGGCGACATTGTCGAAGGCATCGTCGTGCACTGGTCCGGTTCGGCCCTGATCGTCGATGTCGGCGCCAAATCCGAGGGCATCGTTCACTTCGAGGAGATGCGCTCGCTGACCGATACCGAACGCGAGGCCCTGAAGACCGGCGATCCCGTTCACGTCTTCGTCACGGACTCCGAGTCGGAAGGCGGCTCGCTGGAGCTATCAATCGACCGTGCCCGCGGCGAACAGGGCTGGCATGAGTTACAGCGACGCTTCGACGAGAACGAAGTCTTCGACGCGCGCGTGACCGGCTCCAACAAGGGTGGCCTGCTGGTCAACGTCGAGGGCGTCAACGCCTTCGTCCCGCTCTCACAGATTGTGGAGATCACCGGAGACCGCGACCAGGCGATTGCTCAACTGACCGAGTACGAAGGCCGCTCGCTGCGGTTCAAGGTCATCGAAATCAACCGCCGCCGTAACCGCGTCATCCTCTCCGAGCGCGCCGCCGTCCAGGAATGGCGCGCCGAGCAGAAGGATCGCCTTCTGGAAGAGCTCCAGGAAGGCGAAATCCGGTCCGGCCGGATTACGAGCATCCGATCATTCGGTGTGTTCGTCGACCTGGGCGGCGCTGACGGCCTGGCGCACCTCTCCGAGCTGAGCTGGGAGCGCGATGTCGACCCGGAGGCGATGTTCAACATCGGCCAGACGATCGATGTGTACATCACCAAGATCGACAAAGAATCCAAGAAGATTGGTCTTTCAGTCCGCCGCGCCTCGCCCGAGCAATGGGACGAAGTCGTGGCCAAGTTCGAGGTCGGCGACATTGTGCCGTCGGTCGTGACCAAGCTGGTCACGTTTGGCGCGTTTGCGCGACTCGAAGGTCCGGTCGAGGGTCTCGTTCACGTCTCCGAGCTGGCCGACCGGCGGATCACGCATCCGCGCGAGGTCGTATTGGAGAACGACATCATCCCGGCGAAGATTGTGCGCATCGAGCGCGATCGGCACCGCCTGGGACTGTCACTGCGGCAGGCGCGCACCGACGCTGAGCGATTGGGCTGGATCTTCAACCAGGATGGTGGCATCGTCCGCCTGCCGGAGGAGGTCGCGGAGCGCTTCAGCATCGAGCAAGAGGCTGCGCCGATCGCGCCGCCCGAGCCGGAGCCGACGCCTGAGCAGCCTCGCAGTGCCGACGAAGCGCAGCCCGAGGTCGCGGCCGAACCGGTTCGCGCCGTCTCGGCGATGCAGGAAGCGCTCGAGCGCGCCGGCGTCACCGAGCAGGACTTTGGCGGGAATCGCTAGGGATTTGCTCTTCGAGCTTCAGTCGATTGGTTTGCTCCCCCTGGCAGGCGCCGATACACAACTTCCAAACTCCCTTCTCCTCGCTAGCGGGGAAATGCCGAAGGCAGAGGGCGGTTCCTGCCTGTCTGGCCTATCTGGTCGTCACCAGCTGCCCCTCCTCTGTCACTCCGTGACATCTCCCCCCGCAAAGGGGGGGCGGGAATCGGAGGAGGTAATGCGTCTGCCGCTGCGAGGGGGAGGAACGCAGATAGGAACACTCAGGGGCCGTTCGCTGCCCAAACGTTGGGGAACAACAGCGGATTTATCCGCTTTCGAACGACCCATGCTCTGATAGGCTGACCGTATCTCGCGAGCGGCCCGGCTGGGGTCGCATCGTGCACTGGAGACTGCCATGGCAGACCGATTTGACAAGTTCACCGAACGCGCTCGACGCGTTTTGACCCTTGCCCAGGAAGAAGCCCAGCGCTTCAACCACAACTACATCGGCACCGAGCACCTGTTGCTCGGACTGGTGCGCGAGGGCGATGGCGTCGCGGCCAAGGTGCTTTCCAATCTTGGTGTCGAGCTGGGCAAGGTTCGTTCCGCGGTTGAGTTCATCATCGGTCGTGGCGACCGCGCCGTGCTAGGCGAGATCGGTCTGACCCCGCGCGCCAAAAAGGTGATTGAACTGGCCGTCGACGAGGCGCGCCGGCTCAATCATCACTACATTGGGACCGAGCACTTATTGCTCGGGCTCGTGCGCGAGGGCGAAGGCATTGCCGCCGGCGTCCTCGAATCGCTCGGTGTCAACCTCGAGCGGGTGCGAGCCGAGACCACGCGGATCCTCTCGCAGAGCGGTCCAGCGACGGCTGGCGCTGGGGCGGGCGCGAGCAGCGGCTCGGGATCGCGCTCCGCGACTCGCACGCCGACGATCGACCAGCTCGGCTTCGACCTGACCGCCGCGGCACGAGCAGGCACGCTCGACCCGGTGATTGGGCGTTCCAAGGAGATTCAGCGCGTCGTCCAGATTCTCTCGCGACGCACAAAGAACAATCCGGTCCTGATTGGCGAGCCGGGCGTTGGTAAGACGGCCGTCGTCGAGGGTCTCGCGCAACACATCGCGTCAGGCGACGTGCCTGAGACGTTGCAGGGCAAGCGACTGTTGACGCTCGACATCGGGTCGTTGGTCGCGGGCACGAAGTATCGCGGCGAGTTTGAGGAACGACTGAAGAAAGTCGTCGAAGAGGTCAAGGGCGCAGGCAACTGTGTCCTCTTCATCGACGAATTGCACATGCTGGTCGGAGCCGGCGCGGCTGAGGGCGCGGTTGATGCGGCCAACATTCTCAAGCCATCGTTGGCTCGAGGCGAGCTGCAGACCATCGGCGCAACGACGCTAGACGACTACCGCAAGCACATTGAGCGAGATGCTGCGCTTGAGCGACGCTTCCAGCCAATCGTCGTGGAGGAGCCGTCGGTCGAGGAGACCGTCGAGATTCTGCGCGGCATCAAGGATCGCTACGAAGAGCATCACAAGCTCGTCATCACGGACGAGGCGCTGGTCGCCGCGGCCGAGATGTCGTCGCGCTACATCTCCGACCGTGCGCTGCCGGACAAGGCAATCGACCTGATCGACGAGTCGGCGTCGCGCGTGCGCATCCGCCGCTCGTACACGCCGCCGTCGCTCAAAGAAGCGACTGTGGGGCTCGAGGGGATTCGCAAGGAAAAAGAGCAGGCGATCAACCAGCAGCAGTATGAGTACGCTGCCGACCTGCGCGACCGCGAACTCAAGTTGACGCAGCGCATCTCCGAGCTCGAAGAAGACCTTGACCAGCAGCGCGAACGCGATTCGTCGGACGTGCTGGCTGAGGACATCGCAGAGGTGGTCTCGATGTGGACCGGCATTCCGCTGGTGCAGATTGCGACCGAAGAATCAGAACGATTGCTGCGCATGGAGGAAGACCTCCACGAGCGCATCGTCGGCCAGGAAGAGCCGATCGTCGCACTGGCCAAGGCCGTGCGGCGCGCCCGCGCGGGCCTCAAAGACCCGCGCCGGCCCATCGGCGTGTTCATGTTCCTCGGGCCGACCGGCGTCGGCAAGACCGAGTTGGCGCGCGCCCTGGCCGACTTCATGTTCGGTTCGGACGACAACATGGTCCGACTCGATATGTCGGAGTTCATGGAGCGTCACACCGTCGCACGATTGGTCGGTGCGCCTCCGGGCTACGTCGGCTACGACGACGGTGGTCAGTTGACCGACACCGTGCGCCGCAAGTCCTACTGTCTCATCCTGCTCGATGAGATCGAGAAGGCGCACCCCGAAGTCTTCAACATGCTGCTCCAGGTCTTCGACGACGGTCATCTGACCGACGCTAAGGGTCGGCGCGTGGACTTCCGCAACACGATCATCATCATGACCTCGAACGTCGGCTCCGACCTGATTCGCCGTGAGTCTGCGATTGGGTTTTCGACCGTCAATGACGACGAACAGTCGGAGAAGCAGCGCTACGAGAAGATGAAGGACAAGGTCCTTCAGGAGATGAAGCGCGTCTTCCGCCCCGAATTCCTCAACCGCGTCGACACGACGCTGGTCTTCCACCCGCTGAGCCGGGCGCACATCCGCAGCATCGTCGACATGATGCTGAACGAGGTGGATTCCCGGATCAAGGAGAAGGAAGTCCTGCTCGACGTGACCGAAGCGGCGCGTGACTGGCTCGGAGAGAAGGGCTATGACCCGGTCTTCGGAGCGCGGCCATTGCGCCGTGTGATCCAGGAGCGGCTAGAAGACTCGCTCTCCGAGGCGTTGCTGAGAGGCGACTTCCAGGCCGGCGACACGATTCGCGTTGACCTCGTCAAGGAACTCAACGAGAACGGCGCCGAGGAAGAGATGCTGCACTACGAGCGCATCGAAGGCCTCTCGCGAGCCGAAGAGATCGCGGCCGAGGTCGAAGCCGCCGCCGAGGAAGCCTCCAGCGACGAGACAGGCGAGGAAGAAGGCGAAGCAGTCGCAACTTCCTGATCCGCCAACTCATCGGTTAGCAAACATATCACCCCTCAGCAATGAGGGGCGATATGCGTAGCAAGATGTATGGGGGTATCGACAGTTATCAACAGTAGGGTCAATGCACTGGACCGCGGCGCGCGTCGTCTTGCCAGGCGAGGACGCTTTGCAGCAGGCCCAGGCCGGCGAAGAATACCAACAGCGACGAATTGCCCGTGCTGATGAACGGTAGTGGGATGCCGGTTACGGGAATCAGACGGATGTTGATGGCGACGTTGATGAAGACCTGGATCGCGATGATCGCCAGCAATCCGACGGCGAGGAGCTGGCCTAATGGCTCGCCTGCTTTGTTGGCGACCCGCAGCATGCGGAAGAGGAGCAGCAGGAACAGAGCAAACAGCGCCATGGCGCCGACGAAGCCCAACTCTTCACTGAGCACGCTGAAGATGAAGTCGGTGGTCTGGATGCGGACGAAGTCAAGTTGCGTCTGCGTGCCCTCGGTCAAGCCCTGCCCCCAGAGCCCGCCCGAGCCGACCGAGGTCTCGGCCTGAATCACGTTGAATCCCGCGCCCTGTGGATCGGACTCCGGATCGATGAATGCACGGATGCGGTCGCGCTGGTAATCCTGGACACCGGCGGCGAGCCCCACGGGTATCAGACACATGCCGATCGCGGCCAGAGTCGCGTAGTGTCGGAGCCTGGCTCCTGCGAACAACGTCATCACCAACCAGAGCGCCATGAAGACGACCGCCGAGCCGGCGTCCGGCTCGACAAAGACCAGCGCCGCCGGCAACACGGCGATGCCGAGAGAGAGCAGGAAGATTCTGAACTCCTGTAAGCGATCGCGATAGTCGGTGAGGAACTTCGCCAGGCCGATGATCGTCATCAGCTTGCCGATCTCAGATGCCTGAACGACAGTGAAGCCGAGATCAAACCAGCGCCGCGAGCCGAACTCTTCGCTTCCGACGAACAGCACTGCTACCAGCACGATGATCCCGAAGCCGTAGGCGAGCCAGCCGAGGGCGTCGATCAACCGGTAGTCGATGCGGGTCATCGCAACCATCAGCAGCGCGCCGGCCAAGGCGAACATGATGTGTCGTTGGACGGCGCTGGATAAGACGATTCCCTCGGCTCCTCGCGGCAGAGAGGCGGAATAGATCACCAGTGCCCCATATCCGGCCAGAGCGATGGCCGCGAGTAGGATCAGCGGATCAAAGTGTCGCCACGAATGTCCGACCATCAGTGCGACCTCACATGAATCTCACTGTGGATGACGCTTGAGTTCATTGCGACCGCTCGCGAATTGCTTCGAAGAGCCGTTGGTCCTCTTCCTCGGTCAACGCGATTCTGGCGTATGGCGGAGGGAGTGCTGTAGACAATGCGCCCGTCGTCTCGGCCCAGGCTCTGAGAATCTCGCCGCCGGCCCCGGCGGCCAGGTAGCCGGCCGAGAACTCAAAGAAGACGACCATCGCGATTTGCGGGTCGTCGAACGGAGCGAATGCGATGAACCAGCCGTGCGTTGGTCCCTCTTCCTCGCCCGACACCGCCGTGCCGGTCTGGTTGAACTCGGCCGTGCCGGTCTTGCCGGCGATCAGCATCTCAGGAAGTTCGACCAGCGCATCGTGACACGTGCCGGCCAGCGTGCAGAGCGCCATGCCCTCGCGGACGATCCTGAGGATTTCAGGATCGACGTCAACCTGATTTCGCACGATGGGCTGCCAGGGCTGCACGACCTTGCCATTCGTGTCGATCAGCTCGCGCACGACTCGTGGTTCGTAGACCGTGCCGCCATTGGCGATTGCGGCAGTGGCGACGGCCATTTGCAGCGGTGTGACGGTCGTGAACCCCTGACCGATGGCCATGTTGTAGGTGTCACCGTCTCGCCACTCTTCCCCGAATGCCTCCAGCTTTTGCTGGGCCGAAGTGATCAGCCCGGCTGCTTCACCTTCCAGATCGACGCCGGTCTGGGCGTCGAAGCCCAACTCACGAGCCCACTTCGCCAGTGCCTCGTTGCCAGCGCCTTCAAACTCGACATCTCCGGCGACGATCCCTTCGTCGGCCAGAGCATCGAGTCGCCCCTGTTCGCTGGGGTGTCGGGGGGGATTCTCCGGGTTGCGGTACGGCTCGCCGCCGGCGACGTAATAGAAGTACACGTTCGACGATTCGGCCAACGCTGTGCGAATGTTGTAGACCCCTTGCGTCGTATCGCCGAATCGGTAAATGATGCCAGGAGAGAGTTCGTTATGAACCTCCAACACGCCAGGCGAGTAAATCTTGGTCTCGGGTGTGATCGCGCCTTCGGCCAACCCGGCGACCGCCGTCACGATCTTGAAGATTGATCCGGGTGGAAACTGGTCCTGGATCGAATGGTTGATCAACGGTTGCCCAGGATCCTCCAGCAGTGTCTGGTACTCGGCTGTCGTGATCTCCTCGTAAATGTTGACGTCGTAGTTGGGCACCGAGACCATCGCTAGGACTTCGCCTGAGTTGACATCAAGCACGATCGCCGAGGCGAACAATGACGCCCCCTGGTGTTCCAACAAGATCTCTTCGACCCGCCGCTGGAGGTCGATGTCGATGGTCAGCACTGCGCTCAGGCCCGGCGTTGGCGGACGATTGTCGAGCGTGCGCAGGATATTGCCGACGGCGTCGACCTCGACCAGTTGCCGCCCTGCAGTGCCTCTGAGTTGGCGTTCGTAGGCGGCCTCGATGCCGGTCCGTCCGATCTGATCGCTGTACAGGTAGCGAGACTCGGATAGCTCGTTGTATTCCTCCTCAGAGATCTGGCCGACATAACCAAGAATGTGCCCGAGCAGCCGACCGTGGTCGTAGCGCCGAGTTGAGATGGTCTCGACCTGCACGCCGAGCAACGTCGAACGACGTGAGGTGACCTCGATTACCTGTGCCGGCGACGGATCGTCATCGATCAGCAGCGGCAGGAACGGGTCGTTCGAATTCTTACGGTCCCAGATTTGCTGTTCAATGTCCCAGGCGCGGACATCGAACATTTCGGCCAGTTCTTCCGACACATTCTTCACTTCGTCGTCGGAGATGTTGGCCGAAATCAATGTGATCCGGTATGCCGGGGCGTTTTCGACCAGCAAGTTGCCGTTTGAGTCGTAGATCAACCCTCTGGATGGTGCGATTTCAATTGTTCGTACACGGTTGCTTGCGGCTCTCGCGACGAACTCATCGTGGCGCAGAATCTGCAGCCGGACCAGTTGCACGGTGAGGATTCCGAACAGCAACAGGATGAATCCACCCAGCACCCAGACTTTGGCGCGGACAGGAAACCCTTCGCCCTGCTCGAGGTGCTGCGAGTACTCGCGCGCAACGCCTTCCGACTTACCCGGCCTTGGTCGCCGTTGCATTAGAAGCCGGCCGATCTCGATGGTACGGACACTGCAGCGGCGCCTGACGTGGGGATCCTCACAAACCAATAGACGACGGCGCCGAGCATCATGTTCCCTAGGACCCCGCCCAGCATGATCGTGCGTACCGCGGCCAGCCAGTTGACGCCGGTCGTTGTCTGCTCAACGGCGATCGCGTGCGCCGTGAAGTGCAGGATTGACGCAGCGCCGATCAACACCATCGTCATCGCCCATTCCAGCGCTAGCGGAGCAGGGCCTCGGTCAACTGACCTGGCGCGCCAGGTCAGCGCAGCCAGGCCGATTGGAGCCAACGCTGCGACTGATTCGGGCATGCCTTGAAATGCGAGTAGTCCGAGCCCGATCCCGGCCAGCGGAATCATCACCAGGGTCTCGATCGGTGGTCGGACCATCGCCCAACAACAGAGCACGACCAGCACCACCTGCGGCCCGACGCCGAAGATGGCAAATGAAGAACTGGTCGAGGTCTGAAAGACCACCAGGACGAACAGCCCTCCGAGCAGCAAGACCCAACGGATGACGCTCACTGCTTACCCTCCGTCAGCGTCCGTTGATTCCGGGCTGAGAATCGACAGATCGGGTGGTGGAATCGTGAGCTGTACGAGCACCTGTTCGAGCTGATCGAGCGGTGCGATCGGATCGAGCACGACGTAGCGGAAGGCGTCCTGGACCGTGCCCTCCGCCGCTGAGACACGGCCAACCGGCAGACCCTGCGGTAGTTGCCCGTCAAGCCCAGAGGTGACGAAGATGTGACCCAACTCGACCTCGGACTCCCACGGGATGCGGATTTCCAGATGACCCAGCGTGTCGCCGGTGGCGACGACCTCGCTGCGCGATTGCTGGTGCAAGACCCGCACGGCGCTGTCGGGATCGGTGATCAGGCGGATAAACGAGGTGTGTGGACGGACATCATAGATTTGCCCGATCAGCGTGCCGCCAGCAGCGAGCACAGGTAGGCCGACCCGGATTCCGTCATTCGATCCGCGGTCGATGCCGATCACTGTGCGCAGTCCGGTCAGGTCTCGGGTTGTGACATTCGCGGTGATGGTGACGGCGTCGGTCTCGGCTTGGACTTCCAGCAGCGCCTGCCGGGCTCGGACTTGGATCTGTTGTTCGCGCAGACGCGAATTGCCAGCTTCGAGTTGTTCAATTCTCGAGCGCAGCGCTCGATTCTCGGAGTTCAGGCGACCGAAGTCATCGAGGTCGGACAGCAGATTGGCGATCGGCTCACCTGCCTGACGGAACACGCGTTGAACAGGATTGAGCGCGGACGCGGCCTGGTCCTCGATCGTCGCAGCCCAACCAACCAGTCCCAATAGGGCCAGTCCGGCGACCACGAGTGTGATCACCAGCACCCAGCGAATGCGCGCTCCCAGTAGGCGAACCAGTGCGCCGATTATTGGCACGAGCACCTGCCAATCGCATTCGCGGCGCTAGCGCCGCCCGGTCAACACCTGACCGTCGGTCGCCGCCAGGGCGCGTATCTCGGTGAGCGCCTCAGCGCAGCCGCGTACGACGCAGGTGAGGGGAGAATCCGCCTTGTAGACGGGGAACTTGGTCTCTTGCGACATGCGCCGATCGAGTCCGGGCAAGTACGCCCCGCCGCCGGCGAGCGCGATGCCCTGCTGCATGATGTCGGGAATCAACTCCGCAGGCGTGATCTCCATGGTCTTCAGCACGGCGTCCATAATCGAGGAGACCGCCGAAGAGATTGCATCGCGTAGCTCGACCGTCGTCACCGTGATCACCTTGGGCATGGAGGTCGAGAGGTCGCGGCCACTCAGAGTGACGTCGCGTTCCTCTTCCAGCGGGAAGGCCGACGCGCCGGCGATTTTGATCTTCTCGGCCGAAGCCTCACCGATCTGAATGTTGTGGACCTGGCGCGCATAGGTGATGATCGCCTGGTCAATCTCGTCGCCAGCGACGCGGGTTGAAGTGCTGACGACCATGCCGCCCATCGAGCAGACGGCGACCTCAGTGGTGCCACCGCCGATGTCGACAACAATGCTGCCGGTGGACTCAAAGATCGGCAGCCCGGCGCCGATCGCTGCTGCCATGGGCTCTTCAATCAGATGTACTTCGCGAGCGCCGGCCGAGCGCGTGGCTTCGAAAATGGCGCGCTTCTCAACCTCGGTCGCTCCGCCGGGGATGCCGACCATCACGCGCGGTCGTCCAATGCCGATCGAGCTGCGCTGCAGTGCCTCATGGATGAAGTGATTGAGCATTCTCGAGGTGACGTCGAAGTCGGAGATGACGCCGTCCCGCAAGGGCCTGGTCGCAACGATGTGAGCGGGCGTGCGCCCGACCATCGTCTTGGCCTGCTTGCCGATCGCGAGCACTGAGTTGTCGATCCGGTTGATCGCCACCACCGACGGCTCGTTGACCACGATTCCGCGACCGCGCACGGATACCAAGGTGTTGGCGGTGCCCAGGTCGATGCCCACATCGGGCGAGAATCGTCGGGCCAACCAGCCGAACGGGGACCAACCCATCAGGACTCCTCAGGATCCGGCAACGTGTATGCCGAACGATAGGGGGCGCTCGTCAGCGATGCGCACGGCTCACCGCTCCGAGTCGACATAGATCAGCGTACCCGTTAACCCCTCGATACCTGTACTAGCAGAACGTCAATTGGCCTCAGAAGGTTCCGCTTCCGTCAACCAGACCGACAGCAGGGATGGGTCTTGCAGCACCTCAACCAGGCGGTCTTCATCCCAGATCGGCAGGCCCAACGTCTCGGCGTTCTTGCGCTTGGATCCGGCCGCTTCCCCGGCGAACAGCGCTGTCGTGTTCTTGCTCACCGCCGAGCCTACGCCGGCTCCCAGCGACTTCAACCGGGCTTCAGCCTCTGGGCGAGTCATCTCCGCGAACCGTCCGGTGAGGACGAAGCGATAGCCATCCAGCGGTGTTTCGGTAGGTTGCTCATCAGTGCGTTGAATCTCGTCTTCCACTCCAGCCGCTTGTAGGCGATGCACCAGGGACCAGTTCTCGCCGTCCATGGCCCAGTCGACGATGCTCTCCGCGATGATCGGACCAACGCCGTCAACGTCGGCCAACGCTTCCCTCGGAGCGAGCAAGATCGCGTCCAGCGAGCCGAACTGCTCGGCAAGCAGCGTCGCGTTCTCTCCGCCGACATGTCGGATACCGAGCCCAACCAAGAGGTGTGCCAGACCGCGTGACTTCGACCGTTCAATCGCAGCCAGGAGATTCTCGATTCGCTTGCCGGCCTCGTAGAACTCCTCTCCGCCCCGCTTGACCTTCTGCCCCAGCGAGGGAATCTGCCCCAGTACCTCGCGCTTGCCTGGCAAGGTGTAGATGTCGGCTGCGTCTTGGACAAGCCCACGTTGCAGGAGCAAGGCAATCTGTCGTTCTCCGAGACCGCGAATGTCCATCGCACCACGGCTGGCGAAATGCTCGAGACTGCGTTGCAGGATCGCAGGACATGACCGATTTGAGCAGTAGTGCATGGCGTCGTCGGCATCGCGCACTGTGTCGAACCCGCAGACCGGACAGGTCTCTGGCATCGTCCAGGGAACGGAGTCGTCCCGGCGGCGCTCGAGCACCGGTCGCACGACTTGCGGGATGACCTCGCCTGCGCGACGGATGACGACCGTGTCGCCCTCTCGGATGTCCTTGCGGTGGATATCGTCGAGATTGTGCAGGGTCGCATTGGTCACCTGGACGCCGCCGACGCGCACGGGCGTCAAGCGGGCGTACGGATTGATGCTGCCTGTGCGTCCGACATTGACCAGGATTTGTTCGACGACCGTCGAGGCCTCCTGCGGCGGGAACTTCCAGGCGATGGCCCAGCGTGGCTCGCGCCCGACGATACCGAGGTCGGCCTGTAGTCGCAGGTCATCGACCTTGACGACCACGCCGTCCATCTCAAAGGCCTGTGTGTCGCGTCGCTCGGTCCACCACTCGCAGGCGGTCAGCGCGTTGTCAATGCCATCATGCCGCGCTGCCTCAGGCGTGGTTGGGAAGCCAAACTCAGATAGCCAACTGAGTGTCTCCCAGTGCGTGTCGGGGGTGATGGCGTCGTCGCACCAGCCGAGTTGGTAAATGCCGATGTTGAGCGGTCTGGTCGCGGTTACCGAAGCATCCTTCTGCCTGACTGAGCCGGCAGCCGCGTTGCGGGGGTTGGCGTAGAGCGTAAGCGCTGCACGACCTTCGGCAAGGCGCTCTTCGTTGGCAAGCGCGATGTCCGCGTTCATCGCGTCGAAGCCCGCCTTGGGCATGTAGACCTCGCCGCGGACCTCGAACAAGGGCGGAGGGTCGCCCTCCAGTTCGCTAGGCACAGCCTCGATCGCTCGGAGGTTGGCGGTGACGTCTTCTCCAGCTCGACCGTCGCCGCGTGTGGCGGCCTGGACCAGGCGGCCTCGTTCGTAGACGAGGGCAATGGCGAGGCCGTCGATCTTGGGCTCGGTGACGAATGCCCATTCCTCGCGGTCCAACAAATCGGCGGCTCGCTGTTGCCAGCCGCGCAGTTCCTCGGCGTCAAATGCGTTGCCCAACGAGAGCATGCGCCGGCGATGCTCCACGACGGCAAACGTGCGGCCCGGCGGAGTGCCGACTGTCTGTGTGGGGCTATCGCTCGACGCCAGTTCGGGGAAGTCTGCTTCCAGGCGTTGCAGCTCGGCGAACAGGGCGTCGAAATCGGCGTCGCTGATCTCCGGCGAATTCTGTGCGTGGTAGAGATGGTTGTGTCGCAGGATTTCGGCGCGCAGTTGCTCGACCCGGTCGCGGGCTGCGATCTGGTCGGCGTCGTCGGAGGCGTGAGGAGTTGACATCGAGTTCACTATAGAAAGGGAAGGCGGGCCAATCCTACTGATACGCTCAGCCCGTGAGCGATCCTGAGCTGGCCGATCTTGACGTAATCATCCTCGACTATGGCGCGGGTAACCTGCGTTCGGTCGTCCGCGCCGTCGAGCGTGTTGGCGCGAAGCCTGAAGTGGCGTCTGTCGCGGCTGCAATGGACGAAGCGGACGTGGTGATTTTGCCTGGCGTAGGCGCGGCTGCGGACACGATGCACAATCTGCGCGAGTTGCGCTTGATTGAGCCAATCCGCGAATACATCGCCGCTGACCGTCCGTTCCTTGGCGTCTGCATGGGACTGCAGGCGCTGATGACCGTCTCGGAAGAGGGCGGCGAGCATCCTTGCCTCGATGTACTCGAAGGCCGCGTCGTTCGTCTGCCGGAGGGCCGCAAGATTCCGCACATGGGTTGGAATCGGGTCGTTCAACGGCGTCCGACGCCGCTCTTCGACGGTATTCCCGATGGCTCGCACTTCTATTTCGTCCACTCTTACTTTTGCGACATGGCGCAACCCGAAGATGTCGTGGCGGTCGCCGAATACGGCACCGACGTCACGGCGGTCGTGGAGCGCGGGAAGCTGGCGGCGACTCAGTTCCACCCGGAGAAGAGCGGCGCGTACGGTCTGCGGATTTATCGCAACTTCCTGCTCGAGCACTCCGGTAATGGTGTATCGAGATGACGCCCAACATGATTGACGTGTTGCCCGCGATCGATATCCGCGGCGGACGCTGCGTCCGTCTGGTCCAGGGGGACTACGAACGCGAGACCGTCTTCGATGACGATCCGACTGCGCCGGCGCAGCGCTGGATCGATGAGGGCGCGGAGATGCTGCATGTGATCGATCTGGACGGCGCTCGCGAGGGTCACGCGGCAAACGCGGAGTTCGTCGAGCGGATCGCGGCTCTGGGCAAACCGCTGCAGGTTGGCGGAGGCATACGCAATCTCGACACGGTTCGCCGCTATATCGATGCGGGTGTGTCGCGGATCATCATCGGAACGGCCGCTGTTACCGACCGTGGGTTCCTACGAAACGCGGTCGAGCTCTGTGGCGATGCGTTGACCGTGTCAGTCGACGCCAAGGGCGGGCGGGTGGCGCTCAACGGTTGGACCGAGGCATCGGAGCTACCGGCCGTCGCCCTGATTCCGCAGCTTGAAGATCTCGGTGTGCGACGATTTATCTACACAGACATCGCCTCCGACGGGATGCTCGGCGGCCATGACGAGGCCGAGTTCGCCCGTGTGGCAGGGGTCGCCCGATCGCCGGTGATCGCCGCCGGCGGGATTGCGCATCCGATGCAAATCCGCCGCCTCGCCGCCAACGGCGCAGCCGGAGTCGTGCTGGGGCGAGCGATCTACGACGGACGACTGCGACTGGCCGAAGCGTTCGAGGCAGCTGAAGCGGGAATGCGCGAGCGGACATGCTGACGAAACGGATCATCGCTTGCTTCGACGTGGACGCCGGGCGGGTGGTCAAGGGGATCTCATTCGTTGAATTGCGCGATGCGGGCGACCCGGTTGAGCTGGCGGCGCTCTACGACCACGAGGGCATTGACGAGTTGGTCTTCCTCGATATCACCGCCTCGCACGAAGATCGCAACACGGTCGTCGACATGGTTCGTCACACTGCCGACCGCGTGTTTATCCCGTTCACCGTGGGCGGCGGGCTGCGCTCCGATGATGATATGCGCTTGATGCTTGAGTCGGGCGCGGACAAGATCACGATCAATACCGCCGCCGTCGAGCGTCCTGAGCTGATCTCCGAGGGCGCTCATCGCTTCGGATCACAATGCATCGTCGTCGCAATCGATGCCCGGACGGAGGCCGACGGCTCGATGCAGGTTTACACCCATGGAGGCCGACGGCCGACCGGTATGGATGCGGTCGCTTGGGCCCAGGAAGTGGTCGAGCGGGGCGCGGGCGAGATCATGCTGACCTCGATGAACACCGACGGTCACCAGGACGGATATGACCTTTCGTTGACTCGAGCAGTGTCGGATGCCGTCAGCGTGCCGGTGATCGCCTCGGGTGGCGCGGGAAACGCGCAGCACATGATCGACGCGATCACGGAAGGCAATGCAGACGCCGTACTGGCCGCCTCGATCTTTCACTTTGGCACCCACCCGATCATGGATGTCAAACGGCAAATGCAGGCCGCCGGCATCCCCATCCGAATGGAACACGCGGACTATGACGACGTCCTCTGAATCTCCTATCAGCGAGGTGCCCGAGCTCAAGTACGACGCTGACGGCCTGATCCCGGCCATCGTCCAGGATGACGCAAGCAACGACATCCTGATGCTGGGTTACATGAATGCGGCGTCAGTGCAGATGACCCTGGACAAGCAGCTCGTGACGTTCTGGAGCCGTAGCCGCCAGGAGTACTGGACCAAGGGCGAGACCAGCGGCAACGTGCTCGAGCTGGTCAGCATTCGCAAGGACTGTGACGTCGATGCGCTGCTGGTACGCGCCGTGCCACACGGTCCGACCTGCCACACGGGCGAGCGTTCCTGTTTCTACCGCGACCTCGCCGAGGACTAAGGTCCCGTTCGCACCGCCGACACCTCAGCCATTCCATCTTCGTCATACCCGCGCTTGTCGCGGGTATCTCGCTGAACTCGGCACAACGTGGGCATCACTTCGAGATTGCCGCGCCGGGGCGCGGCAATGACGCACTGAGAGTTCCTGGTTGAGGTTCCAGCCGGAGACAGTCAGGGCGCGTTAGTTTTCTTCGTCCAGCATGCCGTAGCGGCGGCGGAATCTTTCAACGCGGCCGGCGGTGTCGACGATTCGCTGCTCACCTGTGAAGAATGGGTGACAGACCGAACAGATTTCGATCCGGATTTCGGACTTGGTCGCGCGAGTCTCCCAGGAGTTGCCGCAGCCGCAGGTGATCGTCGCGTCGACGTATTCGGGATGGATTTCAGCCTTCACGCGCCCACCTCCTCGAGCTCGGCAGGAATCACCGAGACCTTCTTGCGTCGTCCGCGTGCGTAGGGTGCGAACTTCACTTTGCCGTCCGACAGGGCGAACAAGGTGTGATCGCGACCGACGCCGACATTGTCGCCCGCGTGGATACGAGTGCCGCGCTGACGGACGATGATTCCGCCGGTGCGCACGACCTCGCCGTCGAACAGTTTGACGCCGAGCCGCTTCGCATTGCTGTCGCGACCGTTACGCGACGAGCCAACGCCTTTCTTGTGAGCCATAATGCTCTCCCTACTCTTCTGAGTCTTCAGTCTCGGCGGATGCTGCCGGACCGTCGGCAGCTTCATCAGCCGTCTCGTCAGTGGCTTCAATCGCCGCCGGAGCCGCTGGTTGTGGCCGTTCTGGAGCGGTCCAGCTCTGGTCGCCCAGGTTGACGGCATTGACCAGCACCGAGGTCTCCATCTGCCGATGTCCGCGAACTCGGCGATACCGAGTCTTGTTCTTGTACTTGAAGACGGTGATCTTGCGACCGCGTCCCTGCTCAAGGATCTCGCCAGTGACACTGGCCGACTCGACAATGGGAGAGCCGATCGCCAGTTCGCCTTCGCCGTTGACCAGCAGGACATCGTCGAACGTCACCTGATCGCCCGCATCGCCGTCGAGGCGTTCCAGCTTGATTCGCTGGCCGGGCGACACCCGGTACTGTTTTCCGCCGCTGCGAATCACGGCGTACACGTCGGACACATCAGTGGGCATAGCTGTCTCGCATCGATCTCAAGGTGATCGGATCGTTATTCCTGAAGTATCTAGCCTAGCCAGCCGCTGTCAGGCGTCAAGCGACTAACGAACAAATCGCGCCCAGCTGACTCGCTCAGGTGACTCGTTGAGCTGAGTCGGCGCAGGGATCACAACTAGTCGAGGGAGCTCCGATTCTGGTTGCCGCCCCAGGCCAGGCCCGGCTTCGGCGGCATCAGCGGCTCACGTTCCTCGCCGGTGTCTCCGTCGGAAGAGGTAGGTGGTGGAGCAGTTGGCTCAGGCGCCGGAGGCGGAGGCGTCGGCTTGGGCACTGCCTGACCTGGTTGCCAGGCCAGGATGGCGCGCAGGTCGTCGCCCTCGAGCGTTTCGATATCCATCAGCCGCGTCGCCAGCAGATCCAATTGCTCGCGATTGCGCCTAAGGATGGTCCGCGCACGGTCGCGCGCGCGGTCGATGATCTCGCGCAATTCTTCATCAATCTGCTCTGCAACCATTTCGGAGTAGTCGCGCTGTTCGGAAATGTCACGGCCAAGGAAGACCATCGATTCCTTCTTGCCGAACGTGCGAGCTCCCAGGCGTTCGGACATGCCCCACTGGGTGATCATCGCACGGGCGATCTGCGTGACCTTGCTCAGGTCGTCGTGTGCGCCGGTCGTCATTTCGCCGAAGACGATCTCTTCGGCGGCGTGCCCGCCCAGCGCCGATGACATAAAGCCCTCGTAGTAGGACTTGCCGGCCAGCCGGTGCTCCGACTCGGGCAGGTAGCGGGTGTATCCACCGGCCATGCCGCGTGGGACGATGGTCACCTTGTGTACGGGATCGTGTCCGGGAATGTGCGAGGCAACGAGCGCGTGACCCGCTTCGTGGAACGCCACGACTTCCTTCTCGCGCCCGACCAGCAACCGGGACTTGCGCTCCGGACCGGCCATCACGCGGTCGACAGCCTCTTCGACTTCGGCCTGCGTGATGTGCTTCTTCTGCCGGCGTGCAGCGAGAATCGCCGCCTCGTTGAGCAGGTTGGCCAGTTCGGCTCCGGAGAACCCGGGAGTCTCTTTGGCGATTGTGCGCAGGTCGACCTCTTCGGCCAGCGGCTTACCGCGCACGTGGACATCGAGGATCGCTTGCCGACCCTTGACATCGGGTGCGTCCAGGACGACGCGACGGTCAAATCGGCCAGGTCGCAGCAGGGCGGGGTCGAGGATATCGGGCCGGTTGGTCGCTGCGACAACGATCACGTTGGAGTTGGTGTCGAATCCGTCCATCTCGACCAGGATCTGGTTCAGGGTCTGTTCGCGCTCGTCATGCGAGCCGCCGACACCGGCGCCGCGCTGGCGTCCGACGGCGTCGATCTCGTCGACGAAGACAATGCAGGGAGCGTTGCGCTTGGCCTGCTCGAAGAGGTCGCGCACGCGGCTGGCGCCGACGCCGACGAACATCTCAACGAACTCGGACCCCGAAATCGAGAAGAAGGGCACGCCAGCTTCGCCGGCGACGGCACGGGCGATCAGCGTCTTGCCGGTGCCGGGAGGGCCAACCAGCAGCACGCCGCGAGGAATCCGCGCACCCAGTGAAGCGAAGCGCTCGGGGAACTGGAGGAACTCAACGACCTCTTGCAGCTCTTCCTTGGCTTCGTCGCAGCCGGCCACGTCGTTGAAGGTGACTGAGGGGCGATTGGCTGTAACCAGGCGCGCCTTGCTCTTGCCGAACGACATCGCCTGCGAGCCTTGCCCCTGCGCCTGTCGCAGGAAGAAGAAGATCAGACCGAAAATCAGCAGGAACGGGAGTAGGTTGAAGAACACGCTGGCGATGGTCGAACCAAAGCCGCCGCCCGACCCGACTTCAACGTCGGGGAATCCCTGTCCGCCGACATCAACACCCTCTCGCGAGAGGAACTCGAAGAAGTCAAAGCCGGTCTCCGGCACGTTCGTCTGGAATGATTCCGCGCCGTCGCGGTAGTCGAGAACGACCTTCGACGCGGAGACCTTGATGGTCTCGATCAGCGCGGCTTGGTTCTCGATTCGGTCAAGCAAGGACTCCGTGCCGCCGGCCAGCGGGATCTCGTTCGAGCCGCCGCCCCGAGGGAAGACGGAAAACACTACCGCGATCAACACCACGAAGATCAGGAGGTAGATCAGAAAGCTGCGTTTGAATCGTGAGCCACCCATCGACGCCGTCCCTCAACATAAACGCAGACCGTCCACCGACGGCTGCGCCGGGTACCTGTTCAGACAGTTTCGAGCATATCGCAACGCCGCATAGAGCTAGGTCAGGTGTACGTCAATTTCAAGATCGTCCGGCGTCTTGCGTGTCAATCGGTGAGTGAGTTCACGCACCAGTAGCCGTCAGCCGTCCAAGATGCGTGTCCCGGCGGATGCACATTCCGGTTGGTTCGTTGTTCATCGTGGTCAAGGTCTGCCGAGGTCTGGGAGGGGGACGACGAATGGGTGGTTGGGACGTGGCGGCGGCGTGAATTCCGGCCAACGCGGGGGATGGGGTGGTGAAATCTGGGGGATTGGCGGCCATTCCTTGCCGGGGGCGGGGGATTCGTGGTCTGGGTGTTCAGATTTGTCCAGATTTGTCCAGATTTGTCTGGATTGGTCCAGATTGGTCTCGATTTGGGGAGGGTTGATCCGGCTCAGACTCGGTGAGTCCGGGTTGATCCGGATGGTCGGCTGGGCTGGCGTAGGCGTCGCGCATGCAGCCGATGCATTCGAGCACGCATTGGCCGATGTCCGGTCCGGCGATGTAGCGGCGGTGTCCGTTGCCGTCCTCGCTCGTTTCCCAGAACCGGCCGCCGGCTTCAGCGTCGGTTGAGACGAGGGCTTGCCCGCTCAGGTCGCGGTCCTGGATGGCGGGCGGGTTGAGCAGGAGGAGGCGGAGTTCTCGGGCGGCGGCGATGGTCTGTCTGTGTTGGGCGGGGTCTGATTGGGGCTGGGTCAGACGGTAGACCTGGTCGGCGAGTTGGTCGGCGGCGACGGTGTAGAGGATGTGGTTGCGGTGGAGTTGGAAGTCGCGCAGGTAGGCGTGGACGGTGGAGTGGGCGCGGCCCAGTTGCTTGCCGATCTGGCGGAGGGAGAGTCCCCGGCAGTCGAGGTGGTGGGCTGCGAGGATGCGACGGCAGCGTCGGGGGGTTGGCGGGTTGGACATGGTTGGGGCTCGTTGGCTTGGTAGGTACGTATGTTCTGATTGTGGGGTGCGTGGGGTCGGGAGTCAAGGGGGTAGGGGGTAGGGGGGGTGGTCGTGCGACTTGCCGAGGTTGGATATGAGCTGTCGAGCGCTGGGCCGACCCCCCCTCTGCCCCCGGGTCAAGCCCGGGGCAGGCTTTCGGCATCTCCCCCCGCAAGGGGGGGAGAAGGGAACGGGATGCGGCATCTCTCTCCGCAAGGGGGGGGAGAGGGAAGTGAGCAGCGGCGGCTCTCCTCGTAGAGACCGATGCATAACTCAGTTTCCCGTCCCCGCCCCCGAGCGGGGACCCGCTTTGGCATGGCCCAGGCAGCTTGGATAGGTCCCGGTTGACCAGATACAAGCGACAAGGATGGCCGCCGTGTCGGAGCCGGGGAAGGAGCGGGCCCCCGCTCGGGGGCGGGGGCGGTTGAGAAGTTGCGCATCGGTCTCTCGTACGGGGAGAGAGGGGCAAATGGGAGCGTAGGGGTGTCAGGCGGATGGGTGCGTTGCGTGGGGCATTAGACCGTTTTGCAGCGGCTCGAGACCTTCGATCCCTTAGTGATCGTCTAGCGAACTCGCGCGACATAACACACTGCCCTACCCTCGCGACGTGACCGCACAACGTCCGACACGACGACGAGAGATGCATCACCGGCGCAACGGCGCTCAGGTCATCGTGGGTGTCGATGAGGTCGGACGCGGGCCGCTGGCCGGGCCGATCGTGACTGCTGCGGTCTCATTGCCGTTGGATCGCAGACCGAAGTGGTTGTCTGAGCTGCGCGACAGTAAGCAACTCACTGCGAAACAACGACAGCGACTCGCTCCCTTGATTCGCGAAGAGTCCCTCCGCCGTGCAATCGGCTGGGTGCATGCGGTCGAGTTGGACAGTCTGGGACTCAGCGCTGCCCTGCGCCTGGCATTTCGGCGCACGATCGAACAGCTTGGCGAGCCGCCCGATGTAGTCCTCGCGGATGGTCGCGACAATCTACGGCTGGCATATCCGACCGAGATGATCATCAAGGGAGACGCGAAAGTGTCCTCGATTGCCGCCGCGTCGATCATCGCCAAGGCCGCTCGTGACGACTGGATGATCGAACTAGACAGCCGATATCCGGGATACGGCTTTGCCAGGCACAAGGGATATGGCTCAGCCGAGCATTTGCGGGCGTTGCAAGACCTGGGTCCATGTCCTGAGCACCGACGATCGTTCGCGCCCGTTGCCGCGCTCAGCCAACCGCAATTCGCCTTCGATGCCGCCGCCTCCTGACCGACCCCTGGATCGACGACTTGATCGACGACATGCGCTCGGCGCTGCGGGCGAGGAATTGGCCGCCGCCTACCTCGAGGCGCGCGGCTACCGGATTGTCGAGCGCAACTATCGCAGGCGCTGGGGCGAGGCGGACATTATCGCGCTGGACCTCGAGGGCACGCATGTGATCATTGAAGTGCGCAGCCGCAGCGACCGGCGCTATGTGGTTGAGGCGGCACAATCCGTCGGTCCGCGCAAGCAACAGCAGCTTCGGCGACTCGCTCACGGCCTAATGTCGGAGCAGGAGACCGAGATCGATATCCGCGTAGATGTCATGGTCGTGGCACCGGATCGCGAGGGCAAACTCGTCGTCGTGGCCCACATTGAGGACGCCATCGAAGATGGCCCGGTTGACGACTAAGCTGATGACAACGCTGGAGTTGGCTCACTGATTATGCCGATCTACGAGTACTACTGTTCCGATTGCGCCCGGACTGTTGAGGTCTTCCAGCGTCGCGTCCGCTCGGAGGCTGACCCCATGCCCGGGTGTCCGGAGTGTCGCGGCGGCAACCTGCAGACCCGATTTTCGAGGTTTCGCTCGAAGACGGAGCTGACCTTCCCCGGGTTCGACACGCTCGACGACGTCGATGCCGACGACCCGGAATCGGTGGCTGCCTGGCGCGAGTCCGCCGGCGCGTCGCCGGAGCTGCCGGCCGACCTTGCCTAGTTCACTTTTCCAGTTGGAGGAGGCCTCGCGTGCCGATCTATGAATACCGCTGTCAGCAGTGCGGTCACATCCAGGAGCAGTTCCATCGGTCGTTGGAGCGTGCCGTTGCGCCCGCCTGTGAGTCCTGTCCATCGGATGAGATGGAACGGGTGATCTCCCGCTTCGCCACACCGAAGACCGAATCGCAGGTGCTGGAACAATATGGCTCACCTGGTCCCGGTGCAGGCCCCGACGCCTACCGCGATCCTCGGCAGATCGGTCGTTGGGCGGAAGAGCGATTCGACCAGATGGGCGTCGAAATGCCAGCCGAAGCCAAGCAAATGATCGACGCCGCCAGAGATGGCGACTTGCCCGACCCGGTCAAGGACTTGTAGGGCCCCGTCCTCGTCACATAGCGCGAATGAACATCTCCGCCATTCCCGCGCTCCGACGCGGGTATGGCGGAGGAATAGCGGCAAGAGGTCGTTGATGAGATCGTTGCGATGTAAATTGCTTGAATTGCCGTGCCAAATCGGGAGCGGTAGCCTGCCGATTGGCGGACTGTCTGTCCGCCTGTCATCATCCGAGCGCTTTGCTCGTTTGTACCGGTATCCGCACGGGGTGAGTTGCACCTGAGAGGAACTGCATGGAAATCCTGATCTTCGCCATCATCGCCGCCATCCTGGCGCTGGCCTTTGCGCTCGTACGCGTGCGCGACGTCATGGCCGTCGATGAGGGCAACGACGTGATGAAGACCATCGCGCGGGCCATCCAGGCCGGTGCGTCGACGTTCCTCAAGCGCGAGTACACCTTCCTGGCCGGGTTCGTCGCGGTCGTCTTCGTGATCCTGCTGATCTTCATCGATTTCGACGTGCTCGATAAGTTCGGCGGCAGTTTCGGCGGCGACGGACCATGGTCGTCGACGGCGATCTCCTACATCGTCGGCGCCGTGCTTTCCGCTTCAGCCGGTTACGCCGGCATGCTGATCGCCGTGCGCGCCAACGTGCGCACCGCAGCCAAAGCGCGCGAAGGCCTGAATCCCGCGCTGCGCGTGGCCTTCGGCTCAGGCACCGTGATGGGCATGACCGTGGTTGGCCTCGGCTTGCTCGGCCTGGTCATCATGTACCTGATCTGGCAAAGCGTGACGCCGCTGGCAGGCTTTGCGTTCGGCGCATCCTCGATCGCGCTCTTCGCCCGCGTCGGCGGAGGCATCTACACCAAGGCTGCTGATGTCGGCGCCGACCTCGTTGGCAAAGTCGAAGCAGGCATCCCTGAAGACGACCCGCGCAACCCCGCCACGATCGCCGACAACGTTGGTGACAACGTCGGCGATGTCGCCGGCATGGGCGCCGACCTGTTCGAGTCCTACGTCGGTTCGATGGTCGCCACGATGGCTCTGGCAGCCACAGTCCTGGCCGCCAACGTCGCGCTGGAATGGGACGACGGTCTCGTAGTCCTGCCGATGCTGATCGCCGGCATCGGGATCATCTCCGCAGTCATCGGAACGTTCTTCGTTCGCACCGGCGAGCAAGCCGACCAGGGACGCCTGCTCTGGGCGCTCCGAGCCGGTGTCTTTGGCGCTTCCGGACTCGTACTCGTCGGTGGCATCGTTGCGATTGCGATACTCGACCTCGACTCCCTCGAGGGCAGCAAGTGGAATCTCTTCTTTGCCATCCTCGTCGGACTGATCGCCGGACAGATCATCGGCACTGTGACTGAGGGCTACACCTCGTCAGAGGGTTTCAACCTTCTTGGCAAGCGCTACTCACCGACCGTCAATCTCAGCGCGCAGGCCGAGTCCGGCACCGGACCGATCATCATCGGTGGTCTCAGCCTGGGCATGATGTCCACGCTGATTCCGCTCGTCACGATCGTCGTGGCGATTGTCATTGCGTACGAACTCGGCGAGTTCTACGCCATCGCCCTGGCGGCAGTCGGCATGCTCGCGCCGCTGGGCGTGACGCTGGCAACGGACGCCTACGGACCTGTCGCCGATAACGCCGGCGGTATTGCCGAACAGGCTGGTCTCGATCCTGAGGTCCGCGAGCGCACCGACGCGCTCGACCAGCTCGGCAACACCACAGCGGCGACCGGCAAAGGCTTCGCCATTGGTTCCGCCGCTCTGACGGCGCTGGCGTTGCTCGCCACCTACGCCATTACGGTCTGGGGCGATATCGCCTCAGCCACGTTCAACCTGCTCGACTACAAGGTGCTGATCGGTCTATTGATCGGGGCGCTGATGCCGTTCGTGTTCTCGGCGCTCTCGATGGGCGCGGTCGGACGCGCGGCTGAGTCGATGGTCCAGGAAGTTCGACGCCAGTTCCGCGAGATGCCCGGCATCATGGACGGCACCCAGGATCCCGACTACGAGCGGGCGATCTCTATCTCCACCGACGGCGCGTTACGGGAGATGATCATCCCGGGTCTGATCGCCGTGATCGTGCCGATCTTCGTCGGCGCGGTGATTTCGGCCGAGGCGCTTGGTGGCCTGCTGATTGGCTCGATCGCAGCCGGCGCGATGCTGGCCCTGATGATGGCCAATGCCGGCGGCGCCTGGGACAACGCCAAGAAGTACATCGAAGAGGGCCACTACGGCGGCAAGGGCTCCGACGCCCACTCAGCCGCAGTCGTCGGCGACACGGTCGGAGACCCGTTCAAGGACACCTCCGGACCGTCGCTCAACATCCTGCTCAAGCTGATGTCAATCGTCGCGGTGGTCTTCGGTCCGCTGTTCCTCTAGGACGATTCTGGCTCCCCCTACGAGGGGGAGCCAGAGGGTCACTTTCCTGTTCCCCTCTCCACCCCTTGCGGGGGGAGATGTCACGGAGTGACAGAGGGGGGGCTGGTGACAACCCGATAAGTGTGACAAACAGGGATCCCCCCTCTGCCTTCGGCATCTCCCCCGCAAGGGGGGAGAAGGGGAGTAAGGACGAAGCTCACTTGCTAGCTGTCCGACGGCTCATCCGTTGAGCGGTTGGCCCGCTCTCGCTCCGATTGCTCTCGAATCTGCTCCATGAGCGCTTGACCGGCGTTCCCGGTGGCCAGGATGGTCAACACCGCGCCGAGCAGTAGTCCTAGCAACAGACCGATCAGGAACCTCATAAGACGCCTCCCCCATACGCTGACTTCACTATCACCATACGACCGCCGATAGCCCCTCCAGGAAGGCGCGCCCATGTCCACATCGACTGACTCAACCGACGTCTCGCTCGACACCCTCGTCTCGCTCTGTAAGCAGCGCGGCTTTGTCTTTCCCGCTTCCGAGATCTACGGCGGATTCGGTTCGACCTACGATTACGGGCCGCTCGGCGTTGAACTCAAGCGCAACGTCAAGGACCTCTGGTGGCGCTCTACTGTGCGCGAGCGCTCCGACGTGGTTGGCCTTGACTCGGCGATCATCCAGTCGCCGCGCGTCTGGGAGGCCTCAGGACACGTCCAGAACTTCCACGATCCAATGGTCGACTGCCTCGAATGCAAAGGTCGCTTCCGAGCGGACCATCTCGAAGGCCCCGACTGCCCGACCTGCGGCGCCTCCGAATCGTTCACAGAAGCCCGCGAGTTCAACCTGATGTTCCGCACCCAGGTCGGCCCGGTTGCCGAGGAAGGCTCCGAGGCGTATCTCCGACCCGAAACGGCGCAGGGCATTTTCATCAACTTCGAGAACGTCCTCACCTCGACTCGGCGGCGCTTGCCGTTTGGCATCGCACAGCAGGGCAAGTCGTTCCGCAACGAAATTACGTTGGGCAACTTCATCTTCCGCACGCGCGAGTTCGAGCAGATGGAGATGGAGTTCTTCGTCGCGCCCGACGAGTCGGACGAGTGGTACCAGCGCTGGATCGACCTGCGCGAGCAGTGGTATACCGACCTGGGTGTCAACCCCGAGAACATCCGCCGCGATGTCCACCCGACCGAGAAACTCTCGCACTACTCGGCCGGCACGACTGACCTGCAGTACAGGTACCCCTGGGGCTGGGACGAGCTTGAAGGCGTCGCGAATCGCACCGACTTCGACCTGACGCAGCACGGCGAGTCCTCGGGCAAGCGGCTCGAGTACTTCGATCCGCAGACCAACGAACATATCGTCCCGCACGTAATCGAGCCGGCTGCCGGCGTCGACAGAATCATGCTGGCACTGCTCTGCGACGCCTACACCGTCACACCCGACGAAAAGGGCAACGACCGCACCGTCCTCGCCTTCCATCCCAGGGTCGCGCCGGTGACGGTCGCGGTGCTGCCGCTCTCACGCAAAGAGCCTGTGGCAAATCTCGCTCACGATGTGTGGTCGAAAGTGCGTCCGTTCTGGACGTCGCAGTACGACGACACGCAGTCCATCGGCCGTCGTTACCGCCGCCAGGACGAAATCGGCACGCCGCTCTGTGTGACGGTTGACTTTGAGTCGTTGGAAGACGACTCAGTCACGATCAGGGATCGCGACACACAGGAGCAAGTACGGGTCAGGATCGACGAGCTGGTGGACGTGCTACGGGATCGGTTGGGGTTCTAAATATCTCCCCCTTTTGGAGGCCTGCGCACAATCACGTTTCCACTCGTCCTGAGCTTCTGTAGGGGCGACCCTTGTGGTCGCCCGCGTCGGCTGTCAAGACTGACCCGATAGGAGCTAGAGAGCGGGCGACCACAAGGGTCGCCCCTACAACGCAGGTCGAAAGCCCGCTGCCGATTTACGCACACGTCTCCAGAGGGGGTGGGAGCAAGAGCCTCGTCGCGCATATCGGACTTGCTCACAGGTCGGCCAATGGTGAACCGCCACGGTGTAATGGCGTGAGCTCTGATGCCTCCGTGCCGAAACGGGGGCGGGCCCCCTCCGCCTTCGGCACCTCCCCCAAAGGGGGAGGTCTGTTGGCTACGGGCACAACAAAACGCTGCCGCTGCAGGGATTTGGAAGCGTCATTCGTTCCGGCCCCAGCGGCAGCGTCATGCGGCCTGATCGTTGGAATCGCCCAAGCTATGGGGCGAGTTCGGCCACTTTGGTGCGCGCGGCGTCGGGGTCGTCGAACCACTCGGCGTTGATCTCGGTGAAAGCCTGCCACTCGTCGGGGACGTCGTCTTCCGAGAAAATAGCGGTGACCGGGCAGGCCGGTTCGCAGGCGCCACAGTCGATGCACTCGTCAGGCGATATGTAGAGCATGCGGTCGTCATCATCCGCGTGAATGCAGTCCACCGGACAGACCTCGACACAGGACTGGTCCTTCACGTCGATGCATGGCTCAGCGATTACGTAGGTCATGAATCCATCCTCTCGTCCACTCAACCTGCGCGACGCCGCCACCGACGTTTTCGCGACTACCACACTACTTATAGGACGGCATTCCCCTCTTCGCAATAGCCAGATGAGTTTGCTGCAAACACTGACGTTTATCCGCGAGAACGGCCTCTTGACCAGAGGCAATTTCTACGAGGCGGCGACCGCGTCGGCGGGCGCTCGCCAACCATGCAGGGACAGCACATCGCGCAAAAATCGACCTGTAAACGAGCTTTCCACCAGCGCCACATCCTCTGGTGTGCCCTCCGCCACGATGCGTCCGCCGCGGTCGCCGCCCAGTGGTCCCAGGTCGATGATCCAGTCCGCGTTCTTGATCACGTCCAGATGATGTTCGATCACGACGACGGTGTTGCCGCCGTCCACAAGCTGTTGCAGAACCTGCAGCAGCGCCTCAACATCGAAAAACGACAGGCCGGTTGTCGGCTCGTCGAGCAGATACAGCGTTCGGCCCGTCGAGCGCTTCGACAGCTCGGTCGAGAGCTTGATCCGTTGCGCCTCACCTCCCGACAGCGTGGTCGCAGGCTGTCCCAGCTTGATGTAGCCCAGGCCCACCGCCTGCAGCGTGCGCAGCTTGCGTGAGACCGTGGGATTGGCGTCGAACAGCACGGCCGCCTCGTCGACGGTCATGTTCAGCACGTCGGCGATGGTGCAGTTCTTGTAGTGAATTTCCAGTGCTTCGCGGTTGTAGCGATCGCCGTGACAGACCTCACAGGGCACGGTCACATCGGGCAGGAATTGCATTTCGATCGTGTTGTAGCCGTCACCCTTGCATGCCTCGCAGCGGCCGCCCTTGACGTTGAATGAGAATCTCCCCGGCTTGTAGCCGCGCATTCGCGACTCCGGCACCGAGGCAAAGAGGTCGCGCACCGGCGTGAACAGGCCCGTGTATGTCGCGGGATTGGACCGCGGCGTGCGACCAATCGGCGACTGGTCGATGTCAATCACCTTGTCAATCGAGTCCAAACCCTGCAAGCCGCGCATCGCTCCCGCCCGTTGCCGAGCACCGTGCAACTGTTGGGCAGCCGACTTGTGCAGCAAGTCGTTGACCAGCGTGCTCTTGCCGGAGCCAGAGACGCCCGTGACGCAGATGAACGAGCCGAGCGGGAACTCAGCGTCGATATCGCGCAGGTTGTGTTCGGTCGCGCCCACGACCTTCAGCACATCGCCATTGCCGGGCCGTCGGACCGAAGGCATCGGAATGCTGCGCCGACCGCTGAGATACGCCCCCGTCATCGACTCGGTGTGATCCATGATCGCCGAAGGCGGTCCGGCCGCAACGACGCGCCCGCCAGCTTCTCCTGCGCCGGGACCCATGTCAACGATGTAATCGGCAGCCCGCATCGTCGCCTCGTCATGCTCGACGATCAGCACTGTGTTGCCCAGGTCGCGCAGACGCTTGAGCGTCAGAATCAGCCGCTCGTCATCCAACGGATGCAAGCCAATCGAGGGCTCATCACAGACATAGAGCACGCCCATCAGGGAGGAGCCGATCTGCGTCGCCAGGCGAATCCGCTGCGCCTCCCCGCCCGAGAGGGTCGATGCGCCACGGTCGAGTGTCAGGTAGTCCAGGCCGACATCCACCAGGAATGTCAGGCGCTCGCGGATCTCTTTCAGAATCTGTGTGGCAATCGCCATCTCGCGAGCGGTCAGCGGCGTCTCGTCGCCACTCAGTTGATTCGCCCAGAGGGACGCCGTTGCGACCGACATTCGTGTCACATCCACAATGGAGCGCTCGTCAACCCGCACCGCCAGCGACTCCGCTTTGAGCCGAGCGCCGCCGCAGGATGAGCAGGGCACCGCCGTCATGTAGCGCTCGATCTCGGTGCGCGACCACTCCGAGTCGGTCTCGCGATAGCGTCGGTCGAGGTTGTTGACCACGCCCTCGAACTGTGTCTCATAGCGGCGGTGTCGGCCGCGATGATTGACGAAGTCAACCACGATCGGCTCCGGCAATCCATAGAGCACGGCATTAACCAACTCTTCAGGATGGTCCTCAAACGGCGTGGCGGTGTCGGCTTTGAACTGTTCAAAGATCGTCTCAAGCATCCGACGATGCCAGCCGGTCTGCGTCGTAGATCGGGACCAGGGCGCGACCGCGCCGCCGTCCAGCGACTTGGAACGATCGGGCAGCACCAGCAGCGGATCGACCTCCATCGTCACGCCCAGTCCGGTGCAGTCGGGACATGCACCGTGCGGCGAGTTGAACGAGAACGAACGCGGTTCAATCTCGCCCAGCGCAAACATGTCGCGCGGGCACGCGAGTTGCTCGGAGAAAATCAAGTCGTCGTCCGAGTCCAGCGGGCGAATCCGCACGATGCCGTCACCCAGGCCCAGAGCCTGTTCAATCGACTCGGCCAGTCGGTTGGCCAGCGTGTTGCGATCGTCCTCGTCGACGTCGTCGGCGGGCAGCGCCACGCGGTCGATGACGACGTCGATTTGATGGTTCTTGTTCTTCTCAAGCTCAATCTCGTCGTCCAGCGACAACACTTCGCCGTCGACACGGACTCGGACGAAGCCGCGGCTTCGAGCATCCTCAAACACACCCTTGTGCTCGCCCTTACGGTCGCGCACGACAGGCGCCATGACCATCAAGCGGCGCTTCTCGCCCAGGGACATCACCGCATCAACCATTTGTTGCACGGTCTGTTGAGCGATGGGGTCGCCGCAGATTGGACAGTGGGGTCGGCCGGCGCGGGCGAACAGCAGACGCAGGTAGTCGTAGATCTCCGTCACCGTACCGACGGTCGAGCGCGGGTTGCGAGATCCCGTCTTCTGGTCAATCGAGATGGCCGGCGAGAGCCCCTCGATATAATCGACATCGGGCTTCTCCATCCGGCCCAGGAACTGGCGAGCATAGGCCGAGAGCGACTCGACGTAACGGCGTTGTCCCTCGGCATAGATGGTGTCAAAAGCCAACGATGACTTGCCCGAGCCGGAGAGCCCGGTGATCACGACCAGTTGGTCGCGAGGCAGCTCGACATCAATGTCCTTGAGGTTATGCTCGCGTGCGCCGCGGACCAGGATTCGATCAGCCGGCAATATGCCTTCTCCCAATTCCGAACACTGTCAGCCGCCAGCGTATCTCACCCGATGCCGTGCAATATTGGCCACTGTGACATCGGAAAGTGTACTGACAGCGGCGGTGACGTGGCTCAGTCGGGAGTTACGGCGGACGCATTCTCGACGGGGTCTCGTTGCGTGAGTTCTTTCCAGTCGGCGCTAGGCGGGTCATTTCCATAGGACAACGCATCCTCATACTCGCTGTCCGCACCCGGCATCTGTTCTTCCTCGTCGCTCTCCACTTGCAACAGTTCCCGCCAGCGAGCGCTCAATGTGTCAAATCTGAAGCTGCCCCAGACTCCATCGTCAAAGTCCTCCTCCGAGGCGCCAATTCCCGTAAACAGGACAGGCGCTCGGCCTTCAAACTCCACGATCAATGACAACTTGCCCCCCATGTCCCAGATATGTTCGTTGAGGGCCGCGAGCAGGAGCTCCTCGCGGTTCCCATTCGACGTTGAACTCTGGAAATCGTGGCTCTTCCGTTTCCCGATACTGATTTCCGTCTGCTCAAGTGCGCGGCACAGCTCTCTCCGAGTCTCTTCCTCAGACATCAATTCCTGCGCTCGGGCTTCAACCTCCATGCGGTCGGCCGGAGAGAGCTCGCTCAGTATCTCTTCTAGAGTGCTCATGGTTGCCCCTGCTTGCTCAATTGTTCTCAAGGTGCGTCTCGAAGCGCGAGTCTGCCACCCGAATCAGACCTTCGTAGAACTGTCGCTCGTTCTTGCCTCGCTTGTTGCCCATCGCTAGCACGAGGGCGATTCGCCGACGGTCAAAGGCGAAGGCCGCTCTCCATTCGCCTCGCTCCGCCTTGAATCGCAACTCCTTCATGTTGGAGTGCTTTGAGCGATACAGCGTATCAACCAACGGGCGGCCAAGATTTGGCCCCTCCATCTTCAGAATGGAGATCTGCGACAAGAGCGCCTTTCTGACTGCTTTCGAATGCCCTTCGAACTCACGGACGAATGCCGGGTGGAATTCGACCTGCCATGCCATGCCGTCATCGTGGACCCTGTTCCAAGAGGTGTCAACCCTTCGCTGGAGACTGAGCGCTCGGCCGAAGGGAGCGGTCAGCCGTGCATCCTTTCTATACTCGATTCATGCCGAACACCACTGCCGACTCTGAACAACAATCCCAGATGACGTCGCTCTCGCAGGGCGCCGGAGACGATTCGTCGACGCCTAAGCGCATCGTCATTTTCGACGCCTATGCACTCATTTTCCGTGCGTACTTTGCGATGCAGCGGGCCAATCTGCAGACCAGGGCGGGCGAGCCGACCGGCGCCGTGCGCGGATTCACCGCCACGATGCTCTACATCTTCAACACCCTGAACCCGACGCACGCCGCGTTCGCGTTTGACGTCGATGACAGCACCGTCTTCCGGCGTGAGATCGACCCCAACTACAAGGCGCATCGCGATCCGATGCCGGAAGACCTGCCGTCGCAGATCCAGCGTTGCCGCGAGATCGCCGAGGCATTCTCTGTGCCCGTTTACGAGCAGCCCGGATTCGAGGCCGACGACGTGATCGGTACGCTCGCCGATCAAGCAGTCGAGGCTGGTTTCGATACATGGATCTGCACTTTGGATAGCGACCTGCTGCAGTTGGTCAACAAGGACATCTCGGTCTACCTCTACAACCCGTTCAAGAGCGAGTACACCGCCTACGACAGCCCCGACGCTGTTCGCGGTCGCTATGAGGTCGACCCGGTTCAGATCATCGATTTCAAGGCCCTTGTCGGCGACAAATCGGACAACATCCCGGGGGTCAAGGGCGTCGGCAAGGTCGGCGCGGTCAAACTGCTGAGCGAGTTCGGCACGGTGGAGGGCATCTACGACCACATCGACGATGTCAAGCCGGCCGGCACCCAAAAGAAGCTGATCGCCGACCGCGATAACGCCTTCATGAGCAAGGACCTCGCCACGATTCGCCACGACGCGCCGGTGGCGCTTGATGTCGCCGCGGCCGATGTGACCGATTTCAGCCACGACGCCGTCCTGGCAAAGTTCGAGGAGCTTGAGTTCCGCACGCTTGTCGACCAGATTCCTAGCGACGAGGGCGCTGCGGCTCCCAGCGTGCAGCAGCCGCCGTTCGACGACTACGACCTGGTGACCGACGAAGTCGCCCTGCGCGAGTGGGTCGATCGCGCGATGAACGCAGAACTGCTCGCCGTCGACCTGGAGACCTCATCTATCGACACGATCGACTGCGACATCGCGGGCTACGCGCTCTCCGACCAGGCGGGCGCTGGTTGCTACATTCCGGTGGGCCATCAGACGGACGAAGATCAGCTTGACCACGAAGTGGTCAAAGCGGCGTTGCGGCCGGTGCTGGAGAACTCTGCCGTACCCAAGCTGCTGCACAACGCCAAGTTCGATATCAAAGTCCTGCGCCGACATGGGATCACCTTGCGGGGGCTTCGCGACGACACGATGGTCGCCGCGTTCCTGCTGAACAAATCACCGATTGGTCTGAAGGCGATGGCCCTCAACGAGCTGGGCATCGAAATGACGCCGATCGAAGACTTGATCGGCAAGGGACGCAAGCAAGTCTCGATGGTCGATGTGCCGGCCGCGGACGCAGGCAAGTACGCCGCCTCCGACGCCGACATCACCCTGCGTCTCGCCAATCTGCTACTCCCACAGCTCTCAGAAAACGAGACTATGGAACAGCTCTACAGAGAGCTTGAGTTACCGCTGATCCCGATCCTCGTAGACATGGAACTGGCTGGCGTCACGCTTGACACCGACATCCTGCTCCAGCTTGACCAGGAGCTCAATCGCGAGATCGAGACTGTCACAACGCAGATCTTTGAGGATGCCGAGCACGAGTTCAATATCGGCTCACCCAAGCAACTCAGCGGCGTGCTGTTCGACCAGCTCGGATTGCCCAAGACACGCAAAACATCGCAGGGCTACTCGACCGACGCTCAGCAGATGGAACGGCTCGTTGACGCGCATCCAATCGTGAATCACGTCCTGCAATGGCGAGAACTGACCAAGCTGCGCAGCACCTACGTGGAGTCGCTGCCCGATGAAGTGCATGCCTCGACGGGACGGATTCACACCGACTACAACCAGACGGTCGCTGCTACCGGCAGGCTCTCGTCCGAGTCGCCCAACCTGCAGAACATCCCCGTCCGCACCGAGCAAGGGCGACAGATACGCGCTGCATTCGTCGCCCGACCGTGGGACGAGATGTCGGACACTGACGATGTCTGCTTCGTGTCGGCTGACTATTCGCAGATCGAGTTGCGCGTGCTTGCCCATCTCTCCGAGGACGAGGGCCTGATTACGGCCTTCCGCGACGGAGAGGATATCCACGCCGCCACGGCGTCCGGCGCGTACGGAGTGTCGATTGATGATGTCCAGCCGGAGATGCGTCGTGTCGCGAAGATGATGAACTTCGGCGTGATCTACGGTCTGTCGGCGCATGGCCTGTCGCAACGGAGCGGTATGGAGCGTCGAGACGCCCAGGCGTTCATCGACGCATACTTTGGCCGCTTCGAGCGCGTACAGACGTGGATCGAGGAGACCAAGGAGTCGACCAAGGAACTCGGCTACGCGGAAACCCTGCTGGGACGCCGCCGCTACTTGCCGGAAATCCGCTCGAACAACTTCCAACGGCGCAACGCCGCTGAACGCATGGCCGTGAACATGCCCGTCCAGGGCACCGCCGCCGACGTGATGAAGCGGGCGATGATCGAAGTAGAAGAGGCGCTCAACGCGCGCGAACTGCGTTCACGAATGCTGCTCCAGGTACACGACGAGTTGATCTTCGAAGTACCACAGGAGGAAGTCGACCAGTTGGCGCAACTGCTGCGAGAAATCATGCCGGCGTCGCTCAATCTCATCGTGCCGTTGCAAATTGAGGTGAAGAGCGCCCTCAACTGGCGCGATCTCGAGCCGCTTGAGGTCAACTGAGGATGCAAGGAGATGTGCCTGCTGACTTGCTGACCTCAATAGATTCGTCATACCCGCGCTTGCGCGGGTATCTCGCCGCTTTGAGCACAAACGTCAGTGCAGTAGACCGCGAGATTGCCGCGACGGAGCGCGGCAATGACGGAATGGTGTCGGTGCTACTGATCGAAGCCTGACGACCCAACGGAAGGACCGCCACATGTTTCGCACTATCGGTAACACCTGGCAGATCACCAAGCTCTCCTGGAAGGTGCTGCAACTCGACCGTGAACTGATCGTCTTTCCGATCATGGGCACGATTGGCGCACTCATCGTTGGCGTGATCGCCGCCGGAGTGTTCGCCGGGACCGGCACCTTCGACCGCCTTGGGGGCGGCGAAGCCGAGTTCAATATTGTCGATCTGATCATCACGCTGGCCGCCTACTTCGGCGGTCTGTACATGGTCATCTTCTGCAACGCAGCGCTGATTGCGGCCGCTCGCGAGCGGCTTGAAGGCGGCGATCCCAACGTCATGTCGGGGATCCGCGCGGTGCGCGGGATGTGGCTGGCGATTCTTGGCTGGACAATCATCACCGGAACCGTGGGACTCATCCTGCAGGCGTTGCAGAGCATGGCTCGCGAGAACAGCCATGGCGTCATGCGGATCGTCGCGATCATCCTCGTTTCTTTGCTCCAGACCGCCTGGGCCTATCTCACGTTCTTCGTGATTCCCATCCTTGTGGTCGAACGAGTCGGCCCAATCACCGCGGTCCGGCACTCAGGCAGCCTGCTGCGACGCACCTGGGGCGAGCAACTGACGGCCAGCTTCTCGTTCTTCATCATCTACCTGATTGCGGTGCTGATCGTTGCCATTCCGGTGGTAATCCTCGTCTTCATCGCGCCGGTGGCGGCGATCATCGTCGGTGTCATTCTCGGCGGGATCGCACTAGCATCGGTTGCGGCAATGGAGGGTATTTTCAAGGCGGCGCTGTACGAATGGGTCTCCGAGGGCAAGGGCAGCGAGTGGTTCGACCGACAGCTCCTGACCGACGCCTACATGCATCGCACCTAGCGATCAGCCGTGCCCGAGCTGCCCGAAGTCGAAACCGTCCGGCGTCAGCTACAACCGCTGATCGCCGGGCGGCGGATCACGCGATTCACTGTGATGCCCGGCGCCGAGCGACTGCTGCGCGGATGTTCCGCCTCGGAGATCAACGCACAGCTCATCGGCTGCGCATTCACGACGGTCGGCCGCCGAGGCAAGTACCTCGCACTCAATCTCGATAACGACCAGGTCATCGTCGTACATCTGCGCATGACTGGATCACTGCACTTCAGATCGTCGGGCCACGAAGAGGAATCATTCACGCGTGCGGTATTCGATCTCGATGGTGGCGACCAGCTTCGATTCGTCGATGTACGCAAGTTTGGCACTATCGATCTCGTCGATCGACTCTCCGAGGCACTGCCCGAACTTGGTCCGGAGCCACTCTCTGACGACTTCACACCTGAAGCGCTCTGGTACGCGCTGCGAGGCAGGCGGCAACCGCTCAAGGCCGCGTTGCTCGACCAGCGCAACATCGCCGGAATCGGCAACATCTACGCCGACGAGGCGCTGTTCCTGGCTCGGTTGAATCCCGAAGCGCCAGCCGGCTCGCTGCGTCCCGCAGAGCGCCGATTGCTACACGCGACAATCAGGCAAGTGCTTGAAGACGGAGTTCGTCACGGCGGAGCATCCTTCCGCGATTACACCGATGTCGACGGTTCCGAAGGCGAGCAACAGTACTTCGTCCGTGTCTTCCGACGAACCGACGAGCCATGCGACGAATGCGGTACGACGATTCGCCGCATCGTGGTGGGCGGACGAGCCACGCACTTTTGTCCAAAGTGCCAACCGGTGCGTCAACGGATGCGGATGGTCAAGTCGACTCGGCCGAAGCAATAGAATGAACGACAGAGGATTCAGCGCATGGTGACCGAAACGCAAACCGACCCTCCCGTTCCGGAATCGGCATACACCGACTACGAGCAGGATTTGGTGAATGAGGGTGTACCGCCGCCCCAGGCTCGAGCTACCCGTCGAGCCCTCGAGCGCATTGTCGACCGCCTCATGCTCTCCATGGCAACCAAGTCTGACTTGCGCGAACTCAGGACCGAATTCCGGACCGAGTTACGCGAGCTGAGAACTGACCACGGAGGGCAGCTTCGGCAGTTGCTACAGGACGTAGCGGCGCTGAAGGCGGAGATGAAGCTTCTGAAGTGGATGTTCGCGCTGGGCGGTTCAGCCGTCATCGGTCTGATGAGCGCTGTGCTGGTCGTGCTGTTGACCAGGCTTTAGGGCGTCGTTCACCTTCCATCCTTCGTGAGGAGCGGTACCCTCAAGCGGACATGACCTCGCGACAACCCTCCGAGCCGTATCCTCGCCAGCCGTATCAGGCTGACGCCGATGCACGGCACGATATTGCGATTGCTACTTGCGAGGAGTGCGGCGACGACTTTGATCTCGCGCACTCCGACCCGCGCACTCGAGTCTGCGCTCCCTGTTGGGATCGCTCGCTCGAAGCGGTTGAGACCGCCTTCCTCGACAACTACGCCAAGTTCGGCGCCAAGGCGCATCGCACAGTCGCTGAAGCGCTGTTCCGTTCACAGGCGCTCGCCGATCCCGACGACCGCAAGGTGATCGGTATGCGCATCGTTGAGGAGTATCTCAACGCGGCGCAGGAACTGATGGCGCTCTACGTTGCCCTGCGACGACGACACGAACAGCCCCTGCTGACCACATTCACCAACTTCGAACTCAATGCGCCCTCCGTCGCAGCATTCCGCATCCTGACCACTGGCCGTTCCGCCGACGAGTTGTTGCGCGACCTCCAGTTGCCAACCCTGGCCGATGTCGACGCCGCCCGCGGCGAAATCCCGCGCAGGGACTGGCGACAGTTCGCGGGAGCCGTGATCGCCGTCGCCGATGGCATTGGACGTGTGCAGAAGGTCGACCAGGGCGTGTTGCTCGAACTCGCCGATGGGCTGCGACAGTCGTCAGCGCTGACCCACAAGCTCGAGTGGTTGCCCGACCGCGTCATGAATCCCGATCAGGTGGCGCTCGTGGTGCTCAACCAACGCCGGCGAGTGCTGATGACACACGCGCTGGCCATCCATGAGCCTCAGCTTGAGGTCTTCATCGACGCAATCGACAAGATCACGGCCGCATCCCGCGACTTGATCTGGTTGTATCTTCACGTCCGCGACACTCTCGCATTGGAAGAGCAGCAAACCGATACCGCTTCGGGCCCGCAACGAGGTCCAGAACAAGGTCAGAAATGGGGCAGAGCATGAGCCATTCTCCGTTTTCTCTCGATGGTCAGGTGGTGTTGGTTTCGGGCGCAGGACGGGGCATTGGTCGAGCCGCAGCCGAACTGATTGCCCAGATGGGCGCCAAGGTCGCGATCACGGCCAGAACCGTGACGCAGGTGGAAGAAGTCGCGGAAGGCATCCGCAACGACGGCGGGCAAGCCTGGGCATTCAGAGCCGATGTCGCCGCGATTGAGGATCACGAATCCTTGCTGGACGATGTCGAGGACACCATTGGTCCCTTGACCGGCCTGGTCAACGTGGCTGGCATCTCACCGATCCTGCAACGCGGCGAACGGATCACACCCGACGACTACGACCACATCCAGAACATCAACCAGCGCGGGACCTTTTTTCTCACGCGAAACTTCGCAGCGCGTCTGATCGACGCGGAGCGCGGCGGCTCAGTCGTCACCATCTCCAGCGTCGGGGCCGAATACGGCCTGCCGCGACAGGCGGCCTACGCGATGACCCGCGCCGCCGTTGAGGCGATGACGCGTACTCTCGCCGCTGAGTGGGCGCACTCGATTGCCGCGCCGATTCGCGCCAATTGCGTCGCGCCGGCATTCATCGACACGCCGCTGACCGAGCCGATGCCCGGCTGGTACCGGCAGCGCGTCGAATCCCACACCGCGATGCGTCGTCTGGGCGCAGACGACGAGGTCGCCGGCGCGGTCGCTTTCCTGCTCTCCGACGCAGCCAGCTACATCACCGGCACCGTCGTACCGGTCACCGGCGGCTACGGACTCTGGTCGCTCGATCCACGCTGACAGACACCTTGGAAGGCTGGAAGGCCAACGTCATGTCGTACCTCGCCGCCGCTGTCCAACGCGCGCCTGGACTGACCCTGGAGCACGGCGTCGAGAAGGCGATTGCTTCGATTGAAGAAGCAGCGAGAGAGGGCGCGAGCCTGATCGTCTTTCCCGAGACCTGGATTCCGTCTTACCCCTATTACCACTCACGCGCCGCCGACCGACAGGCGTTCGCCGCCTGTTATCAGCACACATTTCAGAACAGCATCGCCATCCCTGGACCTGAGTGGGATCAGATTGCTCAAGCTGCAGCCGATGCCGAGGCGCATGTCGTAATCGGCGTGAACGAGCGCGAACCTCACGCCGGCACGATTTACAACACGCTGGCCTACATCGGACCCGACGGCGCGCTGCTGGGCAAACACCGCAAACTGGTTCCGACGCTGTCCGAGCGACTGATTTGGGGTTACGGCGACGGCTCGGACCTCGACGTCTACGACACATCGGTTGGACGCCTTGGCGGTCTGATCTGCTATGAGCACCAGATGGCGCCGGCTCGCTACGCGCTCTCAACGCTCGGCATCCAGGTCCATGCCTCGGTCTGGCCGGGCTGGGATCAACTGCACCCCGTGGTCGACGCTGCGACGCGTCATCTCGCTTACGAAAATGCCTGCTACGTGGTCGTCGCACGCGAGACGATGTCGCCCGACCTCCTGCCGACCGGCGCGCCGTTCGGCGAGGAACCCTTCTGGCATGCATCGGGCGGTTCCGCGATCATCGCACCGGGCGGCAAGTATCTCGTCGAACCGGTGACGGACACGGAAACGATCATCTACGCAGAGATCGACCTCGAAGACACGATCGAATCCAAACGCTGGGTCGATTCGGCTGGACACTACGCACGCCCGGACGTGTTCCAACTGCACTGGAATCGCAAGCCCAAGCCGCCGCTTGTGATCGACGATGAGTAGATTCCGATGACATCGGCTGGTCCTCACGACGCCATCACGGATGTACAGGGGATCGAGGTTGGCCACTTCACCGACCTCGACAATGCCACCGGCTGCACCGTCGTGATTGCACGCGACGGCGCGCGCCCAGGCATCTTTCAGCCCGGCGGAGCTCCGGGAACACTCGACACCGATCTCGCCGTCGCCGAGAACGCTGTCCAGGATGTCCACGCGGTGCTCCTGACCGGCGGCAGCGTGTTGGGCCTCGAATCCGCCTCAGGCGTCCGCCGCTACCTCCAGGAACAGAACGTCGGACTGCCGCTGTTGCCCGATCAACCCCCGCTGCCAATCGTCATGGGGGCCGTCGTCTTCGATCTCCCGATCGGGAGCTACTCTCATCCCACAATTGACAGCGGCTACGAAGCCGCAGCCAACTCTACAAGTGGGGCAGTCGAACAAGGGACAGTTGGCGTCGGAACCGGTTGTACCGTCGCCAAGTCCGGCCAACCAAACACGTTGCTCAAGGGAGGCGTCGGAACCGCATCGCTGGTCCACGAGTCCGGCCTCGCCGTCGGAGCGCTGGTCGCGACGAATTCCGTCGGCGACATCGTCGACTCAAACACCGGAGCGCTCGTCGCCGGTCCTCGAGGCGAACGACCAGGCGAGATGCAACGCTCGTCGCAGGCTCTGCTCAACAGATCCATTGAAGAGTTTGAAGCGCTCCTCCAGGCCCGCGCGCCCGCGCCCAGCGAAGACGCCGGGGCGAACACCACGCTCTGCGTCATCGCGACAAACGCCAGGCTGCACAAAGGCACCGCCAAGCGCATCTCGATCATGGGCTCAGCCGGCCTCGCCCGGACCATCAGCCCCGTCTTCACCCCAGGAGACGGCGACACGGTCTTCACTCTGTCTACCGGCGACATCGATGTGACCAGTATCCCCACCCTGCTCACACTCACTGGAACCATGACCGCCGAGGCGGTGGCTCGCGCGACGCTGCGCAGCGTGCTCGAGGCCAGTTCTCTATCCGGAACGCCGGCCGTATCGGAATGGCTCTCAAATACTCTAAAATCTTAGAGTAATGTAGAGTGCCGCCATGGTCCTGACAGTTGAACGCCTCAAATCGCTGACGGCGGCGAAGGTCACCGACGCGCTCCTGAGCGAGCCCGAGGGTCAGTGGTTCGATCGCAAGAGCGCCCGGATCGCGGCTCGCGAACTGGCCAAATCGCTGGTTGCCATGGCTAACGCCGAGGGCGGCCTGATCGCCATCGGCTTTCGCGACGGCAAGTGCGAGGGAGTCAGCCGATTGATTAAGAAGCAGAACGAGTGGCGGCAAACCGGGCTTGACTTCACCGAGCCTCCGGTTCGCTTCGACGTACATCTGCTCAATTGCGTCACTTCAAGTGATGAACTTGATCAGACGCTGCTCATCGATGTGCCTCCCGGTCAGGAGGTTTACACCACTACCTCCGACGAGGCCTTCATCCGCAGTGGCGATGAGAACCGAAGGTTGTCATTCGACCAGCGCATCGAGCTGCGCTACGACCGCGGCGATACTACATTCGAAGTGAGTCCCGTCCGGCAACTCGGCCTCGTAGATCTCGATTGGTCAGCAGTCTCGGCGTACGCAGATCAGTTAGGACACGACCCTGAGCGCCTGCTGCACGCCAGAGACCTGATGACTGCCGATGGTGTGCCCTCAACCGCGGGAATGCTGTTGTTCGGCCAAGACCCGCAACAGGTGTTTCCCCATGCGCGGGTTCGGGTGCTGCGTTGTGCAGGCACGGAATGGCGCACCGGTTCCAGTCAAAACCTCGTCTATGACCGGGCCTTCGAGGGACCGTTGCCTGCCCAGATCGACGCCGCGCGAGACGCGATGCGTGAGATCGTGCCGCAGTACCGTGCGCTGGGTCAGGACGGCCGATTCGCCTGGTTCGGGCTGGTACCCGACGAAGCCTGGCTGGAGGCATTGGTCAACGCCGTGATTCATCGCGCGTACAGCAACTTCGGCGATCACATTCGTCTGGTCGTGTTCGACGATCGGATCGAGATTGAGAGTCCCGGACGATTTCCCGGTCTCAGCTCGCCGAAGGATCTGACGAAAGTGCGTCGCTATGCTCGCAATCCGCGGATCGCACGGGTCATGGCCGAACTCGACTACGGCCAGGAGCTAGGCGAGGGCCTGCGCCGAATGGTCGATGCGATGGAGTCGCGCGGCCAAGCGCGTCCGCTGCTGACCGAGACCCCTGGCGGGGTCAGTCTTGCGCTGTACGGCGCTCTCGACATTCCCGATGAGCTGTCCGCGCTGCCCCAGATTGCACGATCGATCTATGGCTGGATCGAGCGGTCGGGTCAGATGCAAACCGGGGAGATTGCCAGCCTCGCCGGTGTCTCACGCCCCACAGCTCTACGTCATCTGGGCGATCTGGCCTCACTCAAGCTCATCGTTCGTGTTGGGTCGAGTCCCAAGGATCCCACTGCCTACTGGACCGTCACCGGACAGTAACGCTCCACTCTCAAGTCCCGCGTTCGAGTAGTTGAGAGTGTGCTTGAGAGTAGCCCGCGGTTCGCTTCGGATCGGCAGTTGTGGAAGCTGAAATCCACTCTCAAATCCGGCGTTCGAGTAGTTGAGAGTGTGCTTGAGAGTAGCCCGCGGTTCGCCTCGGATCAGCAGTTGTAGGTGCTGGAATCCACTCTCAAGTCCGGCGTTCGAGTAGTTGAGAGTGTGTTTGAGAGTAGCTCGTGCCTTGGTCCGGATGTGCAGTCGAGGGAGCTGTCATGTACTCGCAAATCTGACGTTCGAGTAGTTGAGAGTGTGTTTGAGAGTAACTGCGTCGTAGCCGGTAACAGCAGAAGTCGCAGCGGCTGATACGCTCCCGCCATGACTCAACGACCTCTAGTTCTGGCAACCAACGACGACGGCATTGAAGCTCCCGGCCTCTGGCATCTGGCCGAGGCGGTGTCGCGCTTCGCCGACGTGATCATCGTCGCGCCCGCATTCAACCAATCCGCCATGTCAGCCGCGGTCACGCTCAGGCGCGACCTCGAGTCCGAGCGGGCCTATTCGCGACTGCCCGGCGTTGACGCCTGGCAGGTCAACGGTACGCCGACCGACGCTGTTGTCCATGGACTCCGTCACTTCGCTCCTCGCCATGTCGACATGGTCGTCTCCGGCGTCAATCCCGGACCGAATGTCGGGCGCGAGATCCTGCACTCCGGTACGGTCATGGCCGCGATGCAGGGATACCTGCGCGGCTTACCCAGCGTCGCCGCATCACTGTCGTCGTTCGATGATGATCACTTGCTCGATGCGGCCATCGTTGCCGGACGCATCGCCGAACGATTGCTAGCCAGTGGACAACATCACTTGCTCAACGTGAACGCGCCAGACTTGGATATCTCCGAGTATCAGGGCGTTCGTGTAGCAGCGATGGCGGACATGGCCGTGTCGCGAGTCGTCGACATCACCGGCGAGCACGGCTCCACCCGCCGCAAACTGGAGTTCCTGCCCGATGTCGACGTGGTCCCCGATACCGATGTCGCCGCGATCATGGCCGGCGCCGTCGCTGTCACGCCGCTGCACAACGATTTCACCTTGCACAGCGCGCTCTCCGACACCTCGACGCTGATCGGCGATCGCGATTCCCTGACCACCGAACGTGCGGACGCCCGCGCTGACAGCGATGTAAACTGAGTACTCCGACCTCAGCCACTTGATCGCACAGGAGTTCGAGTATGGCCGGCCATTCCAAATGGGCGCAAATCAAGCGCAAGAAAGGCGTTACTGACGCCAAGCGCGGCCAGCTCTTCACCAAGCTCGGACGCGAAATCTCCGTCGCGGCGCGCGCTGGCGGGCCGAAGCTGGAAGAAAACTCGGCCTTGCGACTGGCGGTCGAACGCGCACGCGGTTCGAACATGCCCAATGTCAATATCCAACGCGCCATCGACCGCGCGACCGGAGGCGCCGACGGCGCACAGCTTGAGGAGATCCGCTACGAAGCCTACGGACCGGGCGGTGCGGCTCTGCTGATTGACTCATTGACTGACAACCGTAATCGCACCGTCTCCGAGGTTCGCGCCACGCTCACCCGCGCCGGAACGAGTATGGCCGAGGCCGGTGCAGTCGCCTGGCTGTTCGAGCAGAAGGGCGTGATCGCCGTCGACGTTGAGCAATCCGGAGACGCCGACGACATCATGCTCGCCGCTATCGACGGCGGCGCGGAGGATGTCGAGATCGACGAGGGCCTGGTCGAAGTGATTACTGCGCCGTCTGATCTCGAATCTGCACGCAATGCGGTCGAGGAGGCCGGCGCGCCGATTGCATCGGCGGAGGTCGTCATGCGCGCCACCAACATGGTGCCGGTCGACACCGATCAGGCGGCCAAGCTGCTTCGGCTGATTGACTCGCTTGAGGACCTGGACGATGTCCAGCGCGTGTTTACCAACGCCGACTTCCCCGACGCAGCCCTGGTTGAGGCCTAGACTCGACTCATGGTTCGCATCCTTGGCGTTGATCCAGGCCTCACAGCCACAGGATGGGGCCTCCTTGAGATCGCTGCTGATGGCGCCGCCCGGTTGCGCTGGAACACGATTCAGGCGCCCGACGGACCTCTTGCAGAGCGCCTCATCTACATCAACCACCAAATGCAGGATGTGATCGAGCGTTACCAACCCGACGAGGTGGCGATTGAGAGCCCCTTCGTGCACAAAAACGTCCGCACAGCCGTCCTGCTCGGCCAGGCGCAGGCCGCAGCGATCATCGCTGCGGCATCGGCAGGGATGACGGTCCACGAGTATCCGCCGCGTCAGGTCAAGGAAGCGGTGACCGGACTGGGATCTGCGGAGAAAGCCGCCGTCAAGAATGCGCTCATCGCGAGACTCGGTCTGAGCGAGATCGACGCCTCGGCCGACGCCGCCGACGCGCTCGCCGTCGCCTACTGTCACTACCTCATGACCGGCGCCAACGCTGCGCTGGAGCTGACATGATCTCCCGCATCCGCGGACGCGCGCTGGACTGGCACGATGACACGCAGAGCGTCGAGATCGACACCGGCGCCGAGGCCGGCGGGCTCGTCTACGAAGTGCGGCTGCCGACCGCCGTCTGGATGGCCCTGGAGGACCACCGGCCCGAGTTGCTCAACCTATACATCCACTACCACGTGCCGGATCGAGCTCCAGTGCCGGTGTTGATCGGCTTTCTCCGTCCGATTGAGCGCGACTTCTTCCGAAAACTGATCGGCGTGTCGCAGATGGGTGTGGGCAAAGCGCAACAGGCGCTGGCTGCTTCCGTCTCGACGATTGCACAGGCGATCGAAGCCGAAGACCGGCGCACCCTGACCCAACTCCCGGGCATCGGCCCGAGGCAGGCGGACCGGATCATCGCCGACCTCAAGGGCAAGGTCGTCGAAGAAGCCTTGCTGGTCGATGAAGGCTTCGACGCCAAGGCGCAACGACCCGTCCGGCCCACGGACCAGGTCGCAGCCGATGCGCTGGAGGCGCTGGTCGGACTCGGCTACACACGTCGCGACGCGGATCGCTGGATCGCCGCCGTCCTCAGCGCTCCCGATCTGACCGCACCGCAGACAACCGAGGATTTGCTTCGAGCCGTGCTCGAGCACATCGGCACCGGTCCGTAGCCTCCGTCGACCGGGAACCGCCACACCAGATGCGTCCGCAATCCCCGTTCCGCCTTGCAGAGACCGACGCGCAACCTCCAATTCCGCTCTCCCCCCCTTGCGGAGACTGATGCATATCCTCCGATTCCCCTCTCCCCCCCTTGCGGGGGGAGATGTCACGGAGTGACAGAGGGGTGGTCGGTCGGTGAGTACCAGATAGAAGCTGCGGACGAGCCCCCCCTCTGCCGGAGCCTGCCCCTGCGTAGGCAGGGGGCATCTCCCCCGCAAGGGAGGAGAAGGGGAGTTATGCATCAGTCTCTTGCATGGGGAGCTGCCGATAGCTTGCCCCGCACTCGATGCGGGGCCAGCCCCGCACTTGATGTGGGGCTGAGGGGTTCCGCTCCCCACCAGCAAGGCCGCCCAGCAACCGAACATTGATTGACACCCCATTTGAACGCACCATGAAAGAACTAATGTGCATATAATGTCATGACTGTCTCCGAGCGCCGCGCAGAAAGCAACCACGATGCCCGCAACCCGCCACCAGCACAACGCCAGCCGATGTCGCCCAGGTTCGTCGCCTTCCTTCCAGGTCCGCACGAAACCCGAACAAAATCGAACAGAATCGAACGAGATCGACCCCTCAGACCCCGCGAATCGCCTGAAGAAGCTTGAAGAAACCTGAAAGCCCGAACTCCACGATCTCTAGTAACGCACTGGAAATCGTGTTCGATTGTCGCCTGATCCCACCCAGAAAAAAGAATTGCCTGAAAACCTGAAACTACCGAGATGACCTCGCCCGCCAACGCTCCCTCGACCATGCAAATCTCGCTAAGCTCGTTGCCATGACTACTGTCTCAGCACCGATCCGCAACGCGAAGCCGTTCGAACTCAGCGCCGATTACCAACCGACCGGCGACCAGCCATTCGCTATCGAGAAGCTGGTCGAAGGTATCGAGGCCGGACACCGAGCCCAGACGCTGCTCGGTGTGACCGGTTCGGGCAAGACCTTCACCATGGCCAACGTGGTCGCCCAGCTCAACCGGCCGACGCTCGTCCTGGCCCACAACAAGACATTGGCTGCCCAACTCTGCACCGAGTTCCGCGACTTCTTCCCCAACAACTCGGTCGAGTACTTCGTGTCCTACTACGACTACTACCAGCCCGAGGCATACATTCCCCGCTCCGACACCTACATCGCCAAAGAGTCGGACATCAATCAGGAGATCGACAAGCTCCGCCATGCCGCAACCCGGGCGCTGTTTGAGCGTCGTGATGTGTTGATCGTCGCCTCCGTCTCCTGCATCTACGGTCTGGGCGAGCCCGACGACTATCAGGGCATGGTCCTGAGCATGGAGCAGGGCAAGTCGTACTCGCGCAACCTGATCCTCCGTCGTCTCGTCGACCAGCAGTACGAGCGCGACGAGATGACCCTCAGCAGGGGGAAGTTCAGGATTCGTGGCGACACGCTCACGATTCATCCCTCATACGAAGACCTGGCGGTCCGCGTGCAGTTCTGGGACGACGAGGTCGAGCGGATCGTCGAGCTCGACCCGCTGACCGGCGAGATCCTGGCCGAGCGCGACCGTGTCGACATCTATCCGGCCAAGCACTTCGTCACCACCGACGACCGCATGGCGGCCGCCGTCGAAGACATTCAGGCCGAACTGCATCAGCGATTGGAAGAGCTGCGGCGCGAGGACCGCATCCTCGAAGCGGCGCGACTGGAAGAGCGCACCCGCTACGACCTGGAGACCTTGCGTGAGACGGGCTACTGCCCCGGCATCGAGAACTACTCAAGACACCTCGCCCGCCGCGCTGCCGGCTCCACTCCCTGGACCTTGCTCGACTACTTCCCAGACGACTGGCTGCTCTTCATCGACGAGTCGCACATGACCATCCCGCAGGTCCGAGGCATGTACGGCGGCGACACCTCGCGCAAGCAAACCCTGGTCGATTTCGGCTTCCGGCTGCCGTCCGCGATCGACAACCGCCCGCTCAATATCGACGAGTTTGAGCGACACATCAATCAGGTCGTGTTTGTCTCCGCGACACCGGCTGTCTACGAGCAAAATCACTCGCAACAGGTCGTCGAACAGCTCATTCGCCCGACCGGTCTGCTCGATCCTGATGTCGAAGTTCGGTCTACCGACGGGCAGATTGACGACCTCGTCAGCGAAATCAAGACCCGCGCCGAGCGCGGTGAGCGCACGCTGGTCACGACGCTGACCAAGAAAATGGCCGAGGACCTCGCCGACTACCTGCGCGAGGTCGGCATTCGCACCTACTACCTGCATTCTGAGCAGGACGCGTTCCAGCGTGTCGAAGTCCTGCGCGACCTGAGGCTCGGTGTGTTTGACTGTCTGGTCGGAATCAACCTGTTGCGCGAAGGTCTCGACCTGCCCGAGGTTTCCCTCGTCGCAGTCCTTGACGCGGACAAGGAAGGCTTCCTGCGCAACGAGGGGTCGATGGTGCAGACCATCGGTCGCGCTGCCCGACACGTCAATTCGCACGCCATCCTCTACGCCGACCGTGTCACCGACTCAATGCGCCGAGCCATGGACGAGACCCACCGCCGGCGCACCGCGCAGCACGAGTACAACCTCAAGCACAACATCACGCCGGTCGGCATCACCAAGGAAATCCGCGATATCGCGGCAGACGTCGCCGACCAGGTCCGCGACGAGTTCGAGATGCGTGCGGTCGCTGAAGATACGCCAGGCTACGAGGCGGGATTGGGTGCGACGATCCCCGAGAACATGACGCCCGATCAGATTGCCCGGATGATCAGCGAGCTCGAGAGCCGGATGAAGCAGGCCGCCCGCGACCTCGAGTTCGAGAAAGCCGCCGCGCTCCGCGACCAGATTGTCGAGTTGCGCCGCGATCAGGCGGCTCTCGGCGAAGATCTCCAGGAATGGAGCGATCAGGCCTATGGCCGGCGCCGTCGTCCGTTGAAGCGCAAAGAACCTGTGTCACGCCAGCGTTAACGTCTGCGACGGGTGGCCCCATTCTTTGCCGCGTTAGGCGCAGCTTGGTACCGTCAAACCGACGCTTCCACGCTCGCGCTGTTATGATCTGCGCGCCTGCTGTGGCAGGTGTTGTGAGAGTGTGATCTGGTGGCTGACGGACCCGAGCACGAACGCTGGCGGCGCTCAAACGTTGATGCGCCGCCATCCTGGCTGGGCGGTGGCGCCGAGGAGGAAGAGGTTCGTGCTTGCGCATTTTGCGGCCGGGTGCCGCCGCCCGCCTCTTCCTTCTGTCCCAACTGCGGACGAGCCGTCACGGCCTCGTTGATGCCTCAGCAGGGTGAGGCTGCCACGGTCCTGTTCACCGACATTGAAGACTCGACCCACCTGACCGAGAGGCTGGGCGACTTCCAGTGGGAGTCGATCATCGACGAACACAATGACATCGTGCGCGAGGAGCTGCATCGTCACGCCGGATTCGAAGTCAAGCTGACCGGGGATGGATTCCTGATCGTCTTCGCCGACCCAATGCAGGCGTTGCGCTGCGCAGCCCGCATCCAGGCGCAGGTCACCATCCGCGCCGATCGCCTCGGCGCCGACTGGCCGGTCCGAGTCCGGATGGGTGTGCATCGTGGCGATGTCATCCTGCGCCCCGGGGGAGACATCCTGGGACGAACCGTCAACATGGCGGCGCGAATCATGGCCAAGGGGCGCGGCGGCTCGGTCGTCGTCTCACAGGCCCTCCGCGACAACGTCGGCCGGCGGATCACTCCGGACTTCTGGATCGACATGGGGGCTCGGCGAGTCCGCGGACTCAATCGCCGAGAGCGCATGTACCTGTTCAAGTGGCCCGAATACCTGCGTCACGAAGCCAGCCAGCAGCACCCCGGTCCCGACCACATGATCTTCCTCCCCGACGACGCCGTCGATCCCTTCGATCCAATCCTGATCGAAACCGGAGCCGCCACCGTCGAGGGCTAGAGCCTGTTCACAAATAGGAGTCTCGCTCCAACATGGATCGTCATACCAGCGCTTGACGCGGGTATCTCGCGGCGGCCCTTACAACGACGCAACAACTGAGACTTCGCGCAGACCTGGGCAACTGTGAAGAATGAAGCGAAAGTGCATCTTCTGTCGAGATTCCCGCGTCAGGCGCGGGAATGACGAAGTCGAGTCAGGCCTACCGCGCCGATGAGTCCAGGTCACTACTTCGACCGAGCAAGCACCCGCCGAGACCGCCCACCATCCGACTGCTCGATCACACCCGCATCTGCCAACTGATCGATGAGTCGCTCTGCTCGAGGACGACCGATCCGCATCCTGCGCTGCAGCAGCGTCGCCGATACGCGCTCATATTCGCGGGCCAACTCGGTTGCCTCACCGAGTCTCGTGTCCAGATCGGTTGCCGCTACGACCGTTGGAGGCGGCTCGATGACAATGTCAGGCTCTTCCTGTTCGTCGGTAGCATCCAGTGCGGTCTCCAACGTCGACGTCAACGTCCGCAGGTCCGCCTGCGCCGCTCGAGCCTCAACCTCTGTCACAGCCGCTGTCGAGTCCTCAGCCAACTCCTCCAGCACTTCATCCAATGACCCGCGCTCGGTCTGCGCCTGCGTCGGTGCGGCCCACGACTCGATCAGGCGCTCAATCTCAGCGTCCGAGACGTACGCGCCCTGCACCCGACGCGGCTTGATCGAGTCCGACGACATGTACAGCATGTCGCCCCGACCCATCAGCTTCTCCGCCCCGGCTCGGTCCATGATCACCCGGGCGTCCGTCTGCGAGGTCGTGGCAAAGGCGATCCGGGTGGGGAAGTTCGCCTTGATCAGACCGGTGACCACATCGACTGACGGTCGCTGCGTCGCGATGACAAGATGAATGCCCACCGCACGCGCTAGTTGAGCGAGTCGCACAATCTGCCCTTCGACCTCGGCTGCCGCCATCATCATCATGTCGGCCAACTCGTCCAGCACCACGACCCAGTAGGGCAGGCGCTTGTCCACCGTCGGCAAGGCGTTGTACGCGACGATGTTGCGCGCCTTGTACTCCTCCAAGCGTCGGTAGCGGCGGTCCATCTCCGCGACGACCACGCCCAGCACCGAGACCACTTCATCCGGCTCGGTCACCACATGCGAGAACGCCAGATGCGGCGCGGAGCCATAGTTGGTCAGCTCGACCCGCTTGGGGTCGACCAGGATTAGGCGGACTTCCTCGGGCGATTTCTGCATCAGCAGCGACGAGATGATCGTGTTGATGCAAACCGACTTACCCGATCCCGTCGCCCCTGCGATCAGCACATGCGGCATACGCGTCAGGTCTGCGATCACCGGATTGCCGGTTACGTCGCGCCCCAATGCAATCGGCAGCCCGCCGGTGGCGGCCATCTGGTTGAAGGCCTCCGATTCGATCAATCCGCGCAACGCCACGATCCGGGTGTCGGCGTTGGGCACCTCGACACCAACGATCGGTTGACCCGGTACCGGCGCCTCGATCCGAATCGACGGCGCAGCCAGTGCCAGGGCCAGATCGTCGGCCAGGCGCGTGATCCGATTGACTCGTACGCGAGTCCGCGAGACCTCCTCGGTCCGGGTCAGCGTTCGGCCGTGTTCATCCCGCACGGCGGCGCCCGACGCATCCTTGACCGGCGCCTCGCGCGTCTTGACTTCCCAGCCCGGCTCGACGCCGAACTGTGTAATCGCCGGACCCTCGTTGATTTGCGTCACCGTGGCATCGACACCGAACGATGCCAACGTCTCCACGATGATTCGAGCCTGATCCTCTGCGCCTGCGCGCAGCGTCGTTGCCGGATCCTCGTCCAACAGGTCAATTGGCGGCAACCGCCAACCATCCGCCGCCGTCCGGTCAAGCGTGCGCAGCGTGGAGGGAGGCGAGTCGCTCGCCGTTGGTTTGGCTTTGGATGATGTCTGCGGCTCAGGTTCTGGAGATACTGGATCCGAACCAACAACGGGATCCGCCATCGGCGGCCATGCAGCCTCGGGTTGATTGAGCGCCGTGGTTGTTGCAGGTTGCCGCCCTGCTTGTGCCGCAACAGGCGTAGGAGCAGGCCGCTCCTGAACTGGCTGGTTGCGCGTGGTTCCTCTCAACTGGGCACCGACCACGCCAAACGCCAACCGCAGCTCTCGCCCTGACCACTTCGTCAGTTTCCACAGGCCGTGCAACAGCGCCAGAATTCCGTGTCCAATCGAGCGAGCGATCGCAGCCAGCACGCCGGGTCCACGCGCTTTGGTCTCGCGGCCCAGGTATCGCATGCCGTCCCGCATGGATCGTCCGGCTGCACTGATCAACGATTGCGCAGCCGAAGGAGCGATCAACACAAGCGATGTCGCCAGACCCAGAAGAATCACACCCCAGCCGATCGGCGAATCCAACCAACCGCCCACCTGTCCACCCGCGCCATAGCGCGCCAACGAGACGCCGCCGAGCGACGCATCGGGAGTGATGGCCCCGGCGACGCCCCACAGGGCCAGCAGCGCCAGGCCGACACCGGCCCCCACGCGTATCACTCGACGATCCTGGCGAACCGACGCTCGCACTCGCTGAACTCCGGTCAACACACCCAGCGCTGCAACGAACGCCGCGAGTAAGTAGGCGCCTCCGCCGAACAGTTGAATCACCGTAGTCCGCTGGTCGCCAAACGGCAGCGACGCCATCGTCACCCATATGGAGAAGGCCACCGCGACCGCGACGATCAGACTGCCCATCGCCCCATGGCGATGCTCCGCCAACCACATTGAAATGCGGTCGGGCAACGCCCGCCGAGTCCTGGTCGAGGCTCTGCTACTCGCCATAGATCAGTGCAGCCGCCCGCGAACAAGTCCGACGCTGCCAATCAGACCTGCACCGCCACCACTACCACCATAGGACGTTGTCGGGTCTCGCGTCGAAGGTAGGACGAGACTTCCTGCTGCACCTGACGCTCGCGCTTCTCCCAGGCAACCGGTCGATTCGAGTTCGCGCGCGCCTTGAGCACGTCGCGGGCGACCTGCGCCGCTCCGGCCTTCAACGTCTCCGTCGCGCGAATCTCTGCAAACCCGCGCGCGGCTACCTCAATCTTGCCCGAGAGCTGGCCGTTCTCGCCTTCGACGGGGATGGCAACGAGTAGGAATCCGTCGCCGGCCAGCTTCTGCCGATCGCGGATGATCGATCGATCCACGCCGCCGACATTCATCCCATCGACGTAGACATATTCTGCCGACACCTGGTCCACGACCGCCGACTGGTCCGCCGTCAGCTCCAACACATCGCCGTCGAGCAGGATGTGCCGGGCGTCCTCGGCCACACCCATTGACGCCGCCAGATTCGAGTGCATCACGAGATGTCGATACTCGCCGTGGATCGGCACGAACGCCTGAGGATCGGTCAGCGATATGACCGTCTTCAACTCTTCCTGCGCCGCGTGACCGCGTACATGGACGTGCTCGTGTCCCGATCCGACCGACACCACATCGACGCCCCGCTTGTAGAGGTTGTTGATCGTGTTGTTGACCGCCGATTCGTTGCCCGGAATCGGCGACGAAGACAAGACAACTGTGTCGCCCGGCTTGAGATTCACGTCCCGGTGCGAACCGGTCGCCATTCTCGACAACGCCGCCATCGGCTCGCCCTGTGCGCCTGTACAGATGACCACCGTGTTCTCGTCGTGCGCCGAGCCCAGGTCGGTGATCGGTCGCAAGCGCCGGTCATCCGTCTGCACATAACCGAGGTCGCGCGACATGTCGATGTTCTTCTCCATCGATCGTCCCGTCGCAAACACGATCCGCCCCGACTCGTCCGCCGCATCAATGATCTGTTGGATCCGCGCAATCTGCGAGGCAAACGTGGCGATAATCACCCGACCCGGCGCCGTCAGCAGAATCTGCTCCAGCGCATCGCCGACCAACGTCTCCGAAGGTGTCACGCCGGACTTGTCGGCATAGGTCGAGTCCGAGCACAACAGCCGCACACCTTCTTGTCCATACGCGGCAAGTTGCTGCAAATCCGTCGGCTCCGACATTACCGGCGTGTGATCAATCTTGAAGTCCCCCGTGTGAACCACGAGACCCGCAGGCGTACGCAAAGCAATGCCGAATGCGTCGGGAATCGAGTGCGCCACCGGGAAGAACTCGGCCGTGATGCTGCCGAAGTCGAAGGACGATCCAGTCGTCACTTCGATCATCTTGGCATCGAGAATGCCCGATTCCTCCAGCCGCCAGCGAATCAACCCAAGCGCCAGCGGCGAGGCGTAGATCGGCGCCTGCAACTGCGGAATCAGGAAGCGCAACGCGCCGATGTGGTCCTCATGTCCGTGCGTGATCAGATAGCCGCGCAGCTTGTCCCGACGCTCCAGGACATAAGACGCATCGGGAATGATGTAGTCGACGCCGTGCATGTCGTCGGAGGGGAACAGTAGGCCGGCGTCAACGATGAGCAAGTCATCGGCGGTCTCGTAGACCATCATGTTGCGGCCGATTTCCCCCAGACCTCCCAACGGCACGACTCGTAAGACGCCCTCCGCCACATCGGACAGCTCTGCCACGGTTACCTCATTCTGTGTCTCGGTCGCTAGAGCAGCGACCGCTGAGAATCATCATCTTGCGCCGGCTCGCCCGGTATCGGCTCTCCATGCGAGTGTCCTACATGCACAGCGGCAATCTCTGGACGCTCGGCATTGGCCAATAGCGGGGGAATGATCGCGAAATCGTCCCGCATGGTTTGCATCAGATTCGAGTTCCGCAGCGCGGCCGCCGGATGGTAGACAGGCAAGATCAGCCACGGACCAGCCTGAAACGGCTGCCCGCGAGCATCGCCCATCTTCGCGTCGGGCAGAAAGTACTGAGTCGCAAACCGACCTAGCAGCACGATCAGCTTCGGCCGGATCCCCTCAATCTGCTCACGCAGATAGACCTCGCAGCAGCCAATCTCGTCCGGTTGAGGATCGCGATTCCCTGGAGGTCGGCACTTGACCACATTGGCCACAAACACCTCAGGACGGCTCAAGCCAATCTCACCGAGTAACTCATCCAACAACTGTCCCGCGCGACCGACAAACGGCCGTCCCTGCTTGTCCTCATTCGCGCCCGGACCCTCGCCAATAAACATCAATTCAGCCTCTGGATCACCATCGCCCGGGACCGTTAAGGTCCGTGTCTCATGCAGACGGCAAGCCGTACAACCAGCGATCCGAGCATTCAATGAGGTAAGCGTCTGAGCATCCACAAAATCAGTCTACGACCAAGCGGCACAATCTCAACGCACACACTGCACTCCCTGGTTCCGCCACACCTGCGCACCTCCACCCCGTCATTCCCGCGCTCCGTCGCGGGAATCTCGCGGCGACCCGCACTGGCGTATGAAGCTGGGAACCTTGGGCGGCTGGCTCAGGGCCCTGATCAAGACGTCGGGGGCCAGCACTTCGAGATACCCGCGACGGAGCGCGGGTATGACGGAGTGATTGCGGGAATGACGGGATGGTGGCGGTTACGCCGGCTGACCGTCAGGCTCGTCGTCGTCCAGGTCCGACTCGATCACCGGGATCACCGTCCGGTTCTCTACCAGTCGCACTAGCACGATGCCCAGGATGTACAACCCCATCGTCGGCACCGCGACAAACGTCTGCGTGACCGGGTCAATCGAGGGCGTAATCAGCGCAGCCAACAGGAACGAACCGATGATCGCCCAGCGCCACATGCCCATGAGTTTCTTCGAGGTCACGATCCCGATCGCACCCAGTCCCATCAGGAACAACGGCAGCTCAAACACGATCCCCGTCCAGATCACGAATCGCGTGAGCATGTCGATGTAGTTGTTGATCCGCACCTGAGGATCGGCGATCTCCTGGCCGAAGTTCAACAGGAACGTCAGCGCCGGTGGCCAGGCGATGAAGAACGCGAACGCGCCGCCGCAGGCAAATGCAACCGTCGCCAGCCCCACGATCGGCATCACCCATTTCTGTTCAGCCCGCGTTAATCCGGGGTGGATGAAGGCGTAGATCTGGTACACAATCACCGGCATCGCCCCGGCCAAGCCAAGCATCAGCGAAATCTTGATGTACGCGCCGATGAAGCCGAGCAGCTCGGTGTAGATCGGGCGGAACTCGGGCAGCGCCACGCGACCCGGTTCCAGCAGATAGTCCAGGATCGTTGATGCAAAGATCAACGCGACGACCGTCGTCAGCACCATGGTCAGTACGGCAACCGTCAGCCGCTGACGAATCTCGTTCAGGTGCTCACCGAGTGTGAGCTCGGCTTCGTCCGGCTCATTCGGAGGCGCGCCCGGCGGACCATCGAGCGGACCATCCGGCGGCATGCCCGGCGGCAGACCGTCGTCGATTTCGTCCGCGACCACGTCCAACTCCGAGAGCTCAGGCGGCTCCGGCAAGTCGGACGGGGAGGGGACCGGTCGTGAGGCCATCAACAACTCACCGAGCGCTCAATGTGTACGAACATGGTGATGCCGCTACTGCGCATCGCGATCAAGGTCGCGGCGTCGGCGGTTCAACGAGATCACATTCGACGGTCGGGCCGGCTCTGCAGCGTCCGACGCATCCGTATCGCCCGTGCCTGCTGCCGCTGCGACTCGGCGAGGACGCACCACCGGTCGCCGTCGCCGGACTCGACGCGTCTGGCGTTCGTCAGACTCGGCCGTCGACTGCTCTGCCGTCTGCGTTGCCGTGCCGGCCGATTCAGCCGATACGTCGCCGTCTTTCGCCGCCTCAATCGCCTCTTCCGTCATCGTTTCGGCATCCCGCACGGCGCCACGCACATCGGCTTGCGCCTGCTCCAGATCGGCGCGAATGTCTTCGTCGATTTGCTGCAGCTCGAATCGCTGCTCGATGAACTCCTCGCGGACCTCTTCAAAGTCGGTCAGGTACTCGTCTCGGAAGTCGCGCGCATACTCGCGCAACTCGCGGATCGCGCGACCAAACTGACCCGCGATCTCCGGCAACTTGCCGGGGCCGAAGATCACCGCCGCAAGCAGCAGCACCACAAGGATTTCAGGTATGCCAACGCCAAAGATGTTCATCGGCAGTCAGCGTACCCGATTACACCACATCCGCCGCCCAATGCCGGAGGTCAAACGACCCGGATACGGGCCGCTCCCATAACGCGGCTTCGAGCTGAATCGTGGCTATTCGTCGGAAACGCCCTTCGAGACCAGGAAATCGATCGCGTCCTGCACCGTTCCGATGCCCTCTGCATCCTCGTCCGATATCTCCAGGTCCGGCACCTCGTCGCGAAACTCATCTTCAAACGACATGATCAACTCGACCAGATCGAGCGAGTCGGCGCCCAGATCGTCGACGAACGACGCCGCTGGCGCCACATCGTCTGGGTCCGCCGACAACTGGTCAACGATGATGTCCTTGATTCGATCAAACAGGGCCATTCTGCCAACCTCCAGTTACTCCGCAGTCCCAGCCTGCAGACGGTTCCGTGTGACCGCGCCCAGCACGCCACTCACGAATCGGCGACTACCATCGTCGCCAAATCGCTTGGCCAACGACACCGCATGCCGAACCGCGGTGTTCGGGCGTACCGAGCCATTATCGAAGAGCATCTCATACAGCGCAATCCGCAACACGGTCAGGTCGACCAACGCCATCTGATCCATTGGTAATCGGTCGGCAAGTTCTGCAATCAAGGCGTCAATCTCATCGCGTCGGCTGATGACTCCGCCGACGAGCGTCGAGGCTCGCTCCGCCTTCTCGCCCGACATCGGCACAACCTCATGCGAGCGCAGCAGCGCGGTCGTCGCCGGCATCACTCCGAACTCTGCTTCAAACAGCGCACAAAAGGCTCTCACCCGTGCGTTGTCTTCCGCGTCCGGACGAATTCGCAGTGTTGGACTCCGGCGTTCGCTATCCGCCAACGCTCTCCCGATCGCTGATATTGACCAGGGTCGGCGAGGTCGCCGGCTTGAGCGGTCGCAATGTCGTGCGCACCAGTCCCGTCAGCACCTTGCCCGGTCCCATTTCGACATACTGCTCAACACCCATTTCATGCATCCGCAGTACCGTATCGCGCCAGCGCACTGGACGGCGAATCTGCGCCGTCAGGTCCGCTCGCACGTCATCGGCCGTGGTCAATGACTCGGCCGCGACATTGCCAATCACCGGAGTTGAAGGATCCGACACGTCGGCGGCGGCGATGATCGGAGCCATCGCCTCAGCGGCGGGCGACATCAGCGACGTATGAAACGCGCCACCGACATTCAGCATCACGACGCGACGGGCCCCAGCTTCTTCGGCCAGCTTGGCCGCACGCTCGACTGCCGGCACCTGGCCGCCGATCACGATCTGTCCGGTCGCGTTCAGATTGCAAACTTCCGCGCCCGCTTCAGCACAGACTTTTTCGACATCCGCCTCTTCCAGGCCCAGCACGGCTGCCAGGGTCCCGGGATTCTGTTCACCCGCGGCCTGCATCAACTCGCCGCGTCTGGCGACTAAGCGCACAGCCTCCGAGACCGTTAGCGATCCCGCAGCGACCAGCGCTGAGTATTCACCCATGCTGTGACCGGCGGTACACGCCGGCGCAGCATCCAACGCTTCGTGTCCAGCCACCGTCGCGGCGCGCCAGGCAGCGAGCGAGGTCACCAGGATCGCCGGTTGTGTGTTGACTGTCTCGCGCAGGACCTCATCGGGCCCCTCGAAGATCACGCTCGACAGGGAACGCCCCAGCGCCTCATCGGCTTCCTCGAAGATCTCCCGCGCCTCGGGAAACGCATCGTGCAGGTCGCGTCCCATGCCGACCTCCTGCGCACCCTGGCCGGGAAACAGCCATGCGGTCGATGGAGAGGACGGGGAAGCGGACACCGCTAGTCCTCCAGCTCGATCACTGTGCGTCCGCGATACGTGCCGCAAGCCCAGCAAATCCGGTGGGCCTGGTGCGATTCATTGCACTCGGGACACGTGACCAGCTTCGGACGCTGGATCTTGTGATGCTGTCGTCGCAGCCGCTGTCGAGTCTTCGCATACTTTCGCTTTGGAAGCGGGGGCATAATCTCAGTCTCCCTCAGTCTCAATCTTCAACGCCGACAGCGCCGACCAGCGGTCATCCACTGGTGCTTCTGTCGATGTGCTGGATTCCAGTCCCGGACAATCCGGCCCGCAGCGCGGACTCATCGGACGCCCCATATCAACATATTGTCGCACGGCCTCCGACAAGTCGATCTGACCGTCAATCACCGCGAAGCCCACACGCTCCGGCGGCGGCTCGATCGGCACGCCCAGGATCGCATCCGACGCCGGCCAGAACTCCTCGTCGAACGACACGTCCAGGGGTAACTCCACGTCCTCAAGACAGTTGCCGCAGACGTCGGCATACGATGTCGCCAGGCTCGCCGTTGCCAAGATCGACTGGTCGGTGCGCAACAGGCGCACTGCGCCGCTCACAGCACTGTCAAGTCCGGCCGCGCGAGCAGCATCAACCTCGTAACGGCGCAGAGCACCGATCGGCTCCTGCAGTAGCGTCGAGACATTGATGATCAAAGAAGTGGTCCGTCGGACCTGCGCAGGTCCGACATGTTGTCCGACCGGTGCGGTCCCGCCCTCAGCAGTCATGGTCAGGTCAGCCTATCAGCGCAACACATTCATCAATCTTTCCATGCTGCTCTGTATTGGCTATCGCAGTTGTCAGGCATACACTCAATCAATCGAACCAACCGACCCCTCCATTCTCTCCCAACCACCAGTAACGAAAACGAGCCGCCCCCATGGACCTTGAAGGGTTGCAGCAGCTCCAGGAGATCGACATCCAGCGAGACCAGGCCAAGCGCGAACTGCAGGCCGTTCTCGACCAAATCTCCGATCCGCCATTCATCAACCAGCTCGAAGCGGAAATCACCGCTCAGGAAGACGACGCCCGCCGGGCCGAACAAGCTGTCCGAGAAGCGCACGCCATCGTTCAGACTGCTCAACGCCGCATTGAAGTCACCGACAAGCGTCTCTACTCGGGCTCGATCACCGATCACCGGACACTGGAAGAGCTCCAGCGCGACCTCTACAGCCAGCGCCAGCAACTACCGCCCCTCTCAGAGGCGCAGACACGCGCCGAGTACGAAGCTCAACTCGCGCAGGAAGCCACCACCTGGTTGCAAGACCTGAGAACCGGTGCGCTGGATGTCTGGAATGCCCGCCAATCCCAGCTTGAAGTCGAACGCGTCGACGCACAGGAGCGCGTCGATGAGTTCTCCCGCCAGGTCGAAATCCTGCGCGAGAAGCTGTCCCAGGATGATCTGGCCACCTATGATCAATATCGCCGCCGCCGGCCGCGCGTCGTCTCGACCGTCGCCGGCGGAGTCTGCGCCGAGTGCCGCCTGACGCTGCCAACCATTGTGGTCACCCGAGCTCGGCGTGGAACTCGCACTGTCGAATGTCCATCATGTGGATGCTTGCTGCGCGTGACCTAGTGCTGCCGCAGCCAGACGCATAGCATCAATCTGTGCGTGCCATCGGATATCTCAGTCAGCGCAGTGAACACCCGCCGCGGACCGACCACGCCGGCGATGGCCCCTCGTTGGTCGTCCAGAACGCCAACTTCCTCGAGTACTGCGACGAGCACGGGTTCGAGCCCACCGCCACATTCCTCGATGCCGACACCGCGCACGACCGCGAGCGCCCCGGACTCACGCAACTGCTGCGCCACCTGAGTGAAGAGGCGCGTGGCTTCACCTTCATCATCACCCAGAGCTTTATCAATCTCGGCCACGACGCCACTCATGCCGTCAGAACCGTGCTCCAACTCCGCGCTCGCGGCGTCCAACTTGTCTCTCTCGATGACGGACCGATCGACGAGTCATCGCTGATCGATCTCTGGCGTCTACACAGCGATCCCGACCCCGATGCCAACCGCCGGAGGGAACGGTTGCAAGAACGTGCCCGACTCGGCCAGGCGATCGGCCGTCCACCATACGGCTACGGCGTCGGCGACGATGGCCGCTACGAGATCGACGAAGAGGAAGCGGCCGTGGTTCGGCGCATCTTCAGCCTGTGTTTGCGCGACGGACATGGCATCCGACGGATCGCGCAACGCCTCAACGAAGATGGCGTTCAGACTCGCCGCGGACGCAACTGGAGCATGGTCAGTATTCGCGACTTGCTGCGTAATCCCGTCTACATCGGCCGCTACGACAAGCTCGGCGTCAGCGTGCCGGGCAACCATCACGCCATCGTTTCCGAACCCGACTTCGAGGCCGTCGCTCAACAAATGTCCCAGCGACGCACCGCGCCCGGCGTCAGTCATCCCTCTGACTTCTTACTCGCGGGACTGGTCTGGTGTGGCGAGGATCAGACACGCATGATCGGCGTGACCCGTCGTCAGCAGTGGCGCAAAGCTAGCGGCGACACTGCCACGGCGACCTATCGCTACTACCAGTCCGAAGCACGCACCAACCAGTCGGTCGGCGGGTATCACACACGTCGCGCCGACGACCTTGAGGCCGAGGTCCTTTCACACATCCGCGGAGAGCGGCAAGGCGGAGAGATTGCGGTGCTCAACCTCGGCAGCAACGACACCGCACTCGCCGCCGAGACCGCCGTCGCCGTTTCTACCGCCGAAGCCCGGCTCCGCGCCATCGACCGCAAGCTCAGCCAACTGCTCGATGACGCATCCGCCGGAGATCCGCCGCCCGCGAGCCTGCAAGAGGCGGGAGCCGACATTATCGCCGAGTGGGAAACGGCCAGCGCCGATCTCGCGCAGATTCGAAGTCGAGCCCAGGCCCAGGAACGAGAAGCCGACCGCCGCCGCCGCAGAGATCAGCGTCTGCAACGAGTCCGAGAACACTGGGACTCCCTCACATTCCCCCAACAACGAGACCTGATCGAACACCTCGTCGACCGTGTCATCGTCTTCGACGACTCCGTCACCACCCAGCTCAAGGCATAACCCGCCCCACTTCCCCGCTTTCCCCCTGCGGCGGAAGCAAGCAGCTTTTCCCGCTTCCCCCCTTGCGGGGGAAGCTGCCGAAGGCTGAAGGGAGGGGCTTCCCGGCTTCAAGCGCCAACGTCCGTCCTGTCCTCTGCGAGATTGCCGCGACGGAGCGCGGCAATGACGGAAGCGGAGGCAGCGCTAAGCTCACCGACATGCACCTCATCGCCTATGCCGACGGCGCGTCTCGTGGCAATCCCGGTCCAGCCGCTTACGGCGCAGTCCTCTGCTCCCCAGACGGCGAGGAACTCGATGCCTGGGGCAATCCCATCGGACGAGCCACAAACAACGTCGCCGAGTACCAGGGCGCCATCGCCGCCGTCGAAGCAGCGCTCGAAATGGGCGCAACAACCCTCGAACTGCGCCTGGATTCCGAACTCATCGTGCGACAGCTCGAGGGCCGTTACCGAGTCAAGAACAAGCGACTCAAACCGCTCTTCGAGCAGCTCAGCGCTCTGATCGACCAGCTCGACACCTTTCAACCCACGCACGTCCGCCGCCACCTCAATCAACGAGCCGACGCGATGGCCAACGAGGCGTTGGATCGCCGCTAGTCCCTCGCTTCCCCCCATGCGAGGGGTGCGAGGGGGAAGCTGTCGCTGAGCGACTGAAAGCGGGCGACCGCGCTACAGTGATCCTCGCCAGGCCGCCGGGCGGCCGCGGCGCACGTCTCGTACGGGCGTCGAGGAAAGTCCGGGCTCCGCGGGACAGGGCGCTGGGTAACTCCCAGGCAGGGCGACCTGACGGATAGTGCACAGAAACACACCGCCTACCCGGTCACGCCTCGTCCACCACGAGATGAGATCGGCGGTAAGGGTGAGATGGTGCGGTAAGAGCGCACCAGCGGTCGGGTGACCGGCCGGCTGAGCAAACCCCGCCCGGAGCAAGACTAAATAGGGAGACAGTGGCTTGTCCCGAGCCGTCTCCGGGTAGGTCGCTCGAGGCGGCGGGTAACCGTCGTCCCAGATGGATGGTCGCCAACCGATGCCCCGAGCAATCGGAGCATCGCGAACAGAACCCGGCTTACAGGCGGCCTGGCAACTCTCTCGCCATCTGCGAGCCTAGGGCTGATACCCGCTCGCACGAGGATCTGTGGAGGACACTCGCTGCTCTCCCGTTGCCGACGGAGCGGCGAAGACCATTCCCCGCTCCCCCTTGCAGAGACTGATGCATATCCTTCGATTCCCCTCTCCCCCCCTTGCGGGGGGAGATGTCACAGAGTGACAGAGGGGGGCGGCTGGCGACGACCAGATAGGGCAAACAGGCAGGGTCCCCCCTCTGCCTTCGGCATCTCCCCCGCAAGGGGGGAGAAGGGGAGTTATGCTTCAGTCTCTTGCAGGGGGAGCTGCCGAAGGCTGAGGGGGTTCCTCCGCCTGCGGGAAGGACTCAATGACACACAAGCCACTTCACGAAATCCTTCGCTCGATTCGGCCAACCGCCGCCGAAGATTCGCCGGATTCCCTCATCACGGGAGTCACCCAGGACTCCCGAGCCGTCCAACCCGGCAACGTCTTCGTCGCTGTCCCAGGGTTCTCGGTCGACGGTCACGAATACCTTGAATCAGCAATCGCCAATGGAGCCTCTGCGCTGATCGTCCAGGCCGACCGTCGCCAGATCTGGCAACCAATCGCCGACCGGCACCCCGACATCGCCGTCATCAGCGTCGACGACACTCGCGCTGCGTTGCCAAGGATCGCCGCGGCCTTCCACGACTTCCCGGCCCGAAAACTCACCGTCGTCGGAGTCACGGGCACCGACGGCAAGTCGACCACGACATACCTCATCCACGCCATGCTGACCGCTGCCGGACGCCGGACCGGCCTGCTCAACGGCGTCGAATTCCACATCGGAGGCGAGTGGACTCGCAACGAAACCGGCGAGACCACGCCCGAGGCCGACATCATCCAGGCCAAACTCGCTGAAATGGTCGCCGCCGGCGACACACACGCCGTCCTCGAAGTCAGCTCCCATGGCCTCGAACTCCACCGAGCCGACCAGATCAACGCACAGGTCGCCGTCTTCACCGGCCTCTCCGACGATCACCTCGATTTCCATGAGACGCGAGAGCGATACCTCGCCGCGAAGCTCAAGCTCTTCCAGTCCCTCGATCATCACCGCACCATCACGCCCGCGCCCACCACTGTCGATCCCGCACCCACCGCCGTCATTCCCGCGCAGGCGGGAATCTCGCCCCATCCCACCGCGGTCGTCCGAGCCGAAGACGAACATCGAGAGACCATCGTCTCCGCCCATCACCAAGCAACCACGATCGTGACCGCAACGCCAGACACCAAGGCCGACCTCAGCATCCTCCCGGCCTCACAGGACGCCACCGGATCGAATGTCCGAGTTATCACGCCAGCCGGAGCTCTCGCCGCCCGAATTCCACTCCCTGGCGACTACAACCTGGGCAACGCAGCCCTCGCCGCCGGCGCAGCCTGGTCGCTCGGAGTCGGACCGATCGCGATGCAGGCGGCACTCAAAAACCTCCGACCCGTACCCGGACGCATGGAGTCGATTGACGCTGGACAACCCTTCACTGTCATCGTCGACGCCGCCGCCACCGGACCTGCGCTCGACCTGGCCCTGCGAACGCTCAAACCGCACACAGTCGGAAGACTGATACTCGTTTTCGGCGTCGCTGGAGAGCGTGACCCCGTACGCAAATCCAGCATGGCGAACGCCGCAGCCACATATGCCGACCACACCGTAATCACGAACGAGAATCCACGCTCAGAAGATCCTGTCGAAATGGTCGAAGAAATCGCACAGCATCTCGCGGCCGCAGGCGGGCCATACTTCGACAAAGAACCCGACCGCCGCCAGGCAATCGAGCGCGCGATCTCACAGGCCCAGCCCGGCGACCTGGTCCTGATCGCGGGCAAAGGCGCTGAACCCACCATGATCTACGCCGAACGCATTGAACCGTGGGACGATCGCGTTGTCGCCCGTGAACTGCTGCGAGGACTGATGTCTGAGTGCCTACCGCACTAACAGTCCAGCGCATACCCTTCGCCTATAGCCGCGCCCAACCACTCGGAGCCCACCAATGGACAACGCCCAATACCGCGCACTCGTCGAGGATGACCTCAATCACTGGGTGCACCCGCTCTTCCACCCCGACTTCCACCAGGAGCCGGTGATGTTCGAGCGCGGAGAGGGCGTCTATATCTACGGCACTGACGGCCGGCAGTACATTGACGGCCTCGCCGCCCTCTGGAATGTCGCCGTCGGCCACGGACGCTCGGAACTCGGCGAAGCGGCCAAAGAGCAAATGTCTAAGCTCGGCTTCTCCAACTCCTACGAGGGCTACACCAACGAGCCCGCCATTCGCCTGGCGAAGAAGGTCATCGACCTGGCCTACGACAACATGCAGGCGGTCTACTTCACCAACTCCGGTTCCGAGTCGAACGAGACCAACGTCAAGGCCGCCCGCTTCTACTGGATCCAGAAGGGTCGCCCTGAGAAGCAGAAGATCATCACCCGCGTCGAGGCCTATCACGGCAACACCGTCGCGATGACCGCCGCCACCGGCATGCAGGTCTTCAAGCCGCAATTCGGCCGGCCGGTACCCGACATCATTAATGCCACCACGCCCGACGCCACCCCCACCGGCGGCGGCCGGATCGACAGCGGCAACCTGCTGATCGACAACATTGTCGCCACAATCGAGATGGAAGGTCCCGACACCGTCGCAGCCGTGATCGCCGAGCCGGTACAGGGCGCCGGCGGCGTGTACCCGCCGCCCGAGGACTACTTCCCTCGCCTGCGCGAGGTCTGCGATCGTTACGAGGTCCTGCTGGTCGCCGACGAAGTGATCACTGGTTTCGGGCGCACCGGCAAGTGGTTCGCGCTGGAGCATTTCGATGTGCAGCCGGACATGATGTCGATCGCCAAGGCGATCACATCCGGCTACGTGCCCATGGGCGCTGCGGTCTGGTCCGAGGAAGTCCACGAGACCATCACACAGGGTCCGGGCAAGTTCATGCACGCCTACACCAACGCCGGGCATCCGACCGCCGCCGCCGTCGGCCTGCGCAACCTGCAAATCTTCGAGGACGAGGGTCTGGTCGACAACGCCGCCGCGCGCGGCGAGCAACTGCTCTCCGGTCTGCAACGCCTGACCGAGAACCCACACATCGGCAACGTCCGAGGTCTCGGATTCATGTGCGGCTTCGACATCCTCAAGGATCCCGAAACCGACGAAGCCTTCCCCGCCTCGGACGGTATGGGAGCCAAGCTGCTCAAAGCCTGCCAGCGCCGAGGCCTAATCAGCCGTGTCCGCAACGACGGCTACCTCCTCGCACCCCCACTGGTCGCCACCGAAGAACAGGTCGACGAAATCCTCAACGTCGTTGAGGACTCCGTCCGCGAAGTGACCGCCGCGCTGTAGGATTGAGGCCGTCGAGCGGAGAGGGCTTCATCATGACGACGCACCTCAGCGACTCGGGGCGCAAGTCGCGATTGCAAGAGCTGTTGCTCAGCGGCGAAACCAACCTCGAACTCTATGAAGGTCTGCTGCCGGACAGTGCGCTGGGTGATGTCATGCGAGCCAGTCTGACGAACAGGCGCAAGGATGACGAACGCCGCGACTACATCCTCTCGGTGCTGAAGCGGCACGGAATCCGCCCCGAAGAGGTGCACCGTCTGTGCCGGTCTTGATCCACCGGAATTCCTGCTCGCAACGAGTATCCGCGATCATCCGTTGCGGGACATCGCCCAAGCTGCGATAGCGGCAGTGGGACGTGAACCGTTGATCACGACTGAAGGCATGGTCAGCCAGTTCCTCCATTGGACTGCGGGAGAAGGACCGGAAGAGCGCAGTAACGCGGTGAACGTGGCACGTGCACTCTTCCTGCGCCCCGGAATCATTCACCGAGCAGACTCCGCCCAGTTCACCAGCGCCCTGGACGCCTACCGCAACGAGTTCCGCGAGTCGACGCTGACCCTCGAAGATGTGATCGCTGTGCAATTCCTGCGAGAGTCCAACTCGACCGACATCCTGAGCGCCAACTCTGAGTTCCAGCGCTACGGCCTCCGACCGCTCATGGCATGAATGGTCAATCATGCGGTTCGACTAAAATGAGCTCAGTTGACCGACAGGAGTTCGGCCGTGACGACCACCCTCACCAGAGAGCCTGAGCTCTCAATCCTCCCGGCTAACGTCTGGCCGATTCGTATCCGCCTGCCCGAGCACTGGGTCCTCAGCAACGACTGCCTGGAAGAACTCTGCAGCCTCAATCAGGACCTCCGCCTGGAACGCGGCCACTACGGCGAGCTGGAGATCAATATGCCTGCAGGAGGAGCAAGCTCGAACATCGGCGCGCGAATCATCGCACCTCTCATGATCTGGTCAGATGCAGGCGCCGGAGGCATGGTCCAGGAGTCCAGCGCCGGCTTTGACCTCAGCGACGACCGGAGCCGCAAGCCGCTCTGGGGTCCCGATGTCTCCTGGATGACTCCGCAACAACTCGCCGATGCCGGTGGCGCACCGCCGCGCAAAGGATTCTGGCATCTCTGCCCTGTGTTTGTCGTTGAAGTCCGCTCCCCCAACGACACCCTCGCGTACCAGCAAGGCCGGGTCGCCGACTGGATCAGCTTCGGCGCCGAACTCGGCTGGCTCGTCGATCCGCAGAACTTCAGCGTCTGGGTCTACCGTCCCGATCAGGAACCGGAGCAGTTGGAGCGCCCGCAAGAACTCAGTGGAGAAGACACCCTTCCCGGATTCAGCTTCGACTTCACCCCAATCTGGGCCATGCTGGATCAGGCAAAGACGTCAGCCGACTCCTAATCGCCCACGATCCTTTAGCGAACCCTTGAGCCTCGTCGACCGCTGACGGCGATTTTTCGACTTGGCGCTAGACACCGTTGCCGACTCTCGCTACCCTTCGGGGCAGGAAAGGAGGTGATGCAACTTGGGACATAGTCAACTTTCGCCCAGGTATCGACGACGCAGCGTAGTGGAGGTGGGCGCCTCCTAAGCGCATTCAGAACCGTCGCCCGATCCCTGGGCGAACAACGACGACCCCGGGCCGCCCAGCTCGGGGTCGTGCCGTTTAACCCGCTAGCCTTCCTCCATGTCAGACCACGATCTTCTACCGCCCGACCTGCGCCTCGACATCGACCTCGTCCACTCGCTGCTCAACACGTCTGAGTTCGGCGACAACCTCCACTATCTGGTCCAGACCACCTCTACCATGGACGACGCGCGCCGCCTCGCCGACGACGGTGCGCCGCACGGCACGGTGGTCGTCGCCGATGAACAGACCGCTGGTCGCGGGACCAAGGGACGCATCTGGGTCTCGCCGCCAGGTCAGAGCATTCACACCACGCTGATCGTTCGCCCGACCATCGAGCAACTCAAGCGACTCAGCATCGTCAGCCCCGTTGCCACGACCGACGCCGTTCGCGAGACCACGCCGCTGCAACCGACGATCAAGTGGCCCAACGACATCCAGATGGAACATCGGAAAATGGGCGGCATCCTGATCGAAGCCGACTGGGGAGCCGGCCAACCGCACTACGCGCTGGTCGGCATCGGCCTCAACGTCAACTTTGACCCTGCACCCTGGGCCACCGAGATTGACCGCCCGGCCACCAGTCTGATGATCGAACTCGGCGCCCGCCAGCAGCGAGAGCCGGTGTTCGCAGCATTGCTCAATGCCTTCGAGCAGCGCTTCAATCAGGCAGAATCACTCGAGTTGCTCGAGGCCTGGACGTCTCGACTGGACACGCTGGGCCAGGAAGTCACAGTCACGCTCGCAAACGGAGAAGCGATTCGAGGAACAGCCGTCGCGGTCGATGAAGCGGGAGCGCTCATCCTCGAAACCGAAGATGGGCAGCAACGCACGTTCATCGCCGGGGAAGTCACCCTACGAGCGGCCACAACTCCGCAGTAGGCCGCAATCGGAGGTCCCGTTGCACGATCAGTGACGGCCCGACGATCGGGTCGCCAGGTCTCATGATCTGCCACTGACCTGAGATCAAGTCCAGCACGCAGTGCGACGTCCAGAGACCGCCAATCTCTTCACCCGAGAGCACAATCCGCGTCTCAAGGTCGGTCGGGACACCTTCAAGGTCCGTTGATCCAACCCACCAGACCTTCGCGTCTGGCTCGTCGGCGCCATGCAAGCAGGAGGCGGGAACCGAAGCAATCTGCTCGAGCACATCCGCAGTGTGCTCGACTCGATGCGCGTGAACTCGGATGGTCTCGTCTCCCAGAGGTTCGGCATCGATCAAGAGACGCAGTCCTCCCCTGACGATCCTTGACAAGCCTCGTTCACCGGTAACGACCACATTGATGCCTTCACTTGCGGCAAACCCTCTAGCTAGTTCACGTGCGAACGTAGTCTCGCCGTTGGATGATCGGAGCTTCGCATCATCGACTCTCCGCTGAATGGATCTGGGACGCGGAGTGCGATTGTCCGCCCACAGTTTGAATGGCTTCAGCGCGATACCGGAGGAATCGCGCACCGATCCCGCGGTATCGGGTGCATAGTGCAGTTGCACCGCGTCTAGCGAAGTGATGCGTTCCGGTAACTCGATTACAACGCTGTTGTTCGACCACGCGAGAGACGTGGCGGCAATGTCCCGTCGTCCTGCTCGTACTTTGAAGTTGGAGGTCTGATCTTCCGTCGCTTCGACGCGTTGATTGAACGTCACAGTAATCTGTTGATTCCTGGCGACAGCCGACTCAACTGTTGGAGCAGTTTCGGTCAGATTCTCGACGACAAAGACGGAGTCGTCGACTCTCGCTCCGACCAGGCTTTCCAGCCCACCGCGCGTCTTGGCCAGATAAATCAACGCAAACAGATCGAAGTCATCAGGCAGATCCTCTGAGAGCTCCAGCGCGACCGAGGTGCCACTCACATTGACTGACCGCACCTTGAGGTCATCTGAGCGGGGAACGGAAGGAATGAATCGAGACGGCGACACCTCGCGAGCGCTCAACTGTTTGTCAAACTCGAGGCTGACGAATGATCCGAACCCGAACGCCGACTTGAGCTCGGGTGGATGCGCAACGACGGTAACCGCCAGTTCAAAAGGACCGACCGTGCGTCCGGCGCTGGTCAGCGTCGATCCGTCATATCTGAGCATCGGCTTCGCTGTTATGTGGACCCCGGGTGCGCTCAGACGCAATTTGAGGACATCGTCCTCGATTTCAGTGGCCGCTACGACCCGCGCACTCTCGCTGAGGGTGAATTCCGACGGGTGAGGCAACGCCTCATCGTCGAGCGACGCATCGAGCGTCACCAACAGCGTTTCGTCCTCCGTCCGCGCCGATAATGCGCAGGGCGCGGCAGTAGAAATGACCCAGTTCGAAAGAAGCGAGTCGTCGGAGTAGCCGACGTGTGTTGTGTCGCCGATGCAGATTGGAGGCGTTGGGATCAGTGTCACCACTGCGTCTCCACTTTGTGTCGCGTCGATATGTCGTTCTTCATCGTCCACGGAAAGTCGCCAACCTGTTTCGTCAAACGGCCAGACGTCAGAATCAGCAGCGAACGTTAGAACGATATTGCCGAAATCGGATTCGACACACCTCAAACCCCAGGTCGATTCAATCAGGTTTGGGACATGGAAACTGAATGCCTCGATTTGGCGTCCTTCTGCGTCGAGCCATGCTTCACCGCTGGGGGAGTATGACAATTCCAGCGACGAGCACTCAGGCACCGATTCGACCAATGCAACGGTTATCTCGCTGCCTGAACTCAATGCCTCTGCCACAGCGACCCCCGCGTCGTCAACGGACACACGCAAGCCTTCGGTCGTCAGGCTCGCCACCAATTGCAGAGGGCCGTCAAACTTGATCACGATGGTCTTCGGAGCCTCGCGATCGAATGACACCGAAGTGGCCGCAGCGGCGATGATGTTCGTCGCCGTTACAGGACCGAAACTCGTAACATAATTGGCAGGATCCGAAGTGTCGCGCAGGTTGCGGCTGTCATTGTCATAAGACTTGGGCTGGTAGCGGAACGTGATGCTGTCGCTCTCACTCGCAGGTTCCTGGAGACTGAGCACGACGGCCTTACCTGCAATCTTGACTGAATCTATCGGAACGATGTCAGTGTTGTTTCGTTGTACGGTAAACCAGGTGAAGTCTCCGGGCTTCAGGCACTCGACGTCCGAATCCTCCCGCTTGAGCTCCTCGCAGCTAGCGGGCGGAACGTCTTCTGGATCGTCATGAAGCGCTTGATCGAAATCAATCGTCAGGACAAAGCCATTAACGGTCGCCCCTGTTACCAATGGCGCCACATCGACATTGTTTGTGACCGGTAGTTCTTCGAGCAATCCGACCGGATTGCCTGCGTCATCATCCCGCAGACCGCCGTTTGCTGGCGGAGTGTAGGTCAAGCTAACCGCTGTGCCTTCGCGAACCGGAGTGGAGTCCTCCAGGACGATCACTAACTGAGGTGCTCCCGCAGAGTACGAGCCAATCTCTGCCGAGTAGATTTTGAGAGCGTCGCCCAGGGAAAACCATGAACTGTCGGTAACAGAAGGAGGTTGGATTCGCTGGTCGAATGTGACGGAGATTGTTGTGCCCAGCCTGTCCGTCACAATTGCCACGGGATACGGCGCGTAATCCGTCACGTTGTCAACCTCGACTGCCTGCGACAATCCCTTCACTTCCAACCCTGAATCGCCGGCCAATCCACCTGTCGCTGGCGCGGTGTAGGTTAAGTTGTATTCGTCATCCTCCATTGCCGAGGGAGCGACTCCCAACTGAAGCGTCGAGCCGTCGATTGTCGCCGATTCAATCGTGAGCGTGTTCGGTGTCAGCGCAAACCATGCGGCCATCGGTTCGATAGTCGTATCGAGTGCTCTATTGAAACTGACCGCCAGTAAAGCGCCGTCAAGCGTCGCCGAGACAAACTCGGGAGGTGACTTGGTCTGGTTGACCAAGCCGTAACTGTTGATCACAGCTCTCTTGGAACCTGCATCGTCATCTCGAATGCGGATGGTTCCTGAGGACGGGAAGTAATGGATCGAGATCGAGTCTTCCTCCTCGACATCTTTGGACAACGTGATGACGATCTTGCCAACTCCGCCAGGCCCGTCGTTCGCCACTCGAACAGCGACAACCTCGGCGTCGGTTCCGGTCAGAGTGAAGTGGTCAAGTAGCACGCCGTCGGTTACTTCTTTCTTTTCGTTAGGCATGAAGCGCGGGTCCTCGTATATTGACTGGTCAAGGACGATAACGATCACGCGATCTTGGACTGTCGCCGACACAGGAGTTGGTGCGGTATCAGTCTGATTGTCAATGCTGTGAGAGAAACTCTCCACCTGATGTCCCGTCTGATCGCGCACACCGCCAGAGTCTGGTTTGGTGTACGATAGCGATGCCTCCTCGTCTTCCTTGAGTGGAGATAAGATCGTGAGTGAAACGATCGAATCTTCGATGGACACGGCAGTAACGGTTCGACCAGGATTGGGGCTAAAGCTGAATGACGATATGAGTACACTGGCAATCGAGTCCAACGGTTGATCGAACGTGATTGTTACTTTAGCTCCATCTCCGACTGTGGACACTACGGACGGAGCGACATCTGTGCTATTGGACACTGCATTGGACAAGTTGGCAATCTGGGCGCCATCTGACTTCCGTAGGGGAGAAGCCACCGGGGCGACGTAGGTCAACGTGTAGTCCGCACCCTCGACCAACGATGCCGATAATGTCAATGTGACCGCCATGCTCGAGACTATGACGCTCGAAACGGCTGGCTTACCCGAACCGAGGGAGAACGCCGATGCGTCAGGAGTTGAGTTGGTGTCCAGAGTCACCGAGAAGCTGATGACGATCTCTCCACCGTCCCCTATGATCGATCGCACCAGAGGTTCAGGTGTCTCGTTCAGCGCCCGAAATTCCGAGAATGCCAGAACATCCAACGCCATCCCGTCGCGCTTCAATTTGTCACTCCCAGCCGCGGAGTATGCGACAGTGACGATGTCGCCGAAAGCGATGGCCTTGGTAAGCGTCAGCGTCAGGCTGGTTTCGTTAATCGATATCTGGGTGACAGGGTTTCCGACCGGCTTGATGCTGAACTCCGCTGTCGGCGGACTTGAATCTTGATCCAAACTTCGGTCAAACTCCAGTACGATCGAGTTAGTATTTGCCACTGCGGAGACCAACCGAGGCACACCGTCGGCGCTGTTCGTCACGGGCTGATTGGCCCACGCCGCGACCTTCCACATCCCGTCGCTGCTCTGCAGCGCCGACAACGTGGCGTCAGTCGGCGGTTGATAACTGATGGTCACCGTCTCGTCGACATCGGCCGCCGGATCAAGTTTGAGCACCACCGTGGAGCCACTGACCGCCAATGAGTCGACCGCAGCCTCAGCACTGCCGCCCAGGCTGAATGTCGCCTTGTCGGGAAGCCCGCCGACCGTTGTCAGCAGGGGATGGGACATGGTGATCGTCAGCGCGCGGCCCGTTGGATCGATCGATGCCGATACAAACGTCGGCGTTGGATCCTCTGCCAAATTGGTCACGGCCAGCGACACGAATGAGTCGACCCCGATCTCCGGATTGGTGCGCTTCAGCGGCGATTCCGTCGGAGCGGTATACGAAACGCTGATGCGTTCGGTGTGGTTTACGGCTGAACTGAGCGTCACGATCACATCGCTCTTACTGACCGATAGCTTCGTCACTGTCGCCGTGGTCCCGGCCACTGAGACCGCGGCCTGAGCAGGAGTCGAACTGGAGTCAAGAGGTCGATCAAATGAAATAGTCAAGCGGTCGCCGTCGACCTCCGCAGCGACCGGGCGCGGCTTGCCGTCGGCGTTGTTGGTCGTTGAACGGTTTGAGAATGCCGCCACCGGCTGGGCGTGGTCGGCCGACTGTAAGCGCGCGGCCATTGAGTCTGCCGGTGGGGTGTAGCCGAGTGTGATCGTCTCGCCAACATCGGCAAGTGGATCGAGAGACAACACCACTGCCGAACCGACAATCGAGACCGAATCCACCGAGGCGCCGCTTCCTGTGAGCGAGAACGACGAGGCCTTCGGTGTGTGTTCCGCAGACGCATCGAGCGCAAGCGTGAAGGTGACAGTCGCGGTCGAGCCATCGGCTGAGACGGTAGCGCTACTAAACTCCGGAGCAGGAGCAACGGTGTTGTTGGTGACTGACTGATTGGTAAAGGAGTCGGCATCTGTGATATTCCGACCTTCAATCCTTGGTGGTTGGTCGGGCTTTGTATAGGAAACTGTGATTGTCGCCCCGGCGCTCACGGCCGATGAAAGAGTTAGTGTCACTGTGGACTCCGTCAGCGAAGTATTGGCGAACGAAGTCTTACTGATCGTTACTCCGGCCTGGCCGCCAATCGAGAATGCGCCTGCAGGCGCGACCGCTTTGAGCGGAAGATCGAGAGTGATCTTCAGTTTCGCGCCATTAACCTCAGCCTTCGTCACAGCGGGCTTAGCCGTTGGCGTACTGCTCTGGAAGCTGAAGGAGTAGATGTCCGCGACGTGGAGCGCTGCGTCTGACTGTCGGAGCGGCTTCTGGTTGGGCTCGATGTAGTCGAGGGTGTACGTCGGCGAGTTACGATTGTGCAGGATTCCGCTGAGCACAAGCGTCACGGTTGCCTTCGACACAGAAACATCCTCCACGCTCGGAGCATGTTGGACGCCGCCGATCGCAAACGCATCTGCGGCAGGGATGCTGTTCTCGTCGAGTTCCTCGCTGAAGGTCAGCGTAACGACGTCATAGTTGGCCGTAATCGAGTTAAGGGTCGGAGGGCTGTCGAAGCGATTCGTCACCGCAAGCGCCGCCCAGCTCTCGATCTGCTTGTTGCCCTGGTTCGCATCTTGCGGCGGATCGCCATCATCTGCGTCGTCACTGTCATAAGCCACCGTGATGTCATCGAGTTCACCAAAGCTGCCCTTCCGTCCCAGATCGATATCGAGCCTGGATGATGTTTCGGATTGAATCTGCACATCGTTAATGATCTTGGAGCGCCCATTGACCTCGACCGCAAAAGCGCCAATAGTCAGAAATCCGTTATCGCCTGTTGAGATCGTCTCGCAAAATGTGACGTAGATGAATTTCCCCATCGAGTCCGTTTCCAGGCTCACGATCTGCGGAGGGGCATCTGTGTCGTTTGTCACAGCCTGCTCGCTAAACGCTGCCACCGGGGTACCGTCGCCGCCCGCGAGCGATGAGACGCCAGCCGAGTAGCTCACCGTGATGTTGTCCGAAGTGCATTCGGCATCGGGAACCGTGTCTTCGAGCGTGAGGACAACCTGATTGGTATTGACGACTACCGTATCCACGGCAAGTGCGGCCTCAGCAAGCTGGACCGTGAAATCCGACTTCAACATCGTGCTGTTGGCATCAAGATCGGCCGTGAACGAGATTACTAACTGCGAGCCATCGATATTGGCCGACGCGACTGAAGGAGGCGACTGCGGGTAGGCCTTTGGACTTGTAAGTGAAACAAGAGTTGCGAACGCTAGTGCCGCTATCAGAACTCGAGTCGGCCAGCTTCGGAACAGTCCACTCACGACTTCCGGGCGCTTAGGATGCAGAACTCCCGGCTAACGGGCGGACCAATGCGGCGGCCGCTTCTCGACAAACGCCCGTGGACCCTCTTTCGCGTCTTCCGAGTTCAGCACCGTCCGGCCCACCCATTGTCCGACGCGGTAGGATTCGTCGATCTGTAGTTGCCGCCACTGCTGCGCCATGAACTTGGTGCCCTCAACCGCCAGCGGCGCGTTGGCCGCAATCATCTCGGCGATCTCAACCGCCCTGGGCAACAGTGCCTCAGGTTCGAGGATTTCACGAATCAAACCCATACGCAGCGCGTCTTCCGGCTCGATCCGATCAGCGGTCAACATGATGTACAGGGCATCGCCGATCGGCAGCATTCTTGCCAGGTGATGAATTGCGTAGCCAGGCATGATCCCGCGCTTGACTTCAAACAGTCCAAAATAGGCTTCGGTCAACGCGATGCGAATGTCGCAGTCCAGCGCACGCTCGAGCCCGCCGGCCAGGCAGAGCCCGTTGATCGCAGCAATGAACGGCTTGCGCGCCCGCGCAAAAGGCATCGACTCGTCGAGGTCGTAGCCCATCGTGTTGCGCAGACCCTCACGTCGCTGATTGCCTTCGTTCATTTCCTTGAGGTCAGCGCCTGCGGAGAACGCCCTTCCAGTGCCGGTCACGATGGCCGCCCGCATGTTCGGGTCGGCTTCCAGATCGGCGACCGCCTCGCGCGTCAGTCGGCGCAGGTCGCCGCCCAGCGCGTTCAGCCGATGCGGTCGGTTCATCGTCAGGATGGCGTAGTGATCAAACTTCTCGTAGATCAGATCCGGCACGATCGATTGCTCCTCGGCTGTTCAGGGCGCATGATTCGCGGCTACAGCGCGGCCAGCGTGTCGCGCATGTCGCGGTCGTCGACGATGTTGCCCGTGTAAGACGACGGCTGACTGGCGATCCAGACACTCGCACGCGCCATCCAGTCGGCCGACTCGAACTCGGTCTGCGGCTTGTCCGGCGTCGTCAACGCGTACCAGTGGCCGGGCGTTTTGATCAGGTAGCGCAGGGTCAGAATGTTGCAGGCAATCTGATACTTCTGTAGCTCCATCGCCCAGCCCTGGGTGATGCGTTCAAGGCCGGCCTTGACCATGCCGTAGAACTGACCACCTTCGCGCACATCGTCGTACGGACCTGGGCCGGGGAAGTCGGCTGCGCCGGAGGAGATATTGATGATGTCTCCGCCGCTCTCCTTCATATGCTCGACGGCGTACTTGGCCAGCAATACCGGACCGCGCAGGTCGAGCTGCCAGATCAGGTCGATATGTCGGTCCTGGACCGACTCCAACGTGCCCGGGACGAGCACGGCGGCATTGTTGATCAGGATGTCGAGACCACCCAATTCGGCAGCCGTGGTGTCGATGGCCCGCACGATCGACTCCGGGTCGCGGACATCGAGCACGACCGGAACCGCATGCCCGCCGGCGCTGCGAATCTCTTCTGAGACCGTGCGGATCGTGCCCGGCAAGCGTGGGTCGGGCGAGGCTGCATCCGACCGCGCCGCCACAGCCACTGCTGCGCCGTGAGCGGCCAATCCTCGTGCGATATCGGCGCCGATGCCGCGACTGGATCCCGTGACCAGCGCCTTACGTCCGTCCAGCAATCCCATGGCAGATCCCCCAATTCTCTGTGTCCGCACTGCACGAGCCCACAGACCCACATCGTCGGTCTGGGCGCGCGCAGTCTAGCATCGTCGGTCGCTGAGCTTGTCCTGGCCGTGCCTAAAACACCATCCACCAGGGCGCGGCAAGGACGTTGGGTGCGATCCATTCAGCCCGCTCGCCGTCGTGCAGCAGGAGGCCGGGCAGACTGCGATCGCGGTATTCGTCGATGAACGTACGCAGATGTTTCGTATCTCCGAGCCGGGCTCGCTTGCTCGACTTCACCTCGATCGGCAGGACGCGCTGGTTTGACTCGATTACGAAGTCAACCTCTTCGCCCAGCGTTGAGCGCCAGAAGAAGATCTCGGCGGTCCGGACGCCGCTGTCCCGCCAGGCCAGCAAGTCCTGTAGCACGACGTTCTCCAGGTGAGCGCCCTGCGGCTCGGGCTGTTGGCTCAGATGCAGGGCGACTCCAGTGTCGCTCCAATAGATCTTGGGCGACTTAACCAGTCGTTTGTTGCGATTGACCGCAAAGGCGGGCAGCCGGACCAGCAGGTACGAGGTCTCCAGCAGATTGAGGTAGCGGTGCGCCGTGGGCTGGGCCATACCGATGTCGCGTCCGAGCGAGGTCTGGTTCAGGAGCTGTCCGACGCGCAGCGCAGCAGCCTGCATGAGACGACGAAAGTCTGGCAGTGCGGTGATGGCCGAGAGACTCTGCAGCTCTCGCTCCAGGTAGGTGCGTACATAACCGTCAAACCAGATCGCGCGCTCGCGGTTGGTCTGCATCTGGATCGCCGCCGGCGGGAAGCCGCCGCGGCGAGCCAGATCGCGCCAGTCTTCTCGCGGCAGGCGCTCCGCGTTGAGCATCTCGATCCAGTCTTGCTGGGGCGTCTCGAAGAAGCGATCCCACAGGCCACATCGGGCGAGCCCCAGTTGTTCAGTGCGCGTCATCGGCCAAAGGGTCAGGTAGCTGGCGCGCCCGGCCAGGGTCTCCGAGACGTTCTTCATGAGCAGCAGATTGGCGGATCCGGTCAGCAGAAACCGACCGGCGGTGCGCCGTTCGTCGATCTCCCGTTTGATCGCCAGCATCAGCTGTGGTTCGCGCTGCACCTCGTCAATCGTGATCGGCAGTGGTCCGCTGAGGATCAACTCCGGCTCTGTGCGGGCGGCGCTGAGCACCTCCGTGTCGTCCAGCGTCACATAACGCCGCTCAGCGCTCTGGAGCTGGCGTACGAGCGTGCTCTTGCCGGTTTGACGGGCGCCGGTCACGACGGTGCTAGGCATCAGCCGCAGGTGTTCGGCGAGGCTGTCATTCATGAGTCGGGGAAGTGTGTCCGAGGTCATGCGGTGAATGATAATCATTCACAACATGAATGACAATCATTCAGGCAAAGAATGATTGTCCGCCGCTCCGTGAATGATAATCATTCATGTTGTGAATGATAATCATTCAGCATCATCTCCAAAGTCCTACACTGCCCTCATGATCAGCCCATCCGCCGCCCTGGGCCTCGTCATGCTCCCCGGCGGCGCCTTCATCATGGGCGCCGATGATCGTCGCCGCGACGAGCACCCTGCGCATCAGGTGATCATCGCTCCGTTCCGCGCCGCCGAGCGGCCGGTCAGCAACGACCAATACGCCGCATTCGTTGAGCAGACAGAAGCCTCGCCGCCGCCCTTCTGGACGCAGCGGAAGTTCTGTGTACCCGAAGCTCCGGTCGTGGGAGTCTCCTGGCACGACACTGTGGCTTACTGCGACTGGCTGAGCGATGTCTCCGGGACCGCATTCCGGCTGCCGACCGAAGCCGAGAGAGAGTATGCAGCACGCGGCGGCATCGAATGCGCCGATTGGCCCGAGGACACGGAATCCTGGCCAACCGATCAGGTGCGAGCAACGGTTGCTCAGGCGGAGCACCCACACGTTCCAATAGCAGCCTGTCGGAATGCGTTCGGTCTCTACTGCACCGCAGACAACGTGCACGAGTGGTGCTCGGACTGGTACGACCGCAACTACTACGCCATTTCACCCGAAGTCGCGCCGTCTGGTCCCGTCTCCGGCGTGCGGCGCGCGAGTCGTGGCGGCTCATGGCGACACCGGATCAAGTTCACGCGAGTCAGCGCTCGCTCAAGCCTGTCGCCCAACTATCGCTACAACGACTACGGTTTCCGCATCTACGCCGACGCCGAATGAATGAGAGCGTTCCCGATGCCAATCCGCACCACTGTTGTGGGATCATGGCCGATCCCGTTTGGACAGCGTCTCGAACTCAAGCGCTACTACGCCGGCGAGTTGTCGGATGAGGAAGCCAACGACGTCCTGCAAACCGCCGCACGGATCGCGATGGATGAGCAAATCGCTTGCGGCCTCGATCAAATCATGGGCGGTGAGGTCTTCGCGCCCGACTTCCTCCATCACATCCCGCCCAGGCTTGACGGTCTGGAAACGCTCGCGCCGCGCGTCACCTCAAGAGGACAGCAGGGAGTCGGCCGCTACCAGGTTGCAGGAACTGTGACTGCTCCACGAGGCACCGGACACGCGAAAGCCTGGCGTCGTGAACATGAAATCGAGCCGAGACTGGACAAGGCCTCCGTGCCCTCACCCCTGACGATCGGCGGCGGCTTCGTCGTAGCAGAGGGAAGCGACGAGTCTGCGCACTTGAGTGACCTGATTGAGGTGGTGCGGGAAGAGATTGCCGACATGGTGGGACAGGGTGTCAAGGAGATCCAACTAGACGCGCCGGGCGAGGCGATCGGTCTGGTGTCCGAGAGCCGTTCAGCGGATTCGCTGTACCCGCTGGTTGCCGAGCCGCTCGCGCCGGCCTCCGAGATCACCAGGACAATCCACTTCTGTCTCGGCGACATCGCCCGCAAGCCGTCAATCGAAGTGCAGAATCTGCGCTCACTGATCCCCTTCATCCAGAAACTTGAAGGCATTGTCGACCGCGTCCATGTCGAGTGCTCCTACTCGGGTCAATGGGAAGAACACGCGCTGTTGGCCGAGTTGCCCGAGAGCATGGAAATCATCGCCGGCATTGCCGACGTGAAATCGAAGCCTGCGCCGGTGATGGAACTGCGCCGGAGGATCGAGCAACTCGTCGAAGTGATTCCGCCCGAGCGGCTGCTGGTCTCCACCAGTTGCGGAGTCGGACGTGTCCCCCACGACGAAGCCATCAGGCTCATGCGCAACCTGGTCAAGGCTGCCCAAGCGGTCCAAACGACATAGGCGCCAGCGTGCAGCTCATCTTTCACTCTCGCCGGCTTGAGCGGGCGTATCAGGAACCGCGCAGGGCAGCACTGTTGTGAGGGGCTGTCGTTGGGCCGCAATTCGTCCAGCGCCTCGCGCGGTTGGAACTGGAACCGTCATGGGAGGAACTCTTCCGCGTTAGAACACTCAATCTGCATCCGTTGCACGGCGGACGCGCAGGAGACTTCGCACTGAGACTGACCGGGGGATGGCGATTGATAGTCCAGCCGGGCGCCGAACGCGACCAGATCATTATCATCGGAGTGGAGGATTACCATGGCTGACTTCGTCCCTAGCCACTTGTCGGCCTTTCCCGTGCATCCGGGCTTCTTCCTGCGAGAAGAACTGGAGGCGAGACAAATGACGGCAGAAGATCTCGCCGCGCTGACGAATCGCTCGTTGGGGGAGATTCTGGCGGTTGTGAACGAACGAGCGTTGATAGATCAAGCTCTAGCAGACGACATCGGACGAGCGTTGGACACAGGACATGAAGGTTGGGCCAACGGGACCACGTTGTACCTCATGACACTTGAACGCGATTACCGCCGAGATGCTGCTCAGGAGACGATCTCGGCGGCCGACTAGTTGTGCTCCTTCACGTCCACGCCCGAGTGCCCGCGTTAGCTCCCTCACATCCACGGCAAGCTCAGACATGTTGATCGATGTTCGGCTGAGCTGATCCATCTGGTAGAAATCTAGTTTCAGGAGTCAACGATGGAAATCAGACCTCTCGGACGGACCGGCGTGCAGGTCTCCAGCCTCTGCCTTGGCTGCATGATGTTTGGTCGTCGCACCGAGCCCGAGGAGTCCTACGCGATCATCGACCGCGCCCTCGACGCGGGGATCAACTTCCTCGACACCGCCAACGTGTACGCCCTGGGCCGCAGCGAGGAAATCACCGGCGAAGCACTGAAGCGCAACGGACAGCGTCATAACGTCGTCCTCGCCACCAAGGTCCACGGCCAGATGGACGCCGAGGATCCCAATGCCCGAGGCAACAGCCGTCGGCACATCATCGAGCAGTGTGAGGCCAGCTTGTGCCGTCTGCAGACCGACTACATCGACCTCTACCAACTCCATCGCCCGCAACCCGACATCCCCATCGACGAGACGCTGCGCGCGCTCGACGACCTGATCCGCGACGGCAAGGTGCGCTACATCGGCACCAGCAACTTCGGTGGCTGGGAATTGGTCGAATCGCTCTGGATGGCAAAGGAGTTGGGATTGAATCGCGTCGTCTGCGAGCAACCCGCCTACAACCTGCTCGACCGCCGAGTCGAGAGCGAACTGCTGCCGGCTGCCCGCACATTCGGTATCGCCGTGATCCCCTGGGGACCGCTCGGCGGCGGACTGCTGAGCGGACGCTACCAACGAGGCGAGCCATTGCCGGAAGACGGTCGCTACGCGCTGAATCCACGACAACAACAGCGAGTCACCGACGGCGTCTTTGATGTGATCGAAGGACTCACTCCGCTGGCCGAAGAGAAGGGCTGCACTCTCTCACAGCTCGCCTTGGCCTGGTGTGAGCAGCAGCCCGGAGTCACCAGCCCGATCATCGGACCACGCACCATGGAACAATTAGAGGACAATCTCGGCGCCGCTGCCGTCGTCATTACCGACGAAGACCGCGAGCGAATCGACGCCATCAACCCACCCGGCTGGACGGTGACGCCCTACTACGAACTCCTCCGACGTCCCCACGAGTATCGAATTCTGTAAGAACAAGAGAAATCCGTCATATCCGCGCTTGCCGCGGGTTTCTCGATGCGCTCGGCACCGACGTCGCGACCTAGCTGGCCGTGTAGCACGGTCTGGAGTTCGGGCCATCAATCGTCGCTGCTGTATTCGTCGAGATTCCCGTGGCAAGCACGGGAATGACGAACAAAGGTGGCTAGCGCGATCTGGTCTAGTAGTGAATCCCCCGACCGACACCACCACCAGCCGCAATCGTGTCGCCTGTGATCGCAATCGACTTTGGCGAGGCCAGGAACGCGACGATGTTGGCAATGTCGTCGGAATCGATGATCGTCCGCACCGAGTTGCCGGCTGCCATCCGCGCCTCAGCCTCGTCCAGTGAGATGCTGTTCGACTCTGCAATCTGCGCGATCCGATCAGGCGTCGCTTCGGTTCGGGTCAGTCCCGGATGCACGACGGTCACGTTGATGCCATCGGGGCCGAGTTCGTCGGCCAGATTCTTGGTCATCGCAGCCACTGAGACGTTGCGAATCGAGCCGACCGTGTTGCCGCTGCCTCGCGCGGCCAGTCCGGAGACATTGACGATTCGACCCCATCCCTGCGCCTGCATGTACGGCGCCGCCGCTCGCGAGCAGCGCAGGTAGCCCAGGACCTTGACCTGCAAGTCGGCCAGGGCGTGGTCGGCGGTCAGGTCGGCCAGCTTCATCGGACCGTGGACGCTGCCCGGCGAGGCGGCGTTGTTGACCAGGATGTCCAGCCCGCCCAACGCTTCTGCTGCGCCGCTGACCATCGCTTCGACAGAGTCGTCGTCCGACATCTCGCAGGTGAACCACGACGATGCGCCGACCTCAGCCGCGGCGGCGGCCAGGCGCTCGGGATCGCGCGCCGAGATGGCGACATCGCATCCTTCTTCGACAAGGACACGTGCGATCGCCTTGCCGATACCCCGACTGCCGCCGGTTACCAGTGCTCGTTTGCCCTGTAGTTGTAGGTCCATCTCAGGCTCCGTTCGGCTCAGACGTGGGAACGACGCGCTCGTGCGGCGCTTTGAGGAATTCAGTGGGATCGATGGAGTGACCGTCGAGCGATGCCTCGACGACCTTCCCGTACTCGATCACCACGTGCTGTGGGCGGGTCGGATTGCGATGACCCTCGCTCGGTCCCAGCGCCAGGATCTCGGCTTCCAATCGGTGCGGAGTGATAGTCAGTGTCCCGATGGCGCCCAGCCGAGTCGAGAGGTGATGCGGCAACGATGGACTGCCAGGATTGATCAGCAGCACGTCGTCGCGATACTCCAGCCGCTCGACGTGCGTGTCGCCGCCGATCAGCACATCCACCCACTCACCGTCGAGCGATGCCGCGAGGATCTCGCCGATCGGTCTCGACTCGGGCCGCAGTTCATGCGCGATGCCGACCCGAAAGCCCTCGACATCGAGGAAGTGCAGCTCGTTCATCCTTGGGTCGTCAAAGATGTCGTTGTTGCCTCGCACGGCGATCACCGGCGCAAACTGTTCGCACCAGTCCAATACGGCCGGCACGGTGATGTCGCCGCCGTGCAGGATCAGGTCCACGCCGGTCAATGCTTCGCCCGGATCGGAGCCGAGTTCGTCCATTGAATGCAGCAGTTGTGGGAGATGGGTGTCGGAAATCAGGCCGATGCGCATGCAGGCAGGCTACGCCTGAGCAAGGATCGGCGCTAGCCTGTGACCGCCCGCAACTAGACGTCGCGTCCACTTGTGGCGTCTGGACGATGCGGGAAGACGACGAGGAAAGGTTGTGAGATGGCTCAGGAACGATTAGCGGCAATCGCCGGTATCCACGAATACCCACTGCGGGTCGCCCCCGGCGTCTCGTCGATGCAAATCAAGGCCGACTCAATGAAGAAGGCGCTTGAGGACGCCGGACTCGACTGGGGCGACGTTGACGGCCTCTACGACGCGCTCGACGGCGAGGGCGGCGGTGGTCTCGGCTTGGCCGCGTACCTGGGGATCAAGCCGCGACTGCTGGACACCACGCAGGTCGGCGGCTCGTCCTACGAGTTCCACGCCTCGCACGCGCTGCGCGACATTGCAGCCGGTCGCTGCAACGTCGCTGTGACGACGTACGGCTCGACCGCCGCATCGCTGCGGGTGCCGATCGGCACCGGCGGCATGGGCCGCGGCGGCGCATCGTGGCAGCAGAACATGGAAACGCCCTACGGCTCGACCCTGATCAGCAACTACGCGATGGTCGCCCATCGTCACATGCACGAGTACGGCACGACCACCGAACAGCTCGCCCAGATCTCGGTCGCCACGCGTAAACACGCGATGCGCAACCCCGAGGCCGTCAAGGCGATGACCGACCTGCAGTTCGTCAAGGTCGACGAAATCTCGGTCGAGGACGTGCTCGAGTCGCGAATCATCGCCGACCCGCTGCACCTGCTCGAATGCTGCATGATCTCCGACGGCGGCGGCGCGGCGGTGTTCGTCTCACCCGAGATCGCTCGCGACATCAAGAAAAAGCCGGTCTGGATCATCGGCGCCGGCGAAGCGACCAAGTACCGCGAGAACGGCGGCGACATCACCACGTCGGCCGGCGCGCAGAGCGCCCCTGCGGCATTCGCACAGGCCGGTGTCACGCCGGATGAGATCGACATCGCCATGATCTACGACTCGTTCAGCATCACCGTCGCCGTCATGCTGGAAGACCTTGGATTTTGCGCCAAGGGCGAAGTCGGCCAGTTCATCGACGACGGCCACCTTGCCTTCGACCAGCCCGGCCTGACGCTCAACACCGATGGCGGCGGACTGTCCTCCAACCACCCCGGCATGCGCGGACTCTTCCTGCTGCTCGAATCTGTACGCCAGCTTCGAGGAGAATCCACCAGCCAGGTCGACGGAGCCAAGCTCGCCGTCGCACACGGCAACGGAGGACTCCTCGGTGGCACCCACACCGGCGGCACCGTCATCCTCGCCGCCGACTAACCGGATTCCGACCTCCCCGCTTCCCCCTTTGGGGGAAGCTGCCGAAGGCTGAAGGGGGGCTCCCTGTATGACCACTTCAGGCACGACAGCCTCAATACGAAAGACGAAATGACAATGGCCAACCGACCACAACCCAGTTTCCCCGAGCCCGACACTCAGCACTTCTGGGAAGGCTGCAAAGAGGGCGAGCTTCGCTACCAGACCGACTCCGACGGCAACGTCGTCTTCTACCCGCGCGGACACTCGACCGTGACCGGCGACCGCGACTTGAATTGGAACGTCTCCTCAGGCCTGGGCAGGGTCTACACCTACTCAGTCGTCCGCCAGAACCGAATGCCCGGCTTCCAGGAGTTGGGCGCCTACGCCGTGGCCTACATCGACCTTGACGAAGGCTTCCGCATGATGAGCACGATCGTCGGCGTCGACAACCCAACCACCGACATCAACATCGGACAGCGAGTCCAGGTTGAGTTCGAAGAGCAGGATGGTGAGGGCGCGTACCCGATTCCGGTTTTCCGTCCGGTATGACGAACAAATGTAACGTAGATGACATGTTCTGATTATGGAACGACCTGCGTTTCCCATGTCAGCCGACTAAACCGATACGCTCTCGTGCATGTCCAATCGCCCACCGACCATCGCTGATCGTCTGCGCGACGAGCTCATTGCCGCCGCGCCGCAGCATGATCGCGACGCAACGCTCGCGATCCATGCGAGTGGACTGGTCAAGCATTTCGGCGAGATTCACGCGGTCAACGGTATCGACCTGCGGGTCCGACCGGGACAGGTCTTCGGCTTCCTCGGTCAGAACGGCAGCGGCAAGACCACGACCGTCCGCATGCTGACCACACTCCTGCGACCAACCGCAGGAGAGGCCAGTGTGGCCGGATTCAACGTCTTGATCGACGACCGCCAGGTACGCCGAGCCATCGGCGTCGCCTTGCAGGAAGCCGGACTTGACATTCTTCAGACCGGCCGAGAACTGCTGCGTCTTCAGTCGCGGCTCTACAACGTGCCACGAGGTGAGATTGAAGATCGCGTCGCACATCTCCTCGACGTCGTTGACCTGACCGAAGACGCCGACCGGCGCATCGGCGGCTACTCCGGCGGCATGCAGCGACGCCTCGATCTCGCCTCAGCCCTCGTCCATTCGCCATCGATCATCTTCCTCGACGAACCGACCACCGGCCTCGATCCCATCTCGCGCCAGAACCTTTGGGATTACATCGTCCGGCTGAACCGCGAAGACGGTGTCACCTTCTTTCTCACCACGCAATACCTGGAAGAAGCAGACCAGCTCTGCGATGAGATCGCCATCCTCGACGCCGGTGAAATCGTCCAGCAAGGCACGCCCGATGGGCTCAAGTCGACCGTCTCGGCTGACGTGATATATGTCCAGGTCGACGGCGATGAGGAAGACCAGCAACTGGCCGTAGGCGCACTGCTTCCCTTGCCCAACATCGAGGATGCGCGCTGGGACTTCAACGAAGGCATCGCCATCTACACCCGCAGCGGACACGACACGCTGCCGCTCGTCGTGCGGACGTTGGACGACCTCGATCTACCGTTCAGCAACCTGCGTCTGGCGCGAGCGACCCTCGACGACGTCTTCTTCAAGGCCACCGGGCACCGGATTGAACCCGGCGATCAGGCCGGTCAACCTGCCCAGCCAGCCCAGTCAGCCCAGGGTGGACCTGCATGAGCGCCGCGCAGGCCTCCGGCCCGCCGCAAACCTCAGCCTCGCAAGAGTCTGGACCGCTCCGCGTCCTCACCGATGCCCGCTATCTGGCCGTCCGAGCGATCCGCGAGTCGGTCCGCCAGCCGGGCGTCGAGATCACCAATGTGTTCATCCCCCTGTTCTTCCTCGCCGTCTCCACCGGCGCGATCGCCAACTTCTCCGAGCGCGGTTTCGGCGTCGAAAACTACCTGGCCTTCCAGCTGCCCGTCGCCGTGCTCCAGGCCGTGGCCGGCTCATCCGCCGCATCTGGAATCGCCATCGTGCTGGACATGGAGCGCGGCTACTTCGACAAGCTCCTCCTCACTCCCGCCTCACGCTGGTCGATCATCATCGGCCGAGTTTGGGCCGATGCAGTGCGCGCCATCTTCTTCGCCTCGATCATGCTGATCGCCGCCCTGGTCGCCGGCTCCGGCATGGCTTCCGGCGTCCCCGGCGCGATCCTGATTCTCGTCATTGCCGGACTGTTCGGCGGCGCCTACAGCGGCATCGGCATCTTCATCGCAATGCGAACCGGGAACGCCCAGGCCGCGCAAGCCGGATTCCTGCTCTTCTTCCCCTTGCTCTTCATGGCTCCGGCCTTCGCCCCGCTCGCCGTCTTCGACGACTGGCTGCGGATCATCGCCACGATCAATCCCGTCACGTACATCATGGAAGGCATGCGAGGTCTCGTCATGGAGGGTTACGCCTGGCCCGTGACCGAGGGCGGCCAGATCGTCTTCGGAGAAGACGGCCTGCCCAAGACCAAGGATCCCCCCGCACTCCACTGGGCCTTCGTTTCCCTCGCCGGCTTCAGCGTCTTCACCCTGACCATCGCCGCCCTCGCCCTCCGAGCCCGAACCCGCGCCGACTAACGTCCCCTTCTCTCCGGTCCCCTCTCCCCCTGGGAGAGGGTTAGGGTGAGGGTTCCCGCTCCACCTTCTAGGACACAACTCACCCCCAGTTGCCCGACTTCCAGCCACTCGATAGCCTCAAATTGCATTTGAACAGCGAACACATCCAATAGGAGCACACCATGTCCTTGTTCCAGACCGCCAGCGCCCACTGCGACCTGCCTTGCGGCGTCTACGACCCCGCCCAGGCAAAGATCGAAGCCATGTCCGTCCTCAAGTCGATGGAGAAGTACAACGACTCCGACGACCACGACTTCAAAGCCCGCTGCACGATCGTCAAGGAACAACGAGCCGAGGAAGTCAAGCACCACCTCTGGGTCCTCTGGACCGACTTCTTCAAGCCGCACCACCTCGAGGCCGACGGTTCAATCCACGAGCTGATGTGGAACGCGACCAAGGTCGCCGGTGAAGCCAAGAAGACCAACGACACCGCCAAAGGCCAGGAACTCATCGACCTGATCGACCAGATCTCCGACAAGTTCTGGGCCACCGCCGAAGGCCCGGGCGCCGGCGTCTACGCGCAGTAGCCAACAGATCCTTCAATCCCGCGGAAGCGGGAATCTACAGCGGCCCGTCGAAAGACGGGCCATGCGACATGCGCCGTAACAGGCAGAACAAGCAGCATGACCAAGGCCTTGACATGCTGTCGGCGTGAGTTACCCTTGATAGGCGCCTGGGGCGAGACGCTAAGCGACTCGCATCGGAACCTTGGTTCCGGCCCCGGCGCCTTTTCGTGAGCCGATCGACATGCACTTGTGCTACCTAGATGAGTCGGGCACTCCAGAGCAACCCGGGACAAGCTCACATTACATATTGGTCGGTTTGTCAATTCCCGATCAGTATTGGAAACGCCATTTCGTCGAAGTTGAGGCAGTGAAGCGGCGTTATGGCCTTGAAGGCAGCGAAGTTCATGTCGCCTGGATGATGAGACCCTACCCTGATCAAATCGCTGTCCCCGACTTCGAATCACTCGATTGGGACACGCGACGCAGTGAGGTACTCAAGCGCAGAAATGCGCGCAAACCCTCTCGTCCGGAGAGGAAAAACCTCAGGAAAGAGGAACCGTTTATCCATTTGTCGCTCGGAGAGCGAAAGCAACTGGTGCTCGAGTTATCGCAGCTCGTTTCCAGATGGGGCGTCACTAGGCTGTTTGCGGAGTGCATAGATAAAGAATACTTCGACTCCAACATCACCGGTACGACGGTCCACGAGCAAGCCCTCGAGCAAGTGGTCTCTCGTTTCGAGCGTTTCTTGCAGAACCGGAATCAAGGGTTCGGGATTCTAATCCACGACAACAACGAAACGCTGGCCAAGAGGCATACGCAACTCATGAGGTCGTTCATTCAGAGAGGTACCTTGTGGACCGATCTCCGATACGTTATCGAAACTCCGATGTTTGTTGATAGTGCCTTGACCGACATGATTCAAATGGCGGACCTCTGCGCTTATGCCCTGCGGCGATACTTGGAAAGATCTGAAACTGAATTGTTCGATTTGGTGTTTCAAAGAGCAGATCGCGTTGGAAACACCGCCGTCGGTGTTCGGCACTTTACAGTCCCGGGGTGCAAGTGCGAAATCTGCCTAGCACATAGTCAGTGAACGTCGGAGCGTCTACTCGCGGCGCTGACATAGTCCCAAAGCACAACCACCCCCACCCCACCCCCCGCCAGCAAACACGCAATCCCCTCCCGTAACAACGCCCCACGAAACTCCGGATCCCGCCGAGCGCGAGCCCGCACTGTCTCCCTGAAATCACGAGTGAGCACAACAGCATCTCCGCCTCAGTCCAACCCCATCCGCAAACCCCGACACACCACCCTGCCCTAACAACGCTCTAATGTTCTGCTAAGAACAGGAGCCAACCATGCCCATCTCACCTCGGCGACGCCGACGTATGCAGCGCGAACACCAGCTTCGCCAAAACGGATACACACTCGAACAGATCGCCGACAAACTCAAAGTCTCCGTCGCCACCGTCCATGCCGACCTCCGCGCCCTCGAAACCGATTGGGACGACTTCGCCCAATCGCTTCACAACGACCTCCTGCTTCAGCAAATCACACGCCTCAACCGCCGCATCAGCAGGCTCATCAACAATCCCGTTCCAGGCGCCGAATTCTGCCGGACCATAGAAGACCGCCTCAGGCTCGAAGCCCTGTTTGCCCAGAACCTCAACGCCGCCAACCGTGAACTCCGCTTGCTTCTCCGCCAACTCTCGCCCAGCGCCCGGCCCGCCAATGGCGAAGTCATCGATATCGAACTCGCCGACTACCCAGACCACGAACTCGCCGACCCCGAACGAACCCGAAAAAACCTGAAAAAACCTGAAAGCCCTCAGGCCGCTATCTCGCAGAAAACACAGGAAATCAAGGCCTCAGAGACCCAGAAGAAAAACTCACCCGAAAACCTGAATCCGGACCTGCCCCGCAACACCGGACGCAACAAACCCTGTCCCTGCGGCAGCGGACAGAAGCGCAAACACTGCCATCCTCAACATTCCGGCTCTCCCCCTCTGGGGGAGATGTCACAGAGTGACAGAGGGGGCCTCCCGCCCGATATCGAAGCCGAGGTCTTACGCCTCACCCGGCAGGTTGAGGCCGCGGAACGAAACGACGATCAACTCGCCCAGGTCAGGACCCTGGAGCAGCTAGCGGCGCTCCCCGGCAAGTAACGACCAGTTGACGACGGAAGTCGCCTGGTAACACCCGGAGGACTCGAACCGTCAGCCAACGATCTCTACCGCGTTCGCCTCGCTCTTGAGCGTTCCCCGGCGGCTTTGGCTTCGCTCCAGGGTTGGCGGGTGAAGCGGACTCCTAGGTTTCGGTCGATCTCTCGCCACTTCGACTCTTCCTCGCGGGTGACGAACGTGATCGCTTCGCCTTCGCGGCCCATCCGACCGGTGCGGCCGACTCGATGGGTGAAGAGCTGTGGGGAATCGGGCAGGTCGAAGTTGATCACCTGGCCCACGCCCTCAACGTCCAGCCCGCGCGCGGCCACGTTCGTTGCAACCAGGATCGGCGTCTCGCCGGAGCGGAAGTCGCGCATCACCCGCTCGCGGGCGTTCTGGCGCAGGTTGCCTTGCAGCGCGCCCACCGGGTAGCCCAGCGCATCGAGCTGACGGGCGAGCTTCTTGACCCCGTGCTTGGTCTTGCCGAAGACAATCACCGCCTCGTCGTCGCGCTCGTCCAGCAACGTCCTCAATGCGTCGATCTTCTGGTCGCGCTGAATCGTGTAGATCAGATGCATGACGCTGGGCAGCGTTTGCAGGTCTGCGTCGACCTCTGCCGTGGCGGGCCGGCGCAAGTGCTTGGCTGCGGTCTTCGCCACCCAGTCGGGCAGGGTTGCCGAGAACATCGCGGTCTGCCGGTCGGACGGTGTGTGATCAAGGATCGCCTCGACATCGCGAGCGAAACCGCGATCCAGCATCTCGTCGGCCTCATCCAGTACCAGGAAATGCACAGATCGAAGGTCGAGCGTGCCTTGTCGGATGTGATCCAGGGTGCGACCCGGAGTGCCGAGCACGATCTGCGGGCCGTGCTTGAGCGCCTGCTGTTCGGTGCGCGCTGAGCGGCCGCCATAGAGCAAGGTCGTCTGCAGGCCGTTTGCATTGGCGACGGCGTCAGTGACCTCACTCACCTGGATCGCCAGCTCCCGAGTCGGCGTGAGTACCAGAGCCTGAACCTGGTCAACAGAGGGGTCGCAGCGTTCGACCAACGGGATCGCGAACGCGAGGGTCTTGCCCGAGCCGGTCCGCGCCTGCCCGATCACGTCCCGACCGCCGAGCAGCAGGGGAATCGTCTGCTCCTGGATCGGCGTGGGATCTGAGATCTCCATCGCGGCCAGCGCCGTCATGGTCGAGCGGCTCAGCCCAATCTCCGAGAAGGCCGAGACCGGACCGACTGCTCCTGGACCGTCGCCCATAGGCTCGTCGGCTCGATCGGGCGCCGCCGGCCTGGCTTCCGGCCTGGCTTCCGGCCTGGTTTCAGGCCTCGCTCGTTGGAGGTTGTCAGTCGGCAGTGCCGACCTCGTGCTGCCCTGACGACCTGCGTAGCACGACTTGCAATACACAGGCCGGTCCGCGCGAGGACGGAACGGAACACTGGTTGAAGCGCCGCAGTCTGCGCAGGTGACCGAGTGTCGAGGTTTGCGCGCCCGCGATCGTCGTCGAGCGGCTACGGATGCTGAAGGCATGTGTAAAGAGACTCCTCAGAGGACAGTGTGAGTTGAGTGAATCGAGGCCGGTGAGCGGGCCAATTGAAGCAAGAGTGAGATTCGGATCCTGCGTGGGAATTCAAAGATGATCCATACGTCTTGCTCAACGGTATCAGTGAGCGCTCATTCGCAATATCGCGGAGTTACCGCCTGGAACTTCCGCGCATCGGCGAGCCGAACTGCACACGCCAAATCCCCGCTTCCGCACCCTTGACAGGCCCAGCTCGACGCGTGGTCCCCCCGGGAGGACTCGAACCTCCAGCCTACGGATTAGAAGTCCGTTGCTCTGTCCGGTTGAGCTACGGGGGGTCAGCTCTGCGGACGGCCCGCCTCGTAGAGGGCGTCTCCGCGCTTCTCCAATGATATGTCGACCGACTCCGTCTCCGACCTGCCGTCCGGGTAGTGGAACTCCAACTCGATCCTGCCTTGATGTGATCCCTCGGGCACGCCGCCTGCCGCCGCCGAGATGCTCAGCCGCGATGGCTGCGGCGCGATTCCATCCCCTTCCCCGAGCGCGACGCCACCGCTCACGTTGATACTCAGCCAGCTCGGTGTCTCCACCACATGCCAGGCCAGCAGTCCCGAACCGTCGTTGTGAATCAACAGCGGTACATCACCCGATTCCAGTTGCGACGAACTGATCTCCAGCGTCGTCTCGTCGAGACGGAGCACCGGCTGACCCAGGATCCGAGCCCGTGTCGTCTCCGCCGAAGGATCGCCGGACGCCGCGCGCGCTTGCGCCCCGCCAGGCAGCGGCATGTTCATTTCGGCGAACGCAGAGTCCGCACTGATCTCCACATAGATCGCATTCAGACCCGCATAGAAGACATCCAGGTCCAGCGGCCTTCCGGCCGCGCTCAACGCGGCCAGGTCCGGCAGCGAGATCGGCAGCGGATCCCAGAGCCTGCTGCCCAGCACCACAGGTGGATTGATCAGGCAGCCCAGCACCAGTTCCGGATACGTGAACTCCCAGCGTCGCTCCTCGTCGCAGCCGTAGATCCCACGTCCCGGCTGCTTCGACGGATGCTGCGGGTGATTGATCCCGGCCCAACCGTTGTACGCCCAGAGCGCGTAGTACCACGACTCGATGAAGCTCGGATCATGGTCGCCCACGATCGGATAGAAGCCCTCGTTCCACTTCTCAACCAGGATTCGCGCGCCGGCCGCAATGTTGTAAGCAAAGTGCGACCCCACCAACGCCTCATACCGCGAAGGCAGCCCGCCGTCGTTATTGATGCTGCTCGTGATCTGCATGATCCCATAACCGCAGTCGAACGAGAGCTTGGGCGCTCCCAGTGTGCCCCAGTCGACCTCGTATGCAGCCTGCGCCATCTTGCTCTCAACCCAGGCGATGGCGTACAGAATCTGCGGTGGAATCGCCGCCGATGGCGCCTCGATTCGATCCTCGCCGATCGTCAACGCCGGAAGCTGAAAGTCCTCATCCTCAGGAAAGAGCTGGTTGGCGGCCGCCAAACGCAGCGTGTCGAGATACGTCAGTCGAGACTCTGCTGCTTCATACGCCTCCAGCGAGAACGGAGGTCCGCCGCCGCTGTACGGGCAGCTGCTCGGTGCGGCCGAGGCGGAGCTAATCGAAAGCCAGACACCAGCCAGAATTGCTGCCAGCGCGATCGCCGACGCCGCCACAGCTCTGCGCCGTCGACTGCGAATCAGCGCCACCGCTCTACCAGCCGAGCAGCGCGGCTCCGGGGCCGCTCCAGATCTCAATTGAAGTAGCGGCTTGGGGCGCCAGCAGGCCGAGCAGGATGCCGGCCAGCAGGATCGACGCGAGCGTCGACCAGATCAGCAGGCGGCGCCTGCGGCGTAGTCTGAACCTGGGGACATCTACTCTCAACATCAACCCGTCGGCCCCGCCGAGCCGTGCGTCGCCACGCGTTCCGACTCTACCACGAACTCCGATGCTGCGACGCTGCGATACTGTGAGCGACAAGCAGGGGCGGTCTGCGGTTGGGCCGTCTGATCCAGGGCGTGTACAGCGTGTACAGGAGGTGCGCATGGCGCGCATTGCGATTATTGGATTGGGCTACATCGGTGGCTCAATCGGGATGGGGTTGCGAGCAGCGAAACTGCGCGACACCGAGATCGTCGGGTTCGACGATTGGCGCTCGGCGCGCAACGCCGCCGGCAAGCAAGACGCCGTTGACAAGGTGGTCGGCAATCCACGCGAAGCGGTCGACGGCGCGGGCCTCGTCATTCTCGCCACGCCGCCCGCCGCAACGGCGGAGTTGCTGGAGGAGATCGCGCCGTCCCTCGGTCGCGGCGCAGCGGTGACCGACACGGCAGCTTCGAAGACGCAGATTCAGGCATGGGCTTCGCAGCACCTCCCCACTGGCGTGTCGTTCGTCGGTGGACACCCGATGGCCGGCGATGCGTCGGCGTTCGGCATCGACAACGCCAGTCCCGACCTGTTCCAGGGCAAGCGCTGGTTTGTCAGCCCGTCGCCGACCGCATCCGACAGCGCGGTCAAATCCGTGCTCGGTATGGTTCGTGAACTCGGTGCGACGCCTCACTTTCTCGAAGCCGTCGAGCATGATTACGTGATGGCCGGAGTCTCGCATTTGCCGTTGGTGGTCTCTTCGGCGCTGTTCACGATGCTGCGCAGCTCGGACGGCTGGCCCGACTTCGGACGCGCGGCCGGTGATACGTTCCGCGCCATGACCGCGTTCAACTCAGGCGATCCCAGCATGACCACCGAGATCGCCGTGACCAACAAGGAGCAGGTCCAGCACTGGATTGACCGATTGGTGCTCGAGTTGAGTCGGGTTCGCGAATTGCTCGACGAGCCGGAGGAGGAAGTCTTCCGCGAGTACTCGGCGGCGCAGATTAATCACGCCAAGTTCCTCGGCGGAGACGACCTCGATCCTGACGCCGGCGCGCAACCGGACATTCCCGACGCGACATCGCAGATGGCGGCGCTGCTCGTCAGTCCGCGCCTGTACGACAAGGTGCGCACGATGACCAAGCGCAGCGAAGAGAAAGAAAAGCAGCGCGAGTCTCGCGGTCGTCGTTGGGGTCGCGGTTGATCCATGTCGACGGATATCACGGTCGAACCGAGCGGGCCGTTACGCGGCAAACTGAATGTCCCCGGCGACAAATCGATCTCGCATCGTGCCTTGATCTGCAATGCACTCGCCGAGGGCGAAGCGCAGATCACAGGCCTGCTCGACAGTGCCGACTGTCGCTCGACCATGTCGTGTCTGCGTCAGTGGGGCGTCGAGTTTGAAGAGACAAGCGACCGCGTCGTGGTCAGAAGTCCAGGGCAGGGCAAGTTCCGATCTGCGTCTGGAGTTCTTGACTGCGCCAACAGTGGCACCTCCATCCGATTGCTCAGCGGCGTCGCGGCGGGCTTGCCGTTTCGCAGCCAGTTTGACGGAGACGAGTCGCTGCAACAGCGTCCCATGCGACGAGTCCTTGAGCCACTGGCTTCGATGGGCGCAACTGTGGACAGCGCCGAAACCGCGCCCTTCTGGATCGATGGTTCCGCCGGGCTGCCGCTCGGATTCGACGACGAGCTGGCTGTCGCCAGCGCGCAGGTCAAAAGTTGCATCGTCTTCGCCGCACTGAGAGCTGAACAGCCAAGCAGGATCGTCGAGCCGGGTCCGTCGCGCGATCACACCGAGCGAATGCTCTCGGCGATGGGCGCGTCGATCGACGTTGATGGCGCGACGATCGCCGTGCAGCCGGGAGCCACTTTGACGCCTCAGGACGTCGATGTGCCGGGCGATATCAGCGCGGCGGCCTTCTGGATGGTTGCAGCGGCGATGACGCCTGGTTCCGAGATCGTCATGCCAAACGTTGGCGTGAATCCACGACGCACTGGCGTGATCGATGTGCTCCAATCGATGGGGGCGCAGATTGAGCTGTCCAACCGGCGGGTGATGTCGGGGGAACCAGTTGCAGACGTGATCGTTCGTGGTGGCAGGTTGCGCGGCACGACCATTGACGGTGACATGATTGTTCGCGCGCTCGATGAGATTCCCGTCCTCGCGGTCGCCGCTGCCGTGGCGGAAGGCGCGACCGAGATTCGCGACGCGGCCGAGTTGCGCGTGAAGGAGTCCGATAGAATTGCGACGACTTCGGCCATGCTGACCGCGATGGGCGTCGACGTGGAGCAATGGAACGACGGGATGCGGATCATACCTGACTCCATACCTGGCTCGCTGCGGGGCGGCGAGGTTGATTCGTTCGGCGATCACCGTCTCGCGATGGCCGCCGCCGTGGCAGCGTTATCGGCCGATCCAGAATCCGGCCCGACCACGATTCAACGGGCGTCCGCGGTCGAGATTTCATATCCGGCCTTTTGGCGGGACCTCGATCGATTGCGTCATGTCGACGCCGTCTGAGTCCGTGCCATTGGTGGTCGTGATTTCCGGCCCGTCGGGAGCGGGCAAGGACACCGTGATTAACCAGGCAATGGATCTGGACGCCTCGTTGGCCAAAGTCGCGACGGCCAAGACAAGACCCCCTCGAGCCGGAGAAGTCGACGGCATACACCATGTGTTTCTGTCCGACGAGGAATTCGAACGCTGGGTGGCTGCCGACGCATTCCTCGAGCACGTCGAGTCATACGGCCACCGCAGCGGAGTCCCACGAGCAGCGGTCACCGAGCTGTTGGCTCAGGGTCGCACAGTCATCCTGCGGACCGACGTTGAAGGTGCAGAGACGCTCAAACAGCAGTTGGATCAACCGTTGCTGGTCTTCGTCACAGTGCCCGACACAGACGCTCTGGAACGACGAATCCGCGCGCGTGGAGCCGAGAGCGAGCAGGAGATTGCGGTGCGGCTGGCAGAGGCGGAATCGGAGATGGCGGAGTCGGCATGGTTTGATGAGGTGATTGTCAACACGGATGGTCGGCAGGGTGAAGCGGCGCGGAGATTGGTTGACGTGATCGAGGCGGAGCGGCGACGCCGACGTTAGCTGCCCACCTGTGCGCCGTCTCACCACTGTCATACCCGCATCCCATCTCCCCCCTTGCGGGGGGAGATGTCACGGAGTGACAGAGGGGGGGCGGCTGATGATGACCAGATAGGGCTCCGGAACAGCGGACCCCCTCTGCCCCCCGGGTCGGTGCCCGGGGCAGGCTTTCGGCTCTCCCCGGCAAGGGGGAAGAAGGGGAGTTTTGCAAGGGTCTGAGGCAAGCGCGGGTATGACGAGAACACAGATTGCGTCTGTGTCGGCGTTGATGTTTGACTGCGGGCTCAACTGGCGTAGCATTTGCTCAGAAGTGGGAGTGCGCGATGTCGGCCATGCTGTACAGCGGTGAATCGGGGTCGCGTGTGCGTCCCACTGCGCACTGCCACACCTCGGGCGGGCAAGGGGCTTGGCGCGACCAACTCTAAGTTGAGTCGCCACGACGACGCAGTCCCTCTGGATCGAATCTCACTCCCTGGACTGCGCCACATCCCCTGGAGCCTGTTCCCATGCCCTCAGCCGGTCAACCTACCCCCAGCCTTGAAGAATTTAAACAGCTCGCTGCCGATGCACGGGCATCGGCCGGCGGCAACTATGCCGCCATCTATCGCGAGGTACTCGCCGATCTGGAAACGCCAGTCTCCGCCTTCCTCAAGGTGAAGCGCGGCGCATACTCGTTCCTGCTTGAATCGGTCGAGGGCGGAGAGCGTCCCAGCCGATATTCCTTCATCGGCACCGAGCCCTATCGGGTCTTCCGCGCACCATCAGGCGGCGCAGTCGATCCGCTCGACGAGGTCGAGGCTGAACTGGACCGTTACAAGCTCGTGCCCAATCCGGACCTGCCTCCGTTCCACGGAGGAGCGGTCGGCTATCTGGGCTATGAATCGATTCGGCACTTTGAACCTCGAGTCAAGCCGGCGCAACATGACCACCACGGACTGCCCGAGGCGTTGTTCCAGTTTGTCGATACTGTCCTGCTCTTCGACCATCTCAAACACGTGATTAAGGTCGTGACGCACGCACGTCTCGATGGAGACATCGACGCTGCCTATCGTGCGGCCGAGTTCCGAATCGACGAACTGGTCAAGCGGTTGCAGTCCGGCCCGCCAATCCCTCCTGCAGATGCGCCAGAACCCATCGGTCACTCCAGCGCCATTCGCTCCAACATTGAGCGCGAAGGTTACTTCTCCGATGTGAAGCAGATCATCGACTACGTCGTCGCCGGAGACATCATTCAGTGCGTCTATTCGCAGCGGTTCTCACGAGAAACGTTTGTGCATCCGTTCAACGTCTACCGGACGCTGCGCACGGTGAATCCGTCGCCGTACACGTACTACCTGGAAATGGACGATCACCAGATTGTCGGTACATCTCCGGAACTCCTGGTGATTGTGGAGGATGGCAAAGTCTCGACGCATCCGATCGCCGGCACGCGTCGCCGCGGCTTCGACAACGACGAAGACCTGGCGCTTGAAGCTGAACTGCGGCACGATGAGAAGGAAGTGGCCGAGCACGTGATGCTGCTCGACTTGGGCCGCAACGATATCGGCCGCGTGGCCAAGCCAGGCACGGTTCGAGTAACGCAAGAACTTGATATCGAACGCTATAGCCATGTGATGCACCTGGTCTCGCACGTCGAGGCGGAGCTTGCCGAGGGTGCGACATCGTTTGACGCCGTCCGGGCGACATTCCCGGCAGGCACGGTCTCAGGCGCGCCCAAGATCCGCGCGATGGAGATCATCTCAGAGCTGGAAGAGGATCAGCGCGGACCCTACGCGGGCGCTCTGGGATACTTCGGCTTCGGCGGCAACATGGAGACGGCGATCACGATCCGCACCATCATCATGCAAGACGGCGTTGCCTCAGTGCAGGCCGGCGGCGGGATCGTCTTCGACTCCAAGCTGAACGATGAGTTCGATGAGACCGTGAACAAGGCGATGGGCATGTTCACTGCCCTCGATCTGGCCGAGGAGCGCTCACGCGCAACGATCGGCGCCGAGGGGTCTCGGGGCTACTGATGGCCGAATCACTGATCATCGGGTATGGAGTCGTCTTTGACGACGACGGTCGGGTGATGTTGCTGCGCCGTCGTCAGAGCGAGCAGCTCTGGCCGGGCGAATGGTGGCTGCCAGGCGACGTCACGCCGCTCGAAGAGGAGCCGGATGACACGGTCCCTCGAATCTTCGAGCACCTCCTGCGCCAACGCGTCCGAGTCTCATATGCCCATACCGTCTACGGCGAGGAACCGACGAGCGGTCGACACACGATTCACAACGGATACGTCGTGACAGTGGAGCAGGCGCTGGACTCTGCGCCGGAGGACGAGACCAATCCCTTTGACGCGATGGAATGGTGGGACGTATCCGCCGCCATCACCGAGTTGCCCGAGCAGCAATCGGAACTGTTGACTGCCATCATTGAGCGCGTCGAGTCCGGTTGGGACTTCGACGCCGATTCCAGCCTCGAAGCGCTGTTTGGTGACGATGAGGATTCCGATGTGTCGGTGCCGAACGCCACTCATGCAGAACGGCGAGCAGCCGGTGAGGCTATTCTCTCGGAGGTTTCCGGTCAGGAGAACTTTGCCGAAGTGATTGAAGCTCGGATGGGGCCATTCGGCTCGTTCCTCGTTGATCACATCTGGGGCGACATCTGGCAAGACAGTTTGCTCTCACGACGTGATCGCAGCCTGGCGGCGATGTCTGCCGCCGGAGCGCTGATGCAGATCGACGGCTTCGCCTTCAACGCCGGCATCGGCGAACGCAATGGCGTCACGCGCGACGAGATCGTCGAAGTTTGTGTCCAACTGACCGTCGAGTGCGGCTTCCCCTTTGGCAATCTCGCGCTGACGAAGGTGCTCTCGGATTGGGCCGCCTCAGAAGATCCGTATCAGCCCACGCCGGCAGTCGGTAAGGATGACGAGCAGAGACGCGTTGACGCTGCGTCCGTTGCTGACGCGTTGTTGGGACGACCACTGAGTGCAAGAAGTATCGCCCAAGAGGCGCAGCGCGAGCTTGGATCGCTGGGGCGTCTAACCGTGGACTGGTCCTGGGGCGATGTCTGGAGCCGCGACCAGCTCTCGCTGTGCGACCGCGCTCTGGTCGTGTTTGCCATGCATCTGGCCATGGGTCGAGAACGTGAGCTGGAACGCGATCTGCAAACCGCCAATCGCCTTGGATGCACGTGGGAGGAGCTTGATGGCGTGATCGCAATCGCTTCTGCGTTCTGCGGACTGCCTCGCGCTTCTGACGCGGCGCGCAGCCTGCAGCGGCTGCGTGGCCAATCGAGCTGAAATTCCTAGAATGCGCGCCAACAGATGACACGCAAACAGACTTCGGGAATGAGGAACTGAGATGCCGACCCACGCAGAACGACGCAAGGCAGGCAGTGAGTTGTTGGCCGAGATGACCGGTCAGCCGGTCGGACTCGCCTCGGCAGCCGAGCAGCGCACCGGCGCATTCGGCAGCTACGTCGTCGACTACATCTTTGGCCAGGTCTGGCAGGGCGAAGAGCTTTCGCGACGTGACCGAACGATCGTGGCGCTCGCGATGCTCGGTGTGCTGGAGCGTTTGCAAGCCGTGCAGTTCCACGCCAGCTTCGGACCGGCCAACGGCGTCAGCCGCGAGGAGATCATTGAGATCGCGCTACAAATCGCCGGCTACTCCGGATTCCCGGCTGGAAACGAGATGGTCAACGTCCTGGTCGAGATGTGGAGCAAAGCCGACGGCAAGCCATACCGCATTCCTCCGGCCGAGTACAAGGACGATGAACAGCGTCATCGGGACGCGGTCGATGTGCAGCGCACACTCGCCGGTCGTGAGGAAGCGCAGGATCCAACCGAGGCCTTGGCCGGCATGGAGAGGATCGGGCCGGTGGGCAAGCTCGCATTCGAGTTTGCCTTCGGCGACCTCTGGTCGCGGACGCAGCTCTCGCGGCGCGACCGATCATTGGTCGTGGTCTCGATCCTGGTTGCGTTGGTCAAGCCCGACGAGTTGCAATTCCATATCCCCGGGGCGCTCAACCACGGCGTCACCGAATCCGAACTCGAAGGCGTCATGGCAACAGCCGCGCCGTACTGCGGATTCCCGCGTGCGGTCGAGGGCTATCGCACGTTGCGCCGCATTCTCCGCGAACGGGAGGCTGCCCGCGATGGCGGTTGATACGTTACTGATCGACAACTACGACTCGTTTACCTACAACCTGTACCAGTACCTGTGTGAGTTGGGCGCGGATGTCGTCGTGCATCGCAACGACATGATCACACTTGATGAAATCGAAGCGCTACAGCCACGGCGGATTGTGATCTCGCCTGGTCCCAAGACGCCGGTAGAAGCCGGCGTCAGCGTTCCCGTGCTGCAGCGCTTCAGCCCCACGACTCCCACGCTCGGAGTCTGTCTGGGACACCAGGCGATGGGCACTGCATTCGGCGCGACGGTGGGACCGGCTGGAGAGATTCGGCATGGCAAAGTGTCCTCGATCGAACATGACGGCGAGGGAGTCTTCGCCGGTCTGCCCAACCCGATCGATGCGACGCGCTACCACTCGCTCATCGTCGAGCCCGACACCTTGCCCGAGGAGATCGTTCCTAGCGCCTGGTGCGAGCGGATCGACGGCTCGGGCAAGATTCTGATGGGCATGCGCCACACCACATTCCCGATCGAGGGTGTGCAGTTTCACCCGGAGTCGATCCGGACCAAGACAGGCCACGCCATCCTGCAAAACTTCCTCGACCAGTCCGAGGCGTACCACCGTGACTAGTGGAGACCTGGGTCCAGCGCTCGCTGCGGTGATCGACGAGGGTCGCAGCCTGTCCGACGCCGAAGCGTCAGGCGCGATGGATGCCCTGATGTCGGGTGAGGCCGACGAAATCCAGGCGTCGGCGCTGCTCACGGGCCTGCGGATGAGGGGCGAGTCGGTCGACGAAATCGTCGGCCTGGCCCGTGCGATGCGTGAGCATGCCTTGCGCGTCGATCTATCGGATCTGCCTCGGCTGGCCGACACCGCCGGCACCGGAGGATCGGGCAAGCACACGTTCAATTCGTCGACCGCTGCGGGATTCGTCCTGGCAGGCTGTGGCGTGCCCGTGGCCAAGCATGGCAATCGGGCGATGTCCTCCAGCGTCGGCAGCGCCGACGTGCTTGAGGCGCTGGGCGGACAGATTTCAGTCGGTCCAGACCAGGCCGCGAGCCTGATTCGAGAGGTTGGCTTCGGATTCCTCTTCGCCCAGGCGTTTCATCCCGCGATGCGCTTCATCGCCCCGGTCAGGCGCCGGATCGGCATTCGCACAGTGTTCAACATTCTTGGACCGCTAACCAATCCCGCCCGCGCGACGCATCAACTCATCGGAGTGGCGCGTCCCGAGCTCGGTCCACTGATGGCGACGGCGCTGGGACGCCTCGGCCTGAAGCGCGGCCTGGTCGTCCATGGTCACGAAGGGCTGGACGAGGTCTCGCCGTCGGGCGAGACGACTTGCTGGCAAGTCGACGGCAGCGAGCTGACCGAGTTCACTGTCTCACCACAAGACTTCCAAATTCGTCCGGTCCCTCTGTTCGCCGTCAGCGGCGGCGAGACGTCCAGCGAGTCGGCTCAGATGATGCGCGAGGTGTTGGGAGGCAAGACATCGGCTCTGACGGGTTTCGTCACGCTCAACGCAGCAGCCGGACTGCTGGCCGCCGAGGAAGTGCCGACGTTCGCCGAGGGCGTGAGCAGAGCGGCGGAGTGCATCGACGACCAGCGCGCATTGCGCAAGCTGGAACTGTGGATTGAGCGTTCACAAGCGATTGCCAACGCGACCGAAGCGCAGAAGGCGACATAATGGCGTCCGTTCTCGAAGGCATTGTGGTCGACACTCGCGCCTCGGTCGCCGAGCGCAAACGCAACACGCCGGCTGAGGAGTTGCGACGAATCGCGGCTCAGCGTGCGACGCGGAACGACTTCATCGCAGCGCTGCAGCAGCCGGGCGTCGGGCTGATGGCTGAGATCAAGCGCGGTTCACCTTCCAAAGGCCTGTTCGCTCCCGATCTTGTGCCGTCGCAACTCGCTCAGACATATCGAGACATCGGGGCGATCGCGGTGTCTGTGCTCACTTCGCCCGCATTCTTCGCTACCGACGATGACCTCTGCGCCGCGTCCCAGGCGCTCGCCGGCAGTGGACTTCCATTGCTGCGCAAAGAGTTTCATGTCGATCCGTACCAGGTCGCCGAAGCGGCAGCGCTCGGCGCCGACGCGTACCTGTTGATTGCCAAGACGTTGACGACCGAGGAGTTGACGGAGTTGTCGGGAGCAGGTGAGGAGCTTGGTTTGACGGCGTTTGTTGAGGTCACCGATGAGATGGAAACTGCAATGGCGTTGGACGCAGGCGCGGCGGCAATCGGAATCAACAACCGAAATCTGCATACATTTGAAGAGGACCTTGGTACGACTGAACGATTACGAGACAAGATTCCAGCCTCGGTGCCGGTCGTTGCCGCGAGCGGCGTGCGCACGCGAGAGGATATGCAGCGGATGGAAGCTTGCGGCGTCAACGCGGTCTTAATCGGGGAAGCATTGGCTTCGGCGGCTAATCCACATGCCAAAGCACGAGAGTTGCTGGGACGATGACGTTGGTCAAGATCTGTTCAGTGCGCGCCGTCGAACATGCCGTCTGGGCCCGCGAGGCAGGGGCCGATCTGGTCGGCATGATCTTCGCCGACGCGCCCAGGCGGATCGACATCAAGGTTGCCCGTGCGGTGAGGCGTGAACTCGGGCCGCGAGTCGAAATCCTGGAGTCGAGCACTGCAACTGTCGAGCGTGAACGGCAAGCCTCCGGTCAGCCGCTGCTCGTCGGGGTGTTTGCTCGTCAGTCGGTAGACGACATTGAGCGCGTGCTGGATCGGGTCGACCTTGACCTCGTGCAGCTCAGCGGTGGAGAACATCCGGCGCTCGCCGGTCGCATCCGCCGCGCCGTTGTGCGTGCCGTCCACGTGGCCGATGGCATGGACGCTGACGCCGTGCGCCGAGAGATTGATCGTGCGCCCAACACCGTGACCATGCTCGATGCCAAGTCGAGGCAAGGCGGCGGGACCGGTCAGAAGATCGATTGGTCGGTAGCCGCAGGGCTGGCCGCCAAGCGGTCGTTCGTGCTGGCCGGCGGACTGAATCCTGAGAATGTCGGGGACGCCGTTCGTTCCGTGCGTCCCTGGGCCGTTGATGTGTCCTCCGGTGTCGAAACTGATGGCGTCAAAGATCGAGACAAAATCCGCGCGTTCATCGCCGCGGCGAAGGGTGGGTAGCGCAGTGGCTAAGGAAAACGGAGCATTCGGTCCGTTCGGAGGACAGTTCGCGCCGGAGACGCTGATGCCGGCCCTGGCCGAGCTGGAAGAAGCCTGGCTGGACGCTCAGGACGATCCAGAGTTTCAAGCCGAGCTGGACGGCATGCTCAGGGATTACGTCGGACGTGAGACGCCGCTGACCCATGCCGAGCGACTCTCCGAGCAGCTCGGCGGAGCGCAGATCTGGCTCAAGCGAGAAGACCTCGCGCATACCGGCGCGCACAAGATCAACAACGCTCTTGGACAGGTCCTGTTGGCCAAACGGATGGGCAAGCCAAGGATCATTGCCGAGACCGGCGCCGGGCAACACGGCGTCGCCACGGCGACCGCCTGTGCTCGATTCGGCATCGAATGCATTGTCTACATGGGCGCCGAGGACGTGCGCCGCCAGGCGCTCAACGTGTTCCGCATGGGACTGCTGGGCGCGGAGGTGGTACCCGTGGAATCCGGCGCGCAGACGCTCAAGGACGCGATCAACGAGGCAATCCGCGATTGGGTCACCAACGTGCGCACGACGCACTACCTGATTGGCAGCGCGATCGGTCCGCATCCATATCCGATTATCGTGCGCGAGTTGCAATCCTGCATCGGTCGTGAGGCTCGAGACCAACTGCAGGAGAAGATTGGCAAGCTGCCGGATGTCGCTGTGGCCTGTGTCGGTGGCGGCAGCAATGCGATCGGGTTGTTCCATCCGTTGATGGACGACCCGGTGCGGTTGATTGGCGTTGAGGCCGCCGGCGAGGGACTGGATGCCCGTCATGCGGCGACGCTGACCGCCGGAGCGCCCGGCGTCTTACATGGCACGCGCAGCTATGTGCTGCAAGATGAACATGGACAGATCACCGAGGCGCATTCCATTTCGGCTGGTCTCGACTATCCCGGCGTCGGACCCGAGCACGCCTGGCTGATGCTGACCGAGCGCGCAGAGTACGTGTCGGTGACCGACGATGAGGCGCTCGACGGACTAAAGTTGCTGTCCGAGACCGAAGGCATCATTCCAGCACTCGAGACCGCGCACGCAATTGCCTACGCAGCCAAGATTGCGCCCGAAATGAGTCCCGATCAGACGCTGCTGCTCGGCTTATCCGGACGGGGCGACAAGGACGTGGAGATCGTGCGCGATGCGCTGGCATCGCGAGACGACTGATGCCCGAGGATGCGTGGCGGCTCATCGCGCAGCCTGCCGACCAACAGTCGACACTAAAGTTGGTAGCTCAGCCAGCCGCTCAATCGAGCCCGGCGCCACGCTCCTACGTTCCCGACACCCCCGACACATGGCTCGATCTCCCGCTGCCAGTCACCGCCGAACCAGAAGCTGTCGAGCCCACGCCTCGCAGCCTGGGCCGCGTACGGATGCCGTTGCGCGCGATTGTTCTGGTCCTGTTCAGCATCCTCGTCATCGTGGGCCTGATCGTCGGTCTCCGAATCTCGAACATCGATGACGATCTCGGTGCTACCTGGTTCTTCATCGTCAGTGTTGCGGCCTCGGAGATAGTGCTCGTTGTGCTCTGGGTCGTGTTGCCACGCTGGATTCTGCGCCGCCACGATGCCATCCACGTAGTGAAGTGGCGACGCCCCCAACCAGTTGACCTTGTCTGGGGGATCGGCGGGTTAGCGCTGATGGCAGTGACATGGATCGTCTTCGTCGAGATCGCCGACTGGGGCAATTGGTGGTGGACGGTCCGTACCGAACCGCCGGAAGACTGGAAGGCGTTCCCAAATTGGTGGGTTGCGGCCACTGTATTCGTTGGTTCGGTAATCATGGCGCCGTTCATTGAAGAGACATTCTACCGAGGCTTCATTCTCGGCGGACTCAATCGCGTCTGGTGGGTGATCCCGTCGGTGATTGTCAGCGCTGCGCTCTTTTCGGCCTTGCATCTCAATTTGTATGTGGCGATTCCATTCGCCGTGTTTGGCTTGATCCTGGCCGCTCTGTACCTTCGAACCAGGCACCTGACAGCGCCTGCTTTGGCGCACGCGGGCTGGAATCTCGGCGTCAGCGTGCTATGGATCGTGAGATACGGCGTGGGATGAATCAACCAAACGACATCGATGCTCAGGGAAACCAGCTCCCGGACGAGCAGTCAGTAGACCGCGGCCTGGAGGGGTTCAAGCTGGTTGGCTGGGGACTGTTTTGCACCCTGGCCTGGTTTGTGGTGCTGTTGGTGACGAGCGTGATCGTCAGGATGATCGATGATTCGAGCGAGGCGATCAGCGAGGCTGGCTTGCTCGCGTTCGTGATCGGGCAAGGCGCCGCAGGCATGATCGGCTGGCTGGTGCTGCCGCGATTGATCTTGCGCCGCAAGCTGCGGACAGACATCATCACATGGCGACGGCCGACCTCTGCCGACGTAGGATGGGCAGTCGGCGGATTGATCGCGATCTACGCCGTCCTGTATGCCTACATCTCGATCGTCAGCGCGGCCGGCTTGGAATCACTAGAGCCGCAGTCGACGATTGATGATCAGCGCCTGTTCGTCCATACCTCGGTCATGGTTGCGCTAGGCATCCTGGTGATTGTCTGCGCGCCGATCTACGAGGAAGCGTTTGCCCGAGGCTTCGTGCTTGGCGGATTGAAACCCTATTGGGGAATGATCCCGGCGTTCGTGGTCTCGGCTGCTGTGTTTTCCGCATTGCACGCCGACCTGGGTAGCTTGATTCCGTTTGCGATTGCGGGGGTGATACTGGGGATCGTGTACTTGCGCACCGAGTCGCTGACTGCAGCGTCAATGGCGCACTTCGGCTTCAACGTAATCGGATTCTCAGCGACGCTGTACCAACAGCTTGGTTGAAGGGTGTGGGATGACTGAACTTGGGCAACGCTTCGCTGAAGCATTTGCGGCCTCTGCCGCGAGTGGGGATGGACCGCTGGTCTTCCCGTTCCTGACGGCCGGATTTCCGACGCCGGAAGAAACGCCCGACCTGGTCCGAGCAGCGCTGCGCGGCGGTGCGGCTGGTTTCGAGATTGGCGTGCCGTTCTCGGATCCCATCGCGGATGGTCCAGTGCATCAAGAGGCCTACACCGTGGCACTGGCTGCCGGAGCCACATTGGAGACGGCGCTCGAAGCGGTCCGCGTGGCGCGCGAGACTTCGCCCGATGTCCCGATCACACTGATGGGTTATCTCAATCCCTTCCTCTCGTACGGGACGGCGAGTGACAGCGCAACCGACGATCCCGGTGCCGCAGTTGGACATCCGATGGAGCCACTGGCGAAACGGGCCGCCGAGGCGGGCGTTGACGGCGTGATTGTGGTCGATCTCCCCGTCGAGGAATCTGATGCGGCGAGAGAGGTGTTCGCCCGACACGGCATCTCGATGGTCTACTTACTCGCGCCAACCTCGACTGCGGAACGCATCGCGGCCGTCGCGGAGCGTGCATCCGGTTTCATCTATCTGGTTTCCTTGACGGGAGTGACTGGCGCACGCGATCAGGTCGCTGCCGACTTCGAGGCGTTTGTCTCCCGCGTACGATCGTTGACTGACACGCCGTTGGCAGTTGGATTTGGCATCAGTCAGCGTGCGCACGTTGAGGAGGTAGGAAAACTGGTTCCGGCTGCTATCATCGGCTCAGCGCTGACCTCGACGATTGCGTCGGCGCCGGTTGATGGCCGTGCTGCGGCCGTCGAACGATATCTTGAGGTGGTTACCGGCCGCTGGAGCGAAGAGACCAGAACATGAACAGCCGCCGCCCGTCTGGAACGCCGCTATTCGCTGACTGCGTCTATATCCCCGCGGCCGGCATCTTTGAAGCCGGTCGCTAGATCGCGTGTCGACGAGAACCGTCGAAGCGCTGATCGCATCGTTGCATCATCCACCACGCCGACTCCCATCTCCAGGGAACTGCTGAGCACCTGACCAATGGCCCCAAGCGATACCGAGCCTGTCTGGCGTCTACGCGGCATTCGCGGTGCAACGACCGTTGAGGAAAACACACGCGCCGGGATTATCGAGGCGACCGAAGAGTTGCTCGCCGAGATGATTGTCGCGAACGACATCGAGTCGAGCGAAGTGGCCTCAGCCTGGTTCACGACGACTCCGGATCTCAACGCAGAGTTTCCGGCGGTCGCGGCGCGGCTCACGTTCAAGTGGAGTCATGCCGCCTTGATGTGCGGACACGAGATGCAAGTACCGGGTTCATTGCCGTCCTGTTTGCGGATCCTGTTGCATGTCAACACTCCGCTCAGACAGAACCAGGTCCAGCACGTCTACTTGCGTGGCGCAAGGGTGTTGCGAACAGACTTAACAGTTAACACAGAACCATCACGTTCAGTCGGGGAACTACTGAGAAGATTCAGAGGGAACCCCGATCAGAACAGCGATTGACTGAAAAGGTGACGACATGCTGATTGTCATGAGAATGGGCGCGACCGACGAACAGGTTCGCGGCGTGCTCGCACGGCTCAAGGAATTCGATCTCGACGGACACCTCTCCCCGGGAAAGGAACGAGTCGTGATTGGCGCAGTGGGTGTGATCGGTGATCCCGACATCCGCCACCAGATGAGCCGGATGAGCGGCGTAGACGAAGTGATTGCGATCTCACGTCCGTACAAGTTGACGGGTCGTGAGTTCCAGAAAGAAGAAACCATCATCGACGTCGGCGGCGTGAAGATCGGTGGCGGAACGATGGTCGTCATGGCCGGTCCGTGCTCGATCGAGAACGAAGAGCACATGGTCACGACCGCCAAGGCCGTGGCCGCGTCGGGCGCGCAGATTCTGCGTGGCGGCGCATTCAAGCCGCGCACCTCGCCCTACGCCTTCCGCGGACTGGGCGAAGAAGGACTACAGCACCTGGCGACCGCTCGTGAAGAGACGGGTCTGCCGGTGATCACCGAGGTCATGGAAGCGCGCGACGTCGAACTCGTGGCCCGCTACGCCGACATCCTGCAAATCGGCACGCGCAACATGCAGAACTTCATGCTGCTCGACGAGGTCGGCCTGGCGCGCAAGCCGGTCATGCTCAAGCGCGGCCTCTCGGCCACGATTGACGAGTGGCTACTTGCGGCCGAATACATCATGGCCAAGGGCAACCGCGACGTCATCCTCTGTGAGCGCGGTATCCGTACGTTCGAGACTGCGACACGCAACACGCTCGACCTCTCCGCGATTCCCGTCGTCAAGCGACTTAGCCATCTGCCGATTGTCAGCGACCCGGCGCACGGCACAGGTCACTGGTATCTCGTCGAGCCAATGGCTCGCGCCTCGATGGCCGTGGGCGCGGACGGTCTCATGGTTGAGGTACACCCGAACCCGGACCACGCGTTGTCGGATGGTCCCCAATCACTGACGCTCGAGAACTTCGATTCGCTGATGCAATCGTTGGAGAGAGTCGGAGAAGCGGTCGGACATCCGCTCGCGGCGCAGCCGCAGATGGCCACCGTCGGCGACTGACGCGGACGCTCCCGGAACAACAATGGTTGACGCCGTTCGTCGCGCTAGAACTCGCTCGAGAGTGCGCGACGAGCGGCGTCGTCTCGTGCGTCGACGGCCTGCGAGTGCTCGCTCTGCTCCACCTTGAGTTCGAGCTGATCGAGCGCGCCGGAGACTGACGTCTGCATTGATCGCAACTGGTCATGCAGTCGTCGCAGCATCTCCATCGAGTAGCGGTCGGCTTCGAGTGCCTGCGAAACGGCCTCTGTCGTTGCCCGACCGCGAACGGCGGCCGCTTCCTGATTGGCGCGGGTCACGGTCTCGGTCGCGGCGTGATGCGCCTGGTCGACGATGCTCTGTGCCCGCGACTCGGCAGCCTGGACCAGTTCATGCACTGAAATCTGTTGCTCGGCATCTTGTCGGGCCTGCTGAGACAGCACGGCGGCCTCTTCTTGCGTCTGCTTGAGTAAGCGCTCGCGCTCTTCCAACAACCGTTGAGCCTGATCGGCCGATGCCGGCGCAGCCATGCGCAATCGGTCGATGAGGTCGAGCAATTGCTCGCGATCGACTGTCCAACCGGAGCCGAATCGGCTGCGCCGACCAGCGACAACCGCTGCTTCAATCTGATCGATTAATTCAAGGAGGTCGATGGTGAACTCCCGCCTATTGCACCGCCTGTTTCGACTGTAGCGCAGATGTCGGCTAGCCCGTTCATTGCCTGTCCGCTGTAATGTCCTGCGGCCAACTCTCCTGATTCGTCATTCCAGCGCTCCGTCCCGGGAATCTCGCGGAGCGATCCGACGGTGCCGAAACCTGACGACTCTCAGCGGCAGCAAACTCCCTCCCTGGTGGCGATCGCTGTGCCCCCAACAGCGAGATACCCGCGACGGAGCGCGGGTATGACGGCGATAGAAGTTGTGTGGTTCGTAAGTCGACTTTGCAGGGAAAACTAAACAACAACCCCTTGGGGTTAGGAAACGCTAACGGACCGGTGGGCCATACCGCTCGACAAGCATCTTGGCGACGTTCGGCGGCACCAGATCGTCCACCGGGTGCCGCAGGGATGCGAGCTCGCGGATTCGGCTGGCCGAGATAAACAGGTGTTCGTGACCAGCCATCAGGAAGACCGACTCAATCTGCGGCGCGATCTTCTTGTTCATCAACGCCATGTCGAACTCGGCTTCGAAGCCGGTCACGGCGCGGATTCCGCGGACCAGCACGCTAGCGCCCACCTCGTCGGCGAAGTTCACGACCAGGCCGGTGAATTTGGCGGCACGAACATTGGGACAATGCGCCGTGGCGCCTTCGATCATGGCCAGGCGCTCATCAACGCCAAATGTCTCGCTGGAACGGGGATAAATCGCCATGACGACTTCGTCGAACATCGAAGCCGCTCGCTGCACGATGTCGAGATGTCCGTTGGTGATGGGGTCAAAGCCGCCGGGGTAGAGCGCGATCGTCATGATTGTGCCTCCGCGCGATACGTGTCGATAGCGCCGTCACCATAGCGCCGTTGATCGACTCTGACTAGTGTCCCGATCCGCTCCGGTGGAGGAGGGACGCCGCCGGAAGCCCGAGTCAGGCGTCGCCAGATGGCCAGTGCGCCGGCCGCGAGGTCGGCCCGCTCTTCAAATGTCTCGATCACCGGCCGAGCGTCCACCCGGTACGGAGGATCGATGAAGATCAAGTCGGGGTCCAGCGGAATCCGTGAGAAGCAACGCTCGACTGGCAGTCGATGCACACGCGCCTGGTCGGTCAGGTCGAGCTCGTCGAGGTTCCGGCGAATCACGGCGCAGGCCGGACCGTTGCGTTCGACGAAGTCAACCGAGGCCGCGCCTCGACTGAGGGCTTCGATACCCAGATATCCGGCTCCGGCGTACAAGTCCAGGACGCGCGCGCCCTCGACCAGGTTGCCGATCTCGGGCCGATCGAAGATCGCGGACCTAATGATCGCCGTGGCCGGACGTGTGCCGTTGGCCGGAGAGCGCAGGCGTCGTCCGGCCAGCTCTCCGCCGACGACTCGGGCGTGCGACTGGGCCACTACTCTTCGATCCCTTCAGCTCGTACCGGCACGGTAATCACGTGTCCCACGCGGACGTCGCCATCCGACACGACGAGCTGCGCCCGATAGTCGCCGGGAGTCCTGGGCAGGTCCCAGAACTGCCAGCCACTGCCGCTGTTGCCGGAAAGCTCGCCTGCTTCCACGCTGAAGATGGGATCGAACAGGATCGCGTTGGGCAGGCGCAGGTCGGGAATGCCTGCTTCGAAGAATGCAGCGATCGCCGGCCAGAGATTCGCATTTGCCGGGTCGGCGGATGCATTGCTGACGTACACGCCGCCCAGCTCATACTGCGATACGACCTGCAAATGGAAGGCGGCGCTGAAGCGATTGTGAAGCCAAATGGTTACCGCCGCTCCCGTCTGGTCGGGGTAAGTGAAACTCATGATGCGATTGACGTTGTCCCAGCGCAGGCCGCCGGATAGCGAGTCGAGCATGATCGAGTTGCCCTGCAGCGTCACGCGTTGGCCGGGCCGGTAGGGCCCCGGCTCGCGGATGCTGAGCTCCGACGCGATGCCTAATGCGTCTCGCTGTGAGGTCTGACTGAATCCGGCTGATGTCCGCACCACTGCGTTAGATCGAAGCGCCAGCAGCAGCTTGTTCGATTGCACCCGTTGCAACAGCGTGGGCAACGATGCATCGATCGAAGCTTGGAAGATCGTCGGATCAAGCGGTGGCTCAATCACGATGAAATCGGCAGAAGCTCCGAGCTGCGACAGGTCATAAGCGCCTTCACCGATCCCGCCGGAGGCGCTAATCGGGATGTGAACAGCCAGCCCGCGATCTTCACGGTGTAGTCGATCCGCCAGTTCACTGATGAACGACGTGAATTGCGATCGAAGCGCAGGCGAGACGTTCAGATAGTGAATGTCAACACCATCGTGAAGTCCGCTCTTGATCGCGTGTTGAATGTTGGCGATGTGCTGCCGTCGCAGGTTGTCGGAAGCCAGGATGTCGTTGACCAGTTCTGTCTGATCATCTGTCGCCGAGACTGTCGGCCAGACACTCTGTGTGGTCGCCGCCGCCGGCAGTTCGACCAATCCCAGCAACGATCCGTCGCCGCCCGGTTGCCAACCGTCCGGATGCACGATCGTCAGTGATCCGGACAAGATTGACTGAGGCTCTTCCCCTCGAGGCACACGCCCGGCGATCACGTCGCGGAACTGCAGGCGCCGCAAGATTGCCAGGTTCTCAGGGACCTCGCTGAGTGCGATGCGGGCGGCGCTGCGATCACTGGTCAGCACGGCATCGCCGAGCCGAATCCAGTCCTCACCGTCCCAGGTGTACACGCCAAGATTGCGATCATCCTGCGTTGGATTGGTCAAGCTGAGCTGGAACTCGAATGGCCCAATCCGTCCGTCCGGCGCATTGATTTCGTAGATCGGCGAGGCTGCACCCAGCACGTCGGGAATTGGCGGCGCTTGCTCCAACAGTCGCGATTCGAACAACACTGGCGCGGGTGCTGCGGCGGGTTCACCTGGAGTCAGCGACTGCGAATCGTCTTCGGTATTGAAGCTGGTGTCGATCAGTCCTGGCTCGAAGAACAACACGATCACCACAGCGACCAACAGGGCCGCTATGAGCAGGATCAGCATGATGCCGAGGCCACGGCCGCCCGATGGCGCTCCTGGGCGCCCCATCCCCGACCCTGGAGGGCCAGGTTGCCGGACACGACGGGCCGGCGTCGGGACAGGAGGCGGAGGCTCTTCGGGAGTTTGTTGGAATGGCGCGGGTTGCGGTGGACGACGTGCCCTTCGAGGACGATTCGCCGGCTCCTGCGGCGGCTCTCCGATCCGTCGTACCGGTCGCGGCTGCCAGTCGCCGCCTGCCGGGGTCGTCACGGCGCTCGCAAATCGGGGGCGATACTGAGTCGATACTCCTCGCCGCCGCGGTGGACATGGACAATGACCGGCACGTTGGGACGCAACGTCTTGAGCGCGTTCAGGAACGGAGTTTCGGCGTTGATCGCCACTCCATTGAGACTGCGCAGCACGTCTCCAGGCCTGATGCCTGCCCGGGCGAATGCGCCGAGGCGTTCCAACTCAATCAAGAATGATCCTTCGCTGACTACCAGATCTAGCTGCACTGCGGCGGTCGGTGTCAGCAGACGCTCATTGATGACACCGAACGTGGGTCGCGGATAGAAGCCGTCCTCAGCGATGCCGCGCGCCACTTCCAGCACCGGATCGATCTGCACGGCAAACCCAACGCCATCGACGAAGTCGCCATCATGGGTCTCGCGCGCGATGACTGCGGTCATACCGATGATCTTGCCGTCCAGGTCAACAAGGATGCCTCCCGAGTTGCCATGATTGAGTGCCGCGTCGGTCTGGATCAGATTGTCCTGCTCATAGCGCTCTCGGAAAAACGTCGTGTCAGGGTCGCTGACCACGCCGACCGTCACGGCGATCTCTTCTCCCAAAAGCGTATTGCCAATCGCGATCACCGTCTCACCGGCGTCAACGGTTTCCGTGCTGCCAAAACTGGGGACGATCAGTTCTGTATCGGTCTCTTCAATGTCTACACGAAGCACGGCCACATCCGAGAATGGCCGGTCATCTCCAATGCGATGGGCGGGTAAGCGTTCGTCGTTGGGCAGGATCACGGTGAAGCTGGTCATGCCCTCGAGGACGTGGGCCGCCGTCACGATGTGTCCCGCCTCGTCCAACACGAATCCGGTCGCCAGAGCAGCCGAGACTACGACCACGCCCTGATCGTTCGTGCGCTCCGGCCCTTCAGCGTCAATCACGACAACCGACTGGGAGATTTGCGCAAAGATGTCTGCGACCTGACGGCGTTCGGTCGACATTGTGTCGTCGAGCTGCGAAGCGAGTGCGGCGGCCGACTGCTGCATCGCATGTTCGACCGCTTCGGTGACCGCCGACTCCATGGCCGACTCCACAGCCGAAGAGACGGCTGCGTTCAATTCCTCATCCGTCGTTTGGTCGTCAGAACCAACGATCAACACAACAACAGCGCCACAAATTGCGCCGACCAAGGCCGAAACGACGATGATTGTGAAAGTGTGACGCACGTTACATCGATGACTCTGTGCGTGAGGCAAATTTCTCGATCATGGATGCTATCGTACCGTGCCATAACGTTGTTCGACTTTGCGTAAGATTGAGCGGTCAGGCAGGACTCGTGGTACTCAGACGGTCGGTGCCAATCACAGCAGATGGTCTGCAGCGGTTGCGAAGCGAACTGGTCAAGCTAAAAGAGCGCCGCCGGGAGGCGGCAGAGCTGATCCAGCAATCTCGCGAAGACTCGCCCGGTGCTCGCGACGAGGGCGACGGCAGCGAGACCAAGAACGAGCAAGCCTTCATTGAAGGACGAATTCGCGAGATTGAAGCGGTCATCTCAGCCGCCGAGGTGATCGACGAGCAGGAGATCCAGGGCTCCGATGTCGTCAGGCTGGGCTCGACCGTGACGGTCCGTCCATTGCCTAAACGAACAGACGTGGACTATCGGATCGTCGGGCCGGCCGAGGTGGATCCGAAGAACGGATTCCTCTCCGACGAGTCGCCCGTGGGCAAGGCATTGCTGGGCGCGAAGGTCGGCGACACTGTGGAAGTCGCGACGCCGACCGGTGTGCGCAAATTCAAGGTCAAGGCAATCTCGTAACCGCGTGCGGTCTCCCCGCGCAGCCTCTGTTCAACCTCAGAACGGTGGTCGGGAGACCATCGACAGGCGTCGGTGCGCATAGCGCTCCGGCATTGAGGGAGCGTCCAAAGTGAGTGCAACAGACTCCGAACCCATACCTGAGACGGTCGACACGCCGGAATCGGCTGCCGCCGAGAGCCGCCGTCTGCGCGAAATCATCTCCGAACGTCAGCGCAAGGCAGAGGCGCTGAGAGGCGAGGGTCTCGATCCATATCCGCCGCGGACCGGCAGAACGCATTCCATCGGCGAAGCCATCGCCATGTTCGAGGATCATGAAGCCAAGACGCCCGATACAGACGGTCCGCGAGTAGCCCTCGCCGGACGGATCGCAGCGATGCGCAACATGGGCCGGATCGCGTTCATCGATCTCGAGGATGACTCGGGAGCGATCCAGATACTGGCGAGCAAGAAGGCGCTCGGCGATTCCTGGTCACTGCTTGACGCATTGGACCTCGGGGATTTCCTCGAAGCCTCCGGACCGCTGATTCGGTCCCGGCGCGGTGAGATTTCGGTCCAGGCCGACGACGCGTCAATGCTCGGTAAGACGCTCAGGCCGCCGCCGGAGAAGTACCACGGACTGCAGGATGTCGAGACTCGCTACCGCCAGCGCTATCTCGACCTGATTGCCAACGACGAAGCCAAGCAGATTCTCCGCGCACGCTCGCAAATCGTTTCGGCGATGCGACGGTTCATGGATAATCGAGGATTCCTGGAAGTCGAGACGCCAGTCTTGCAGTCCGAAGCGGGCGGTGCAGCGGCGCGTCCATTCCTCACGCATCTGAACGCGCTAGACGAGCCGCGGCAACTGCGGATTGCTCTTGAGCTTCATCTCAAACGGCTGATCGTCGGTGGATTCGACAGCGTCTACGAAATCGGTCGCGTTTTCCGCAATGAGGGTGTCGGCAATCGCTGGAACCCCGAGTTCACGATGCTCGAAAGCTACGAGGCCTACACCGACTACCACGGCGTCGCCGAGATGGTCGAAGCGTCGTTGTCATACATCGCGACCGAGGTCACTGGTTCTTCAATCGTTCCCTGGCGCGACGGCGAGATTGACTTCACGCCGCCGTTTGCCCGTGTGAAGATGGTTGACGCCGTTAAGCAACACGTCGGCGTCGACTTCCGCGACTATCCGAGCGTCGATGCGATGGAAGGGCTGTTGCGCGAACACGGAGTCGGAATTCCTCCCGACGCCGGGTGGGGCAAACTCTTCGACGAGCTGGTCTCAGAGCGGGTCGAGCCGCACTTGCAGCAACCGACGTTCCTGCTCGACTACCCGCTCGCGATTTCGCCCCTGGCTAAGCGGACCGAGTACGACGAGACGCTGGTCGAGCGCTTCGAGCTCTTCGTCGGGGGCTGGGAGTTGGCCAACGCCTACACCGAGCTCAACGATCCCGTCGATCAGCGTCAGCGATTCGAGGAACAGCTCAAGCTCAAAGACGCCGGCGACGACGAGGCCGAACTCCTGGACGAAGACTTCATCATCGCGCTCGAACACGGGATGCCGCCAACCGGCGGTCTGGGCATGGGCATGGATCGCCTGGCAATGCTGCTAACCAACTCACAGTCAATCCGCGACGTGATCCTCTTCCCGCAGATGCGCAAGCTGTCGGGTTAGACGCTGGTTACACGACCGCCGCAGCAAGGCAGTGAGGCAGTGGTTCCGTACTTGTCGACGCTTCAAGCACACAGAAGAAGTTAGCCTCAGTGTTCGTTGCCCCCTGTTTAGCATGGGGCGTCGGAGACAAGTTCCCAAGCGACTCAGATCGCGTCACGCGTGACACCCGACTCCACTAGCCCGTCGATCTCCGGTTCTCCGAATCCGAGTTCCCCGAGAATCTCACGCGTCTCACTCGCAAACGGCTTCGTGGCGGAGGGCTGCTGGAATCCGCTCTGGTCCAGCGCGACCGGCGGCGCGAGTGTCCTCACCGTGCCGAGCTGCGGGTGTTCCAGGTCGTACAGCATGTCGTTGGCGGCTGCCTGTGGGTCGTCGAGGATTTCGAAGGGCAGCAGCACTCGCGACGCCGGGACTCCCGCCTCGGCCAGGGTCGCTTCCCATTCGGAGGTCGCGCGCTCCGACATGCGCTGCTCGGCGGATCTCTGGAGATTGGCGTAGTAGTCCTCGCTATCGACCTCGTCACCGGCATGCGGGTCGGACAGGCCGATCGTCTCGATGAACAACGCTCGCAGCCGGCGGCTGCCACAGGCGATCGCCAGCCAGCCGTCGGCCGTCGTGTAGGTGCGGAAGTAGATGTCGGCCATCGTCCGCGCTCGAGCCGACGGCTGCGCTGCGCGTTGGTCGTCATAGCCGGCGCCTCGTTCGCGTAGGCTGGCTAACCGTTCTCTCGATTCGTCATGGATTGGTCCGTCGACCGATTCCACGCGCATCATCTGATTGTTGTTCAGTGTCATCGAGGCCTGCATCAGCGATGCATGCACCTCGCCGCCCTTGCCGGTCTTCGTGCGTCGCAGCAACGCCGAGGCGATTCCAAATGAGAGCGACATCGCCGCCATATAGTCTGCGCTGACCGGGTCGCCGCTCATCGGGCGGCCATCGAGCTGACGGCCGTTGGCTACCATCAGGCCGCTGCGCGCCTGGACAACGATGTCCATCCCGGCGAGCCCGGCGTCGGGGCCATGGCGGCCGAATGGCGTCACCGTGGCAATCACGAGTCGGGGATACGTCTCGCGCAGCGTGTCGGCGTCGAGACCGATTTGAGCTGCCAGGCCGGGTCGGAAGTTCATCATTGCCACGTCGGCGCGACTTAGCAGTGCGTCGATGATCGCCGGAGCGTCGTCGTGGCGGAGGTGCAATGGCAGTGAGCGTTTGCCCCGGTTACGCGAGAGGTAGATGCGCGACTCCATCGGCGCGAGCTGCGCCAGGCGACGCGTTGGGTCGCCTTCCAGCGACTCAATCTTGATCACGTCCGCGCCGCCCTCGGACAGCAGTTGCGCCGCGAACGGCACGGCGACGAACTGTCCAAACTCCACGACCCGAATACCATCGAACGGCTGCTCGCTGACTGCATCCTCTGAGACATCACTTGGCATCCGGTACTCGCCTTCATCCACCGTTGACTGGTCGCGCTGGGAGTGACGCTAGCACCGGCGCGACAATACGCACTATGACCGATGAGATCCGATACGCCGAAATCGCGGTGCTCAATGGCAGCCCGCAGCGCGGAGCGTTCACGTATGCCGTCCCTGCCGACCTGGAGATCCGGCGCGGCATGTCGGTTGTCGTGCCCTGGCGGACGCAGTGGGCTCTCGGCATCGTGCTTGAGGTGTCCTCCGAGTCGGAAGTGACCAGTCCCCGACCTATCAGCCACGTGCTCGATGCGTCGGTGTTGCTCAGCCAACAGCAGCTCGAACTGGCGTGGTGGCTTGCTGCTGAGTACCTGGCCCCGATTTCCGTATGCGTATCCCTGTTTCTGCCTCCGGGCACACCAACGAGACCACGCAAGTCGGCATCGACGTTTCGATCGATCATGCCGGCGGCGCCAACAGTGCCGAAGCGACTAGAACTTTCCATAACGGATCAGCAGCTTCGAGAACTCATCGGTACATGGCCGATGAGCAAACCCTCGCGACCTGCGCAACTTCTGCTGCTGTTGAGCGATGGCGACGTGGCAATCGCCGACGCCGCATGGACGCTTGGTGGTAGCAGGGCGCTGGATGCGTGGTTGGATTCAACGTCGTTGGCCATCCGCCAAGGTGAGTTTGTTCGTCTGGCCATCGATCCGAATGAGGCTCGGCAAGCTGCGAATTCGCTGCGCCGTACGGCGGCGGAACGAAGGCAACTTGCATTGCTGAGACTTCTCGCTTCGGGTGATGTGGATGAAGCCGAAGCGAAACGAGTGTGTGAGGCAACGGAAGTTGACATCGCCGCACTTGAGCGCACGGGAGTGGTCCGGCGCCGGGCTGTGGTCACAACGCAATCGTCCGCCTTGCCGATCCCGGCGCCAAGGTTGACCGGAGACCAACAGGACGCCACCGACGTCATCATCCGATCTCTTGAAGCTGGCCAGGGTGAGACGTTCCTGCTCCACGGCGTCACAGGAAGCGGTAAGACGGAGGTCTATCTGGCAGCCGCCGAGCATGTGCTTGCGGCAGGCGGCGGAGTGATCGTCCTCGTTCCCGAGATCTCGCTCGCGCCGCAGACCATCGCTCGATTCGAAGCGCGATTCCCTGGACAAGTCGCCGTGCGCCACTCGGGGCTGTCGCGCAGCGGAGCGCGGGAACAGTGGCGACAGGTGGCGACGGGTGAGAAGCGTGTCGTCGTGGGCGCTCGCTCGGCATTGTTTGGACCAATGCAGGACCTGGCGTTGGTCATCGTCGACGAAGAGCACGAGTGGACCTACAAACAGACCGATCCGCAACCGCGCTATCACGCTGGCGCGGTTGCGGGAGAAATGGCGCACCGCTGGGGAGTGGTCACCGTCCTCGGTTCCGCGACGCCCGACATCGTCTCGATGTCGGCTGCGCGGTCGGGCCGGAGCAAGCTGCTGAAGTTGCCCGACCGCATCCAATCGGGCGCCGGAGAACCAATCGTCATTCCACAGCCGATTGTCGATGTTGTCGACATGCGCGATGAGTTGGTGGCTGGCGTACGTTCGGTGTTCAGCCGCGAGCTCGATGCGGCAATCTCGGAGGCGCTGGTGCGTGATGAACAAGTGCTGCTCTTTCTCAATCGACGCGGCATGTCGGCGCTCGTATGCCGCGCCTGCGGTGAGGCCGTTGGATGCAGGCACTGCGATATCTCCATGACCCTGCACCGCCCCGGACCATTCCTCCAATGCCACGAGTGCGGCGAGCGACAGTCGGTACCCACGCTGTGTCCCACCTGCGACGATCCGCGTATCGGGGCCATGAGCTTTGGTACAGCCCAGCTTGAGGCGGAAGTACGTCGTCGTTGGGGCGAGGTGCCAATCACACGCTGGGATCGCGATACGTCTTCGTCCAGCGAGTCGCATGAGTCCTTGCTCAAGGAGTTTGCCGAAGGGCGCTCGCAAGTTCTGATCGGCACACAGATGATCGCCAAGGGATTGGACTTGCCTCGCGTCACCGTGGCCGGAGTGGTCAATGCTGATCTGTCGTTGCGCGAGTCGGACTACATGGCCTCGGAGCGGACGTTTCAGCTGCTGTCACAGGTGGCGGGTCGCGCAGGAAGAGGCGCACTGGGCGGTCGGGTGATCGTGCAGACGTACGCGCCGGATCACTTCGCCGTCGTCGCAGCGGCCGCGCACGACTACGAAGCCTTCTACAGACGTGAGATGAGCCTGCGCTCGACCCTGGACTATCCACCCTACGGCCGACTGGCACGGCTGACGGTGTCGCGATCCTCAGACGCTGAGGCGATTCAGGAGGCGGACCGTGTCGTCCGAGAGCTCGTCGCCCTGAGAGCAAGCGAGCCAGGGGCGGTCGCCGATGTGATCGGACCGGCCCCTGCCAATCCAGCGCGCCGCCGCAACCAGTGGCGACGACAGGTCCTGCTCAAGGGAGAGAATCCGGCAGTGCTGCTCGCAAGGCTGGACCTTGGACGCGGGTGGTCTGTCGATATTGACCCGGTTGGCTAGAACGCTTCGAAGGCAACCCTGACGGCGACGATCAGCATTCCAATTGCGAGTAGTCGTGAGAGCACTGATTCGCGAATCTTCGACGCGACTCTCAGGCCGATGGGGTTAGCGATCATGGCGCCAATCAGCAAGGGCGGGACATCGTTGAGCGGGTCGCCGAAGTGCTGGGTCGCCACGTGATAGATGACTACAACGATGGCGATGGAACTCACAATCGCATGCGACGCCGGCACGCCCAGCCAGGCGGGCATGCGCATCACGCGGATCGTGATGGTCGCGAAGAACAATCCACCGCCGATACCGGCCAAAGAGGTGAGCACTGAGGTCAAGCCGACTACGCCCAGTGACCGCCGCACGGGAATCCAATAGAGGTATCGATCGCCGCGACCATCGCGGATCATCCGTCTCCAACCGCGTTGTCCGACGGCGCCGGCGTTGCCGGTCGGTCGCCAGATCAGATATGCGCCCAGTCCTGCCAGCAGCACCGTGAATCCGAGCGCAAACACCTCACGTGGCAGCTCGGCTGTACCCGTTGCGCCGATCAGACCTGCAGGCGCCGCGATCGCCGCCGCCATACCGACAGCGCGGTAGTCGATTCGCTTGTCTCTCGCCAGCCGCACGGTTGCCAGCCCCGAAGAGGCGAGTACCAGACACATCGAAGCCAGCGCGACCTCAGCCGGGCTCGATTCAACGTGTCGGGTCAGAAGTACCGGAGCAAACAGAAACCCGCCGCCCGCGCCTACCGCCGTCGCATAGACGCCAACGGCGATACCGACGCCAATCAGCGCGACGAAGGTGAGAGGCTCCATCTACGCAGGCTACGACGGGCCAGCGAAGAGAAATGAAGAACCGAAGCGGGCCCTACTGCTTGGGAATCTTCGGCAACAGCCAACTGAGGAAGGCATCCTGGCTGCGTGTCTGCATGTAGAAGCGGCCCGGACCCTCGAGTTTGCAGACCAGGCCCTCACCCGAAAGCAGGGTCGTTTTCCAGCCGCCCGAGCGTCCGACGCTGTACTTGACCGACTCGTCGAACGCGACCATGTGACCCGAGTCGACGGTGTACTCCTCGCCGACATTGAGTTCCTTGAGGTGGATTGCACCGTAACTGGAGAGGAACAGCAGACCGTGTCCGCTGCAGCGGAGCAGGATCAGACCCTCGCCGGAGAAGAACCCCTTCGCGCCGCTCCAGGAAGTGTCGACCTCGACATCGGTCGTCGCCGCGAGGAAAGACCCGGACTGAACTAGAACAGAACCGCCGTTCATCTCCAGCGCCTGGATGTCGCCGGGCAGTCCTGGCGCGATCGTGACTTCCCCCGACTGCTCAGCAGTGAACGTGTTGATGAAGAAACTCTCGCCGCCCAACACCGACCGCTTGAGTCCACCCAACAGCCCACCCTTCATCTCCGTCTCGATCTTGATGCTCGCCGACATCGAGACCATCGCCCCAGCCTCGGCCTGTAGCTTCTCGCCTGAGGCCAATTCAATGCGTCCCAGGGCATAAGAAGGTCGGTGGAGAATCTCGTACTGCACTTGTCATAGTCCTTTGCGTTGAAGGGTGTTTGATTCACTCTATGTCTTCACGCAGTACCGGTGTCACTAAGAATGATGCTCGTCATACCCGCGCTTGACGGAGACCCTTGCAAGAGCCTCCATCCCATCATTGCCGCGCTCCGTCGCGGCAATCTCGCCGCGTCCAGAAAAGACGTCCGTGGTCGAATCAGCGAGATACCCGCGGCAAGCACGGGTATGACGAGCCTATTCCTGCAAACTAGGCAGGCTTGCAGAGGTCTCCGCTTGACGCGTGCACCTAGCTGCAGTCGCGCATGAACTGGCGAATGGCGTCGAGTGTGGCTGGCAGTTTCTCTGGAGAGCGGGCGTCGACATCGAGGCAGCGCGCGTTTGGAGCCTCGTTGCAGATTCGCTGACCGATGCCTGTGGGATGGAATGGGTCGGCGCCTGGAATCACGAGCATTGGCGAGTACGTCCGCTGCACCGCGACCTCGTTGACGGCGAAGTAGGGCGGATTGATCGGCCACATACCGTCGCGAAACTCGACGACGAGTGCGATATAGCCCTCGCGACGGATGCTGCGCAGCGCGTCGGCGAAGAGCGGTTCGTCGTGGATGCGCTGCGCAAATGGACCGCCCTCGTTGTGTTGCATGAAGATCGGATCTCGCTGCGCAGCCTCGATCACTGCTTCCAGGCCCTCGGCCCGACACAGCCGCATCGTGGGGTTGAACATGTCGTAGAACGTCTCGGGCGAGTTGGTCTCGTCGAGTCCGACCGGATCCTGCATGATCACGCCGGCGACGCGGGCTGGGGCCTGGTCAGCAATGCGTAGCGCGTAAGCGCAGCCGATACAGCCGCCCATCACGTGAGCTCGCTGAACCCCGAGATCGTCCAGCACGGCAATCTGGTCCTTCATTGCTTCGTCGTAGCTGAATGCGGTGAGACCGGTCTTCGATTGACCGCAGTGGCGTTGATCCATGCCGATCACGGTGAATTCGTCCGTGAACGATTCGATCGGATTGATGATCGAGCGCCGCCAGAACCCAATCTCCGAGTTCACGCCGCCAGGTGCGAAGAGCAGCAACGGAATCTCGCTGTTGCCCTCGCCAAAGACCTCATAGTGAATCGTGGTGCCGTCCGGTCGCATGACATCGGCCATCGGTCGCCTCCTGCATCGTCTCTGAGCCTGATTGATCGCCGCTCGGTTTCAAATCGTTCAGATTCTAGAGCGACGACGTTACTCTGTGTTTCAAGTCACATTTTCAGAGCTACACCTCGTGGAGGAGCAGACATGGTGATCGCAGAAGCCCCAGCACTGAGCGTCGACACGCTCGACATCACCGACGCGGATCGCTACCGAGATTTCGGCTATCCCTGGGCCGAATGGGACGTCCTGCGTGCGGAAGCGCCTGTGTATTGGTATCAGCGGCCGGGATTCGAGCCGTTCTGGGCGATTACCAAACACGCTGACATTCGCTACATCTCCTCGCATCCCGAACTCTTCTCCAACACGCAGATGCTGCGCCTCAATCGAGCGTCGAAGTTGGGCTCGGCGCAGCGTCAGCGTCAACAGGGCGCCAATCGCACCGGCGGCAACCCCGACGATCCGCCCGATTTCATCTACATGGACCCGCCCGAGCATCGACAGCATCGCGGCCTGGTGGCGAAACACTTCACGCCGCGGATGATGAAGATGCTCGAAGATCACTTCGCCGATATGGCGGAGAACTACGTTTCCGACTTCGCCGACAAGATCATCGCCGATTTCGCCGAACGAGGTTCCAAGTCGGCTGTTGATGTCGTTCACGAACTCTCGGCCAAGCTGCCCGTTGCGGCGATCTGCTCGATGGGCGGCGTGCCCGAGGAAGACTGGGATCAGATCTTCGAATGGACCGAGGTGCTGGTCGGCGCGGACGACCCCGAGTACCGCTTGCCCGGAGAGACGCCAGGCCAGGCCACGACCCGGATCTCGGTCGAGTGGTTCCACTACAACAACAATCTGATTGAAGAGCGCAAGAAGAATCTGGGCGACGACCTGCTCAGTGACTTGCTGCGCGCCGAAGTCGATGGACGCAAGCTCTCGCCGGCCGAGATTCACGGCTACTTCGTCCTGCTGCTCGCCGCCGGCAACGAGACAACGCGAAACTCGATATCGGGTGGCGTCAAGGCGTTGATCGATCATCCCGAGCAGTTGCAGATGCTTGTGGATGATGCGTCGCTCGTGCCGTCGGCAGTCGAGGAGATTCTGCGCTGGACTTCAATCGTGATCCAGTTCCAACGCACAGCCGTCGAGGATGTCGAGTTGCGCGGCAAGACGATCCGCAAGGGCGAGTCGGTCGTGCTATGGTACCCGTCGGCCAACCGTGATGAGGATGTCTTCGAGGATCCCTACAAGTTCGATATCCGCCGCGACCCCAACGATCACTTCGCGTTCGGCGGCTACGGCGAACACTTCTGTCTCGGCGCAAACCTCGCGCGTTGGGAAATGCGAGCCATCTTCCACGCCCTGCGACCAATCCTGCCGCAACTCGAGCTCACCGCCGACCCTGAGCACGTGATCGGGTTCCTCCATGTCGGCGGCATCAAGCGTCAGATGGTCCGCTACCGCCCTGCTTAATCGAGGTACGGTCCCTAGTGTCTCAGAGTGGAAGGAGGTAGACGTGAAGCGCGAACCCAAGTTGAGAAGTTTCGACTTTGATGCGGACAGGTTCAAGGAGCTCATCGTTTACATCACCGAGCGCTGCAGAGAGGACCCGTCGTTCGGTGCAGTGAAGCTCAACAAGATCCTCTACTACTCCGACTTCGACGCCTATCGGCTGCTCGGTCGACCGATCAGTGGCGCCACTTATCGGAGACTCTCGGAAGGCCCCGCTCCGAAGGAGTTGTTGCCAGCGAGAGAAGAACTCATCACTCAAGGTCGCATAGCTCTGAAGGAGAAGTCCTACTTCAATCGGGTGCAGAAACGCTTGAGCCTCACGAGTGGAGAAGCATCGAATCCTGAGATGTTCTCACCGGATGAGCGGAATGTGATTGACGAGGTAATTCGGTTCTTCTGGGGGAAGTCGGCTCGTGAGGTCTCGGACTACTCCCATCGCGAGCCAGGTTGGCTGGCCGCAGGAGAGCGGGAGCAGATCCCGTATGAGACAGCGTGGATGAATCCCGAGCCAATCGACCAAGAAACTGAAGAGTTTGCGTTGGAGATTGCCAAAGAGTACCTCGCGAAACGCCAGGAGCGCCAATAGGCATGGCGTATGGAGAGGGATGGGAAGTCCTTGTCTCCGAGGAATTTCAATCGCAAGTAGACATCTTGGCAGAGAGCCATGGTCGGCTGGACGAGCAGATCGAGGGCCTGATTTTCACGGCGTATGGTGGACCTCAGGCGATTTGGCCACAAGAACACATGATCGCAAATCTCTGGTGTACCCGCATCCTGTAGCCGGTTCCTCTCCTGGTCTTCTTCGAACTGGACGAGGATTTGCGTCGTATTGAGTTCGTCATCGTCACTGAAGCGCCGTAGGCGTCTTGGTATGGCAGCAAGATTCACCGATTGCGAGATTCTGGCCATCTTCCACGCACTGCGACCGATCCTGCCGCAACTTGAGCTCACCGCCGACCCTGAGCACGTGATCGGCTTCCTCTATGTCGGAGGCATCAAGCGCCAAATAGTCCGCTACCGCCCTGCGTGAGTTTCACTCGCTGGCTCGGAACCAGTATCTTCACAGTGATCCTTGGGACAGGGATCACTATGGAGGACTCGAATGGTTACCGCTGAACGACCCGCGTTGACGCTTGACACCCTGAACATCACCGACACGTCGCTGTACGTCGACTATGGCTACCCGTGGGAGGCGTGGGACATCCTGCGACGCGAGGCGCCGGTCTACTGGTATCAGCGGCCAGATTTCGAGCCGTTCTGGGCGGTGACCAAGCATGCCGACATCCGCTACATCTCCTCACACCCGGAACTCTTCTCCAACACGCAGATCCTGCGGATCAACGACACCGAGTCGATCGGCATCGGCGAGCGTGGTCGCGAGATCAACGCCAACCGTTACGGCGGACACCCATCCGATCCGCCCGACTTCATCTTCATGGACCCGCCCGAGCATCGGCAGCATCGCAAGCTCGTGGCGCACCACTTCACGCCGCGGATGATGAAGAAGCTCGAGGATCACTTCGGCGAGATGGCCGAGAACTACGTCTCAGACTTCGCCGACTCGATCGTTGCCGACTTTACCGACCGCGGTTCCAGATCGGCAGTGGATGTCGTACACGAACTGACGGCCAAACTTCCCGTCGCTGCAATCTGCGACATGGGCGGCGTGCCCGAGGAAGACTGGGACAAGATCTTCCACTGGACGGAAGCCGGCATCGGCGCCGCCGATCCCGAGTTCCGCCTGCCCGGTGAAGATCGCGAACAGACCATCCGTCGCGTCAATCTTGAGTTCAACCTGTACAACGAGAACCTCGTCAGGGATCGACAGGCGAGCGGCTTGGGTGATGACCTGCTCAGCGACCTGCTCCGCGCCGACATCGACGGACAGAAGCTGACTCCGCGCGAGATCTCCTCGTACTTCCGCCTGTTGCTCGGCGCCGGCAATGAAACGACACGGAACTCTATTACCGGCGGGATCAAGGCCTTGATCGACCACCGCGATCAGCTTGAAGATCTGGTGGCCAATCCCGAGCTGGTTCCCTCCGCCGTCGAGGAGATTCTGCGTTGGACATCAATCGTGATTCAATTCCAGCGCACGGCCACACAGGATCTTGAGCTTCGCGGCCAACAGATTCGCAAGGGCGATTCGGTTGTCATCTGGTATCCCTCGGCGAATCGCGACGAAGAGGTCTTCCCGGATCCCTACAAGTTCGATATCCGCCGCGACCCGAACGACCACTTCGCCTTTGGCGGCTACGGCGAGCACTTCTGCCTCGGCGCGAACCTTGCCCGCTGGGAGATGCGATCGATCTTCCACTCGCTGCTGCCGATCCTGCCCGATCTTGAGTTGGCCGGCGAGCCCGAGATGGTTCCCAGTTCGCTTCATGTTGGCGGGATCAAGCGGCAGATGGTGCGCTACCGCGCGCAGTAGGCGCCGACTCTCTGGCATACAGTGATGGAGATGCTGTTCTCCATCCGGCACGCCTCTCTGTGCTCGGTATTGCACCTGTTGGCCTGTTTGGTGGCCTTGCATACCTGTTCGTGAACTCAGCGTTTGCATAGATCCTTCATCGTTCGCGGCTACAGCGGGGAAGACAAGTGGCACATCCCCCCGCCGAGACGTCTACACCTTCGCCGACTCCGACGTCTGGGGTTGGAGAGTCCACGTCGAAGAGGGCCAGCCGGTCAAGGTGGTCGTGACGGTGCGGTAAGCGCTCGGGGGCGGCGATTCGGCGTTGTTCCGAGTTGCAGAAGCAGATTATCCGTCCAGACGGGCTGATTTGCTGTCGTGGGCAGCGGATCGTGCGGATTCTTGTTCGGTTTTGTTCGATTCTGTTCGATTTTGCGCGGACCGGTACGGGATTGGGTGATCGCTGTGCGAGAATCGTGCGCTGTTTGGCGGGAACCGACGGCCACTTTCAGGTTTTTCAGCGAACTTTTTTCTGTGGCGTTCGAGCGGATGAATTTCCAGTGCATTGCTGAAGATCGTGGATTTGAGCTTTCAGGTTCTTTCAGGTTTTTTCGGGTTTTTTCAGGTTGGGGCTGCATGTCCGAACGGCGAGGGGCGCCGGCCGAAGAACGGCGGTCGGTGGCGGTGTCGACAGGTTGTGTTGCACGGCGGCCTCCGCTTGCTGGCGTTGATACAGAACAAGTGTACTGTAACGCACGGTGGATCGGATGAGGCGGATGTGTGGCTGCGGCGACAGGTTAGGGTCTGGCCGACCGGTTTAGCCGCGGTCGGTGCGTTTGACCGATTTCTCGCCGTGGTTGGTGGAGACGACGCGGGACTTCTTGCCTTCGTGGATTTGGGGTTCTCGGGTGAGCGGGTGCGACGTTCAGTCGAAGACGGCGATGACTACTGACAGGACTGCCACCGCGACGCCTGCGATCAGGAGGGCGCCAAGCAGGATCTGGTTGCGGAGTTCGGCCATCTCCCGACGCAGTTCCTCGCGTAACGTCGCCATTTCACCACGCAGTTCGGCCGTCTGTTGGTTCATTCGCGCTTCGAAGAAGCTGCGGCCGACGTATTCTTCGTCGATCACACTGGCGGCCTCTTCGGCGCCCATCGAGCGGAAGGCTTGACGCAAACGGAGCAGGAGTTCATCGTCGCCATGAGACCAGCATACAGGTGTTACCGTCTATCCGTTCTAGGTTCGGAACGCTCGCCGTCTGCTATGAAGACAACGCGGGACTTCTTGCCTTCGTGGATTTGGGGTTCTCGGGCGAGTTTTCGGCGGATCGGGTCGATGGGGCCGCCGGGCGACAGTACTGCCTCAACCGTCTGATTGCTGGCTGACTTGCTCCTCGCTGATGGGAGCATCGGTGATTCGGACAGTGTGATGGAAGACTTCATTCAGGAATTCTGACCACTTCTTGCTGTCGCTGGTTAGGTTGTCAAGCAAAAAGCGGTTGATGATTCCTGCCTGGATCAGCCGTTCCTCCATTACGGATGTGATCACTCCAGCAATGAGCATGTTCGTGCAACCGGGCGGAGTCTCTTCAAAACTCTTGAGAATTGCACCGAGCCTCTCCAACGCTCCTGCAGGATCCTTGCCACCCTTGATCTCTATTGTGGCAATGACCCTTCGGGTACCTTCTACGGTGCGACTGAACTCAATGTCGGGTTCGGAACTGTATCTCATGAAGTAGTTGTTCGGTAACTCGTAAGTTTTTTCATCGCTGTCATACGCCTCGATCAAGTCCGCACTTACGAGCCAAGCTTCGATCTTGTCTTTGATGTTCCGCTCAGCGTCCTGACCCACCACATTACGTATCGCGCCGTCCAAGCCTATTCCCATTGTAGCAATGATATTGCGATAGCCGTTCTCGACAGACCAATCGGTCGCGCCTTCAATGATGGAGGAAATGACGGCGTTATACAGACGCGAGACGGCGATGCTTCTCTCCTCGCTGACGCGCGATTGCTTGTCAGGATCCTCCCAGTTGGCGACCCCTGTCGCCAGGTCGCTGACTCTCTTTTGCGACAACAACGCGATTCCTCGGTAGTAGGCGGAAAGCGTGGGGTTCTCACGTAAAAGAGAGGGGTGCGCAAAGACCATTCGAGGCTCTGTGCTGGAACCAGTTATGTACTCCCACGCTTCTTCGCTGATCATCAGGGCATCAAGTGGGAAATAGTCAAGCGCTCCGCCATACTCCTCAAGCCATGTTCTTAGTGCGACGTCGGTGCGCTGGCGAATTCGTTCGTCCATCAGAGTTGATCGGAAGATGGCGTCTCTGCGACTAGCCATTGGTTCTCGTCCACCAGTAGACGCACTTGCGGATTTCCTTGCGCCCGAAGCGGCCCATCTGCTGGCTCGCGTTGCCTTTTCCACGTGGCAAGACGTCGATGCGGTCGCAGCGAAAGCCAGCATTCTCCGCAAATTCGCTCAGGATTAGGTCGACGGGGACTTCCTCCCCATGGTAGCGCACATTGTCATTGACCATGACGATTGTGCCTCCTGGACGGACAATCCGTCCCAACTCTGCGATAACCAGCGCCATCTCAAAGAAGTATCCCTCTAGCAGGCGAATGACATGTCGATTACCAAGTTCATGAACGACGCTACGTAGGAGGTCGAGGACTTCTTGCAGAGCGCCCTGTTGGTCATACATGGACTGGGCGGCACCTATCACGGGCCTGCCTGAATAACGTTCGCAGAGGGCTGCGCGCTTCGAGTGGTTCTCGACGGTCGCGGAGAGCATTCGCTGTCTGAGCGATGCGAATTTTGCCTGATCGTAGTCAAGCCAAGCAAGTTCAAGGGCGTAAGTGCGCGTGTAGTCATAGCGATTGGCATATGGCGGCGAGGTTAAGACCATGTCTCGAGAGTTGTCTTCCAATCGCGCAAGGAGTTCTAGGCAGGATCCAACCAGAAGATTGGGGTGTCCACCGCCGAGGCGGTCTTTGAGAGGCTGGATGTCGTCCGCAATTTCTGAGCAACGCGCGGCCAATGCCTCAGGGAAGGTTGGAATGTGACCTTTGTCAAGGCGAGCTCGTAGGGGGCGTCCCGATCGATTGTCCCATCGGAGGTACTGACCATCCTTGCGCGTATAGCTGACTTGTTCGAGCACACTCAGACAAGCGAGATCCAGCATGGCCTTGAGCTGCGGATCATCGACACCAGCGAGATACTGGCGGGCGCGTGACAAAGCACGTTCGGTGTTGTCAGAAAAGGCCTTCTCGGTGATCCGCACATGAGGGAACGCGAACTCCGACGGCGCCTCACTGTCAGATGCGACAAAATCCCGCAGGTCATTGGCGGCACTTTCAAAGGTTGCCCGATCCAGACCATTGGCAGCAATCGCCATAGCTCTTCCGGCGGCTACGCCAACCGGACTAATCTCGATTCCTCTCGCACTGGCGCCGCGTCCCGCCGCGATCAGCGGCACCGTACCGAGTCCGGCGAACGGATCGAGCACAGCTGTGGGATTAACCGCTTCAAGACAGCGTTCGACCAGAGTGTGAGAGAAGCTCTCTTTGTATTTCAGCCAGCGGAACCCTGGAGCAGTCTTGTTTCCCTGGTGAGAGACGATCTTGCGTGTCAGTTCGGGGTTGACAACGAGTCGTGAGGCGAAACGATCGTGTAGGGCGCGACGCTCGGCTATTGCTCCTCCGTTAGGAGACTCGGAGGGAGGCGAGCACTGCTCGGATTCGCGGCCGGTTGCCATAAGTGTCGAATCAGCCATGCCAAGAGTGTAGTCTATCTAGAACGTGCGTGTGAGCAAGACGTATTCCAGACCGTTCGTTGTGCGAAGCGTCTGCCGCAGTTCCGGTCCGTCGATTTCCCAGAGCTCAGATGGATAGACGAGGGCGATCACGCCCTCAATCGGCTTGCCGGTCTCGTTGACAATCTTGCCCAGTCGGTCGCGAGCGTCCTGCTCGGCGCTGGGGCGGCTCGTGCGTTCCGCCTCGATCACGACCTGCCACTGCGACGCTTCCTCGATCAGGATGTCGGGTCGTTTGAGTGAATCCTGGAGGGTTCGAGTTTCCTCGGCATGGACGCGCCAACTGTGCGGGCGCAGACCGCCGAGTACTTCACCCAGCGCAACATTGAGCGTGGATTCGTGGGTTGCCATTGCTGCAGGCTAGGACGTGTCCGAGGTGGTGGAGGCAGGGGATCCCCCCTCTGCCTTCGGCATCTCCCCCCGCAAGGGGGGGAGAGGGGAAAGGGGATGCCTCATCTTCCCCCGCACGTGAGGGAGAGGGGAAAGGGGAGGTCTCATCTCTCCCCGCACGTGAGGGAGAGGAGAGAAGGGATGCCTCATCTCCCCTCGCACGTGGGGGAGAGGTGTGGAGGTGGTTGGTGGGCGCTAGCCCTCGACGGAGATGGCGGCGCGGGGGCAGGTTCTGACGGCTCTGGCGACGTTGGCTTCTTCTTCGGCGGGGACCTCATCCACTAGGACGTGGGAGAGATCGTCGTCGCGGACTTCGAATACGACCTCGGTGGCTTCCATGCACTTGGCGTGGCCCTCGCAGAGGCTGGTGTCGATCTTGACTTTCATCTTGGCCTCCCCATGACTGCTCGCGTCGATTGAGTTTGGCACATGCTACCGAACCCTCGCTAGCGAAATCTGGGCATCACCTCTTGGGCGAAGAGTTCGATGCTGCGTCTCGCCAAGTCTCTTGATGCGCCCGGCGGCACTGGCGATGTGATGATGTGATCGGCGGGGATCCAATCCAGGGTGCGCTCGATGGCCTCCGCGACTTCTTCCGGTGTGCCGGCGACGAAACGCGCGCGCAGATCCTCGTCGGTGTCGTTGAGGAACTGACCGAGCGGGTCCTGCTCGCCGAGGTCGGAGGCGTCGCTGTACCACTTGCCGTAGGTGTCGCGGAGGTAGCGCTGGTGCGGTTTCAGCTCTTCCCAGAGCGCTTCGGGATCGTCAGAGACGTAGCCGCCGGCGGAGAGCAGCACTTCAAACTCGGACGGATCGTCGCCCTGCTCGCGCAGCGCGTTGGCCCAGGCCTCGTAGACCGGGCGGTCGGCGACGATCATGAGGTTGGCCTTGAATCGGGCCGCGCGGCGGGCGGCAGCCTCGGAGCGCGCGCCGACCCAGAGCGGGAACGGCTGCTGGAGCGGCGGCGGGGTGATCTTCACGTCCTTGACCTGGTAGTGCCGACCGTCGAGCGTGACTGATTCGCCGGCCATCGTGCGGGTGATGATCTCGAGCGACTCGTCCATGATGCTCGCGCGATGTCGGCGGTTGACGCCGAAGGCCTCGAACTCCTCGATCTTGTAGCCAAGCCCGACGCCGAGATCGAGGCGTCCGTTGGAAAGGATGTCGACAGTGGCGGCATCCTCGGCGACGCGGATCGCGTTGTGCAAGGGCAGCAGCAGGACCCAGGTGCCGATTCTGACTCGCTTCGTCAAACGGGCGATTGCTGCAGCGATGGGCAGCACGGATGGCGTGTATCCGTCGTCGATGAAGTGGTGCTCGGTGATCCAAATGTGGTCGTAGCCCAGCTCCTCGGCGTAGACGATCTCGTCCAGGATCTCGTCGTAGAACTCAGCCCAGGGCTTGCGCCATTGGGGCGGATTGCGGAAGTCGTAGATCAGACCGAATCTGGGAGTTCTTGCGGCCATCAGTAGAGCCCGATCCGTCCGCCGAGCGGAATGTCAAGCAGCTCGGAGCGGGGCACGACGTGGTTGAGCTCGTTCTTGACCGGCGCGAGGGAGTCGGGGCCGGTCATGTCGTGTGTCATCGGCGGCATCCAGTCGTCGTGATGACCAAGCACGATTCTCGGCGCGCGCAGCATGTCAGACATGCGTCCGACGAACTGGGCTAGCGATCCCTGGATCGGTTCGCCGTCGATGTTGGGCCGCCCGGCCATGGCGACGATTGCGACGTCTGGTCGCATATTCTGCACCACGCCGGTCCAGCAGCCTGAGGTGTCGTGATAGAAGATCGAGCCGTAGGGCGTGTCGATCAGGTAGGCCAGCGCGCCGCCAGTGTCGTTAGAGCCGAGGCAGGTGGCGACGTGGTCAACCATCTGGGCCTGGACCTCATCGCCAAGGTCTTGCGAGCGCTCGCCGAGCGAACCGCCGATGTCGATCGTGCGTCGATTGCCCCAGCGCTCCTCCTCAGTCAACCCGTATTGGCCGAGGACGACTTTGCCCGGATCCCACGATCCTTGCGTCCAGATGCAGGAATGCAGGCTGGGGAACACCTCGATGGTGATGTCTTTTGAGATTCGGTGGCGCTCGCCGCCCTGGGAGCGGAGCAGTAGGTCTTCGGAGATACCTGCCTCAATCAGGACACGCGCAGACTCGTTGGAGCCGATCACCGGAGCGCCGGTGTTGGCGGCGATGACCTCTGCCCCGGCGATGTGATCGAAGTGTGAGTGTCCGACCAGCACCGCGTCGGCGCGGGAGATGTCGGCAGCGGTGAGTCCGACGTCAGGAGCGGACGGGACGCGGTCGATGTACGCGTCGAGCATGATCACGGTGTCATCGACTTGGAGTCGAAAGGTCGCGCAGCCGAGCCAGTCTAGGGTGACGGTCATAAGGGAGCCTCCGATGGTTGTGGAGATGTCTTGGATGCTTGCGAACGAAGGGGGTTAGCCCTCAGAGGCCAATCAGCCTCTTCAGGAGTCCCTTCTTCCTCTTGCTCCGTTCGGATGCACTTGGTGCCTCCATTTCCATTCTCTCCTCGAGGTTGTAGCGCTTGTGCCTGAAGAAAGTCACATCGTCAGGGTCTAGCCTTTCCTCATCATCTTCTTCGAGGAAGTGGTCACAGATTGTGCACCATAGTTTCTCCGTCCAGACATCAAACTCGGCCCTAGGAAGTTCTCCAAAGTCGTTTCGTTCGCACGCACAAGGCTTATCTGCGCCTAAAGCTACCTCTCGGTATCCGCTGTGATAGTCCACGAGGCGCTCGAACGCAGCGAGGTCGTCGCTGTCGCGATGAATGTCATCCTTTCTCATTCGCTCCAGCTCGGGATCGGCCAAATCGAACACCCAGTGGTACCTTCTGCCCATCAAGACAAGCTGGTTGGACGAGTAGGCAGACAACTGCCGGAGTGCGTCGCCCGTACCATGCCCGCGCCTGTTTCGGCCCTCTCGATGCTCTACTTCGTCGGCAAGTCTCTTGAGGTGCCTTCGAGCGACACCGAGTTTCATCTCACCCATCTAGATTCCTCTGTTCCGCGGCGTGGGCCAGGGACTTATCTGGGAGGTCCCAGACCGCAAATGGCTGTTCTCGGAGGCTAACGGGTGGTGGGCGCTACAGCGGCAGCGGTTCGAGGGAGACGAGACGCCGCCCGGCGGGATCCGCTGCGAGCGCGAGGCCGATCAGGGTGTACTTGCCGAGCAGCAATGGTTCGTTGTCATCGCCGAATGCGACGATTGTTAAGACGCTGCCGCCATCGATCGTCACGTAAGCATTTCCGATGACCATCTCACGCGTACTGCCGTCGGCCATTCGGCACTGACGCGTTCCGGTCGGCTCTATGGCGAGTTCTCGCAGGAGTTTTGACGGTGCGATTGTGAAGAACGCGCCAGAGTTAACGGTTGCTTCGATTCGACGGGAATGTACCAGGTCGAGGTCGGCGATTCTGATCGGGTACTCGAACGTTTCCATGTGGGGAGGCTATTCGTTGGCGCGCGGTGGCCCCAAGCGGGTGCCCGCTCGGGGGCGGGGACGGGGAGACGCCTCAGGCTGGGACGATCCGGTACCACTTGCGACGGCCGACTCGCAGCACCGCGCCGTTGCGAATCTCGACGGCCTGTTCTTTGACTACTTCGTCGTCGATTCGGACGGCTCCTTGGGTGACGAGTCGCTTTGCCTCCGCGCGGCTTGCTGCAGCGCCGATTTCGTGGAGGAAGATCGGCAGCGAGACTTCGAGTTGGTCTGCGCCGGCGAAGTCGATGGTGACCTCCGGGATGTCTTCGGGGACGCTGCGCTGCGAGAAGGTACGGGTCCAACGCTCTTCGGCGGCGACTGCCTCCTCTTCTCCGTGCCATTCTGAGACGATGGCTCGTGCGAGGTGGCGTTTTGCGTCCATGGGTTTGAGCGCGCCCGACTTGAGATCGGCTTCGATCTGGTCGACCTCGTCGTCGGCGAGGTTTGTGCCGAAGTCGAAGAAGCGCACGATTGCCTCATCGGGTATTGACATCGCTTTGCCGTACTGGCTGTCGGCCGGTTCGTCGATGCCGATGTAGTTGCCGGTGCTCTTGGACATGCGCTGCTTGCCGTCCGTGCCGACGAGGATGGGCGTGAGTACGGCAATCTGCGCGTTCTGCTCTTGCCGCTCCTGCAGCGTGCGTCCGCACATGATGTTGAAGGTCTGGTCGGTGCCGCCGAGCTGGATGTCGGCCTTGAGCGCGACCGCGTCGTAGCCCTGCATCAGTCCGTACATGAACTCGTGGACATAGACGGGTTGGCCGCCGTCGATCCGATTCTTGAACGTGTCACGGCCGGTGAACTGCTGGACCGTGAAGTTCGAGGCCAGGTGGACAACGTCGCCGAACGACATCTCGCCCAGCCACTCGCTGTTGCGTCGGACTTCGGTGCGCTCAGGGTCGAGCAGCTTGTAGGCCTGCTTGCGATACGTGGCGGCGTTGCGGTTGAGGATCTCGGCCGCTTGCATTGGCCTGAGCGAGTCCTTGTCCGAGGGATCGCCGACGAGTCCTGTGAAGTCGCCGATCAGCAGGATCGATTGGTGTCCAAGTTGCTGAAACAGCGCCAGCTTGCGCAGCGTGACGCAGTGACCGATATGCAAGTCAGGCGAGGTTGGATCGACGCCCAGGTAGACGCGCAGCGGTCGTTTCTCCATCAATGATTCGGTCAAGCGTTGGCGTAGCTCGCGATCCATCACGCGTCGCGTGCCTTCGTCTCCATAGGCCGTGCCGCGCATGATCAACGCGTGCTGACGCTCGACTTCCGCGGCGATTTCAGTGGGGATTTGGTCGCTCATTGGTCTGTTCCGATAGACATGCTGGCCAGTAGCTCGCGAGCGGTGTCGCGGTCGTTGCCGATCTGTGCGACCAGCGCATCGATGCCATCGAACTTGCGCTCGCCGCGCAAGCGCTGGACAAACTCGACACGTAGGTCGGTCCCGTAGATGTCTTCGTCGAAGTCAATGATGTGGCACTCGATCGAGAGCCCGCCACCGTCGTCGAAGGTCGGTCGCATGCCGATGTTGGTGACCGACGGCATCGGTCCCGACTTGAGATGCGCGATGGTCGCGTAGACGCCGGGCGCCGGAATAGCGCGGTCGTTCCCGATCGCGACATTGGCGGTGGCAAAGCCGATAGACCGGCCTCGCTCGAATCCCACCACCACCGGACCGTGCAAGGCAAAGCGCCGCCCGAGCAACTCGCTCACGAGCGTGACATCGCCGTCGGCCAGGGCGTTGCGAACTTCGGTGGAAGAGACCTTGGTCGTCGCGTCGTTGGTCAGCAGTTCGATGACTTCGACTTCGTAGCCAAGTTCCCGGCCAAGTGCGGCCAGCGTCTCGGGATCACCGCCTCGCTGCCGACCGAGCGCGAAGTCTTCGCCGATGATCAGACGGGCGAGGTTAAACTCTTCGACCAACATCCGCACAAAGTCGCCGGCGTCGGTCTGTGCGAACTCGGACGTGAATGAGACGGTGGCAACGCCGTCCAGTCCTGTGCGCATGATCAGTGACAGGCGATCCTCCAGCGAGGTCACGTATTCGGTCGTCAGGTCGGGGCGCAGCACTTGTCGCGGATGTGGATGGAAGGTGATCGCCGCCGAGGCCAGACCGTCGCTGTTGGCGCTTTCCACCACATGCTTGAGCACAGTCTGGTGCCCGAGGTGGACGCCGTCAAAGACGCCGATCGTGACGGCAGTTGGTCGCCCCAGCGCGGCTCGGCGCAATTCCCAGCGTGCGAGCTCAGTCACCACCCGTTCACCACCCTGTTCGGTCTCTCTCGCACGCTCAAGCCTGGAAGCTCAGAGTATCAGCAGCCTTGGCGGATAGGGCTTACTCGTCGAACGAGGTGGCTTCCGCTGCTGCCCAGGCAGAGTCGGGCGCATCGGGCAGCTCGGTGATCAGAATGTCCGAAAAGTCTTCTTGCTGTTCAAACTCGATTGCCAGCGACTTGTGTAACTCGAGGACGGCCATGAACGAGACAATCAGCTCCAGTCTTGACTGCGCTGTCGAGATCCAGGCACGGAACGAGACCGCGTGACTACTGAACAACCGAGCACGCAGATCGGCGGCGCGTTCACGCACGGTGATGCGCTGCCGTTCGATGGCGGCGTCGTGAGCCTCATCTTCTTGCGCCTGTCGTTCTGCCGCCCGATCGAGGACTTCCTGCGCGATCCGCGCCAACGTTTCCAGCGTGAGACTGTCGGACATGCCAACCGGAAGAGTCTGCTCAAGTTGCGGGGGCGTGATCGGCGTGAACGAGCGTAGTCGTTCGCGGTCGCGTTCACCGAGTTGGGCAATGCCATCGCGATAGCGCTTGTATGCCTGCGCCATCTCGACCAGCTCGCGCGCGTCGTCGGCGGACTCGTCATCTTCGAGCGCTTCTTGGCTCGGCGGCAACAGTTGCCGAGCCTTGAGCAGCACCAACCTGCCCCCAATGCTGATGAACGCGGCCAGCGCATCGGCCTGATCTGAACTGAGTTCCCAGTCGGGAGGCGACATCGCGGCAACCTGGGCGAGGTATTGGTCTGCGATCTGAGCCAGGGAGAGTTCGGAGATGTCGAGCTTGTGCGACTCGATCAGTTCAAGCAGGAGATCGAGCGGGCCCTCGTAGGCGGGGAGATGGAGTTGGACCATACGACTATTGGCCGGAGTCCGATTCGTCTCGGAGGAGAGCGTTGAAGCCGGCTTGGATGAAGTCGCGGTCGTAGGCGAGAGCCTGTTCGATGCCCTGCGTTTCCATGATGAGGAAGCTGGAGCAGTCTGTCAGACTCCAGCGTTGGTCCGGCCGGTCTGCGTAGCGTGTGGCTGCCACCCGGAATTGCTCTGACGATTGCTGCACGACCTCAACCTCATCGGCCCCGATGAGCTTCGCGACAAAGCTGTTGACCGCCAGTCGGCCTCGCGGTCCCGACCGGCTGAAGTGATTGAAGACTTCGACCAAAACCATCTCTGATGTCACGATGCTCAGTGGAGGCTGCCGGACGGTCAATGCTGTCGCACGGGCATTGAGGGGATCCTCATCGTCGAGTAGCGCGATCCAGAAGCCGGCGTCCGCGAAGGCGGCAGGCATCAGTCCTCGTCCCGGGGATGCCTGTACAGATAATGCTTGTAGTGTGTCGCCCCGTCGTGTGGCATGTCGGCGAAGGCGTTCGGAAACTCGCGGGCAACTTCATCGATGATCTCGAGGAGCCGGGGCTTGCCATCATGTGCGGGCGCCCCCGTGCTGCCAGAGTCGTTGTCAACCGCCACATCAACAGTGACCTCGCAGCCCTCTGACAGGTCAAGCGGCTCCAACGGAGTGAGCACTCCGTTTGCATAGCGGGCGCGGATGGTCTGTAATGGCATCGCCGACTCCTCAGGCTCAGTGTATCTGGGCTCGAGAAGCAGCGGTGTTCGTCGTCAGTTCGCGACGAAGTTGAGCAGCTTGTCTGGCACCCAGATCACTCGACGCAGCGTCTTACCATCGAGTTGATCGGTGACGCGGGCCGACGCTCGCGCGGCCGCTTCGGCGTCGTCTTGCGAGGTGCCAGGGGACAGGGCCAGCTTTTCTCGCAGCTTGCCATTGACCTGGACGACGATGGTCACGGTCTCAGCCTGAGCCAGGCTTTCGTCGAACTCGGGCCATGGCTGTTCGTGGATCGATCCGTCGCGGCCGAGCTGATGCCAGAGTTCTTCGGTCACGTGCGGCGCGGACGGCGCCAGGCAGAGCAGGAGCGATTCAGTCGCCTCTCGCCAGGCCTCAGCGTCAACCGGTCCCTGTTCGCGGATACGTTGCAGCTCGTTGGTGAACTCCATCATTGCCGCGATCATCGTGTTGAATCGGAACCGCTCGATGTCCTGCGTGACCTTGCCGATCATGGCGTGCGTCGCCCGACGGATCGCGCCGGCCGAATCAGCGCCGGTGTCGACATCGCCGAGGACGAGATTCCAGACGCGATTGAGCCAGCGCCACTGTCCCGAGATACCGCTGTCGTCCCAGTCGCCGCCGGCCTCCCAGGGACCGAGGAACATCAGGTAGAGGCGGACGGTGTCAGCGCCGAACTTGCCAACCCAGTCGTCGGGGTTGACCACGTTGCCGCGCGACTTCGACATCTTGAAGCCGTCTTTGGTGATGGTGCCCTGGTTGAACAGATGCTTGAACGGTTCGTCGATCTCGAGGATGCCCATGTCACGGGCCGCCTTGGCGAAGAATCGCGCGTAGAAGAGGTGCATCACGGCGTGTTCAGCGCCGCCGGTGTAGGTGTCGATCGGCAGCCACTGATTCGCCACTTCGCGGCCGATTGCCGCGTGGTGATTGTGCGGATCGACATAGCGGTACATGTACCAGTTGGAGCACATGAAGGTGTCCATGGTGTCGGTCTCCCGACGCGCCGATTCACCGCACTGCGGACAATCGGTGTTGACGAATTCCTCGTGCCGCTCCAGCGGCGACGCGCCGGTCGGCAGAAACTCGGCGTCGTCGGGTAGGAGTACCGGCAGATCGCTCTCAGACACAGGGACGATGCCGCAGGAGTCGCAGTACACCATCGGAATCGGCGCGCCCCAGTAACGCTGACGCGAGATCAACCAGTCGCGCAGACGGTATGAGACCGTGCGTCCGCCGAGACCCTTCTCGTCCAGTGCGTCGGCCACTGCCAGTTTGCCCGCTTGCCAGTCGGTGCCGTCGAACTCGCCGGAGTTCACCATTGGACCTGGACCGGTGTAGGCCTTGGACAGGTCGTTGCCGTCCCAGTCGGGCGGGGCAATGACCACGGGAATCGGGATCCCGCGCTCGCTGGCAAAGGCAAAGTCACGCTCGTCGTGCGCGGGGACACCCATCACCGCGCCGGTGCCGTAGCTGAGCAGCACGTAGTCGGCGATCCAGATCTGGATGTCCTCGCCGGTGAACGGATGCTTGGCGTAGGCGCCGATGAAGACGCCGGTCTTTGCCTTGGTCGTTGACTGACGCTCAATCTCGTTCTGGCGGCGCGCCTGCTCGATGTATGCCTCGACATCGGCGCGGTGCTCTTCGGTGGTTAGCTCGGCGACCAATGGATGCTCAGGCGCCAGCACCATGAACGTGCAGCCAAAGAGCGTGTCGGGACGCGTCGTGAACACAGTGATCCGGTCTTGACCGGCAACTTCCTGGCCTAACGGGAAGGAAATCTCCGCGCCCTCAGAACGGCCGATCCAGTTGCGCTGCATCAGCTTGATTGGTTCGGGATAGTCGATTCCGTCGAAGTTGAGCAGCTCGTCGGCATAGGCGGTGGTGCGGAACATCCATTGTTCCATCTGCTTCGCCTCGACAATCGAGTCGCAGCGTTCGCAGACGCCCAGGCCCTCGTCGTTGCGTTGCACCTGCTCGTTGGCCAGCACCGTGCCGCAACCGGGGCAGAAGTTGCAGTCGGCTGCGGCTCGGTAAGCCAGGCCGTGCTCGTACAACTTCAGGAACCACCACTGGGTCCAGCGGTAGTACTCGGGATCGGAGGTTGCGAACTCGCGATTCCAGTCGAATGACGCGCCCATCGTCTTGAGCTGACTCGTCATGTTCTCGACGTTGCTATACGTCCACTGCTTGGGGTGAATATTGTTGGTAATCGCTGCGTTCTCAGCCGGCAGGCCAAAGGCGTCGAAGCCGAGCGGGAACAACACGTTCTTGCCCTGCATTCGATGCCAGCGAGCAGCCACATCCGAAGGCGCCATGGCGTACCAGTGACCGATGTGCAGGTCGCCACTGGTGTAGGGGAGCATGGTGAGGAAGTAGAAGGGCGGGCGGGGGTCGTCGTTGTCGACGCGGTAGAGACCGTCGATCTCCCAGCGTTCGCGCCAGCGCGGTTCAATCTCGGATGGGTCGTAGGTGGGCATCTGCGTCGTTGTCGTCATATCCACAGATTACACAGGGTTATCTTGTGAACTGACCAACAAACGTAGGCAAGTACGCACCCGAGAACAGGAATTTTGCCCTATGACGGACGGACCGCTGGTCGGCGTGATGATGGGTTCGCACTCGGACTGGGACACGATCAAGAACACAGCTTCGACGCTGGAGTCGCTGGGTATCTCGTGGGAAGCGCGTGTGCTCTCGGCGCACCGCACGCCCGACGAAACCGCTGAATATGCGGCCCAAGCTCAGGGTCGAGGGATCAAGGTGATCATCGCCGCCGCCGGCGGCGCGGCAGCGCTGCCGGGCGCGGTCGCGGCCAAGACGCCGATCCCGGTAATCGGTGTACCGGTGAAGGGTTGGGCCACCGACGGCCTCGACTCCTTGCTGTCGATGGCCCAGATGCCGCGCGGCGTGCCCGTGGCGACGGTCGCAATCGGCCGGACCGGAGCCGTCAATGCGGCCCTGCTCGCAGGGCGGATTCTCGCACTCGCCGACCCCGAGATCGCGGCCGCCGTAGACCGAGATCGGCAGAGTCGCGCCGAGGAGCAACTCAGCCAACCCCACCCCACCTTGGACTGAGCCGGGTTGAGTCCGATGGCCGTTCATCCGATCACAACGCTTCCTCGCGACGCCGCTGTGCTGCGGACGCCGGCCAAGCGGGTGCGCAACTTCGACGCATCGTTGCGGTCATTGGTGGCCGACATGATCGACTCGATGAACGCCGCACACGGCGTCGGTATCGCCGCGCCGCAAATCGGCATCGGGCTGCGCGTGATCGTGATCGGCATGCCAGGCGAGAGACCCTTTGTGATGGTCAATCCCGAGGTGGTCAAACGCAGCGGCGAGCGCGAGTTGATCGAAGGCTGTCTCAGCGTGCCCGGCTATCGCGGACGAGTGACACGCTCGACGCGGGTCCTGGCGAAGGCGCAGGACATCTCCGGTCGAGAAATTCGTGTCCGCGCTGAGGATGATCTCTTGGCGCAGTGTCTGGAGCATGAGATCGACCACGTCAACGGTCGCGTCTACATCGACCACGTGCAGTCCATAGACGAGCTCTGGACGCTGGACGAGATGATCGAGCATGACCAAGAGGACGTTGACGACGAAGAGGACGTTGACGACGAAGAGGACGTTGATGACGAGGAATGACTCGTCGTCGCCGCTGTCGGGGTTGGACGCGGATGGCGCATGGGTAGTCGGAGGCGCGGTTCGCGACGCCTTGGCTGGAGACAAGAGCGAGCGATTCGACTTCGATATCGCAGTTGCGAACGCTGGCAACTGGGCTCATCGCGCAGCCGAACAGCTCAACTCGCCTGCCGCGAAGATCAGCGCTCACTTCGACATCTGGCGCATCCCGCTGGAAGATGGACAGATTGATGTCTGGGATCTTCACGAAGATGATCTCGACCGCGATCTGCGCCGTCGGGACTTCACGGTCAATGCGATGGCTGTCCCGCTGGTCCAGTTTCGGCGTGGTGAGATTGCCGCTCACCTGATCGATCCGTTTGGTGGGCGGGCTGACATTGCCGATCGACGGCTGCGACTAGTGACAGATGATGCGTTGCGCGACGATCCCCTGCGCATGCTCCGCGCCGTGCGGTTGGAAGCGGAACGCGACTGGAGACCCGATCTTGAGCTTCGAGCGGCCATGCGCCGCGACTCGGCCCTGATTTCCAGCTCGGCGGCTGAGCGGCAGTGGGATGAACTGCAACGCATTCTGGTCAGCGACCGATTGCCCTGGGCCCTGCGACGCCTGGAGCAGAGTGGTTTACTGGACGTGATCGTTCCTGAACTGGGGCTGTGTCGCGCCGTGAGTCAGCGTCCTGTTCATCGTCGTGACGTGTTCTGGCATCAGCTTGACGCGGTCCGTTGGCTGACGAGATTGACAGCCCCAACAGGGCCACCCTCGATGCGGGCCAAGAGAGCGTCCGCGATCAGGGCCGAGTTGGATCCTCTGTTCCGTGTTCAAGAAGTCGTGGATCGACTCGACGAGTGGAAGTTGCCGCTGCGTTTGGCGACGCTTCTGCACGACATCGGCAAACCACAGACTCGGACCGTGGATGCGGATGGGTCGACCCACTTCTTTGGTCATTCGGAGCTTGGGGCGGAAATGGCGCAGAGTCGGATGCGTGCGTTGCGGGTTCCGGCCAGGACGATCGAACAGGTGCAAATCCTGATTGAACAGCACCTGCGTCCTGGTCAGGTCAACTCGCCGGGCAAGCCGCCCACCGAGCGTGCGCTGCATCGCTTCCACGTGGCACTGGGTGACGCGGCCATCCCATTGTGCTGGCTCTTCCTGGCAGACTCGCTGGCGACCGCCGGCGCGAACGTCTTGCTACTGCGTTGGGGCGCTTACGCCGCTCATGTCGCACGGGTCATCGCCTGGCAGCCGCGGCGGCCTGACAAGACGGGTCGAATCCTTGACGGCAACGCGATCATGGCGGCAACCGGTCTCGAGCCGGGACCGATGGTAGGGCAAATCCGTGCAAAGATTGACGAGGCCGCAGCAGTTGGCGAGATCGCCGATGTGCATGAAGCTCGTGAGTTAGCTCGCAGACTCGCCGAGGAGCTCAAGCTGACGGCAAGCCGCTCAGAGCCACGAGGAGCCACCAGGAGAACGATGAAATGACCGAAGTCATTCTGATCACGCTGCTCGTGGTGGCGTTGTTCTATCTGTTTTTCATCCGTCCGACCCGCTCAGAAGAGCGCAAGCGTCAGCGGGACCTCAATGAACTGCGTGTCGGAGACACAGTCCTGACGCGAGGCGGTCTGATCGCCGAGGTTGAAGGCGTGGAGACGCCGGAGGATGGGCCAATGGTCGTATTGCTCAGGCTCTCGGAGAACGTCGTTGTGCGGGCGAGGACCGGAGCGGTCGCTGAGCGGATTGATCGCCCGGAGCCTAATGAGGATGACGACGATTCCGAGGATGTTGCCGAACAGGAGTCCCGGTAGATCCGCCCCCAATCTCTTCCGTCATTCCCGCGCTCCGACGCGGGAATCTCGAAGCGTGGTAAACGAACGTTGGAATCGTGAAGAAGTCAGCGGCGGAGCGCGGATATGAGGGAATTCTCCATAAGTGGCCTTCGAGCCACCCGATCCGCTTTGTTGACCTCCACGGACACTGGTTGGCTGATTACAACGACGCTGATACCTATGCTGAACCGACATAAGCGGGATACAGTTCGCTAAGCGATCAGAAAAGCTCCGCGCTCCGATGGCGTCGGGCAGCAGCGGTTGATGGGCGGCCGTTCAGGCGATGGATTTCATCAGACGCTTCAAATTCCGCGATGTCTATGTCTTCGCGCTGATCATCATCCTGACTGCCTTCGCCGTTGCGGCATCCTGGCCGGGCAATCCAGATCGCTATTTGCCCAGCTTCATCCCCTGGCCCGAGGGCGGCGGCGTCAGCGTCGGCGACTGGACACGCGACGAATTCCGGCTCGGTCTCGACCTGGCCGGCGGCGTTTCGATCACGCTGGAAGTCGCCGGCGAGGCCGCGCCCGTTCGACGCGGAGAGTCACTCAACCAGTTTCTTGAGCGCGAGGGCGTCGAGCTGGATGTGCTCCTCGATCTGAACCCACGCCTCGCCGATCTCGAAGCGGAATCCTACGATCTGCCGCTGCCTGACAACATCTCCGAGATCGTGTTGCCGCTCGATGTTGACGATGCTTCGCTCGAGGAGGCGGTGGCTGAATCACAGCGCGTGATCGAAGAGCGCGTCAACGGCTTTGGTATCTCTGAGGCGGAAGTCACGGTCGTCGGCACGGACCGGATCAATGCGCAGATTCCCGGAGTCGACGCCGATGAAGCCTCGGACCTCGTTGGTTCGACGGCGTTGTTGGAATTCCGCTCCATCGATCAGGCGCAGCCACAGCCGCCGCGACAACTGGACAGGCTGCAGATTGGCGCCGCAATCGACGATGTCTGGGATACGACGCTCCCACTCAATGACGACCGTTTTGTTCGTCGCGCCGACCCATTCTTCATCGCACCACCGGACGAAGATGTGATCGTCGGTGAGGGCTTGCGCTGGCTACCCGCTGTGGGAATCAACGCCGAAGGTGAGACGGTGCAACTCACCGGACGACACCTGATTGCCAACTCGATTTCCAGAACGATCGACCAGGGCGGTTCGCCGGCGTTGACCTTTGAATTCGATGACGAAGGCGCGCGGCTGATGGAGCAGATCACGCGGCGGCTGTTCGAGAGCCGCGGACTGCTGGGAATCTTCGTTGATGGCCGGCTGATCTCCAGCCCGTCGGTCAATGCAGTCATTTCCGACAGCGGCATCATCAATGGACTGTCAGAGGAAGATGCGCTCACTCTGCGACGACAGCTCCGAGCCGGCGCCTTGCCGATCAACCTGCGCGTCCTGCAGAGCACCGAAGTCGCCGCAACGCTGGGCGAAGACTCGGTGATCGACACGGTGCAAGCCGGTGTGGTTGCCTTCCTGGCCATCGTGGTCTTCATGATGATCTACTATCGCGTCCCTGGAGTCGTGGCCGCCTTGGCGCTGATCGTCTATGCAGCCGGCGTCATGGCGACGTTCAAGCTCGTGCCGATCACGCTGACCCTCGCCGGTGTTGCCGGCCTGGTGTTGTCGATTGGGTTCGCCGTTGACGGCAATGTGCTGATCTTCGAGCGCCTCAAGGAAGAGTTGCGTCTCGGGCGAAGTATCTCCGGCGCGGTCGAGACCGCCTGGGCTCGCGCCTGGCCGGCGATTCGCGACGGAAACGTCTCCACGATTATCACCGTTGCCATCCTCTGGCTGTTCGCCGATGCGCTGAACCAGAACTTGATTAAGTCGTTCGCGCTGGCGCTGCTGGTCGGCACGGGCTTCAGTTTTGTCACGGTGATTTTCGTGACTCGCAACTTCATGACTATCGCCGCCAGCACCGGTTGGGTGCGCGGCTTGCGACCGTTCGGCGTGAGACAGATGACCGTCCGGCCGCGAGGTAGCGGTGGCGGAGGGGCGACCACATGATTGATTTCGTTGGACGCCGACGCATCTATGCCGTGCTCTCGCTGCTGCTGATCATCCCGTCGCTGATCGGCCTGGCCCTCTGGCAGTTCGAGGCTGGACTCGACTTCGCCGGTGGACTGGAAACCGAAGTGCGGTTCCTCGGCGACACCGACCTCGATGACGTGACCGAAGCGGTTGACGCTATCGAGGGTGCTCCGCAGAGCGCAACCATCAACGTCATCGAGGGCGAGGATGGTTCGTTCGTAGTCAGCGCGACACTCAGTCCGCCGTCGTTGGATGACGGGTTCGCGGTCGCTGATTTGATCGGAAACACGATTGGCGCGGAACTACCGGCCAGCGTCAGCCTCGATCTGGACGTAGAAGAATCCGCAGTCCGCAGCGAGTTCTGGTTCCCTGGTAATGTCTCGCAGGACGAAGTCAGGTCCGCGCTCGAGACTGTTGGTCTCGGAGGCGCCAGGATCCAGGCGACCGCGGATTCCGCATTCCGCCTGCGTGTCGAGCAACCGTCGGACGGTGATCTCGAGGGTCTGCGCCAGCGAATCAACGAATCGCTGCGCAGCGAAGTCGGACCCATCGTCGTCCTGCAAAGCTCGTCGGTATCGGGAACGCTGTCGGTGGAGATCGCCCGCGATGCCGGCGTCGCACTCGCCGTGGCTGCGGTTGCGATTCTGATCTACATCTCGCTGGCGTTCCGTCGCTTGCCTAATCCGATGCTCTACGGGGCCGCGGCGATTGTCGCGTTGATGCACGATGTCACGATCGTCGCCGGCGTGTTCGCCATCGGTGGACGCTTCGCCGACCTTGAAGTCAACGCCATGTTCATCACGGCGCTTCTGGCGATCATCGGATACAGCGTCAACGACACCATCGTCGTCTTCGACCGAATCCGAGAGAACCTGCTGCTCGATCCGCGCGAGGACTTCCGCCGGGTCGTCAACTCCGCCATCACTCAATCCCTGGGCCGATCGCTGAATACGTCAATCACAGTGGTGCTGGCATTGCTGGCGTTGTTGCTGATCGGTGGCGTGACCATCCGCCCGTTCGTGATCGTGCTCTTCATCGGGACCGTGGCGGGTACGTATTCGTCTATCGCCGTTGCCAGCCAGATCGTCTTCCTCTGGCAAGACGGCACGCTGCCGAGGCTGCTGCGAATGCGCGGAGAGCGACGAGTGGTACGTCGGGTCGAACGAGAGGCCTAACAACGCTCGCTCGCTTCCGTCCTTCTTTCCCCCCTACCGGAGATGATTGAAACACCGCCTGACTCGCAGGAACAGTCTCGTCATACCCGCGCTTGTCGCGGGTATCTCGCAGAATCGAGCAAAGACGTTCGTACTGGACGTGGCGAGATTGCCGCGACGAAGCGCGGCAATGACGGAATGGAGGCTGTGGCAACGGTCTTCATGCGGGAGAAGCTACCGAAGGCCGAGAGGGTGCGGCTGTCCTCCGACGCGAGTGATGCACTTGAGCCTCCGCCAGACCTAACCCTTGCGCAGCACTCGAGCATCGCCGACTCGACGAGTGATCCGGTTGGTGTCGAGGTGCTCGAGGAAGGCCTGCGCGATCTTGCGGCTGGTCTCGAGGCGATCTCGTACATCGGCCAGCGTGGCTCGCTCCTGCGCCTCAAGTAGTGCTCGGGTCTCGGCGACCATTCTGTCGTACACAGCGCGGTCGAGGTTGACACCGCCTTTGAGCCTCATGATCAAATGCTTCGCTTCCAGGTACTCGAGCAAATCGGCGTCGAGCTTGGGGTCGGTTTCCGGGCGTGTCCCTTGCTGTTTGAGTCGGAGCAGCAACGCGTCAACCTGCGACTGCTGAGCGTCAGAGAGCGCCACCTGTCGACTGGGGAGATCAAACGAAGCGTCGTTCAGAATCAGCCGCCCCGAGTCGACTAGTGCCTGCTGCAGAAACGAGAAGGCGCGCTGCGGCAGTTTCACTCGCGTGCGCAGATCTTCTCGGGGCAATCCCGCCCGAAGCGGAAACGAGTTGACATAATCCGTTACTGCGCCCTCGGCTCGCGCCAGCAACGCTCCCATCCCCTGCTCAGAAATCAGTACCGCCGAGTCAGACAGTCCGCCTTCATCGAGCACCACCACGGCATCATCATCGATCTGACGCTCGATCGCGGCCATCGCCTCCTCCAGCGACAACTCGCTGCGTGCGACCAGCCCATCCCAGCGCGCTGGCTCCATCCGCTGCAGCACTGTCAGTAGCGTGTCGTCGGGCGAACCATCGAGCAGTCGTTCCAATGCCTCAAGTGTCGAAGCGTCGTTGCGATGATGTCGACGTGGTCGCGTGTCAACGATCCGCCCGCCGGCGACAGTTGAATCTGCCGAGCGCAGGACGAAGTGATCACCTCGAGCGGCGGCAATCGGTCGCTCGAGCCGAAGCTGCGCCCACGTTGACGATCCCGGCGCTAGCGCCTCCCCTTCGAGTAGTCGTACGCGGGCCTGCACCTCATCGGCGCCAACGTGCAGCGTCCGCGTCGCGTTGTGGGGCAACGCCTTGGCGGCTCGGGCGACAGCGCGTAGTCGGACATCGATCGCAACGGTCGGTTCTAGCCAGCCGGGCGTCGAGAGCACCATGCCGCGCTCAACCTCGCCGGCCGAGACGCCGCTCAGATTGACCGCGGTGCGAGCCCCGGGCGGCGCCGTGTCCAGCGACTCTTCATGTGACTGCAAGCCTCGGACGCGACACTCGCGTCGACCTGGCTCGACCACAACCGCATCGCCCACCGAGAGTTCGCCGTCGAGCAGGGTGCCGGTTACGACGGTCCCGAAGCCGGAAATCGTAAACGACCGATCAATCGGCATGCGCGGTCGGCCTTGATTTGGGATCGGCGGCAGATCGGCAAGCATCGCATCGATCTTTGAGCGCAAGTCGTCCACGCCGTCGCCGGTGAGCGCAGAGACCGGCTCAATCTGCGATCCACTCAGAGCAGTGTCATCGAGCAACTCAATGATCTCCTCCTCCACCAGCGCCAGCCAGTCCTCGTCGACCAGATCGGTTTTGGTCAGGGCAACGAGTCCCAGATCGATGTCGAGCAAGTCGAGAATGTCCAGGTGCTCGCGAGTCTGGGGCATCACACCTTCGTCGGCGGCAATCACCAACAACGCCAGGTTGATCCCGCCGACGCCGGCCAGCATGTTCTTGATGAACCGCTCGTGTCCGGGGACGTCAACGATGCTGACCGCGCGGCCAGAGGGCAGTTCGCACCAGGCGAAGCCGAGGTCAATGGTCAGTCCGCGTGCTTTTTCCTCGGCCCAGCGGTCCGGATCGATGCCCGACAACGCCTGCACCAGCGCGCTCTTGCCGTGATCGACGTGTCCGGCGGTACCGACGACATACACGCGATTACCCTGACCCTTGACTCACCAATCTGTGCAACCAGTTGTGTTGGAGGATATGTGCGATGAAGGCAATAGTTGTCGATCCACCTGGCAAAACGGCAGACTCTCTGCGCCTGGATGAGGTCCCTGACCCTCAACCGAGCGACGAGGAAGTTCTGATCCGCGTTCACGCGACGGCCCTGAATCGCGCCGACATGATGCAGCGGATGGGCAACTATCCCGCCCAGCACGGCGCGTCGGAGATCCTTGGCCTTGAACTGTCCGGCGAAGTGGTCGAGACCGGCTCACGAGTGCGCGGATTCTCAGTTGGCGACCGTGTCTACGGACTCTCGGGCGGAGGCGGATACGCCGAGATGGCGACCATGCACGAGTCACTGACCATGGCGATTCCCGACGAGTTCACCTATCACGAAGCAGCCTCGATTCCAGAGGTGTTCTTTACGGCAAACACCGCAGTACGCACGCTCGGGCAGACGCTGCCGGGCGAGCGCCTGCTTGTGCATGCCGGAGGCAGCGGCGTTGGCATCGCGGCGATCCAGATCGGTCGATTGATCGGCGCAGAAGTATGGACTACCGCCGGCTCGGAGGAAAAGTGCGAGCGAGCCCGAGAACTGGGCGCCGACCGGACGATCAACTATCGGGAGCAAGACTTTGCTGAAGTGATCCGTGAAGAGACGAATGGGCAGGGCGTCAATGTCATTCTTGACGTGATCGGTCGGGATTACTGGAACTCGAACTTGCAATCCCTGGCGATGGCTGGCCGCCTGGTCCTGGTCGGTCTGATGGGCGGAGCGAACGCCGAGACCAACCTGGGAATGTTGATGCAGAAGCGTCTTCGAGTCATGGGAACTGTGATGCGCTCACGTCCGCTGATCGACAGAGCCGAGATCACCCGAGACTTCCAGCAGCACCTCGAACCGGCCATCGTCAACGGAGACATGAAGCCGGTCATCGATTCCGTCTTCCCGCTGAGCAAAGCGGCCGAAGCGCACCAATACATGGCCGAGAACAAGAACTTCGGCAAAATCCTGCTGGACTGCATCGATATCGAGGAGTTGGTTGAGGTCTAACTCGTCGCAGGGAGGCTGGCAATCGGTTCCCTTTGCTCCCCCTTGCAGAGACTGATGCATATCCTCCGATTCCCCTCTCCCCCCTTGCGGGGGGAGATGTCACAGAGTGACAGAGGGAGGCGGCTGGCGACGACCAGATAGGGCTAAGAGGCAGGGAACCCCCCTCTGCCGGAGCCTGCCCCTGCGTAGGCAGGGGGCATCTCCCCCGCAAGGGGGAGAAGGGGAGTTATGCATCGGTCTCTTGCAAGGAGGAGCTGCCGAAGGCTGAGGGGGGGGGGGTCCTTCCTGACGCGGAGTGGTGCCGTCACGCCACCATCAGTCTGTTCGGGACAGCGTTCCCACGTGGAGTGAAGCGCCGGAACGCAGGGAATGCCTACCCCAACACTGGATCAAGCAGCCTGACAAACACTTCATTCGCGACCGCATGCCCCCGCTTCGTCAGCCTCAGCCGACCCCCACTACGCTCGGCGAGTCCTTGCTTCACTGCCCAATCGAGGGTCGGACGGAACTCCGTGTACGTCTCAGGCAACGACGACTCATCGACGCCTTCAACCAATCGCAGTCCCGAGGTCAATGTGTCGATGATGTCCTCGCGGGCATCGACACGCTCCGCGCCGGCGATCGCCGGCGACGGCAATCCCTCAGGTGCGTTTGAAGTAGGGGATTGGCCACGTAGCCGGTCGATGTAGACCCTGGGACTGCGGACCACGTGAAATCGCACGCCGTCAACATATCCGTGCGCTCCGGGACCGATTGCGGCGTATTCCTGGTTGCGCCAGTAGATCAAGTTGTGTTGGCAGGCCAAGTCGTTGCGTGCGTAGTTGCTGGTCTCGTATTGCTCATAGCCTGCAGAAGCCAGACGCGCCGCCGTCCAGTCGGCGATTTCAGCCACATGATCAGGGTCGGCTTCCACCACTCGTCCTGATGCGACCGTGGCGGCGAGCGGTGTGCCTTCCTCAACGGTCAGGGCGTAGCAAGAGATGTGATCTGGTCCATCTCCGCTCCAGCTCAATACCTGCCTCAGGGTCGATTGCCAGGTTGCCAGCGACTGCCCAGGTAGACCGTAGATCAAGTCGAGATTGACGTTGTCGAATCCGGCATCGCGAATCTCGGCGAAGGCCTGCTCGGCTCGCTCGGCGCTGTGAATGCGATCAAGGAAGACCAACTCGGATGAATCCAGAGACTGTACGCCCATCGAGATCCGGTTGACGCCGGACTCTCGATAAGAGTTCAGACGACTTGGTTCAACGCTCTCCGGATTGGCCTCCAACGTGATCTCAGCGTCGAACGTGAGCGTGACTTGATCGCGAATCGCATCAAGCAGTTGCTGCACAGATTCGCCGGGCAAGAGGCTCGGCGTCCCGCCTCCGACGAACACCGTCGAGATTTCACGTCCCTGTAGACGCGGCGACCACAATGACAGTTCGGTCAGAGCGGCGGTCAGCCACTCGCCCTGTAGGTCGTCAATGCCGGCGAATGAGTTGAAGTCGCAGTACGAACATTTGACCGTACAGAACGGGACATGGATGTACAGGCCAAGTGGAGCGTGTGTCACTGTTCGAGTGTATGTGTCCCGCTGCAGGTGCAGGCCAAGTGTCGGAACTGATTGCCTGCGTAGACAGTTGCTGACACACTCGATCCGCGGAGCAGATCTGCGGAACAGTTGGAGGATTCGGTGCTCAAGACACATGGTTGCGGGACGTTGAGAGCGGCGCACGCAGGCGAGTCGGTGACACTGGCCGGCTGGGTCCATCGGCGGCGCGATCACGGACAGTTGATTTTCATCGATCTGCGAGACCGCGACGGACTCGTGCAGGTCGTGATTCGGCCTGACGACAATCCCGACGCTTACGAAATCGCCAACACCGTGCGCGGCGAGTTCGTGTTGCGCATCGAAGGCAACGTCATTGAGCGCTCCGAGGCGACACGCAACCCGAACATCCCGACCGGGGACATTGAAGTGGTTGCCACTTCGGTCGAAGTGCTGAACGCGGCCAAGACGCCACCGTTCGCCATCGCCGAAGATGAGGATGTCAACGAATTGGTGCGGATGCAGTATCGCTACATCGATCTACGCCGGCCCTCGATGATTTCCGCCCTTGAGCTGCGCCACCGACTCAACCAGTTCATCCGCGACTTCATGACCGAGGAGGGATTTCTCGAAGTCGAGACGCCGATCTTGGTCGCTGCGACGCCCGAGGGCGCTCGCGACTACGTCGTGCCCAGCCGTCTGACTCCGGGCGCGTTCTATGCCCTGCCGCAGGCGCCCCAGCAGTTCAAGCAACTGCTGATGGTCGCCGGCGTCGAGCGCTATTTCCAGATCGCCCGTTGCTTCCGCGACGAGGACCTACGCGCCGACCGACAACCGGAATTCGTACAGCTCGACCTGGAGTGGTCGTTCTGCGAAGAAGAGGATATCCTCGGCTTGCTGGAAGAGCTGTTCGCCGGTCTCGCAGCCGCATTGCGGCCCGACCTGACTGTGCCTCGACCCTTCCCACGCCTGACCTGGCATGAAGCGATGGAGCGCTACGGGTCGGACAAGCCTGACTTGCGCTATGGCCTGGAACTGTCCGATTGCTCCGACATCGCCGCGAGCTCCGGATTCGGCGTGTTTTCCTCGACCATCGCCAACGGCGGTCGGGTGCGCGGCATCGTCATGCCCGGCGGTGCGTCGTTGTCCAGGCGCGAGGTCGATGCCTTTACCAACCTGGCCAAGACGATGGGCGCGCCGGGCCTGGTCTCGTTGCAGTTCAGCGCCGATACCGCGTCGGCGACCGAAGATGACGTCCGCTCGCCCGTTTTGCGGCATCTGGGCATCGAGGACGCCCGCAAGATCGGCGAGCAGTGCGGAGCGTCGGCGGGCGACCTGGTCTTGCTGGCAGCGGGCGAGTCGGGAATGGTCTCCACTGTTCTCGATGGCATACGCCGCGAGCTAGCCCGGCAACTCGATCTGGCCGACGATTCCGTGCTCAACTTCGGCTTTGTGACTGACTTCCCGCTCGTCGAGTGGGACGAAGACGGTCAGCGCTGGAACGCACTGCATCATCCGTTTACCGCCCCACAGTCCAAGGATGCGCATCTGCTCGACAGCGAGCCCGGACAAGTCCGAGCCCGCGCATATGACACCATCTGCAACGGATTCGAGCTCGGCTCAGGCTCGATTCGGATCCACGAGCGCGATCTGCAGATGCAGGTATTCGAACTGTTGGGCGTCGAGGCCAAGGAGGCGCAGCAGCGATTCGGTCACATGCTCAACGCATTTGAGTACGGTGCGCCGCCGCACGGCGGATTTGCATTCGGCATCGACCGCGTCGCCATGTTGCTCGCCGGCACCGAGAACATCCGCGAGGTGATTGCGTTCCCCAAGACCATGTCCGCATCCGATCCGATGACCGGCGCGCCGATGTCGATTACCGACGAGCAATTGGACGAACTCCATTTGCATGTCACCCAGGCCGTCGAGCCAGTGGTTCAGTGATAATCTTCAATACATACAAGGGGTTGGGCGTTCCGGGTTGCAAACGGAAGTAGAGGGTCGCTGACGTGTCAGTTGATCAACTTGAGCGAGTGCCGGGCCGTGTGAAGTCGGTCTTGAGTTCCACAGCGCGATGGAAGTCGCTGCTTGCTGTGAGCGTGCTAGGGGTTGTGCTTCTCCTGACTGCGTGCAGCGGTGATGACCAATCCGAGCAGCAGCAGGATCAAGCGCAGGCAGACACGCGGACAGAACGCGCTCAATCTGAGCAGGATCAACCACAAGACGATTCGCGGCAAGAGCGTCAGGCAACGATCCAGCAGCAACAGCAGCAGCAACGAGAAGCGGCCCAGGCTCAAGCCGACGATCAATCCGCCGCTCCCGTAGCGCCCCGCGAGAGCGGCGAGTTCCGCGTTGCCCGCGCTGAGCCGATCAACCTGGACCCCGCGCAGATCACCGATGTGAGTTCCGCGGTCATTGCTGTGGAGATCTTCGGTGGACTTCTGGTTCTCGATCGAGACCTGAGGATCGCCGCAGATTTGGCCGAGTCCGTCCCTGGTCCGACGACGAATGACGACGGCACTGTGACTTACCGCTTCACGATTCGTGAGAACGCCACGTTCCACGACGGCAAGCGGATCACGGCTGAGGACTTCAAATGGAGCCTCGAACGCAACCTGCATCCCGAGACCCTCTCGCCGACCGCGCCCGACTTCCTGGGCGACATCGTCGGTGCGGCGGAGTACGTGCGCGGCCGTGCGGACGAGGTGGTCGGCATCCAGGTCATCGACGATGTCACGCTCGACATCACCATCCTGCAGCCGACGCCGGTCTTCCTCTACAAGATGACCTACCCAACCGCGTACGTTCTCGATCGCGACCAGGTCGAGGCGGACCCTGAGCGCTGGGCGCTCAATCCCAACGGCAGCGGTCCCTTCCGCCTGACCGAGTGGCAACTCGGTGAGGGACTCACGCTTGAGCGATTTGACGACTACCACCTCGAACCGGCCCAGGTTGAGAAGGTGTCCGTCCGCTTCGCCGGTGGATCAGTCGAGCAGTTTGAGAATGATGAGCTTGATCAGGCCTTCGTCGGCATCAACGACATCGAGCGCGTCCGCGACCCGGCCTCTGATTTGAACTCCCAGTATGTGACACGCTCCGAGCTCTCCATCTTCTACCTCGCGTTCAACGTGGCGACACCGCCATTCGACGACGTCAATGTCCGCCTCGCGCTTGCTCACTCGATCGACAAGACGACGATCACGCAGGAAGTTCAGGCCGACCTGCTGATCCAGGCGCGGCAGATCGTTCCGCCTGGTCTCGCCGCTCACGACGACGAGTACCCAGGGCTGGTCTTTGATCCGGAGTTGGCGCAGGAATACCTGGCAGCGTCGCGCTACGCGGGCAGCCCGTTACTCGATGAGATTCGGCTCACGATCTCCGGCGCCGGCGCCACGCCAGGACCGAGCATCGAAGCAATCCAGGACATGTGGCGGCAGCACCTGGGACTGGAAGTAGAAATCCAACAGGTCGAGTTCGCCAGCTTCATCTCCGACATCGACCGTGGCCTGTACGGCTTCTTCTCGCTCGGTTGGAGTCTCGACTATCCCGACCCGCACAACGTGCTCGATTACAAGTTCTACAGCGCGTCGCTGGGCAACGATGTCCAGCTTGACGACGAGGAAATCGACGCTCTGCTGGAGGAGGCGCGCTACTCGCTCGACCACGAGTTGCGCACCAACCTCTACAGGCAGATCGACCGCCAACTGGTTGAGGGAGCGGTCTGGATTCCGCTGTACTACTCAGTCGCGCACGAGCTGGTCAAGCCCTACGTGAAGAACTACGAGCCGACGCGAATGGTGATTCCCCACCTCCGCTTCGTCAGCATCGAGGAATAGGTCCAACGGCGACCCTCGACGCCCACACACGGAGTAGGTGGGGCGAACCATGACATCAGGCGCAATTCCGCTCCTCATTCGGCGATTGCTCCTGGTGCCTATTCTCGTCTTCGCCGTCATGGCGCTTACATATGCGCTGACGCACGTGGCTCCTGGTGATCCAGTCAAGATCATTGCCGGCGCACGTGACATCGAACCGGAACGGGCACAGCAGATCCGCGAAGAGTTTGGTCTCGAAGGCAACTACGTCCAGCGCTTCGGCCGCTACGTCTGGGGCGTCGTGTCCCGCGGCGACCTGGGACCGTCGTACTATTATCGTTCGCCCGTGCGCTCGGTACAGGAACTGCTCGGTGAGCGCATTTGGGTGTCTGCGCAGATCAATTTGATAGTGATGGCGCTGGTATTCGGACTAGGCATCCCCCTGGGTGTCTATGCCGCAGTCCATCGCGGACGCTGGCAGGATCCCGCCCTGATTGCCTTCCTCAAACTCTTCGACTCAATACCGTCGCCGATCTTGATCGTGTTCGTAGCCGCGTTGATGGTTAACTGGCTGGGCAACGTGTTCAATTTCGTCGGGTTCAATGTGCCGAATGTATGGACACCCGCTGACCCTGCGTCCTTCATCATTCCCGTGCTCGCTTTGACACTGCCCTCGGTTGGCGGCATGGCCCGATTCGTCCGCATCAGCGCGCTATCCACAATGGATGACGACTACGTTCGCACCGCCCGAGCCAAGGGTTTGACCGAGCGGAGAATTCTCTACGGTCACGTCTTGCGCAATGCGATGCTGCCCCTGTCGACCGTATTCGGCCTATCGATCGTTGGCATTATCGGCGGTTCAATCATCATTGAGACTGCTTATGGCGTTCCAGGCGTGGGCGCGTTCATGTTCCAGTCGATCACACAGCGCGATTTCAATGTGATTCTTGGCTTCATCTTGCTCACAGCGACACTGTTCATCGTTGTGAACGCGCTGATCGATGTGCTTTACATCTTCATCGATCCACGCATCCGATTTACGGCGCGGTTCTCATGACGGTACGAGCAGATGCTCAGCCGCAGTGGGCGATGCCCGATAAGTCTGAATCGCCATGGAAGCGTGGGTTACGGGCGATACTGCGCAAAAAGATTGCGGTCGTCTGCATCGCCGTCATCATCGTTCTGTACGGCGCAGGCGCGTACACGTTGCTCGATGCGTTTGGTGTCGACATCGGACTGCAGGATCCTACCGTCTCCAACCTGAGCCAGCGACGCTCGATTCGCGAGGTCGACGGCACACCGGAGACTCTGGGTGCGTTTACGCAGAGGCTCGATGTCCAGATTGCCACGATCTCCGAGCTGAATCCCGAAGTAGTCGAGGAGTTCGGCCCGCTGACGCCAGAAACGGTCTTACCGGCACGGACGGAACTGGTCCTCAGCGGTGACGAGACGTTGCAAGGGCCGTCGTCGCGTCACTGGTTCGGTACCGACCGTAATGGGCGCGACGGCTTCGCAAGAGCCATGTTCGCCTTGCGCACCACACTGATCATCAGCGTGATCTCAGTGGTATTCGGGAATCTGTTCCTGGGTCTGGGGCTTGGTTTGCTCGCCGGATATCGGGGTGGACTGGTCGACCAGATCATCATGCGTATCGCCGATGTCTTGCTGGCGATGCCCGGCCTCTTGTTCCTGATTGTGATTGTTGCGGTGTTTCGTGATCAATGGGAGGACTGGTTTCGGGCGATTGAAGACTTCACTGGCCAAGGATGGCTGATTGCACAGGGAGTTGACGACTACGTGTTGATCGTGTTTGCTACCTCGTTGGTCGGCTGGGGAGGGTCGGCAAGGTTCTATCGAGCGCAAGTGTTGGCGCTTAGAGAATCCGACTACATCCTGGCTGCCGAGACGCTCGGAGCGCGAACACCGCGCGTCCTTGTCCGCCATCTCTTCCCTGGCATCCTGCCTTGGTTCATCGTTGGCTTCAGTGCGTCGCTGGGTGAAATTGCTGGGGCCGAGGTCGTCTTGACCTGGCTCGGCATCGGCATTACTCCGCCGACGCCGTCCTTCGGAATTATGGTGGAGAATGCAGGCGGACGGACATCGCTGCTGCTCTATCCATGGCTCATGGCTGTGCCCTTCGCCTTTCTTCTGGTGCTGATGCTCGCCTTCAACCTGCTTGGCGATGCCCTCAATGATGTATTGAATCCTCGCGGGCGCTAGACCGGTGTTTGCGCGTGTCGCTGATATGCTCAGCCGCAGCTATGCCCGCAATGGTCGGGCGATGAAAGATGTCCGATGAAAGTTACTGCCGAACGCATCCCCGAGGCGCAGATGCTGCTCGAAATCGAGCTTGAGGACGCCCAGGTCAAGAAGTCTCTGGACCAGGCCGCCCGCCGCCTCTCCCAACGTTTCCGTATCCCCGGCTTCCGCCAGGGCAAAGCGCCGCGACGAGTCGTCGAGAGCGCGCTGGGCGCTGACGTCGTCTTCGAAGAAGCCGCTGAACGCCTGATTCCACAGGCGCTGACCAAGGCGCTGGAGCAAGAGGAACTCGAACCGGTCGCGCAGCCAAGCGTCGAGATTACGGGTCGGGAACCGGTCACCTTCACGGCGACGGTCCCATTGTCCCCGGTCGTCGAGCTGGGCGAATACCGCGAGATCGCCGTCGCCAAGCCGGAGAGTGAGTACTCCGAGGAGATGCTCGAAGAGCAACTGCTCGAACTGCGTCGCCAGCACGCCGTGCTTGAGCCTGTCGATCGAACTCCCGAGTTGAACGACCGAGTTACGGCCGATGTCCGCGCGGAAGTCGACGGCGAACAGATTCTTGACCAGCCCGGCGCTGAGTTTCATCTGCGTGAAGGCGCGGTCATTGGCGTACCGGGGCTCAGCGAGAAACTCGTCGGCGTCGCTGTCGGCGAAGAGCATGTGATTCCGATCGATGTCGACGAAGATTGGGACGACGAGGAAGTCGCGGGCAAGACCGTCAGCTTCACGGTCACCATCCATAATGTGAAGTCGGAGGAACTGCCCGAACCGGATGACGACTTTGCCATGGAGGTCTCGGAAGAGTTCGAGACGATCGCCGATCTGCGCGAACGCATGGATTCGAGCCTGCGCGAGCAGACCGACCGTCAGGTCGACGAGCAGTTCAGCCAGGCGGTCATGCAGGCCGTGGTCGAGCGGGCTACGCTCGAGTATCCGCCCGCGTTGGTCGAACACGAGATCGAGCACATGCGGCAGGACTTCGCTCGCCAGATGGGGCAGGACCCGGCCACGTTCCTGCGCAACAGCAGCGAGCAGGTCGACCAACTGTTGGCCAGTTTCCGCACGCAGGCCAGCGAGCGCGTGATCAACACGCTCGTCTTGCAGCATGTCGGCGAGGCGGAAGATATCCAGGTCCTGGATGAAGAAATCACTGCTGATCTGCAGCAAATGCTGGCCACCATGCCGCCCCAGGACCCGGAACAGACCGCACAGATGCTGGAGGACGAAGGCATCCGCGCCAATGTGCAGGCGCGGCTCGTCCGCGAACGCACGATTGAGCGCCTGCAACAGATCGCTCTGGCCAACCACGAGGCGGGCGTCTCGGACGACGTAACGGATGATGCCGAGGACTCGATCCAGAGCGACGAGGGTGAGACTACCGAGAACGCTGAAGACTCGACAGACTCGGAGGAATAACCGCCCCGATATGCAAGTGGCTTCTGTCCGCTGTTCCAGTCGAAGATGTGCGCTGCGCAATCGCACGTTTACAAATCGTGATTACACTTAACTCGCGAAGGAGGGTTTCATGACCCTGAGCAACACCCTGACCCGCCCCAGCGACATCATCCCGATGGTGGTCGAGACGACCAACCGCGGTGAACGTGCTTACGACATCTACTCGCTGCTCCTGCGCGAGCGCATCATCTTCCTCGGCACGCCGATCGACGACCAGATTGCAAACGTGATCGTTGCGCAGCTTCTGTACCTCGACCGTGAAGACCCCGACCGCGACATCCAGCTCTACGTCAACTCGCCCGGTGGCGTGATCACCGCTGGTCTGGCGATCTACGACACGATGCAGCTGATCAAGGCGGATGTTTCGACGATCTGCGTTGGCATGTCGGCCTCGATGGGCACCGTGCTGCTCTCCGCCGGTGCGTCTGGCAAGCGCTTTGCCCTGCCGCACGCCACGATTCACATGCATCAGGCGCTTGGCGGCGCTCGCGGACAGGCGTCTGACATCGAAATCGCCGCTCGTGAAATCCTGCGCAACAACGAGACGATCCGCGAGATTCTGGCCAGGCACACCGGCCAGCCGCTCGACCGGATCGCCGCCGACACGGACCGTGACTTCTACCTCGACGCCGAGCAGGCGATGGAGTACGGCCTGGTCGATTCCGTCCTCGCCAGCGAGGCCGGAGGAGATGCAGCGGCAGCCGCAGGCGCGTAGCATCTGAACGGGCGGACCCCGCTCGACGCGACATGTCAACAGCTCTCCAACACCGGGGCGTTGAGGCGCAGCAGGGAGGCATCAGCTCATGAGCAGTGCACATGGGGGCGGTCGCAGCCAGTATCACTGTTCCTTCTGCATGAAGGACCAGGCTCAGGTACGCCGCCTTGTCGCTGGACCGGGCGGCGTGTACATCTGCAACGAGTGCGTCGAGGCGTGCCGAGCCGTCATCCAGGACGAGCAACTGAACAGCGCCACGCCGGAGCAACAAGCTCCGTCGAGCCCACCTGAGACCCTGCCGCCGCTGGCCATCTACGACCGCCTTTGCGAGCACGTCGTCGGACAGGACGAAGCCAAGCGCGTGTTGGCGGTGGCCGTTTACAACCACTACAAGCGCATCAACAGCGTCGTCGACCCCGAAGACGAGGTTGAACTGGAAAAGAGCAACATCCTGCTCGTCGGACCAACCGGCTCCGGCAAGACACTGCTCGCTTCCACTCTGGCGCGCATCCTTGATGTGCCGTTCTCGATCGCCGACGCCACCGCGCTGACCGAAGCCGGTTACGTCGGCGAGGATGTCGAAAACATCCTGCTCCACCTGATCCAGGCGGCAGACTTCGATATTGCCCGCGCCGAGCGCGGCATCATCTACATCGACGAGATTGACAAGATCGCGCGGAAAGCCGACAACCCATCCATCACGCGCGATGTCTCGGGCGAAGGCGTACAGCAGGCGTTGCTCAAGATCATCGAAGGCACGGTCGCGTCGGTTCCGCCGCAGGGCGGACGCAAGCACCCGCATCAGGAATTCCTGCAGATTGACACCAGCAAGATACTCTTCATCTGCGGTGGCGCGTTTGAGGGACTCGACCAGGTCATCGACCGTCGCGTCACGACCGGCATCCGCAACATCGGATTCGGATCGGCCGCTCGCTCGGATGCGGATCGAGACCACCTGTTGCATCACCTCAGTCACGACGACCTGCAAAAGTACGGCTTGATCCCCGAGTTCGTCGGGCGCTTGCCGGTTGTGGTCACGCTCGATCAGCTCGATCAGGCATCGTTGGTGCGCATCCTGACTGAACCCAAGAACGCTCTTGTAAGGCAGTACGAGCGCTTCTTCGATATGGACGGTGTCGAGCTGAGCTTCACGCCGGAAGCGCTGGAGTCGATCGCGGAGCATGCCATCGCCGAGGCAACGGGCGCCCGCGGCTTGCGAACCGTGGTCGAAGACCTGCTGCTTGACGTGATGTTCGAAGTCCCCGGCCGACCCGAGGTCAAGAAGTGCGTCGTCAACGCCGACACGGTGCGGCGACAGGAACGTCCGCTGCTGCTCAACGATCAAGGTCTCGCCGTGGAGTACGAAGCAATTCGCCGGCGAGGAGACGGACGATTGGCGCCGCGCCAGGAAAGCGCATAATGTCCCGCGCCTCAGCGGTGGAGGGCACCCGCCGAGCGCGGGTTGACGATCTCCTGGTCCAACGAGGCGCAGCTCCTGACCTGCCTACAGCTCGAGCCCTGATCATGGCCGGTCGTGTCCACGACGCGAGCCAGCGATACACGCAGCCCGGTCAGCAGATTGCTACAGACACCGACCTCACAGTCAAAGAGACGCGGCGCTACGTGTCGCGCGGCGGAGAGAAGCTGGTCGCGGCGCTCGACGCCTGGCCGATTGAGCCGCGTGACCTGACCTGCATGGATGTCGGGGCGTCGACCGGCGGTTTCACGGACCTGCTGCTTCATCGCGGAGCTGCGCACGTGTTTGCAGTGGATGTCGGGTACGGCCAGCTAGCCGATGAACTCAGGCATGACAGCCGTGTGACCTCGCTGGAGCGCACGCACGTATGCGAGATTCCAGCGCTCCCACAGATTCCGACTCTGACCACCATTGATGTCTCATTCATCGGCTTACAGCAGGTGCTGCCCTGCGTCGCGAGCATCGTTGAGCGGGGCTCGGACGTGATTGCGCTTGTCAAACCACAGTTTGAAGCTACGCCTGATGATGTTGACGAGCGTGGCGTCGTCACCAACCGACTGGCTCAGGGACGAGCGGTCAGCAGCGTAGTCACCTGGGCCATCGAGCAGGGCTGGCGTGTTGGCGGGGTGCTCAAGTCGCCGTTGACTGGTCCTGCTGGCAATCACGAGTGGTTCGTCTGGCTGCGTACACCGTGACCAAGATTCAATGCGTCGGCATCTACTATCACCCACGCCTCGACGAGGCGCGAGAGATGGCGGACGATGTTGCAACAACGCTGCAACGCCTTGGTCGCGAGGTCTGGATCTCTGCCCCATGGGAGCCGGAGCGATCGACCGAGCGCCTTCACGAGACCGACCTGTTGATCTGTCTGGGTGGCGACGGCACCATCCTCCGCGCCGCCCGCGCGACGGTTGGCCATGACTGCCTGATTCTCGGCGTTGACCTGGGCCGCCAGGCCTTTCTCACCGAGCTGCTGCCGGAACAGGTAGACGAGCGTATCCCCGACCTACTGAGTGGCGACTTCGTGGTTGAGAGCCGCACCATGCTTGAGGCTCGCCCGATCGGCGTCGAAGGTGACGCGCCGGAGGTGCTGCCCGCGCTCAACGACGTCATGATCGGCCGCGGCAGCCTTGGACAGCCGGCCTACATCGCAGTCTGGGTTGGCGACGACCTGGTCGGCGTCGTCCGCGCCGACGCGGTGGTTGTGGCCTCGGCGACAGGCAGCACCGGATACTCGCTCTCCGCTGGTGGACCGATCCTGCATCCGCAGGCACGCAGCGTCGTGATGACGCCGGTCGCGCCGCACCTGGCCCAAGCTGCCCCCGTCGTGTTGCCTGCCGACGCGGTGATTGAGTTGCGCCTGGGGCGCGAACACCCGGGATCGCTCTCTGTCGACGGCCAGCGACCATATCCGCTCAAGCCCGGCGGCGGCGTGCAGGTGCAGCGGAGCGAATCGCTGGCGCAGTTAGTCCGCTTCGGTGAACGTTCGTTCTTTGCGCAACTGGGCAGACGGCTGGGGTGGCTGGACGAGCGACGGCTGGAGGCCGTCTCTCGTACTGGAGTTGAAGCGTTTGACGCAAAGACGGCCGACCCTTCATAGTTCTCGACTGAAGACAGTCCCGATTCCGTTAAGATGAACATGTGATCCAAAATGCGCGTTGGTGCGCAGCGACCGAAGGAGACCGACGGTGTTGATCGGCCTGCACCTGCGTGACTTCGCGCTGGCTGACCGCGTCGACCTCGACCTCGGACATGGATTCACGGTGATCACCGGAGAGACCGGCGCCGGTAAGAGCGTCTTGATCCAGGCCCTGGCATTCGCGCTCGGGGCGCCCACCGACATTGAGATGATCCGCTCCGGCGCCGACACCGCTGAAGTGGAAGCAATCTTCGATCTGGCCGACAGCGACGCCTACGGCCCGGTCGCGCGAATCCTCTCCGATGCCGATGTTCCCTTCGACGGCGAACTCATCATCCGGCGCAACGTCAACCGACCGATGGGTGGATCAACTCGCCTCGGTGGCCGCCTGCGTATGAACGATCGTGCAGCGACCGTCGGTGTCCTGCGAGCACTGGCGCCGATCCTTGCCGACATCCATGGTCAGCGGGAACACCTGTCGCTGCTCCGGCCCAGGGAACAACTGCTCCTGCTGGATCGCTTTGCCGGCGTCGATCATCAGCGCGATGCGATCTCGGCGATGGTCCGGCGGCTCAACACGCTGGATCGTCAACTTGCCGACCAGTCCACTAACGAACGTGAACGAGTCCGGCGGATCGCGCTGCTGCGCCACGAAGCCTCCGAGATTGCAGCCGCGGCGTTGCAAGTGGGTGAGGACGAACAACTCCAGAATCTGCACCGCCGACTCGTCAACGCGCAAACGCTGGCCGCCGACGCGGCGTCTGCGCAAGAAGCGCTGCAATCAGATTCTCTGGGCGACGCGCTCAGCGCCCTTCGCCGCATTGCAGAGATTGACGCATCGGCAGAGCCGATCTCGCTATCGATCGAGGCTGCTGCCGAACAGGCGGCCGAAGCCGTGCGTTCCTTGCGCGCGTATGCAGAGCAAGTCGAACTCGATCCGGAACGACTGGACGAAGTGGAATCGCGCATCGCGCAGATCGCCGATATGAAGCGTCGTTGGGGCGACACGATCCCAGAAATCATCACCTACGGGGAAGAGGCGCAATCCGAGGCGGAGCGGTTGGAGCAGGAATCGGCCGACAGCGAATCATTGGCCCAGGAAGCGGAGCAGCTCGCTGCATCAATTGCCGACGCTGCGAGTGAACTTAGCCAGCAGCGTCGCTCCGCAGCGAAACGGCTTGCAGGAACGGTGCTCGCGGAATGCGAAGCATTGCGTCTACCGAACGCTCAGCTTGAGTTTCAGTTTGAGCCGGTCTTATCCTCGGCGGGTGCTCGATTGCTTCAAATTGGTGAGGATTCTGTTGCCTTTGACCAGACCGGCATCGATCAGATCAATCTGCTCGTCGCGTTCAATCCCGATGCTCCGCCGCGCCCGATACAGCGCGTAGCCTCAGGGGGCGAGACTGCGCGCCTGACATTGGCAATCAAGGCCGTCTTGGGCGAAAGTGACGTAGTACCGTTGATGGTCTTCGACGAGGTCGATGTCGGCCTCGGTGGCCGCAGCGGTGGCATGATTGGCGAGCGATTGGCTCGCCTGGGAGAGCATCGACAGGTGATCTGCATTACGCATCTACCCCAGGTCGCGGCTCGAGCCTCCGATCACATCACGGTGAGCAAGTCCGCCGATGCATCGCGCACGAGCGTCGATGTTCGCCAGTTGTCGAATGACGAGCGCGTCGTCGAACTTGCCGAGATGCTCGGCGGACTGAGCGAGGCCAACCGCGCCAGCGCCTCCGACCTTCTGCACGCGGCAGTCGCGTCATGACATCCGAAGCACTCGGCCCTACTCCCGCCGCGACCGTCCGGCAACGAGCCTCCGAAGTTCACGCGCTTCAGGACATCTCCGCAGACCTCAGCGTGGCCGTCGAGGCGCCGCTGTTTGCAGAGGCGGCCAACGTCGGTGACGCTCCAGAGATTCATCGGTTGATCCAGTACTGGTTCGAGACCACCGGAGACGTGCTTCCCCGTACTGAGGGCGAAATCTACGAAACCATTCGCGATTTCGTCGTAGTGCGAGATCCCGGCAAGCGACGACTGCTCGCCGCTGGAGCATTGCACGTCGAGTGGAAAGACCTGGCCGAGATCAAATCGCTCGTCGTCGATCCGGGGACGCAGGGTCGCGGGCTTGGGCGCATCATTGTTGACGCGTGCCTGGATGAGGCCGTCGACATGGGTCTGAAGACCGTATTCGCCCTGACCACGACGCCCGCCTTCTTTGAGCGACTCGGATTCCGCATCTCAGGCGTCTCGGCATTCCCGCGCAAAGTCTGGAACGAGTGTTTTCGCTGTCCCAAGTACGACGCCTGCGACGAGATCGCCGTCACTATTGACCTGCGCGACCGGCTCAACACGTAACATTGTCCCCTCTCCCTCTGGGAGAGGGTTAGGGTGAGGGCAATGGCCAACCCGCTCGACTCCCTCACCGAGACCGTGCTCGAATCGAAGCAGGTGTTCGACGGCTCCAGAATTAAAGTGCGCGTCGACGACGTCGAAATGGCCGACGGTCGCAAGACTCGGCGAGAAGTCGTCGAGCATCCCGATGCGGTCGTCATCCTCGCGCTCCGAGAGGATGGCAATATCGCATTCGTGCGTCAGTGGCGACACGCCACGGGTCGGCCCTTGCTCGAACTACCGGCGGGCCGCGTCGATCCAGGAGAGTCGCCCACCGAGACTGCGCGCCGCGAGCTGCGAGAGGAAGTGGGTCTCGATCCGGCCCGGCTTGATTTCGCTCGAGGGTTCTACGTCGCCCCCGGCTTCGCCAATGAATTCCTGCATGGATTCATTGCCCGCGACTGCGTGGAAGCGCCACTCCAGGCCGACGAAGATGAGGAACTGATCGTCGAGTGGATGCCGCTCGGCGAGGCGATTGAACGCGTCGAAGCAGGCGAGATCATTGACGCCAAATCGGTCATCTTGATCCAGTACCTGGCACTCGAAGCGGTCGGTCCGCTGGGACGCAAAATCGTCCGTCACTACCGAGGCCAGGAGTAACAACCCCCTCCAATCCCCTCGCCCCTCCCCTTGCGGGGGAAGCTGCCGAAGAGCCTGCCCCCGGCTTGAACGGGGGCTGAAGGAGGGGCTCCCCGGCTGCACCACCCCGCACATCCAACCACAACCCCACCCAGCTACCCTCAGACCCAGCGCCCGCCGCTCCCTGCCCTCCCTCCGTCATTCCCGCCCTCCCTCCGTCATTCCTGCCCTCCCTCCGTCATTCCTTGCATAGGCAGGAATCACGAACCACCCAAGCCCATCAACGGCGACGCTCGCCAGCCGTCCCCCAGCCGCCGCCACGCGATCTCCCCTCCGTCATTCCCGCCCTCCCCTCCCGTCACTCCTGCCCTCCCTCCGTCATTCCTGCGTAGGCAGGAATCACGAACCATCCAAACCCATCAACGGCGACGCTCGCCAGCCGTCCCCCAGCCGCCGCCACGCGATCTCCCTTCCGTCATTCCCGGCCTCCCTCCGTCATTCCTGCGTAGGCAGGAATCACGAACCATCCAAGCCCATCAACGGCGACGCTCGCCAGCCGTCCCCCAGCCGCCGCCACGCGATCTCCCCTCCGTCATTCCTGGCCTCCCTCCGTCATTCCTGCGTAGGCAGGAATCACGAACCATCCAAGCCCATCAACGGCGACGCTCGCCAGCCGTTCCCCAGCCGCCGCCACGCGATCTCCCCTCCGTCATTCCTGCGTAGGCAGGAATCACGAACCATCCAAGCCCATCAACGGACACTCGCCAGCCGTCCCCCAGCCGACGCCACGCGATCTCCCCCCGACAACCTGGTCACACCCAACTCTGATATATTCAGAACATACATACTACCCAAACCCCAAAGGACACCCCATGCCCAACCCCTACCACCTCCGAGCCAGGATCGACCGCCTCTGGCGACGCTCCGCCGAACACAACCCCGGCTACCTCCGCGTCAAAGCCCTCGACACCATCGTCCGCGAACTCTTCGCCCCCACCAACCCCCAAGCCCGTCTCAACCACCAACTCTACCTGACCACCGACCCCTACGACGTCGCCCGCCACAAGCTCCGCGACCTCTACGACACCCCCGAAGGCGCTTCCACTTCCCGCTTCACGCGGGAACCTGCGCCCAGCCTGCTGCTGCTCCAGGAGGAAGACCCGCTCGAAGAGGACGACGACCCCTGGTAATCCCCCAACCCGTCTTTTTTTCGCGCCGCGTTTTTTTCTCACACGGGATCCCCCAACCCCTAGTCCCGCCGTGCCCGCCGCAGTCCCCCAGTCCCCGCTTCACGCGGGGACCCGCTCACTCCCACTACCGCCCAATGCCGTTTGGTGCGAAACTGCACATTGCATCCAGAGCGGAGAGACAGCACGATGTTGCAACATGACGTATTGATTGTCGGCTCAGGACTGGCGGGTATGCGCGCCGCCCTGGAGGTCTCCAACGATCCAACCCTGGACGTGGCGATCCTCTCCAAGGTGCATCCCTTGCGCTCACATTCGGGCGCGGCGCAGGGCGGCATCGCGGCATCGCTCGGCAACTCCGCCGAGGACTCATGGGACCTGCACATGTTCGACACTGTCAAGGGTGGCGACTACCTCGTCGACCAGGACGCCGCCGAAGTCCTGACTCGCGAAGGCCCCGAGAACATCTTCGAACTTGAGCACATGGGCTGCGCGTTCTCGCGCGACGACGAAGGCCGTGTCGCCCAGCGCCGCTTCGGCGGACACACGGCGCCGCGCGCCTGCTACGCCGCCGACCGTACCGGGCACGCCGTCCTGACTGTGCTGTTCGAACAGCTCCTGCGACGCGGGGTCAAGGTCTACTCCGAGTGGTACGCGCTTGACCTCGTCGTTAAGGACAACGTTTGCCAGGGCCTGGTTGCCTACGACATTCTCTCAGGCCAGATTGAGGCCATCTCGGCCAAGGCCGTCATGTTCGGCACCGGCGGCTATGGTCGCGCGTTCCGCGTGACCACCAACGCGTTCGCATCCACCGGCGACGGCGTCGTGATGGCCTACCGCGCTGGTATTCCTCTGGAGGATATGGAATTTGTTCAGTTCCACCCGACCGGCCTGCAGGGCTCGGGCATCCTGCTCTCCGAGGCGGCACGCGGCGAGGGCGCGCATATCGTCAACTCGGACGGCTTCCGCTTCATGGAGAACTACGCCCCCGGCAGAATGGAGCTCGCGCCGCGCGACATCGTCGCCCGCGCTGAACAGTCAGAGATTGAAGCTGGCCGGGGCGTGACCGATTTGCGCGACTCCGTCTTTATGGACTTGCGACCGATCGGTGAGGAGCGCATCCGTTACGCCCTGCCGTCGGTGCTTCATCTGGCACGGGACTTTGCTGGTATCGACCCGCTCGAGGCGCCTGTTCCGATTCAGCCGACTGCGCATTACTCGATGGGTGGCATTCCCTGCGATATCAATGGGCAGGTGCGGATCAAGGACCAGCCCGGCGCGCCCCAGATCACAGGATTCTTCGCCGCCGGCGAGGCATCTTGCGTCTCCGTCCATGGAGCCAACCGACTAGGTACGAACTCGCTGCTCGAAGCAGTCGTCTTTGGCCGACGCTCGGGTCGCGGCATTCTTGATGTCGTCCACGACCTCGAACCGACCAGCATTGACGAGGGCGACATGGCCAACGCCGTAGGTGAGGTCGACAAGTTCCTCCGCGCCGAGGGCTCGGAGAAGGTCGGCAAGATTCGCGCCGAGCTGCGCGACACGATGATGGATAAGTGCGGCGTCTTCCGCGACGACGCAGAGCTGCGCGAGTGTTTGTCCGAGGTCAAGGAATACCAGGAGCGATTCAAGCACATCGCGATCGACGACCATGGCTCGACGTTCAATACCGACTTGCTCGACGCGATCGAGCTCGGTCACATGCTGGAGTACTCCGAGGTCATCGTGACCGGCGCAATCGCACGGCAGGAGTCACGTGGCGGCCACGCCAGGCGCGACTTTGACTCCCGCGACGACGAGAACTGGTTCAAACACACCCTCGCTTACCGTCCGCAGGACGGCGAGGATGGGCCAACCCTGACATACTGCGATGTCAATATGGAGCCCAAGTTCCGCGAACCGTTCCCGCTCCAGGAGCGCACCTACTAGCGGAAATCCGCACAAACTCGAACAAGTCCGAACACCGCCGAACAAGAACGAACGGGCGCGACCCATGGCACAGCAAGAATTCATCATTCAGCGCTACAACCCCGACACGGATGAATCCTACGAGGAGTCGTTCGATGTCGACGTTCAGCCCGGCCAGACGCTGCTCGATTCCCTGAACCAGATCAAGTGGGAGCAGGACGGGACACTGTCGTTCCGAATGTCCTGCCGCCACGCGATTTGCGGCTCATGCGCGATGAAGGTCAACGGCCAGTCGATGCTGACCTGCCAGACGCAGGTAGACGCGGCTGTCGAGCGGGGAGACCCGGTCCGCATCGGACCAATGGGCAATCAGAACGTGGTCAAGGACCTCGTTGTTGACGTGACGAAGTTCCTGCAGCAGTTCGAGCGCGCCGAGACCTGGCTAGAGCCATACGAAGACCAGGAGCCTCCCGAGAAGGAGTATCGCCAGAAGGTCGAGGAGTTTGACCACTGGTCGCACGCCTCGACCTGCATCCACTGCGGCGCGTGCTACTCGGACTGCACCGTTGCGGCCGTCGATGAGAACTTCCTCGGTCCGGCGGCGTTGGCCAAGGCCTACCGCTTTGTCATGGATAGTCGCGACTCCAAGCGGGAGGAGCGGCTGGAGTACCTCTCAGAGACGCAAGGCGGCATCTGGGATTGCACTCGCTGCTACATGTGCGTCCAGGCCTGTCCCAAGGACGTGCTGCCCATGGACGCGATCATGGAGCTGCGCACCCTTGCGATCGAGGCGGGACACACGAACAACCATGGCGCTCGACACCACAAGGGATTCGCCGGGGGCGTCCGCAAGCGCGGTCGTCTCGACGAGATGATGCTTCCGGTCCAGTCTGTCGGTATCGGCCGATTGCTGACCGGCCAGATCTCCGCGCACAAGGAGATGATGGACTACACGCCGGGCGCGATTCGACTGCTCAAGTCGCGCAAGCTGCTCACGATCGCCCAGCGACATGGCGCAAGCGCTGAGGGTCGAGAGCAGATTCAGCGAATCTTCGACGAGGTCGAGTCCGAGAAGCATCACCACGATGTCGACGCCGATGCCTTCGGCGCAGAGTTCGAGACCGCCATCGGCGGACACTAGGCCCTACGTCGTCAGCAATCGCAGCATGGGACCGAAGAGCGGGGAGTATCGAACATCATGAGCAAGTACGCATTCTGGCCCGGCTGTGTAGCGCGCGGAGCAGCCCCTGAGCTGTACACCTCGACACTGGCCGTCGCCGAGCATCTCGGCATGGACCTGGTCGAGTTGGAAGCCGCCGCCTGCACCGGCGCCGGCATCATCTCCGACGGTGAGCCGTATCTGCAGGACGTGCTCAACGCTCGCACGATGGCAATGTCCGAGCAGATGGATCTCCCCCTGATGGACATCTGCTCCACCTGCGTCGGCGTCCACCGTCTCGCCGCCGAGAAGCTGCGCGATGTCGACTACCGCATCCGCATCAACCATCACCTCGCGCCGGAGGGCATCGAGTACCGAGGCTCCGCCGACCCGCGACACCTGCTCTGGATCCTGCTTGAGGATGTTGGGATCGACAAGATCAACTCGATGATCAAGCGGCCCCTGGAAGAACTTAATCTCGGTCCGTTCTACGGCTGCTACATCGTCCGACCGGAGCGCACGCTCGACTTCGATGCGCATCCCACCCGACGCGACAGCCTGGAGCAGTTGATTGACATCCTCGGCGCAACGACCATTACCTATGACGGCATGACCAAGTGCTGCGGATTCCCGATCCTGACCACAAACAAGAAGAACTCGCTGACGATGGCCGGTTCGCACCTCGACGAGGCGCAGTCCAAGGGCGCGGACGCGCTCGTCACTCCCTGTCCGCTCTGTCACCTCAACCTCGACGCGCAGCAGCCGGACGCTGCCAAGGTCATCGACCGCAGCCTCAACCTGCCAATCCTGCACGTGCCCCAGTTGCTCGGCCTGGCCATGGGCATCAACCCCGAGAAGCTGGGTCTGACGCGGCACGTCGTGGATACGCGAAACCTGCTCAACAAGCTCGGCGTCTAGCAAGCTCACTTGCCCCTACGGGCCGATGAAGGCTGCTATTGGAGAATGGGGAAAAGGAAGCGCCCCCGCCGGGATGGGCGGGGGCGCGACACAGGCAACTGGAGGGTGGCCAGTCGGAGAGACAACCGATGTCTCACAGGCGGACATCGGTGGGCGGGCGGGGTGACAGTTTCTACCGTCTGACCTCACTGACCCTCCGTCATCTAAGACGACGGCAGGTCGCAAAAGGTTCCCAAAGAAATCAGGCTCCGGCGCCGGTTCCCCGAAGTCGCGGATCCAACACATCACGAAGCGCGTCGCCGAGGAGGTTGAAGGCCAGCACGATCAACGTGATTGCCGCGCCCGGCGTAATCGCGAGCCATGGCCAACGGTCGAGATTACCGCGCTGGGTCGCCTCAAAGAGGATGAATCCCCAGGTCGGATTCTGGGCCGAGTTTGCGCCCAGGCCCAGGAACGACAGCGCAGCCTCAGCGAGAATCGTCCCTCCGATCGTCACCGAGGCGATGACCAGGATCGGAGCCATGATGTTGGGCAAGATGTGGAAGGTGATGATCCTGAACGGTCCGGCGCCAATCGTCCTGGCCGCTTCGATGTACGTGTTCTCCAGCGTCGAGAACACAGTGCCGCGCACGACACGCTGAGTCCCGGGTATCAAGAAAATCACGATCACGAGAATCACCGTGGTCATACTCGGAGTCAACACCGTGACCAGAGTCATCATCAGCAGGAGTGGAGGCAGCGCCTGAAACGCGTCCGAGATTCGCTGCAAGAGGAGGTCGGTCACTCCCCCGGCATAGGCGGAAGTCATGCCGATGACCATCCCACCAAGAATCCCCAAACCAGTTGCGACGATACCGATCACGATTGCCGGACGCGCTCCGAAGATGATCCGACTGAACAGGTCGCGGCCAAGCGAGTCTGTTCCGGCGATGTGCCCGGGCCAGCTTGGAGCAGCCAGCTTGTTGATGATGTCGGTTTCGCTGGCCGGATAGGGCGAGAAGCCGGGAACAATCGTCGATCCGCCGATGCTGATGTCCTGACCGAAGATGGCGGCTACCACCAGGATCAGAATGAATAGTGCGCCAATTGCGCCCAACGGCTTGTTGCGCGCGTGACGGGCCCAGACCTGCCACCACGGCCGCGTGTCCGGCAGATGTAGGTTGAGGGTGGTCTCGGCAGTTTCGCTGATGCTTGACATGTGAGCGTTCCCTCCTCCCTATGAGTACCGAATGCGCGGATCGAGCCAGGCATAGCTCAGGTCCACAAGGATGTTGATGAAGACGACGCCAAATCCGACGACGAGTGAGATGCCGAGCACCAGGGTGAAGTCCACTTGTCGAATTGCCCTGACTGCCAGCGCGCCGATGCCGTCGATGCGGAAGATGAACTCGACGATGACGGCGCCGCTGATGAGGAAGGCGAACTGGTTGGCGAAGATGGTGATAACGGGAATCAGCGAGTTGCGAATCACGTGACGCAATATAATCGCACGCTCGGCCAGCCCCTTGGCTCGGGCCGTTCGCACGTAATCTTCGTTGACGACTTCGAGCACCGTTGACCGCTGCATCCTCATCACGGTGGCCATCAGAGACGCTGACAGGACCAATGCAGGAGCGATCAGACCTTCCAGATTCCTACCCACTCCGTCCCAGATGTATGGCGGATCTATCGTGGATAGCGATACCCCAAGCCAGGCAGCGCCGAACGTTACGACCAGCACCGCCAAGAAGAAATTGGGTACCGCGAGGCCAAGGATGGCAAAGACCCGAGAGACATAGTCGCCAATCCCTCCCTGCCGAATGGCAGAGAACACTCCAATCGGAATCGCGATCAGTGACGAAATCAGCGTCGCCATGACAACTAGCTGAACACTCCTGGGAAGCCGATCCTGAATCTCTCCCCAAACAGGCAAGCTGGTAGCGAACGACTTGCCCAGGTCTCCGTTGAAGGCGTTCCAGAGCCATTCCCCGTAGCGCTCTAGCACGGGCTTGTCCAGGCCAAGATCAATCTCGTACTGCTCAATCTGGGCAGGCGTCAAGTTGGCGCCTTGCGGACTCTGATTGAGCAATCGTGTGAGCGTGTTCCCGGGCACCGCATTCACGAGCATGAACACGATGAACGACAACATGAGGAGCACAACCATCGCTCCGATGACCCGGCGGATGATGTATCCGGTCATCAGGGATTCACCCTGACCTTCTGCTCAACTCCGTTGACGTAACTGACGGCTATCCACTCCCCTTCCGACTCCACGAGTTGAGGGACCGTGAAATGTCCTGTGCCCTTCCATCCGCAGAACACAATCTCCCTGTTGCCCGAGTAGATTTTTGTTCGTATCGGTCCTGCAACAACGATGTCGCCGGTTGTCGTTCGGCAGACTACGTCGGTGGTTGAGGGGCCAGCCAACCCCATTTGAAGCACAGTCGACTCGAACGCTGAAATCTCTTGGGGCTCCGCCCGGTCGGAGACAGCGGTTTCGCCGTCCCCGTCTACAATCAGCCAAGTTGCCACAGCGGCGATGGTCGCAGAAACGATCATCGCCGCGACGACAGTAAGGGTGGTCTTGCGCACGCAATCCCTCCTTCCTGCACGCAGGCGTCGTTGCCTGCCTACAGGTTCTTCCAGATGCGCTCCGTGTTGGTGGCGCCCCAGCCGGGGTTCCACGCGTTGTACGTGTCCATCTGACCGAACAGGTACTCGCGGCGCGCGGCCATGCGGTACGGGTTGACGCAGAAGATGCGCCACATGTTCTCGAGCTCGCGAACGCGGATCTTCTCGAGAATCTCGGAGCGCTTTTCGACATCGAGTTCCTGGCGTTGTTCGACAGCCCACTGGTCGACGTCGGGGTCGTTGATGCCGTAGATGTTGCCAGGACTCTCGGAGTGCATCCGGCCATAGGCCAAGCCATCGGCGTCCATCTCACTGCCAACGAGCCATGTGAACAAGGTGCCGCTGTACTCCTTGGTGAAGAGGAGGGCCAGCCAGGATTCCCACTCAATCTGTTCGTGGGTGACGTTGGCGCCCAAGTTGCGGTTCCACTGGTCGACGACCAACAGGAAGTGGTCGAGGTAGAAGCCCGGCACCGTGTGGAAGGCGGCGTCGAAGGTGAGTGGGTTGTCCTCGTTGTAACCGGCCGCATCGAGCAATCGCTTGCCCTCGGCGGCGTTGAAGACGTGGAAGTCTCCCAGCTCTTCGAAGGTCCAGGGCCACTCGCGGAAGCCCCACGGCGATTTGTCGTCCTTGAAGAAGGTCCAGTTCTGACCGTAGCCGCCGGCGGCGAGGCCGTAGTAGACGCCCGCAGCCTGCTCGTCGCGGTCCATACCAAGCGAAAGCGCCTGGCGAACCCTCGGGTCGTTGAACGGCTCGGCGGTCAGGTCCTTGAAGGTCATGTGCGGCTGCCAGCCGGGCGGCGGCGCCGTCACCTGGACGACCATCTCGGGGTGCTGCTCGATCGCACGCTCGTACTCGGTGATGTCCTGCAGCCGAATCCAGTCAGTCTCGCCGGTTTCCCAGGCGGCCCACTCGGATTCACGCTGGCCGACGAAGTCGAGGCCGTGAATGTTGTCGATGTACGGAAGCTGTAGACCGGTGCGCGGATCAAGCTTGTGGTACTCGGGGTGCTTGCTGCCGCGCCACTCGGAACCAGTCGTCGCGCTGTCGAGCTGGAAGGGGCCCGTGCCCACGGTGTTCTCCGCCAGGTCGAGCAGGCTCGGTTCTTCGACGAACTCCGGCGCCACGACCGTGTGGAACGGGTTCATCATGTTGTTCAGCAGGTATGCCGCGGGTTCGGCGAGGTTGAATCGCACGGTGTTACTGGCGTTGTCGTGGTCGATTGTGTTGACGGCGGTGTATGAGGACGCCTGAACACGGCCATCCTCGCGCAGCGCGTCATATGCAATCTTCACGTCTTCGGCGGTCATCGCGCGACCGTTGACCGGCGGCTTGTCCTGCCAGGTGATGCCATCCTGAAGCTGGAACACGACCGTGGTCGGTTCGGGCACTTCCCAGCCGGCTGCCAGGTCGCCCTCGTTCAGGTAGTAGTGAGCGTTGGCGTAGTCATCCATGGGGAAGACGACAAGCTGGCTGTAGAACATGGGCGCGAAGGCGGCCATGAGACTGGCGTTGGGTCCCAGCACGTTCCAGTTCGCCGGTGCTGCGTGCGCGAGCCGCCAGGTGCCGCCGTGCTTCGGTCCGTCGGCCTGACCGGGCAGGTTTTGCAGCTTGGACCAGTGGTAGCGCAGTCGCCACTCTTCCTCGGCGGTCAGCGACATCGCCTCTTCTTCGGCGGTCAACTGACCAGGAAGCAGGGCGACGGCCTCTTCTTCCTGGACTTCTTGCTGCGTGGTCGCTTGCTGAGCGGCGGTCTGTTGCGCCTGTTGCTGAGCCTGCGCTTGCTCGGGTTGCGGCTGGGGCTGCGCTTGTGCGGCGGCCTGCTGGCCATCATCATCGTCGTCACCACAACCGACCAGCGCCAGGCCTGCAGCGCCGACACCGGCTCGGGCCGACGCCGACATCAACGATCGGCGACTCAATCGCTGTCGTTGCATCCGTTTCCAGTAATTGCGTTCTGCCATGATTCGCTCCTCTGTGCACTGAATGCCGGACCATAGACGGGAACCAGCCCGCTGTCCCGTCCATTCGATTCCACGTAATATAGCGCTTTGTCGTTCAGGCTGTCAGGGAGTTGACAAATGACCGAACCTGCGCAAATCGAGGCCCGCGTTCGACAGTTCCTTGTTGACTGCGGTGTTCCCTTTGAGAGCATCGTTTGTCGACCCGATCAGGCCGACACGGCGGTGTTTTGTGAAGTCTTCGGGATCGCGCCGGAGGCATCAGTCAACACGATCCTGGTGGCCTCGAAGAAGGAGCCGAAGACGTATGCCGCCTGTCTCGTGTTGGCCAATACGCGGTTAGATGTCAATCGCACGGTGCGGAAGGAAATGGGGGTCAGGAAGTGCTCGTTTGCGTCCTTCGAAGAGACCGAGCAAGTCACTGGCATGATGTCCGGCGGCGTCACGCCGTTCGATCTGCCCGACGAGATTCCCATCCTGATTGACTCGCGAATCGCCGGCGGGGACGTGATGTGGCTGGGCGGCGGCAGTCGCTCACTGAAAGTCGGAATCAAAGCCGATGACCTGGGAAGAATCCCGAATGCTCGTGTGGTGGAGGGTCTGGCCGGCTGAGGGTCGGATTCAGGTTTCTGGGAACTTTTTTCTTGCGCCAAGGATTTCGGTGATCTTCAGTGTGTTGCTGAAGATCGAGTGTTTTCGGCATTCAGGTTTTTTCAGGTTTTTCAGGTTGGCTCTGGTCGTTCTCGACTTGGGAACCACGCAGGATCGCCATGACCGGCGGTCGATTGAGCGTTCGATTCTGTTCGGCTTTGTTCGCTTCCGTTCGAACTGTTCCGCATTCGTATCGTGCTGGATTGCGTGGGCGGACAGGGTGCTGACGGTGTGGAGGGGCATTGGTCCGGCTTTCAGATGGAAGGAGATGGGGAGTGCGCAGGGAATGCCCCGAGCCCGACCTAGCATATACGAATATAAGTTCGCATGTGGCCGAGGGTGCGGGCTGCGACACGTGCAGGCCGTGGGTCAAGGCAGCGTGGGTCAATGCAGGGCGAGTCAATGCAGCTCGAGTCGGGGGATGAATCTTCGTCCAACCTGGGTATCTGGGGTTAGCGAGCGGTGAGCTGCCGCTCGAGTGCCACGATTTCCTCGATTGGCACGGCGCCGTCTCGTAGGCCCGCTCGGTGTGTGCGCTTGGCCATCAGTTGAAGTGCTCTGTTGGCCGGCGTCGGCACACCATGTTCGAGTCCGATCAATACGATCTCACCATTGAGCCAGTCAGTCTCGATCCCGGATAGCCCGCGACGGAAGGATTGCCAGGTCGAGCTGCCTCCCCGTTCGACGCCGGGAATCTCGCCGGCGCTGAACGTCGCAGCCCGCCGCTCACCGATCTCAGACCGAGAGGCGTAGTCGATTCCGGCAGTCTCGTAGCACGAGACCGCTTCATCTCGCATCCGACGAATGAAGGCTCGCACATCATCGCCCGCGGATCGCAACGCCGTTTCGCCGCAGAGCGCTCCCACGGCGTTGCCCAGATTGTCGAGCAGTTTGCCGTACTTGAGCCTCATGATGTTCTCATCGGCCTGGGCGTTGAAGCTCGCGGCCGACAGGTCGGCGCAGACCTGTGTGATGGTCGGGTCGATCCCATGAGGGAATCGGCCGCTGTCGAGCAGTCCCGGTTTCGGCTCACCGAACAGCGCGATTTCGCCGGCGATCAGGAATGTCGCTGGCATCACGACCAACATGCCGTAGACGTTCAAGAATCGTCGCGCTGCCGTGCGCTCATTGCCAACGCCGTTCTGTCCGCAAACGATGGGAATCTCGGGGCCGGCGCAACGCCCCAGATCGTCAAGGGCGTTCGAAGTGTCCTGACCCTTCATGGTCATCAAGACGACGTCGTCATCACGGAAGTCGATTTCGCTCGGGTGCGACGCCGTGGCGACCTCAACCGTCTCGGTCCGGCCTGGCTGTCGGACGAGCAGTCCACGTTCTCGCATGGCAGTCAGGTGGTCGCCGCGGGCGATCATCACAACATCGCGGCCGCTGCGTGTGAGTAGCGCTCCGATTCCTCCACCAATGCCGCCGGCGCCGTAGATGATGTATCGCATGTTGAGGCCCCTGGTCCTGCGCTGGATTTCCCGTGAATCGTCAACAGTCTGAACAGCAAAGCGCGGCTGAGCAACTCGATCAGCCGCGCTCGCATATGCAGCGGATGCCCGTTTGCGGTTGCTACTCCTCCGAGTCCTGGGACTGGCTCTGCGGACTGGGCGGCGGACCGGCGAACATCGATTTGAGCTCCGCGGCGCGCTCCTGGTCGGCCAGGGTCGGCTCGATCAGGATTTTGGCGCCATTGAGGAAGACAGCGGCATTGAGCTGGCTCAGCTCAAGCGTGTAGGCCATCGCCATCGCCGAGACGGCCAGGTAACCCTGGACGACCGGGTGGTCCCAGACGATGAACAACAGCTCGCCATCGCGTACCGCGTCTGCGAGTTCGTCGCTGAAGCCGAAGCTGGCCGCTGTAATCTCAGCATTGGACTCTGTGATCGCTGTGATCGCGGCAAGCGCGCTGTCGTGGTTGAGCGTCAAGATGCCCCCGACGTCGCCCTCTGCGACGCGCTCAGTGATTAACGCCTGCAGGTGCTGAGGGCTGGTGTGCTCGCCGTGGCTCTCACCAAGTTCGATCGCAGTTGACAGGTCGACCGACAAACGCTCAACTTCGCCACTGTCGTAGCTCTGTTCCAAGCCGTCGCAACGGTCATGCAGGCCGATGTTGTCGTCTTCGTGAATGACGCAAAGCAAGGTTCCGCTGACGCCGGCCTCGTCGAACTCGTCGCCAGCCTTGATTCCGCCTGCGAAGTCATCGAGCCCAATGTGGATGAGGGAACCGACGCTGTCAGCGTCTTCGGCGCCGGAGTTGAAGCTGACCACCTGGATCCCTGCAGCCTGCGCCTCGGCGAGTGCTTCCTCGAGGTCCTCGGCGTATGGCAGCGAGGTCGCGATGGTGATCGGGTCATTCGAAATGCAGTCTCGAATGTCGTTGGCATGCTCGGCGCTGTCGCGCGCTCCGTACAGGATGATGTCTACGCCGTACTGATACCCGGCCACATTTGCTGCGCTCAGGGTCCACTGCCAGAAGCGGTCTTCCTGGGGAAGGGCGTGACCTAGGACACACATCACCGGTCGCTGCGGCGGGGTCGCCACGACGGGCTCTTCTTCAACCGTCCCGGTGACTTCGATTGGACTGCTGAATCGCCACTGCCCGACCTCTGCGTCTACGGCCAGGAAGCGGTTGGGCGGAGTTTCGACTTCTACCCATTCCCCTTCATCATTCAGTTGTCGCAGCCCCACTTCAACGCGGCCGTCTTCTATGTGCCTGGCTCCGATCCGAACTTCGCTAGTCACGCTGATCGCGGCCTGCACGACTCCCAGCGTGATAGCGCCGAGAACCAAGCCGATGACCAACGTGACCAAGTGCGACTTGCCCACAGTTTTCACGTCGACTCCTATCTCAAACCTCAATGATTTCCATTCAAGACCGATCATAACGTCGATTGAAGACTTACATAATGTTTGACTCGAAACTGGCGGACGTCTGCTGAACTGGTGGTTGTGAACCGCCAGGGTCTCCCGAGAGCCGCCGACTACCATGCCTAGCGACTACCGAATCAGCACATCGGAGCACTGGCGATGACCGATCAGGCAATTCTTCCTCAGATAGACAGCGAACTTGAAGCGGATGGGCTGGAAGCGCCTGTTCGAATCGTCCGGGATCGCTGGGGCGTTCCGCATGTCGAAGCGCAGTCGGCGCATGACGCATTCTTCGCCCAGGGATTCTGCCTGGGGCAGGATCGCGGCTGGCAGCTTGAGCTCTATCGACACATGGCCAACGGACGGGCCGCGTCATTGCTGAACAAGGGACTGCTGCGGATCGACAAGATGAATCGCACGCTCGGTTTCGGGCGTGACGCCGCTCGCGAATGGGAAGAACAGTCCGACGACGCGCGGATGATCCTGCAGGCCTACGCGGATGGAATCAATGCAGCGATCGAGGCCGGGCCGGCCCCGGTTGAGTTCGGTCTGCTGGACCACGAAATGCAGCCCTGGTCGCCCGTCGACTCGCTAGCGATTCTCAAGATGGTCTCAGCAAACGTCCACTGGGCGACCAAGATTGGCAACGGAGAAGTCGCCTCGCGACTCGGCATCGACGCCTTGCAGGCGCTGATTCCAGACGTGCCGGCCGACGCTGCACTGATCGCTCCGGCGGGCGCGTCGTGGACCAACGGGGCTCACGCGTTTGCAGGTGCGCTCGCCGATCTGGAAGCCGAGCCGGGCACACGACGTGGAGGTCTGGACGGATCGAACTGCTGGGTGATCGACGGTGAGCACACGGCCAGCGGCAAACCGCTTGTGGTTGGTGATCCGCATCTCGCTTTCAGTGTGCCGCCTCAGTGGTACGTGATGCATATGCAGTGTCCCGAGTTCACGGTTGCCGGACCATGCAGTCCCGGCTATCCAGGTCCGGTCTACTACGGACATAACACCGAGATCGCCTGGACCATGACGCACGCGCAGGGAGATCGTTGGGATGTGTATCGCGAACGCGTCTCGCGCAACGGCTCCGGACCGGAGGCAGCCTGGCTGGACAGTACGGAAGCGCTCGAGCGACGCGATGAAGTGATTGAAATCCGGGGAGAGGAATCCGTCACGCAGACCGTCTGGTCCACGCGCCACGGACCTGTCGTTCACGGCGATCCGGAGTCGGACGACGAGGTGTTGAGCGCTCGGTTCAGCCTGACCGATCCCTGCCACGATTTCGACGGCATCTTGACCATCTTCACGGCAAACAACATTCACGATGCGCGTCATGGTTTCCGTCGCTATGACTCAATCTCGGGCAATTTCTGCTTCGCCGATCAGCAAGGCGACATCGGCTACCAATACACCGGTCGCGTGCCGATTCGCGCTGCAACACTGACGCCCGTCAACGGCTGGGACGGTGCGCATGAGTGGGACGGCGATGTCCCGGTCGACGAGTTGCCCCAGGACCTCAATCCCGAGGCCGGCGTGATCATCACCGCGAACAACCGCACGACGACTGACGACTATCCCTATTACCTCAGCTTCAGCCAGACGCCCTATCGAGCCGACAGGTTGCGGGAACTCCTGCAGGGTCGCGACGACTGGGCACCCGAGGACATGCCCGAAGTGCAGTCAGACCAGACCAGTCTGCACGCCCGCTTCGTGGCAAGTCGTGTGGCGCAAGCCAGCGTCGCCGGCGGCGTGGCCGAAGAGATGCAGGCGTTGCTGTCAGGCTGGGACGGCCACATGGCGATCGACTCCGCTCCCGCGCTCGTCTACTACGAGTTCTGCGAGCAGCTCATCGCCAAGACTGTGCGCCCCTACTTCAACGCTCCTGCGCGGATTGCACAGAGTTCATACGAAGAGATGCGGATCCTGCACGAGCAGATGAAGGACAACAGCTCCCTGACTCTTCCGGCGGGCAAGTCTTGGGATGACATGATCAGCGAGGCGCTAGCCACCGCTGCCGACGTGCTGACCGAGCGACACGGCGCAGACCACGGTCAGTGGCAATTCGGAACTGCCCACTCGGTTACCTGGCGGCACAACCTGGGACGCGATCCGGAGCGCGCGGCGCGATTCAACGTCGGCGATTTCCCCAAGGGTGGTGACGGCAACACGCCGAACAACGCGACCGGCCTGATCAACCAGCCAGCCGACCACGGCGTGAGTTACCGACAGATCTTCGACCTGTCGGCTCTCAATGGCGCCCAGATCGTCTTGCCGCCGGGCAACTCAGGTCGTCCCGATAGCTCGCACTACAGCGACCACATCCACAAGTGGCTCGACATGGAGTACTTCCCGCTTTACATCGAGTGGGACGACATCGAGGCCAATAGCGAGGGCAGCCTGACGCTTAGTCCCACCTAAGGCGCGCTCGCCTCGACGCTGGCTCGCAAGATTGACAGGCCGCGCTCAAGCTCTCTGTCCCTAATGGTCAGCGGAGGCATCAGCTTGACCACGTCGGATGCAGCGCCTCCAGAGGTCTCCATCAGTAGGCCCTGTTCGAACGCCTCGCCGCAGATCTTCGATGCCAATCCGTCGACGGGTGTATGCAGACCCTGCAACAATCCTCGTCCCCGAACGGTCGCGCGCAACGACTCGTGCTCCGTGGCGATTGACTCCAACTCTCGCCGGATAATCTCGGACTTGCGCTGCACTTCATTCGAGAGCGCGTCATCGGTCCACCAATTCAATGCCTCGGTCGCGGTGACGAACGCTGCGTTGTTGCCTCGGAACGTGCCGTTGTGTTCGCCTGGCGACCAGATATCCAGTTCGGGGCGAATCAGGGTCAACGCCATCGGCAGACCGCTGCCCGAGATGGACTTGGACAGGCAGACGATGTCGGGATGAATGCCGGCCGGCTCGAAGGAGAAGAACGTGCCGGTGCGACCACATCCTGCCTGGATGTCGTCGACGATTAGGAGCACATCATGACGCTTGCAGCACTCGGCCAGTCCCTGCAGCCAGCCAACGCTAGCGGAGTACAAGCCACCCTCGCCCTGGACTGTTTCGACGATTACGGCCGCCACATGCGCGCCGTCGTCGGCCAGCATCTCGTCGAGCATCGACACCGTGTCCATGTCGGCGCCGAACTCGCCGTCGAAGGGGGCCGTGAGTTGGTGTGTGAGGGGAATACCTGCGGACTCTCGCTTTGCCACGTTCCCACTGAGCGCTAGCGAACCCAACGTCATCCCGTGGAAGGCGTTGGTGAATGAGACGATCTCGCGGCGGCCGGTGACTTTGCGAGCCAGCTTGAGCGATGCTTCGACCGCATTGGTGCCGGTTGGGCCGGGAAACATGACCTTGTAGGACATGCTCCGCGGTCGGAAGATGACCTCGTCGAATCGCAGGAGGAAATCTCGTTTGGCGGTGGTCGCCATGTCGAGCGAGTGGACGATGCCCTGCGACTGGAGGTATCGCGTGAGCGCGGCGATCATTGCGTCGTCATTGTGTCCGTAGTTGAGACCGCCGGCGCCGCTGAAGAAGTCGATGTACTCCCGACCCTCTTCGTCCCAGATCGACGATCCGTGCGCACGCGACCAGACGGCCGGCCAAGCGCGCACGTATGACCGGACTTCGGATTCCAGCTCTGCAAAGACGTCGAGACCGCTCATGATTGGCGTACTCATAACCATCTGCGACCCTCACAATCAGGCGCCCCGCCGGAGGCCACTACCTCTACTATGCCCGATTTACGGGTCTGTGTCGCTCCGAGACGCCCCGCCCTTGGAGGCACGCGCGTAAATCACTTGCTCCCCTTCCGGTCCCCTCTCCCGGAGGGAGAGGCTTCGGGTGAGGGCCTTCTGAGACGCCGAACCCTCACCCCAGCCCTCTCCCAGAGGGAGAGGGAGCCTGCGCCTAACTGTGACCGTTGTGGCCGATGTGGTTGGAGCGGTCGTGGCCGTCGTGATCCATGTCGTGCGCGCAGTGGTCTGCTTCCGGCAGGTCGAGCGCCGGATTGTGGTCGAAGAACCCGGATGGTCGCAGTTTGAATCCGCTGCGATGCACAGGCGCCACAGGCCAGTCCTCGGGCACCACGATGTGGTTCATGCCGACCGTATACCAGAGCACGAGGTCCTCATCGGCGATCTCGCGGTCGGCCTCGACCCAGGCGGGGATGCCCTGTCCGGGCTCGCTCTGGTTCGGGTAGTCGCCGGCCGCGTACATCTGCGATTCGTCGTACGGCGTGACCCAGAGTTGCTTTTGGGTGAAGCCGGCTCGGCCGTGGACGGCTGACTCCGGCCCGGCCATCATCGAGACCGTCTCGCCGGGAACCAGCAGGTAGGCCGGCGCGTGGCCGACGTGATTCACCTTGTTGGTGTTCGCGATCCGCCAGTGGCGGGCCGAGGCCGAGTTTGCCACTCGCTCGCCGTCCGACTCGCTGATCAACGGCTTGGCGGCCGCGGTGAAGGCGTTGTGGTAGGGATTCTGTGGACCCGCAGGCAGCGGCACGGTGTCGACTTCGTAGACCGTGTTGGTTCCGCCGTCGATTTCCATGTCCATGCGGAAACAGAGGAAGTGCTGGTGAATCGGCGCGGCCAGACCGGGCGCAATCATGTGGCGCGTAATCTGCGGGTCGTCGGGGTCGGCGGCGATCGTCTGCACGATGCCGGTCGCCTTGACCTCCTGCTCCCAGGAGCCGTCCGGGTAGAACATCCAGTAGAAGCCGTAGTCGTAGTTGCCGACGGTGGCGATCGCCGAGACGACCAGTCTGCGTGTGCGGCGCACTTCCGAGACAGGGATGTCGTTTTCGACTCGCGTGTGCTTCCAGTTGATGCCGAAGTCTTCTTCGTGAATGCAGATGGCGTTGTTGATCGTGCGCGAACCGCCGAACTCGTTGCTCACGTGACCGTCCAGGTAGACGATCTCGCCGAGGCAATCGCAGCCTAGTTCGAGCGAGTTGGTCAGCCGGCCCAGGCCGCCGACCTCACCTGAGTCGAACGCGTTCTTGAAATACTGCGTTGGCGATGCGTCGCCGTAGGGCACGACCATCTCGGTCATTGAGGCGCGGTAGCAGATGGGGCGCAGTTCCCCGTCGTCGTTGTAGGCGATCTGGTGCAGGACGAGGCCCTCGCGCGGGTGCAGCGAGACGCGCATCTGCCACTTCTGCCAGGACAGCAGGTGTCCGTCGAGCGAGAACGAGACCCCGTCGGGCTGGACGATGTCGAGCGTTTTGAGGTCTTCGCGCGGCTCGATGTCGTTGTAGCGATAGTCGAGTGAGGAGTCTGGCGCGGGCGGACCGGGCTCGTCGACCACGTCGAGGACGCGGTTTTCGACCAGGTCGACAACCGCCATGACATGCTCGATCGGCCGGCCGTAACCGTTCGATTCCTCGGAATCGCGCAGGTAGGAAATCGCCTTGAGCGTGCGGTGCTCGGTCTCCCAGGCGGTGCCGAAGTTGCCGCCCGGCCAGGGGTCGATCTGGATCAGCTCGATCTGCTCGTCGGTGAAGCCGCGAGACTTCATCGCCGCCAGCCAGCGAGAGTCGGTGCGCACGGCCTCCATCGCGCGGCCAAATTCTTCCGCGAGCGGAAACGGTTGATGTCCATCCAGTGAAGTCCAGCGGGCCACAGATCCCGAACCAAGATCGACCACGCATTCGACAGCGTCGCCGGACTGAACGTCCATCATCACCACCAGAGCCCGGCGAGCAATTGGGTCGCCGTCGGAGAAGGTGCGGACGGTGTCCTTGGCAGGCTCATCAAGAGCGACCAGAGGAAATCGCCAGCCGTCTCGAGGCTCATGGGATGAGGCAATCTGAGAAGCCGCCGAAATCTCGTCGGGAGTCAGAGGATCGAGCGGGTGGGCGACGCCAACAGGCGTGGCGGGTCGAGTTTCGGTGACCATGGGTTTGTCTCCTGTGTTTGAGTCTTGATCGGAGAGTACTTGAAGCCTCGGAGTGCTGCTGCGGAGAGAATTCTGGAGGAAGGGACTGGATCTGTTGTTCTGGACAGGGGATTGGGCTGTCAGGTGTTCAGATTTGTCCAGATTCGTCCAGATCTGTCCAGATTTCGCCATGATTTGTGGAGTCTGGCGCTCGGAATGAGCAGGAGATTCTGGGATTGTCCGGGTTGTTGGGTTGGGTCACCTCTCGTTCCTGGGCGGCGGCGGTGGGCGTTCTTGTCCATGGTATGCGGACGGATGTTCTGTGGGTTGGGCGCGGGATCGGCGCTTCGGGAATCTCGTTGGCAATCGAGGTTGGGCGGGTGAGCCTGACGGGCGTGGCGGGTGGTAGGTCATGTCTCGGCGACCATTGTGAAACCGACGACATCGGCGGCTGCTCGAAGCTTCTAACTGCAAGGAATTGGGAAATCAAGTATTCTGTTGATCAGAAACTCGTCTGGCCTCACTAGCCGAGCCGCTCGCAGGAAGGCAAAGAAATGGTCGTCGAGACACTCGTAACAGCCCTTGGCGTACAGCTAGCGACAAAGGTGACCTCCTCAGGTGCCAAGTGGATCCGAAAGAGGCTGACGCACACACCGACAAAGAGTTGTGGTCACGCACTGCCGCATCGTGGTTCAGGAGGTATACGACTTGAACTCTCCACCACCCCGATTAACATCTACAGACATCAGTGCTGGCAGTGCGGTCGCATAGCCCCTCTAGATGTCTTCACACACGATCTGAGACGCGAGATGACAGAGATTGCTCATAGAGTCGGACTGAAGGACTTCAGAGTGATTGTCACCAATAGTAGGATGCCGAACAGTCCTTACAGATGCAGCTAGAGCGGCTATTGGCAGAAATAAGGTCTCCAAACCGGCGTGAAGTCATTCGAGCCACTCGAAAGAACTGGGAGTCGCCGGCACTTGCTGGACGCGCCAAACAGCGCGCTCCTTAAGAAGGCGAAAGACTAAGCGAACGCGAAACGCTTCGCCGAGCGTCTGAGCGTTTCTACCAGCGCGCCAAATGGTGTTCTCGGAGTCAGGGTTGTATTTGTCTTGAAGGAATGCGTGCGGGACACAGGCAACAGTGATCGAATCGAGTGTTGTGGAGCCATCTTCGTCTTCTTCGTAGTTGTATTTGACGAAGATGGTCGTAGAAAGGAAACTGCCGCTCTCTGAGTGGATGATCGGCTCGAGGGTGCCTTGGACCTCTACTGCCGATCCGGCTCTTACGTGCATAATCTTCAGCGAAGTTTGTGCGATCTGGAGCGTCGCCGTGGATCTCCCACTTGTCTTCTCCGCTTTGGAATCGACGAAGAGCGCCTGTCTCAAGGCATAGTCCGGGTGAAACACATAACGCGCCCGCTTGTAGTCAATTTTGCCATACAGGCGCTGAGGGATTCTCGAGACACCCAATTGGTCCAGAGCCTCTCGGGTGATGTCTTCCGCGAAGTCCTGGGGGAGATCGGTTTCGCTGTTGAAGATCGCCGAGGCCTCATCTCGGAAATCGACGATGGCTTGGGTGACAAGCCTCATTGAGGCCTTTTCGATTCCTTCCAGAGTGTCGAGATCTGACTTGAGGTCAGAAGGATCGATGAGCATCGGGCAATCCAGCGCTATCCAAAAGCAACGCGTGCGCGTGCCGTGGCTACCGCCTGTTCATCGTTGTCGATTCCGATGAACAACCGGTCCAAACGTCCCGCTGCAACGGCTGTGGTGCCGCTGCCAACAAAGCAATCGAGGATGGTGTCCCCAGGTTCGCTCAACATGCGGATTAGGCGAGTGGGCAGTTCAATAGGGAACATCGCCTCGTGAGCGTCATTTTTCTGGACGGACGGGAATTGCCAGACCCCTCTAGATCCCCAATCGCTCCATTCCTCAGCAGCAAGTCGTGACTTGTCTACCTTCGTGACTCCAGGCTTCCAGAACATGTAGATGTACTCGTATTCGTCTACGGCTCGGTAGGAGACGCTGGACCATCGGCTGTTGGCCCAGCACGGGTCCTTTACCCAAATGCGACGGTCGTACGGGAAAAAGCCTGCGTCTGTTGCCCACTCTTCTACCAGCCCTCCAACGATTTTCACGCGAGTCTGTGGCTCATATTTGCCACCACGGACATTGTTGCCGTTCAATCGCCTATCAACGGTTTGTTCACTGCAACCAAGCATTGCCGCAATTTGATGGCGGTTCTTCTCTGGATACGTTGCCATCGCCGAGAGCACGTCTTCACGGGTCACCGGGCTTCGCCGGGAGGTGTGAGTTTCAGCGGAAATGCGGGGCATGTCTGGGTCGCGAAAGCACAGAATGTCTGCGATGTTGATGGCCAGGAATCCTCCGGGGCTGATGATGCGCCAGTGCGCGGCGATCACGTCCCGGAGTAAGGACTGCCACTCATCGAACGTCCACGACTCCTCATAGGACTTTCCTACGAAATACGGTGGCGACCAGACGCTGAGCGCAATGCTGTTGGGCATAATGTCCGGCAGCAGAGCGCGGGCATCGCCGCGATAGATTCGATTCGTGCAGAGAGGTTCACCAGGGATCGGATCAGAAGGTACGGTGACCAACTCTAGGTGCGGTTGCAAGGCCTTTGGCATGCGGTCAAGTGTGAAGTGAGTCATGCGTTCTGCTCCATGCGCACAATGTAGCCCACTTGTTCCTATAGCGCAAAGCGGGCGCGGGGGTTGATCCCCGCGCCCGCTTGTGGCTTTTGCCAGTTGGCTCGAAGCTAGACAGCCTCGATGATCGTGCTGATGCCCATGCCAGCGCCGATGCACTGGGTGGCGAGGCCGTACTGGCCGCCGGAGCGCTTGAGCTCTCGCGCGACGGTGGTGACGAGGCGGGTGCCGGTGGCGCCCAATGGGTGACCGATGGCCAGCGAACCGCCGTTGACGTTCACCTTGTCCATGTCGATGCCGAGTTCCTTGACCGACGGGATGACCTGTGCGGCGAAGGCTTCGTTGAACTCGACGCGGTCGATTTCCGAGGCGTCGATGCCAGCGTGGGCCATGGCCTTGCGGGTCGCCGGGATCGGGCCGAGGCCCATGACCTGCGGCTTGACGCCACCGACGCCGAAGCCGGCGATGCGAGCCAGCGGCTCGAGGCCGAGCTCGTCCGCCTTGCGCTCGCTCATCAGCAGCGCGGCGGTGAAGCCGTCGTTGGTCGGGCAGCTGTTGCCCGCCGTGATGCGGATTTCGCTCTGCGTGTGGGAGACGGTGCCGCGCACGGTGCGCAGACCGCTGAGGCCCTCGAAGTTCGTGCCCGGGCGGAAGCCCTCGTCGACCTCGACTGTGCGCTTCTCGCCGCGCTCGTCGAGCAGCAGGTTGCCCTCGTCGTCAAAGACCGGCATTTCGACCTCGATCGGGACGATTTCGCCCTGGTAGAAGCCCGAGGCCAGCGCCTCGCCGTACTTGCGGTGCGACTCGACCGCGAACTCGTCCAGTTCCTCGCGGGAGATGTTGTACATCTCGGCGACGTTCTGGGCGGTCTGCAGCATCGAGGTGACCGGCGAAGAGTCGAGAATCTCGTCCGGAATCGGAACGGAGAAGTCGAGGTTGTGCGACGGGGCCAGGTTGCGCTGGTCTTCCGTCATGTTGTGGCGGTCCTGGTTGAACTCGGTGATGCGGGTCGGTTCCGCGCCGCCGCCGCCGCCGAGCTGTCGGCCCATGCGCTCGACGCCGAGCGCCACGCCGACGTCAATCGCGCCGACCATGATCTCCTGCGCGACGCGGTGCATGGTCTCCATGGAGGAGCCGCACTGGCGGTTGGAGTCGAAGGTGCAGACGGACTCGGGCAGGCCGGCCAGTCGCACGATGTGGTTGGCGCCGATACCGGCGAGTTCGGTCACGCCGCCGACGCAGCCCATGCCGACGTCTTCAATGTCATGCGGGGAGAGCTGCGGGTAGCGTCCCAGCAGTTCCTGGAGCACCTGGACGCCAATGGTGTCGAGGCGGGTCGCCGTGAACGCGCCACGGCCACCACGGGCGAAAGCGGAGCGAGCGCCGTCAACGATGACGACATTCTGCATTTCCATCGTTCGAGTTCCTCTCTGTGAGGCGCACGCGCGCCTGCGGATTTCAGTTCAATCGGCAGTGTAGCGAATGCCCCGTCGAGAGGCCTGAATAGCCTGTGGGCCGAAGATCGACGCCAACGAACACCTGAACCCCGGCAGAACGTCGAGGCCCTCCAAGTCGCCATCTTCGCCAATCGACTCCGTCAAGCGTCCCGCTCGATGGACATCGACCGTGCGATCCCTCGGACGCACGACCCAGACCAATCGCACGCCGAAGCTGAGCCACATGCGGGCCTTGTCGTTGACCTCAAGCCATTCTCGGTTGAAGCCCTGTACTTCCACCACCAGGTCTGGCGCAACTTCGGCGTAGCCGGTACATCGTTGGTGCAGCGGTAGTCGTTCCGACGAGATGTAGCCGACTTGGGCTTCGCGAACCGTATCCGGGTCACGTTCCAGCCAATAGCCAGATCCGACTGCGCCTCGACCGACGCGCTTGTCATTCAGGAAATTGCCGAGCTCCATTGCGAAGTTGGCAATGATCGCTCCGCTCTCGATCCCGCCTGGTTGTCGCGCGATGAGGACTCCCCGGATCAGCTCGCCGCGAACGCCCTGACTGTGCAGGCGCAGCAGGTCGCAAGCGGTCAGGAGCCCGGTCTCAGTTGTCATAGACGCCCTCAAATTCCGCTTCGCCTCAGGATAAGGACAAACAAGTCGGCAGTGGGCGACTTGGCTCGGGGCAACTACGGATGCCCGCCGACTGTCCAAATGCGCCAGCTGATGGCATCTCCGCTCCAGCCGCGGAACTGGTGTCGCCGGAGACCTCGGAGGGCGACACGCACCTGGCCGTCCTGGTCGGCAACCATCAGACGGTCGTCCCAGGAGAAGTACGTGAAGTAGCTGCCGTCGGGGGACCACCACACATCAGGATCACCGCCGTTTGGATCGTGCCAGAGCAACACCCCGTCACGATAGTTGAGCAACGTCCGTAGCGGCTCGACTTGCGCAACTCTGGTCCCGAGTGGTGACAAGGCCGAGGGCGATGGCGTTTCAGATAAGGGTGCGTCATCCGGAACGACAACAACCTGCGGTACGTCCTCACCAGCGCTGAGACGGTACTCGATGCGTGAACCGTGCCCTTGCATCTCCAACACGACCACCCACCGACCGCTGGGTGAAGCGAGCAAGGCGAACGTCAGGCCGCGATTGGCGAGGAGCCGTGTCTCGCCAAACCATACTTCCTCGTCTTCTACACGCAGTGGCCCCGCCGCGTATTCGAATCCTGGTGGATATGCAGATCTTACCAAGCGGCCAGGCAGAGGCAGTTGACGTACTTCATCACCATCCTCCATGATCAACATATCGGGTTGATCCGCAACGCTCACAAAGCCGCGGACGTGAGATGCAAGACGGTATGTCGTAGCGTCACTGGGATCACCAGTAACTAATTCAATTCCTTGGGACGTGGATCCAATAAACAGGAGTGTTTCTGGATCTTCTATCCAGCCAATCGGCCCGCGATCGCTCAGCCATGTTACAACAAGTTGGCCTTTGGCATCATAAACATGTAAGAACCGAGGCAGCGCATTTGTACCCTCCAGCGTGATTCGCTCCAGCCGTGCGAGATCATCATCTGGAGCATTCGCGCACGCGGTCATGAGCAAGGTCAAGAAGGCTGTTGCGACGAGCCACGAGACTGTTCGCATCGCCATATGCAGCGCCCGATCTCAACCGGCAGCACAAGCTCAGACTGAAAACACCACTGTCCCACCATTTAGGGTGCTTGGGATCGACCCTTTGCTTGGCGCGGCACCGGGCGCTAGGCAAGGGTCAGTATATCCATCCGAAGCGGCCTGGTGTAGGTGAGGCCCGGAGGAGCAAAGTCCGCCCACGTCAGTTGTTCCGCCGGACTTCTTGCAGGTCTCCTTCCCCTCCACCACCGCGTATCCCAAGTAGTCGAGATCACTGTATACGTCTGATACAGTTCCAACAATCTTTCCCGCTGTTTGGCCAGCCTGTACGGCGGTGTAACCGCTCCAGCTACCGTCCGGTATAGTGGATTCAACGTCTAAGTGTGTGTATCGAAAAACGTAGTTAGTGGGCCCGGAATCAACCTCTACCATCACGGACGATGTCACTCCCCTGGGAAAAGTTGCGTTGTCTACTCGGTACCTAAACGTTATTGGAATCGAGCCATCGTTGTAGATTCGGAAGCGAACGGTGTCTCCGACTGAGGCACCGATGTCGATAGCCATTGCTTCGCTAGGATCCCTGTCTGGATCGCAGTCCACGTGCCAGCCTTGTGTCAAAGCGCCTGAGGCCCCAGCATATAAGCGAAATACCATGACGACTCCTTCTTCCACCCTCGGGAAGAACCTCAATGTTCTGAGGTCCCTTGAATCCGTAGAGTATCGGGAGCGATGTTTCTCACGTGCCACGAGGTTTACGCTTCGGGCCCGAACCGCGGTTCGGACCCGAAGTTTCAAAACCGGTTTGTGAGGCCGACTACACCTCGAAGTTGTAGACCTTGGCGGCGTTTCGTTGGAGGACGTTGAGCAGGTCTTCCTCGGGCAGGACGCTGAGGACTTCCTCGACGTGCTCCTTCGGGTTGCGGGCGACTGAGTTCGGGCCCGGCGACATCGAAGTCGGGTGGGGGAAGTCGGTCTCGAACAGGAAGTTCTCGGAGCCGAACGACTCGATTGCCTTGAGCACCGAGTCCTCTTCGAACCAGAAGCAGCCGTAGCACTGGCGCTTGAAGTACTCAGAGGGCAGCAGGTCCATCTCCGGGTGCTCTTCGCGGCAGCCGGAGTTGAGCCACTGCCAGTCCATCGCTTCGAGCAGGTAGGGAATCCAACCAACGCCGGACTCGACCGAGACGATCTTCAGCTCTGGGAAGCGGTGGCACATGCCGGAGAGGATCACGTCGAGAATGGCGTTCGAGTTGTCGAGGAACAGCTTGACGGTCGATTTGGCGTAGGCGGCCTGACGGCCGTTGTCGACGGTCACGTTGCGCAGCTCGGTGAGGTCGCCGGAGCCGATGTGGAAGTTAATCGACAGGCCCATGTCCTGCGCCTGATTCCACAGCGGATCCCAGTGCTGCTCAGTGATGCGCGGCAGTCCGAAGGTGTGCGGCTGGTTAGTCATCAACACACCGCGGTGCCCGCGGTCGTAGGCGCGCTGCATCTCGTCGACGCAGGCCTGCACGTCCCAGAAGGGCATCGCCATGATCGGGATGAAGCGCGACGGCTCGACCGAGGTCCACTCGACCAGGAAGTCGTTGTAGGCGCGCACACAGTCGAGGCGCAGCTCGTCATCGGTCATCTGCAGGAAGTTGCCGGAGCCGAAGCCGCCGACGTTCGGGTAGACGACCTGGGCGTGCATGCCGTACTCGTCCATGCGCTGCAGGCGCTCGTGGATTTCCCAGCTACCGTGGTCGGCTTCCTTGAGGCTGGGCGGGTGGTTCGGCGGCGGAGTCTTCCAGCCGGCCATCGCGGCGCCGGCGGTGGGCATGAACTTCTTGCCGCCCATGACCCAGCGGTCCTCGTTGATCTCGGGATCGAAGATCACGTGGGGGACGAGGTCGCCCCATTTCTGAGTGGAAATTCTGTCGGTCCAGAGCGTTTCCGGCTCGGAAACGTGGGTGTCAGAGTCGATCACCTTGATGCGATCACAGATCATCTCGGCCATGGCGTTTACCTTCCTGTCAGCGAGGATGCGGGAGATGTAATCAGGTTAGCACTCGGTCGAATGCGCTCCCGAGTCGCTGCGACTAGCCCGCATTCGCGCAGCTTCGTACCCTGAGGGTTAGTTCGCGCAGCCGAAACAGTTCTACGTGTCCGTCCACACCGACTCTGCCGATCCCCAAGCGTCGCCCGACGAGCAGCGCCCGCTGGGCATTGATCTGCCGAAGCGGACCAAGCGGCTGATCATCATCAGCGCGATGTTGGGCATGTTCATGGCCTCGCTCGAGCAGAGCGTGGTCAATCCGGCGATGCCGCAGATCGTCTCGGAGCTGGGCGGGCTCGAGTTGTATCCCTGGCTGGTGCAGGCCTTCATCATGGGAATAAAGCCTAAAGGTTGACAGTCTGATTCTAGCTCCCTAGCCTGCCCCTGCCAAACAGAGATCGCAGCCGGCAATGTGTCGACCTTGCGGATTGAGGTGTCCTGATGTCCCCTTCTCGGCACACAGACGGTTTGATCTCTGTTTGGCGACAGCTCAGTCCGTCGCCAAGAAGGGGGCCCTGTGCCTCGTACCCCATCTGCCTTCGCCGCCGTCCTCCGACCACGTGATCCATTTGCCGTACGCCCTGTTCTCCAACTTACGACGCAGGCAGTTGGGAACACATCATGGCTTGGATCACACCCGCTCTCGCTCTCCTTTGGTACCTGTTGCTCGCACTGAGCGCCGGCATTGTCCCGGCCGAGTTAGACGTCGAGCCTGAACCCCCGCCAATCGTTGCAGTCGATTGTCCCGATCTCGGCTATCCCGCTGAAAATTTTCGGACCAGGCTTGCAGAAGTCCACAGCAAACGGGATTTCTCAAGTGTGCGCGATATGGAGACCGTCCAGGCGTTGTTCCTGAACACCTTGACGTTCACGCAGGGGTGCGACTTGATCGGCGCGGAGGCGATCGACTTCCTGTATGAGCCGCGAACGATGGCCGAGACGAGGGTGGCCGTGGCGAGCATGGCCGACGCATTGGGTATCCAGGTTCCGAGAGTGTCGACGAACTTCGACCGTTGTCCTGCTCACGGGTTGGCCTGTGCGATCCGGGAGGGTGGGAACACCACATTGGTGTTCAATCCTGAAGAGCTGCTGATCTTCCCGATTCTTCATGAGTTTGCTCATCATGCGGACTGGGAGATCTTGGGTAAGCCACCCTCGATGCACTCGCACACATGGGTGGATGTGCTGGCATGGATGCTGGACCTGCTCGGGCTGTATGACCCTGTGTCACAGTGCGGTTGGGTGGTCGAGGCTGGGCTTGGCCTGAACGTCTGCGAAGGCGTGGTCTACGACCCGATCAAATGAACGGGGCGAGGCAGCAACGAAGAAAGGAATAAGCTCAGGGCAGTAGCGAAGGGTAAGAGGATGAACGCCAAAGAAGAAGACGCGCGACGAGGCCAAATGCTCAGAGAGCTCCAAGACGCTGGACGGACTCTGAGATGTGTCCAGGATAAGCTCGACGAGTATGGACAGGTGTTCAGATATGCCCAGGATGCATGTCGTGAGAATTCGAGTCGCGCGTTTGGGATCGACGGTGAGGGCAACAATCTGGACCTGAATTTTCTCGATGACTCGCGACCTGGCCATCCATTCGTTCTTCCCAAGCCGGCCGAACTCGCCAGTCTGCTTCGCGAGCGCGAACAGCTACAAGAGCGAAGTGATGTTCTCACGAAGCGCCTGGGGCTTGGTGGTATCTAACTGATCAGCTCCGCGTAGGTCAGGCGCTTGCCCTGCATCCCCGACGCCAGCTCGCCCATCTGCTCCGCCGTGTCCAACCGCCGCACGTTGTGACGCCCTGCGAACTCGCAGATGTAGCGATGCAGGTGCTTCGCCGACATCTGGTGATACGTCCCGATGTAGCCGCGCTTGAGCATCGCCCAGAACGACTCAATCCCGTTCGTGTGCGCCATCCCGTCCACGTACTCGCCGACCGAGTGCCTGACCGCGCCATGGTTCATACGTGCGCCGCGATAGGCCGTGGCCTCATCCGTGTAGAGCTGGGCGCCGCGCGCGACGTAGTCGTCGATGAATCCATGCAGCGTCATGCGGTCAACGTTGCCGACGACTTTGGCTTTGACCTGCTTGGTCTTGCGATCCTTCGCCCCCACGACTGCCGTCTTGCCGACTGTGCCGCGACCCTGCTTGAGCCGCTTGCTTGAGTGCTTGTTCTTCTCGCGACCGCCGATGTACGTCTCATCGACTTCGACCGGACCGCCGAACTGCGCACCGCTGTCTTCCTCGAACGCTTGCCGGATGCGCTGCAACATGAACCAGGCGGCACGTTGGCCGATGCCGATATCGCGCGCCAGCTTGTGCGACGAGACGCCTTTGAGCGACGTGAGGTGTAGGTAGATGGCGTAGACCCACTTGCGCAGCGGGAGCTTCGACGACTCCATGACCGTACCCGTCTTGACCGAGAAGTAGTGGCGGCCCTCAGTGCACCAGTACGGCATCTTGGCGTGCTTGGATTCGACGGTCTTATCGGAGCCGCAACGCGGGCAATGTCGCTCATCGCCCCAGATGCGTGATTCGAACCAGACGCGGGCGGAATCCTCGTCAGGGAACATGTCGGCCAACTGCATGAGGCTGATTCCGGTGCGTTCTTTGTTGGTCATTTCTGTCTCTCCCTGATGTATTCAGGGTACAGAAATCCTATCTGGTTGTCAACCTTGGGGATTCATTCCCTTCATCATGGCGCAGGTCGTCACGATTCCTGTGGCCGGCACGTTGAGCGATATCTATGGCCGTAAGCCGGTGTTGCTCGGCGGTCTGATCATTTTCCTGTTGGGCTCGGCGATGTGCGGGTTTGCGCCGGGCATCTATGAGCTGATCGCGTGCCGTGCAGGGCGTAGGTGCGGCGATCCTGATGACGGCCACATTCTCAGTCGTTGGCGATCTGTACCTGCCCGCCGACCGTGGCCGGTTTATCGGACTCTTCGGTGGTGTGTTTGCCTTGAGCGGCTTGATCGGGGCGCCGCTCGGGGGTGTCCTGACTGAGACGTTGTCCTGGCGTTGGGTCTTCTGGGTGATGCTGGCGCTGGGTCCGATCGTGCTGTTCGTGATCGCATTGAAGATGCCCTGGCTACGGCCTCCGCCGAAGCCGTTCCGTCTGGACATCAAGGGTGTCGTGTTGCTGACAACGGCGCTGGTGCCGGCGATGATCTCGCTCAGCCTGGCTGCAACCTGGGGTTGGTTCGCTCCTCAGACGCTGGCGCTGTTCGCAATCTCAGCGGCGGCGATGTACCTCTTCTTCCGGGTCGAGCGCAGCGCCGAGCAGCCGATCGTGCCGCTGGAACTGTTCAAGATCCCCACCGTCGCGACGACGGCAGTTGTGAATTTCTTCCTCGGCGTGGGCATGATGGGCGTGTTTGTCTACTTGCAGTTTTACCTGCAGGTGGGACTCGGCGCCGACGCTGCTACGGCCGGACTGGTCATGGGACCGATGATCCTGGTCTCGGTCTTCGCCTCAGTCGTGTCCGGTCAGGTGATGTCTCGAACCGGGCGCTACAAATTCCTCGCCGTAACCGGTTCCTTGATGATGTTCAGCTCGATGCTGCTGCTCTCGACCATGACACGTGACACCACGATTCCCGGCGTGCTGGGCCGGATGTTCCTGTTTGGGATTGGCATGGGACTGATGATGCCGGTGATGTCGATTGCCTCGCAGAATGCGTCCCCGCAGAAGTATCTGGGCATTGTCTCGGCGTTCACGCAGTTCTTCCAGCAAGTGGGCGGTGTGATCGGGATTGGCGTGATTGGGGCGCTGTTCAACGCCCGACTGGCCAGCGGGCTGACTGAGCGTCTTGAGCCAGATGTCGCGGACAGAGTGCAGCCGGAAAAGCTGGTCGATCCGATCTTCCGCGAAGACTTGATGAACGACCTTGGCCCTGAGGTCTGGACAGTCGCCGAGCCTCAGGTGCAGGCGGCGGTGGCGACGGCGATCACCGACAACTTCCTGCTGGCCGCGGCGATCGTGTTTGTCTCGGTGCTCGCCATCTTGCGGATGAAGGAGATTCGGCTGCGTCGCGAGGGGATGCCCGCCGCCGCCGTCGCAGTTGAGCGCCCCGAGCCGAAGAGGGCGATTGCGTCGCGTTCATCGGGACCGGTAGTGAGCTCGGCGCGAGACATTCCCATCTCGACCCGTCCCAGTCAACCAGTGCGTTTGAACGGCGTGTCGGACGTGTTTGATCTGGAACTTCGGGCCCAGTTGCGTCCGCCTGATGAGCCTGTGGCCAACATCAGTAACGAATCGGTCCCAAGCATGCGCCGATCGGTTGTAGCCGCCGCGATGCTGGGCGCCGGCGTTGGGTTCGCGCTCTCCTTCGTTTATCCCCGCAATCGATCCCACTAAGCCGCCTCTCTTCGGTCCCCTCTCCCTCTGGGAGAGGGTTAGGGTGAGGGTCCCTTTGGAGGTCCCAATGAGCCTTCGACCAACGTCCCCGAGCGGGATACTGCTGGCGTCTGTTCACTTGGTGTGGAACAGCGGACGGAGGTTACACAGGTCTGTCGATGGGGAGTGGGACCCCCTCAGCCTTCGGCAGCTCCCCCTGCAAGGGGGAGCGGGGAATGCTGGCGCGCCAAGCATGGGCTGTCAACATCCAAGTGAACACGACCTAGTCCCCGAACTCCGCGGCGACGACTGCGAATGCTTCGTCTGAGGCCTCGAGCGTGTGGGCGATGTCGTTGTCGTCCAATGCGGTTGAGAGGAAGCCGTTGTGGACTGGATGCAAGTAGACGCCTCGGTCGGCGAGTTCTGCGGCGAAGCGGTACGCGCGGGGGACGTCTCTGGTTGAGAAATCGTCGCCATCGAACAGCATGAGCGGAATTGATACTGGACCGGTTTGACGGATGCCGACGCCGTGGGAGTCGGCGGCCTGCTGCCAACCTTCTCGCAGGGCGTTGCCGATCCGGTCCATACGCGCGATGCCGTCGGTTTCTTGCAGCGTGGTGATCGTTGCGTGAGCCGCCGCCATTGGTGCGCCGGTGAACCAGTAGGAGCCGGTGGCGAAGGTCTTCGCAACCGCTTCAGTCAGGCTTTCGCGTCCCATCAGGGCGGAGATTGGTTGGCCGTTGCCGATTGCCTTGCAGTAGATGCTCAGGTCTGGGTCGACGCCGAGGGGCGCCCAACTGCCGGCGAGATCGAGGCGGAAGCCACCTCGCACATCATCGAGGATGAGCGGAATGTTGTTTGCGTCGCAGAGATCGCGTACTCCCTGCGCGAACTCGACGGTCGGCATTTCCTGGTCGAGTCCAACGTCGTGACGGAAGGCCGAGACAATGATGGCCGCAGCGTCGCCTTCGGCTGCGTCGATCGCTGAGCGGACCGAGGCGAGATCATTGAACTCGTACTCGAGGGTGCCGTCTGCCTGTTGCGTCATGTCGCCCGCGGTGATCCAGGTGGGGGCGGCGCCGTGGTAGGCGTTATGGGCGCGGAGAAGCGTGCCCTTGCCGGTCGCGGTGCGGGCGACTGATGCCGCGTAGACGGTGGCGTCAGTGCCGTTCTTGGCGAACCAGGCCCAGTCTGCCCAGGGTGTGATGTCGACGAGCAGTTCAGCGAGCTCCACCATCTGTTCCGAGGGACCGTTCATGCAGTCGCCGACATCCTGCGCGTCTGCGATCGCTCGGTCGACGCCGGGGTGCTGGTAACCGAGCACGATTGGCCCGTAGGCGCAGATGTAGTCGATGTACTCGTTGCCATCCACATCCCAGAGGTGCGATCCCTCGCCCCTGGCGAAGAACTGCGGGAAGTTGGAAGGCAGGATTGCTGCGTTCTGGTGTCCGTACATGCCGTTGGGAATGACGGATTTGGCCCGCTCGCGTAGAGCCATATCGTTCGTTCGGTTGCGTTCAGTGCTCATTCGGTCCTTCAATCGGATGTGTTCGCGACGCCAGTTCGTTATGAGCCCGAGTCTAGAGGCCCACCGATACCCTGCGCCTCATGGCTCAATCCTCCAGCGTGTTCGCCCAGTATGAGGATCATCCGCTCGTTGCGGCGGCTCGCGAGTTGCAGCCGATGATTCGCGAATGCGCGGATGTGATTGAGGAAACTGGTTCGGTCCCACGTGAGATCATCGAAGCGATCACGGCTCGCGGGCTGTATCGGTTGAATCTGCCGGCGCGCAGCTACGGCGAGCAAGCGCACCCCTTGGTCGTCTTCCACGTCATCGAAGCGCTAGCGCATGCTGACGCCTCGACGGCCTGGGTGGTAATGATCGCCACCGAGGTGTCCCTATTGGCGGCGTATCTGCCGAACCCAGTGTTGAGCCAGATGATCGGGGGCGAGGAGCCGGGCGGTCCAAGTTGCCGGATTGTCGGCTCATCACGTGTGATGACGACAGCGGAACCGGATGTGTCGGGCTACCGATTGAGCGGTCGCTTGAACTTTGTCAGCGGCGTTGAGCACGCGACCTACATCGTGGCCACGTTCGTGGACTTTGAAGATTGCGTGCGGTTTGCATTGCTGCCGCAACGAGCGGGAACGATCATTGAGACATGGGACGCGATGGGTCTGAGGGGCACGGGCAGCCACGATTGGGAAGTTGACAGGGCGTTTGTGCAGAACGCGCATACCTGGGCGGCGTTGGATCCGCCATATGCCGAGGGTCCGCAATGGAACGTGCCCGACCGTTCACTGGTGGCCTGGATTGCCAATGCCGGACACGCTGTGGGCGCCGCGCAAGGGGCGCTGGACGATCTGGCCGCGGTCGCGTCAGAGTCGACAACCGGAGACACAGCCGCATTGCGAGAGCGTGAGCCGTTTCGTCTCGCGTTCGCACGGGCCCAGGCCGAGGTCTCGGCTGCCCGCGCCCTCGTACAGGAAGCCTGGACGACCGCCTGGCCGTCTATCGAACAAGGCGCTCCCGACGCCAAGCTACTCGGGAGATGCCGGCTGGCCAACGTGCATGCGGTTCATGCATGTGTGGATGCGATCGAGAAGCTCTTCCGAGCCGGCGGAACGAAGGCGGCTCGTCGAACATGGACGCTAGAGCGACGTTGGCGAGACTTGCAGACGGCTCGCCAGCACGGGGCAGCACTGGAATGGAACTTCGACGCCGGCGCGCGTCCTCTGCTGGGTATGGAAGCGCGACGCAGCCGTTGAGGCGCCAGAGCGGTGCTGATGTCACCACCAGAGCAACCGCTCGTCGAACTGATAGCCCTGCACGAGTGCGTGAATCGCGGTGGCGATTGCTAACAGCACGAAACAGTACCAACCGGCTGTACGATCGCGGCTGGGAGGTAGTGTCAGCAGTCCCGTCAGGACGACGATGATGCACATCGGCCACAACCAGAGCAAAGCCTGAAACCGCAACCCGGTGAAATCCAACCCGGGCGAAATCATGAACCACATGGTGTTGTACCACGCGATGACGCCAACACCTGTTACGGCTGCGCCAATCAGGAACCTGACGTTGCTACTGATCCACTCCCGTACTGACATTGTTCTCACCGTTCCGCAAGTGCTGCTTAGAAGTTGTCCCAGCGTCCCCAGTATCTGGCAATAGGGAGGATAAACATCCAGTGGATAGCGGCAGAAGCGATGAGAAGCTTCACCCCGTACCATCTGCGACTCGTGGCCGGCAGAGCGTATGCTCCGGTCAACAACAACAAACCTGCGAAACAAACGAGTTGAAACTGCGTCTGCCAGTATCCGAGCGTAGGGTAGGGATTCAGTCCTGACAAGACGAACGCGGCCAATCCCAGAGCGATGACCCCGGCGCCGTATTGGTAGTCATCGCGTGGTCCGATTCGATGTATCATCGAAGCGATTTGTTGCATGGTTATGCCCCACAAGTCATAAGGCCAAGTGAAGCCGAGGGACAAACCTTCTCCGTCGGCTGTTCGGATGCTCGCGTGAAGATCATGGGAAGCACTCTCCCCTCACACTGATGGCGTTGAGGTTGGGCGTCCCTGCGCAAGGGTGTTGAGGGGGGATTCGGTTTGCGGGCTTGCCTCGGTCTTGTCAACGAGGAACGTGGCGGCTGCGGCTGCGAGCAGAATGATCACCGCAGTCGTCGCGAGCCGGGTCGGTGTGGAGGCGTTGAGTTTCTTGCTCATCGTTTCTCTCCATGTTCCAACTGGTCTCGGACGATGTTGGAAGCTGTTGGTTCGTCCTCCTCTCCTGCAGCTTCATTGCCGGTCACTCTACGCCTCTGGAATCGGGCTTGGTGCGAATCTCCGCGCTCATCCCCGACAAGAAGGTGGTGACATAAGCAGCAGGTTCGCCTCCGCTTGGGAAGGATCGGCAATGGCGGTTAGCCTGTTGATGTTTCAGCAGGCCAATGGGGAGCAGACATGGCCGGTCCGTTGGAGGGAATCACCGTACTGGACTTGACCAGCGGCGTTGCCGGTCCGTACGCGACGAAACTGCTCGCCGACTATGGGGCGAGAGTGATCAAGGCGGAGCCTCGCGGTGGCGATCCCTCGCGCCGCTTTGGTCCGTTTCCTGACAGCCGGCCCGACCCCGAGGCCTCCGGCCTCTTTTTGCATCTCAACACCAACAAGCAGTCAATCGTGCTCGATCCGCACACCGACGATGGCGGCGCCACGGTGCGGCGCCTGGCGCAACTGGTCGATGTCGTGATCGAAGCATTGCCGCCGGGCGAGGCGGAGGCCGCCGGATGGGGCTGGGAAACGCTGCATGCGATCAACCACAAGCTGATCTTTTGTTCGATCACACCGTACGGCCAAGCGGGGCCGTATCGCGACTACCGTGGCTCGGAGATCACGATGCAGGCGATCGGCGGTCCGTTGCACGCGACCGGCGCCGCTGATCGAGAGCCGATCAAAGTCGCTGGCCACTATGCCGGCTACCACGCCGGCGCAACGGCCGCCTTTGCCATCTTGCTTGCGCTCAAGCGTGCCGCCAATGACGAGTTGGCCGGTGACTGGATCGACATTTCGATTTATCGCTGCCAGGCCGGCTGCCGCGATCGTCGAACCATTCAACTGGTGGCAGCCGAGTACAGCGGAGTGGCCCCCGGTCGCGCGCTACCGACCCGGCGCCTCGTCGGCTTTGGCATGTACCCATGCGCCGACGGCTTCGTCAACATCGTTGGCTCAGGCAACCGGATGCCCAGGCTGTTGCGCTGGATCGGGCGTGAGGACTTGCTCGAGGACGAGGACTTCCTGGCTGGCCCGCGCCCGGGATCGGGGTTCGGCGCCAAGGTTGACGAAGCGGTGGAGGCGCACCTCGCCGATGTCGGCAAGATTGAGGCAGTGGCCTCGGCGCAGGCCGCCGGGCTGTTGGCGGGAGCCGTGATGACGGTGCCGGATGTGCTTGAGGATCCACAGCTCGAGTCCCGAGATTGGTGGCATCGCATTACCCATTGGCATGGGTCGGAGCTGCCCTATCCCGGGTTCCCGTTCCGGATGAGTGAATCTCACCCGCCGCGGCCAAAGCGTTCGCCGCGACTCGGGGAGCACTCGCGGGTTGTCCTCGACCTGACCCCGCCGGACCCGCTCGAGGACGCGCGCCATTCGCTGCCGGAGGGCCCGCTGAGCGCCTTGCACTTGCCACTCGAAGGGATTCGGGTGGCGGCGATCACCGTGGTTTGGGCAGGTCCGCACGTGGCGCAGCTTCTGGCCGAGTGGGGCGCGGACGTGATCAACGTCGAACCGGTGAATCGGATTCAGCCATACACACGAGGCGCCGAGAACGTCCAGTCGCGTGAGACGATGCTGCGCGGCGCGGAGATCGGCGTTCAGCCTCAATATCCCGATGCCGAACCAGGCGATGACCCCTGGAACCGGTTTGCTTCATTCAACTCTCACGCTCGGAACAAGCGATCGATGACTTGCGACATCATGTCGCCTGAGGGTCGCGACGCATTCTTCAAACTCATTGAACAATGCGATGTGCTGGTCGAAAACAACGTACCTACCACGATTGACAAGGCAGGCATCACCTGGGAAGAGGTGAGGCAGGTGAACCCCAGGCTGATCATGCTGCGCATGCCGGCATTTGGGCTAGAGGGTCCATATGCCACCTACCGCGCGTTCGGGCTGCATGTCGAGGCCATGGTCGGCCATACGCACTTGCGCGGATATCCCGACCGCGGTCCAGAAGGAATTGGCGAAACCCTGGCCAGCGACGGCCTCTCGGGTGTGCAGGGCGCCGTCGCCGTGCTGATGGCGCTGCGACACCGCGAGCAGACCGGCGTCGGACAACAGATCGAAATGCCGCTGAACGAGGGCTTCATACCTACGCTGGCGGAGTATCTGTTCCAGCACTCGATGAACGGCGTCAATCCGCCGTCACAGGGCAACAGTCATCACATTCGCGCTCCCTACGGCGTCTATCCCTGCCGCGGCGAAGATCAGTGGATCGCCATCGACATCGGTTCCGACACCGAGTTCGTGACACTCTGCAATTCGCTGGCCGCCGGTCTCGGCGAGGCTTCGGTGCAGTCTGATCTGGCTCATGCACCGCTCGATACTCGCTTCACGAACGCTGAGGGACGCCTGGCCAACTCGGATGCGCTGGACGAATTGATCGCCCAGGAGACCAGGGTCTGGAACAAGGAAGACCTGTTCCACAAGCTGCAAGCCGCAGGTATCTGCGCGGCGCCACTGAACGATCCGTTCGACGCGCTATCGGATCGGCATCTACGCGAAGTCGGCTTCTTCGAGCAGATGACCATCGAAGGCGTCGGCACGCATCGTTATCCGGGGCTGACGTTCACCATGAGCCGGACTCCTAATCAACTGCGTACGCCGCCGGCAAAGCTCGGCGAGCACAACCGGGAGATCTACTGCGATCTGCTTGGTTACTCGGAAGACGAACTCGCTGAGCTGGAAGCGAAGGGTTTGGTCGGCATCGCATATCCCGATGAGCTCTTGCCCCGGTTCATGCGAACTGATGCATCCACAAACGACTAATCGGAGGAATGATCGTGCCGCGACTTGAACCACAGACATTCGACACGCTCGATGACAACCAACGCGTGCTCTGGGACAACATCACCACAGGCCCAAGAGGTAATCCTGATCGCGAACACGGTGGGCTGGCCGGCGCCGACGGGGCGCTGATCGGGCCGTTCAATGCGCTGTTCTTGTCTCCGGAAGTCGGTGACGCCGTTCAGAAGCTGGGCGCCGCGATTCGCTACAACACATCATTGCCGTCCGACCTCTTGGAAGTCGCGATCTGCACGATGGGTGGTCACTGGCGGGCCAACTTTGAGTTTTGGGCGCACGCTCGGCTGGCGAAGAATGCCGGCGTCTCGGAAGGCGCCATCGACGCCATCCGTGACGGAGAGCAACCCTACTTCGGAGACGAACGGCAGCAGACTGTGTACCAGTTCGGACGAGAGTTGATCGAGAACCAGCGTGTCTCTGACGAGACTTACGCTGCGCTGAATGACATGATCGGCGAGAGTGGTGTGTTCGAAGTTGCCTCAGTGATGGGCTACTACGCATTGGTTTCGATCGGTCTGAACACATTCAACGTCGGTATGCCGCCGGGTGTCGAGTCGCCGTTCACGGACTGAACCCGGAGGCAGCGATGCTCAGCCAGTTCGACCGCGACTTCTTTGACCAGCACGGCTACCTCGTCGTCCGCGACCTGATACCTCGCGATCAGGTCGACGCCGTGGTCGACGCGATCTGGGAGTTTCTCGAGTTCGATCGAAACGATTCATCGGACTGGTATCGGGAGCCGCATCGGGTCAATGGCATGGTGGAGATGTATCACCACCAGGCGCTATGGGATGTGCGCCAGAGCCCTCAGATGTATGAGCTGTTTCGGGAGCTGTTTGGTCAGGACGACCTCTGGGTGTTCATCGATCGAGCCAACCTGAAGCCTCCGCCAAATCCGGAGCATCCCCAGTACGACCACCATGGCATGGTGCATTGGGACATGGATGTGCGTCAGTCGCCGACGCCTTTCCAGGTCCAGGGCGTGTTGTACCTGGTCGACACAAGGCAGGGCGAAGGCGGATTCCAGTGCGTTCCTGGTGTTCATCGGCGAGCGGCGGAGGTATCGGCCGGCATCTCGAACGAAGATCTGCGGCATCAACAATTGCACGAGCGCTTCTCGGAACGGATCGGACCGCCGATCGAGGTTGAGGCCAACGCCGGCGATTTCATCATCTGGCATTCGGCGCTGCCCCATGGCAACAGCCGCAACTATTCGGACAAGCCGCGCCTGGCGCAATATGTGCGTCTGTTTCCCGCTGATCCCGCCGATGAAGAACTGCGAGAGGCGAGGATCGCCTCGTGGCGCGAGCGGTCGCATCCTGCCTTCCAGAATCCGCGAGCATTTCCCGGCGATTCGCGGGGCAAAGAAGCGGACTCGCCGCCTGCGGAGTTGACGCCGTTGGGCCGAAAGCTCCTGGGTCTGGACGACTGGGATTAGGGCTACTTGCATCGTCGCTAGAGGTCCAACACCTTTTCCGTCATTCCCGCGCTTGACGCGGGAATCTCGCCGCACTCTGGTTAGTCGTTGGGTGCGTCACGACAGCCGTCTCCACACCTGGTCTCAGTTGTATCGGCCTCATGAGGGTCAACGCGAGATACCCGCGACAAGCGGGGGTATGACGAGGACTTTGTGCTGAATCTCGACAGCATTGTGAATAGCATTGAGTCCCGTTACTCAGGAGCTTCCGCAACAGGCTGGCGTCGCAGTTGGACGAGGGCGCTGCCGGTGACGAGGAGCACGACTCCGACGAGGACTTCGAAGCCGAGTGACTCGCCCAGGACCATCCAACTGAAGAAGACGCCAAAGATTGGCGCGAAGAGCATTGTCGCTGAGACCTGTGACGGAAAGTAGCGCTTGATCAGCCAGGTGTTGCCGATGAACCCAAAGCCGCCGATCACGATGCCCTGGTAACACAGGGCGACGAGGAAATCGGGCGTCCAGACCAGCGGTCCAGATTCGAGGAAGACTCCGCCGAGGCCGAAGAGGATGATGGCGGCTACGGACTGCGTCATCAACAGCCGTGCCGGATGGATGCTCTGCGAGAAGTGGGAGAGATAGATCTGTCGGGTGCCGAGCAGCATCGCTGACGTCACGGTCATCAGGTCGCCCCAGACGCTGGCGCCTGGCGCGCTGAATCCTCCAACAAAGACCACGATGACGCCGCCATAAGCGATCAGCAGTCCGCCGGTGCGGCGCACCGACATGTGATCGCCGGGAATGATGAAGTGTCCCAGTAGCGCAGTCCAGAGTGGGAAGGAGAAGATTAGTACGGATGCGTGGCCTGAGCTGGTGTGGTCGCCGCCGACGTACATCAACATTGTTTGCACGACGAACAGGATGCCGAGGCCGAACAACGGCCGGAACTCGGCGCGCGTGGGTCGCAGGGTCGTGCGTGTGACGAGCGCGTAGCCCAGCACCACGATGCCGCCTAGCGTCATGCGGATGGCGCTGAGACGCAGCGGACCGACGCCCTCTTCGAGGCCGGCCTTGATCGCGACCGGTTGTCCTCCCCAGAGCAGGACGAGCAGCATGGCGAACGCGCCAGCCCGCAAGTTCAGCGGTCGCCGGATTTGAGGCGCGTCCGGGGGAGTCTCGGCCTGTGGGTTCTGGGATGCGTCGCGTTCGATGGCCACGTACCGACGATACCGCTAGATCAGTGAGAGTCGGTGTCGCTGAGTGCCCAGGCGCGGACCGCGGTGACGGGCGCCAGGTGCTCGCGCAGCAATGTCCATGAGTCACCAGCGTCTGCAGAGCCATACAGCTCGCCGCCGCTGGAGCCGAAGTACACCCCCAGCGGATCGCAACTGTCTTGACCCAATGCGTGCCGATAGACGGTCTGGAAGAACTCGGCTTGAGGCAACCCATTCGACAATCGCTCCCAGGTATCGCCGGCGTCACGGGTGCGGTAGACCGCCAGCGAGGCGCCGTAGGGCATGCGCGCCTGGTCGGAGTCGTGCGGGACGAAGTAGCAGGCGTCGGGATCGCGAGGATCGATAGCTGTCGGGAATCCAAATTCACCTGGCAGATCGGCGCCGACATCGACCCAAGTTTGGCCGTCATCGTCGGAGCGGTATTGGCCAAAGTGAGTCTGCTGCCAGAGCCGGCCGCGTTGCAGCGGATGCGCAATCAGTGAGTGGATGCAGGGCGCCATTTCCTGCATGTCGGGCGGCAGATGGTCGGAGCGAATCCCACGGTTACGCGGCTCCCAGGTCTGGCCGCCGTCATAGGAGGCGAAGACGCCGGTTGATGAACCGCCCACGATCACGCGCTGTGGATCATTGGGATCGACGCAGATGTGATGGAACATCATCCCTGCGGCCCCTGGAACCCAGTACTCGCTGTACGGATGCTCGGTCAGCGAAGTGACTTCCGCCCAGGTCTGGCCGTCGTCGGCTGAGTGAAAGAGCGCGCCGGGCATGATTCCGGCGTAGAGCGAGCCCGCGACTCCACCGGGCTCAACCATCCAGATCGACTCGACCGACCGTTCTCCGTCGGCAAACGCGGGCGTACCCGCCTCGTGCCAGGATTCGCCCCAGTCGGTGGTGTAGTGCAGTCGTGGACCCCATTGCCAGTGATTGGCGGCGCACCAGATCTTTCCTGTGCGAGCGTCATGCATCGAGTAATCGACGATCCAACCACTGCGCTGCAACTCCGACCACTCCCACTGGGATCGCTCATTCGAACTCTTGCCGATGATCAGTCCCTTGCGCGTGCTGACCAACAATCCTGCTTCGCTCATGTCGTCTCCTGCCGCCCTTGGCGGATCTTGTCTGCGCCGCCTGAGACGGCGGGAAGGATGTGGAGTTGGTCGCCGTCGGCCACCCGGTCCGAGAGTTCTTGGCGGTCGTAAATCAGCTCGTTGTTGATGTAGATGTTGACGTGCTGTCTGACGCGGCGAGCATCGTCGAGCACGAACTGGCTCAGCGCCGGATAGGCCAGAATCAGGTCGTCGACTGCTTCACGTGCAGTCGAGCCGTTGACGTTGACGCGTTCGGGCACATCGACGTGGACTCGTAGCCCCTTCGCCATGCGAACTTCGATGCTCATGAAGTACCCTCAAATCGCCGCGTCATCATAGCACGAGTGTTTGATGTTTATGCTGGTGCAGCGGTCGGTTGAGCAGGAACCGTACCAGGTGACGTAATGAGAGGATGCGGCAGATGATTCAGGTTGTCGCCATGGACCACATTGTGCTTCGCGTATCCGATGTCGCACGCTCGCTGGATTGGTACACGACGGAGTTGGGACTGGCGCCGGTCAGAGTCGACGAGTGGCGCGCAGGGGAGTGTCCGTTTCCGTCGGTGCGAGTGTCGCAAGAGACGATCATCGATCTGATTGAGGGCGATGTTGAACAGGACACGAGCAACCTCGACCACTTCTGCATGGTCGTCACCGCAGAGAGCATGGCGGCAGTACGGGCATCGGGCGATTTCAAGATCGTTCGCGACCCGGATGTTGAGCTCTACGGCGCCAGGGGCTACGCGGACGGCCTGTACATCGCTGATCCCGACGGCAATGAGATTGAACTGCGCGCTTATCCGGATCAATAGAGTCCCGCTGAGTAGCGATCACTGCTCCGGATAGACAACCTGCGATAGCCTGACTCGCGATACCTCAGATCGTGGGAAGCTGAAGGAGTGTGCGATGTCTGCACATAACGCCGATGCAAAGGCATTGGAGATGGGGCTCGAATTATCCACGAATCCGCCACTGGCCAACTATGTGCCGGCCGTGCGAACGGGAAATCTCGTGTTTCTGTCCGGACATGGACCGGTCCAGGACGGCGAGCTGATTCGTGGCAAGCTGGGTGCCGACCTCGACGTTGACGCCGGCTATCAGGCGGCGCGGGCCGTGATGGTGCAGCTCCTGGGCTCGCTGCGAGCAGAGATCGGGTCGCTTGACCGTGTATCGCGGATTGTGAAGCTGCTCTGCATGGTCAATTGCACGCCTGACTTCGGCAATCACCCAGGCGTCGCGAACGGCGCGTCGGACTTGCTTGTCGAGCTCTTCGGCGAATCAGGCCGACACGCACGCTCGGCTGTCGGGATGCAGTCCTTGCCCATGGGCATGTCGGTCGAAATCGAAATGATCGTCGAAATCGAGTAGCAGCCACCAAGACCCTCTCGCCGAGCGAGAGGGCAAGGGCGAGTCATCCCCTCTCCCTCTGGGAGAGGGCTAGGGTGAGGGCCGGTTCCCTCGCCAACAGAAAGAGACAACAACATGAGACTTGGCATCTTGGCCGGATTCGACGCCAACTGGCAAGACACATTGGAGAAGGTCAAGATCGCTGAGGACCTTGGCTACGAAATGATCTCCACCGGCGAGGCCTGGGGACACTCCGTGTTGCCCTGGCTGACGGTGATCGCCGCCAACACCGACAAGATCCAGATCGGCACGGGCATCCTCAACACCTTCTCGCGATCGCCCGGCGCCATTGCCCAGGAATTCGCGACGCTCGAGACGATCTCCGGCGGCCGTATGGTTTGCGGGCTCGGTTCTTCGGGCAACCTCGTGATCGAGGGATTTCACGGCGTCGAGTTCGATCGGCCGCTGCGCCGGATTCGCGAATACACCGAGATCATCAAAATGCTGCTCAGCGGACAGCGGCTGCAATACGAAGGCGAGATCTACACGCTGCAGCGCGGATTCCGCCTGCTCGGCTTCCAGCCGGTGCGAGAAGACCTGCCAGTCTGGATCGCGGCGATCACACCACGTTCGATCCAGCAGACCGGCGAAATCGCCGACGGCATCTACCCGATTCACTGGCCCAAGAAGTCGTTCGAGCCGCTCAAGCGCCAGCTTGCCGGCGCATCGCGCGACGCGGGCCGCCCGGAAGACTCCGTTACGATTGCACCCTTCACCAACGTCTACGTCACTGGCGAGGGCGACGACGAGTCGGTCTGGCGCAACGCTCGGCAGCCGCTGTTCCATTACACGAACCGGATGGGCTCGTTCTACTGGCAGATGCTCTCCCGCTCCGGTTACGAGTCGGAGATCAAGGACTCACGCGCCGCCTGGGCCGACCGCGATTCCGAGGGCGCGCTGATGGCGTTCTCAGAGAACATGGTCCGCGAGATTCAGGTGATTGGTTCCATCGAAGAGGTGCCGGATCTCCTGCAAGCGCGATCCGACGCCGGCGCCGAACTGCAGATGGTTCCACTGCCGCAGGGCACAACGGCTGAGGTCGGGCGGCGGCTCGAACAGTACCTGGGCGGCTAGGACGCAATCCCCTCTCCTTCCCCAATCCCCTCTCCCCGAGGGAGAGGGCTAGGGTGAGGGCCAGCAGAGCGCCAGCCAATCCGGCCCCGAGGACCCGACCATGTCCGAAAAGCAAATCGCCATCGAGGTCGTCTACTGCGCCGACTGCGGCTATCTGCCTCGCACGCTCTGGATGTTGAGCGAGTTGATGACCGATATCCAGTTCATGGTCTCGGACGTGAAGCTGATTCCCGACACCAAAGGACTATTCGAGTGGAAGGTCAATGGAGAACTCGTCTTCAGCAAGGCTGCGATGGGCCGGTTCCCCGACATGGATGAACTAAGGGAACTCGTCTATAGCTACATCGACTAGTGGGTCCAAGCAGACCTTGGTTCCCCGCCTCAGAGACGCCCTGCCATGAACTGAGACCGACACCCGCTCGTACCCCGCACCAGTCCCCCTCCCCCAAACCTGCCCTCCTCCTCCTTCGTCATTCCTGCACAGGCAGGAATCACGAACCACCCAAACCCATCAACGACGCCACCCGCCAGCCGTCCCACAACCGATGCCACCCGATCCCCTCTCCCCCCCCCTTGCGGGGGGAGATGTCACGGAGTGACAGAGGGGGGGTCGGCAGGCGACGACCAGATAGTGCCAACAGGCAGGGGAGGGGGGCTCCCCCCTCCGTCAACCCAAACACACCCAAAGACGCCAATAACAGAACATATGTACCTATCATAGATCCCCAAACTCACCACCAAAGGAGACCGCCAACCGTGCCCGCCACCGCGACCACCGTCAACCCACCGCTGCCCTTCACCAAAGACGCCATCATCAACCAACTCCGACACCAGGCCACCAACGGTCCCGCCTACGTCCAACACGGCGCGACCAAGGCCCTCGCCCATCTCAAGGGCCTCTACGCCGAAGCCCGCTACGAGGCCCGGCACGCCTTCGAAGCCATCCGCGACGCCGCCCGCGAGGTCATCAACCAGGGCAACGAGCCCAACCCGGCCTACCGCCGCGCCATGGAACTCATGGACGGCGCCGAACCGACCGAGGCCGACCTCGGCGGCTTCGCCAAACTGCTCAAGCAATCCGACAACGAACAGGACGAAGAGGAAGGCTCCAACAACGATGACGACGAACCACACTAATCCCCCCAACCAGCGGCTGCTCGCCATCCTTGAGCAGCTCCAGGACGGTCGCGGTTTTTTTCCCACCGACCGCCAGCGCCAGCTCTACCATGCGCTCCTCAGCGCCCCCTGCCCCGCGCCAGAGACCACTCAGGACGCGGACCGCCTCACCCTGCTCGGTTACGGCGGCGCCATGGGCGGCGCCAAAACTCGCCACCTCCCATCTTCCCCCGCAAGGGGGAGATGCCGCAGCCTGCTCCGGGCTCGGATCCGGAGGCAGAGGGGGGCGCCCGCCCCTTCACCCTCATCCGACTCGCCGAATTCGAAGACCGAGGTCGCAGCCCCTCCCTACAAACTCATGACAGATTCCCAGGATCAGTAACCAGATACCCTATCGGCAACGGACGGCAGAGAGCCGCCAACCGGAGACGAGAAGATGCCCGAGACCATCGAAGTCCTGAGCCCACTAGCCCACGTAGCCGTGCATGAGGCGACGCCTGCACCCCGACCGCTATCGCTCGATGGATTGCGACCGGGCATCCTCGAGAATCGCAAGGCAAACGCTCGCCTTCTGATGGAGACGATGGTTGAGCGTCTTGGCGAACGGTTTGCTCTGGGTGAGATGGTGGTCGGCAGCAAGCCGGTCGGCGGTCCGCCGTCTGACTCGACGATTGACTCGCTGCGCAACGGCGCGGATTTCCTCCTGATTGGGAGCTGCGATTGAGGCAGCTGCACGACGTGGAGTGTCCACGCCTCGGTCCTCTTCGAAGAGATGGGAATCCCCACGGTCACGGTCGGCACATCGGCCTTCACCGATTTGCTGCAACTCGAAGCCGAGCAGCGCGGTTTGCCTGAGCTTGACCGACTGATTGTGCCTCATCCGCTCGGCGGATTGCGACCCGACCGAGTCCGCGCGCGCGTCGACGACGGCGTGGTTGATCGGCTGGAGTCTGCGTTGCTTGGACTCGGGGCGCGATCGTGACGGCGGCACGCGGCCGACAGGCTGAACGATACACGCTGCCGTCCGATCCGTTTGATTTTTCTCAGGAGTGCATCCGTCGCGGCTGGTCGGATGGGCTGCCGCTGATCCCACCCACGACTGAGCGCGTCGAAGCGATGCTGAAGAGTACAGACCGCGACCCACTCGACGTGCTTGGTGTGCTCTCGCCGCGTCAGGGTGAGGCGACGGTGCAGGGCATTGCGATCAATGCGGTGATGGCGGGCTGCAGGCCACAGCAGTTTCCGATCGTGCTGGCCGCCGTCGAAGCCATATCCCAACCTCCATTCAATCTCGACGGGATCAATGCGACCACGCATCCCTGCGCTGTGTTCATCCTGGCATCAGGACCCGCAGCTCGGTCGGCCGGCATTCATGGCGGTTCCGGTTGCTTCGGCCCGACCTTTCCATCCAACGCGACAATCGGGCGCGCCGTCCGATTGGTGCAACTGAATATCGCCGGCGCAACGCCGGGTCGCGGTGATCGAGCGACGCAAGGCACGCCGGCCAAGTTCGCGTTCTGCGCCACCGAGCGTGAAGATGCGTCGCCCTGGCCGCCGTTTCAAACCACCCGAGGGCTGAATGCGGAGGACAGTTGCGTCACGACCTGGGCCTGCGAAGGTCCGCACAACATCCAGGACCACGGCAGTAACACCGCAGCTGGGATCTTGCAAACGGTGGCTGGCGCCATGGGACAGGCAGGATCGAACAACATCCTGGGCAAGGGCGAGCCGGTCCTGGCGTTCGGTCCCGAGCATGCCGAGACTGTCGCCTCGGAAGGCTGGACGCGAGAACGTGTACAGGAATATCTCTGGGAGAACGCCCGCTACCCGGCCAGCAAGCTGAGCGAAGAGTTCCTCGAGTCGGTCAATATCCGAATGGCCGGCGGCGTGCTGCCGACTCACAGCTCGGACGAGTGGCTGCCGATCTCGGACAGGCCTGAGGAGATTCACATCATCGTGGCCGGCGGTCCGGGCAAGCACTCCTGTTGGATGCCAACTTTTGGCGGCATGACCCGTCCGGTGACGGTCTCGTTGTAGGTCACGCCCTCACCACCGGCAATCCCTCGGCCCGCACGGGTATCTCGTCCCTTCGAGCCCTGACGTCTGTAGCAAATGCCGCGAGATTGCCGCGATGGAACGCGGCAATGACGATGTGTTGGTCAGTGCCGAAGTCCCTGCTCATCCAAGCAGCGCACCTGGATTGTCGCGACACATCATCTGGATCTCGCCGGCCGCGAAGCCCGCTTCGAGGAATCGGTCAATCCAGAGGGCGAAGCCGATCGGTGGGTCTGGGTTTGCGGCTTGACCGAGGTCGGTCGCGAGAACGGTGTGCTCGGGACCGACGGCTCGGACTTGCTCCAGGACTTGTGGTACTGCTGTGTCGGCGTCGTCGTGATAGCTAACGATCGCGCATTGCTCGATGAATCCACCGAGTTCGGCGATGGTTCGTTGAGCGTCAATCGGCCACCAGAAACTGGCGTGTGTGATCACACATTCGAGGCCGCGCTCTCTGGCCGAAGTGACGAGTGGTATGCCTTCCTCGATACTGACGTGTCCGGATGCCAACACGGCGTCGTGCTCGGCTATCAGGTCGAGGATGTCTTCGATGACGGGCAGCAGTTGTCCGGTATCGTCCAGCAACTGGATGGGTTCTTGGGGGCTGAAGTACCGGCCCGGGCGATGAGAGCGCCAATGGACCGCGTCAAAGGTCGGCATCCAGACGACCTTCGTTCCCAGTTTGAGCGCGATACCCAACGCTTCGGGATTGAGCCCGCCGACCCCGTGATCAAGAGCAATGCCTCCGTAGATGTTGAGCTTGGGAAACTCGTCTTTGAGCGCCCAGGCGATCGGTTGCGTGGGATACTCGTGACTCTTGAGCACAATGCCGGCCATACGCCGCGTCTGCACCGCAGCGGCGAGCCGCCTGGCGTCCATGCGACGCTCGGTGTACGGGTCTGGACCGGCATGGACATGGACATCGATCGCGCCTTCGAGCAGCGCCAGCGCGTGGTCGGAAGGCTGGATGGTTGCTGAGTCGGTCACGTCGCGAAACCAGCGCTTCTGGTTCCGGCATGGAACTCGGCGAGCTTGGTAAACAGATCGTTGAAGATAGGGTCGCGTCGCACGTAGTGGGCCTCGGTGAACGGAGCATGCGGTGCATCGTCGGGAGGCACCGCCCACGTCATGTCGTTGGTGAGCATCGGGCGGACAGTGCTCCGGGTCTGTACCCAGGCTTCGGCGATCAGGTAGCCGATGGCGGAGAGGTCCCAGATCTCCTTGGAACGTCCCGGATATTGATCGTTGTGATCGCGGAAGATGTCGCAGAGATACTCGCCGATTGGACCCTGCGGTCTGACATACGCATCCAACTCGGCAGTGCTCGTGAGCAGGTGCGAGGCGGCTCCGTAGCAGGGGATGTGGACGAGCGGCGCTCCGCTGTCGAACACGGCTCGCGCAGCGATCGGATCCTGGTAGAGGTTGAACTCGCGGGCGTCGTCGCGATGCTGAGGCTGCCCGCCAAGCCAGACAATCACAATACGACGCGCGATCTGCGGCGCGTCGTTGAGGGCTGAGGCGATGTTGGTCAATGCGCCAATGGCGGCGACAAAGAGTGGTCCGTCTCTCGGCTCCATGGCCCGCTGGATCAGGTCATCAGAGGCGGCATTCTTGACTGATGGATGATCGTCGCTGAGGAAATGGTCTGCTCCGCGCAGTACACGGTTGCCGGGATCGACATTCAGGCGCTCCAACAGACGGTAAATCTCTGCTTCGGATTCGGCCACGCCTTCAGCCGGAGAATTGCCCTGACGCATGAAGAGCGTGGCGTAGATCGCTTCCAGTTGCAGCCGGTCTTGCGAGAGCAACGCATGGACCACGGCGAACTGGTCGTCGATCTCGTTGGCGGTGTCGGTGTCGAGCACCATGGGGACGCGATTCGGCGGGGCGGGCGGACTCAAAACGTGATGCTGCATGGGTTCAGGGTAAATGCGGACAATGAGGGCGTAGTCTGAGGGCGACTGAACTGCACTAGTTGAGAGGATTGACGATGAAGTACGGCGTGTTCATTTTCGCAACAGATCTGGCCATGGACCCGGTCTCGCTGGCTGTCGCCGCCGAGGAGCGCGGCTTCGAGTCGCTGTTTGTGCCCGAGCACGTTCACATGCCTGTCGAACGCGAAACGAGGTTCCCGCGTTCCGAGGACGGATCGCTGCCGGACGAGTATCGGCGGATTCACGATCCGTTTGTGGCCCTGGCTGCTGCAGCCGGCGCGACTTCGGAGATTCGCCTGGGTACCGGCATTTGCCTGGTTACCGAGCATGAGCCGATTGCGCTGGCAAAGCAAATCGCGTCGTTGGACATGATTTCCGGCGGTCGCTTCGAGTTTGGCATCGGCGCTGGCTGGCTGGCCGAGGAGATGGAGCCACTGGGTGTGCGCTTCGCCGATCGCTGGAAGGTGACGGAACAGCGAATCGCTGCGATGAAGGAAATGTGGACGCAGGACGAGGCTGAGTATCACTCGGAGTTCGTCGACATTCCCAAGACCTACGTGATTCCCAAGCCGACCCAGAATCCGCATCCACCGATCCTGATCGGCGCCGGCAGCAAGTGGGCGCGACAGCGGATCGTCGATTGGGCAGATGGTTGGTTGCCGAACATCACGGCGCCCGGCTTCGTCGAGCGCGGGATACAAGATATCCAGTCGAGAGCGTCGGAAGCGGGCCGCGACTTCGACGAGATCTCGATCAACGTCTTTGGCGCAGTTGAGGATGGCCTGGCCGAGTACGAGCGCATGGGCGTTGACCGCTGCATCTTCCGCTTGCCAGATGAGGGCGCCGACACGGTCGTGCCTGAGTTGGATCGTCTGGCGAAGCTGATCGCATAGCGATCGTGAGGGCTCTCCCCCGGAAGCCCTCCCGTCAAGCACGTAAGACCTTTGAGGAAGATGCCCCCTCTCCCTCAGGGAGAGGGCAGGGGTGAAGTTCCCTGGGTCTGTCTCTCTGATCAGAGTGGCTTTATGCCCAGGCCCGGCCCTCACCCTAACCCACAGGGAGAGGGAATCGGAGAGAGGCGGAGGGTGACTTGCGGACAGGACTCTGAAGAGGGAGGGTTCAGCTACTTGTACCGCATGCCGCGCTGATCGCGGGAGCGTTCGCCTTTGAATTCGTAGACCGGGACTCCGTAGCCGCATGAGGTTTGGGTACGGTCAACGCTGATTTCGATGACCTGTCGCTCGGCGGTGGGAATGTCGACGCCCCGGAGCTCTTCGGCTTGCTCGGCCAGGATTGATTCTTCGAGCGGCATTGATTTGGCGTGTCCGTAGAGACGGACGATGGCGGCGTCTTCGTCGAAGGAAGTGACCATCACCGTGATCGGTCCACCAGCGGCCGTGTGGCGCGCGGTCTCGTTGCCGCTGCCTCGGTAGTCGAAATAGGCGACGGTGTGACGATCTATGACTTGCAGGTCGGCAGCGCCCTTCGGAGATAGGTTGACCGGGCCTTCGCCGCTGGGTCCATCGCCCATGGACGGGTCGGCGGAGGCGACAAAGAACACCTTCGCGTTGCGGATCAGGTCGGCCTGCTCGTCGGTGATGTGATCGATCATCGGCATCGTGGCTATCGCTTTCGTCTGCGCTGCTCTTGTCGGGACTGGCTGGTCTTACGGTATGTGCGGCCCAGGAATCGGGCCGCGCCCCGGAATGTCGACTCGGCCTCTTTCGAAGCTTGTTTCACTAACTTCTGGGTGTCTGGTTGTTTCGGCTGCATGGCGGCGAGCAACTCGTCGAAATGTTGCTGATCGGATTCGGCGAGTTGCGTAAACCAGTGCATCATGGCGCTCGGTCCGGCGGTCTGTAACTCTAGGAAGACACCCGTCAGCGCGTTGACCGTCTCGTCGTTCCCACTCAGGCGTGGCCAGAGCAGATCATAGGCCTCCGGCTGAGACTGCTTGAACGGCCCTGCCAACCAGATCAGAAACCGTCGGCGATCCTCGTCTCGAATCGCCGGCGTCGTCAGTCGCTGCGCGATTTGCGAAGCGACCTGCGGCGCTGCAGAACCTGCGATGACTTTTGCTGCCTGTCGGAGAAGAAAATGCGACATGGCCTCACGATAACGAAGCGCGACTCATCGCCGCGCGTTCCACGATGTCCAGGTTGCGCGGGTCAACTTGCGGACGTTGCCGTACTCGAGCGAGGCGGTGACAATGTCCCAGTTGCCGCCGTCATGGAGCTGATAGGCGATGGTGTCAATCTCAAGAGGATGCGGCGACGGAGCGCCGGCCGGCGATGGCAGGTACGAGATGTCCGTCATCGATCCGTCGGAATGGATGATCATCAACTGCGCCTGACGTACGAAGACGATGTCACCGTCGGCCTGGATGCAGGGCGACTCGTCCGAGGGATCCTGAGTTCGCTGTGTGAGTCGGTTGCTCTCTACGTCCAGTTCCCAGATTCCGCGCCTGGTGAACACGATGGTCCGCCCGTCCGCAGACCAATGCGGCTGATCGGCATCGCGAATGACTAGCTGCTCTGTGCCGTCGGGCTCGCGAATGTAGAGGTCATGGTCACGAACTAGCGCCAGTTGTAACGATGGTGACCAGGTTGGGTGGCTGGCGTGCTCGGACAGGACTGTTCGTTGCCTGCCATCGGGACTGACGGCTTCGATCCGGTGATTTCGTTCAACCGCGATCCACTGACCGTCGGGTGACCAGGCCGGTTCATCGGCGGTTGCGCCTCTGGTCAGTCTGATCGCTTCACCGCCTTCGGCAGGGATCGTGTACAGATCCCAGCCCTCGGCGCGATTGCTCAGGAAGGCGATCGATTGGCCATCGGGCGACCAGGCTGGGGACATGCCGTTTTCGGCAGAAATGAGTTCCATGAGCGATGCAGTAGGCAATAGCGTAGGTGGGATGAGCGGTATCCGACACTTCACAGTGACGACGTTTGTTTCGATGAATGGTGCGACACTGTTGCACTGGCATCGCAAAGTGGGACTGTGGCTGCCGCCGGGCGGTCACATCGAGCCCAACGAGGATCCGATGCAGGCCGCGCGTCGTGAGGCGTTGGAGGAGACGGGCATCGTGGTGGAGCTATTGCCAACGACATCCGCATTTGGTTATGGTGCCCCGCCGCAGCTATCGCCGCCGGCGACGATCATGGTCGAGCCGATCGGCTCCTTCGATGGCGAGGACGCTCACCGCCACATCGACATGATTTACTTTGCTCGGCCGGCATCGGGCGAGCGACCCGATGCGCTTGCCCACACCTGGCAATGGGTGAGTCGAACACAGTTGGAGGATGATGCGCCGCTGACGCTCTCGGGCGTCACGGCGCACATCTCGGAGGATGTGCGGGTGTTGGGAATGGCGGCGATTGATCATGTAGCAACATTCGAGGAGAACACAGCGTGATTTCAGCGCAGATGATTCGAGAGCAGCCAGACGACATTCGGCGGTCGCTGGAGCGTCGCCATGCAGATGCGCCGGTGGACGAGGCAATCGAAGTCGATGAGCAGCGAAGGCGCGTGCTGGTCGAACTGGAAGAACTGCGAGCCTCGCGCAACACTGCCGGTCGCGCGATCGGCAAAGCGAAGGACAACGAGGAGCGTCAGCGGCTGATCGCGGCACAGCGAGAGTCGGCATCGCGGATCGATGAGCTCGAGGAGCAGTTGAGAGAGATAGAGGCTTCGCTTGATTCGCTGCTCCAGGAGATTCCCAATGTGGTCGGCGACGCAACGCCCGACGGCGACGACGAAGAATCGAACGTCGTGGTTCGCGCATGGGGATCACGGCGCACATTTGAGTTTGAACCGAAGCCACACTGGGAAATCGGCGAGCAGCTCGGGATCATTGACATTGAACGAGCAGCGGCGATGTCCGGCTCGCGGATGTACGCGCTCAAGGGCGCCGGAGCTCGGCTACAACGTGCGCTGATCGGTTGGTTCCTGGATAGTCATGGCGCATCCGGATATGAAGAGTGCTACGTGCCGGCCATGGTCCGCGAGGACGCAATGCGCGCCTCGGGTCAGTTGCCGAAGTTTCGCGACAACCTGTATCGCGACGAAGAAGAGGACTACTACTTCGTCCCGACGGCCGAGGTTCCGCTGACCAATATGCACGCAGGCGAAATCGTGAGCGAAGATCAACTACCGATTCGCTACGCGGCGCATACGCCGTGCTTTCGTCGGGAGAAGACCAGCGCCGGACGTGACGTACGCGGAATCAAGCGGGTGCATCAGTTTGAGAAAGTGGAGATGTACCAGTTCACGACGCCTGAGGCCTCGACGGATGCCTTGGACGAGATGCTGGCGCAAGCAGAGTCCTTGTTGCAGGGTTTGCAGCTGGAGTATCGAGTGCTGCAAATTTGCAGCGGAGACATCGGCTTTAGCGCATCGGTGAGCTATGACCTCGAGATCTGGGCGCCGGGCGCGCAGGAGTGGCTTGAAGTGTCAAGCGTCTCAAACTGCACCGACTTCCAGGCGCGGCGAGCGAATATTCGCTATCGGCCGTCGGAGAAAAAAGGGACGCAGTTTGTTCACACGTTGAACGGCTCCGGGTTGGCGCTGCCGAGGACCATTGCGGCACTGCTGGAGAGCGGTCAGCAGGAAGATGGCTCCGTGATGCTTCCGCAAGTGCTGGCTTCGCGAATGGGTTCACGTGTCATCACTTGATCCGTACCGAGAGGCCAACCGCGCTCGTTGGGACGAGACGGTCGCGGTTCATGCCGCCTCCGAGTTCTATGGAGTCGACCGATTCCTTGCGGGCGAGTCGACGCTGCTGCCACTCGACATCGATGAAGTCGGCGATGTCAAGGGAAAGTCGTTGCTGCACTTGCAGTGTCACTTCGGCCTGGACACATTGTCATGGGCGCGGATGGGCGCTGAGGTGGTCGGAGTCGACTTTGCGCCGTCTGCGGTCGAGACAGGCCGTGAGATTGCAGCGCGGGCCGGGCTGAATGCGGATTTTGTTGAGTCGGAGTTGTACGCGTCGCCCGATGTACTCGCGGATCGGCTGGGAACCTTCCATTTCGTCTACGTCAATCTCGGCGCCCTCTGCTGGCTGCCTGATGTCGCCGGTTGGGCGCAGGTCTGCTCTTCATTCCTTCGCGACGGCGGGACGCTCTATGTCCGAGATGTGCATCCGGTGACCTGGTGTCTGGACGACGAAGTTGCTGACGGTGAGTTGGTACTCCGCCATTCTTACTTCGAGCAGCAGGAACCGTTTCACTGGGCCGGCGACGACGACTATGCCGACCGGTCAGCGAAGTTCACGCATCGCGACGCGTACGAGTGGAATCGCGGGATTGGCGAGATCGTCACTGCTGTAGTCAACTCGGGATGCAACATTGACTTCCTGCACGAGCAGGATTGGACGGTGTATCGGGCGCTGCCGTGGATGGTTGAGGAAGAGCGTGGAATCTGGCGACTTCCGAGGCGTGATGGTGAAGCCGACCCTCGGCTGCCCTTGATGTTCTCGCTCAGGGCGACCAAGCGCGCTACTCGACCCTCCCCATCGGTTCTTCCTTCCAGGTGAAGAAGGGACCGCCGATCTTGACGTGCACCGGCTCGGTGAAGGTGGGATGCGTGGCCAGTGTGAGCTGATGTCGCGCACGGCCTCCAGTGGCGAGCTTGGAGCGGACGTCTTCGGGACCTCTCCACGAATCTTGCCGGGCTCGTGTCGCGTGCCAGTGATCCTTGTCGATGTATTGCGTCAGCAAGACGACCATGTCGCAGGGTTCGCTGACCTCATCGTTGGGATGAGGCTCTTCGGCGCGGAACATGCCCAGGATGCGGGCGCCGGCTGCTTCGATCGCAGGCCAGATTTCCTCACGGCTGAGACGCTCGAACTCGTCGAAGGAGTCTTTCTGAATCCAGAATCGGCGCATGACGACCAGCATGATTGCTACCTCCCACTGTTGTCTCTCAAAGGCACAGACGTTGCGCGTAGCATTATGGCGCAAATGGTGAGGAGCGCCTGTGAGCATTCTGAGACGGATCTTGAGACGCGGTCCGGACGAGGAATCGACCAAGGCCGTAATTGACATGCTGGCCAAGCGCAGTGTGAGCGGCCAGGCCGCGTCGGACCCGAAGAGCGTCATGCAGGAACTGTCGTTGGCCAAGGGATCACGCACGCTGGCGGTGATCGAACTCGATCAGGATCAAGCGCCACTTTGCCATGTGGTGGCATCGCGGATCGGCGGTGATGCCGCAGGACACATGGGCCGAATCACCGTGACGGGATTCCACGTGACGCTCGACCGCAGGGCGCTGCCGGCGGAATGGCCATCGCGCTGGGCGACGCCGGTGCAAGCGCGACCGAACGAGTCACGCGGAGACTTTGGCGAATCGTCCGATTTCGTCTGGCGTCCGCTCGATGCCACGGGCGCGGACGTGGCCCAGGTTGTCGAGTTACTCACGGCGAACGAACGTGTCGCCCGCTGGGTCGGTGGAGTGTTGCGCGATCAGGGGACGATCCAGGTTGAGGTGGCGCCGTCGGCGTCGAGAGTGCGGGTGGCGGCGCATCAGACGGGCAGTGGTCTACCGCATCCAACCACGGTCGAGGCGGTGCTGACCGTCGCTCGGGCCATCGCCGGGCCGTAGGATCAGCGCTGTGCTGGCGGAGGGGGAGGGATTCGAACCCCCGAGACGCTTGCACGCCTAACGGTTTTCAAGACCGCCGCCTTCGTCCGCTCGGCCACCCCTCCGTAAGGGTCAGCGTACAACTCCATCCGGCCATACAAGCTGGCGCTTGCCGATTTAGTCTCTGCTCCGATGCCCGGTGTTAAGCACGGAGCATCGAGACCACTATGGGTCGAGACTCTCTGCTCTATGTAGGGGCGACGCTTGTGGCCGCCCTCCGCGATTGCGCTGGAGACAACGTAAGGGCGGCCACAGGGGCCGCCCTTACATCGTTGCCAGTGGTGGACGGTCGCTTAGAAGCTCGTGAGGACGGTGCGGGCGACCTCGCCGGCCTTCATTGCTCGGAAGGCCTCGTTGATGTCCTCGATCGGCGCGGTGACTGTGACCATCTCGTCGAGCATCAGGCGGCCCTGCCGGTAATACTCGACCAGGTTGGGCATGTCGGTGCGGAAGCGGTTGCTGCCCATGCTGGAGCCTTGCAAGACCTTCTCCGAGAGCAGCTCGTGCGCCGGGATTTCCAGCGTCTGGCCCAGCGGGACCATGCCGATAATGGTGGCGACGCCGCCACGCTTGATCGCGGCGAAGCACTGCTCGGCAACCGTCTTGAGGCCGATGGCCTCGAACGAGAAGTCGACGCCTTCACCTTCGGTCATGTCGCGGATCGCGGCGACCGGGTCGCCGCTGGATGCGTCGACGGAGTGCGTCGCGCCGAGGTCGCGAGCCAACGCGAGCTTGTGCTCGTGCAGGTCGACGGCGATGATCTGCTTTGCGCCGGCTATGCGCGCGCCCTGGATGGCCGAGAGGCCGACGCCGCCAGCGCCAAAGACGGCGACCGTGCTGCCGTGATGCACCTTGGCGGTGTTGAGCGCTGCGCCGGCGCCGGTCATCACGCCGCAGCCAATCAGTGCCGCTTGTTCAAGCGGCATCTCGTCGTCGACGTAGACGAGCGCGTTTTCGTGGACCAGGGTGAATTCGGCGTAGGTCGAGAGATTGGCAAATTGCGCGACCGGATTGCCGTTCCAGGACAGTCGTGGGTCTTCGTCTGGTCGTCGCTGCGTCTCCGGGCTGCGGCAGAGGTTGGGTCGGCCGCTGAGGCAGTAGGAGCAGTTGCCGCAGAAGACGGAGAGGCACATGATGACGTGGTCGCCGGCCTTGAATTGCTGGACGAGTTCTCCGACCTCTTCGACGATGCCCGCGGCTTCGTGTCCAAGGATGCCGGGCGCCTGGAAGGGGTAGAGCCCCTCGACGAAGTGAAGGTCGGAGTGGCAGACACCTGAGGCACCCGTCTTGACCAATACCTCACGCGGGCCGGGCTTAGAGATGTCAACGTCTTCGATTGTCAGATCCTGGTTTGGGCCGTGGAAGACAGCGGCTTTCATCGGAGCATCCTTTCTGGGCACGGCGCAACGACGCGCAGTTGCGCTGCGCAGTCTAGAGCTTTGATTGGGATCTGTGGGGCGTGGTACCGGGAGAGGGGCTCGAACCCACACGGCCGTGAGGCCAGCGGATTTTAAGTCCGCCGCGTCTGCCTATTCCGCCATCCCGGCGAGTTGTGACGACCCAAACCTGTCCGGAGCGCCACAGGCTGTTTCGACGATATCGAAGATCTATCGCTCAGTCGTGAGGCTCAGGGACTGGCCGTTGGTGGCAATGGTGATGTCGCCATGCTCTGAAGTCACTAATGATGTGGCTCCAATGCGGTGCAGAGAGTCGAGCACCTCGTCGTGCGGATGGCCATGTGGATTGTTGACGCCAGCGCTCAAGACGGCAAACGTAGGCCGCACAGACTCGAGGAACGACATGCTCGACGAAAAGCGACTGCCCTGGTGGGCGACCTTGAGCACGTCGGCGCCGAGATCGCAGGCGGACATGGAACCTGCGCACGGGTTGCGGACGAGGTCGAGTTCCTGACTGGCGTTGATATCGCCGGTGAACAGGAATGACGCGTCAGCGAATCGGGCTCGAATCACGATCGAGGTCGAGTTTGGGTCGGACTGGTCATCCTCAGGCAGTCCCATCGATGGCGGCCAGAGGATGTCGAGCAGTAAGTCGATTTGTCCGTCGAACACGAGCTGCGTACCTGGTCGAGCTGTGATGGTTGGGATCTCCTGTTCGGCGATGAGATCAAGAAGCCGCCGACCGAAGTGGGTCACATCTGTGTAGGGACTGACAAGGACTTGTCCGACGTCATAGTGATCGAGGATGCCCCAGAGCGCTTCTCCGTGGTCTGACTGCGGATGGGTGATCACCACGAGGTCAATCCGCCCGACTCCTGTTGGCAAATGCCTCCTCAGCGATGCGAGGATGGCCTGTGGCTGTTCGCCGGTGTCAATCAGGATTGACTGGCGTTCAGGCGTGACGATGAGCGCGGAGTCTCCCTGTCCGACATCGATGAAATGGATCTGGAGTCGTTCGTCGCTGGTGCTGCAGGCAGAGAGCCATAGGGCGGCGGCAAGAGCGGAGAGCGCACCGGTTACGAACATCGGCGTCAAGTGATCGCGCAATCCGGGGACGATTTCGATGCCGAGGCGGTGTATCGGTATGGACAGCGACCTTCGTGGGCTCGCGGGAGGAGTGCGATTCCAACGCTCGACTCGCTCTCGATGGGGGCGGAACGCGACGATGAGGACAGCTGCGTACACGATCGCCAGGTGAGCGTGTCCGAAGCCTTGAATCGCGACCCCCGCTCCGGGGAGCTGAGAACTCTGCTGAGCGACAAGGGTCAACCAGCGCAACGGAAGCCAGGCCAGTGGCCAACTGAGGGCAGCCGCGAACGAGTCGGAACAGAGGCCAACGATGGCGGTCGCAGCTGATCCCAGGAACATCCAGGCGAAGACGGGTGTGACGACGAGGTTCGCCGGAACTCCGATCAGCGCGGCCCGCTCGAAGTGCAGGACGATGAGAGGCATCGTGGCTAGCGTTGCCACGAATGTCACGAGCGCCGCGTCACGAACCGTGCCGAGCATTCCCCGTTCGCCGCTGAGAAACTCCTGTGAGAGCGCCGGCATCAGGACGACGATCCCCATCGTGCCGGCCAACGTGAGTTGAAATGACAGATCCAGCAGGATGTGCGGCTCTAAGGCGATCATGAGGCCCGCCGTCGCGCTCACGGCGTAGAACGCCGATGCGCCTCGTCCCAGCATGTGGGCGGTCGCGAAGATGATCGCCATCCACATGGCGCGTTGAACTGGCGGATCGGGTCCAATCAACGTTCCGTAGGCGAGGGCGGCCAGAATTGCCAGGAGTGCCGCGCCACGGCGACCGATCAGCCAGGCGGATCCAGCCATGACGAGCGCGGTGAGCAAGGTCAGGTTGCTGCCCGAGATGACGATGAGATGCGAGAGCGAGGTGTCGTTGAGGTCGGACCGGAGTTCCGGATCAATCGCGTCGCGGCGTCCGGTGATCATGCCCTGGGCGATCCCGGAGAGCGGCGGCGGCAGAGTGCTACGCAGGCTGTGATTCAGCGCGGAGCGGGCCTCGGCGGCGAGGTCTTGCCACCAGGGCAGATTGGATGGCTCCAGGCGGCGCAGGCTTCCCGGTTGCACCTCAGCGGTTGCTGCGATGCGCCGATTGGCTAGCCACTGGGTGTAATCGGTCTCGGCGTTCGCAGTTGAGGACAGGACGGCATCGAAGGTGATGCGATCGCCGATGGTGAGATTGTGAGCATCGGGAACGTTGACTTGAATGCGATCGTCCAGCTCCCGATGTTCCGGATCGAGACTGAGCACCTCGGCCTGGAGCAATAGCCGAACGCCGCTGTTGCGAAACTGCGGTTCCTCAATGACAACGCCCTCAAGCTGCACGGTCTGGCCGGCAAGTTCGACGAGAGCGATGCTGTCAGACTGGAGTTTCGTGGTATCGGCTCGCCAGAAGCCCAAGCCGAACAACGTTGGTGTGAGCAACAAGAGCAGCAGATTGACTCGTTTGTGAGTCGAGATCTCGTTGATCCGCGCGGCGGATGTGAGGCAAAGCAGCGTGACCGTCGCAGCGGCAAGCACGACGATCCAGGTCCTGGCATCCGTCAGTGACAGCGCAGCCCCGGCGGTGAAGGCGAACGTCCACAGCAGCAGTGGAGGCTGAAAGGGGAGCCTGAGCCGATTGAGCATGCACAGGCTGGATTTAATCGACGGTGACATAAGCCGCTGCCAGATCGGCGATTGCTAGGAGTTCGGTTGGACTGAGAATGCCTCTGTCGACGAGGTCGGAAAGGGACGTGAACGGCTGCTGGCGGCGGAGCTTCACGATGGCCTCGGCGCGGGAGACGCCGATCCCGGGCAGCGTCGCCAACTCAGAGGCCGTCGCGGTGTTGAAGTCGATGAGCGTGGCACGAGATGTGGTCGCGGCTGGCTGTTGTCGGACGACAGGCGGAGACGGATTCGCAGAGTGCAGGTCGGCGACGGCGATCAAACCGGTCAGCGCACAGACCCCGGCAACGATCGCCGGTGCGTGGACAACCAGCCTGCGTGCGGACTTCCAGACTCGCTGCGCTCTTGAGATCGGAGGCTTGGTTGAGCGGTTCGAATCATTGACGCCCCTGGGCGGACGAATCTCGGTCCAGAATGCCATTGCGCCTCCCGGCGTTTGGGAATGAGAGTGAGGTCCGTATGACATTAAACGAAGAGGGATCGCAAAGTGAATTTGGCCAGGGATACAGTTGGAACTGAGAGGTGGGTGAGGCATGACTCGGTCGGTGTTGACGGTAGGCGACCTGTCGTCTTCAGAGATCGGCGAAGTGCTCGATCGCGCGCGTGGGGCGAAGCAGGATCGTCATCGTCGAGGCACAGAGTTGGAGGGCATGACCGCGCTGTTGATCTTTCAAAAGCCATCTCTCAGGACGCGCGTCTCGTTCGAGTTGGCTGTAAGCAATCTGGGAGGGCGACCGCTCTACCTGTCTCCGCCTGAAGTGGGATTGGGTGAGCGCGAATCACCGGAAGATGTCGGCGGCGTGGCGGGTCGCTACTGCGACCTGATCATTTGCCGAACCTTCGACCAGAGCAATCTGGAACGGTTGGCGGCGTCATCGGGCGTGCCGGTAGTCAATGCCCTGAGCGACTGGGAGCATCCCTGCCAGGCGCTCGCCGACGTACTCACGATCCGAGAACACGGCGGAACGACCGGCCGCAACTTGACATATGTCGGTGACGGCAACAATGTTGCTCGGTCGCTCGTGGTAGCCGCGGCAGGTGAGGGCATGAATGTCCGGATATCTTCGCCTCCCGGTTATGAGTTGGACTCCGCCAGCGTGATCGAGGCGTCGAATCGCGCGGCTGCGTCGGGCGGCTCTGTTTCGCTTGTCTCGGATCCAAATGCTGCGGTCTCCAAAGCTGACGTGGTTTACACCGATACGTGGACGTCGATGGGTCAGGAGCTTGAGGCCAAACAGCGGTTGGAAGATTTCAGCGGCTACCAGGTGGATGTTGATCTTGTCGGCAAAGCGTCACCCGATGCGAGCGTGATGCACTGCTTGCCGGCGCATCGCGGGGAAGAGATTAGCGACGATGTCCTGGACGGCCCGCGTTCTGTGGTCCTGGACCAAGCCGAGAACCGTCTGCACGCGCAACAAGCTCTCCTAGCCTGGCTGTTTGCGTAGTCGCCGAGGAGGATTGACGTTCGCCTAGCATTGCGAGGGTCGAGCCACTAGTCGGCGACGGTAGAAAGATACGAGGCGGATGTCGTGAATGCCCTGATCAACGACATTCAGGTGGCATTCGGCGACTTCAGTTGGACGAACGCGCTCGAGGTCACCGCGATCGCGGTGGTGTTTTACGCCGCGCTCCGGCTGCTGCGCGGGACGACAGCGATGTCGGTGATCCGAGGCATGGTCCTGGTCGTGGTGGCGATCTCGGTAGTGGGCCGCTTGATTGACTCCGTCGTACTGGACTGGATCGTCGACAATGCGCTTGCAGTGCTGTTGATCCTCGTGCTGTTGGTCTTCCAACCGGAGTTCCGCCGCGCGTTTGAGCACGTGGGTCGCGCCGGTGGGCTCAAGCATCTGGGCGGCAGAGGACAGCCGTATCGCTCGCTGATTCCGATTACGGCGACTGTCTCGCAACGCCTATCTCAACAGGGAGTGGGCGGACTGTTCGTGTTTGAGCGCGATACCGGACTGGAAGAACTGGCTGAAGCAGGCGTGCGTCTGGGTGCTGATCCGACGATCGACCTGCTGGAGAGCATATTCTGGCCGGGCTCGCCACTGCATGACGGAGCCGTGCTGCTGCGTCCTTCGGAGATTGTGGCTGCCGCCGTCATCGTGCCGACTCCGGCGGGCGACTTTTCCTCCCGTGGACCGACTAGTGGACACAATGGCATTCACCTGGGAACCAGGCATCGAGCCGCGCTCGCTGTTTCTGAGGAAACCGATGCGATCGCGGTTGTGGTTTCCGAAGAAACTGGCTCTGTGTCGCTGGCGGCAGGGGGATTGCTGTCAGCACCCTTGAGCCCTGCTGAGTTGGAGACTTCGCTCGAGAGACATCTGAATTCGCGAAGGTGGGGAGATCGGTTGGGCGTGGGTGTGTTGGGCCGGACGACGAGGCGGCATCAGGGGACGCCGTCAGCGGCCGGTGGAGACGCGACAGGAACCTAAGTGCGACGTGTGGCGCAGGAAGCGACACTGCTGATCACGGTGGTGCTATTGGCGCTGGTGGTTTGGTTCGTGATCGCGGACGCCGAGAATCGTGAAATCGAGACGAGGCTGGGATTCAGCTTGCAGGTTGAAGTACGAGAACTTGGGACCGATCTGGTAGTAGCAGGGGAGCCGCTGCCGGTAACTGTGACCGTCGTGGGTCGTGAAGCGGCCGTGGAATCGGCGCGCCCCGAGCATTTCCTCGCGAGCATTTCGCTACGCAACCGACCGGCTGGACGACATAGTTTGCCCGTGCGAGTCGAAGCGCTGGAAGGAGACGTGCGAGTCAGGGCGGTACAACCGGAGACGGCAGTTGTGATCCTGCAGGAGACCGTGGAGCGAGAGGTGCCCGTCATCGTTGAGCCGTCCAACCTGCCACCGTTGGGATTTAGCGTTGGCATGCCGGAAGTCATGCCGGACACGGCCATTGTGTCGGGGATTGCGTCGGAGGTCGAAGCTGTCGATTCAGTAGTGGCAAGACTGGATCTCGGCGGCGCCACTGTGACGGTGGAACGGGACGTGACCCTGGAGGCGCGAACGGCTGCCGGTGGATCGGTAGCTCAAGTGGTGATCAATCCTCGATTTGCGCAGGTGCGCGTGCCCATTGATCAGGAAGTCTTCAGGCGGACGGCTTCAATCCTGCCCGATGTGATTGGTACGCCTGCCGAGGGCTACCGCGTACGGACCGTGCGAGCGACTCCGGCGACCGTGGATGTCCTGGTATCGGTGGATGTATTGGACGATGAGGTCGAGGTGCTGACCCAAACCGTCGATGTCTCGGGCCGCGACAACGACGTAATGATGCAGGCCGAACTGGTGTTTGCTGACGGCGCGGCGCCGGCCGGCGATTCTGCAACTTCGGTTCGGGTGCTCGTCGTGATCGAACCAGTGATTACATCGGTCCGGTTGCCGATCGCCGTGGAATTGACTGATCTGAGAGAAGGTCTCGAGATCCCGTTTGCATCGCCGCTGACAGCGCAGGTGACCTTAAGAGGTCCGGTAGCCCTAATCTCAGAGTTGGAGGGTCCGCTGGGACCGATCAGTGTCAATCTCGGCTCATACGCTGCCGGACGGCATCAAATCGACCTGAGGTGGAATCCACCGCAGGGGATCGAGTTGGTTGACTTATCCCCAGAACAGATGATTGTCACTCTGTCCCCTATTCCAGAGCCGATAGAGCCTGGACCGGACGCATCCGACCCGGAACCGGACGGTAGCAGCGCCTCTGAAGCGGATGCAGGCGAGGAAGAACAGAACGATGACAACGGTGAGTGACGACATAACAGGCAGTCTTCCGCAGGTTGATGTCCGCGCCGTGCCCGGCAATGTGTTGCCGACTGTGGCCATCGTCGGTCGGCCGAATGTGGGCAAGTCGACCTTGTTCAATCGGCTCGTCAAGCGGCGACAAGCGATCGTCCGCGGCGAACCGGGGACGACGCGCGACCGCAACTACGCGACGACGGAATGGCGCGGACAGCACTTCTCGGTGATTGACACCGGCGGTTTGCTTGGCGAGCAACTGACAGGCCCCTTCGCCGACTCGGTAGCGGAACAGGTCGAACAGGCATTGTTGGAGGCGGACGCGATCGTTCTGGTCGTAGACGTGCAGGTCGGACCGCTGCCAGCCGATGAGGATGTTGCGGCGCTGCTGAGAGAAGCACGACAGCCGGTGACCGTCTGCGCGAACAAGGCCGACAACGACGCGCTGGCGTCGGAGGCGGCGCAGTTCTTCGGGCTGGGTCTTGGCGAGCCGGTGGCGATCTCGGCTCATCATGGGCGCTGGATTGACGATTTGCTGGACAAGGTGACTTCGGAGTTGGCGGTTGCCGAACCGCTGGAGTCAGAAGACGTTGAGTGCCGTCTGGCGATTGTCGGTCGGCCGAACGTGGGCAAGTCCTCGTTAGTGAATGCGCTGCTGCGCAATGAGCGGATGATTGTCTCGGAGGTGCCGGGAACCACGCGTGACGCGGTCGACACGCTGTTGAGTTTCGGTGGACAGCGAGTGTCACTGGTCGATACAGCCGGAATTCGTCGGCGCGGACGCGTGGAGCCAGGGATCGAGCGAGCCTCAGTTCGCAGGGCGGGAGCGGCAGTCAAGCGGGCGGACGTTTCAGCAGTCGTGATCGATGCCAATGAAGGTGTCACGTCTCAGGACTTGCACGTGCTGGGCATGGCGTTGGATGACGGCGCCGGCATCGTGATCGTGATGAACAAGTCTGATTTGGTCGACGCCGAAGACGGGATGCGGAATAGCCGCGAGCGCCAACTGGCGGGCCGGGCGCGGTTCGTCAATTGGGCGCCGATCATCTGGGTGTCGGCACTCACAGGAGACGCCGTCGACAGCGTGGTCGCCGCTGCGTTGCACGTCGCCGAAGCTCGCCGACAAAAGGTCCCGACGCCTCGCCTCAACGCCATGCTGCGGCAGGCACAGGTCGAGCGTCCTCCTGCGACCTATCGTGGTAAGCGGATTCGCTTCTACTACGGCGTTCAGACGGAGGAGGCGCCGCCGGCGTTTACCTTCTTTGTCAACTATCCGGATGCGGTTCACTTCTCCTACGAGCGCTTCCTGATGGGCAGAATTCGGCGCGCATTCGGATTCGAAGGGACGCCATTACGCTGCGTCCTGCGCGGCCGGGAGCCGTCGGAGACGGACGCCGGAGGTAGACGTCGTGGTTGAGGTTTGGGTCATTGGTGGGCTGGTCGGCTATCTCCTGGGTTCGATACCGACGGGACTCTGGATCGGCAAGTGGCGCGGCGGTGAGGATATTCGAGCCACGGGCAGCGGTCGTACCGGCGCGACCAATACCTTTCGAGCCTTGGGTATTCGTTGGTCGGTCACGGTGTTGGTTCTGGACGCGCTCAAGGGTGGGATCCCCATCCTGATCGTGATGCTGGTCTGGGATAGCCCGACCGGCGAAGTGGTTGGCGGCCTGGCTGCTGTGATCGGGCATCAGTTTCCGCTGTATGCTGGATTTCGCGGAGGTCGAGGGGCGGCGACTGCGTTGGGTGGCATGATCGCGATCATGCCGATGGGCGCGTTGTTTGCGTTGGGTACGGCGATTCCGATTCTGCTCAAGATTCGTGTCATGTCGCTGGCGACGCTGACCGGCGCAACGTCGGCGGCGATAGGCATCTCACTGTTAGCCGCATTCGGCCAGGCGCCCGATGCGTACATTGCGTACGCAGTAGGCACCTGGGCGCTGGTGCTCGTCGGACATAAGGACAATGTGGAGCGGATCGCGGCCGGTACAGAACGCGTGCTCTCGATGGGGAGGTCCACTACATGAGGGTGATGGTCGTCGGAGCGACGTCATGGGGCTGCACGCTTGCCTCGTGCGTCGACCGAGCGGGCAATGACGCGATTGTGCTGTGTCGGACAGACGCGGAAGCGGCCGAATTATCGGCGGCGCGTGAACACCGGCGTCTGTTACCCGGTGTTCCGTTGCCGGAAAGACTGGATTTCACCGGCGATCCGTCCGGCGCTCCGCCCGAAGTCGTGATCTGGGCGACGCCGTCGCAACGCCTGCGCGAGAACATGCGCAATGTGCTTCCCAATCTGACTCCTGGCAACACGGTGCACGCATCCGCAGCGAAGGGGTTGGAGAAGGGCTCGCACCTGCGGATGACGGAAGTGATGAGCCAGGAACTTGGGCTTGCTGGTCGGAATGATCGGGTCGGCTCCGTGTCGGGTCCCAATATTGCCCGTGAAGTCGCTCGCGGACTGCCCGCGACGACGGTTTCCGGATCTGCGGACGCTGAGGTCAGGGACCGAGTTCAGGCAGCCTTGAACTCGTCATCGTTTCGGGTGTACACCAACGAGGATGTGGTCGGCGTCGAACTGGGTGGGGCGTTGAAGAACGTGATTGCGATCGCCGGCGGCATCGCCGTTGGACTCGACGTGGGCGATAACGCCCGGGCGGCGTTGATGACGCGCGGCCTGTCGGAGATGGCGCGGCTTGGCGTGGTGCTTGGCGCCTCACCGTCGACATTTGCCGGACTTGCGGGGTTGGGCGACCTGTTAGCCACAGCGACCAGCCCGCGATCCCGCAACCGAACACTGGGCGAGAAGATTGGCAGCGGGATGACGCTGTCCGAGGCGATGGCCGGCAATCCTCACGTGGTCGAGGGGGTTGAGACGACCCGCGTGGTGCTCGAAGTGGCCGAAGGGTTGGATGTTGATATGCCGGTGGCGGAGGTGGTCTCGAAAGTGCTGTTTGAGGACCTGGAGCCGCGACAGGCGATTCGCGTGCTGATGGAGCGAGCCCCGACGGTGGAGGGCTAATGTCCGAACCGACCAGCTACCAGGATGCGGCCGATCCCGTGGACGGGTTACGGCGAGTGATCGGCGCGTTCGCGTCCGGTCAAGTTGAGCTGGAACCGGAAGATCTGCATGCTGTCTCTCGGCTGCGAACCGACTCTGAAGATGTGGTGCGCGAGCAGATTGGGGAGATGGACGGGTCGGGGCGGTTCGCCCTTCTTGAGAGATTGCAGCAGGTAGCGGCCGATTTTGGCGGATACGACTTCACGGTCCTGTTTAGCGCCATGACTTCGGATGACGAAGCCTCTGTGCGAACGCTCGCAGTTAACGCGCTGGCGTCGTGCGAGACCGCAGGAGCAACGGCGAGCCTGCTGTCTGTGGCCCGATCGGACGAGGAGGAGACGGAAGTTCGACGGGAGGCGGTGACGGCGTTGGGTGAGGTCGCCATGCGGTTGGAGCTCGGTTGGGCGGCAAGCGAGGACGCCGATGAGGTGGTAGATGCCTTGCGTGCGATTGCTGAAGACATCAGGGAAGACGAGCAGATTCGTGCGACCGCGTTGTCGGGAGTGGGCGTCGTATCAGAGTCATGGGTGTCCGAGTTGATCGAGCTCGCATTTGAGAGCGACACGGCGGCGCTGCATCTCGGCGCGGTGCAAGCGATGGGTAGAAATGCCGACGTGTCGTGGTTGCCCTTACTGGAGGGCTCACTGGTTGCCGAGGACGAGGATGAGCGAATTGCCGCCGTGCAGGCGATCGGCGAGATTGGCTCCGAGGACGGTGCGCCCATGCTGGTGGAGTTGTTCGACGATCCATCGGCTTCGGAGGAGTTGACCCAGGCGGCAGTCGCCGCGCTGGGCGAGATCGGTAGCGAAGAAGCCGTGGAGGAGTTGCAGCAACTCCGAACGCATCCCGACCCAACGGTGCGCGCCACGGCGCAATCGGCGCTGGAAGAAGCGACATGGCTTGATGACGTTGACGACTTGAGCGCGGCCCGTGACCCGCTTGGTTGGGCGAATGAGTAGTTCGCATTCGGGGACGGTCGATGTGTGCTGGGTCGATGTGTGCTGAACTGTCGGGAGTGTTTCGTGGCCCTCTGATAGATTGAAATTTGTTGGTTGAATCTGACGAGGAGAAATGGCGTGCAGAGCACTAGCGAGCGCCGAAGGAGACCAGGAACGCGAAGAACGACGAAGTCGCCCAAGTCGATCCGCAAGGGGATCGCGGTCAGCGCCGGAGGCGTGGTGTGGCGGGAGCGAGAGGCTGGTAGCCAGGCTGGGGAAGTAGAGATCGTCCTGGTTCAGACGCCTGCTCGCCGTTGGTCTTTGCCCAAGGGCACTCCCGAGAATGGTGAGAAGTTGGACGAGACAGCGCTCCGAGAGGTGTCGGAAGAGACAGGCCTGCTGGTGGCGCTTGACGAGAAGATCGGCGTCATGCGCTACTCGTTTGGTGGGGAAGAGGCGCGGATTGACAAGGCGGTTCACTTCTGGCTGATGCAGGCAACGGGTGGCTCGTTTGAGAATCACGACGACGAGCACATTGACGTGCGCTGGGTGGGGTTGGGCGACGCGATGCGGATGGTGAGCTATCGCAACACGGCGACGTTGCTTGAAGACGCGGCGGCGCTGTTGGATAGTCGGGTGGGTCCTGCGCAGGCCTGACGGGCGTCTTACCCTACGGCAGTTGCCAGCAGACTCGTAACAGGTCCGTGGGATTCGGAGTCGCGTCGTGGTCACCAGTCCGGTCGATACCGTGGCCGAGGGGAAGCTGGTGCTGCTGCGTCGCAAGCGGCTTGACGACGCACGGCTTGACTGGATCTGGCGCACGGATATCGAACTGGCGGAGCTGGATGCGGCGCCGGTCAGTCCGCTGACGTACGAGCAGTACCGCAATCAGTACGCATGGCAGTTGCGATCAACGCCGGTGTACCGCTCGACCTTTGCCGTGGAGTCACTTGAGGACTCCAGGCACATCGGCAATGTGATGTACTACAACACCGACTTCCAGCGGCGGGAGACGGAGCTGGGCATCCTGTTAGGTGATCGCACTTGCTGGAATGGCGGCTATGGCCGGGAAGCGGTCGGTCTGTTGCTGGACTATGTGTTCACCAATACGGCGTTGACGAGGGTCTATCTGCACACATTGGACTGGAATGTGCGGGCGCAGAAGGCATTTGCCGCGGCCGGCTTCAGGGACTGCGGACGGGTCCGCCGTGGCCAGCATCGGTTTCACCAGATGCACGTATTGCGCGAGTGGTTCTGGGATCGCGACTACCAGCGAAGAGGCATGTCAGCCGGACGATGAACACGGGGAACACCGCGTCCTGAGACGCGGTGTGTTGAGTTCCCGTGAGGCCGGAGCGACTAGCCGCGGCTGGGGAGAACGACGACGCCGGTGCCAGGAGTGCTGACGGAGCCGTCGGCGCGAACGCCCTCGACGGACAATTCGACGAAGTTGCGCTCGCCCTCGGTGTACTTGCGGGTCACGGAGCCACGCAGGGTGAACTTCTTCTCCTGCGCCGACTCGCGGCCCTGCGCGGCCGGGTCCATGCCGCGGTACGAGCACTGGACGCGCTTGACTTCGCCCTCGGGGCCGGCAAAACGCCAGAGCAGTTCGCCCAGAAAGGCGTGCTTCAGGGCACCGTGGACGATGATGTCGTCCAGGCCCGTGTCCTGCGCGTAGCTTGTGTCGTAGTGAATCTGGTAGAAGTCACCGGAGCCGGCGGCCCACTGGACGAGCTGCTGGCTGGTCGGGTTCTTCTCGAGTTCGGGAATGCTGTCGCCCACTTCGATGTCCTCGAAGTAGATCTGGTCCGGCACTGCGTCTGACATGTTTCGTCTCCTTCGGTGAACGCTGGCAGTCTAAGCGGTATCTGGCATTCGGTCGCTGGTTAGTCGCCGGGTCGCGGGTAGGAAATTCCGGTGCCGCGAGAGATCGCGACGACGCGGCCATTCTGGTTGGTGTACGTGGTCTCCGACACCTGAATCAGCATTGGCACGCCCAGCGCGCCGCTCCAACGCTCGTTCAGTGAAGCGAGCGCAGTCGCGGAAGTCAGCGTGTCGCCGGCGCAGATTTGCTCGCCGGTGTACTCAATGTCGGTACCGCCGTTGAGGACCAACGGATAGGGCGAACGGAATCCGCCGCCGCCACGGCGTCCGCCGAAGGTGGGGTCGGAGTCGGCCGGGTTGAAGATTGGGGTGCCGAGGTAGCCCGGAGGCGCCGGAAGGCTGCGATAGCCGCGCTCGCGGGCCGCGTCCTCGTCATAGAAGGCCGGATCGACGTAGCCGACCGATCGAGCGAACATGCGAACGCTGGTCGTGGTGAGTTCGCTGACCGTTTCCGGTCCCTTGACGCCGATCAGGGCGCGCATTTCGTCGGTGATGGCCGACTCAAACTGTTGATCTGCCATAAGCTCCTCCCTTGGTGTTTGTCTGGTGTTGGATTGTCAACTCTGGACGAATGGAAGTCTAGCTGCCGCTGGCAGTTGCTCCCACGATCCTGAACTTGGGTGGACGCGACGGGACGGCGAATTCCTCGCCGGTCTCCATATCGACGGCGCAGAAGTTGCCGGCCTTGAGCTCGCGGACCAGGTCTTGCCATGTCTCGATGCTGTCGGTCTCGAACCACGTGGCGACCTTGCCGATGTCATGCACAGCGTGCGAGTCGGTGCCAGCGGTGCCGTTCATGCCCGAGGCGGCGGCCAGGTCGGCGGAGAAGCGGTTCTCGCGCTCTTTTCCTCGTCCGTTGAGGATTTCCAGCGCGATTACGTGGTCCATGGCGTTGTTGTCGGCTGCTCGCTGGACGGCGATTTCCCAGTCCTCCGGGTTGTCCTTCCAGGCAATCTGGCGTCGGTACGGGTGGGCGAAGACGAGGACGCCGCCGCGCTCGTGGACGTACTCGGCAAGCTTCTCGACGCGGTGCATGCCGAATACGTACTTTTCCATGCCCCAGGCGAGCATGTGTCCGGGGTCGGTGGATACTTCGCAGCCTGGAATGATGACGATACCGACCTCTTCAGCAATCTTCTGCACTTCGTCATGCGGCCAGAGTGCGTCATGCTCGGTGAACGAGATGGCATCCAGCCCCGCTGCCTTGGCGCGAATGGCCAGGTCCTTGGGATCGAGCACGGAATCGTGCGAGCGCGGCCAGGTGTGGTTGTGAAGATCAATCAGCATGCAGGCATCTAACTGGTGAGGGATGTTGGGGGTGATCAGCGAGTGCCATGGTATCACTCCGTTTGGGGTGCTCTGGAGGGTTCTGGGGTCAGGCGGGGATCCCCCTGCCTGCGGCATCTCCCCTCGCAAGGGTGGAGAGGGCGAGGCGTCGATGGCGCAGGTTTTGCCGCCGCCCATGGCGCCGCCGTAACCGAGCAGGGTGAGGCGGTCCGCGTCCTGAGTGGTCTCTGGCGCGGGGCAGGGGGCGCTGAGGAGCGCATGGTAGAGCTGGCGCTGGCGGTCGGTGGGAAAAAAACCGCGACCGTCCTGGAGCTGCTCAAGGATGGCGAGCAGCCGCTGGTTGGGGGGATTAGTGTGGTTCGTCGTCATCGTTGTTGGAGCCTTCCTCTTCGTCCTGTTCGTTGTCGGATTGCTTGAGCAGTTTGGCGAAGCCGCCGAGGTCGGCCTCGGTCGGTTCGGCGCCGTCCATGAGTTCCATGGCGCGGCGGTAGGCCGGGTTGGGCTCGTTGCCCTGGTTGATGACCTCGCGGGCGGCGTCGCGGATGGCTTCGAAGGCGTGCCGGGCCTCGTAGCGGGCTTCGGCGTAGAGGCCCTTGAGATGGGCGAGGGCCTTGGTCGCGCCGTGTTGGACGTAGGCGGGACCGTTGGTGGCCTGGTGTCGGAGTTGGTTGATGATGGCGTCTTTGGTGAAGGGCAGCGGTGGGTTGACGGTGGTCGCGGTGGCGGGCACGGTTGGCGGTCTCCTTTGGTGGTGAGTTTGGGGATCTATGATAGGTACATATGTTCTGTTATTGGGGCATTGGGGTGTGGTTGGGTTGTCGGAGGGGGGAGGACCCCCCCCTCTGCCTGCGGCATCTCCCCCCGCAAGGGGGGGGAGAGGGGATCGGGTGGCGATGGCTGGGGGACGGCTGGCGGGTGGTGTTGTTGATGGGTTTGGGTGGTTCGTGATTCCTGCCTGCGCAGGAATCACGGAGTGGGGTGGGAGTGACGGAGGGGGGATCGCGCGGCGATGGCTGGGGGACGGCTGGTGTGTGTTGTTGTTGATGGGCGTGGGTGGTTCGTGATTCCTGCCTGCGCAGGAATCACGGAGTGGAGATGGGAGTGACGGAGGGGGGATCGGGTGGCGATGGCTGAGGGACGGCTGGCGGGTGCTGGCGTTGATGGGTTTTGGTGGTTCGTGATTCCTGCCTTCGCAGGAATGACGGAGGGGGCGGATGGGAATGGGAAGTTGAACATCTCCGACTGCGAGGGAGGAGCGGGGCAGGCGGGGGGGGGTGATTGAGTGAATTGGGGCTGGTGCATATACTCCCTCAGAGCGCCCGACTTCGGTGGCGGGACTTGGACCAGAGTGGGAACGAGTGGGGCTGAGCCAGATGGACAATGTCCTGGAGCAGTACGGGCACCTTGGCATCCTGCTGATCTTCGCCGCGGTGTTCCCGTCGATCCCGCTGGTGGCCTCCTGGGCGATGTTCAAGTTTGGGCTCCGACCGAGCCTGCCCAACGCGGTCAAGGACGATACCTACGAGTGCGGCGTCGAGACCGAGGGTCCGACGTGGGTGCAGTTCAACTTCCGCTACTACCTGGTCGCGCTGATCTTCGTGCTCTTCGACGTGGAAGTGATTTTCCTCTTCCCCTTGGCGGTGGCGCTGGACTCGGTGGTCGTGACTGGCATGGTCGCGGCGCTGATTTTCATCGGCGTACTCTTCCTGGGGTTGGTCTACGAGTGGCGACGCCAAGCACTGGAGTGGCGCTGATATGACCGCGCAATACGACGCAACAGCGGCGATGGAGATCGTCAACGCGAGCGCGCCGGGAGCGGCATGCGTTGAGGATGGCGTCCTGTATCTCGAACCAGCATCGGTGGCGGAAGCGATCGAGACGTTGCGCGACTCGGAAGACAGCGATCTGATCTTTCTTTGCAACCTGACTGCGGTCGATCAGGAACGTCACTTTGAGGTTGTGTACCACCTGCAATCCCTCGACCTCAATCACATCCTGGCGATCAAGGCGCGGCTGACCGACCGCGAAGATCCGACTCTGCCGTCGCTGACCGGCGTGTTCCACGGCGCTCACTTGCAGGAGCGTGAGGTGTACGACCTGTTTGGGATCACGTTCGAAGGTCATCCCGATTTGCGTCGGATGTTCCTCTGGGAGGGCTTTCCCGGCTATCCACTGCGCAAGGACTTCCTGCAGATGCCGGGTCAGATTCGCGCCGGCCTGCCAGGATTTCCGCACGAAGGCATGGAGAATGCCTGGCCAGTACCCGGCAGCGTGCCTCAGCGTCCGCAACATCCAAACGATCCGCAGCCGCCGAGTGAGCTCGCCGTCGCGGATGATGGCGAGGAGTCGTCGTGACCACTGCTGACGACACCCGCTCGATGATGGACGATTCTCGTCTCGCGATGCAGGGCACAATTGAGGCCTTGGCTAGCGGCGATGGTTCGGAGCCGGTTGTCGTCAATCTGGGTCCACAGCATCCGTCGACGCACGGAGTGTTCCGGCTCAAGGTGACGCTCGACGGTGAGATCGTTCGCGATGCGGAGATGCGCATCGGGTATCTGCATCGTTCAATGGAAAAACTGGCCGAGGAACGCACCTACACGCAGAACATTCCCTTCACTGACCGGATTGACTATCTGGCGGCGATGTCGAACAACCTGGCCTACTGTCTGGCTGCCGAAGAGCTGCTGGGCGTTGAGGTCCCTCCGCGAGCGAACGCGATCCGGGTGATGTTCGCCGAGCTGCAGCGGGTGGCGTCGCATGCGATGGCGAATGGGACGTTCATCAACGACTGTGGCGCCTGGCACACTCCGCTGTTCCACATGTTCCGCGACCGCGAGCGCGTGCTGGATATGTTCGAGATGACCTGTGGCGCTCGATTGACGACGAACTACATGCGGATCGGCGGAGTGGCGTTTGACCTGCCGGATGAGTTGTTGCCGACGCTTGAGCAGTACCTGGCGGACATGCCGGAGAACATTGCGAACTACGAAGCGCTGCTGATGGAGAACGAGATTCTTCATGCACGAGCGCGTGGTGTCGGTGTGATTTCGCCGGAGATGGCGATCAATTCGTCGTTGTCGGGACCAGTGCTGCGGGCGACGGGCGTGCCCTGGGATCTGCGCAAGGCGAATCCATATTGCGGCTACGAAGACTATGAATTTGATGTGCCGGTCGGCGAGCAGGGCGACTGCTTCGACCGGTTCCTAGTGCGCATGGCTGAGGTGAAGCAGAGCTTGCGGATCCTTCGCCAGGTCGTCGACAACCTGCCCGACGGTCCCTGGCTGGCGGATGTTCCCTTGCATGCGCGTCCGGAGCCGGGCGAGTCGTATGCGCGCGTTGAGTCGCCGCGTGGCGAGCTGGGCTTCTACCTGGTTTCGGATGGCGGGCCGGCGCCGTATCGGTTCCATTGCCGACCGCCGTCGTTGATCAATCTCTCGGCGCTGAAGGAAATGTCGATTGGCGGTACACTCGCTGACGCGATCGTGACGTTGGGTTCGATTGACATCGTGGTGGGGGAGATCGATCGATGAGTGGTCTGTCCAGCTTTAGCAGCGTGTTGGGCGCGTGGTACGACTTCCGCGACCTGAACAACCTGCAGCGGTTGATCACCGAATGGATCGCCGAGTGGGGTCCGGACTGGATCGCGTCGATCGTGACCGGTGTGCTGGGCGCGCTGGGGATTCTTGGTGTGATTGGCCCGACCTTGCTGATCCTGATTTGGGTCGAGCGCAAGGTGATTGCCCGATTCCAGCAGCGCTACGGCCCCAACCGTGTTGGTCCGAAAGGGCTGCTGCAGCCGGTGGCGGATGCGGTCAAACTGATTCTCAAGGAGCAACTCGCACCGCGTTCGGCGGACAAACTGCTGTTCTTCCTGCCGCCCGTGCTGATCTTTGTGCCGGGCATCCTGGTCTGGGGCGTGCTGCCGTTCGGACCTCGGATGTCTGTGGCCGACCTCAACGTCGGCGTGCTGTTCTTGCTGGCCGTATCGGGTACGGCAGTGCTGGTGCTGTTCATGGCCGGCTGGTCGTCGAACAACAAGTACGCGTTGTTCGGCGCGATGCGGGCCGTGGCGATGTCGATTTCATATGAAGTGCCGATGGTGTTGGCGCTGCTGACGCTGGTCGTGTTCTCGGGCACGATGTCGGTCAATGGGATTGTCGAATGGCAGCAACAGGAGGATGTGATCTTCATCCTGTTGTTCCCGCTGTCGGCGGTGGCGTTCTTCTTCGCCGCCTCGGCTGAGCTGAACCGCACGCCGGCCGATATCTCGGAGGCGGAGTCAGAGATCGTGGCCGGCTATCACACTGAGTACTCGGGCATGCGATTCGGCCTCTTCTACGCGGTGGAGTTGGGCAACACGCTGGTGGTGTCGGGATTCATTGCGACGTTCTTCCTTGGTGGTTGGTGGCTGTGGGGTCTGGATCAGTGGGTGCCGAGTTGGATCATCCTGTTGGTCAAGACCGGCGCCGTCTACTTCCTCTTGATCTGGACGCGCGGCACCTTGCCTCGACTGCGCGTCGATCAGTTGATGGGCTTCTGCTGGAAGGCGCTGGTGCCGGCGACGCTGTTGTTCGTCGTGGTTGCGTTCGTCGAACGCACACTGTTGATTTCAGAAGGCTGGGACACGACGGTGGCGCTGCCGATTATGGCCGTCTTCAATATTGCGCTCACGCTTGGCGCGGTCATGCTGTTCGCTCGAGTCTCGCGTCCGGCAGCGCTGCGACGACCGGCACGGATTCGCATGGCCGGCGCCGAGATTGGTGGATTACGAGCTGCGCGGCAAGTTGCTTCCCGAACCGAGGAACCGCAGTTCCAGGTCGGGGGTGACTAGCTATGAGTGATTTTGGCTTCCACCTGGCGTTCTGGGCGCTGGCCGCGATGACCCTGGGCGGCGCGTCGATGATCCTGATTAGCCGCAACCTGATTCACGCGGTGATCTGGCTGGTCATGTCGATGCTCGGCATTGCGGGGTTGTATCTGACGTTGTCAGCGGATTTCATCGCCGTCGTACAAGTGTTGATCTACGTCGGCGCGATTTCCGTGCTGATGTTGTTCGCGATCATGCTGACGCCGAGAGCGGAGCGGGATAACTCGCAGACCAAGATCAGCGCTCCTGCAGGTCTGGTCGTGCTGCTGGTGATGATCGCGACGATGTGGGTCGCAGTCGATACCGACTGGGGACCAGTCCGTGACGGCGCGTTGACGGAGCAAGCCCGATTGATCGGGGAAAGCCTGGTCAAGCACTACATTCTGCCGTTTGAGATTGGCGCCGTGCTGCTGACGGCCGCCTTGGTTGGGGCGATTGCCCTGGCACGGCAGGACGATGAGGATGGGCCGGTCCATGCGGCGTCGTTGCAGGCCGAACTCGATGGCGAGACTTCGATTGACCCGGCTGACGTCGTCGATCCGCCACTAGCTTCTGAACCATCGGACGGTGGGACCACTTCATGACCATCGGACTCGAACACTATCTGGCGCTTGGGGCGTTGCTGTTCTGCATCGGCTTCTTCATTGTGCTGTCGAAGAAAAACGCGGTCGGAGTACTGATTGGCGTCGAGCTGATGCTGAACGCGGTCAACCTGACGCTGGTCGCGTTCTCGCGATTTGGCTCGGCCGAAGTCGCATTGTCAACACAGGTCTTTGTGGTGTTCATCATCGCCGTGGCGGCGGCGGAGGTCGCGGTTGGACTGGCGCTCGCGCTGGTCGTCTATCGCAACCGACAGACAATCTCGGTCGATCGCACGACCTTGTTGAAGGGCTGACGACGACGTGTGGGCTCCGCTGATGACTGTGCCGAATCGCTACGTCGCCGAGACGTTGCGCGAGCTGCTCTTTGCAGAGGGCGTCTCGGTGCGGTTCGTGGTTGAGCCTGATCGTCAGGACGAAGGCGACTTTGCACCGGTGATGCTCTACGTGCCGGACTCGAAGACGCACGTTGCGCGGGAAATCCTGGGGAAGGTGTAGCGGCGTGTCCGAGACGATCTTCTGGGTCATCCTTTTCCTGCCGCTGACCGCGTTTGTGTTGGCTGGAATCTCCGCGCTCAACCAGAACCTGCAGCATCAGATACCCGAGTGGGATCCGAGCTACCCGCGCTCGTGGAAGCCCATCGCCGATCTGTTCTGTGGACCTCGGCTGGCCTCGACGCCGCTGATCATCGCGCTCGCGGTCGCGTTCTTGCTTGCGGTCATCAACCTGATTGATTCCATCGGGCTTCGCGGCCTGCCGCTCGATATCGCTCCGCATTTGCTCTTCAGCGCCGGCGACCTCAAGGTCAACCTCGGTGTTCGGATCGACGGGCTGACTTCGGTGATGTTGGTCGTGGTGACCGGCGTGTCGCTGCTGGTCCAGGTCTACTCGACCGGCTATATGGACGGTGACCACGGCTACCGTCGCTACTTCGCCTTCATGGCACTGTTCACGACCTCGATGCTGGGACTGGTCCTGGCCGACAACCTGCTGATGCTGTTCGCGTTCTGGGAGCTGGTCGGCCTGACTTCCTACCTGCTAATCGGATTCTGGTTCCACCGGCCGGCCGCAGCCGCCGCAGCGAAAAAGGCATTCCTGGTCACGCGTCTGGGCGATCTGGGCATGCTCGCGGCGTTGATCCTGATTTACAGCCGCACGGGCACGATGGACATCGCCGCCATTAACGCGCTGGCGGATCACGGCGCCGAAGCGGGCATGTTCGCGCTCAACGGCCTGATGATCGGTCAGACAGCGATGACGCTGTTCGGGCTGGGCCTGATCGCCGGAGCAGTCGGCAAGTCGGCGCAGTTCCCGCTGCACATCTGGCTGCCGGACGCCATGGAAGGCCCGACCCCGGTCTCGGCGCTGGTCCACTCGGCGACGATGGTTGCTGCCGGTGTCTACCTGCTGGCTCGCTTCTTCCCGGTCATTCACGCCTCATCAACGGCGTCGGACATGATTGCCTGGATCGGCGCCGGGACAGCCCTGGGCGCGGCGATTCTTGCGCTGGTACAAGTTGATATCAAACGTGTCCTTGCGTACTCGACGATTTCTCAGCTTGCCTACATGATGTTTGCCATCGGCGTAGGAGGCTATGCGGCAGCGGTCTTCCACCTGATGACGCATGCCTTTTTCAAGGCGATGCTGTTCCTTGGTTCAGGGTCGGTGAACCACTCGACCAACACATTCGACATGCGCAAGATGGGCGGGTTGCGCTTCGCGATGCCAATCACGTTCGTGACATTTGTGATCGGGACACTGTCGCTCGCAGGCATCGTTCCACTGTCCGGTTTCTGGTCCAAAGATGAGATTCTGATCGAGGCCTGGGACAACAACAAGGGCGTCTTTGTGCTCGGTCTGCTGGCGGCGGGGCTGACGGCTGCTTACATGGTCCGCGCGGTCTACATGACGTTCTTTGGCGAGTACAGGGGCGGAGAGGAAGTAGCGCCCGGCGAGCATGGGAATGAAGATCCCTCGCATCCGCATGAATCACCTAAGAGCATGACGACTCCGCTCATCATTCTGGCCGTGATCTCGGTAGTGTCCGGATTCCTGACCTTCGGTGGTGAGTTCCAGACCTGGGTGTATGGCGCATTGCCCCATCCGCACGAGGGCAAGTTCCACTGGAGCTGGGGCATATTCCTCGGCTCGACGGCGCTCGCGGTTGGCGCAGGCTTCGCTGCCTTCCTGTTCATGCATCATCGCGACCGCGTCCGCAGTTGGGGCGTCGGTGGGATCTGGCCGCTTCCGGAGATGCAGAAGTTTGCGACTGAGTTGTTCTACTTGGATGCGTTGGGCGAGAAGGTGCTGGCCCGTCGCGTGTTCTATAGCTGGATTGCCCAGGCGTCGTCCTGGTTTGACGCCAACGTGGTCGACGGTGTGGTCAACCACGCTTGGCGACGTGGCGTGAGCGTCTCGAATACCGCCCGATTCGTCCAGAATGGATGGGTCCAGGCGGGCACATTGTCAATCGGACTCGGCGGCGTGATCATCTGGGTCGCCGTCGTGTTGTTCTAGGAGCGGTCGATGGATTCGGGCTTCCCCGTCCTTTCGCTGCTGATCTTCTTGCCCCTCTTGGGCGCATTGCTGATCGCCTTGCTCCCGGGCAAGCACACGCCAACTGAATGGTTGGTGCAAAACGCGCCGGGCAACGCGGTCGACTATCCCAAGTGGCTCGCGCTGGGCATCTCTGCGGGCACGCTGATTATCGCCCTGGTGATGTTCATCATCTTCGACCGCTCGGTCTCGGGCTTCCAGTTTGTTGACGAGTTCGACTGGATTTCGGCTGAGGCCGTTGGCTTCAATGTCAAGTACGCATTCGGCGTCGACGGACTGTCAATGCCGCTGGTATTCCTGACCGCACTGCTGACCGTTGTGGCCGTGCTGGTGTCGTGGCGCATCGACCTGCGCACCAAGGAGTACTTCGCCTGGCTGCTCGTCCTCGAGACGTCGGTGCTGGGCGTGTTTACATCGCTCGACCTGATTTTCTTCTTCCTCTTCTGGGAGTTGGAACTGGTGCCGATGTTCCTGCTGATCTCCATCTGGGGCAGCGGCAACCGCAACTACTCGGCGCTCAAATTCGTGCTCTATACGGTCTTCGGCTCGGCCTTCATGCTGGTCGGATTCTTGGCCCTGGGCGTCGCTGCCGACACGTTCGATATCCGAGAAATCCGACAGGACGTGCTGGCCGCAGCCTTCCTGCCCGCGCCGGCGATCTTTGCCTTCATCCTGATTGCGTTCGCGATCAAGCTGCCGGTCGTGCCCTTGCATACCTGGCTGCCGGACGCGCACACCGACGCGCCAACCGCCGTGTCGGTGATGCTTGCCGGCGTGCTGCTGAAGATGGGCGGCTACGGAATCCTGCGCCTGCTCTTCACGATGATGCCGGAGGTGGGAGCGGATGCTGATCTGGCACTGGCGATCATCGGCGCCGTCTCGATCGTCTATGGGGCGATTGTGACCATCCGACAGACCGACTTGAAGAGATTGATCGCATATTCGTCTGTGTCTCATATGGGCTTCGTCCTGCTTGGCGTTGCGGCGCTCGGTACGACCGGAATGAGCGGTGCGGCGATGCAGCTTGTCACGCACGGGCTGATTACCGGCATGCTGTTTGTCATGGTTGGACTCGTCTACGACCGGACGCATACACGGGAAATCTCCGAGATGAAGGGTCTGATGCACCACATCCCGCTGCTGGGGATTGGCATGGTGTTTGCGGGTCTGGCCGGACTCGGGTTGCCTGCGCTGGCCGGATTCGTCGCCGAGATCACGATCTTCCTCGGCGCGTTCGCCTCGCAAACGGCGCCGGTGTCGGTCGCATTGCTGGGTGTCCTGCTCGCGGCTGCCTACATTCTCTGGGCGTTGCAGCGCACATTCTTCGGTCCCAGGGATGAGAAATGGTCGCACCTGTCGGACGCGAACCACTGGAGCGAGTTCACCATCATCGGCGCGCTGATGGCATTGATCGTGCTGCTAGGCGTCTACCCATCAATCGTGATGGACCTACTCGAGATGGGCGTCGAGCCGATTGTGACTGAGCTTGAAGCGGTCGTCTCGGCCGGAGCGGGAGGCGGCTGATGCTAAGCGACGTCAACCTGCTGGGCCCAGAACTTGTCCTGCTCGTCGTGGGCGGTTTCCTGTTGCTCGCCGACCTGTTCCTCAAGGACCGGCGTTTGCTCATGGGCGTATCGGTGGCGGCGCTCATGGGTTCGATCCTGTACTCGGGCGTGCTGCTGACAGAAGGGCATGTTGGCCAGCAAGCGTTCGACAGCGTACTCGTCGTTGACAAGTTCGCCATCTTCTTCCAGATTCTGCTCGCGGCAGCGGCGATGGTGGCGGTGCTGGTATCCACTGAGACCTTGCAGCGGACTCCATCTCGACGCGGCGAGTACCTCGCGCTGATCCTGTTCTCGACCGCCGGTCTCCAACTCCTGGCCGGCTCGCGCGATCTGATCATGGTGTTTATCGCGCTTGAGCTGACTTCGATTTCTCAATACATCCTCGTTGGTTTCCACAAAGACCGCTGGGGCTCCGAGGGCGGGCTCAAGTATCTGCTGACAGGGGCCGTGGCCTCGGCCGTTCTGCTCTACGGCATGGCGATCCTGTTGGGTCTGACGGGCTCGACGAACCTGGCCGAGATTGCCTCGTACATCGCCTGGCAAGGCGAAGGCAAGGAAGAGGCGCTGATGCTAGCGGCCGTCTTCCTGATCGCCGGGTTCGGGTTCAAAGCGGCAGTGGCTCCGTTCCAGATGTGGGCACCCGACGCTTACACGGGCGCGCCGACACCAATTGCCGCCTATCTCTCGGTCGCTTCGAAGGCGGCGGCGTTCGCGATCTTGATCCGAATCTTCTTCGAGGCCCTGGGCGACGACCTGCTCGCGGAACACTGGAAGACAATCTTTGCGGCGCTGGCCACGCTGTCGATGTTTGTCGGCAACTTCTTTGCGCTGAGACAGAACAACATCAAGCGCATGCTGGCGTATTCGTCGGTGGCGCAAGCGGGCACGCTGCTGATTGGTCTGGCGGCGATCTCGGCAGATCGCGGTGAGTTGTTGGGCGCCAGCGGGATCCTCTTCTACCTCGCCGGATACACGGTGACCAACCTGGCTGCGTTCACGGTGATCATCCTGATTGCCAACCAGAACGGTGGCAGTTACGACATTCGCAAGTACGCGGGATTGGGCAAGAGGTCTCCCTGGTTGGCGTTTGTCCTCTCGTTTGCCTTGATTTCGCTGATCGGACTGCCTCCGACGGCGGTGTTCTTCGGCAAGATCTACCTGTTCGAGACGGCCGTCCAAAGCGGGTTGGCTTGGCTGGCGATCGTCGGCACAATCAATACCGTGATTTCCGCTGCGTACTACCTGCGTCCGGTGAAGGCGATGTTTGTCGACTCGGTGCCGGACGAAGACGACGAGCAGCCGATGCCGCGACCGTCGAACAGTGTGCTGGCGACGATGGGTCTGGTCACTGCCGGAGTGCTCGTCATTGGATTACATCCAGCTCTCCTGATCAACGCCGCCGAAGCCGCTGTGGCCGCTATCTTCTCCTGATCTGAACGTTTGTGATTGCTGGTCGCCATCTCGTTGAAGTCATGGTCGACGAACCCTTTGTCCACCGAGTTGATGTGGAAGCTCTTGAGCGTTGCGTGCATGAGACGCTGGGCTCGCGCAGACTACGGATACCCCGTGTCGTTGCCGTTCGTGTGACAGACTCTCGCACCGTGCGGACGCTCAACCGGCGATTTCGTGGCGAGGATGTTGCGACTGACGTGCTGTCGTTCAATACCGATTTCGACGGCCTGCGGCGTCCGGATGGATCGGCGGATCTGGGTGAGATCGTGATCGCATTGCCTGTCGCCGCCCGTGGCGCCAGGGAGCGAGCGGTGTCGCTGGACGAAGAGCTGGGCCTGCTGACGGTCCACGGGACATTGCATCTGCTCGGGTTCGACCATGAGGAAGAAAAAGAGGAACGAGAGATGAAGCAGTTGGAACGAGTGGCGCTTAGGCGGGCCGGCCTGGAGTCGGCTGCTCGTGATTGACACCAATAGATAATATGTTCTATCATTCACTCAACGAGAGAGTATTCGCTAGGGGACTGATGTGAGCGGGACTGTGCTGTACCGCAAGTGGCGACCGGCCGACTTCGATGAAGTGGTAGGCCAGGAACCCGTTGTGCGGACGTTGAAGAACGCGGTCGCTCAGGACAAGATTTCGCACGCGTACCTGTTCTGCGGCCCGCGTGGGACTGGGAAGACGACGACAGCGCGCATCCTGGCGCGAGCGATCAATGGTCGGACCGCGTCGAGCGGCGCGGCAGCGCTCGGTGAGGCGGACGACCTCGGATTCGATCTCGTCGAGATCGACGCTGCTTCGAATCGTGGCATCGACGACATCAGGGAGCTACGCGAACGTGCGAACTATCGGCCAGGATCGGCGCGATTCAAGGTGTACCTGGTCGATGAAGTCCATCAGCTCACCGGCGCGGCGGCCGATGCGCTGTTGAAGACGTTGGAAGAGCCGCCTCCGCATGTGGTCTTTATCCTCGCGACCACCGATCCGGAAGCCCTGAAACCGACGATCCTGAGCCGTTGCCAGCGCTTCGATTTCCGTCGTGTCGGGGTCGACGACATGGTCTCGAGACTGCGCGCGATCGCCGAATCGGAAGGGATCGAGATTCCTGATGAAGCGCTGCGCCTGATTGCTCGTGAAGCAACCGGGTCGCTGCGCGACGGCGTCAATCTGCTCGACCAGGTGTGGGTGATGTGTGGATCGTCGGTGGTGTTGGAGGCGGCGCAGGAGGCATTGGGACTGAGTCCGGACGCTCGGGCAATGGAACTGGCTTCCGCAGCGCTGCGCGGCAAACTCGCTGAAGGACTGGGCGTGATCGCAGCCGTGCAGGAGGACGCGATCGACTTTGGACGATTCAAACGGCAGGTCGTGACTCATTTGCGGCACGTGCTGCTGACGCTGACAGGCGCGACCGGAACGCTGTCGTTGTCGGCGCCGGAACTGGAACGGCTTGAGGAGGTCAGCAAGGGCGTTGAACCATCGGCCGCGGTGACGGCGCTCAAGGCATTCTCAGAGGCAGATGTGCGTCGCGATCCGTATCAGCCGCTGCCGTTGGAGTTGGCGTTGGCGTCGATCGTGTACGGTCCTCCGACGGCTGAGGTCGCGATGCCGGTGCAACAACAGCGACCACAACGGCAGCAGCGGCAGGATGGTCAGCAGCGGCAGGATGGTCAGCGTCGGCAAGATGGTCAGCGTCGGCAAGGACAGGCGGATGGTCAACGCCGCCAGGGTCAACGTCGTGAGCAACAGTCGACCCGAAACTTGCCTCGCGCCCCAGGTCAGAGCGAGCGGGCGGCCGCGACTCAGCAGAATCAACGTCAGGCGCCTCCTCCGAGTCCGACTCCTGAACGCACCAGGCCTGAATCGCAGCCGTCCAACCCACCTCCCGGCTCTGCCGGCCCGAGTGATTTGCTGGATCAGATTCGCGCAGCGTTGCGGCAACGCAACCAGGGCTTGATCGCGGCGTTGCTGAACGGTTCGTGCCGGATTACGGCCCAGACGGACGACTCTTTGACATTGGGATTCCTGCCGACCTATCAGCAAGTCCACATGCAGAAGGTCACCGAGGCGTTGACCGACGTATCGGCGGCAGCGTCAGCGGTGCTGAAGCGCCAAGTTACCGTTCGCTGCGTGCCCCTGGACAATCCAACTCAGGCATCCGGCAACGGTAGCCAAGGACAGCAGCGGACACAGCGGAGTCCTCAACAATCGCAACAGCGGCAAGAGGGGCGACAAGAACAGCAAGCGCAACAGCGGCGGGAGAGCGTTGTGGGACGTGAAGCCCGCGCTCGGTTTGGAGCGCGGCCGTATCAGGCCAACTGAGTCGGCGATTGAGCGCGTAGACTGGAGACCCGACAGACGACGGACTAGGCGAAAGGGCTGACGATGGCGAAGCGGAAGGGTGGGATGTTCCGTCCGGCGCGGTCGAACAAGCAGCGGGGACAGGGCGTTGCGGGCGCCGGCGGCTTCTCGCCCGAGATGATGCGTCGCGCCCAGGAACTGCAAACGCAACTGGCCGAGGCTCAGGATGAGCTCAAAGACGCGACCGTTGAGGCGTCGGTGGGCGGTGGGGTCGTATCAGTCACCCTGGGCGGCGACCACAAGCTGCGAGAAGTCGTGATTGATCCCGATGTTGTCGATCCTGAAGACACGGAGATGTTGCAGGACCTGTTGTTGGCGGCCGTGAACGAGGCGCAAGACCAGTTGGAAGCAATGCAGCAGGAGCGGATGTCGGGTCTGACGGATGGGTTGTCGCTGCCAGGCTTGCAGTAATGCAGCGCTCGCCGGCGACCGCGCCGACGATTGCCCGCCTGATCGAGGCGTTTCATCGACTGCCGGGCATTGGCCCTAAGAGCGCTCAGCGCTTGGCCTACCACGTCCTGCGCGCGCCGCGCGCCGAGGCTGAAGCGCTCTCCGAGGCACTGCTGGAAGTCAAGGACTCGACCCGGCTGTGCGGCGTCTGCCAGAACATCACCGACGCTGATCCTTGCGCCGTCTGCCTCGATCCGCAGCGGTCGGACTCAACGATCTGCGTGGTCGAGGAGCCGCTCGACGTGGCGGCGATTGAGCGGGCCGGTGTCCATCGAGGTCGCTATCACGTGCTGCATGGAGCGATTTCACCGATGGATGGCGTCGGCCCCGAGGACCTGAAGGTCCGCGAACTGCTGGCACGCCTGGGAGACGCGACCGTTGAGGAAGTCATCCTGGCGATGAATCCCAATCTCGAGGGCGAGGCGACGGCGGGTTACCTGTCCCGCGTGATCAGCGCGATGGGTGTGCGAATCACGAGAATTGCGCATGGGTTGCCGGTCGGCGCCGACGTCGAGTATGCCGATGAACGAACACTGCGAGCGGCGATGACGCACCGCGTTGAAGTCGACGCTCAGAGAGGCGATGACTGATGCCGCGCATCCGCCCCATTCGCACGGAGGCGATCGTGTTGCGACAGCGGCCGTTGGGCGAAGCAGATCGGATCTGCGTGCTGTTCTCGCCGACCCGTGGACGGATTGAAGCCGTCGCCAAAGGCGTGCGGAAGCCGCTGAGCAAGCTTTCGGGGCATGTAGAGCCGCTGAGCAGAGGTCAGTTTGGACTGGCCCACGGCCGCTCGCTGGAAGTGGTGACCGACGCACAGACGTTGGACTCATGGCCGGCGCTGCATGAGGACGTGGATCGAATGACCGAGGCGCTCGCGATGGCGGAACTGGTGGATCGGTCCACCGACTTCGACGTGGCATCAGGCGCGCTCTATCAGTTGTTGCGACACTCCCTGGACGAACTGACGACATCCTCGTCGCCGCGATCGATTCGATGGTGGTTCGTGTTGCGATTTCTCGATCAGCAGGGTTACCGGCCTGAACTGGATTCGTGTGTCCGCTGCCGGAACGAGGTCGGACCTGAGGGCAATGGCTTCTCGGCCGCGGACGGCGGCGTGGTCTGCCCAACGTGTCATGGCGCTGGTGTCGGACAGCGACTGTCCTCGGCGGTGTTTCGATTGTTACGCTATATGAGACGTTCGTCGTGCGAGTCGACAGCGCGGGTGCGAGTTGATGCTGATGCATCGGCGGAGCTTGAGCGCCACCTGCGGTTGTCGCTGGAACAGGCGCTGGACGGTCGATTGCGTTCGAGCGGATTCGCAGAGTCGCTCGCCAGGGCGGAAACGATTGGTCGCAGCGCGGCGTCAAGCGCCACTGAGAGAGTGCAAGAGGAGCAGAAACATGCCGCTATATGAGTATCTGTGTGAAGAGTGCGCAGGCATTTTCGAGGTAGTGCGACCAATCCGCGAAGCGCCGGAACCGCAACCCTGTCCGGAGTGTGACGAAGAGTGCGAGCGGGTGATGCCGTCGTCATTCTCAGCCTTTGTGATGCGTCAGGGCTACCCACGTCGAATTCCCGACAAGGGCACCTACTGGCACCTTGGCCAGGAAGTGACTTACCTACCCAAGAAGGCCCGCCCCTACGAGCACCCGCAGGTGACGAAGCAGCGCGAACAAGAGCCGATGGCTACGCAGGACTACACCGACCTGGTCGATCGGAAGATCAACGAGCGTCGGCTGGCGCGTGAGGATCGGCGCAAGGAGCGTGAGCTGAAGCGCGACCGCATGGCGGCAAAGGCGCCCGAGCGCAAGCCGCTGCCCCAGCCAGTCAAGCGCGACTAACTCGCGCTCAATCCGTCATTGCCGCGAATAGCGCGGGTAGGACGGAAGTGTTTGCGCGGGTCCGAAGCGAGAGGCAGTCAGAAGTCGCGCTGGGCGACGAACTCGGCGATGGCGGTGAGTTGTTCTCGTGGGCCGCTGGTTGGTGCGGCGTGCAGTGCGGCGAGACCCCGGTCTCGCCATTCCTCGACCGTTTCCATGCAACGTTCGACGATGAACTCCTGACGCGCTGCGTCCAGCGCTGCATCAAGGAACTCGGCGCGATCGGCGTCGTCCTTTGAGTCCAGGAATCTGTTGATCGGGTTGTTCTCCGGATCGTCCTCCATCAGGACGATGGCTGGCAGCGTCAGCGTGCCGGCCGAGAGGTCGCCGCCAACGGGCTTGCCCAGTTGCTCCTCGGTCCCGCAGAAGTCGAGGATGTCGTCGACGATCTGGAAGGCCATGCCAATCGAACGTCCGTACTCGCGTAGCGAGTCGATGGTCTGCGCGTCGCAGGCGGACATCATCGCTCCGCCCGCGCCGGCGGTCGCGAACAGCGATGCCGTCTTGCCATGAATGCGTCGGTAGTAGTCGCGCATGGTGCCCGAGTCGGCGTCGAAGGCGGAGACATCCTGGGCCAATTCGCCTTTGGCCATCACCATCAGCGTGTCGGCGAAGAGACGAATGACGCCGATGTGTCCGGTCCGCGCAACCAGTTCGGCGGCGTGGGCGAACATGTAGTCGCCAAGCATGACCGAGGCAGGGTTACCAAAGGTGGCGTTAGCCGTGACCTGGCCGCGCCGGGTGTCGGAGTCGTCGATCACGTCGTCATGGACCAGAGTGGCCGTGTGCAGCAGCTCGATTGATGCGGCAAGGGGAATCTGGGTGTCGGCGTCGTAGTCGCCAAAGCCGCCGCAAAGCAGAGAAATCGCAGGTCGCAGCCGCTTCCCGCCCCGCGAAAGCACCTGGTTCAGCATCGCCTCAAGAGGCAGAAAATCGGATTGAGCAACAATGGAGAGTGTGTCTTCGACGATGGCCAGATCGTCGGCAATGGGTTCATAGAGTCGGTCGAGGGCGGTCATCGTGGACTAGCGTACTCTGGGTCTCGCTGAGGGACAGCGGGTAGGAGAGTTGGATGCCCGAAAACTCGGATGACCTGTTGCGCGAGCGTGTACAGGCAGTCGAACCGCGGACGGTATGGCCCAATGAAAGGCGCGACTTCACTCCGGCAGTCGCCAGTTACCTGGCGGACCTTGGTGATCGACTCGGGCTGAGACTCACTGAACCACGCACAGAGGTGGGAATCGGGAGCTTCACGGCCGATGTTGTGGCGCGCACGTCGGCTGGCGGCAATGCGTTGATCGAGAATCAGTTGACAACTTCCGATCACCGACATCTCGGGCAACTCTTGACGTACGCGGCGGGTCTCGATGACGTAGCTGTGGCGATTTGGACGGCACACAGATTTCGGCCAGAGCATCGACAAGCGCTGGTTCGACTGAACGAGTGGTCGCCAACTGACATCGAGTTTTACGGCGTCGAAGTCGCGGCGATCCGGATCGGAGACTCCGCGGTTGTTCCCGATTTCAGACCAATCGCGTTCCCGCAGGATTGGGATCCGCACACACCCAGCGAGGGCGTCGATCGCTCGTTGGCTGCGAAGCATCGCACCTTCTTTGAGGGCCTGTTGGCGGAGCTTTCGTATGCAGATGTGGTGCAAGTCGTTGACCGAAGTCTTGACTTGCGTCGCCTGCGATGGAATGAGGACCATGCTTACGTGAGTTATCGGGCGCAGTTCTTAAGGAGAAACACGGTGTCTGTCTCGTTGATCATTGAAGCCGCAAGCCTGGAGGAAACCAAGACGTTGTTCGATCAACTCAACAAGCAACGTAGGCAGATCGAATCTGAGCTCGGAGCGGAGTTGCTGTGGAGCCGACAACCGGGCCGGCGGACTTCGATCGTCCGCTGGCGTGGTGCTGGAACCATCAACGGTTCAGAGGCGGAGTTGCAACGAGTCTCTGGCTGGATGATTGATTCACTCGCGCGCCTTCGCGCGGTGTGCAATACGCGTCTGGACTCGATGCTCGATAGACTTACATCGGAGGTGAAGTGATGGCGACTGCCGAATTCGGGTCCTTGCGAAGGATTGAGCCGACCGAGATTTGGGCCAGCGAGTTGGAATTCGAAGGCTGGCTGGCGGACCACCTCGATCTGCTTGGAGACGCACTAGAGATGGAGTTTTCCGATGTCCGGCACGGGGTGAAACTGGGTGATTACGTCGTCGATATTCTGGCCGAAGCGGTCGACATCGGCAGGGTGGTGATCGAATGCAAGCTCGGCTCGGCCAAGATGGAGCAACTGGGACATCTGATTGCCTACGCCGGTGCCTGTGATGCGCGGGTGCTGATTCTGGTTACTCCTTCGTTGGGAGTGGAGTCACGAGCGGCGGTGACCTGGCTCAATCATGCGGTGCGAGAAGACGTTGAAGTATGGGCCGTGGAGTTCGAAGTCATCCAGATCGGGGACTCGGGTCGCGCCGCACACTTCAGGCCGGTGGTACGCCCAGAGAGGTTCGCTGAATCCGAGGCGCTGTTGCCCGCCTAGCCCGGTCTGGCGTTCGTTTCTGTCCAGCAGACCACGAGAGTCGATAAAGTCGATTTGAGTTGTCGGTTGAGTTTTCCGCGACGACATCGACTGACTCCCCCCGAACCTCCGCGATTCGCTCAGCCGTATGCCGAACGTTCGCCGGCTCATTCCGCTTCCCCCGACGCGGCTGCGGGGTGAGGTAGGGGCAGTCGGTTTCTATGACGATCGACTCCAGCGGAATTGCGGCGGCCGCCGCTCGCAGGTCGTGATTCTTGGGATAGGTGATCGGCCCGGCGAACGAGATCACGAAGCCCAACTCTACATAACGAAGCGCTAGCTCGGCGTCTCCGGAGAAACAGTGGATGACTCCGACTGGGACTTCACGGGTTCGGCGGTTCGCCCATTCGAGCAGGACCCCATAGGACTCTTCGTGCGCGTCGCGGGAGTGAATGACGACGGGCAGGTTGAGGTCGTCCGCCAGGGCGAGTTGCGCTTCGAAGGCTCGGTACTGAGCGTCGGGCGGTGACAGGTTTCGATAGAAGTCGAGGCCAATCTCTCCGATGGCGACGACCTTCTCGTGTTTGGACATGCTGCGGAACTCGGACTCGATCTCGGTGGTCCAATCCTTCGCGTCGTGGGGATGGACTCCGAGCGTTGCCCAGACGTGTTCGTACTGCTCGGCGACCTTGAGCGCGTTGCGGCTGTCTTCGAGGGAGCAACCGATCGTGACGATCCGGCCGACACCGGCTTCGGCCGCTCGGTCCATGACATCGGGTAGGTCGTCGCCGATCCACGGGTCGTGGAGGTGGGCGTGGGTGTCGAAGAGCACTGGCGACTCCATGCATTCAACGGCGACCCGGGCGGGTCCCCGCTCGGCGGCGGGGACGAGAAGAAATATTACTACGTGCCCAGGCGCGCTTCTTCTTCCTCGACGATTGAGGCGTCGAGTTTCTTGAAGAGCGGCTTGGGCTGTTGCAGTTGGTCACCGGGACGCAGGGCGTGCATCTGCCAGCCGAGATCGTTGATGCTGCCCGGTGTGTTCAGCATTTCGTGGAGTCGCTGGCAACTGAACGGCAGGTAGGGCGCGAGCGCGGTGCGCAAGGCGGCAATCACGCTCAGTGCGGTGTACAGGCTTCGGGCGGCGGCCTGCTTGTCGGTCTTGACGGCCTGCCAGGGCGCGGTCTGGTCGAGATAGCGGTTGGTCTCCTGCGCCAGCGCGAAGGCCTGTTGAATGCCCTGTCGCAGGTGGACGCCTTCGATTGACTGGCCGACCTGTTCAAGCCCGGACTGGGCGCGGTCGAGCATGCGTGTGGCATCGCGGTCGAGCGGCCCCGGGTCGGGCACCTGACCGCCGAAGTGGCGGTTGATCAGCGAGAGCACGCGATTGACCAAGTTCCCCCATGTAGCGACGAGCTCGTCGTTGTTGCGACGGTGGAACTCGCCCCAGGAGAAGTCGGAGTCGGCGGTCTCGGGCATCTGAGCCGCAAGCGCGTAACGCAGCGGATCGGGGTCGTAGCGGGTGAGATAGTCGTTGACCCACACCGCCCAGCGCTGGGAGGTGCTGGCCTTCGAGCCGCTCATCGTGATGTACTGATTGGCCGGGACGTCGTAGGGCAGGTTGTAACCGCCAGCGCCAAGCAAAATGGCGGGCCAGATGATCGTGTGGAACGGAACGTTGTCCTTGCCGATGAAGTTGTAGATGCGCGCATCATCCGACTGCCAGAAGTCGCGCCACGATTCCGGATCACCGTTGGTCTTGGCCCACTCGACGGTTGCCGAGAGGTAGCCGATCACCGCCTCAAACCAGACGTAGATGCGCTTGTCGTCCCAACCATCGAGCGGGACCGGGACGCCCCAGTCGATGTCGCGTGTGATTGCGCGGTCCTGGAGGCCTTCACGCAGCATTCCGCGCGAGAAGTTGATCACGTGAGTGCGCCAGAAGTCTTTGTCATCGTCGAGCCACTCCTGCAACTGGTCCTCGAATGCAGTGAGCCTGAGGAAGTAGTGTTCGGAGCTGCGCAGTTCGGGCGTCGCGCCGGTGTTGCGCGAACGGGGGTTGATCAGGTCGACGGCATCGAGTTGCCGTCCGCAGGTGTCGCACTGGTCGCCGCGAGCTCTCGGTTCGTTGCAGTGCGGGCATTCACCCTCGATGTAGCGGTCGGGCAGGAAACGCCGGGCATCGGGGTCGTAGAACAGGTCCTGCGTCTGCTTGAACAGATAGTCATGTTCGAGCAGGGCGTTGAACAGGCCATGGGTGACTTCGCGATGGTTGTCGGTCATGGTCGTGGTGAACGTGTCGAAGGTGATGCCCATCCCCTCCCACGTGTCGAGGATCGACTGGTGAAACTCCTCCACGACCTCAACCGGCGTGCGGCCTTCGTCGTCGGCGCGGACAGTGATCGGCGTGCCGTGGGTGTCGGAGCCGGAGACCATGGCGACGCGGTTGCCGCGGATGCGGTGGTAGCGGGCGAAGATATCGGCGGGCAAGTATGCGCCGCCGAGCTGACCGTGGTGGATTGGGCCGTTGGCGTAGGGCCAGGCCACGCAGACGAGAATGTTGTCGCTCATGGTTGCTTGTTGGAAGTCGGTTTCAGGTTGGTTTGATGGCGAGATCGCTGTTTCTAGGTTAGGGCCAATTCGGCTTTGAGTTGGAGTGCGGCCTCACCCCCCCCGCCCCAGTTCCCGCTTCACGCGGGAACCCGCTCCCTCCCTTCCCCAACCCCGCTACCATGAGAACATAAATGCTACCCAAACCCAAAGGACACCCCAATGCCCAACCCCTACCACCTCCGAGCCAGAATCGACCGCCTCTGGCGACGCTCCGCCGAACACAACCCCGGCTACCTCCGCGTCAAAGCCCTCGACGCCATCGTCCGCGAACTCTTCGCCCCCACCAACCCCCACGCCCGCCTCAACCATCACCTCTACCTGACCACCGACCCCTACGACGTCGCCCGCCACAAGCTCCGCGACCTCTACGACACCCCTGTAGGCGCCCCCAGTTCCCTCCTTCTGCCCCCTCTCCCCCTGGGAGAAGCCTGCCCCGCACTCGATGCGGGGGGCTGGGGTGAGGGCTCCCCCTCCTCCCAGGAGGAAGACCCGCTCGAAGAGGACGACGACCCCTGGTAATCCCCCAACCCGTCTTTTTTTCGCGCCGCGTTTTTTTCTCACAGGGGATCCGCCTACCCCCAGCCTCGCCACGCCCGGTCCCCAGTTCCCTCCTTCTGCCCCCTCTCCCAGAGGGAGAGAGGGCCGGAGCGGGGACGGGGAACCTGCAGGGTGGGCGCACTGGAACGTGGATTGATGCGCAGATCTCCAAGGGGAGGCCTGTGCTATCCAGGGGCGTTGGGCTTCATTGCGCCTGGTTGAATGGCCAGAGGGCATATACATCGCGTCGTGGGCGGCCGGATTGTTGGGCGACGAGCTTGGCGGCCTGCGACCTTGATGCTCCTTGTTCGGCGGCTTCGGCTAGGGCGTCTGCGATCTGGGCGTCCGACCAGAGATTGGGTTCTTCCTGCGGCGGGGTGATCAAGATGGTGAACTCACCCCTGGGTTGCGCGAACTCCTCGATTGCGTCCGCAGGTGAACCGCGCCAGATCTGTTCGTGCAGTTTGGTTAGTTCGCGTCCGACGACGAGGTGGGCGTCGGGCATCACAACAGCAATGTCGCGCAGGGTGTCGGGTATGCGTCGCGGCGATTCAAAGATCACGGTTCCAGTCGATCGCTTGGCGACTTCTTGCAGCACGGTTCGCCGCTCCCCGGACTTGCGAGGCAGAAACCCGTGCAGGTTGACAGCGGGCGAGTCCGCGCCGCTCACCGACCAGAGCGCGATTGACGCTGCTGGTCCAGGAATGGGAACAACCTGGATTTCGGCCTCGACTGCGGCCGCGATCAGATTTCTACCGGGATCGGATACGCCGGGCGTGCCGGCATCGGAGACCAGGGCTACAGATTGCCCGTCTTGCATACGCTCGACCAGTCGCAGCGCGTCGTGACCTCGGTCGTGATAGGGGATGACTTGCGTGTCGATCTCGAAGTGACGCAGCAAAGTGCGGGCGACGGGCACATGTTCGGCTGCGATCAGGTCGACTTCTCCGAGGACTCTGATCGCGCGTAGGGTGATGTCCTCCAGGTTGCCGATAGGTGTGGCGACGACGTAGAGGAGTCCGGGATCGTTGCTCATGAGGGACACTCTAGGAGTCCTGCTGGCCGATCTGACTTGCGGCTCAAGTGGTTGCCGGGGGAACCCCCCTCTGCCTTCGGCATCTCCCCCCGCAAGGGGGGAAGCGGGGAAAGATTCAGGCGGGAGTTGTTTGGTTCTTTACGAAATCTAGGGCGAGGGTCGGGTATCTTATGGTCACCGATGAAGGCAGGACAGGCGGTCGGTAACGTGCTTGTTTGCACGGGACACTGGCGTACAACCGAATGAGCGCGGCCATGTGCCGCGCTCAAGCGTTTAAGCGCCCAACCGACAGTCCGGCGCAGCAGCAAAGGGGAGACAGATGACCACGTTGACGCATCACGAACCGCTGACTCCCGGACAAGAGCTGGTGCAGGGCGCCTACGAATCGGGGATTGAGCCGATGCCGCAGCCGCGACGCAAGTCGCTGCAGGAGGCGTACGGGTTCGACGATGTGGCGATCGTGCCCGGTGCGGTGACGATCAATCCTGAGTTGACGGATGTATCGACGGTGCTGGCTGGTCAACATCTGCAGATTCCAATCCTGGCGTCGGCGATGGACGCGGTGGTTGATCCGCACTTTGCAATCGAAGTTGGCCGCCATGGCGGAATGGCTGTGCTGAACCTTGAGGGCTTGCAGTGCCGCTTTGATGATCCAGCGGAAGTGCTGCACGAGGTCGCGGGAAGCGACACGGAAACTGCGACGGAGATTCTGCAGCGTGCGTACACCACTCCGATTCGAGATGAGCTGATTGGCCTTCGCGTCCAGGAGATCAAGGATGGCGGCGTGGCTGCAGCGGTATCGGTAACTCCGCCGAACGCGAAGCGCCTGGCTTCCGCGATCAAGGCGGCAGCGCCGGATGTGTTCGTTGTCCAGTCGACCGTCACGACGGCGCGTCACTATTCGCGTTCTGAGCGGGGACTGATCCTGCGCGAACTGATCAGCGAGATGGAGATCCCCACGCTGGTCGGGAACACGGTCGGATTTGAGGCGTCGATTGAGTTGATGGAAGAGGGGATCGCCGGATTGTTGGTCGGCGTTGGACCGGGCGCGGCCTGCACGTCACGCGAGGTGCTGGGGATTGGCGTGCCGCAGGTGTCTGCGACGATCGAGTGCGCGTACGCGCGCGATGTCTACTACGAGCGCACAGGTCGTTACGTGCCGATCATCACAGACGGCGGCATCCGCACGGGTGGCGACTTCTGCAAGGCGCTGGTCTCCGGCGCGGACGCAGTGATGATTGGCTCGCCGTTCGCCGGCGCGCTTGAGGCGCCGGGTCAAGGATTCCACTGGGGCATGGCGACACCGCACGCCGAGCTACCGCGCGGCGTTCGTGTGCATGTTGGTCAACACACGACGCTGGATCGGCTGCTGTTCGGTCCGACTTCGCGGACGGATGGCACGGAGAATCTGATCGGCGCCCTCCGAACCTGCATGGGCAGTGTCGGCGCCGAGACGATACGTGATCTGCAGCAGACGGAGATGGTGATCGCTCCAGCAATCAAGACCGAGGGCAAGCGGTATCAGATGATGCGAGACTAGGCGCGGAGAGCGCTCCGTCATTGCCGCGCTCCGACGCGGCAATCTCGCAGCGAACCGTAACTCTGGGGAGAATGCAGTGAGATACCTCCGCTCAAGGCGGGGGTGGGCTCTGCGGCCAGCGCGGGTATGGCGGAGCTTTAGTCAGAGCGCCTCGTAGAAGAGATCGAGCAGGCGGCGTGTATGGCGGTGTTGCCAGCCTCCTCGGCCCTGGTTCATGACGTAGCCCCAGCCGACCCTGGCGTCGGGATCGGCGAAGGCCAGGGAGCCTCCTCCGCCGAAGTGGCCGAAGGTGCGCAGGTTTGGTCCGAGTGGACGCTCGGCCATCGTGAGCTGAAATCCTGAGCCGAAGCGGGTTGGTCGGCCGAGGATGCGGTCGATGCCGTAGACCTGCTCGGCCGACATCTGGTCGATGGTCTCGGGATTCAGGATGTGGTGGCCGTCGAGCTGGCCGTCGGTTGCCAGAGCGCCAAAGAGCCGAGCCAGACCCCTGGAGGCTCCGTGACCGGTTGTGGAGGGGAACTCGGCGGCTCGGTACTCGCGGGTGTTCTGCGAGCCCGGTCCGCTGGGAATGTGTGGCGGATTTCGGCCGCCCAGCGTCTGTAGGGCGTTGGGCGGCGCGCGACGGAAGTCGGGAGGTTGTTGGATGGGCAGCATGTCGGCGGTACGGATGTCGTGCTGGGGTTTGGTGCCGAAGTGGAAGTCGAGCTCGATTGGTTGGCTGAGGTCGATTCGCAGGTGCTCTCCGATTGACCGGCCGGTGATGCGACGGATCACCTCGCCGATCAGGAAGCCCTGCGTGTTGGAGTGATAGCCGTGTCCCTTGCCCGGCGTCCACCAGGGCTCCTGCTCGGCGAGGGAGGAGGTCATGAGCTCCCAATCGAGGAATGCTCCGGGCGGCAGCGGACGGCGGATGGCGGCCAGGCCGCTTTCGTGGGTGAGGAGCCAGCGGACTGGGATGTCGGCTTTGCCGTTCTGGGCAAACTCCGGCCAGTAGTCGGCAACTCGGCGGTCAATGTCGAGTTCGCCACGCTCCGCCATTCGCCAGGCGAGGATGGCGCAGATGGCCTTGCCGACGGAGTAACAGCAGACGATGGTGTCGTCGGCCCAGGGTTTGGTGTGTTGGGCGTCGGTCCAGCCGCCGTAGATGTCGATGACCAATTCTCCGTTGAGGGAGACGGCGAGGGCAGCTCCGGTTTCAGAGCGATCGACGAAGTTCTGTTGGAACTGTTCTTTGACGGCCAAGAAGCGCGGATCGCAGTGTCCCTGCACCGGCGCGTCGGCGGGCGACGGGAGTTGGTCGGTTGGCGTGGTCATCCGGCGATGATACGGATCGCTCGCGGTCGTTGGGAGACGTCGTCAAGGACGGTGATGTCGGCGTTGGGCAGCATCTGGCGTGCTGCGTCGGCGATGGCCGACTCCTGCCCTGGATCGACCTCGAGCACGGCGACGCCGTTGGGATGCAGTCTCGACGGGAGCTGCGTGATCAGTCGCAGAATCAGTTCCGTGCCTCGAGTACCGGGTGTGAGCGCGACGCGCGGCTCATGCTCGGCGACCTCTGGTTCAAGTTCGCTGAGGCGCTCTTCGGGGATGTAGGGAAGATTGGCGACCACGCAATGGAAGGGACCCGGCAGCGGCGTAAGCAGGTCGCCCTGGACGAATGAAGCGTTGGGTCGTCGCAAAATCCGCTGGGCATTCTCTCGGGCAACGAGAAGGGCGTCGCGGGAGACATCGCTGCAGATGAGATTGACGCCGCGGCGGTGTTTGGCGAGTGCAATTCCGACTGCGCCGGAGCCAGCGCCGACATCGGCGACGTCGGCCGTGCGAATTCTGGCCTGGCGCATGTGATCGAGGGCTGCATCCACGAGTAGCTCGGACTCGGGCCGGGGAATCAGCACGTCTGGGGTCACGCGGAACTCGAGTCGATAGAACTCGCGAGTGCCGGTGATGTATGCCAGCGGCGTGCGTGTGGTTCGCTCTGCGACGGCGGACTCGAACCGCTGCTTGGCGGCAGGATCGATCTCGTCAGTCAGCGACGCATAGAGCTGGGCGCGTGAGAGTCCGGTGGCGTGGCGCAGCAAGACCTCGGCCTCGAAGCGAGCGTCGTCGATCTTGGCCATTTCCAGCGCGGAGGCGCCTGCCAGCCAGACGTCTCGGAGCATCGCAGGGGTTGCCGGAGTGGTCATGCGGATGCTTCCGCGAGCAGCCGCGCTTCCTCGGCAGTGGCAGCGGCGTCGATCAGGGGGTCGAGGTTGCCGTCGAGCATACCGTCGAGATCGTGGCGTGTGAGGCCGATGCGGTGATCGGTGACTCGGTTTTCTGGGAAGTTGTAGGTTCGAATTTTCTCTGAGCGATCGCCGGAGCCAACCTGAGAGCGGCGGAAATCGGCGCGTTCTTGATCGGCGGCCATGCGCTGTTGCTCGTACAGCCTGGCACGCAGGACCGACATCGCCTTGATCTTGTTCTTGAGCTGTGAGCGCTCGTCGGTGCAGGTCACAACGATGCCGCTCGGTTCGTGCGTCAACCGAACGCCGGTCTGGACCTTGTTGACGTTCTGGCCGCCGGCACCGCCGGAGTGGAACAAGTCGAGGCGGATTTCCGCCTCGTCAAGGTCGACATCGACGGCTTCCGCCTCAGGCATCACGGCGACGGTGGCGGTCGAGGTGTGGATTCGTCCCTGCGCTTCAGTTTCGGGGACGCGCTGGACTCGGTGTACGCCGGATTCGTACTTGAGTCGGGAGAATGCGCCGTCGCCGTCAATCTGACAGATGACTTCCTTGAAACCGCCTTTGGCGTTCTCGGACATGCTGAGCAGGTCAGTGTGCCAACGGCGACCTTCGGCGTAGCGGACATAGGCGCGATACAGGTCGGCAGCCCAGAGACCAGCTTCATCGCCGCCTGCGCCGGCGCGAATCTCGACGATCACATTGCGCTCATCGTTCGGATCTCGCGGTAGCAGCGCTCGCTTGGCGTCTTCCTCGAGCTGTTCAATCTCTTCGCGAAGCTCGGTGGCTTCCATCTGCGCGAACTCACGCATTTCGTCGTCGTCGTCGGCCTCTTCGAGCACCTCGCGGGCCTGCTGCAGTTGGTCCGAGGCGGTGCGGTAACGATGCAACAGGTTGATCTTCTCCTGTAGAGAGGAATGCTCCCTGGCCAGGGTTTGCAGGCGAGCCGGGTTGTTGGAGGTGGCCGGGTCGGCCATCTCCTGCTCGATCTCATTGAAGTGTTTGGCGACATCCTCGAGTCGAGCCCACATCGGCGCGCTGTCGGACGGTGCTGTGACGGCCATGACGAACCTCAGTCCTGCGCCTGAGTATATGGAAGGTCGGGCGAATCTCCGCCGAAGATTTGTTCGAAGTCGGACGAAAACTCGTCAATCATTTCGTCCAACAGTTGGTCCATCAAGCTATCGGCGAGGACATCCAGATTGACTTGCCACTGTTGGGACGACTGGAGGTCGCGGACGGTGACACGTTGCTCGGCGAGGTCTCGTGCGCCGGCGATCACGGCGAGCCTGGCTCCGGAGCGGTTTGCCTGCCGGAGTTGAGCCTTAAGTGATCGGCCGCCAAATGCCAACGTTGCGCCGATGCCGGCGCTGCGAAGCTCACCGGCGATGCGCGAGGCGGCAATGTCAGAGCCCTCGCCGAGTGCGGCGATAAAGACATCTATGCCACTCGACATCTCCGGGGCAAGACCTTGCTCGCGCAAGTGGTGCGCCATTCGTTCGAGGCCCATGCCGAAGCCGATTCCCGGCGTTGGCGGCCCGCCGATCTGTTCGATCAGCCCGTCGTATCGCCCACCGGCGAGCACGGTGACCTGAGATCCCTCTACTTGCGCCGGGACGATTTCGAACACGGTGTGCGTGTAGTAGTCGAGTCCGCGGACCAGGTTGGGCCGCTCCTCGTACGGAATTCCGAGCGCATCCAGGTGTGATTTGACTGCCTCGTAGTAGGCCTGCGACTCGGTTCGCAGGTGGTCGGTGATCAGCGGCGCTCCTGCTTGAAAGGGCCGAGTGCGCTCGTCCTTGCTGTCCAGCAGGCGCATTGGGGCGCGTTCCCAACGGTCCCGGTCGTCGGGTGCGACTTGATTGAGGTGTGGCTCGAAGTGGGCCTTAAGCAGCGGCACGTACGCCTGGCGATCTTCGACATCGCCAATGCTGTTGAGCAGGATCTTGAGCTCGGACAGGCCGAGCGACTGCGCGATCCGCCAGCCGAGATCTATGACTTCGGCGTCAAGCGCCGCGTCGCGGACGCCGATGGCTTCGACGCCAAACTGCGTGTGTTGCCGGAATCGGCCGGCCTGCGGTCGTTCGTAGCGGAAGATCGGCAGGTGATAGGCGAGCTTGACCGGCTGGATCAGATTGGCCATGCCGTGCTGCAGGTACGCCCGACAGACCGAGGCAGTGCCTTCTGGACGGAGAGCGAGGCGGTCGCCCCCGCGATCGTCAAAGATGTACATCTCTTTCTCGACGATGTCGGTGCCCTCGCCGACCCCGCGAGCAAAGAGTTCCGCGTGTTCAAACGTGGGCGGCTCGATGAACCCGAATCCAGTCAGACGCGCCTCTTCCTGGGCATGCGAAAGGATGTGACTATGAATGGCAACGTCATCTGGCAGCAGGTCGCGCGTACCTCTGGGCGTCTGGAATTGACGGGTTGTTGATTTGCTCATCGTTAATCCTCAGGCCTCATCGTACAGATGGGTTGTCGTTTCACGTATCGGTCATCAGACCCGCGCAGGTAAGGACCTCGGCTTTTGTATGATCGATCCATGGCGACCCGGACCGTTCCCGCCGAAGTAGTTGATCTGACCAAGCATCCCACGCTCGATGTGTTAGTTGACGTGCTGGAGCAGTACCTGCCACCTGTGGACCGCGACCAGGTGATGGCGGCCTACGAGTACGCGCGTGAGAAGCACGAGGGCCACCAGCGGCGCTCGGGACATCCATACATCGAGCATCCGTTGGCCGCCGCGGTCACCTGCGCGGAGCTGCAGCTTGATGTGCCGGCGCTGCAGGCGGCGCTGCTGCACGATGTGATGGAAGACTGTGGCGTTACGCGCTCCCAGTTGGTGTCTGAGTTTGGCGTTGACGTTGCGAAGCTGGTGGATGGCGCGACCAAGCTCTCTGCGTTGCAATTGCCACGGATCACCGGGACGATCGACCGCGATGTCCAGGCCGAGAACCTGCGCAAGATGTTCGTCGCGATGGCCGACGACGTGCGCGTTGTGATCGTCAAGTTGGCCGACCGCCTGCACAACATGCGCACGCTGGACGCGATGCGACCGGAGAAGCAGGTGCAGATCTCGCGCGAGACGATGGAGATCTACGCGCCGCTGGCCGCGCGTCTGGGCATCTGGCAGATCCGGGCGCAACTTGAAGATCTGTCGTTCAAGTACCTGCAGCCTGAGGACTATCGACGCATATCCGAACTCGTGGCGTCGCGACGACAGACGCGCGAGCGGTACCTGGGCCAGATTCGCGTGCAGTTGGAGAACGCGCTGGAAGCGGAGGGTCTCAGCGCGCAAGTGCGAGGCCGGGTCAAGCACCTGTACTCGATTCACGAGAAGATCAAGAAATACTCGGCTCAGGGCAAGTCATTCGACGACATCTACGATCTGCTCGCGTTGCGTGTGCTGACGGATAGCACGAGCGACTGCTACGCGGTCCTGGGCGTGGTGCATGGGCTCTGGCGTCCACTACCGGGCGAGTTCGACGACTACATCGCGAGTCCGCGTCCGAGCGGCTATCAGTCGCTGCATACGACGGCGTTCTGGTCGTCATCACACGCAGTTGAAGTCCAGATTCGCACGCACCAGATGGACCAGGAGGCCGAATACGGGGTCGCCGTGCACTGGGCGTACAAGGAAAACCGCAACAATGCGATGAATGATCGCGAGCGGATGTCATGGCTGCGCCAGTTGGTGGAGTGGCAAGGCGAGTTGGCGGGTGCGGACGATTTCCTCGAGACACTGCGATCCGATGTCTTCCACGATCAGGTGTTTGTGCATACGCCCAAGGGAGAGATTCTGGCGCTGCGGTCGGGCGCGACACCGCTTGATTTCGCCTTCCGGATTCACACCGACGTCGGCTACCAGTGCGTTGGGGCGAAAGTCAACGGTCGCCTGGCGCGACTATCGACGCCGCTAGAGAACGGCGACGTGGTGGAGATTGTCACGAGCCGGACTGCCCGCGGGCCAAGCCGCGACTGGCTCAATCCGGCGCTTGGCTACGTGACGACTCAGCATGCGCGGACGAAGATTCGCCAGTGGTTCAATCGACAGGCGCGGACCGAGAACATCGCGCGCGGGAGAGACGAGCTAGAGCGAGAATTGCGACGTCTGAGTCTGAAGCTGACCAAGGTTGAATCGGATGTGATCGAGGCGACGCGCGCGCGAAGTCTGGAAGACGCTCTGGCTCTGATCGGTGCGGGCGACATGACAGCGCACGCCGTGGCGCTCAAGGTGGCGTCGGCGGATGAAGAGGAGCTTCCGGCGAAGCCCGAAGTTGAGGTAGTGGAGACGCCGGCGACTCCCAGCGCGGACGCGGTACACGTCCTGGGCGGCTCAAACATGCTCACCCGCCTGGCGCCATGTTGCTCGCCCCAGGTTGGTGAGGACATCACCGGCTTCATCACTCGCAGCCGAGGTGTGACGATTCACCGCAGCGAATGTCCCAATATCTTGTCAGTCGGCGGCGACGACCGTGTCGTCCCGGTGCGCTGGAACACCTTCCGCGGACTGACCGAAGCGCGGCTGAAGATCATGGGTTGGGATCGAGTTGGCCTCGCTCGAGACGTAGCGGCGATCTGCGCCGATGAGAATGTGAACATGGTCTCATTCGTGACCGGCGAACCGGATCGTGGCGCAGTGACGCTGACCTTCACCGTCGAGGCGAACGGTCTACGTCAGTTACAGCGGGTGATGTCGAAGCTCGACGGCGTCCATGGCGTGATGAGCGTCGAGCGCGACTACTGATCAAGCGCCCCTACGGCTTGAGGGCAGCGACCAAATGGTCGATGTCGGATTGCGGCGTATAGAAGTGCGGCGAGGCTCGCAGCCGGCCGAATCGCACGGCAGTGATGATGCCAGAGTCTTGCAGCCGCTCCCAGATTTCGTCGACGGTCTCCCGTTCCAGAAGCTCCTCGGGCGGGTCGAAGATCACGATGCCGCTTCGCTCGGATTCGCGTCGGGGGGAGAAGACGCGACAGCCTGCGTTGGTGAGCGCGTCGCAGAGGTAGGCTGTCACCGCTTCGAGCTGGGCCCAGACGTTGTCGATGCCGATGTTGAGCAGGTGCCTGATCGACGCGCGCAAACCGAGCATTGTTGCGGTCGGCGTTGCTCCGGGCTCGAAACGCGAGGCGGTCGGAGAGAGGATCAGTTCTTCGTTGCCGGCGCCCAGGCCTCCGTCCATGCTGTTCGCGCCGAGCACGGGCGGGATCAGGCCGTCGATGATCTCCTCGCGGATGTAGAGGATGCCCGAGCCGGTTGGTCCGAGCAGCCACTTGTGGCCGCCGGCGGCGAGGATGTCGACATCGTCCTCGGCCACATTGACCGGCAACGCGCCTGCTGACTGGATGGCGTCGACTGAGAGCAGTCCGCCGACGGCGTGAACAGCGTCTGCGATGGGTCGCAGATTGGAACGGAACCCGCTGCCCCACTGGACATGCGAGATGCCGACGAGCCTGGTTCGCGCGGATACGGCCGAGATGATGTCTTCGGTGGGGATCCTGCCATCGTCCTGCTGGACGACGACATCGAGCTCGATCCCTCGCTGCTGCAGCGAGTTGTAGAAGTGACGGTTCGAGGGATACTCGGCGTCGGTGACGAGAATGCGATCGCCGTCCTGCAGGCTCAGCGCGCCGGCCGAGACCGACACGCCTGTTGCCGTGTTGGGGACGAATGCGATCTCGTCAGGGCTGCGCGCGCCGATCAGCTCAGCCGAGACCTGGCGGAAGTCGATCATGTCGTCGATCCAGGTCGAGCCGAAGTATCCGGACCTTCCCGCCTGGTCGGCATAGTCGTGGACAGCCTGGGCGACATCGGCCGGCAGCGGCGAAACACCTGCGTGATTGAAGAACGCCAGGCCGCTGTCGAGCACGGGGTACATGTTGTTGGTCATCGTTCATCCTCCACCGCTGCGAGTCTAATGAGGTGTTTTGGAGTTGGGGGCATGACTTGCACTCCTGAGAATAGGTGTTCTATAGTCTTTGTGCATGAGAGAACGCTAGTTTCGTAACTGTGTTCTAACGAAAACACCGGGAGGTCGCTAATGCATACGCGAGTCAACGGCGGGGCAGTCATCGGTCTGGATGGAGCGCCCATCTGCGTCGAGGTCGACATCTCGTCGGGGATGCCGAAGACGACCATTGTCGGGCTGCCAGACGCTGCTGTGGACGAGGCGAGAGAGCGTGTTCGATCGGCGATCCGTAATGCCGGCGCTGGATTCCCCACGAAGCGGGTGACGGTTAATCTCGCGCCGGCGCACATTCGTAAGGAGGGCGCGGGTTACGATTTGCCGATCGCGGTCGGGATGCTGGTAGCGACCGGTCAGATCTGCGAGTCGGCCGTGCAAGACACCCTGTTTCTGGGCGAACTGGCGCTGGACGGCGAGCTGCGACATGTGCGCGGTGTGCTGTCCGTTGCCGCAGCGGCGCGGGACGCATCAGTGCGCCGCATTGTGGTGCCGAAAGTTGATGCGGAAGAGGCGTCGCTGATCGATGGGATCGAAGTCGTCGCGGTGGACTCGCTGCGCGACTGGATCGAGATCGCAACCGAGGAGCGGCCGCTGGCGGACGCGGTCTGGCCGACGACCTGCCCCACGGATGACGATCCTGGCTCGAACTATGACGGTCATAACTTCTCCGATGTACGAGGTCAGGAGCACGTCAAGCGCGCGCTGGAGGTGGCGGCGGCTGGCGGACATAACTTGCTCATGTGCGGTCCTCCGGGCGCAGGAAAGACGCTGCTCGCCTCCTGTCTGCCAGGCATTCTGCCGCCGTTGACGTCGCAGGAGGCGCTCGAGGTGACGAAGATTGCCTCAGTCTCCGGAATGACCGGTGGATCCACGCTGATTCGCGAACGACCATTCCGAGCGCCTCATCACACAATCTCGAATGCCGGATTGGTCGGTGGTGGGCAGCGTTTGCGGCCGGGGGAAGTCACAATGGCGCATCGTGGCGTACTGTTCCTCGATGAACTGCCGGAATTCTCGGTGCGCGCGCTCGAGACGATGCGGCAACCCCTTGAAGATCGTCACATCACGATCTCACGGGCGCATGGCACGGTGACGTATCCGGCCGACATCTGCCTGATCGCAGCGATGAACCCCTGTCCCTGTGGCAACTATGGCTCGGACCAGCACTGCACCTGCACCGACGGTGCGGTGTACCGCTATCAACGGCGCATCTCCGGTCCGGTGCTCGACCGGATTGACCTGTTTGTCGACGTGCCTCGTGTGGATGTACAGAAACTGATGGAGTCCTCTGGCGCGGCGGCGCCCCCTAACACTGAGTCATCATCCGCGGTCAGGCGTCGGGTCGTGGATGCGCGAAACGTGCAGCGAGCACGCTTCGGTGACTGTGGACCAAACGCGAATGCATCGTTGTCGGCTCGTGAGGTCAATGCTCACTGCTACGCCATGTTGGACGATCGTGCGCGAACGCTGATTCAAGAGGCCGTCGACCGGCTCAGCCTGTCGGCTCGCGGATTCCATCGGGTGCTGAAGGTGGCCAGAACGATCTCTGACCTCGCCGCGTCGGAGGTGATCACGGCGCAGCATGTGGCGGAGGCGGTGCAATATCGGCGAAGGTCGAATCTCGGTTAGCCAACGGGAGGCACTGACCGAGTTGGTATTGGCGACTGAGCCGTAGCTGGCTGCGAACGCGAAGAGGTCTCCAGTAGTTGTTACTCTCTCATCAGAGAGACATGTCAACTGCTGGTCGGCTCTAGTGCACAAGAGATCAGCAGGAAGTTCGGAGTGCGAGCAATGATCGCCAGGTGGCGGCATCTGTTGTTTGTTGTCCTAAGTGCTGCTCTATCGGTTGCGCTTCTAGGCTGGGGCGCGATCTCAGCCATCGAATTCGGTGGAGGAGGCTCGGCGGAACCAGCCGTCCTCCCGATCCGCGTCTTCCTCGATAGCATCGATGAGGAAGATGACGACGATGAGAATGACGACGAAGACGGTGACAGCCCAGGACCAACGCCCTACACCGACTACGACGGGTTTAGCACGCCTGAAACAGACAATGACGACATCGATACGCCCAGCGCCACCGACAACGACGGGGTCGACACTCCGGATACCGACTTCGACGGAGTCGATACTCCCTATACCGATCTCGATGGAACAGACACCCCAGGAACCGACAACGACGGGTTCGACACGCCAAGCACAGACTTCGACGGCGTCAGTACACCGCTGACCGACGATGATGGCGTCGCGACTCCCTACACCGACTATGACGGAGTCGATACGCCAACGCCGACGGACAACGACGGGACCGACAGCGACGGAGTCGACACACCGACGCCTTCCGACGACGGTGCTGACAGCGATGGCGACAACGTCCTCGTGCCCTTACAAACTGCGGTTCGCAATGAACCTCTCAACGACCCGCTGCTGACGGACAACGACGGTACCGATAGCGACGGGATCGATACGCCGACGCCGCTCAGCCCTGACACGCCGACGCCGCTCAGCCCTGACACGCCGACGCCGCTCAGCCCTGACACGCCGACGCCGCTCAGCCCTGATGTGAGTGACGACAGCGATGACAGTGACTAGCGACACTGCGCCTGTCCGGGAATCTGCTCGCATCAGGTTGTCGCCAGAAGTTGAGTTTCCCAGCGACCCGAACCTGCCCGACTTGCCAAACCTCTTCGATCCCAACTGGGTCTGGGACCGCGGCTCACAGGATCGGCAGGCGCCTGAACAACCTCCTGAGCTGATTCGCATTCGCGAGTTCAGTCACAGTCTTGGTCGGATTGCTTCGGTGAGTTACGAGGCTGAGTGGAGCACAGAGGAGTACTTGCCTCACCACCTGTTTGGCATCAGGCTCCATCGTGGGGGACGGATTGAGGTTAGGACCTTTCCAGAGGACCCAGATTTGCCGGGTTTGTGCGAAGCGGCATCACCAGAGGGCGCTCTGAGTCTCGTGAACAAGCACGTTCTAGCGATTCCCGTTCGTCGGGCTCGGGTCGAGCTGGTTAGGTATCGACCGGGCAGCCGGGCGGTGCTGAGGCATCGAGTCGGTAACGCAAGGTTCTTCGCTCGGGCCATGCGCCCTGTGGCCACCTCGGGTTTCCTCAATGCGCGGGAGTTGGTCAGTCGGTCCGATTTCCTCATTCCGCGACTGGCCGGGTATTGGTCGGAAGGCGCGGTGGTTTGGGTGTCGGAAATCCCGGGACGAAACGTTCGGGAACTGATCCGTCGCGGCAAGGCTCCGGATCCGGGGCTACTGCTGGATGCGCTCGCGCCACTGTGGAGTTCTACCGACCACGCCGGTGCTCCAGGAGCGTTCAGCCTCGAGCGCGCGTATCGTCGCGCCAGACGGTCGTTCCGACATAAGCTCCGCGATGATGAAAGCGGGCGCTCGCTGCTCCGAGTAGCGGAAGACCTGCTGGATCCATTCTGTGAATCCTGGCGTCCCACGAGTGTGGCTCACAACGACTTCTATGACGACCAATTGATTGGGCTGCGAGACGGACGCATTGCGCTGGTCGACTATGAAGAAGCTGGCGGTGGTGATCCAATGCTGGACGTAGGCAATTTCCTGGCTCACCTACGATGGGCGTCCAACTTCGGCTCGAAACGACATGTCGAGGCGTGTCGCGAATATCATGAGCGCCTTCAGAGTCACGCCCTGGAAAGATTCGACTGGCAGGAACGAGCACTAGCGCTGCGCGAGGCGGTTTGTCTCTTCAGGATCAACACCAACGCCATTCGGCATCCCAGGAAAGACTGGCAATCGCAACTGCGCGAAGGCCTGGCGCTGGTCAATGAGATTCTTTGCTGACCGGTGATATCGTGAACCTCGCGCCCTCGTAGCTCAGGGGATAGAGCACCGGCCTCCGGAGCCGGGAGCGTAGGTTCGAATCCTACCGGGGGTACCAGCCTCGACACTGCTTGCTCAGCTCGTGTTCCATGTAATCAGCATGCCATCTGACGGTGTCCGCCAGTCAGGCCGGTAGATGTCGCTTCGCTTGAACAGTGTCCCGACATTTCGACGAATGCGCTCTTCGGTGTCCGGTTGACCAAAGGCGGCGAGTTCGGACACTGCAAATTTGACGGCTTCATCCTCGGTCGTCGGTAAGCGCTCAGGCCAGGTGAAGGGCTGATCAACGACCTGGACATCGGGCACGATTCCCATATCCCAGATCACCGGGAGCAGTTCCTGGAATCCAGGAGACGGCGCTTCCGGTTCTCCGAATCCAACCTGGAATAGTTCGGCATTCACATTGGGAGGCGCAACTGTCCAGGTCAGAATGATGACTCTGCGACTGGCTGATTCGTGCATGGCTCGTAGGAACGGCTCGATGTCGGCGATGAAGTACGTCACATCAACAGTCAGAGCCACATCCGCTGTGATTTGGTCGGCAGTTGGCCAAGCTGATGCGACCGCTTCGGCGTTCGCAATGTTGTGTTCTGCAACGGCGAGAGCGAACTGCTCTCGCATCGCCGCCGAGGGTTCGACGTTGCGTAGTGAGCGTGCTCGCAGGGCCAGGGGCAATCCGATTCGTCCGGCGCCGCCGCCAATTTCGATGATGTCGTCGCCCGGCTCGATGTGTTTCAGCGTCTCGGCAAGCTGCGGTTCTGGTTCGCGGTAGGGATCAAAGCGATATGTGTGCGCGAATCGTTCCCAGTACCACTCGCCGAAGGGTGTGGCCAACCGCGCTTGCTGGTCTTGTCGGGCCTTGACCATCGCGTTGTATCGCTCTGCCGCGTTCATGATTCGTTGTTCCTCACAGTTGCGATTCAACTGGCGTTGGGCGTTCCAGTGACATCGTCATAACGTGGAGCGGTGATAGCGTAGGGCCTTGAGTGCGCTTGTGTGTCGTGCGCTCGGAGGGGATGGCCGGTGTCGCAACGAGGTCGCAGCGCCCGACGGCGTCCGCAGCGATTGGCGCGCCGACGCGCGGCAGTGCAGGGATTTGATCGAGGCGGCGTGCGCCGCTCCAGGTTGTTTTCTCGCCCGGTGATTGCCACGGTCGGGCTCGTGCTGGCGGCTGCATTGGTCGTCAGCCTGGCGCTGACGGCGTTCGATAGCAGTGGGCCATCGCCGACGACAGATCCTCCGCCGGTTCGCCGCACTGGGTCCGATGTCATCACCGGTGCCGTCGAGGGCAAACCGACCTGGCCTGCTCCTCCAGCGTTCGCCTTGAGCGAGGGCGTTGACTACGGCGCCGAAATTGAACTCGAAAGTGGCGATGTGATCGTGGTCGACCTGTTGGAGACCCAGGCTCCCGGGCATGTCAACAACTTCGTCTTCCTGGTCAACGAGGGCTTCTACGACGAGTTGACTTTCCACGAGGTGCTGCCCGGATTGCGAGCACACGCAGGTGATCCGACCGCCGGCGATCCCGATGCCGAGTACCCCGATGACGCTGGCTACGTGTTGCCCGACGAACCGACGACCGGCGATGCGACTGTCCTGGACTCTGAGGGATTGTTGGCCATGAAGCGTGGTGAAGCTGGCGCGTCGTCGTCGCAGTTCTTCATCACCCTGGCTGCCCAGGAATCGGAAACGGAAGACGGAGCCACGGCGTTCGGGCGGGTGACATCGGGCATCGAAGTGCTGCATGGCTTCGGTTCCAGGGACCCATCCAGGATTCCGGTTCCTCCACCCGGTCCGAAGATCGTCGCGATTCGAATTACCGAAGACGGCGCAACTGCAACAGCCACTGAATCGGCTGAAATTCCGTCCGGGGAAGACGAACCGCCGCCCGTTCCCAATCTGGCGTTGCGCTGGGACGAACCGCCGGAGTTCACACTTGAGGACGGCGTTGACTACCGCGCGACGATCGAGATGGTCGGCGGTGGGACGATAGAGATCGACCTGTACGAAGAGCTCGCGCCCAGCCATGTGAACAATTTTGTGTTCCTGGCGCGTGAGGGCTTCTACGACGCAGTGACGTTCCACCGCATCATTCACGGCTTCATGGCGCAGGGCGGCGATCCGACCGGCACCGGCACCGGCGGTCCGGGATATCTGTTGGATGCGGAGTTCAACGACACGCCGCATGTGCGCGGAGTGCTGTCGATGGCTCGATCGGCCAATCCAAACTCTGCCGGGAGCCAGTTCTTCATTGTGTATAACGATGCGCCGCACCTGGATGGTCAGTACACGGCCTTTGGTGAGGTGATGTCGGGCATGGATGTCGTGGCTGCGTTCCCAGAGCGCGATCCGGCGGATCCCAGCGAACCGCCTGGTCCGCAGATTGCCACAATCACAATCAGCGAAATTGCCCGCGCGGAATAGCGCTCGGGCCCAACATTGCCGCGAAGCGGCGGAGGATTAGATGGCCAAATACAACAAGCGGCCCGAGATGGCCCTGACAGAGGGCGCCTCGTATGGCGCCACGATCGAGATGGAAGACGGCGGCACGATTGAACTCGAGCTGTGGCCCCACCTCGCGCCGGAGCATGTCAACTCGTTCGTCTTCCTGGCACGCGACGGGTTCTATGACGGCGTGACGTTCCATCGGATCATTGACGGGTTCATGGCCCAGGGCGGCGACCCAACTGGCACTGGCACCGGCGGTCCCGGCTACAACGTGCCCGCCGAGTTCAACGAGACATCGCATGTCGAAGGCGTGCTCTCGATGGCGCGCGCGCAGGACGAGAACTCCGCAGGCAGCCAGTTCTTCATCTGCAACGCCGACGCGACGTTCCTGGACCGTCAGTACACGGCGTTCGGTAAGGTCACGTCGGGCATTGAAGTGGTCAAGGCCTTCCCCGAGCGAGACCCGCAGCGGGCGCGCGAGCCGGGCCCGAAGATGAAGTCCGTTACGATCACTGAGTCCTAACTCATAGATCAAGGAAGCGTGGACGCCATGTCGGCGCAACCACCTCAGATTCCGCCAATTCCTCCAATCGCAGTGGTGCTGCGGGTGGTATCGATTCTCGGCATGGGCCTGACGATCTCAGGCTGCGTGTTGGCGCTCGTCGCCGCCGAGTGGTGGTGGGCGATCGGCACAGGCGTAGCGTTCGTGCCGTTCATGTTGATGATGGGCGTCGTCGACCGGCTGATTCCCGATGTCTCGGAGTGGGTGGCTGAGAACAGACCGCAACAGGATCAGGATTGACGACGTTCGCCCGCAGCGAGAGATCGCTGCGGGCGACGAACAGTCTGTGATTGCTCAGTCGGGTCCGCTAGCCGTCGATTCGAGCGGTGGCTGAGCCCTTGACGACCTCTGCGCCGTCCTGGTTGACGGTTGAGACTGCGAGATCGACGAGGCTGACGCCGTCTTCTTCGCGGATGTCCTCGACTGTGGCGGTCGCGGTCAGCGAGTCGCCGGGCCAAACCTGGGCGACGAAACGCACGCCGTACTTGGTCAGACGCCCGTCGCCGACGTAGTTGGTCAGCATCTTGCCGGTCAGGCCCATGCTGAGCATGCCGTGGGCGAAGACGGTCGGGTAGCCGGCGATCTGCGTTGTGAAGATCTCGTCGGTGTGCAGCGGGTTGTAGTCGCCCGATGCGCCGGCGTACTGGATGATCTGGGTGCGGGTGAGGTTGTCGACGACCTGCTCGCTGTGCTGGTCGCCGACGCTGATGTTGGACTTGCTGAGAGCCATGACGATTGCTTTCCGTGTGGTTGCCAGCGTGGTTGCCGGTGTGGTTACTCGACGACGCGTGATGTCTGTACGCCGACCGAGCGGGCGGTGACGACCAGGACGCCATCCTGGTTGTAGTACTCGGTGATGGATTCGTTGAAGCTCAGGCTGCCACCGCGACGGCCTTCTCGGGTCCAGCTCTTGCCGGGCTTGTCGACGGCCTTGAGCACGTCTCCAGGCTGGATCGGTGCGTGGTACTCGTAGTGCTGCTCGGCGTGGAAGCCGGTGCCGCCGCCGCCACCGGAGGACTCGCGCTTGACGCCCGTCGGCTCTTTGCCCGAGCCGAACCAGGCCTGTCCGGTCACGGGACGCAAGCTGTAGCCGTCGGTGAATTGCGCCGACGCCTGTACGAACGTGGGCGGCGGAATGACATGACCGGGCTCAGTCTCGGCTGCGGCGTCGGGGTCGTGGTAGATAGGGTTTTCGTCGCCGACCGAGCGGGCGAACAACATGATGTGTCCCTGCTCGATGGGGAATCGGTCGGTGGCCACTGATGGGTCCTTCCTTGATGGTGTTCTGCTTACGGGCGATAGCTTAACGGACACTGCCGTGAGCATCGAATGGCCCGGCATTGAAGCTGCAGTCAGAAGTTAAGTCGTGCTGAAGAGGTGGAATTGATGACGAAGTTGTTTGAGAAGCTACGGGTGGTGGAGCTGGCTGGTTCTCATGCGGGCGCGTTTGCGGCGAAGGTGTTTGCCGACAATGGCGCTCGCGTGGTCAAGATTGTGCCGCCTGGCGGCGATCCGCTGTTGCATCACGGTGAACTGCTGCCCTCTCATGCGCTGGGCGGTGGCGAAGTTGGGTCGATCTGGGCGTATTGCAACACGTCGAAGCAGGTCGTCGATGCTGAACCGGATTCGACCAACGTGAGAACGCTGATCCTGGACGCTGACGTGGTGATCGAGAGTTCCGCGCCCGATCCGCTCATCCCTCTGACGGTTGATGTCGAGGCTTCGAGGCTGGTCAAGGTGTATCTGTCGCCGTATGGACTGAAGGGACCGTGGTCTGAGCGCCGCTCGAATGTCTTCACCGACGATGCTGCCAGCGGGCACTTGTATCTCAATGGAGAACCCGACCGACATCCGTTCCGCCGGCTCGGTCGGCATACGGAGTACGCGGCTGGCATGTACGGCTTCATCGGTGCGATGGCGGCGCTGATTGCACGCGAGTCCACTGGCGCCGGTCAGACGGTGGAGGTCGCTCACATCGAAGCGATGGTGGCGATGCACCAGCACACAACGACCATGTGGACGCACGCCGGACACGTCCTGAGGCGGGTCGGCAACGGACAGCCCGGTATGTGGCATCCAGCGGGCGTGTATGAGTGTCAGGACGGCTACGTCTTCCTCGGACACGCGGGATCGGCCAAGTTGGATCCGTTCCTGCATGCGGCCGGATTGGGACATGTGCTTGAGGATCCGTTGCTCGCGACGAACGAGTCGCGAGCGCGAAACAAGCAGGGTTTCGACGACGCGATCCGTCCCTGGTTGATGTCGCACACTGTCGAGGAGATCTGTGAACTGGGCGAAGCCACGTTCTCGCCGATGGGGCCAGTCTGGGATACTCATCAGTTCCTGGCAGACCCTCACATGGCCGCCAGGGAGTTCTTCGTCCCGCTGGACCGCGAGCGCGGCGAGGAGGTGATTCCCCGAGGCCTGTTTAGGCTGGGCGCGGACTACGCGGGGGCGTCGCCGAAGCCACCTCGCATTGCCGCCCTTGACGACCTGACCGACTGGGAATTACAACACGCAACACCCGTAGAGTCGCGTGACTTGTTGGCCGGACCGCTCACAGGGCTGCGAGTGCTGGATTTGACGCGAGTCTGGGCCGGACCGATCGCAGGCCGGTTGCTGGGCGATCTGGGCGCGGATGTGATTCACATCGAATCTCCCTGGAATCGTGGGCCGCTGGAAGTAGCGGAAGATCTGGCGGAATTGACCCACCTGTTCCCCGACAATGAGCTCGGCGATCGGCCCTGGAATCGCAATGGCGGCTTCAACAAACTCGCGCGAAACAAGCGCGGCTTGTCGCTCGATCTCTCGACGCCGCAGGGCCAGGAACTGTTCCGCAGATTGATCGCCGAATCCGACGTCGTGCTGGAGAACTACTCGCCGCGTGTGTTTCCGCAGTGGGAGTTGGACTGGGAATCTCTGCAACGGATCAATCCGAACATCCTTCACACCTCAATGCCGGGCTACGGCGCGACAGGGCCCGGCGCGAATCGGGTGGCGCTGGGACCAGTGATTGAGGCGGCAACCGGGATGACGATGATGGCGGGCTATGCCGATAGCATTCCCTATCGCTCTGGCGTGGCCTGGCCCGATCCGGTCTCCGGCATGAGCGCCGTCGCGGGGACGCTGGTCGGCCTCTGGCGTCGCATGTCGACGGGAGGCGAGGGACAGCGAGTGGAGACAGCGATGATCGAGTCAATGGGCTCATTCGCCGGCGACGAGTTGCTCTCAGCACAAGTAATCGGTCATCCGCCGCCGCGCCGCGGCAACCGCGAGCCAGGTGTCGCGCCCCAGGGCGTCTATCGCTGTCTCGGCGATGACCGCTGGATCGCAATCTCGGTCACGTCCGACGCCGAATGGCAGGCTCTGTGCGATGTTGTGTCCTTGCCTGATGGATGGGCGGACTGGGAGCTGTGGGAGCGGGAGTCGCGACACGATGAGATTGATGCTGCGCTGAGCATCTGGAGCAGGTCAATCTCGCCATCCGACGCTTCGTCGAAGCTGCAGCAAGCGGGAGTGATCGCCGCCGTAGTCGCCGATGCCCGAGATCTACTCGAATCCGAGCACCTGGCCGAGCGAGAGTTCTGGGCAGAGGTCGGCGGAGTCGACATGGGAGTGATGCGATATCCCGGTTGTCCGGTCCGTCTGAGCAAGACGCCGGCGACCTACCGACGCGGAGCTCCCGGTCTCGGTGAACATAACGTGGAAGTGTTGGCCGAGGTCCTGGGGATGAGCGAAGAAGAGATTGCAACGCTGGCGGAAGACCTCGTCATCGCCGATCGACCGCCGAGTATGGCGGAGCTGGGGCGAGCAAGGATCTAGGAATCGTTAGCGACGTTCAGGCGCGCCAATAGGCACACGTCATACCCGCGCTTGCCGCGGGTATGACGCAGCGAGCCTAAAGTCGCCCGCGTAACTGAAGTCGCTCGCTGTCTGGCTTCGTGGTCTGTGGACGCTGCGACTGTGCAGAAGTCGGCGAGATTCCCGCGGCAAGCGCGGGTATGACGAGAGCGGTTGTGGCCTTAAGCAACTAAGTGGTCGGGGTGGGCGGATTTGAACCGCCGGCCTCACGGCCCCAAACCGTGCGCTCTGCCAAGCTGAGCTACACCCCGGTCTTGATCACTGTATGGGCTGACGCGGCTCAGTCGACCTGGACCGCGCCGATCAGTTCGGAAATGTCCGACACACCGTTGTCTCGGCAATACTCGACGATCTCCTCCAACACTCGAACTGCGGCGAAGGGATCGCGGAACGAAGCCGTGCCGACTTGCACTGCAGTTGCTCCTGCGAGCAGGAACTCGACTGCATCCCGCCCGTCGACGATGCCGCCGCAGCCGATCACGGGGATGTCAACGGCTCGCGCCGTCTCCCAGACGAGTCTCAGTGCGAGTGGCTTGATGGCGGGACCGGTGAGCCCTGCGACGGGACGATTGGTGCGCGGGCGCCGAGTGTTGACGTCGATGCTCATACCGACGAATGAGTTGGCGACGCAGAGTGCGTCGGCGCCGGCGTTTTCGCACGCTCTGGCAACGACTGAGATGTCGGTGACATCGGGAGTCAGCTTGGCGATCACTGGCAGCGTGGTCGATGTGACGACCGCCTCGATTGCCCGACCGGCGGCAACCGGATCACGGCCGAAGGCCACGCCTCCGACATCGAGGTTGGGGCAGGAGATGTTGACCTCGAGCCCCGCGACGCCGGGCGCGCCGTCGAGCACTTGCGCCAGGCGAGCGAACTCGTCGACGGTGTCGCCGAGCATGTTGACCACGACGGGAACATCCCACGTCTCCCAGACCGTTGCGACATCGCTGAGCAGGCGTCGCACTCCGATGTTCTGGAAGCCGATGCTGTTCAGCATGCCGGCGGGCGTCTCGACGATGCGCGGCGTTGGATTGCCGCGTCGTGGCTTGAGCGTGACGCCCTTGGACAAGACGCCGCCCAGGCGGTTGATGTCGAAGAGGCGGGCGAACTCGATCCCATTGCTCGACGTGCCTGAAGCCGTCATCACGGGATTACGGAGGATCAGCTCACGTTTTGCGCCTGGTGCGAGATCGACGCTCAGGTTCCGCATCGTATCCCTGCCCGGCATGGATGCCGGTGGAATCGTCTCAGCAACGGGCGAGGACATCGGACCTCCTGCCGCGCATACTAGGGCGCGGGCGAAGTGAGAATCCGGGGGGTGGCGAAAGCGCCGGGGAATGGGTGACTAGTTGTCGTCGCCGGCGGCGCGGCGGCGCTTCGAGATACCCATGTCGTTCCAGCGCGAGCGGCCCTCGTTGCGATCCCAGATCGAGTCCTCAGACGAGTTGCGGAACTCTTTGGTCTCGCCACAACTGCACACGCCCTCGGACATCGGTCCGTTGGGGGCGTCGATCACCCAGTGGTGAATGTGGCTGGGCGCTTCGCTCTTCACACGAGTCTTGGCTGGCATTCAAGGAACCTTCCTGGGGCTGAGCAACCGGGTTGAGGACGCAACCCGCTCTCTGTCAGTCCCACGTGAGCAGGACGCTACGTACGGCTCGGACGCTGGGCAATACAACGGGCAACACACGGGATTCGGCCCTGTAAAGTGGAATACGTGGCTGTAACTACTTGACGGATTGAGCGTCGATTTTGTTCCAGAGGTTCCCTAACGGAACCCAAATCTGCATGATCGGCATGTCCCGTGTGAATCGATGGTGAGCCACGTTCAAGCGCGTCTGCACGTTGGAGTACGATGAAAGCAGCGAGAGTCGATCCTGTAGCAACCGCTTGCGACGATTTCTGCGACATTGATCAACCTTGATTCCTACACACAATCACAACCGACTTTGCATGCCACGCCACCGCCGATTCAGGCGCTGGATTCTTCTCAATCGACACTGCATCTCATCTCACAGTACCGCGGTAACGCGGACCTGGAACTGAGTCAGTAGTGGTCTGGCGGCGGCTGACAGGTCGAGGCGAGGGTCGGGAACAGCCCGGCGGGAAAGGCAATGGCATGGCGCTCACGGTCGAATCGGTCCGCGACACCCTTCGGACCGTTCGCGATCCGCAACTGGGTCGCAACCTGATCTCATTGCGCATGTTCGGCGGAGCCGTAGTCGATGGCGCATCCGTAACTGTGCACCTGACGCTGCCGATTCACGGATATCCATCCCAGGACGAGCTGGAAGAGCGCATCTCCAAGGCTCTTGGAGAAGCCGGCGCTGGGTCCGTGTCGTTCGAGTTCCGCGTCGATGTGCCGTCCTGGCAAGGCAGCGGCCAGCAGGCTGCGATTGGCGGAGTCAAGAACATCATCGCCGTTGCCTCCAACAAGGGTGGTGTCGGCAAATCAACGATTGCAACCAACCTGGCTGTCGCACTCGCAGAGTCGGGCGCGGCGGTTGGACTCGTCGATGCAGATGCAACCGGACCCAATCTCCCAACCATGTTTGGTTTACCCAACGGCTTCCAGGCGCAGAGCGAGCAGGGACTACACCCGGTCGCGCGATATGGCGTCAAAGTAATCTCGCTGGGATTTCTGCTGCCTCCGGGTGCTCCGGTGGTCTGGCGTGGACCGATGATCGGTTCGGCGATTAAACAGCTTCTGCACGATGTGGATTGGGGCGAGGTCGACTACCTGCTGATCGATCTTCCGCCGGGGACGAGCGATGCGTCGATGTCGATGGCACAGGAGGCTCCGATTGCGGGAGCAGTCGTAGTTTCGACTCCGCAGCAGGTAGCGCTGGAGGATGCAAGCAAGGCGGTGACAATGTTCGAGAAGCTCGACGTGCCGGTGTTCGGCATTGTCGAGAACATGTCCTACTTCATTACGCCGGACACCGGTCAGCGAGTGGAGATTTTCGGACATGGCGGCGCACGGGATGCCGCGGATGATCTGGAGATTGACTTTTTGGGCGAAGTGCCCCTGGCGACGGAAGTCCGCGCCGGCGGCGATGACGGACAGCCGATCGTCGCCTTCGACGCCGAGAATCCGGCTGCCGAAGCCTTCGTCTCGATAGCGAACCGAGTCGCGGTCAAGGCGGCCGCCTCGGCGTTGCTCCAGCCCGTCACGATTCCCGTCCTATGAACGGAAAGCTAGGTAATGGCAAGGTTTTTGAGGCGGTCCGCTTCGACTGAAGCGCCCGCGAGTGAACAAACAGAACAACCCAATCCGCCGGCCGCGCCCACGCAGGTGCCCGCGCAGACCCGATCAAATTTGCAGGCCCCGGTTGAACCTCCGTCGCGAGCTCCGTCGCGTCGCAGCGGACGCCGACGCTCACCCTCCAACGGTTCGAATGCTCCGGCATCATCCTCTGCTTCGGCCTCGACCGCGAAGCCTCCGCAACGTCGAAGTGGACGACGCCCCGCCCAAGACTCGAAGCCAACGGATCCAACTGAGCAAATGCTGGCGTTGTTGGAACGTCAGACGGCTCTGCTGGAGCAGCAGCGCAGCACGATCGAGCAACTGGCCGAGTCGCAGATGCTGTTGACCGAGACCCTGCTCGGTCGCCGCGGCGACGCGGACGCGCCGGCGCGCATCGAAGTGTTGCCGAGATTGGCGATCTTTGTCGACGTGCCCAACATCCTCTACGGGGCGGAATCGTCGGGCGTGCGACTGAATTGGGGCAAAGTCGCCGACTTCCTGTCCCACGGACGAACCCTCGTCCGCGCGATCGCGTATGCGCCGATTTCCGATGATCCGACAGCGCGAACCGAGAACGAACGATTCGTTGTTCCGTTTCTCGATCATGGCTACCGGATCGCGACGAAGCCGCTGAAGCGCTTCTCAGGCGGATCAGTCAAGGCAAACTTCGACGTTGAACTGGCGATCGATGTGCTGACGATGTCTGATCGCGTTGATGTGATCGTGTTGGTCTCGGGCGACGGCGACTTCCGTCGTCTCGTGGAGATCGTTGGAGCGCGCGGGGTCAGGGTCGAGGTGATGGCGTTCGGCAAGAGCACATCGGCCGACCTGCGTCAGGTCGCCGATCGCTACATCGATATCGCCAGCCACGCCGACCGTCTGCGGGACTAAGCGTCCAGCAGCAGCGGCGATTTAGCGCCTACTCGGCGGCGAAGTAGCGGGTACCGTCGCGTCGCGCGGCTCGCCCGATGCCGGGGAAGTTGAAGTGGCCGGAGGCGATCAGCGCGTTCTCCGCTTCGATCTGATCGAAGAGCTTGTGACGACTGGCGGTGGAATCGTCGGTATTGACGTCTGCGCCCGGGCACCAGTCAGTCTCTGTCAGTTGGACGAGGTGATGCGCAGCGTCGCCGAGGACGTACGCCTTCTCGCCGCCGCTTGAAACCGCAAACGAGACGTGGCCCGGTGTGTGTCCCGGCGTTGGCACGGTGACGACCTCCGAAGTGAGCACGTGTTCGCCCTCGACGAAGTCGACGAGGCCGGCATTGACGATCGGAGCGAGCACGTTGTCGTAGCCGGCGCCCTCCTTGAGTTCGTCGGTGCTCGTCCAGAAGTCCCACTCGACTTGCTGGATGATGTGTCGGGCGTTGGGGAACTGCGGGACGGGCGTGCCGTCGTTGTCGTAGGTGTTCCAGCCGGTGTGATCGAAGTGCAGGTGTGAGAATGCCACGACGTCGATGTCGTTGGGAGATACACCTGCCTCTTGCATCACCGTCGGCAATGCGGCGGGCTCTTTGAGCGGCATCATGGTCGGCCGACCGCCGATGCCCGAGTCGACCAGGATCGTGGTGCCCTGCGAGATGACGAGCCAGGCTCCGAGATTGAGGGTGATGTTGCCGTCGCCGTCGAGCAGGTCCCGGTAGTTGTCCCAGTCGGAGTCTTCAGTCTTGTTGAAGAATGCCGTCGGCGGCATGGCGGCCCATGAGTCCTGAACCGCGATAAGCGTTGCTCCGCCGACCTCAAGCTGTTGGAATTGTCCCATGATTGCCGCCTTCCCAGTGCAATTGAACGTTGTTCTGCCGTAGGGAGGCTAGCGGATCAGCGAGTGCGTTCTTCGTCACCTAACCGGTACGACTCGTCCAGAAGCTCGATGGCGTGGGTCGAGCGGGTCATCATCCGTTGTTCTTGATCGAAGCGAGCAATGCCGGCGTCGAGCTGCAGCATGCAGCCAGGATTGGCGGTACAGACCTGTTCGGCCCCGGTTGCGAGCACGTCTTCCATCTTCTCGGCCAGCACCCGCTGTGAGATATCGCTCTGGACGACCGAGTAGATTCCTGCCGAGCCACAGCACTTGTCCGGCGTTCGCATCTCGTTCAGGGTGAGTCCTGGAATGCTGCGCAGGACGTCTCTCGGCGCGCTTCGAACATTCTGGGCGTGTGAGAGGTGGCAAGAGTCCTGATATGTAACCGCGCGCTCTACACGGCCTCCAGGAGCGGCAAAGCCGATTTCGACGAGGTACTCATGCACATCGCGGACCCGCGCCGCAAACGCGGCCGCGCGTGCGGCGTACTCAGTGTCATTTCGCAGCAGGTGTCCGTACTCCTTCAGATGAGATCCGCAGCCGGCCGCGTTGATCAAGATGGCGTCGGGCAGGTCGGACGATTCCGGAGTGATGGCTTCGATGTTCTGCCTGGCGAGATCGCGAGCTGCCTCAACGTCGCCGCCGTGCGCGTGGAGCGCGCCACAGCAGACCTGGGCTTCTGGTGCGTTGACCGCGACGCCGTTGCGCGCAAACACGCGCACGGTCGCCCGGTGCGTCTCGGGATACGCCAGCGGCATCATGCATCCCGTGATCAGGGCAGCACTTGCGCGAGCGGGTTGGGTCACCGGAACGCGAGCCGCCTCTCGATTCGAGTAGAACGGCTTGTCGGCCACTGGTGAGAGTTCGTCCACGCCTGCGAGCTTTGGAGAAAGCCGTTTCAGCAATCCGGTCTTGCGTACCAGCGTCTGCATGCCCGTGCGTTGGTAGAGCTTGAGGCCGTAGCCGGCCAATCTCATTCGTCCCGGATAGGGGAACAGTCCGCGCATGATCAATCGCCAAATGATGCGCTGGCGTCGCGGCCATTTGTCCTGTGCGAACGCTTCGGCCCGGGTCGCTTCCATCAGCCGTCCGTACGGAACCTTAGATGGGCAGGCAGTCTCGCAAGCGCGGCATTGCAGGCATTGATCGAAATGCTGTTGAACTCTGGGGGACCACTCGATTCGCCCCTCGTCGATCCCTCGCATCAGCGCGATGCGCCCTCGCGGCGAATCGGTCTCGACTCCAAGGTCGTGGTACGTCGGACAGGCGTTAAGACAAAAGCCACAGTGCACGCAGAGACCGAGTTCGGCGACATCGGGGCGATCTTCAGTCAGCCAGATGGTCTCGGCATTCGATGGAGTCGGAGCAATGCTCATATGTCCAGCTTAGATTCCGTCTACGAAGCGGCCCGGGTTGAGGATGGCCTGTGAGTCAAAGGTCTCCTTGATGCTATGCATCAGCCGAGCCCCGGACCCGCTCGGTCCCCAGACGTTGCATGCCTGCTTGAGCTCAATTGGCGCGGATTCAATCGTCAAACGACCCTGCAGAGGCCCGAGCTCGTTTCTCAGCGACTTGACGGTTTCTGCGTCCACACTTGCCACGTCGAGGAAGAGTAGTCCGGAATCAGCGGCGGCGATCCACGTCGTGGCATCGGGAAGTCGTTGAGTTAAGACTCCTTGCGCTTGGATCAGGCTTGCGGGGGGCAATCCAAGACGGAGCCGCACGTGGTTCTCGGGCGTCTGCAACTCAAGGTCCGTCACCGCTTGCCAGGTCTCCACGATGGCGCCGGTTCTCAGCTCTGGACCATCCAGACCACTCTGGCGCACCGCGGCCAGGGCTTGAGCGAGGACCTCGTTGGCCGACGATTCCAGGCCGTTGGCTCGGAGTAAGAGCGCAGGCTGGTCGGTCAGAATCTCTGCACCGAGTGATCGGGCGTTGTCTGCAGCCTCGCCCGAGAGTGCGACGCAGCCATTGAGGAACGGCGCCGCCTGTGAAGCCGCGCGACCGGCTGCCAGGGCCGAATCGAAACTGTTGGCCGCTATCGCCACGATCTGGTCGCTGGCCGGTAGCGGTCGCAGTTTGAAGGTGAGTTCGACGATGATGCCCAGGGTGCCAAGCGAACCGGCAAAGAGCTTCGGCAAGTCATAGCCGCTGACATTCTTTACGACTCGGCCGCCACCCTTGATCGTGGCGCCGTCGGCTTTGACCATACGCATGCCGATCAGCCAGTCGCGAGGACCGCCAAACGAGTTGCGTCGAAGTCCTCCGCGTCCGACCGCACAGAGTCCACCCAGCGTCGCGCGTTCGAACTGAGGATGGTCGAGCGGTAGGAACTGTCCATTCATCGCCAGATGTCGCTGTAGATCCGCCAGCGTCATGCCGGCTTCCACAGTGATGGTGAAGTCGTTGGGCTCGTAATCGACGATCTGGGTCAGACCGGATAGGTCGAGAGCGATGTCGTATCGGGTTGGTGGCATGCCGAGGTCAAGCATCGTGCGACCACCGAGCGGAGTCACTGAGTGTCCAGCCGACGAAGCGACCTCCATTGACCGCTCAACGTCAGCTATGGATTGAGGCCTGAGCACCATGCCAGCAATCTTGCCATCGACTGCAAGAGAGGCAAGTTCTTCGGAACCTGAACCGAGATCAGCCGTCAAGTGTTCGAGGCCGATGACGGAGACGGCCTCAGCGTGTTCCACTGGCGATCCCCCGATTTGCCAGGAAGCTCACACGAACGCCTTGGGACCGAACTTGGCGATTTGCTGTTGCGCGTGCTGGTGACCGGCTTCTCCGCAGCCGTGTCCCTTGGGGAAGATTTTGCAGGGATTGAAGTTGTCGGTGGGGCCGAACGCGGCTCGCAGGGACTTCATAGCGTCCATGTCGGCGTCAGTGAAGATCCAGGGAAGATAGTCGCGCTTTTCGAGGCCGACCCCGTGCTCACCGGTAATCGCGCCACCAGCATCGACGCAGACGCGCATGATCTCTCCACCAGCGTCCAGTACCCGTTCGGTGGCGCCGGGTTCTCGCTCGTCGAAAAGCAGGCAGGGATGCAGGTTGCCGTCGCCGGCATGGAACATGTTGGCGACCGGAAGGCGATATCGCTCAGCGATTTCGTAGACGGCGTCCAGCACATCGGGCAGCTTGGTGCGCGGCACGACGCCGTCGAGCAGGTAGTAGTTGGGCATAATCTGGCCCAGGGCGCCGATCGCGCCCTTGCGTCCGGCCCACAGATGTTCCCGCTCCTCCGGGTCGGTCGCCGACCGAACTTCACGCGGTTCGAAGCGGTTGAGAATGCCTTCGACCCGAGCGCCCTCGGCGTCGACTTGCGATTGCGGGCCGTCCACCTCAACGAGCAGCACCGCTTCGGCATCGAGCGGGAAACCGGTGTTGAGCACCGGCTCAACGGCGGCGATGGTCATCTTGTCAATCATCTCCAGGGCGGCGGGCACAATCCCAGAAGCTACGACGGCCGAAACGGCATTGGATGCCTGTCGCACGCTGTCGTACACCGCAAGCATGGTCCGAACCGCTGTCGGCTTGGGGACGAGGCGGACCAGCGCTTGGGTGACGATTCCGACGGTGCCCTCGGAGCCGACGACACAGCCAACGAGGTCGTAGCCTGGTTCGTCGCGGGTGTCATGCCCGATCCACTGCACCTCACCGTCGGCGGTCACGAGCTCCAGCGCCAGGACGTGGTTGGTCGTGGTGCCCCAGGCCAGCGTGTGCGGACCTCCTGCATTCTCAGCGATGTTGCCGCCGATCGTGCAGGCTCGCTGAGAGCTGGGGTCGGGCGCGTATGCCAGGCCGTGACGCTCGGCCTCAGCGCCGAGGTCGAGATTGACGACGCCAGGCTGAACGATCGCGGTCTTGTTCTCGACATCGACGTTAAGAATGCGCCGCATGCGGTTCATACCGATAATCACGCCGCCCTTGGCTGCGAGCGCACCGCCGCTCAGTCCGGTGCCAGCGCCTCGCGGAGTGACGGGCGCTTCGTACTTGTTGGCGATCTTGATGAGGTTGATCACATCGTCAGTGTTCGCCGGCAACACAATCACATCGGGGTTGCCACGATCAATGGTGCCGTCGTACTCGTAGACCAGCAGGTCTTCATCGTGCCAGACCACGGCCTGATCGCCAACGGCGTCGATCAATTCGCGGACCATGGGAGTTGGAGTCTTCATGCTTCGATGATAGAGCGCTGTCTACGGCTTCCAGCGGCGATCGAGGAAGTCGAGGACTGCTTCGTTGAAGCGATCTGGTCGCTCGAAGTAGACAGAGTGTCCGGCCTCAGGTACGACGACGAACTCGGAGCCGTCCATCGCGCGATGCGATGCCTCCATCGCCTGATGCGGGACGATGCGGTCATGCTCGCCGACGATGTAGAGCATCGGCATCCCGAACTGCCGCAACAACGGCATCGATGAGCCGCGCCAGGTCGCGAGTCCGGGTGTGGGAGCAAGGAAGGTGGACGGCCGCTTTGGATTCCAGCCGTTCATACGTCGATAGAGCCAGGTGAGTTGCGGATCGTTTGCCTCGGTCGATGGAGCGAGGGCGCGCTGACGCAGCGTCATGCCCTCAACGGTCTTGTAGTGGGCCGCCTGGATTTCGCGGACCTCGTCATTGACTGCGCCAGCGAGTGTGCCTGACAGAATCAACGCTTCAATGCGCCCCGGGAAGGTCAACGCAAACGGCGTCGCCGTGCGGCCACCCATCGAGTGCGCGACCATCGCGAATCGGTCGATGTTCAGATGATCCAGCAGGGCGTGCAGATCATGCGGAAATGCGCGTCGGCCAGGACCTCCGGGAACATCGCGGCTGAGACCGAAGGCACGGTGATCAAACGTGACGGTGTAGTACTTCTCGCTCAACACAGGGACATTGCGCCACCAGACCAGGTGATTGCCACCGGCGCCGTGCGCGAGGACTAATGCGGGGTTGGCAGGATCGCCATGGGCCTCGTAGTAGAGGTCAATCTCGTTGCAATGGAGGAATGGCACTGTGAGTTCGGAGTCTGTGAGCAGCTTAGTCGTCGACCGACGCTTGCGCGGCTTCAAGGACCAGTTCGACGCAGCGGAGGGCCGTCAGTCGCTTATTGCCTTCGCGATCCGAGTCCCAGACCTGTCGCTCAGCATGGACGCGGTCGCCAGGTCCGACACAGGCAATCCAGACCGTGCCCACGGGACGGCTCTCCGACCCTCCGGTCGGACCCGTGATGCCGGTCTCTGAGACGCCGATATCCGCGTTGAGCGTCTCGCGTACGCCCTGAGCCATGGCCACGGCGGCTTCCTCGGAGACGGAGCCATGCTCCCGCAAGAGATCGCGTGAGACGCCGATGAGATCGATCTTGGGAACATTGTGATACGGAGCTGCTCCACCGATCCAGACCTTGGAGCAGCCGGCGATGTCGGTGATCCAGTGACCAATGAGGCCACCGGTGTCAGTCTCTGCAGTGGCGAGCGTGAGTCCTCGTTCGGACAGCGTGTCAATGAGCTGCTGAGCTGTTGATTCGGCCATCGTCTGGTCAGCTCTCCGCTGAGAGGATGTGGTCGCTAGTCGTCGTTTCCGGTCGAGCGATCCCAGGCGAACGTCAGGATCAGGATGAAGGTGACCAGCACGATGAACGGGGCGAGCAAGATGGAGAACTCGTACCACTCTTCGCGGTCGAAGTTGTTCACTCCAGTGCCGCCTTCGTCCGGCGCGGCCTGTTGCGGCAGCGAGAGCGACGTCTCAGCCGGTGCCGTTTCGGCGGCGAGGAGGTCTCCGTCGCCCGTGAACACCGGTTGAATGGCGGAGATGACAATCAGCGCCAGCGCGGCGGCCAGCGAGAGTCGCGCCATCGGCTTGATGATTGCTCGCAGGACGTCTCGCATGGTCTTCCCCTCCGCTGTCTCGCTCTGAGTGGCTATTGACGCACAGGTTATTCCAACGCGCCCTCTCGCGCGAGAGCGTCTATCTTGTCCTGGCCGTAACCCAGCATTCGGCTCAGTACGTAGTCGGTGTCTTCACCGAGCCGAGGCGCTGGCGAGACAATCTCTGCCGGGGTTTCGGATAGCTTCCACGGCGGCGGCAGCACCTGTCGCAGATGCGTCTCTGGCGGCCTGACGCTGACTGCGCCGCCACGGGACTGGAAATTCTCGGAGTGGTGGATGTCGCTGCCCCAGACCGAGGCAGCGGCCGGAACTCCGACAGCGCGCAGCGTCTCGGCCGTTTCGACGGCTGACTGTTCCGATGTCCAGGCCTCGATCATCGGCTTCAGTTCGTCGCGATGTTTCCAACGCTTGAGGCCCGTGCGGAAGCGCGGATCGTCTCGCAAATGGTCAAGACCGCTGCATTCGCAGAGCGCGTTCCATTCTCGGTCCGAGCGACAGGCGATCGCGAGCCAACCCGACTTCGCGCCTTTGTGATCCTCGGAGTACGCCTCGGGCGCACGCATGGAAGCGCAACGGAACACATCGTGCGGGGCATAGGATCGGTGCCCGTTTCCAAGCCGGTCGCCGTCCTTGCCGAGCAGGTCGACGTGCAGGAACTCTTCGCCGATATGCATACCAATCGCTTCCGAGGACGAGGCATCGATGAACTGTCCGATACCTGTGCGATCGCGATAGTGCAATCCAGCGATCATCGCGAACGCGGCCGCTGTGCCGGCGCGCAAGTCAATCGAACCGCCCATCATCACAGGCGGCTCCTCGGGTTCGCCGGTCAGGTACGAGAGTCCGCTCATCGCCGCGAATGTCGGCGCGTATCCGGTGTAGTGACGCTCCGGGCCGGTGGCGCCCAGCGCTGAGGCGGAGATCATCACGATGTCAGGATTGATCTGACGCAAGTCGTCATAACCCAACTCAAGCTTTTCGAGGATGCCGGGTCGGAAATTGTCGATTGCGCCGTCGGCGGTCCGGGCGAGGTCGCGGATGGCCTGCTTGGCGCCCTCCATCTTGAGGTTGAGCTGGATTGAGTACTTGTTCAGGTTGACCTCGTTGAACATTGGCGCCTGGTTGACGCCGCCCGTGAACGAACCCATGGCCAGTGAACGTTGGCGTGAGTGGTCGATCCGGGTCGCCGACTCGATCTTGATCAGCTCAGCCCCGAGCAGCGCGAGCTGCATCGCGCCGTACGGTCCCGCCCAGGCCCAGGTGAAGTCGATGATTCGCTTCCCCGAAAGCGGTCCTGGACGTGTCGCGGGCGCTACCGGTCCGAAATGACCGTTCAGCTCATGCTGACCGTTGAGTGTGTTGATTCCGTTGGTGGTGGTCATCCAATGACTCCGGCTCTACGGGCTTGTGCGGGGCTCCAGGGTGCGAGGTGGGAGCGCGTGACGTCGGCAGATGATGATCCGAACAGCGGAGCAGAGGCTCTGGGGCTGCGAGCCGTGCCTGTCCATTGTGCGGCGAACTGGGGATATCGGCCGCTCGGCGCGACCGGGTGCTCAAGCAGATCAAAGAAGCCGCGGACACGCTCTTGTTCGGAGTCCATCACTTCGGATGGACGCATGACGGGTCCGGCCGGGGCGCTGTTGGTTTGCAGCGCGCGAAACACTTCGTCACGTGTGCGGGCAAGAGCCCACTCGGCGATCGCGTCGCCAGCTTCCTCCCCGAGTTCCAATCGATCAATCAGCTTGCCTTCGTCGTCGAACGCCCATGCTGGATCGTCCATCGCTTTGATCAGGCCGGCCCACTGGTGACCCTGCGGAGTCACAGCGATGATGTGTCCGTCGGAACATTCGAGACGACCACCGAATGCGCTGCCGCCCTTGGTCGGTGGGCGCGCTGGTGGTCCGCCGTCGTTGTGGGCAATGGAAATGTCGACGCGGTCCATGTTCATCATCGCGTCCGTCGAGGCGACATCAACGATCTGGCCGTGTCCCAACCGATCGCGGGCCATCAGGGCAGCCCACGTAGCCAATGCCAGCGCAGTGCCGCCATCGGCCTCATGCACGTTGGCTCCCGCCATCAGCGGATCTCCGGTGTTTGCGCCGAGGTTGCGCCGAACGCCTGCGGCGGAACCTGAGGCGTGTGCTCGGGTCAGGGCGGTTGACGGCCATTCCGCGGCGCTACCGATCAGCCCGAAGGGCGTCACGGCGGCGATGATGAGCTGTGGGTAACGCTCCCGCAGGTCTTCAGGACCCAGGTCAAGTTGCGACAACTGCCTCGGTGTGCGGTCGGTGATGAAGACGTCGGATTCGGAGATCAGCTGTTGCAGCACACGGCGGCCTGAGTTGCTCTCCAGGTCGAGCGCCACGCTTCGTTTGGAGGTGTTGTAGGCGAGCCATGTCGTCGAGGTTTCACGATGTGGCGACGGCTCGGCGAACGGAGCCGTGCGCCGCGCAACATCTCCGGTCAGAGGCTCAATCTTGATCGTTTCGGCGCCTGCGTCGGCAAACAGCTTGGACGCAAATGGAGCAGCGACCTCTTCGGCCAGTTCGACGACACGCACGCCCTCTAGCAGCGGTGGGCCGAGCGCTTCAGGAGCTTGCGTGGGATCGCTGGATGGCGTGGTCATTCCGAGACAGTCTAGAACGCAGTGGCAGGTGCTCATAGACTGCCTGCGATGAGCGAGCACGATCAATCCCAGCCCAATGTCTCCCGGCCGTATGACGGCGTGCGAGTCCTCGAACTCGCCGAGGGGATTTCCGGCCCCTACGCAGGACGCTGGTTAGCCGCGCTCGGAGCAGATGTCGTCAAAGTGGAGCGAACGACTGGCGATCCCTCGCGGGCATTCGGTCCGTGGCCCGACGATCTGCCCGACGACGAGACCAGCGGACTCTTCCTGTACCTCAACGGGGACAAACGCTCGGTCACGCTGAACCTCGACTCGTCCGACGGGCGCGAGATCCTGCGCGAGCTCGCTGCCTCGGCAGACATCGTGATTGAGTCGTTCGAACCGGGCTACCTCGCCGATCGGGGACTGGGCTACGACGCGCTGTCGAAGGACAATGCCTCGCTGGTGATGATCTCAATCACGCCGTTTGGACAGACCGGACCCAACGCCAATCTTCCGGCGACCGAACTGACCCTGTACGCCGCTTGTGGACAGCTGTGGCTGACAGGTCACCCGGATCGGCCGCCGCTGAAGAACGGCGGATCGCAGCCGTCGTATCAGGCCGGGTTGAATGCCTTTGCGGCAATCTCGGGCGCGTACTACGGAGCAGTGATGCATGAACAGGGTTCATACATCGACCTGTCGATGCGTGAGACCTACGCGGCGATGGCCGAGGCGTTCCACACTCGTGCGTCCCAGCTTGGAATCGAAACGCAGCGCTCGGGCAACAATCTCAACGCGCTCTGGGGCGTCTACGAGCTCTCCGACGGCTACGGCGGCATTTGCGCCTTGCCGCGCAACTACCCGGCGTTTGCGGAGGCCGTGGGTCTTCCGGAACTGCAGGAAGACCGCTTTGCCGATCCCGGCCAGCGACTGCTCAACAACGACGAGTTGATGGCAATCATGTTTGGCTGGTTCATCGGCCAGACTCGCGAGGAACTGTTGCAGTTGGGCATCGAGAATCGTGTGCCCTTCGGATTCGTCGCCACCATGGAAGATCTGACGAATTCCGAACACCTCCACAGCCGGGACTTCTTCGCTGAACTGAACGACGACCGAGCCGGTTCGTTGACCTATCCCGGACGCCTGTGGCTCAGTAACGGGCATGACTGGAAGATGGGTCGGGCGCCCTTGTTGGGCGAACACAACGTTGATGTCATTCACGGCGAGCTGGGGTATGAACGCGAAGACCTGGTCCGACTACGCGAATTGGATGCGATCTGATGTTTGATCCCGGCCGTCCGCTGACTGGTGTGCGAGTCGCCGACCTGACGATGATCTGGGCCGGTCCGTACGCCGCCAAGATCCTGGCCGACCAGGGCGCGGAAGTGATCAAGATCGAATCGCCGCGCGCCTGGGACAACATCCGCACATTGCTCCCGCCCCCGGTCGCGCCCGGCGAACACTGGTGGAACACGAACTTTTATTTCCACGAGTACAGCCGGAACAAGAAATCGCTCAGTCTCGACCTGGCGTCCGACGACGGCAAGGCGATCTTCGCCAAGTTGTTAGGTCACTGTGATGTCGTGATCGAGAACTACCGCACCGATGTCATGGACAATCTCGGTCTCTCATATGAGTGGCTGAGAGAGCAGAAGGAAGACATCATCGTGGTCGGGATGGCGGGCTTCGGCAAGACGGGTCCGGAGAAGGACGCTGTCGGCTACGGACCGATCATCGAGATGATGAGCGGAATGACATCCACGTCCGGCTATGGCGATGACGGCGTTCCCTACAAGAGCGGTATCTCCTACGGCGATCCAATCGCGGGCGTCTGTGCTGCAGCGGCCGTGGCGACGGCGCTGATTCATCGCAAGCGAACCGGACAGGGACAATACATCGACCTGGCACAGCGTGAGGTGATGTCAACGCTGCTCGGCGAGTTCTACATGGACTGGTCGATGAACCAGCGACTGCCCGAACACATGGGAAATGGACACGACTGGATGGCGCCGCACAACGTCTATCCCTGCGCCGGCGAAGACGAGTGGATCGCGATCTGCGTGCGAACCGACGGCGAATGGGAAGGGCTGAAGCGGGCGATGGGGTCGCCGGAATGGGCCGAGCGCAGCGAGTTCTCCGATCAGATCCTGCGCTGGGAGCACCGGCAAAAACTCGATGAACTCGTCGGCGCTTGGACGTCAACGATGTCGAAAGCTGATGTATTCGATGCGCTGCATCCGGAACAGGTCCCGTCATCGCCGGTCTGGAAGATGCTCGAAGCGTTACGAGAGCCGCACATCAAGGCGCGAGGCTTCTACGAGCCGCTGCGACATCCCGAGGTCGGGATCTGGTCGGTACATGGCTGGCTGTGGCGTACTGACGGAGCCGGTCCCTGCATTTTGGCGCCGGCCCCTGAGTTTGGCCAGCACAATGCCGAGGTGCTCGGCGGCCTGCTGGGGATGTCCTACGAGGAACGGGCCGCGCTCGAAGCCGCCGGCATCATCGCGTCGCGCCCGGAAGGCGTGCCGCTCGCCTCAGAGATGCCTGCTACGCCTTCGATGCTCTGACGATTTCGGCTGATTCCAGGGCGAGCGCAAACTGCTTGACGTGCTCGTCGACGCTTCGGCCTACCGCCTCGACCCAGGTATCGGACTGTTCCAGCCGCCGGCTGATCTCGACGATGTCCTCATACCAGTGCCATGATTTGCCGATTGGCGAGGGCACAGCCAGACGCAACGGCCGTTCGTCGCCCGGCAGCCAGAAGTACGCGTACCAGCCGTGCCGCCGGATGACGCCTGCCTGCATCAGCAACACATGCGTCACGCGATCGCCCGGCGCAGGATATTCCTCGTCAATGGCGCAGCGAATCAGGAAGTTGAAAACAGAGAACTGTCCGCCACGTTCTCCCGTTCTCAGTTGGCCAATCGAGCAAAGCCCGTCGGCAATGGCTAGCAGCCGCGCCGCCTGATCCTTTGGCAGCCTGGCTTCCTCGAGCGAAGTCGGCGGCTCATCCCTGGTTGTGAAAGTCATCGAGTGTGGCCCGGAGCCCTCGCTCCTTCAGCGAACGGTTCATCTCCAGCACGGGATTGGTGAAGTGGGCGATGGCGTCGATCTCGACCCCGCCCATCAACGCTTCGCGGAATCCCTGAACCTCCTGTGTGCGATTGATGGCCTTCTTCTGCAAGACCAAGATTTCCTTCGGTGTTTTAGCTACGAGCTCGACATAATCATCGACAAAGCCGTCCAGTTCATCGGCCGGTATGGAGCGGTTGAACAGCCCGATTTCTGCCGCCTCTTGTCCCGAGATCATGCTGCCGACCGGGAAGAAAAACTCCTTCGCGCGCTTTGCGCCGACTTGCCAGGCCCAGAACGACGCGACGAATCCTGCGCCCAGCGGCAGTTGCGGCGCCCCCACACGAGCGTTGTCGGCCACAAAGGTCACGTCGCAGATGGTGGCCAGTTGCGTGCCGCCGGCCAGACAGTGGCCGTGCACTTTGGCGATGACGGGCAATCTCAGATCCCAGATGCGCAACCAGTTGCGATTCAGCTCTTCCAGCCCGTCGCGGTCCCGTGAGATCGCTGATGACTGGTTGGCGGCGACCCCGGATCCGCCGACCAGGTCATAGCCGGCGCTGAACGCGCGACCGGCGCCGGATACCAGAGCGACGTGGATTGCATCGTCGCGCTCGGCCTCAACCAACGCCTCGACTAACTCGCGTTGCAGCTCCCGAGATATGGCATTGAGTTTTTCCGGCCGGTTCAGCGTGATCCTCGCGACACGACCGACGTTGTCCACGGCAATGGTCTCTGGCACGTCGCAGCCTCCGTTCAAAGTCGCCAGCCGAGTCGAAGTTGGCGGGCATAACAGATCGTGGACATCGTATTGGGTTGCATGCTGACGGACATCTGTTCTAGTGTCGCAGTAGAACGCAGGTACTACGAATGAGGTTGGACATGATAATCGTGACATTGCTGGTGTTGGCTGCATCGATCTGGCTGCTATGGGAATGGCGAACCGGTGCGTTGGCGCCCTCTGGACACCTCGCTGGCCGGCGAGTGGCGCCGACAACAGTGGGGCGGCCTCGGTCCTTGCCGACATCTGCGGCCCTGAATGTCGATGCTGACGTCAGCTCGCGCATGTCTCCAGGGTCTTGACTGTTGATCGTCAACAGTCATGCTTCACAATTGCGGACTAGGCATGAGCGCCTAGACTGCCCACGGAGCGTGTAATGACTACTAGACGAGCGATAGCTAGCGATAGAGGTGGCGAAGCCCTGGACCTGTTGTTGAACGTCGTGCTGCTGAGAGGCATGCCGCGTTCGATGTTGCTGGACCTGGCATCGAAGTTGCGGCCGGTGCGATATCGCGCACACACGGACATTTTTCACGAAGGCGACGAAGGCGCGACTCTCTACATCGTGCTCAAGGGCGCGGTGAAGATCTTCATTCCGTCGTTGGACGGTCGTGAAGTGGTCCTGGCCGTCCACCGCAAGTACGACCTCCTTGGCGAGATGTCCTTGCTGGACGACCATCCTCGGTCGGCTTCTGCGACAACGATTGAAGACACCGAAGCGGTCAGTTTGAGTCGGCATGATTTCCTCTCAGTCCTCGACCGCCATCCTGAAGCGCAGCGTGCGATCATCGATGTCCTGGTTGCCCGCCTACGAGCGACGAATCAGTCGATACAGGATGCGTACCTGCTCGATGTTCCCGGACGCCTGGCACGTCGGTTGTTGACGATTGCTGAAGAGCACGGAGAAGCGACCGACGAAGGCATTGACATCGGACTGCGCGTGTCGCAACAGGAGTTGGCCAACATGATCGGCGCCTCGCGAGTGGCGGTCAACAAACAACTGCAGCAATGGCGCAAGCAGAACATCGTGGACGTCAACCGGCAACGCGTCACCATCCTGAAACCGTCGGCGTTGGAGCGTGAGTTCTCGCTGTCGCCGTAACCGCGCTCCTGCCCTGATCGAGTGCTCAATGGCAATGAAACAAGCAACGAACCAACCTGTGAAAGGTGAGTGATGACCGAACCACTGAACGACCAACAACTGGCAGATTTACGCGCCTGGCCTTCTCCCGCGATTGCCAACGCGATTGAAACGTTCAACGTTCAAAGCCGAGCCACCGGCTTCATGACTCCCGACATCCTCTGCCGGTTCCCGGACATGGATCCGATCGTCGGTTACGCCGCAACCTGCAAGATTCGCGCTTCGGTTCCGCCCGGCGACGACCCAGAGACAAAGTCGGCGCCGGACTGGTGGGCTCACATCGAGTCAATCCCCGGGCCGCGAATCATCGTCATCCAGGATCTGGATCAGCCGCCGATCGGCTCGTTCTGGGGCGAGGTCAACGGCAATATCCACAAGGCATTGGGTGCGATTGGACTGATCACTGATGGCGGCGTGCGCGACCTGGACGAGGTGGAAGAGATTGGATTCCAGTTCCTGTCGAAGGAAATCCTGGTCTCCCACGCCTACGTACACATCGTCGAGATTGGACAGCCGGTCACAGTGGGCGGCATGACGGTGCACCCCGGTGACCTGTTGCATGCCGACAAGCATGGGGTCACTGGAATTCCGCAGGACATTGCTCCGCAAGTCGCAGCCGCAGCACAGGCAGTTGAAGACCGTGAGCGCGTAATCATCAACTACGCCAAGTCTGAGGACTTTTCGCGACAAGGGTTGTTGAATGTGATGCAGGGTCGGGCACCCTACGCCGACGAGGAGTAGACCTCGACTTCCAGAGCTCCAGAGGGAGCGGCGACCGACGGCAGGCGGCAAGCCTATCTGCGCCGGCGCGAAGCGGGCATGTTTGCTCCCTTCGCGTCTCGCGACTTCCGGGTGCTCTGGTTGGCGATATTCCTGCGCTCCGGCGCGTTGTGGCTCGACCAGGCGGCGCGTCCGCTGCTGATCGCTGAACTCACCGGTTCCGCGTTTCTGCTGGGCGTCGTGCTCGCCGTGCGGATGGCGCCCAATCTGATCCTGGGCCTGTTCGCCGGCGCAGTCGTGGACCGCTATCCGCGACGCCTCATCCTGGCGCTGTCTCAGGTCGGCAATGTGGCAGCATCCGGAGCCCTATTCGCGTTGCTGCTGTTCGACGTCGTCGAGGCCTGGCACGTGATTGCGCTAGCGGCAGCGGCGGGAGTGAACATCGCCTTCTTTCAGCCCGCACGTCAGGCGATCTTGCCTGCGCTCGTCGATGACTCGGCATTGCGACCGGCCGTGGCGTTGTCACAGACCGCAAACACCATCATGCGCATCGGTGGCGCGTTGCTGGCCGGATTGTTGCTAGCCTTCGCCGACTTCACCTGGATCTACGGCGCCATGACAGGCATCTATGTCGGGGCGGCGGTCTGCACGGCGCTAATCCGCAATCGAGGCACTGCCGGCGCGGCTGCCTCACGAGCGAGCGGATCGCTCTGGCGGCAGACATCGGCCGGTGTGCGCTGGGCCATCGAGACGCGTTGGCCCCTGGCGGTGTTAGCCATCTCCGTTGTCATGTTCATCTTCCTGGTGCCTTATCAGGGCGTGTTCATTCCACTGATCGTTGTGGATGTGCTGGGAGAGCCCAAGTCCTGGGTCGGATATCTGATGGCGATCGGAGGAATCGGAGCAGCCAGCGGTTCATTGGTCCTGGCTGGACTTCGCTCGATCCCCGCTCCGGGTCGGCTGATGGCCATGCTGTTGATCGCTGCCGGACTCGGACTGGCGGCGATGTCCGGAGCGCCACACATCGCCGTGGTCGGCGTCTGCGTATTCGTCGCTGCCGCCTGCTCGACGAATGTCATGTCCCTGGCCAATCTGACCTTGCTCGCTCAAGCCCGAGAAGGCATGGCTGGCAGAGCGCTGAGCTTGATGAACATTGCCCGCGGGATGATTCTTGTCGGGGCGTTGCTCACGGGCGGACTCGCCGATTTGCTCGGCGCACGGTCCGGACTATTGGCAATGGGCGTCTGTCTCACCGTGTGCGCTGTCCTGATGCTGGCATCGCCACTGGCGCATCGAGTCAGTGAAGAGAACGGAGCAGAGGAGGTGGCCAGGAACTAGCGATCTCACGTCTACGGGATTGGACGCAGTGAACATGCGCTCCGCGACAATCTACCCGGACTCGTAGGATGCACGTTCTTCCTGGACGCTCTATCAACATCTGGCGGGTGGTTCAGTGTGCCTCTTCTTGACCTCCGCGCCCTTCAGCAACACAGTGGCTGGCCAGTCGGGCGACGGGCGTTTGTTTGCTGGGCTGTGATCTGATGGCACTATCGACATCGCGCGTGGTGCTTGAGGCCTACCCTGATGTACGCCGATGATTCGAGGGACGAGCGGTTTCATTCCAGCGAAGGTGTTCGTTAGCCGCAGCCATCCATTGGCGGCTCGCTCGGCCAGGCGCCCGCAGTTGCTTCAAGCGTCAACTGCCTCGAGCCCCGGAGAACAGTGATAGAGAGTTCGTCACCGGGCTTGATCGAAGCCATCACTCCAATCAGCAGGTCAAAAGAGTCGGCGGCTTCGCCATTGACCTGCAGCACGCGATCTCCGGTACGAAGGCCGGCGTCGTCCGCGGCCGATCCACATGTCACATCGAGAATCTCCAGCGCCTCATCCAGCTCTTGCAGGCTGACTCCGAGATAACTCCGCTCGAAATCTGTCCCCGTGAGCAATGTCGGGAGCGACCGCAGCACTGCCTCTGCGCTGACCGCAAATCCGACACCGCTGGAGACGCGTTCAGGACTCTCGATCTGGGTCGGGATGCCGATGACGCGGCCGCGCTCGTCGATCAACATGCCGCCCGAGTTTCCGGGATTCAGCGCGGCGTCGGTTTGAATCATGTCGCGCAGCGGCCCCCAGATCAGGCCGCCGCTTGGCCGGTTTCGCCCTAGCGCCGAAACGATTCCGACGGTGAGCGTGTTGGGAAGGTTGAATGGCGCTCCCAACGCCCCAACGGGATCTCCAACCTGGAGCTCATCAACTCTGCCATAGGTCGGCACGACGATTTCCAGTTCCTCGGGGTCGACCTTGAGCAGCGCGAGATCGTTGCCAGCGTCCTTGGCGACGTACTCGGCTTCGAGACGACTGCCGTCCTGCATGAACACGGACAGTTGCTCGGCGTCTGCGACAACGTGGAAGTTGGTGATGATGTGACCGTCTTCGCTGACGAAGAAGCCTGAGCCTGTGCCCTCCGCGGTCTGCACGGTTACCAACGATGGCACAGCCTGCGCGTAGATCGCGGCCCAATCAACAGAAGTTCTTGTGAAGTCGGAAAGGGGGACAGACGGTTCAGCGGGTGCGGACGGGGTAACCGTTCGGGCCAGTGGTTCAGTGCGCCCATTCAGAATCGAAATGGCCGTCCCAGCACCTGGCTGTGACTCCTGCTCGTCAAGAGCAACGAATGTCGTTGCAGTGACAGACGCCGCGATCGCGAGCAAAAACAGAACGGAAATGAGAGCTGTGCGGCGGCTCAAGTCGGATTCTCCATAGTCTAAACGTACATCGGCAGTATCCGTTGAAGTGTACCTACTCAGGTCCTGCGAGCACTTCGATCAGAACGCTTACACGGCCTTCACTGAGGATTGCCAATTGCTGAAAGGCGGCCTCGGACAGGTCGACGTGATTGTGACCCAGCCACCCGGTGTCCTGGACGATCACATCGACAAATCGTTCGTCTCGCCAGATCCTCAACCGCGTGCCACATGGCCACGTCACGGCGGCGCCCACCGTGATGTCCTGAGGGTCATAACGATTGTGCGGTGGACAGAACATCACACCGCCCGCCAACGAGGGATGGTAGTAGGTGATTTCACCGGGAACGACCCGCAACGCGTGGTCGGCCTCGATCATTCCATTGGCCGGATTCCAACGTGCTCCGGCCACGCGCATCCGCAGCCAGACGGCGTTTCCCGGATGCAGAACGGCGAACAGTTGCTCGGCGGGCTGTCCTGGCGAGTAGGAGATCCACTCCTGGAGATCAGTGTTCCAGCGCCGGGCCTCGCTGACCGAACCATATGCCTCGACACCGAACACATCCCAGACTGGCTCATGCAGTCCCGACCAGCCCACATACGACCACCCAACCGGCAACTCGACAACCTCGGGCAGCGGACCTCGGAAGGCTGGCTGTGACCAGTAGGCGTCTTCAATCATATGGACCCACAACGGCTGTCCATGCCGAAGGACGCCGATGGTGTCGATGGAGGTACCCGGCGCATACGCCAACCAGCGCTGAGCGGCGATGTCCCAGCCGTAGGCGATTCGCAATGGAAGGGAAGATGTCGCTTCTGCAATCGGAAGATCGGGACCGCACCAGGTATGCGAATTCCAACCGGCGACAAGCGCGATCCCGTCGGTCTCTCGAGCGAGGGCAGGGATTCCAGGACCGACGGCCGCTGTCAATGCGCACGCCGCTCCTGCACATAGGAAGCTTCGGCGACTGAATCGGCGAGTCACTGACGAGCCTGCCAACCTCGGAATGCGAACATGGCAACGGAAGTCGCGACGGCGACGTTGAGGCTGTCGATGTGGCCCGAGAGCGGCAGCTCCAACTGCAGCGCGGCGGCGTCGATGAATGTCTGAGGCAGCCCATCACCCTCGTTGCCAGCGACGATCAGTGGACGCTCCGGCCAGTCGGCCTCCCAGACGGGTTGAGCTGTCGGTCCCTGTTGGAGCGCCACAATCTCGAATCCCTCCGCTGCTGCCTGCTCGAGACACTTAGCCGGGGAATCGAATGTCAACACTGGCAGCCACCAGTCTGAGCCCTTGGTCGACGGTCGGTAGTAGAAGTCGCGTCCGACAATCCAGACCGCCTCAGCGCCTGCGGCTTCGGCGCTCCGTATCAGGGTCCCGAGGTTGACGCCGTAAGAGAAGTTAAACGCAGCGACAACAAACGACTGGGGCCTGGGCGGTGGAGCCTCCTGGAATGGCAACCCGAAGGGACGCACATAAGAAAGGTTGCGGTTGCCGTTGTCAGTGGGTCGTGCGGCGATCGCATGGAGCGCCCGTTGTGCTCGGTCGCGAATCGCTTGATCTGGATCTTGGAGTAGTCGCGTTAGGAGCGGAGCTGCCGGAGCGCCAATCGCAGCCAGGGCGACGCAAGCAGCTCGCCTCGACTTTCGTTGTCCGGTTTCAAGTACCGGATCGAGCTGGCGACAGACCTCGTCCGGGTCGAGCCGAGGCAACAACGTCATCGAGCGTCTGCGCATGCGCTTGTTGGGCGAGAGCAAGGCCGGAAGCAGCGTCGCAACCACTTGCTCAGCCGGACCAAGTTGAAGAGCAATCCGCGCCTCGCCCCGAGGAAAACCGTGATTGGTGTTCAGCGCGACTTCGACGGTGCGCTCAATCCATCCCGGAGACCGAGCTTCCGCATCAGCACGGACCGCAAGCCCAGCCTCATAGGCGGCTTGCTCCTCGGCGTTGAGCTCGGGAACTGAATCGATTTCGGTCATGCGGGGTTTACTCTGCGCCACAGTGGATCATCGTATTGCGAATGCCAACCGTTGGGGCGCGAACCCAAACGTATTGTCGGGCATTGGTAGACAGCGGCCGAAGAGGAGCGACGCATGACCACGCGTGAGATTGAGATTGACGCTGAGCTGATTGACGCCTTTGAGGCGACCGTCGAGGTCCTCGAGCGGGCGATCACTGAGGGCGCGTTCAAAGAGATTGTGAGCGAGGCGCCTCGCCACTATGCGATCAAATGGTCAACCGCCGTGACCGGCGCTCGGTACGACTTTCGCTTTGAACGAGGAATCGGCGGGACCACGCGGGCTGAGGCGGTCCTCGAGTTTTCCGGCGTTCTGGGTCCACTGTTGACCCTCTTGAGAGGCGCAGGGAACGGGCGGCACCTGGAGCAGATTCTTGACGATATCCAGGATCTGGCCGAGTCGGAGGAGTTCTACGAAGACGAACCTGACGATCCCACGCAGCCGGACGATGACGAAGAAGCCGACGAAGAGCTCGCGGATGTCGAGCGCCGGGAATAGGCGACCTGAAGGAGGGCTGGCCGCCAAGCCGGCCCACTCGCCAGGGTCCCGATGCCTGTAGCTCGGAACACTCGGACCTTTCAAAGAACGGAACGTATGGTCTGGTAAGATCGCTGTAGCGACTGCTCTCTCCCGTCTGTCCACGAAAGCAACAACGATGTCCCTGCCGCTCGAACAAGACAACCGCGCACTCGGGCAAACAGGCACCTCCAGGTCCGCACCGATTCGTCCCCAATCGAACAAAATCGAACAAGATCGAACGCCCAAAACACACGATCTTCAGCCTGCAGCAGGATATCGAGCCATGCATTCACGCTATGCGCGCCAATTTCCGCAAACATGGTCGGGATACCCCACGCGCTCTCCACGCTCAGCAGCAGTCCCGATGCCGGCCCCAGGTCTGAATCCACACGAATAAGCCTGAACAATCCTGAAGAAACCTGAAAAAACCTGAAAAAACCTGAATGCGTCAGACCCTCGATCTCCCGTAAAACACTGAGGATCGCCATCTCGCAAGAGCGCGAAAAAAAATGTGACCTGAAACCTGAAACCTGAAACCAAAAACGCCGCTTCTGTCCTGGGCGACCAGGCTTTAGCCTCGCAAGGTGTTTCCAATGAGTTGAACAGGATGGGTCATGCAGTTGAGCGGAATTGACGGCAAAGTAGCCGTCGTCACAGGAGCAGGCCGGATGCGCAGCATCGGCCGTCCGATCGCAGTGGAGTTAGCCAGGCAAGGCTGCGATGTTGTACTGACCGGCACCGGACGCGTGCCCGAAAACTATCCGGACGACGAGAAGGCCGTCGGCTGGCGGGATATCGAATCCGTCGCAGACGAGGTCCGAGCTGAGGGGCAGAGAGCCCTGGCGCTGGTTTCCGATGTCGCCGACTACGGTGCAGTCGAGGATCTCCTGGCCACGACCCTCGGCGAGTTTGGCCGGGCCGACTTCGTGGTCAACAACGCAGGCGCCGCTCGAGGTTCTGACCGCGTGCCGGTCGTCGACATCGACCCGGAGCTGTGGCGCGTGGTCATGGACGTCAATCTCAACGGCGCGTTCTACATGAGCCAGGTCTTTGGTCGGCACCTGATTGAACAGGGCGACGGTGGCGCGATCATCAACATTTCCTCAATCGCAGGCAAGATGCTTGGCCCCAACACGGCGGCCTATGCCGCTTCGAAGGCAGGGTTGCAAGCGATGACCGCTTCGATGGCGCAGGAGATTGGCAAGCATGGCGTTCGCGTCAACGCGATCTGCCCCGGCATCATCGACACGTCGCGGATGGATGACATGGGTCGGGGCGAATTCTGGCAGCGCGCGATCGACACGCGAATTCCCCTCGGTCGCGCCGGTGAGGGTGAGGACATTGCTTACATCACCGCGTTCCTCTGCTCGCAGCAGGGAGAGTGGATTACAGGTCAGTCGTACAATGTGGACGGCGGGACCTGCGTCCAGCATTAGTCCTGCCTTGACGAGACTGCACAACGCACAGGAACACACCTGAACAGGGGTTGAGTATGGCCGATTACGAATTCATCAAGTACGAGCAGGACGGCAACATCGTCACGATCACGATCAACCGTCCCGAGCGCATGAACTCGATTCATCCGCCGACGACGGCTGAGCTGTCCGACGCTTGGAACACCTTCGCGAACGACGACTCCGCCTGGATTGGCATTCTGACCGGCGCAGGCACACGAGCGTTCTCGGCCGGCAACGACCTCAAGTACACGGCCGAGATGTCGCGATTGCCATCCTCCGAGCGCCCGACGTTCGATCCGGTTGCAGGCGGATTCGGTGGCATCACCGCCGACTTCGATTGCCCCAAGCCGATGATCGCTGCGGTCAACGGTTTCGCCCTCGGCGGCGGTTGCGAAATGGCCATGGCCTGCGACATCGTCGTCGCCGCCGACCACGCTGTGATGGGATTGCCAGAGCCGAAAGTCGGTCTGATGGCCGGAGCTGGTGGCGTGCATCGTCTGCCGCGACACATCCCGCTCAAGATAGCGATGGGCTTCATGCTCACCGGACGACACGTCCCCGCGCCCGATGCGCATCGCTGGGGTCTCGTGAATGAAGTCGTTCCGGCCGAAGACCTGATGGCGACCGCGCGCCGCTGGGCCGAAGAGATTCTGCTCTGCGCGCCGATCTCGGTGCGCGCTTCCAAGGAAGCGGCCTACAAGGGTCTCGACCTGCCGCTGCCGGCAGCGCTGACGCACTCGTTCCACCAGCAGCGCATCATGGGCCAGTCGGAAGACCTGATCGAGGGTCCGCGCGCCTTCGCCGAGAAGCGCACCCCGAACTGGAAGGGCCGCTAGGCCGCTCTCAGTCGCCCTTGCAGAACGCGGCGATGTCGCGTGCCGTGTCCCTCGAGATTTCCGGGCACGGAGTGACAAAGACATCGCCGCCGTGCACGGTGCCCATCACCTGACGGCATCTGGCCTTCTGTCCTGCCCGCAGCAGCAGCCGATAGAACTCGATGCCCTTGTCGCGCAGCGGGTCGCATTCGTTGACCGAGATGATTGTTGCGGGGAATCCTTGGACGTCCTCTTCCGAGGCAAATAGCGGCCAGGCCATCGGATCCTGAGCCTCGAATGCTTCGATGCCATACGCATACGCGTGCGAGTTGTCGTGCAGGTCGAGGAAGATGCCGTTGTTCTCAATAGAGGACGGCAAGTCGTCGTGAGGCCAACTGCCGGCGATGTACGGGCAGAGCGCGTACAGCCCTTGAATCAGGCCGGCGTCGCCTTCGCTGGTTAGACGTAGCCCGAGCGCCAGTGTCAGATTGCCGCCGCCGCTCGCACCGGAAACGATGATGCGATTCGCGTCGAGACCGAAGGCGTCCGCCTGATCGATCAACCAGTGCAACCCGGATACGCAGTCGTTGAGGCCTGCAGGGTACGGCGCGATCTCGGGAACTGAGGAAGAGACGAGCGAGTTTCGGAAGTCGACCATCGCCACGGCGACACCCAAGTGTGCGATCAGACGCCCCCAGGCGCTGCTGACCGGGTCGTAACAGGAACCGGCCCGCATGCCGCCACCGTGGATGTAGTAGACCGTCGGCAGCGGTTCGTCGCTTTCAGGCCGGATCAGGAGGACGTTAACCGTGTTGCCGTCGGGCTGCGATTCGAATGTCTCGTCGGTGATGGTGAGACCTTCCGTAGGCGCCAGCACCGCAAGTTCAGGATTTGCCATCATCGGCTGTGCACGGGTTCGCGCCTCCACCGCCTCGGGAGAGTTAAAGCGCTCGATGATCTCTTCCCGACTGGAGACGTTTGGACCAGAGACCGGCGGGAGATCGCCGAAGATGGCTTTCAATCGCGGGTCGATGCGGAGGTCTTCGCTGATACGGCTCATGAAACTGCTCCTGTTCGATTCGATTCAGTGGACGCGGCTATCTGTCGAGTGTCCAGGGCGGGTTGGCCGATAACTCAGACATCCGGCGGCCGGAATCAGGCACGTCGTGGCTGAGTTTCCGGCCGTACTCCTCGGCCCAGTCAGACGGTAGGACTTGCTGTACCTCATGCCAGCGGATCGGCTGGGCGCGAGTGTTGCGCCCCGCATCGATCACGTCAGCGAGCCAGATCGCCATGTCGCCGCCATCCATGTAATTGACCACGCGGCAGGTCATCCAGCCGAGCACACCGTCAAGTACTGGCAATCCATCGTCGTGCTCAGACCAGTCAAGACCGTCGAACTTGTCCACCTCGGTCTGTGAGCGGAATCCCCAGTGTTTGACCCAATGCCATTGCTCGCGGGCGATGACGTGCACCGCCAGTTGTCCTGAAGCCTCGATGAGCGAGTTGGTGTGGTTGCGCTTTTGAATCTGCACCAGGACTCGCGGCTGCGCCGGGACGATGGATGCGGCGAAGGCGCCAACAGCAATCTGACCGCCGCGTTGCCCGTTGTGAGCAGCGGTCACCACTGTGAGCGGCGACCACATCAGCGTCAGTAGTGAGGGAGCATCGGAAAGCGGCATGTCCGGAGGCTAACGCTCAACCTCGGTTGGTTGCGCGCGACGTCGCTGTCGCCACCAGACCCAGACGACGGGCGCAGCAAAGAACAGCGCGATCGCGACAAACGCGCCGATCAGGATTTCGCGGTTGCGCTCCAGCACTGCGTCGCCGAGCACGGCCGCGAAAATCAGGATCGGTACCGAGGCCAGCACAGAAATCACGATGTAATACGCGAAGCGCATTTGCGTGAGCCCAGCGGCATAAGACACGTAATCAACGCCGGCTACGGGAAACAGCCGCAGCACGATGAGCAGCCGAATGCCCAACCGCGCCCCGAGCTCGTCGATCTTGTCAAGCGCCGCCTGCGATGTCAGCCGTCTGAGCACCGGTCGGCCCAGGCGCCTGGCGACCCAGAAGCAAATCGTCGAACCGATAGCCGTCGCGGTAATGGTGTAGAGGAAACCCAGTGCGGGGCCGAAGACGGCAGCGGCGACCAGCGGCATCGGCGCGGTCGGCAACGGAGCGAAGAGCATCGACAACGCGAAGACCACGATGTAGACGATCGGTCCCCAGACGCCGAAACCGTCGATCCATTCCTCGATTTCAGCCTGCTCCCAGGGGAACCAGCGCTCGTATGCGAGATACGCGCCAATCAGAATGGCAATGACGGCAACGCCGAGCAGGAAGAGCAGCGCTGCTCGGCGCCGATTGATATGCCAGTTCTGCATGTCGTCACTCTAGTTTGACCCTTAGCCGGCGGATGCGCTCGCTGTTGTGCGCTAGTGTCGAATCATGGGTTACGCAGGAGGTCAACTATGAGCGGGACGACGACAATTGACCAACAGTTTTTCTCGCAGCACGCAGAGTCGGCGAGACGGGCGGAAGAAGCGCGGACGGTGTTTCCTGGCGGGGTAACTCACGACGCTCGCCACTTCGAGCCATTCGGGATCGTCGTCGATCGCGCAGTCGGGCCGCGAAAGTGGGATGTCGATGGCAACGAGTACATCGACTATGTGATGGGCCATGGAGCGCTGCTGTTTGGTCACAGTCATCCATACATGGTCGAGGCGGTCACGCAACAGGTGGCACGGGGCACACACATGGGCGGTTCAAGCGATCTAGAGCGTCGCTGGGCTCAGGCAATCCAACGATTGATTCCCAGCGCCGAGAAGGTCCGATTCACGTCATCGGGCACCGAGGCGACGATGATGGCTGTGCGTCTCGCCCGGGCAGCGACCGGCCGAGACCGTTTGCTTCGCCTGGCCAATCACTTTCACGGCTGGAACGACAGCGTCTTTGCAGCTGGTCGAACATCGGCGGGCGCTGTGGCTGCCAATGGCCAGCCAGAGGCGATGCAAGACTTGATCTCGGTCTTTGAGCAGACCGACGTGTCGGGAATCGCGGCCGCGCTCGCCTCGAAAGAGTACGCAGCACTGATTATGGAACCGACTGGCTACTCCTGGGGGACTTGCCCGCTCGAACCGTCCGTGCCGCAAGAATTGCGCGATCTGACCGAACGACATGGCACGCTCCTGATCTTCGACGAGGTGGTCACTGGATTCCGTGCGAGTGCGGGCGGTGCGCAGGAACGGATAGGGGTTCAACCAGACTTGACCACATTGGCCAAGATCGCAGCCGGAGGCCTGCCTGGCGGGGCCGTGGTCGGGCGAGCCAACCTGCTGGATCAGATCAGCTTCGAAGCCGGCGGCGGGCGCGTGGCTCATCCCGGCACGTTCAACGCCAATCCGCTGTCCGCCGTCGCGGGCGAGCGAGCGTTGCGGGCGGTGGCCGAGGAAGATCCGAACGCGGTGGCCAATGAGCGTGCTGCTCAGTTGTCGCGCGGACTGAATCGGGCGCTGGTCGAGGCAGAGCTCCCCGGCTGCGTCTGGGCCGATGCGTCGATGGTGCACATCATCCTCGGTCAGTATGTCGAGCGTCCCGGCGACGGCGTGACCTGGGACTGGGGCCAGCATGGTGGCGCACGATCGACATTGCCAATGACCGCCTCCGAGGTCGCCTGGCCGTTCCGTCGCGCCTTGCTTAACCACGGAGTAGACCTCATGGGCATGGGTGCTCTGGTGTCTTGTGTACACACCGAAGGGGACATCGATGCCACCATCGAGAGCTTCAGCGGGGCGTTCTCGGACCTGCGCCGGGAAGAGATTCTGTAGCGGATGCCGGGTCGCGCAGTGACCCCGGAATCCTGTAACGAAGTCGCTAGCGTGGTGCGGTCGATTGTGGGATTATTCACGTAATATCCGCACTGACGGCCTCATTTGCATTGACTCCGACAGTCAATGTCTATGAATCGATAGATGTAGACGATATGACACGTACCCAGTATCCCAACCAAGCGACGCCGGCCGACTATGCGGGACTGCACGATCCGCTGAGTTTCCGTGATGCTTGCGGTACTGGATTCATCGCTCGGCTGGACGGAGTCGCGACCCATGAGCTGGTCCAGCAAGCCGTCGAAGGCGTCGTCAGCCTGACGCATCGAGGCGCGGTCAACGCCGACCCGGATACGGGTGACGGCGCCGGTGTGACGATCAGCATTCCCTACGCAATTTTGCAAGACGATCTGTCCCGCCTGGGCCGGGCCGACGTGATCCAAGCTGATCTCGGTCTCGCCATGGTCTTCCTGCCAATGGACAAGACGGCGGCTCAGCGCGGTCGAGCGATTCTCGAATCGGCCGCAAAGCGGACTGGACTTGACGTCATTGGCTGGCGTGTCGTGCCGACCGATCCGTCGGTGCTCGGCCATTGGGCTCTGGGCAAGCTGCCCTGCGTCGAACAGATGTTGTTCGCGCGCCCCGCAGGCGTCTCAGACGACGAATATGGTCGCCGCGTGTATCTGTCCCGCCGCCGTGCCGACACCGAGTACCGGGCGCTCAGCGACGCCAGCACGGACGATCCCGCCGGCGAAACCTACATCGTGTCCATGTCCACCTCGACGGTGGTCTACAAGGGGCTAATGGTCGCCCCGCAACTCAGTAAGTTCTATCCCGATTTGACGAATCCCGAGACCGTCTCCGCGCTGGCGTTGTTCCACCAGCGCTACGCGACCAACACGCTGCCCGACTGGAAGATTGCCCAGCCGTTCCGCTACATCGCACATAACGGTGAGATCAACACCTTGCTTGGTAACCGGCACTGGATGCGGGCGCGTGGACCGGCACTGCAGTCGGCAGCATGGGGCGACGCCGTCTCCGAGCTGCATCCCGTGTTGGGATCGGTGAGTTCCGACTCTCAGGCGTTCGACGAAGCGTTCGAACTGCTCGTGGCATCCGGACGCGGCGGATTGCACGCGATGATGATGCTGATCCCCGAGGCCTGGGAGCAGTACGACGACATGGACCCCGAGCTGCGTGGGTTCTATGAGTATCACGCCTGTCTGACCGAACCGTGGGACGGCCCCGCGGCAATGGCCTTCACAGACGGCAAGATTGCCGCCGCAGCGATGGACCGCAACGGTCTGAGACCAGCCCGTTATCAGGTAACTCGTGGCGGATTGGTCGTGATGGCGTCGGAGGTCGGCCTGATTGAGCTGAACCAATCGGAGATCATTGAGTCAGGCCGGCTTGGACCAGGCCAGATGGTCGCTGTAGACACCGAGCGCCACGAAATTCTGCGCAACGACGACATCAAGAGCCGCGTGTCCTCGCGACGCCCCTATGGGCGCTGGGTGCGCCACTACATGGGTCGATTGGAACGAACTGCGAGCATCGACGCGTCGGCGATTCCACAGCCCGATGAAGGTGAGTTGCTGTCTCGGCAGATACTGCACGGCTACTCGAAGGAAGAGATCGAATACGTCCTCAAGCCGATGGCTCGGCAAGCGAAAGAGCCGGTCGGTTCGATGGGCGACGATACTCCGCTCTCAGTGCTGCATGATCCCGCGCGGCCTTTGTACACCTACTTCAAGCAGAAGTTCGCCCAGGTCACGAATCCGCCGATCGACTCCATCCGCGAGCGCAACGTCATGTCGCTCGACACCTGGCTTGGCCGGCGACAGTCGCTGCTCGAGGAGGTCCCTGAGGCGGCGAGACTTGTGCATCTGGGCTCTCCGCTGCTGCTCAGCGACGAGTTCGACGCGCTGGTCGGTTTCCGCCAGCCAGGATTCTCTGCTGCGGTGCTCGAGGCGTCGTTCCCGGTCGAAGATGGGCCATCGGGACTCGAGGCCGCTCTCAACGCCCTGTGCGACCACGTAGACAACGCGATAGAGGACGGCCACTCACTGATCGTTCTGAGCGACGAAGAAGTGGGACCTGATCGCGTACCGATTCCCATGTTGCTTGCCGTGTCGACAGTTCATCATCACATGATCGACAGTGGACAACGCCTCTCTGCCTCGATTGTCGCCAACTGCGGCGACGCCCGCGACGTACATCAGATTTCCTGCCTGATCGGCTTTGGCGCGGATGCGATCCATCCGTATCTGGCGCTGCAGACCCTAAACTCGCTGCACGCTGAAGGCGAGTTCGAAGACATGGATGCCGCCGAAGTGATTGATCGCTACGTGCAGGCCGTTGATTCGGGGATTCTCAAGATCATGTCGAAGATGGGAATCGCAGCGCGTGCTTCCTATCACGGGGCTCAGATCTTTGAAGCCCTGGGTATCGGACAAGAGGTCGTTGAGAGATCGTTCCCCGGCACGCTCTCGCGGATCGGTGGCGTTGGATTCGAAGAGATCGGCGCTGACGCGCTCTCGCGCCACGAGCTGGCCTATCCGGCCGACGGCCTGGATGCCGGTGGCTGGTATCGATATCGCCGCAACGCGGACTATCACGCCAACGAACCGCCGATCTGGCGCTCATTGCACAAGGTCGTCCAGGGTGGCGGTGCCGAGGAGTATGCGACCTACTCCGAACGCGCCAACAACAGGCAGCCGACCGCGTTGCGCGACTTGCTGGGCTTCAAGTCGGACCGAGAACCAATCTCGCTGGACGATGTTCAGGCGCATGAGGAGATCACGCCAAGATTCAGTACAGGTGCGATGTCGCTTGGCGCGCTCAGTCCCGAGACGCACGAGGACATCGCCCGAGCGATGAACGAGCTCGGTGCTTCGTCCAACACGGGCGAGGGCGGTGAGGATCCGCGGCGCTTCCTTGAGTCTGGCGATAAGTCCGACGCGAACTCGAACATCAAACAGATCGCCTCAGGACGTTTCGGCGTGACTCCGGCCTATCTGGGCAGCGCAAGCGAGATTGAAATCAAGATCGCTCAGGGGTCGAAGCCGGGCGAAGGTGGCCAGCTTCCTGGCCACAAGGTGACGCCGTACATCGCCATGCTGCGGCATTCGACACCAGGCGTCGAACTCATTTCTCCACCTCCCCACCATGACATCTATTCGATCGAAGACCTCTCGCAGTTGATCTACGACCTCAAGATCGCTAATCCGCGTGCGCGAGTCTGTGTCAAGCTGGTCGCCTGCGAGGGTGTCGGCACGATCGCCACCGGCGTCGCCAAGGCATATGCCGATGTCGTGCACATCTCCGGCGCAGACGGTGGCACAGGAGCATCGCCCCTGTCGTCGGTCAAGTACGCTGGCGCGCCATGGGAGCTCGGAGTCAAAGAGGCGCACGAGGCTCTGGTCGTCAACGGATTGCGGGGACGGATTCGGCTGCGCACGGACGGCGGCTTCCATACCGGCCGCGACGTCGTCGTGGCTGCCATGTTGGGCGCCGAGGCATACGGCTTCGGGACCACCGCGCTCGTCGCACTCGGTTGCAAGATGGCACGCCAATGCCATCTCAACACCTGCCCGGTGGGCGTCGCGACACAGCGTGAGGATCTGCGGGCCAAGTACTTCGGCAAGCCGCAGATGCTGATCGACTTCCTGCTGCACGTTGCCGAAGAGGTTCGAGTCATCCTGGCCGAGCTTGGCTATCGCTCGATCGAGGAAATCATCGGCCGTAGCGATCTACTTGAACAGATTCCGCCGCGGACGGGTGAACGCGCAAATCTAGTCGATCTGTCGAAGCTGCTGGCCCCGATCGAAGCTGCCCCTGAGTTGCCCAGGATGCGCATCCAGGAGCGGAATGATCGTCGGGACGACGTCCGACTTGACGACGAGTTGCTGGAGATTCTCGAGCCGCACATCCAGGGAGAAGAGCACATCTCGGCGAAGTTTGAGATCACGAACAAGCACCGCACAGTTGGCGCACGAGTCTCTGGCCGGATTGCGCAGCAATATGGCGATTTGGGAATGCAGCGCGGAACGATCGAGCTGCACTTCACCGGCTCGGCTGGTCAGTCGTTCGGCGCATTCCTGGTGCGCGGCCTGCGTCTGTTCCTGCGTGGAGAGGCAAACGACTACGTCGGCAAGGGCATGGCCGGAGGCATGATTTCGGTGGCGCCCAAGCATGGCGCCGGTTTCCGAGGACGAGACGCCGTTCTGGTTGGCAACACTGTCCTCTATGGAGCGACGGGCGGAACGCTCTGGGTCGCTGGACGCGCCGGCGAACGATTTGCGGTCCGCAACTCAGGTGCGCGAGCGGTTGTCGAAGGCGTCGGTGATCACGGCTGCGAATACATGACTGGTGGCACGGTCGTGGTGCTCGGTCCGGTCGGCAGGAACTTCGCCGCCGGTATGAGCGGAGGTACCGCCTACGTTTGGGACGCCGACGGAGACATCGAACGCCGGATTAATCCGGCCATGGTCGACCTCGAGTCGGTCACCGATCCGATCGAAGCGACAATGCTCGAGGAGATGATCGAGACGCACTCGGAGCGCACCGGCAGCCCATTCGCTCAGGAAGTGCTGGAAAACTGGGATGTGGTCCTGCGCCAGTTCGTGAAGGTCATTCCTCGCGACTACAAGCGAGTCCTGAGAGAGCGAGCGGCAGAACAAGCGATGGCCCTGGCTACACAGGAGTAGTTCTGGGCCTCAGTACAGGAACGCTATCGACTGGGACCTGGTTTCTTCGAATCCGCCGGTCAATACTTGGCACGTCCGCATACCCCGCTCTCCTCTGCCGGGGACCCGTCGAACTTAACGGTCGATTCACTCAGCCCAGCGAGCCCACCCTAGTTCAGCCAGCTCAGCAGTCTGTTGCGCTGCGGCTCGATGGGATCAAGGGTCGGGTCGATAGTCAGCGCAACGCGCCGGCGCAGCATCGTGATCCGGCTTGGAGGTGCGGGCTCGGGCACCGGCACTTGTGCTTGACGCCATGTGTCGCCCAACCGGAGCGCTACGACGATGGCCAGGGTCATGGTGACTGCCGGTACCAACACGCGAACCATGCGAGCATTGATTGACGGTCTCCCAACCCGATTCTTCAAATTGGACCTGAAGGTTCGACGCCAATCGTTGCCGGGTTGACTCACAGGAGCGACGGGAATCGCTTCTTCGACGATGACTTCAGGTTCGCTGCCATTTGCGCCATTGGACGGCGGTTCGGCGACGACGGGCCCCCAGCCATCCAGGGCGAGCACGGTGCTGGTCGCCTGACTGCTTGCGCCGTTGGGGTCGTGCGGGTGGTTGCCGTTGGGGGTCGACATCGGAGCTCCGGTTAACCGTCTGAATCGAATCGGTCTGGTCGCTGTCTGGCCCAGGAAGCGATCAGCGGGACCGAATCATGCAGCCGTCTGGTACGCGAGCCGCCATTCTCGGTGGCGGTTTCGACCGTTGAAGGTCGCGGTATGGAACCTACTGTAGGGCCTGCAGCGGCCTGCGTCGGCAAAGCGGGCGTCGCTTGGACAACGGCAGCCGCTGGCATGGCTGGAGGTCCTGACGCGCCCGCTCCAACAGGCGCCGCCCCTGGGCCTGGGGGACCTCCGGGTGGACCCGGTCCGGCGCCGGGTGGTCTGTTAGCGGACGCCATCGCGCGAGCATTGGCCATCATTTCCGCTTGCGTCTGGAACTTCACTCGGGGCAAAATGATTGCGATTGCCAGCACGACCAGCATCACAATCGACGAATACAGGAAGACATCGGTCACAGGTACAGCCAAGGCCTCGCGGGCCGTCATGATCACGGCATCCGAGCTACCAGGCGATTGCCGTTCGAGTCCCTGTCGGAAGCCTTCCAACGCGTCTGGATTGAGCAGCGTTTCCGGACGGTCTTTGAGCGCGTCAAATCCAACTGGGAACGCCTTGGTGAGCTGCCCGGAGAATCCACTGACGATCATCGCACCGAACAGCGAAACGCCGATCGCTGCGCCAATCTGCCGGAAGAACTGGTTCGTCGCGGTGCCCGCGCCGAGCAGATTGAAGGGCAGTGAGTTCTGCATCAGCAACGAGTACAGCGGCATCAATGTGCCCATCGAGGCGCCCATGATGAACATGTAGACCCGAGCGAGCGTCAGGCTGGAATCAACTTCAAGCGTCGAGAGCAGGAACAGCGCAACGGCCGCGCCGCCGCCGCCAAGTACGGCGAGGACCTTGTACTGTCCTGTTCGCGCGAGCAATTGTCCGGTGATGATCGACATCGGAACGACGCCGAGGCTCATCGGCAGTGTCACCAAACCGGAATTTGTGGCGGAGATTCCCTGTGCTCCCTGAAGGAAGAAGGGCAGGTTGATCATCGCGCCCATCATCGCGACCCCGACGGCGAACATCACCACAGTGCAGAGAAAATAGATCCGGTTCTGGAACATGGGCAGCGGCATGATGCCGTGCTCGCCCTTGCGACGCGCGGTCCGCCACCAGATGAATGCCGCGACCACAGCGACGATCAAACAGGCGATGATCGGCGAATCGAGCCAGCCGAACTGGTTGCCACCCATTGAGAAGGCCAGCAACAGCGGCGTCACGGCGACGATCAGCAAGCTCGCGCCTAGCCAGTCGGTCGGCTGTCGGTTGGGATGTTGCGGCTTCTGCCGCGGCATAAGCATGGTGATCGCGAGCAGTCCCACACCACCGACCGGAATGTTGATGTAGAAGACCCAGCGCCAGGAGAGTTCATCGGTCAGTATCCCGCCGGCGAGCGGACCGATGATGCTGGCCAGCGCGAAGGTTCCACCAATAATCCCGGCCCAGCGGCCGCGCTCGGCAGGCGCGAAGTAATCGCCCATCGTCGTAAAGGCGTTGGCCATGATGAATGCAGCGCCGAAGCCCTGCAGCAATCGGAATCCGATCAGTTCCCACATGCTCCCGGATGCACCACAGAGCGCAGAGGAGATCAGGAAGATCACGATGCCAGCAAGCAGGAACGGCTTGCGACCATAGACATCGGAAAGCTTGCCGATGATCGGAACGATGACGGTCGAGCCGAGCAGGTAGGAGGTCGCCGGCCAGGCGAAGAGGTCAAGCCCGCCGAGGTCGCCGACGGCTTTCGGCGCTGCCACACTCCAGATGGTCTGGTCGAGCGCTGCCAGGAACAGCGCCAGCATGACACAGACCATGATCAGCACCTTGCGGCGCTGTGGCAACATCCAACCGGGTGGGACCTCGCCCATGCCCGGCATGCCCATCGGAGGCCCGCCTGGAACTGTAGGTGGCGGTCCTGTAGGGGCGCCCCCTTGTCCGTTCGTCGAACGTGGCGGCCCCGCAGACATTACATCACCTCAGGATCCATTGGCCACGGCGCCAGGACGCCCTGGCGCTCAGCCTCGGCTGTCAGCAATGTGAAGGTGCGGTCGATATCGTCGAGTTGCTGCTGGCTGAAGTTGCGGAAGATCTTCCATATCTGGGCCCGGTTGCGAGCCCGCAGTTCATTAATCACCCGCATCCCACGTTCCGTCAGCCAGATCCGGACCCGTCGCCGGTCCAGGTCATCGCGCTCGCGACGGACCAGACCGTCGCGGACCAGACGGTCAACGATGCCGGTTGCCGTTGACGGTCGAACCTTGAGCTGCGCGGCGACCGCTCCGGCCGGTGTGCCAGGACCGGCCTGCAGCATGTACAGGACACGAAGCTGGGACATCGTCAGCCCCAGCTCCTCCCATACCTCCAGACGGTTTGGGTCGAAGACTCCTGCCGCCCGGCCGTAGTTGTCGAGGATGCTCTCAATCAAGGCGTCAATATTGGAGTTGACCGTGGTCATGATGAGCCGCCTTTGCCTTTTGATGCTGGGAACGAGATGCCGCGTTGCTCGCCCAGCGCGATCAGTTGCTCGATGGTCTCGTCGTCCAACGGGATTCCGTGCTTGGCGCGCTCGGCGCGGGCCATCTCTTCCGGATCGCCGGGAATCACGACTCGCTCGACGCCGTCGACCGGGGCGACTTCACGAATCGCATCGGCCATTTCCTTCATGCTGGACTTGAACTCGTCAGGATCGCAGAACAGGTCGATTCGCCAGGCTGCGAACCATTGTCCCTGGACAAGATTCTGTCCTCGAGGTGAGAACAGCCCGGAACCGTCGCCAGACAGCACACCCGTCATGATGTCGACCATCAGCCCGAGGCCATAGCCCTTGTGCGAACTGGTCTCAATCGTCGAGCCGAGCGGCAACAGGCCGCCGTTCTTGCGCAGGATGAACGGGTCGTCGCTGTGGTTGCCGTCTTCGTCGACGGCCCAACCCTCGGGCAGCGGCTTGCCTTGCCGTCCGGCGATCTCCAGCTTGCCGCCCGCGACTGCTGTGGTTGCGACATCGAGCCGGAACGGAGTGCCGCCGGCGATCGGCGCAGCCATGGCGATCGGATTGGTGCCGAAGACGCGACCCTTGCCACCCGAGGCCACCGCGATCGGTGGCACATTGCACATCGCCATCCCGATCAAATCGTGCTCGACCGCCATGTGCGCGTAGTACCCGGCGGCGCCGAAATGGCGTCCGTTGCGCACGGTGACCATGCCCATGCCGCTCGTTTCGGCCTTTTCGATGCACGTTGACATCGCCTTCTGACAGACGATTGTGCCGAATCCACCATCGCCGTCCCAGGCAGCCGATACCGGCGTCTCGCGCAGCACCCTGATTTCAGGCGTCGGATTGACGACGCCCGATTCAAAGCCCGGCGCGTAGCCGATATGCCAGGGAAGGTGTGTGATCCCGTGAGACTCGATGCCAACCAGGTCAGCGTCGATCAGGACATCGGCGCCGATCTCCGCGTCATCGCTTGGCACTCCATACGACTGCAGCACGGCCGAAGTGAAGCCACGCAGGTCGGAGGCGTCAAAGCGATGACGTGTCTCGGGCGCTTCCCGCCCGGTCCAGGCCACGTCTAGTCCTGGCCATAGCTACGGACGGTGCGCAGTCCCTGCGACGAGGCCTGTGCCATGAACTGTCCGTCACTGCCAGAGGGAATGTAGAGCCAGCCCTCCTCGGCGCGGCGCTTCGCTTCGACGGGGCCAGATGTGAAGATGCCCGGTGCGACGCGGTTGTCGATCCGCTGTGAGGCAGCCAGCACCTCGGCGCATGCGGCGACATGGTCCGGGTGAGGGTTGTCGGGTCGGACCGGGATGCCCATCGACTTGGCCAGGTCAGCCGGGCCGATGCAGGTCGCGTCGATGCCGGGTACAGAGAGAATCTCGTCGATTCGCTCGACGGCCTCGATCGTTTCAATCTGAATGATGCAGGCAATTTCGTTGTTTGCCTCGTCGCCGTAGTCGGGGCCGCCGTAGAGAAAGCCTCGATATGCACCAAAGCCGCGCAGTCCATCGGGCGGATACCGGCAGGCGGAGACTGCCTGTTCGGCCTCGGCGCGGTTGTTGACCCAGGGAATCACCACGCCGTAGGCGCCGCCGTCGAGGATGCGCTTGATGGTCACCGGGTCGTTCCACTGCGCTCGCGCCATTGGAATGGTATCGGTGGTCGAGATGGCCTGGAACATCTGAATCATGGTTTGGAGGTCGACGGGAGAGTGTTCGCCGTCGACGACGAGCCAGTCCCAGCCCTGGTGAGCCATAGACTCAGCCGCGAGCGTCGAGCAGGTGCCAAGCCAGGCGCCGAACGCCGGCTTACCCTCGGCCCACAGCTGTTTCACCGTGTTCGGTCGCATTAGGTACCTCCGCTAGCGGGAATTGGAACTGTCATCTACGTTGCAAAGAGCCTACACGATGGATGAACAATCTCTGCCATGAATGCCACTCCCGTGCTGGTCTCTTGGTCATCGGGCAAAGACTCTACGTGGGCGCTGCATGTGCTGCGCCAGCAACCCGAGCGATATGACGTTCGCGGAATCTTCACCACCGTGACGCCACACTTCGATCGCGTCGCCATCCAGGCGACGCCCCGTCGAGTGTTGCGACTTCAAGCAGACCGTTTGGGACTGCCGCTCTACGAAATCCCAATCCCGTATCCATGCCCGAACGATGCGTATGAAGCGGCGATGTTGCAATTCCTGACGCGCGTCCGCAACCTTCCTGATGACTTGACGGCTGACACCCTTGCCTTCGGTGATCTGTTCCTTGAGGACATTCGCGAATATCGCGAATCGAATCTCATCGGAACAGGATTCGATGCGATCTTCCCAGTCTGGGGAAGTCCGACGGCCGAGCTCGCCCAGACCATGTTGGAGTCAAACCTCAAGGCAATCGTGACGGTGGTCAGTCCGACATCGCAGTTGGATCGCAGCTTCGCCGGGCGGTGGTTCGATCAATCGTTGCTCGATGACCTGCCTGATGGCACGGATCCATTAGGCGAAAACGGTGAGTTTCACACCTGCGTCGTCGATGGACCAATGTTCGACCGACCAATCGCCGCCCGATCGGGACAGATTGTCGGGCGGCCGGTCAGTCGCAACCACGACGGAAGCGACGGAACGGTCACCGCCTGGTACGCCGACGTGGAACTGCTGGAGAGCTAACCACGAAGCGCATTGCCGGAGGCGTTCGTCTCATTTCCCCGTCATACCCGGGCTTGCCGCGGATCCTGCCCCCGGCCTGGACAGGGAAATCGCATCGCAACCTGAACATTCGTCACACACGCATCGAGGTTGCCGCGTTGGAGCACGGCAATGACGATTGAATCGCATGAACCTTAACGATCCGGGTGAGGCGACAGCGACACCTTGTCGAGCACTGCCCTATTGACGACTGATCGCGGCATGTAGCCCTGCAGCACGTCGGCGGCCGCTTCGCCCACTCGTTGCAACAGCAGCGGCGCGGACGCGTCCGAGTAGTAGGCCGAGTGCGGTGTTGCGATCACGTTGTCGAACTCCAACAAGGGGTGATCCTTATGTACCGGCTCCGGATCCCAGACATCCACGCCCGCGCCGGCGATCTGGCCGTTCTTCAGCGCGTCGTACAACGCCGATTCGCTGACCACGCCACCGCGACAGGTGGTGATCAGGTAAGCGGTCGGCTTCATCATCGCCAGTTCTGCCGCGCCGACAATCCCGCGAGTCTCCGGACTCAACGGCGGATGCACCGAAACGTAGTCGGCCTGCATCACCTCTTCAAGCGAGGTCAGTCGCACGCCAGCCGCTTCTGCCGCTGCCGGGTCCTGGTAGGGGTCGTACGCGATCACGTTGAGCCCGAATCCCTGCGCGCGAATCGCCGCTTGTTGGGCGATGTGGCCGAAGGCAACCAATCCCAACGTCTCTCCGTAGAGCGGCCCCGATGGTCCCAGCGGAACTCGGTCGCCCGAACGCGCCGCGTCGTTATGCGCGATCAACTTCCGGTTGAGCGCCAGCAACAGTGACATCGCGTGAGTCGCCACCTCGTTGATGCAGTAATCGGTGATGTTGCAAACAACGATGTCGTAGTCAATCGCGGTCTGCCAGTCGATGTTGTCAAAGCCGATGCCATAGCGCACGACGACCTTGAGATCGGGCGCTGCGTCAAAGACGTCCTTGCCGACCTGTCGATAGCCGCAGATGATCCCGTCGGCGTCGGTAACGTGCGTTGGAATGTCCTGCTGCTGTTCGGGTGTCAGGGCGATCAGCTCGGCGTCGGCCATGGCCAACTGTTCTGCTTCCGCCACGTGCGGTTGCCGATCGGGACGCGAATCGACGTGGTAGACCTTGAATTTCGCCATTGCCAACTACTCCTGCTTCTCGTGATGCGTTTGCTTCGATTGCTCGCACTTACAGCCAGGTTTGGATTCTTGATCGCGGCTGGTCTGGAATCACGCGTTTCAGCCGCCGACCATCAGCAGTGAGCGTAAACGACATCTGCTTCCCAGGCTCTAGCTCGGGATGCAGGATGCGTTGGACCAGGCGGAAGGACTCAAATCGGATCAACGACAGACGAACCTGCTGTTGGTCCGCCGTCGGTCGCGCGGCCAGCACTGCATCCGAGAGTTCAGCAAACGAAGCCTGCTCGACAAGCAATAGATGCTGAACGATCAGTTGCTCGACGACATCCAGTTCAACTTCTATCGGATCCGGCCGCAGACGCTGCTTCAGCGCTGTCCGAACTCTGCTGAGTCGTGACTTGAAGGACACCTGGCATCCTAGGCGCTGAGGTACGCGGCGATATCGGGACCGCCCTTGGTTAGTACGACACCAGCCGCTTCGAGGCTGGCTGTCTCTTCGTCAGGGATATCGAGCCATTCGTCGAGGACCGCTGCGGTGTCCTGTCCGAAGATCGGTCCATATCCGTAGACCCGACCCGGAGTGCGCGACAGTTTCAGCGGCGACGCCGCCATCGTGACATCGCCGGCGATCGGGTGCTGCACGGTGGTGATCATTTCCCGTTCTGCAATCTGTTCCTGATTGACGGCCTGGCCGATCGTGTTGAGCGGGCCAATGGGAATGCCGTATGGGGACAAGACTGAAACCCAATGGTCCGTTGACTGCTTGCGTGTCGCTTCGAAGAGCACCGGTTCCAGCTCGGCATGGTTCTCTGTACGTTTGAACGACGTCTCAAAGCGTTCGTCGCCGACCAGTTCAGGTAGACCAAGCTCGGCGCAGAACAACTCCCACTGCGTCGCGACACCCCAGGACAGCGCAACGACCATCCAACCGTCGGCTGTGGGAAACGCCTGGAAGGGCGTCGCTGACGGATGTCGAGTGCCCAGCGGTCCCGGCTCGGTTCCTGTCGTGAAGTAGCGCGCGACGGCGTTCTCGAGGATCGCGATCTGGCAGTCGAGCATCGAGATATCGACCGATTGCCCTAGTCCACTGTGCTCCCGTTCGCGCAGCGCCGCCAGGATGCCGATTGCGGTGTAGAGGCCGCCGCAGATATCCCCAATCGATGTGCCCGGTCGTGCGGGCGGCTCATCGGGATAGCCGGTAATGCTCATCACACCGCCCATCCCCTGCACAATGATGTCCAGTGCCGGCCGATCTCGCCACGGACCGGTCTGGCCGAAGCCCGATGTGGAGGCAAACACCAATCGCGGGTTGCGTTCCAACAGGGCTTCCGGCCCGAGGCCCAGCTTGTCCATCACACCGGGGGTGAAGTTCTCCATGACCACATCGGCCTGATCAACCAGGCGAAGAAACAGGTCTCGTCCTTCGTCCGAGCGCAGATCAATCGAAATGCTGCGCTTGCCCCGATTGACCGACTGGAAGTACATCGACTCGTTGTTGACAAACGGTCCGGTCGTGCGAGCTACGTCGCCATGCGGCGGCCGTTCGACCTTGACAACCTCGGCACCGAGGTCGCAGAGGATCATCGCCGCATACGGCCCGGCCAGGACCCAGGTCAAATCAAGGACGCGTATACCGGCAAGGGGTCCCGGCGGATGAGTGCTGTTGGTACTGGTCATCAGGGCTCCTAGACGTCGCCTTGGCTGGGATCGCTCAGCTCGATGTCGGTTACGACCCACTCAAGCGGCTCACCTTGAATCAGGTGAGTGAGGTTTGTGAAAAAGAAGTCCGCAGTGCGCAGGTACGACGCATCTACGTGACAGGAATCGTGAGGTGTGATCTGGCAGTTGGGCAGTTCCCACAGCAGAGAGCCGGGCGGAAGCGGCTCCTGCGGCGCGACATCAAGTACGGCAGCGGCGATAGCGCCGCTTCGCAAAGATTCACCAAGTGCGTCGTGATCGACCACGCGACCACGGGCAACATTGATCAGCAGCGCGTGAGATTGCATGGCTGCGAGCGCGTCGGCATCGAGCAAATTGAGCGTCTGGTCGGTCAATGGACAACAGAGCACGACATAATCGCTCACAGCGAGCAACTCGTGCAGTCGATCAGGTGAGAAATGTTGATCAAGGAAGTCATCGCTCGGTGGACGGCGTTTCGTTGCAATCGTGCGCATCCCGAACGCTTTGGCCAGCCGTGCGCAGGCTTCGCCGATGCCCCCGTAGCCGACGATCCCCAGCGTCTGGCTGGTCAGTTCGACAGATTCGAGGGGAATCCATTGCCGTTCCGCCTGGTTGGCTGCGTGTTGCGGTAACTGTTTCGCGTGGCTGAGGATGTACGCAAACACATACTCGGCAATGGTTGAGCCATGCACGCCGGGCGAGTTGGTCACGATCGCGCCAGACTCCAGCAAGTAAGCAAACAGCGCATGGTCAACACCGGTGCTGGCCGTCTGCATCCACTTCGGCGGGGATGTCTCCAACAGATTGATGAATGCGCCTGCCGCTTCGGGCAGGTAGTAGAGGTCTTCGGAAAAGAAGAAGGCGTCGAGCTGACCTGGTTCTTCCGACCAGCCGCCGTCTCTATCGAGCAGCACGACCTCCGCGTTCGGTGCGACAGCTCGTAGAGAATCACCTGCCCTCTGGTCCATCTCGACGGTCACAGCGATGCGCAATGGCTCGCCGCCCAGTTCAGTCATCGCAACCCTCCGCTCTGCTGATAGGGTAGGGCGGCGCGTATGTCTGCCATGGACCGAAGACCGCGTCGACGCGAACGCCTGCCAGGACTACTGAGGCGAGGCGTCTTCCGTAGGGTCTTTGCGGGCTGGTGGATTGCAGCCGCCGCGTCAATGTCCTCGTTCGCCGCGGTTTCATTTTTCAACCCTGTCCTGGGCGCCATCACCCCTGAGTTGCAAGCCGAGTATGGCTGGAGCACAGCCTCGATCGCCCTCACGATGGTGGTCGGCGGAATCGGCGGCGGCGCGATCGCGACGTTTGTTGGACCGATCGCCGATCGCTACGGGCCGCGGATGTTGCTCTTCGGGTCGGTCGGCATCGTAGCCGGTCTCCTGGTGGGACTGGGGTTCATCTCCGAGCTGTGGCAGTTCCTGTTGCTCTGGGGGCTGGGCCGTGGGATCACCGTGGCGGTGATAGACATCGCGGTCATCGTCGTGATCGCCAACTGGTTCATCCGACGTCGCGGCTCGGCGATGGGCATGACGATGGTCGGCACTCGCAGCGGGATGATGATCTTTCCGCTTGTGATTACAGCGGGCATCTGGCTCGGTGGCCTACGCGAGGCCTTCCTGTTGATGGCGCTGCTCGTCATCCTGATCGGCCTGCTGCCTCCATTGATCATGCGCCGCCGACCCGAGGATGTGGGTCTACATCCCGATGGACAACGCCCTGGCGCGTCAGTATCAACGGGAGAGAGCCAGTCGTTGCTTGACAGTGATCCCGACTGGACTGTGCGCGAGGCGATGCGCACTCGGGCGTTCTGGCTGCTGCTCTTCGGGACAACGATGCTGATGACGGTTGGCGGATCCGTGAACTTCACCTTCGTTTCACATATGACCCAGAACGGGATCGACGCCGACACGGCACGCTCAGCATTGGCGTTGTGGGCGGGCATGGGAATCATCGGAGGCGTTGTCGGCGGGGAGCTGCGGCAGCGCCTTGCAGTGCGCTATGCGCTGCCGTTGATTATCTGCGTCACGACGAGCTCGCTGGTCTGGTTTGTCATGACCGACACTATCTGGATGGCATTCGTCTTCGCCATCTGGCACGGCCTGGCGTTCGGCGCGCAACTGCCGCTTAACAGAATCTCGTTCCCCGACTACTTCGGCCGCTACTCGGTCGGTCGGATCCGTTCCGTCACTGCGCCGCCGCAATTGTTGCTGAACGCTTTTGGCCCGTTCGTGTCGGGGCTTGTCATCGACAGCCGAGGATCGTACGACCTGATCTACATCGTTTTCATCGGCCTGCTGCTGACTGCGGCGCTCAGCGTGCTGCTGGCGCGTCGCCCGGATGCTCCGGTGCGGTCCTTACGCGCCAGCGGTTGATAGGTCGCCGAAATCTTGCTGCGGGGGTTGCGTTCTTAGGCCGAAGATGTCGTCGAGGCTGCAGCGGAAGCCTGGCAGGACATCGCCGCCATCTAGCTCAAGGTCACCCCCCACTGTCGAGATGTCACGACTTGATCGGTACACGTCAACGGATCGCGAGTCGGGCAGGATGACCCAGACAAGGCGGACATCGTAACTGAGCCACATGAGCGCCTTGTCGTGGATCTCATCCATGGAGTCGCTCGGGGACCTCACCTCAACCACCAGGTCAGGAGGGACCTCTGCATATCCTGGACGCCTGGTCTCTGGTGGCTGCCGATGATTCGAGAAGAATGCGATGTCCGGTCCGCGAACAGTGTCTGGTTCGCGTTCCAGCAGGACACCGGCGTCATTGCTCGTCGCAGTTCCGAGCCGATGTTCGTCCACGAATCTCAGGATCAGTGATCCTATTCGCAAACAGATCTGACCATGTTCGTTGCCAGGTGGAGGCATCTCGCAGAGCACTCCCCGGATTAGCTCGCCGTAGAAGCCCTGTGCGTCGAGCTTGAGCAACTCCTCAGCGGTGACTAACCCGGGTCGTGTCTCGGTGACCATGAGTCCATGTTATGCGTTTGCGAGGATCAGGGTTCCTGCCGAGGCGAACATGCCTCCCGGACCGTGAGCCATGCTGACGTTCACGTTGGGCACCTGGCGGTCGCCGCATTCGCCTCGGAGCTGACGCACCGACTCGATGATCGCGAACATCCCGTACATGCCCGTGTGACAGTAGGAAAGTCCGCCGCCGTTGGTGTTCATCGGGAAGTCGCCGCCGGGGCCGGACTTGTAGATGACCTCGCCGTCGGGACCGGTCTTGGTCTCGGCGAAGAACGGGCCGCCCTCGCCCTTGGGCACGAAACCCAGGTCTTCTGCTGCCATCAGCGGGGTGAAGGTGAAGGCGTCGTAGAACATGCAGTGGTCGATGTCTTGCGGGCCCAGGCCGGCGCTCTTGTAGGCGGCCTCGCCGGCGATGCGGTAGCCGTCGGCGGTCGTGTGGTCGCGCATCTGCGAGACCATCCAGTGCGCTGCGGCTTCGCCGGCGCCGAGCACGTAGACCGGGTCCTTGGCGAAGTCCTTGGCGCGCTCTTCCGAGACCAGGACCAGGGCCCCACCGCCATCGGCGACGACGCAGCAGTCGAGCAGGTTGAACGGGTAGCAGATCATCCGCGAGTTGAGCACGTCCTGCGGGGTGATCGGTCCGCCGCCGCGCTCGGGCGCACGACGATGGCTGCCCATCATCGCCATCGGGTTGAGGTTGGCCCAGGAGCGAGTCGCCGCAGCGATGTGAGCGAGGTGCTCTTTCGTGGTGCCGTACTCGTGGAAGTGACGCAGCACTGGAATGGAGAACGTGGTCGGCGCGCCGCCGATCGCGAAGGGAGCCTCGTACTGGCCGCCCGGCGACGAGGCGGAACCGCCGCGCGGGGCGTCAACGCCTGAGCGTCCACTCTCGCCGTGGGTGACAAGGGCGACATCGCAGTAGCCGGCCATGATCGCAGCGACAGCATGGCGGACGTGAATCATGAAGGAACAACCGCCGACGGACGTGCCGTCGATGTAGCGCGGCTGGATGCCGAGGTACTCAGCGACCTCATTCGGAATTGCGCCAGCGCAGAGCAGGCCGTCGACGTCGGCCAGCGACATGCCGGCGTCGTCGAGCGCATTCTTGGCGGCCTGCGCGTGCAGCGCCAGACGGGACATGTGCGGAAGCTGGCCTAAATCGTCGGTCTCAGCAGCGCCGACGATGGCAACCTTGTGTCGAATCTGATCCATGAGTGGTCTCCGTTCCAGAGAAGTACTGGGTATCGGCGCTTAAACAGGCTTGAACTTGGGCAACGTGACCTCATCGGTCACGTCGTCAAAGACGATCTCGACATCCATGTCGACGGTCGTCGTGTATGGGTCGTCGATGATCAGATTCGACATCAGGCGCGGGCCTTCTTCGAGCTCGATCACGGCGATCACGTACGGCGGCGGATTGTCTTCGCTGTTGTACGGGGGTATTGGCTGGTGCGAGATCACAAACGTGTGGACCTTGCCCTTGCCCGAGGCTTGAGTCCACTTGATGTCCCAGCTGAAACAATCAGGCGTGGGACAGAAGGGTCGTGGATAGAAGTGGGGCCCACAGTCGTCACAGGTGGGCAGCATCAGCTTGTGTTCTTTGAGACCATCCCAGTAGGGCTGTGACTCAGGCGTCGCCACGGGCAGCCTGCCAGCGTAGTCGGCCATGCGGGGCTCCTTCGCATATGAAGATTTGTGTCCAACGCGATGCTACACGACGGTTGGACGATGGGGCGGCATGGGGTCAGCGGTAGTTGCGACGGTTGAGCCAGCGGTTGGAGAAGAGTTGCGGGACCAATGAGTCGCCTCTGGGCGGTGGCGGCGGGTAGCCGAAGGGATTGTCCCAACTCGCGGGGTAGTCCGGGCCGATGTTGCGGAGTGTGGGGCGTGAATTTGGCGGTGTCGGGGTGAATTCGCTGTCGGGGACAGGGGATTCGTCGTGTTGGTGTTCAGGAATGTCCGGGTTTGTCCAGATTTGTCCAGATTCCGGGGGTCTGTCGCCGGATTGGTCTGGTTGAGGCTGGCTGAGTCCAGGTTGGGACAGCTCTGATGCGTCGGGCGGGCGAGGAGGGACCCTCTCCTCCCCCGGGTCAAGCCCGGGGGAGGGTGAAGAGTCGGACCCCTCCGCCTGCGAGAGGGAGGGTGAGGAGTCGGGTGCATTTTCCTGTGCGGGGGAGGGCTGGGGGTTGGCGGTGCGTTGTTCGATTTGCGGGTCGGCGGCGCCCCAGTCGCTCAGGTTTCTAATGGGCGGCAGGGGGTTGTCGCCTTCGTAGAGGTCGGGTCGGCAGGTTGGGCATTCGGGCATGCATTCGCCGAACTCGGCTTGGCCGATGCCGCGCAGGTGACCATCCTGGCTGACGCTGTAGTGTCGTTGCCGGGCGAGGGCGACGGCTGAGGCGTTGCGTGCGGTTTCGAGTTGCTGCTGCTGCTGTCGCTCGTGTTCCTGGAGGCCGGGCATGGCGGTCAGCAGGAGGCGCAGTTCGCGGGTGGCGGCGACGGTCTGGCGGTGTTGTTGGGGGTCGGTCTGGGGCTCGGTGAGGCGGAAGACCTGGTCGAGCAGGCGGTCGGCGGCGACGGTGTGGAGGATGTGAGCGCGGTGTAGTTGGAAGTCGCGCAGGTAGGCGTGGGCGGTGGAGCGGGCGCAGCCGAGCTGCTCGGCGATCTGTGCGAGGGAGAGTCCCTGGCAGTCGAGGTGGTGGGCTTGGACGATGCGGCGGCAGCGTCGGGGAGTGGGCGGCGGTGTGGTGGATGGGGTGACTGGGGTGTGGGTCATGGTTGGCCTCTCCTGCGTGACAGCACTTTTGTTCTGATAGTGACCGATTGCGATGTGGTTGTCACGTGGCGGGAGTGTCTGGGTGTGTCGTTGGTTGCGGAGGGGGGTTACTTGCCGGTCGGCTTTATCTGGTCGTCAGCGGCCGACCCTCCCTCTGTCCCCGCATCAAGTGCGGGGCGGGCTACTGCGTGACATCTCCTCCCGCGCGGGGGGAGAGGGGGTTTGGTTGGGCGGGGTTGGTTTCTCTTTGGATCCAGGCTTGATGGAGTGCGGATTTGTCGGGAGTCCAGGGTGGCGTGAGCGGGCGCCGCTGGCGGGCGGTTTCGGCGAGGATGACGGCGGCGGCGACGGAGACATTCAAGGACTGCACGAATCCCACCATTGGCACGATGATCGCGCCGTCGGTGAGCTCGAGCATTTCCGCGGAACAGCCGGCGCGCTCGTTGCCGAGGACGATGGCCGAGGGCCTGGCGAAGTCGATGCTGAGGTAGTCCTGCGCGTCATCGGTCAGATGCGTCGAGTAGACCGAAAAGCCTTGATCGTGGAGTGCGGAGACACAAGATTCCGCGCTGTCGAAGCGGTCGATCTGGAGCCATTTGTCGACCTGGGCTGCGACGCCGCTGGAGATTTCGGGAAACACCTGGTCCGTGTAGACAAGAGCGACACGACCCACGCCAAAGGCATCGCAACTGCGCAGGATCGCGGACGCGTTGTGGGCGTCGTGGATGTTCTCAAGGACGACGACGAGATCGTCGTGACGGTGTTCGAGGACGCGGCGCATCCGGGCGAGGCGGCGTTCGGTGATCATTGCTGCAGGCTAGATTCGCGTGGCTTTCCGCTCAGGCAGAGGGGGGTTCCTTGCCGGTCGGCTCTATCTGCTCGTCAGCGGCCGACCCCCCCTCTGTCACTCTGTGACATCTCCCCCCGCAAGGGGGGGAGAGGGGAGAGAGATTGGCGGCTTCCCCTGCAAGAGACTGGTGCAAAACTCAGTCCCCCGTCCCCGCCCCCGAGCGGGGACCCGCTTTGGCTTGGCCCAACCAGCACGAATCGGTTCCGGTTGACCAGATACGAAAGACAGGCTTTGCCGCCGAGCGGCAGCCGGGGAAGGAGCGGGCCCCCGCTCGGAGGCGGGGGCGGTTGAGAGGTTACGCATCGGACTCTGCAAGGGAGAGCGGGGAGAGAGGTCGGCAACTCCCGAGGAGGAGATCTGGTTTTGGAGGAGAGGTCTTGGGGATTAGACGGCGCACTCGCCTTCGCCTCGTTGGAGGATGTAGATGTCTTCTCGGCCCCAGTCGATGAACATTGGCAGGGTGTCGGCGGAGAACTCGGGTGGCAGGGTGAGGTCGTTGAGCGTTTCCTGGATTGGCGCGAGGCCTGCTCGGTCGAACCAGGCGCTGAACAGTTCGTCGTTGCTCTCGCGATCGGACTGGTACAGGTCGATGACGCGTTCCACGGCGTCGGGCACGCGCTTGGCCGGGATTCGGATTCTGGGGACGAGTGTGCCCAGACGCATTTCCTCGGTTCGATAGGTCCCGGCGACAAACATGTGATACGCCGGAATCTGACGGTTGCCGACTTTGATCGCTGCCCCGTGGAAGCCGATGTCGGCAATGTGATGCTGGCCGCAGCTATTGGGGCAGCCGCTCATGTGGATGCGCATCTTGCGAGTGACCGGGTCGTCGATGTTGAGCGCTCGGACACGCTCCTGGACAGCGCGGTTGAGGCCCATCGAGGAGGTGATGCCCAGCTTGCAACTGTCGGTGCCGGGACAGGAGACAACGTCTTCGATCTCCTGCGCGTCGGGAGCGCCCATACCGAGCTCGTCAAGCTCGCGCCAGACGGCGTAGACGGCGTCGTTGGGGATCCAGCGCAAGACGACGTTCTGCTGCGGGGTGGTGCGAGCCCGCTCTCGGCCGTACTTGCGCAGGATTTCGGCGAGTCCGCGGAACTGTTCGGGGGTCAGGTCGCCCTGGTCGATTGAAGCCTCGACGGCAGAGTAGCCATCCTGGACCTGAGGTCGGACGTTGGCGGCGAGGAAGCGCTCGAAGCGAGCGGCGTCGCCGTTCGGCGATGGCAACTCGACGGAGATTTTGCGTTCATCCGACGCTTCGTCATCGAGGTAGAGCAGATCCTCGAGCGGCGGCGTCTCAGCCGACCAGCCTTTGTTCAGCTCTTCATCGACCATCTCGCGGAAGGCGGCTTCTCCCACTCGGTGCACGAGGAATTTGAGCCTGGCCTTGAGGATGTTCTTGCGCAGCTCGTCGGCCGCGTTGAAGATGCGGATCACGGCTTCCGAAAGCGTGAGGAACTCGGACATCGGCACGAAGTCGGTCAGGGTGACCGCTTCCTTCGGCATCGTCGAGAGTCCACCGCCGACCATGACGCGGAAACCGCGAACCTCTTTGCCGTCGATCACGCGCACCTGCGAGAAAAAAGCGAGGTCGTGGATGGCGGCGATGGCGGAGTCGGCTTCGCGGCCGGTGAAGTAGACCTTGAATTTTCGGGGGAGGAGCTGCGTGATCGAGCTGCGCACCCAGTAGCGGACGAATGCCCCGGCGTACGGCGTTGGGTCGAAGACCTCGTCGTCCATGATTCCGGCCCAGGGGTCGGCGGTCACATTGCGTACGGTGTTACCGCAGGCTTCGCGTGAAGAGAGTCCGACCTTGCCCAGGACCCGGAGCATGTCGGGCATCTGGTCGAGCGGCACGAAGTGGACCTGAATGTTCTGCCGGGTCGTGATATGACCCTTTTGCAGCGGGGCGAATGTCTCACAGACTTCCGCCAGGCCGTCTAGCTGGTCGGAGGTCACGCCGCCCATGGGCAGCTTGATCCGGTTCATGTGGACATCGGGCTGGCGCTGTCCGTAGACGCCCTGTCGTAGGCGGTAGAGCATGAACTCGACCTCTTCGCGCTCTTGGGCGCGGAAGGCGGTGGCTTCGGTTTCGAAATCGTCGAGTTCGTCATCCCAGATGGGGATGACAACTCCCGGCGTGTCGGTTCTGGATTCGGACATACCGTAGTACTCCAACTGTGTTTGTTTGGATTTCAGTCTATCAGTGAGCGAGGAGCCTCTTGGGAGGTCGATAAATCAAAATCGGAAACTACCGGATCGTGGCAAGTAGCGGCGCAACTCGCGGCGCAACTCAATGCCTGCGCGCCGTCTGGGCACGTCCGCGGGACGACGCAACCACCATTGGACTCGCCAGCCGAGGAACAGCGCCAGCACGGCGATCACGATGAGGATCATCCGCGCCGTGGTGAACCATTTGGTCCATGGTGGAGACTCGGTGTACGGCCAGGACAGTTGCGTGATTCGATCTGCCTGTTGGCTGAATTCTACGACAAATGTCGCGATGTCTAGCTCGTAGACTTCGGCTAGCGCTGTCTCGAAGGGCTGACCTTCCGACATCACTGCGAACAGCATGCTCAACGAGTCGGAGGGCCAGTCCTGGAGTAGCCAGGCGAGCATCGCCAGCGACTGGCTGATGTAGATCTGTTGAAAGACCTTGATCGTCGGCCATGTTTTGAGTGAATGGGGCGAGAAATACTGGTCGTAGGCATAGCCCGGATCGGTGGCAATCTTGCGCGCCGGCCGGAGCAGCGCGCTCTGCTCTCCGCCTCTCACCCAATGCCGAAGTCCGATCCTGAGCCAGAGCGGAACCTGGTCACGATTTGGGAACGCTGCTCGATCGACCACGATATCGCTGATTGCGCTGCGGATGTGATTGCCGTCTGCGCCAGCAGCCAGGAACAGCGATTCGCCGTCGAGTCGTTGCGGTTCTGCACTCTGGGTTGATGATTCCGATGAGGGCCAGGCGATCAGACGTAAGCCGCGCACTGGTTCCTGCGTGGGGCCAAGCAAGCCTTCGATGGTCTCGAGGGTATCCGTTGCAACGGAGGCCAGGTGCTCGGCATGTGTCAGATCACGAGTAGAAAACACGGTGATGAGGTCGTTGCCAGCCGCCCAGCAGTCCGCGCGGCTGGCGAACCATGTCTCGACGTTCTCCTCCTCACAGAGGGGCGCGGCAGTCGCGATGTCGATCGGGCTCACCATGAAGAACAGCATCACGCCGACACTGGCCAGCATCGAGATTCGGCGCACGCGCCTCACCACTGTCAGCCGTTCGTTCGCAGCAGCGGGTCAATGACGACGCTCCGCGATCCCCGATCACTGGCAGCACGGGTGCGGATGTCGTTGAGCGATGCCGCGTCACGGGCGAGTTGGCGGCCGTCGGTCATGACAGGTTGCAGGACCGGATCGGCGCCGATAGGCGGTCTTTGATTGAAGCGAGTGATGAGGTCGGAATCTCCCTTGCGCCAAATCTGCTTGCGGTATGGCAAGCTAGGTTTGCCTGCTGAGCGTTTAGCGACATGACGTCCTTCGTACTCGACTATCTTGTAGGCCGAGTCCAGCGTGGCCGCATCGGGCGGAGCGACGATATTCGTTCCGCAGGCGAAGACATCGATTGGGGCGTTTGCGGCGACGAGTTCGGCGATCTGGTACTCGTCGAGGCCGCCGCTGGCGATGATTCGCACATCTTGGAGTCCGACAGTGTCCAGCTTGACTCGCGCCAGCCACGCCTCGCTGCGGAAATCGCCCGAATCGATTCGAATCGCGCCGACGGAACCGGGACCGAACCGCTTTGCCGTCTTGATGGCGTTGTTCACACCCGCCGCCGAGTCGTATGTGTCGACGAGGAGCGTCGTTCCCGGGTAGCGAGAAGTGAACGCGTCGAACGCGTCTCCCTCGCTGTCACTGGCCAGGACGAAACTGTGCGCCATCGTCCCAGTCACGGGAATGCCATAGCGTCGGCCAGCTTCGACCGATGAGGTGGCGTCGAAGCCTGCGATGTAGGTGGCGCGTGATGCTTCGATGGCCGCCTCCGAGCCATGGGCGCGTCGTCCGCCGAACTCGATGACCGGACGCCCTGCCGCTGCCTCGACCGCGCGAGCCGCCTTGCTGGCGACCAACGTCGGATAGGCAATCTGGTTGATCATCGCTGTTTCAACGATCTGCGCTTCGGGCAGCGGTGCGATGATCTGGATCAGCGGCTCATCGGGATAAACGATCGTTCCCTCGGGCGGTGCCCAGACGTCGCCGGTGAATCGAAACTCGCGAAGCTGATTGAGCAATCCGGCATCAAACTGCGGCAACGTCGACAGGTAGTCGATTTCGTCATCGCCAAATCGCAACGATTCGAGGAAGTTGAGCGCTCGCTCAAGACCCGCAGCAATCAGATAGTCCCAACCCTCGGGCAAGCTGCGCGCGGTCAACTCGAAGACGGCCTCGCCGGTCATGTTGCGGTCGTAGTAGACCTGCGCCATGGTCAACTCGTAGAGGTCAACGAAGAGCGGCGGCGGCGTGTTCACAGCTTGAACACTAGGACACTATTCGATTTTGACGCCGAGACGGCGCAGCTCGGAGATAGCCGATTGACCATCGGTTGGCTGCAGATCGACGGCGGCAATGCCGTCGGTTGGGACTATGACGGAAAAGCCGAGGCGTTGGGCATCGGCAGCGGTTTCCTTGACGCAATAGTCGGTGGCGAGGCCGAGCACCACGCAGCACTCGATACCTGTGTCACGGAGCAGCGTCTCAAGGTTGGTCGCTTGTTGCTTTCCGCTCTCGGGGTCGCGGGTGGTGAAGCCCGAGTAGCCGTCATTGCCGTCCACGCCCTTGCGGACCACCGGACCGGCGTCGGTGGTCAAGTCTTCGTGGAACTCTGCGCCCCAGGTGTCGCCGACGCAGTGGACGGGCCAGATGCCGCCGTCGCGCTCGAAGTGCGGCGTGTGCTCGGGATGCCAATCCTGTGTGTAGACGACCAACGCCCCGGACTCGGTTGCCTCCGAGATCGCAGCGTTGGCGAAGGTGACGACCGCCTCTGCGTCGTTGACGTAGAGCGATCCGTTGGGGTGGGCGAAGTCGTTCTGGATATCGACGACGATCAGCGCGGTCCGAGGATTGAAGGGTGGCACGGGTCGTTGTTTGGGAGGATGCCGGGGGAAGTTGGAGGCGACGACCGGATTCGAACCGGTGATAAGGGTTTTGCAGACCCCTGCCTTACCACTTGGCCACGTCGCCCGGAATGAGGATCAGCGCTGAGGCTGGTGAGGGCATTGTTCTGGAGCGGAAGAAGGGATTCGAACCCTCGACCTTCTCCTTGGCAAGGAGACGCGCTACCGCTGCGCCACTTCCGCTCGGTGAGGACATTGTACCTGTCGAGTGGCCAATAGGCGTACCAGTGGCGTCTCGACGCTGTCCATTGGGTGGTGCCGAGGAAGAGACTCGAACTCTTACGCTCGCAATGAGCACAGCGCCCTCAACGCTGCGTGTCTACCAGTTCCACCACCTCGGCATCGAAGGTTGGTTGCTCTGGCAGGGGTGGCAGGACTCGAACCCGCGACCTACGGTTTTGGAGACCGTTGCTCTGCCAAACTGAGCTACACCCCTCCGTAAGCTTCGAGCATAGCAGGTATCTGATCCCCCTGACCCCCTCCGATGCCATGCACTGTTGCCTATGCTGATGCAGCGGAATGAGAGGATGAAATCGATCATGCTTGACCTGCAACCCGAATTCGACGACGACGTTCTGGTCCTCAACCCAACGGGCCGAATCGACGGAGCGACCGCCAAGGAATATGAAGACTCGCTGCTCGGCCGGATCGCTGAGGGCCAAAGCAAGATCTTGCTGAACTGCGAGGCGGTGGACTACATCTCGTCTGCGGGCCTGCGGGTGTTGCTGATGGCGTCAAAGCGCGCGGGCGATGCTGCGGGCAAACTGGTCATCTGCGCCGTGAAGGACCATGTCAACGATGTGTTCAAGTACTCAGGCTTTGCCGAGCTCATCCCGATTCACGGCGACCGCGAAGCCGCGTTGAAGGAGTTCTAGGCGATCTAGGCGATCTTGACGCTTGGGTCGGCTCAGACTGCGGCTCGAATGCGCTCGGGGAAATCCCCGACAATTCCTGTCGCTCCGAGTTCGGCGCAACGACGGATGTCTTCGACTTCATTCACTGTCCAGACAAACGCCGCCATGTCGTGAGCACGACAGGCCTCCACGTTGCTCTGCGTCAAACCCGTTGAGTGCATCGATATGCCGTCGAGCTGGTGTTCAGCGGCTATCTGCCAGACTTCCGGTGTCGGCGAGAGACAGAGATGAGCGATCCGTCGGCCCGAAGGCGCCCGCCGGGCGAGTTCAATCACCGCATCCGAGTCAAAGCTCCAGAGCCAGGACCAAGGCAACGCGTCGACTCTCACGACTTCCTCTAACACCGCCTGGCACAGGTCCGGCACATTGGCGCCGGCGGCGATCTTGAGTTCGATCACGAATAGCATTTGACCGTCAATCAGCTCAAGCGCTTCGCGCAGAGTGGGGATCTGCTCTCCTTGACCAGCGTCGAGCGCGCGCAGTGCTGCCAACGCCGCTTCGCCGACCGGCCCCGACCCATTCGTGGTGCGGTCCAGCAAGTCGTCGTGAATCAGCACAGGTACGCCATCCGCGCTCAACTGAACATCGATCTCGACTCCGTCACAATCCATATCTAGCGCTTGGCGGATGCCCAGCAAGGTGTTCTCGGGCGCGTGTCCCATCGTGGTTCGGTGTGCAATCACGAGCGGGGTATCGTGAGACATCGGTGGACTCGTTTGCGATTGGTCTGACTCGATTGCGATTGGACTGAAAGGCGGAGCAAGTGCGCAACGAGGATATCGCCGAGAATTTCAATGTTAGCGGAGCAAGCTACGAGGCCTCCGCAACAGAACTGATCAACCTGGCCGCTTCCGAGTTGGTGCAGCGCCTCAATCTCTCCGAGCATGATGACTTCGTCGACCTTGGCTGCGGTTCCGGAGCAGTAGCTGCCCATGCCGAGCCGTTAGTGCCGAATGGCAGTCTGGTCGGAGTGGACCTGTCAAGAGTGCAGCTTCAGCTAGCCAGGGAGCGATTTCGGCTCTCGCCGATTCAACCTCGGTTTGTCCAGGAAGACGCTGTAGCCACGAGCCTCCGAGATCGTTCGGCCAGCGCGGTCGGACTCGGACTGGTGTTGCCCTATTCGGAGCGACCACAACAGATGCTCAAGGAAGCGACGCGACTGACGCGCCTTGGCGGACGAGTGGCCGCGACCATCATCGGCAATCCGTTCTTTGGCTCACCGGGAATGCGACTGCTCGGCCTACTCGAGCGGCGCGGTGTCGCCTGGCCGGAAGTTGAGTTGCAATTCGATCCCAGGCACGCAGTCCAACTGGCGTTGTTGTGCGAAGTAGACGGACGCAGACTGGACGATGTCACGATCGAGGAGATCGAGCGTGAGCTCTGGTGGGAGAGTTTCGACGCCTGGTGGCAAATGTTGTCTGCGTTCGGCTTTCTGCCGTCAGGTCGCGAGCGAATGATGGAGAACGTCATTCGCGATTTACAGAACGATGATCGAGTCGTGGACCCCGACGGCAAAGTGCGTTGCGTCATCAAAATCTGGTTGTTGTCTGCGACGGTGAGTGAAGGAGACCCCTGGCTATGACATCCGCGCAATCATCTCCCCGGCGAAGAATCTCTGTAAGTCTGCCCTGGAACCCCGACTTCGTCGATACATTCCTCGCGCGGGCCCGGCTGGCCGATGAAATCGGCGTCGACACGCTCTCGGTGCTTGAGGGCTACGGACACGACGCCTTCACGGGCATGGCGCTACTCGCGCATGAGACCAACAATGTGCGAATCGCATCCTCGATAGTCAATGTCTTCTCTCGCACCCCGGCAACGCTGGCGCAGAGCTTTGGCACGGTTGACCAACTGTCGGGCGGGCGTGTTGTGATCGGCCTCGGCGCGAGCGCGCCGGGTGCGATTGAGCGATTCCACGGTGTCAAGTTCGAGCGTCCATTTGCTCGAATTCGGGAAGCGGTGGAGCTCATCCGGCTGTACTGGTCACGCCAGCGATTCGACTACGACGGGCCGACAATCCATGTCGAGCGCGCCCTGGTCAGCGGTATGATTCCAGGCCAACCAACAGCGCAGATTCATCTCGCCTCGTTGCACCCAACGTCGGTCAAGATGACGGCCGAGCTGGCCGATGGCTGGATGCCGACCTGGATTCCAAATGATCGGGTTCAGGAATCGGTCCAGCAGGTGAAACAGTGGTGCGGCGAGTTCGGACGACCCGACGATGCGGTCGAGGTGCGCTCTGCCGGCTCAGCGACAGTGTTGCTCGACCCGGAACGGCAGGCTGAGATCGATCGCGGATTCGCCCAGGGCCTCGCGTTCTTCGCGGTTCGCAACGGACCCGGATACTTCCACCAGTTCGAGCGCCAGGGCTTTGCCGAAGAGGTTGCGGCGATGCGCGAAGCGTGGCGGGACGGTGGTGTGGGCGCCGCGACAGAGATTGCGATGGAGATCGCTCCGAAGTTCTCTCGGCGAGGCTCGTTGCAGGACTGCGCGGCGCACCTCGACGAGCAGACAGGCCTCGGCGTCGACTTGCATCAAGTCTCGGTCGATACCGACGATGATGTCGCCTGGGCAGACGCCCTATCCCAGCTCGTCAAGTAACGTTCACCAAAGAACACAACATATCCCCGATGGGATTCTGAAGGGCATCGCAATGGCAGACAACCCGCTATCTGAGTCGCTGGCCAAATTCACCGATCGCGCGCTGCGCTGGACGGTGCAGTCGATGGAAGACCTATCACAGGAAGAGGTTCACTTCCGCACGCACGAGGGTCAGAACTGCATCGGCTTCGAGGCCTGGCACATCGCCAGGACCGCCGACAATCTGATCCACTTCGCATTCGAGCGTGAAAAGCCGATCTGGTTGGCGAAGAATCTGCACGAGGAGTGGGGTTTGCCGAAGGTCGACCAGGGAACCGGCACGAGTTACGACGAAGTCGCTAGCTGGGTCTTCCCGGAAGGCGCAGTGATCGCCGGCTACCTCAACGACGTCGCCGACGTCATCGTGCCGCGTATCGCCGACATGCCGCTGGACTATCTCAACTCGATCACACGTATCGTGCCGCAGGGCGAGCTGCCGAAGTGGGAGATTATTGGACAGGTGATCATCAACCACTCGAACAACCACCTGGGCCAGATCAACGTCGGTCGTTCGATGCAGGGCAAGGAGGGCCTCGGCTTCTAGCCAGGGCTGACAGGTACGTCCGGTGTCTACTTCCAGCGATCCAGAGCTCGTCGCTCCGTTGTCCCTGACTGAACAGGTCAGCGCGACAAGGTCCGGCGAGCTTCCGCTGCAGGACCTGATCGCGCTGACGCTCGAACGACTTGAGTTGGTCAATCCGTCGGTTCGCGCCATCTTGCCAGACCCGCGACTGCGTGAGCGGCTGTCATCGGAAGCCGCCGACATCGTCGATCGCTGGCCGACGCCGTCGCTGCGTCCGCCGTTGTTTGGGGCGATGGTGGCGGTCAAGGACATCTTCAACGTCTCCCGCATGCCGACGCGGGCTGGCTCGGCCGTCCCGCCGGAGTCGTTCAGCGGTCGCGAGGCCGATGTGGTTGCGCGTTTGCGCGAGGCGGGCGCCCTGGTCCTGGGCAAGGCGGTCACGACTGAGTTTGCCTACTTCGCGCCTGGCGCAACGGCCAATCCGCACAATCGCGCGCACACACCCGGCGGATCGAGCAGCGGCTCGGCGGCCGCGGTCGCGGCGGGCATCGCGCCGCTGGCGCTGGGATCGCAGACAGTGGGATCGGTGATCAGGCCCGCATCGTTCTGCGGCGTGGTCGGATTCAAGCCCTCATACGACCGCATTCCAACCGGCGGCACGTTGTACTACTCGCCGTCGGTGGACACGATTGGCTACTTCGTCCACTCAGTCGCCGACGCTGCGTTAGTGGCCTCGACCGTGCTGCTCGGTTGGCGCGAGGGTGAGGACACTGAAGCGTCCGCGCCGAACATCGGCGTTCCGGCGGGTGCGTTTCTCGAACAGTCGGGACCCGAGATGCACGCCGCGCTGGAGCAAGCGTCTGCGCGCCTCGGCGCAGCGGGACTGGCCGTCGAAGAAGTCATGACGCTGCACGACATTGCCGACATCAACAAGCGGCACGCCGATCTCAACGCCTCCGAGTTCGCCGAAACACACACCGAGCGATACGCAACGTATGGATCGATGTTCAGGCCGCAAAGCGCTGAGCTCTATGAGACAGGGCTGGCCATACCCAGGGCCGATGCCGAGGCCGGGCGAGCCAGCCGGATCGCGCTACGCCAGCGATTGCATGAACGCATGGACCGCGCCGGAATCGATGTTTGGTTGGCGCCGTCGGCAGTGGGGCCTGCGCCCAGAGGGCTCGCGTCAACCGGCAATCCGGCAATGAATCTGCCCTGGACGCACGCGGGCATGCCGGTCATCTCGCTGCCGTTCGGCGATGTGGACGGCTTGCCGCTGGGATTGTCGCTGGTCGGCCGCTTCGGTCACGACGAGACGCTATTGGGCCAGGCGGCGATGTTGGAGTCGGCGTTGCGAGACGCTCCCTAAGGTCAAGGCTGGCCTGATCCCGGAAACTGTCGATGGTCCGTGCAATGTACGGCAAATCGACGTACAATCATCATATGCCTACCGAGACCAAAACCGAGCGATGGTCGATCCGCGTGTCCCCAGCCGACGATCGGTTGGTGCGCAGAGCGCTTGAACATAGCGGAATGTCGCTGAACGAGTACGTCGTCAGACAAACCCTCGCGGCCGCGATTGATGATCTCGCTGATCGGCGGCTCTTCGTCCTGTCTGCCAGCGCATGGGACGAGTTACAGGAGATTCTTGATCGACCGGTGGCGCCCAAACCGAGGCTCGCAGCTCTGCTTGACCAGCCCTCAATATTGGAATCTGAGTGAGCGCGTATCGGGGACCAGAGCTTCTCACTGCGGATCACAGGCTGGAGCGCTTCGATTGCGGCGACGAGCCGCTCAACGACTGGCTGCTCCGAAGGGCGCTGCGCAATCAAGGAGAAGGATCCAGCCGCACCTGGGTCGTGACTGACGGCCAACGCGTCGTGGCCTACTACGGGTCCAGCACCGCGGCGCTCGCCCGCGACGAGGCGCCCGGCCGGATCAGACGCAACCAACCGGATCCGTTGCCGGCGATGCTCTTGGGTCGACTGGCCGTGGACCGCGATCACCAGAACCAGGGATTGGCTTCAGCGTTGCTAAAGCACTTTCTGCTCAAGGCGGTGGAAGTGTCCCAGCTCACCGGCTTGCGATTGGTCTTGGTCCATGCCAAAGACTGGCAGGCAGCGAGCTTCTATAGACACTTCGACTTCGAAGCCTCGCCAATCGATGATCTGACGCTCATGTTGTTGATCAAGGACATCCAGCGCCCAGAGTCGGCTTGATCGCCGAACGACTGACTTTCCTGGTCCCCCCGGGAGGAATCGAACCTCCGCGCACGGTTTAGGAAACCGCCGCTCTATCCCCTGAGCTACGGGGGGTACCGCTGAGTGTATTCCCGATGGGCATCGTTGATCGTCAACTCTCGTTTCGTATTCTGCATGCAGAAGCTGAACAACAATCCGGAGCGTCTTCAATGCCGATGTACGAGTACTATTGCCGTCCCTGCAACGAGAAATTCGTCAAGCTGCGACCGATGAGCGCCGCTGCTGAGCCGTTTGAGCACGCCTGCGGCACAGTGGCGCAGAAAGTGCTGACTGCGGCCATGGTCTCGGTCGCCGGCGAGTTCGCCGACATGGAGGCTGCCGAAGCGATGCCGACAGGCGGCGGCTGCGCTTGCGGTCGTGGTTCCTGCGGTTGTGGCGGCGGAGGTATGGGCGCGTTGAACTAGGCCGTGTTCACATCGATGCTGACAACCCATGCTTGGCGCGCCAGCATTCCCCGCTCACCCTTGCCGGGGGAGTTGCCGAAGAGCCTGCCCCGGCTTGAACGGGGGCTGAGGGGGTCCCCCTCCCCATCGACAATGCCCTAAACCACCCATGCGGCTGTTCGCTTCCCCATGTGAACAGACCCTAGGCCGTGAAGCCACGCTCGAGTACTACAACTCACCCGACAACGCCGAGGGCAAGTTCATTGCTCATCCCACGCGACCAGACCTGGTTGGGGAGCTGTTGCAGGATCGGGGAACTGATGTCACCGGCTTTGACTTTGGCTCGGCGTTCCTGGCCATCACCGAGAACGGATGGGTCAGCTATGTGTTTGGCAATCCGGATACCGGTCAGGACGAACAGAAACACACCTGGATCGTCAGGCACGACGGACTGCTCTTCGGCTCAGGATGGTACGAGCCGGGCGTGTATGAGGCTCCCTGACTCCTAACTGATGTTGAGTTGTTCGCGTCGACGTTCGCGCCACAGGTAGACGGCTGAGATACCGCCTGCCGCGATGACGAAGATCAGAGTGACTCCGCCGATTAGCAGCGTGGTGTCGAAGAAGAAGCGTTGGGGGAAGAGCTGGATCAGCCCGTCTCGCGAACTGAGCTGCCAAAGATCGTTGGTGAAGAACAACAGATGGAAGTTGCGGAACGCGGCGTCAAAGCCGGTGATGCCGATGACGCCGAGAACGACGACCAGTAGTGCCACGATTCCACAGGCAGTCAGGACCGACCTCGCCAATGACGAAGCGGCTCGCTTGCCCGATCGCACAAGAGTGATTGCCACGAACGCGATGATGAATCCGAGCGCGGCCCAACCGGCATCGAACGTGCGCGCCATGAGCCGCTTGACGTCGATCATGTGGAGGATCTCTCGCTCGCTGTAGAAGGACGATCCGGCCGCGCTGACGTCGAGTCGGTCTTCGTCATTGAGCAGGTAGTCGCGAGTCTCCTGCGCCACCCTGAGCACTTCGTCTTGGGGCAAACCGGTGCGCCCCGTGGCGTCGTAGCGTTCGAATCCACGTTCCCACCATGAGGCTGAGGATGTGGCGTAGCGGACCGTGAAGGCGATGGGAAGCGTGAACAGCGCCAGTGCCAGCGCGACCTCGGCAGCGGTGCGCAACAGCCTAAGCAGCACGAGTTGGGCGATAGGATTCATACGTCGGAATGAGCGTAACGGGCCTCGGAGTCGATGATGCCAATCAACCTGTCCCAGATCATCGAGATTGCCGGTCTCGATGAAGCTAAGACCCTGGTCATTGCTTGCGCCTCCAGCGGAGAATCACCAGTCACGACTGGTCACCTGGTGGTCCTGATAGACGACCCAACGCAAGTTGCGAGCGCGTTGCGGCACTATCCATTGACTCATGAGCTGAGATTGATCGACTCGGATTTGTCAGTCCGCATGAGCACCATTGCGGACATCGTGGGTCAGAATCTCTCGGACGTTGAGGTGCTGGTTGTTGATCCGATTCCGCTGTTTGATGTTCGGGATGCTCCTGATGGCGTGCGCGGTGTCATGGATCGTCTGCGCGACCCGGTGGATGGATGCCCGTGGGACAACGCACAAACGCATGACAGTCTGCGTCCGCATTTGCTGGAAGAAACCTACGAAGTGCTTGAGGCGATCGCCTCGGGCGATCCTGCGGAGTTGTGTGAAGAGCTTGGTGATCTGCTGATGCAGGTCGTGCTGCACGCGAAACTAGCTGAGCAGGCGGGCGACTTCAGCATCGACGATGTCTCCGAAGGGATCCGGGCAAAGCTGGTACGACGACATCCGCACGTGTTTGGCGACGGCACCGCCAATACTCCCAAGTTGGTCGAAGGCGCCTGGGAACGGCTTAAGGCACGGGAGCGTCCGAATCGGGAGTCGGTGTTGGATGGTGTGCCTCGGACATTGCCAGCGTTGGCGCGTGCGCAGTCGATTCTTGGGCGGGCAGAGCGCAACGGCTTTGCGCGTGAACCGGTAGGCGCTGTTGAGCTCGGAGAGCGTCTGCTGAATCTCGTGCAGGAAGCGCGGGAGTTGGATGTGTCGGCGGAGGATGCTCTGCGTGATGCGTTGGGGGCATTCGAGCGCGGTGTCAGGTCGGCGGAGAGGTCTGGTGACGAGTCGACTTAGGTTGGTGCGGGTGAATACGCCTTGGACGCCAGCAATCGTCATTCACGCACTTGTTGCGGGTATCTCACGGCGGGCCAGACGGCGTCTGAGTAACTGAACCGGCGAACGGCCTTCTGTCAGCGCCGGGTTCTACGTGTGAGCGGAGTTCGGCGAGATTCCCGCGTCAAGCACGGGAATGACGGCGTCGGCTGGCGCTTGGCTCAGAACGGGAGATTGCGCTAAGCGTGGCTCAGATTGGCCACGGATGCGAGCAGGCGTTTCACGCCGATGTCGGCGAATCGGACTGTGACTTCTGCATCCTCACCGATTGTGCGCAACGAGATCACTACCCCGTGTCCGAAGACTTCGTGCGAGACCTCGTCACCCGGATTCAGGCCAACCGTTGGTGCAGTGGCTGGCTCCGGATCGAAACTGTCGAAGTCGTCCCAACGGACAGTTCGGTTGCGGGCCGGTCTGACGTCCGCGCCGACCTGAGCCTGCTGGCGTTGATGCCGCTGTACGAGCTCTTCAGGGATATCGGCCAGGAACCGGGACGGCGGATTGTGTCCTGAGCGTCCCTGGTATGCGCGACGGAACGCATAGAGCAGGTGCAGCTCGCGCATGGCGCGAGTCATGCCGACATAGCAGAGGCGTCGTTCTTCTTCCAGTCCTTTAGGATCGTCGATCGAACGGGCGTGAGGGAGAATCTCTTCTTCCATGCCTGTCAAGAAAACGACTGGAAACTCGAGACCCTTGGCTTGATGCAGATTGATGAGCGTTACCGCGTCGGCAGGCTGACCAGAAAGGTCGTCTTCGTCCATCAGGAGAGAGACATCGAAGAGAAACGCATCGAGTGCCTCGATCGGTGATGTTTCCTCGTACCTTTCGGTGACTGTGATCAGTTCCTTCACATTCTGCCATCGACTTTCGAATTCGCTGTGATCGTCTGTCGTCTTCAACAGCCATTCCTGATATCCAATGCTTTCAATGACTCTCAGCAGGGTGTCCGAAAGTGGGACTCTCGCCGCTCCTTTAGAGATGTCCTCAATCAAGTTGACCAGTCGTCTCAACTGCTGGCTACTCCTTCTTGAGATTGGCGGTGGCGCGAAAGAGCGACCTAGAAGCTCGAGGTCGATTCCCGCGGCCGCGGACGCCGCTTGGAACAAGGACTTCGCATGAGTAACCGACCAGGTCTCCAGCGCTTGGGTAGTTCGCTGTCCAATGCCACGTTTCGGAACATTGACTATACGTCCGAAGGCAGCCGCATCATGCGCGTTTCTGAGAACCCTCAGATAAGCGATCAAGTCGCGGATCTCTCGTCGATCGTAGAAGCGGGTTGCCCCAGGAAGCCGGTAGGGGATGTTGCGATGGATGAGCGCTTCTTCGAAAGCCCGCGACTGAGCGTTGGTGCGGTAGAGAACAGCAAAGCCCCCCAGCGCGTATGTCCCTGCAGATAGATTGGCCTCAACCACATCGCAAACGTAGGTCGCCTCGTCGGTCTCGCTGTACGCTTCGTGGACCTTCGGGATTGCACCATCGTGATTGGGTGTTTCAAGGCGACGCTTAGCGCGGTTAGATGCTCGCGAGATCACTTCGTTTGCCACATCGAGGATTTGCTGCGTGGAGCGATAGTTCGTGTTGAGTTCAACCTCACTGTGGTCTGCGAAGTCGCGGCGGAAGGAAGCTAGATTGCGGATATCTGCGGCACGCCACGTGTAGATCATTTGGTCTGGATCGCCAACTACGGTCAGATTGCCGCTGCCGGCCGACCATGCGCGAGCAAGGTGATACTGGACGACTGATGTGTCCTGAAACTCGTCAACTAGAACGGACTCGAAACGCTCTTCGTAAACCCGTCGAATTTCGTTTCGCTCACTTAGCATCCGCAAAGATTGGAGCAAGAGGTCGTCAAAGTCGAGCGCCAGATCTCGCGCTAGTGCGGATCTGTAGCGCTCCCAGACGCGAGCTGCGATTTCGTCCTCGTATGTCTCGATTCCGCCCTCAAAGTCTCGCAACGACACGCCTTCGGACTTGGCCCGCGAGATTCGATTGAGTACTGCGTTCGGTTTCATCAGGGACCGATTATCGAATCCGAGTTCCTGGAGGGCGTTTCGGACCACATAAAGCTGGTCAGATCTATCGAAAATCGAGAAATTCTCAGGAATCCCTATTGACGACCCATGAGCCTTCAGCATGCGGACGCATATTCGGTGGAAGGTCCCAAGCCAGAGTGTGCCTTCAGCCTCTGGGCTCCGAAGCGAAGCCACACGCTCTCCCATCTCGCGGGCTGCTCGATTTGTGAACGTGACCGCAAGGATTCGCCAGGGCGGGATGCCCTGTTCGATCAGCCAGGCGATTCGGTGGGTGATCACCCTGGTCTTGCCCGAACCGGGCCCGGCAATGACGAGTAGGGCGCCGTGTGGATGGGTTACTGCCGCTCGCTGCGCCTCGTTGAGGTGATCAAGATCGAGCGGCTTGCGTACCGAACTGAGACCGGACGGTGAAATTTCAGTCATCGCTGCGAGCATACCCTCGGCTTCGGCGTATAGTGGCTCAAGCGGGGTGCAGACGAGGCGAACCATGCTCGACGGAGTGGGCATCTCCTGGCCGGGGGGCTCTCCCGAAAACACCGGACTGATCCTGGCGCTGATCGTTGGCGCCTACTTTCTTGTGCTCTGGCTCTCGGCCGTGGTCTGGACTGCGCGGGACATACATCAGCGCACGAGTGAGCCGATGGCGCAACTGGTTTTCACGTTGATCGTGCTGATCTTCAACTTCCCTGGCCTCGTGGTCTATCGGGTCCTCCGACCACCCTTGACATTGCAGGAAGCAGAGGAACACCGGCTCGAGTCGAGCGCCTTGCTACGCGAGTTGGAGCAGCAGCCCCCCTGTCCGCGATGCGGATGCGAGATCGCTCCCGATTACCTGGCATGTCCACGCTGTGCGATGCCGCTGCGGATGTCGTGCTCGTCGTGCGAGCGAGTGCTCGATCCCAGTTGGCGGGTCTGTCCCTGGTGCGTGACCACGATCCAGAGCGATGCGCCACCTCAGCCATCGGACGAGCCGCCAACCGTGTCCGCTGCGCGGAACATCCTGACTGAACCGAGCGACCAGCGCTCGCCGTCTGCTCCGCGAAGTGCTTCAAATGTCTGAGCTCCGAGAATCGCGACTGTCGATCAGTGGCGTCGACGGCGTGATCACGAGTGCAAGCGACAGCGACAGCAATGAAGCTGTCGTTTGCCTGCACGGAGTGCCAGGATCGGGTCGTGACTTTCAGTGGTTGTTGCCGGAGACGGAGCAGGTGGTTCGCTCAATCGCGATCGATCTGCCGGGCTTCGGTCGGGCCGACAAACCGAGGGACTTTCCCTATTCGATCGAGGGCTATCAGACTTGGTTGTCGCCGGCGCTGGATCAGTTGGGCGTCGAGCGGGCGCATCTGGTGCTGCACGATTTCGGCGGGCCGATCGGTTTGATGTGGGCGGCGATGAACCCGCACAAGTTCGCATCGGTCGTACTGATCGACACTGGGGTCCTGGCGGATTATCGCTGGCACCTACTGGGGAGGCTGTGGCGGATGCCGCGCATCGGCGAGGCCATCCAAGCCGGCACGACTCGTCCGTTGTTCAAGCTGTGGATGCGTCGTGGGAACATTCGCGGACTTGATTCGCGATGGCTCGACGAATTGATCGACGAAGACGAGAAGCACACCCGCCGAGCGACCTTGAAGCTGTACAGAAACACCGATGAACCAGGCAGTCCGATGCTCGGACAAGCGCTTGCTCCGCAAGGGAAGCCGGCGTTGGTCATCTGGGGTCGTCGCGACCCGTACATCTCATGGCGTTACGCGGAGCGCCAGCGAGAAACGTTCCCCGACGCCGACGTACACGTCTGGAACAACAGCGGTCACTGGCCGCATGTCCAGTACCCAGGCCGGACGGCGGAGATCGTGCAGAGATTCTTGTCGTCGGTCACGACTGGCTAGAATTGCCACAAACTCCGTCTCGACTAGTCATCGATGCTCTGTCTGCTTCTGTGCTGGAAACATGCGGGGCACGAGCATGAGCGCCTATCGAGGGCAAGATGGGCCAATCCGTGGATAACTCCCTCGTCAGAATCCACTCGATGCGAGATGCGATCAAACATCCGAGTATCGCCACTCTCGAATCTGCGATAGACGGCATGAGAAACAAAATCTGCCAGCTGCAAAAGCCGCGTGTTCTTGGCAGGGGCAAAGAACGGAACGTCGGCCATATTGCGCAGATCACCCCAGCGATGTCCGGTTGACCAGATTCTTCGAGCAAGCACCTCAAGGTTGTTCTGGTAGCTGGACTGAGCCACAACTACCAATCCTCGCTGCTGATCATCCTGTTGGTACAACCGATTGAGCATTCGGTCGAAGCGGCTGACGATCTCCTCGAAACAACGCTCGTAAGGATCTTCCGATGTGTATGACTTCTCAAGGGCGATCGCAAAGATCCGGACATGCGAGTCACCAATGATTCGCAACACCGAATCGCGAACATCCTCTCGTTCTTCGGGTGAAAGTTGGTTGAACGGAGGCGGCAGCTTTTCGGCAGCCCGGTGCAAACGGGACGCATGGAATTCTGCAGGTTCATTCCAGGTGGGAAAGATTCGATTCTGAATGGAATCAAGTTCTTTGGTCAGGAAGTAGGTTTCGCGCTCAAAGACCGAGACACCTGCGACGCAGAAATAGCGCGACTCTTTGGTGGCACCAGACTCATCAAGGTAAAGAATGTGCATAGGAGCAGCCGGCTGGTCCCCGAAGGGACCAATAGAGCCAGAGAGGCAGCCTTGCCGACCAGGCTCATTGTCGGTTGAGGCTGGAGCAAAGTCAAATTGAAGGAAGACGCAACACCAATGCCGGATTGGAGCCGGCTGACCCCCTTGCGGGGGTCAACAGACCGTGATCAAGAGGCCTTGCCGACTGACGTCAGCGTAATCCGCTGGAAGTGGTTGTCAACGCGGTTAGTCCGACGCTCCCAGCTCGACGGCGAGGTTGGCGGTCTTTTTCATTTCCTCGAAGCGTTCCATCTGCTCGCGGGCGCGGGCTTCGGCTGCTTCGTTCTTGTACTCCTGCTCGGACTGCGTCTCGCTGGCGACGACGTCGAATCCGTAAGGTCCGTAGACCGGAATCTCATCGTCGGAGAGTTCGGCCATCATCTCGTTGCGATCGGCTTTGCGCTTGAACGCTTCCTCGATGTACGGCGCGAGTTCTTCGTCCTTGCGTGCCACGCGCTCTGCCTCGAATTCCTTGAACTCGGGCATCACGTCGCGCGCGAAGATCTCAAGCGATTCGCAGATGTGATCATGCTTGTTGTTGCCGGCCTGCTGGATGAAGACTGACTGGTCGACACCACACTCGGCGAAGATGCGCAGGTGTTCGCGCAGTTCGTCGGGAGTGCCAATGCCGCCCTCACCGCCCTGCCGCGGCCAGGTGTCGCGAACCTGTTCCCAGGCCTTCCAGACGTTGGTTCGGCCCGGCTTGTGCATCCCGGCGGCGTAGTGGTGACCCAGCGCATACTGGAAGAAACGGAAGCCGTCGCCGCCGCGAGCCTCGGCCTCCGCCGCGTCGGGGTGAACCGAGAACGATGAGACCATGGCGATGTTCGCGTTGACCGTGTGACCGATCGGCACGCACTCAGTCTTCAGCGTCTCGTAGTAGTCGTTGACCCAGTGCTGTGCTTCTTCGGGGTCGATGAAGGCGAAGGTCAATGCGCCGATGCCTAGCTTGGCCGCGAGGTGGATGGTGTCGCGGTTGGAGCAGGCGACCCACAGCGGTGGGTGAGGTCGCTGCACCGGCTTGGGCACGACGTTTCGAGTCGGCATCGAGAAGTACTTGCCTTCGAAGCCCGGATACGGGTTCATCGCGAGCATGTTGGCGACCTGCTCGACGGTCTCGAGCCACATCGAGCGGCGTTCTTCCGGATTGACCATGTAACCCTCGAGCTCGGCTCGGGATGCGGATTCACCGGTACCGAATTCAACTCGGCCATTGGACACGAGGTCGAGCGTTGCGATCCGCTCTGCGACGCGCGCCGGGTGGTTGTAGCCGGGAGGCATTAGCACAATGCCATGACCAAGGCGGATGTTCTTGGTCCGCTGAGACGCGGCGGCCAGGAATACCTCGGGTGCGGAGGAGTGGGAGTACTCCTCGAGGAAGTGGTGCTCCACTTCCCAGGCGTGGTCAATGCCGAGTTGGTCGGCCAGCTCAACCTGATCCAGCGCATCCTGGAAGAGTTGCTGTTCCTGACCATCGCCCCACGGCTTGGGCAGTTGGTGCTCGTAGAAGATGCCAAAACGCATTTGCGGCTCCGTTCGTGTCTGTTGTTGAGAGTCTAGGAGACGACCGTGATTTCGCGGCCCTGAAGGATGACGGAGGCTGGTCCGTCGATCAGCGCTGGGAACGGGTCGCCGGGCTCGTCGGAGGGCGGCAATCCCTTCGCTGAGGCTTCTGAGTCGGAGTACCAGAGCGAGGCGATGCCGTCCCACGGGCCACCGTCGGCGCCCTGATTGGCATGCGACGTCGTGTACCTGAGGCAGGCGCCGTTCGTGCGACCGATGGTGTTGGCCACTCGCGGCGAGTGTCCGTCGGTCCATGCGGCGAAGAGTTGCTCACGCGTGACGCCCTCACCTCGCTTGACAAATGCCACCCACTTGAGTGCGTTGTCGGGCGTGGTCGCATCGACGATCAGATTCTCGGTGGTGAACAGGGCGTCGGACGTGGGCTCGATCAGCTCACCGAATCCGTCAATCGAACGCAGAGCGCCGCGATGCTCTCCGAAGGCCTCGCCGAAGTGCTCGAAGTCTCGGAACCAGAGCTCAGCCATGCCGTCGTAAGGCATGTCGTCTGTGGCTGGCGGGCCTCCGAGCGAGCCAACACTCTCGAAGAAGGTGACGCAATAGCGGTCCGGCTTGGCCAGATTGGCGACGTGCGGCGCATGAATGCAGCGCCAGAACTCATAGAACGACTCTCGTTCCACGCCCTCCTTCTTTGTGACTGGGACGATCCACTTCAACATGATTCGCTCGCTTCTACTCTTCGGAGTTGCTCAACTTTGGGCTGAGTCTAGGCGCTCTGCGACTTCAATCGCCCGCGCTGCCTGGGTTCTCGCGATTTCGCCGCATGCGCCTGTGTAGCTCGCGGCATCCAGCAGGCCATCTAACTCGTCCTCGGACAAGTGGCTTCGGACCTCCTGGTCGGAGACGAGGAGATCACGGAATGAAACGTGTTGTATCGCAGCGTCCTGCGCGTGCTCGTAGACGATGTCGTGGGCTCGTTGGCGTCCGACTCGCTCTCCCAGAGCGAGCATGATGTTCTCGCTCATGATCAGTCCGCCGGACAGGTCGAGATTCTGGCGCATTCGCGCCGGCTTCACGTCGATGCCGTCGACCAGCAATATCAAACGAGAGAGGATGTCGCCGACCAGTTCGATCGAACCCTGAATGACGCGCTCGATCATGACGCTGGTCGAGCCGTCGGCTTCGTGCTCGGTGCGCATCGCGTCGAGCGCGAGCGGAAACAGCGCGGTGACCTGGGCGGCCGCCGCACGGATGTCCTGCGACAGCTTTGGATTGCGCTTCTGCGGCATGGTGCTGCTACCCACGGTGCCGGGCGGGACGGGCTCCTCGATTTCGCCGAACTCGGGCTTCATCAAGGTGTAGGTCTCATCGGCGATTTTGCGACAGGTTGCAGCCATCATGGCGAGGATTGCGGCGTACTCGGCGTGGTGATCGTGGCTGGTTCTTCCGGGAACGGGCATTGGCAGGAGGTCGAGGTGCGCAGCCATGCCGTCCTGGACAGCGAGTCCGGGCGGGCCGAAGGAAGCAAGCGTTCCCGCCGCACCGCCAAGCATCGCGACGAAGATGCGAGGCTCAGCATCCTCAAGGCGTTCGACATGTCGGCAGAGTTCATCGATCCACGCGCCGACCTTGTAGCCAAAGGTCGCCGGTACGGCGTGCTGCCCATGAGTCCGACCGGCGCATGGATCGTCGGCATGCTCGATCGCCAGAGGAGCGAGCAATCGCAGCACTTGAGCGATCTGGTCGAGAATGATCTCGTGTGCTTTGCGCAACTGGAGGATGTCCCCGGTCTGGGTGATGTTCTGAGTCGTCGCGCCCCAGTGGACATAACCACCGACTTCTCCGCCCAGGATGCGGTCCAGCTCCCAGATCAGTGGGACCAACGGATGCGCGGTGACCGCGAGTCCTGCCTCGATGTTTTCGATGCTGAGCAAGTCGAGCTGGCAGTGTTGGGCGATCTCGACGGCCGCGTCGGCTGGAATCATGCCCAGGTCGGCTTCAGCGCGCGCGAGCGCGGCCTCCACGTCGAGCCAGGCCTGCCAGCGGGCTTCTCTGGTGAACAGCGCCCGAATTCCGGGATCAGGCACGCGGGCGGCGGTTGGTCGATTCTGCATGTCGCACTCCTTCACTTTCGAAGCATCGAGTTGCTGTCAGGCAAGTAGGATCGGACTGCAAGCTAACGAAGGGGGTCGGTATGGTTGCACCGCTTGAGGGAATTCGTGTGCTCGAAGTTGCCAACTGGCTGGCCGCGCCGTCGGCGGCTGCGTTGTTGGCCGACCTGGGCGCTGATGTTGTGAAAATCGAGCATCCCGCCGGCGACGCCTGGCGCCACGTGTTGATGCAAGGCCGCAACCCAAACTTCGATCCCGACACAGATGTGGACGCTCCCTATGAGCTTGACAATCGCGGTAAGCGAGGCGTCGCGCTCTCCCTGGAACGACCGGGAGCGAGCGATGTTGTCAAACGAATGGTGGCCGAGGCCGACATCTTTGTCACCAATCTGACAGCTCCGCGCATTGCCCGCTACGACCTTGGAAGCGAAGCCTTGATGGCATTGAACCCACGACTGATCTACGTCGTGTTGACCGGATACGGGACTCGCGGTCCCGACAATGCCAAGACGGCGTTTGACTACTCGGCGTACTGGTCCCGTTCCGGGATCATGAGTTTGATTGGCGAGCCGGGCGGTCCACCGATGCCATGCCGTCCAGGCCAAGGCGACCACGCGACGTCGCTGAACATGCTCTCGGGCGCGCTGGCCGCGCTTCGACTGCGAGACTTAACGGGTGAAGGTCAGGTTGTTGAGGTCACGCTGCAACGCACCGGCGCCTGGACAATCGGCGCCGACGTTTCGGCGAGCTTGATTCTGGAGGATCAGCCGGGCCGGATCGACCGCGTTCGACCAGGCAATCCCCTGTTCAACTCCTACGAGACTGCCGATGGCCGCTGGCTGATGCTGGTCATGCCGACCGGCGACCGATACTGGCAGCCGGTTTGCCGAGCGCTCGGACGCGAAGACTGGCTTGAGGATGAGGGGTTGTCTACGTTGATGGGCCGCATGGAGCAGACGGAAACATTGACGCCGGCAATCGCCTCAATCTTTGCCACGAAGACGCTGGCGGAGTGGACGCCGTTGCTGGACGCGGAGAACTTAACCTGGGCGCCGGTGGCCGAGCTGCCTGAGTTGATTCATGATCCGCAAATAGAGGAAATGGACGCCTGGAGCGTGATCGATGGTCCACAGGGATCGTTCAGAACGTTGAACACGCCATTTGCGATTGAAGGCGCAGATGTCGGACCGCGTGGACCGGCTCCGAAGACGGGCGAACACACACATGAGGTGCTGAGCGAACTGGGGCTTTCGGACGATGAAATCGCCCAGCTTGCGGCGAGCGGCGCGCTCGGTTAAACGACTGGGCTGCGATAGGGATAGATGTTGAGTCGTGAGTGAAGAGCTCGATCTCATCGTCCAATCTGTGCGGCGCTTCATCCGTCGCGAAGTCTGGCTGCAGGAGAAGCGGATCGATCCGGATACGCCAAGTCTGCGCGAAGAGGTATTCGCGACGCTGCTGGAGCGCGCGTCGGAGCTGGGCATCGATCACCTGATGGCTCCCGGTGAGGCTGACATAGGCCATGAGGTTGACCTCCCGGACTCCGATCGGCTGCGGATCGCGGAGGAGCTGTCGCAACATCGCGCCGGTGTGATGAACCCGTCCTATGGCCTGTTCGATCCTGATCCTCCGCCGCAGCTGTATGCCGCGACGAACGAACAGCAAGAACGCTTTCTGAAACCGTTAGTGAGCCGAGATGCGACGTGTTTCCGCGGACTGGACGATCCTGACCTCGCCACACTGCCGATCGACTCGGTGCGGATCCGCGCGCAGCGGCATCGTGAGGGCTGGATGCTCGATGGCACGAAACTCTTTGTTGCGGACGCTGCCGACGCCTCGTTTGGAATCGTCTACGCCAACACTGAATTCGTCCCCGGAAAGCGATCGGGAGCATCCGCGATCATTGTGGAGACTGACAGGACGGGATTCCAGCGCTGGCGTCTCTGGCCGACGATTGCGGTCGGGCGGGACACGATGGAACTCAACCTCTCGGCTGTCAAAGTGCCTGAATCGAATCTCCTGGGTGCGCCGGGTGAGGGACCCAGCGTCGCCAACGATCTTGTGCTACGCCGACGACTGTTCAGCGCTGCGCATCTGACCGGCATCGCGTCTGCGGCTCAGGACATGTGCCGCGGTGTGGTCTGGTCGCGACGCGAGCACGGTGCGCCGATGGCGCAGGGTGAGCGTGCCAGGTTGTCGCTAGCCGACAACGAAATCGCGCTGTCAGCTTCCAGGGCGTTGTATCTGTCCGCGCCTGAGTGTCTCGATGAGTTGGCATTGCAGGCGCTGGCATTTGCCAATGAAATCGCCGCGACCGTCGTTGACCGGGCAATGGATCTGCATGGGCCTGCAGGTGGCTCGTCCGACCTGCCATTGGAGCGGTGGTCCCGCGAGCTGCGTTGGCTCCGTCTCGGCGGGTGCGGGATTGACCAGCAGAAGCTGTCGGTTGCTCAGCGGCTCATCACGACCTTCAAGAAATGACGTCAGGCAGCGGGTCGAGGGCGGCCGACGCGATCAGTTCCAGGCCGCGCGGGGTGATCGGCGGATTGTGCAGCGGACCTCGAACGTCGCGGTAGAAGCGCTCGAGCGGCTGCGATCGATGCAATGAGATGCCACCGACGAGTCTCATGCAGCGATCGACGATGTCGACGGCGGTGTCTCCAGCGTGCAACTTGGTGGCGGCAACTCGTGGCCCCAGTGTTGGTCGTGTCTCGGCATCCAGACGGTCCCAGGCCGAGGCCGTTTCGTGCAGCAGCGCTCGAACTGACATAATCCGCAGGTCGATCTCGCCGATCTGAGCGCGCACGGTTGGCAGGCTGCCGATCACTCCCGGTGCGCCGCCCGGTCGTCGATGGCGTGCGAACTCGACGGTGTAGTCGCGCGCAGCCTCGGCAACACCCAGAGACGCTGCGGAAACGAGCAGCGCGAACCAGGCGAAGTCTCCGTGGCGCTGACCGGCCCGGTTCGGGTCCTGACGGACCAGGAACTCGTCGTCGGTGATTGCCACGTCTTCGAACCAGACGTCATGCGAGCCTGTCGACCGAAGTCCGACGACGTCCCATGTCTCTTCGATTCGCAGACCTGGAGAGTCGCGATGCACGGCAACCCTGGCGAGCATCCCCGAGCCGTCTTCTACCGCGCAATAGGTCAGGAACCAAGTCAAGCCGGGTGCAAGTGTCGTGAAGGACTTGCGGCCATTGATGGTCCAGCAGCCGGGACCGTTCGGCGTGAGCGTCGTTTGCGGCCTGCCTCCGCCCTGCGGCGATCCCATGTCCGGCTCGGTGGCTACCTGATTGCAAAGGGCGCCGTTGTTGACAACAGAGCTGAAGATACGCTCACGCAACTGATCCGGCCAGGTTCGGTTGGCTCGTTCGGCGCCGACGGACATCAGGTGCATGCCGCAAGAGAACGCCAGTGCCATGTCGACTTTGGCCAAGGCGGTTTGGGCTGCGACCAGGTCGGCGAGTGAGCGCTCCGGCCCGCCGTATTCCCTTGGAATTGGCGCGGCGATCCAGCCGATCTCACGCAGGAGGTCGAACGACGCAAACGGAAAGCTGGCGTCGCGGTCGTGGGTTTCCGCGTACGCCGCTAGGTTCGGCAGGTGTGTTTCGAGCCGCTCAATGAGATCGCGCCCGGCGTCGTTGGTTGGCGGAACAGGCGTCATTGGCGGCTCGATGAATCGGATCTAGAGAACGTCGCGCAGGCGCTTCAGCGCGCGTACGCGGACCTTGCCGCGGTCAAGCGCCGGACGTGCGGCGATCGTGATGCTCTCGCCGGTTGCCGGATTGCGGCCCAGTCGCTCGGGTCGCGCCGTCTGCGGCACGATGTCCACCTTGAGCAATCCCGCAACCGTGACCGAACCGGGGCCGCCGTCTGAGAGATCTTCGATCACGATGTCGGCGAGTGCATCCAGCACCTCATTGACATCCTGACTGCGAATATCGGTCTTGGCTTCGATTGCCTTGGCCATCTGGGCCTTGGTCTTTGGCTTCGCGTCCGTCATCGACACCCTCTTTCCGCTCTGGACAGCAATCCTGTCCCGCTTCCACTGTTTGCATAGTGTTATGGCCAAACCCGCATGGGGCAATAGTCCAGACTTCCCTTTCATTCCCCAGCTAACGTTCAGGCATGAACTCTATCCGAACCGTGTCTGTGAATGAGCAACTGGCTTCGTATATTGAGCAGACGGCAACACGAGAAGACGAAGTTTGGCGTCGGTTGCGACAAGAGACATCTTCCTTGCCTGCGGGAGGCATGCAGATTGGTGCCGACCAGGCTCGACTCCTGGGCTGGCTGGTGAGGCTGATCGGTGCTCGCCGGACACTCGAGATTGGCACGTTCACCGGCGCATCGGCGCATCGGCGCTGGCAGTGGCAGTGGCACAGGCGTTGCCTGAGGATGGCCCAGTCGTTGCTTGCGACGTCAGCGATGAGTGGACCTCTATCGCTCGTCGGTACTGGATCGAGGCAGGCGTCCGCCACAAGATCGACCTGCGTCTGGGTCCGGCCCTCGATACGCTGTCGACGCTTGCACGGGAGGGTGGCGGCCTGTTTGATTTCGCCTTTATCGATGCCGACAAAGAGCCAATCTGGAGCTACGTCGAAGGTGCGTTGGCACTTGTTCGGGTCGGAGGTTTGATTGCGGTTGACAACACGCTCTGGGGTGGCGATGTGGTCGATCCGATGGTCAGCGATCCCGACACGAAGGCGATCGATTCGTTCAACCGGCGGATCACGGACGATCCGCGCGTCGATTCTGTCCAGCTCACGGTCGGAGACGGATTGACGCTGCTGCGGAAGCGTTAGGCAGGGATTCAGGCAAGCGCGCTGGCATCGATGCTGGCAGAGACCAGTTCGATCGCCGTTGTCAGTTTTCGCTCTCCGGCAAACGGCGCGTTGCCATACAGCGGGCCAATCGCTTCGATGGTCTCCAGAGTCGTGAGCGAAGTGGTGATGAGCGCGAACGATTCGCGTTCCGCGCGCTGCGCGACGTAGGGCAAAGTCGGTTCTCCGCCGGCGAGGATCAGGCACAGGGGCTCGTAATCCAGAGCGCCGAGAGCAATATCGATCCGGTCGTGCCGCGTGATGAGCGTCTTGTCGGGGTACTTGCGGAAATAGTCCATGCCCTCGTGAGCGCTGACCGGACCAATCACCAGGTCGCGGGAAGACTCGTCGAACAGTTCTTCGTCACCCGATAGCTCGCCTTCGACCGCAGGCGCAATTTCGCTAACGAGCGGGGCTGCCAGGTGACGATCCTGCGGGATGGCGCCAATGGCGTTACCGCCCAGGCCGGCGATTCGATCGATGGCTGCTGGTCCACCGTGCTCGGCGACACCATTGACGATCACCGCATCTGGACTGACATCGGAGAGCGCCCGCGAGACCGTGTCGTCGTCTGCTTCACCCTGCCGGACGACCAGCACTGTTCGATCGGCTTCGATCCCTGCTGCCGAAGATGCTTCGATCACAGTGTGATCGGTGTCGGCGGGGATGTCTCCCGCCGCGATGGGCCCAGAGCCGCTGCGAACGCCGTTCACACGCGCGAGTTGTCGTGCGTCGTCGGTCGCAGATTCGCTGTCGTCAATCCGAACCAGGCGAACGGTTGCGCCGGTCGCACGCAGCGCCGAGGCGAGGCCGGCAGCGACCACTGACTTGCCGTCTCGGGCCAGGGTGGAAGTGACGAGGATGCGGGTCACGCGACGCTCCGGTTCTTGTGCAATGGCTACACCAAAGGGTAGACGCAGGCAGGAATAGGCGCAGTCCGACCCGATTGCAGACACGATTGACGAGCAGGGCGGCAGGCGAAATGCGCTGGCTAGACTGCAGCCACCGATCGACCGCACGAACCGGTCGATGGGCAAAGGACAGCGGCATGGCCCAGGACCCTCGCAGCGACCAGGGCGTCTGGCCCCCGCCTGCGCCCGATTCTCCCGGCGCCCGCAGACGCAGGCCGCCGCCTGAGCGTCATGCTCGCTGGATCGACCCAACAAAGCGGGCCGAAGAACCTCGCGAAGACGCGCCGAAAATGCTCTGGTGGTTCTTGGGGGCGTTGCTGCTGTTTGGCGTGTTCTCGGTGCTGATTCGGATGTTCCTGGTCATCTAGGCCACTGAACGCCACTGCTTCGGTATCTTGACTGGCAATTCGCGCGCGCAGTGTTGTGGGCGTGAGATAGTGCATGGTGTGTGAGCGAACCGGCAGATCGGAGCAGGGGTATGACGACAGACGCGTCGAACACGTTGCTGGACGGGATTCGAGTGCTGGATCTGGCAACATCGCGAGCGGAGATGGCCGGTCGTGTGCTGTCCGACATGGGCGCAGAAGTGATCAAGGTCGAGCCGCCCTGGGGCACACCTTCGCGGACGCTACCCCCGTTTAGTGACGACGAACCGGATCGCTCGCTCTATTGGGCCGCTATGGGATTCGGCAAGCGCAGTGTAGTAATCGATCTGGACGATGAAGCCGGCCGGGCAGACTTTCGTGCTCTGCTGGCCACGGCCGACGCGCTGATCGAGTCGTTCGATCCGGGTGTGATGGCCAAGTGGGGCTTGAGCTACAACGACCTCAAAGACGAGCATCCGGAACTGATCTACGTCTCTGTGACGCCGTATGGACAACATGGTCCGCACGCGGACCGGCCGGCAACCGATCTGACGCTTGAGGCGGCCGGCGGCCTGGTCGGTCTGCAAGGTGACGGAGATCGACCACCGGTTCCAGTAGGTTTCCCGCAAGCTGCCATTCATGCCGGCGTTCAAGCTGCAGCAGATACCTCGATTGCCCTACGCGAGCGTGAACTGTCTGGTCTGGGCCAGCATCTCGATGTCTCCATGCAAGCGGCTGTGGTCTGGACGCTGATGCATGCAACCGGATTCCCGCCGAATACCGGCGGCGATCCTCCGGGCACCTGCGCGGATCGGGCAGCCACGGCCGGCGGGGCGGCCGTCATGTCGATCTATCCCTGCGCTGATGGCTACATCGTCTTCAACATCGTGCCTGGCGGACTCGGACTGCGTCACTCGACCAAAGTCATGCGCTGGATCGCCGAGTGCGGAGATCTGACAGGTGAACTCGAAGGCGCGGATATCGATGAGTGGGCCGCCAAACTCGGTCGCGTTGTGATGGAAGATCCAGCCGAGATGCAGCGCATGCTGGTCGTGGCGAACCAACAGCTCGAGCACTTTGTGGCCAAACGGACGATGGCCGAGTGCTATCAGCGCGCCGTGGACGACGGCTTCATGATGGCGCCGCTCTACACGTTCGAAGACATTGCCCACGACAAGCATCTGGCCGCGCGTGACTACTGGGTGGACGTCGACGGCAAACGATATCCGGGTCCATTCGCCAAGCTGTCGGAGACGCCTCTGCAACTGACTCGACCCGCTCCGACGTTGGGTCAGGATCAACATTTGATTGCCGAGGTCGGTCGCGCACCGAAGCGCGTTGGACGCGTGGCACGTTCAATCAATGGCGTTCGCGGTGAGGATGGGGGTGCGCTCTCCGGCGTCAAGATCGCCGACTTCGCCTGGGTTGGCGTGGGACCGCTGATCTCGAAATCGATGGCGGACCACGGGGCAACGGTGGTTCATATCGAGTCCGCGACCCGTCCCGACGTGTTGCGTTTGGCTCCGCCGTTCAAGGACAACGAGCCGGGGATCGACCGCGGACAGTTCATGTCCAACTTCAATTCCTCGAAGTACGGTGTTGCGCTTCGGCTTGACACGGATCACGGCCTTTCCTACGCGAGGCAGCTCATTGAGTGGGCTGATGTGGTGGTTGAATCCTTCACACCCGGCACGCTGAAGCGGTTCGGCTTTGACTATGCCACACTGAGCAAGGAACGTCCCGAAATCATCATGCTCAGCACTTGCCTGCGAGGGCAGTATGGGCCGGAGTCGAGCTATGCCGGCTTCGGTTTGCAGGGCGCTTGTCTGTCGGGCCTGCATCGAATCACCGGATGGCCCGACCGGCAGCCGGCCGGCACATGGGGCGCGTACACCGACTTCATCAATCCGCGTTTCGGTTCCGGCGTTCTCGCCGCGGCGATTCGTCATCGTGATCTGACCGGGCAGGGACAATACATCGACCTGGCCCAAACCGAAGCCGGAATCCATTTCGCTGCGCCCTTGCTGCTTGACTACTTCGAAAATGGCCGAATCGCCGAGGCTCCTGGACATGACTCTATGTACGCGGCCCCAAATGGCGTGTTCAAAGTCGACAATCGGGAGCGCTACGTCGCGATCGCGACCGAGACGACCGAGCAGTGGCACGGCCTGCGACAGGCTGTTGGCCTGAGCGCCTGGTCCAGCGCCGAGTTTGATGAACTTTCTGCCCGGATCGCCGCGAAGGCAGAGATTGAATCCGAGATCGCTGACTGGTGCCTGCCACAGACCGCTGATGCAGTCATCGACTGCCTCACAGCGGCTGGAGTGCCTACAGCATTGGTCGAATGGCCTTCCGACTTGTACGAGGACGCGCAGCTCACTCATCGCGACTTCTTCGTCACGCTCGATCACTCGGTCATGGGTCCGACGCCTTACGACGGTCTGGTGACCAAGTTCTCGGGTGGTACGGCACGCCTGCGTCGGGCTGCGCCGGCGATCGGTGAACATACCCACCAGGTGCTGTCGGAGATCTTGTCCATCCCGGACGAAGAGATCTATGAGGCGCTGGCCGCAGGAGCGCTCGAATAGGGAGGCTCAGAAACAGCCAGAACATCAAGTAGACTGCGTGGCATGACTCCATAGCTACGCGGAATGGATTCGACATCAGGCGTGCGCCGCTGGATTACGCCGCCAGGAAGGACATGGACAGATGGGTAAGCGCACCATGCGCGGCGAGACTGCGATTATCGGCGTCGGAGAAACGACATACTACAAGCGCGGGCGATCACCGGACGCCGAGTTCAAGCTCGTCGTCGAAGCCATTCTCAAAGCCAGCGCCGACGCGGGCATCGATCCGCGTGAAATCGACGGCTTCGCGTCGTACTCCAACGACCGCAACGATCCTTCGCGAATCGCGGCGGCGCTCGACATCAAGGACCTGCGCTTCTCCAACATGGAGTGGGGCGGCGGCGGTGGCGGCGGGTCGGCAGCCTGCGCGCACGCTGCTTCGGCGGTTGCGACTGGTCTGGCCGACACGGTGGTCGTGTTCCGCGGCCTGGCCCAGGGTCAGTTCGGTCGATTCGGCCAGGGCGCCCAGGTCTCGCACGTACGCGGCGACCCCGCCTACACCGCTCCGTACGGACTGATGTCACCGGCGCAGTCGTTCGCGATGCGTGTCCACCGTCTGTTCGACGACCATGGAATCACGCAGGACACCCTCAAAGCCTGCTCCCTGGCCTCCTATCACCACGCGCAGAACAACCCGCGAGCTGTCATGTATGGCCGCCCGCTGACTCCAGAGGACTACGACCAGTCGCGCTGGATTGTGGAGCCGTTCCACCTGTTCGACTGCTGCCAGGAGAACGATGGCGCTGCGGCGATGATCTTTGTCTCGGCCGACCGGGCGAAGGACTACGCCAAGACCCCGGTGTACTTCCTCGGCGGAGCCGTTGGCTCGGGCAACCGCGCCGGCTCTGGTTCGCACAACGCAACGGATTACGCCACTTCGAACTTCAAGACGGTCGCACCGCGTATGTACGACATGGCCGAGGTGAAGCCGGAAGAGGTTGACGTCGCGCAGGTCTACGAGAACTTCACCGGCGGTGTCGTGATGAGCATCATCGAGCACGGTCTGACGAGCTACGAAGAGGCCAACGACTTCATCACATTCGAAAACATGACCGCTCCGAACGGCAAGATGCCGATCAACACCAGCGGCGGTAATCTCGCCGAGTGCTACATGCACGGACTGGAGCTGAACATTGAGGCCGTCCGCCAGGTGCGTGGTGAGTCCTGCAATCAGGTTGACGATGTCAATGTGTCGCTGGTCGCCTCGGGCCCGATGGTGACCCCCGTTTCCGACATGATCGTCGGCTCAGAGGCGGTGCTCTAATGGCAAATCCAGGAGCCTACTACCTGGGCGAGGGTATGCCTGCTCCCGCCCCTGCCATCGACGGCCTCGACACCGAGTACTGGGACGGCGTCAAGCGCCACGAGTTGCTGGTGCAGCAATGCAACACTTGCGACCGCCCGCAGTTTGGCCCTGAGTGGGTGTGCCACCGCTGCCACTCCTTCGATTTGGGCTGGAAGCCGGTCGAGGGCAACGGACGCGTCTACTCGTGGGAACGCGTCTGGCACCCGGTCCATCCGGCGCTGCAAGACTCATGCCCATACCTGGTTGTGTTGGTCGAGCTGCCCAATCACGAGAACGTCCGCATGGTCGGCAACCTCATCGGCGACCCGATGCAGACCGTCGAGATCGGGGCAGAAGTCCGGCCAGTCTTCGAGGACCACGAAGGTGATGATCCGTTCACGCTCGTGCATTGGGAAGTGGTGGCGTAGAGCTCATTCGGTTGAGAGTGTGCAACGTCAAATGGCGTAGCACGCTCTCTCCGATGGGGAGCGGGACCTCCTCAGCCCCGTTCAAGCCGGGGGCAGGCTCTTCGGCAGCTCCCCCTGCAAGGGGGAGCTTTGGAGTCTTGTGCACTCCGAGTTGGATCAGTTTGCCACAGCTATCAAGCCTTACCCCGTGTTACGCAGACCAGCGGCGACGCCGTTGACGCTTCGCAGGATGGCTTCCAGCGTGTCGGCGTATTCAGGGTCGTTTTCGGGCAGGTCGCGGATTCGGTTGAGCAGTTCCACTTGCAGGAAACTCAGCGCGTCGACGTACGGGTTACGCAGTGCGATTGAACGCTGTAGGACCGGCGTGCGATCGAGCAAGCGTTCCTGGTCCGACAGTCGATTGACCATGTTGACGGTTCGGAAGAACTCTCCTCGTAAGCGGTCAAAGGTGCGTAGGTCCGTGTCGCCGTCGCCCAGTGTGCGGGCATAGTGCTCGGCGACGTCGAAGTCCGCTTTGGCCAGTACCATCTCGACGTTCGAGAGCAGAGTGGTGAAGAACGGCCAGTGCGCTCGCATGTCGCGCAGCAGTTGCTCGCCCGCATCCCCATGACGCTCGATGAATTGCTCCAGCGCCGTTCCGACGCCCATCCAGCCGGTGATCACGTGGCGAGTCTGCATCCAGGCGAAGACCCAGGGGATGGCGCGCAGCGAGGACAGGGACGCGTCTGTTCCGGGCCGGAACGTTGGTCGTGAGCCGATGGCCAGGTTGCCCAACATGCCGATTGGCGTGACGCGTTGGAAGTACGCCTGCAAATCAGGATCTTCGACGACCTGGGACCGATAGGCCTGTTCGGCGGTTTCAGCGAGCTCGTCCATCACCGCGTGGTAGCGATTGCGTTCTGGATCGGGGGTGTCATCGTGGTCATTGTCGAATCGCTTGACCAACGATGCGGCAAGGGTTTGTTCCAGATTCCACTTGGCCAGGGCAGGCATTCCGTACGTGAACTGGATCATCTCGCCCTGCTCGGTGAGCTTGATCCCGCCCTCGGTCGTGTGCGGTGGTAGGGCCAGGATGGCATCGTGCGATGGTCCGCCACCGCGGCTGACTGTGCCACCGCGGCCGTGAAAGAACATCAAGTCAATGCCCGCCTCGCGGGCGACCTGGTGCATCAGATCTTGGGCGCGATACAGGCCCCAGAGGGACGGCAGGACGCCCGCGTCCTTGGCTGAGTCGGAGTAGCCCACCATAACTTCCTGGAGGTTGTTGTGGGCCTGGAGATGTCGTCGATAGGCGCCGTGGCTGAAGAGCGAGCGAAGCACTGATGGCGCGCGATTTAGGTCGGGCACGCGCTCGAACAGGGGAGCGATGCGGATGCGTCCGCCAGGCGCGCGGAGGTTGATGTTGTTCAATCCCGCCTGGCGCGCGACCAGGACCGGAGCGAGCACATCGGCGGCAGTCTCGGTCATGGAGACGATGCAGGTTTGCATGGCCTCTTCGCCGCAAATGCGCTGGATGCGGCGTGCGGTGCGGAACCGGCGCAACGTGTCGTCGTCATGCGTCGACATCGCGTGTCCGACGGGGAAGTAATCGCGGTCGAGTTCGCCGGCCAGGAATTCTTCCTGCTGGTCTCGATTGAGTTCGAGATAGCTGCCGCCGGGCGGCTGGATATCGAGTCCCTGGAGCACGGCGTCGGCTGCGGTATGGAAGCGGTCCGTGTGATCGCGGATGTCCAACGTCGCAAGGTGGAAGCCGAAGACGCGGGCGCGGTCGATTAGGGGCTGCACTACAGTTTCCGCCCCGGCATTTGCACCGTGGAAGCGGAGGCTCTCGGCGATCGTTTCCAGGTCTTCGACATAATCCTGCGCGGAGTCATACGGGACGCCGTCGGGCTCAGTCGCAGTCAGCCGTGCATCGTGAATCCTCGCTGCCCTCGTATCGAGCAATGCGAAGTCCGCCTCCAGCGTGGCCTGCAACCTCGCGGACATGTAGCGGACCTTGTGGCGGTATCGCTCCGCAGCATTGCGGCGCTCAAGTCGTTCCTGGATGCGCGGCATGCGGCGTTCGTCGCGTTGGATTGACGCTTCCAGCTCCGCCGATGCCGCGACTCGCCGTACAGAGTGGGGCAGCATCGTATCCATTGCCCGGACAGCGTTAAGGTGCTGCCGTAAGACTTGCGCGCGCATGGTCAACGCGGTCTGCCAGGTCAGATCTGGCGTGACGTTCGGGTTGCCGTCAGCGTCTCCGCCCATCCAGGATCCCAGGACAATCGGCGCTGGCGCCTCAGCAGGGCTGACGCCGGTCGCCTGACGAAACCGTCGTGTCACTTCAGGCACGGCGTCCCAGAGCGTGGTCTCGAACGTGCGAAGCAGCAGACGCGATTCCTCCAACACTGTTGGTCGTCGATAGCGAAGGTGGTCGGCCTGCCACAGTCCCTCGATGTGCATTCTCAGCGCTGCGTCAAAATCCTCCTGCTCATCGGGGATCGAGTGTTCCCGTTCTAGCAGGAGGCGATGCACATCCTGCAGCGTGCCGAGCATTGTCAGGCGTTGCGACTCCGTCGGGTGTGCGGTGAATACGGGTTGCAGATGAATGCCAGAGGCCTGCGAGCGGATCGTTTGCTCGTCGATGCCCTGGGACAGTAGTTGTTCAACGACGGCAGGAATCGACCGAGGCGCAGTCGGGGAGTCGGAAGAGCGCAGCCGTCGCCGGCGAACCCGGTGGGTCTCCTCGGCCGTGTTGGTCAGGAGGAAATAGGTGAGAAACGCGTTGCCGACTTCCGCCGCGAGCCAGAGCGGCCAGCTCTGGACGAGCTGAACGATCTCGGCGGTCAACTGCGGCTCGGGATCTTGCCGGATGCCCCGACGTCGCTGGGCCAGACCGCGCAGCTGTTCGACGGCGTCGAACACGTCGTCGCCGTCGACCATGCGGATCGTGTTGCCGAGCAGGCTGCTCAACAGCCGCACATCGGCAGCGAGTGGCGCGTCGACTCGTTCTCGGTCGTGGTTGGTCAGTTGTGCTGTTCGACTTGCGGTTTGAGTTTCTTCCTGAGATGTACGAGCCATGCCACGCCCTCCATCGAGTCCGTTGGATGCGATCGTATTTCTGAGGTTCGCTTACGATGATTGCAGGTTTGCAGTGAGCGAGGGGCCAACGATGAGTGAACAGTCTGGCAAGAGACAGATCGCAGCGTACGGTTCGTGGGAATCGCCGGTGACCACCGAAATGCTGACCGAAGGCGTGTTGCGATTTGACGAGCTGGATGTCGACGGCGAAGACCTCTACTGGGTTGAGTCGCGACCCGACGAACAAGGTCGTTACGCCGCGATGCGTTACTCGGCGAGCGGAGAGATCAGTGAGGTCACGACCGCGGACTACAGCGCTCGCACACTGGTTCACGAATATGGCGGCGGATCGTTTGCCGTGTCGAACGGTGTGGGGTACTTCTCGAACTTCAGCGATCAGCGCCTCTATCGGCGTCCGGTTGACGGTTCCGAGGAACCAACTCCTCTGACCCCTGAGATTCCGATTCGCTACGCCGATGCCACCGTCGATGATGCGCATGGTCGGCTGATCTGTGTTGCCGAGGACCACCGGCGTGATGGTCTGGAAGCTGAGAACTATCTGGCGTCAATCCCTACTGACGGCAGCGCCGCCGACGCAGATGACATTACGCGGCTGCACGAAGGTTTCGACTTTTGTTCCTCGCCGAGGTTGAGCCCCGATGGCCGTAGGCTGGCCTGGATCTGTTGGAACCATCCCAATATGCCCTGGGATGCAACTGAACTCTGGCTTGCTGAAGTGGCGACGAACGGCTCATTGCTTTCGCCGAGGCGGATCGCCGGCGATGCCAAGGGCGATGTCTCGATCATTGAGCCGCAATGGGGTCCCGACAACGCGCTCTACTGCGTATCCGATGCTTCGGGCTGGTGGAACCTTCAGCGCTTGGATGGTGATCAACTCGTTCCGGTCCTGGAAATGGCTGCTGAGTTCGGACTGCCGCAGTGGGAATTCTCGATGTCGGCGTACGCAGTGCTGGATGAGTGCTGCATCGGCGCTCAGTACTCCAATGCCGATGGCCGCGAGATTGGCGTCGTCGACCTCGAGACCGGCGAACTGAGGCCGATCGATTCTCCGTTCAACTCCTACGGATCGTTCACTGTTGCCATTGGTGGGCGTATCGTCACTGCTGCCGCCGGACCCGACGTTGGCGCTGCCATTGTGGCCATTGATTCCGACACGGGCGAAGTTGAGACGATTCGCTCCTCTACTGGACCAGACCTGGATCCGTCCTACATCTCTGAGGCAGAGGCGATCTCGTATCCCACCCGTGGGAGCAGGACGTCTCATGCGTACTACTACCAGCCTCGCAATCCTGAATTCCAGGCTCCGGACGGCGACCTGCCGCCCCTGGTGACGTTTATTCATGGCGGACCGACCAGCGCGACAACGCCGGGATTCAACCTGGGCATTCAACATTGGACGACTCGCGGCTTCGCAGTGGTTGACGTCAACTACGGAGGCTCGACCGGATACGGCACCGAGTACCGGCGATCGCTGAATGGGAACTGGGGCATCGTCGACCGCGAGGACTGTGAAGCGGCGGCGAACTACCTGGTCCGGCGCGGCGATGTCGATGGTTCACGCTTGGCGATTCGCGGAGGCTCGGCCGGTGGTTATACGACACTTTGCGCGCTCACGTTCGGGAATGTCTTCACCGCCGGCGCTTCCTACTACGGCGTCTCGGACGCGGCCGCATTGGCGGAAGACACGCACAAGTTCGAGTCTCGCTATCTCGACTCGCTGATCGGTCCGTACCCGGAGCGTGCGGAGCTGTACGAACAGCGATCGCCGATTCATGCGGTTGACCGTCTCTCATGTCCGATCATCTTTCTGCAGGGCTTGGAGGACAAGATTGTCCCACCTAACCAGGCCGAGCGGATGGTCGATGCGCTGCGCAAGAAGGGGTTGCCGGTCGCGTACATCACCTTTGAAGGCGAGCAGCACGGATTCCGTCAGGCGGCGAACATTCAACGCGCCACAGAGGCCGAGTTGGACTTCTACGGCAGAATCTTCGGGTTCAGTCCGGCTGGCAACATCGAGCCTGTCAAGATCGAGAACCTGTAGATGGCTGAGATTCACGAGCTCTCGGCGGCTGAGTTACACGAGGCATATCAATCGCGCCAGCTCTCACCGGTCGAGGTCCTCAACGCATTGTTCGCACGGATCGACCAAATAGAGCCATCGGTCCGCGCGTTCATTACGCAGACCCGAGACATGGCGATGTCGCAAGCACGCGAGGCTGAACTAGTCTGGCTGAGTTCGGACGACAACGACCGGCCACCGATGCTGGGCATTCCGGTGACGATCAAGGACCTCGTGGATGTTGAAGGCGCGCCGACGACCATGGGCTCGCTCGTAACGTCTCACGAGCCGGCCGCATCCGATGAGCTGTTTGTCGAACGGCTGCGGGCCGGTGGCGCAATCTTCCTGGGGAAGACGAATACCTCGGAGTTTGGACTCGCCGCACAAACCATGAATCGGGTGGCGCCAACCACCGCCAATCCCTGGAATCTTGAACGGACGGCAGGTGGATCGAGCGGAGGCGCAGCAGCGGCCTGCGCTGCTGGGTTTGGACCGTTGCATCACGGCACCGACGGCGGTGGTTCTGTTCGTGTCCCCGCTGCCTACTGCGGGGTCGTCGGTCTCAAGCCGACGGGGCGACGAATCCCGCGACGAGTGCGAGGCGCTGGGATGTCGCAGATTTCTACAGACGGAGTCTTGGCAAGGTCGCTGGCGGATGCCGCGATGATGCTCGACGTGATCGCAGGGCCAGATCGTCGAGATCCGGCTCCTTACCGATCGGAACCAGTGGACTTTCATTCGTTTGCGCAAGCTGGCTCGCTGGAGGGAGTGCGAGTTGCATGGACGACCGATCTTGCCGGACCGACGCCGTGCGAGCCGTTGATTGAGTCGCAAGTGGTCGCTGCAGCGCAGGCCCTTGCGGATGCCAGGGCAACTGTGAGTCACGCGGACCCCGACATTGCCAGTCCGCAAGAGATATTCCCGGTGTTGTCGGCAGTTGGTGCGGCTTCCAACTATGCAGCGCTTTGCCAGGGGCGTGAGGACGAACTCTCGAACTACACCCGAAGCAGCCTGCGGAGAGGGCTGGCGCTGACCGGAGCGCAAGTTGCCGAGGTGTACGCCGAGCTCGACAGACTGCGGCGAACCATGGACTCGTGGTTCGAGAACTTCGACGTGCTGCTTACCCCAACGTCAGCAATTGCCGCGCATGAGCATGGCGCGCGTATCGACGAGATTGCGGGCCAACCTGTGAATCCCTGGATGATTTCAATTCTCTACACACCGCTAGCCAATCTGTTGCAGGCGCCAGCGATTGCCATGCCCGCCGGCCCGGACAAGGACGGCTTGCCCATCTCTGTTCAGGTCATGGCCCGAGAAGGCGACGACGCAACTGCCATCCGCTGCGCTGCGGTGCTGGAAGAGGAAGGTCTGGGCGGAGCTAGTCGTCTAGCACCAGTGTGACCGGCGCGTGGTCCGACGGCTTGTCACCGTCACGCTCTGAGCGTCGTTCCTCAATGTCGATCTCGACGGCGCTGGCGCGCTCCAACAATGGCGCACTAATCAGGTGGTGATCGATGCGCAGACCCTTGTCCTGCAAGATCCCGCCGGTTCGGTAATCCCACCATGTGTAGACGCCGCCTGACTCATCGAACAGACGTAGCGCGTCGGTCAACCCCCAGTCGATCAGCGAGTTGAGCCGCTCCCGCTCAGGCGTAGAGCAGAGGATTCGCTCGTGCCAGAATGTCGGGTCGTTCACGTCGCGGTCGTCGAACGTAATGTTGTAATCCCCGGTCAGCACCAACTCGGACGAAGCGTCCTGACCATTGAGCCATGACCGCAGACGGTCGAACCACTCCAGCTTGTAGTGATACATCTCATGGCCGACATCGCGGCCGTTGGGACAGTACAGACTGACCACCCGCACGCCGTTCACCTCCGCCGCGATGCCGCGCGCATGGTCGTCCTCAGGCCAGGGAACAGCCTCCTCAACCGACTCCGGGTAATCGAGCGACACAATCGCCACTCCGTTGTACGACTTCTGACCGTGCAACACGACGTGGTATCCCAGTTGATCAAAGCCGTCGAACGGAAACTGCTCCTCGGTGCACTTGAGTTCCTGCAGGCAGAGCACATCGGGCTGATGCTGGTCGAGCCAGTTGAGCACACGATCTTCGCGTGCGCGGATCGAGTTGACATTCCAGGTAGTGATTCGCATCAGCGGCACCTTTCACGAGTGTGTCGCCAACCATGATGCAGGATGATGCCGGCGGCGACGTTGACGTTGAGCGAGTCGACGCCTTCGGCTAGTGGCACCGCGATTCGACCATTGATCATCGGATCGAGGCTCGAGCTGATGCCTGCTCCCTCGTTGCCAAACAGCCATACGACCTTGTCAGGAATCTCAGTCTCGTCGAGTGGAGCGCCTTGTCGGTCAGCGGCCAACACGATCCCTCCGTTGCTTCGCAAGTCGGAAAGTTCGGACGCCAGGTCCGCGGATCTGCAGATTGTTGTCATAAACCAGGCCCCGGTGGCGGCTCTGACCACGCGTGGATGCGTAGGATCGGCGCTTCCGGGCCCGACGACGACGGCGTGAGCACCAAATGCCGCAGCGGAACGAATGATTCCACCGAGATTTCCAGCGTCCTGCACGCCATCGAGTGCGACGATGGACCATGTTTCGCCGGTCGGTTGCTCGAGGGGACCGAGTTGATCACGTATGACGGCGAAGTGACCCTGTGGCGTTCGCGTCTCTGACAACCGCTCCGCATCGGCCTGGCTGAGCCTGATTGTGCTGTGTCCGGTGTCCGCCCACAGTTCCGGATCAGTGCTGAGCACGTCCACGATCGGAGCAGCGACATTAATGGCTTCTCGTACCAGCTTCTCGCCGTCGAGCAGGAACACGCCCTGCTCACGGCGGCCCTTTGCCGTTTGCAGTCGCTGGAGCTGTCGCAGGCGGGCACGCGTGAGCCTGGGGACTTCGTCTCCGTCGCTCACGTGGCCCGCCTGTAGCTATCTGTTTGCTAGCTGCCGTTGAACTCGGCCTTGACCTTCTCGTACTGGTCGAGCAAGGGGATGACCTTGCCCGACTCTGCGGCCGGCAGACCGAAAATGATCCGCTGGAATCCGATGTCGATCAGGTTCTGGACCTGCTCCGGGTTCGGTGCAACACCGAAGACGGTGCGCTGAATCGTGTCGAAGTCGCGCTCGGCGCGGTCGGCGGCGGCCCTGAGCTGCTCCATGTCGGCGCGCATGTCGCCACGCAGCGCGATCGGCAGCCAGCCGTCGCAGTAGTCGACAACGCGATCGAACGCCCATTTGGACTGAGCGCCAAGCAGGATTTGCGGGCCGTTCTCCTGGACCGGCTTGGGGTAGCTCCAGACCGGGTCGAAGTCGATGAATTCACCGTGGAATTCTGGCTCGTCCTGGGTCCAGAGTTCTCGCCAGGCGAGGACGATTTCTCGTGTGACCTTCCAGCGATCCTTGAAGTCCCAGCCGTGATTCTCGAGCTCTTCTGCATTCCAGCCAGCGCCGATGCCGAGGATCAGGCGGCCGCCAGAGATCATGTCGAGCGAGGCAGCCGACTTCGCGGAAACGATCACATCGTGCTCTGGAACGAGCAGGATGCCGGTTCCGACCTTGATCTTCTCGGTTGCGGCTGCGGCTGCCATGAGCGAGACGAAGGGGTCGTGGGTGTGCCAGTACTCCTGTGGCAGATCGCCACCGCCAGGCCATGGCGAAACACGCGACGTTGGGATGTGCGTGTGCTCGGGGAACCAGAGCGACTCGAAGTCGCGCGCCTCGGCCTCGCGGGCGAGTTCCATCGGCTGAATGGCATAGTCCGTCGGGAACATCGATACGCCGAAATCGGTCATGTGTCGTCCTGTCTGTGTGCATGTGCGTAGATGCTGGTACGCGATTGAGGATATCGCCTGCCGCTATCTTCGCAGGGATTGAGGGTGAATCGGGAAAGGCAACACCATGGTCAGTCACCTTGAGAGATACCCGCGACCGAGCCGCGACGAAATCATGCGCAACTTCAAAGAGCGGCGCAACTGGGGTCGCTGGGGCGACGATGACTCTGTTGGCGCGGTCAATCTGATCACCGTGGAGAAGCGAGTGGCAGCGTTGGCGTCGGTGCAGAATGGGCGGACTGTGTCGTTGTCGCGTCCGTATCCGAAAGATCCGTCAGCGATCAATCCGACCCCTGCGCAGCATTTCATGCGCACCTTCGATCGTGGAGACGACGGCGACGGCGCGGTCGTCGACTACTACGGATTCATCTACCACGGCCACACGTTTACGCATGTGGACGCGCTCTGCCATATCTGGGATTCCGATGGGATCTGGCAAGGTCGCGATCCTGAGGAGGCGATCGACTCGGCTACCGGCGCCACCTTCGCCGATGTCACTGCCTGGAACCAGGGCATCTTCACCAAGGCCGTGTTACTGGACGTTCCCAAGTTTCGCGGAGAGCCGTACGTCACGTTTGACGAGCCGGTCATGGGCGACGAGCTACAGGAGATCGCCGATGCGCAGGGCGTCACTGTGGAGCCTGGGGACGCACTGCTCGTGTACTCGGGACGTGAGGCGTATCAGGCCGACAATCCCACGGACTTTTTCGGTCAAGCGCCGTCGCCGGGTCTGCACGCGTCCTGCAGCACGTTCATCCGCGATAAGGATGTCTCGATGCTGGGTTGGGACATGATGGACCAGCGGCCGAGCGAATATGGCCTCGCCTGGCCGGTCCACGGGGTGATCTATAGCTTTGGCGTTGTTCTGCTGGACAATGCGCTGTTGCAGCCTCTGGCGGAGGCGTGCGGTGAGGAAGGACGCTATGAGATGTTGCTCTGCGTGCTGCCGCTGAACATCCAGGGTGGGACGGGTTCGCCGGTCAATCCGATCGCGATCTTCTAACGGCTAAATCGTCAGGCCACCGAGTCCGAGCAGACCCCTAGCGTGTTCGACTTCGCCGACGTGGCGGTAGCCGTGGTAGAGCAACATGCCGGTGAGCGCCTGCCAGATCGACATGGGTGGAGTTGGCCGGATCACGATCTCGTCCGCAAGGTCAGCCTCGCTCAGACTGGCAACCCATTCGCGTGTAACCACCCAGACATCCTGCTGATACCGTAACCAGCCGTCTACATCAGTCAGCAGAACAGCATCGGCTTCCATCTTGGTCATGCCCGTGCCCTGCGACGTGCGATGCAGGCCGAAGTGTTGATCCCACTCGCCGCCAAGCCAGACCGTCGGACGCCGATGGACGACCCAGTTGACGATGTTGTCCTCGGTACGCACGTAGTGCCAGAGCGAAAAGAAGGCGCTAACGCCGTCGCCTGCGGGGCGCGCGTTCCATTGGTCTGCGGTCATGTCGGGTACGGCCTTGTCGAGCATGGCGTGCATGCCGTCGAGACCTTCCTGGATCACTTCAATCTGGGAGAGGGACATGATGGGCATCCTCAATGTGAGATGGGGGCTGGCTAATCATATCCTGCGTGCAAAGCGAGGAGAGGGTCATGGCGAATCAGGTTGCGGTCGGTGAGTACCAGGAGATGTTGCGTCACGGGACGATGTCGGTGGGGCTGTATACGCCGAAGGACGAGGACAAGCAGAAACCGCACCATCAGGATGAGGTCTACATCATCGCTTCGGGGACTGGGACCTTCTTGTTGGGCGACGAGCGGATTTCCTGCGGCGCCGGAGACACGTTCTTTGTCGGCGCCGGCGCACGGCATCGCTTCGTGGAGTTCAGCGAGGACCTCGCCGTCTGGGTGATCTTCTACGGTCCTCCCGGAGGCGAACACGTCCACGAAGCGGAGTAACGTTCTCGATGGCCAACGACTCAAGCACGGGATCTCGTCTCGCCTTCGAGATTTCTCTGTGGCGACTTCAAGAGCAGCTAGAGCGGTCGCGGGCTCTTGACAGTCGGCTGACCAATGCATTCGCGCTCAGCGCTGCGATGGTGGCCCTGTTGGGATCGGCACTACTGTTTTCGGACTTGCCGGAAGGTTCGGCCGTGAGGTCCGCTGTGACGGCTGGCGCAGCGTTGTTTGTTGCGAACATTGTGGTCTCAACGAGCGCATTACTGGCCGGCCGATGGGCCCTGGCGCCAAACCTCGATGCCCTGCTGTCGTATGTCGATCAACTGCCAGTTGACGAACTGACTATCGAAGTTGCCTCATCGCTAGTCGAGGTAATCGAGAGCAATGAACGAGGGCTGCGGCGCAAGGCGCTGCTAGTCACAGGCGCTGTCATTCTTACCGCGTCAACGGCAGTGACTATTGCTGTTGCGGCGATTCTTCTGTCAAGTCAATGACCCAGTCATCGCTCCTGCGACGCCAGATAGGTGGGAAACCGCTGGTGTAAATGACATCGGCTTTGTGCAGACCAGGGATTCTCCGAGGCCTAGTAGACCGGTCATCCGATTCGGCCCGGACTTCTTCGCTCTTGTCAGTCTCATGAGACATGGCGTCAACCTGACATTTGAACTCTGTCTTTAGAGTACCGATTCGGCGGCGCCCCGGGGCTAGTAGACGCCGCCGAGCTTTTCGTGGTCCCAGCTGTAGATGCGGGTTGGGTTGATTCTTACGACGGCTCGCTTTGAGGCCTGCCGGACGCGCTGTTCGTCGTCCATCGGAGTGGTCGAGGGGCCAGCGGCGTTTGGATTGCGCTTGCTTCCAGTGGCGTCCTGGACGGCCATGACGAGTTGCGGGTCGTTCTGGATCACGTCGGCTTCGCCCTCGATCACCAACCCCTTAATTTTCGAGTACTCGGTGCCGGATTCAAGCATCACCGTGATGCGCGGATCGCGCTGGAGGTTGAGCACCTTCTGAGCCTTGGCGTAGGTGGTGAAGTGAATCTTGTCGTCGATCACGCCGTACCACATGGCGACGAGGTGGGGGAATCCATTGTTGCCGTTGGAGGCGACCTGGAGGGTCCAGCCAGTTTCGATGAATTCTTTGGCTTCCTCGTCGGTCATAGCGATCATGTTGCGTCGGCTGGGCATGGCATCTCCGATTCTGGACGTGTTTCGGGCAGTGTAGAGGCGTGGGGATCTCCCTCTGTCGCTCGGCGACATCTCCCCCAGCGGGGGAGATCTGAGGGCTATGGGCGGGTCATTTCCTCGGGTCGGACCCATTCGCCGAACTGTTCCTCGGTCAGCAGGCCGAGTTCGAGGCCCGCTGAGAGCAACGTGCCATTGTCGTTGTGTGCCTTCTTGGCGATTGCAGCGGCATTGTCGTAGCCGATGTGTGGGTTGAGCGCAGTGACCAGCATGAGCGATGACCGCATTAGCTCGTCGATCCGCTGACTGTTGGGCTCGGTGCCGACGATGCAGTTGTCGGTGAAGGAGACCGAGGCGTCACCGAGCAGTTTGATGCTCTGCAGGTTGTTGAAGGCCATCACCGGCTTGAACACGTTGAGTTCAAAGTGTCCGTTGGAACCCCCAACCGAGACCGACACCGAGTTGCCCATCACCTGGGCACAGACCATCGTCAGTGCCTCCGATTGGGTCGGGTTGACTTTTCCGGGCATGATTGAGGAGCCTGGCTCGTTGGCGGGGAGACTCAGTTCGCCGAGACCGGCGCGAGGTCCTGAGCCGAGCATGCGCACATCGTTGCCGATTTTCATCAGCGAGACGGCGATGGTGTTGAGGATGCCGGCCAGTTCGACCTGGGCATCGTGTGCCGCGAGCGCCTCGAACTTGTTTGGGGCGGTGACGAAGGGCAGGCCGGTGAGTTCGGCGATCTCCTCGGCGACTTTGACCGCGTAATCGGGATGCGAGTTGATCCCGGTGCCGACGGCCGTGCCTCCCAGGGCGAGTTCGTAGAGGCGGGGCAGGGTCTGTTCGGCGCGCTGGATGCCATAAGCGACCTGCTGGACATAGCCACTGAATTCCTGGCCCAGCGTCAGCGGGACGGCGTCCATGAAGTGGGTGCGGCCGATTTTGACGATGTCGGACCAGGCTTCTGCCTTGGCCTGCAAGGCGTCATGCAGGTACTGGAGGCTGGGAATCAGGTGATGAACCGTCTGCTCGGCCGTTGCGATTGCCATGGCGCCAGGGAATACGTCATTGGACGACTGCGACATGTTGACGTGGTCGTTGGGGTGAACCGGAGACTTCGAACCGATCTCGCCGCCGAGCAACTCGATGGCGCGGTTGGAGATGACCTCGTTGGCGTTCATGTTTGACTGAGTGCCGGACCCAGTCTGCCAGACGACCAACGGGAAATGGTCGTCGAGCTCGCCGTCGATCACTTGCTGTCCGGCGGAGCGGATCGCGTCCGCGAGGCCGGCGTCCAGACGACCCAGCTTCTGGTTCGCGGTGGCGGAAGCATGCTTGACGATGCCCATCGCGCGGAGGATTGAACGCGGCATCCGCTCTCCGCCGATCTTGAAGTTCTCCAGCGAGCGCTGAGTCTGCGCTCCCCAATAGCGATCGGCAGGGACTTCGATTGTGCCCATCGTGTCGGATTCGACGCGGATTTCGGTCATGGTTCGGTCCTCGGTTGGGTGTAGGCGTTCGATTGGTTCGGTTCAGTTCGCAGCCAGTCGGGCCATGTCGTCGACGAGGCCCTGGACTGCGTCTGCGGAGTGCTTGAGTTGGGACTGTTCGGTGTCGGTGAGATTGATCTCGAGGATTTGCTCGATGCCGTTTGCTCCGAGGACGACGGGGACCCCAATGAAGAGGCCGTCGACGCCGTACTGCCCGTCGAGCAGGGCAGCGCAGGGGAGAATGCGGCGCTTGTCGAGCGCGATGGCGTCGACCATCTGGGCAACTGCGGCTGAGGGGGCGTAGAAGGCCGAACCGGTCTTGAGCAGGTTGACAATCTCCGCGCCACCGTCTCGGGTGCGCTGGATGATCTGGTCGAGCTGGTTCTGGGGCAGCAGTTTGGTAATCGGGATCCCAGCCGCAGTGGTGTACGAAGCGAGCGGGACCATCGTGTCGCCGTGTCCACCGAGCACGAATGCGTTGATGTCCTCAACGGAGAGATTCAGCGCTTCGGCGAGGAAGGAGCGGTAGCGAGCGGTATCGAGGATGCCGGCCATGCCGACGACTCGGGAGCTGGGGATGCCGGCTGCGTCGTAGGCGACGTGGCACATGGCGTCAAGCGGGTTGGAGACGACGACGATTGTGGCGTCGGGCGACTCGGCGATCGCCGCGCGGGTCACGGAGTCAACGATGCCCATGTTGATTTGCAGCAGGTCGTCGCGGGACATACCGGGCTTGCGCGCGACGCCAGATGTGATGACGACGATGTCGGAGTTGGCGGTCGCGCCGTAGTCGGTTGCACCGGTGATGGCAGCGTCGATGCCGACGACCGGCGAGGCTTCGTACATATCCAGCGCTTTGCCCTGGGGCAGGCCGTCGACGATGTCGACGAGTACCACGTCGGCGTAACCACGCTCGGCGAGTCGCTGAGCGGTGGTTGCGCCGACGTTGCCAGCTCCGATGACGGTGACCTTCGTTCGCATCTCTCGATCATCCTCTCAGGGCACGGGCGCATGTCCCCGTGACAGCACGTTGACGGGTAGTTGTATGTACTTGTTATCGGATGGGCGCGTTTGGGTCTGCCACGTGCGTGGCTGATGTCGCCGTTTTGCGAAGTCGGATCGATGGCGGCGGGGTCGGGCACAGCGGGGCCAGGGGCGGGTGATCCGCCATGAGAAAAAAAACGAGGCACAAGAGAAAACGGTTCCGGCGATTACCAAGGGTCGTCGTCCTCTTCGAGCGGTTCTTCCTCCTGGGGAACGGGTCCCCGCTCGGGGGCGGGGACGGGGGCGCCTGTGTCGTAGAGTTCGCGGAGCTTGTGACGTGCGACGTCGAAGGGGTCGGTGGCGAGGTAGAGCTGGTGCTTGAGGCGGGCCTGGGGATTGGGGGCGAAGAGTTCTCGGACGATGGCGTCGAGGGCCTTGACCCGGAGGTGGCCGGGGTTGTGTTCGGCGGAGCGACGCCAGAGACGGTCGATCTTGGTGCGGAGGTGGAAGGGGTTGGGCATGGCGGTTTCCTTTGGGGTTGAATAGTATGGATGTTCTGAATATATCAGGGTTGGGTGTGAACAGGTTGACGGAGGGGAGATCGCGTGGCGTCGGCCGAGGGACGGCTGGCGAGTGTCGCCGTTGGTGGGCTTGAGTGGTTCGTCATTCCTGCGAAGGCAGGAATGACGGAGGGAGAGCAGGAACTTGACGGAGGGAGGGCAGGAATGCCGGGGGGACGGCTGGCGAGTGTCGCCGTTGGTGGGCTTGAGTGGTTCGTGATTCCTGCCTTCGCAGGAATGACGGAGGGAGGGCAGGAACTTGACGGAGGGAGGGCAGGAATGCCGGAGGCAGGGCAGGAATGCCGGGAGGGACGGCTGGCGAGTGTTGCTGTTGGCGGGCTTGAGTGGTTCGTGATTCCTGCCTTCGCAGGAATGACGGAGGGAGAGCAGGAACTTGACAGAGGGAGGGCTGGAATGCCGGGGGGACGGCTGGCGAGTGTTGCTGTTGGCGGGCTTGAGTGGTTCGTGATTCCTGCCTTCGCAGGAATGACGGAGGGAGGGCAGGAATGACGGAGGGAGAGCAGGAACTTGACGGAGGGAGGGCTGGAATGCCTGAGGCAGGGTGGGGTGGCGGCGGAGTTACTGGGCGGCGGCGATTTTGTTTAGGGCGCTTCCGGCGCGGAACCAGGTGATTTGCTCTTCGGTGTAGCTGTGATTGACCGTCACCTCGTCGCTGGAACCGTCCTCGTGGTCGATGCGCAGGATGAGCGGATTGCCGGGTGCGAAGTCGGCCAGTCCGAGCACGCTCAGCCGGTCGCGCTCCCCAACGAGGTCGTAGTGGGCCGGATCGCTGAAGGTCAGGGCGAGGACGCCCTGCTTCTTCAGATTGGTCTCGGCGATGCGAGCGAATGAGCGTGCGATCACGACGTAGCCGCCGCTGAAGCGAATCTCCATTGAGGCGTGCTCGCGGCTAGAGCCCTCGCCGTAGTTTTCGTCGCCGACTGCGGCCCAGCGGATGCCAGCGTCGTTGTAAGCGCGTGCGACATCACTGATCGGTTGATCTGCCTGGCCACTGATCTGATTCAGAGTGGTGCCGGTTTCGCCGCTAAAGGCGTTTACGCCTCCGCTGAAGAGGTTGCCGGAGATGTTCTCCAGATGACCGCGGAATCGTAGCCAGGAGCCAGCGGGTGAGATGTGGTCGGTTGTGGTTTTGCCCTGGGTTTTGAGCAGCAGCGACAGGAATGTGTAGTCGTTTCCGTCCCAGGCGTTGAACGGCGTGAGCCGCTGGAGACGATTGCTCTCCGGACTGATGACGACGTCAACGTCGCTACCATCTTCCGGCGGGGCGATGAATCCCTCGTCGCCGGGATCGAATCCGTTGGGCGGCAGTTCGTCGCCGGTTGGCGGGGTGAAACGGAACTCACCGTTGTCAGTGGTGAGGGCGTCGCTGCGTGGGTCGAATCCCATTTCCCCTGCGAACGCGGTTGCGACTACCAGCTCGGGCGAACCGATGAAGGCGAGGGTGTTGCGATTGGCGTCGTTGCGACCGGGGAAGTTGCGGTTGAAGGAGGTGACGATGGTGTTTTGCTGGCCGCCTTCGATGTCGTCGCGCTTCCATTGACCGATGCAGGGTCCGCAGGCGTTGGCCAGGACCGTGGCCCCGGCCGACTCGAATGCATCAATCTGGCCATCGCGCTCGATAGTGGCGCGAATCTGCTCGGAGCCTGGACTGACCAGGAGCGGGGTTCGTAGCTCGAGGCCGGCTTCGGCGGCCTGTCGTGCGATGTGAGCTGCTCGGCTCATGTCCTCGTAAGAGGAGTTGGTGCAGGAGCCAATCAGTGCGCTCTCGACATTCGTTGGGTAGTCCTGCGACTCCATGTAACTGCGGACCTCGTCCACGGTGTTGCGCAAGTCGGGCGTGTGCGGCCCGACCCAGGCTGGTTCGAGTTCGCTGAGGTTGATCTCGATCACGCGGTCGAAGATCTCATGACGCGCGGCCTCGACACCATCATCGGCCCGCAGGTGTTCAGCGTTCGCTTCAGCCAGATCGGCGATGTCGCCGCGACCAGTGCTGCGCAGGTAGGTTGCCGTCCGTTCGTCGAACTGGAAGAGGGACGTTGTGGCGCCGATTTCAGCGCCCATGTTTGTCACGGTGCCTCGGCCGGTGGCGCTCATGGAAGCGAGGCCTGGTCCGAAGTACTCGACGATTGCGCCGGTGCCGCCTTTGACCGTGAGTTCATCTGCGACGCGCAGGATGACATCCTTGGGCGCCGTCCAACCGTCGAGTTTGCCGGTCAGGTAGACGCCGATCAGTTTCGGCATGGTGACTCCCCAGCCGAGTCCGGCCATGACGTCAACGGCATCCGCGCCGCCGACGCCGATCGCGATCATGCCCATGCCGCCGGCGTTGGGCGTATGAGAGTCGGTGCCGATCATCATGCCGCCGGGGAAGGCGTAGTTCTCAAAGACGACCTGGTGAATGATGCCCGAGCCGGGCTTCCAGAAGCCGGCGCCATAGCGCGCGGCGGCGGTCTGCAGGAAGGTGAAGACCTCTTCGTTCTCGGAAATGGCCACCTCAAGGTCGGGATCTGCGCCGACGCGGGCCTGGATCAGGTGGTCGCAGTGAACGGTGGTCGGGACAACAACTCGTTGGAGCCCCGCCAGCTCGAACTGGAGCAGCGCCATTTGCGCCGTGGCGTCCTGCAGGGCGACACGGTCGGGCTCAAGAGCTGCGTGATCGACGCCGCGCTCGATGGGTTGATTGCGTGGGTCGGTGAAATGTCCGAAGAGGATCTTCTCGGCCAGGGTCAAGGGCCGGTCGATGCGCTCTCGGGCGACTGCCACACCGTCGCGCAGCTTGGCGTAGGCGGTGTCGATGCGCTCGAGTACGTCGTCAGCGTCGCTGCGCTGAGAGGCGTCAGATTCGTTTGCCATGTCGGGATCCAGTTCGGTGCTGTCGGTGGCGTGGCTGGGAGCCGAAGTTCAAGAGATCAAAGAGGGATGTTGCCGTGCTTCTTGGGCGGCGACGTGTCGACCTTGTCGGCGAGCATGTCGAGCGCCCGGAAAATGGCCGTGCGCGTGTCGCGTGGGTGGATCACATCGTCGACGAATCCGAGCTCGGCCGCCTGATAGGGCCGGTAGAATTCGGCTTCGTACTCGGCGATCAGCTTGGCGCGTTCGGCGGCCGGGTCGTCGGCTGCGGCGATTCGTCGTCGGTGGATGATGTTGACCGCCCCGTCCGAGCCCGTCACGGCGATCTGGGCGGTGGGCCAGGCGAGATTGATATCGGATCGCAGGTGCTTGCTGCTCATCACGACATATGCGCCCCCGATTGACTTGCGCAACGTGACTGCGACCTTGGGCACCGTAGCTTCGGCGTAGGCGTACAGCAGTTTTGCGCCGTGCGAGATGATCCCGCCGTACTCCTGTTGTGTTCCAGGCAGGAAGCCGGGCACATCGACCAGGGTGACGATGGGGATGTTGAAACAGTCGCAGAAACGAACAAAGCGCGCGGCCTTGCGCGACGCGTCAATGTCGAGCACTCCGGCGAGACTGTCCGGGTCGTTTGCGACAATGCCGACCCCGTAGCCGCCCATGTGGGCGAAGCCGATGGCGACATTGCGGGCCCATTGCGCCTGGATCTCCATGAACTCGCCGTTGTCGACGATTTCGCGAATCACGCGGCGCATGTCGTACGGCCGCGTGGAATCGGCAGGCACAATGTCGATGAGGTTGTCGAGCTTGCGCTCAGGCGAGTCCCCTCTGTCGGTCCAACGGGGGTCTTCCATGTTGTTCTGAGGCAGGAAGGTGAGGAGTTGCCTCACGCTGTTGAGCGTTGCCTCTTCGCCGGGAATGCAGAAGTGCGCTACGCCGGTCTTGGTGGCGTGGGTCATCGCGCCGCCGAGTTCCTCGTGCGTGACTTCTTCCCCGGAGACCGCGCGAATCACGTCCGGCCCGGTGATATACATCTGCCCGGTGCCCTGGACCATGAAAATGAAGTCCATGATCGCGGGCGAGTAGACGCCGCCGCCTGCGGCCGGTCCGGCGCAGACTGCAATCTGCGGAACAAGTCCGGAGGACAGCGTGTTGCGCAGGAAGATCTCGCCGTAACCGCGAAGTGAGGTCACGCCTTCCTGGATGCGTGCGCCGCCGCCGTCGTTGATCGCGACGATTGGCGCGCCGACTTTCATCGACAGGTCCTGGACCTTGACGATCTTCTCGGCTGCGGCTTCTGAGACTGAACCGCCGAACAGCGTGAAGTCCTGCGCGTAGGCGAACACGGTCCGGCCGTCAACGGTGCCGTGTCCGACGACGACGGCGTCGCCCTCGGGACGGTTGTGTTCCAGGCCGAATCCGGATCCTCGATGCTTGACGAACGGATCGATTTCGGTGAACGAGTTGGCATCGAAGAGGATGTCGAGACGCTCACGCGCACTCAGCTTGCCTCGGCCGTGTTGGCGCTCCATCGCGGCTGCGCGCGCTTGGTTGGCATTGCCGTTGAGGCGGCGTTCGGCGACTTCTTCGAGCAGAAAATCAATACCGCGCTGAGAGCTGTTCTGCGAAGGGGGCTGGGCAGGTTCTGAGACCATATGACACCTGACGCTCGGTTTAGCGGGACCCGTCGAGTGGCGGCTTCGCAGGGAGTAAGGCTACTACAGGGGGATCGCGCGGACAATCAACGGCGAACATTCGATGTCCCGTCGACCGGCTGTTAGCCGGGTGGTTCACTTGACCCGGACTGTTCCGACTGCCCGGATTCGTCGGTCTGAGTGGCCGGATCTGGCGGAGGCGGGATGATCAGTGCGGTTCCGATCGGCAGCGTGTTGGCTTCCGCCTCGGTGAGTCCGTTGTAGTTCATCAACTCAACCCAGGTGAAACCGAAGGCCCCGGCGATTCCGGAGAGCGTGTCGCCGGCCTGCACGATGTAGATCTCGCCCGGCGGACGCTGCGGTTCGCTTGGTTCAGCGCTGGTCTCTGCGCTCTCGGGCGCCGCCGCGCCGCATGCGCCTTCCCGAATCGGAATGCGAAGCTCCTGACCAACATCGATCTGCGCGATGTCGACGATGGTGTTGAGGCGTTGGATCTCCTCGACCGTGATGCAGAACCTGCCAGCGATCGCCGCCAGGTTGTCTCCGGGCTGCACGACATACACCGTCTCGGTGACGAGCTCGGGCTCGAAGGTGACTTCGTCGGTGAACAGATACGGCGCCGGCAACGGGTCAGGGAGCGCTTCGACAGGGATGTCCTCGTTGATCGGGAGAGCTTCCGGTTGTCGAGTTGGTTCGTCAGTCATCATCGGCGTGTCACTGCTGTCGCAGGCAGTGGTTACGAGAGACAGAGTAAGCAATACGGGGAAGGCGACGAGCCAGGCGGCGCGCAAAAGCGAACGGTTCACGCAGATAGTTTCGCACGTCATGGGCTGGGCGATTCCTCGGACTCGCAGGCTGTTGCTGGAACGACAGGACTACCGGCACGCTGCAACAGACAAGCCAGGATGCCGTGGTTCAGCGTGGCGATGTCGGCGAACACGTCACGATTGATGTTGTCCAGGTTGTCGGCGGGCGTGTGAATGATTGCTCCGGGGGGAAAGAGGAAGACTGCCGGGATTCCTTCTGCGACAAAACTGGCGTGGTCCGAGCCGAGATCCATCGGCAAACTGCCGGTGGCTGCATTGATTTGTAGCTCGGACGCGACCGTATCGCCTAACGAACGCAACTCGGGCGAAGCGATGATTCGATACGGTGCGCGACCATCGCCGATCGCGTCGAGGTTGAGCATGGCCGTCACCTCGTCCAACTGCCCTTGCTCGCTAAGCATCTTGACGAACTCTCGCGACCCGAACAGGCCCAGCTCTTCCGCTCCGAATCCGACGAAACAGATGTCGGCTGAAGCAGGATGACTGGCCCAGATCTCCGTGAGCGCCAGCGTGAGCGCAGTTCCTGACGCGTTGTCGTTTGCGCCGTCGACTTCCGGCACGGTGTCGTAGTGTCCTCCGACTACCACGCGGCAGGCTCCGTCCGGTTTGCGAGCGATCACGTTCTGTGACTGGCCGTCGCTTGGCGTTGCTTCGGGGACCGTGATGCGATCTCCGACTAGCTCGTTCAGCCGATTGCCGGCTTCCAGGCTGACATGTAGCACCGGGATGTTCACAGTGAACGCGCCAAACGTACCGCCAATGGAATCGGTGGTCCGGGTGTTGGCGATAATCAGCGCCACAGCACCGGCGTCTCTCGCATTGGCCGCTTTCTGACGGAATTCAATGACGCCTCGATTGACGAGGGCGATGTTGCCCTCCGTTTCGACCTGGTCGAAGTCGGTCTGCTCTCCGACGCCTGGTACTCGGACGAGCGTGCCAGTCAATCCGTCGGTTGAAGAGCCGGGGAATCGGAATCCGTACGTGGGGGAATCGGCGTCGATGTCGAGGCGGCTGACGCTTGGCGCTCCGGTGAACTCGAAGGTCTGTATCCGCGTGTCGTACCCGAGTTGGGTGAAGGCGCTAACGAGGTATTCGGCCGCTGCCAGTTCTTGTTCTGTGCCCGATGCTCGCGGTCCGAGTTCTCCGGCCACGTGATTGAGGTAGCGGATAGCGATCTCGAAGTCGAAGTCGGGCGCTGGCGGGTCTGTGGTCGTTACCTGTTGTTCTGTTTCCTGCTCTTGTTGGTCTTGTTGGTCTTGTTGGGAGGGGTCGGCGAATTCTGTGTCTGATGAGTGCGCTGCTGTTGAAGCGGTCGATTGCTCTTGCCGCCTCTGCTCGGTCTGTGTCGCCTGTTGCTGAGAATCAGTCGCTTCGGATGTCGAATTCCCCTGCGATTGCGCTTGTTCTTGCGCGGATTGCTCGGCGACCTGTGGTTGTTCGTCGGATTGGCGGGGTGTGTCGTCAGTGCTACTGCAGGCAACGAAGAACAGCGCCGCGGCGGCGACTGCCAGTAAGAGTCGGTTGGTCACGGGGCCGATGTTGGGATCAACGATCGCGGCGAAAGAATCGTCGTAGCGGGTTCGATGGGGCCTGGTCGTAGCTGATGTAGCGATCTCGCCAGTAACCGCCCTTTGGTTGGTTCGCCTGAGGATTGCCGCCACGCGAAGTCCAGAAGAGGCCGATCACGAAAATCACAATGCCTGCGACGGCGATCCACAGTCCTCCACCGCGAAACACCAAACCCATGATCAGCATGAGCGCACCGACGAGCAACAGGTGATTTGGCGTCAGCGACGTGGCCCGGCTGACCAATGCACCTGCGAATCGCTGCGCTGCAAGTCGCAAGGGTCCTGGACGCCGGGATTGCCTCTTGCGCCAGTCGAAGTCTTCGATGTTCGAGAGGACTTCTTCAACGTCGCGTTCGAGTCGGTCAGAACCGTCCGACATAGTCGCTCCTCCGCTACCCGTTGATGTCAGTTTAGCGCCCATCCTTAGCGAGAGGATGGTTTGCCCCATCCGCCACCGCCAGGAGATTCGACCCGAATGATGTCGCCAGGTTCGACGTTGATGGTCACCTTGCCCGGAAGTCGTCGCCGCGACGGCTTACCGCTGGCAGATCTGGTCTCCAGCGTGTTCTGCCCGGTCTTTCCCGACGTTCCTCCCTGAGATCCCCAGGGTTGCTGACTGCGACGCTCGGTGATCAACGTCAACTGCGCCGATCCCAGGAATTGGGTGCGCCGGATCAGCCCATGTCCGCCGCGATGCTCGCCGAGTCCGCCTGATCGGGGACGAATGCTGTTCTCGACCACTCGCAGTGGATAGGCCAGCTCCAGAGCCTCGGCGGGCGTGTTCAGTGTGTTGGTCATATGGGAATGCGCCGCGTCGAGGCCGGGGCCTTCCGGGCCGCCGCCGAGTCCGCCGCCCGAGGTCTCGTAGTAGGCCCAGGGTTGGCCGTTTCGCGGATCGATCCCGCCGGCGGTAAGGTTGTTCATCGTCCCCGACGATGCCGCCGGCATGCGCTCGGGTAGGAGCTGGTTGAACGCGCCCCAGACGGTGTCGACAATTCGTTGGGAAGTCTCGACATTGCCAGCGGCGACCGCGACAGGAGACTGTGCCGCGACGACGGTCCGCTCAGGCAACGTGAAGCTGATCGGACGGAACAGTCCCGAATTCATCGGCGTACCGGGCGGCAGCAGGCAGCGGATGACGTAGTAGCAAGCGGAGCGCGTCACAGGCGCGACTGCGTTGATCGATGCTGCGCGTTGAGGGGCAGAGCCGGAGAAGTCGAAGTGGGCGCGATCCTGGTCCAGCGTCAGTTTCAGCTTGATTGACACGGGATCGGGCCTGTGACCGTCGTCGTCCAGGGAATCCTCGAATCGCCAGGTTCCGTGCGGCAAGTCTCCCAGGGCGGCTCGAGTGAGTCGCTCTCCATAGTCGAGCAACGCCTCCGTGGTTACTCGGTAGGCGTGGTCTCCATATTCGGCGTGCAGATCGGCGATTCGTCGCTCCCCGAGTCGCTGAGCAGCGATCTGAGCGTTAAAGTCACCACGCCGCTCATCGGGAGTGCGTACGTTGCGCAGGATCAGGTCCATCGCTTCTTCGACCAATTCACCCGCCCGATACAGACGGATCGGCGGAATGATCAGGCCTTCCTGGATCAACTCTTGCGCGACCGGCATCGAGCCAGGGGCCATGCCGCCGATATCAGCCTGATGGGCGCGGCTGGCGACGTAGCCGATTGGTAGGTCGCCATCGGTTGCGCCCTGGGCGAAGACCGGCGAGACCATGGTGACATCGGGCAGATGCGTGCCGCCGAGGAACGGGTCGTTGAGGATTGCGAGATCACCCGGCTGTAGCGGAGCAAGGCGCTCGACCGCACGCACCGACTCGGGCATTGCTCCCAGGTGAACCGGAATGTGCGCAGCCTGGGCCAAGAGTTGTCCGTCATGGTCGAAGACGGCGCAGGAGAAATCGGCGCGCTCCTTGATGTTTGGAGAAAGGGACGTGTGCCGCAGGGTGGCGCCCATCTCCTCTGCGATGGAACTGACCAGTGAGTCGAAGATGGCAAGTCGTGCGGGGTCGATGTTGACAGTTGACATAATTCGTCAGCTCAGGATTCGCGGTTCAGGAGGAGGCTGCCGGAGGGGAGTGGCGCCGCCGACCAACCAGGCGGGACTGTCACCGTGGTGTCGATCTGGGTGATGATTGCCGGCCCTGAAACGGACTCGGTGACAGAACCACGGGCAAGCACCAGCGTGTCCCGGGCTCGATCCCAGGTCGCCGCCTCGGTCCGTTGGCCAGCGTTCGATGACTCTTGAGAGCCGCCGATTTCACCGCGAAATCCGCTGTGTCGAGCCTTGGCTCGTGCGGTGACGACTTCGACCGGTGTGTCTTCCGAGGAGAAGCCGAAGCGCTCTTGGTGAGCCTCGTGGAAGGCCTCCCTAACTGACTTGGCGTGGTGGGCCTCGTTGAGTGACACGGTCAGTTCGTGGGACTGGCCTCGATAGCGCAGGTCTGCCGCGTACTCGATGCCGACACCGTCTGTATAGCCGTCCTCGGCGATTGCAGAGCGGGCCAAAGCAGCGATGTCAGCGAACGCTGCATCCAAAGACTCGACGGCTCCGGCGTCCTCAGGATTGATCGTGAGGTGGAGCCCTTGTTCGGCATCGCGGGTGATGTCTGCGATCATCATGCCGGCGGCTGAGAGGACTCCGGGTGACGGTGGAATGAGCACCTGCGGAATGCCGACGGCGTTGGCCAAATCGCATGCGTGGAGCGGACCAGCGCCGCCGAATGCGACGAGGCTGAATCGGGCTGGGTCGTAGCCGCGCTCGACGGAGATGACACGAAGCGCTCGGGCCATGTTTGCGTTGACGACGTCGATGACGGCCTGGGCTGCGATCTCGACTGAGCCAAACGGCTCGGCGATCGTTGAGATTGCGTCGCGAGCGCGCTCAACATCCAGAGCGACTGTGCCACCGAGCTGCTGTTCGGGGCGGAGACGCCCGAGGACGGTGTGTGCGTCGGTGACCGTCGGTAGGGTTCCGCGTCCATACGCTGCCGGACCTGGATCTGCGCCCGCCGATTGCGGTCCGACTCGGAGGGCTCCGCCGGGATCGAACCAGGCAATCGAGCCACCGCCGGCTCCGACGGTGTGCAGGTCGACCGCCGGCGTGCGGATCGGCATGTCGTCTACAACGAGATCGGTTCGCTCGAGCAAACGTCCGGGGCAGAGTGCGACATCGGCGGATGTGCCGCCCATGTCGAAGGTGATGGCGTACGAGAAGCCGTCGGTCGCGGCGGCTGCGAACGCGCCCGCGACGCCGCCTGCCGGCCCTGACAGTACGGTGCGGACGGCGTTGCGGCCGGCGGAATCGCCGGAGAGTGAGCCGCCGTTGGACTGCATGATTCGCAGACGCACGTTCCCGTCGGCCTGTTCATTAAGCCTGGATTCGAGCGTGTCCAGATATCGCGACATCACCGGTGAGAGATAGGCGTTCGCCGTGGTCGTGCTCATCCGCTCGAATTCGCGGTGTTGCGGGAGGATTTCGTACGAAGCGGAGACGTTGAAACCACGCGTACGTGCTCGATGCGCGGCCAGTTCCTCGTGCTCGGCGTTGATGAAGCTGAAGAGGAAGCAGATTGCCACGGTTCGCACTCTGGTCCGTTCGATCCGATCGAGCACGCGGTCGAGTTCAGTGAGATCGAGCGGTGTGACGACCTCGCCGTCGAACGCGATTCGCTCATCGACCTCGTAGCGCAGTCGTTGTGGGACGAGCGGTTCGTGGCGCTGCGGATGCAAGGCGTACAGGTCGGGACGCGCCTGGCGGCCGATGACCAGGGTGTCGCGGAACCCTTTGGTCGTGATCAGCGCCGTCGGCGCGCCGGTGCGAGTCAGGAGCGTGTTCGTGGCTACCGTGGAGCCGTGGACGACCTCCTCGGGAGACCAGCCGAATTCAGCGAGTCCGTCGATGATCGCTCGGCCGGGATCGTCGGGAGTTGACGGCCGTTTGGCGATGTTGATCTCGCCGTCGCGGAGAAAGACGAAGTCGGTAAAGGTTCCGCCGACATCAACGCCGAGCAACCGGTCATGATCAGTTGCGGCTGGATTTGGTCTTGATTGCGCCATCGTCGTGCCAGTCTACGTCGAGTAGTTGGATTGCTTGACTGCCCTGAGATGCGCTCATAGCGTCAGTTGGTAAGCTCTGTCGATACCGACAGATCACCCCTGAGCATTGCCTGAGATGGATGGAACCCGATGTCTGACGCTGCTGAACTGGTCCTACAAGCGGAGACTCGGTCGGTTCTGGGCAAGAAGGTCAAGCGCCTGCGTCGCGACGGCGTGGTGCCCGGCAATGTCTACGCGCGGGGTGAGGCATCGCGTGCGATTCAGTCTCCGCTGACGGAGATTCGGCGGGTATTCAGCGCCGTCGACCGTAACTCCGTGGTGACGATGTCGATCGATGGTTCGGAAGACACGATTCCGGTTGTGCTGCGTGAGATTCAACGACATCCGGTCACACGCCAGTTGATTCACCTGGACTTCTACCAGGTCGACCTGACGCGGGCGATCCACTCAGAGGCGCGATTGGTACTGATTGGCGATTCGGAGGCGGAGACTAAGGGTGGCACTGTCGTGCAATCGCTTGAGCTGCTGATGCTCGAAGCCTTGCCCGAGGCGATGCCCTCGGTGTTGGAGATTGACATCTCGGTGCTGGAGGACTTTGGACATTCTGTGTTGGTTCGCGACCTGGAGCTGCCGGAGGGCGTTGTTGCCCTGACGGACGGCGCAGTTGCGGTCGCGACCGCCTTGGCGCCGCGCGTCGCTGAAGAGGACGAGGAAGAGGTCGAGGAAGTGCTTCTCGGCGAGGATGGCGAACCCTTGGAGGTCGAGGAAGAGGAAGAAGCCGAAGAGTAGTCGGCTATTTCCGATCGCGAACCCGGTCGCCGCGGAGCTGCCCGCAGGCCGCCGCGATGTCTCGTCCCTGTTCTACCCGCACGGTCGCCCGTACGCCGCGTTCCTGGAGCGCCTGTTGGAATCCGAGCGTTGCCCGACGAGTTGGTCGCTCGCCAACTACGCCGGGCGATGGATTCAACGGAATCAGGTTGACGTGCGCGTGTAGGCCTCGAATGCGGTCGGCGAGTCCTCGGGCGTGACCACGACTGTCGTTTACGTCACGGAGCAAGACATACTCAAACGTGACACGTCCGCCGGTACTGCGGTTGTGCTCCCTGACGGCGTCAAGGATGTCGTCGATCGATGCCCCCGGCACCGGCACGAGTTCACTGCGCAGTTTCGGTTCGGGTGCATGTAGCGACACGGCGAGATTGACGTTGGGATGGTCGCTGGCGAGTCGGCGGATGTTCTGCGGTATGCCGACCGTGGAGACGGTGATACGGCGCGGGGAGAGAGCGAAACCCTCGGGATCGGTGAGACGCTGAATCGATTCGCTGACGTTTGTGTAGTTGGCGAGCGGCTCGCCCATGCCCATGAACACGACGTGTGTGAGCTCGCGGCCTTCATCGCGCGACCATGAGCGGGCCAGAATGGCCTGTCGTATGATCTCGCCGGTTGTGAGCTGTCGTCGCAGGCCTTGCAGTCCTGTGGCGCAGAAGACGCAGCCCATGGCGCAGCCGCCCTGTGACGAGAGGCAGACGGTGTCGCGCGGTCTGGAACGGATCAGGACCGTCTCGATCAACTCGCCGTCGTGAAGCTCGAGCAGCGCCTTGCTGGTTGAGCCATCGGCAGACGTCTGGAACTCGACCGGTTCGGTCAGCGCGGATTCCCTCTCAGTCAGGTCACGTCGCAGGTCGACCGGCAGGTCTGACATGGCAGACGGATCAGTCACGCCACGCTGATAGACCTGCCGCCAGATCTGCTTGGCTCGATATGCCGGTTGGCCTAGCGATTCGACAAGTTCACTGAGGCCAGATAGGTCGAGATCGAGCAGTTGTGTCGATGTATCAGTCATCGGCCGTGCCGAATCGGCGACCAACCAGGTCGCGTGTGCCCCGTGCAAACTCCTCTGCGCTCAGTTCCCGCTTGCCCGCTCGTTGCAGGCGGTGGATTTGCAGGACTCCGTCCGCTGTCGCAACGTCGATCGTTGTTCCTGCTTGCAAGATGGTTCCCGGAACATTCTGAACGGCGGAGTCGGAATAGGTCGCGAGGGTGACTCGGATTGGTGTCTGATCGAGAGTCGTGGCGGCGGCAGGCCACGGCGTGTAGGCGCGAATGTGTCGGGCGATCTGGTCCGCGGGCTGTTGCCAGTCGATCCGGCCCTGCGACTTCTTGACCCGACGTGCTCGCGTGGCGCGATCGGAGTCCTGTGGGATCGGTGTGATTGCTCCGTTGAGCCAATCCGGAATTGTTTCCAGTAGCAGTCGCGCGCCGATCTGGGCCAGCCGATCACTGAGGTCTCCGGCGTGTTCGGTCGGCATGATGGGCGTCGACTGTTGACGCAGGATGCCGCCGGTGTCTTCGCTCTCATCGACAAGCATGATGCTGACGCCGGTCTCGGTGTCTCCCTGGAGGATGGCTGCGGAGATTGGCGATGCTCCGCGCCAACGCGGCAGCAGTGAGGCGTGGACGTTCAGACTTCCGTGTGACGGCAGGTCGAGGATTTCGGTTGGGATGAGTTGTCCGTACGCCGCAACGATCTGCAGGTCAGGCCGCAAGCTGGCGATCTGTGCGATGGCGGCGCGGTCGCGAAGCTTTGCGGGTTGAAGAGCCGGAATGTCGTGCGCTGCGGCGAGTTGCTTGATAGGAGGCGGACGCAGGGACCGGCCGCGTCCGGCGCGAGCGTCGGGCTGTGTGACGACGGCGATTGGGCGGAATGGACTGTCGATCAACGCTTGTAGCGTAGGAATCGCGAAGTCTGGCGATCCGTAGAAGAGGACTCTCGGCGGGTCGGACATGGTCAGGCCGAAGTGTTGGAGGGCGACTTCAGACTTGAGTCGCGGCGATGCTCAGGCCGACGAAAACGAGCATGAGGACGATGGTTCCTCGAAAGAGCGAGCGTTCGATCCCGCGTCGCGTGCGATAGGAGTCGCCGCCGGCTCCGCCGAAGATATTGCCCAGTCCGGCGCCCTTGGCTTGCAGGATGACCGCGCCGATCACCGTGAGCGAGATCAGAATCTGGAAGATGTTGAGGATGTCGGAAGTGCTCACGTTGGCTGGGAACCTGGCTTCGTTTGCTGACTATTCAGGAATCGCGACGCGTTGCGGTCGGCGCGGAGTAACGCCAGCCTCGCGACCTTCATGGTATGCGGTCATGATCGCATCAGCGAGCTTCGCGCTGTCATGTCGGTAACGGTTGCCGGTGTCGACGATGTCCGCCTCGATGATCCGCAAGGTGTGCGCAGTGTCCGACTTGTCGCGAGTGTGTTCGACCCGGACGGGTTCAGAGTTCCAACCGCGCGGCAGTCTCGCCTTGCTGTTGTTGTTGGCGACGACAGCATCAAAGGGCAGACCTCCGATGTGGTCGCCGATGACTCGGACATGGTCCTGAACGGAGAAGTGATCAGTTTCGCCGTGCTGAGTGGCGACATTGGAGATGTACAGCTTCATCGCTGCAGATTCCTGGAAGGCGATGCGCAAGTCGGGCACGAGCAGATTCGGCAACACGGAGGTGAAGAGCGAGCCGGGTCCGACCACGATCAAATCGGCATTACGGATCGCGTTCAGCGTCTCTGGATAGGCCGACGGATGTTGCGGCTCGAGGTTGAGTTGTGCGATGCGCTCTCCCGCCTCGGTGATTGAGGATTCGCCGCGAATAGTGTGGCCGTCGGAGGTCATCGCTGCGAGCCGGATGTTCTCCAGCGTGGAAGGAAGGATCTTGCCGCGCACTGCGAGAACGCGTCCGGTTTCGTGGATCGCTTCCTCCATCGATCCGGCGACTTCGGACATCGCCACGATGAACAGGTTGCCGAAGGAGTGGCCTTCCAGTCCGTTGCCCGACCCCTCGGGGAAGCGGTATTGGAACAGTCGCGTCATCAATGGCTCGGCGTCGGCGAGGGCGGCGATGCAGTTGCGCAGGTCGCCGGGCGGAATGATCCCCAGGTCGCGTCTGAGCCGGCCGGAGGAGCCACCGTCATCGGCGACGCTGACGACTGCGGAGAGATTGTCGGTGTAGGCCTTCAGACCTCTCAAGAGGACCGATAGTCCGGTGCCTCCGCCCATGCAGACAATGCGGATGCCGCGACCGGCGAATCGTTGACGGTGAAGCAGATCGACAAGTGGCTCGTCGGCGCCGTTGCGACGGTCAGACGAGCGCGCGGCGATCACCAGGCCGGAAGTGAACTTGCCAATGCCGAAGCCGATGCAGAGCACGGCCAGGCTGATCAGGATTGCTCCTCGGATGGCGTACGGCAGGAACTGGAGCGTGATGTAATAGAACGCGCCGGGCAGGGTCACGGTCAGGTAGAGCTCGCGGGCGAGAAACGATACCCCAAGCCCGAGCAGTCCCATACCGAAGAGCAGAAGAACGAACCAGCGTTTGATGCCAATGCCGGGAGCGAGCCACTTGCGTAGCTGTCGCTCCGATCGGGCCGATGCTCCATCTGACGCCGGCACGCCGGAAGAGCTCGGTCGGGTGCGCCAGAACATAACGCCACTATAGGCGCGTCCCACCTCAGGCGGTAGCGTAGGCGCTGCATAACAATTGCCTAGCGGCACTGGATTTGAAGGTATACGCGTGGAACAGCGACGATTCGGCGACAGCGACCTGGTGACCTCAGCGGTCGGCTTTGGCACCTGGGAGATGAGCACGACGATGTACGGCCACATCGACGTCGACGAGGCGGCCAAGGCCGTGAACATGGCCATCGACCGAGGCATCACACTGTTCGACACGGCGGAGGTCTACGGCCCGTATCACTCGGAAGAACTGCTGGCCAAAGCGCTGGGCAATCGGCGCAACGAAGTGGTCCTGGTGACGAAGGTCGGCTTCGACTACGACGACACACCGATGGTGCGCGGTCTCAACTCAAAGAAGGAACACATCATCGAGCACACCGAGGGCTGCTTGCGCCGGCTCAACACCGACTACGTCGACCTGATGCTGATCCACTGGCCTGACCACGACACGCCCTTCGAGGAGACGATGGAGGGCCTGGAAGAGCTGAAGCAAAGCGGCAAGATTCGCCATTACGGCGTCTCGAACTTCAACATCGACATGATGCAAGAGTGCCAGCAGTACGGGAACATCGTCGCCAATCAGGTCGGTTATCACATGTTCGACCGGCGGATGGAATCGCGCGTGCTGCCCTGGTGCATGAACAACGGCGTCGGATTCATGTCCTACGGATCGCTGGCGTTCGGCCTGCTGACCGGCGCATTCAAGCCCGACCATCAATTTGAGGAGGGCGACTGGCGTGGCAACGGCGTCGCCTTCAACTTGCCGTTGTTTGAGGGCGAGCGCTTCAAGCAAGAGGTGGAGATTGCCAATCGGCTGAACGTGCTCGCCGACGGCTACGGCAAGACGGTTGCCCAGCTCGGAATCGCCTGGGTGCTCGACCACCCCGGCGTCACCTGCGCCCTGGTCGGGATGCGCAACGAGCGTGAGCTCGAGGAGAACGTCGCCGCGACCGATTGGAAACTGACCGAGGAAATCCGCAGCGGCATCAACGAGATTTTCGACGAGGTCGGCGTCCCGACGTACCAGAACCTCGATCAGGTCGTCCACGTCGCCCGCGCCACCGGCGCCCGTCGCAACCTCCGCGACTAACGCCCATTCCCTCTGGCCCTTCCCCTTCCGGTTCCCTCTCCCTCTGGGAGAGGGCTAGGGTGAGGGCCGGCAGTCAACGTGCGGTCACAACCACAAGACGAAAGCTCTCAAGCATGGAACAGCGACGATTCGGCGATACCGACCTGGTGGCATCGGCGGTGGGCTTCGGCACCTGGGAGATGAGCACCACGATGTATGGCCACATCGATGTCAATGAGGCCGTCAAAGCGGTCAACATGGCCATCGATCGCGGCATCACGCTGTTCGACACCGCCGAGGTCTACGGCCCCTACCACTCCGAGGAGCTGCTGGCCAAGGCGTTGGGCAATCGCCGCAACGAGATCGTCCTCGTCACCAAAGTCGGCTTCGATTACGACGACACGCCCAAAGTGATTGGTCGGAATTCGAAGAAGGGCCACATCATTCAGCACACGGAAGACTGCCTGCGCCGATTGAACACCGACTTCGTCGACCTCATGCTGATCCACTGGCCCGACCATGACACGCCGATCGAGGAAACGATGGAGGGTCTGGAGGAGCTCAAACAGAGCGGCAAGATTCGCCACTACGGGGTCTCGAACTTCAATATCGACATGATGGAGGAGTGCGAGCAGTACGGGCACATCGCCGCCAACCAGGTCGGCTACAACATGTACGACCGTCGCATGGAGTCGCGCGTGCTGCCTTGGTGCATGGCCAACGGCGTCGGTTACATGGCCTACGGGTCACTTGGGTTCGGTTTGCTCACCGGCGCCTTCACACCCGAGACCACGTTCGAGGAGGGCGACTGGCGTCGCAGCGGCATGGCCTTCAACCTGCCGCTCTTCCAGGAGGAGCACTTCCGCAAGGAAGTCGAAGCGACCAACAGGCTCGTCGAACTGGCCGACAGCTACGGCAAAACCGTCGCCCAGCTCGCCCTCGCCTGGGTCCTCGATCACCCCGCCGTCTCATGCGCCCTCGTCGGCATGAGAAATGAGCGAGAGCTCGAGGAGAACGTCGCGGCCACCGACTGGAAGCTGAACGAAGAGATTCGCAGCAGAATCAACGAGATCTTCAACGAAGTCGGCGTACCGACCTACCAGAACGCGCCGCAAGCGATCTAGACAGCTACTCCTGCGCGTTCGCGGTTGAGCTTCAGTAGCGCCGTCAGGATCTCATCGTCCGGCATGTCCGTCGACCAGCCATATGCGGCGAAGACAGCGTCGTCCAGCACCTCGTGAGCGTCGTCAAGCCAATCCGGGCGGCGGTTATACAAGCCCGTCATCGTCCGGTCCTGCAGGAGGACCGGATTGACGCCGGCAGGATTGAGCCAGGCCTCGCGTCGTTCGTCCAACGTCTTCGCAGCGGCCGCAATGGCCTCGCGGTGCGCGCATTGAGCATCGTTCAGATCGGCGTCCGACGCGTTGAGTGGCCAAGGAAACGGGAACGTGTTGAAACACAGAGTGTGGGTGTAGCGAGGATCGTTGCCAACGCCCAGTCGAGAGCCTAGCGCAAGTGCCCAGGTCTCGTGGATGCGCGAGTGGAGTACGCCGAAGACGTAGTCGTCGTCCCGAGCGATGGCTACAACCGTGGCGTCGGGGACCACGCTTGTTTCGAGCCACACGTAGAAGCGGTGCTTGGACGTGATCGGCGTTGCAATGTACCGAGTGAGTGGCTTGATCGCTGCTCGCATACCTGGCCGCCAGGACTCGTGGATCCACCAGCGGGACTTAAGGTTCTCATTCTCCAGCGTCTCGCGGTACGGTTGGACGTGCGAGCGCACGTACTCCCAAGGCTCCTCATACTGTGCCGCATTGCGCCGATCAATGTCCTGTCCGAAATCGATGACGTAGGCGCCTCTAGGTCGTTGCGCAAGGTCATGGGCGTTGAGGAACGGGAACACGACATCCGAATTGGGCCGTCCATTGACATTGACGGGCTGGGTAAGCATCGCTTGACCCTGCTCATAAGTCAGATCGAACGGGCCGTTCCGAATGTCGCCTTGAAACGCGACGCGCTCTTGTTCCTTCAGTTCCTTTGCGGAGGCGACATACGTGAATCCGGTTGTGAGATCGGGGTTGATGCGCGACACAGGTTCTCCGTCGAGAATGTGTTCGCTCTCACTGCCGTCGTCTTGGCAGATAATCGAGATACGGACCGCGGCGCCGTCGTTGAACCATTCCTCATCTGCATACGCCATGAATATCTGTCCCGATTCACCGATCCGTTCCAGCACTGGACGACTGAATGCCCCTCTGATGTTCTGGGTTGCGAGCAGTCCAGCACGTTCGGCTCGCCCGGACGCAATCTGTCGGCGGGCAAGTTCATGCCAGTAGACGCACAAGTCGACGCGCCCATCGAGGTCGTCCCCGTAGGCCGCCCGTAGCCGGTTCACATAGCGGTTGGGCAATTCCTTTCGCATTCGCTTCATACCCAGGAACGGGGGGTTACCGACAATGAACTCAGCTGCCGGCCAATCCGCCGCCGTCGGAGGTCCCGCGCCGTCAGCGGTCACAACGGCGTTCCGGCATTCGATCTGTTCGGCATGGCCAAGGATCGGTTCCGACAAATTCTGTTGGGCCTGATCCAGGAGCCATTGGAGGTGACCGATCCAGAGCGACAGGCGGGTCAGATCGACCGCGAATTGGTCGATGTCGATTCCGAGCATGTTCGTCGGGCCAACCTGTCGACGCAGGCGGTTGACGCCATACGACGCGTGCGCCCAGTCGATTAGTTCTTGTTCCAGCCGCATCAGTTCGCGCATCGCCACATAGAGGAAGTTGCCCGAGCCGCAGGCCGGGTCCAGCACCCGCACCTCGATCAGGCGTTGGTGGAATGCCCGGATGCGGCCTTCCGGCGACTCCGGATCCGGCTCGTCCAGATTCAGTTGCCCGTTGCCCCCGTAGGCAGGCGGAGCGGCGTCGGACACCGACCGGCTCGCCGGTATCTGCGATTTGAGCTGCTCAAATTCGTGGCGCAACGGGCGCAGCACCACTGGCTCGACCACGCGCATGACGTTGTCCGGATCGGTGTAGTGCGCGCCGAGCTGCGACCTGCGGTTGGGATCGAGGCCGCGCTCGAAGAGCGTGCCGAAGATCGCCGGATCGATCCGCGACCAGTCCAGATCCGCGGTCTCCAGCAGAATCCCTATCAGGTCTGCGGTGAGCTCGAAGGTCTCCGCACTCGCCGCCTGGTCGAACAAGCCTCCGTTGAACCACGGCACCGGAATCGGACCAAAGGCCGGAATCTCCCGGTCTGCCATGGCGGCGAAGACCGCGGCCAGTTGAGGCTTACTGCGTTCGGGATGGCGCCCCAGGTTCCGCAGGGTGTCGCTGACCGGCGTGAACTGCTCGCCCAGGTCGCCGCGAAACAATCCGATGCTCTCAGCGAAGAATGAGAAAATGATCCGGTTCAGAAATCGCGCCACGACGGCCGGATCGTGATCCAGATCGCGCAGTGCCTCCGCCACCTCGCCGAACTTGGCCGCCGCTGTCTCGGTGATGTATCGCGGGTCGTTGTTGGGATGCAGCGCGTTGGGATCGAGGAAGACATCGCGCAGAACCTTGCTGAAGTGCGAGGGATTCTGCGACAGGTCTTTGAGGCTGAATCGGATCACTCGCGGCGGCGCATAGTCGAATGTCGTGTGAATCTCGAAGCTGCGCATGTCGCTGACGACCAGGACCGGCGGATTGCCCAGACCCTCCTGGTAGCCCCGCAACTGGACGTAGGCATCGCTAAGGCTTTTCCCGGGACTCTTGTACTCCCAGCCGAAGCAGTCCTTCTTCCAGACATCGGCAGCGCCGATGTACGCGCCGTCGGCGTCATGAACGGCTCGCTCGAAGGTGTACGCGTCAGGGTCCGACGGCGTCTCAAGACCGAGCATGGTGCACAGATCATTGAAATGCGATTGAGCGCCCTGGGATTCGCTCAAGCTGGATTCGCGCCACTTCGAGACAAACTCAGCGACCGTAAGTGTTGGCTCTGAAGACATCACCCATCACCCTCTCAGCGACCGGCCATGCGCCCGCCGCACAGTGTAAGTCGCACGACCTCGGCTGCCGCCGCGCGTTGACACGGCGTCAAGAATAACGTACATATGTACGATAATGTGCAATTCAGAAAGACAAGCATCCCCATGTCCCTAAACACCTCTCCCTATCCCACATTCCCGACACCGCACACGTTCGGTCAACGCCGGTCAAGGCCCGTTCTTTCTCGTCCTGCCCCGCACAATCTCCGCCCAAGATCGAACAGAATCGAACAAGGCCGAACGTGCTTGAACCTGAAATACCTGAAATACCTGAAAAAACCTGAAAGAGAAAACGCACGATCTCCAGCAAATCACTGGGGTTCGTCACTCCGACGCCCTCAGAAAAAAAAGTACGCCTGAAACCTGAAAACCCGGACAACCGGTCAACCTTCGACCGAACACGAACAGGACGCGAACGATGAACTGGCCTTAATCGAACAGGCGGTTTGGTCGCTCAGGCCGGGCTACTCGCTTAGCGCCGCGACCAACAACTCCGACGCCTGCTGAGGATTCGCCTGGCCACGTGAGTGACGCATTACCTGGCCGACGAGGTACTTGAGCGCGGCCTCTTTGCCCGACCGGTAGTCCTCGACGGCCGACTCGTTGTCTGCGATGACCTGGTTGATGATCGGGCTCAAGGCATCTTCGCCGCTGATTTGCGTGAGGCCCTTGGCCTTGACGATCTTGGCAGGGTCGTCGCCGGTTTCGTACATGGTCTCGAAGACGGTTCGGGCCTGGCTTCGTGAGATGTCTCCGCCAACGATCAGGCCGACCAGCTCGGCGATGTGTCTGGGTCGGATTGGTTGGTCTTCGAGATCCGGGTGCGCGAGGTCTTTGTTGATCTGCGCGAAGAGGTCGCCGGTGATCCAGTTGGCGGCTTCGCGCGCATTGGCCGAGTCGGCGAGCGCTGCCACGGCCTGCTCGAAGTAGTCGGCGCGAGCCGGTTCTTCCGTCAGCAGGTTGGCCTCGAACTCGCCCAGGCCGTAGTCGGACTCGAAGCGGGCGCGACGCTCGTCGGGCAGCTCCGGAAGCGCGGCACGGATCGATTCGACCTCTTCGGGCGTGATCGACAGCGGCGGCAGGTCCGGCTCAGGGAAGTAGCGGTAATCGTGGGCGTCTTCTTTGGAGCGCTGCGAGATTGTGAGCAGCCGCGCTTCGTCCCAGCCGCGTGTCTCTTGATCGATGCGTCCGCCACTACGCAGCTCTTCCGCCTGCCGCTTGACTTCGTACTCGAGGGCGCCGTGGACGCCGCGCAGCGAGTTCATGTTCTTGATCTCGACCTTGCCGCCCAGTTCGGTCGAACCGACTGGCCGCAGCGAGACATTGGCGTCGCAGCGGAATGAACCCTTCTCCATGTCGGCCGTGGAGACGCCGAGATAGCGGAGAATCTGGCGGAGTTGGACAAGGTAAGTGCGCGCTTCGTCGGGCGAGCGCATGTCGGGATCGGAGACGATCTCCATCAGCGGCACGCCGGAGCGATTGACATCGACGAGTGAGAATCGTTCGCCCGCCTCACTCTCACGGTGCAGCAGGCGAGCGGTGTCCTCCTCCAGGTGCACGCGGGTGATGCCGATGCGGCGCTTGCCCAGGTCCTCCGTCTCGACGTCCATCCAGCCGCCCTCCGAGAGCGGCATGTCGTACTGCGAGATCTGGTAGCCCTTCATCAGGTCGGGATAGGGATAGTTCTTGCGGTCGAACTTGGACAGCTCGGGGATCGTCATGTTGAGCGCGAGCGCAGTGCGGATCGTCCACTCGACCGCAGTCCGGTTGATCACCGGCAGCGTGCCCGGCATGCCGAGGCAGAGTGGGCAGACGTAGGTGTTGGGATCGGCCGAGGCGTAGTCGGCCGGGCAGCGGCAGAACATCTTGCTTTCGGTGCGCAATTGGCAGTGCACCTCGAGCCCGATCACGGTCTCGTATTCGGTTGCGGAATGAGCTGAGGCTTGAGTGGTCATGCAGGTCAGTTTACTTGCCGTCTGCTGTTAGTCTGGGCAAAGTATTTCGCCGTGCGTGAACGGCGTCGGGGGTGCGTGCACTGCATGAGTACTGAGGTTTATTCGCCGCGAGCCGGGCTGTCGGAAACAACGTTGGAGGTCCGCCCGCTGCGGATGCTGCACACCTCGGATGTCCACCTGGGCGCCTACACGTCGCAGCCGTACAAGACGGATCCGGACGGCTCGGATGTGCTCGAGCCGGCGCTCAAGGCGTTCAAGCACGTGCTCGAACTCGGCATTGAGGCGGATGTCGATGTGGTCGCCATTGCCGGAGATTTCTTCGACCACGTGCGCGTCAAGCGGCCGTACGTCGAAGTGACCGGCGAATTGATGGAAGCAGTCGGTCGGCCGGTGGTTGTGCTGCCGGGCAATCACGATCCACATATGCCGGAGGGCATCTACCAGAAGTTCGACGACGCATTTCCCTCGAACGTACATATCATTGCTTCGGCCGAAGGCGAGCTGATATTGCTCGAGGATGTCGGCATTCAGTTCTGGGGCCAGGCGCACGAGAGTTACAACGACTTTTCCCCCGCCTCGGCGATGCCGGCCTGGGCGAACGGCTCGGACCAGTACATCTGGCGCGTCGCGATGGCTCACGGCTACTACGTGGGCACTGGCGAGTCTCGGTACTCGTACCAGATTCACGCCTCGGAAATCGCCGGGATGGGCGCTGACTACGTCGCGCTTGGGCACATCGATGTGCACGAGGGCGTCGGCGACGGCACAGTGCCTGCCTATTACCCCGGCGCGCCGCGTCACTCGGGCGGCGCGACGATTGTTGACTTCGCCGCGGATGGCACGACGGTGCGTCATGAGCTGCATGACGGCGCGGAGAGCGATCCGCAAACTGCGGGCAATCCAATGATGGAAGCTCGCTTGCACTAGCTGGTTCAAGAAGAACTCGAACAGGAGGCGCTGTGAGCTATCGGGCGTTTGTGGTGAACAAGGATGGCGATGATTTCACGGCGTCTGTCCAGACGCTGGACGAGTCCTCGCTGCCGGAAGGCGATGTGACGGTCGCCGTCGACTGGTCCGACCTGAACTACAAGGACGGCCTCGCCTGCACGCCGAACGGTCGTGTGGTGACGAGTCATCCGATGACGCTGGGCATCGACTTTGCCGGAACCGTGGTGGAGTCCTCTGACTCTCGTTACGCGCCAGGCGACGCGGTCGTGGCAACTGGATACGACCTTGGTACCGGACATCCCGGCGGCTACGCCGAGCGGGTGCGGCTGTCGGGCGACTGGTTGGCTCCACGACCGGAAGGCATGAGCTCGGAAGAGGCGATGACGCTAGGCACCGCCGGCATTACGGCAGCGATGTCGATTGACGTGATTGAGAAGGCCGGGATTGGTCCCGACGCTGGACCGGTCATCGTATCGGGAGCAACCGGCGGTGTCGGCTCGACGGCTGTCGCGATGCTCGCGGCCCGTGGCTACACGGTTCACGCCAGTACGGGCAAGGCGTCTGAGCACGATTTCCTCCGAGAACTGGGTGCGTCGGAAATCCTGGACCGCGAAGAGTTGGCTGCTGAGTCACGGCGACCGATCGAGCGCGAGCGCTGGGCGGCCGGAGTCGACCCTGTCGGCGGATCGACGACAGTGGCGATCCTTCGGCAAACGAAGTACGGCGGCGTCGTAGCGCTATCAGGGCTCACCGGCGGCGTGGGTGTCGAGACGAACGTCATGCCGTTCATCTTGCGCGGTGTGTCGCTGGTGGGGATTGAATCTGTGTACTGGCCGGGCGAGGACCGACCTCGACTCTGGGCGCGAATGGCAGAAGACTTTAGCGGCCGCAACCTGCTGGACCTGGTTGAGGCTCGGATCGGGCTGGAAGAAGTGCCGGAAGCGGCTGCCAAGATCCTGGCCGGCGGCGTTCGCGGGCGCATCCTGGTGCGCCCGTCTTAGCGACTTTGTACTCGACCGCGATTTTGGAGGAATGACATGGAAATTGGAATCTTCATCGGAGGCGCTGGTCCGGCGCCGAGCGTTTCGAGCATCGTCGAGCAAGCGCAACGGGCCGAGGCGGCCGGATTCGCCACCTTTGGCATGGCGAACATCTTTTCGCACGACGCGATGGGCGCGCTCACACTCGCCGGCGCTCAAACTGAGCGGATCGAGCTGATGACGGCTGTGGTGCCGACGTATCCGCGTCACCCACACGCGATGGCGCAACAGGCGCTGACCGTGCAGGCGGCGTCGGGCGGATCGCGCTTCGTGATGGGCATTGGTCTGTCGCACAAGGTGGTGATTGAAGGGATGTTTGGTTACTCATTCGATCGCCCAGCGCGTCACATGAAGGAATATCTGGACGTGCTCCTGCCGCTCTTGAATGGCGATGCCGTCCAGACCGACGGCGAACACTATCGCGGCGCGGTCAGCCTGGACATTCCCGACGCGGAGAAGCCGGTGTCCTGCATGTTGGCAGCGATGGGGCCAGCGATGCTGCGGCTCGCCGGCGCCCGCACCGACGGCACGATTCTTTGGATGACTGCGGCCGGCGTGGTCGAGTCCTACATCGCGCCGACGATCAACGCTGCTGCAGATGAAGCAGGACGTCCGCATCCGCGCATCGTGGTCGGCTTGCCGGTCATGCTGCACTCGGATGTCGATGCTGCTCGCACGACGGCGGCCGAGCAGTTTGCCAACTATGAGCGGTTGCCTTCGTATCGCTCAATGCTGGACAAGCAGGGCGCAGCCCATCCGGAAGATGTAGCGCTGGTCGGTACCGAAGAGCAGATCGAGACGCAGCTCAGGCAGTTGCAAGAGGCGGGCACGACGGACTTCGTCGGCGTCGTGTTCGGTTCAGAGGACGAGCGCTCGCGGACCGAGGAGTTCCTGGGCGCTTTGGCTCCGACCCTGTAGTCGGTCGCTGCTAGCCGTTGTTAGCTACTGGCGCGATTTAGACGGACCACCTGGATTGTGCGCGGCTTTGCCCGCTCGGCGTATTGGATGTAGGGTGGCCAGACTTCGGCTGCGGCTGCCCAGAGGCGTTCGCGGTCCTCGCCCTCAAGGAACTCTGCCTCAACGGGGAATCGCTTGCGGTCGACGAATACCCAAGCGTGCGGATTGGCTCTCAGGTTGTGTACCCACGACGGATGGCTGGGCGCGCCGCCGACCGATCCGATGATGACCCAGTTCTCGCCGTCGGGAACGTAGAAGAGCACGGCATCGCGGAGATCGCCTGACTTCGCGCCGACGGACCGAAGCATCAAAGAGTCGACATAAGGAACGCCTTCGTTCCAGGTGATCATACGACCGAGGATGGAATAGCCCGTGATTCGGACGACGATTTCCTCCAACGGCCGCAAGATGCCGGTGCGTCGGAGAAGGTTCGTAATTTCTTGCAACATGGCTGTTACTGACCGAGCCGGCTACTCGATGTAGTCGCGCAAGCGCGTTGCTCGGGTTGGGTGACGGAGCTGGCGCAGTGCCTTGGCCTCTATCTGTCGGATGCGCTCGCGGGTGACGTCGAAGTCTCGACCGACCTCTTCCAGTGTTCGAGCGCGGCCGTCGCCGAGGCCGAAACGGAGTTCGAGCACTTGACGCTCCCGCGCTGAGAGCGAGCCGAGGACTGCGCCCACAGTCTCCTTGAGTAGCTGCTGCCCAGCGGCGGCGTCGGGTGCGACCATCTTTTCGTCTTCGACGAAATCGCCAAGGTGGCTGTCGTCTTCTTCGCCAATCGGCGTCTCCAATGAAACCGGCTCCTGAGAGACCTTGATGATCTCGCGGACGCGCTGGGCGTCCACGCCCATGCCTTGACCGATTTCCTCGTAGGTTGGCTCGCGGCCGAGTTCCTGGACGAGCCGGCGGGAGACGCGGACCTGCTTGTTGATCGTCTCGACCATGTGCACCGGGATACGGATGGTGCGGGCCTGGTCGGCGATCGCACGGGTGATGGCCTGACGGATCCACCAGGTCGCATATGTGGAGAACTTGTAACCCTTGCGATAGTCGAACTTTTCCACAGCTCGGACGAGACCGATGTTGCCTTCCTGGATCAGGTCGAGCATCGACATGCCGCGTCCGATGTACTTCTTGGCCACGGAGACAACGAGTCGCAGGTTGGCTTCCGTCAGGCGCTTTTCCGACAGGTACGCGTCTTCCTTGAGCACACCGATGTGTCGCTCGCAGCGCAATGCAATCGGGTCGAGTTTGTCGTCGAGGTCTGATGGGCAGGGAATCAATTGGTCGAGTCCGCCTGTCGCGCGGAGGAGGTGGCGCACATGCCGCTGATCGAAGATATGGGTCACGACCGACACCTGGACCAGGCGCTCTTCGGCGCGTGCCTCGTCGTACTCCTCGTCGACAGGCTGGTAGCGATTGACCAATGCCTCGCGCAGTTCAGGGTCCATTTCCTGGTCGACGCGCTCGCGGAAGTCGCTGTCCTTGGTCAGGTCGAAGAGCGAGAGGTTGGACTTACCGATTTCCTGTGCGATGACGGCGATCTCGGGCAACAACGATTCCAACTGCAAGAGCAGGAAGATCGTGATTTCGATGGCGGTGGGCCAGCGGCCATTGAGGATGCGCCACTCTTCCTCGAAGTCGCGAATCCAGTTGCCTTCTTCCATCTGACGTGAGAGGTGGCGCTCGTCCTGCGCGGTCAACAGATTGACGCGGCCGATCTCTCGCAAATACATGCGGACCGGGTCGTCAATGCCTTCGGCCTCTTCATGAACGCTCTGGCGACCCTCTTTGCGCATTTCGATGATGCGTCGGGAACTGACTTCCTTGGTCCTGCCGTACAGGTCTACGGCTGGCGCCTCAGGCTTGGCGGGCTCGGCCTTCTTGCCGCGTCCACGGCCTCGGCCCTTGGCCCCGCCTTTGCCACGACGGCCAGTCGGTTTTGGCTTGGGCTCGGGGCGAGTCTGCAGCGGACGGTCGAGGACGCCGAGCAGCTTGCCCAGGGAATCAACGGCTTCCGGCGACTCTTCGCCGGTCAAGGTGAAGCTAGCGACAGAAGCGTGAGAGATTTGCCGCTCTTCGTGCATCTTGGCTTGATTGCGGCGTTCGGCGGCCTTCTTCGGCGTTGGCGCTGCTTTGGTGGACTTCTTCGTCGTGCGCTTGGGCTGCTCGGCGAGATTGATTGTTCGTCGGCCGGCCGGCATCGAGAACTCGTCGACCGGGGCGGTCAAAGCGCGGACGCGGGCTTCTTCTTCGGACTTGGCGACGGCTCGAGGCTTGCGTTGTCCAGGCGCTTCGGCCGTCACGCGGCGGTCGCCGAGTTGATCACGGACGAGCTGCCTCAGATTGCCGACAATGTGGTTGGCTACCTCGGCTGCGCGAGCGCGTTCGGCCAACGTGGCCGGCGTCGGTGTCGAGGCCGCTCGAGAGCGGGAGGCGGTGGTGTTTCCCGCCGACTCCGCCGTTCCATTCGTGCCGTTTGCCGACGATCCAGCAGGCGCCTGGTCGCTTTCTGTGTCGCTATCTGCGCTGCTGGCTGCTGCCCCGTTCGACACGGGTGCGGATGCACTCGCCGATTCTGTTTCTGGTGGAGCGACAAGCGTTGACGTTGCGGCTTCCGCCGGTGTATCAGCGGTTGCGTCTCGAGCGATCACCATGGTCGTGGTCCCTTCTCTCAGCGTGGTCCCCCAGCGTGGTTCTCGTTGATTCCGAACAGATCAATCCGCCCCTGACGGGGAGAGTCGATGGAGATTTCGGGCGAGGTCTCGTGCGGACACGACGGCACCGGCGGCCGCGACCAGGTCGGGCTCGCATTCGTCGGTCTGGTCGAGTTGCACGGCGGCACGGGCGAGCTCGTCAACGCCGAGTTCGCGCTCTTGCTCGCCAATTTCAAGGTTCTTCAGGCGAAGGCCTTCTTTGCTGCGGTTTCGTCGGATTCTGGCGATGGCATCTGACGCGGCCTCATTGGCCTCCGCGTCACTGTAGGGCGGAAGATGCTTCGCGTCACGTAGTAATTCCGCGATTCGCTCAGAAGAGTCAAGCAAATCGCTTGCCCAGGAGGATTCTCCGGAGTTGATGCGGGCGATCAGGATGACCTGATCCTCAGCATCTTCAATCAACTCGATGTCTTCGTACTGCAAACTGTCGCGTACGGACTGGTAGGCAAGAGCAAGTTGGAGGATGAACGATTGCTGGCGGTCACGCCGGGATCGAGTAGCAGAAGCGCCTACTTGTGTCGGACGAGAAGATCGGGATGACGGAGAAGAGTAGCGCGTCAGCAGCGCTGTGGCGTCAACGCGTGCCCAGGCGGCGACTCGCTTGGTGTATTCCTCGCGCAAGACGGCGTGGCCGATCGTGCGGATGGTGGGCATCAGGTCGTCGAGGAACTGAGCTCGGCCTCGAGGTGTCTCAAGGTCGTGGAGGGAACGCGTGTGATCGACGAGCCAGTCGAGATACGTCGGCGCTGTCTCGACGAGCGTTCTCCACAGCTCAGGTTCGGAGCGGATGAGATCGTCCGGGTCGCGGCCTTCGGGCAGCGGAATGATGCGGATATCGTTCGACAACTGGTTCTGTAGTGCGCCGACGCGATGTATGTCGGTGGCGACGCGTTGCTCGGTTCCGAGCGCTGTTCGTGCGGTGTCGATACCACGGCGAGCGGCTGCCTGTCCGGCGGCGTCAGGGTCGAGCGCCAATCGGACGTCAGTGGCGAGCGGCTTGATCAGCCCGATCTGGGTCTCGGTCAACGCCGTACCCATTGAGGCGACGGCGTTTGGGCTGCCGAACTCGTGAGCGCTGATGACGTCGGTGTAGCCCTCGACGATGATCACCGAGCCGGACTCGCGAATGGCTGGACGAGCGAGATCGAGTCCGTAGAGCAGGTCGCGCTTGCGGAACAGGTCCGATTCAGGCGTGTTGACGTACTTGGCCGGTTCATCGATCAGGGTTCTGCCGCCGAAACCGACAGTCTCGCCCCGGCCGTTGCGGATCGGGAAGATCAGACGGTCGCGGAAGCGGTCTCTGGGACCGTTTTCAGTGATCAGGATGAGTCCTGCCGCCTGAGCGTCTGCTAGTTGGTGCCCGCGCGCAGAGAGATGATGGGCCAGGGCGTCGGATTCTGAGCCGGCTAGTCCCAGGTTGAACTGCTGGGCCGACTCAGGCGAGATGCCGCGTTCGCGCAGGTACTCTTGCGCCTCACGGCCGAAGGACGGATCCTGGAGCTGACTGCGCCAGAAGTGCAGCGCGGCGTCGTTCGCACGCAGCAGGCGTTGCCGCTGCTCGTCCTGGCGAGACTGTTCGGGAGTCCTGGCGCGAAGCTGGATACCGGCGCGCTGAGCCAAGCGCTGGAGCGCTTCGCGGAAGTCGACGTTGTGCCGCTTCATCTCCCAGCTAAAGATGTCGCCGCCTTCCGAGCATGCACCAAAGCAGTGCCAGGTCTGACGGTCGGGATTGACGATGAACGACGGAGTCTTCTCAGCGTGGAAGGGACACGGTGCTTTGAATGTGGAGCCGCTCCGCTTGAGCTGAACTTCGGCGGCGATCAGATCGACGATGTCAATCTTCGCCTTGACTTCTTCGGCTACCGACATGCGCAGCGGCCGTGAAGGCTAATCAGGAGGGAAGGGCGCGGCATACACCAAATTTACGTTGATGCGAAACATTTATCAATGACTCAAGACAAGAATAATCAGATTCAATGGTTCAGCGGCGTATTTCGAGCGTCATTTCGTTGTCGTCGGTGTTGGCTTCCGGTGTGTCTCCTCCAGCGACGACCGTAATCGTGAGTGTTCCGGAGTGCGGCTGGAGGCTTGTCAGAATCTCAGCGCTACCCGCAGCAAGCGGCTGGGCATCTGCGTCGCGCCGGGTGATGACTTCCAACTGCGCTCCCGACGGATCGGCAATGGTGATGAAGAAGGTCTCGGCTGGTCCGTCGCCGTTGTTGATGACAGTCAGCAACACGTAGCCGTCGCTCGTCGCTTGCGCGTCGAGGAACGTCAGATCGGGCGCAGGTCCTGGATCCGGACTAACCGTCTGCTCCTGCTGGTCATCCTGTGGATCAACTTCTGGGGTCTGGCCCTGTTGACTTTCCTCAACTCCGGATTCCTCTGGACCCTGCAAGGTGATCAGGAACTCGTTGTTGTTGGTGTTTGTATCGACGGCTGCCTCTATGAGGACTCGCGCTTCGACCGTGATTCCGGGTTCCAGGTCGAGATCGAGGGGTATTGTGCGGACGCCGGCCGACTCGATCTCGAAGGTGACGGCCGCAGACGCCAACTCGGCGCCATTGCTCGCGTTGATGACGGTGACTAGTACGTTGGCGCGATCGATGTCCATGGAGCTGGTATTCGTGACGGACACGTTGAGGCGGTTGCGGTCGTCAGCGACTTGTCTGGCAGTGACGATGACGAGGTCGATTTCATCGCTCTGCGTAGCGCTGTCGGCGTCGCCGTCATCGGTTTCGGCTTGCTCGTCGTCCTGCTCCGCCACAGCCACGATGCGAATCACGATCCGATCGTCGTAGCGATCCTTCTCCGGAGTGAAGACGACGAGTTGGAGTTCATATGACCCGGAGCTGGTGATGAAGCGCTGGACATCTCTGACTAGCTCGCTGTAGTCGCCAGGCCCATGACCTTCGGAGGAGTGGATCAGGACAGAGTTGCCGAGCGTGTTGTCGGGTGCGATTGGTGTGATGTAGAGCAGTGCGCTAGCGACAGCGCCGACATTGCGAGCGACGAGTTCGACATCGATGGCCAAGTTTGAATCCAGCGTGAATTGTTGGCCGTCGGTCGGAGATTCGATTCGCGCCGCGCCGACGCCGCTCTCGGCCTGATCCTCCTCCGAAGGCTGGTCAGGCGCTGATGGCTCTTGTGCCTCGTCGTCACCTTGCGGAGTCGCCACGCTCCCGCCTTGCGGGAACAGAATGACGGGAATCGTTTGTGATTCTGTTCGCCCAGCGACATCAACAGCAACGATCGTGACCTGGACTTCGCCTGTTTGGCCCGGCGTCCACTCGATTCGGGCGATGTAGTCGCCGGATTCGTCAAGAACGGGAGTCACCGAGACGATGTGCTCATCGTTGACCAACATGTCGAAACGCTCGATCGGTTGGCTGCTGGTCGCCGAGATGGCGAACCGGATGCTGGTGCCGGAGACGAACTGTTGCAGCGGAACGATGCCGAGCACCTGCACGCGTAGCGCCGCGGCGACCCGAGCCTGATCGTCGGTGACTTCGACGCGGATTTGACGTTGCGACTCCACTCCCTGGTCGTCAAGGGCGACGATTTGCACGTCGGCGAATCCGAGTTGCGTGGGTGTCCAGACGAAGGTACCGATCCAGGCTCCGCGGTCCTGGGAGTAGGACGGCAGTACCGAGACGACAGATTGGGAATCGACAAACAATTCCAATGTGGCAATGGGATTGCCGGACGAGATGGTGACGGTAATGCTCTGGGGCTGATTAAGGAGGACGAGTTCGCCCTCGTCGAGTGAGACGACCATGACCGGCGCGTCGGGTCCACCGGTGTTGAGGAGATCGAGCCGGCTGATGACAACAACCACGGCGGCGACGATAGCCGCGATGACCAGAAGAATGGCGATTGAGCCGATTCGGCTGCCCATGCGTCTCCTGCGACCCGATTCGACCTGCAACGACGCGCGCGGCAAGTGCGCACTATGCCATGGCGAGGGGACTCGTCGTCACTCTAGCTGGCGAAGGGGCCGAGACGATTATCGCTGCTGCTGCGCTTCGGCATTTGCGACCAGCTGACGCGTCTGTTCGATCACGTCCGGAGTGACGGAGATCGAGGTGATCCCCCAGTCAACTAGACGTTGTGCCAGGTCCGGATGTTCCGACGGACCCTGACCGCAAACCGAAACAGTGATGCCGCGACGTTTCGCGGTCGCGATCACCTGTTCGATCGCCCGGAGGACAGCAGGATTACGTTCGTCGAACGTATCGGCAAAGCGCTCAGAATCTCGGTCGATGCCGAGCGTCAGCTGTGTGAGGTCGTTCGAGCCGATCGAGACGCCGTCAATTCCGCAATCAATGAACTCGTCCAGTAGCAGCACGTTGGATGGCACTTCGACCATCATCCAGAGCTGGAAGCCGCCGGGCTCGCCCGCATTGCGCTCAAGACCGTAGTCATCGACTTGCCTGGCGACCTGAGCCATCTCATCGGGCGTGCGGACGAATGGAATCATCAAGTGGAGGTTGGGATGATCTTCGCGGACTTGCTCAAGGGCGCGTAGCTCAAGTTCGAACAGATCAGGTTCACGGATGTATCGTGCCGCGCCTCGGTAGCCAATCATCGGGTTTTCTTCGTTCGGCTCGTAGATGTCGCCGCCGGTGAGATTGGCATACTCATTGGTCTTGAAGTCGGTCGCTCGATAGATCACTGGACGTGGATCAAAGGCGGAAGCGATCTTGCGCATACCCTCTGCCAGTCGGTGTACGTACTCGTCCTGGCGGCCGGTGTTGATGAAGTTGCGAGGGTGCTCGCCAAGTCGGGCAATGATGAACTCGGCACGCAGGAGGCCGACGCCGTCGACATCACGCTCGGCGACGCGGTCGGCGATTTCGGGCTCGGCCAGATTGACGTAAAGCTTGGTCTCGGTGGCGATCGGCGCGTAGAGTTCTTCTTCGCGGTCATGCCACCAGTTGATCAGGGCGGTCTGGACCCCGTCATAGATCAACCCTGAGGCGCCATCGACTGTGACCTCGCGGCCGTTGGTCAGCGTGGCTGCGCCCGATGCTCCGACGACACAAGGAACGCCGAGTTCCCGCGAGATGATCGCGGCGTGACAGGTGCGTCCGCCTCGTTCGGTGATGATCGCGGCGGCACGCTTCATCGCTGGTACGAAGTCGGGTGTGGTCATTTCGGCGACAAGCACGTCGCCTTCGCCGATGCTCGACGTTTCGCGGGCGTCAACGATGACCCGGATGCGACCGGTCGCAATTCCCGGGGATGCGGGTGAGCCGTTGAGAATCGGCGCCTCCGAGGGAGTTGGGGCAGGATTGGCGCCGTTGGTCTTGGTCTGCGGGGCGACAGTGGTGATCGGCCGGGTCTGCAGCAGGTAGAACTGACCATCTGCCCAGCCCCATTCGATGTCCTGCGGCGAGCCGTAGTGCGACTCGATCCGCTTGCCGATCGCGGTCAGTTCAATCACCTGGTCGTCGGCCAATTTTGCCACTGAGCCATCGTTCTCGGACAGCTCGACCCAGATGTTGGCGCCGTGCTCGGGATCGATAGTTCCATCTGGTGAGCGCACGAGTTTTCGGTCTTGGATGAATATCTGCCGCTCGAGGATGCGCTCAGTGGACTTCTCGACTTCGTAGTGGTCCGGCGATACCAAGCCGCCGACGACTGCTTCGCCGAGTCCAAATGCCGCTTCAATCACGATTCGATTGGCGTCGTTCGTGATCGGATCGACGGTAAACATGACACCGGACGATTCCGACTGGACCATTCGCTGTATGGGAACGGCGAGGTCGACGTCGAGATGGCCCCAACCTGCCTGTTCGCGGTAGAAGATCGCCCGCGCTTCGAAGAGCGAGGCCCAACAGCGTTGGACTGCCTCGACGACGTTGACTCCGCCTTCGATGTTGAGGAATGTAGCTTGCTGTCCGGCGAATGATGCCTCGGCCAGGTCTTCGGCCGTGGCTGAGCTACGCACCGCGACCGGCCCTTCACCGAGCTGGGCGTATGCAGCGGTAATCTCCTGCTGCATGATTGCTGGCATTTCAGCCTGCTCGATGGCGTGGCGTACTGCTTCAGCCCTGGAGTTGAGCTGGTCGTCGTTGTTCACGTTGAGACCGGCAAGCAGCCGGCGCAAGGTGTGATCTAGACCACTGTCCTCGATGAACTGGCGATACGCGCGAGTCGTGATCACAAAGCCCGGCGGAACAGGAATGTTGGCTTGGGTCAGCTCGCCCAGATTGGCGCCCTTGCCGCCCACAAGGGGGACAGATTCTCGTCCGACTTGGGCGAACCAGACAATGTGCTGTGCGTCAGAGGTCATGTAGGAAGCCCGCGAGTGGTGGTTGGGACGTTCAGGGCTGGCTGACGCAGGATATCACCGCGTTAACGAAACTCCGATATCACCTAGTATCACCAGCCTTGTTTGCGGGGGAATCGAACGTTACTCGACCGTCACGGTCTTGGCGAGATTGCGCGGCTGGTCAATATCGAGTCCGCGAGCCAGGGCGATGTGATAGGCGAGCAGTTGGATTACAGGTGTGAGCGAGAACGGCGTGAGCAGCGGAGGGGCCGGCGGGATGCCAATGAAATGGTCGACCAAGTCAATGAGTTCCTCATCACCCTCGTCGCCGATGGCGATGACGGGCGCACGCCGAGCGCTGACCTGTTGGATGGCAGACGTCATCTTGTCAAACAACGGTCCGCGCGGGGCCAGCGCGATCACAGGGAAGTCCTGGTCTAGCAGGGCGATTGGTCCATGCTTCATTTCGCCGGCGGCGTAGCCCTCGGCGTGGACATACGAGATCTCCTTGCACTTTAGGGCAGCTTCCATCGCCAGCGGGTGCTCGATTCCGCGTCCGAGTACAAGGAAGTTCGCTGCCGAGTCGAAGCGCTGCGCGATTTCAGCACAGCGCTCGCCGCGCTGTATGCCTCGGTCGACCAGGGACGGCGCAGTCAATAGCTGTTCAAGTCGAGTTGACAGGTCGTCGTCGCTGAGGCGTCTCTGGACTCGCCCGATTCGGCAGGCGAGCAAGTACAAGGCTGCCAGCGAACCCACGAACGTCTTGGTCGAGGCCACACCGACCTCGGGTCCGCAGCGCATGATGATGGACGCATCCGCCTGCCGCGTTGCTTCCGAGCCTTCGACGTTTGTGATCACAACCTGGGGCGCGCCCCAACGTTCACGGACATGGTTCATCGCGCCGAGCGTATCGATGGTCTCGCCCGATTGCGTGACCGCGACGACCAGCGTCGAGGGTCCCAGTAGCGGCGCGCGGAAGCGAAACTCCGAGGCGTTGTCGAAATCGGCGGGAATGCCGGCGATCTGTTCCATCCACCATCGGCCGATCATCGCTGCGTGGAGGGAAGTGCCCATGCCAATGACGAGGACGCGATCAATGGACCGGAGCGCTTCGTCGGAAATGCTGAGATCGTCCGGCAATGCACTGGCCGGGTCGAGGCGGGCACGTCCGCGAATCGTGTCGGAGAGCGCGCGCGGCTGCTCATGGATTTCCTTGAGCATGAAGTGTCGATACGGACCCCGAGCTATTGCGACGGGATCGAGGTCAACTTGTCTCGGTTCGGGGCGAATGCTCGGATGGTCGGATCGCTTGACCCTGAGATCGTTGGCCGTGACCGTTGCGATGTCTCCGTCCTCGAGGTGGTACACCGTTGTAGTGTGTGGGAGCAATGCTGGAAGATCGCTGGCGATGAACATCTCGCCCTTGCCGTAGCCGATGACGATGCCCCCGGCTGAACCTGTTCGAGCCGCATAGATGCGTCCCGCATCTCTCCGGTGTACGGCTGCGATCGCATTGGCTCCGTTCAGACGGCCGACTGCATATGCGAGCGCGGCTTCAAACGAGCGTCCCATGGCGAGCTCCCGTGAAATCAATTCAGGGATTACCTCGGTGTCGGTGTCTGATTGCCAGGTGCGGCCTTCACTGTCGAGCGTCTCCTGCAGTTCGGCCCTGAGCTCCCTGTAGTTTTCGACGATGCCGTTCTGCACCACGATCACATCTCCGGCCGAGGATGCATGCGGATGTGCGTTGCGGTCGGAAGGTTCGCCGTGAGTCGCCCAGCGCGTGTGCCCAATTCCTGCTGCACCTGCCGGCATCTCGGTGATGGCCGCTTGCAGATCGCGGAGCTTGCCTTGCCGCTTGAGCACGGCCAGTGCTCCGTCACGGTCGACGATGGCGATGCCCGAGGAGTCGTAGCCGCGGTACTCGAGTCGTTGAAGGCCTTCGAGCAGAATGGGACCGGCCGCCTGATGGCCGATGTAACCGACGATGCCACACATGAGAATGCCCTGCGTCTACCCCGCCACAGGAGTCGTCCAGCTACGTCCATTGGAGCGCTGATTTGGCTGCGGCTGCCTGCGAGCCAGATCTAAGCTGTCGACGCCTTCAGTGATTGACTGTAGAAGCTCCGAGAGCGTGTAGACGAATGAAATGGGTCGATTGAGTTGCGATTCCAACTGATCTGGAGTGAGATCGTCGAGGAATTTGGCGCCGAAGTAGTCGAGCGAGGCTCGAGGCAGGAATATGCGCTCCGGCAGGTCGCGTTTGGACAGCGCCGAAAGGTAGTCGCGGCCGGGAATCAGTCCACTGACATTGACTCGCGAGCCGAACAGCGTGTTGGTGATCGGCGCGATGGTGAAGTCAACCTCTGTCAGTTCGGCGGCCTCATCGCAGAGGGCCTGCATCGTTGGCGCGATGAGCGTCCCACAGGCGATGAGCGCTGAAGTCTCGGAAACGTCAAGCCGACCCTCTTGGATCCTTCGCTTCGTCTTTCGCCAGTCGTCGACGAGCGTGCGGGTCATGCCGATGCCGTTTTCCCATTGCGGGAATCCGTCGTATCGTCTGGCCGAAGGAATCTGCGCCTCGGCGGTGAGATAGAACTCGTCGCTGGGGAAGACCACTGATTGTCCGCGCTCAGCGCGCGCTGCTCGTTGCCAGCGACGCAGCTGCTTGACGACTTGCCGGGCCTCCGCCGGACTGTGGGCGCGCATGCCGTCATCGCCGATTCGCTGTTCACCCTCGAGCGATGAGCCGACTGGGACTACGCCGATCGACGTGACATTGTCCTGACGCAGCAGATCCCCAACCGTCTGGTCCAGGGCGTCACCGTCGTTCACGCCAGGGCAGAGCACGACCTGCGTGTGCGCCTCGATCCGCTTGTCGGCGAGGCGGCGTAGCTGGTCGAGGATGTCTGGAGCGGTCCGGTTTCCGAGCAGTTGTCGTCGCAGATTTAGATCGGTCGCGTGAACGCTGACGTGCATGGGGCTCAGTCGTTGCTCTTCGAGACGAACCCAGTCGTCGTCGGAGAGATTTGTCAGCGTGACGAAGTTGCCGTGCAGAAACGAGAGGCGGTAGTCATCGTCCTTGATGTACAACGGCTTACGCAAGCCCTTGGGCAGTCCCTTGAGAAAGCAAAAGAAGCACTTGTTGTTGCAGATGCGCGTGCCGCCGAAGGCGTCGTCCTCAAATTCGATGCCGATGGGTTCGTCGATTGGCTTCTCGAACTCGACCAGCCCGACTTCGCCCTGATGGACAACTTCGAGCTCAACAATGTCGTCGGTGGTCTGGAAGCGATAGTCGACGGGATCACGAATCGGCTGCCCGTTGACGGCGAGCACCTGATCGCCCGGTTGTAGTCCGGCTTCTGCTGCTAACGAGTCGGGATCAATTGCGCTGATCGCGCCGGCAGGCACAGAGGGGCGGCGCTTGCTTGTCATCTGGAAAAATGCCGAGCCGTTGAGGGGGCGCTGTTAGACGGTGGCGGACGCTACTTCGTCAATCTCTTCGATTCTCTTGACAACCGCGTCGATGGAGAAGTCCGGAGTAGAAGCTCCTGCAGTCACGCCAATGTCGTCGTGCCCGATGAACCACTCCGGTTTCAGTTCGCCCGACGTTTCGACGTGATAGGTCTCAACCCCGTTTGCCCGCGAAAGTTCGGCCAGGTGTCGCGTGTTGGCAGAGTTGTGTCCACCGACGACGATCATGAGATCGACATCCTGGGTCAGGTCGCGGGTGGCAGCCTGTTGCGATGTCGTGGCGTTGCAAAGGACGTTCACGACGCGAATCTCAGTGATCTGGTCAATCCTCGCCCGCATGAGGTTGGCGACGAACATGGCAAAGCGTTCGGGGGTATGCGTGGTCTGCGAGATCACGCCGATCTTGGCGGGCAGATAGTCCGGAAGATCGTCGAGGGTCTCATTCTTGATCACGATGCCTCGCCCTCGGCACCAACCAAGGACGCCTTTGACCTCAGGGTGGGTTGGATCTCCAAAGATCACGACGGTAAAGCCGCGCTCAGCCAGATTTCGGGCGGCTCGCTGCGAACGCGACACGAACTGGCAAGTGGTATCGATGACCTTGAGTCCGCGAGCCTCGATATCTCGCACGACGGTCTCACCGACGCCGTGTGCGGTGATCGCCACGGTGTCAGTTTCAACTTCGTCGGCCGTACGGTCGTTCTTGACCATGATGCCGGTTTCTTCGAGCTGGGCGACGACTTGGGGATTGTGGACGACCTGGCCTAGCGTCGTGACCCTGGTGCCGTTTGCGGCAGCCTCTTGCATCATGTCGACGGCACGACGAACGCCGAAGCAGAATCCCATGTCGCTGGCGCGGTGAATCTTCATGCTGCGGCTCCTGGTCTGTCCGTACGGGACCGGTCGGCACTCGCTTCTGGCTCGGCGACGGTGTCGTCGACCAAGTGTGCATACACGCCACGATACGCGGGGGGTAGCTCTTCGGCAATGGCTCGCATGATTGTGGTGTGAGCTTCATCGATGTCGGCGCGGGTCACGCGGCGCCCCTTGGGTTTGACCACGAAGGGATGTGATGCGGTCATCCGTACCTGCGTTCGCGCAAACAAGGCTCGCCAGCCCGCCCTCATTCGCTCGGAGCCGGTGATTCCAACTGCCACGACGGGCGCCTGCGTTCTCAGGGCCAGCAAGGCGGTGCCCGAGTGCGCCTCGATCAGCGAGGCGTTCTCGGATCGATGTCCTTCAGGGAACATCCCAACAACCGCTCCGTCTCTGAGCAGACGCTCGGCCTCGCGGATTGCCAGGCGGTCGCCGGCGCCTCGACGGACCGGAAACGCGCCCGAGAGCGCGAACAGGTAGCCGATGACCGGCTCTTTCTGGAAGAGTTCAACTTTGGCCATGTATCGCGGAGAGCGTGGATAAATGGCCGATGCCATCATCGCCGGGTCGGCGGATGAGACGTGGTTGGAGGCGATGATCACGCCGGTCTTGGGAATACGGTCAAAATTGACCCACTCACACCGGACGATGCGCATGAATGCGAACCGCGCGAAGAATCCAGCCACGAGGAACCAGACGCGCGATGCCTGAGGCATGCCGTGCATGCCGATGTCGGACAGCGCCTGGTATTCGCCAAAGATCAGGCGCGTGAGTTGACGTGTTGTCCAGCGATAGACGCGTCGGCGCATGGCTCATCCCTGCTTGGCCGACGCGATGTCGGTGACCCGGGCCAGGGCTGGGATTTTCTCGCGAATGATCGCCTCCGCGGCGTCAATCGCCTGTTCGAGTGTGAGATTTGAGGTGTCCAGAGTGATCGCATCTGGAGACGCAATGAGCGGTGAGGTCTCGCGGTTGCGGTCGCGTGCGTCTCGCCGCTGTGTGGCTTTAAGCACTGACGCTTCGTCTGTGCCGCCATTCTGTTCGGCCGCGCGACGCCTGGCGCGTACCTCCTCGCTGGCGTCGAGAAAGATCTTGACCGGTGCATCTGGCAGCACGACGGTTCCTATGTCACGGCCAACCACGATCATGCAGCCATCAGTCGCCTGGTCCTGCTGAATCTGGACCATCAGCAACCGAACGCCGGCAATTGCGGCGACAGTCGGCACTCCAGACTCGACAGCGGATTCACGCAGATGCGGAGTGGCATTGACGTTGTCAACGTATACATCGAGGTCCGGAGCATCGCTCTCAGCACTTGGTACCAGGCGAAAGTCTGACTCCTTGATCAAGTCAGTCACCGTCTCTTCTTCATCGAGATGAACCCGATGCTGCTGAGCCTGCCAGGTGGCTGCGCGATACATGATGCCGGTGTCGAACAACCGCCAGCCTAATCTGGTCGCGAGGGCGCGACCGACCACTGTCTTGCCTGACGCGACGGGGCCATCGATCGCAACCACCTGCTGGTTGCAATCGGCAACGGACGCTTGTTCCATACGGGAATAGTAGTGGCGGGAGAGCTAGCGCTCAGCTTCGGCGGAGTCATCAACGAGCCCGGCGGCTCGGCGCAGCAACCGAATCTCGCGCCTGCTCAGCGGTCTCACGACCCCTTCGGGCAGGTCCTGCAGTAGCAGCGGACCGAATCGAACACGCCGCAATGTCACGACGGGATGCCCGATGGCGTCGCACAGCCGTCGGACCTCGCGTTTGCGTCCGGTGTGCAGCGTCAGGGTCATCCATGATGTCGTACGACGATCGCGCAAGCGCCGGCCGGCTCGTCGGGAACGAGCCGGCTTGGCTTGCAACATTTCTCCGTCGTCATCGACACCGCTAAAGACGCGGTCCAGCTCAGTGTCCGTCGGAGTTCCAATCACTTCTGCCAGGTAGACGCGCGGCACCTCATGGGAGGGATGCAGGAGGCCCGTGACCAGCGGACCGTCGTTGGTCAGCAGGATGAGACCCTCGCTGTCCAGGTCGAGGCGACCGACCGGGACACAACGAGGAGCGTCCGCTGGTAACAGGTCGATCACAGTGCGCCGCCCTCGATCGTCACGCGCGCTGGAGAGCACTCCGCGAGGCTTATTCAATGCGTAGTAGCGCTGTGGCTCCGACTCGGGCAACGGCCGCCCATCGAGCGTGATCTCTTGCGTCCGAGGATTGACGCGCAGGGAGAGGTCGGTGGTGAGCTGACCGTCAACGGTGACTCGCCGTTCGCGGACCAGCGTCTCCGCGCCGCGTCGTGATGCGACTCCACTGCGTGCAATGGCGACGGAAATGCGAATATTGTCGGAGTCGATCATTGCTTGGAATTCTCATCGTCTCGTTCGAAATCCTGCTCAATGAGCGGAGTATCACTGGCGCCGGTGTAGGTCACACTATCCGTGTTCGGATCAGTCGGTTCGATCTCCGGACGCCATCGGCGCACGAGCAGGGTCGCAATCACTCCGATCAGGGCAACACTCACGATCATCCAGGCATTGGTTCCGCCGTTCTGCGAAGCCGCAACAATCGGGAGGCGCTCTTGCCCAGTGACTTCCGGTTTCGGAGAAGCCGTACGGAGGGCGTCCCCAAGCAGCGGAGTGACCTTGTCGGAGCCAGGTGTGGGTTCTGCAGTCACGACCCATCTCTCGGGATCGAGTGCAATCGAGAGTCCACGGTCGGGCGCTGGCAGTTGATCGTCGCCATAGCGAATTTGATGCACGACGTTGCCCTGCGGATCGATGACTGCAACAGTGTCGGCTTCGTTGTTGAGGCCGTTACCGATGCGGTCGACAACGAGGACAGGACCTGACAGATCGAGCTCTGAAGTCGAGATCACGAGGCGTGCGTTCGCGGGAATCGTGCCGGACAATGGCGATGTTCGTTCCGTATCGCCCAGACTCCAACCTGTGAGATCGATTGGTTGATCGCCAGGGTTGAACAACTCAACCCATTCAGGTTGTCCTGTCAGTGGGGCAGGCATGATCTCAGTGATTCTCAGAGGCTCTCTCCCGTAAGCGACATCTGCGTTCGGTTGGGCGGGAGCAGGCGCGACTGTTGGCTCATTGGTTGAGGATGTCGAGAGCGTCGAGAGAGGAGTAGATTCCTGGTCGGACTGCGGGAAGGTCTGGGTCTCAGCACGAGTGCTCAGTGTTCCGGCCGACGGTGGAGCGACAGTAGCGGCTCTGCCGGGCGAACTCACGTGAATGGATTCGTCCGCCTTGGGCGCTTTGACCGAACTGTGGGCGCGATCGTCGCCCCAACTCACAGCGCTGACCACTTCGCCCTGCGCGTTGATCAAACGCAACTGGTCGCCAGTGTTAGCCAGTCCGTTGCCGATGCGGCCATCCTCGATTGTGGCCGAAATCGCCGGATCAGCTTCGCTAGAGCCACCGATAACAACGGATGACCTGGGCGGAATGATCAGATCACCGAGCGGGTCCGATGTCGTGTTGTCGGCGATTGTCCACCCGCTGAGCGAGACCGGCTGAGCGGTCGAGTTAGTGATCTCGAACCATTCGAACGCGGGATCGTTGCGGCCTTGACCGGCCGTGGGATGCACCTCGCTAATCCAGACACCAGCCTCTTCAGACTCCTGATCGGCGAAGCTCGGGAGTTGCGGGCGCTCGATATCTTGAGATACGTCGGCCAGTCGTGCGGCAGATTGTCGCGGGATGGCCCCGATGATCAGACGATTTCCAAGATCAATGGTCTGGAACCAGGGGACTCGAGGATGAACGCGTGCCAGGGGACTGAAGCGCACCGGCTCACCTGGAGGGGGCGCAGATTGTCGGTGGAATGTGTCATCGTCACCCCAGCTAGCGGTCGCCAGCCAGTTGCCGTGCTGGTCTCGCAGGACCAGATGACCTCCCCGTCGCGACAAGCCTGCTCCGATCTTGCCATCCGGCTCGGTGACTTCGAATGACTCGTCGGGCAGAATCCGAACCGAACGGAGTTTGACCAGGGAATTGCCCACGGTGAGGGACCAGTTCACGGTCAGGAGCGGCTTGTCTGAGATGTTCTTGATGGTGATCGACTCCGCTTGTCCGACCGGCGGATCGACCTGTGCCATGGTGATTCTCATGGTGGTGTCGGGCAGCGGATGGCGGTGTCGCTCCGGTTCCGCGCTGATCGCTTCCCCTACGGTCCAGGGAGTCAATGAGTCGGTCAGCGTTTGACCACCTCTCAGAGTTCGAATGATCGACTGGCGCGGGTTGGGTGGGTCGATGGCCCTGGGAGTTCGGACCGATCCCCAGCTCACTGCGTCGTACCGGACTCCGAGTGGATTGACCAGCGCCACCCGGTCGCCGGCATTGCGCAGGCCTGTTCCGATATTGGCGGACTCAAGGATGACCAGAGATCGGCCAGCAGGCACTGCGATGTCTGCGCTGCTTCCAACGACCAAGACGGCTCCTCCAGGCTCAATATCGAAATCCGGCAGCTGAGCGATGGCCTGAGAGTCCTCGAGCGTCCAACCTTCGAGACTGACCGGGTATCGCTCGAGGTTGTGTATCTCGACCCACTCGTTGGAGTCTGTGGAGGATTTGCTGGCGACGACGCTCGGGTGGACCTCGGAGATGACTAGTCGCGGGTCGTGCGACGCCTTTGCCGAACCTCCGAGGTTCGCGAAAGAGAACAGGAGAGTGGTGATGGCAAGCGCAGCTACAAGTTCAGGAAGCAATCGTGACGCGGCGTCGAACCGTGGTGTGCTCTTCAACGAGAATCGTCTGCGCGTGCTGCGGTGCCGGTGAGATGATTTGGCGAGCCTTGTCGGCCAGCGCTGGTGCAGCATAGCGAGTCGTGAACTCAGCGACAGCCGCAGCGGCAATCAGGCCGGCGGCGCTGCGCAGCGCAGGTATGAATGGGGCGAGATCCTCGCGGATCGCCGGCAACAGGGCAGATGGACGCGGCTCAATGATTGTGGGCGTGAGCACTCGCGTCTGTCGGTCAGTCATGATCAGATCATATAGATAATGGCCTAAGCGCGTATACAGTTAGTCCCCATCCTCCACACGGGCGGTAACTTTACATAACTACAGCAAGTCACTGACGTTGTCGCGACATTTCTGCTTCGACCGCAGCGGTGATGTCCGAGCCTACGCCGATGTCGCCGTCAGAGATCGTTTCGGGGTCGAGCGATGTCTGACCCGATGCGATTGCCCTGAGCGACTGGAGAATGAACGTCGGTTCGCGACTGGCGCCGGCTTCGCGAATGGCGTGGAACAGCGGCGTTTCCAACTTGGCGTCTGAGCCATGCTCGGCCCACAGCTCGTCGAACCCCGGACCTCGAATCGGATACTGCGCCCATGTGACTGTCGGTCCCCGGTCGAGCTCGGTCGTGACTCGCTGGAGCACCATGCCTGAAGATTCGGCCTGTTGGCCGATCAGCTTATGGATGACTTGCTGCCAGGCACCGATCGGTCCGTCGGGCAGCGCCGGATGCAGATTGAGGCAGGGCAGATGGTCGCAGATCACACCGGTGATGACCATCATGTAACCAGCGAGCATGGCGACATCGGGCGAGAATTCAGTGATCTGCTGATAGAGATGTTGGTCAAAGTCGCGTCTCCAAGACGCCAGACCCCTGACCGGATCTGAGATTGCACCTCCAACCGACTTCCTCCAGTTGCGGGAGCTCTCGGCGATCAGTGGAATGCCTGCTTGCCTTGCATCGTTGAGGAACGCGTCAGTGTTGGCAGATTGCCCGGGTTCTCGATTACAGACGATGCAGACGATTTGAGCGTCGAGTTCGCCAGCGCCAATGGCATCGAGTGCGGCGTTGAGCAACTTGCGTGAGCTCTGGCCCTTGGCAGTAGCGAACCAGGCGATACGGAGCGTCACTTGGGTTCACCTGCACTTTGAGGGGAAATCTTGGCGCACAGGTGCGAGTTTGCCGTCCAGGGCTGACAATTCTTGGCATGGGTGTTCAGATTTGTCCAGATTTGTCCAGATTTGTCCAGATTTGTCCAGATTTGTCCAGATTTGTCCAGATTTGTCTCGGAATCAAGAGCATCATTCCTGGTCGCGCTAGATGTTTCTGGATTGATCCGAATGGTTGGGCTGGTCATGGTTGGTCCGTTTTGTGTTGATTGCGCTCCGGGCTCGATTAGCTTATACGTACTGACGTTCTGTAGGGCGGGCAGTTGGAACGGCCCGCGAGCTTCTTGCATCGAGTGAGTCTCCGCGGGGAGGGTGGCGGCGTTGTCCGCAACTTGCGCGGCTTCGGCGCGCTTCCTGCAGGGGGGAGATCTGAGGTCAGGATTCGTCGCGGAGGGTGTCGATGCGGAGTTCGGCTTCGGCGAGGAGTTTCTGCGCCTGGCGGCTGAGGGCGACACCGCGCTCGTAGGCATCGAGCGCCTGGTTGAGCGGGAGTCCACCGTCTTCCAGGTCAGTTATTGCGACTTCGAGCGCTTCGACGACCTCTTCGTAGGAGCGTTCGGGTTCATCGGTCACTTGAATCCTCCTGATCGGGCGTGATTCTGGCCGCGACTTTACCGTCGGCGAACTGGATGTCAATGTCTTGATTGTCGCGCAATGCGGCTGCCGCGGTGAGGACGGATCCGCTGCGGTCGGAGACGATGGCGTAGCCGCGCTGGAGCGTGCTGAGCGGATTGAGGGCGGACAGACGGGACGACGCGGCAACGCTCACGGCGCGCAGCAGGGCGAGGCGGCGTTCGATGGCTTGATCGACTTCTCGACTGCGGCGATTGAGTTCGACACGCAAGGTGGGCGGGTGCGGCGCTGATCGTTCCAGGCGGTCCCAAGTTGCTAGCGCGCGCTGGGCGAGTTCCACGACCCGGCTATCGATCTGTTGGTCGGCGGCCTGGCGCAATCCGGCGACTCGAGCCGCCTCTTCCGCACGGTCCGGCACGGCGATCTCGGCCGCCGCCGATGGTGTCGGCGCTCGACGATCGGCAACGTGGTCCGCGATGCTGACGTCCGTCTCGTGGCCGACAGCAGAGATGATCGGGATGTCACTGGCGAAGATCGCTCGCGCTACGGGTTCTTCGTTGTAGGCCCAGAGATCTTCAGGCGATCCCCCACCTCGCGCGACGATAATCACTTCGGGTTCGTCGACCGTGAGGAGATTGAGGCGCTCAATGGCCAGGGAAATCGATTGTGCGGCTCCTGTTCCTTGTGTCAGACAGGGCGACAAGGTCAAGGCGGTGAGTGGCCATCGTCGTGTGACGACCTGCTGAATGTCATGCCAGACGGCGCCGCTGGGCGATGTCACGACGCCAATGCGGCTGGGATAGGTCGGCAGGGGTCGTTTGCGCTCAGGATTGAAGAGGCCTTCCGCATCGAGGTTGCGAAAGAGGCGCTCAAACTCGGCTTGAAGGACGCCCTCGCCGATCGGACGCAGATCGTCGACGATGATTTGCAGCGAGCCACGGGCGAGGTAGAGGTCGGCGCTGCCGTGCACGAGCACTTGGTCGCCCTGTTGGACGGCGATTCCACGGTTTTCGCGGCGGAAGAATGCACAGGCCAGCGCAGCGTCGGTCTTGCCTGTGTTCTGGGAGTCAGCGAGGTCGAAGTAGTAGTGCCCCGCTCCGGATCGGTTGAAGCTACGAACTTCACCCTCGATCCAGACGTCGGTGAGTTGCGGGTCGGACTTGAGCTGCGAGCGGATGTGGCGGGCGACTTCGCCGACCGGTCGGGATTGTGGGGTGGGCGCGTCAACCGGAGTTGGCTGATCCCAATCGATGCGCTGCTGTTGGGCGCGTCGGGCGTTGAAGCCGGTTGGCGGTCGTTTGGGCATTTGCTGTAACTGGCCGGGCTTCCTCTGCCCTCACCCTGGCCCTCTCACAGAGGGAGAGGGGATAGATTGCCCTCAAGCGCGCTCGAGGTACTGACCGCTGCGGGTGTCGACCTTGACCGTGTCGCCAGGGCCGATGAACAGCGGCACGTTGACCGTTAGACCGGTCTCAAGCTTGGCCGGCTTGGTCGCTCCAGTGGCCGTGTCGCCCTTGACGCCGGGATCGGATTCCGCGACTACCAGCGGCACGGCCGCTGGCAGCTCGACCGCGACCGGACTCTCGCCCACGATCAGCACTTCCGCTTCGGCGTTTTCGGCCAGGTAGTTGACCGCGTCACCAACGATATCGAGCGAAAGCGGCTGCTGCTCGTACGTCTCAGTGTTCATGAAGTAGAGCAGGTCGTCCTCGCGGTAGAGGTACTGCATCGTGTGATGTTCGGTGCGGATACGGCGGAACTTGGTACCAGCCTGGAAGGTGCGCTCGATTGTGTGGCCGCCGCGAATGTCGCGCAGCTTCAGCCGTGCTTGGGCTGAGCCCCGGCCTACCTTGATGTGTTCCCAATCGACAATCTGGTAGTCGTTGCCGTCGAGTTCGATCACGAAGCCGCGCTTGAGGTCGCCGGTGGAGATCATCGTCTGCCTGTCAGTTGAGTTCGGTGGTGTTCGGGATTGTTCGCGAGTGTTCGATTGTTGACGTGTAGTACCAGCAGGTTAGGCGAGCATGCGCAGCTTGGGCGTGCCGGTGAACGAGTGGAAGCCGTCTTCGTTGAGCAGACCCATGTCTTCGATCCGGACGCCGCCCCACTCGGGCAGGTAGATACCCGGCTCGATTGTGATGACCATGCCTGCTTCGAGGGTGTCTTTTGAGGTCGTGCCCAGATGAGGATTCTCGTGAATCTGGAGGCCGACGCCGTGTCCGAGTCCGTGGCCGAACTGGTCGGCGTAGCCGGCATCGCTGATGACCTGTCGGGCGAGTTGGTCGGCGTCCTTGCCGGTCATGCCCGGCTCGACCATTTCGGCGGCGGTCTCGTGGGCGGCCAGGACGATGTCGTAGATCTTTGGGAACGTCTCGTCGTGGTCGCCGAGGACGATCGTGCGGGTCATGTCGGCGCAGTAGCCGTTGAATCGAGCGCCCATGTCGATCACGATGGGTGCTCCCGCGTGAATCTCTTCATCGCGAGGTCGAGCATGCGGTCGTGCGCCCCACGGGCCGGCGGCGACGATTGACTCGAACGCCATGCTGTCGGCGCCGTGTGATCGAGCGTATTGTTCGATTTCCCAGGAGACCTGCTGCTCGGTCCAGCCCGGCTCGATGGTCTGTCTGGCGTGCTGAAATGCGTCGTCGGTGAGTTTGACTGCCTGCTTGAGCAGCGCGAGCTCCGGTTCATCTTTGATTGCTCGTACGGACTCGACGACTTTGTCGGTCTGGACGAGTGCCGGTCGCTGGCTGGCAGGCAGTTTGGCGTTGGTGTCACGCAATTGTTTGTGCGCTGCCACTGTGACGTCGCTCGACTCGAAGCCCAGCCGTCCTCGACCCAGTGGTTTAGCCAGTTCGCCCCACCACTTCTCGAATCCGTCTTTCATATTGACGACTTCAAACTCGGGCGATTCGTGGGCCGCTTGATCGAGGTAACGGAAATCGGTGGCTAGTGTTGGTGGAGTGGCATCATCGACCGGGACCAGCAGCCAACCGTTGGATCCGGTGAACCCGGAGGCGTAGCGCCGATTGACGGAGTTCGTCACCAGCAGCGCATCGACGTTTGCTTGCTGCAAACGCTCGCGGATTCGATCGAGACGGGAGGCGGTCACGCTTAGGAGTCGGGTTCGCTGGCGGCGCTTGGACTGGAAGCGCTGCGCCCGTGTCGTTCTTGCAGCATGGGTACCAGGGCATCGAGGGCGGCGAGGTAGCCGCGCCAGCCGAGCCCTGCCACGACGCCATCCATGATTGGCGCCGTCACCAGATTGTGGCGGAAGTGCTCGCGCGCATGGACGTTGGATAGATGCACTTCCATCTTGCCACCTGGAAACGCTTCGAGAGCGTCACGCAGCGAGTAGCCGTAGTGCGAGAGTGCTCCGGGATTGATGATCAATCCCTCAGCCGAGCGCTCCTGCTGGATAAAGTCGATGATCGCGCCCTCGTGGTTGGACTGGTATGGGCGAATCGTGACGCCCCATTCCTTGGCCCGCTTGCCGACCAGATCCTCGATATCGGCGAGCGTCTGCGTGCCATAAATCTCCGGCTGACGCTGGCCGAGGATGTTGAGGTTGGGTCCCGAAATGAGGAGGACTTTCATTACTGGTCGTCTACGTCCCGGCTGTGTCGTTCGCGGAGTAGGTCAGCGATTCCGTCGAGCGCATGCTCAACGGTGTCGCGGCGAGCGGCGTCGCTGACGTGGGTGTAGATCTGCGTCGTAGACACGGAAGCATGTCCGAGCAATTCCTGGACCACACGAATATCGGCGCCTCCATCGAGCATATGAGTGGCGAACGAGTGTCGCAACAAATGCGGATGCACGTCCTGGGGCAGTTGGGCCTGCTCGGCGTATCGACGGACGCTGAGTTGGACCGCTCGACTCGATAGCGAGCCGCCGAATCTGTTAAGCCAGGTCCAGTTCGCCGACTTCTCGGAGACGAGCGCAGGGCGTCCGTCATCGAGGTAGCGGCGCAGCCAGTGTTGCGCTGACTCGCCCAGCAATGCGACACGCTCCTTGTCGCCCTTGCCTCTGACGATGAATGCGTTGTGATCGCCGTCGTAGTCGGGCAGGCGCAAGCTGGTCAGTTCGCTGATCCGCAGGCCGGCGCTGTAGAGCACCTCGAGCAACGCGCGGTCGCGCATCCCTGCCGCCGAGGAGATGTCGGGGGCTTCAAGCAGAGCATCGATCTGTGCTGTGCTCAGGACGGTCGGCAGATATGAGGTCGCTTTAGGCGTTGAGGCCAGCACCAGCGGATCTCGTTCAATCTCGTCTCGACGATTGAGATGGCGGGTGAAGGATCGAATCGTCGAGGCGCGACGTCGGACTGAAGCCTCTGCCATGCCAACGTCCTGCAAGCCTGCCAGGTACTGGCGGTAGTCGGCTCGGCTGAGCTCCCCCAGGCCGACACTGGATTGTTCCATCCAACTTAGGAAGTGCGAGATGTCCGAGCGGTAGTTGCGGATCGTGTGTGGGGAGAGGCCGCGACCGTGTTCGAGCAGTGAGAGGTAGCGGTCGAGCGCATCGACATGCTCTTGCGATAGTTCAATCGTCGGCACGAAGTCACTGTAGGACAGGTGGCGCGGTTCTATCGGCGGCGACCGCCTCGTCGTGCTCCGCCCCTGCGTTGACCACGTCTAGGCGCCTTTGGTTCGGCCAGTAGTGTCACTGCTCGTTCTAACTCGATCGTCTCCAGGTCGTCATCGTCCTTGAGGTTGCGCCGCTCGTCGCCGCATTGCACGTAGGGTCCCCAACGACCGGGACGCACGGTGACCTCTTCGCCGGAGTCCGGATGGGAACCGAGTGTCTTGGGCCAGCGCAGCCAGTCAATTGCGTGTTCGAGGTTGACTTCTGCCAGCTCCATGTCCTTTGGCACCGAAGCTCGACGCGGCTTGGGTTGACCGCGTTTGGGCCGGCCGGACGTCTCGCCGACCTGAACGAAGGGGCCGAAGCGGCCGTTGAGCAACCAGACGTCATCGTTGTAGTCGGGGTGATGTCCCAACCGGCGCGGAAGCTGGAGCGTCGTCTCGATCAGGTCGTCTGCCTGAGTCAGCGTGAGATCGGCCGGCGCGAGATCGGGCGGAAGCGGCGCAGTGCGCATGTTGTCGCCGACGCCTCGGCGCAGGAACGACGATCCGCCGCGGATTCGCACCTGGATGTCGTCGGGACCGATGTGTTCGTCGCCGTCGAGGTCGAGCGCCAGTCCATCTTCGGTCAGGTTGAGCGCCCAGAATGGGATGGTGTCGATCTTCTCGGCCACGCGTCCCTTGAGTCCGGTCTCGGCTTCGTCGTTGCCGAAGTAGAAGGCGTGCAAGTGTTCTTCGGCGCGCGTCTCGCCGCGGGCGATCTGGTCGAGGCTGTCCTCCATGTCGGCGGTGAATTCGGCATTGACGAGATCGGAGAAGTGCTGCGTGAGCAAGTCGGTCACGCCGAAGCCGAGGAATGTGGGGATCAAGGTGCGTCCGCTGCGACTGACGTAGTTGCGGTCGGTGAGGGTCTTGATGATCGCGGCGTACGTGCTGGGTCTACCCAGGCCGTCGTCTTCAAGCTTCTTGACCAGCGAAGCCTCGGTGTATCGAGGAGGCGGCTGCGACTCGCTGCGTTTCGGTTCGAAGTTCAGGAGTTGCGCGTTCTCGCCCTCGGCCACATCAGGCAGGAGCTGCTGGCCGTCTCCACGAGGCGGCAGAACCTCATACCAACCGGGGAACAGCACGACCTGACCATTGGCGATCATGATCGCTGGGTCGTCATTGGGGCGATCGGGCAGGTTGGCCTGTAGTTCGATTCGGGTCCGCTCGACTCGGGCGTCCGCCATCTGCGAGGCAAGTGCGCGCCGCCAGATCAGGTCGTAGAGGGCAAAGTCGTCGCCGTCGAGGGTCCCGCGCAATGATTCCGGTGTCCGAGCGATGTCGGTCGGACGAATAGCTTCGTGCGCTTCCTGCGCGTTGCGCGAGCGAGTCTTGTAAGTGCGGAACTGGTGGTAATCGTCTCCGTAGGTGGTCTTGATGTAGTCGGCCGATTGCGCCAGCGCCTGGTCGGATAGCGTGACGGAGTCGGTTCGCATGTAGGTGATCAGACCCACTCGCTCGCGTCCGAGATCGACGCCCTGGTACAACCGCTGGGCTGCAGCCATGGCGCGGCCCGCGCCCATGCCAAGCCGATTCGATGCAGCCTGTTGCATCGTCGATGTCGTAAATGGCGGCGCCGGACGCATTCGGGCCTGGGTTTTGTTGATTGTGGACACGACCCAATCGGCGCCGGTCACGGCCGGCCTCAGATCTTCGAGTGTTGCTTCCGTTTCCCAGCGTTTATCGGTTGCGGAAAGCTGTCCGGTGGCCGGATCGAAGTCCGAGGTCTGGCTGGCGAGTTCTGCTCCGCCCAGCGAGAGCAGACGTGCGTTGAGCTGGCTATCACCGATGGCGAAGTCTGCGTTCGCTCCCCAGTATTCAGCAGTGACAAATGCCATACGTTCGCGTTCGCGGTCGACGAGGAACTTCAGAGCGACGCTCTGCACACGTCCGGCGGATGTGCCCTGTCCGAGTTTGCGCCACAAGACGGGGCTGAGCGAGTAGCCGTAGAGCCGGTCGACAATGCGGCGGGATTCCTGGGCCTCAACCAAGTGCTCATCGATTTCACGCGGCGACTCGATCGCCTGCTCGATGGCTCTGGGTGTGATCTCATGGAACACGATTCGCTCGTAGGGCACTTTCGGCTTCAGGACCTCGACGAGGTGCCAGCCAATCGACTCACCTTCGCGGTCTTCATCTGTGGCGAGTAGGACGCGGTCGGCTTGCTTGAGTTCCTTCCGCAAGCGGGTGACGTGTTTCTTCGACTCACTGGGCACGATGTAGTAAGGCTGGAAGCCGTGATCGACATCTACGGCGAAGTCGGCCCATGGTTGGCCTTTAATCTTGGCCGGTCGCTCCGCTGCCCGGCGAGGCAGATCGCGAATGTGACCGAAGCACGCGCTGACGACGTAGTCGTCGTCGAGAAAGCGGGAGATCGTGTCGGCCTTGGCGCCCGACTCGACGATGACGAGCGTCTTCTTGCCACTGGAGCCGGCGTTGTCAGCGTCGGGCATAGGTCATTGGTCCTACTTGTTGAATCAGGCCTTTGAGTTCAAGGGTCGCCATCGCGGCGGCGGTTTCATGGACAGGCTGATGGAGGACGCGAGACAACTCGTCGACATGGATCGCTTCGCTGCCGATGCGCTCCAGCAAGGCTGCCTCGGCAGTATCTTCAGGAAGTTGTTCCACCAATTCCGCCTGCCGCTCGATCGGTCCCAGGTTGAGCTCCTCGAGGATGTCCTGGGCACAAGTGACGAGCTTACCCAATCCGCGCTTGATGACGTTATTGGCTCCGGTCGATTGTTCAGAAGTGATCGGACCCGGAACAGCAAAGACTTCACGTCCTTGGTCGAGCGCAGAAGTGACGGTATGCCAGGTTCCTGACTTTTCGCCGGCCTCGGTGACCAGTGTGCCCAGCGTCATCCCAGCGATGATCCGGTTGCGGCGAGGAAAGTAGCGAGCATCGGGCCGAGTGCTGAGCGGGTACTCGCTGAGCATCGCTCCGCCGCTATCCAGGATCCTCGCGGCGAGCGGCTTGTGTTCAGGGGGATACACACGATCGAGTCCACAGGCGACGACCGCGATCGTACGGCCTCCGTGTTCGAGTGCAGTTTCGTGCGCGATGCCGTCTACTCCACGCGCGAGCCCGGAGACGATGGTCAGGCCTGAAGCGGCGAGGTCGGCGCTCAGGGTGCGTGTGACCTGCTGTCCATAAGCCGTCGGCCTTCGAGTGCCGACGACCGCCAGCGACCATTCGTCGCGTTCGATCAAATCGCCGCGGACGTACAACAGCGGAGGCGGATCGGGAATCTCTTTGAGCCGGCGCGGGTAGCGATCGTCCTCCGGCGTCAGTGCAGTGACGCCTGCGTCCAACATGCGTGTGTAGGCGTCATGGGGGTCTAGCGTTGTTCGCGTCGATTCGATCTCGTCGGTCGTGCGCTTGTCGAGTCCAGCTTGTCGCAGCCGGGTTCGGTCGGCTCCCCAGGCATCCTCGAGGCTGTCGAAGTGACGTTCGAGAGCACTCATTCGCGCCGGACCAACGCCAGTCACGTGCGAAAACGCGACCCGAAAGGGGACATCGCTGTCTGTCGGGCTATTGGTTGGTTCGTTGAAATGGGGCACGGGCGCTCACGTTAGCGCGAGTTGGCCTAGCTGTCAGTAGCAGGCGCTGCGAGGCTTACAGCGCGCATTTGCACCACACGACGGCCATTCATGCGTTCGACGATGACCGACAGGCTGCCCAGCCGGACTTCGTCGCCCACTTCCGGAATGCGCCCCAGCCGGTCGAAGACGAGCCCGGCGACGGTGTCATAGTCGGCTGCTTCGATGTGTCCGCCGATCTGTTCCAGCGCTGCCAGCGGAGCTCGTCCATCGAGAATCAGGTCGCCGTCCACCAGTCGGGCATCGTCGTCGTCGGCTCCGGCGGGATCGTATTCATCAGCGATTTCGCCGACGATCTCTTCCAGGATGTCTTCGAGCGTGATCAATCCGGCGGTGCCGCCGTACTCGTCCAGGACAATCGCCATGTGTACACGCGAGCCCCGGAGATCGTGCAGGAGATCATCGATCAGTTTGGACTCGGGCACGAGAATCGGTTCGCGACCAATCTCGGCAATGGGACGATCATGGTCCTTGAGAATCTCGGCCAGCAGGTCCTTTGCATAAGCAATGCCGATGATGTTGTCGATCGAGTCTTCGAAGATAGGAACGCGCGAGAATCCATTCTCCAAGAGGAAGTTGGCTGCGTCGGTCAGGTTCGTGTCGGACGGAAGCGCGGCGATGTCGGGACGTGGAGTCATCGCTTCGCGCACGACTCGGCCTCCAATCGTCATGATGCCTCGGATCATCTCCCGTTCATCGTCGGCGATGGTCTCGTGCTCCTGCTCGATCAGGACTTCAATGTCGGTTGGTTGGGGCGCAACTTCTGTATGTCGGCGTCCTAGACCGGTGACCAACCGCGCCGGCGCTTCGAGGATCGCGGCCGGTACGAGGAACACAGCGTCGAGTAGGTCGATCGCGGGAACGAAGTTCATCGCAAAGCCCTCGGGCCAGGTCGCGGCCAGTCGTCTCGGCACAGAGTGAATCAGGGCGGCAACGACTGCCGAGACCAGGCCGGTCATGACCATCGATTCCCATTGAAAGCCGAATTCACGGACGACGATGTAAAAGACTGCCGTGAAGCCACTTGCGATCGCGACTGTGCGACCGACTGCGAATGATCCGAGCGCGCGTTCGCGGTCGGCAGTGATTCTTGTCAGTCGGTTGGCGCGACGGCTGTCGGGCTGTCTGCTGGCTAGCAGTCGGGCTCGGGAACGAGAGAGGGAAATCACGCCGGCTTCGGCGATCGCCTCGAGCGTCAACAGCACGACGGCCAGGATCAGGATGACCAACGCGATGATCGAGCTGTCGCTCATGAGGCTGGCTCCGAGTCTCGCTGAGAGCGACGCGAAGGCGTCAGTCGAGCGGGATGGCCGACGGCGTTGCCGTCGTCAGGGACATCCTTGGTCACGACTGCGCCTGCGCCCGTCCTGGCCCGCGCACCCACGACGACCGGAGCGACGAGCATCGTGTCAGAACCGATGAACGCATCCTCGCCGATAATCGTCCGGTGCTTGGACTCGCCATCGAAGTTACACGTGATCGCGCCGGCGCCGATATTCGCGCGCTGACCGACATCGGCGTCGCCGAGGTAGCTGAAATGTCCGATCTGGACGCCCTCGCCGATTCGAGATTCCTTGAGTTCGGCATGTGTGCCGATGTGGGCACGAGACTCAATCGTGCAGCCGGGGCGGATCGTGGAATAGGGGCCGACCTCGACTTCATCCCGCAAGATCGAGCCGCGGACGGTGCATGATTCCAGGATGCAGTCACGGCCAATAGTCGAATTTCTTACGACCGCGTTTGGCCCGATTCTCGATCTGGTCCCAACCGTCGTGCGACCACGGATGTGGCTGCCGGGCTCGATCACGGCGCCAGGTTCGATGGTTGCCCGAGCGTCTATCCAAACAGCACGGCGGTCGGGGATGTGTACGCCGCACTCGCTCAGTCGGCCATTCACACGCTTGCGAATGACGTCTTCCGCGTCTGCGGCGTCGGCCGGCGTCTCAACGTTGAGTCGAACGCCGCCGAGATCGACCTCGATCGCGACTGCGCTCCCCCGCGCTACGGCCGCCGGAATCACATTTGTGACGTAGGCTTCACCGCTTGCGCTCTCAACAATGCGTTCGATTTCAGGCCAGAAAAAGTCGCTGCTGAAGAGATAGAAGCCCAGATTGACCTCGTCGATTGCCCGCTCGTCCTTCGATGCGTCTCGCCATTCGACGATTCCTTCGAGACTGCCTTCTCGCCCGTGAAGGATTCTTCCCATCCTGGCTGGGTCGTTGACTCTGGCTGTAGCGAGTGCGGCATCAAACTCGCCGGCCTTGAGCAGGGGACGAACGTGGCTCGCCGCCAGCAAGGGGAGGTCGCCGTTGACGACAAGCACATGCGAAGTCTCGACATGCGATCGAGCGGCAAGGACGGCGTCGGCCGTACCTCGCGGTTCATGCTGAACGGCGAATCGAAGGTCCATGTTGCCGGCGTCATGTGCGAGGGCCTCACGAACCAGCTCGCCGCGCTCCCCAGGTGGAACCACGGCTACGGCCTTGCCAATACCGGCATCGCCAAGGGCATGGATCACGTGTGAAGCCATGGCGCGACCGCAGATTGGGAATGCGGGTTTGGGCACGTCGGAGTGCAGGCGTTTGCCCAGACCAGCGGCAAGCACCACGGCAGTGATATGCGGAGATGATTCGGATTCTGGTGGATCGTCGTCGGAACTCAAGTGGGGGTCCGATTCAAGCGGGCTGGTGCAGTAACGCTAGGTAGGAAAATCACGGACTGTCAACTATGCAAGCAACGAGCAGTCCTCTCGTGGCGGAATTCGGTCCGTCCCTGCCTATACTCGAATATTGCAGCCTGCTCTGAGCGCGGGCCAGCTTCAGCGTGCGCAGTTCAACTCTTGAGGCAGCCATTCAGCTATGGACGCACAGACGATTCGCCAGACGTTCACCGATTTCTTCGTTGGCCGCGACCACCTTGCAGTGGCGTCCGCGCCGTTGACGGCGCCAGGCGATCCTACGTTGCTCTTCACGAGTGCCGGCATGGTGCCGTTCAAGCCGTATTTTCTCGGTGAATCGCAACCGCCCCACCATCGCCTGACCTCGATCCAGAAGTGCTTCCGCACGACCGACATCGACGAGGTCGGTGACGCCTCACATCTGACGATGTTCGAGATGCTGGGTAACTTCTCGCTGGGCGATTACTTCAAAGCCGAGGCGCAGGCATGGGCTTGGGAGCTGGTCACCGACGTGATCGGCATTCCGGCCGAACGTCTCGTGGCTACCGTGTTCACCGACGACGACTACGCCTACGACCAGTGGAAGAAGATCGGCCTGCCCGATTCGAAGATCTATCGCTATGGCGAAGATCAAGGCAATTTCTGGGCTGCGGGACCGACAGGACCGTGCGGTCCCTGTTCCGAGCTGCATTACGACATGCGCCCCGGATACCGGGACGGGACCGGTCCGGCTGAAGCGGAAGAGAAGTGGCTTGAGATCTGGAATCTCGTCTTTATGCAGTGGACGCGATTCGACGACGGCACGCGCGAGGACCTACCTGCACAGAGCATCGACACCGGCGCCGGGCTCGAACGCTGGGCGATGATGCTGCAGGACAAAGACAATCTCTACGACACCGACCTGTTTGTACCGCTGCTGAACTACATCGGCGGTCGTTGCGATCTCGATTACCACAGCGCCGACGAGGCCCAGCGTCGCGCGATGCGCGTGGTCGCCGAGCACGGCCGAGCGATGACCTTCCTGATTGCCGACGGCGCGCTGCCGGGCAACGAGGGGCGCGGATACGTGCTACGCCGTTTGATCCGGCGCGCCTTGTACATGGCCGACTCGCTGGGGATTCGCGATGACTTGCTGTCGGACATCGCGATCCAGGTGCGAGAAGGGATGGGTGCCTGGTACCCGGAACTCGATGATCACTCAGCGCTCGTGGCCAACGTCCTTGACCAGGAAGAGCATCGTTTCCGCCGGACGTTGTCGACGGGTCGTTCGCTGCTTGAAGGTCGCATCGCAGAGCTTGAGTCCGGAACGATCAGCGGGCGTGATGCCTTCGAGCTCTACGACACGTATGGACTTCCCTTCGAGGTGACAGCGGAGGTCGCTCGAGAGAACCAGGCGATCGGAGATGAATCCGAAGTCAGAGCCGAGTTTGAATCGGCGCTCGAGGAGCAGCGCGAACGCTCGCGCCAGCAGGCCACGTTTGCCTATGACGAAGCAGCAGCCCAGTATGCGGAACTCGACACCGCGACCCAGTTCACCGGATACGAGTCAATCGAGGCAGAGGCTGAAGTGGTCGCTATCGTCGCGGGCGGTGAACGGGTTGCGCGAGCGGCGGTCGGCGAGGATGTCTCCGTCGTCCTCGACCGGACACCCTTTTATCCGGAAGGTGGTGGACAAGTTGGAGACGCTGGTTGGCTGCGCGGCGATGATCTGCAAATCGATGTCGAGGACACTCGCGCCTTCGGTGATGTCATTGCACACGTTGGCAACGTGGCTTCAGGCGGTATCGCGGTAGGAGATCGAGTCTCGGCGACAGTCAGCCGGGAGCGGAGGGCCGACGCTGCACGCAATCACACAGCGACACACCTACTCCACGCGGCGCTACGTCGCGTGCTCGGGGAGCACGTCCGCCAAGCAGGTTCGCTGGTCGCTCCCGATCACCTGCGCTTCGACTACACCCAGCCCGAGGCGCCCGCTGCAGAAGACTTGCGCAAAGTTCAGCAGCTGGTCCAGGAGCGTATTCGCGAGAACATTCCAGTCGCCACGACGGAGATGTCGTACGACGACGCGCTGAAGACCGGCGCGATGGCCATCTTTGGGGAGAAGTATGAGACTGCCGTCCGGGTCGTGGAGATTTGCGACCCGGCGCCTCACGTACACGATTGTTTCTCCAAGGAGCTGTGCGGCGGCACACACGCGCCGGCAACAGGATTTGTGGGCGCATTCCAGATCATCTCGGAAGGCAGCGTCGGCGCCGGGGTTCGCCGCATCGAAGCCCTGACAGGCTCCACGGCGTCCGGCTGGACTGACGCCCGCCTCGACGCGCTCAACGAGATTGCCAGCGCGGTCCGGTCTACGCCCGACACGGCAGGCGAACGAATTGCTCAACTGCAAGCCGAGGCCGTAGAACTGCGACGGCGACTGCAGGCCGTGGAGGCCAAGACCGGCGCCACCGTCGCCGAGGACCTCGCGGCAGGCGCATCCGACGTGGGCGATATCGCGGTTGCAGTTGGTCAAGTCGCTGTGGAATCGGCGGACGCGCTGCGTCGCACAGGAGACGAGGTTCGGCGTCGACTACAGGAGCGCGATCGGGAAGGCGTGATTGTGCTTGGGGCCGTCGCGAACGACCGCCCATTGTTTGTTGCCATGGCAACGGACGGCGCGGTAGCCGCCGGCGTCAACGCCGGAACGCTGATAGGCGGAATTGCGCGGCTCGCTGGCGGCGGCGGTGGCGGCAGTCCAGACATGGCTCAAGCCGGAGGCCGCCAAGCGGACAAGCTCGACGAGGCGCTCGATTCGGCCGTCGACGCAGTCCGAGCTCAGCTTGGGTAGTGGGATAAGGCGCGTTCGATGACGCGCGGATGCGCTGTTGGGATCGACCCGGGTGAACGATGGATTGGCGTGGCACGGGCCGCATCGGGTTCCGACCTCGCGCTGCCAGTGGGCACGATCGATCGCAGTGCTGGAGACGCCGGAACTGCGAAGGCGTTGAAGTCAATGCTGGGTGGCGAGGCCGTCTCTGAGCTAGTCATCGGCGTGCCGCTTCGTCCTGATGGTCGTGAGGACGCGCAGGCGACGGCGTTTCGGCAGTTTGGCGAAGCGCTTGCGGAATCGCTTGGAGCCGTGTGTGTCGCCCAGGATGAGCGATTCTCTAGCGAACCTCCAAACGTGACAGACAATCAGCGGAATGGCGGCGGCCGAAAATCGAGGGCTCGAGGTAAGAAAAGCATTCAGCGTCAGCGCCGTGATCGAGAGCGATCTCACTCGACGGCAGCAGCGCGGATTTTGCAACGCTGGCTCGACTCGCAGAAAGGACATCGAGCCCGCGAACAGGCGGATCGCGGCGTTTGATGACTGCCTCTCCCTGGCAAACCTGGACCATGGTCGTTCTATTGCTGGTCGCCGTTGCTTGCGCCGCAGCGGCGACAGTAGCCGTTTCGAGAACGCCCGCCGCTCAGGTTTCGCCGTCGTCGGAGCGCCCGCAGTCAACCACGTTGCGAGGATCATCAGCCGTGACGATCGTCCAAGGTGACTCAGCCGCAGTGATCGGTCGGCGGCTGCTCGCTGGCGAGGCGATTACGTCACATACACGATTCGAGCTATTGGCGTTGCTGCTCGGCTGGGAGTCGAGGTTGGAGCCGGGCTCCTACTCGTTCGAGGCAGGTTTGACCACGTTCGAGATTCTGCGACGCATACACTTTGGAGAGACCTCGCCGTTGCGCGTCGTGATCCCAGAAGGGCTAAGGATTGAGCAGGTGACGGAACGTCTGGCAGAGGCCGCAGGCATTGATGAGGCGTCATTTGTGGCAGCGCTCGAAGCCGTCGCAGGGTCAGTCGTGTCCGGCTCGGTCGCCTCACAACGGCCACCGGAGACCTCGCTTGAGGGATACCTCTTCCCCAGCGCCTATTCGTTCCCGCTAGGAGCGACAGCGGAAGATGCACTGCGGATGATGTTGTTGCGTTTCAACGACGCACTGACGCCGCGTCTGTTAGAGCAGATCAACGCCTCCGACCGAAGCCTGCACGAGATTTTGGTCATCGCCTCGATCATCGAGCGAGAGGTGGTTGAAGATTCCGAGCGGGTGTTGGTCTCGGCCGTCATCCGTAATCGACTGGACGCGGGCATGCTGCTGCAGATGGACTCCACCGTCCAATATGCCGTTGGATCAGCCGGCGAATGGTGGAAGCGCAGTCTGACGCTGGATGACCTCGCTGTGCAGTCCGAGTACAACACCTATGTCTCGCACGGGCTACCGCCGACGCCGATTGCATCGCCAGGATTGGCGTCAATCGAAGCGGCAGCGAATCCCGCTAATGTGCCCTATCTGTTCTTCGTTGCGCGCGGCGATGGCACTCACGCGTTTGCCGTCACCTACGAGGAGCATCAGGCCAACGTCGAGCGCTATCGCGGAGGCCAGGAATGACACTACGTGTCGGTGTGATCGGACATCCCGTGGCGCACAGCATTTCGCCACGCTTTCAACAGGCGGGATTTGACGCTGCGGAGCTTGATGTCAGCTACAGCGCCTGGGATCTCGCCCCAGGCGAACTCGAAGGCTTCATTGACGGGCTGCGCGACGATGACGCGTTGGGCGCGAACATCACCATCCCGTACAAGGAAGCTGCGCTGCGGCACATGGATGGTCTACACCAGACAGCGCGGTTTGTTGGGGCGATCAACACGATCGTCAACAACTCGGGACACTTGCAGGGCTACAACACAGATGTGACGGGGTTCCAGCGGTCGTTGTCTGAGGCTGGTTTCAACCCTTCCGGAGCGCATGCAGTCCTCTGGGGAGCTGGAGGAGTTGCCCGAGCGGTTGCCTGGGCGTTGATCTGGCGTGGAGTGGAGGCGTTGACGATCATCAATCGCACAGCGGTGCGAGGAGGACGGCTGCGCCACGATCTTGCATCTGCCTCGGCTGGCGCATCATTGAAATCCTTAGGCGCCGATGATGAAGGAGTCGCCGATGCTTTGCACTCCGCCGATATGGTCGTGCAGTGCACTTCTATTGGACTGAAAGGCAGCGAAACCGACGGACAGCTGCCGTTCAATCCTTCGCACTTGTCCAGTGACGCGTTCGTTGCCGATCTGATTGCCAATCCTGTCGAGACTCCACTGGTGCGGGCAGTTCGGGAGTCGGGACGTCGCGCGATCGGTGGCTTGCCGATGCTGGTCTACCAGGGCGCAGCGGCGTTTGAACTGTGGACCGAGCGCGAGGCGCCAGTCGAGGTCATGCTGAGTCAGGCGGAGGCAGCAATGGCGGAGGCAGGCTCGTGAACGAAGGCGTCACCATCGGATTTGCGCTGATCGCTGTGTTCTTTGGCGGCATCGGGCTGCTCTTGTTCAAGGAAGCTCGAACGCATCGCTTCTGGCGACAGCTCGTCGCCAACAACGACATGGAAGCGATTCAAGGGATTCTTGACCAGGAACTCGAGCACTGGCGCACGCAGCGTCCGCCAAAGGATGTCAGCGCCACCGTCTGGGCGGGAGTCCAGGGCCTCGACCTGGTTGGAGCATCGGCCAACCATGTCCGAGTGAGCACATCGGCCGATCCCGAGTTCGGCACTGTCGATGGCAAGCGTGAACAGATCGCCTCTTCGCTGGACACTGCTTACTCGACGGCCTTGCGCCTCGTCGAGATGATCTTCTACGACGTACCAAACTTCCGCCCCAATCATGTGCGAGTTGATGTCTACACGACATTCCGAAACGCTGAAGGCGCCGCCGAGGCGCTGCCGATTCTCTGCGTGGAGGCGGATAGGAGGTCGGCGATGAGCCTCGACTGGAATCTTCCGCCTGGGGCGTTGGCGCGTGAGTTTGAAACTACGGCAAATCGCGCCGCGAATGGAGAACCGCGGCCGATCGAACTGCCTGAGGACCGCTTTGCCGATATCGTGGCCGAGGCAGCCGATGCTCCCAATGAGGAACAGAGAACAGACTGATGGGCAGCTTGCGCTGGTTCACAGCGGGCGAATCGCACGGTCCGGGATTGACTGTGATCATCGACGGTGTGCCGTCGGGATTGCCGCTGTCCGAGCACCAGATACGACAGCAATTGGCTCGGCGTCAACGTGGTTATGGACGCGGCGGGCGGATGAAGATCGAAACCGACTACGCGCAGATTCGCGGAGGCGTCCGGCAGGGCCGAACCATGGGCAGTCCTGTTGCGTTGTGGATAGAAAACAAAGATTTTGACAAAGGCGTTGGTCCCGACAAGCGACCCTGGCGCGAGACGATGTCGCTTGATTCCGTCGAACCGCCTCCAATGCAGGTGACGCGGGTCCGTCCCGGACACGCCGACCTGACCGCCTCGCTGAAGTACGGATACGAGGATGTGCGGGACTCGTTGGAGCGGGCATCGGCACGCGAGAGCGCAGCTCGCGTCGGCGCTGGAGCAGTGGCTAGGCGCCTCTGCGAGGAGCTGGGATGCGATTTCAACAGCCACGTGGTGCAGGTCGGATCAGTCGCGCTTGATCCAGGCGTCGAAGCAGATTGGGAAGCGGTGGAGCTATCACCGGTCCGCTGCACTGATGAGGGCGTTGCCCAGGCAATGATCGATGCGATCAACGCTGCGAAGCAGGACGGCGACACGCTGGGCGGCACGCTGGAAGCTCGCGTCTCGGGCGTTCCCTTTGGACTCGGCTCCCATGTGCAGTGGGATCGGAAGCTCAGTGGCAGAATTGGTCAAGCAATTCTCTCGATGAATGCGTTCAAGGGCGTCGAAATCGGTGATGGATTCAGTGGCGCGGCGCTCACCGGTCGCGGCTATCACGATGTTGTCCTGCCCCAGGATGCCTGGGCTGAGCATCCCTGGCGCAGACAATCGAATCACGCAGGTGGTCTGGAAGGCGGCATCACCAACGGCGAGGACCTCATCGTCCGTGTCGCGGTCAAACCGATTGCGACTTTGGCTCATCCGTTGCCCTCGGCCGATTTGACGACCGGAGAACGGGTCGAAGCCCACTACGAGCGCTCGGATGTTTGCGTCGTACCGGCAGCCGGGGTCATCGTCGAGGCGATGCTGGCGTTGGTCCTCGCCGATGCCCTGCTGGAGAAGTTTGGTGGCGACTCTCTTGCTGAGACGCGGCGAAACATGTTGGCATTTCTCGATACGGCAGTTCCGCGCAAGGAGTGGACGTGAATATTCCGCAGGGTCTCAAACGAGTGGTCTTGATCGGATTCAGCGCGACTGGAAAATCGGTCCTGGCTCCGATGATCGCCCATCGTTTGGGGTGGGATGCGATTGACCTGGACGACGAAATTGAACGCGCCGCGGGCCAGACGATCCCTGAGATCTTCCAAGCAGAAGGGGAACGCGGATTTCGCGTGCGTGAACACCGGGCGGTATGCGATGCGGTCGCTCGGGACTGCACGGTGATTGCCACTGGCGGCGGAGCCTGGTTGCATGCAGAGAACCGCGCGCTCTTGGCGGATGACGGGTTTGTCATCACGCTGGAAGCACGCTCAGGGACGATCGAGGCTCGATATGCAGCGGCCGAGAAAGACTCCGCCGAGGAGCGACCCATGCTTGCGGGAGCAGATCGCCGCCGCCGCATTGAAACGCTCAAGGCGGCGCGACAGCCCTTCTATGCCCTGTCCGATCTCACAGTCCACACCGATGATCACGTGGAGGACGCAGTCGACTACATAGTGAGCGCGTTGCAACTACGGGCTGGCGCAGTGCTTCAGTCGGAGAGCCGGCTGCGGGAGATGCGCAATGGCCCCGGTGTCGATCCGCCGCCAATTCACGACTATGGACCGGACGTTGGCTGCATCGTGGAGACTGAGTCGGCTCAATATCCGGTTTACTGTGCGTGGGGCCTGCTGGAACGCTCTGCTGACGTGCTGGAACGAGTCAACCTTCCTGGCCGAGTGTTCTTGATCGTCGATGACGCGGTGTTCGATACACACGGCGCCACCGCTCTGGGCGCGATGCAGCAGGCGGGACGAACGGTCGAGACATACCGAGTACCATCCGGTGAAGCGAGTAAATCACTCGCCTCCTTGTCCCTCTTGTATGAGTGGCTTTCTTCCCACCGGGCCGAGCGGCGTGACGTAATCTTCGCGCTTGGCGGCGGCATGATCACGGACCTGGCCGGAATGGCGGCGGCGACATATCTGCGCGGCATGCCACTGGTGCACGCGCCAACGACTGTGCTCGGAATGGTTGATGCCGCAATCGGAGGCAAGGTCGCCGTCGACTTACCGTCGGGCAAAAACCTGGTCGGGGCCTTCTACCAGCCACGTGCGGTCGTCGCCGACACTGCCGCGTTGGCGACGCTCCCGTCTAGAGAACTCCGTTCCGGTTTCGCCGAAGTGATTAAGCATGGATTCATTCGCGATAGATCCATGCTCGACTTGCTCGATGAATCCGCTGACGTGTTGCTCAGTCCCGCTGCTGCTGTCAGCGACGAATCCTGCCGACAACTGCTGGTTGACGTCATCACGCGCAATCAATCAATCAAAGCTGCTGTGGTATCGGACGACGAGCGCGAATCGGATGTTCGGGCGATTCTCAACTACGGTCACACGCTTGGGCATGCCATCGAAGCCGTCACCGGCTACAGCGCGGTGCTGCACGGTGAAGCAGTGGCGATGGGCATGGTCGCCGTGGCCGAGATGGGCAATGCCCTGGGATTGATCGATGAAGCGCTGGTGACTCAGCACCGACGTTTGCTTGAACGGTTTGGTCTACCGACACAGAGTCCTCCTGGACTCGGACGAGCGGAGATCGTCGAGGCGATGTCGAGAGACAAGAAGGTTGTCGGCGGCAAGCAGCGCTGGGTGCTGTTGGAGGGCATCGGATCGCCGATTGTGCGTGACGACGTACCGCAGGAAATCGTCTCGGAGGCGATCGACGCTGTAGTCGGCGTTCACTGATGGTCCGCTCATGGTGAGAATGACGGTTCGCCTGCGCGGCCGAGTCCAGATGGTCGGCTTTCGCATCTTCGCTGAAGGAACTGCGGATCGTCTTGGCGGCATCCAGGGCACGATCCAGAACCTGCCTGATGGCGCGACGGTAGAAGTGGTCGCCGAGGGGTTGCGCAGGAAACTGGAGGAGTTCCTGGAGGAACTCAAGATTGGTCCGGCTCATGCGCTGGTGCGCGGCGTAGAAGTTGACTGGAGCGTGGCTTCGGGCGAGTTCGACAGCTTCGAGACGATTTACTAGGGCGTGTTCACATAGATGCCGACAACCCATGCTCGACGCGCCAGCATTCCCCGCTCCCCCTTGCAGGGGGAGCTGCCGAAGGCTGAGGGGATCCCATTCCCCATCGACAATGCGCTAAACCATCCATACGGTTACTCGCTCTCCCATGTGAACAGGCCCTAGCGACTCTGGCGCTGGACAGCAATGTCGAAGTGTTACGCGCTACGGAAGAGTCCCTTCGATTAGTCGACCGTCGCTTCTGCCCTCGGCGCGGAACGTGTGGTTCCACCGGCGCGTTGGACGCGGATGTCGAGGTGCCTCAGGCCGCGCAGAACGATGTTCGGCTTGTACACGGGCGTGCGCGCACCCAGGGAGATGTCGTCAAAGCGTTCAAGCATGGCCTCGAAGGCAATCTTGCCCTCAAGCCGGGCCAAGGGTGCGCCGAGGCAGTGATGGATGCCGCGACCAAAGGAAATATTGCCTACGTCCTCGCGGGTGATGTCCAGCCTCTCCGGATCGCTGAACTCTTCCGGATCGCGGTTTGCGCCGCCGATCAGCAGCGAGACCGGGCGGCCGGGCATTAGCGTGTGGCGATCAATCGTGAACTCGTCGAGCGTCGTCCGTCCGTCGACCTGGACCGGCGAGTCGTAGCGCAACAACTCTTCAATGGCGTTGTCAAGCAAATCAGGTTGTTCACGCAGTAGCTGGAGCTGGTCCGGATGCTCGAGCAATGCCTTGAGCCCATTGCCGATTAAGTTTGTCGTCGTCTCGTTACCAGCGACCAACAGCAGCCGCAGCGTGACGATCATCTCGTCTTCCGTCAGACGGTCGCCTTCTTCCTCGGCTTCAATCAAACGCGAGACGAGGTCGTCGCGCGGGTTCTCTCGATGATCGGCAACGATGTCCCTGAAGTAGCCGTCAAAGAGTTGTGCCGTGTCAAACACTCGACCGAGCTCGTCTTCGGTCAGATTCGGCTCCAGGACTCGGGCGAACTGGTCAGACCATTCTTTGAACTGCCGCCGATCTTTGGTCGGCACGCCGATCATTTCCGCGATCACCACGGTCGGTAAGAGTGAGGCCAGGTTCGACATCAAATCGAACTCGTTCTGGCCATCGACTTCATCAAGCAGGCTGTGTGCTGTCTCGCGGATGTGGTCTTCCATCTTGGCGATCTGTCGCGGCGTGAAGGCCCGGCTGACGAGGCTGCGCAAGCGCGTGTGATCGGGGGGATCGAGCGACAGCATCGACGGCTGCAACTCATTCTCAATCTGCTCGCCGATCCCGCGTCGGTTGCGCGAACCTACTGGACCTCGTTCATTGGAGAACGCCTTGTAGTTGCGCAGGATCGCGTCAACGTCCTCGTAGCGAGAGAGCACCATTGCCTTGGTCAACGGGCTGGGATGATACGGATCGCGCTCGCGCAGTTCCTTGTATGTCGGGTAGGGATTGGCGATGAAATTCGGATCGAGGGGGAACCAGACGACCCCCGACTGCAGCTTCTCCTGTGCCAGCCGAGCTCGGATGTAGAGCGGCGCAATGGTGTTTCGCAGGGTCGATTTCAGTGACATGTTCCGCTCGTTTCTGACTGAAGCCTGATGTGATTTAGTCGAGCGGGTGATCCCAATCAACCATGATCACGTCGCATTCCTCACCAGCGTGGACTCGTTCCAGGTTCTCTGGGCACACAGCGTACCCATTGGCAATCGCCATTGATGTCAGCACCCCGCTGCCCTGCGGCCCGGTCAGGCGTGCGTGCCAGCAACCGTCGTCGTCCTGACTCAATGTCGCCCTGGCGTAGACACGACGCCAATCGGTGTTGACGATGTCTTCGTCGGCTATCGCACGAATGATCGGGCGCGGCTGCGGCTTGCGACCCATCATCTGGTAGATGGCGAGCCGTCCAAACAACTCAAACGCCAACAGCGAGGAAACGGGATTTCCGGGCAGTCCGATGTGGGGCACCCGGCGACCGTCAGGTGCGTCGAATTCGCCGAAGGCCAGCGGTTTGCCGGGCTTCATCCGTACGGTCCAGAAGTCGATTGCCCCTTCTCGAGCCAGGACTTCTTTGACGACGTCGAAGTCGCCTCGAGAGACGCCCGCTGAAGTGATCACGAGGTCGCAGGTTTCCAGTGCTTCGTTGATTTTCGCGGTCAGCGCGGGAATCGTGTCCTGGGCGATACCGAAGCGCTTTGGCTCGCCGCCGTATTGGGTAACCAGGGCGCTGAGGCCATAGGAATTGGAATCGTAGATTTTGCCCGGCGCTGGCGAATCGCCGGGCGTGAGCAGTTCGTCGCCCGTCGACAGGATGGCAGCCCGGGGCCGCCGGATGACTTCGACCTCGGCGATGCCCAGCGAGGCAAGCACAGCGATTTCAGGTCCACGCAGCACGGTGCCGGCGTGAAGCACCTGTTGCCCCTGACGGACATCCTCGCCGCGCCGTCGGATGTTGTTGCCCAGGCCCGCGGCCTTGAGGATTCCAACATCCGCAATGGTTTCATGCGCCTGACCTGGAGCTCGCAGCCCTTCTTCGTCGGTCTCCTCGAACGGCACGATCGTATCGGCGCCGTCTGGCATCGGCGCGCCGGTCATGATGCGGACGGCCTCGCCGGGACCAACGGACTTGTCGTAGAGGTAACCGGCCGCCAATTCGCCGATCACCCGCAGCCGGATGGGATTGTCCTCCGATGCGCCGTCGGTACTCGACGACTGGACCGCATAGCCGTCCATCGCAGTGTTGTCGTGGGGAGGGATGTCGAAGGGCGCAGTGACATTGGTCGCCAGCACCTGTCCCACGGCATCGTCGATGGCACGCGTCTCGGACGGCAATTGTTGGCAGAACGAGAGAATTCGTTCGACGGCGTCCTCAACCGGCAACATGTCGACAGGCGGTTCGGTCGAGCGCGTCTCGGGAGTCTTGTGAGCAGACATCTGAGCGTTGCGGCTCGTCTCTAGACCTGGATTGTCAGGCAGGTTGTAGTTCGCTTGACGCCAGCTACGGTCTGGATCGAATCAGTGATGCAGCTTCCCAGCCGCTCGAGGTTGTCGGCTTCGACCAGGCAGATGACATCGAATGGTCCGGTGACCAGCTCAACCGACTTGATTTCGCCCTCGCTATGAGTGATGCCGCCCAGCGAGAGCGCCACTTGCTTGGCGGTCCCGACTTCGGTTTCGATCAGGATGTAGCTCTTCACAGCCATTGGGGAACCTCCAGGAAACTTCCAGCCTCACGGTGGCTGTCGAGATGAGACAAGTTTACTATCCAGACGCTGAGACTCATTCTGCATCTGCATGACGACCGGTACGATACGAATCGTATGCCCAATCAGGCAACCGTGAGTATCGAGCACCGCATTGATGGGTTTGCGCAGTGGTAGACCTAGAGGCATTGGAAGCGGAAGCGCTTGAGTCGCTCGCCGAGGCGGGTGACGAGCCCGCTCTTGAGTCCTGGCGTGTCGAGTGGCTGGGTCGCCGGGGACGGTTGACAGCCGTCCTGCGTGGGGTTCGCGATCTGCCGGCTGAGGAACGACCGCGAGTTGGGGCCGGAGCGAACCGGCTCAAAGGCTCGCTGGAAGAGGCAGTGTCGGCGCGTCGAACTGAGCTGATGGCATCGAGTGCCGACGGTCCGGAGATCGACGTGACGCTGCCCGGACGTCGGCCGCCGCTGGGATCGTTGCATCCCGTCACACTGACTCGACGGATGATGGAGCGAACATTTCGCGGCATGGGCTTCGACGTGGTTGAAGGTCCCGACGTCGAGTTGGAGGAGTACAACTTTGACCGACTGCGCATCCCCGCAGGACATCCTGCGCGTGATATGTGGGACACGATGTGGGTCACCGACGATGGCAGCGGTGGTCCGCGCCAATTGCTGCGCACCCACACGTCGCCGATGCAGATTCGGTACCTGGAGCGCAGAACGCCTCCGATCAGAGTTATCGTGCCGGGTACCTGTTATCGCTATGAGGCTACGGACGCCACGCACGAGTGGATGCTGACGCAGATCGAAGGTCTCGTGATCGACCAAGATCTCTCGTTTGCTCATCTCAAGGGCACGCTGGAGGCGTTCGTGCGTCGCGTATTCGGGGCGGACATCGAAACGCGATTCCGCTGCGACTACTTCCCCTTTGTCGAGCCGGGCGCTGAGCTCGGCGTGCGCTGGCAGGGAGACTGGCTGGAAGTGCTGGGTTGCGGCATGGTTCACCCCGAAATCATCAAAGATGCCGGGCTCGACCCGGAACGCTACACAGGTTTCGCGTTTGGCATGGGAGTAGAGCGCGTCGCGATGCTGCGCTACGGCGTTCGCGACATCCGTCACTTCTATCGCAACGACATTCGATTCCTGCGAGAGTTCGAGGGGCGACGCTGATGGATGTCCCGCTCAAGTGGCTGGCACAGTACGTCGATTGGGATTTCTCGGTCGAAGAGCTGGCTCATCGGCTCAGCATGGCCGGCGCGGAAGTCGAATCGATCAAACGCAGCGGTGGCGACTGGGAACACGTGGTGGTCGGTCGAGTCGCTGCCGTTGAGCAGCATCCAAATGCCGATCGCTTACGCCTCGCGACCGTCGACTATGGCGCAGACGAGCCGCTGCAGGTCGTCTGTGGCGCTCCCAATCTGGCTCAAGGTCAGACGATTGCCTTCGCTCAGGTCGGCGCGCAACTGATTGATCCCGGCAGCCGCCAGCCGCGCAAACTGCGCAAGGGCAAGATTCGTGGCGTGACCTCGCTCGGAATGGTCTGTTCAGAGCGCGAACTGGGACTCTCGGACGAGCACGAGGGCATCCTTAAGCTCTCGACCGATGCCGCGCTGGGTACGCCGTTGTCCGACGTGCTCGGCGACGTCGTGCTCGACATCAAGCCGACGCCGAATCGCCCGGACCACTTCTCCATCCTCGGCATCGCCAGGGAAGTCGCAGCACTGACAGGAGGGGCGGTGAACGAGCCTCCGGTGTCGTACCCGGAGTCGGACGTTGCTGCAGATGAACGCACGAGCGTGGAGATCGAAGACGCTGAGGGATGTCCCCGGTACACCGCGATCGTGATCGATGGCGTCACCGTCGGTCCGTCGCCGCAGTGGTTGCAGGACGCGCTGTCATCGGCGGGAATGCGCCCGATCAACAACATCGTCGACGTGACCAACTACGTGATGCTGGAGTGGGGTCAGCCGCTGCACGCCTTCGATCACCACCTGTTGCGCGAAGGCAGAATCGTGGTGCGCCGCGCTCGCGCCAGCGAACACCTGGAACTGCTGGACGGCTCTGAACTCAAGCTCGAGCCGGATGACCTCGTCATCGCCGATGCCGAGCATGCAGTCGCGCTTGCAGGCATCATGGGCGGCGCTGAGTCGGAAATCTCAGATTCGACCACGACGATCCTGCTTGAAACGGCGAACTTCCAGGAGGCGTCGATCCGACGCAGCCGCGCGCGTTACACCGAAGGCGGCACCGAAGCCAGTCGACGCTTCGAGAAATCACTCAATCCCGAGCTGGCTGAGCTTGCGGCCAGGCGCGCAGCAGCGCTGATCATCGAAACCGGCGGGGGGACCGCGTTGGCGGGCATCGTCGATACATATCCCGGACAGGTGCATCCTCCCCAGGTGGTCGTCAGCCAACGACGAATCAAGCAGGTTCTTGGGGTCCAGCCCAGCGTCGAACGAGTTCGCGGCATTCTCTCCGGTCTGGGCATCTCCAATCGTTGGCTGCCGCCCGATCGTTACGCGGTGACCTGCCCGCCCTGGCGCTCCGACATCACGGTTCCCGATGACGTCGTGGAGGAGATCGGGCGCATCGAGGGCTACGACAACCTGCCCTCGGCGCCATTGCCCGGCGCTGTGCCCGATCCTGAGATTGACGCGGAGCGCGACCTCGGCGAGCGGATTCGTGATGTCCTCTCGGGGTTGGGTTTGCGCGAGATCATCACCTACGTCGCCGTAAGCCAGGACGAGCTCGAGGCAGCCGGTGACAACTCAGCGTCGGTGCAGTTGCAAAATCCCATGAATGCCGCCCGCGACCGGATGCGGACCAGCCTGCGCCCCTGGGGCTTGCAGACGTTCGCGTCCAATCAACGCGAGGCACGAGGTCCGCTCGGCCTCTACGAGGTCGGCAAGACCTTCAAGCCGAGACGCGGCCAACAGCCGACCGAGGAACGCATGTTGCTGGCGTTGATCGGCGGCGAATCCGAGACGTCTGTTCATGGGGATCACGGACGCGCACTGGACTTCTACGACGTCAAGGGCGTCATGGAGCAGTTGGGCGCCGGCCTTGAGGTGGAGTTTGAGTTGACGCCGAATGTTGAAGACGCGGCGCTCGTCGCCGGCCAATCGGCGAACATCTCGGTTCGCGGACAGCAAGTCGGCGTATTGGGCAGAGTGACTGCGCTTCACGCATCTCGATTTGCTGTCGAGGTTGATGTCTTCGCGCTTGAGCTGTCGATCACGGCACTGACGCCATTGCTTCGCGAATCAGCAGACGTAACCTCACCGTCCGTCTACCCGGCCGCCGTTGAAGATCTGGCGTTGATCGTTGATGGCTCAACTGTCTCCGGCGACCTGGCGTCGGCGATCGCCGGTAATGGCCTGGTCGAAGCGGTCGAATTGTTCGACATCTACACGGGCGATCAGATTCCGGCCGGATCAAAGTCACTAGCCTTCCGTGTCTACTACCGCTCGCCTGATCGGACCCTGACTGACCGCGATGTCGAGAAGGCGCGACGCGGCATTGTGCGGCGCCTGGAATCTCAGTTTGGCGCGACACTGCGCGATTCCTGAGATCCTGCCCCAGTCAGTTCCAGTCGTTCTGTTGCCTGCTTTGCCAACCCCGGCGAGACGTTTGTAGTTTCATTTGGCACTCTCACTCTGAGAGTGCCAAACTTGAGTATGAACACCAAGGACGCGGAAGGAATCGATCATGACCTACGTGCATCCGAACCTGTCCGAGAACTATGGGAGTGCCTTCGACCTGGGTGATCTCACGCATCGCCTCAACGATGCAGGCGATCACATCCAGTTGGCCGCTGCGCTGTACGACGCGACCGCGCTGCCTCCGATTGAGCTTCGCCGAGTGATGCGGGCACTGGCCCGACGCGAAGGCGCCGCGACGGTCGAGATGGCGCATGAGCTGTCGGCGAAGCGATTGCGAGCGCTCCTGCAACTGGATGTTGAAGAGGCGCGGATCGCCGCCCGCGCCTTCGTCGATGCCCACATCGACCTGCCGTCAGAGTGGCGCGAGCGCAATCGTGAGATTGAGTTCGACGTGATTAAGAACGCGCTGCACATGCGAGAGTTCTCGGCACTGACCGAGATTGTGCCATGGCTGCGCGACCACGACGCGTCGGACTGGCTGCCGGAGCACCTGCCCGAGGGCGACGACGCAGAGCTCGCCGCCGAGGCCAGTGGGACCCCAGCACTGGCGTCAGGTTCCTAGCTCTCTCAACTCAGACACACAACAAGACGCCCGGCTCGCTCCGTGTTGAGCGACGCCGGGCGTCTTGGTGTCAGTCTGTAGTGGGAATCAGGCCGGGTTTGCCTGTTCGACGACCGCAGTGAAGCCGGCAGGATCGTGCAGTGCCATTTCGGCGAGGACTTTGCGATCGATCTCAATCTCAGCCAGCTTCAACGCGTGCATTAGCCGGCTGTAGGTCGTGCCGTTCAGCCGAGCGGCTGCATTGATCCGCTGGATCCAGAGACGACGCATGTCGCCCTTGCGCTCGCGCCGGTGCGCGTAGGCGTATGAAAGTGCGTGCAGACGCGATTCCGAGGCCCGGCGGTACAGGCGATTGCGTACACCGTGATGCCCCTTGGTCTGCTTAAGGACTTTCTTGTGTCGGCGTCGCTCGCGCGGGCCGCCCTTTACTCGTGGCATGGCTAGGTGTCCTGTTCAGATCCTGCTTAGGGCGAGCCGTACGGCAGCAGTCGCTTGACTCGCTTCTGGTCGCCCAAGCGCTTGACCTCGTGCATTCGGCCCTGGGCGCGCAGAGTGCGCTTGTGCTTTTTTTGCTTGTTGTGGCCGCGGTAGCCCTTCATTCGCATCACTTTGCCATTGCGAGTGATCCGAAATCGCTTCGCCGCGCCCTTGTGGGTCTTCATTTTCGGCATTGTTGACTGTCTCCAACACAGCCGCGCATCAGCGACGACGCACTGGCGCGTCCCCTCAGCTTAGGAGGAAATCGGGCACAGTCCAATCAGAATCGACACAGGCGAGGAGCGGCGGACTTGTCGGTCGGAGCGCGCAGAATCAGCGCACTAACCGGCGGCCTCCGATGCCTCGTTCGCTGCCTCGGCCGCCTTCGCGTCCGCCATGGCCTTCGCCTTGGCTTTGTCCTCGGCAACGATGATCGACATAAACCGGCCTTCGGTCGAGATCGGCTTCTCGATCACCGTGGGCACCTCGTTCTGATCGAGCGTCTCGAGCATTTCGTAGATGCGTTCCTGACCGATGTCGCGATGGGTGATTTCTCGACCCCGAAACATGATCGAGATCTTGACCTTGTCCCCGTTGCGCAGCAGCCGCGCCGCAGTGCGCCCCTTGGCTTCCATGTCGTGTTTGCCGATGTTCGGTCGCATCTTGATCTGATGCAGCGATGCGCCCTTCTGACGGCGCCGGCCTTCACGCTCCCGCTTGGACTGCTCGTACTTGAAGCGTCCGTAGTCCATCATCTTGGCGACGGGCGGTCGCGCGTTGGGTGCGACCTCAACGAGGTCCAACCCTTGCGCCCGCGCAAGGTCCAACGCCTGGATGGTGGGCATGACGCCAAGCTGTTCGCCCTCGGAACCGATCACCCGGACTTCCCGGATGCGAATCGCTTCGTTGACGCGCTGTTCTTTGTGTTCTCGTTGATCCTTGACGGCCAGAAGAATGCTCCTTTGCTGCGAGCCGGTGTCTACGCGAGTGCGTGTGGCTCTACTGACGCCGATGGTAGGCGCGCAGACACGCAGTTTCAAACTTTTGCTGGGAGATTGCGGAAATCGCTATTCCGATTCAGTGTCGATCACGAGCATCAGATCGCCCTGATCGACGGAATCGCCGGCTCCCACAGCCACGTCCATGATCTGCCCGCTCGCCGGTGAGCGGATTTCGTTGTTCATTTTCATCGCGACGATGACCAATAGCGGGTCGCCTTCTTGAACCTGGTCACCCGAGCCGACGAGCACCTCTGTGACCTGTCCGGTCATGGGCGCGGTCATCCGTAGTTCGCCCTCGATCGCGGGACCACTCTGGGTCAGCGCGCCGGCGCTGCGTTCGATCTCTGCGACGTACCGGTCCGGACCAATGAACAGGTCGAGGCTCATTCCCTCGCGTCTAATGGCTAGCGGCGTGCTTTCGCCGTCGATCCAGAGTCGGAACAGTGTGTTGTCGTCGAGCGACTCGAGCTCAAGTGAATACGACTTGCCGCCGAACTCGGCAACGTAGCGGCCATCGCCGTTGTCGTCGATCGCCACTTCCTCAAGCTGGTTGTGGACGATTAGCCGGTAGTTCTTCGCCATCCCTGCTCCACTGGAAATCGACGGCCCCGCGCAGAGGACGCCCAATGCCGACGCCTGGGTTGTGGTCCGCTGCGTTCCGGATCGGCCCGCTCGCCAAGCGTGTGAAAGAACATGGCGGCAGCGAGCGTTGCCTCGGCGCTGTGCTCGGGTCGTTCAGTCTTGTCGAGAATGTCATTCTCCTCGACATACAGCGTGTGAATCGCGCCCTCGCGGAAATTCTCGTCATCCATGAGTGCCTGGTGGAAGGGAATCGACGTGCTGACGCCGATCACAAGATATTCGCCCAACGCCCGTTTCATGCGTCGGATGCACTGTTCGCGGGTCTCACCCCAGGTGATGAGTTTGCTGATCAGTGAGTCGTAATGCGGGCTCACGCCGATACCGCGAGCAAGCATCGAGTCCAGCCGTACGCCAGGACCATCGGCCTCGCGGTACCAGGCGATGGGTCCGACGGAGGGCGTGAAGTCGTGGTACGGGTCTTCAGCCGTAATCCGGCACTCCATCGCCCAGCCGCGAATCGGACGCTCCGCCGCGGTGTAGCCCAAGGGCAAGCCACCGGCGATCCTGAGCTGATCCTGCACGAGATCGACGCCGCGGACGAGTTCCGTCACGGGATGCTCGACCTGGAGACGCGTATTCATTTCGAGAAATGCGAAGTTCTGTCCGTCGGCCGCGTTCGGATCGTCCCAGACCAGGAACTCGACCGTGCCTGTCGAGGTGTAATCGCAGGCTCGCGCGGCGTTCGTCGCTGCTTCTTCCATTCGCGCGCGAAGCTGGGGTGACATACCCGGCGCAGGCGATTCCTCAACCAGCTTCTGTCGCCGGCGCTGCGCCGAGCAGTCGCGCTCGCCCAGGCAAACGACATTGCCCAGAGCGTCGGCGACAACCTGAATCTCAATGTGACGCGCCGGACGCAATAGTTTCTCGACGAAAACGGAGCCGTCGCCGAATGCCGTGATGGCTTCTTCCTGCGCCTGCTGGACCGCCCGTTCAATTTCGCTCGCCTGTTCAACGACGCGAATCCCCCGGCCTCCACCACCGGCTGCGGCCTTAATCACGACTGGATAACCAATCTCATCAGCCGTTTGTTGCGCTTCGACTGGGTCGGTGAGTGGATCAATCGCGCCCGGGATAATCGGCACGCCTGCTTGCTTCATGGTTCGGCGTGACTCGATCTTGTCACCCATCAGCTCAATCGCTTCAGGCGAGGGACCGACGAAGATGATGCCGCGATCCCGGCAAGCTCGAGCGAAGTTCGCATTTTCGGACAGGAAGCCGTAGCCAGGATGGATGGCGTCCGCACCAGTGCTCTCGGCTGCTGCCAGGACGGCATCGGCCGAGAGGTAGCTATCAGCAGGCGCCGGGCCACCGATTCGGACGGCTTCGTCGGCCATCCTCACGTGTCGAGCGCTGCGATCGGCGTCCGAAAACACCGCAACAGTGTTGATGCCCAGATCGCGCGCGCCACGAATCACGCGTACCGCGATCTCGCCTCGATTGGCGATCAGGAGAGTGTCGAATGGACGCTGGGAGTCAGTCATCCGCCACTTTCGTTGTGTTGGAGTTCGGCAAATGAACTTGTTTGGTTGTCTCGACCACCATTCGTTCGGCGGCCGTATGGATCATACCTGCCAAGATGTCTGGAGAGTATCGAATCAGGCACGCGGCTCAAGCGGGCTGAATCGCACGTGAGCGCTTCAGCTCGGACAGCATCTCTCGAATCTCATCGAGCGGCATGGCTCCGAGGTCCTCGCCATTGCGGACCCTGACCGCGGCTGCGCCGGCTTCGACCTCCCGGTCGCCGATGACGAGCAGGTAGGGAATCTTGCGTCGCTGCCCATTGCGAATCTTCGCTTGCATCCGCTCGTTCCCGTCGTCGACATCGACGCGCAGCCCGGCAGCTCGCAGGTCGGCCGCGATCTCATGCGCCCAGTCCAGATGGCGGTCTGCGATAGGAACGCAGCGTGCCTGGATCGGAGCCAGCCATAGAGGAAAGGCGCCGGCGTAGTGTTCGATGAGGATGCCGAGGAATCGTTCGAACGAGCCGTGAATGGCTCGGTGAATGACCACTGGCGTGTGTCGTTCACCGTCGTCGGCGACGTATACGCAGCCCAGGCGGGCGGGCTGGATTAGGTCTAGTTGGATGGTCGAGAGCTGCCATTCACGCCCCATCGCATCCGAAACAAACAGGTCTGCCTTTGGTCCGTAAAAGGCGGCTTCGCCTTCCTGCTCGACATAATCAATGTCGGCGTCGTCAAGCGCGTTACGCAGCGCCGAGACCGCCGTTGACCAGGCCTCCGGATTGTCGACGTACTTGCCGCCTTCGCCGGGCAGCGATAGGTCGTATCGGAAATTGGGCATGCCGTAGGTCTGGAACAGCGTTTGCACCAGCTCCAGCACATTCGATACTTCCTCGGAGATTTGTTCGGGAGTGATGAAGATGTGGCAGTCGTCCTGGGTCAGCGATCGCACTCGGGTCAGGCCCGAAAGCTGCCCCGACTTCTCATAGCGGTACAGCGTCGTGTATTCCGCGTAGCGGAGGGGCAGTTCTCGGTAGGAGTGCAGTGAGTTGTTGTACAGCGTCATGTGGACGGGGCAGTTCATCGGCTTGAGGAAGTAGGCCTCGCTGTCGCTCTCATCAGCCGTGTCGCTGTGTTCCCGCCCAGATTCCCGCCCAGATTCCCGCATGGCCGGAAACATGACATCGCTGTAGTTGTCGAGGTGACCCGACCGGCGAAAGAGTTCGCCGCGGGCGACATGGCCGGTCCAGACTTCGCTGTATCCACGCGCGTCCTGCAACTCGCGAATCAGGCGTTCCATTTCCTGCCGGATGACCGCGCCGTCGGGCAACAAGAGTGGAACCCCGGCGCCAACCAGCTCCGAGAATGCGAACAGTTCCAAGTCGCGACCCAGGCGGCGATGATCGCGACGCTGAGCCTCTTCGATCCGGGCAAAGTGCGCGTCCAACTCTTCGCGGGTGGCGAACAGCGCGCCATAGACACGCTGAAGTTGCGGCCGATTTTCGTCGCCGCGCCAATAGGCGCCCGCGACGCTGGTCAGGCGGAACGGTCCAATCTGTTTGGTTGACTCGACATGCCCGCCGCGGCAGAGGTCGGCGAACTCTGCGTGGGTGCAAATGCCCAGAGCGTCCGAATCGGCGGAAAACTGGTCGATCAGTTCCAGCTTGAAGGGTTGGTCGGCGAATCGCTCTCGTGCTTCGTCGACGGGAATCTCATCCCAAATGAAGCGGTGATTGCGGCGCATTTCCTTGCGCATCCGCTTCTGGATGTCTGACAGGTCTTCCGGCGTCAACGGCCGCGGCAGGTCAAAGTCGTAGTAGAAGCCGGTGTCGATCGGTGGGCCGATGGCAATCTTGCCTTCGGGGAACATCTGCAGCACGACCTGGGCCAAGACGTGCGCCGCCGAGTGGCGCATCCGTCGCAGCCATTCCGCTTCATCGACCTCGTCACGCGAGGCGACGCCGGCGGCGTTCCCATCATCGGTCGCAACTCCGGCGTCGTACGGGTCGTCCGCCATCCGCCTGCTATCTGCGCTCTGCCCACGGGATCATCTGACGAGTCATACCAAGACAGGTTTGGTCGAAGGAGTGGTGGGCGATACTGGACTTGAACCAGTGACCTCTGCGATGTCAACGCAGCGCTCTAGCCGACTGAGCTAACCGCCCTCGCCCGACTGCCTCGCTCAAGATGGAGACATCAGGGCTCGATTCATCGTATTCCTCGCCCGTTAGCTTGGTCAACGAACGGGTAGACAGAGGAGCCCGGAACCGCACGCGTTGGAGCGGGTAGAATCGGTGTCAACTCGTTGACGTTCGGCGTCGGGTTGGCTAGCTTGCACGCCAAGCCGCTTTTGGCCCGATTCGCTACTGATGTGGATCAACGGAATAGCAGCCGGCGACTAGCAGCCAGGTTAGGGAGCAACCATTGAGCAGTGAGGCCGCAAGCCGCGCGGAGCGCCCAGGTCGAATGAGCATCCTGGATGAGCGACGTGTAAGATTGTGGGACGCCTCGACGCAACCGGCGTCGGGAGCCATCCATGCGCGGGGGCCGCTAGCTCAATTGGCAGAGCAGCTGACTCTTAATCAGCAGGTTCGGGGTTCGAGTCCCTGGCGGCTCACCAGCTACATCAGCACGAGCGGTCTGCCTCAGATTCCGCGCCTCTCGCGCGAGGACACCGGTTCGCCGGCCTTCTTGTCCTCCTCGGGGGAAGTGTCGGAATTGGCAGACGAGCATGATTTAGGATCATGTGCCGCAAGGCGTAGGAGTTCGAGTCTCCTCTTCCCCACCAATGCTCGCCCGACTGAGAACCGGTCGGGCGTGTTGCGAACCCTGGAATCACAGGCGCCGCTGAAGGAGTGTTCTTATGGCTGACCCGCTATTGAGTGTCCAGAACCTCTCTACGAGTTTCTTCACGTCTGAAGGAGTCGTCCAGGCGGTCAACGATGTCTCGTACGACCTCATGCCCGGACAGACGCTGGGACTGGTCGGAGAATCGGGCTCGGGCAAGAGCGTGTCCGCGCTCTCGTTGCTGCGTCTGATTCCGAACCCGCCTGGCAAGATCGTCAACGGCGAAGTCTGGTTCGACGGCGAAGAGCTGATGAGCGTTGATGACTCGCGGATGCGCGAAATCCGCGGCAACGACATTGCCATGGTCTTCCAGGAGCCGATGACCTCGCTCAACCCGGTGCTGACCATCGGTCGACAGTTGACCGAGGCAATCGAGCTGCACATGGGTCTGAACCGTACACAGGCCAACGAGCGCGCCGTTGAGCTGCTCAACATGGTCGGTATTCCGGCCGCAGAGCAGCGCCTGTTCGACTTCCCTCACCAGTTCTCAGGAGGCATGCGCCAACGCGTCATGATCGCGATGGCGCTGTCTTGCGACCCGAAGCTGCTGCTTGCTGACGAGCCGACCACCGCGCTCGACGTGACCATTCAGGCCCAGGTGCTTGAGGTCATGGCTCGCCTGAGCCGCGAACTTGGCACCGCAGTAATCGTCATTACACACAACCTCGGCGTGGTCGCACGTTACGCCGACCGCGTCAACGTCATGTACGGCGGACGCATTGTCGAGAGCGGTGAGGCCGGAGAGATTTACGCGCGCCCCAAGCATGCGTACACCCTCGGACTGCTTGAGTCGGTCCCCCGACTTGACGCCCGAACCGGACGCCTGATCCCGATTGAAGGCACGCCGCCGGACTTGACCAACATGCCCGAGGGCTGTTCGTTCGCTCCGCGTTGCCGATTCGCCACCGATCAATGCACCACCGAACGTCCGGTGCTCCAGGAGTTCGCTCCCGGTCACCTGGTCGCATGCTGGAACTCCGAGGCTGTCGCCCTCGAGGCCGACACCATCCTCGCGAGCGCGCACACCGCCGAAATGTTGGAAGAGGAGACTGCCAATGTCTGAGAACGAACAACCAGAAGTCGTTGAGGAGGAGCAGTCACAGGACGAGGCCGGCGTCGGGTCAATGACCCCGGAGAGCATGCGGGCCGCCGCCGCCGCTTCGGTTGGTGCGGCGACTGCCGCGATTGCAGACCTCATTGGCAGCGGTCGCACCGAGCCGCATGAGAACACACTGCTTGATGTCCAGGGTCTGAAGATGTACTTCCCGGTCACAGCCGGGTTGCTGCTCAAGCGCAAGGTGGCGGACATCAAGGCCGTTGACGGATTGACGTTCTCCGTCCGTGAGGGCGAGACACTCGGTCTGGTCGGTGAGTCGGGCTGTGGTAAGTCAACCACGGGCCGCGCAATCTTGCAGCTCTACCGACCGACAGCCGGCAACGTCTTCATGTCGCCCCCGCAGTACACCTCGCACATCGGCGCAGATGACGATGGTGGCGCTGAATCGGTTTCGCTCCCAGGCGCTGACTCGAATGGCGGCCCGGTCGATCTGACCACATTGGCCGGACGCAACCTGCGGGCCTACCGACGCCAGATGCAGATGATTTTCCAGGACCCGTATGCGTCCTTGAATCCTCGTATGAGCGTCGGCAGCATCGTCTCCGAGCCCATGGTGATTCACGGCTTGCAGAAGGGCCGGCGCAAGGAACGCGTCCGTGAGTTGCTGGAGACTGTCGGTCTCAACCCCTATTTCGCCAGCCGCTACCCGCACGAGTTCTCCGGTGGACAGCGCCAGCGCATCGGCATCGCCCGCGCGCTCGCGGTTGAGCCGGCGTTCATCGTCTGCGACGAGCCGGTTTCGGCGCTTGACGTGTCGATTCAGGCGCAGATCATCAACCTGCTTGAGGACCTTCAGGCCGACTTCGGTCTGACCTACCTCTTCATTGCTCACGATCTCTCCGTGGTGCGTCACATCTCGCACCGCATCGCGGTCATGTACCTGGGCAAGATTGTCGAGCTGGCCCAAGCCGACCAGCTCTACGACAACCCGCTGCACCCCTACACACAGGCGTTGATTTCCGCTGTGCCGATTCCCGACCCGGCGTTGGAGCGGCGACGTGAGCGCCTGATCCTGACCGGCGACGTGCCCAACCCAATCGCGCCGCCGCCAGGCTGCAACTTCCACACGCGTTGTCCGATTGCGATCGACATCTGTCGCGAGGAAGACCCCGAGTGGCGCGAGATCGTGGACGACCACTTCGTCCGCTGCCATCGCGTCTAGTTTCTTGCCGAACGACTTACATCAGAACGGGGCCGAGAGGCCCCGTTCTGCGTATCCGGCACACAGCGATACTGTCGCTGACTGATACGATCTGCCCACATGGACCCATCGCGCATCCGCAACTTCTGCATCGTCGCCCACATCGATCACGGCAAATCGACTCTGTCCGACCGCCTCATGGAGGCAACCGCGACGGTCGATCGACGCGACATGTCCGACCAACTGCTCGATTCCATGGACCTCGAGCGAGAGAAGGGCATCACGATCAAGGCGCGGGCCGTGCGCATGGACTACCAGTCGCCCGAACGCGAGGAGTACCGATTACACCTGATTGACACGCCAGGGCACGTGGACTTTTCCTACGAGGTTTCGCGCAGCCTGGCAGCCGCCGAGGGTGCGCTGCTGGTTGTAGACGCGGTCGAGGGCATCCAGGCTCAGACGCTGGCCAATGTGTATCTGGCGATGGAGCAAGACCTCACCTTGATCCCGGTGATCAACAAGATTGACCTTGATGTCGCGAGACCCGAAGCGATTGCCGCCGAATTGGTCGATGTCATCGGATTCGCCCGCGACGAGATCCTCTACGTCTCGGCCAAGACCGGTCAGGGCATCAACGAGCTGCTCGAGGCAATCGTCGAGCGTGTTCCACCGCCCGACGGCAGCGGCGACGATCAGCTGCGTGCGTTGATCTTTGACTCGGAGTACGACCCCTACAAGGGCGTCATTGCCCACGTTCGGGTGGTAGACGGGGATGTCAAGGGCCAATCTCCGCTTCGTCTGTCCGCAACCAATCGCCGCTTTGAGGCCATGGAAGTGGGCAGCTTTGCCCCCGACCTGCGCAAGCTCCAGTCGTTGTCGGCGGGAGATGTCGGCTACGTCGCGACCGGGCTCAAGGATGTCGGCGATGTCCGAGTCGGTGACACCATGACCAGCGGTGGACGCCATCAGCCCGAACCACTGCCCGGCTACCGCGAACCGAAAGCCATGGTCTTCGCGGGGCTCTATCCGGCGAACTCCGCCGACTACCAGGAACTCTCGGACGCGCTCGACAAACTGAGACTCTCCGACAGCTCGATTCTGTATCAGCCGGAGTCGTCGGCGGCATTGGGCTTTGGCTATCGAATGGGATTCCTCGGACTCCTGCACATGGAGATCGTGCAAGAGCGACTCGAGCGCGAGTACGGACTGGAGCTCGTCTTTACTGCGCCGTCAGTTGAGTACGAAGTCGAAGGCGTCGACGGGCAAGTGCGATTGATCGAGAATCCATCCGAACTGCCGGCGCCAAACCACGTGGCGGAAATCCGCGAACCCTGGGTCAGGATCTCGGTGATCGCGCCGCACGAACATGTCGGTGCGGTGATGGAGACAGTCACAGGCCGCCGCGGTGTCTTCGATCGCATGGAGTATCTGCAACGCACCAGCCAGGCGAACGGTGCCAACGGCTCAAGGCCGTCGACCGGTGAAATTCGAGTGCTGCTCGAGTATGAGCTTCCGCTGTCGGAAATCCTCACCGACTTCTACGACGACCTGAAATCGAAAACGCATGGATATGCCAGCCTCGACTACACCCTGATCGGTTACCGACCTGCCAAGCTGGTCAAACTGGACCTGCTGATCAATGGCGAACCGGTCGATGCACTCTCCGCGATCGTGCATTCCAACGCGGCCGCCACGCAAGGGAGGGAACTGGCCGACCGGCTGCGCAAACTGATTCCGAGGCAACTATTCGACGTGCCGATCCAGGCGGCAGTAGGCGGCCGGATCGTGGCTCGCGAGACAGTGCGTGCATTGCGCAAGAACGTCACCGCCAAGTGCTACGGAGGCGACATCACGAGAAAGCGCAAACTGCTAGCTCGGCAGGCCGAAGGAAAGAAGCGGCTCAAGCGAGTCGGCAACGTCGAGATTCCGCAAGAGGCGTTCCTCGCCGTCCTGCAGTTGGGCAAGAATTAGGGTCTGGTTCTTCACTATTCGTTTCTTGACTCATTGTCCCGTTATTGCCGCGCTTGTCGCGACAATCTCGCCGTGTCGGGTAGGGACAGTAGCGTCAAATGCAAATTGATACCCGCGACAAGCGGAGACCTTTGGAAAAACTTTCCTTCTCCCCCCTTGCGGGGGAGATACCGAAGGCAGAGGGGGGGCGCTGTTCAGGAGCCCTATCTGGTCATCATCAGCCGACCCCCCCTCTGCGACTCCGTGACAACTCCTCCCGCAAGGGGGAAGGGGATTCGGGAGTGTTTCGAAGGCCTCCGACAACCGCGGGTACGACGAGAACTCATGGCCTGAGGGCCCCCATGTGAACGCGCGTTAGCTGGCCGGATTGGCTTCCGCTGCAGCCGCGACGGCGCCGTTTTCGGCTGGCGGCGCCGGAGCTTCCGCCTCCTCCTCTTCCTCCTCTAGCGCAATCTCCAGGACGCCAGCCGTCTCTGCGACCGACCGGCGGATGTCCTCGAGCACCTCAGGCTCGTCCGCCGCTTCTCCTGCGAAGCTGACCAGTTCGAATAGCGCTTCAACCGGAATCAGGGCATAGCCGTACGTCTCGCAGGCATTGGTCAGCGTCTTGGGGAACGGTTCTCGGCGAATCCTGGGGTCGGTTTGCCGATGGCCATTGGCGATGATGATGCCCTTGGGACGACTCTTCCGACGCAGGTACTGCTCTTCGATTCGGCTCTGCAGAGTCAGGTACAGACGGTCGCTGACCGCATTGTTCGCTGATGCCAGTTCGACCAGTGACGTTTCGGACCCGTCCCGGATTTCCATTTGGTCATTGGTCATCGAAACTGTGTAGCCCAGTACGCGGAAGGCATCCGCGACGGTGTCGCGGAAGGCCAGATTTTGGCTCTGCCAGAGCAGACCCTGGAATCTGGTCGTGTCGGCCAGCAGCGACTCTGCTTCGGTCACGCGACGTTGCGCTTGCTTCAGTTCATCCTGCGCGCTCGACAATTCGTCGCGAGCGGAGGTCGCTTCCGGAGTGTCGTATCGGCGAACCCAGACCGGAGCGGCGCTCGAATCTGGTTCCTGCGCCAGCCGCTCGATCATCTCCAACAGCGATGCAGAAAACATCTTGCGCTGAGAAGATGCCAGGTTGTCGGGCGGCGGCAGCACGACGATGCGACCGGGACCGCTGCGGAACTCGACGGCGACCGCTGCTCCACCTACAGAACGTCCAACGATCTGCGCGCCATCGAATGCCTTGAGGTCGAACAATGCCCGATAACGAAGCCGTCCGGCCAGGTCGTCGAGAAAGCCGCTGACCGGATGTTGCGGGACCGTCGGACGGACATCCTTGCCGTCGGCGGGACGAAGCGTGGGCCAGCGGAACGGATCTCCCTTAGGCCCGGGAATCAGGGAATATCGATTCAGTCCGGGGAACGATGCAATGTTTGGGTGACGGACGTTTGGATATGCGAAAACAACGAGCACACCGCCGTTGTCGAGTAGCTGCAGAAACTCAAGCTGGCGCTGCTGCAACAACTCTCCCAGGCCGAAATGAAATGCGCCCGACTCTCCTATGCCAATGGTCCGTCCGTCTGGTGCTTTCACATCGAGCGTTGTCGCTGCGATTCCCTCGATCTGCTCGGACACTGACTGGAGATCGACGATGCAAGCGTCGTAATCGAAGATCGACGAGGCATTCGCGATGGAGTGGTTGTCGACGCTGGGGCTGGGTATCGGGCAGCCAATGGAGATGATTCGCACGGGCTGTTCCTTCGTTCATGTTGTTGCCCGCGGTTGGGCCATTTCCATGAGTTTACTCCGACGTATCGCTGCCGCCGCTGGTGCTAGGATTGCAGTTGGTCGTGCTAGATGGGGAGCTAGCGGTGCCCTGTACCCGCAATCCGCTCTAGCGGGGTTGAATTCCTGGGTTGAGGGCGGCGACATGAGAACTACCGACGCCAAGCAGTGATGAAGTTTGGGTCCCGCGCGGCGGCCCGCCGTGAACCCCGTCAGGTCCGAGAGGAAGCAGCGGTAAGCGGTTGTCGGTCGGGTGACGCGGGAGTGCCTGGGCTGAGCCGGCTAGCGAAGGCAAGCTGATGAAGTCGTTCGATCTCAGGTGCACGGCCACACCGTTGCTTGGTCATGACATCCCATCATTCCGAGTAACCAGATGAGCGGACGCCGCAGGCGCGCGCGATTGGGGCAGCACTTCCTGCGCGACGAACGGGTGCTCGAACGGATCGTCGATGCCGTTCCCGATGCGCCGGCCGCAATCATTGAGGTTGGCGCTGGTGATGGCATACTGACCGAGCGGTTAGCTGAGTTGGATCGTCCCCTCGTCTCCGTCGAGCTCGATGAAGGGATGGCCTACCGAGCACGCAGGCGGCTGACTCGAGCCGGACTCGATCTGAACGCCGTCGTGATCGAGCACGATGTGTTGGATATCCAACCCGAGGAGACCCTGGCAGCGGTCGCGGCTCATCCGCCCTACGGACTCGTCGGTAATCTGCCATACGCGATCACAGCCCCAATCTTCCGCAAGTTTCTGGAGGAAGAGTCCGTGCGACCGGATTGGATGCTGGTCATGATCCAGCACGAAGTCGCACAACGGGTGACGGCCATGCCGGGCAAGTTGTCGCTCATGGGCGTCTCGGTGCAGTTTTACGCCGACGCAGAACTGCTCTTCACTGTCGAGCGCGAGGCATTCGACCCCCCGCCGCAAGTGCGCTCGGCAGTCGTGCAGCTACAGGTCCGAGAGCAACCCGCTGTCGACGTGCCCAGCGTCGAGCGATTCTTTGAGGTCGTGCGCGGCGGGTTCCGCAGTCCGAGAAAGCAGCTACATAACGCGTTGGCACAGGGAGTATGGCTACCGCCAGAGGGTGCCGGAGCATGGCTCGAGGCTTGCCAGATCGATCCTGCACGCCGGCCAGGGACCCTGACGCTCGAGGAATGGGCTCGGCTCGCCTGGTGGCGAGAGAAGCACGCTGAGAATCACACGAACTCGTTGCAATGACTTCTTTGAGCACGATCGCCGCAGCCAAGCTCAACCTGACACTCGAGGTCCTGGGCAAGCGCGAGGACGGGTTCCACGACCTCTCCTCAGTCGCCATCTCGCTGGATCTCGCCGACGACCTTCGTCTCACGCCCGACGACCTTCGTCTCACGCCTGGTGGCGACAGGCGCACGATCGCCTACCAGGACGCCGATGGGCACCCATTCTCGATTCAGACAAACGACGACATCATCGCTCGGGCCTGGTCTGCCCTGGAGCTGCACAGTGATCAGAAGATGAACGGCCGCGTTGACGTGGTGAAACGAATTCCGGTCACCAGCGGGCTTGGAGGCGGTTCCACCGACGCTGCCGCGTTCCTGCGCCTGGCGAACGAGGCGTGGACGCTGGGCCTCTCTGACAACGATCTCTGCCGGATCGGCTCGCTAGTCGGTTCCGACGTCGCAGCCTGTGTGATTGGCGGTCCAGTGATGATGGCCGGCCGAGGCGAGCGAGTCGAGTCGATAGAAGCGCCATCGGCATCGTTTGGCGGCTGGGCTGTCCTGCTGTATCGCCCTGAGATTCCGGTCCCGGAGGACAAGACCGCGACAATGTATCGCTCGCTACGATCATCGGATTTCCGTGACGGCGCTTACTCCTCTGCGCTCAAGCAGCGGTTGCTCGCGGGAAGAAGCCCAACGCATGACGATTGCATCAACTCATTCGACGCATCAGCTCGAGAGGTGATGCAGGGCTTGACGCCTGCCTGGCGTCGCATGGGGGCAGCCATTGCCCGCGCCGCCGTCGATACCGATGCTCAGCCTGTCACACCTCTGTTGGCCGGAGCAGGGCCGACAATGTTCGCGATCCTGGCGCCCGAAACGGCACACGCGGCTGCCATCGAGCTCCAGGGCGCGCCCGGCCTCACTCGTGTCGTTCTGCCGATCGCTCGGGCCGAGGCCACCATCATTTGTATTGATTGAGCATGGAAACCGTCGCTGCATTGTTCTCCGGATTCGTGGCCGGCGCAGCCGTGGGTGTGCTTGGCCTTGGCGTGTTCGGCTCGCTCCTGGTGACCGTGCCAACGACCAACTGGCTGCGACAGCAGTTTCCCGATCCCTCGAACTGGGTCATGGTCAGCCTGGGAGCCGCTCTGGTCGCCCAGGCGGGCTGCGCTGTGCTGGGCATGTTGCTCGGTGTGCTGTTCCTCAGCGTGGCCGACGGCGGATCGACTGGACTTGGCAGCCCATCTTGGCAATTCACGTCCGGAATCGTCATCTGCATTGTCTTGCTTGCGGTAGGAGGAATCGTGTGGCAACGCGCGCTGTGGCGACGATTCGTCGCTATCTCTCTGCTCGCTGCCGGATGCTTCGGCTGGATGCTGCCGCATCTCGCTTCCGGCTGAGTGCGTCGGAAGTGCATCGGGATTCACACAGACGGTGCGTATACTCAGGTGAGTTACCACATTCGCCCCTGGAGCTGGAGACCTAGTGGATCCTCAGTCGTTACCCGGCACGATCCTCGACGCGCATATTCACACCGTCCGCGGCGCGGCAGATTCAGCGCTGCAACCCGACGACCTCCTGGCGGAAGCCAATCGAATTGGCCTCACCGGAGTCAACCTGACCGAGCACGATCGGGTCTGGGAGCGGTACGACTGGAACAATTACGTCAATGAAATGAGCGAAGCGGGAGTCTATCTGAATCAGGGGATGGAAGTCTCCACCGATCTCGGACACATCATCGTCTTCGGCATCGACCAGTACTACTCGGGCATCCGCTCGGCAGAGCGACTGCGTGAAGTCTGCGACGAAATTGGCGCGTTCATGTCGGTTGCGCACCCCTTTCGGCACTTCTTCGACCCAGTCACATTCCGCCGAAAGGGTGAGGAACCCTTCTCGATGACTCCCGACGAAGCAGCGGAGCGCATGCACGTGTTCCAGGTCGTGCATGGAATTGAGGTCGGCAACGGCGGCAACACCAGGCGCGAGAATCTCTTCGCACTGGAAGTGGCGCGCATTCTGAACAAGCCGGTCACCGGTGGCTCGGACGCGCACTCAACCTCAGGCATCGGCAGCTATGCCACCGTGTTCCCTGAGCCACTGACTAACCGCGAGCAAACAGTGCAACTGCTGCACGACGGAGCGACCGTTTGCTACGAGGGTCTCAACATCGGCGAGTTCCGTCCGTTTGGACCATGTGCCGAGGATGAGGCTCCCTGGGGCTGATTCGCGCCATCCCGTCACCATCCAACCGTTAGGCCGGATCCCGCTACAGTAAGAACGCATGAGCGTGAACAGGTGAAGGGCGACTGAAGTGTCCGCAGTCAAGAGTTGTTCAAGCTCGAGCGGAGTTCCGTGCGTTTCAAATCTGTTTGCGTTTGGCCGATCTCAACCCGATCAAATCCGAACAAATCCGAACAAATCCGAACAGCACGACCTGAAAAAACCCGAAAAAACCCGAAAAAACCTGAATGTTCCGGGCGCACGATCCCCAGCAAAACACTGGAGCTCCGTTTCCACGGCCCGTCAGAAAAAAAAGTTTGCTGAAAACCTGAAAATCAGCTCTCTCCGTATCCTCCGAACGCCCGAACATCGTGGGCCAGGTCGCGATCCCAACCGCCACAACCGGACCCTGAGTGAGTGAGCCGCGGTGTTCCGCGACTCCCAACACTGACCTTTGGTGTCATGTGTGACTGAACAGACATACGCCGCCATCGACCTTGAGATGACAGGTCTCAAGCCCGGCTTCGATGAGATCATCGAAGTCGGCGTCGTTCGCTGTACGCCCGAGCGCGTGCTTGAACGCTGGAGCACGCTGGTCCAACCGCTCGAGTTACCGCCGCTGCGGGTCCAGCGCATGACCGGCATTACGCCCGAAATGTTGGCTGACGCGCCGGCGTGGAGCGAGGTCGAGGACAAGCTGCGCAGCCTGCTCGACGGCTGCACGTTGCTGGGCCACAATGTCGGCTTCGACGAGTCGTTTCTCGAGGTCGTCGGGATCAAGTCGGCAACGCCGTCGATCGACACACTGCCGCTAGCGCAGATCATCGAGCCTGGAGCCTCATCGCACCGGCTCGGCGAGTTATGTGATCGCTACAACATCGAGCTGACTGATGCCCATCGCGCACTCGCCGACGCCGAGGCTGCGCGCCTGCTGTTTCTGCGACTCAAGGATCGCTACGCCCGGCTTCCCCAGGATGCCAGGAGCTCACTGAGCGAACTGGCCGCCGGAGCGAACATCTTCTGGGGACCAGGCCGAGTACTGCGCGAGTGGTCGCTTGAGGTCCCGCGAACGCCAGCGCCTGTTTCGTCCGGAGCGCGATCTGCGGAGCCGCATCGTCCCCTGGATCCCGTGGACTTGCCTCGAGGCACTCTCGCCGAATTGACTGCTCAAGCCTTCGCTTCAGTCGGCGACGACGACTTCGAGCAGCGCCCTGAACAGCTTGACATGGCTCAGGATGTGGCCGAGGCCCTGCAGTTCGGCGGCACGTTCATCGTCGAGGCGGGGACTGGAACCGGCAAATCACTTGCGTACCTCGTGCCGGCTGCGCTCTTGGCACTCAAGACCGGCAGCACGGTGATCGTCAGCACACACACGATCAACCTCCAGCAACAGCTCGAAAGCAAGGATGTCGAGTTCGCCCGCAAACTGATTGCCGGAGTTTCAGCAGAGGCCTCGGATGCGCTCACATCGACCGTCGTCAAGGGACGCGACAACTACCTCTGCCAGCAGAAGCTGGATCGAGAACTGGGCCGGGTCGTCGATTGGGAAGATCCTCTCGTACTGGCGAGAGCCGCAGTTTGGCGATCAGCGACCGCCCGAGGAGACCGTGCCGAGCTCCGTCTACCGGTGCCAATGCTCCGATCCTGGGAGAAGCTTTCAGCCCGCGGCACCGACTGCCTGTCCGACCGGACCTGCGAGTACGCCATGAACGGCACCTGTTTCCTGCTGCGCGTGCAGCGTCAGGCAGCCTCGTCCCACATCGTCATCGCAAATCACGCCCTGCTGGTCAGAGCGATGGCGAGCGGCGCAATCACGATGCCCGACGCGCCGGTCGTCATCGTCGATGAGTCACACGCGCTCGAAGATGTCGCGACCGATCAGTTGTCGTTGGAAATGAGCGAGTCGTGGATGTTCGAGACGCTCCGACGCTGCGCCGAAGGCGGCGACGCGCTGACGCGATTTGCCGAAGATGTCGGGCTACGAGAGGAAGCGGACCGGCTAGAACAGCAAACAGCACTGGCCGCGAGCGCGGTTGAGACGTTGTTCGACGGGATTGGTTCATTCGTCTCGGAGTACTCCGAGGACCGGCGCAGCAGTGAGGATCGAGTCAATCTGAGTCAGGGGGCTCGAGGCAGCAAGCACTGGTCGGACCTTGAGCTGCAGTGGGAAGAAACCCAGGATGCAATCGCCGAGGTCAGCCTCGCCATCGAGGCGATCGCGGAGACTTGCGACGAGCGAGCCAGGGAGGCTGATGGTGAAGATCGTCAACGGTTTCACTCCGTCACCACAGAAGCGCAGGGCGTGTTGGCCGAGCTATCTGAGCGTCGCTCGTTGCTTGGCCGAGCTATCTCCGAATACTCAAGCGAGGAAATCGCCTGGGCCGCCAGGGAGAATCGCAAGACTGGAGCTTCAAGCGTCCACGCCGCGCCGCTCAGTGTCGCCGCTCACCTGCAGCCGCTATGGCAAGAGCGTCACGCCACCGTCCTGACAGGCGCGACGCTAGCCACCAGCACCGAAGACGATGTCGCATTCGACTTCCTGCGCGAGCGTCTGGGAATTGAGGATGCGGCCGAAGCCCAATACGGATCGCCGTTCGATTATCAGCGTCGCTGTCGCATCTACCTGCCAACTGACATGATCGACGCCACCGACAACGAACATCACGATTCAGTCGCGGCCGCAGTGCGATCGCTCGCCGTGGCAGCCGGTGGGCGCACGATGGTCCTGTTTCGCTCTTACGGCGCCATGAACCAGGTCACCCGAAGAGTTCAATCCGATCTTGAACAAGCGGGGCTCGTGCTTGTCAGACAAGGCCGCGATGGATCGGCTGCCAACATCGTCGAGCTGCTGCGCAAGGATCCCAACACCGTTGCATTCGGTGTGGCAGCCCTGTGGACTGGAGTCGACATTCCTGGCGACGCCCTGTCGCTGCTGATCATGACGCGGCTGCCATTCGTGCCGCCAAACGATCCGGTGCTTAAGGCCAGGGGCGAACAGTACGACAACGAATTCATGGAATTCTCCCTGCCAGCGGCCATCCTGCAGTTCCGGCAGGGGATCGGACGGCTGATCAGGACGCAGTCGGACCTCGGAGCTGCGGTGATCCTGGATGGCCGGATCGTCTCACGCAGGTACGGGAAACGATTCCTCGATGCGTTGCCTCCCGCGCCGGTGATCAGGAAGGCGACCAGCGAGATTGCACGAGAGTTGCAGACCTTCCTCCCGCCGAATCGTGACTCCAAATGACAATCAGTGCGGATTGGCCCATGAGCGTCGAAGGTCAACGGGCCAGCATTGTGAGATTCCGAGGCGAGATCATCGAAGCGGACTGGCTCGATGAAGCCGCACAGGCAATTGCCGGACGCGCCGCGCCTTGCGCCCTGCAAGGTCGATTAGACGACGGCGATCTCGGCTGGTGGATCCTCGGCGATGGTGCAATCGTGGGCGCACTCTGCGGCAAGGTCGTGAGGCTCCCCGATTCCGTGGCCACGGGCGCCTTGATCTGGACCTGGCTCGCCATCGGCGCGAAGTGGCGGGCGTACGGCTACGGCGGTGCATCGGTCCCGCTGCTGGAGGATGCGGCACGACAGGCCGGCGCGACCATCGCGCTGACGCCACTGCCTCCCGACAATGGAGTCGCACTCTACTTCTGGTTACGCTTGGGCTATACGCCAGTGCGCAGTGTCGATGTCGCTCCGGACGACATTCCAACCGGCGTGACGGCGGACGCGCTCTGGATGCAGCGTCCACTCAGTCAAACCATTGAACTTGAATCTCAACACACCGAGGAGTAGCAGATGTCGCTTGTTCTGCCTGATGAAGTTCACGCTCGGGTCAACGGCGCGCTGGACGAGGGATTTCCCATGTGCATGGTCGCAGTGGGCGATGATGCGCAGCCGGTGGTCAGCTTCCGCGGCAGCACGCAAACCTTCGGCGATGACGCTCTGGCGCTCTGGGTTCGTGGCGAGTCGTCATCGACTCTCAACGCAATCGCGAAGAACCCAAGTGTGGCCTTGATGTATACCAATATGCCCGCCCGGAAGTTCTTCATCTTCAAGGGGCAAGCTGCTGTCACCACTGACCCCGGTGAACGCGATCAGATTTGGGAAGGTCAGCACGCCCTGGAGAAAGCGCGCGACACGGAGCGAACCGGCACGGCCGTTGTCGTTCGACTGTATTCAGTCCAGGGCAGTGGTATCGACCTCAAGCGCGACTAACGGCCTCTTTTGGAACCATTGCGTCTGTCTCGGCGGGCCTGAAACGAACGCCGGAAGAGGCGCCCGCCCCCGAGTCCGGCCATCAACACACCCACCCACAGTGCAATGTCCTCGGCGATACCGCCGGCGATCGTAAACGTCCAACCGAGCCAGATACCGAGACCCGTCGCGGTCACTACGCCGGCCGTCGGCAGCCACGTTCGACGGCGTGGCTGTTCAATGCGTTCGATCTGAGCATGCTCAACCGCAGGCGCCGTCGGTGCGGAGCTGGATGACGTGCGCCGCCTGCGCCTCCTCGGACGTTGACGCGGCATGTCAGCGTCGCCGCCGAGCGAGGTCGCGAGCCGAAGTGCCGCCCTGTGCGCGTCGGGCGCGTGGTTGCATAGGCTCCGAGGGTTCCTCCGGCGGAGGCAGTTCCTGATCCGGGGGCGCAGTTTCGCCGGCCTGCTCGGCCAGGCAGTTGCGACAGGCGAATTGGAGCGCCATCACTTCATCGTCGAGCCATACATCACCGCAGTCCGGTCCGGTCGCAGTGGTCGTCAGCCGCAGATGGAAGTACTCGCCACAGCGGTAACAGTCGGATCGGGCGTCGGGTCCGGCCGGCTCGCCGCAGACCGAACAGGGCCAAGTGTCCTCGGTGACTGAAGGCTCAGTAGTCATCGCGACAATCGTATCCGCTGTGCCGCTCGGGCAACAGACGATTTGTCTTGCGGATCAAGCTCTCCGTCCCAGACTTCGGCCTCCAGCCGTTTCAGCCACTGCCCAAGCTCCGGCCCGGGCTCGATTCCTAACTGAATCAGCCGACGGGCGGAAATCGGCGAATGAACCACGCCGCGTCGCTCCAGATATCTGCCAGCTGCACGCCCTGATGCGCCATCCCAAACGGCTGCGGCAGCCTCGACCGCAGCGTCCGGTATCCCGCCCAGTCGCTCGGCAACGCGAGATGGTCGCCGCATATTGCCGATGCTTCGCCGGTAGCGACCCAACCTTGCGCCGCCGGAGAGAGCGGCACGTTCCCCACGATTCATTCCGACTGATTGTGGCAGCCACGCTTCGATGTCGTCCCGTGCGGACAGCAGACCTGTCGCCGCCCAGAAGTGTTCGGCAGACTGCACGGCCGGCAGGACGGCAAGCGGAGTTGTCCATCTCTGATCGCGTGACTGTGTGAGTTTGAGCCTTCGAGCAATACGAAGCGCTGTTGCAGTATCAGGTTCACCCAGCAAGAGCCGCCAAGCATCACCGAAGCGATGCGCAGTCAACGCAGCCAGATGAGCACGGTCTCGCCTGGCATTGGCCAGTGTCTTGCGCTCCAGCGACCCGGAAATCCGCGAGGCATACCGCGCGGCACGAATCAGCCTCGTTGGGTCATCGCGAAACGAGTCTGTGTGCAGCGTTCGAATCCGCCGATGCTCCAGGTCGGAAATGCCCCGGTACGGATCGAGCACCTTGCCGGCGCCAGGACCTGCGAGCGCTAGTGCGACTGCGTTGACCGTGAAGTCGCGTCGGCCGAGATCAATGCCAATGGGGGCCGGAGTCACGATTGGCAGGGCTCCGGAAGCGGGATACCGCTCTGCGCGAGTTCGCGCCAAATCGATTGATGTTCCGTCAGGCAGTGTCGCGTTGGCGGTCCCAAATCGCTCGTGAGTCGTCAGACTTCCGCTCGCGGCCATCGCCATCGCCTCGTGAAACGGGATGGGGTTCCCGTCCACGGCCAGATCGAGATCCAGGTGGTCCGGCGGCGGCTCCGCAAGCAGCGTGTCTCGGATCACGCCGCCGACGACGTAGAGGGAACTCCCACGTTCCGATGCCAAATGACATAACGTATCAAGCAGGGCACTTGTTGCTTCGGAACAGGCGCAAACACGGCGCAACACTTGCTCCGCGAGATCAGTCCTCTGGACAGGAATCGGAGTCAGTCTCTCGCTCCCCATTGCTGACACCGTAAGCCTTCATCACTGCGCCCAGTATCCAACTGAGCGAAAATTGATCACCTGAGTACACTGAGATGGTTATGTGCTCGAACATGGACAGCAAACTAGAGCGCCTTCAGGATCGGCTCGTCTACCGATTCTCGGACATGACGCTGCTTCGACAGGCAATGGTCCATCGCTCGTATCTGAACGAAGTCAGCGACCCGGAACTTGAGTCGAATGAACGGCTCGAGTTCCTTGGAGACGCGATTCTTGGCGCGGTCGTCGCGCACCGTCTGTACACAGAATTTATCGACATGGGCGAAGGTTGGATGACCGTCGCCCGATCGCAGCTCGTGCGCAACGAGACGCTTGGACGTATCGGTCGAGAGCTTGGTCTTGGTGAGTGCCTGCTAATGGGCGCGGGAATTGCCAACGACGGCGCTCGCGAGCGATTGTCGGTGCTCAGCCGAGCGCTTGAAGCGACGCTCGGAGCCGTCTGGCTCGACGGCGGAGAACGCGCCGCCCGAGCAGTCATTCTTGGATTGCTTGAGGACAGCGTCAACGCCTTGAACACCGATGCAGTACAAGCCGACGCGAAGTCTCTCCTCCAGCATTTGACCCAGTCGCGAGACGGCTCGAAGCCGACCTATCTGATCATCGGCGAGTCCGGCCCGCCACATGATCGATCGTTCCGCGCCTCGGTGGAAGTCGAGGGTGAGCCGCTGGCCGAAGGCTGCGGCAGAAGCAAGCAGTCGGCCGAGATGGACGCGGCGCGAAAGGCATTGGCCGTGCTGGAGGAGCACGGAGCATGATGCGCCTGCGGTCCATCGATCTGCACGGCTACAAGTCGTTCGCGACGCGCACGGCGTTGCAGTTCGACGAGCCCGTGATCGCGATTGTCGGACCCAACGGTTCCGGCAAGTCCAATGTCATGGATGCGCTGCGCTGGGTCATCGGCGCCGGATCGGGACGAGTCCTTCGCACCAAGCGGGCCGAAGACGTGGTGTTCTCTGGTGGACGCGATCGCGCCCCCAGCGGGTTCGCTGAAGTGCGGCTTCGGCTGGACAACAGCGATCAATGGCTCAATCTCGACGCCGCGGAAGTGGAAATCGTGCGTCGGGTGCATCGCGATGGACAATCCGAAGTCAGAGTCAACGGCCGGGCCGCTCGTCTGCGCGACGTGCAGGGACTCTTTCGCAGCAGTGGTCTTGGTGCTGGCGGGTTCGCGCTCATGAGCCAGGGGCTCGTTGACGAGATGTTGCGCCTCCGGCCGCACGAACGCCGACAGGCGATCGAAGAGGTCGGTGGCGTACGCCAACACCGCCACGAGATGGAGGAATCCCGTCGCCGCCGGCAACGCGCCCAGGATCATCTTGATCGCGCGAGACTGCTTCGGGATGAACTCGCCCCACGCTTGAAGAGTCTGGAGCGATTAGCTCGCCGAGCGAAACGGCAAGCCGACTTCCAACAGCAACTGGAGCAGGCGCAACAACGATACTTCCGCGCTGCCGCAGCCGAGCTAGAGCACGAGCTCCTGGCTCGCCACGAATCCGCGACAGCCGCGGCAGCCGCCCGGACGGCGGCAGAGGAGCGCCGAGAATCGGCCACGAATGCGCTGGCGGCGGTCGAACGCGAGACAGCCATCGCGCGGCGAGCCGTAGAACGCGCAGCGGAGAAGATCCGCGCAGCGCGTTCGGAGTTGCGAACGCTCGAACACCAACAGGAACTGGACCAGCAACAGCGCTCCTGGCTCAGCAGGGAAGTGTCCGACCTCTCCGCGCGACTCCCGCGAGAGCGCCTCGATCCCGCGACCTCCGACCTCGACGCAGCCAAAGAGGCACTTGCCGCCGTCAGCACCAGACTGAATGCCGCGCGAAGCGAACGCGACAGCCGCGAGCGCAGCCGGTCGGCGGCGACGGCCCAGCACGAACGTGCTCTCGCTGATATCGAATCATTCCGGTCACAGGCGCAACGATTGAATCGTCGCTGGCGAGCCAATGCAGCGGCGATTCTGGAGGCGACAGCGAAGGTCGCCGTCGCACAGCAACAGCACGAAACAGCACAAGATCGTTTGCGAGAAGCCGAGTCGCGATCACTCCAGTTGCAGCGAGAAGAGGATGCGGCTCGTCAAGCCCGGGATCGCCAACAGGCCGAGCAGAAGACGTTGACTCGCCGATTAGAGGAGATTGATCGCCAGATCTTCTCCCTTGAAGCCACCGATGAACATGAGCAAACGCTACGATCCTTGGTTTCTGATCGAGTCGCCGATCCGATTCAGGCGGATGCACTGTTCGGAGAACTGATGGACGCGACATTACATGAGCACTTCGATGACGCCGTCGCATCCGTTCAACACATCGTCGACGCCGATGTTGGTCGGGCCTCGGCAATGGTCAGCGATCGAGCCTCGAAATTGATTGACTCCATCCTGGCATCCGTCGAGTTCGTAGAAGATGTCAACGCCGCAAAACGGCTCGCCGACACCGGCAACACAGCCGTCACATCGTCGGGGATCGTCGTTCGACCGGACGGAGTCGTTCAGGCAGGGGGCTCATTGCCTGGCGCTAGGCGACGGTTGCAGCAATTGGTGGAGCTCAAGTCAGAGCGAAGCGATCTCAGAGAGAAGCTGAGCGTAGTTACGCGCACGCAGGAGCTGAGTCGAAACCTGGATGAGCTGGTGAGCGTCCGGCAGCTCGCCGACACCAATCGCGTTGCCGCCCGACAAGCAGCGTCTGAATCGGCGATGGCAGTCGACGACACTCGCCGCCGACATGCAACGACGTTGGTTGAAGGCCGCTCCAATCTCGCGGACATCGGCCGTGTGCGTTCCAGTCTGCAGAACTCGATGCAAGCGGAGCAAGCGGCGGCGGGACAACTCGCCACGATGCCAGAGGCCCAGTTCGAGGACCTGTCGACAATCGAAGCGGAACGCGACCGTTGCGCTGTAGTGCTCGCCGACGCCAGAGCCCACGCTGCAGCACTTGAGCGGGCTCGTGCCGATCGGGCGCGATTGTCCTCGCTGAGGCGGGAACTAGCCGACGTCGAGACGGCGATCTTGGAAAGGGAGCCGCTGCTGGACCGTGCGGCATCCATCGCTGCCGATGCAGCAGCGCATGATCTGGCTAGGGAACATCTCGACACGCTCGAAACCCAACGCGCGCAGGCAAGCCGGGAACTAGAGCAGGCGCAGCAGGCTCGAATAGTCGCCGAGCGTCGTGAGGTTGAAGCGTCCTCGGTGTTACGAGAAACCGAATCCTCGCGAGCTCGCCTGGCGGCCGAAGCCGCTACCGAGGACATCGACTTGAGTCCCGCCCAAGCAGTCGCAGAACCCGTTCTCGACCTGGTCGAAGTCAACGGCGTACGCGGAAACGGACGTCATGCCGCAAACGGCCTGGGCAACGGCACACACCGACCGACACGCACTGCCGTCGCTGTCGCTGAGCCCGACGTTGCGGAACTAAAGCAAAGCGTCCAGGCGTTGCAAGCCAAGCTCCACCGGCTGGGTCCCGTTGACCCGGGAGCCGCGCACGAGTTTGCATCCGAACAGACCCGCTGGCAGGACATGGAGTCGCAGCTCATCGATCTGGAACAGACCGAATCCTCGCTGCGTATTGCCGAGCGAGACCTTGAGCAGTTGATCGAGCGCAAGTTCCGAGAAGCTTGCAGGCAAGTCGACGAGGCCTTCCAGCGCTACTTCCAGCTCATGTTTCGCGGTGGCAAGGCCGAGCTGGTGTTGACCGAAGATCGGACTAACACCGACGACGAATCTGAGGAGTTTGAACAGCCCGCGAGGCTCGGAGTCGATATCCGCGCCCAGCCTCCGGGCAAGCGAGTCTCGACGCTCGGACTACTCTCCGGCGGTGAACGCGCACTTACCGCGATCGCCTTGTTGTTTGCCCTGCTAGAGGTCCGACCTGCGCCATTCTGCATCCTCGACGAAGTCGATGCTGCGCTCGACGAAGCCAACGTTGAACGATTCGTCGCTGCGCTCAAAGAGCGAGCGCAGCACACGCAATTCGTGGTAATCACCCACAATCGACGCACAATCGAACAGGCCGACAGCATCTACGGGGTCACGATGGGCGCAGCCGGAGTCAGCCGCCTGCTTTCGGTGAGGGTCGATCAACTGCCTCAGGCCGATTCGTAACGAACCGATGACTTCGGTCATGCATCTGGCAGGATGCTCTGCCCTAACCTGATCGCCATGGATTTCATACACGCCGTCTGGACACCTGCCGGTCCGGGCCCTCACCCAACGCTGATCGCGTTGCACGGGCATGGCGCGCATTGTCAGGACCTGGCTCCGCTCGCGCCAATGCTGGCCGAGGGACAACTGCAGGTCATCTGCCCGCAGGCCGAGTTCGCATTGGAAGGCGCGCCGTACTCCCACGCGCCGATGTACACCTGGATGCGCCGCGGGGCAAACGATCGTCCCATCGACGGCGAGTTGGACCGCGTCGCCGGAGCCCTCTCCTCCTTCGTCGACATCGTCTGCGAGCGCTACAACGTCGACACGGATCGATTGGCGTTGATGGGCTTCTCGCAAGGCGGGTTCCTCGCCTATCGACTGGCGCTCAGCGAGCCACATCGTTGGCAAGGCGCCGCAATGCTTTCAACCTGGCTTTCGGATGAGGCGGCCGATGATGTCCATGAAGATGCGGCCGACTTGCCACTGCTCGTTCAGCACGGGACGAATGACCCACTAGTCGGGATTGACAAGGGCAGGACCTCTCGCGATCAACTGCAGGCGATGCGCATGAACCTTGACTATCGCGAGTATCCGATGCAGCACGAAATCGGCCGGCAGAGCATCCACGATCTTTCAGCCTGGCTTACCGAGCGGCTTCTCAGTGGACGGTCTGGCGACTGATGGTCAGACTGTTTCGACGCTTTCGCCGAGGCCGCGATGAGCATCCGGACGATTCGGATGCTCAGGAAGAGGAGGATGTGCGCGAGGAGTACCAGCGCACCGTCGCCAATACCCGTCGCGGTCAGCTCGGCGCATTGCGCAAGATTTTCTCCCGTACGCGCGTCGACGAGGACTTCTGGGAGGATTTGGAAGAGACGCTGATTCTCGGCGACGTTGGCGGTGCCACGTCGGCGCGTTGGGTGGAAGAGCTGCGGGATGAATCGCGAGGCAAGGATGCGCCGGCAATTCGCAATCTCTTACGAGAGCGCATGATCGCCGGACTTGAGCAGCCGAGTGCCGATGGATCGCTTTGGAGTAGTCAGAACGGATTCGAGGCGCAGCCGACCCCACATGTGGTGTTGGTCGTTGGCGTAAACGGCGCTGGCAAGACGACATCGATCGCCAAGCTCGCCCACGCGTATCAAGAAGATGGCAAATCAGTCATCCTCGCCGCCGGAGACACGTTCCGCGCCGCCGCGATTGAACAATTACAGACCTGGGGAGAGCGAATAGACGCTCCGGTGATCGCGCATCAGCAAGGTTCAGACCCTGGCGCAGTCGCCTATGACGCTGTCGAAGCCGGAATCTCGCGCGGAGTGGATGTCGTGCTCATCGATACGGCGGGTCGTCTGCAAACCCAACGCAATCTGATGGCAGAGTTGGGCAAGGTGAGACGCGTCGTCGAAACGAAACATCCCGGATCGCCCCACGAAGTGCTGTTGGTGATCGATGCCACCAGCGGCCAAAACGCGCTGAGTCAGGCGAGGCAATTTTCGCAGGCGACCGGTGTCACGTCGGTTTGCCTGGCCAAGCTCGACGGCACGAGCAAGGGTGGCATCGTCTTCGCGATTTCCGAGGAACTCGGCATTCCTGTCCGCTTCGCCGGCACGGGCGAGCGTCTGGGTGACATCGCGCCGTTCGATGCGGCCGCGTTCGTCGATGCGCTGCTTTCCGACGACTGATTGACATAAAGCAAGATCTCTGGGAGGCGCACATGTTGAGTCAACTCCTGAGCCTCAGTCCTCGCCGCCTGCTTGCCGCGAGCCTCATCGTCGCCGGCGTACTGGTCGCTGTCCTGCTCATCATCCTCTGGCAGGTCGGCCTGTTCGATAGCGCACCGCCTCCGGTGTCGTTGCAGTCGGCAGTGGAGTCGGTCCGCCAGGACGAGCAACAGCAAGTTCAGGCACAACCCGCCCAAACGCAGCAGGACGAATCCCAAGATCAGGCAACGGCTCAGGTTGCGCAGGAGCAACCTGAGACTGCGCAGCAACAACAGGGCTCCGACTCGACCGAGGACTCGCAAGGGCAATCAACCGAGTCGGCAGACGCCCAGGACGACGCCCAGGACGACGCCCAGTCGGGCAGTGCCCAATCAGCTCAAGAGCAGCCCACTGACTCCATTCAGAGCCAGCAGACTTCCGCCCAACAGCAGGACGCGCAGGCAACGTCCGAAGGCCAGGACCCCCAGCAAGCTGAACAACAGGCGCAAGCGACACCACAACAACAGGCCGCCGAGGCGCAACCGGCTTCCGAGCCGCCAATGCTTGCCGAGCTCGTCGGCGCCTGGACACTCTCGGGGCAGGGAACGTCATTCGTCGGCTACCGCATCGGGGAAGAGCTGGCCAACATCGGTACCACGACGGCGGTCGGCCGCACCAGCGACATTGAAGCGACGCTGGAGTTCGACGGCGTCATGATCACCTCGGTGACCATCGTTGCCGATCTGCGCACGCTCACGAGCGATCAGTCCTTCCGTGACGGCGCGCTGCGCACGCGCGGGATCGAGTCCGACACATATCCATTTGCCACGTTCGTCCTCGTCCAACCCATCCCAATCGCGACATTGCCTGCGGGCGAGGAGACGCTCAGCGTCACAGTCGACGGCACCCTCGACCTCCACGGAGTCACGAATCCCGTGAGCATCGATCTGCAAGGTCAATTCGTCGATGGTCTCGTCGTCGTCGTTGGATCAACCGAAATCGCCCTGGCCGACTACGACATCGAACCCCCCACTGGCTTCCGCGTGCTCTCCATCGATGACGTTGGCATCATGGAGTTCCAAATCGTGCTCGAGCGTGCTCCCTGACGGCTGCCGTCATGCGCACCAACAGCTCCGTCATCCCCCTGATTGTCGCGAGTATCTCGCTGTTTGAAGCACTAACGTCTGCCCCGAATGCTGCGAGATTGCCGTGACGGAGCGCGTCAATGAAGTGGGCATGCCCATGAAAGAGCAACCGCAGTCCGGACGCCCACGGCGCCTGGTTCGAGCTGTGATTCCTCTGTTATGTCGCGCCAGGAGCCCTCGTCCTTACATAACCTGCGTAGTGCGATCATGAAGTCCGATTCGAGCGCCTGCGCAGCGTGGCAAGGTCGAACTTGAGATTGCCGAACGAATCCTGCTCCACGTTCGTGATCTCGCCCTCCGCATCGAGATGGCCGATGATCTGAAACAGATCCAGGCGGCGCAGGTCTTCCTTCGAGTACTCCATCAGCATCGTCACCGAAATTCGATCACGCCGCCCCAAACGCTGCGACTCCGCCACCAGCGCTCGGCGCACCGTTTCGACGTCGGCCATCGTCGCCGCTTCAGCCTCAGTTGCTTCGCGCACGTCATTGAGTGCAGACAAGCGCCGCTTCAGTCCGTCAAACAGACCCATCATCAGCCTCCGAATCGATCGTCATACCGCGGTTCAGCGATCGCTCAAGGACCCCAAGTCCGTCCGGGTGGGCGCCGCTCAGTGACTGCACTCGTGTCTCGACCAGTCCGCAGAGCCTCCAGAGCGTAGTCAACAGCGTCGCCGCAGTTTCCCAATCGTCGTCCGATGCGGGGATGTCGTCCAGGGGAGCGAATCCGCGGGCCAGGATCCCGGCTCGGCGTCCGTCGGCGGCGTCGGCTTCGGCGCCAAACTCTTCAATCACCGCCTCGAATTCATGGTCGGAGTACTCGAGCTCGTTGCGCGCTAGTCGCACCGTGCCGTGCACAATCCGAGAATCAACGTCATACGGACGCGCATTTGCCGCTTCATACGCCAGATGCTGTGCCTGATCCACGTCACCAAGAAACAAAGCCTGCCACGCTCGACCAACGATGTCTGAGGGGGCTGCCAACTCCGCAAGACTGCGAATCTCCGCTACCGACCCACCACTCCTGAGCAGTCGCTCAGCTTCTGAGAGCGCATGCTGAGAGCCCGGAGGTGCGGCGCCCGACGACAATCGGGTTCGCAGACGACTGATCAAGCTCATCGGTGAACCTCCGCCGAATTGATAGCGTAATGGTGTGACAACGCAGTCTGAGCAGCCTCAGCAACGGCACATTATTCATGCCGACATGGACGCGTTCTTCGCGTCGGTCGAGCAGCGCGACAATCCCGAACTGCGTGGCAAACCTGTCCTGGTCGGTGGTTCGCCCAAGGGCCGTGGCGTCGTAGCGGCTGCATCCTACGAATCCCGGGTCTTCGGTTGTAGATCGGCAATGCCGATGCGCACTGCGGTCCGCCTGTGTCCCCACGCCGAGATAGTCAGACCACGCTTCTCGCGCTACCGCGAAGTTTCATCGCAAGTTATGTCAATCTTCCGCGACGTCTCACCGCTGGTCGAGCCGCTTTCGGTAGACGAAGCCTTCATCGACGTGAGCCATCGCGTGCGCGAAGGCGCGATGCCGGCCGAGCTGGGTCAGTGGATTCGCGAGCGAGTGAAGCGAGAGACCGAACTCACCGTGTCCTGCGGCGCGGCGACCAGCAAATCGGTCGCCAAGATTGCTTCGGATCAAGACAAGCCGGACGGTCTCACGGTCGTCGCGCCAGGTACCGAAGCCGCATTCCTGGCGCCGTTGCCGATCTCCGACCTGTGGGGAGTCGGCCCAAAGACCGCGGAACGTCTGCGCGGAGCCGGCATCGAGACCGTCGGAGATCTCTCTGAACGTCCGCTGACCTGGTTGATCGACCGCTTTGGTTCCCGCGGAGAGTGGTTCTGGAAACTGGCGCGCGGCCTGGACGACCGTGACGTCTCGGTCGAGCGGGAAACCAAGTCGATTTCATCCGAGACAACGTTCGCTGAGGATGTCGGCAGCGAACAGCAGCTCAGCGCTGTCGCCGCAGAGCAAGCAAGCAGCGTCGCCAAACGTCTCGTCGAACACGGTTTCCGAGCTCGCACCGTGCAGATCAAACTCAGACTCTCGGACTTCACCACGTTCACCCGTCAACGAACGCTCTCCAGTCCAACCAGCGACGCCGCGACCATCGAGCGAACGGCGCTGTCGCTGCTGCGCGAGCAGATGTCGCCGGTTCGCAAGTTTCGCCTCATCGGCGTCGGCGTGTCGGGACTGGAGCAGCGGCCGGTGGCTTCACAGCTCTCGATGTTCGATGAGTCCGGCGCTCCGGCGGTGGAGCCTCCTCAATCCACTGCGCGTCGAGAACGACAGCGAGTCGTTGATGATGCGGTGCGTGAGCTGAACGAGAAGTTCGGAGGCGATATCGTCCACTTTGGCGCTGATGCCAGCTCGCCCAGGGAGGCTCCATGATCCATCCACGCGACGCGGCTGTGATTTCCTTCGATTGCTACGGGACGTTGATCGATTGGCAGTCGGGGGCCAGAGCCGCGGTGGAGGCGATCCCGGAACTCTGCGATGTCGATACCAGCGCGTTAATCGCGCGGCGACTGGAGGTCGAATTGGAAGTCGAGCACGAGTACTACCGGCCTTATGACCAGGTATTGGCAATTTCGGTTCAGCGAACCGCTGCGGAATTCGGCGTCGAGCTTGACGAGGCGACAGCACGCTCCTTCGCCGACTCCATTGCCAACTGGCCGCCGTTCCAGGACGCCGGTGGCTTCCTCAAGCGACTGGCCACTGTCGGCACGCCGTTAGCGATTCTCTCCAACGTGACTCGAGCCAGTCTGGCAGTCAGCGTCCAGAAACTGGGAGGATCCTTCGATCAGCTTGTGACCGCCGAAGATGTGCGTAGCTACAAGCCCGACCATGATCACTGGCAAGCGCTCTACAAGTCCCGTGACATCCGGCCGGACCAACAACTTCATATCGCCGGTTCAATCGCGCACGACATTCGTGCCGCGACCGAACTCGGCGCGAACACCGTCTGGGTCCGACGCTTTCATGAACCGATTCCAGACGATGTGCAGCCTGACTTGATCGTGCAATCGCTGGCCGAGCTGGGCGATTACTGGCGGCTCCACTACTCGCGTTAACATCAGCACAGGAGGCTGGCCATGAGACTGACGCGGATGTACCTGGGCGACGACGGAACTTCGCAGTTCGAGGACATAGAGATCGGACTCAAGGAATTCGAAGTCGGCGCGTTCACGCGCAATCTTCGTCCCGACCACATGTCCTTCCGAATCTCTGAGCCTGGTCTGGTCAACGACTGGCACAACGCCTCGGCCAAGACCATGATCGTCGTGATCCAGGGATCTGTGCAGACCGAGGTCTCCAGTGGTGAAACACGCAGCTTCGGTCCTGGAGAGATCTGCTACGCCGAAGACCTTGAAGGACCAGGCCACCTGACCACCGATCTGGAAGGCCCGCGTCTCAGTCTGATGGTGTTCCTGCCCGACGACTTCGATGTCCACCGCTGGGCCCGTTCGTTCGACGACTGATCAATCGATTGGAACAGCTCTCATGCAAATCACACGTGTCTACACCGGCGACGACGGCGAATCCCATTTCGAGACCATTGACATTGCAATGTCCGAGAGTCGCTACGGCAGCCTCTCGGAGCTGTTCGAGGCCGAAGGCGTGATGTTTCGTACCACGCCAATTGGCGGAGAACTGGACTTCCACAACGCGCCTCGGCGGCAGTTCGTCGTGAACCTCAGCGGGACCGTCGAGATCGAAGTGGGCGACGGCGCCAAACTGCAGTTGCACGGCGGTGACATCCTGCTGGCCGACGACGTCACCGGACGCGGACACATCACCAGGGACATCGAAGGCCCACGTCACAGCCTGTTCATTCCCCTCCCCGAGGACTTCGACGTCGACGCGCTGCGCAGCTAACGCCCTCCGATCCCCTCTCCCTCTGGAGACCAGCGCACAATCTTACTCCCAGTCGTTCTGAGTTCCTGTAGGGGCGACCCTTGTGGTCGCCCGCGTTGCCGATAGCAAGACTGACCAGATGGGAGCTACAGGGCGGGCGACCACAAGGGTCGCCCCTACAACCCGGTCAAGAGCGCGCCAAGCGATTTACGCGTAGGTCTCCTCTGGGAGAAGATGAGGGCGAGGGCCAGCTACGGCGAACGATGGTCGGAGACCTGATCGCTCCAGCGCCAGTAGTGATCGAACGCCGCGATGGTCAGCGCGTGCGTGATCAGTTTGTCGTTCAGCAGTCCGGGAATCTCGTCCAACGGCACCTTGGTCACTTCGATCGCCTCGCTCGACGTCCCCACGACGTGATCATCGTCAACGACGAGTTCCACGTTCTGAGCCAGGTAGGACCAGCAGCGATTCTCCTGCAGCGCCGGATTCGGATGAACCCAGCCCAGCTCGATCGCTTCAGGCGCGTAGTAACCCGACTCTTCAAACATCTCGCGTAACCCAGCCTCCCTGGCCGATTCACCCGGATCGACGATGCCGCCGGGAATCTCCAGGGTCAGCTCGCGCGTGCCGTGGCGGAACTGATTGACGAACACCACCTCGCCCTCAGGCGTGAGCGGCATGATGTTGACCCAGTCGGGGAACTCGAAGATGAAGAAGCGGTGTTCACGACCCGAGGTGGGGTGGCGTGAGATGTCCTTGCGGAGCTTGAAGAAGCGGAAGTCCTCGATGATCTCGGAACTCAGTCGTCGCCAGTCATCGATCTTGGCACTACTACTGGAGTTGCTGGAGTCGTTGGAATTGCTAGTCATGTTGCGGCGTTAATCACTTTCGCGTAAGTATCGATCCGCAAGAAGGAGTCGAGGCCGGCATCCTTGAACTGCACTCCAAGATTCTCGATCAAGGTCGCCTTGTACACGTCGACGTCGATGCCTAACGCCGCGACATCGCCCTTGATTCGCCGCAGGCCAAGCGCCATGGCGCCGGCCAACAGCAACTGGCTCTGCCAGACGTAGAGACGCCCCGTCGCCGGCAGCCGCTCGATCAACTCAGGCAGGATCGTGTGCAGGAAGTTCACGTGCCTCACTTCGTCGCGCAGAATCAGCCGGAAAATCTGTTTCGCCAACGGATCCACATCCTCAAGCTCGAGCGCTTGCTGCAGGAACAGCGCCGCGAAATTCTCGCTGAACAAGGTCGAGGTGAGCCAATTCTCGACGCGATAGAAACCCCACGAGGACATACCGCTGAACCGCTCGATCAGAAACTTCTCGGGCTTCGAGATAAACCCGTGACCGCCGACTTCGGTCAGGTATCGGTCGAGCACATACACATGCCTGGCTTCATCTTGGCACTGGGCGGCGAGATACAGGTTGAGCGCCGGATCGCGAACCTGGTGCGTCGCCTGGCTCATCATCACCTGAATGGTCTCCAGTCCCATCACCTCGAGCCCATGAAACACATTCATCATCCGCAGCCACGCGGCGCGCCGCTCGTCGGGTATCTGCGAACCACCAGCCCAGTCGACATCACGGTCGGCATTCCAAAGTCGGTCGCTCTGCTGCCGGAACAGGGTTCGAAACGCGTCCGCCTGGTCGGCAGATCGGTGAGGACGCACGGCATTTGGTGATCGACGCATAGGAACGAGGGCCTTTGCCGAAGCATACTCATCGAATCACGGAGCCGGGTTCGGCATCAGATGCAGGCTGATCGTATACTGGCGCCATGGCTGATGAAGGATTTGATCTCGAAGAGACGCTACGCGCGCTGCGCGAGGCTGATGTTGTCGTCATCGGATTCGGTTGGTTGCAGGAACGCCTCCTGGTTGACGGCCGCCGCAACGACTCCGAAGGTCCCTATGTGCGAGTAGTGGAGCCAGTCAGATCTCCTCAGGACCGACTCAAGGAGTTGCGCAGACTCCGGCCAAGCTTCGATGACCCTGAGTCGTTTGTCTTCTTCCCCTGGGCGGGACGGGTCGACTCCTTTGTCGAGGCCGAACTCTTCGACCGAATCCTCGAACGTTGCGCCGGCGATCCCACGGCAGAGGACGACGCCAGAGCTGCGCTCGGTCGCCTCTACGAATTGGACCGCGAGGACATCCGCCAGGCGATTTCGGGTGGCGACAAGTACCACACGCTCTATGAGCGAACCTCCTGAGGTCTCGCTCCTTCACACATCCGTTACGTTCGTGCGTTGTAAGTGTTAGTTGGTTGTCATAGGCTGGGCTAACCAGTGCGCATGTTGGAACAAGCATGGTGGGACAAGGCGGTACCAGTGGTCGAGCGAAGAACGAAGGCTCACCGTCGCGCTGACACGGTCAAGCAACCGGCTGTCGGCGCGGCACTTGAGGCTGAGGAATGTTCGCATTCCTGGGAAATTGACCGCCCGAATCAACAGGTCTCGCACGGCCACTGCACCAAGTGCGGCGCCGAAAAAGACTTCCTCAACTACGGCGAGGAACTGCGGATGCCGTTTGGGCGGCGTCGACGCTCCTGATCCCACCACCAAACCTACCTATGGCGGACCCGCCGTCACTTCAACTCGCACCGCGATGATTCGCTCCGTGCCGTAGATCGCAATCTGGTCAAATGCCGCCGGACTGAGTTGCAGGTCCGTGTTGGATGACTCTGTGCCCCGCACCACAACCAGCGTTTCGGTCCCGACCACTTGCTCCTGCTCCTCATCGGTCAGCAGCGTCGCGCCCGGAAGTCGCACCAGGCGAAGCGTCGTCCCTAGCGGCCAACGCGCAGTAAAGACTGTCGCAGGCTCCGTCGGATCGTAGACTGCGCCGTCGGCCAGCGTTCGCGGGATGCCCGAAGGGATCGGTTCGGCTGTGACTCGTTCAGCGCTAATCTCCGCTCCGCCGAGCTGAGCCGGTGTGACCACCTGACCTGAAACACTCGGCTCGATCGACGATACGGACACAGGCGGCGCGTCAGACGCGCTGGATGCTTGCTCGGCATTACCGGAGGTTGTCTGCTCAGCTTGCGCTTGCTCAGCCGTGCCAGCTTCGGTGGAATCTGTTTCGCTGGCCGTTGCCTCGTCCACCGTCGAATCGGACTCCTCGACGCTTGTCTCCACCTGCTCTGGTCCCGACTCCGATTCCTGCAGCGCCTGCTGCTCGGACACTGCGGATTGATCCTCAACAATCGTTTCTGCAACCTCGGTGGTCGCAGGCTCGTCATCTTCAATCAATTGGGTCACGCCGTAGTACACAGCGACCCCGATGCCGCCAACAACCGCCAGCGTGAGCACAGCTCCAAGGAGTTGCTTGAATCTCGGACCAAGAGGCGGCCGTTCATTGGGTAGCCGCAGTCGCTCGCTTGAGTAATGCCGAAAGTCACTCGCGCCACGAACGCGAATCTGCGGGCTGGAAAAGTCATTGGCGCCACGAGGCTCGCGGGAGTGATGGCTCATATCCGCAGAGTATGCGATCACCTCAACAGTGAGGTGATCGCCGAAATTCTCGATCAGGGTTCGGCGTCCGATCCTCGGTAGCATGGAGGTATGGCCAGCCCCATCGAGACTAAGCACATACGCTGCCCAAACTGCTCCAAGCCTCTTGATGTGGGCGTACCCCCTGAGACAGGCACGACGCGGCGCGTGGTCACCATGTGCGCCAATTGCAACCACGATCTCGTCGTCTCCCGCGCGCAGAAAGACGATGAGCCGATGCGGATCAGGGCCTGCATGCGTTGGGATGTCACCTGTCCGTACTGCAAACAACCGAGCGTGGCGCGAGTGCCGCCGAAGGGATTGCTGCGACGTAAGGAAACCACTCCTTGCCATCAATGTCGAAAGCCGCTGATCGTCGAACGGCGCGAAGAGGGACAACTTGTCCTCCGCGCTCACCGCGGAATCCTTGAAGGAACGCTCCTCTAGCGCCTGACCAAAAGAACCCAGCGTTCCAAGCCAAAACGCCTACCACCCACGCCCCCGCCCACAGTCACGCCTGCACTCCACCCTCCGTCATGCCCCGCTCCTCCCTCCGTCATTTTTGCGAAAGGAGACCTTCGAAATCCTCCCGAATCCCCTCTCCCCCCCTTGCGGAGACTGATGCATATCCTCCGATTCCCCTCTCCCCCCCTTGCGGGGGGAGATGTCACAGAGCGACAGAGGGGGGGTCGGCTGGCGACGACCAGATAGGGCCAATAGGCAGGGAACCCCCCTCTGCCTTCGGCATCTCCCCCGCAAAGGGGGGAGAAGGGGAGTTATGCACCAGTCTCTTGCGGGGGGAGATGTCACGGAGTAGCCCGCCCCGCACTTGATGCGGGGACAGAGGGGGGCGGATGATGACCAGATAGGACCCCGAACAGCGGACCCCCCCTGCCGGAGCCTGCCCCTGCGTAGGCAGGGGCAGGCTCCCCCGCAAGGGGGGAGAAGGAGAGTTTTTCGAAGGTCTCCGTAAGCGGGAACCCACACACCGACCAGCCAGGCCGAGAAACGACCCAACCCTCGCGGCCGGAAATCTTGCACCCAAGTCTCCCTTAGGAAGCGGCGAGGATCGCTCAACTCACACCCACACGCTACCGGACAGATCGACGCGTCGATTCCACCCAAGAGCACCTGCCGATGCTCGGCTCCCACTAGCGACCGAGACTGTCAAGCGCCCCACGTTGACAGCACGCAATACCCAGTACGCTTGTCCTGTATATCAGCATCAAGCAAGGTAGCCCTTCATGCTCATCAGTGCATCCACCACCCGCGCTTATCGATGCTCTCTAAGTCCACGGCTCATTTCCAACGCTTCGCCCGCCAACCGCACGAAAATTTCGACCACCACCAATCAGAATCGAACAAAATCGAACAAAATCGAACAAAATCGAACAAAATCGAACACGCCCAACCGACAAAATCATCACAAAATCTTCCATTTCTGCCCACCCCCATCGCACGATCCTCAGCAATACGCTGGACAACCTCGCGAGTTTCCCGCCGGAAAACCTTCTCCCGAAACACCATCTCCTCTCCAGCCGCGCCTCATGAACACAGCCGGTACCGGCCGAACACGATCAGTCCAGGTCGAACAAGATCGAACAGAATCGAACACGCCCAACCGACAAAACCATCACAAAATCTTCCATTTCTGCCCACCCCCATCGCACGATCCTCAGCAATACGCTGGACAACCTCGCGAGTTTCCCGCCGGAAAACCTTCTCCCGAAACACCATCTCCTCTCCAGCCGCGCCTCATGAACACAGCCGGTACCGGCCGAACGCGATCAGTCCAGGTCGAACAAGATCGAACAGAATCGAACATGCTCAACAGACAAAACAATCGCAAAATCTTGCATTTCTGCCCACCCCCATCGCACGATCCTCAGGAATACGCTGGACAACCTTGCGTATCGTGGGTCCGCAAGAATTTCTCCCGAACCATCGTCCATCCGGCCGTTGTACCGTTTGCCGCGCCCCGCCGGCGCCACTCGGCAAGGATGTGGTCGCCATCAACAGTTCCCGGAGCTCTCTGTGCGTCGTGAACGCATCATCAGATGTAATCGTTGCTACGAAAGACCCTTCCTGATTGCGCAACCGGTTTAGGACTAGTGACCGACTCGGCTCTCACTACTACAGTGCAGGAATACCAATTCCCGGCCCGCAGTAAGACCATCAGGGCCCCCAGAAAGAGCGGGAACATGAGCGACTACGACCAGCGCGCCATCGAGATGCATCGTGAATGGGGCGGCAAGGTCGACTATGCCTCCAAGGTCACCGTCGAGAATCACGACGACCTATCCGTGGTCTACACCCCCGGCGTCGCGGCGCCCTGCCTCGAGATCGCCCGCGACCCGGCCCTGGCTCGCGTGATGACCGGGGTCGGCAACCTCGTCGCGGTAATCACAGACGGTTCTGCCGTCCTCGGTCTCGGTGACATCGGTCCCCAGGCCGCACTGCCGGTCATGGAAGGCAAGTGCGTGCTCTTCCGCTCGTTTGCGGGCGTGGACGCGATTCCCATCGCGCTGTCGGTTCGCTCGGTCGAAGACATCGTCTCCGCCATTGAGGCAATCGCGCCGTCGTTGGGCGGCATCAACCTCGAGGACATCTCCGCTCCGCGCTGCTTCGAAATCGAGCGCCAGCTACACGAATCGCTCGATATTCCGGTCATGCACGACGACCAGCACGGCACAGCCGTCGTCGCCCTCGCCGGCGTGATCAACGCGCTGCGTCTGACCAACCGCGACTTCAAGGACATCCGCACGGTCGTCCTGGGCGCGGGCGCCAGTGGCATCGCCTGCTCGGCCATCCTACGAGAGATGGGCTGCGAGGACATTTCGCTGATCGACTCCAAGGGACTGCTCACGGTCGATCGGGAAGACCTGAACCCTTGGAAGCGTGAAGCCGCCGAGTGGTGTGTTCACCACAACAACGCCGACGGCAGCATCCCTCAGACTTCGCAAGTCATGGAAGGCGCCGACCTCTTCCTCGGTCTCGCCGGACCAGGGCTGGTCACGGTGTCCGATGTCGCCTCGATGAACGATGACTCGATGGTCTTCGCGATGGCGAACCCCACACCGGAGATCATGCCCGACGAGGCCGCCGAAGCCGGCGCCGCCATCATCGCCACCGGCCGCTCCGACTTCCCCAACCAGATCAACAATGCGCTCGGCTTCCCCGGCATGTTCCGCGGCCTGCTCGATGGCGGCATCCCCAAGATCGAAGATACGCACAAAATCGCGGCGGCCCAGGCTATCGCCGACTTCGTCACCGATCCCAGCCCCGACCGAATCGTGCCAAGCATCTTCGAAGAAGGTCTGGCCCAGAAGGTCGCGGACGCCGTCCAGGCAGCCGGCTAGCCAGGCAGCCGGCTAATCTGCCTCTGCGTTGGCAGAGTTGACCTCAGGTCCGCGTCCGTAGACATCCAGGGCCTGGGCTAGCGCTGCCCGCACGCCGAGCACCGGCGTGTAGCCCAGCGTGACCCTCGCTCTCGAATCGTCAATCAAATGCGGCCGACCTGTGAGCGAGATGTATGCGTCCACGCCCTCCGGTTCGGGCAACACCCAGCCCGAGAGCCTGAGCGCGTCCAGCGCCAGCGCCAACGGATACGGCGCATTCCAGAAGCGCTCCTCGACTCCGCGCAGTTGACAGGCTTCGACCGCAAGCTCTCGCCAGGTCGTATGTGCCGACGCCACGTGAAACACCTGGTCAACCGACTCCTCCGGCTGGCTCACCATGGCCCACGCCGCACGGCCCAGGTCGGCGCCGGCAAGGATCGACAGCGGCGCTTCACCTCTAGCAACGAGCGCGGCCCTCGGGCGACTGATGAAGTGACGGATCACTCTCATCAGCGTTCCGTCACCATCGGCGATCACCGGCGCAGGACGAAGGATCGAGAGCGGAACGCGCCGTCGATAGGTTCTGGCCACTCGCTCCGCCGCTACCCGACTCTGCAGCACCGGCCCCAGCGGCCTCGGCACCCAGCTCTCCGTCACCGGCCAGGGCGGTAGGCGCCTGCCATAGGTCTCCGTTGTCGAGACCACGATCACCTGCTCAAGTTCCTCCCGTCGGCAAGCATCCAGCAAGGCCGTGGTCGTGTGCACATTTGCCGCCGTGTAGTCGGCAGCCGGAAGACCGAGTTCAACCAATGCCGCCGCGTGCACCACGTGGGTTGCGCCGCGGATCTGGGAGTCGAAATCATCTGTAGATCCCATATCCACGAGTCGGAGCTCTACCTGGTGCCGTTGGAGTTCGTTGAAGATCGCCAGACCGACAGGCTGGTCGGCACCTGTCAGTACGATGCGCGGCGTTGACATCCGCTTCAACTCCCCCGCGACGGCAACTGCTAGCCTCGCCTCTGCATCAGAAGCGTACGCGTTGTTGATTCGGAGGGTTCGATGCCAGTGCTTGAGCGACCAAATTGCGACATTTACTACGAGGAGTCAGGCAACGGCCCGGCCATTATCTTCGCCCACGGTGCGGGCGGGAATCACCTCTCATGGTGGCAACAGGTGCCATCGTTTGCCAAGAACTATCGATGCGTTGCCTTCGACCACCGAGGTTGGGGACGTAGCATCCCCACGGGAGGACCGGGCCCGGCCGCGTTCGTCGATGATCTCATTGCGTTGATGGACGAGCTGAGCATCGACCAAGCGGCGCTCGTTGCGCAGTCCATGGGAGGCTGGAGCTGTTTGGGCGCAGCGTTGCAAGCCCCGGAGCGAGTTGCGGCGTTGGTCATGGCCGACACCATCGGTGGACTCATGACAGATGCCATTCGAGGTCCCTGGGAGGCCACACGCGCCAGGCTGCGCGAGGAAGGTCTAGCGACCCTCGCCTACGACCAGAGCCTGAAACAGCGAGATCCGGAGCTCGCCTTCTTGTATGAAGAAATCATGGCCTTGAATCCGCCGCGAGATCCCGCACTGATGGGCGCCCTCAGTGATTTAGCGCCCGACTCCAGTGCCGTCGCCAGCTTGCAGATACCAATCCTCTGGGTCGTAGGGGGCAATGATCCGCTGATCACGCCAGCCGCAATGCGCGCCGCGCACGACCACGTGCCGGGGTCGCAGTACTACGAGATTCCCGCCACGGGACACAGCGTCTATTTCGAGAGAGCTGAGGAATTCAACGGCCAACTCAGCCGATTCCTCACAGACGCAGGATGGGGCAACGGAATCTAGGGCTTGTTTAAGCCCACGCACCATCCAATCGCGGAGGTGTCTCTGTCCGCGCTCCGCCTTACAGCGAGCGATGCATCTCTCCCCTTCTCCCACCCCTTGTGGGGGAGACGTCGAAGGCACAGGGGGGGGGGTCCTAGTCCCAAGCACTGAGCCGATCCGTCTGCGATGCACTCTCTCGGATCGCACTGCAATCCGGCTGCTTCGGCGGACCCTTCTTTGCTATCCGAACGTTGACCAGATCAGGCTCAGTGCCAGTTCGAGCGCCCCACGCTCGTACTGCAGCGACGGGTCCCAGAGCATGAAGCCGATCCCGCCCGCTGTAGCCGTCGCCTCGATCTGGGCATACACTTCCTCGGAGTAGTAACCAAGTCCGCGTGCCTGGTAGTCATGGAAGTCCTGGAGCCACGGTCGAACCAGCGCTGATCCATGTTCACCGATGCGCTCAACGGTCGCTTCGACGTTCATCCGCACTACTGGGCCAGGATGCCCAGGCGGATACGCGAAGCCAAAGGAACCAGGTGACCAGCCGCTCGGGTAGACCATCGGCGAGACGTAGTCGAGATACGGTGCCAGCCGCTCAACTGATTGCCCGATGCCCTGATCGTTACCGGCCGTCGAGACCACCCCGAAGGTATCGAATGAGACTGCCAGTCCGGCCAGATGTAGCGCCTCGCTGGCCTCGCGGGCGAAACGAGTGATTGCCGCTACGCGATCCGCCTCGGTGTTTTCGATGCGCTCGCGCAGACCATTCTCGTATGGCAACCGCACGTAGTCGTATTGGATCTCTTCAACGTAATCAGAAGCAGCGACACCGATCTCGATGTTGTACTGGCGAGCGCCGGGCATGTACGCGGAGGACCATGTGACGCCCATTCCGTCGGTGAACAATCCGCCGGACACGTGGTGCAGAGCCTGGTCATGGAACCACCTGGGGTAGGTGTTGTCGAGGAATGTCACCACGCGACCGATTCTGTAGACGCCCTTGTTCTCCAACTCCTGGAGGAACGTGGCAACGGAATCGCCGTTGCGGTCCGCATTGATCTGTTCGACCGTCGGCGTTGCAGCGAACGAGAATACCTGGCCCGACTCGTCCTTCAGGTCAACCACCACGGCGTTGATCAGATCGCGGTCAACGAGGTCATGGGCCCACGCCTGCACGGCTGGTTTTCCAACCTCGCTGAAGGGGATGTAAACCGCACGCACCACCAGATTGCGTAATACGACCACTGTCTGGTCGTAGTAGATCGGACGCCTGACCGTGTCGTATCCGGGTTGGATGATCGCAAGAGAGCCGCTGCGTTGGTCCGGTGCGAACTCAAATCGCCCGCTGCTGTCCGTTCGTACAACGGCACTCCCGGTCGAGACGCGAGCCTGCGACGCGGGTCGCAGCCGTCCCTGGTCCCAAACGTAGACCCGACCGCTTAGTTTCTTCGAGAAGGTGGCTGCCGAGGTGATGGCAGCAGACCCTTCGCCCGGGAGATGTTCTGGGAGTTCAGGATCCTCGGCGGCGACAATGTTCAGCGCGGCGCCAGCGACAAACGCCGCCAGCACGACGGAAGCGACGAGTATGAACCTGAAGAGACGATTGGTCCGCAAGCCATCTTGAGAAAACACCCTATGTGCCTTAATTCAATCAAGGATCAGCCCGGCCACCATTAGCATTGTACACATAACTGATTGACCACATTATCCACAGTTTCCTCAAATTTTGGATTGATGTGCAGGCGGTACCCGATACGACCAGTGCATAGTGCTGCTATGCTAGCCCTCTTTGTCCTTCGGCAACTGTCTTGAGGTTCAGTAGTCCTTGAGCCGCAGCGGCTTCTAGCGGGCGTCTGCCCCGTCCAAAGAGGAACACATTGCTCAGGCGCCAGCGCCAGCCAATCGGCCGAATCTTGTCGCTGATCGCACACCGCTCGCCGCGTCGCTCGATCCGGTACGTATGCTGCACCCGAAATCCGATGCCCATGTGCACTTCGAGCAGCAGTTCGCGCCCGCGCACTTCAGAGAGCACCACGGCTTGTCCTGCCTCGACACCGCTATGTGCCTCTGAGGCCAACAAGCTCCACGCACGCTCGGCAGACGCCGATATCTCGAGCGGTTCAGTCATTGGATACTAGGCCACCGATCAGTTCGCAAACTTTGTTCATGTCTGCACAACGCTCTACGCCGGGCGGATAGGCCAGGTCGCGATTGCGCGGCCAGGTCACCAGAGCGGATTTGATCTCGTTGCGAGCCAACAGCGCAGCCGTCGCCGCGTCGTCATCGACGTGCAGGGCGACATCGCGATCCCGGAGAATTGCCTCCTTGTAGCGAGCCGACTTGAGGTTGGAGCTGTTCATGACCAACTCGTCAATCAGATCCGAGAAGCCATGAGACTCTAGCCACGCCCACGTTTGCCGCCGACCACGCTCATGACGGCCGGTAAGGACAATCACGTTGCCGTTTCTGGCTGCGAGTTGCACTGCCTCAAGTGCATCCGGGCGAGGCGGTCGCAGGACGTATCGGAACCGATACCAGGTGACGCTGAGGAGAGCATTGAGGGCGCGATTGGGGTGCGCTTCCGGTAGGACCGGGTCGGAAGCGGGTGTGAGTTTCACGTCCCGATTGATCGCTGGATTCCATCCGAACGGTGGCTCCGCCAGTACGCCGTCCAGATCGAATGACCACAACCTCGACATCATAATTCTGTGCTCAGGCCCAGCCGTGTTCCTGGTACCAGGCCATGGTTTGCCGCATCCCCTCCAACAGCGTGGTGTTGGCGTGCCAACCCGTGTCCCGAGTCAGCGACGAAGGGTCGCAGATCCACGCCGGCTGTCGCATCTCTACAACCCGCGTCCGATCCAGCGTCGGCTCCGACCGCGTCAACATCGCCCAGGCTTCCGAGCAACGGGCAAAGCCATGAAACACGCTGGGCGCCAGCGTCGGAATCCACAGTTTGTTGCCCGAGGCGATTTCAAGGTTGGAGAGCAGGTCGTTCCAGGTAAACGGACCGTCGTCGTTGGATGTGTGGTACTTGGAGAGTTCTTGCGGCGCAGCCTCCAGGATCGCTCGTATCGCCTGTGCCAGGTCCGGACCATAGATCGCGTCGACAAGGTTCTTGCCATCGCCCAATCGAGCCGAGATACGTCGTCGTGCGAGCCAGAAGAACATCTGCAGGCCGGTGTCGCCGGGGCCATAGACCATCGGCGGACGCGCGATCGCAATCTGCATATGACCCAGATGCTTGAGCAACTCGTCTTCGCCGGCGGCCTTAGATCGACCGTATGCCGACACCGGATGTAGTTTCGTTTCCGGCGGCTCCGGAGTGGCGCTCGGTGCCGGACCCTGGGCAGCGATTGAGGAGATGTACACGAATCGTTCTACGCCGGCGCTCGCTGCCGCTGATGCCAGATTCCCGGTGCCCTCCCGATTGGCGTGCATGAAATCGCCCTGACGAACCGCTCGCAGCACGGCCGCAGCATGAACGACTGCCTCCATGCCTTCGCAGGCGGCGGCAAGTGTGTCGGGTTGGCGTAGATCTCCGACAACCCGCTCAAAGTCAACGTCACGTACGAGCGCGGTATCGCTGGTGGGTCTCACCAGCAGGCGAAGATCGTGACCCGCATCTGCCAATGCGCGGGCGATATGCCCGCCAATGAAACCGCTGCCGCCGGTCAACAGCACCCGCACGATCAGTTAGCCGATCACGCTGTGTCGACGTCCGGCTTCGGCGAAGATCTGCAACGCCCGCTCGAGTTGTTCGTCGGTATGGGTCGCGATGTAGGACGTGCGCAAAATCGCCTGGCCGCGAGGAACCGCAGGTGCAATCACCGCATTGGTGTAGACGCCATTGTCGAGCAGGTCACGCCAGAAGGCAGCCGTCCGCACTTCGTCTCCAACCCGGATCGGAATGATCGGCGTTGCGGAATTGGCGACGTCGAAGCCCAGGTCGGAGAGTCCGCGGCGCATGCGCTCACCAATCTTCTGGACCCGCTGGACGCGCCAGTTCTCTTCATCGATCAAACGCAGCGCCGCAAGCGCCGCCGCGGCGGAGGCTGGAGGTAGCGCGGCCGTGAACAGCATCGGCCGTGCAAAGTGGCGGATGTACTCAAGCACATTCCGAGGCCCCGCACAGAAGCCGCCGACTGAGGCCAGAGTTTTGCTGAACGTGCCGATGGTCAGATCGTCCGGCTCTTCCAGCCCAAAGTGTGATCGCGTGCCGCGCCCTGTCGGACCGACTGTGCCAATGGCGTGAGCGTCGTCCACCAACATGCGCGTCTGGTGTTTGCGACAGACTTCTCGCAATTCCGGCAACGGGGCAAGGTCGCCGCCCATCGAGTAGGCGCCGTCAATCAGCACCAATCGAGCCTGGTCGGCTGGCAGGTTGGAGAGCACACGGTCGAGATGGGCAGGGTCGTTATGTTGAAATCGGGTGTACTTGCCCAGCGCAAGCCCGGCCGCGTCGTAGATCGAGGCGTGTACATCTCGATCAAGAACAGACACGCCGTGCCGATCAACCATTGCCGAAACCGCTCCCAGGTTGGCCAGATATCCGGTCGAGAAGACAATCGCAGTTTCGGCGCCCAGGAAATCGGCCAACGACTCTTCAAGCTCAAGATGAACCGGACTCGTGCCGTTCAACAGGCGCGATCCCGTCATCGACGGTCCGTAGCGGTCGAGTGCTTCGTGCGCTGCCTCAATGACCTTCGGATGACGGGTCAGGCCGAGGTAGTTGTTCGATCCCAGCATGATGACGCGTTTGCCGTCGACAATGGCCTCGGGTCCGTCGTTGACCTCGATGGGCTGGAAAAACGGGTACAGACCCGCAGCGCGCGCCTGGTCGGCGAGTTGGAAATGCGAGATGCGTTCAAAGATGTCGGGCGTGCCGACCTCGCGCTGGTGCCCGTCCATTTCTTCCATGTGCAGGCCGGCGGCCTTCGCTAACTCATTCAGCGACGGCGTCTCTGACTGCGTTTGCGACATCGCGTGGCACTCCCATCACGCTGGCCCTCCGCACATCGGAAAGCGCGTGATCCTGCTTGTTTCCCGCGAGTGTACGCGACCTGAGCAGTCAGCCCCATGCTCGCACGATGCACTCGTCGGCTAGAGTGAATCCGTCAGTGCTTCGGCGGCGAGGCCACGACACTTATGCGAGTCAATCTCAAACCGGCTGCCGCATCCGCTGCCGCTGTTTTTCTGCTGCTCCTCGTTTTCAGCCTGACTTGGCCGGGACCCGGTCTCTGGCAACTCGGCGTCGGCCTACTGCTAGGGTTGATCGCCGCCTATCTCTGGTGGCAAAAGCTATCCCTGACGGACAATGATCCCAACAGGCAGACACCATCGTCGCCGTTCACGAACGTAGGCGCATATGGACTGGCGGGATCACAGATCAAGTCGGCTCGACAGCCAACTTCCGGCGTTCCACTCGCCGGCGTACTAGCTCCAATCGCTGCTCTGGCGATCTTGTTGTTCATCGGCGGCGCCATCGGCTCTGCCGAGACGACGGTTGAACAGGCAAGAACACCGCTCGACCAGAGCGCGACGGTCATCGACCGCAGCGGCGATGGCGAGCCGGTCACGCCGGACGTCGATCCACCGACAGCGAGTCAGCCCCAACAGACACAAACGCCCACGACGGTGACCTCTGTGCGACCAACTCAACAATCAGACGCAACCGCCGCGGCTGCATCCGAATCCCAACAGTCATCCGGGCCGGTCAAGCCAATCGTCGTCGCGGCGCCTACTACTGCGTCGCCGGCCGACGATGAAGGCGAGCAGCTGGACCTCGCACCCGAAGCGGCCAACACCTTCGAGTACATCGTCGAAGAGGGAGACACGCTCTACGACATCGCCGAACGCTATGGGTCCAGCGTTGAGGCGATCATGAATCTCAATGAGCTCGACAGTTTCAGTTTCATCCACCCCGGTGATGTGCTGCTGATTCCGACCATCAACGACGACGCTGCGGAAGAGTCCTAGGACGCGTTTGGGGCGGGAGGCTCGACCGGATAGCGTTTCGGGGGAATATTTTCCAGCGAGGGAATCTGCGGTGATCTCCTGTGTATTGCTGAGGATCGGATGATCGAGGCGGGTGGAAATGGTCAATTTTGTCATGGTTTTGTCGCTCAGGCGTGTTCGATCTTGTTCGATTCTGTTCGATTCTGGCTGAGGGTGTGCGACTTGTTCGAGGCTGTGTTTGCTGGGGTGCGGCTGGGTGGGCGGTGGTTCGGAGGAATTCATTTATGGCGGAGGAATCTGCGGTGATCTCCTGTGTATTGCTGAGGATCGGATGATCGAGGCGGATAGAAATGGTCAATTTTGTCATGGTTTTGTCGATCAGGCGTGTTCGATCCTGTTCGGTTCTGTTCGGTTCTGTTCGATTTTGGCTGAGGGCGTTCGACTTATTCGGGGCGGGTCGTCGGGTCGGGAAGTTGGACGCACGGTCCCGGAGGCAGTAGGTGGAGGTAACAGGTGGAGGCATTTGTGTAGATGGAGCGCTGCCTTCCCGGATGATGAGTTACAGCACAACAGTACTAGATAGAGCATTCGGTCGGCGTCGGGTGCTTGACAGTCGTGGTTGCGCCGCCAGCGATCCGCCACGGCGGGATACCGTCGTAGAAGTCGGGGCAGGCTCCGCGACAATCGCTTTGAGTGGAACCGCGCGATGTGAAGAGACGCTAGCGGTGCAGCCCGACGTCCACGAGTCGGGCGGCTCGCGCTTGCTCGTCGGCGTGATACGAGCTTCGCACCATGGGCCCTGACTCCACGTGTCGGAAGCCGAGTTCGAGCGCCTCATCTTTGATCGATTGAAACTCCTCCGGCGGCACATATCTGACGACCGGCAAATGTTTCGCCGATGGCCTCAGGTATTGACCAACCGTCAGCAGATCGACCTCGGCTGCTCGTAGGTCTTCCAGGAGCTCTGAAACCTCGCCGCGCTCTTCACCCAGTCCCAGCATGAATCCCGTCTTGGTTGGGACGTGTGGAGTCCACTCAGACGCACGCTTCAACAATTCCAGTGACCGCTCATAGCGAGCCTGGAACCGCACTCCTGCATACAGCCGTCGCACGGTTTCGACATTGTGGTTCAAGACCGTCGGGCGAGCAGATAGCACCGTCGTCAAGGCATCCCAGTTGCCTTCAAAGTCTGGAATCAGCACCTCAACCTCAGTCTCAGGACGCTGTCGCCGGACCAGCTCGATACACGAAGCAAAGATCTGCGCGCCACCGTCTGGAGCGTCGTCTCGGTTCACCGATGTAATCACGACGTAGGCCAGATTCAGTCGCTCCACCGCTTCTGCCAGGCGTTGCGGCTCCGTCCAGTCAATCGGCGACGGACGCCCTGAGGTCACGGCGCAGAACCCGCAGGCTCGAGTGCATGTGTCGCCCAGGATCATGAACGTCGCCGTGCCGCGATTGAAACACTCGCCGATGTTCGGGCAGCGCGCCTCCTGGCAGACGGTGTTTAACGTCTCCTCACGCAGCAGTTGCACGATCTCGCCGTAGCGTGAGCCTCCGGGAAACTGCGCCCGGATCCAGGCTGGTTTTCGTTCTCGCCGGCTGGTCATCTGGGCATCCTTAGGTCGGAAACCGGCGACAATCGCAGTCCAAACACATCGCCGAAACAGCGCTCAAGTTCTGCGCTGGCGTCGTCAACGCCAATCTGCTTGCCGCTTTCATTGGAAAGTGAAGTAGCCCTGCTGTCAGCGATCCCGCAGGCGCGGATGTCGTCAAACCAGGTCAGATCGACATCGCAGTTGAGAGCCAGACCATGCCTGCTGACTCCCGATTGCAAGCGGACGCCGACGCTAGCCAGTTTGCGATTGCCGATCCATACTCCGGGGCGTCCCTTGACGCGTTCGGCCTCAATGCCGAAGGCTCGAGACGCCTGAATCACCGACTCTTCGAGTCCGCGAATGTAACGGGCAATCCCAATCCCCCGTTCTCTCAGACGCAAGAGCGGCCAGATCACCAACTGTCCCGGACCGTGAAACGTCACATCACCGCCACGGTCGGTGTCGATGATCGGCGCGTCCAGCGTGCGCAACACATGTTCCCGACCACCGCGTCGCCCCTGTGTGTAGACCGGTGTGTGTTCCAGGAACACGATGATCTCCGGCTTGGATCCCGCGGCAACTGCCTGTGCGCGGTTCGCTTGCCAGGCTGCGGCCTGCTCGTATGGCACTGTCCCGGAGTGCGACGACTGCACGACCTGAGACCGCTCCAGGCCTCGGACTGGTTGCTTCTGCGCCACATCCACCGCCGACATTGACATACCGTTCTCGCCGGGAATTCTGTTTGTTTAACTCTATCTATCGTTTGCCTGCGCGACCGGAGGAGTGTGTCAGGTTGAGTAGACTGAGATTACGATGACCACCTCCGAATCTCCCTGGCAATCTGCGCTAGAACGTGTTCGAGACACTGCTGGGGCCGACGATTGGTTGGAAACCAACGACTGGATCGACTCGCTCCGCGATGTGGCGCGACGTCGCGGACCCGAGCGAGTGTCCCGCTTGTTGCAAACACTGCAGATCGAGGCGCAACGCTCAGGCATACGTCTGCCGGTCACCTCGCAGACGCCGTACGTCAACTCGATCCCGATCGAGAAACAGCCGCCTTATCCGGGCGACCTCAACATCGAGCGGCGGATCAAGTCGATCATTCGCTGGAATGCGATGGCGATGGTCGTCGAGGCGAATCAGAACCACCACGGCATCGGCGGCCATATCTCGACCTACGCGTCGGCCGCAACTCTGTACGAAGTCGGGTTCAATCACTTTTTCCGTGGCCAGGATCATCCCTCCGGCGGCGACCTGATCTACTTCCAGGGTCACTCCGCCCCGGGCATCTACGCCCGTGGTTATGTCGAGGGCCGGCTGGCGCCCGAACAATTGCACAAGTTCCGCCAGGAACTCTCCGGCGGCTTGCCCTCATATCCGCACCCGTGGTTGATGGACGACTACTGGCAGTTCCCCACGGTCTCGATGGGGCTCGGGCCGCTGCAGGCCATCTACCAGGCTCGCTTCATTCGCTATCTCGAAAACCGAGATCTCCTGCCAGTGACCGACCGCAAGGTCTGGTGCTTCCTCGGTGACGGCGAGACCGATGAGCCGGAGTCCTTGGGCTCGATCGCGCTCGCATCGCGGGAAGAGCTCGACAATCTCATTTTCGTCGTCAACTGCAACCTGCAGAGACTCGACGGCCCTGTGCGAGGCAATGGACAGATCATCCAGGAGCTCGAAGCCGTCTTCCGCGGCGTCGGTTGGAACGTGATCAAGGTCGTCTGGGGTTCCGAGTGGGACCAGTTGCTGGCGCGCGACGAGCAGGGACTGCTCATCCAGCGCATGGGCGAAGTTGTCGACGGCGAGTACCAGAAATACACCGTCGCGGGCGGCAGCTACATCCGCAAGCACTTCTGGGGCGTGGATCCTCGACTGCTGCGAATGGTGGACGACATCTCCGACGATGAACTGTGGCGAATGCGGCTGGGCGGCCACGACCCGCTCAAAGTGCACGCTGCCTACGACGCGGCCACCAAGCACCGCGGCGCGCCGACTGTCATCCTCGCCCGGACGATCAAGGGCTACGGCCTCGGCGAGGCTGGCGAGGGTCGCAATATTACGCACCAGCAGAAAGAGCTGAACGAGCGCGAGCTGATGCAGTTCCGCGACCGATTCGCCATTCCGTTGTCGGACGACGAAGTGGTCGGAGCACCGCTCTATCGCCCGTCGCGAGATAGCCGCGAGGCCAACTACATCTCCACTCGCAAGGCGGCCCTCGGCGGACACGTCCCTGAACGCCGTTCACCAAAGTCGCACTTGACGTCGCCACCCGACGAGACGTTCTCCGAGTTCCACGAGGGCACGGGTGATCGCGAAGCATCGACCACCATGGGCTTCGTGCGGATGCTCAGCCGGCTGATGCGCGACCGCGAATTGGGCCAGCACATCGTTCCCATCGTTCCCGACGAGTCGCGCACGTTCGGCATGGAAGGCATGTTCCGCGAGTTCGGTATCTACGCCTCCACCGGCCAGTTGTACGAGCCGGTCGACTCCGATCGCCTGCTCTATTACAAGGAATCGCGCGACGGTCAGATTCTTGAGGAAGGCATCACCGAGGCAGGCGCGATGTCATCGTTCATCGCCGGTGGCATGGCCTATTCGTCGCTCGATGTGCCGATGATCCCGTTCTTCATCTTCTATTCAATGTTTGGACTCCAGCGAGTCGGCGATCTCGCATTTGCGGCAGGCGATGCCAGGGCCAGAGGCTTCCTGATCGGCGCGACCGCCGGCCGGACCACGCTCAACGGCGAGGGTCTGCAACATCAGGATGGACACAGCCACATCCTCGCTTCGACGATCCCGAACCTCGTCGCCTACGACCCTGCCTATGCCTACGAAATCGCCGTCATCGTGCAAGAGGGCATCCGCCGCATGCACGACGAGGACGAGAGCATCTTCTACTACGTCACGGTCGAGAACGAGTCCTACATCCAGCCGCCGATGCCAGAGTCGGAGATCGTGCGCGAGGGAATCTTGCGCGGCATCTACCCGCTGTCTCCGTGTGAAGCGCCTCAGGTGCGACTCTTCGGCAGCGGGCCGATCCTCAATGAAGTTCGCCGAGCGCAACAGATCCTCCGCGATGACTACGATGTCCGCGCCGACGTCTGGTCGGTGACCTCATACACCGAGCTTCGGCGGGAAGCGCTACAGATTGATCGCTGGAACCGGCTGCATCCATTCGAAGAGCCGCGTGAGTCGTGGCTCCAAACATCACTCGGATCATGCGACGCGCCAATCGTTGCGGCGACCGATTACACCGCATCGCTGCCCGACCTCGTGGCACGCTGGCTGCCAAGTTCCATGACCGCACTCGGTACCGACGGATTCGGTCGGTCCGACACGAGAGAATCACTGCGCGACTTCTTCGAGGTCGATGCAAACCACGTGGCCTGGTCGGCGCTCAGCGCTCTCAGCCGCCGAGATGAAATCGACGGCGGCCTGGTGCTCCAAGCCCGCGACCAACTGGGCATCGACCCGGCCCGCACTGATCCTATGTTGCGATAGGAAATCAGATGACCACCACCACATCCAATCCCGGCCTGGCACTCCTACCTGATCTCGGTGAAGACATCGAAGAAGCCGATGTTCTGCAGATCTACGTAGCCGTCGGAGATCTGATCGCGCTCGAACAGCCAGTCGTAGAGATCGAGACGGAAAAGGCCACGCTCGATCTGCCCTCCTCGGTTGCCGGCAGTGTCACTGAGATCCACGTCCGAGTCGGGGACACCATCCGACCAGGAGACCCGGTGCTCAGTGTCGATGCAGCCATCGGTTCGGCGCCAAATTCAACCTCGAACACTGCCGCTGACAGCCCAACTCCGGCCGCCCCTCCCGAGTCGCCACTTGCGCCGCCTCGACTGACACCAGCCGAGGCGGCTGACTCCGACCAGGTCATGCCGCTCTCGCCGGATCCGCCGCCGTCGTCGGCCGAGGAAGATCATCCCGCTCCAATCCTGCACGTCTCGCCCGCCGCCCCGGCGCCGCTCGTTGAGGGCGACCTCGAGTCGCGTCCAGTGTTCGCATCTCCTTCTGTGAGACGCTTTGCCCGCGAAATCGGCGTCGACATTCGCGGCGTCCGAGGTAGCGGACCAGGCGGCCGCATCGATCAGGCCGACATCAAGCGACACTCGCGCGAGACGCCTGTGCAGGCGCCGAGCCTCGGTCATACAGCGCTCTCTCCCGGTCCATTGCCTGATTTCTCCGAGTTCGGCACGGTCGAGCGAGTGCCAATGAGCCGGCTGCGCCGCACGATCAAGCGCAACATGGCGGTTTCCTGGCACGAGGTGCCTCACGTCACGTTGTTCCACACCGCCGACGTCACAGAACTCGAGCAGGTCCGACGAGATTATCGAGACCGCGCCGAACAGGAAGGTGGCCGCCTCACCATCACGGCCATACTGCTCAAGATCACCGCAGCAGCGCTCAAGGCGCATCCCCACGTCAACAGTTCAATCGACGCCGAGAACGACGAACTCGTGCTCAAGCACTATGTACATCTCGGCGTCGCCGTTGACACGCCACGCGGACTCGTGGTCCCGGTCATTCGCGATGTCGACGAAAAGAACATCATCCAACTCTCAGTCGAGTTGACCGACATCTCCGAGCGCGCCCGTTCAGGCGATCTCGGCTTGCAGGACTTCCGCGGCAGCAGCTTCACGGTGACCAACCTCGGCGGCATGGGCACCGGTCACTTCACGCCGATTATTCATCATCCCAACACCGCCATCCTCGGCATCGGCCGAGCCGAGCGACGCCCGGTCTGGTCCGAGGCGTTCGACAACTGGGAGCCGCGCAGCATCCTTCCGCTTTCCTTCACCTTCGATCACCGAGCTATGGACGGCGCGGACGGCGCGCGATTCATGACCTGGATCGCCGACGTGATCCGCCAGCCGCTCGTGCTGGCGCTCGGGAGCTGACGCGTGGTCAGCTCAGACAACTCTGAGGGCGACAACTTCCGCCTGGTGGTGCTGGGCGCTGGACCTGGCGGATACCCAGCGGCATTCCATGCCGCCGAGCGTGGCCTCGATGTCACGCTCGTGGATGCCAGAGCGCAACCCGGAGGCGTCTGCCTCTACGAGGGCTGTATCCCCTCGAAGGCCTTCCTGCACGTTGCCAAGTTGATCCGTGAAGCTCGTCACGCGTCCGATTGGGGCGTGACATTCGGCGACCCGACGATTGATGTCGATGCGCTCCGCGACTGGAAGGACGGCGTCGTTCGCAAGATGACGAATGGGTTGGGACTACTTCGTCGACAACACAGCGTGCAGTATCAGCAGGGCTACGGACGAATCCGCGACGCAGGCCAACTCAACATCGAAAGCAACGGCGAAGTCCTGCCGTTGGACTTCGACGCACTGATTGTGGCGACAGGCTCAACGCCAGCCGTCCCTCGATCTCTACAAGTCCAATCCGACCGCGTCATGGATTCGACGGATGCGCTGGAACTGCGGGATGTTCCACAGTCCCTGCTTGTGATCGGCGGTGGCTACATCGGTTTGGAGCTGGGAACCGTCTATGCCGAGCTCGGCACAGCGGTGACTGTGGTCGAAGCATTGCCTGAGATTCTTAGCGGTGTCGAACGCGACCTGGTGCGCATCCTCGAGCGCAGCTTGCGCACCAGACTGAGCGCAACGCACGTGAACACTTCAGTTGCCTCACTCGAAGAAGTGGAGGGCGGAATCGCCGCCGTCATTGTCGACAAAGATGGTGTCGAACGTACAGAGGTCTATGAGCGAGTGTTGATCGCTACAGGCAGACGGCCCAACAGCGCCAGACTCGGCTTGGAACGCACTAGCGCACACATTGACGAGCGCGGATTCATCGTCACAGACCAGCAGCGACGAACAGCGGAGCCGTCCATCTTCGCAATCGGAGACGTCGCTGGAGAGCCCATGCTCGCGCACAAGGCCACAGCCGAGGCCAGCGTCGCAGTGGAGGCGATTCTCGGCGAACCGTCAGCCTTCCGCCCGCTCGCCGTGCCGGCGGTCATCTTCACCGACCCCGAGATCGCCTGGTGTGGACTGACTCAGTCGGACGCCAGCGCGCTTGACATAGAGGCCACCACGGTGAGCTTCCCCTGGGCTGCGCTGGGTCGTGCAACCGCCTCGGGCCGCAACGATGGCCTGACGCGGCTTGTGATCGAAGAAGGCTCTGAACGAGTGCTGGGTATGCAAGTAGTGGGACCCGGTGCGGGCGAACTCATCGGCGAAGGCGTACTGGCAGTCGAGTTAGGCGCCCGAGTCGCTGATCTCGCTGAGTCGATTCACGCACACCCGACATTGAACGAATCGATCATGGAATCGGCACAGGTCTTCTACGGCCACAGTCCGCATTACCTCACTCGTCGGCGCTAAGGCGACAACGATGCTGATCGAATTGGGCGGGCAAACGCTCGACGCCACCGACCGCTGCCACGTGATGGGCATCCTCAACGTTGCTACCGACTCCCCGGTTGCAGATTCGATCGTCGTTGTCGGAGATGCACCGCGCCGCGCCGAGGCGCTCCGCAGCGCAGGCGCCTCGATCATTGATGTCGGTGCTCAGTCAACAAGAACCGGCGCAGCAGAGATCTCCGTTGACGAGGAGATCGCTCGTGTTGCGCCGGTCGTCGAATCGCTGGTCAGTGAGGGTCACCTGATTTCGGTTGACACCTGGACCTCAGGAGTTGCTCGGGCAGCCGTCGCCGCAGGCGCTCATCTGATCAACGACATCACCGGCGCCGACCCGGAAACCGTTGCCGTGGCCGTCGAGACGAAGACGCCAATCGCCGTGATGCACATGCGAGGCCGACCGCAGCGGCACCGCGAAGTTGCGCACGAATACGACGATGTCGCTGCGGAAGTCCTGGCCTACCTCGACCGGAGAGCGCAAGAAATCAAGCAAGCGGGCGCGCCCGACGTGTGGATCGATCCCGGATTCCAGTTTGGCCGCGGCCTGGACGACAATCTTCGTCTCCTGCTCGACCTGCCCAATCTTTCCCGGCTCGGGCACCCGGTGCTGATTTCGGCGTCTCGAAAAGGGTTCTTGGCCGAGCTGCTGGGACACGGCGAGCTCCGCTCGCATGACGCCCAGGGCAAGCCGGGCATGTTGGAGGCGACGGTTGCATTCAACGTGTTAGCCGCCTGGCTGGGAGCTCACGTGGTCCGCGTCCACGATGTCCAGGAGGTCGCCTGGGCGTTGAGTGTTTCAACGGCCGCCCGTGCAATTCAGCGTGCTCGCTCTGATTTGTCCGCTTAGCGATAAACTCGCTGCAACAGGCAAGCGCCAACAGACCAACAACACTGTGCGTGCCGGAGAGTGACGATATGCCCGTCTACACCTACCGCTGCGAACAATGCAGCGAGAATTTCGAGCGAATTCAGCCAATGTCTCGAGCTTCGGAAGCGCAACCCTGCCCGACGTGCGAGAGCGATTCCGACCGCGTCGTGGCCGCTATCTTCGAGAACAACTCGACCAAGAACCGATCCGCCAACTTCCCCAAGCGCAAGCGCTACACCAACTGGTAGATCAACCTGGCTGAACAGACTCACTTGTCAGCTCACCGGAGACTCGTATGACGCAGCGTCCGCCCGACCCGATCCCGTTCCCGCGTGACCGAGTGCAACGCGGCGCGCCACAGCCTTCTCGTCAGCAGCAGCCCCCTCAGCCTTCCGGGCCGGTCATCTACTCGGCCTCGGGACAACCGATACGCAGCGTTCAGCAGCAGCCAGCCGCCCCTCCGCCGCCACCTCCCGTCCCGATCCGCCAGACGACGCCGCCCTCACAGAGATCTGAGCCAGGGGAAGTGCATGGTGGAGCCGAGCCGCAAGGGTTGCATGGCCACGTCGCGGCCGTGATCGATTCCACTGACGCGACATTCCAACAGGACGTGCTCCAGCGCTCGCATGAGCTGCCGGTGATCGTCGATTGCTGGGCGCCCTGGTGCGGACCCTGCCGAGTCCTGGGTCCGATCCTGGAGAAACTCGCCTACGAGCGCGACGGCCAGGTGCAACTGGTCAAGGTCAACACCGACGAGAACCCGCAGGTCGCCCAGGCGCTACAGGTCGAGGGTATACCGGCAGTGTTCGCGTTCGTCGGCGGTCAGTTGGTCAACAAGTTCGCCGGCGCATTGCCCGAGGAACAGGTCCGAACCTTCTTTGATTCCCTGATCCCCTCCGAAGCGGACATGAAAGCGGCCGAAGGCTATCGGATGATGCAGGAAAATCAGATTCCAATAGCCCGATTGCACTTCGAGTCGGCGCTGGAAGAAGATCCCAACCACGAGCCGGCCGGAGTCGGACTCGCTGCCATCCTTTCGAGGGTGGGCGAGACGGACCGAGCAGTCGAGCTGGCGCGCCGCTGGCCTAATCACCCAATGAGCAAGAGTGTCCTCACATCATTGGAACTAATGGCAGCGCTCGAAGGCTACGAGCCGGACGAGATCAGGCATACAGTTTCCAGCAATCCCGGCGACGCACTCGCCCACTTCCGCCACGGTTGCCTGCTGGCGATCGAGGGTCAGTGGATGGAAGCGCTCGACGAGTTGCTCGAGTCGGTGAAAATCGACAAGTCCGCCGGCGACGAAGCCGCGCGCAAGACCCTCCTGGGAATCTTCGCCATGCTCGGCGAAAACCAGCCAGTCGTCGCGGACTATCGACGTCGCTTAGGCCAGTTGCTGTTCTAGGGCGCATTACGGGCCCACTAGCCCGCAGATGCGACATGTCAACTCACGCCTGGAGCGTTATTGTTCCACGCTCCCCCTTGCAGGGGGGGCTGCCGAAGGCTGAGGGGGTCCCGCTCCCCGGTAGCAGGCCGCCGAGAACCTTGCCAGTGCCTCGCTCTCCTAAGTAAAGACCTTTGGGCTTGGACTCCAACCTGAACTACGCCTCGTCCTCTTCGGTGCCCCGTGTGTACCACTGACGGGTCCGCCACCAGGGCATCGGGATCTCGTCGTCCTCGCGTCGCGCCCTGTTGCGGATCGCCCAGACGAGCACTACCAACGTCGCACCGACAAAACAGAACGGGATAAACAGCGAAGTCGCCAGCGACTCATCCGAAACGTGAATGCTGTCCTCTTCGTCGCCGCCTGCCTCAACTACTTGCGCCGGCTCCTCGATGGCGTACTCGCCTGCTGCTGCGACCCCGAGCGTCAACGCACTCAGCCCGCCAATCACCACAAGCGCCAGCAGCAAGCGTCGAAGCTGGGACATTGGATCACACCCCTCAACCGTTACGGCTATCGTGTCTTGGCATAGTGTCGCGCTAACGCGCGACAGGGTCAATCTGACGAACGTCAACGCTAAACTACTGCCATGCATCCACCTACCAAATTCTCCCTCCAAGACGCCAACGGTCAGGAAATGCAGTTCCCCCCGCAGGGCCCCGTCCTGCTGGCGCTGGTCAAAGAAGACTGCGATACCTGCAACCTCACCCTGCCGCTGCTCGAAGCGGTTCACCGAGCCACTGACGACGGACTTGATGTCTGGGTCGCCGTGCAGAAGACCGAGGACATCCCCGTCCTCAAGGACCGTCACGATCTGACCATGCCGTTGCTGGACGACGACGCGCTCGATCTGTCTTATGAGACTGATATCGATACCGTCCCGACGCTGTTTCTCTACGACGAGGAACAGAACTGCACATTGCAGACATTCGGCTTCGACAGGCACGAGTGGCGTGAAATCGCCAGCGAGTCGATGGCGCTCGCCGGCCGACCCGATGGCGATACCGACATCGATTGGGATGCTCTACCCGTCCAGCGACCCGGATGCGGCGCACGCAACTACGAGCCCGGCGTGTACGAGCGGCTGCAAGCGATCAAAAGCGGCGATCTGCTCTCGCGTCTCGTCGACCTCGCGTCCAGCGACGACATTCACGACTTCATGTACGAGCAGGGCTACACCGACGGCTTTCCCGTCGTGCCGCCGACGCGCGAGCGCGTCTGGAACATGCTTCAGGGGACGGACCGCGATCCTCAGGACGAGGTAGCCATCGTGCCGCCCAACCTGGCGCCGATCACGGTCGAGAAGATTGCGATCAACGCGGTCATGGCCGGAGCCAAGCCCGAGTACATGCCCTCGATCATTGCGCTCGTAGAGATCGCCTGTACTGACAGCTTCAATGTCCACGGCGTGCTCGCGACCACGATGGGCGCTACCCCGGTCGGCATCTTCAACGGACCGATTCGAGACCGAATCGGGATGAACTACCTCCACGGAGCGTTGGGATCCGGCAACCGAGCCAACGCAGCCATCGGCAGGGCTCTGCGACTGTGTGTGCGCAATGTCGGCGGCAGCATTCCCGGCGGCACCGATCGAGCCACGCAGGGCGGCCCGCATCGTCTGACGATGAACTTTGCCGAGAATGAGGACGCCAGCCCGTGGGAATCGCTCGCCGTTGAGTATGGCTTCGAACCCACCGACGACGTCGCCACGCTCATGGCGATGTCCGGCGGCCCGGCCACCATCGCCGATGAGCGCTCCCGCGAGGCCCGCGGCATGGCGGGCACGCTCGCAGCCTCAATGAGCTGCATGCAAGACCCGAAGTCTCCAATGGTCGACACGCTCGTCGTGCTCTCGCCCGATCACGCCGGCATCTTCGGCCGCTCTGGCTGGTCGAAGGACGACGTGCGCGAATGCATCATGGAAGAAACATCCATCCCGCTGAAGTACCGGCTTCGCTCCGATGACGCTGGTTGTGGACTCCCCCAGAGCGTCGTGGAGCGGTTCGGCGGCGAGGCAGCGCTCGATCTCCCCGTGCCGAAGTTCCGGGAGAAGTCCAACATCATCATCGTCGTCGCCGGATCGTCCGCGGCCAAGTTCTCCACCATCCTCGGAGGCTGGGCTGCTGGCGCCTACTCCGTTCCGACGAGCGCCACGATCGGACCGAACGGGGCATTGGAAGTCCGTGGCTCGAGAGAGTCCGACAGGGACAAGCACGATTCGGGCGGACGGAATCTGGGAGCGTTCGAGCCAAGGGTTCGCCCAGACTGAGCCGGAGACCGGTGCTGGGGAAGAGTAGACTGCTTATCAGACACACGGCGCGCCGCGACCCTGCAGTCGGCGCGTTGATGGAGAGGTCCAATGGTTACCCAGATACTTGATCCAACCGACGAACGAGTGCCGATCAAGCGCTCTCTCACGCCGCGCCCGGAAGCGCTACATGGGACGATCGCCCTGCTCGACATCTCCAAGCCGCGCGGAGACGTCTTCCTCGACCGACTTGAGGAGCTTCTGCACGAGCGCGCGCCCGGTGTAGAGACGCGGCGCTTCATGAAGCCGACCGTCGCCAAGCCGGCCCCGCAACCGATCAAAGATGCAATTCTGGAGGAGTGCGACTTCGTTATCGAAGCGCTCGCTGATTGAGGATCCTGCACGACGTGCAGTGTGCACGACACCGTTTTCTTCGAACTGCAGGGCAAGCCCAGCGTTTTTGTCGCGACTTCCGAGTTCATCAAGGCCGCCAGCCACCAAGCTGAGCGTCTCGGACTCGAGGAAGTGCGTCGAGTCTTCATCCCGCATCCGATGCAGGACCGCACCGATGCCGAGATGCACGATCACGCCGAACGGTTTGTCGACGAAATCCTCGACACCCTGATGGCGCCCGTCGAATAGCTCTCAGACCGCCTCTGCTGAGAGCGCTCGAAGCAATCCAATCCCCTCTCCCTCTGGGAGAGGGTTAGGGTGAGGGCTTTCCCCTGAACAGAGGATCTCCCACCCACTGGACAAGGCCTAACCGTGCCCGGCGAAACCGACTTCACCTCTCGAATCATCGAAATCGCCGAGCATGACGACGTCTATGAGTTTATGTTCGCCCAGGGACTCACCGACGGCCTACCCGTCATCCCGCCTACTCGTGAGCGTGTCGACCGAATGCTCGCCTGCGCTCCAGAGCACTGGAGCGATCCCCAGAAGATCGTCGCGACGCTACCTCCCAACACGGCGCCGATGAGCGTCGAGAAGGCAGCCATCAACGCGGTCATGGCTGGCTGCAGTCCCGAGTTCTTCCCCACAGTCCTGGCTTCCGTCGAAGCCGCCGCCGGAGGGCAGTTTCCCCTGCACGGGTCAATCGCCACGACGGCCGGACTCGCGCCGATGATGCTGGTCAACGGACCAGTCCGCGAACAGATCGGTATGAACTGGGGACTCAACGCCCTCGGTCAGGGCAATCGAGCAAACTCGACCCTCGGTCGCGCACTCCGCCTGATGCTGCGCAACATCGGCGGAGCCGTGCCCGGCGAGATCGAACAGGCCATCCAGGGCGGCGGCCACAAGTGGACGCTCAGCTATGCGGAGGACGAGGACTACTCGCCCTGGGAACCATTCCACGTTGAGCATGGCTATGACCCTGACGACAGCGTCGTCTCCCTAATCCCGATCACCGGCGGACCCCGAGTCTGCATCGATCAGACCAGCCGAAATGGGCGCGCGCTCACCGGCTCGATCGCCATGGCCTTCCAGCAGGTGGTCAAGCCGCGAGGTCAGGTCTCGCCCACGATGTTCGTGATCAGTCCCGAGCACGCTGATGTCTATCGCGCCGACGGCTGGTCAAAGGACAACATCCGCGAAGCGATCATGGAGTTCACTGCGCTCCCGCTCCGTGAGCGTCTGGCCACGCCAAGCATGGGCGGCGGCATCAACGAGTATCTGCCAGAGCAGCACGGCCTGACCGAAGAGCAGTTCGACATCCCAATGTCGAAGGTCGCGGATCCCTCGTTCATTCAGATCACCGTCTCCGGTAGCCACGCGGGCAAGTGGACCAGCATCTATCAGGGCATCTTCGGCGATGGCAACCCCCTAGCGCCTCCGCCCACGTTCGTGCCGCCGTCCGCCCTCGTTCGTTCATGACCAAGCTTGGCTCGCGCACCATCGAAGTCGCCGACCACGACGATATCTACGAATTCCTCTTCGACCAACGCGTGACCGACGGCCTACCGGTGGTCCCTCCAACTCGCGAACGGGTCGAGCGCGTGTTGGCCAACGCAAATCGCGCTCCTGAACAAGTGATCGGCAAGATCCCGCCAAACTACGCGCCGGCGACAGTCGAGAAAATCGCGATCAACGCAGTCATGGCCGGAGCATCGCCAACCTTCTTGCCGGTCATCATTGCCGCCGTCGCCGCCGCTGCCGGTGGCCAGTTTCCCTTGCACGGGACGATCGCCAGTACCGACGGCATTTCGCCCATGGTCATTGTCAATGGCCCGGTTCGCGAGCAGATCGGGATGAACTGGGGACTCAACGCGCTTGGACAGGGCAATCGCGCCAACATGACCATCGGCCGAGCCTTGCGGCTGGTCTTGCGCAACATCGGCGGCGCTCGTGAAGGCGAGATCGAGCAGACTGTCCAGGGCGGCGCACACAAGTTCACGCTGACCTTTGCCGAGCACGAGGATGCTTCCCCCTGGCAGCCGCTGCACGTCGAGCACGGATACCAGCACGACGAGAGCGTCGTCACGTTGTTGCCCGTGATCGGCGGACCTCGAGTGTGTGTCGACGAATACAGCCGCACAGCGAGAGCGCTCGTCGGCTCCCTGGCGATGGGATTTGACTGCATCTTCAGCCCCAACGGGCAGATCGGCCCGTCCATGCTGGTGATCAGTCCCGAGCACGCCGGTGTCTTTCGCCAAGACGGTTGGTCCAAAGCCAATATCCGCGAAGCGATTGTGGAACTCACAGCGCGACCGATCCGCGATCGTCTCGCCAGCGACCGAGTCGGTGGAGGCATCACCCAAACCACACTCGATAGAGAAGGCATCACCGAAGCGGACCTCGATCGTCCGATGTCGAAGGTCGCCCATCCGTCCCACATCCAGATCGCCGTCGCCGGATCGACCGCCGGAAAGCGCACCGGAATCTACCCGGGAATCGTCCGCAGGATGGACCCTGAGCACATGGACGACTTCACTCCAGTCTCCGCACGAATCGATCCGTCGTGACCTTGCCCCGTGTCGAACCAGCCCGGCTCGACAACTTGCGGGAGCACCTCGCAACACAGCCTCGCGTGACCATCGAGATCGGCGACCGGCAGCTCGAACTCATAACGCGGCACGGACTGTTTTCCGCCCGAGCGCTCGATGAAGGCACCGCTCTACTGCTCCGAGAACTCGAGCAGCTTTCGCCGATGCCGCGAGTCCTCGACCTTGGTTGCGGTTACGGTGCAATCGGACTGACCTTGGCCGTTCGCTGGCCTGATTCGAAGATCGATATGGTTGACACAGACCTCCGAGCCGTTGAGGCCGCAAGCGACAACGCGGCTCGAAACCGTCTGGACAACGCCACCGCGACGCTGAGCGACGGCATTCGCGACCTGCCCAGTCAATCCATCGGAACGTACGAACTCGTGGTGTCCAACCTGCCCGCACAGGCCGGGAACGACGCACTCGATCAGCTATTGCTCGAGGCACACGATGCCCTCAGCGACGGCGGCTCGCTTGTCGTCGTCGCAGTCAACGGACTACGCCGTTACCTGCAACGACGCATGACACTGATCTTCGGAGCCGGTCAGGTCGCGAAAGTTCATCAGGGGCAGCGACACACTGTCCTCGAAGCGGCGAAACTATCGACATGAGCGCACAGTCGCCACCAACGCGACCCGGCATGACGGAACCGCTGAGAATACGAGAGTTCCGACTGCTCTTGACCGGCTTCATTGTCGGACAGTCGATGATGCCGCTGCAGTTCGTCGCCTCAATCGCCTGGATTCAGTTTGTCGCTGACGACAGCGTCGAAATCATCATGGTCGGCGCGATCGGCACGATTCGCGGTATCGGGATGATCGGCTTCGGGTTGTTCGGCGGGGCGCTCGCCGACCGTTTCGACCGCCGTCGGCTGTTGATGGTTACTCAGGCGATTGCATTTGTCTCCAACATTCTCATTGCAGTCGTCATGTGGACTGGTTCGGGCACCTCTACGGACATCATCCTCTTCTTTGCGTTGACCATCATCGCCTCATCGGCCCATGCAATCGACGGACCTACAAGAAACGCCATCACTCCCGAGATCCTGGGGCCACGACTGACCCCGGCGGGCATCGCTCTGAACTCGGCCGCGATGCAATTCGCCATGCCGATTGCGATCTTCGCTTCAGGCCTGATGATCGATCACCTGGGCCACGGAGCGGTGTTCGCCATCTCCTCATTCGGACATTTTGGCGAGGTGCTCATCCTCGCGATGATGTCCTACCGAACCGTGTTCTCCGCTGCGCACATGGCAGCCAGACGCGGTCAAGGCCCTGGACAGGCCATCCGCGACATCGGCGCCGGCCTGCGTTACGCGCGCTCCAAGCCGGTCATCCTCTGGACCGTGTTCATCGTCGTGATGATGATGTCGCTGATCATGCCGCCCACCGGAACCCTCGGACCGCAGTGGGTAACCACCGTCGTCGGCGCGACCTGGTCGGAGTTCAGCTACATCGCCGTCTTCTGGGGCGGCGGAGCCATGATCGCCTCACTCTTCCTCGTCCGCTTTTCGTGGGTCGAGCGCAAGGGTCTCCTGACCGCGCTCGGTGTCATGGTCATGGCTCTCGGATTCGTGGTCTTCACAAACCCGCCGACCGTCGTCAACGCCATGATGGGCAACCTGCTGCTCGGCGTTGGCATGTCAATCGCAATGGTCTCGGCCAATGCGACCCTCGCCTACGAGACCCCCAACGAGATGCGGGGCCGGATTATGGGCTTGGTCTTCCTCGGCATGGGCATCGCCCAGGCTGTCGGACTGCCGCTCGGCGCCGTCGCCCAGACGCTGACAATGGAGACGCTGTTCCCGCCAATGTCCTACGCCGTGATCGCACTGCTCGCCGCGATCATCCTTCTCCGCCCGGTCATCCTGCGCGCCCGAGTCCCGCAACACCCGCCTGAGTCCTTTGTGGCCTCGGCGCCCGCCACAGCACGCAAGGTGCTAAACGGCGCGGCCACGTTCATCGTTCGCACCGCGCCGAACAAAGCCCTCTCGAGCCTGCGATAACATTCAACCAACTCGAAACCGCTCAGAACCAAGCATCCCAGCCGAGGGAGTCTCCAACATGGAATATCGATTCAGCGACAAAGCGCTCGCCTTCGAAGCCGAAGTCAACGAGTTTCTCGACCAGTCATGGACCGCCGAACTCAGGGCGACCATCGGCGATCCGACCACGGATACGATGGACGAGGAGCGCGGATTCCGAAAGCTGCTGGCTGAGCGAGGTTGGCTGACGATGTCCTGGCCGGCCGAGTACGGCGGTCAAGAACGCTCGTTAGAAGAGCAGTACCTCTTCTGGGAGGCGATGAACTACGCCGGAGCGCCACAGGCGACGGTCGCCACGCAGCAGGTTGGCCCGACGCTGATGCGGTTCGGCACCGACGAGCAGCAGGAACGCTTCCTCCCGCCGATCGCGCACGGAGAAGTCGAATTCGCCCTCGGCTACACGGAGCCCGACGCTGGTTCCGACCTCGCCTCGCTGCAGCTACGCGCCATCAAGGACGGTGACGACTACATCCTCAACGGCATCAAGCGTTTCACCTCGGGCGCTCACCGCAGCGAGTACGTCTGGCTCGCCACTCGGACTGACCCGGACGCGCCCAAGCACCGTGGCGTCTCGATGATGTTGGTTGACATGAAGTCTCCAGGCATCACGGTCAAGCCGCTCTGGACGATGGCCGGCTACCGAACCAACGAGGTGTACTTCGAAGACGTGCGCGTCCCGACTAACGTCCTCGTCGGAGAAGAGAACCGCGGTTGGTACTACGCTGCCCACGCGCTCGACCGCGAACGGATTTCGATTTTCACCGTCTCATCAGTGCGGGCCGTGTACGACAACTTGATGGAATGGGCCAAGTCCGACACACCGATGGGCCGCCCAATCGACGACGCCGGGATCAAGGGGACGATGGCCGAGTTCAAGGTTCAACTCGAAGTCCTGCAACACCTGAGCTTCCGCATCCTCGACATGCTCAAGCGTGAAGAGTCGCCAAACTACGAGGCCAGCCAGGTCAAGATCTTCTCCACCGAGATGATGCAGCGTCTGCAGAACTTCTCACTGCACGCCATGGGACTCTACGGACAGCTCAACGGCAATGACCCGAGAGCGCCAATCGACGGCTCCTCCGAAAACGGCTACCTCGCCGCAGTCATGCCAACCTTCGGAGCCGGAGGAAACGAACTGCAAAGAAACATCATCGCCCAGCGAGGCTTCGGCCTGCCCCGCGCGTAGGGAAATTGATGTCGCCGTTGTGCTCTTTTCCGTCATTGCCGCGCTCCGTCGCGGCAATCTCGACGCGTACAGCACAAACGTCAGTGGGTAACTCAGCGAGATACCCGCGGCAAGCGCGGGTATGACGGAGTTGTTCCAGAGAATTCAACAGGCCAAAGTGAATCGATTGCTCGTAGCTTTTCGCCTTCCTGGGTGGGTGTGAAGTCGCTCAACCTACTTCCCTGTCCCCTCGACATGTGCGGCCAGCCAGCGTCGAGTATTCGGCGCAATCTCCTCAGGCAAATCCGGCAGCACTTCCTGGAGCCACTGCAGATCGGCCGGCGTATCAAGATCGAACGCCCACACATCGATCCGTGCCTCGCGGAACGGAACCCCGGCCTCACCCGCTGCCGCAGCCGATTGTGCATGCGCACGCGCAGACGACGGACCAAACTGCGGCGCGATGACGTCCGGCGGTCGCAGAAACAGACCATTCGTGCCGCCGTTATGTGCTGGCGCCACGACGACCGCCGGGCCGTCGGGTGCAGATGACACCGCCAGGTCCACTGCATCCGGCGTAATCAGCGGCACATCCGCCGGCACAATCAACAGCGCGCCAGCGTCCGACAGTGCTTCCTGCGCAAACGAGACCGCGCGGTTGTAGCCCAGGCGCAGCTCGGTTTGATCGAGGAAACCCACGTTCAGTCGCGCCGCTTCGTCTCGAGCTTCTGAGTCTCGCGAGGCAATCACCACCCGATCAATCGACTCCGCCGCCACGAGCGCCGCTACGACGTCATCCAGCATCGCCAGCACGAGCGCGTTGCGATCATCGACATCCAATAGCGCCGCTAACCGACGCTTACCGGCCGGTAGGCCGCGAACCGGAACAACCGCAACCACGTCCGGTGTGTCAGCCGGCATCGAGCGCCGCCTTCAGTGTGCTCGACGCCAATGCCATCTTCGCCTCCACGTCCTTCATCAGTGTCGCCATCACGACGACGCGCACCCCCGTTTCTGCTTCAATCTCGGTCGCCAGCGATGCATCCTCCTCGTCCAGAATGAAGACATCGGCGAGCGAGCCATAGATTCGCGCCACGCCAAGGGCCGAGACATCGTGGCCAAGGGACTGCAATATGTCGGCCGCCGGACCCTTTACCGCCTGACCGCCAATGATCGGACTAATCGCAACCACCGGCGCCGCACTCGATGTCACCGAGTCGCGTACTTCTGGAACGCTAAGAAGCGGGTCAATGCTGAGGAACGGATTCGACGGCGCGATGACGATGACGTCGGCCTCCTGCAAGGAATCAATCACGCCCGGCGCGGGACTGGAACTGTCTGCGCCATCGAATCGCAGGGCATGAACCGGATCAGACGCTCGGCGTCTCACGAAGTAGTCCTGAAACGCCAGCTCGCCCGAATCAGTCTGTACCACAGTCCGCAACCGATCATCGGTGACCGGAGTGATTGCCAGTTCCAGACCGAGTCGGCGAGTCAAGTCCCGGGTAATCGCTGAGAGCGGGTCGCCCTGTGACAACCGATGTGTCCGATACAGGTGTGTGGCCAGATCGAGGTCGCCAATCATGAACCAGCCTGGACCACCCAGTTCCGAGAGCCGGTCCAGCGTCCGGCGAGATTCGCCACGGAGTCCCCAGCCGGTCTCCGGATTGACGAGATCGGCCAGTGTGTAGCTGACCGTGTCGAGGTCGGGGGAGATGTGTAAACCAGACCACTCCATGTCGTCGCCAACATTCACGATGGCAGTGACATCTGTTGGCGGAACGACTCTAACCAGACCGTCGAGAAACCTCGCAGCTCCCACGCCGCCGGCAAGGACCGCGACCCGACTCACGCCTGGTCTCCTGGCGCGCCGAACAATGTCAGGGACAGATCAATATCGCCGTCGTCGCGTTGACGCAGCACAAGTTGGCCTCCGATGCCGTTCAACTGCAGATCCAGGTTGTCTGGCGACGCGCCCTGAGCGTCTCGATCAAATTCAATCACTGCGAATCTGCCGTCCGATCCCTCGTGAATCTCGAGACTCAACTCAGCCTCCTCGACCTGGCCGTCGCGGTCGACAACCAACCTCAACGCAGCGTCGGCGACATCAGTATCGCCCACGATCTCAACGTGTCGGCTGCCATCGAGCTGCCGTTCATCTTCGACGAACGCGGCGGTCATCTCAATCAGTCTCACGTGCGAATCGTACAACCGAGTTGCGCGCTTGCCTGTCCAGGCATGAGGTTGACCCACACTCCAGCACCCGTGACGCTTGCCTACATGCTCATCGATATGCACACCCACACGTCGGTCTACTCGACCGATAGCAACCTGCTGCCCCACGAAGCGCTCGCACGAGCAGCCGAGCGAGGCATCGACGGCGTCATCCTGACCGAGCACGATGTCGTCTGGGCGGCCGACCGAGCCGCCCGGCTTGCCGAGCAAGTCGGCATTGTCGTGCTACCGGGAGTGGAAGTGACGACCGAACTCGGGCATGTGCTGGTCTATGGTCTGGCGTCGCTGGTGCCCCGGATCACGGATGCCAAACGCCTGCGAGCGCTATGCGACGAGCACAACGCCCTGATGTATTTGGCCCATCCCGCCCGAGATCCCGGCTTGCGCGTCCCGCGAGCTGCCATGGAGTTGTTCGACGGCGTCGAAGGCCTGAACGGCTGCGATGGGCCGCTGCAAAATCAAAGCGCGTCGTCCCGCGGACGGAACAGGCCGCTCCCACCGATCGGCGGCAGCGATTCCCATGCCTTGCACGAGGTCGGAACGGCCGCAACCGAGTTCGAGGCAGATATCCGCAGCGTGGACGATCTCATGAAGGCGCTGCGCAGCGGAGACTACCGACCTTCAGCCTTGTCCTACTAAGCTCAGGGCCAGGAGCGCCGCATATGGAGCGCAGTACATGGGCCGATTCGAGCCTCTAGAAGAGTCAGCGCCGCCGCCCCGAGGATTGTTCGGAGCGATTTGCGCTGCCTGCGGCAAGAACACCAATCTGGGAGTCAAATTCTGCACGTCTTGCCAGGTGCTTCGCTCGGACGCTGAACATGGCCACTCGCCGCGTTACGCGGCGACCCGATTGTCACGCTTCATGGGCGCCCTTGCCGACGGACTGATTCCAAGCGTGATTGGCCTAATCATCACTTTGGCCAGTGTCGGAGGCCTGCTATCGCTCGAACTCTGGCTAGGTTCCGTGATCTGGCTGATCTGGTTCGCTGCCATTGCGAGTCGCGGTCAGACGCCTGGCAAACAGCTCGTCTCGACGCAGGTCGTTCGCACAGATGGTGCATCTGCCTCACGCAAGCTGATGTGGGCGCGTGAAGTCGGGTATCGCATCGCGGTCAATGTGCCCATGCTCCTGATCGGCTCCCTGTACCCGGATTCTGCGATCGCCAGCATCGTGGTCGTGCTGATCGCGATGGTGGTCGTGGCCGACGGTGTCGCCATTTTCTTCAGCCCCGACAGGCAGACGCTCCACGATCGCGTCTTCGGCACGTTGGTCATCAGCATCCGGCCGGTCAAGCAAACCAGCGCGGAGCTTCGTGCACTATGACTTCGTCCTCGGACAGGACGTTCGTCCTTGAATGTGATTCTTGCCATCGGCCGACTGGACCGGGTGCCTATTTCTGCGCCAGTTGCGATGTTCTCAGCCGCGACCCTCAGCGACGCTCGTTTGCAGCGTCGCGCTGGTCACGACTCGGAGCCTTTCTGCTGGACTACCTGATTATCTGGCTGACGATCGGCATCGGCTGGCTGGTCTGGTTGGCAATCGTCGCCCGTCGAGGTCAATCGCCAGGCAAATCGCTCTTGGGCCTGTACATCCTGAGAACCGATGGCGAACAGCCAACGACTGGCTATGTCTGGTTCCGCGAGTTTGGTTGGGACGCAGCGGTCGGCTTGATCGCCGTGGCCTTGCTCGTCGGGTTGGGAGCGGTCGCCAGTTCCGTCGGTGAATTCCTCATCCTCTGGTTCTGGCTGACCGTGCTGTTCTGGGCAGTCTCCTTCTTCGACGCCGCCTGGTTGCTCTGGGACCGCGACCGCCAGACGCTGCACGACAAGGTCATGGGCACGCTCGTCGTTGAACGCATCAAGGAGCCCCGATGACACCCGATGGGCGCATGGCACGCTGGCGATTGGGCCGATTGGGCCTGATCAGCCAACTGCCCTAGCCTCCTGGCGGAGGGCGAACCATGCCTACGCCCAACCCGAGCAGTACTAGTGCGCTGCGCCCCCAGAGTTGCCCCGTCTGCACTGAGTATCCCGGCGTCGGAGCATTCTGCAGCGAGTGCGGCGTGCTCACATCTCATCCCACCTCAGGCGACTACGCAGCGCCTTACCGGCTCCGCCTCGGCGGAGAGCTTCTGGACCTCCTGATCTTCCTGCTGCTGCCGGTCTGGTTGGTCTGGATGTGGAGTTCCTCGCGGGACTGTCAGTCACCGGCCAAGTCGCTGCTCAACCTGTACGTGATTTCAGAGTCCGGTCAGCCGATCACGCCACAACGCATGTGGGTGCGGGAACTGTTGATCAAACGCCTGCTACTCGGTCTCGTCGGTTACGCGTTCAGCTTGCTCGGACCGATCATCAACGCCGGCTGGATCTTGATGAATCCCGATCGCCAGTGCGTTCATGATCGCTTCGTTGGAACGCTCGTCGTCGTGCGGCGTGATGCGCCCCAACTGGCGACCGAGCGAGCCGCATTTGCTCAAAGCGAAGTGCGAATGCCACCACCGGCGCCTTCTGGGCCACGAGTCGCCCCGACATTGCCACCAACACCGAGCGCGACACCAGACCAATCAGCGTCTGAGACCACGCACTCCGACAGCCCAAGACCTGCCAGGAAGATTCCGACATCGCCAGAGCTCGAAGCGCTCGAACGTGAGCGAACGGCACTCTCGCAGGCCGAGTACGAGCGCCGGCGCCAGGCGCTGCTCAAGGAACTCAAGGAATCAGACTGAGCTCGCTATGAGCAGCCTGACGTTCCGCCGCAGTTCATGCAACGGAAGCACGATCCGGAACGGACCATGATCGATCCGCATTCCGCACATGGTGGAGCGTCGAGCTGATTCTGGAATCCGGCCGTCGACGAGGAGTCCACCAATGGAACCGCGACCGGCGTCGGAGTCACCGGCGACGGTCCAGCCGACTCATCGGCGAGCTTGACCTCGTCTGCCGACATCGCCATCCGCGCTTGCTGGGCCACCGTGTCCGAGGAGTCCTCGTTCAGATATCTCGTGCCCATCCAGCGGAACACGTAGTCGAGGATCGAGTCCGCATGCGGAATCTCCTTCGACCGCGTCCAGCCATTTGGCTCGAAGCGCATGTGCGCAAACTTTTTGACCAGCGTCGACAGCGGAACACCTGATTGCAACGCAACCGATGTCAACGTGCCGACCGCATCCATCAGCCCCGAAACGGCCGAGCCTTCCTTGGAGATGTGTACGAACACCTCGCCTGGCTTACCGTCCTCGAATTCGCCAATCGTCATATAGCCTTCGTGCTCGCCGATCGTGAACTTGTGGGTCAGCGCGCTGCGCTCGTCGGGCAATCGATGGCGGCGATACGCCGGCGGCGATTTCGCACTCTCGATGACGACAGGTTCATCCATCGGCGACGATGGTCCCGGGTCAACCGCGACCTGCGCCACCGCGGGACCGCTGCGCTCGCCGGTCTCCAGCGGCTGAATCCGCTTCGAGTTGTCGCGATAGATCGCGACGGCCTTGACGCCCAGCTTCCATGCGTCGATGTAGGTCTGCATGATCTCGTCGACGGTGGTGTGCTCGGGCACGTTGACCGTCTTCGAGACCGCGCCGGAGAGGAACGGCTGCACCGCGCCCAGCATCCGGATATGACCGGAAGGAGCAATAGTTCGTTGCCCCGCCTGAGCTTTGAACGCACAGTCGAAGATCGCCAGGTGCTGCGAATTCAGGTCCGCCGCGCCTTCAATCGTTCCCGTCTCGTCGATGTGCTCACCGATGCGCTCGATTGCGTCCTCGGCATAGCCCAGGCGCCGCAGCGCAGCCGGCACCGTGCGGTTGACGATCTTGAAGTAGCCGCCGCCGGACAGATTCTTGTACTTGACCAGCGAGATATCGGGCTCTACGCCGGTCGTGTCGCAGTCCATCATGAAGGCGATCGTGCCGGTCGGAGCCAGCACCGTCGCCTGCGCGTTGCGATAGCCATGCGCCTCGCCTAGCTCAACCGCCTGACGCCAGGCGTCGTCCGCGGCAGCGCGAACGTCCACAGGCACGCTCGACAGCCCGTCGATCCTGCCGACTGACGCCTGGTGCTTACGCATCACGCGCAGGAACGGTTCGCGGTTGTCGGCGAATCCGGCAAATGGACCGATTCGTTCCGCGATCCGGGCAGACTGCAGATATCCCTCAGCGGTCATCAAAGCGGTCACCGTCGCGGCCAGCGCCCGACCCTCGACCGAGTCATAGGGCAGTCCACGAGCCATCAGCAGCGCGCCGAGATTCGTGTAGCCAAGCCCCAGTGGCCGGTACTTCTCCGAGTTCTCGCCGATCAGAGGCGAGGGATAGGAGGCGTTGGAGACCAGAATCTCCTGCGCCGTAATGATCACGCGGCAAGCATGCCGATACGCATTGACGTCGAACTCGTGCGTCTCAAGGTCATAGAACTTCAGCAGATTCAGAGAAGCCAGGTTGCAAGCCGTGTCATCCAGGAACATGTACTCGGAGCACGGGTTTGACGCATAGATTCTGTCGGTATTCGAGCACGTGTGCCAGTCGTTGATCACCGTGTCGAACTGCATCCCGGGGTCGCCGCACTGATGCGTCGCAGCCGAGATGGCGCGCAGGATCTCACGAGCCGGAATCTGCTCTACCACATTCTTGCTGACCACTTCGCGAGTCGCCCACATCCCGTTCGCTTCGACCGCCTGCATGAACTCATCGGCGACGCGGACTGAGTGGTTCGCGTTCTGGAACGACACCGAAGAGTAGGCGTCGCCATTGAGCGAGCCGTCGTACCCGGCATCGATCAGCGCCCACGCCTTGCGCTCTTCGTCGGCCTTGCAGCCAATGAACTCCATCACGTCCGGGTGATCCGAGTCGAGGATGATCATCTTCGCCGCGCGGCGCGTTTTGCCACCCGACTTGATCACATTGGCGAACGCGTCATAGCCGCGCATGAACGAGACCGGTCCCGACGCCTTGCCGCCGCCGGTCAGCGACTCACGGCTCGATCGCAGCGTCGACAGGTTCGAGCCCGTGCCGCTACCCCACTTGAACAGCAGCGCCTCGCGCTTGGCCAGGTCCATGATCGACTCCATCGAGTCCTCGACAGAGTTGATGAAACAGGCCGAGCATTGCGGTGTCTCCTCAATGCCAACATTGAACCAGACCGGCGAGTTGAACGCCGCGTACTGATTGATCAGCAGAAAGCGCAGCTCCTGCAAGAATGCCGAGGCCGCCGCGCCGTCGCTGAAGTAGCCACCCTCGCGTCCCCATCGCGTGATCGTCTCGGCCACGCGATCGACCAGGGTTTTCATCGACGTCTCGCGCTGAGGCGTGCCGGTTTCGCCCCAGAAATACTTGGAGGCCACAATGTTCGTCGCCGTCTGCGACCAGAACGATGGCGTCTCGATGTCGGTCTGCTCGAAGATCACCTCGCCGGAATCAGACGTGATCGCCGCCGTGCGATACGTCCATTCAATCTGTGCGTAGACATCCTCACCAGGCTGGGTGAAGTGGCGGCTAATCAGCGGCTCGCGGACGACACGTGCAACAGGCTGGGCGGAAGTGGTCTCCTCAACAGTCGTTTCTCCCGCGAATGCGGCAGTCGCTTCATCAGCAGCATCAGTGTGGTCGTCGGCGCGAGTCATGTCCATTACTCCTACATTGACAATAGTAGCACACCTGTTCACCACCTGAGAATGGCAAGCATGCGACCATGGTCGTCGCTTATGTTGTGTCCCCGGCTCGGCAAGCAGTCAAGCGCCGATCGGGTGATGTCCAAATGTTCAACTGACTTAGCAGTTGGACAGTTAGTCTAGCCACTATCGAGCGCGTTTGTACACCCGACGAGTTCTCGAAGCGGAAACCGCTGGTCGTTCACTGCGCCTCAACCTCGTCCTGATTCCGGCGGATGCACGGGTACACTAGTTGCGCCGACCAGCTTGGCGACTACCCCTGCCCACATCTCCACAGAAAGCGTTGAGAACGTGGACGCTCCTATTCACTTGCCCCTGCTGCCTTGCGGCATCGGATCCACTCGACACACCGACGCCAGCGAAGCGACTGCCGAAGTCCTCGAAGATTACTGGCGCCTCCCGTTCTGGCCGCAATTGCCGAACCGCACGCCCGAGGAACAGATGATCCCGCAGACCGCGCTCTCCCTACCGGGAGCGTCGTGGGACGGCGAGTACATCACCTGGTCGGGCTCGCTTTCCGAGTCCGACATAGCCGATGCCGGTCTGCCGCCTCGTGATCGCGCCGCAGGCCTGTACGAGCTCCTCGACCGGTTGCCGACAGTGTCTGAGGAACGCAAGTCGAATGTCGTCAAAGGTCAGATCGTCGGCCCGCTCACGCTGTCGCGTTGGACTCGCGACGCCTCCGGCAAGGCCCCGCACGAGAGTCTGCAAACCCTTGAACAACTCGCGGCATGGCTCGGCGCCGCAGCGGCGGAGCAAGCGCGAGTCTTTCAACGGCTCGGCCAACAGGTGATCATGCTCTTCGACGAGCCCGAACTGGCTTCTGTTGGAGAACCAGCCATCCCACTTCCCTGGCGTGAAGTCATTCCAGTGCTGCGCGCCGCGATCGAGCCCGTCCAGCGCGTCGGCGCGCTCGCCGGCATCCACTGCTGTGCTTCACCGAACTGGACTCGAATTCTCGACTCTCGGCCCAACCTGATCCACTTCGATGCTCGTGAGGGACACGTCGACGATGTGATCGAGCATCACCGCGCAGTCCGCGAGCACGTTGCGCGCGGCGGTTACCTTGGTTGGGGTCTGTGGCCCACCGATGGCCTCGGCCCGATGCCGTTCGACTCAAAGGACATGCAGTACTTCCTCGCCCACAAGGCGCGAGACCTGTCCTTCGTCGACGCCTCAGTGGGACTGATCTTCAAACGCTCGATGCTGACCGGAGTCTGCGGTGGCGCGGGACTCGATGCCGCGACCGAGCGACAGGTGGCGCGTGACCTCGAGGAACTATCAATGGGCATCAGGCATCGCTACTGGATCGCCGCAACCACCGATGTCGACCCTGACTCGCCACTGACCTAAGAGGGTCGCTGTTCCAGCGTGGGCCGCGCTAGTTCTCGCGGTAACGCTCGAGGAACTCCAGCATCAGCCGGTTGACGTCTTCCGCGCCTTCCTGCTGCACCCAATGTCCGCAGTCCGGCAGATACGTAATCTCGAATGGGCCGCCGAACAGGTTGTCCATGCCCTCGGTCAGTTCCTTGCCCAGCGCCGTGTCGCGTTCTCCCCAGAGCAGCAGCGTCGGCGCAGAGATCACAGGGAATTCCGTGGCCTCCGCGGGTGCGGACCCAAGCACACTGTCAAGCGCCTGAGCCAGCCCAACGAACCGCTTACCTAGACGAGCTCGAGAGTCCTGCGCTGCGGCGCGGACCGCCGCGCGATAGAAGTGCAGCGGCCCCGTCAAGCCGTTTCGCGCCGCCGCCCGGCGATACTCCTGCAATACCTCAGGCGGAAACGCCTCGGGATGTGCGGCGCTGTCGCGCAACGCCCAGCCCACGCGCTCGTAGTCATTGGTGGCCAACCAGCGCTCGGGCAGCCTTGGAATCTGAAACACGAACATGTACCAAGAGCGGCCGATCTGGCGGAAGTTGATTTTGCCGCCAAATGCCTCCGCCATGCGCTCCGGATGCGGCGCATTCATCACGACTAGCCGCTCAACGGATGCCGGATAATCCATGGCGAACTGCCAGGCCACCGCCCCACCCCAGTCGTGACCGACGATGACGGCCTGTGCACGACCGAAGTGAGCGATCAGACGTTGCACATCTTCCGTCAGCAAGTCCATCGAATAGTCCTGCACGTCCGAGGGAGCGTCGGAGAGGTTGTATCCACGAAGGTCGGGCGCCACGACCCAATACCCCGCAGCCGCCAGAGCCGGGATCTGTAGCCGCCACGACCACCAGAACTCGGGAAAGCCATGCAGCAAAATCGCCAACGGCGCGGAATCTAGGTCGCCCTCGGGACGGGCTTCGGCGTAATGCAACCGAACCCCACCGGCTCCATCGGCAAATCCATGAGTCCAGATGCCTACCGGTTCGGACTCGGTCGACGGGTCGCTCATTGCGGTGGCGTTCCAACGGCGTTCGGCGCCAGGAAGTCCAGCATCGCTGCGGTCACTTCCTGAGGCTTCTCTTGTTGGACCCAATGGCCGGCGTCATCAATCAACACGGTCCGCAAATCGTCCACCCGTTCAGCGGCTTCTTCCATGAACGGCAACCGCACCGCGCGGTCCTCCCGGCCCCAGATGAACTGGGTCGGACAGGTGATTCGCGCATTGCGGTCAGGCCAGGTCAGGAACCAGTTCGGCCAGTAGATCGATCGGTAGTACTTCATCGCCGATGACAGCGCGTTCGGCTGCTTCAGCGCCTCCGCGAATGTTTCGAGATCGTTCTGAGTGAATGCATCCTCGTTGTCGCCGACGCCTCTGAAGACTCGGCTGGTCGTCTCGTCAATGTCTGCCCAAGCCTTGCGCTCGGAGAGGCCCGGCACTTGCATCAACAGCGCATAGGTGTTGTTCGGGTAGTTCCGCTTGCCCCAGTACCACGAGCGGACCAGCGGGGCGTTCATCACGATCAACCGATCGCAAGATCGGGGATAGTCGATAGGGAACTGCAGCGAGATCACGCCGCCCCAATCGTGCCCGACGATCGTTGCCGATTGCTCGCCAAGGGCTCTGATCAACCCCCGTACGTCTTTGGTCAAGTTCTTGATGTCGTATCCACCGCGAGGCTTGTCCGACAGGTTGTAGCCCCGCAAGTCAGGTGCGACGACTCGGAATCCCGCCTCGGCCAACGGGCCAATCTGGTGCCGCCACGAGTACCAGTGCTCGGGAAAGCCGTGTAGCAACAGGACCAGCGGGCCCTCACCCTGGGTCACGTAATGCAGGCGGACTCCGTTGGTCGTCGCGTAATCGTGGGTCCAACCTGCTGGATCGAATCCAGGCTCTCCTGCATTCATGCAAACCTCCGCCTCGAGCGGCGCATTGCTGCACCCCGAGCATGTGAGCGAAATCGGTTAGTTCAACCAGGCCAACGGATTCACCGTTTGGCCGTCAACGATGATCTCGAAGTGCAGGTGTGCACCTGAGGAATTTCCTGTGTTTCCCACGGTTCCAATGTAGGCGTTCGACTCAAGCCATTCTCCCTCGCGAACCCAAATTTCATTCAAGTGCGCATAACGCGACCGATATCCGCCGCCGTGGTTGATTTCAATCCAGTTGCCGTAGGACGGATCCCATGTCGCCACCGACACCTGACCCGCCGCCGCCGAACCAACAATCGTGCCGACTGCCGCGACAAAGTCCACCCCGGTGTGGTAGCCCACAGAGTTCGCACGTGGCGTGCCAAACAGGTCGCTGATCTCGTCGAATCCCAACGGCCAGATGAAGGTCGGCACTGTCCAGACCTGTGTGCCCCCGTTGCCGCCAGAACTGGCGGTCGCGAAGCTGCTGGTTCCCGGGAGCGATGCCGACCCATGCACCAGCAGCAACTTCTGCCCGGCATAGATCTGGTCAGGACTCGATATCTTGTTGGCTGGGTAGGCCAGCGTCGCCTGTCGGTCGCTTTGGTAGTTCTCCATCAAATGATCAAAGCGATCGCCAGATTGCACCGTGTAGACCAGCCCATTGACGGGCGGCAACTTCAATGCCTGACCCACTCTCAGGTGATTCGGGTCGTAGATGTCAAAGTTGTTGAACAGAACCGTGGCTTCTTCGAGCCCGAACCGTGTCGCGATGCTCGACGCGGTATCGCCCGCCTGAACCTCGTACGTGAACGACACCGGCAACTGCGCCGCCGCGTGCAGTCCCAGGTAGTCACGAATCCGCGACGCCGGATCGTCAAGCACGGCAGCATCGCTTGACGCTGCGCTTGCTGCCGCACCTGTTGAAGCCGCCTCTGCTTGTCGAGTATCGGCTACTGCCTGCGAAGTTTCAGCCGTTGCCGCTGCTTCGCCTTGTTCCGCTTCGATTGATCGCGCCGGCGACGTGAGCTCTGTTCGTTGCGTGCTCGCTTCTGCTGGAGAGGAAAGAGCGTCCGTAGTTGCTGCGGGGCTGGCCACTTCACTCCGCTGCTGCTGGGACGAAGTGGGCGGTGGCACGGTCGCGGGAGTGCGCGCCTCGCCGCGTGGAGACTCCACGGTTGTCGCCGCGGGCAAATCCATGAGCGCTGCCCCATCGGAAGAAAGTCGAAGATCGAACACGACGGCGAGCATTGCCACCAATGCCGCGGTTGTGACGATCAAGAGAGACCATTGTTGTCCGGTAACGGCGGTCCGCTGCGGCGGACTCTCGACCAAGGCCCAGCCGCCCATGCAACTACTGAGTAGCGGCTCGGCCAATCTCAGCATCCGTTCGGCCCCTCAGTCAACAGATGGTTATCAGCCACCCTCATTACGTCAGCAGCTTAACGCAGTTTGCCCTGATTCGAGTCCGAGTGACAAATCCCTTGCGATCAGCTACTATGAACGCGGTTGGGAATTGAGAGGAGGATTCGATGCGAAAGCTGAATATCCATCTGATCTTTGGAGTCCTTCAAGTTGACAGGCCGGGCTCCCTCTAGGGAGCCGAATGCACACAAGAAGATGCGCCCCCGCTAGGGGGCGTTGTCGTATCTGAGGACATTTTGCGCATGCCAACCCCGGCCGATCGGATATCAGACGAGCATCAGGACTCCGTCGAACGTGCGGCTGCGCTGTTAGCCCAATCGCACTACTGCATCGCGCTGACCGGAGCCGGTATCTCGGCCGAGTCGGGCATTCCCACATTCCGGGGCAAAGACGGTCTCTGGACGAAGCATGGAGAACCGCCGCTCAACCAGTACGAGGAGTTCTCCGCCGATCCGGCTGAGTGGTGGCAGAGTGTCGCGGAACGCCGCCGAAACCCGGATGAACTGACGGCCACCATCGCCAACGCTCAACCCAACGATGCCCATTACGCCATGGCCGAGCTCGAGCGCATCGGCATTCTCAAGCACATCATCACGCAAAACGTCGACGGTTTGCACCGTGTCGCCGGAGCGCAGAGCCTGACCGAGATTCACGGCTGCACCACCCTTCTCAGATGCATCAACTGCAACACACGCTCGCCGTTTGATGAGATTCCCGAGCTCTTCCCGCCTCGCTGCGACAAGTGCGGCGGCATCGTCAAGACCGATACGGTCATGTTCGGCGAATCGATTCCGCCCGACTGCCTCCAGCGCTGCTACGAAGAGTCTTCCAAAGCCGACTGCGTCATTCTCGTCGGCACCACTGCCGTCGTCTCGCCGGCAGCCGACTTCGCCTTCGCTATCGGACAGCGCGGACACCCGATGATCGAAGTCAACCTCGATCCCACAATCATCTCTCAGTACTGCGCGGTCGTAATACACGACAAGGCCGGCGAGTTGATGTCCCGAATCACCGCAGAGGTCAAGAGCGTCCTCGCCGACGTTTCTGACTGACACTGCCCTGTCGCCCCTCGGTCGATGCGTATACTCGACCCATGACAACGACACCCCAACTAGGCGTCAACTGGGACGACGTGACCGCCGAAATCACGTCGGTCCTACGCGACTACCTCCGCATCAACACATCCAATCCGCCTGGGAACGAACAGGCCGCCTCAGAGTTCCTCGCCACCCTCCTCGAGGCCGAAGGCTACGAGTGCGAATACGTTGAGGCCGGTCCGGGCCGAGTCTCAATGCGCACGCGTCTCAACGGAACTGGCGAGGAACGCCCGTTGATGCTCCTCAACCACACCGATGTCGTGCCCGTGCAGGAAGAATTCTGGGATGTTGACCCATTTGCCGCCGTCGAGCAGGACGGCATGCTCTGGGGACGCGGCGCTCTCGACATGAAGGGCATGGGCACGCTTGAGCTGCTGGTCATGCTGCTCTTCAAGCGCCTTAATCTCACACCCAATCGCGACATCATCTTTCTCGCCGTGGCCGACGAAGAAGCTGGCTCCGCTTACGGAATGGAGTGGCTCGACCAGAACGAGCAGGGTTGGATCACCGAGCCCGAGTTCGCGCTCAATGAAGGTGGTATGGGGGCCCTCAATTTGCTTGGTTCCAATCGCCCCGTGTTCGCCTGCTCGCCCTCCGAGAAGTCGCCACTGTGGCTCAAACTGCGAGCCGAGGGTCAACCCGGACACGGTTCAACGCCGCATAGCGACAACGCCGTCGAGCGTCTGATTCGCGCGCTCTTCGCCATTCAGAACTGGGATCGAGCAGTCACGGTCCAGCCGCACACCGCCGAAGCGATCCAGCGGATGCGCGACGCCAACGCCTGGGCCGGCTCCGCCCCCAGCCTGAACAAACTGTGCCAGACCTATCCGGCCTTTGCGGCAGTCACTCGCGACACCATCTCCAACACTGGCGCAACCAGCGGCATCAAGCACAACGTGATCCCGGCCGACGCCGAAGCCACGCTCGATTGCCGACTCTTGCCTGGAGAGTCCTACGACGACTTCATCAAGAGCATGCGAGACGTGATCGACGACGAAAAAGTCAGCGTCGAAGTCGTCTTCGGCAGCATGGGTCCGTCAAGCAGTTTCGAGACCGAAATGGTCAGCGTGATCGAGGACGTCGTGCGCGAGCAGGTTGAAGGCGCGCTCGTCATTCCATCCACGTGCGTGGGATTCACGGATTCCAGGGTCCTGCGTCGGCACGGCGTTCACTCGTACGGCTTCGTGCCAACCTTGATGGATGCCTCGCTCGCCGCGGGCGTGCATGGCCACAACGAACGTACACCGATCGAAGGTCTCAACACCGGCATCCAAATCCTCTTTGAAGTCGTAAGGCGCTTCACCAACGCGCAGCGACTCTAAGTCCTCACCTATTCCGATCTGACCAATCTGCAGGGAGCCAATCCGTGCGACATCCTCAACTTGACGGACAGTGGGCCTTGATTCTCGGAGCATCATCGGGCTTCGGCGGCACCTGCGCCGTCGCCCTGGCCGAGGCCGGCATGAACATCGCCGGTGTCCACCTCGATCGCCGCTCGACGATGGCAAATGTCGAGAAAATCGTCAGTCAAATCGAGAGCCACGGCCGGCAAGCATCCTTCCACAACATGAACGCCGCCGACGCTGCCAAGCGAGGCGACATGCTCGACGGTCTGCGAGAACAGCTCGATGGACAGGATGGCCCCAGTTCTGTCCGCGTCCTGTTGCATTCGCTGGCCTTCGGTACGCTCGGTCCCTACATCGGCGAGAAAGAAGATCGGCCCATCTCCCAGCGACAGATGGAAATGACCATCGACGTCATGGCCAATTCCGTCGTCTATTGGACGCAGGACATGGTCAGCCGCGATCTGCTCGGCGAAGGCAGCAAGATCTACGGCATGACTTCCGGTGGGGACATGCGTGTCATCCCGCAATACGGAGCTGTCTCTGCAGCTAAGGCTGCACTCGCTGCACATCTGCGGCAGCTAGCCGTCGAGCTTGCGCCGAGTGGAATCGCAGCCAACGCGATCAAAGCAGGCATCACCCACACGCCCGCACTGGAGAAAATCCCGGCCGGGATGCAACTGCTCGACTTCGCCCAGAATCACAACCCCTCAGGTCGAGTCACCGAGCCCGAAGACATCGCCCGAGCCATCATCGGCCTCAGCCTCGACAACTCCAACTGGGTCACGGGAAACACCATCAACGTCGACGGCGGCGAAGACATCACGGTGCTCTAAGCTGGAATTGTGCCGATCAAGTTGTCGTTCCAGCATGGTGCTAAGAGATGGAAAATGACAGACGCGAAAAAGCCTGCGGGCGCAGCTAAGAAGCCCGCTCTGCCCAAAAACCCAAACCTACCACCGCGTCGCCCACCCAAGATTCTCGATAGAGGGCTCTAGTCGTTTCCCCTTATCCACAAAAGCACCAGGGCCATGTAGCGACTACTGCTCCTGCTGCGGCGAGGCAGAGATTGACTAGCGTGAGCCCCGTGGCGAGTCGGACCCAACCCGCCTTCTCTCTGAGAGTGCGCTCATTTTCCTCACAGGATTCTTGAATTTCAGACGCGACCCATTCAATCAGATCGTTCAGCTCGTATTCGACTGCGAATTCCGAGAAATCGCCAAGGTCAGGGCCAATGTTCCAACGCCGCAAACGGTAAGCGAAGAATATGGAGATGGAATTCAGCACAAACATCACAACTATCGCAGCCAAAATTCCCCAAAGCCCAGGTGATAATGTGCTCTCTCGAAACGTGAAGGCCACAGCGATTAGGGCTATCAGGGCGCCACTCAACGTGAAGGTCGCCGAGAGTTTTCGGTCAAGGGCGTCGACAGCGGCGATTTGTCTGTCGAGTTCAGTGCGCGCAAGCTCGTAGTAGAAGCGAGCTCCTTCGCCTTCTCCTTGGATCATTTCATCGTCAATCGACTCTGCCATAAAAGCACCCGTTCAATCTCTCATTCCTCAGCTGAACTCGCTGAGAGTAGCCCAGACTCGCTACACGCCCGCTGCTAAACTGACGCCGGACTTGCGAGGAGTTTCACATGAGCGATCCAATCAGAGGACAAACCGCCATCTGCGGCCTCGGCATCACCGAAATGGGCAAGGTCTACGGACACGACGCATCCTGGTTTGCCGGAGAGTCAATCAAGCTTGCCATCCAAGACGCCGGCCTTGAAAAAGACCAGATCGACGGCCTCCTCGTCAACCCTGGCATCACTGGAATGATGGGTACCGGCATCGGCATCCCGCTGCAGGGCTACCTCGGACTGCGCAACTTGCGCCTGCTCAACCACATGAATTCCTACGGCGCGACTGCCTCGGCAATGATCCAGTACGCAGCCATGGCCGTCAATCATGGCATGGCTAACTACGTTGCCTGCATCTTCGCCGACGCCCCGCTGCAGCAAGGCGGGTCAGCCGGCGCAGCCTACGGTGGAGCTGGCCGACGCGGACCCTCAGGCATGGCCTCGCTCATGCCTGCCTTCGGCTTCTACGGAGCCAACACCTCCTACGCGCTCGCTGCTCGCCGATACATGGAGCGCTATGGCATCACCAATAACGATTTGGGCAGGGTCTCGGTTGCTCAGCGCCGCTACGCCGTCGACAATCCGCATGCAACTATGCGCCAGCCGCTGACGCTGGAGGACTACCACAACTCCCGCTGGATCGTCGAACCGTTCCACTTGCTCGACTGCTGCCTCGTCTCCAACGGCGCCGTCTGCACGATTGTCACCACAGCGGATCGCGCGCGCGATCTACAGTCCGACCCCGCCTACATCTGGGGTATGGGACAAGGCCACCCAGGGAACTTCCCTCATGCCGAGGTCGAGACGGGAACCACCTCCGGCGCCGTCATCGCCGGTGAAACCGCCTACAAGATGGCCGGCGTCGGTCCCGACGATGTCGACATCTGCGAGTTCTACGACTGCTACACGTACACCGTATTGCGCACGATCGAGGACTACGGACTGGCCAAGCCAGGCGAGGCGATTGGCCTATATCCCGAGGATCCGTCCGATCCGGAAGCGGATCTCCCCTTGATCAACACCGGCGGCGGACAGCTCTCCTCCTACTACATGTGGGGCATGACGCCGGTGTCGGAAGCCGTCATCCAGGCTCGCGGCTCCGGCGGCGAACGCCAAGTCGAGAAGAACGACATCGTCCTCTGCTCAGGCAACGGTGGCACGCTCGACACTCACGGCACGCTCATCCTCTCGCCCAACGCCAACTAGGACATCGCTCACATGGCCTACGACAAACCTCTGCCCAACCCCGACGAGACCACGCAGCCCTTCTTCGACGGCCTCAAGGAACACAAGCTGCTCTTGCAGTACTTTCCCTCAGCTGACCACTATCAATTCCCCTACAGCGACCGTTGCTACAAGGATTGGTCGACCGACTGGGAGTGGAAAGAGTCCACCGGTAACGGCGAGGTCTACACCTGGGTGCGGATGCACCAGCTCTACCACCCATCGTGGAAGGCCGAAATTCCTTACACGCTTGCCGTCGTCCAGCTCGACGAAGGCCCGCGGATGAATACCAACCTCGTCAATGTGCCGGTCGAGGATATCCACGTCGGTATGCGAGTCAAAATCCACTTCGAGGACGTCACCGGCGAGTTCACGCTCCCCAAGTTTGAACCTGCCTGACCCTCCCCGCTCCGATGCCCGACGCGCTCCCAATTCCCTATTCTCGCGGTACCGGTCCATTCTGCAACGCGGAGTTAGGAGCACGATATGATCGACGCCCTCGTCAACATCGGCAGGCGCATCCCCCTCTCCATCGTCCTGGTCCTGCACTGGGGCCTGTTCTGGCTCTTCAACGGCATCGACAAGTTCGCCAACAACAACTTCGGCGTCACCTTCAGCGAGGCGCTCCGCACCAGACTCCTGCCCAACATCGGCATCGGGGCTGGTGAAGACGACCCCAGTTCCACCCTCCCCGAAATCATGGCCTACCTCGTCGGCATCGCCGAGATCGGACTCGGCGTTGTCTTCCTGCTCACGCTTGGCCTCTTCCTGCAGCGCCATGCGCAACGCTGGAACATGGCCCAGATCGGCATCACGCTCAGCGTGTTGATGTTCCTCGTCCTCTCATTCGGTACGATCATCCTCGGCGACCGCAACGCGCTGCTTCAGCATGGGGTCTTCATCGCTACCCTGTTGCTGACGGCAATGACGCTGCGCCACTTCCACAGCGCCGAAGCGGAAGACGAGGCCTCCGAGCTTGAGTCAGAAACAGCCGAGTGACCCCGATCTGAGCACACGCGCGCCGCTTGACGGCGTACGCGTCGTCGATTTCACCTGGATTGTCGCCGGGCCCACATGCACCCGCTTGCTCGGCGATCTCGGCGCGGAAGTCATCCGCGTCGAGAACGAGCAAACGCTCGACTCCATCCGATTCGGCCGACCGCACCCCAACGGGTTCAATCCGCCCGATTCCGGCGCCATGTTCAATTGGCTCGATCGCAACAAGCGCTCGATCACCGTCAATGCTCGGCATCCGGATGGCCTCGATTTAATCAAACGGTTGATTCGCATCTCCGATGTCGTGGTCGAGAACTACTCGTCGCGCATTCTCGAAAACTGGGGCCTCAGTTTCGAAGAACAGCGGGCCGAGAATCCGGAGATCATCTACGTCTCACTGTCAGGCTTCGGACACTCGGGACCGCTACGCGATTACTCGACATGGGGACCAACCGCGCAGGCGCTCAGTGGACTGACTGCCATGTCGGGACTGCCCGAAGCGCCCGAGCCGGCTGGCTGGGGCTACTCCTACCTCGATCACATGGCCGGATTCACCGCCGCCGCGGCAATCACCGCCGCGCTGCGACACCGTCGAGACACGGGTCAAGGCCAGTGGATCGATCTCTCGCAGGTTGAAACCGGCATGGTGTTGACCGGTCCGGCAACGCTCGACTACACCGTCAACGGCCGTCGCTACCGCCAAACCGGCAACCCCCCGGGCAACCGATCCGTTTGGCCGCAGGCCGCCCCGCACAACACGTACCCCACCGCCGGCGACGACAACTGGATCATGATCACCTGTACCTCCGACGCCGAATGGGAATCGTTCTGCAACGCCAGCGATCATCCGCACTGGCGGACAGATCAACGCTTCGCCACGCTTCCCGCTCGATTGCGACACCAGGATGAACTGGACGAACAGATTGGTTCCTGGACGGCCGGCCAGGACGGCCGGGCGCTGATGCAGCGTCTTCAGAGCGCCGATGTGCCTGCCGGAGTCGTCCAGAACGGTGTCGACCTGGTCGTTCGTGATCCGCAGATGAAGTCTCGAGACTGGACTGTCACACGCGACCATCCAGTCATCGGCGAGCATCTGACCGATGGCCTGCAGATTCGCTTCTCTCGAACTCCTGCGCATCGAGACCTACCTGGTCCACCGCTCGGCGAGGCCAACCAGTACGTGTTCAGTGACCTGCTCGGTCTCAGCGACGAGCGCATCGCCGAACTCCAGGTGAACGGTGCGATGGGCTAGCTATGGGACCGCTCGACGGCATCAACATCCTCGACCTCTCCGACCCAAAGGGCCACTTCGCCGGCAAACTGCTCGCAGGTCTGGGCGCCGACGTCATCAAGATCGAGTCGCCGGACGGCGATGCCGGGCGAAGCTACGGTCCGTTCCTTGAAGATCAACCCGGCCCCGAACGGAGTCTGTATTGGTGGCACTACGCCGGCGGAAAGCGATCGGTAGCACTCGACCTCCACAGTACAGACGGGCTAGAACTCTTCCTCCAACTCACCGAGCAAGCAGACATCGTGCTCGAGACATGGCAGCCGGGACGAGCGCGACCGTTCGACCCGGCTGCCCTCTCTGAGTACTATCCCGAACTCGTCGTGCTCAGCCTCACTCCCTTCGGACAGACCGGCCCCTGGCGCGACTACGCATGGTCTGACGGCGTCGGTATTGCCCTGGGCGGACCGATGGGTAGTTGCGGTTATGACAACATTCCGGGGACCCCTCCGATCAGGCCCACCGAACATCACGCCGGCCACATCGCCGGATACTTCGCTGCCACCGGCGCATGCGCAGCTCTCTACGAACGACAACAGAGCGGGCTCGGGCAGCACATCGACATCGCCATGCACGAGTGCCTGGGTTTCACGATCGAGTCATCAGCGCCCTGGGCCCTCTACGAGCAGCATCCGCTGATCCGTCAAGCTGGCCGACACGCTGGACCACAGCCAACCGAACCCTGGCAGTATCCCACCGCCGACGGACGCCTGATCAATATCTTCGGCATGCCACGCTCCGAGGCGAGCTGGCTCGCGCTGGTCGCGTTCATTCAGGAACACGGCATGGGCGAGAACCTGTCCGACTTCGAACTCCTCGACGGTCGCAAGCGACAACTCGGACTCCAGCAACCCTCTGTGGCGATGATGCTCGCTGACATTGCCGACTTCATCGCTGCCCACGACGCTCAAGAGATATACGCTGGCGCACAGGCCGCCGGCGCAGCCTGGAGCATCATCCGCACGCCCGACGAATGCCTCGACGACGAACACTGGCACGCACGCGGATTCTTCGTCGAGGTCGAACACGAGGAGCAAAACCGCACCGTGACCTTCCCCGGAGCTCCCTACATCCTCAGCGAGACTCCCTGGACGCACGGCCGGCGCGCGCCGATGCTCGGTGAACACACCGCCGAAGTGCTCTGCGGCCAACTGGGACTGAGCAAGAACGAACTTGGCGCCTTGGTCGCCGCAGGAGTCGCACGATGAGTCAACAGCCAGCACGCCGTCGGCGCCGACGACGTCCCGCGCGTCCCTCAGGAAACTCCGGCGAATCCGAGGTCGGGCGGCGGCCGGAAGGCGAAACGAGTGCCGAATCCAGCGAACGTGGTCGAGGCGGCGGCAAACGATCCGGCGCGGCAACCGCTGATCAACCGCAACGGAGGGGCACCATCTTCGGCATGCCGCGCATGTCCGTCGCCCTCCTTGGTGGTCTGCTGGTAGCCATGATTGCCGTCTTCGCGATGCAGCTCCTCTTCCCTCCCGACGAAGTGGCTCAGGTCGAGGGTGTCCAGACATTTCCCGATCAGGGGCGGCGACACCTGGGCGAGGGCGAGACCTTCGACAGCTACAACTCGTCTCCGCCGACCTCAGGCCCACAACCGTCCGAATCGCCGGATGCAGACGTGTATCTACCAGACGACGAGAACATTCCCCGACCGGCTGAAATGTTGCCGCTGCTGGAGCGTGGCGGCGTTGTGATCTACTACGACCCGAACTCGTACACCGATGCTGAAGACACCAGCGGCCTGCTCGGAGCGATGCAAAGCCTGCGTCAGTTCCGTGAGCGGCTCGCAGTCGTGCCAGTCGAAGGTTTGGCCGAGGAGCATGGCGGCGCAACTATCGTGATCGCCGCCTGGCGAACCCTGCTTCGCGTCGACCAATGGGACGCAGACGGTAACGAGCAGATCACCGCCTTCCTCCAGAACGCGCCCGACGGCTACTACGACCGCTATCGGCTTGAGCGCGGCGACAGCACAGTGTCGGCAGGAACCTCATCGCAATGAGTCGTTTGCATCCCCGGCTTGCCCTTGCGATGTTCGCAGCCGCGCTGGCGCTCGTCTTGTCGGCGTGCGGCGGCGGCTCCGATGACAGCCAGACCTTCGTTGACATCCGAGATCGTCCGGAACTCGAGATCTACGACAACGAACACACGACGGACCAACAGATTCACCTGATCGGCAACCAACCGGCTGACTACACCGTGTTCCCGCCTTACGGCGAAGAACATTCCCCCATTCCCCTGGCCTGTGGCATCTACAGTTCTACACCGCTGTTCGAGATGGTCGTCCACGCCATGGAGCACGGCGCAGTCGTCCTCTGGTACACGCCAACAGCGTTGAGCGCCGACGACATCGTCGCTATCACCGAAGTTATGTCAAAGCATCTCAACGACAACGACTACGCAATCCAGGCACCCTACGGCGGATTGGACACCCCAATCATGCTCGTCGCCTGGGGAGTACGCCTCCCGCTCAACGACGTCGACAAACCGGCAATCGAGCAGTTCTTCGACGAGTTCCACGACGACGCCCCCGAACCCCTCGCCGCCGGCGGCTGCTCCACAGCCCGATAACTAACTCCGATCCCCGCTTCCCCCCTCGCGGGGGAAGCTGCCGAAGGCTGAAGGGGGCGCCGGTCCGCCGCCGACAGGAGTTGGTACTGAAGGAGACGTAGAAGCCCACGGGACGATCCGATGCTCGCCTCCTCAGTTCGGGCCAAACCAAGAGGCGCAAACCAACCACCGCGTACACTCTCAATCGTGACCAACCACAGCTCAACCACCGACCGACCCCATCCTCTCGATCCCATCTTCCACCCGCGAGGCGTCGCCGTCGTCGGAGCATCGCGAGGAAGCCGCGGCGCACGCGGACCCGGCGGCTGGCTCCAGTCGCTCAAGGACGCCGGACAGCCGAACATTTACCCCGTCAACCCAAGAGCCGACGAGATCGAAGGGCTGCCTGCTTACGCCCGCCTCACGGATATCCCCGGACCCGTCGACCACGTGATCAGCGCCATCCCTGCCGCCTACGTCCTCGACATGCTTGAAGACGCCTCCGCCAAGGGCGTCCGCTCGATTCACCTCTTTACCGCCGGATTCGCCGAGACCGGTATCGCCGACCGCCAGAAACTTCAGCACCGGCTCAAAGCCAGAGCCACGGAACTCGGCATCCGCCTGATCGGTCCCAACTGCTTGGGTCTCTACGTTCCCGAAGGCAAGGTCTCCTTCACACAACAGCTCCCAACCGACTCGGGGCCGGTCGCGTTCTTCTCCCAATCGGGCACCAACGCCAGCGACGCCACCTACAACGGTGCGCTCCGTGGCCTGCGCTTCTCCAAAGTCGTCTCCTTCGGCAACGCGATCGACGTCTCCGCCGCCGAACTCCTCGACTATGCCGAGCACGACCCCAACACCGAGATCATCGGCGCTTACATCGAAGGCATGCACGACGCGCGAGACTTCTTCCGCTCGCTGCGCGGCGCGGCGCGCAGCAAGCCCGTTGGCCTGCTTAAGGGAGGCCTCCTGCCCTCCGGCGGCCGGGCCACCCAATCCCACACCGCTTCGCTGGCCGGTTCCGGTCAGATCTGGGCCGCTGCCGCACGACAAACCAATGCCGTCCTCGTCAACAACATGCAGGAAATGGTCGACCTCCTCGTCGGCTGGCGATTCGGCGCTGTCCCGGCTGGACCCAGGATCGGGCTGGTCGTCGGCGGAGGCGGCATTTCGGTGCAGGGCGCCGACGACGTCGAACGCGAAGGACTCCAACTGCCCGCGCTCAGCGACCACACCCTCAAACGTCTCGCCGAAGTCACACCGGTCGCCGGCACCGGCATCCGCAATCCCGTCGACACCATGTCGCTATGGGACGGAGAACGGGTTCGGCCAACCCTGCAAGCAGTCGCCGAGGATCCGAGCGTCGACGCAATCATCGTCCAAACCGGAATGAGCTGGGGAGTCGGGTTCTTTGGCGACGACCAGATTGAAAACCGTCGCCGGATGATTGCCGAGATCGCTGAAGCCCGCGAACGGTACGGCATGGCAATCTCGATCGTCGTGCCGATCAACTTCGATCAGCGCCAGGGCAAGTCCAACGCGGAGTTGTCGCGAATGATCTCCGACGCCGGACTCCCGCTCTACTACAACATCCGCGACGCCGCCCGCGCCATGAAGCGGCTCCTCACCTGGCAGACCCGACACACCGAAAGATCGACCCTATGACCACCACCAATGACATCTACGAAGTCATGCAGACACAGCGCGCCATCCGCCGCTGGACCGACGAGCCGGTTGACCCCGAGGTAATCGAGCGGATCATCCAGGCCGGCTGTTGGGCCCCCAGCGGCAGTAATTCGCAGCCCTGGGGCTTCCTCGTCGTCACCGACGACGACAAGCGCGAGCGCCTCGCAGGGGCCATCCGCTCAAGCTTCGAGCGCCGCGTCGGTAGCAGCTTCCCCAATCCTGATGAGGTCGAAGACCCCACACAGCGACGCATGTACCGAGGCGCGAAGAATCTCTTCGACAACTTCGCTGCCGCGCCGGTCTGGATTATCCCCTGCCTGCTCTCCGATCTGTATCTGGCCCGCGCGGCGGACAGCCTGCTCGCCGGCAGCAGCATCTATCCCAGCATCCAGAACATCATGCTCGCCGCCCGCGCCGAGGGTCTGGGCACCGTCCTGACGACGCCGCAAGACGGCATCATGGACGAATTGCGAGAAGAACTCAGCATCCCCGACAGCGCCCTTCCAGTCGCCATCATCCCCATGGGACACCCCAACGCCAACTTCGGCCCAGTCACCCGAAAGCCGCTCGACACGTTCCTCCACTGGAACGGCTGGAGTGAGTAACCGACGTTCACCTGTAGCCGGTCAGCGGCGCAGTTCTGTCATTCCCGCGCTTGTCGCAGGAATCTCGCCGAATTCAGCATTGCGTTCTCACCGCGCCCCACACGAGCTACCATTAGAACGCATGCGCTCACAAAGATCGAAAGCCCGTTCCATGCCACTACTAGGGACCCTTCCCAGGCTTTCCACAAGTGCGGTTCGAACGCCGCAAACGCCCCCCGAACCTGTCCAGACCGCTCCGTGCAGAATCGAACAAATCCGAACACGGCCGAACATCAGCGAACGACTATTGACCGCACTTCTTCGGCGACACTCGCACAATCGTTGTCCGATTGCGTCCGAAATCGTCCGAAATCGTCCAAAATCGAACAAGACCGAACAAACAAACCTGAAAAAACCTGAAAAAGCTGAAAGTCCAAAACGCACGATCTTCAATCTATTGCTGAACTTCGTGCCACTTCCCACCCCAGAAAAAAAGTTTCCCGAAAACCTGAAACCGCTCGATCGGTCGCGTTCGGCCGAACACGCAATTCCATTACGCGGATAGCCATCGCCCATGCCTCCAGTACGCCGAAAATTCTCAATCCGCAAAGCCAACGCTCACCTGCGAGAAGCCGATCCCGTCATCGGACAGCTCATTGATCAGCACGGACCATTTGAACCGCGACCTTCAGGCGACCCATGGTCGGCGCTCGTCCGCTCCATCCTCTTCCAGCAGCTAGCCGGAGCAGCAGCCTCAGCAATTCAACGCAAGTGGTTCGCCTACTACGGCGACGAGCAGACGACGCCAACACCTGAACAGATTCTCGCGACCCCCGACGAGGACTTTCGCGCCTGCGGCATCTCCAGGCAAAAGATGTCCTACTTCCGCGGCCTCGCCGTCCACACTGCCGACGGCCGGCTCAAGCTCACACGACTCAATCGGATGTCCGACGACCATGTGATCAAAGCGCTCACCGAAGTCAAAGGCATCGGCGAGTGGACCGCCCACATGCACCTCATGTTCCATCTCGGCCGCCCCGACATCCTGCCCGTCGGCGACCTCGGAGTGCGTAAAGGCATGCAGATCGCCTACGACCTCGTCGAAATGCCCAAGCCGAAAGAGGCCGCCGAGCTCGGCGCGAAATGGGCCCCGTATCGTTCGGTCGCCAGTTGGTACATGTGGCGCGCCGCCGACACCTTCACCCCCGACCAATCCCTCTAAGGAGACCCAACATGCCAGACGCCTCGCGCGACCAACGAATCGGTTTCATCGGTACCGGCAACATCGGCAATCCCATGGCTCGGCAGTTGATCGCCGCCGGACACCAACTCGTTGTCTATGACATTCGACCGGAGGCCACGGAGAATTTGCTCGAATTGGGCGCCGAATCTGCCAACAGCATTGAAGAGGTCGCCGACCGTTGTTCAGTGGTCTTCACATCGCTGCCTGGTCCGGTTGAGGTGGAAGATGCGGTCTCCGGCGTAGAGGGCATTCTGCAAGGCGGATTGGTCGGCACCATCCACGTCGATCTCAGCAGCAACTCGATCACGATGGTCCGGCGACTCGCCGAGTTGGAGGCGTCGCACGGAATCACATACATTGACGCGCCGGTCACCGGCGGCGTTCCCGGCGCCGAAGCGGGCACGCTCACCGTCCTCGGCAGCGGCGACGCCGACGCCTTCGAGCGCGTCCGTCCGTTGCTCGAGCACATCGGAGCCAACATCTTCCATCTTGGCGAGGCCGGGTCGGGTTGCCTGTTCAAGCTCCTCAACAACGCGATCATCCTCTGCGGAAACCAGATCGTGCAGGAGGCGCTGGTGCTCGGAACCAAGGCCGGTCTCGATCCTGAAGACCTGGTCGAGAAACTCCGACTCGGCACAGCGCGCCCATACCTGGGACTCGCTCCGTACCTGCTAGGCAAGCGCTTCGACAACCCCTCCTTCACACTTCGACTGGCGGAAAAGGACGTCTCCCTGGCGCTTGAAGCGGCACGGGTCAACCAGGTGTCCATGCCCGTCGCCAACGCCGCCCACCAGACGTACCTCAGAGCCCTCAGCGCCGGACTGGGCGAACAGTCCTTCCTCGCAACCCTCAAAGCCATCGAGACCGCCGCCGGCTTCGAAATCCCAACCATCCAAATCGAAGGCGGCGGCGCTTCCCTCTAAGAGATCGCTGAACACCATGCCAGACTCCACACGCGACCAGCAAATCGGCTTCATCGGCACCGGCAACATCGGCAACCCGATGGCCCGCCAACTCATCAGAGCCGGGCAACAGCTCGTCGTCTACGACCTGCGACCAGAGGCAATGGAAAACCTGCTCGAACTCGGCGCAGAATCGGCCAGCAGCCCCGCCGAGGTCGCTTCGCGCTGTTCAGTAGTCTTCACATCACTTCTTGGCCCAACTCAGATCGAGGCTGCGACCGCCGGCCCCGACGGCATCCTGGCCGGAGCCTCGCAGGGAGACATCCACATCGACCTCAGCACTAACTCCGTGAAGGGCGTCGAACGAATCCTTCAGCTCGAGACGAACGCCGGAGTGATTCACATCGACGCGCCTGTCACCGGCGGAGTCGTGCGCGCCGGTCAGGGCGCACTCACCATCCTCGGCAGTGGCGACGCTGAGACCTTCGAACGCATCCGCCCGCTCCTCGAACACATCGGCGAGCACGTGTTTCATCTTGGTGAGGCTGGCATGGGCTGCCTCTACAAGCTGATCAACAACATGATCGTGCTCAGCGGACACCTGATCGTCCAGGAAGCGCTGGTCATGGGAACCAAAGCCGGACTCGACACCGTGGACCTTGTCGAGAAACTACGTCAGGGCACTGCCAGACCTTACATGCGACTGGCCGACGTCTTCCTGGCCAAGCAGTGGGAGAATCCCACTTCCACGACCGTCATCGCTGAAAAAGACGTCGCGCAAGCGTTAGAACTGGCCCGCGACCAACGAGTCCCCACGCCAGTCGCCAACGCCGCCCATCAGCACTATCTCGCAACCCTCGCCGCAGGATTCGACGAACTGTCCCACTTCAGCGCCCAAGACGTCATGGAAGCCGCCGCCGGAATCTCAATCCCCCCGACGGCAATCGATAGCGACTAAGACCTCCCCCTTTGGGGGAGGTGCCCCGAAGGAGCCTGCCCCGCACCTGATGCGGGGGCGGAGGGGGCCGCGCAGCCCCTACCAGGCGTCCACCGCATGCTTCTTCACCGGCGACAACGGAGCTCGGGGCGTCATCCGCAGCATCGCAATCAGCCGATCCCGCGTCTCCTCGGGTGGAATCACGTCGTCAAACTCATACCGACGACCGGCGTTGATCGCCGAGTTATGTTCGCGCATATCGTCGGCCCACTCGTCGCGGATACGCTTCGCCTCGGCCGGGTCACGTTCCTCGACCTCGCGGATCTCGTCGCGATTGACCAACAGCGAAGCGCCTTCGAGGCCCATCCCGCCCGACTCCGCTGTCGGCCAAGCCAACCGCAGATCGCGGGGTGCGAACGAGTTGCCCATCGCCGCCGGACCGAGCCCGTACGCCTTGCGAAGCTGAATCGTGTACAGAGGCACCGTCCGATTCTGATGCGCAATAATCGGTCGCGCATGGTGTCGCGCGATCCCTTGCTCCTCCGCCGGTCTCCCGACCATGTAGCCGGGATTGTCGACCAGCGACACCATCGCGATCTCGTGTGCATCACAGAGCTGGATAAAGCGGGTGATCTTGTCCGACGCGTCCGAGTCAATCGCCCCGGCAATCACAGAGAGTGGCTGGTTGGCGATGATCCCCACCGACCGGCCGCCAAGTCGTGCGAGCGCAGTAATCAACTGTGGCGCCCACGTCGGTCGCACTTCAAAGATGCTGTCACGATCCATGATCGCGCGAATCACCCGTCGCATGTCGTATGCACGCCGTCGATTCGACGGCACAATCCCGCGAATCCGCTCAGCCCAAGGATCCTCTTCACCGTCCGGCAAGTCGTAGAGGAAGTAACGCAGATAGCGATTTGCGGCATCAATCGCCTCGGCTTCAGTCTCGACCATCAGGTCAATTCCACCGACCCGGTCGTGCATCTCCGCCGGACCGATGTCATCGGGCGTCAGTTTCAGCCCCATCGCGCCCTCGACCAATGGCGGTCCTCCCATGCCAATCGCCGAGTCCCGCGTGGCCACGATGAAATCCGACAGCCCCGCAATCGACGCGTTCCCCGCAAACGATCGTCCCGACACCACCGACACGGTTGGCACCCAGCCCGAGAGCTGAGCCATGCCGTCGAAGGTCCCCCAGCGACCTGTCAGGCCCCGTTGCGATCCCGCCAGATCATGCGCCCTGGCGCCGCCGCCGTCGGCGAACGTGATCAGTGGCCAACGGCGGTCGTGGACCAGATCAAGCAGTCGGTCGAACTTGCCATGATTCAACGCCGTCTGAGTACCGCCCTGCACCGTGTAGTCGTAAGACGCGATGCCGACCGGATGACCTTCGACCGTGCCAAAGCCCTGCACCAGTCCATCCGCCGGACCAGTCATCGACTTGTTGGCCGGAATCGCCAACACGCCGTACTCGACGAAGCTGCCCTCATCGAGCACCATGGCAATCCGCTCTCTGGCGGTGAACTTGCCTCTCGCGTGAACCTTCGCCACAGCCTCGGGCCTGGCGTCATCCATCGCCCCGGCGCGAGCCTGGATGACCTCGTCGATGATCGCTTCGTCCATTGGTGTTGACCCCTCCGCTGATACCCTCCGCATACGGTATCCGCTCATCCAGCAAGCAAGACCGCAACCCTGAGTTGGAGTCTCTTCATGCCTTCCGACATCGATCTGGTCGGCCCAATTGTCCGCGAAATCCAACGTCGAGCGCTCGACGAGCCCGATGCGTTCTGGTCGGAAGCCGCTGCACGCCTGCCCTGGTTCCGCGAGTGGGATGAAGTCTTCGAGTGGACGCCGGAGGAAATCCCCGCCTTCCGCTGGTTCATTGGCGGCGAAACCAACCTCGCCTACGCCTGCCTCGACGCCCAGGTCGCAAACGGAAACGGTGGACGCGCCGCACTGATCGCGCTCGACGAAAACGGCGAACAACGCGTCTTCACATACGCACAGCTACTCAAGCAGGTCGAGCGAATGGCCGCCTCGCTCCGCGCCATCGGAATCGAGCGTGGCGACCGCGTCGCCATCTACATGCCAACCAACTACGAAGCGATCGCGCTGATGCTCGCCTGCGCGCGCATCGGCGCAGTCCACCTGGTCATCTTCGCCGGATTCGGCGCAGGCGCCATCGCTGAGCGGATCAAGCTGGCCGAGGCCAAAGCCATCTTCGCCACCGACTCCACATACCGGCGCGGCCGCAACGTCCCGCTCGACCACTTCGTCAGAGGCGCGCTCGAGAACGAAGGCGCAGGCGAGATCGTTGAGACGGTCGTCGTCGAGCGCCGACTGGCCGACAGCCCCAACATCGGTGGCGACAAAGAGATGAGCTGGGATAACTTCCTCGAAGCTGGCCGCGGAGGCGACGGGTCGTGGGTCGCCATGGAAGCCAACGAACCGGCATACATCCTCGCCACATCAGGAACGACCGCACGGCCCAAGCTCTGCGTCCACACCCACGGCGGCTACCCGGTCTGGATCGCCAGCATGGCCGATTGGGTCTTCGACCTCCAGCCCGAGGACGTCTGGTGGGCGACCTCCGACATCGGCTGGGTCGTGGGACACTCCTACATCGTCTACGGACCGCTGCTCGCCGGCGCAACCACGATCGCATTCGAAGGCGCGCTCGATCACCCGGATGTCAGCACGTTCTACAAGATCATCGAGGATCACGGCGTCACCGGCATGTTCACTTCGCCAACGGCTATCCGACTGCTGATGCGCTCGGGGACCGAACCAGCGGAAGCTGTCGATATGACATCACTGACCCGCGTCTTCTCCGCCGGCGAAGTACTCAATCCGCCCGCCTGGGAATGGTTCCAGCAGGAAATCTTCGGCGACGAGATTCCCGTCCTCGATCACATGTGGCAGACCGAGACGGGTGGCCCGATCATCGGCAATCCCTACGGCATCCAGATGCTGCCAATCAAACCAGGCTCAGCCGGAATCCAGTTGCCAGGCATCGAGGGCGCTGTCCTCGACACCGATGGCGAAGAACTCGCTGCGGACGAGAAAGGCATCTTCGCCATCACCAGGCCGTTCCCTGGCCTGACCGCTCGGCTGTGGGGCGAGCCTGAGCGCTATCAGACCGACTACTGGGGAAAGGTCCCCGGTCGCCAGGTTTACTTCACCGGCGACGCCACTGCTGTCGACGAAGACGGTTACGTCTGGTTCTCGGGCCGAGCCGACGAGATCATTAAGATCGCCGCGCACCGAATCGGCACCATCGAGGTCGAGTCAGCCATTCTCAGGTATCCGGGTGCAGCAGAAGCCGGCGTCACCGGACGTCCGGACGAACTGCGAGGCGAAGTCATCTCCGCCTTCGTCGTGCTCAAAGCCGGCTACGAGGCCGGCGACAATCTCAAGACCGAGATTCTCCAGACTATCCGCGGAGAACTCGGGCCGGTCGCGGTCATCGGCGAGCTCAACTTCGTCGATGCGCTGCCCAAGACCCGCTCAGGCAAAATCATGCGACGAGTCCTCAAAGCCGTCACGCTCGACACCGATCCAGGAGACATCTCCACAATCGAAGACGAAGGCTCAGTCGAAGACGCCCGCTCCGCTTGGGAGGACATGAAAGCCAGCATTCGCTAAATGCAGGTAATCCGAGCGACAGATCAGCAGGTTCGTCGGTTACTGAACACAGCCAGGAACGACGACCTGCGCGAGAAGTGGGAGCGGCGCACCGAACCGGCGCTCTTGATTCTCGCTGTCGCGATGATTCCGCTGCTCGTCGGTCACTTCGATCCGAGTTTGTCAGAATCGGCGCAACGATGGCTCTTCGTCGGCGACACTGCGATTTGGATCGTCTTCGCCGTGGATCTCGCTGTTCGAGTTTGGTTGACTGAGCACCGTCGGCGATTTCTCATCAGCCATTGGTATGAAGTCCCAATCGTTGTTGTTCCCTTCTTTAGGCCATTGCGAGTCCTCTTGCTGCTCAGGCTGGGTGTGGTACGTGGAGTGTTCTCAGGGCTATTTCGACGACGTGCAATTGCTGTTTCGTTGTTTGCGTCGCTGTTCGCCCTGGCCCTGGCGACGATGATTGTCGTGCTTGCTGAACGTAGCGGGGACGGGCCAATCGACAATTGGGGGACTGCCCTATGGTGGGCTCTTGCGACGATTACCACTGTGGGATACGGGGACGTCACTCCGGTCACGGCGTTAGGTCGAGCGATCGGAGTGTTGTTGATGGTCGCCGGAATTGGTGTCTTTGGTGTGCTGACTGCCAATGTGGCAGCGTGGTTCGTCGAAGGGCAACAGGCTCAGGAACCGCCCGACGTTTCCCGAATAGATCAACTCGAGAAGGAAAACGAGAGGCTACGAGCTGAGTTGGAGGAGCTGCAGGCTCAGCGAGGTCAAGATGGCTGAATCTGTTCGTGGGCCGGGAATCTCGACGGTGAGTCCCTTGTTGGAGTGGTGGAGTGTTTTGCGAACGGGACGCTCCGATGACCACTTGGAGCGTTGGGAGGCCCGCACAAATCTTCCATTGTTGATTCTCGCGGGGGTAATGTTGCCGCTGATCTTGCTCCCGCTGGTCAGCGATCTATCGCATGACGTAGATAGGGCGTTCACCTACGGCGAGTGGGGCATCTGGGCTGTGTTCGCTGTCGATCTCGTCGCCCGACTCTGGTTGGCGGAAAACCGCAAACAGTTTCTGCGACGCAACTGGATCGATGTCCTGATTGTCGTTGTGCCATTCTTGCGGCCCTTGCGGCTGCTCAGGGCGGTCGTCTTTGTCGCCAGGCTTTGGACGCTTCTCGACCGAAGAGGAGTGCGCGGCACTGTGGTGCTTGCCTTGGCCATCATGTTTGGTGCGACTGCCGCCATCTGGGCCGCCGAAAGCGGGGCCGGGAGCCAGGTACAAAGTTGGGACTCAGCGCTCTGGTGGACGCTACATACAATGGCAACCGGAGACGGCGTCAAGGAAGCATCAACCGTGCTCGGCCGAATCGTGGGAGCGATCGTCACCCTGCTCGGCTTCGCCCTCCTCGGAATGCTCACCGCCACCATCGCCGCCTGGTTCGTCGAGCAGGACCAAGACAAAGAGCAAGAACAAATCCTCGAAGAGCTCAAAGTCCTACAGGATGAGGTCACGGCGTTACGTGAGGAAATCGCGAACGGCAGGGAGTCTGGAGACTGATACCCTGACCTCAGGAGGATCGAGATGACCCAGGCGAGACCATCTTCCGGCCAGCGCAAAGACCCCGAGAATGCTCTCCCCCCTCCAGGTCCGGTGTATGTCATCTCCGAGACGGGATTCGGTCCAACTGGACTCTTTGACTCGGAAGAAGCTGTCGACGAGCGCATGAGGCAATGGAGGCTATTGAACTGGCTTTCGAAACACCTCCGACGCGCTACTTCGACCAACGGTCAGCAGTGAGTCACCGGCCCATGCAGGAGAAGTGGGTCCGTGTCATGACGCAACACTCAGCCGAAATGCAAAGTCAGGGCCGACACTGCGGCGACCATCAGCACCGTGAGCGACGAAGTCAGCATCGCAGTCCCAATCAGCCGTCGCTTATAACCCAGCCTGCGTTCATTCGTTTCTAGCGCCAACTCGATTTCTCGGCCGTACCACCGTTTCGCGATGGACAACGAATGGTCATCTTCAATCTTGGTGAGTGCCTGTAGGTCCGGTCGCCGACTGAGCGGATCGACCCGGTACGCCCACATCAAGAGGACGATGTTCACCAATAGCATGAGAATCGTTGCGTGAGCGAAGCCTTCCACGTAAGCGGGCAGATTCAAATCGGCAAAGCTCAGGGATGCTCCAAGAATCGCGAGCACAGCGAAGTTTAGAGCGAACAGCGTGCTGAGTCGTTGATTCAGCGCAGCGTGGTGTCGATCCTGGTCGTCTCGTCGCCACCGGGCCTCAGCCAGGTACAGCGTGACCTCAACGTCAACCAGTTCTTGAGATTCCTCAGCCATCAGAAGGGGCGGCCGATTTCCTCACCTATCTTCCTCAGACGCTCGACTCGCTGCTCGGTTGGCGGGTGGGTCGAGAACCACCGACCTGCGCCACCAGCCAGCGGATTCACAATGAACATGTGATTCGCCGCCTCGGCGGTTTTCATCTCTTCCGCGGCGTAACGCGACTCCGGCGTTCTCACGCCTTGTTCCAGTTTCAGCAAGCCGTAGGCCAGGGCCTCAGGATCGCCGCAGCGACGCGCGCCGGTGTCGTCGGCCTTGAGCTCGCGCTGCCGGCTGACCGCCATCTGGATCATTCCAGCGATGATTGGCGCGATGATGGCCACGATCAACGCTCCGGCCAGATGTCCCGCTCCTCCGCCGCCCTCGTCATCGTTCTGGCCGCCCATGCCGCCGAACATGAATCCCATGAACAGCGCAAACTGAGCGATCATCGCAATAAACGAGATCACCATCGCCATCGATGCAACAATCGTCGACCACAGCGTGTCGCGATTCGTCACGTGGGCTAACTCGTGCGCCATCACGCCCGACAGCTCACGCTGCGTCAGTAGACCCATGATTCCGGTTGTCGCGGCAACTGCCGAGTGATTGGGATGCCGTCCGGTTGCGAACGCGTTGGGAATCGGTGTGTCGATCACATACACCGACGGAATATGACGCGGACAGTCCCCGGGGCGGCAGTGGCCCATGCAGCGAGCCTCGAGGTGCTCAAGAGTGAACTGCTCCAGCAAGTCCTTGCGGAACGGCATCTTGGCCTGGCAGGCAGCTCGCTCGACGATTCGGTACAGGTCAGGCGCCTCAGCAGCGGTGACGAGCTGGCCACCCATCATCTTCGGCACCATCGAGTGCGAGTTGTAGTAGCTGTACAGGTTGATTCCGAAGGCGATCACGGCCATCACAATCAGACCAATCTCGCCGGCCACCGCCAACCCCACGACCATCAGCAGCCCAGCCATCAGTACCACGAGGAACATCGTGCGCAATCCGTACACGATTCGCCTCCATCTTTAGTCGATCAGGTGCAGTAGTTACTTCGAGATCGTACCATCGTGAGAGACGGATCGAATTGCGCGCCTACGTTGCCGGGAGCTCCAAATGCCTATCTACGAATACGCCTGCCGAGCCTGTGGCAACGAATGGGAGCACTTCACGCGCAAGATGGACGCGCCGGCACCGGCCTGCGAACAATGTGAGTCGGACGAGCAGGTCGAGCGCCTGATCGCCCGCTCAGCCTTCATCAAAGACGAGAACACCAAGATGCGAGAGATGCATCCCAAGTACGCCAAGATGGTCGACGCCGCCTGGGACAAAGCCTCACGCAACGATCCACTCAGCAAAACCCGCTTCGCCCCACTCGTCGACTCGGGCAAACGCGTTCAAGACATGACCTAGAGGCCCCTCCCCCCTATGGAAGGGGAAGCTGCCGAAGGCTGGGGGCGGGCTGAGCCGCCAACCGTATGATTCAGCGGATTCCTGCTTGTCCAGCGCTACTTACTCCGCAGGGGCAGGCTCAAACACCGCACCGACAACCACCCCGTTCGCCGAGGCCCAATCCTGCGCAGGTTGGCGATCACGTCCAACCGCAAGAGTGCTGACTTGAATCGACTCCCCGTCTCCGCAGACGATGGTCATCCCATCCGATCCGATCGCCGCGACCTCGCCTGCTGAGCCGCCCGAATGATCCGACCTCGTCGAACCCAGCAGCGTCACCCGCTGACCGCCAACTTCGCTCCACGCGCCGGGCGCGCGGTCTGAGCCGCGAATGAAGTTGTGCACGATCTGTGCATCCTGCGACCAGTCGATCCGCGCGATATCGCCTTCCCAGGGACCCTCATACGTCATGTCATCTTCATTCTGGACATGGCGCGGCGCCTGGCCGGCCTCAACCAGTTGCACCGCTTCGGCCATGGTTTCAACGCCCAGCGGGAAGAGATGCTCGCGATAGACCTCGTTGATCGTAGCGTCGGGACCGATTGGACAGGAGCGCTGCAGCAGAATCGGTCCGGTGTCGAGCCCTTCGTCGACCCAAAAGATCGTCACGCCGGTCATCGTGTCGCCCTGCACGATGGCATGGTTAATCGCCGACCGTCCGCGATGCTTTGGCAGGATTGATGGGTGATATTGAATCGTCTTCAACGAGGGAAACTCAAGCACCCGCGAGGGAATGATCTGCGTAACGAACGCCATCACGTTGAGTTCGGGATTCGTCGCCTCATATTGAGCGATCACTTCCTCGTCGACCACGCCCCGACGCTGCCAGCGACGCGGCTGCACCAGAGTGATGCCTGCATCGCGCGCGGCTTGCGCCAGTGGATCGGGGCGGCCGCCTTCTCGCTCGGGCGGCGTGAACACGCCGACAATCTCGTGACCGTCAGCCACCAACCGCTCGAAAATGGCTGCGCCAAATGGAGCCTGTCCGATCAGTGCGATTCGCATAGCGATGTCCTCTCCTCTGCCTCCAGGGCCTGATCTGGATCACGCGTCATGAAGTCGCGCGCCAGATTCGCGGCCGTTTATTCGCGATGATGTCGTTGAACGTGGTGATCGATATTCGCCGCAACACGATCTCGATCAGAGCCGGCGCTCGAATGTCGGGTCCGAAGAAGTCATCAACCTCGTAGGGAAAATGAGGCGCGACCTCGGAAATCAACTCCGGATCTTCAGTCACGCGGGCGACCCCAGCTAGATTCAGATGGCGAAAATCGACCGTCCAATGCAGCAGCTCAACCAGCTCGTTGCTACGAATCTGTTTGAGTTTCGACGTCCCCGCGGCAGTGAGTACGTAAGCATTGAGACCGACGTACGCCGGGGTCACAGGGCGGACATGCGGCTGCCGACCTTGCGTGGTCGCGAACAGACCGATCGGCGCACTCTTGACGATCTCCAGCGCTTCGGGCCAAAAGTCGGGAACGCCGGCATCCCCATCATTCGCGTGTTCCTGATGCTGCGCCACAAGGCCTCCGAAACGCACACAAAATAGAGAATTACGGTGTACTCCGCAGGGTAAGGCTAGTCGAGCGCTCGAGGATCGCCCGGATCAACTTCGCGAATCTCGCCGTCGTGCATCAAGAACAGCCGGCTGGCCCGCTTCGCGACCTCAAGATTGTGGGTCACCATGACGATCGTCTGTCCGGCACGGTTCAGGTCTTCCAGCAGTTTGACAATCTCGCGACCAGTCTGGGAATCAAGGTTGCCGGTTGGCTCATCGGCGAGAATCACGTCCGGTTCGTTGGCCATCGCCCGTGCAATCGCCACCCGCTGACGCTCGCCCCCCGAAAGCTGCAGGGGTCGATGTTCGAGCCGCTCGGCCAGCCCTACCGAGGCGAGCAGTGATTCCGCGCGCTTGCGCCGTTTGCGCCGCGGAGTGCCAGCGAGGGCCAGGGCAATCTCAACATTCTGGCGAGCAGTCAGCATCTGTAGCAGATTGAAGGCCTGGAACACAAAGCCCAGCGTGCCCAGCCGTAGTGCGGCTCGTTGTTCGCGACCCAGATGCTGCGCCGATCGATCGCGCACGCGAACTTCGCCGGCGGTCGGCGAGTCGACCAATCCCAGCAGTTGCAGCAGCGTCGATTTGCCCGATCCGGAAGGCCCCGCGATGGCAATGAAGTCGCCCTCGTGAATGTCCATGGTCAGCGGCTGCAGCGCATGAATCGTCTGCTCACCGAGACGATAGATCCGTTCAAGATTGCGCACGGACAACAGAGGAACCGGGCTATCAGTTGCACTGGCTGCCGGTTCGTTCTGTTCTGCTCTCACGCTCCGGACCTCACTCGTAGCGCAGCGCGATGATCGGATCAACCTGAACCGCGCGCCAGGCGGGCATCAACGCCGCAATCATCGAACACAAACTGAGGATGCCTGCCGCGCCCCACTCGATCTCCCGAGAGCGAAGCCCCGCGGCGTCGGGACCCAGCGCTTTTCTGATCACCACCCTCGACATTGGCACGCCGACCATCGATCCCGCCACTGCAAACCCAGCCGACTCCGAGAGGATGAGCGACAGCAACGACCGACGAGGGGCGCCGATCGCTCGCAATGTGCCCAGTTCGCGGGTTCGTTCCAAGACCGAGACAAACATCACGATGGCAATCAACAGGGCCGCCACGGAGACCGATGTCCAACGCACGACATCAAACAACTGGTTCACCCGGTCCAACAGTTGGCGAGCATTCTCCGCCAGTTGACGATCCGAGATCACCATCAGCTCTTCGTGCTGGGACTCGATCGTTGCTTGCAGCGGATCGATATCGGAAGCACGCTTCGGCGACACCAGCAGCGCGGTCACTGAATCTGGTGTCTGCAAAGCGCACTGTGCGTGTTCCAGCGGCACCAGCACGGCAGAGCGTAAGAGCTGATTGGTCTCCGGCTCGATGATTCCCTGCACCTCGAATTCCGTCCCCCGAACAGAAATGGTGCTGCCCACGGCGGCAAGTGCGATCGGCCCGACCGGTGAAGGCACCTCCGTCGTCGACGAAGCGATGCGGGCAAAGTGTCGCGCCGCAAGCACGCCCAGCACGGCCGGCGGAGCCTCGCTGTCTGCATGTTGAGCTGAGAATCTCGACACCCCCGCGATAGCCGCAGCTCCATTGAGGAAGACATCCTCCTTGCCGGGTTCAATCCCGACCAATAGCGCCTCCGGTGGCGCTGTCGGATACGGAGGCGGCGCAAGCGCGGCAAACGACACCATGGTCGATCGCTGCCGGTCCACTGCAGGATCCGAAAGGACCGCATTCGCTTCGGACATCGAGATAGTGGACGAGATCGGCGGCCACTCGATTCCCGACAGCCCAGTCAGTCCCCGAGATTGAACGAACAAGATTCCAGTGAATCGCTGCACCTGAAGATCGAGGTCCTCTGTGATGAATCGCATCACCGTCGTCACCACGATGTAGAGGTTGACGCAGACGCCAAATCCCAGGACGGTCAAGCCACTGCGCAGTTTCTTGGTGAGCAACTGTTGTATGGCTAGGGTCAGCATTGGCCGTAGCGTACCGTGGACTCTCTGACGAATCTGCAGAACGGATAGACCTCGCTAAACTGCTGTAACTTAAGTAACCATGATAAGAAGGATAAGCTAAGGTAAAGTCCCTAAAGGACGTAAGATGGATCCGCGCCTCAACCCCTTCGCTCCAGATGCTGGCGCTCCCCCGCCCGAACTCGCAGGCAGGAAAGAAGTGCTCTCGTCAGCTCTGATCAGCCTTGAACGCAAGTGATTGGGGCGTCCCAGCAGAAGCATGGTGTTGGTGGGGCTGCGCGGCGTCGGCAAGACGGTGTTGCTGAATCGGATGCAACGCGAAGCCATGGAAGGGGGGTTGAGCGCTGCATACGTGGAATGCGCGGAGAACCGGTCGCTGATGGCCACGATGTTGAGTCCACTGCGAACCAGCCTGTTCGACCTTTCAACGCGTGCGGCAGCACAGGAAGCCGGTAGGCGCGCACTGCGCGTGCTGGCCAGCTTTGTCGAGACAGTGCGTCTGTCTGTTGCAGGCGTTGAAGTGCGTATGGAACTGGACCCCGAACCCGGAGTCGCCGACAGCAGGGACTTGGAGAGCGACCTGCGAGACTTGATGGAAGCAGTCGGTTGGGCAGCTCGTGCGGCAAACTCTTGCCTGGCGGTGTTTGTTGACGAGATTCAATATGCCCAGGAGGCGGAACTCGCCGCGATAATCAGTTCGCTGCATCGCTCTTCACAACTAGAACTGCCGATCACTCTGGTCGGCGCCGGACTTCCTCAGGTGACGGGCAAGCTCGGGGATGCGAAGTCATACGCTGAGCGGCTGTTTGAGTTTCGGGTAGTCGGCGCACTGCAACCCGAAGATGCACGTCGCGCAATCTCAAAACCACTCGATGATGAAGGTGTGAAGATCGAGCCAGTCGCTCTGGATCACATCATCGCTGAAACGCAGGGATATCCCTATTTCCTGCAAGAGTGGGGCAAGCATTCTTGGGACGTAGCCCAGCAATCCCTAATCACGGAAGACGATGTCGCTCAGGCGTCGCGCGCGGCAGTTGCTGCTCTTGACGACAGCTTCTTCCGCGTGCGATTCGAACGGCTTACTCGTTCGGAACGACGATATCTGCGAGGAATGGCTGAACTCGGCCCGGGACCGCATCGCTCAGGCGACGTCGCAGACGTTCTTGAGCGACAGGTCACCTCAGTTGCTCCAGTGCGAAGTCAGTTGATCAACAAGGGGATGGTCTGGAGCCCCGCACATGGGGATACGGCCTTCACGGTTCCTTTGTTCGAGGAGTTCATGAAGCGCACGATTCCAGACTGGAATCCCTAGCTGCCCACAAAGATTCCGCCATCGGGATGCAGAATCTGCCCCGTGATGTAGCTGGACTGTTCACTGAGCAGGAACAACGCAGCCTCCGCGATGTCCGATGGCTCGCCCAACCGATTCAGCGGAATCGCTTCAATCCGCTTTTGGCGCCGTTCTTCGTCAGTGGTCACGGCGAGCGTCATCGGCGTATCGATCAGCCCCGGTGCAACCGTGTTCACACGGATGCGGTTCGGGGCCAGCTCAAGAGCCATACAGCGCGTCATCATCCAGACCCCGGCCTTCGATACGCAATAGTCGGCCATCCCCCGAATCGGCGCCTTGGCCGCGCCCGACGAGATATTGACGATCGATCCGCCGTCGCCCTGGGCAATCATCCGCCGCGCAACAGCCCGATTGGTTAGCATCACCCCAGTAAGATTGACAGCCAGCACTTTCTCCCAATACTCGACCGGCTTGTGGATCACATGTCGATGCGCCCCACCGAGCAGAGGCTCTCCATCCGTGACTTCCCCCGACACGTAGCCTGCGTGCGAAATCCCCGCCGCCGCGATGCACAGGTCCAGGCGTCCGAAGTGATCGATGGCCGCCTGCGCCATCGCGGGTGACATCAACGCCGACGTACACGGCGTTTCCGCCCGCTTCTTCGACCAGCGAAACCGTCTCAGCGCCACGCTCATCGTCGGGCAACCCGGCAACCACCACCGATGCGCCTTCACGTCCAAGCCGAATAGACGACTCTCGTCCCATCCCGCTCGCGCCGCCAGTGACAACGGCGACCTTCCCCGGGAATCGGTCCAACGAATCCTGTGGCGGTAGCGGCATGGTCCTGCTCCTCGCTATTGCGGAACATTGGCAGTTCAACTCGTCCAGACGGCGTCAAGATACCCGCTATGGCTACTCGGTGCGCCAACTCGTTGCGCTTACTCGTTGCGTAGAGCCGCGATTGGATCGATCACGGTCGCGCGCCAGGCCGGGTACAACCCGCTCAACAATCCGATCCCTGCCGCAACTCCGAACGCAGCCGCAATCGACCAGGCCTGGATCACGGTGGTCATCTCCTGATCACCAACCGTTTGTCCATCCACCAACAGCGATGCCACGACACCGATCCCGCCGACCAGGACGGTCGCGCCGTCCTCCAGCTCCCTTGGGAATCTCGACGTCTGTCCCGTCGGTTTCACCGATCTCAACGGCCAACCGTTCCCAACCGCTCTCCACAGTCGGCATTGCAACGTAGAACGCGCCATCGATCCGACGCACGGCCAAGCTCGGAAACGCGCCGCCTGCTCTGGCGTCGTCGCAGATTCTTCGTCACCATCGCCCTGACCGCCTTGGCCTGCGGCAGTCTGTCGCTCAGGCACCGTCACCCCAAGCGCCTGCAGGTCGTCGCGGACTGCCTGAATGGCCAGCGGTGACAACACCGTCGCCTCGACCGAGTACGTGGCGACTTCCTGCTCAACATTCGGCACTCGGCCAATCATCGTGATCCGCACCGGATACTGCACGCCGTCAATCGCATCGAACGACGCCCTGCCGACCTGCAGTAAACGCAGCTTCCGATCACGATCCGGTGAACAAGCCGCCGTCCGGATGCAGAATCTGACCAGTGATGTAGCTCGACCGGTCGCTCATCAAGAAGAGCGATGCCTCGGCGATGTCTTCCGCTTCGCCCAGCCGACCCAGAGGAACGACGCGCTCAAACGCAGCCCGACGCTCTTCATCCTGCGACAGACCGAGCGCCATCGGGGTATCGATGACGCCAGGCGCAACCGTATTGACCCGGATGTCATGCGGGGCCAACTCGAGCGCCAGCACACGCGTCAGCATCCAGACTCCAGCCTTCGACACTGAGTAATCGGCTGAACCAACCATCGGAATTTTGGCCGCGCCCGACGAGATATTGACAATCGCCCCTCCGTCGCCCTGTGCGATCATCCGTCGCGCGACGGCACGATTGGTCAGCATCACGCCTGTCAGATTGACCGAGAGCACTTTCTCCCAGTACTCGATCGGTTTGTTGATGATGTGAGTCTCGCGACTTCTCGGTGATGGATCGTCGTCGGACATCTCGCCCGAGACATAGTGCGCATGCAGAATGCCTGCGGCGGCGAGGCACAAGTCGATGCGCCCGAACGCGTCGACGGTCGCTTGAGCCGCAGCATCACAGTCAGCGTCTCTAGACACGTCAGCGCCAACGTAGATGGCCTGACCACCGGCATCCGTGATCTCCCGAACCACTTCGTCGCCGCGTGCGTCGTCTGTCAGTCCGACGACGGCGACGGCCGCGCCCTCTTGGGCGAGCCGGATTGACGCCTCAGCGCCCATGCCCGACGCTCCGCCGGTGACCAGTGCCACTTTGCCCTGGAATCGGGCCGCTCCGCTGTCAGCCATCGTTCCAGTCCATTCCTAGACGCCGTTGACTTCCTGCGGGTAGCGCCAGGGCGACTCCGGCTGATCCGCCTCTTCATCCAGCGTCCAATGAGGCATCGCCAGACCGTCCGCTACATCCGCGAAGACCATCCGCATCCGCGAACCGATACCAACCTGCTTGACCAGATCGGGCTTGGCGAAGTTGCCATCGGCATCAACCAGGTTACCGGCCACGCGTAACGCCTCATGCTCGGTTGGCACGCCCGACTGCGTGTCCAGCTCGACCAGCAAGATCATGTACGGCGCGCGCTCGCGGAATGCCGGTTGGATCGCGTGATGTACCTCGCCGTACGAGTGCACCGTCCCGCGAGCATCAACCGGTACCCAGTTGAACTCGCGACCCGAGCACCACGGGCACGCGGTGCCCGGCGGATAGCGGACTAGTCCACACTCGGGGTTCACGCACTGCTGCAGATGGAATTCGTGGTCGGCGCAGTGCTGGAAGTAGGCCAGGTTTTCGTTGTCCAGATCGAGGACCGTGAGGGTCATTCCCAGGTATTCACCCTGCGGCATCGTCAGCTCCCGTTCGTTTCCTGTTCGGAGTAATTCAGATCGGTGAAGTCAGTTAGCCCTGACGCATGATCAGCGACGAGCCCGTGCCGGGCATCGCCCAGCCAAGGTTCTGCGTGATCGTCACATCGGGAACCTGTCGACAGCCCCCACCCTGGGACGGCTCGGCATAGTTGAACGTGTGCTGCTTACTGCCGTTCGCATCGGTCGGACAGTAATCGTCTACTTCGCCTCGCAACTGACGCACATTCTCGATGATCATGTTCATCCCGTGCGTGTATCCCTCGCAGAGGTGCCCGCCCGACGTATTGTTCGGCCGCTCGCCGCCCAGCCGCATGATGCCCGACGACACGTAGTCGCCGCCCTCGCCCTTCTCGCAGAACCCGTAGTCCTCAAGCTGCAGCATCGAGGTGAACGTGAACGCGTCATATGCGCCGGTGCACTGGATGTCTTCTGGACCCAGGCCGGCATTCCGGTAGATCAGGTCCTTGATGTAGTAACCGGCTACCGTCGAGATCGGGCCATGTTGGAAGTGCATGTCGATCCGTGGCTTACAGACGCGACCGGCTACACCGAGAATCCGCGCCGGCGTGTTCTTGTAGTCGTAGGCCTTGTCGACCGAGGTGATGATCAAGGCGGTGGCATTGTCCGTCTCGACGCAGCAGTCGAGCAGATGCAGCGGTTTGCAGATCATCCGCGAGTTGACCACATCTTCAACGGTTACACGCTGCTTGTAGTACGCCTTCGGGTTGTTCGAGGCGTGCTCAGAATGAATCACCTTGACCATCGCCACCTGCTCCGGCGTGGTCCCGTAGTCGTACATGTGACGCATGAACGTCGGCGAGAAATTCTGTCCCGCCGAGAACCAACCGTAGGCAGCGCTGTGCAAGGCGTCACCGCCGACCGGCACCGAGGCTCGCGCCCCAGTCCCGCCAATCCGCACCTGGGAGTAGCCGTTCATCGAGCGGAAGACAACGACCGTCTCGCACATCCCTGCTTCAATCGCGCCAATCGCGAGGCCAATCAACGCCTCCGACGACGATCCTCCGCCCTGGACGTCCATGTAGAAGTTGAGCCGAATACCCAGGTCGCCGGCGAGCATCGGTGACGCTGTCGAGTCGTTACCCGAATAGGACATCATCCCGTCGATCTCGGACGCCGGAATCCCCGCGTCGTCCATCGCGTTCTTGATCGCCCAAGTGCCGAGACCGCGAGTGGTCGTTCCCGAACCTCGCGTGTATGTCGTCTCGCCGACGCCAATAATGGCGTACTTGTCGCGCAGATACTTGTCTGCCGTCGTGTCAATGTCGGTCGTCACCGCATGCTCCTCTCAAGGACCTCACGTCAAGCCCGCCGATGCCGGAAACTCGTCGTGGCCAGCATCGATCGGAACGTGCGCAGTCTAAGGCCTGTTCAACTTGCTGACGCTATCCCTTGCGAAGCGGTCATCAAGTCTCTACTTCTCCTGACAAGGATGCCTCGAAGGGTCACATCGACTGGTTGACTCCCAGTCCCCGCTTCACGGAGAGCTTTGAACGATTCCCCTTCTCCCCCCTTGCGGGGGAGATGCCGAAGGCAGAGGGGGGTCCGCTGTTCAGGAGCCCTATCTGGTCATCATCAGCCGACCCCCCCTCTGTCACTCCGTGACATCTCCCCCCGCAAGGGGGGGAGAGGGGATTCGGGAGGCGGGGACTGGGAATTTGGACTTCTGAAGCACCAATTGCAGCAGATGCAACCCCGCGCCAGCTGGCTACAAGTGGCTACAAGCCGCCGCCCACCGCCGTCGATCCTGAAGGCTCGCGAGCGAATATGTCCTCATACAGCGCTTCCGCCGCAGGACCTACCAGCTGCGCCATCTCTCGGTACGCTTCTCGCCGATAACCCCAGCCAAACTCCGACCGTTCAACCTGCTCCAGCCAGTCGAACAGGTGGACATGCGCGAGATCACGAAGCTCGTTGAGAGACATCGAGATAGCCGGATTGCCCTCCCGATCACTGATCGATAAACCAGCGTTGCCGGCCAGCGCAGCCGAAACCGCCGCATCAAATGTCGAGCGATCCATGACACAGTTGAGCCAGGCAATCCGCTCCGCACGGTCTCCAATCAGCTCGCGAACCTGTGCGCGCTCGCTCAGCGGCAAGCTGAAGTCCTGGAACTTCTCCGTCCCATAGATCGAGTGAAACAGTCCAGCCGCCGACAACTCATCGCCGGCATCATGCTCGGCCAGGAGATCGTGGACTGCTCGCAAGTGAGTCAGAAAGTCGTGTCCGGTGTGATCAATCTCGTCGGCGCCCAACGAACGGAGAAAATCAACCAGGGCTCCAACTGGGCAAGGAGATTCGTTCATATTGTCGCAAGGGTATCGCCGATATGTCAGTAGAGCGCCGACATCGCTCGCAGAAAAACTTCAGCGAACGTGGAATCGTTCGTTGTCACCGTATCCTGCTGGTGTTCTAGCAGTGTTCGTCGCCACAGGTACAAGCCGCACGCGACAAGAGACAGGAAGACAACATGACCGAAGCATTGACCGACGCACAAGTCATCGAAGCCGCAGATTTCCTCGATGAGGCAACCGCCAACGGCCTGCCTCTGCCGCTGATTCCTGAGTCATGTCGGCCGCAGACCGCGTCCGACGGCGGACGCATCTACTGGGAACGCTGGTCGCGCAATCTACGTCCCGCCGTTGCCTGGAAGGCCGCCGTGATCGACGGCGATATGGTCCTCGCGCCCTTCTTCGAGGGAATGGTCTTTGACACTCCGGCCTCAATTCCTGGCTCTGATTTCGTCAACTGCATCCTCGAAGCGGAGGTAGCGTTCCGCGTTGGTCGAGACTTCGCGCCGACGGACGGAGGACACGGCGATGATGACGTGCTCGGTGGCGTCTCCAACGCGTACATCGTGATCGAAGCGCCCAATAGCCGCTTTGCCGAGGCGCCGGGAATGCCCGGTATGGCCGCCGACGGTGTTGGCAACCAGGCATTGATAATCGGACCCGAGATCGATGACTGGCAGTCGAAGGAGCTCGTCGCGCTGCCATGCGAGATCCTGATCAACGGTGAGAGCGTCGCAAAAGGCCGGGAAGGACGACCAAACCCGACCGAAATCATGATCGCGACCGTCAACGAGATCAACAACCGAGGCATGACCGTGAGCGCTGGAGAAGTGATCACCACCGGAGCCGCAGCCATCCACGTTCCCGGACTGTCCGGTCAGGAAGTCACAATCCGCTTCCCGGGCATCGGAGACGTCGAACTGAGCCTGACGTAGCCCGTGTCCCGTCGGCGCTCGTAGCTCCACTTCCGTCATACCCGCGCTCCGTCGCGGGTATCTCGTTGCGCTCGGCAGATAGGACAGGCAGCGGACAGGCCAATAGTCCGCACGTGACTGCAGTGGGCTACCACGTTCACGCCGAGATCCGCGAGATTGCCGCGATAAGCGCGGCAATGACGAAGTTGGCGGGCTACTCCACGCGGCCGATCCCATCGACCTTCCACGCGCCCTCAGCTTCTACCCATTGAGTGAAGATCGTTCCATCGCCGTCGTCGCCGCGGAATGTGATGTGCAGGAGGTTGCCTCCCTGGTCTTCAATCTCGTACTCGTCCGATCCTTCCGCCGAGTCCGGCTGCGCCTGTAGCGCCATCGCCTGGCCAATACCGACTGGCGTAAACATCGGCATCAGACCTGCGATGTTGTTGGCGACCAGATCCTGAGCGAATTGATCAGCAATCTGCAGTAGGTCGGTTGATTCTGTCATTGGTTATGCTCCGGTGCTTGCGCGATGTCCGAGTGAATCTTCGTAAGCGGCCGGTACGAACCCGGTTTGCGTTCTGCTGTGCATTCGCAATTTGCTTCCGAATGGACGTTCAGCCTACAAGTAAGCGGGATAGGCTGAGTCGTGGTCGCGAGGCGCTCACGCCTCAGGACAGCAGCAGGAGGTCAACATGAGCAGTCGTCCAGTCGGCATTGACATCGAAGCCGCACCGCAAAAGTCCGCGTTGACTCATGCTGACGGCGACGAGATTATCGCTGCGCACGACGTCCACAAAACCTATGCCGGCGCCGGAGAACCGGTGCACGCCCTGCGCGGCGTCAGCCTGTCTGTCGCCCGCGGCGAGATGGTCACGATCATGGGACCGTCCGGCTGCGGCAAGACCACGCTGCTCAATTGCCTGTCCGGACTGGAAACCATCGAGCAAGGCGAGATTTTCGTCGAAGGGCGCAGCATCCACGACATGCCCGACACCGAGCGCACCGACCACCGAGCCCGCCGGATGGGATTCGTCTTCCAGTTCTACAACTTGCTACCCGTTCTTTCCTCGGTCGAAAACGTTGAGTTGCCGTTGCTCCTGAGCGGAGTGGGACAACGAGAGTCCAGAGAGCGCTCCATGCTGGCGCTTGAAAACGTAGGACTGACCGACTGGGCTGGACATCGCCCGGCTCAGCTTTCCGGCGGCCAACGGCAGCGAGTCACCATTGCCCGCGCATTGGTCAACGAGCCTGCGATCGTCTGGGGCGACGAACCGACCGGCGACCTCGACTCAACCAACGCCAACCAGATCATGGACCTGCTCGAGGACCTGAACCAGCGCAATCAACAGACGTTCGTCATCGTGACGCACGACGAGAACATCGGTCGACGCGCAAACCGGACGATCCTGATGCGCGACGGTCTGATCGAAGGCGAGACCATTCACCGGGCACTCGGCAGCTAGCGACTGAATCGCACTCGCGCTGGACGATTGAGGGAAGGGCAACATGGAGGAACTGTTTGGCCTACCGACGATCCGATTGATGTGGATCGTCGTCGCCATCGTCGGTGTCGCCGCCGCAGTGATTGCATTCATCTTCATCAAGCGTCCGATTCTCGTCCGTATGGGATTGCGAAACATTCCCCGGCGCCGGGCGCAAACCGTGCTCGTCACCATGGGTCTGACCCTGGCCACGATCATCGTCACGATCGCCTTCTCGACCGGCGATTCCCTCGCCGTCAGCATCCGCGGCCTGGCGCTGGACTCCCTCGAGCGCATCGACCACTTCATCTCGGTCGAAGAAACCGACGCCGCCGGCGAGGGGGGCGAGGGGGGCGAGGACGGAATCCCCAACCAGGTGCTGCTCGACCTGCAGGCGCACTTTGCCGGCGACGATCGGGTTGACGCCATCTTTGGCTCGCGATTCGATCTCGTCCCGGTCGAGCATCCTGATGCCGGACAGATTGAGCCGCAGTTTTTCCTGGTCGGCATGGATCCCGAGTTGGCCGATCAACTCCAGGCGATCAGGGACGAAGACGGCGATCTGCTCGAGCTGTCGTCTCTGGGCTCGAACGAGATTGTGCTCAACCAGCGAGCCGCTCGTGAGTTGGATGCCGAACCCGGAGATCAGGTCCGGCTCTACGTCCTCGGCGCGCCGCGTCAGTTCACAGTCGCTGCAATCGGCAGAGATGGCATCCTGACCGGCAATCTGGAAGCCGGAGGCGCTGGCGGACTACTGCCAATGGATGCCTATCAGAGCCTGCTAGGGCCACGACTCTCGCCACCCGATCAATGGGACACCATTCTGGTCAGCGGTGCGGGAGGCGTTCGCGAACCTCTGGAATTCTCAGATGCGCTGGACGAAGACATCCAGTCAGCGATCGCGACGTTCGAGCGAGAAAATCCCGGACTGTACAAAAACAATGGTTTGACGCGCTTCTCCAATGAACCGATCAAGGCCGACAGTCTTGAAGACGCCGAACTCATCGCCAGTGTGTTCACAACGTTGTTCCTCTTCATGGGTTCATTCTCGGTCGCCGCAGGCATTCTGCTGATCTTCCTGATCTTCGCCATGCTGGCCGAGGAACGAAAGCCAGAGATGGGCATCGCCCGCGCCGTTGGCATGCAGCGCAACGACCTGATTCAGATGTTCATCTCAGAAGGCATGATCTACAACCTCGGAGCCGCAGTGATTGGAGTCGTGCTCGGATTGCTGTTCGCGATTGGCCTGATCGCGGCGCTCAACCAGGGCTTCGAGAGCTTTGGCTTCCAGTTCACCTGGAGCGTGACGATCAAGAGCCTCGTCATCTCCGCCTGTATCGGCATCGTGATCACGTTCATCACCGTCGTCGTCTCCAGTTTCCGCGCCTCCCGGCTCAACATCGTTGCCGCCATCCGCGACATTCCCGAAGCGCAGTACGAGGAAACCTACCCGCTCACGCCGTGGCGGGTGTTCCGCAACATCCTTGGAGTCTTCACGACCGCGATCGGGTTGGCTCTCGTGATCACGACGCCAATCACGCTCATCATTGGCGCGCCAATCGCATTCGTCCTCAACCTGATCGGCAACCGTTGGTCAAAACGACTCATCCCCTGGGTTCTGTTCTTCGGCTGGCGTGTCCTGCGCTGGAATCCTCAATGGTGGACCCTCTTCATCGTTGGCGGGTTCTACTTGCTTGACTTTGGCCTGAGCCAGGAGAGCTTCTTCCTGTACATGACGGGTATCTCCCTGATCCCGCTAGGGATTGTGATGGGACTGAACAAACTGCGTCTCGCTGGACGACGCATCAATCAACGGTTCCTCTACACCGTCGGAGCAGCCTTCGTGATGTTCCTGTGGTTCGCGCCCAATGACTGGCACGAGGGCTTCTTCGACAACAACCTGAACGGCGGACCCGAGTTGTTTGTGCTGGCGGGCACGATGCTCACCGCCGCCGGCACACTGCTCCTGGTCTTCAATCTCGACCTGATCGTTGGCGGCATTCGTGCCACTGTCGGACGCGTCGGCCGAATGGCGCCGGTCATCCGCACAGCCGCCGCCTATCCGGCTGCAGCCCGCTACCGAACCGGCATGACGATCGCAATGATCGCCTTGATCACCTTTGCATTGGTCAACTTCAGCACGATCAATGCATCCTTCAGCCAGGCGTTCACCGGCAGCGACACGGCGGGAGGATTCGAGGTCCTGGCGTTCAACACCGACGTCAACGCCATCGCCGACATTCGCGACGGACTCTCCAGCGCCGGCGCCGATGATGTCCTGGCAGGCATCGATAATGCAGGCCGGATCGAGGCTGGACCAGAACGCGGCACTCGGGCAGTGACGATCCTGACCGAGCGCTGGGATCCCGTCGACGAACGCCACATTCTCGACAGCAATGGCGATATCCGAACGGTTGAGACCGATCTCGCGGAGGTTCGCCTGGAAGACCGCGATGCGGTCGTGATCGGTGGGATCAATAGCGAGTTCATCGATGGCCAGGAAGTTAAACTCCAGGCCATTTCGTATCAGTACGACAACGAACAAGCCGTATGGGCGGCGCTGCGCAACGGCGAAATGGTCGCCGTCGCCACGGTTGACGCCATCGACGGCGCGTTCGGCTTCTCTGCCAACGACCTCGATCCGTGGTCAACGCCGGACTCGGTGACCGACGAATCCACTCGGCTTCCCCGCATCGTGATCGAAGTCGGCCTCGGCGAGAAGGCCAGGCAGGTCGAGGTGATCGCCGTGCTTGAGCGAATCAGTGGTGCGTTTGTCGATCTCGACGGTGAGGAAGGCGGGCTTCCAACGCTGCTACTCCCCGAATCGCTCGCGACACAAGTGACCGGCCCTTCCGAGTCGACGCGCCACTACATCTCGGTCAAAGATGGCTCCGACTCACTCGATGTGGCACAGGGAATAGAGCGCGAACTGCGCATATTCGCCGTTGACATTCAGGGCGAACTCAAGCGCCAGCAAAGCACTCAATCCTCGATTCTGGCGCTATTCCAGGGGTTCATCGGGATCGGACTGGTGGCCGGCCTGGCCGCGCTGGGCGTGATCGCATTGCGGGCTGTGGTCGAGCGACGCCAACAGATCGGCGTCCTCCGCGCGATCGGCTTCCAGGCGCGCCTGGTCGGATTCGAGCTGCTGCTCGAGATGGGCTTCATCGCCCTGCTCGGTCTTGGATTGGGCACCGCGCTGGCGCTTGGCCTCGCCTGGCGACTCTTCGCCGAAGGCACATTCGGCGAGATCTCGATGTACATCCCACTGGGCACCATTCTGCCCATGCTGATCGGCGCATTCGTCGCGTCACTAGTCCTGACATACTTCCCGGCAAGACAAGCCGCACGAACCACGATCGCCGAGGCGCTTCGCTATGAGTAACGACACCACCAACCTTCTGCGAGAACTCGCATTCGGCTACGACCGCGACCTCCCATTCGACGCCAAGACCGCTCAAGCCGGCGAAGGTGGCGGGATGCTCATCGAGCGTTTCGAGATCACCTCGCGCTACGATGACCGGGTCGGCGGATTGCTGATGCAATCTGTCGAAGCTGAAGGTGCCCGGCCCCTCATTCTTGTTGGACATCCGGGCACGCTCGACAAGTCCAGCGACTACGTCCTCTGGCCCGCAGAGCAATGGGTCGCCCGCGGCGCGATCTGCGCCACCATCGACCAAGCCGGGCATGGTGAGCGTGCCAGACGACCGGTCTCAATGGAAGATTTCCGACGCTGGCCCATGCGCCGACTCGACCAAACTCTGCAGACAGTGGTCGACTGGATGCGAACTCTCGACTACCTCTCCGAGCGCCCTGAGGTCGACGCCGAGCGAATCGGCTTCGTCGGCTTCTCGATGGGCGGGATGAGAGGCGCGCCGTTCGTCGGCCTTGACGACCGAGTCAAGGCCGCCTCCTTCTGCATCTCCGGCGCCAGCACGATCGCCGGCCGAGGCGGCGTCGCTGGTGAACTTGGTGACCAGCTCACAGACCCAGGCGCATACGCCCCGATGATGGCTGGCCGCGCAGTTCAGGTCGTCGCCGGCGAGCGAGACGACCTGATCACCCCAGAAGCGACACAGCGCTTCTACAACCAGCTATCCGAACCAAGAGAACTCGTCTGGTTGCCCTGCGGTCACTGGGACTTCATGCCCCAGGGAATCAAACCCGTCGGCCCATTCCTCGAACAAGCCCTCAACTTCGGCGGCTAACTCAACACTCCCGACGCCGTCAGCTCCGCAACCTCGTCGCCCGAGTAACCCAGCACTTCGGTCGCAACCTCAAACGTGTGCTCGCCAAACAGCGGCGCGGGCGAGGCCAGGTAGCCGGGCGTCTCGTGCAACTTGACAATTGGCCCGTCGTAGAGCGAGATATCTGTCTCGGGATGGTCCAGGTACTCGTAGAAGCCGCGCATTGCCAGGTGCTCGTCGTGCTCGCACATATCCTCGCCATCATGCACCAGCGACGCGGCGACACCGGCCGACTGCAGGTGGATCGCGAGCGAAGCTGCGTCAAAGGACACTGTCCACGCCGATATCAGTCCGTTCAGCACGTCCTCATGCCGCCGCCGGCCCAATAGCGTGGCGAATCGGTCGTCGGTGGCAAACGAAGCACCTTCAGCCATCGCGCACAGCGACTCCCATTGCGCATCTTCCCCAACAGCGATGGCAATCCAGCGTTCGCGACCGGAGGGATCATCGGCACACCGATAGATCCCGTGCGGGCACATCCAACTGGACTGATTGCCCTTACGAATCTGACTCTCCCCGTTGACCGTGTAGTCGAGCAGCGCTGGCCCAATCGTCGCTGACACGGACTCGATCTGCGCTAGCTCGATTCGCTGTCCCTGGCCAGTTCGGCGCCGGTGCCGTAGCGCCGCCAGGATCGCCACGACCGAGTGTCCGGGATTGACCACGTAATCGGGATAGTTGGTACCCACGCCGACTGGTTTTCGCTCAGGATCGCCGGAGAGATGTGAGATTCCCGTAATCGGCGTCAGCACTGCACCGAATCCGGCAAAGTCTCGATGCGGTCCCCACAGACCCAGCATCGGCTGATACGCGGCGATGATGTCGGGCTTGACCTTGCATAGATCTTCATAAGTCAGGCCCCAGCGTTCGAAGATCCGCGGCGTCAGGTTGGAGATGAAGATGTCCGAGCGCTCAATCAGCCGATAGGCCGCGTCGCGCGCGCCTTCGACCCCCATATTGAGCAAGAACGAACGCTTATCGGCGTTGAAGTTGTTGAAGTAGGCGCAGACGTTGTAGCCCGATTTGCCCGGTTTGATCGGCTCGCCATGTCGCAGGCCATCGACGCGCGCCTCCGACTCCACTCGAATCACATCGGCCCCGAAGTTAGCCAGCGTCCGAGCAGAAATCGGTCCGACGCCGAACCAGGAGAAGTCGGCCACTCGAACGCCGTCCAGCGGTCGTGTCCCGTTTGCAGTGGTCATACGGCGCCCTCCCCAGCGAACGCGATCAGGTCTTCGGCCGGAATACCAACTTCATCAACCCAGACCTCCTGGTTATGTTCGCCAATCCGCGGTGCCGGACGACGAATAGATGCTGGGGTTTCTGACAGTCGGTATGGCGGACCGGGAAACTTCAGCGCTGCGTCGTCCCGCCCAAGTGTGGTCGGCTGATTCAGTTCCAGCCACCACTCGCGAGCCGCCAGATGCCGGTTCTCGGCGAGATCCTTCGGCGTCATCACCTGTCCAATCAGCAGCCGACGCGACTGTCCCTCTTCGTACAGCTCTGTCGATCTCTTGCTGGCGTAGAACGCAGTGAGCACTTCCTGGGCCCGGTCGAGCACTCCGGCATGCTTGTCGCGTTCCTCTTCGGCCAACAAGATTGTCATGTCAAACGTGTCGAATGTTTCCGCGTAGTGAGGCTCGGTGAGATCTTCGGCCATGCCATGCTCATCCATCCAGCCAATCACATCCGACCACGGCGCCCCAAATCCGGGAATCCCAATCATTGAGTAGATGTAGCCGTCGCGCGTCTGATATGTCCCAATCCCCGGAAGCCGATATCGCTCGCCAACCCGCTCCCGCGAAGTTTGGAGGAAATCCCACTGCAGATGCGCGGTCTCCTGGCAGATCGACATTGCCTCCTGAATCGATGTCTCCACACGCTGTCCATTGCCCGTCGCCTCAGCCTGCAACAGCGCCAGCAATGCGCCCTGAGCGGCGGAGATTCCGGCCACGATGTACGCCTGATTCCCCGCAATCCGCATCGGTGACCCATCCGGATAGCCAGCCAGCGTGGCGATGCCCGCTGCTGCCTGGGCGATCAGATCGGTCACTTCCCAGCCAGCCTTGGGACCGTCCAACCCAAACCCAGTGGTCGAGACCCAGACCAGCGCTGGCTGAGCGTCCATGTAGGCGTCGGGGTGGACGCCGTGTTCAGCCAACTCTGCGCGTTCGGCCGCGGTCCAGGACTCGATCACGATGTCGGCAGTCTCAACCAGCCGGCCGAACAGCCAACGCCCGTCAAACTGTCCCAGGTCGACCGTCACCGACCGCTTGTTGGCGTTGAAGTACCAGAATCGAAGCGAAGTCTCGCGACCCGGAACCCCCCGCCAAAACGGAGCCCGCCCACGAGAAGGCTCCCCACCAACCGGCTCGACCTTGATTACGTCGGCGCCAAGATCAGCCAACGACTTCCCGCAATACCACCCCATCTCAGAAGTGAGGTCGAGCACACGTACGCCGTCGAGTGCAGTCTGGGTCATGAGGAACAAGATATCGTGAATCTGAGGAGGCGAGTCATGGTCTTAGAGGATGTTGGCAGCAATGCAGACGCCGGACGAGAGATAACGCCGATGTCGGAGATTCGGCGTCACAAGGCGCTGTTACTGGAGGAGTTTGACCAGCAGTATCCCGACTGGGAGTGGTCGGAGCGTCGGCGACGGAATCGATTGATGTGGGACGCGCAAGGTCGTGCTTGGGTTCCAATGTTCGAACCGGAGCGCGGCGTGGAGTTCGCCTACGACGAACCTGGCTTCACGCCTGAGGCCGAGGAGGCGCTGGTGGAAGAGGCACGCAGAGCGTTGGCGGAGGTCAGGGCAGGTGGAGGCGTTGACTTCGCCGAGTTGGATGCTGACGAGTCCTTCTGGGCTGACGATTAGCGGTGCGCTTCAAGGTCACGCTCCGCGCCAGAGCGGACGATCAGCTCCGCGCTCTGGCACCGGCGCCCAAACGCGAGGTGCGAAGGGCGTTACGGGCGATGGTGAACGATCCCTATGCGCGCGATTCGAAACAGCTCGATCGACCGGAGGTCCTCTACCGAGTCCGCGTTGGCGACTATCGGATCATCTTCGAGCCCGGTCCGAGGCCGCATGAGGTCACAATCACGCGGATTGCGCATCGATTGGTTGCCTACGAGGGACTCGAGCGCCGGCTGCTAGATGACTGACGATTCGAGAACAGGTCAGAACGGAGGTGCAAAGCCGTCGCGTTCTTCGCCGAGCGGGGGTAGCGTCTCCCCGGAGCATCATGGCGGCTGTCCCGAAGTGGGCGACGAGCCGATCGGGGTTGAAGTGGGCGGCAAGGTCGGTAGCGATAATTTCGCGGCCGCTCTGGCATCCTCGCTCTGGTCGCAGTGCCAGAACTTGCATGCTTTGCAGTAGCAGGTGGTGCAACTGGCGAATCGCATATCGTGAATCTGAAGAGACGAATCATGGTCCTGGAAGATGCTGGCAGCAACGCAGATGCAGCGCCTTGTGACGCCGATGTCGGAGATTCGGCGTCACAAGGCGCTGCTGTTGGATGACTTCAACCGGAGGTATCCCGATTGGGAATGGTCAGAGCGGCGAAAGCGGGATCGATTGATGTGGGACGTAGAGGGTCACGCCTGGGTGCCGATGTTCGACTCGGAGTACTGTGTGCCCTACGCCTACGACGAACCGGGGTTCACAGCGGCAGCTGAAGAGGCTCTGGTGGAAGAATCGCGCAGAGCGTTGGATGAGGTCAGGGCAGGTGGAGGCGTTGACTTTCGCGAGTTAGACCAGGACGAGTCGTTCTGGAACGATGAGTAGCGGTGCGCTTCAAGGTCACCCTCAGCTCAAGAGCGGAAAACCAGCTCCGCGCTCTGGCCCCGGTACCCAAAGGGGAAGTGCGACGAGCATTACGGGAAATGGAAGACGATCCATACGCGCTGGATACGATTCGACTCGAACGGCGAGAGGTCAGGTACCGCGTTCGGGTGGGCGACTATCGGATCGTGTTTCGGCCGGGTCCTGGCGCGAGAGAGATCACGGTGACGCGGATTGGTCACCGTGAGTCGGTGTATGAGGGGTTGGAGGTGCTCGGATTCGTATAGGCGGTTTGGGACCGGTGTGCGGCCATATTTGCGATCAGGCGCGAGTGTTTCTCAAGGACGACGCAGGTATCGATGGCTGCTGGGACAGAAAAGGGTCTAATGTCTACCTCGGTGCCCGGAGCAGCGACCGTTGGGGTCCACTCGCGTGCGCTTGAATCATGAAGTAGGCTTGGCAAGGTGGGTAAGGCGTAGTATTCTTCGGCCAGAAAGGTCGGCACCATGATTACTGTCAAAGACCTTGCTGCCGAGCTTGGTACAGATCGAAGCAATCTGCGCAAGTGGATCGTCCAGCGTGGGATTGAGATGACGAAGGTGCGCGACGCTTCGACGCGTGGTCAAGAGACGCTTGCAGTGTCAGAACAGAACGCTCAGCGAATCCGTGAACTGCGTGCACCCTATACCGTCGTCAACGATCTCGATGGTGTAGATGGCACTTCAACGGGTGTCATCTACGCGATCCAACCGGATCCCGATATGAGACCGGGTCGTGTAAAGGTCGGATATTCAAAGCGGCTGCAGGATCGCCTGGCGACGTTCCGTTGCGTAGCTCCTGAGGCGACGGTCATTCGCACATGGGACGCGCCGCCTGATGTGGAGTCCGCGATCCATCTCGCTCTGTCTTTGACGAGCGATATCAAAAGCGCAGACACTAACGCCACAAGCCAAGAGTTGTTTGAGGCTGAATGGCCGGAGCGGATTGTGGAGCGTGTTGACGAGGTCATTCGGGCGGTGATCCCAGAGTGAGCCCTCGGGATGTCTTCTCAACCGATAATGCCTGGAACCGCCCGTGTGATCCCCTCTTGACGGACCGCTAGTCACCAAGGCCGAGCGTGGTCGCGATTTTGTGGCAGGGTCGGCAGAGCGCGGTGATGTGATCTGCGGCGACATTGCACTCGCAGGCGTCGGGCAGGTACGTGGTGAGCCAGTGGTGGCCTTCTTCTGCGGGTCGTTGGCCACAGAACTGGCAGACGTCGCTAGAGCGCTCGCGAGCTGCATCCTTCGCTTTGCGGGTGTTTGGTCCGTTGGTGTTGTTGCACATCGCCCATTCTTTCGACCATATGAGCTATATTAGTGCCGATGTGTAACGATGGTCAAGCTGGGTAGGAACTTCCAGCGATAGCGGAAAGACGGAGCGGGTTCCCGCTCGGAGGCGGGGACGGGAAGGGTGGTTGTTCCAACAGAGGATTACGCCCCAACCGCGACCTTCACGTTCGCTGGCAACCTCGACGTGAACACCTCGACGGCCTCTCGGACCATCTCTTCGAGGACCTCCGCCGCTGGCCTCAGTTCATTGAGCAGGCCGGAGATTTGGCCGGCGGCGTTCATCAGCAGGTCTTCCCGGTTTCCCTGTTTGGCGGCCTCTGCGATGTCGGCGATGAGCAGGCCTTGTAGGCCCATTGGCAGGGCCTGGGTTCCCGAATCCTCCCAGGCTTCGATGAGTTCGTTGGTCACGTTGCGCATCGTCTTGCCTGAGTAGAGGCGGGTAACGCGGGTGTCTTCGTCGTTGGCGGCGAGGATTCGGCGCTTGCGGTACTCGTCCAGATTGGCTTCCTGCGTGGGAATGAAGACGGTGCCGCACCAGACGCCGGCGCACCCCATGGCGAGCGCTGCAGCAAGGCCTCGACCGTCGCCGATGCCGCCTGCGGCGATCACTGGCTTTGGCGCCACGGCGTCGAGCACCTGCGGCAACAGCGCCATCGTCCCGATTCGTCCTGTGTGACCGCCGGCCTCGTGACCCTGGGCGACCACGATGTCGGCATTGCCGTCGTGGACGCGGCGAGCGTTCTTGACGTTGCCGACCAGCGAGATCACCTTGCCATTGGCGGCATGCACCTGATCGACAAATGGTGCCGGATTGCCCAGTCCGGTCGCCAGGACAGGTACTTGCATCCCGGTGATCGTGTCGACCTGGTCCTGCGGACTAAACCGAGGCGTGCGCACGTCGGCGCGAGGCGCCTGGACATCGGGTAAATCGAGGTTGGCGCGAATCCCGCCGATCACTTCCTTCTGCTCCTCGGGCAGCAGGTCGCGAGGATCCTTGGGTCGCTTGCGGCCGCTGGGTCGCGCGGCGATGTTCGACGGCACGAGGATGTCGACCCCGAACGGCCGGTCGGTCAGGTCCTGGATGCGGCGGATCTGCGCTTCCAGTCGATCCGGAGGGAATCCCGCTGCACCGAGCACTCCCAGACCACCGGCGTTGGAAATGGCCGCGACCAATTCGGGTCCGGCGATACCTGCCTGGCCGCCGCCGGTGGTTGGTCCCATTCCTGCCAGCGCGATTGGGTATTCGATGTCCAGCAGGTCGCACATCTCGGTGTGAAGGATTGGTCGTGTCATGATTTACCACTCTGTTGTAGCGCCGGCTGCGTTCGCGCCGCGCTCGTTCCGCTCGTCACAGACGGCGTGCGCCTGCATATGCACTCTGCATTGTTCTAGCCCAACTGCGCGCGGTCAATCCTGGATGCGATCAGGCTCAGGGGTACCATGAATCCATGAACACAGCGAAGACCAGCGGCGTGAACAAAACCATCGGAACCGGCGTGGCTGCGATCACTCGTCTATCGACTGCCGCCGCCCGGCGCCTCAAGCGACCGTTGCTGATCATCGTCAGCGGCATCATCCTGCTGATGCTGCTGATCGTCGTCCTGCAATCCGGCCTCGGAGTCGACAGCGACGATACCATCACCGACAGTCACCGACCAGAAATTGTGGGCGAGTAAGTCACCGCAGAACTACGCGAGGGGAGCAACCAGAGCGATGCCAAGACCCAGCGAAGCACTGATGAACGAGGCGGGAGAATGGATCGCCGAACAGCTTTCCGAAGAGGGACTGATGGTGACCAGCGGCTTCGTCGACCTCGTGCTCGACATGGAATGGACGGCCATTGAGGAAGGCGTGACGCCTGATGATCGTCCAGTAGTGGTTGAAGCGGTGATGCAGAAGATGATCGAGGAAAACGTCCACGTCGGTCCGCCGCCCGACACCCTCTCCACCGATGGCATCGACACCTCGCAGATTCGTCCCGTGCCCAAACAATTCGTCGAGCAAGTATTGAGCTGGGAAGACGATTTCCTCGGCTTCGCCGGCATCCGCCGCTCGGACCACGCGTCCGGTGGAGTGGGATAACAACATGATCTTCGGACCGCGGCATACGGTCACGATCGAGCCATCTGGGCTGACGATTGAAGTGCCCGATGGCGAGCGACTGATGCAGGCGGCCCGAGAAGCCGGATTCTGGTGGCCCAACCAGTGCGATATGCAGTGCCGTTGCACCGGTTGTTTCGTTACCGTGGTCTCCGGAGTGGACCACCTGTCGGAGATGGGACGGGCCGAGGAAGAAGCGTTGCTCAATCAGCGAGGGCGACGCGCACTTGAGAACCCAGTGCGCCTGGCATGTCAGTTGGGCGTGTATGGCGACGCAACAGTTCGCAAGACTGGAGTACGTTCGGGAGAGTGAGCCTGATTATGCAAGGCATTCATGGTATTGATTTGGCGAGATTAGAAGCATTTGTTGAAGTAGCTACGGCGCGATCATTTTCCCGCGCTGCTGAACAATTGAATCTGACCCAGCCAACGGTGTCCGCTCGGATTGCTCAGATGGAAGCACAGCTCGGGGTGAGCCTGTTCGAGCGTCTGGGACGGCGTGTACGGCTGACAGACGCTGGCCGGGCGTTGCTGCCGCACGCCCAGCGAACGCTGCAGGCCGCGCGAGATGCGGCCGAAGCTGTCCACGCGCTCAGAGCGGGAGGCGGAGGCAGCCTGGTGATTGGCACAGCCCCAACTGTCGGCACTTACGTGTTGCCCGGACTGCTACAGCGCTACGCCGCCGCCCAGCCCAACGTCGAGATTTCGATCCGCACCGGACGCAGCCAGGAAATTTCGCAGATGGTTCTCGACGACGAAGTCCAGATTGGCTTCGAGCGAGAACTCGGTCACGCCGAGATCGAGTCGGTGCCGCTCTACGAAGACGACATCGTCCTACTCGCCAGCCGGCAGCATCCTCTCGCCATTCAAGGCTTAACCTCGCCGGCCGAGATCGCCAATGAAGCCGTGATCTTCTTCGACACCGGCAGTAGCTACCACGCCATCAGCCAGGCGGTGTTCCACAACTCCGGAGCGGCGCCCCGGCATTCTATCGATGTCGACAGCCTGGAAATGGCCAAGCGACTGGTCCTACGCGGACTCGGCCTCGCCTTCCTGCCCAAGGTGGCGGTCGAGGAAGAGCTCCAGCGAGGTGAACTGGCGCCGATCGAGATCGAGTCAGCCATGCCGATTCGGCGCAGCATCGCGGTCATCCGGCGACGTCGTCGCTCACTCAGCGACGCCGCACTTTCCTTCCTCAGCCTCGTCGGCCACGTATTCGGAGTCGAAGTCATGCCCGACGTTCGCCAGACGGGCCGAGGCGCAAGTCGTCGCTTGCCTGCAACGCCATAGGGTCGGCGCGCCGCATCGGCGTTACTCGGATGCAGGCAATTCCGGCAGCTCCGATTCGTCCCGGAGCGCCTTCAGCAGGTCGACATCGGTCTTCCCCGGACCGCCGCCTTCGTACCCCGGAACCTCGAGCAGCCACGACGCCTTGCGCAACACCCGATTCCGAACCATCCGCCGGAACGCTTTCAGACCTATCGTTCCTTGGCCGATGTTTTCGTGCCGATCTTTGCCTGATCCCAACTCGGTCTTGGAATCGTTCGCGTGAATCGCTACCAGCCTCTCCCCACCGATCTCGCGTTGGAACTCGTCAAGCGTCTCCTTCAGTCCGGCAATCGTCGCTACGTTGTATCCCGCTGCGTGCGCGTGGCAGGTGTCGAGGCAGACCCCTACACGTGGATGATCGACCGCGTTCATGATCGCCGACAACTCGGCAAACGTGGAACCGACCGATCGCCCCGCGCCGGCGTTGTTCTCCAACAACAGCAACGAGTCGTCGGGCGTTCGATCCAGCGCCTCCGACATTGACGCCGCAATCCGCGGCAACGCATGCTCAAATCCGGAGCCCATGTGCGAACCGACGTGGAAGATCACGCCGTCGGCGCCAATCCTCGACGCGAGGTCCAGCTCCTCGGTCAGCGTGTCGGTCGATTTGCGCAGCAGTTCGTCATCGGGTGAGGCCAGGTTGATCAGGTACACGGCGTGGATGAATGCCGACTTCAGCTTCGCCTGCTTCATCTGCTTGCGAAAGGACTCCGTGTCTTCGTCGGGATGATGCTTGCGCCTCCACATCTGGGGGGGCGCCCCGAAAATCTGAAACGACTCCGCGCCCAGATCGAGTGCTCGACCGACCGCCTTATCGATTCCGCCGGCTGACGAGACATGAGCGCCCAGGCTGGGAGTTCGTGCCATCGCTAACGCCCCAACGATCTGGCAAGCCGATCGATGGCTCGCCGAAGAGGCATAGCAATCACTGATCCGGACACCGCCGAAACCAGCACATCGGCGCTGACGTCACGGTTCAAGGACACACGCGCACGACTGGAATCGAGATCGCACTGCGCGTCGTCAACTCCAGCAACACTGCGCAGCGCCGATGCCACGCGGCTCGAACAGATCCCGCAGACCAGTCCTTCAATCTCCAATGTGGCCTGATCTGACTGAAGTTCGACCACACGAGCCTCAGGTACTCGCAGAAATCTCAGCGGTTTCAGGAACGCCATATCGCCAGACTATCGATTTTGCCAGTCGAGATAGCGACGAACTGCTCGCGCGCAGGACTCGATGCTGTGGTAGCACGCGATTCCATGTTCGTTGAGCCGTTGCTGCAGGTCGAGACCCCTGCCAAAGCCGTCGTTCGTGCGCGGCTGTCGCACCACGACCGCCATTGGCTTTGACAACTTCCCGGCAACTGTCGCCAGCGAGTTCGCCGTATCTTCGGCGAAGTCTTCATCTCGTGCACGAGTCCCGCTGTCTGTACCGGTGTGGACCATGAGCCAGTCGATGCTCGGGTCGTCGGAGACTGCCTTGAGCGCCGTCTCCATGTGGTCGCCTTCGAACATGAACCCGGCGTCCAGCGGATTGCGGATTGATGTGCCGGCAACCGGCGTAAACTCGCGCAGCACCTTCTGCGTCGCCTCGCCGAACCAGGGCACTGGAATGTCGTTGCGATCGCAGATGTCGGCCGCCAGCACCGAGACGCCGCCGCCGCCACCCAGCACCGCGCAGCGCGGCCCGCTGACGTCGGGCATGCGCTCGATCGTCACGGCCAGATCCAATAACTCCTCAATGCTCTGAGCAGGGATGAACCCGCCCTGCTTCTGCACCGCTTTCCAGATCTGCGCCGAACCGGCCAGCGATCCCGTGTGCGACGAAGCCGCACGCGATCCCGCCTCTGTCAGCCCGCCCTTGAGCACGATCAGCGGCTTGCGCCGTTGCGACATCTCTCTCGCCACCTGCAGGAATCGGCGTCCGTTACGGATGCCTTCGAGGTAGGCCAGGACCAGATTGGTGTCGGTGTCGTGAGACAGGAACTCAAGAAAATCCGCTTCGTTGAGGTCGGACGCATTACCGAACGAGGCAACGTTGGAAAACGTGATCCCGCGCCTCACACCTTCGCCGACAACCTCGGACGCGTTCATTCCCGACTGCGACAGCATGCCGACGTGCCCCGGCATCGAGTCTGATTCATCCATCCAGGAGACACCACCGCGCGTCGAGTGAATGCCCATGCAGTTGGGACCAATCAGTCGTATCCCCGCCTCGTCCAGCTTGCGCAACACTTCTGTCTCGAGGTCAGCTCGTTCCGAGCTGCCCGTCTCACCGAAGCCTGCCGTGAACAGGTGCATCACCTTGACGCCCTTGGCGATCGCGTCATCCACCAGTCCCAGGATGGCCGACGCGGGAACCGCCGAAATCAACGACTCGACCGGTCCCGGCACGTCGGCGAGCGATTGGTACAGCGGCGTCCCATCTGCAAGTTCGCCGCCTCGAGGATTGAGGCAATAGACGTTTGGCACGCGGTCGAGCTTGCGGATGCCGCGTAGGAACATCTGCCCGCCGCCCCATCCGGTCGTGCGCGGCGACACACCGGCAATCGCCAGCGAGTGTGGGGCAAACGCGGTTCGTAGTGCGAGTTGAGCATTGGCCTTGCGGCCGGATTGTGTCGGAACAAATGTCATATAGGGGCCTTTGCTTTCTGCCCAGGGGGCGCAGCAGTAGCGTATCAAGCGGTGTTGCGATGACCGATCTCACGATTCCATCAAGCCGTGGACCGATCGCCGTCCGCTGGCATCCGCCGCAAGTAAACGCGCCGCGCGGCGCTGTGCTCTGTGTCGGCGGCTTCGACGGCGGCTTCGATGGACCTGCAGAGGGCATCTATGCCGATCTTGGCGATGCACTACCGCCGCTTGGCATCGGAGTCCTGAGGCTCGACTTCCGTGTCAAGACCTCGCCAGGCCCAATCGACGACGGTACCGCCGATGTCCTGGCAGGAGTCGAATGGCTCATCGACCAAGGAGTCGGCCCAGTCGCGCTGATCGGCCACTCATACGGAGGAGCCATCGTCATTCGCGCCGCAGCAAGGTCAAGCGATGTCGTCGCAACCTGCGCGCTCTCGACCCAGACCGCCGGAATCGATCCGATAGAAGTCTCCTCACTGGCCCCAAGGTCGCTGCTACTCATCCACGGAGCGGCAGACTGGCGTCTGCCGCCAAACCTGTCGCAATGGGTCTGCTCGATCGCCGGCGATGGCCGAGAACTGCACATCCTCGAAGAGGCAACCCACTCCCTCCGCCAACGCCGTAACGATCTCTGGAAGCTCCTGTTCGAATGGACCAATCGTGTCTTCCCCGCTTCCCCCTTGCGGGGGAAGCTGCCGAAGGCTGAAGGGGGCGCGCTGAGATGAGAGCTTCGAAAACTCCCTTTCTCCCCCCTTGCGAGACTGATGCATATCCTCCGATTCCCCTCTCCCCCCGCAAAGGGGGCAGAGGAGATTGGGGAGTTTGTCAAAGGCTTCCTGAGATCGACAAACACTGGTTGAAGTGCCGCTACATCGGAGGCTGCTGCCAGCCGCCGAGATCCGACTCCAACGCCGACGCCAAGGCCAGCGTGACATCCTCTCGCCAGGGATGCGCCAGGATTTGGATGCCGATTGGCAGACCATCGCTCGATGTTCCACAACGCAGCGCCGTACCCGGCCATCCCGTGATGTTGTAGGGACCGGTATAGAACATCGTGCGTAGCTCCTTGCTGTACGTCTGCCCGTGCTCTGGAGCTGGGCGTGCCGCCACCGGCGCGACGATGGCGTCGTATGGCTGGATGAACTGCAACATCTCGCTGCGGAACTGATCCTGACGCTCCAGCGACTGAGTGAACTCGTCCGTCGCCGTCGGCTCGATCGTGTCGAAGCCTTTCTTCAGGAAGGGCGATTCCTCGGTCGTGCCCCATTTGTCCAGCATCCGCTGTACCCAGGCTCGACCATCGCCGCCACCGACCCGAGGCCAGAGATCGACGTACTCGGCTAGCGCGGGCGGTGTCTCCGGCTCAACCGAGGCGACGCGTTCGCCCAGCGCAGTCACGGCAGCCTCGAGCGTGGCCCTCGTGTCATCATCCGGCTCGAGGTAGCCCTCGACATCCGAGTACCAGGCAATGCGCAAGCTGCTCAAGTCCACATCTGCCGGATCGCGCAGCGGAACCGGAGCGATGAACGGGTCCACGCCGTCGGGACCGGAGATGATCGGCAGCGCCAGCATCAAATCCTCGACGTAACGAGTCATCGGACCAATCGTCGTCCAGGCGTCGAGCGCGCCCATCCCCCAGGGCACGATGTGCCCGGTTCGAGGCACTCGACCGGCGGTCGGCTTGATTCCACAGATGCCGCTGAAATGCGAAGGCAAGCGGATACTGCCGCCCGTGTCGCTGCCCATGTCGAGCGGCGAGCCGCCTGCGCTCACAATCGCCGCCGCGCCGCCACTGGATCCGCCGGGCGTTCGCTCAGGATTGAACGGATTCCGCGTCTGTCCGTAGACGAGGTTGTCGGTTTCGCCCGACAACGTCAGTTCCGGCGTATTCGTCTTGCCCATCAGGATCGCGCCAGCGGCTCGCAACCGCGCCGCGACTGTCGAGTCTGCGTCTGGGACAAAGTCTCTGCGCCCCAGCGTGCCGCCGGTCGTGACGATGCCCTCGGTGTCGTGAGAGTCCTTGAGAGTGATCGGAGCGCCATGCAACGGGCCATGCTCGTCGCCGCGCGCGATTGCCGCATCTGCCTCAGCCGCCTCGCCGCGCGCGCGTTCCGCCGACAACTGCACGACGGCGTTCAGCGTCGGGTTGACTTCGTCAATCCGAGCCAGGTGCGCTTCCAGCACTTCCGACGCGGAGACCTCCCGCTCTCGGATCGCGCCAACAATGTCTGTAAGTGAAGTGAATGTGTCAACCATCAGGCGTGCTCCCGGCATGTGCCGTGAGACGCCCGGTGTGCCTCAGCGGCCTTTGAACTCGGCAGGACGCTTCTCTGCGAACGCGGTCGTGCCTTCGCGGGCGTCCTCCGTGGTCATGATTTCAGAATAGAGCTGCGATTCCAGCGTCATGCCCTCGGCGAAGCCGGACTGCAGCAAGACTCCCTCGTAGGCGGCACGCTTCGACGCGCGAACAGCCAGTGGCGCGTTCGAAGCAATCTCCTCTGCCCATTCTCGAGCGGTCGGCAGCAGCGCATCGGGCGACGTGACCGCATTTGCCAGCCCGATCCGGTGCGCTTCCTGCGCGTCGAGATGGTTGGCGCGCAGCAGCAGCTCCAGGGCCTTGCCGAAGGGCACATAGCGAGCCAAACGCTGCACCTGACCGCCGCCTGGCAGCAGTCCGCGCCTGGGCGCCATCGAGCCAATCCGTGCTGTGTCGCTCATGATCCGCAGGTCGCACGACAACGCCAGCGCGAACCCGCCAGCCAGACACCAGCCGTTGATCGCGGCGATGACCGGCTTCCAGGTCTTGTCAGGACCCCAACTGGAGAGCCCGGAGGCGTTCGACGGATCCGCTTCTCTCCTGGAAGCAGACGAGGCCGCTCGGTTGATCTCGTCACTGTGCGCATCCGGCCGGACCAGGTCGCGTCCCGCGCAAAACGCGCGTCCTGAGCCGGTGATGACTGCCACGTGCAGTGCGTCGTTCTGTTCAAACTCCGACCAGAACTCGTCCAGTTGCCGTGACATCTCAGGATTGATCGCGTTCATCCGCTCGGGTCGGTCCAGGGTGATCGTCGCGATCTTGTCGTCGGTTTCGATGCGGACTGACACGGTGATCTAGCCGCCCGCCACTGCCGGGACGATCGAGACTTCGTCGCCCTGACTCAGGGACGTGTGCAGGCCGTCGAGAAAGCGGACATCTTCGCCATTCACAAACAGGTTGACAAAGCGGCGTATCTCCCCATCCTCGTCGACGATCCGCTCGCCGATGCCGGGAAACTGCTGCTCGAGGTCAAGCACCAGATGTTGCAGGGTCTCGCCGGCGGCCTCGACCACATCCTGGTCGGAGGTGAGGGCGCGCAGCGGGGTCGGAATGCGCACGGAAACGCTCATCAACAGAGCTCGATTCGTTCTGGATCAACTTGCTTGAATAGAGGGTAGCGCGGGTCTGATGCCTCGTCTGCGCAGGCTGACGCAGTATGTCGGGACGGCGAACGAGCCTGACCAGCCTGGATACTCGCCGGGCTACTCCTCCGGTTGGTCCGGCTCCCAGAGAATCCGACAGGTTCCACAAACCAGCGCGGCGATCACTTCGCGACCTCCGTCGCTCTCGAGATCGATCGTCTCGTACTCGATCTCGGCTTCCGAACCGCAGTCGGGACACAGCGGCCGAAGGACGTAGTCGAAGTCGCCCGATGTCACCGAGCTGCGGTGCACCAGGGTGTCGATATCGACCCATTCGTCAAAGGGCACGGCACGTACAGCGAAGCTGGCCAGGTCTGCTGACAGATCAGCCGACATGCCGGGCTCCAGCGGATCACCCGGCGTGCGCCCGCCGCTGCGGGTGCTCACGGTCGATTGCTCAGGAGATGATTCATAGGCACAGTGTACAGTAGCGAACGAATGTACTCAGCGACTCAGCGACTCAGCGACTCAGCGCCGGTACATCGAACGCAAGGCCGAGTCAGCGTCGTCATCGCTGAACGACTGACGAGCTCCCGCTCGACGCCCGGTGAAGATATCCGAGTTGTTGACTCGCTTATCTTCGGGAATCGAATTGTAGAACTCACGTTGTGAGTTGCAACGTGGACAATGTCCAACGGACGACGCGCCGTCGGGCGAGTCAATCTGCCAGATATGTACGCATTCACGAGGGCCAGCAAGGCCTGGGGCTATAGCGGTAACCATGGGAAATCTCTCTAGGAGACCGGCCGCCGCCAAGCGTCCTGTTCGCCGATTGTACTTGACGTATCGGCCGCAACTGTGATTACGGTGAATGATTTTGTAACGAATGTCAACGCTGTATAAATGTTCGCGTTATGACGAGTAAACAGTACAGTCGTGCGAACTTAACTAATATTGATCACTTCCCTATGCTATTAGACCGAACTTTCCAAGTTACTCACCCATCCGCTTCGTACGGTGTGCCGCTGATGTCTTGGCAACACAGCTCCCCCACTCCCCTTCTCCTCCCTTCATGTGAACACCAACAGATACCAGACACCGTCATTGCCGCGCTCCGACGCGGCAATCTCGCCGAGCGTTGGACCCACGTCTGCGCTGGGCTCAGCGAGATACCCGCGACAAGCGGAGAGCTTTGAAAAACTCCCTTTCTCCCCCCTTGCGGGGGAGATGCCGAAGGCAGAGGGGGTCCCGCTGTTCGGGAGCCCTATCTGGTCATTGTCAGCCGAACCCCCCTCTGTCACTCCGTGACATCTCCCCCCGCGAAGGGGGGAGAGAAGATTCGGGTGTTTTTCGAAGGCCTCCGACAAGCGCAGGTATGACGGAGCAAAGGGGTAGAGGAACGAGGAAGGATGCTTCATTGTCCGTTCGCGACGCGGTTACCCGACATTCCCTTGACGAATTCCAGCGCGCCCTCTGGATGTGCATGGAAGTCACGTGGCGCGTCAATGATGTGCTGTACGACGCCTTCAGCGTCGATCACATATGTCATCCGCGAAGTGATTCCGCGCTCTTCGTTGAGAATGCCCCAGGCCTTGCCGGTCTTGCCCCAGGGGAAGTCTCCCAGCAGCGGGAACTCCAGTCCGAGTTCGATCGCGTAAGCCCCGTTGGCGAATGGTGAATCGACGGAAATGCCCAGTACCTGGGCCCCCGCCTCCTGGAACTCGTCGTGCAGTTCCCGGAAACGGCTCAGTTCGTTTGTTCAACCACCGGTAAAGGCGAGCACGTACCAGGCCACCACAACCGTCTGGCCGCGATACTCCGACAGCGTGTGCTCCTTGCGGTCGCCGTCCATCAATGTGAAGTCGGGTGCGACCTGTCCAATCTCGACTGCCATGGATCCGCTCCTGCTCGTTGGCGACTCGTTGTGCCGTTGTGCCGGTGTGCTTCCGCATGGGGAGCGCCACCGACCGCCGCTGTCCATAGCCTAAGCGCTGGGTATACTTCGCCCATGGCTAACGGTGCCGAGTATGACCTGGGTGAGGCGGAAGTGCTGGAAGCGGAAGCGATCGGCCTGCCCGGTCAGCGACGCTTTCGGCTGCGCGTGATCGCCGGAGACAAGACGGCGTCCATCTGGTGTGAAAAAACCCAGGTCGGCGCGCTGGCCGAAGCGATTCAGCAGGTCCTGTCACGTCACCGGCGCGCTTCCGATGGTCGCCGACCCGCCTCACGGCCATTGGAGCCATTCCCCGATCAGCCCACGCATGACTTTCTCGCCGGCCGCATCGCGCTCGGCTATGACGAGGACGCCGACAGCATCACGCTGTTCGCGACTGACATCGAGCAGGGCGGTCCCAACGACACGCCCACGCTGCGCTGCGACCTCAACCGGCAGGCGGCGCGACGCTTCACCGTCCAGGCGGAAGAAGCCGTCGCCGGCGGACGACCAAACTGCCCGCTCTGCAAGCAACCCATCGAAGGATCGGAACATCTCTGCCCGCGCACCAACGGGCATTCGGCAGACGCACTCGCCGAAATCGGGCCGCCCGAGTTCTAGACCCGGAGGCGATCGTTGACGACGTATGAGGGCGCAGCGCGACGAGACTGGCTGACGGCGCGCCCTGCTCCACAACACGCTGCGTTGTTGCGCACCGTCGCCCGTATGGCATCAAGCCTGCCGCCCCGCCGACCCAAACTCTGGACATATCAGTACGCCTTCTCCCTTCTGGGCACTGCGTCCTTTTTCGCCTGCTTCTTCTATCTGACCACGACGCTCCCGCGTGAGATGACCGATCAGGGCTTCAACCTGTTCGAGGTCGGTTTGGTCGTCGGCGGTTACGCCGCTATTCCGATCCTGTTGCGGCCCTTTGTTGGACGATGGAGCGACGGCGGCCATCGCATTCGCCAGATGCGACTCGCCCTCTTCGCGTTCATTGCATCGTTCGTGTTGATGATCTTCACCGACAATCTCTGGGCGCTGTTCGCGTTGCGCTGTGTGCAGGGCATCGGCATGGCCGCTTACCCAACCTCGGCCGGATCGCTTGTGGCAGAGCTCGTGCCGCCAGTCAGGCGCGGCGAGGGCCTTGGCTTCTTCGGCCTCTCGACCAGCTTCGCTCAAACCCTCGCGCCGGTCGGCGGCGGTGCTATCGCGGTCTTCGCTGGGTTCGATGGGGTGCTGATTCTCGGCGCCGTGACGGCGGCTGTCTCGCTGGTGGTCACGGTGTTCCAGCGAGAACCTCCTCGCCCTTCCGCACCGCCGCCTCCCGTGTCGTTGAAGGCGTTGATTCCCGCTCGTGCCGTCTTCCCAATGCTGGTCTTCCTCAGTGTCACGCTGGGATTCTCCGTCGCCGCGGCATTCCTCGAACCGTTGGCTGACCAGCCGCACCGCAATCTCGGTTTCGTCGCGCTCTTCTTTATGTTCAGCGGCGTTGGCGCCATGCTTTCCCGACCTATGGCCGGCCGCCTGTCCGATCGAGTGGGTCGCGTCCCGGTGATCATCCCTGGCCTGATCGCCACCTGCGGCGGCATGGTTCTGGTGGCGCAATCGGAGACGGCACTGATGCTCTGGGTGGCTGGTCTGTTGACCGGCATTGGTATGGGCGGCGCACACACCGGACTGCTGGCGATGGCGGTTGACCGCGTTTCGTCAACACAACGCGGAGGCGCGACCGCCACCTTCCAGCTTGCCTGGGATGTCGGAGGATTCGCCTCATTCCTGATCGGCATCGTCGGCGCATTCTTTAGCGTTGAGATGATCTTTTGGCTGGCAGCGCTCGGAGCATTGGTTGCGCTCGCGGGGCTGCTGCTCGGACGCGTGATGGGCTGGACGCGCTCTGCGCCTCCGGCAATCGAACCGCTCGCTGCGGGGGCGGTTGCGGGGGGCGGGTGATGCGCCGTGTCCAACTGGACTCCGCCTGCCAAGCAGCAGGAACTGACCGAACTCGCGCTTGAACGCTCGCCCTCAAGCGTTGCCAATCGTCCCTGGTACGCCGCCGCCTTTGTCGCTGGAGCGCTGCTCGTCTGCGTGCTCGGATTCGCCACAGATCTGTTCGATTCCGGCCCCACCTCGTCCGATGTCAGCGCCGCGTATCGCGAGGGCATCGACGAAGGAACCGTTGCTGCGGAGACGTACTGGCAAGAGGAACTCGAAGCGCGTTGGTGGGAGTCCTACAAGCGGGGTCAATCCGAGGGGTCATCCATCGCACCGTCAATCACGGAAGCGATTCAAGAGGGATTTAGCTGGGAGGGCGGGTTCGATGCTGGACTGCGCTCGTCCGACATCGATCTTGAGCGCAGCTACCGCGAGGGATGGATGGCGGGATATGCCCAGGCCTGGTCGGCAATCGCGAGCGAAGTCGAGGCGGCGCCGTTCGATGCCGCGCCACCCGATGTCGGACAACGCGTGCAATGGGTCGAATGGGGAGGTGAACCTTGAAGGGCAGGTTCGGACTGGCACTGGTCCTGTCTTTCGTCGGGGGCGTACTGCTAACCGCGGCTGTCGGCGGAGCGCTAGGCGTCTTCGACCGAGGTCCGACTGAGCAAGATGTCTCCGACGCGCGAGAACGGGGCCGTGAAGAAGCCGCGGCCGAGGTCGCCGTGGGCAAAGAGGACGTTGTCGACGAAAGGGCGGCGAAAGGTTACAAGAGGGGCCGCGAGTCATCAGAGTGGCTCTCGCTCGATCGTTTGCCCAATCCCGATAGCTGGTTCGCCGGGGTCGCCGCGGGCCGGATCGAACTAGAGAAGCGGTCCGAAGAAGTCTTCCGGATCGGCTTCGCCGACGGAGAACGACAGGGCACGGATGAAGCGCTCGGAGCCCTACGGCTGAGTGAAGAACGGTAGTCACCGAGGGCCTGTTCACATGGATGCCGAGAACTTATCCAGGGGGAGACCACATTCCCTGCTCCGCCTAGCCGAAACCGATGCATTACTCCCCTTCCCGCCCCGCAAGAGGGCAGGGCGGGAGAGGGGATTGGGGAGTCACGCATCGGCTAATGCAAGGGGGAACGCGGCGATGACGGAACAGGCAGCCAAGACCCTGGCTATGGCGTCCGCTGACCCCACTGATTCCAGTGCACGATTTCCTCCAGCGGCACGCGCGGCGCCTGCTTGAATGTCTCGCCGGTGAAGTAGGCCATGGGCAATAGCACCGCCTGGGTCACATCCTCGGGAATCCCGAGCAGTTCCTGCGACAACGACTCATCGCGCAGGTGCAGCGTCGTCCAGGCCATGCCGATCCCTCGCGATCGCGCTGCCAGCATGAATGACCAGGCGCCGGGAATGATCGAGCCATACGTCGCGGCCTGAGCCATGTACCCGGCATCCTCGACCCGCCCGGTAATGCAGGCAATCAACAAGGCCGGACAGCGATGCATCTCGTTGGCCAGATAGGTCGCCGATCGGGTGACTCCGTCCGCCGCAGCCGCGCGTGAATCTCCCTCGGGCCAGCGCGGACCTTCGTCCGCTCGAGCGGTGACGAGCTCCATGAAGCTGTCCTTGTAGATCTTGGCGATCCCGGCGATCTTCTCCGGGTCGGTCACGACCATCCATTGCCACTGCTGCGAGTTGGAGGCCGTCGGCGCTTGCAACGCGATCTCCAGGCACTCTTCGATCACCTCAGGCTCAATCGGGCGATCGAAGTCTAGGCGCAGCCGGACCGACCGTGTCGTGGTCAGGATGTAGTCGGATTCGTAGCGGCTCATGTCATGGTCCCTTCGTGTGGATCTGGAGTCTGATCACTTGATCTGGCTGATGCGTTGAATCTGGATCCGTTCCGGCAAGGTCTTGCCGTGGCGTCGGACGAGACCTGCCATCACGTTCCCAGGACCCAATGTCAGGTATCGTCGCACGCCCGTTGCGTACAGCGTCTTCAATGCGGCTTGCCATTCCACCGGTCGGACATATTGCGCCCGCAACTCGTCGCGAAGTTGTTCCGCCGTCGAGATGACCTGCCCTGTGTGATTGCCGACAATCGGAGTGAAGTGGTTGGTGATGGGCAGCGCGTCAATCAGTGCGCGATTGACGCGATCAGATCCTTCAAATGCGGACGTGTGAAACGCGCCGGCAACGCGTAGTTGCACTGCCTGACCGCCGTACTCGGGCGCAACCTCGGCAGCCCGTTCCAGGGCGTCCGCCGGTCCGCCGAGGACCGTCTGGTCGGGAGCGTTGTGATTGGCCAACGATGCCCCGGATGCTGCCGCGATCGCTTCTGCGGCGTCGCGTCCGGCGCCGACCAACGCCAGCAGTCCGCCGGGTTGCTCTCTGCAGTCACGATCCATCGACAGACCGCATTTCCAGGCAAACTGCAACGTCGACTCCAGGTCGAGCGCTCCGGACAGCGCCATTGCTGAGTTCATCCCACTGGAGTGTCCGGTCACAAACGTCAGCGGACCGATTCGTTCGGACGCCTTCGAGTATTCGGCTACAGCCCAGGCGATCAGATACGGCTGCAGCAGCGACGGCTGACGAAGTGCCAACTCATCCATTGGATCTGCACTCTGGCCCAGCTTCCACAGGTCACAGCCGGTCACTGACGATGCCAACCCAAACGCACGCTGCGCCGTCGCTGGAAGATCTGCAAAATCGTCGGCGAGATCAGCGACACCGCCCGCGCGTTGCGCTCCCTGTCCCGGACAGATCAGGACGGTGTCGGGCGACTGATTCACGGAATCAGGGTACGCGCTAGACGCCACAGCGGATGTGACGCGCTTGCTTGACCGCTGGGCCTCTGAATGAACCGACGGACCTACTTGTGATGGTCGGGGCCCATGTCGGTCAGCTCGATGATGTTGCCGTCCGGGTCCTTGCAGAATGCGGCCCAGATGCCATCGTTGTCGCGCTGGTTCGGTTCGACCATCACGCTGACGCCGTCCGAACGCAACCGCTCGACTTCGCTGTGGAAGTCATCGGTCGGGATGTAGAGGGCAAAGTGCGGGCCGATGCCCTCCACCGATTGGTCCATCTCGCGCTCCATCAGGTGCAACTGAAGCGCGCCGACTTCGTACCACGCGCCGGGGAATCCGAAGTCAGGGCGGTCAATCTCTCCGAGACCGAGTTGTTCGCCGTAGAAATGCTTCGACGCCTCTACATCGGCAACGCAAATCGCTACATGGCTGTATCCGGCAACGGCAGGCATGGCACGCTCCTTCAATCTCCCCGTACGCTCATGTACAGGACCGTTCGCTGTATTTTGAGTGCGATGATACACATCATGAACAACGCAGGCAGCAGAGTGGACGCGTCGGCGCGGAGAGGCTGAGGCTGATGTCAGAACTTCGATGGGAACCGCCGCCAAGCGGAGACGCTGCCCAGCGCGCCGTCGTGCCTGATCGATCAGCAGGCAGTGGCGGCTCGCGTGGACCAAGCAGATGGTCGGTCGCGCTGCTAATCTTCGTCATGATCGGAGCCGCCTTCGCGCTGGGCGTTGGCGTCATGCGAGTCGTCGACGCCAACGACGACTACGCTCGCCTGTTGCGCAGCTCAAGAGACGGCGGGTCGCCGGCGGCCATTCCGGCCGCTGTGCAGCCGACCGAAGACGAAGATCAGGCGGTCGAAGCCGCTGACACCGGCGGCAGGGCCTCACGATTCGCCATCCTCGACGAAATCATCGAGGTGCTGGACAAAGACTTTGTTGATCCCGCCGTGTTCGAGTCGCTCGACACTCGCGAAGCCGCGATCAATGGCATCATCGACGCCCTGGAAGACGAACACACCGTCTTCATTGATGCCGAACGCTATCGCCTCGCCAGTGAGGACATCGGCGGCTCTTTCGAAGGCATCGGCGCGACCGTCAACTCGGTCGACGGCGCAATCGTGATTGTCCGCCCCTTCCGCAACTCACCCGCCCAACAATCTGGAATTCGTCCCGGTGACGTGATCCTCGAGGTCGATGGCGAATCGACCGAGGGCTGGAGCCTGGAACAGGCAGTCGCAGTCATCCGCGGACCCAGAGGCACAGACGTCGCGCTGCTGGTGCGACACGCCGACGGCGAGGAAGAGCTGATCATCGTCACCCGCGACCGGATTGTGGTGCCCAGCGTCGAATCGCTACCGATCACCGACCGCTCCGGCAATCCGGTCGCCGACATCGGCTACATCTTGATCACCCAGTTCACCGAGGACACACGCGGCGAACTGCTCGAGTTACTCGACGGCGCGCGAAACGCTGGATTAGAACAGCTCATCATCGACGTGCGCGACAATCCCGGTGGTTTGCTCCGTGCGACGGTCGACACGACCGGCGAATTCATCGACGAGGGTGTGATCCTGCGTCAGATCGACCGCGAAGGCAATGAAGAAGTCTTCGCTGATCGCGCCGGAGGCGCCGGCATCGATCTCGAGCTCGTCGTCCTAATCAACGAGCACAGCGCCTCCGGCTCCGAGGTGATGGCGGCCGCCTTGCGCGATCACGGGCGCGCGGTGCTGATCGGCACCACGACCACCGGCAAGGGGACGGTCAACGTGCCGAGACGTCTCTCCGACGGCAGCGTGCTCTACGTCAGTATCGCGCGCTACCTGACGCCCGATAGCGCCCAGGTCGAGGGCGTCGGCGTCGCGCCCGACATCGAGATTGCCATCCCCGAAACCGGGTTCGAAGCCGGACAGGACATCCAATTGTTCGTCGCCATTGAATACCTGCGAGGCGAATACAATCCCAGCGCCGGCGCCGATGACGACTCTGGCGGCAGGGAGCCCGACGAGGGTTCCGACGAGACGACAGAGGACGGTCAGCAGGCCCAGCAGGGCCAGCAGGAGACTGAGGCGGACGCCGAATCGCAGCCGCAGTCGGAGGAGTAACCTACGCGGCGTCACCCGCTGAGCAGGCGGTCTCGCCGAGCGAAAGGGATTCGTGATGACATCAAACACCGACGGTTGGGCACGACCCGAGCTGATCTGCGAAACCGATTGGCTGGCAGAGCACATCGACGATGACGATGTGGTCGTGCTGGACTGTGATCTGCTGGACGGTTACCTGCGACTGCACATTCCCGGAGCAGTCTGGTCGCTCTCGCGTTACTGGAAGACGGATCCTCGCGATGACTCGCAGATATACGGGATGTCCGACCCCGAGCAGTTTGCGCAGTTGGTCGGGCGGCTGGGTATCACTCCGGACACGACCGTCGTTGCCTACGACGGATCGGGTTCGCTCTACGCGGCGCGGACCTGGTGGACGTTCAACCGCTTCGGCCACACCAACTTCAAGATTCTGCACGGCGGACTCGACAAGTGGTACGCCGAGGGTCGGCCGCTGTCACGCGTGAATCTCCGTCCGAAGGCGGTCGAGTATCCGACTCCCGCGGCGCCGCATGACGACTCCATCTGCAGACTGGACGACATCCCGGGAGCGCTTGCGGACGACAACCACGTCTTTTGGGACGTGCGCTCGGATGGTGAGTGGACCGGCGCCAACAAGCGCGGCACCCAGCGCGGCGGACGCATCCCCGGCGCCGTCCACCTGGAGTGGCTACACACCCTGGAGAACCCAGTGCGCACGCTCAAGCCGCCGGCCGAGCTCCGCCGAATGCTCGGTGACCTGGGCATCACGCCCGAAACCACCGTGACCACCTATTGACAGGGAGGCATCCGTGCGGCGCACGGATACTGGCTCCTGCAACTGCTCGGCTACAACAACAGCCGAAACTACGACGCATCCTGGCACGAATACGGCAACGTCCTCGATCACCCGATCGAGACGCCTGACGTCTAAAGAGAGCCGATATTCATTCCGTCATACCCGCGCATGTCGCGGGTATCTCGCCGAGTTATGTCCGCTCGTGGCATTGCTCATGTCAGGCGGCTACGCCGCGATTCATCATTCTGCTGCGAGGACGCCTGGACAACGCCCCTTCTCCTCCCGCAAGAGAATGATGCATAACTCAGTTTCCCGTCCCCGCCCCCGAGCGGGGACCCGCTTTGGCATAGCCCAGGCGGCTCCGATAGGTCCCGGTTAAGCAGATTCAAGCGACAAGCATAGCCGCCGGTCAGAAGCCGGGGAAGGAGCAGGCCCCCCGCTCGGAGGCGGGGGCGGTTTCTAGGTTAGGCGTCGGTCTCCGCGAGGGAGGAGAGGCCACAGGGGCACGCCCTCCATTGCCCTGCTGCATCCAGTTTCATCGGGCCCTAGCCCTCTAGCAGCACCGCCAGCGCCGCTTCGACCTCGGCCAATGGAGCGAATGCTTCGAATCGTGCGACGACCACGCCCTGGGCGTTGACTATGAACGTCCACTCGTCCGTGTGCAGGCCCCACTCCTCGAGGATTGGCGTCTCGATTGGTTCCTCGCCCAGGCGCACCTGCTCGGGATTCTCGAACAGGTCCACGTGGACGTAGTTGGCCACGTCGCCGAAGATGCCGCGCACCTCCGAGAGCACCTCCGCTTGCGGGCCGCAGAAGGCGTTGGTGCAGAATCCCGGTGAAGCGAAGACCACCACGAACGGCTTGTCCGCTCCGACCGCGTCTGCCAGTGAGATCAGGTAGAGACCCGGGTCGGGAGTTTCGCCGGTCGAGAGATCGGCGATGTTCGCGACATCGGTCAGCGTCCGGCTCTGAGACGGCGGCGCAGCGTCGCCGACCGAGGGCGCTGACGTGTCGATCGGCACGTCAATCGCGATACCAACATCGTCAAAACCGGCCTCGGAAGGTATGTGCAGGATCAGATTCCAGCGTCCAGGATCGGTGAAGTTGACAGTCGTGACATGGAATCCACGGACTCCGTCGGGGAAGTGCGAGAAGCGTGCGACCACTTCCTGCATCTCGCCTGGTGCATCCGCTGGGAGCACAGTGATACCGAGCGCCGGGAACTCGACCAGACCGACCGGCCCTTCGATCACGACCGAGATACGGTGCGTGCCCGGCGCCAGGTCAGGCGTGCCCAGGGCGATCGTATAGCCATCGTCTGATACGTAGACGGGGTAACCAGAGTCGCGCAGCAGCTGCAGTCGCGGACTGAGATCGTCGTAGCTGGCCTCCTCGATGATGCCAACGGCCATGCCGCCTTCCATGCCGCCCATACCGCCATCGGCCTGCTGCTGCACGGCTTCTTGCTCGGCCATCTCCATCTCGGCCTGCTGCTCTTGTTGCTCAGCCGGCTCTGCTGCCGGAGTGGCTGCGCGCGAGCTAGTCGACGAGGTACCCGAACTCGAAGTCGCCGTGCTGGTCGATGTCGACTCAGCCACAGCCTGTTCTTGCTGATCCTGCTGTTCCTGCTCGGCTTGTTCCTGCTGCTGGTCGTCCGACGTCGTCGTACATGCCGACGCGGTCAGCAGAGCGGCCAGGGCAAACCCCAGAAGTCCGAACCATCGCCGGCTCAGTCGCCAACGATGGACCCCAGGCCGCAAACCCTTATGTAGTGTTGTCATGAAACCCCTCGCTCGATCGGTTGGGAAGCATCCCGTTACTCAACGCTACTCGCCACCCACGTAAGAGCCGAATGTGAATGCGAACGCGCGGAACTGGTCGGAGTCGGAGCGGAGCTTTAGCTCATGCTCGGACCACTCGGGCAAGAAGACCAGACGGTACAGGTCGTTTTCGGTCACGCGAATGTACGAGCGACCCTCTTCGTCCCACAGAATGTGGCTGCCGGCTTCGTTCGGGAACAGCCAGCGACCGTCCAGCTCGACGTAGACCCGGAAAGGCTCTCCGTCCTCTGCCACGGTCAGCACGACATTCGCCGTGCGTCCACGGATCAGCAGGGCGATATAGTCTTCGAGGTCGTCCGTCGTTCGGGCATGAACGATCGCTTCATCCTCGATCCGCCAGAGTCCCTCCAGGTACCAGAAGTTGTGCTCGCGTTCTGACGTGTCTACGTCGAAAAACAGCGTGTCTATCCCTGTGCCGGTGAGGAAGTAGGCGTCCTGACCGGCGTACGGTCCGCCGCCGCCCACGTTGCGCTGCCAGCCCATGTAGAGCTCGCGCGTTTGGCGCGGCGTACCGCCCTCTCGCGTCGGGACTGGAGCGTTCACCCCGAACGGAACATCGGACAAATCCTTCCCGACCGCTTCCAGCGCCTCGCGAATCGCCCGCTCAGTCTGCTGGTAGTGCCCTTCGCCAATGTGGTCATAACGGACCCCCATCGGCGAATCGTCGGTCGGCCCGATCAGGAACTTGCGCGGCCACCAGCGATTCTGGAACGCGCGCCAGGTCCGGTAGTCGTTGTCAATTGCGACGAGGTATTCGACGTTGTGCTCGGCATTCGCCGCGCGCACGTTTTCGATTCGCTCTTCGAACTCAAACTCCGGCGTGTGCACACCGATAATCACCAACCCGTGGTCGCGATACTTCCGATCCCATTCGGTCAGGAACGGCAACGTGCGGATGCAGTTGATGCAGGTGTAGGTCCAGAAGTCGATCAGGACGATGTTGCCCTTGGCCAGCTCCAGCGCAATCGACGTCTCGTCCCCATTCAGCCAGCCGTTCAGGCCCGTCAACTCGGCCGTGGTCGCCTGAGCGCTGATTTCCTCAGCCCGAAGCCGCAGCCGATCATCCTCCGTAGGCTCTCTCTCCTGCTGCGCATCCGTCTGTTCGGATTGTCGGCTCGGTTGCGCCTGTGGCTCTTCATCCTCATCCTGCCGCTCGACGGGCTCGTCCTGCTCGTCATCGGCCCGCTGTCCCTCGTCCTCAGTCCCCGAATCTGATGGCTGCTGCTGATCGCTGTCCTGCGTCGAATCCTCCTGCGGCTGCTTGTCGTCCGAACCAGACTCATCCGAAGCCTTACCGCCCTCGTCGTCGTCCTTCGCGCCTGTGGAGCTGACTGTCGACTGCCCTTGCGATGCGTCGTCCTGGCTGTCTTCGTCGCTCCGCGATTGCTGGTCGCCGCGTTGCAGTGCTGCTTGCTGTTGATCATCCTGTTCCCTTGCAGCGGCGCTTCGAGATGTCGTCTCCTGTGATTCCGATTGCTCGTCGGAATCCGACGTCGCGGTCGACGACTCGGACTGCCGCTGACCTTGCGCTTGTACCCGTTGTTGTTCTTGTTGATGTTCTTCTTGCTGTTGGCCTTGTTGCTCCTGGGTCGGAGCCGCGTCGTCGTCCGACGAGCAGGCCATGAACAACGCGGTGATCAGAAGTATTGCGAGGGTGCCGAGACCGGCGAGCCGAGTGTGTTTCATAGGAGCGAGCGTACAACGGCGCTGGCCGATTTGGTCAGGCTGTGCCGTCTGACCAGGCCATGATCAATGTGTGCGCGATCGCCATCGGACCGGGCAGCGAAAGCGCGCCTTCGGGCAATCCCGGCTGTCCAAGTTGCGCCGCCGGCTGTTCGAGCGAATCACGAATCTCATCTCGAGTAAACCAGCGCACATCGTCCATTTCCCACTCATCGTAGTTGATGTCGGCGCTGCCCGCATCGGCATGGCAGCCAATCATCAGCGACGAAGGGAACGGCCACGGCTGCGACGAGTGATAGCGCACGTTCACTGCATCGATGCCGGACTCCTCAGCCACCTCGCGACGCACGGCGTCCTCGATTGACTCACCGTGATCAATGAATCCTGCCAATGCCGAGAACATTCCTGCCGGCCAGGACGCTTGACGACCAAGCAGGCAGCGATCGCGCTCAGTGTCAATCACCACAGTGATCACTACGGGATCGGTGCGCGGAAAGTGCTCGGCGGGGCACGATGTGCACTTCCGAGAGATGCCCCCCTGTACAGCTTCCGTCGGTGCTCCGCAGACGGCGCAGAACTGATGCCGCTCATGCCAGTCGAGAAATGCTCGGGCCTGGGCAGCGATCCCGGCGTCATCGCCGTCGAGCACCGGAGCGGCGGCTCGCAGGTCCATGAACGAGGCGTCGTCGGATAACTCAAACTGACCGGGCGCAGCGGCTTCATTGATCGCAAACCGCGCCGCGCCGTTCGATGTGCCCAGCAGCAATGGCGGATGACGGTCGATGTCTGCGCCGACGGGCAATCGCGACCAGGCCAGTCGCATCCCACCATCAACCTGTCGCATCGGAAAGGTCAGACTGCGCAGCGGCAGAAACTCAGCGCTTGCGTCGCGCAGTTGCTTCCCGACCCATTCTTCGTCGCGCCGTCGCGCCGCTTCGCGATCGAGCGGGTTGCCGGCGAAGGTGTTGCGATGTTCAGGCATGAGCTCAACCCCTCCGGTCGGTCTGCGTTCGCGAGTGCACGATCTATGCGGTGTGCGACACCGCGGTGTGATCGAACCGGGTCGCTGCCGGAGTGCTGGGCAATCCCGGCATCGTCATGATTTCGCCAGAGATGATCACCACGAATCCCGCTCCCGCCGAGGGACGGACATCACGGACCGTGAACTCGTGCTCTTGCGGCCGCCCCAGCCGACCTGCGTCATCCGAAAGCGAGTACTGCGTCTTTGCAATACAGACCGGCCACTCCTGCTGACCCAGACGCCGCGCGCGGCGCAACGTGAGCTCGGCCCGGCGCAGATATGTCACGGTTCCGGCCCCGTAGACCTCACGAGCCACCGACTCGATCTTGTCCTTGAGCGAGTCTTCCAGGTTGTACAGGCGTTGGAACTCCGGTCGTTCGCCGGCCAGCGCCTCACGCACCTGGACCGCGAGATCAAGACAGGCCTCGCCGCCGCCGCCATAGGGATTGGCCACGGCCGCTCGAACACCACGCCGCTGACAGTGCGCCACGACGGCGTCCAGCTCGGCCTGCGTGTCTGACGGGAACTGATTCACGGCGACTACGGGAATCACGCCGTGCTTGGCGACGTTGTCAATATGTGCGTCGAGGTTCGGCAATCCCGCTTCCAGAGCGGCCAGGTCTTCGATCTCAAGTTCCTTCGCCGGACGCCCGCCGTGTCGCTTGATCGCGCGCGCCGTCGCCACGATCACTGCCGCCTGAGGTTCGAACCCGCCAATCCGCGAGACCACGTTGAAGAACTTCTCGGCCCCCAGATCGGAGCCAAAGCCGGCCTCAGTCACGGTGATGTCGGCGCAGGCCATCGAGGCCCGCGTCGCGGCGATCGAGTTGCAGCCCAATGCGATGTTGGCAAATGGTCCGCCGTGCACAAACGCCGGACCACCTTCGCCGGTCTGGACAAGATTGGGACGAATCGCATCCTGGAGCAGGACGGTCATCGCACTATCTACGCTCATGTCGCGACAGGTGATCGGCTGAATCGGCGTCGATCTGGTGTAGCCGATGATCACGTCACCCAGGCGGCGGTGCAGATCATCGAGATCGCTCGCTACCGAGAGAATCGCCATCACTTCCGAGGCCGGCGTGATATCGAACGCCTCTTCGCGCGGAATCCCGTCGCTCGTCCCGCCCATCCCGATCACGGCGCCGCGCAAGGCCCGATCATTCATGTCAATGCAGCGCCGCCAGGTGATCCGGCGTGAGTCCAGACCCAGCGCATTGCCGTGGAACAGTGAGTTGTCGATCGCCGCCGCCAACAGGTTGTTGGCGGCCGTCACGGCGTGCAGATCGCCGGTGAAGTGCAGATTGATATCGTCCGCCGGTAACACTTGGGATCCACCGCCGCCGGTTCCGCCGCCCTTGATCCCAAAGACCGGTCCCATTGACGGCTCACGCAACGCCACCGCCGCGTTCGCACCCGACTGCCGCAGCGCCTGGGTCAGTCCGATCGCCGTGGTCGTCTTGCCCTCGCCCGCAGTGGTCGGGGTCATCCCGGTGACCAGTACGACGTCGCCCTGCGGCCGGGACCGAAGCCGCTCCAGCGCGTCCGCAGTTAGCTTGGCCTTGTGCCGTCCGTAGAGATCAAGGTCATCTTCCGACAGGCCCAACTCCCCTGCCACATCGACGATTGGCCGCATGTGCCTCCCCCTCAAATCGCTTCGCAGGGCAGAGTAGCGCAGGTCCACTTCCGGCTTGAAACAGGCGAACGCGTTCGCTCAACTGACGCGTCTCTGACAATTCCCGTTCGGACAACGGCGCGTAATCCTGTTACCGGTCGTTCTGAACTCCTGTAGGGGCGACCCTTGTGGTCGCCCGCGTTCGCGATTCCAAGAATGATCAGATAGGAGCAACAGTGCGGGCAACCACGAGGGTCGCCCCTACAACGTGCTCGAATGCGCGCCGACCGATTTCCGTGCAGATCTCTGTTTGCGCAGAACAAAAGTTCGTCGCGTCGATCGTGGCGTCAGTTCTCGACCGTCACTTTGACATCGGTCACTTTGCGTGAGTTGACGATCAAGGCGATGTTGAAATCGCCGTCATCGTTGATTCGCAGCGGAATCACCGCGACCTGCCAGGGCGGTTCAAGGTCTTCGAAGCGGAAGTCGTTCAACTCGAAAAACTCACGAGCCCCGGCGTCATACTCAACTCGCACGAGGATGTGGTCGGCATCGACCAGTTCGTTCATCTCCAGCCGCAACCAGAATCGCTCGTCCAGCTTCAGCGGGCGATTCAGCGGAGTCAGCACGGCTTTGTCGTCGGCCTGTTCATCGATGTGCAGCGCCGCAACCGCAGACCCGCCCACGCCCGAAAAAATCCCTGCGCCCGACGATCCAGCACATGCAGCAGCGACCGGCAGGATCAGCACGGCCAGGATGATCATTCCGGCGAAACCGCTACGATCTGTGGGCATCATTGAAAGGGTAGTCTGCTTACGAGGTATTCCGCTCCAGGCCGGGACGACGCGGAGAATAGTGAATACCGCCTCGAGGAAGTGGAGGGATATCTCGTGGAGACCATAGATCCTGAGATTGTGCTCTCGATCAGAGGCCTCTACAAGGTCTTCGCCGACGACGATGGATCCGGCTTGGGCCAGGCCGTGGAGGGGCATTCGAAGGACGAGATCCAGGAGAACACCGGAGCCGTTGTTGGGCTGCGCGATATCAATATCGATATCGCCCGCGGAGAGCTCTTCGTCGTGATGGGCCTGTCCGGCTGTGGCAAATCGACTCTGGTGCGCTGCATCAATCGGTTGATCGAACCATCGCGTGGCGAGGTCTGGCTCAATGGCCGCGAGATCACTGACATGGATGCCGAGGAACTGCGCGACGTTCGCCGCACCGAACTGGCCATGGTCTTCCAACACTTCGGATTGATGCCGCATCGCAACGTGCTCGACAACGTGGCGCTGCCGCTGGAGGTCGGGGGCGTCGACAAGACGGAACGGCGCGACCGCGCAGCGAACGCTCTGGAGCTCGTCGGTCTCGCCGACTGGCGCAGTTCGATGCCGAGTCAACTTTCTGGCGGGATGAAGCAGCGAGTCGGCTTGGCTCGCGGACTGGCGATGGACACGCCAATCCTGCTCATGGATGAGCCGTTTTCGGCGCTCGACCCGGTGATTCGCCGCGGTCTGCAGGACGAGCTACTCGAGCTGCAGTCGTCAGTCCACAAGACGATTATGTTCATCACGCACGACCTCAACGAAGCGGTACGCGTCGGCGATCGGATCGCGATCATGCGCGATGGCGAAGTCGTCCAGATGGGCCCGCCGAATGACGTGGTGCTGAATCCGTCGGACAGCTTCGTGCGCGAATTCACCCAGGATGTGCGACTGCACGGCATGGTCACAGCGGCGTCGATCATGGACACCGAGTTTGAGACGATTCGTGACACCTCCTCCGTTGATGAGCTGATTCAGCGGCTGGAGACTCCCGATCTCAGTTCGCTCTGTTGCGTCGACGCTGAAGGGCGTTATCTGGGCAAGTCCGATCTCGCTCGGGCGCGGATCGCTCAGCGGCAGGGCGCCAAGCACGTCGAAGAGATCCCTCTGTATGTCGGCGATGCTGTCGGCGAAGAGACAGTGCTTGACGATCTCGTACCCGCAGGACTGCGCGCTCAACATCCGCTCGCAGTGGTTGACCAGAGTTACAAGCTCTTGGGTGTGATTCCGCTCAATCGCCTGGCGCGTGCGATGGTCTCGGACCAGGCAGCAGCCGAAATCGCCGCTGAACAGGAGATCGACTAATGGCTGAAGGGCCAGGCGGATATCTGGCGCCGACTTCCCCACAGGCAATTCGCGCCCTGCTGCGTGACCTTCGCGGTGGACACCTCAGTCAAGGGACTTGGCGCGAACGCGGCTGGGCCGCGCCCGTGGCGATTCTGTTCGTTGGCGTGCTGTTTGCCGTTTCCTATTTCTTCATCGCCGAAGAGTTCCCATTTGACGTCGGCCGAGACGTCGGACGCCGGCTCGACATCTGGTTGGACTGGCTCGAAGACAACTTCGCCCCGGTGTTCCAAACGATCAAGGATGTGATCGTCTGGTTTCTAGTTGCGCTGCAGGACATGATGCTCTGGCTATCCTGGCCCGCCATTATTGGCGCGATCGCTCTGACCTCGTGGCTGCTCGTTTCATTCCGCATGGCGCTGTTCTCGTTGACATCCTTGCTGTTGCTGGCGACGTTCGGCCTCTGGGAATCGACGGTAATCACGATCTCGTTGATCATTGTCACGGTCAGCCTGTCCATCGCAATCGCCGTGCCACTCGGAGTCTGGGCTTCACAGAGCGACCGGCTCGATGCGTTCCTACGGCCAATCCTCGACGGCATGCAGACGATGCCCTCGTTTGTCTACCTGGTACCGGCGATCGCTTTCTTTTCTTTGGGCGAAACTCCGGCCGTGTTGGCGACATTGATCTACGCAGTGCCGCCGGCGATCAGGCTGACGAATCTTGGCATCCGTCAGTTACCTGACGAGACGCTGGAAGCGGCGGATTCGTTCGGTATGACCAGACGTCAAATGCTGATCAAAGTCAAGATTCCTCTGGCCATCCCAACGATCATGGCGGGCGTCAACCAGACCACGCTGATGGCGCTCTCCATGGTCGTGATCGCATCCATGGTCGGAGCCAAAGGGCTGGGATTGGACGTGTTCCGCGCGCTCGGACGTATCGAGCCGGGCAATGGCCTGATCGCCGGGCTCGGCATCGTCTTCCTGGCGATCATCATCGATCGAATCACGCAGGCCTTAACGCGGCGGCAACAAGATGCGCTAGGCTCAGAGTGAGCGAGTCGACAAGTTGGACAGGAGCGCAGCCATCCGCGGACTCATTTCACGCGTCTTGACCATGCCGGGGATCACGCTCTTGTGTGTCGTAGTCCTGAGTTGGGTGCTTGCCGGATTTGCGATCGCGGATCCAGAGCTCGCGGCCCGAGCAGACTACGGCGGCGCGAAAACGCTGTTTGTGGTGTTGGCCGTGCTGATGACGTTGATGGCCTTGTACCGCTCCGGGCTACTCCGTAGCCGAGACTGATCCCTGTCCGGTCGCCGAACTCGACTCGATCCCAACCGCACGTGTGTACCAAGGAAAGGACCATGCACATGCCTCGATTGAAGGTGTCCCGCTTAGGAGGCGCAATCCGCCTCGGGCTGCTGCGCAGATCGGTGGGCTTGCTCGGCGCCCTCGCCATCGCAGCCACGGTCATACTCAGCGCCTGCTCGGGCGATGACGACCAGCAACAACAAAGCGCCGCGCAGGTGCAGCCGCAAGAACAGCAGGATCAGCCGCAACCAGCCGCTCAACCAGAAGAGCAGCAAGAGCAGCCGCAACCTGCCGCACAACCCGAGCAACAGCAACAACAGCCAGAGCCAGCTGCTCAGCAACAGGATCAGCCCGCGCAACAGCAGCAGGCGATGCAGCAGCAACAGGATCAGCCCGCGCAACAGCAGGAGATGGTGTCTGAAGATCGACCGACGATCGTCTTCTCCGACCTCAACTGGACCTCGTCTGAGATCCAGGTTCGCGCCGCGGCTTTCATCGTCGAGCACGGCTACGGCTACGAGGTCGACATGGTCGCCGGCGACACGACGTCGCTGTTCCAGGGTCTGATCAACGGCGACACCAACGTCACCATGGAAATCTGGCCGGCCCAGCAGCCATGGATCGACGAACTTGACGATCCCAACGTCATTACGCTGTTGGGCGACTCGCTCGACGAGAACTGGGAAGGCTGGGTCGTTCCGCAGTACGTCAAGGACGCTAATCCCGGTCTCGTTTCGGTCTCCGATATTCCTGAATACATGGAACTCTTCGTGACCGCCGACTCACGCGGCAAGGCCCGCTTTGTCGACTGCGTCCCCGGCTGGGCCTGCGAGCAGGTCAACGGCAACAAGGTCGTCGCCTACGGTCTGGAAGACGTGCTCGAACTGATTAAGCCCGGCTCCGGCGCGGCGCTGTTCGAAGACCTCGAATCGACCTATGACCGGGGCGAGGCATGGCTGGGCTACATGTGGGGACCGACCAAGCCCACCGCCACCCTCGACCTCTACCGACTCGAAGAGCCGGAATGGACGGAAGAATGCTGGAACAGCGACCAGGGTTGCGCCTACCCCGCCTCAGAGGTGCGCATCGCCGTCAACTCGATTTTGCTGACCGGGGCCCCCGATATCGTCGACTTCCTGCTCGCCTGGGACTTCGCGGCCGACGTGCAAATCCTGTCGGAAATCTGGATGTCGGATAACAACGCCTCGCCCGATGAGGCCGCGATCTGGTACCTGAGCAACAACGTCGACGTCTGGGCCGCCTTCGTCCCGGCCGACGTCGCCGAGCGGGTCGAAGCAGCGCTTGCGGAAGTGAGCTAAGTCTGGCGACCCCAGAGCAGCCAATACCCGGTGGCGGTCGAGAGCAATCCGACCGCCGCCAGGGGCGGCCACCAGGGACGAAGCTCGGCGAACAGCGGCGGATGAACCAACACCGCCGCGCCGACTGCTAGTGCGCTGGTCAATCCCAGCGCCGCCAGCAACGCCAGCAACCACAATGCCCAGGTTGACCAATTCCCACGACGAGCCAGGAGGCTGATTGCGCTCATGCCCTTCAGGCTACCCATTCAGCCTACGTGGCCGGCATTGCCAACGTAGAATTCGGCGACCCGCAGCAACATTGAATCGACCGCCGTCATCTTCGCCGGTTTCATATTCGACATCATCGCTAACAGTTCTTCATCCTATGCCCAAGAAATCGAAATCCCGCAGCAAGCAACCTGAACCGACCAAGACCAACCAGAATGAGCGTGTCCTGGCCACCAACCGGCGCGCCTTCTACCAGTACGACATCCTGCGCCGCTTCGAGGCCGGACTCAGCCTCATGGGCTCCGAAATCAAGAGCGCGCGCGCCGGGCGCGTCTCGGTCCAGGAGGCCTATTGCCGCCCTCGAGACGGCGACATGTATCTCGTCGGCGCTCACATCGCCCGATACGAGCCTTCCGGTCAGGCCAATCACGATCCAACTCGCGACCGTCGCCTGCTACTCCATCGTCGTGAGATCACCCAGCTTGAGCAAGCCTTCGCGCAGAAAGGTCTGGCCCTGATTCCGCTCAAGCTGTATCTCACCCGAGGAATGGCCAAGCTGGAGATCGGCGTCGGTCGCGGTCGCCGGATTCACGAAAAGCGCGATCGCATCGCCGAGCGCGACGCCAATCGGCAGATCGAACGGGCGCTGCGCCGCTAGCCAACCAGCTCCGCGCACGCCTGCGGCCACAGCAGAATTGGTCCACGCTCCGGCGACGGTCAGGTTTCATCTTTTCCTCATGTACTGTTTTGTTGTCATCTAGAGCAAACATCAATAAAATTCACTTAAGTTCGGAGACAGCAAACAGTTGGGGTTTGCTATCCACTACGGCTGGGTCTCGGATATATCGGAACATATGTCATATGTGAAACATACGGACCCCAGTGCTGCGTCTGTTGATACGCTTGCTCTTGCATCGGCGCTTGCCGATGGAACGACCTCCTGGGGACGAAAGGGTTCGACAGCGGTTGATTTCGAGTTGTTGCGTGCCGAGCTGGCGTTGCTCGTGAATCCACGCCAAACCTCCCTAATTGGCGAATCCAGGGAACTCGCCCTCGCCGCTTAACCGCGGTGACGTCGTCTCTCACCCGCTGCCGAGTCGGAGAGAGAACGGCGCCGTTTACTCGGATGCCCGTCGCGGGCGGTTGGGACCGCGCCGGAAAGATTAACTCCACTCACCTGCTCGTAACGGTAGGCCGACGCGCCGGCGTGCAGGGACAACACAAGCGACGGCTACGCACGTAGAGACGGCCCGCGACGATCGTCTGGACGGGGAGTTCGATTCTCCCCCGTCTCCACCACCGCATCCGATTCGCCCGCTCGGATGCGACCCGGACCAACCGGCGCCGCGTGCGCCGACCAAGAACTGAGGGCTGCATGGCTGATACTGCCGACGGCGGACCGATCGGCTCGGACGGAGAAGAAGCCGGCGATGCGCTCATCGAAGAAGCAGAAACCGAAGAAGCAGAACTTGACGAAGAAGAGGTAGAGCCCCTGGGACAGCGCGTGCGCGCGCTGCGCCATGCGCAGAAGCTGTCGCTCAGCGAAGTGGCCAGACTGTCGGGCGTGTCCAAGGGCTACCTGTCGCAGGTCGAGCGTTCGCCCACCGCCCGGCCGTCCGCGGCCACAATGTTTGCCATCGCCCGCGCCCTCGGCACGACTGTCGCCCAACTCTTCGAGGATGAGGACATCGAGCCGCTGTTCCCCGATGACCTGGACATCTCCGACAGCCTCAGAGAGTTCAGCGAGGAGGCCGATCTTCCACCCGCCGACATCGAAATGTTGGCCGGCATCCGCTACCGCGGCGCCTCACCCGAGACGAAAGAAGACTGGCGCTTCCTCTACGAATCAATCCGCCGCAGCATCGGCAACATCCGCTAGGGCCTGTTCATCCGCTAGGGCCTGTTCACATGGATGCTGAGAGCCCATACATGGCACCCGGATTCCCCGCTACCCCTTGCAGAGACTGATCCATATCCTTCGAGTCCCCTCTCCCCCCTTGCGGGGGGAGATGTCACGGAGTGACAGAGGGGGGGGTCGGCAGGCGACGACCAGATAGTGCCAACAGGCAGGGAACCCTCCTCTGCCTTCGGCATCTCCCCCGCAAGGGGGAGAAGGGGAGTTATGCATCAATCTCTTGCAGGGGGAGCTGCCGAAGAGCCTGCCCCCGGCTTGAACGGGGGCTGAGGGGGTCCCGCTCCCCATCGGCAGACCTGTGTAACCTCCGTCCGCTGCTCTACATCCCATGTGAACAGACCCTAGTCCAGACGAACGCGGCTCTCCCAACAACGGTCTCCCATCCTTCCATCAGAGGTTCGGCGCGTCTGCACACGACGCAATCGCACGCGATTCAGCCCAGTTGGTGCGCCCGACCGACGACGCCTCACGAAGAACAGCGACGATAACCAAACGAAACAAAAGGAATGTACGAGTTCGTGAACTAACCGGAAATGTGTTGCGGGAAATAGCCGATCTGTGATGTACGATGCGACGAACTGACCCGGCAGGCTCAGTGTCGGGCGAGCTTTATCCGGCGGGACGTTCCCGTCGCAGGAGGTAAGAATGAGCGAGCGAAACTATTGGCAACGGATGCGCAGGCGGCAAATGTCGCGTCGCGCGCTGCTTGGCGCGTCCGCCCGAGCAGGCGTTGGCGCGGCCGGTCTGGCCCTGGTCGGCTGTGGCGACGATGATGACGACGGCCAGCAGGCCGCCGCACAGGTCGCCCAACAGCAGGATCAGCAGCAGCAGGCCATGCAGCAGGGTCAGCAGCAGCAGGCCATGCAGGACCAGGCACAGCAGCAGGCCATGCAGGCCGACGCCCAGGAAGACGACGCGCAGCAGGTCCAGCAGCAGACGATGGTCGCCACGGCCGACCACATCATTCGCGGCGGTCGCCGTGTGGCCCCGTTCGTCGGCCCCTACTCGGGCGACCCGCCCACACTCGACCCGTACGAGAACCTGACCTACCGCGCCCAGATCCCTTCCGGCTTCCACTACTCGAAGCTGATCCAGGCGATCTCCGGTGGCGACGGCGTCAACCCCGGTAACACGGCGCAGTACGAGAACGACCTCGCCGCGACGATGCCGGAAATCCCCGAGCCGACCGTCTTCAACTTCACCCTACGTGATGACGCCAACTGGCACGATGTCGATCCGCTCAACGGTCGCCAGATCACGATCGACGACATCCAGGCGACACACGACCGATTCAAGGAAATCTCCGCCAACGCGGCCGGCTGGGACGGCGTCATCGCCCAGTTCACCACCGGCGAAGACAACTCGATCCGCTTCGACCTGCATAAGCCGCACGCGCCCTTCCTGACGCTGGCCGGCTCCTCGCAGCACATGTGGATCATGCCCCAGGAAATCGTTGACGACGGCACGGTCGCCCAGCGCCCGGTCGGCTCCGGTCCCTGGATCTTCGAGAACTTCGAGCCCGGCGTGGCCATCAACTGGCGGCGCAACCCGAACTGGCACCGCAGCCGCGACTACGTCAACGCCATGGTTGACTCCGGCGCCGGCGGCTACAACGGCATCTCCAATGTCGACCCGCAGCTCTTCCCGCTCATGGACGGCATCACGGCCACGATGAACGGCGACGTCAACGTCCTGATCCCAGCCCTCGGCGATGGATCGCTGGACTACTCGCAGCTGTCGCCGGCGATCTTCAAGCAGGCCCAGGATGCGGCGCCGGACATTGAAGACACCGCAGGCTACGTGTTCACCTTGAACACCGTGCCCGGCGGCTTCTACTTCAACTACTCGATTCCGCCCTGGAACGATGTGCGCGTGCGACTCGCGCTGTCCATGTCGATGGACCGCGACGGCATCCTCGCCGCTACCGACGACACCGGTCGCGGCGGCTGGCACAGCCCGCTCTCGCAGATCGCGCCGTACTGGCTCGACCCCAAGGACCTCGACGCATTCGGCGAGACGTTCGAAGGCGAAGACTCCGGTCTCACCTTCCACCGCGACATCGCCAAGGCGCGCGCTCTGCTCGACGCCGCCGGCTTCCCCGAAGGCATCCAGGCGACGCTGCACGGCACCGCCGACTACGGTGCCACCGTGGTCAACCTCTACGAGGCCTGCGCGTCCTCAGCCTCTGAGGCCGGCTTCCAGTTCGAGTTCTTCTTCAAGGAATACGCCGCCTACATCGCTTCGATCTTCCGCGGCAACTTCCCCGACGACTGGGACGGCGAATCCAGCCACCTGGCCATTGGCCCGCTCTACGGCGGCGCCACCGACCCCGAGGACATCTGGGCTGCGGTCTACGCCCGCACCTCCGGACGTCACAACTGGGGTTCCGGTGGTCGCACGCCAGACGGCCTGGCCTCGGTGCTCGAAATCGACACCGGCGGTCACGCAGAGGCCTGGTCTCACCCGAGCGCCGTCTCCGGCGGCGGTCCCGAGACCGACGACCATCTGCACGACATGTTCACCAAGCAGAAGGAACTGCTCGACTTCAATGAGCGCCTGGAGTACACCAAGGACATCCAGCGCTACATGGCGACCAAGCAGTACATGGTGCCCTACGTCGCCGCGCCGGGCGTCTACGCATTCAACCCCTGGATGCAGCAGCTTGACCCGCGTGACGGCACGCTGATCGAGAACGCCGACCAGCGCATGTGGCCCAAGGCCAACTACGCCTGGGGCGCCGAGGGCGAACCGTTCTTCATGCTCAACCAGGGCATCAAGGACGAGTACGTCTAAGGTCCATCGGTAACAATCCCGCGGGAGGCGCGGTCAGACCTGTTCGCACCGTCTGGCCACCGCGCCTCCCGTTGGCGTATCTTGAGCAACGTCGCGGGAGCCGGATCCGGCTCCCCTGTCTGCGCTGGACACCTGCGTGAAGACAACTCACGAGGAGCGCGCGAGTAAGGACGACCAACGATGCGGCAGTACATCTTTCGTCGAATCCTGCTGATCATCCCCACGATGATCGGCGTCACCATGCTCGTCTCCCTGATCACCCAACTCCTACCCGGCGATTTCATCGACGTGATGCTTGCCGACCACGTTGGACAGGGCGAGGACGTTGAAGAGATCCGCGCCAAGTGGGAAGAAGAGCTTGGTTGGGACAAGCCATGGATAGTGCAGTACGGCAATTGGCTCTGGCGGCTACTACAGGGAGACCTCGGTACGTCGCTGATCGGCGCATTCCAGACGGTCAATGAGGAGCTCAAGACCAGGATTCCGGTGACGCTCGAGCTGGGAGTGTTGTCGCTGATCGTCGGGGTGGCGATCGCGCTGCCCGTCGGCATCATTTCCGCCGTCAGACAGGACTCGGCGATCGACTACCTCACGCGCGGTGGCGCGATCCTGGCCTTGTCAATCCCCGGCTTCTGGTTGGCTGTGCTGATCATCCGTGTGATCTTCCCGCAGCTCGGTTTGCCTTCGCTGCCGCTGTTGTACAGCGATCCGACCGAGAACCTGGCCGAGAATCTGCGCCAGATGTATATTCCCGCAATCATCCTCGGGATCGGACTGGCCGGTCCGGTGATGCGCCTCACCCGTGGCGAGATGCTCGAGGTGCTGCGCCAGGACTATGTCCGTACGGCCCGCGCCAAGGGGCTGCAGGAAAACTCAGTCATCGTCCGGCACGCGATGCGCAACGCTTTGATCCCGGTGCTGACCCTGATCGGCCTGTCGGCCAGCATCCTCGTCGGTGGTTCGGTGATCATGGAATCGATCTTCACGTTGCCCGGCATGGGACTGCGGATGATCACCGCGCTCAAGGATCGCGACATTCCCGTGGTCATGGGCATCATGGTCGTCATCGCCATCGTCGTAATCGTCGCCAACCTATTGATCGACATCGCATACTCGCTCGTCGATCCGCGCATTCGATACAACTAACCATTCCGTGCTAAGCGGGTGAGAAGGGAAGCGGGCTGATGTCAGACGCGCAAGAGTCCGTATCGGCGTACGCGGTCCAGGATGAAGGCGGAATCGGGCCCTGGATTCGCGATCAGATGCAGTTGCTGATCGACCGCTCGGTCTCCAGCCCGATCGGCTTCATCACCGCCATCCTGATGGTGATCGCCGCCGGGACCGTCGGCTTCCTCGTCGGTGTGTTGATCATGCCCTACTGGATGTACAAACGGAAGAAGTATCTGGGCGCGTTCGGCGCATTCATCCTGCTCACCTGTGTCGTCGTGGCTGCGATTGCGCCCGTGATTCAGACCGTCGAACAGGATCCCGCCGCCGTTCGAGTCGCGCCCTATACGAAGGTTTCGTTCTCCGAGCGCTTCCTGTCGCCTAACGCCGATCACGTCATGGGCACCGACAACCAGGGCCGCGACCTCGTCACCCGGATCATCTACGGCTCCGAGGTCACTGTCCTCGTCGGCCTCGGTTCGGTCATCGCTACGGCCATTCTCTCTACGGCGATCGGGCTCGTCTCCGGTTACTTCGCCGGGGCCGGCGCCAGTTGGTCCATGCGCGCGCCCAGGTTCATTCTGGGCTTACGCATCCCCATACCCGCTTCCATGACCGGTCCAGGGATCGCCTTCGCGATACCGCGGTTGATCGCCGGCTTCCCCCTCTGGTGGTTCTTCGCCCTGCCCTTTGCCCTGGCCGTGTTAGCCGTGCAGATCGCGATCAAGATCATCGATATCGGCACACTCGGCCTGTTCAACACACAGATCGAACAAGCGCAGGACGCCGTGCTGCGCGACATGCCCTCCAGGGGCGGCCCCATCCCCGACGTCGACATTGTGCTCCAGCGCATCGTTGATGTCTGGAACGCATTCCCGGCCATCTTCCTGATCCTCGGCATCCTCGCCATCATCGGGGCCGGCGGCGACGGATTCTTCGGGCTTGGCTTCGGTCCTAACTTCGGACCGCAAGCCAACATCGGCGATGAATGGTTCTGGCAGGTCTTCCCGCGCACCACCACCGTCATCCTGACCGTGGCGCTGGTGCTCGCCGCCGGAAACTCGCGCATCGTGCGCGGCGCCGTCCTCGCCACCCGCGCCGCCCAGTACGTCGAAGCCGCCCGCACCCTGGGCGCCTCCAACGTGCGCATCATGGTCGCCCACATCGTGCCCAACATCATGGCCACGATCATCATTCTCGCCTCGCTCAACCTCGGCGCGGCTGTGCTCATTGAGGCCGCCATCTCATTCCTCGGTTTCGGCATCCCGCCGCCCTTCCCCACCTGGGGTCGCGACACCGGCGGCCTCGCCCTGCTCTACGCGAGCGAGGCCTGGTGGCTGGGCGTCTTCCCTGGGCTGGCGATCATGATTGCCGTCTTCGGCTTCAACATGATGGGCGACGCCCTCAGGGATATCCTCGACCCACGCCTGCGCGGTACCTAAGCGCAACAGGCATGGTCAACCACATCAAGGCCGCTCCCCCAGGAGCAGCCTTGATGATCCAGACGGTCCGTCCTCTGGATCCTGACCCATCCAGGTCTTCAGCACACGTCCGGCCGAGCGAGAGATCCGCCCTGCTTCCGTCATTGCCGCGCGCCGTCGCGGCAATCTCGTAGTGTGGCCGATGCTCGCTGCGTGGTCGACAATAGTGGCGAGCAGTGGGGCCTAGATGCGCCCAAACTGACGCAGGACGTCGGTCGCCGGAATCTCGACCAGGGTCGGCCGCCCGTGCGGACAAGAGTGCGGATTGGCGCACTGCTCGAGGTCGCGCAGCAACGCCGTCATCGCCGCTGGGTCGAGCACCGCGCCGCGGCGCACCGATCCGTGACAGGCGGCCGAAGCGGCCGCGCGGTCGAATCGCTCCGGCTCATCCGCATCTGGACCCAGATCAGACAACACGCCCCGGATCACGGTCTCGGCGTCGGCCGTAGCCAGCGCCCCAGGCAACGAGCGCAGCCTGAGGGCTCGTTCGCCGAACAGGTCCGCCTCGAATCCGAGCCGGCCCAGCCGCTCCGCCGCTGCATCCCAATGGGCCGCCTCCTGCGCGTCCAGCGAGATCACCAGCGCCGTCAGCAAGGGTTGGCTGCCGCGCTCCCTGTTGCCGTTCGCGCCGCCAGCGCCGTCTGCGGCCAGCAGGCGCTCGTACAACACCCGTTCGTGCGCGGCATGTTGGTCGATCAGCATCAGCCCACGCGGGCCCTCGCCGATAATGAACGTGCGGTGCAACTGGCCGACCATCCGCAGCGGCGGCAGCCGCTGTCGCTCGCCCGCCGTCGGGCCCAGAGCCAGGGTCGGCGCCGACTCCGCCACGGCCGCCGAAGTTCGCGGCAACGCCATGCGCGGCATTGGCAGCAGCCCTGTAGATTCGGCAGATTCACCGCGCTGCGTCTCACCGCGCCATGCCGATCCGCCGTCATCGGATGCCTTGGGCGGCTCTCGCCCACCCTGATGGTCCGGCGGCTCCACCGCCCCGGAAGTTAACGGGTCGGCCGCCGGTCCTCCTGCCGCGCCCACAGCGTCGTCACTCGAACGATCCGCACCGAGCCGTCGCGGCGAAGCGTAGCGATCGCCCGACAGCGCCGCGCGAATCGTGCGCTGCAGGAGCGAGAAGGCGGCCTCCGGATCGCGCAGTTTGACTTCAGTCTTGGCCGGATGGATGTTGACATCGACCGCCTCGGGCGGCACGGTCAATCGGGCCACGACCAGCGGGAACGAGCCCGACGGCAACCAGTCGCGGTAGGCCTCCTGCAGCGCATACGACAGCCTGCGGTCATGCACGGGGCGGCCGTTGACGAACAGCCGGATCGCATCCCGCGTTCGCCGCGCGTCGTCAGGCGATCCCGCGAATCCCTCCAGCGACACCGCCGCCCGTTCCGAACTCGCCTCCAGCGCCAGCGCTCGCTCGGCCGCCTCCGGGCGGAAGACGCTGGCCAGCGCCCCGCGCAGCGACTCCAACCAGTCCGCGCCGGGCTGCGATTCGTGAGCCAGCGGTGTGCGACCGTCGATCACGAGGCGCAGCGCACAGCCCGGGTTGGCCAGGATCGAGTCCGACGCCGCCCGCAGCAGCGCGCTGCGCTCGGCCCGCCGGCCGGCCAGGAAGGCGCGCCGCGCCGGCTGTCCGGCGAACAGGTCGAGCACTTCGACCGAGCTGCCGACCGCTCGCGCCGCCGGGCGCGGACCAATCTGCCGTCCCCGCTCAAATTCGATCAGCGTCGCTGCAGACTGCGACGCTGTCCGCGTCGTCAACGTCAGTCGCCCGGCCGCCGCCGCAATCGCCGGCAACGCTTCGCCGCGAAAGCCGTAACTATCGAGCCGCGCCAGGTCATCCACCAGCGCCAGCTTCGAGGTCGCATGGCGGCGAAACGCCAGCGCGACCTGATCTGCGGCGATGCCCGTCCCGTCGTCGTGCACCGCAATCAACTCGCGCCCCGCTCCCGTCAGCTCGACAACGATCCGCCGCGCGCCCGCATCGAGCGCATTCTCCAGCAGTTCCTTGAGCACCGCCGCCGGACGCTCGATCACCTCACCCGCCGCAATCTGCGCCGCCACCCGCTCCGGCAGTTCACGAATCGGCCGCTGCGCCGCCCGCTGGACAGACTCGATGGACTCGATGGTCGTCATCCGCCCGCCTCCACCGCAGCGCCGGACCCGTGTGCCGCCCCGTTAGCCACATCGTCCAGGCTGCCATGCAGGCCGCGCAGCTCCGAGCGCGCCTGATCGCGCAGCGCGTAGAGCGCCGAGATCGCCTCCAGGGGCGTGATGCCGTCGATATCCAGATCGGCCAGGTCATGCAGGATCGGATCAGACGGCGGCGGCATCAGCATCAACTGCGGCGCGACCGCCTCGACCGCGTGCGGCGCGACCGCCTGGACCGCGCCCAAGTCCTGCCCGACGAGCAGCGAGTCGGGCGCGGCGCCGCGGCGCCGCGGCTCGCGCGCTTCGGCCGGCGCCGCAAGCGGCCCGCCCTGTTCCAGCCACTCAAGCAGCAGCCGGGCGCGCTCGACGACCGCCGCCGGCAACCCGGCCTGGGCCGCCACCTGGACGCCGTAGGATCGGTCGGCCGCGCCCGGGGCGATCCGGTAGAGGAACTCGATCGCGCCCGACTCGCTCTCGGCCACCTGGACGGCGGCGTTGGCGACCCGGGGCAGCCGACCGGCCAATGCCGTCAGCTCGTGGAAATGGGTCGCGAACAGCGTGCGCGGGCCTCGCTGCGGACGTTCCCGGCGCAAGCTGGAACCCGCAGTGTCTGCAGTGTCCGCGAGCGGACCCCCGGCCAGCGATTCCGCCACGGACTGGGCGATCGCCAGGCCGTCCCAGGTCGACGTGCCGCGGCCGATTTCGTCGAGCAGGATCAGCGACCGATCCGTCGCGCCGTGCAGCAGGCGCGCGGTCTCCAGCATCTCGACCATGAAGGTCGAGCGGCCGGCGGCCAGATCGTCGTGCGCGCCCACGCGGGCGAAGATCCGATCGACCAGTCCGATCCGCGCCCGCTCGGCCGGCACGAACGAGCCGGCCTGGGCCAGGATTACGATCAATGCCGTCTGACGCAGATAGGTCGATTTGCCGGCCATGTTCGGTCCGGTGACGAGCAAGAGCTGCGGCGCGCGCAGGCCGTCGTCGGCCAGTTGCAAATCATTGGGCACGAACGCGCCGGCGGACGCGGTCGCTTCGACGATCGGATGCCGGCCGCCGATGACCTCTAGTTCGCCCGAGTGCTCCAGCGCCGGCCGCGTCCAGGCTCGCTCCGCCGCCACCGTCGCCAGGGAGCAGGCGGCGTCCAGCCGGGCTACGGCGCCTGCCGTCCGCCGCACGATTTCAGCCTCCTCCATCAGCGCCCGGCGCAGCCGTTCGACGCAGGCTCGCTCCGCCTCCGCTAAGCCTGCCTCCGCCTCGGTCAGCTCGCGCTCCAACTCGCGCAGCCGGGACTCCGAGAACCGCTCCCGGTCGCGCAGCGACTGGCGCCGCTCCCAGGACTCGGGCGCGCGGTTCGTCTGGCTGCGGGTCAGTTCGATGTGATACCCGAACGTGCGGTGATAGCCGACGCGCAACGAGCCGATGCCGGTCTCCTCGCGCAGGTCCGTCTCCAGCGCCAGCAGCCGTCCGCGCAGCTCTTCCAGGGCGGCGCGCCAGCGGTCGCTCTCGGCGTCGGCGCCGGGACGCAGCACGCCTCGGCCGTACTCGGATGGCGGCTGCTCGGAGAGCGCGTCCGCCAACCGGCCGGCCGCCTCCGGCGCCGGACCGAGCCGCTCGGCCTGGCCGACCAGCGCGCAGTCCGGCTCGTCCGCGGTGGCGTCTTGAATCAGCGTTGCCAGGGCGGCCGCTGCGCTCAGACCCCGGGCCAGCGCGGCCAGTTCCGACGGCAGCGCCAGCCCCGATGCGGCGCGAGCAAACAGCCGCTCGATGTCGGGGGACCCGCGCAGGCGCTGCGCGAGCGCCCGGCGCAGGGCTGGACGACGGACCAGCGCCGCCACTCGGTCCAGCCGGCGCTCGGCCCGTTCCAGGTCGAGCAGCGGCGCCGTCAGCGCGGTTCGCAGCCAACGACGACCCAGAGCTGAGCCGCAGCGGTCCAACACCGCCAGCAGCGTGCGCGGACCCGATCCGCCCGTCTGCTCCGGTCCGCGCTCGGCGATGGCCAGCGCGCGTTGGGTCGCCGCATCCCACTGCAGGTACGCTTCCGCCTGGAACCAGCGCGGCGGCGATAGCTGCCGCAAGGTCCCTGCGCCCGCCTCCGTCGGCTCTGTCTGATCGGCCGATTCACTCGCCAAGTCACTGGCCCAGTCACTCGTCGGGTCACTCGCCGTGTCGCTCGCCGGTTCGGGCAGCGCCGTCCAGAGATATTCGAGCAGCGCGCCCGCAGCCTCCAGCGCCGCCGGATGCTGATCCAGGCCAAACGCCGCCGCCGGCGCGCCATACTGTCTCAGCAACGCCCGCTCGGCCCGCTCTCGGCGGAACTCGTGAGACGGCCGCCGGGTCAACGTCAGCTCCCCCAGCGCGCCCTCATCGAGCGCGCCCTCATCGAGCGCGCCCTCATCGAGCGCGCCCTCATCGAGCGCGCCCTCATCGAGCGCACCCCCATCGAGCGCGCCCTCATGGAGCGCGCCCCCATCGAGCGCGACCGGCTCGTCGTCGGGCCAGAGCGCTTCGCGCACGCCCAGCTGGGCCAGTTGATCGAGCCCGCGCCGCCAGAGTTCGTCCGCCGCGTCGGCCGCTTCCCGAATCTCACTGAGGTGCACCGCGCCGGTCGTCACATCCGCTGTCGCAATGCCCAGATGCAGCTCCCGACGCCGGCGGACGAGCCGCAGGGCGGCGCAGGCCGAGGCCTGGCCCGCCTCCAGCAGCGACGGCTCCAGCGCCGTGCCGGGCGAGACCACCCGCACCACGCCGCGCTTGACCAGGCCGTTGGACACGCGCGCCGATTCCAACTGTTCGCAGATCGCCACCCGGTGTCCGCGCGCCACCAGCTTGGCCAGATGCTGCTCAACCGAGCGCACCGGCACGCCGGCCAGGGGCGATCGCAACCCGCCGCCCATCGGCTTCGACGTCAGCGCGATATCCAGCTCGGCTGCGACCAGCTTCGCGTCCTCATCAAACGTCTCGTAGAAGTCGCCCAGACGAAACAGCAGGATCGCGTCCGGATAGCGAGCCTTCAAGTCCAGATACTGCCGCCGCACCGGTGTCACCATGACCCCATGATACACGCTACCGTGTACATTCACACGCGCTGTGTCTCAGTTCTCTCCAACTGCTCATACAGGTTATCAATTGGGGTCGGGCGGGAGAACCACAGCCGTTCCCAATAGTGGACAACCTGAACACCCTGTGAACATCCGAGTCGACATCCGAGTGCGCCTCGGCAGTTGCGAAGCGCAGACCGGCTCGCCATCCTTCCCATCCCCCTCTCGGAGACCAGTGCATCACCGCTCAACCGCCCCCGCCCCAATGCCCTTAAAACGGGGCCTGCTCCTTCCCCGGCTACTTGGCGGTGACCATACTTGTCGCTGTTGCCAGGTCAGCCAGGTCAACCGGAGCCGAGCGAAGCTGAATGGGCTCGGCCAAACCGGGTCCCCGCTCGTGGGACGACCTTTGAAAAATTCCCCTTCTCCCCCCTTGCGGGGGAGATGCCGAAAGCCTGCCCCGGGCTTGACCCGGGGGCAGAGGGGGGTTCGCTGTTCGGGAGCCCCATCTGGTCATCATCAGCCGACCCTCCTCTGTCACTCCGTGACATCTCCCCCCGCAAGGGGGGAGAGGGGATCCGGGAGGTTTGCAACGGCCTCCTCGTGGGCGGGGACGGGACACCGAGGGATGCATCAGTCGCTGCGAGGCGGAGCCGGGTTTACCCGACGGTCTGCGACGGGCGGCAGGTCTCCTCTTCGCCTCAGGCGGACTGATGCGCAAGTCCTCATTGCGCAGGGATCTGGAAGCGCCCGACAGCTCAACCGCCGTCTACACCACCGAAAGCATTGTCAGGAAGCGGTCCTCGACCCGGATCGCGTCGGGCGCGACCTCACGGCAGACATCGCAGTGGATACATTGCGGCTCGTTGATCTGCCAGTCGCCCAGCTCATCCGACGGCTCTTCATCGTCATCCGACTCGACCGGCGCCCGGTTGATACATGCGGTCGGGCAGAACGCCGCCGCTTCTTCCAGGCGCGGATCGGACTGGTCGGTGATCAGATAGCGGATCAGCCCCGGCGCGACCTGCGCCGGATCGCGCTTGTCATTGATATGCAGATCGAGCTCGTCGCGGAAGTAGTTGACCAACCCGCGCACCGCATATGGCGTGAACTGACCATGCAGACAGTTGGCGTTCTGCAGCGTCTTGTCGATCACGCCGATCCGCTCCAGGTCCTCTTCGCGCCCGTCGCCGTGCATGATCCGTTCCAGCACCTCGACCAGGCGCTGCGATCCTCCGTGGCAGGTGGTGCAACGGCCGCACGATTCATCCTCGCAGAACTCGGAGAAGTACTTGGTCAGATCGACCGCCGAAGCGCGCTCGTCGAACAGGATCAGCCCACCCGAACCGAGCAGCACGCCGCGTTCGGTGAACGGCGGACGCTCCAGCTTCAGTCCCAGGTCGGAGGCCGGCAGCAGACCGCCCAGCGGACCGCCCGGCTGGATGCCCTTGGGCGTGCGACCGTCCGGCGGTCCGCCGCCGCAACCGAGCAGCAGCTCGTCCATTCCCATGCCGAAGGGCACCTCGAGGATGCCCGGGCGCTCCAGCGATCCCGAGATCGAGAACATCTTCGTGCCCGGATCGGACTCGGTGCCGTGCAGCCGGTACCAGTTAGCGCCGTGTTGCACGATCAGCGGTACGTTGGCGTAGGTCTCGGTGTTGTTGACGTTCGAGGGCTCCGCGAACACGCCCTTCTGCGCCGGGAACGGCGGGCGAATCTTGGGCATCCCGCGCAGCCCCTCGACCGAGGCGATCAGTCCCGTCTCCTCGCCGCACACGTATGATCCCGCGCCGCGCGTGATCTCCAGGTCAAAGTCGAAGCCCGAACCGAAGATGTTCTCGCCCAGCAAACCGCGCTCGCGCGCCTGCGCCAGGGCCAGTTCCATGCGCGCAATCGATAGCGGATATTCGTCGCGGATGTAGATGAAGCCGTAGTCCGATCCGGTTGCCCTGCCGGCGATGGCCATGCCTTCGATCACGAGGTGAGGATCTGATTCCATCAACACCCGGTTGACGAACGCGCCCGGGTCGCCCTCGTCCGCGTTGCAGACCAGGTACTTGGTCTGACTCTGCGCGCCCAGCAGGAACTTCCACTTCTGTCCCGCCGGGAAGCCGCCGCCGCCGCGACCACCCACGCCCGCTGACAGGACCAGGTCGCAGATGGCCATTGGTTCCATCTCAATCGCCCGGTCCAGCGCCTCATAGGCGCCGGCCGCGATCGCTTCATCCAGCGATTCCGGATCGATCACACCCATTGACTGCATCAGCCGCCGCTCCTGGGGCGCCCAAAACGGATGCTCGGACAACGACGGCACGCCTTGCACGGGCGTCCGAGCGCCGATCAGCCACTGCGCCGCGTCCTCCGGCGGATGCTCACCAAGCGCTGCAGCCAGAAACTCCCCTGCTTCCTCGGGTCGCACCGGTCCGTAGACCACCGCCCCGCCACCGCCAAATCCCGGACGCTCGACTTCGACCACGGGCTCCAGCCAGGACAGGCCCAGCGTGCCCACGCGCACCAGGTCGACATCGTGCTCGGCCGCTAACGGCTCCAGCGCCTCCCACAGGCGGTCGGCCTCGGCGGCAATCGACGAGGTCGACAGATCCACCCGGACCAGCGGTCGCGAGGGTGAGCGTCGCGGCGCTGTTGCTAGCTCCGCCGCTTCCCGAATCTCGTCATAGACGCTGCTCATCACACCGTCCCATCATGCGCGCCATCCGGCGTGGAGTCAGCGTGCTCCGAGCCATACGTCGCCTCGGCGTCGACGAATGTCGCCGGCGCAATCTTAATCGGACGCTGCGGCCACGTCACGGGGTCATCGCCCGCCTTCAGCCCGCGCGCCAGTTTGACCGTGTCAACCATGGATAAGGGACCAACCACGCGCCCGTTGACCCAGACCATCGGCGCCTTCTCACACGTCCCGTTGCACTGACCCAGCCATAAGCCTAGCTCGTCATCGGCCGTATTTTCACCCATGTGGCAGCCGAACTCAGCTTCGAAGATGCGCCGCACCCGGTCCCCGCCGACGACCCTGCAGGATGGCCCCGAACACCACGTCACCAGCGTCTTCGGCGGCGGCGAGTGCCGGAACTCGGCGTAGAAAGTCGCCGGACCGTAGACCTGCGCTTCCGAGACGCGCAAATGACGAGCGATCAGGCGGATCGCGTCACGCGAAATCCAGCCCAACTCTTCCTGCGCCAGGTGCAGCGCGCGCAGCATCTCGCCCTGATGTCGGGGCAACTGTTGCAGCAGACCGGCGAACCGTTCCATCCCAACTCCCGTCCCTCAGACGCACTCACTGCATGCTATCCGCGCCCCAGAAACCGAACAACCCGCAGCCAAAGGCTCCCGCTCGCAGGGACCATGCATCATTCCTCTTCTCCCCCTTGGAAACCTTTGCAACACTCTCCTTCTCCCCCCTTGCGGGGGAGATGCCGAAGGCAGAGGTGGGGTCGTCTCTAGGCCTATCTAGTCAGCGGCGGCCCAGCCTCCACATCGTCATTGCCACGCTTGTCGCGGCAATCTCGCCTCATGCGGCACAGTCGTCTGTGCTCGAATCGTCGAGATACCCGCGGCAAGCGCGGGTATGACGGAGATGTTCATCTGACTCCGGCTGCGTTGCGAGACCTCCCTCGCTCAGCCGTTGAAATGCAGCCGTAACCCCGGTCGCGGCCACCGACACGAGATCAACCGACCCGTCGTCGACAAGGTGATGTACGCCGTGCGCATCTCCGCGCCGCCGAAGCAGATGTTCGTCGTCAATGGATCGTCGCCCACGGCGACATGCTCGACATCGCCCGTGTCCGGATCGATCACCGTCACCCCGCCCGGTCCGATTGTCGCCACGCAGACGTTGCCCGACTCCTCCACCGCCAACGAATCGAAGAGTGTGTAACCGCCCGCGTTGGCGATGAACGAGTTAAAGCCAGCCGCCGCGTTGTCGGCCGCCAGCTTGCCTGGCTCGGCGATCTCCCAGCCGAACAGCCGGCCCGTCGGCGTCTCGGCGATGTACACATGGGTGTCGTTCGGCGCCAGCCCGACGCCGTTGGCCCCGCCGGGAATCGGAAACACGACGCGCGAGATGTGGTGACCGTCGGTCGTGGCGTAGTAGAGCGCGCCCAGATCACGGTCATACTCGCGATTCTTGCCCAGATCCGAGAACCAGAACCCACCCGCCCGGTCAAAGACGATGTCGTTGGGCCCCTTCAGCGGAATCCCGTCGCACTCCGTGTAGACCGTCTCCACTGCGCCGGTCTCGATATTCACGCGCTGGATCGAACCCGTCGTGTAGTCCTCTGCCTGGCCGGCCGGCAACAGTCGCCCACCGGCGCGGTTCCATTCGAAGCCGCCGTTGTTCGTGATCCAGACGTGTTCGTCCGGCCCCATCGCCGCTCCATTCGGACCGCCGCCGGTCTCGGCCACGATCGAGACCGCGCCATCCGGCGTCACTCGCGACAGCGTCTGCCGCGCAATCTCGACCAGCAGAATCGATCCATCGTCCATCGCAATCGGCCCCTCGGGAAACTCCAGCCCCGATGCCAGCTCAACAAACTCCATACCAACCACCCTCCCTCAACGCTCCGCGCAACATCACTCGTTCGCCGCGTCCAGCGTCTGCAGATAATACGTCCGACGATCCCGAGGACCGATGATGTGATCAATCCGCAGCGCGAGTTGCGCCTCGTGCGGCATCCGCAGCACCACGTTTGGATTCGACCGCAACAACGGTTCCAGCGCACCTTGCGGCTCGACCGCACTGACCTCCACCGCATACGTGTCCGCCGGCAGCGATGGCGGACGCGGCTTGACCATCGCCCGCGCCAGCAAGGCGCCCGACGGCGTCAGGATCGAACAGACCACCGCCGTAACGGGCGCGGCCGGCGCCGGCTCCACAACGTGGGCCCGGTCTTGGTTCAGTAACAGGGAAGACGCCGCCACTGGCGACGCCACAGACGTCGTAACCATCAAACCCTCGCTCCGGGAGACCCACCCCTCCAACCGCCACTACTGCTTTAGCAAGAAATTCCCCGTTCCGTCAAGTAGGACAGAAGTCTTCTCAAGCCATCGCCCCATTCCGTCATTGCCCCGCTTGTCACGGCAATCTCGACGCGTTCAGCACAGCCGGCTGTGCTCGAAACAGCGAGATACCCGCGACAGGCGGAAGACCTCCAAAAGCTCCCCAACCCCCTCTCCCCCCCTTGCGGGGGGAGATGTCACGGAGTGACAGAGGGGGGGTCGGCTGATGATGACCAGATAGGGATCCTGAACAGCGGACCCCCCTCTGCCGGAGCCTGCCCCTGCGTAGGCAGGGGGCATCTCCCCGGCAAGGGGGGAGAAGGGGAGTTGTTCAAATACCTCCGACAGGCGCGGGTATGACGGATTGAATGGTCCAGTACAGAGTGCGTTCAAGTGCTCCCTTAAGAGACTGATACATTACTCAGTTTTCCGTCCCCGCCTCCGAGCGGGGACCCGCTTTAGCCCACACATGGCAGCACCGACTGGTTCCAGGTAACCAGATGCAGGCGACCAGGATGTCCTCCGTGCAGGGGCAGGGGAAGGCGCGGGCCCCCGCTCGGGGGCGGGAGCGGTTGAGAGGTTGTGCATCGGTCTACTCAAGGGAGAAAGCTGCCTGAGGCAAGGTTGGTCCCGCAGGTTCCAGGCGCGGCGGAGCAACCGCCACTGCCTTGTATCCTGCCTGCCAGACACTCTGACTCCAGGAAAGGACCCAAACTTATGGGTGATCGACTCGAAGGCCGCGTCGCAATTGTGACCGGCGCCGGACGTGGGATCGGACGCGGACATGCCCTGCTGCTCGCCTCCGAGGGCGCGAAAGTCGTGGTCAACGACTACGGCGGCTCCCAGGGCGGAGAACTCGACGGCCAGGCCACGCCGGCCGATGAGGTCGTTAGCGAAATCAAGGCCGCCGGCGGTGACGCCGTCGCCAACTACGATTCCGTCTCCGACATGGCCGCCGGCGAGCGCATGGTTCAGCAGGCGCTCGACGGCTTTGGCGGACTCGACATTCTGATCAACAACGCCGGCATCCTGCGCGACCGGATGGTCTTCAACATGACCGAGGAAGAGTGGGACGTGGTCGTCGCCGTTCACCTCAAGGGACACTTCACCGTCACCAAGTACGCCTCGCAGGTCTTCCGCCAGCAGCGCTCCGGACGCATCGTCAACACCTCGTCCGAGTCCGGACTGGGCAACATGGGCCAGGCCAACTACGCCGCCGCCAAGGAAGGCATCGTCGGTCTGACTCGCACGCTGGCCCGCGATCTCGGTCGCTACGGCGTGACCGCCAACGCGATCCGGCCTCGGGCCGGCACGCGGCTGACCCTGACCGAGGAACTGGCCGAGGCCCAGCGACGCGCGCGCGAGGCCGGACTGGCCGCCGGCGACGCCGGAGACATCAGCTTCGGCGCTGACCGCGAAGCGATGATGGCGCCCGAGAACGTCTCGCCCTTCACCGTCTGGCTCTGCACAGACGCCGCTGCCAACATCAACGGCCGCGACTTCCTCGTCTGGGGCAACGAAGTCGGCATATACAACCTGCCGGTGGTCGAGGCCGCCGTCTACGCCTCAGGCGCCAGCTTCAGCCTGGACGAACTCGACCGAGTCGCCGCCCAGTCCTACCTCGGCTCCCAGAAAAACCCCTGGCCAGCCCAGACCCCACGCTGATTGGCCTGGCTCGTCGCCTCCTCTTCCACTTTCCTCCCCCCTTCCAGGGGGGAGGTGCCGAAGGCGGAGGGGGCTCCCTGTTCGGTCTGACGCACAGCACCAACCAGAAAGGACAACCACCAATGGCTATCCTCGCCCACGACACCATTGAATTCGCCGCCAACGGAGGTACCGCCTCCGGCTACCTGGCCAAGCCTGTCGACGGCGGACCCTACCCGGGCGTCGTCGTGATCCAGGAGTGGTGGGGGCTCAACCCCAACATCTGCGATATCGCCAACCGCATCGCCGCCGAGGGTTATGTCGCGCTCGCGCCCGACCTCTTCCATGGCGCCGTCACTGCCGAACCCGACGAGGCGCAGAAGCTGATGATGTCCCTGCAAGAGCCCAACGCCCTGGTCGACATGTCCGGAGCCGTCGCTGCCCTGCAGGCGCGAGACGACGTTCGCGCCGACCGGATCGGCGTCACCGGATTCTGTCTCGGCGGCGGCATGTCGCTGCTACTTGCCATGAACAATCCCGCCGTCACCGCCGCTGCCCCGTTCTACGGTGTCCCCGGCACCGGCATGTCCGACGCCGCCAACATCCAGTGCGCGGTAATGGGCTTCTACGCCGGTCACGACGACTGGATCACCGGAGAAGTCGTAGAGAGCATCCAGTCAGCGCTCGATGATGCCAACATTCGTAACGAGATCCACGTCTACCCAGACTCCCACCACGGCTTCTTCAACGACACCAGCCCCGATGTGCACGACCCCGAAGCCGCCGCCGACGCCTGGACCAAGCTCAAGGCCTTCTTCGCCGCAGAACTCCAGGCCTAGCACGGATCGGACAGCTCCCCCAGAGGGGGAGCTGTCACGAAGTGACTGAGGGGGCTCTCGGCCAACCACCAACCGACCTTCTCGTCCCAGGTCCAACAGCAAAGCGCCCAGTCAATCGACCGGGCGCTTTGTGCTCGACTAACTGACCCTCAGACCCTACAGCTCCAACATCCCGGTCTCGCCGTGCTCGTCCTCGTTCTCCAGTTCCTTGTCCGCGCCCAGACCCACACCGATATACACAAACCCACCAGCCGCCAGACCGAGGAACAGGCCAGCCCCAACGATGATCCAGATCAGCCAGGCGTCAAATCCGCCGTCCGCCGAAGACAAGTGCTGATTGCCTGCGCCCAGATTGATCATGATCGCGTGTACCACGATCGCGATCACATTGCCGACAATCAAGCCAGGCAGCAGCAATGCCATCTGAATCGGAATCGGAGCGTCCTTGAGCCACTGAGGCAACATGAAGGAAGGAACCAGAGGCGGCATCGCGACAACCCTTTTCTCGTCAATCATCCCAAGTCCACCCAGTATCGCCCCACATGCCGCTTTCGTCTAGCCGTCTGATCAAAATTGCCTCGTGCATCATCGCTCCATCCCAGGTCGTGCTAATGTCAGAACATATGCTCGCACGATGGGGATGAATGATGGCTGCCCACCGCTCAGCGTTAGTACCGACCTCTCCCGTTGCTGCGCCCGTCCTTCTCCCGGGATGTTCGGCTGCCCGGCGCGTTGGCCGGTGTCGAATCTGGCTTGATCTTTGCCGGCGCAGCGTCGCAACATCACGCGGAATCGAACAAACCCGAACAACAACGAACAAACTTCGCTGAAGTTATCCGAAAAAACCTGAAAAAACCTGAAACCCGACCAGCGCGATCTCCAGCAACACACGGTGTTTCCGCCAGATCCGATCCCCAAGAAAATAATTCTGCTGAAACCTGAAACCGCGAATCCCGCCGAGACCGATCGTCCCGCTGCTGGCGACAGAACCGACGAATGTGTGAAACGGCCCCGAACGCCAGATCGCGCCGGCTAGTCAAATTCATACTGGGCAATGCCCCGATAGCGAAAACGCGGATACGATAACGCGTATGTCAACGAGACATCCCCATCGCCACTGGTCTGCCCTACGGCGCAATCGCCTCTCTCGACGCTCGCTGCTCGCCGCGTCTGCGCGCGCCGGCATCGGCGCCGCCTCGCTCGCCCTGGTCGGTTGCTCTGGCGACGACGAGCCTGCGCAGCAAGACCTCGAACCGGACGCGCAGACCCAGCAGCAAACCGAGCAACTGAACGCGCCGCCCGAGCCGCCCGAGCAGCAGCAGTCGGGCCAGCAGTCTCAGCAGGGAGCGCAACAGGAATCTCAACAACAGCCCAGCGGACCGACCCGAGGCGGCATCATCCGAACCTGGTTGGCCGTCGAACGACACGACCGCTGGGATCCGCATCGCTCCCGCTATCGCTATACACAGGCCGCTCACAGTCTGATGTACAACCGCCTGATTCAGACCGCATCCGTCTCCACCGGCGAGCTCGAATCTGATCTCTGCGCGCTCCCCGAAATGCCCGACGAAACGACCTACGTATTCACAATTGATCCCGGCGCCGTCTTCTGGAATCTTGAACCCACCAACGGCCGCGCCGTCACCGCGCAGGACATCGCCTGGAACATCCAGCGACAACAAGAGGCGCTCGACGCCTCTGGCGTGCCCGATTCCTACTTCTTCCGCCGCGCTGCCTACAACCGCACGGCGTCGGTCGAGGCCTCCTCTGATACTTCGGCCACGCTCACGACTGCGGAGCCCGATGCCTCCTATCTGTCCAGCGTCCACGCCTCGCCCTTTGCCTGGATCACCAGTCCCGAGGCAGCCGAACTCTACGCCGACAACTGGCGCGATGATCCCAGCGACATCATGCGCAATAGCGGGACCGGCCCCTACACCCCGCGCCTCTACAACGGTTTTGAAATCACGCTCGCCCGCTCCGAAAACTGGTGGCGCGACGACTCCGCCTGGGCCGATGGCGTCACCTTCACATCGGGCGATACCAACAACATCGTCAGCCTCTACGACGCCGCAGCATTCGACGCCGCAGCATTCCCGCTGACCAACGACGCTGTCGAGACGCTGCGAGAACAGAATCCCGACCATCCGACCTTCGAGCAGCCGCTTGACGCCTCTGTCGAATTGCTCGCGCCGCTCTCGGCGGATGGCTTCGCGGCGCTGGGCGATCCACGTATCGTGCGAGCCATCAGCATCGCCGTCGACCGGACGCAACTAGTCGAACGACTCTACGGAGGCCGCGGCCGCCCATCAGGACCCTTACCCTGGTTCCTCGAGGGATGGAGCGTCAGCGAGCAGTTGCTCTCGACCTTCCCCGGCTACCGCAACGACCGCGAGGCCGACCTGTCCGAGATCGCCGGGCTGATCAACGCCGCCGGTGGAGCGTCCAACATCGGCGTGGTGCCACTAGTCGTCGCTGACCTGTTCGAAGGTTTCTTCGCCGGCGCCGGCGAAGCGGTTCGCTCCATGATCGCCGACGCCACCGGACTCGAAGTCGACCTCGAAGACCGACCCTTCGCAGAGGCCATCGACCAGCTCCGCAATGGAGAACGATTCTGCTTCCTCGGCTGGAGCGCCGTGCCCCAGCAGGCTGACCCGACAGAGGCCTGGCTTAACACGCTGCACTCAGCCGGCGCGCAGCATTGGAGCGAATCCGCCAACACTGAGCTCGACGCGCTTCTCGACCAGATGAAAACCACCTTCAATCTCGGCGCGCGCCAGGATCTCAGCCACCAGGTGCAGCAAATGCTGCTCGACGGCAGCGCCGCCCAATGGCAAATCAAACTCGTCAACGGCATCCAGCTCGGCATCCATCAGCCCTGGCTCAACCCAGACCCGCGCCTCTTCGACTACGCCTGGTCCACCAACCGCCTCAACAACACCTGGCTCAACACCAACCACGACATCTACCCAGCCGGCCGAGAACTCCCACCCCTCGCAGAGGAATCCGAAGACGGCGGCTGACCAAGAGCTCCCCCGTGGGGGAGCTGTCACGAAGTGACTGAGGGGGCCAGCCGTAGCACTCACGAATAGCTTGTATCCCCCCCCCCCCCGATCCCCGCTGCACCCAGCGGCCCGTTCTCTTCCCTCAACTCCCTTAACGCACCCTCAAGCCCAACGACGCTGGTGCTCCCGCTCAAACTCCAGGATCCGCCGATACACCCGCACCATCTCCCGATCCTTAGCCAACGGCTCCCGCGGCGGCTTGATCACCGCCCCGCCCAGTGCATCCACGATCTCCCGGTGGTCGTCAATGATGAAGTCCGGCTCAATCTTCGTGAACAGGTGCAATCGTGATCGGTACTGGAAGATCGGCTTGCCCATGATCCCGGCCAATAGCGGCCAGAGGTCGTGCTTGTCCGCCACCTCGCGCCGTGCGCCATAGCCCGACCACATGTAGACGTGATGGCCGCGATCCTGCAGCCGCTCAAGCACCTCACGCGCGTAGGGTCGCAGATGCAGATTCCAGGAAACCAGGCACCCGTCCACATCAAAGAAGATATTCAGCGGTCGCACGCCGTTAGCCTAACGCGAGATGCCTGAAGCAGCCCCCAAATCCCCGTCCCCGCCCCCGAGCGGGGACCAGCGCCCTCAGACCTGGTGCGCCCACCTGACCGAGGCCAACCCCGGCCGCCATTTCCAGATGAAGACCGGTCGAGAATGCTGGCGCTGCGCCCTCAGAAACCGAGGCATGCTCCGCCGCTCGGTGTTGACGTCGTTGGTGGTTGGGACGATTTTGGTGGCGATCAATCAGGGAACCGTCATCATCGCAGGAGAAGCCACCAGCGAGCTCGCCTGGAAAATACCCCTCACCTACTGCGTGCCGTTTCTGGTCGCCAGCTGGGGTGCCCTGGGCAACGCCTGGGTGCGGACTAATCCCTGATCCCTTGAGATCGAAGGCGTGTGATCAACTCCTCTTGTGTGCCCGTTCCCTTGGTCGAGTTGCAGGCCCCGCACAGCAACTGCAGATTGCCGATGTGGTCTGATCCACCCCGAGAACGAGCCACAACGTGGTCAACCGTCATGTTGCGGAACGGAAAAGAAACCAGGCACCCATTGCACCGCCCTTCTTGCTGACCAAACAACAGTCTTCTGTTGTTGACTGCAGCCGGCGGTGGAATCAGCCCAAGATCAGTCCTCCGAGGGAGATCGTTCCTTCGAGGGCCCGTAAAGAACATTCCTAGCTCGTCCCGGAGTCGCGTTTCTACGAGGTCTACGGCCTTCGGCGCGATGTCGATGCCGACCCATTGTCGACCAAGCTCCTCCGCCGCGACACACGCTGTTGCGCAACCACAGAAGGGATCCAGCACGACATCTCCTGGATTCGAAGACGCCGAGATCAGTCGCTTCAAAAGTTCGACAGGCTTCTGAGTTGGATAGCCGGTGTCCTCATTTCCGGTCACACGGAAGATGTCGATGATGATGTCACCGACGTGGACACCTTCACGCATCGACAGGTAACTCTTGTAGCGCGGGATGCCGTTTCGGGACCAGTGCAACAGACCTGCCGTGTCGAGGGCCCCACACTTCTCTATCGGGCCAAGACTCTCATAGTTGGAAGGGAGCAATCTTTGGGCATCCGGTGGGAATTTCTCACGCCTTGGCGGTGCCCAAGCGCGACCAGCAGAAGGTAACACACCCCTGAATTCAGCATATGCAGCCTCGCCTCCTGGCCGCCCGCCTGTCAGTGGTTGCGTGTTGTAGTGACCAAGGTCGTCTTGATACCGGAAGGTGGCGAGATACTTCTCGGAGAATTGTACGTACTGCTGATGCCAGGTTCCCTTATCACCTAATCGATAGAACAACAGGCGATCCGAGTTTCTTGCATACTTGCGAATACTCAGTGCCTTGCTGGAGTGGCGCTGCCATGTAATTGAGTTACGAAAGGCATCCTTTCCAAACACTGCGTCCATCGTGAGTTTCAAGTACGCATCAGCATAATCGTCACAGTGAAGATAGATACTTCCATTTCTCTTCAGTAGTCGACGCATCTCAAGCAGGCGGATCGACATCATGACCAGGTATGCCTTCATGCTGTTTCCGTACGCCGCACCAGCTGCTTCGATTACTTCGTACAAGCCAGGCTCAACTTCCGCGATCTCGCCATGCCACGCGACGTCAAGGTCATCCAAGGTCCATATGTCCTTGAACTGGGCGCCCTCGGCTGGGCTGCCTATTGGGGCCTCGTACTCCTGGTCAGAATTGAATGGGGGATCGAGATAGATCAAATCGACCGACTCGGAGTTCATCCCTCGCATCACGTCAATGTTGTCACCTGTCCAGATTGTCTGGTTTGCCCAGTTGGGGTCGGCCATAGCAGATTCACCTTCCGCAAGTCCGACGATCCTACCGCGGCAGACCCAATCCCCGAGTCGCGATGATGTTCCGCATGATCTCCGACGTGCCCGCCGCGATCGTCAGCGGCACCGAGTTCAGGTACTCGTCCGGCAGCCGACCGTGCAGCGGCGCGTGTTCTTGCTCGCCCGAGAGTCCGCCGGCCAGGCCGAACATGTTGATCATCCCCGCCAGGCGCTGATTGATCATCGTCCCGTAGAGCTTCGACATCGACGCCTCGTGATTCGGCACCAGACCCTGCGACTGCATCCACGCGACCCGATACGCCAGCCAGCGACCGACCGTGAACTCGATGTTCAGGTCGGCCAGCTTGTGCCGGATTCTCGGGTCCTCATCTGGGCGATGTCCGTCCGGACCTGGCACGCTCGCCAGATCCGTTAGCTCGCCCAGCAGGCGCACGCCCGAGACCACGCGCGAGATTCCAGAGCGCTCGAAGTCGAGCGTCGTCGTCGCTACGTACCAGCCCCGATTCTCCTCGCCGACCATGTTCGAGGCCGGCACCCGCACGTCCTCGAAGAACACCTCGTTGAAGTGATGCCGGTTGGCCATGTTGACCAGCGGACGCACCGTGATCCCGGGCGTCTTCATATCGAGCAGGAAGAACGAGATCCCTCGATGCTTGGGCGCATCCGGCTCGGTCCGCGCCAGCATGAAGATGTAGTCCGCGTGCTGCGCGCCCGACGTCCAGATCTTCTGTCCGTTGATGATGTAGTCGTCGCCGTCGCGTTGCGCACGAGTCTGCAGCGACGCGAGATCCGAACCCGATCCCGGCTCCGAGAATCCCTGGCACCACTGGATGTCGGCCGACCGAATCCGGGGCAGGAAGAACTCCTTCTGCTCGTCCGATCCGTACATGATCACCGTCGGACCGACGCGGTCTACGCCCTGGTTGTAGACCGGCGCCCGATGATGCGCCATCGTCTCGTTGAACATCGCCTGCCGCACCGGTCCCGCGCCCGCGCCGCCATGCTCGACCGGCCAGCCCAGCGTCAGCCAACCGCGCTCGGCCAGAGCTTTGTGGAAGCCCCGCGTAAACTCCCAGCGTTCCCGATTCGCTGCCCCATCCTCCGCCGGCCCTTCCGACAAATCCGCCCAGCCCGGAGGCAACTGCTCGCCCAGGAAGTCCAGCACCTCGTCCCGAAACGCCACGTCCTCAGTCGAGAATTTGAAGTCCATGTCTGCGAGCTCCCGCCCAATGGTCTGATCGTCGTCTCAGATTAACAGAGGCCTGTCCCGCGATCTGTTCAGGCCATGGCCCGGCTGCTTCGCCTTGTCGCTGAGCGGAACGGGGCCTGGTTTGCGAGGGAAATTTCGGTGTGTTTGCGCGGATGTCGTGCTGTGCGCTGAGAATTCGTGGCGGTGGTGTTCAGATTTGTCCAGATCTGTCCAGAATTCTCCAAATTGGGCTTGATCTGTCCAGACCTCATCAGTGTGTTTCTGCGAGTTTCCGGGAAAGTCCAAGCCGGGTCCGGAGGGTTGAGCGGTGGTCACGGGCTGCTCCTTGTCGTTTCACAGGCTCGCGCGGCGCCAATAATATCAGAACTCAAGTTCTCTTGGGCCGTTGCTGGACGGAGTGGGTGCGGGACCCTGGGGTTGGAGGATCGGGTTGCGCGACTACAATCTCTTTCATGCCTCTCGTCACGTCCGGCCCGCTTGCCAATGTCCGAGTCATCGACCTCACCGACGACCGAGCCATCTACGCCGGAAAGCTCCTCGGCGACCTCGGTGCCGAAGTCATCCGTATCGAGCCTCCCAACGGCGATCCCCTCCGACACCGAGGACCCTTCCACGACAACGGTTCCTCCCTCTGGCATGCCTACTTCGCCAGTTCTCGAGTGTTCGCCACCCATGACTCAACGGCAATTGAGCAGCTTGCCGCATCGGCCGACATCATCCTCGACTGTGAACGCCTCCCCAATCCCGAGTCGCTCCTCCAAGCCAACCCCAGCCTCGTCATCGTCGATGTCACCTCCTTCGGACGTTCCGGCCCGTGGAGCAGCTACCAGGCCCCAGGGCTTGTGGCCGAAGCGTTGGCAGGCGTCGCCGCCACATCAGGCGACAAAGACACGCCGCCGCTCAAGTTCTTTGGCGACCAGTACGCCTTCGTTGGTGGCGCCTACGCCGCAATCGGAGCGTTGTCCGCTCTCAACCACGCTCGCGAGACGGGCCAGGGACAGATTGTCCGCCTGAGCACCCACGAGGCGCTCTGCACCATCCTCGAGCACGTCCTGATGTGGGCCTGGTACCACGAACACCTGCCCTTCGCCCAAGGACCAGTCCTGCCTCGCCAGGGCTCCCTGCACTGGTCCAGCGCCTACGTCGTGATGCAGGCGATCGGCGGCTCAATCATGATCACGCCGACGCCCGACTTCCAGCGCCAGGTCGCCTGGCTGATTGAAGAGGGCGTCGGAATGGAGCTGCTCGATGAGCGCTTCACCGATCCGGCCAATCTCGCCGAAATGGTCGAGCTGACCATGAGTACCCTCCGAGACTGGGTCGCCACCAAGGAAGTCGAGCCGTTCTTCCACGAAGCGCAGGACCGCCACCATCCCTACGGCTGGGTCATGACGACGCCGGAGGTCGCTGCCAATCCGCAGCTCGAAGCCAGAGACTGGTGGACGGACTACCCGGTCGGGGACGCCACAGTCACCGGCCCCGGTGCTCCCTACCACTTCTCAGACACCCCTTGGCAAGTCGGCTCGTCCATTCTCTCCCCCCGCACGGCGGGGGGAGATGTCGCGGAGCGACAGAGGGGGGCTCCCAGCCGCGCAGAAGCTGCGTCTCCCAATGCCAGCCCAACCACGGGCCCCCTTGAAGGCATCCGCATCCTCGACTTCACCCACGTGCTCGCTGGACCCTTCGCCACTCGAGTCCTCGCCGATATGGGCGCCGACGTCGTCAAGATCATGAGCGCCACTCGCGCCGGACTCGCCGGCGGCACCGACCACCCGTATCACACCATGTGGAACCGCAACAAACGAATCCTCCAGCTTGACCTCAGCCGCCCAGAAGCGCGCGAAATCGCGCGTGAGCTTGCGCTCCAGGCCGACATCGTGATCGACAACTTCTCCGTCGGCGTGCTCGACCGCTGGAACCTCGGCTACGACGCCGTCAGCCCCGACAACCACGGCGTCATCTACGTCGGGATGTCCGGCATGGGCATCTCCGGACCTTGGGCTTCATACGTCACCTACGCGCCCACGGTTCACGCGCTCGCCGGCTTGACCTACCTCACCGGCGTACCCGGACGCAACGACATCGGCATCGGCTTCAGCTACAACGACCACATGGCCGGATTGCACGGCGCCGTCGCCGTGCTCGCAGCGATCGAAGGCCGACGCCTGACCGGCAAAGGCCAGCGCATCGATATGAGCCAGTTCGAGGTCGGCGTCAACTTCGGCGGTCCGGCCCTGCTCGACTGGTTCGCCAATGGCGTCGCCGCCGAGCCGGTCGGCAACGACGCTCCCTGGGAAGACTGGACTCCACACGCCATCTATCCCTGCGTAGGCGACAGTGCAGTAGGCGATCAGTGGTGCGCCATCGCCGTCCTCACGGACGAGCATTGGCGGGCGTTATGTCGGCTCATGGACGCCGCAGACTGGCTCAACGACGCCAAGCTGGCGACGGCGAAGGGCCGCAAGGCGCACCAGGATTCCATCGACGCCCGAATCGCCAACTGGACTAGCAGCCAGGAGCGCTACGAGCTGATGGATCGCTGCCAGAAGGCCGGAGTCCCCGCCGGAGTCGTCCAGACCGGTCTCGACCTCACGCAGAACGATCCCCAACTCGCCCACGCCGAGATGTTCTTCAACTTCACCGACCCACATCCCGACCTCGGCCCGCTCAAGGGGGATCGCCTCCCCCTCCAGTTCGAACAAACCCCCGCCAGCGTCTACAACCGCTCCGAGGTCTACGGAGAGTCAAACGCGTCGGTGGCGTCGGACTGGTTGGGTATGTCAGCCGATGAGGTCGCCCGCCTCGAGTCGGAAGGCGTCATGGAGTAGCGCAGTCGGCGAATTCCCTCATGCCCGAAGCTACACTCGAATCATGCTAGGCATAGGTGTTCGCGAGCTCCCTCGGATCGAAGCGATCCACGTCAAGAACTACCGCCTTCTTCGAGATGTGCAGATCAAAGAGATGACGCCGCTGACGGTCTTGATTGGACCGAACGGGAGCGGCAAGTCGACTCTGTTTGACGTCTTTGCATTCCTCTCAGAATGCTTTGCCGTTGGTCTCCCAGAGGCCTGGGCTCGTCGTGGAGGGATGCGTGAACTGCGTTCCCGAGGAACCTCCGGTCCGATCACATTTGAGGTCAAGTACCGAGAGCGTCCTAATCAGCCCTTGATCACCTACCACCTCGAGATCAACGAGGACACGAGAATACCTGTGGTAGAGAGTGAGTGGTTGTCCTGGCGCAGGAAGCAGCGCGGTCAACCGTTTCGCTTTCTGCAGTACGAACGGGGCACAGGATTTGCCATTTCCGGCGAAGCAACCGACTCCGATGCAGTGCGCACGGAGCAACCGCTGACATCAAGTGACCTGCTCGCTGTCAACACGCTGGGCCAACTCAAGAGTCATCCTCGTGTGGCAGCCCTGAGGAGCTTTATCACAGGTTGGTACCTCTCTTACTTGACAACTCCTGGACTGCGCCGAGTTAGAGATGCCGGGCCGGAGCGACGACTCTCCGCTACGGGCGAGAATCTAGCCAACGTGCTCCAGCATTTGCAAAGCACCGACCCAGCTCGGCTCGACTCTATGTTTGAGAAGTTGGCCAAACGGGTCCCCGAGCTGCAGTCTGTTTCTGCGGAAGAGCAGCGAGATGGCAGCCTGTTGCTCCAATTGAAAGATCGGAAGTTCGACGAACCGATCCTCGCCCGTTTTGTCTCCGATGGAACTATGAAGCTGCTTGCCTACCTTGTTGTGCTTGACGACCCGGACCCGCCGCCGTTCATCGGGATTGAGGAGCCCGAAAACTATGTCCATCCCGGTCTGCTTCGGGAATTGGCTGAAGAGCTGTTGAGCGCATCCGTAGAAGCGCAGTTTCTTGTGACAACCCATGCACCGCAGTTCCTGGACGCGCTTGACCCCAGACAGGTGAGAGTGTTGTCCCGCAACGCGAGCGGTTTCACAACGATGATGCGAGCGGCTGACGTTCCCGGAGTCAAGGAGTACCTCTACGCGGGCGGGCTCCTCGGGGACGCATGGGAGCAGCAAATGCTCGAGTGGCCCGGCGATTAGCCAAATGCACGTGGAGTTTCTGCTTGAAGAAGAATCGGCGGCAATCGCTGTCGACACGCTACTGCGTCGCCTCACGCCGGACACCATCCCCGGCACATGGCGAATTCAGTTCTTTAGAGGAAAGCCGGATCTTCTCCGTAAACTCCAGCCGACCCTGTCCTCAATAGCCAAGGCTGACTATGCAGATCGAGTGGTCGTACTGCTCGATGCTGACCGCGAGGATTGTAGGGAGCTGAAGGCGCGAATTGTTCAAGTCGCAGAGCAGGCTGGCCTTATCTCTGAGAAGGTCTCGTACTCCGACTCCCCGCTTCGCGTCCGAATCGCAATGACTGAATTGGAATGTTGGTTTATCGGTGATTCCAATGCCCTCTGCACGGCATTCGAGCCATTGAGCCCCGGTGATCTCCGGTTGCGTCGGGATGTGGATGACCTTCAGGATGCATGGGAGTGGTTAGAGAAACGGCTGGTGAAGCGTCGATACTTTGCCCAGCGCATGAGGAAAAAGGAAGTGGCGAGACTCGTGTCGCACCACCTGAGTCTCGACCCGAATCACAACACCTCGCAGAGCTTTCGGCTGTTCCTCCGAACGCTCCGCGAGGTGTATGACCTCCCTACCGATGCACCGAGTAGTCAATCTCCTTCGACGTGATCACCTCGATCAGTGCCGCTTGACCGTTCTCGGTCGCCTGGATACCGCGCTTGAACGCCGCATTCAGGTCCTCAGGCGACTCCACGCGCTCGCCGTAACCGCCGAAGGCTTTGGCCATGTCGGCGTAGTGACCGGAGATATCCGTTGCTCGGTACTTCTCCGTCGCCGTCTGCATGATCGGCAGCTCGATCGCCATCGAGAAGTTGTTCAGCAGCACGCTCAGGATTGGAATGTTCTCGCGCACGGCCGTCTCGAAGTCCATGCCGGTCATGCCGATCGCGGCGTCGCCCCAGACGTTCAGGCAGGTTTTCTCCGGCGCGGAGACCTTCGCGCCCATCGCATACCCGAGCCCGGTGCCGAGCTGCGTCGTCTTGCCCCAGCCGATGTAGCTCAGCGGCGTCGTCGAGTTCCAGAACGGCGACATCTGGTCACGCGGCGATCCCGCGTCGTGCGTCGCCACCACGTTGTCGATCCCGACCGTCTCGTCGAGGGTCGCGTGCAGATCCTTGAGCGCCCGGTACGGGTTGATCGGCGCGTCGTTCGAGTCGCTCTTGTGCGACCATTGGGCGCGCCAGTCGCCGTTGATCTGCGCAATCCTGGCCGCAATTGCGTCAGCCCGACCTCGAGGCCCCGCGATCAGTTCGCGCGCCTCGGCAATGATCGCGTCCAGCACCAGCGCCGCGTCGCCGACCACGCCCTCCGAGATCTCGACCTCGTTGTTGAAGTCCTCAGGGTCGAGCGTCGCGTGGATGTAGTACGGACCCTTCGGCATCTGCAGGCCGAAGCCCGTCTTTGCGAACGAGCAGCCAATCCCGAAGACCACATCAGCGTCCTGCAGGAACTCATGCACGGCGCGCGGGAAGGCGCGACCGCCTGAGCCCAACGACAGCGGATGCGTCTCGGGGAACGCGCTCTTGCCCTGCAGCGAAGTCGTCACCGGCGCCTCAAGCAGTTCGGCCAACTCCCGTAGCTGGTCCCAGGCCTTGGCGTAGTGAACGCCCTGGCCAGCGTAGATCACCGGTCGCTCGGCGTTGACCAGCGACTGCGCAGCTTTGCGCGCATCCGCCGGATCCGGACCGGTCCGATGCGCCGGCGTTGGCGTGTAGTTGATCGGCTCTTCGATGTCCGCGCCCCAGATGTCGCCGGGAATCTCCAGCACCACCGGTCGCTGCCGGCCATTCTTGGCGTGCGTGAATGCGCGACGCATCGCGTTGGAGAGATCATTGGGGTCGGTCAGTTGCTCGGTCCACTTGCTCACGTGCTGGAAGTTGACCAGCCCGGAGAAGTTCGGCGCGACATTCGTCTGTGACCGCGCGTAACCGCCGGGAATCGCGACCAGCGGCGCCGACTCGCTCCAGGCCTGAGCCAGACCGCCAAACGAGTTCTCTGAACCGGGACCGTTCTGCGTCAGATACACAGCTACTTGATCGCCCGAGTTCATCCGCGCAAACGCGTCCGCAATGTGAATCGCCGTCCGCTCCTGCCGCACCACAATCGTGCGGATATCGGCCTGAGCCGCCGCCTCAAAGATCGGATTGACGGGATAGCCGACAACAAACTCGACCCCTTCCCGCTTCAACATCTCAGCAATCGCGTTGGCAGTCTTCATTCCATGGCTCCTTCTATGTCAACGCTCCCCCCTTGGGGGAGCTGGCGCGAAGCGACTGAGGGGGCCGCTCGCAGCGATGCGTTTCATGTGTTCCGGGCGGCCCCCTCCGCCCTTGCCGGGCACCTCCCCCAGAGGGGGAAGTCTATGTGTCGGAGTGTACGGGAGGCTTCCGACCCGCCCACGGCTGGGCTGCTTCAAGCTGGGCGCCCAGTCGATACAGCGTCGCCTCATCCGCGTAGGGCGCGACGAACTGCGTCCCGACGGGCAAGCCCGCGTCGTTCCAATACAGCGGAACCGAGGCCGCCGGATTCCCCGACGCATTGAACAGCGACGTGAACGCCACCGTGCGCTGCACATCGTGGCCTTGCTCGAACAGGTCATCGCGATCCAGTGACAACCGGCCCAGCTCCAGCGGCGGAACGGCCATCGTCGGCGTCAGCATCACGTCGTAACCAGGACGATCGATCCCTGCGAACCATCGCCCCACGTAGCGGCCAATCGCGTGAACGGCTCGCGTCGCCGCGATGTACGCGGTCGCCGTCGGCATCTCACCCGAGATCATCCGCCAGGTCAGTGGCTCCATGTCTTCCGGATTCGGAGTCCGGCCCAATTCCTCGGCCTTCTGATCGAACGCCAACTTAGTCGACGGACGCACGATGTCAAAGAGCGGATTGCGGACCTCTTCCGGGATATCCAGGGCCGCATCCTCGACCTCATGCCCCAACGAGCGCAGCAAGGCTGCGGAGTGCTCGGTCGCTGCGATGCAGTCTGGATCGACCTCTGAGTCGTTGAACGGCTTCATAATCACGCCGATGCGCAACTTGCCGGGATCACGTCCGACTTCCTCCGACCAGGGACGCTCCGGCGGCGGTGCAAAGTAGGGAGCCCCAATATCGGGGCCCGCCGTCGCATCAAGCAATGCCGCCGAGTCCCGCACGGTTCGCGAGACCACATGCACGCCCGACATGCCGGCCCAGCCCTCGCCGACGTCAGGTCCGGCCGGCGTTCGCGCACGCGTTGGCTTGAGTCCGAACAATCCGCAGCACGTCGCCGGGATTCGGATCGACCCGCCCCCGTCCGAGGCATTCGCTGCCGGAATGATCCCCGTCGCCACCGCTGCAGCCGCGCCGCCGGACGATCCGCCCGCCGTGTGCTCCAGATTCCAGGGATTCCGTGTCTTCCCGTGAAGCTGCGACTCGGTCGTAGACGTGATCCCCATCTCCGGTGATGTCGTCCGCCCGAAAATCGACAGCCCGGCCGCCTTGTAGCGAATCACCATCTCCGAGTCGTGGTCGGGCACGGTATCGGCGAAGATCTTGGAACCGCTCGATATCGGTTGTCCTGTGTACAGCGTGCCCAAATCTTTGAGCAAGAACGGCACGCCGTGCAGTGGACCCTCTGGCAACCCTCGGAGCGCATTCTCTCGGGCATGGTCATACCACGGATAAACAACCGCGTTGATCTGAGGGTTGACGCGGTCGGCCCGTTCGATCGCCTCCTCCAGCAACTCGATCGCCGACACTTCCTGGTCGGCCACCATTCGCGCCAGTTCAACCGCATCGAGATCGGAGTATCCCTGTATCGCCATGTGTATCGCCTCTCATGCACTGTGCGGACGCTCCGCATAAGCTCCTACGCATGGTACGCATCGATGGCCGCCAACCCAACGAGTTGCGTCCGCTCCACTTCGAACTCGACGTGCAACAGCACGCCGACGGCTCCTGCATCGTCGCACTGGGCGACACCCGAGTGCTCTGCGCTGTCACCGTCGAGGAGAAGGTCCCGCGTTGGATGCGAGGAACCGGCCGTGGCTGGCTCACAGCCGAGTACAACATGCTGCCCGCCGCCACCAACACACGTTCCGACCGCGAGCGAGTCCTCAACGCCGGCCGGACCAAGGAAATCCAGCGCCTCATTGGACGCAGCCTCCGAGCCGCCGTCAATCTCGACGCCCTCGGAGAACGAACCTTCAACATTGACTGCGACGTCCTCGACGCCGACGGAGGAACCCGAACCGCAGCGATCACCGGAGCCTTCGTCGCCGCTTCCCTGGCAATTCAACGCCTCGAGTACGACCAATCGCCAATCATCAGCGCCGTCGCCGCCGTCAGCATCGGCATCAAGGACAGCCTGGTGCTCACCGACCTCAACTACGCCGAAGACTCAACCGCCGACGTCGATTGCAACATCGTCGGCCTCGCCAACGGAGGCCTCGTCGAAGTCCAGGGAACCGCCGAAGGCCAATCCTTCACCCAGGAACAACTCAACCAAATGGTCACCGCCGCCAATCTGGCCCTCCAAGAAATGTTCAAAGCCCAGCAAGCCGCGCTCAAGTAACAAAGCTCCCCCCCCCCCTTGGAGACCTGCGCATAATCGTGCTCCCAATCCTTCTGAGCTCCTGTAGGGGCGACCCTTGTGGTCGCCCGCTCTGTCGCTCCTATCTAGTTAGTATTGCAATCGCCAACGCGGGTGACCACAAGGGTCGCCCCTACAACCCGATTATGGGCGCACCGACCGATTTACCCGCAGGTCTCCCTTGGGGGAGCTGTCCCGAGGGTACTGAGGGGGCTCCCGGCAGCCCTCAATAGCAAAGCGTCCTAGAAGTAATCCGCGTACAACCCCAGGTGACTCCCGCCGACCAACAGCACATGCGCCTCGCCAAACTCCTCATCCGCCTGCTGACCGGGGAAATTGCTCATCACCCGAAATCCTCCGGGCGATGTCTCCGCGCCGTATTCAACCACATCCGTGCCAAGCTGCCCAACATCCGCCCACAGCGCCTCCTGCGATACCGGCTCGCGAGGCGCTGCCAGCAGCGCCATCTTCGGCAGCGACCGATGCGGCGCCGAAAACCCAACCGAGACCGTCACCTGCCACAAATTCGACCTGCCGGCTTCTAATGTCGGCAGCGCGTCATAGAAGATCGTCGATTCCGTCTCGTGGACGACTGTCGAGCCGTTCTTGGTCACAGCTTCCAACCACGGCTCGCCGGTCGGCGCCCAGCGGGATGAATCCAGCTCCTTCGCTGCATGCACCTGCAAGTGAGCATGCGGCTGCGACTGTTCACCCATCGATCCAAAGTTGCAGAACACCCGAAATCCCGATGGCGCGCGGTCCGGATTCCGATCTTGGAACCAGTCGACCGCCTGCTTGCCGTGGTCGCAAGCCGTCGCCCCAACCTCGCCCAGGTCCGACCACAACTCAACCTGTTGCGAGTAAAACGGAATCACCGACTCTGAGTGCTCAAGGGGAATCACCAGCGAAGTCAGGTCGAAGAACAGGAACTGGTTCTCAAAGACAAACACCTCAGGTCGCGCGTCCGACCAGGCCGCAGATGGATCGCCGCGCCTGGAGTCGGTGAACCGACGCTCTCCGTCGCGGAAAAACAACGCCGACTCGCTACCGTCCGCAATCCCGCAAAACACGCAGTGTCGAGTCTGGCGCTGTCCCGGCTTGTTCGGCATACGCCTCAGCGTCGCACCAATCCCCCGACCGCGCAAACCCGTGATATACGATCAATCCATCCACTCCTTCTTCCAGTCTCCGCCCTTGCGCGGGGACCCGCTCCCTCTCCCGACGAGAGGACTCCAACATGGTCAACGTCCAGCCCTTCCGAGGCCTCCGCTACGACGCCGACGTCATCGGCGACTGGGGTGCCGTCCTCGGTCCGCCCTACGACATCGTCGACGCCGACCAGACCGCCAGCCTCAAATCATCGAGCCCACACCAGATCACACACATCGAAACCGCATCAGGCGACGCCATCGCCAACGCCGCCCAACTCCTACAGGACTGGCGACAATCGGGCGCAATCATCCAGGACGACGATCCCGCTTACTATCTGCACGAGCACCGTTTCGGCGACAGCCAGGTTCGCCGAGCCATCTTCGGCGCCGTCGATCTCACGCCCTGGGGCGAGGCCGGCGTCATGGCGCACGAGCGAACCATGCCTGGACCCAAGGCGACCCGGACCGCCCTGCGGTCTGTCGTCGGCGCCGACATTTCGCCGCTGATGGCATTTGTCCCCGACGCCGACGGAACGCTTGCCCGGCTCATCGATGAAACCGCAACTCAGCCAATCCTCAACGAGGGAACTGACCCAACCGGCGATTCCCACACGCTGCGTCGCATCGACAATCCCAGTAGCGTCGAGCAAATCTCGAATGCCTTTGCCAATGATCGCATCTACATGGCCGACGGACACCACCGCTACGAATCCGCGCTCGCCTCGATCGACGATCGCCCCAACTCTCGAAGCGTGCTCATGGGCATAGCCTGCGCCTCTGATCCAGCCCTGGTCGTCGGAGCGACGCATCGCGTCGTCCACACCACCGCCCCGGCGAGCCTGCTCGCCCAACTCGGCAGGTACTTCAGCATTGTCGAGGCGACAGCCTCCGAATTCCCCGGAATCCTGCCCGATGGCAGTTCATCGCTCGGACTCGTGACCTCAAACGGCGCCTCAATCGGCGCATGGCTGCTCGAGCCCACCGCCGCCGCCCAACGAGCCATGCCCGACGACGTTCCCGACGCCTGGCGCAACCTCGCCCCAGCCGTCCTTCAGCACATCGTGCTCGAACCGCTGCTCGGCATCGACGCCGACGCCCTCGCCGGAGGCCAGGCCGTCACCTACACCCATCACTTCAACGAGCTGCTGGAGTCAGTCCAAAGCGGCCAGGCCAGCGCCGCCTTCGTCCTCCCCGCGCCCACCCTGCAGGACGTCATCGACACCGCCGACGCCGGAAGCTTCATGCCCCAGAAAAGCACCTACTTCGTCCCAAAACTCCCCACCGGCCTCGTCCTCCACCCCCTGGACTGATGAGGAGCTCCCCCTCTGGGGGAGCTGCCCCGAAGGGACTGAGGGGGCCGGCCGCCACCGCGCACTAATCTCCAGCAGTCGAAGCTAGAGTTCCCAAGCCCCGACTCCGATGCCCCGTGCTTGACACGGGGCCCAGAGCACCAAACGCAGCTCGCTAGGGAACCGACAACCAAACTCAGCGGTCGCAGGAAGAAGCCTGCGCACGAACTGTCTGGATGAGGTTCAACTTCATGCCACTCGCAACGATCAAGGTCTGGGCTCCGTGTCAAGCACGGGGCATCGAGTCATCACAATCGACTCCGTTGGACCACCACAGCCCGACCTAACCCCATTTGAACAGTCCCTAGAAAAACGCTCCCGGTTTGTGGAAGCTGTCCCGAAGGGACTGGGGCCGGCCTGCCTACGAGTCCTAACATCAAGCAGCTGAAGCTAGCGATCCCAAGCCCCGACTCCGATGCCCCGTGCTTGACACGGGGCCCAGAGCACCAAACGCAGCTCGCTAGTCGGCCGACAACCAAACTCAGCGGTCGCAGGAAGAAGCCTGCGCACGAACTGTCTGGATGAGGTTCAACTTCATGCCACTCGCAACGATCAAGGCCTGGGCCCCGTGTCAAGCACGGGGCATCGAACAATCACGATCGACTTCGTTGAACCACCACACCCCGATCTACATCAGCGCCTGAGCAATCCCCTCGATCCCGTCGATTGCATCCAGCGCCGCCACCTCATCCTGGTTCAACGCCCGAGAAATCGTCAGTGCCATCAGCGACATCTCCGACGGATCCTCGGGACTAAAGCCCACATCCATCGCCGCGATATTCACCTCCAGCCGACCCAGCGCCATCCCCACCTCGCCGATCCGCCCTGGCCGGTCCTCGTTGCGCACGACCAGCAAGTGCAGATGCTCAAGACCGCGACGTTGCGGACCGGCAATATGCACGTGGAACCCATTGATCTCTACGACCGCCGCCCGACCATGCTCCAACGTACCCATCAGCGACGTCGCGCCTTCGGATGTGTGCAGCTCCACCGTGATCGACGACGTGTACGGCTCCGCATCCGGCGTCTTACGCTCGGAAATCCGCCAGCCGCGATGCGCGATCACATTGTTGATGTTGACCAGGTTCACATGCTCATCCGAGATCGGCGCCAGCAATCCAGCCACCACCGACGCCTTCAGCGGAGTCACATCGTGATTCGCAATCTCGCCGCGATAACGAATGACAATATCCCGCCACTGTCCGCTGGCCAGTTGCGTCGCCAGGCGTCCGCACATCTCCGCGACCGACAGATACGGACCAACCGCCTCCAACGACTCCGGGTCAATCAGGGGAGCATTGACCGCCGCCTGAGACGGCTGACCGCGCAGCACCTTCAGCGTCTCCGTGGCAATATCCACCGCCACGCGCTCTTGAGCTTCCTGCGTCGACGCGCCCAGGTGCGGCGTCGCCAGCACCTGTGGATGTTGGACGAGCGGATTGTCATGGGCCGGCTCAGAAGCAAACACATCCAACGCTGCGCCGCCAAGCCGACCTGAGTCCAGCGCGTCTGATAGCGCCGACTCATCCACCAGTCGCCCTCGCGCCGTGTTGACCAACACTGCGCCAGGCTTAATCACGTCAAACTCGTCGCGACCTAACAGCGGCGGCGCATCGGGAGCAGCCGAAGAATGCAACGTCACTACGTCCGACTGAGCCAACAGCTCATGCAACCCGACCAGCTCCGTCCCGACACTCCGCGCCCGCTCCTCCGAGACAAACGGATCAAACGCAACCGTTTGCATCTCCATCGCCTGTAGCCGCCGAGCCACCGCGGCCCCAACTAATCCCAGCCCAATGATCCCGGCAGTCTTGCCGCGCAGCTCTCCACCGACAAACGCCGACCGATTCCACTCGCCCGACCGCAGCGACGCATTCGCCGTCGCCAGATGCCGCGACAACGACAACAACAGCCCAATCGCCAACTCCGCCGCCGAAACCGTGTTACCGCCGGCTGCATTGAGCACGATGATTCCGCGTTCCGAAGCCGAATCAAGATCAATGTTGTCAACCCCAGCCCCTGCCCGACCAATCACGCGAAGCCCCGGAGCCGCTGCCATCAACTCCCGATCAACCTGAGTTCCACTCCGAACAATCAGTCCGGAACAATCCGAGATCGCGGACAACAACTCATGACGGGAGAGAGAGTAGCGAGCGTCAACTTCCACCGACCCACGAAGAATCGAGAGCCCCTCTTCAGCAAGAGATTCACAAACAAGAATCCGCGCCATGAGGCTCTATCCCCTCAAGAGCTCCCCTGGATCCCATTGCTCCCCCCTTGGGGGAGCTGTCACGAAGTGACTGAGGGGGCCGCCAGGTAGCAGCCCAACAACTGCTAACGTCTGCGCAACCAAAAGCGGCGACCGTGCAACCATTGTCGGTCACGGCCCAGGCCGTGCATGTGGCTGCACATCCACAGCCACTTTCAACACATACTCGGCCAACCAATCAACCATCAATGCCCGGAATCACCGCGCCCTCAGCCGCCGCGAATCCTTCGGCAACCAGAGCCTGCTGCAACGCCGAGAAACAGGCCGCAAACTCAGCCTCGTCCAGGTAGCCCAGATGCCCAATCCGCCAGATCGACGGAGCCAGCTTGCCCTGACCACCAGCGATCACGACATCGTGGTCCTCGCGCAAGCGCTTGGACACCGCCGCCCCAGTCATCCCTTCCGGCACACGAATTGCCGTCACGGTATCCGACGCATACTGTTCCTCAGCCAACAGCTCCAGACCCAGCGCCTTGGCCGCGGAGCGCGTCCACGACGCAAACCGGTGATGCCGAGCGTAAATCGCCTCAGGACCTTCAGCCACCAGCATCGGCACAGCCGCGTCCATCGCATACATCGTCGGCAGCGCCGGAGTCCACGGCGGCTGTCCGCGCTCGCCATAGTCGTGATGTGTAGTCAGATCAAAGTAGAAGCTCGGCATGTTCGAGCGCTCGGCCGCTGCCCAGCCGCGCTCCGACAGCGCAGCCATCGCAATTCCCGGAGGCGACAACCAACCCTTCTGCGACGCCGTCACCACCGCATCCAGACCCCAATCGTCCATCCGCATTTCAATCGATCCCAACGACGACACCGCGTCAACGATGATCAACGGGTCGGCCACTTCGCGCACCGCTGCCGCAATCGCGCCAATTGGATTCGTCACGCCCGTCGATGTCTCGTTATGCGTGATCAACAGTGCGTCGTACTCGTCCTGTTGAATCAACTGGGCCACGAGCTCCGGCGTTGCCGCCTCGCCCCATTCGATGTCCGACCGTGTCACTTCTGCGCCATATCGCTCGGCAATCGTGCCAAACCGGTCGCCGAACGATCCAACAGTCACACAGAGCACCTTGTCGCCCGTCGACAGCGTGTTCACAACCGCTGCTTCCATCGCGCCCGTGCCCGAGGCCGAGATGATCAGAATCTCCTGATCGGTCCCGAAAAACGGTTGGATCCCACTCGTCAGCCTCTCCAGCAGTTCAGCGAACTCAGGACCACGATGATTGATCATTTCGCCGCCGGCCGCCGCCAACACCTCAGGCGGACAAGGCGTCGGACCGGGAATGCGAAGGTTAGTGGGCATTGCTATCTCACGTTGTTCACTACGATGGTTACGAGCATTGGAACATCCAATGCCGTTTGACGTGTTGCTGGTCGAATCGTATCAGCGCGATATGTGAAGACAATGGTGAACTCCCGCAACGGCCGCCGCGATCTGTCAGCCAAACTGCGCTCGCTGCCAAGCGTCGATCGAGTCCTCTCCGAATCAGCCCTCGCCGATGCCCTCGATCGCTGGCCTCGGCCACATGTCGTCGACGCCGTGCGCTCCGAGTTGGATGTCGCTCGTTCGCTCCTGGTCAACGGACGAGAAGCGCCCAACGCCCCCGCCGAACTGGCCGAACTGGCCGAACGAATGCTACGGGGTCGACTACAACCTTCCCTCAGACACGTGATCAACGCCACCGGCGTCGTCATCCATACCAATCTCGGTCGGGCTCCAGTCTCCGACGCCGCCTCGCTCGCCATGTCCGAAGCCTCGACTGGATACACCAATCTCGAGTTCGACCTCGAACAGGGTTCCCGAGGCTCACGCGCAAACCACCTCGAATCGCTGCTCCAGGCCGTCACAGGCGCCGAATCCGGCATCGCTGTCAACAACAACGCCGCCGCGCTCTACCTCGTCATCTCCGCACTCTGCGCCGGGCGGGAAGTCATCGTCTCTCGAGGCCAGGCTCTGGAAATCGGTGGAGGCTTCAGAATTCCCGATGTGTTGCGCCAGGCTGGAGCCACCCTCGTCGAGGTCGGCACGACCAACCGCACTCGTCCCGCCGACTACGCCGAAGCCGTGACCGACAACACCGCCGCAATTCTGCGAGTCCATTCCTCCAACTTTCGCATCGTTGGGTTCGCAGAGGAACCGACCCTGGCGCAGCTCCGCCACGTCGCCAACGACGCCGACATACTGCTCATCGACGACGTCGGCAGCGGCTGCCTGCTCGACACTCGAGATTTCGGCCTGACATACGAACCGCGTCCGCAAGACAGCGTGGACGCCGACGCTGACCTGGTCTTGTTCAGCGGAGACAAGCTGCTCGGAGGCCCCCAGGGCGGACTGATCATTGGCAAACAGGAGTCGGTCGATCCGCTGCGAACTCACCCGTTGATGCGCGCCTTGCGGCTGGACAAAGCCGCCATCGCCGGACTCGCCGCCACGCTCCAGCACTATCTCGCCGGCGAGGCGATCGACGCCATTCCCATCTGGCGAATGATCGATATGGAAGCCTCCGAGCTGCAAGTTCGAGCCCAGCAGTGGCAGGCCGCCCTGGCAGGCGGACAGGTTGAGGCCTCGGAGTCGCCGATCGGCGGCGGCTCACTGCCCGCCGAGACCAGACCAACGTTCGTCTGGTCCCTCGAACACCCACATCCGCTCGACGCCGCCCGAAGTCTGCGAGACAGTGAGACGCCAATCGTCGCCCGCGTCGAGCGAGAGCGCCTGATTCTTGATCCGCGCACCGTTCTGCCCGGAGAAGACCACGACGTGATCACCGCACTGCGCGAGATCGTCGGAGGCGTCTCTTGATCGTCCTCGGCGCCGTCCTCCCGCATCCTCCCATCCTCTTGCCGCAGATCGGCAAAGGACGAGAAACTGAGGCGCAATCCACACTTGACGCCTACGACACCGTCGCCGCCCAGCTCCGCGAACTTGCCGTCCAGCGACTCCTGATCATCTCCACCCACGGCATCGTCACCCTGCAGCGCTATCACATATTGGCCAGCAAACTCTCTGGCGATCTCGAACGATTCCAGGCCAACCTGCTCACGTTTGAGCGGGAAGCCGACAGCGATCTCGTCAGCGCCATCCAATCTGCCGCTGACACTCACAACGTCCCGCTCACGCCAACCAACCATTGGGAACAGTCGGACCACTCCGTCGGAGTCCCACTGCGATTGTTGGGAGACGCGGTTCCCGGCCAGATCGCAGTCGTCAGCATCAGCTTCCGACCACCACAAGACCACTACAACTTCGGTCGCGCCATCGCCGACGCTCTCGCCAGGTTCTCCGAGCCAACCGCCATCATCGCCTCCGGCGACGCCGTCCACACCCTCACCGAGGACTCCTCCTACGGTCTCCATCCCCGAGCAACTGAAGTCCAGCAGCAGTACGAGACCGCCCTGGCCAACTGGGACCATCAGGGCCTGATTGCCATTGACGAAATCCTGCGTCGCGAAGTCGACGAGTCCGTCATCTCGCCAACGCTGATCCTGATGGGCGCGCTACAAGGCCAGAGCGCAAACCCGCGTATTCTGGCTTCAGAGCACCCCTGGGGCGTCGCTTATGTCACCGCCCTCGTTCAGACCCAGCCCGATCCCGCGCACTCCCTGGCAGAGGGTGCTGCGGAGAACCCGACTTTTCTCCCCCCAGCGGGGGGAGATGCTGAAAGCAGAGGGGGGAGATAGGTGGACGCCAAGAGCATCGCCGTCCTCGAATTCCCCAAGATCATTGAGCGACTCGCCGACCTCTGCGGCTCCCCCGGAGCGCAGGCGCTCGCACGAGATCTCACACCCAGTGCCAACGTCGACGAAGTCCGTCGTCGGCTCGCCACCACTGCCGAGGCTCGCTCCCTCGCTCGACTCAAGCCGCATTTCCACATGGGACAGGCGCCCGACATCGCTAACAGCCTGCTCGCCGCATCCCGTGGAGCTGTCCTCACCGCGCCTGACATTCTCGAAGTCGCCATCCTCCTGCGCACCGCCCGGCACACCAAGAACCAGATCGCCCCGCTCAGCCGCGAACTCCAACAATTGGCAAGAGTGGCCCAGCGAATCAGCGATTTCTCCTCGCTGATCCGGGAGATCGAGGCGACCATCGACGAACGGGGCGAAATCCCCGACAACGCCTCGCCCGCCCTCGCCGAAGCGCGCGATCGCGTCCGCACCGTCCAGGAACGACTCGAACGACAGCTCGAACGAACCCTGCGACACGCCGTCTCAGAAGGAGTCGCGCAGGAATCGTTGATCACAGAACGCGACGGCCGTTACGTCATCCCGATCAAAGCCGAGCAACGCGGTTCCATGCCCAGCGTTGTCCACGATGTCTCAGCTTCAGGCGCAACCCTGTTCGTCGAGCCGCTTGCCGTGGTCGAGCTCGGCAACCGACTGCGCGAAGCCCGGCGCGAAGAGCAACGCGAGGTCGAGCGCATCCTCCGAGCGCTCTGCCAGTCCATCGGCGATGAAACGGGAGCAATCCGAGCCGCGATCCGCTGTCTCTCGCAGATCGATCTCGCCCGGGCGAAGGCTCGCCTGGCCGAAGAACTCGATGCACCTCTGCCAACCGAGCATGACAGCCTCAACTGGCTGGGCGACGAAGACTCCGACCTTATCCTCCACTCGGCACGGCACCCGCTGCTCACCGGAGATGTCGTCCCCATTTCCACCACGCTCACGGCCGACGCACGCTGCGTCCTAATCACCGGTCCCAACACCGGCGGCAAGACCGTCGCGCTCAAGACCGTTGGACTGCTCTGCCTCATGGCTCAGGCCGGTCTGCCGGTGCCCGCCGAGACCGGCACGAGCATCCCTGTCTTCGAGAACGTCTTTGCCGACATCGGCGACGAGCAGTCGATCGAACAGTCGCTCTCCACATTCTCCGCGCACATGACCAATATCGTCCGCATTCTGGCGGCCGCAGGACCGAAAACCCTCGTCCTGCTCGACGAACTCGGCGCAGGTACTGACCCTACCGAGGGCGCAGCCCTCGCCCGCTCGCTGCTCCAGGACCTCCTCGACCAGGACAGCATGGTCGTCGCCACCACGCATCACGGCGAGCTCAAGGTCTTCGCCCACGCCACCGACGGCGTCGTCAATGCTTCGGCGGAGTTCGACACCGCCACGCTGCAGCCCACCTACCGGTTGCTGATGGGCACGCCCGGTCGCTCCAATGCGCTCGCCATCGCGCAGCGACTCGGCATGCCCGAACGCGTCCTCGCCCGAGCCCGTGACGCCGCCCCCACCGAGACCGCCTCTATGGAACACCTGCTCGGCGAGCTCCAGCGCGAGCGAGACGCCATCGCCGACCAGGTCCGCGCCGAGCGCATCGCCCGCGAAGAGGCCGAAGAAATTCGCAATAACCTTGCCGAGCGGCGCGATGCGATCGAGTCCGAGCGAGACGCCGTCCTGGCCAAAGCGGAACGCGCCATGGAAGACGAACTCGCGGCCTTCCGCCGGACCATGCGAGCCAGCCTCAAGGAGCTTGAGAAGCAGCGATCACGCGACCAGGCCGAAGAACTCGCCGACCGTCGCGCCGAAGAGGGCCGCGACAGACTGCAACGAGTGCGCCGCGAACGATCGAAGCGTCGCCGCCAACGCACTGCTGCCACAACAACAGAACCTGCAATGCAACCCGACCGACTCGCCGCCGGCGACTTCATCTACCTGCGTGGACTGCCTGAACCTGGCGAGGTCCTGACCGCCGTCGAGGATGGCGCGCTCGATGTCCAACTCGGAGCGCTCCGCACCAGAGTCCGAGTCGAACAAATCGAACGTCTCGCCCCGCGCAATCCGACCTCCCCCTCGCAGGGGGAGGTGCCGCAGGCGGAGGGGGTCCCTTCATTCGGCGGGCGATCAACTCACAGAGGCCGCCCACTCCGAGGCATGGGAGCGACCGTATCCAACATGCCCAAACCGCCCGTCGATCCGGGCTCCAAGATCGACCTCCGCGGACGAGTCACGGAAGAAGCCCTGCCGATGGTCGACTCCTTCCTCGATGTCGCCTATCGAGCCGGGCAGAACCGCCTTGAAGTCGTCCACGGCAAGGGCACCGGAGCACTGCGCCGCGCCGTCCGCGAAATGCTGCGCAAGCACCCCCTCGTGACGACCTTCGAAAGCGCCGAGCCCAAGCAGGGCGGCGACGGCGTCACCATCGTCACCCTCGTCGGCTAACGCCGCGCTGGAATAGCCGCGATACTGTAGCCACCATGGTGCTCCGCCGAATTGCCGAAGCCATCGACCGCCGGCCCAACACGTACAACGTCCGCCGCAGCATCCTGCAAATCGCAGCGAACGATTTCGTCAACCAACTCCCCAAGCGCAAAGGTCGTTCCGGATCCTGGGGAGTCAGTGGTTGGGACGTGAGCAATCTCGCTCATCCCGCATTCTGGAGCATGGCCCTGCTCAGCCAGCGGCGCAAGCGATACGCCATGACTCTGATCGGTCAGGTCTACCAGGACCAGGCCGCCGTCCAACCCTACGTCCAGGAGAAGCGCTCCACGGAGCAAGTCCTCACCGGACTCGAAGGCATCGACGCCGATTCCCTCGTCGGTTTCGTCGACGCCGCCGTGATGCTCTTCCAACCACCGGGCTCAAGTGGAGCTCCGTTGGTCCCCACGGATCAAGCCAGCGAAATCCTCCGGTTAGCCCTACTCCGGGGAGCCATGGTCGGAGAACTCCGCTCCGAAGAAGTCCGGGAAGCCTGGTCAAGCGCCCACCCGGACCAGATCAACACGCACGGCCCCGAAGTCGCCTGGAAGAAAGCCCAGGGAAGGGCCGAAATGCTCCTCGAAGAATGGACCAAAGACCGAAAAGGTCAGGGCCGCCGCCTGATCTGAACGAGAACTCCCCACTTTCCGCTTCACCCCTTGCGGGGGAAGCTGCCGAGAGCCTGCCCCGGCTTGAACGGGGGCTGAAGGGGGGTCCTCCCCGGCTGCACCACCCCCCCACAGCTACCCTCAGACCCAGCGCCCGCCGCTCCCTGCCCTCCCTCAGTCATTCCCGCCCTCCCTCCGTCATTCCTGCTCTCCCTCCGTCACTCCTGCCCTCCCTCCGTCATTCCTGCGTAGGCAGGAATCACGAACCACCCAACCCCATCAACAACACCACCCGCCAGCCGTCCCCCAGCCGCCGCCACGCGCTCTCCCCTCCGAGAACCCGCCCCTCCCCAACCCCGCTACCATAAGAACATACATACTACCCAAACCCCAAAGGACGCCCCATGCCCAACCCCTACCACCTCCGAGCCAGAATCGACCGCCTCTGGCGACGCTCCGTCGAACACAACCCCGGCTACATCCGCGTCAAAGCCCTCAACACCATCGTCCGAGAACTCTTCGCCCCCACCAACCCCCAGGCCCGACTCAACCACCGGCTCTACCTGACCACCGACCCCTACGACGTCGCCCGCCACAAGCTCCGCGACCTCTACGACACCCCCGTAGGCGCCCCCAGTTCCCTCCTTCTGCCCCCTCTCCCCCTGGGAGAAGCCTGCCCCGCACTCGATGCGGGGGGCTGGGATGAGGGCTCCCCCTCCTCCCAGGAGGAAGAACCGCTCGAAGAGGATGACGACCCCTGGTAATCAACCTCGCTCTCTTGTTTCGCCTCGTTTTTTTTCTCACAGCGGATCACCCGCCCCCGGCCCCGCCGTGCGCCCCGCCAACCCCAACCACCCACAGCTACCCTCACACCCATGGCGCGACGATCCAACCAACCATCCATGCACAGCATGACCTCCATGTTCGACACCGCCGACACCGCCGACCGCTCAGCCCCGCTCGCCGCCCGCATGCGACCGCGCACGCTCGACGAAATCGTCGGCCAATCCCATCTGATCGGCCCCGACGCTCCACTTCGCCGAGCGATCGAAGCCGACGCCGCCCCGTCCTGCATCCTCTGGGGACCACCGGGCAGCGGTAAGACATCCATCGCCCGAGTCATTGCCCGCGTCACGCACGCACGATTCGCCACGCTCTCAGCCGTCTCCAGCGGTGTCGCCGACCTGCGCAACGTGATCGCCGCCGCCGAGGCCGGTCGCCGCGACGGTCTCGCTCGCACCATGCTCTTCATCGACGAGATCCACCGATTCAACAAGGCCCAGCAAGACGCCGTCCTCCACGCCGTCGAGGATGGCACCATCACCCTGATCGGCGCAACCACTGAGAATCCATCATTCGAAGTCGTCGCCCCACTGCTCAGCCGTGCCCGCGTATTCAAGCTGGAACCGCTCCAACACGACGACATCCACGCGCTCCTCGTCCGGGCACTCAACGACGCCGACCGAGGACTCGCGCCCAACCCGCCGCTGATCGACCCGGAGGCGCTCGACGCCCTGGCCAACTACGGCGCAGGCGACGCGCGCGTCGCCCTCAACGCCCTTGAGGCGGCCGTCCGCGACGCGGCTGCTCGCGAAGGAACGGTGACCGTCGACACGGTAGCCACCGTCGCCCAGCGCGCCCTGCCCTACGACAAGGGCGGCGACGCGCACTTCGACACCATCTCCGCATTCATCAAATCCGTGCGCGGCTCCGACCCCGACGCATCCGTCTACTGGCTCGCACGCATGCTCGAAGCCGGCGAAGACCCGATGTTCGTCGCTCGCCGGATCGTCATCCTCGCCGCCGAAGACATCGGCCTCGCCGATCCGCAGGCGCTGTCAGTTGCCGTCGCCGCCCAACAAGCGACCCACCTGATCGGCATGCCTGAGTGCACGCTCGTGCTCTCCGAGGCCGCCATCTATCTCGCCAACGCGCCCAAGAGCAACTCCGCGATGAAGGCCTACAGCGCAGCCGTCGGAGCAGTCCGGCAACACGGAGCGCTCCCCGTCCCACTCCACTTGCGCAACGCCGCCACCGGACTCATGGCCGCCCACGGATACGGCAAGGGCTACCGGTACGCTCACGACTACGAAGACGCAATCGCTCCCGAGCAGCAACACCTGCCCGATGCGTTACAGGGTGCCGTGTTCTACGAATCAACCGACCGGGACGCTACACAATGAAGCCCCGCCAGCGATTCGACGGCGTGACCTCCGCGGCGATCAAGGCAGCGGCCGCCCTCTTCAACTGCGAAGCAGAGCGCCAACCCTACGATCTCCCCAACGACGATCAGGGAGTCTGGGCCGTCAACCACCGCGCCGAGAGCGGCAACATCCGCATGATCCTCTGGCCCGCAATCAACCGAGTCGATGTCGCCGTCGGACCACACATGTGGGTCGTCAAGGGAGTCCATGAAGTCGAAGTGATCAACGACCTGGAAGTCATCGCCCGCTTCGGCCAAGACGGAGTCATCACCATCGCCCTCAACGGCCAGGTCGTCCTGACGACCACCTCCCCATCCCTCCCCGCTTCCCCCCTTGCGGGGGAAGCTGCCGAAGAGCCTGCCCCCGGCTTGAACGGGGGCTGATGGGGGGTCCCAGAGCGACCACCGACCGGGGCGAATATCTAGATTCTTAGCCGGCCTCAGGAATCGGTATCCCCCGCAACCGAGACAGATCATCCAGGAACCGACCCAGCATCGTCGCCGTCGCTCCAAAGATCCGGTGTCCCTCAAACCAGTACTCGCGCATGTGAAACACCTCGCCGTCCCGCTCCCGACGCTCAAACGTCACATTGGCCGGATCGAGCAGGTGCGACAACGAGGGCGTGATCACCTCGCCCACTTCAATCTCCAGCGGACGGAACGGATACGGCGCACGATCAATCAGCCCCACATACGGCGTCACGTGAAAATTCGACATCGTCCGATAGTGCGACTGCTCACCCAATACCTCAACATGCTCTGCACGCAGTCCAACTTCTTCGTCCGCCTCGCGCAGGGCCGCAGCCATCGGATGCTCGTCGGCCGAGTCCAGCGCCCCGCCGGGAAATGAAATCTCGCCCTTGTGATGCTCAACCTGGTGCGATCGCACCGTCAGCACCACTTCAGGATCGTCATACGGCAACATCGCAATCAACACCGCCGCTCGCCACTTGCCAATGTCCGCAGGCAGCGTCTGAATGTCATGCACCGCCGCCGCCTGCCGGACCTCGCCAAGGGCCGCACCCTCATGTTCACGATCAACGTAGTCAGGCATCAGTGCGCCCCTTCCATCTCGTTCCCGACAATCATCCCGTTCCCATTTCCCTCTCCCCCCCTTGCGGGGGGAGATGTCACGGAGTGACAGAGGGGGGAGTCGGCTGCCTCCGAACAGAGAAGTGTCGCCACGTCCTTGGCTGGGCGAGCAGCCCAAGGCCATTCCCCGATAGCAACCGCTAGTGCGTGCCCTGGGCCGCCATGACCGTCGGCATGCCCTGCATCCCGCGCAATGTGTTGATCTCACCACGATGCCCGTTGAAGTGACCCATCATGTGCAGCGAGATCGCCTCACCGACACTCTCAGTGCCGTTCCGGGCCGGAATCTCGCGTTCCAGGTCCTCGTCAGTGGCATTCGCCAAGAACTGCGACGTGCGCTCAAACACGGTCTCCTGGTAGCCGCCCAGTGCTTCCATGTCGGACACGTGGATCTGCTGAGCATCCTCGTCCGGCATGCCCGCGCCAATCCCGTCATACGGCAATCCGGTTCGAGAAGCCCACTCCTCGTTCCAGATCTCCGGCTCGCCGCTGACCCGGCTGATGATCAGGTCCTCAATCCGCGTCGTATGCCAAAGGCACCAGGCAATCGAGTGACTGCCCTGCTCCGGGACAAAGTGGAGCTGCTCGTCAGTCCCATTACGGGCATCAATCAATGCCGCATGCGTGAAATCAAGGCTGCGTTGGATGAAAGAGACGGTACTCATGGTTTCCCCCTGTACTCAGGATTCGAGTCTAAGCGCCCTGCATCACAGGGTGAAGCAGGATCCCAAAACGAACGACCCTGGTGTCAGGCCGCACTAACTCTCGTCAAGCGCCGCATCAAGCTCTTCCCAGGACCGCTCCAGTGCCGAGCGCAACCGCATGTTCTGATACGCGCCCCAGATCGTCATAGCAGGTGGGACTAACACCGTAGAGATGATCAATGCGTATGCAATCGTGATCGCCGCCGTAATGCCAAACTGTTGCGTCGCCACCGTCGGCGCGAACGCCAGCACACCCAGACCGATCGCCGTCGTCAACGCCGAACCCAACAGTGCCGAGCCGGTTGTTGCCAGCGTGCGAATCGCCGCCTGCTCAGGATTCCGAGTCCGCGTGAATTCCTCGCGATATCGCTGGATCACGTGGATCGTGTAGTCCACTCCGATACCAATCGACAGCGCCGTAATGATCGAGGTCGTCAACGTGTACGGAATCCCCACCAGCGCCATCGTGCCCAACACCCAGAGCAGCACCAGCACAATCGGCCCCACTGCCACGAGAGCCAGCGCCGGCTGTCGCAGCGTCGTCCAATAGAACACCATCAGAATCAGCATCGCAACGACGATTGTCACTATGATCGACTCTGTTTGCCTGCTAGTGATTTCGTCAGTCACCGCCACCGATATGACGCCATCCGACGTCGCCGTGATCGCCTTATCATCGCCCTGCCAGATCTCCTCGATATCAGCCTGGAGCAGCCGGACTTTGTCGGTATCGAGTCCATAGGCAGGGAACTGCAGGAGGATGGTATCGACCCCGGACGGCCGATTGACCAGATAGTTGGAAATCGTCGGATGGCGTAGTTCAAGCTGATCGAGGAACGACTGCATCTTCGCAGGCACGAGCGCTAATCCAGCAGTTGCTTCTGAGTAGAGCGCCGCAAGCTCGTCATCATACCGATCTCCGGGCTCGCCGCTGTTGTCGACCCAGTCCAACGCCTGCAACTCGTATGAGTTCTCAATCGGTCCGGCCGCCGCGACTGGCCTGCGCTGTTCGTCTGCAAACGCGAGTCGCAAGTCCTGCAGATTGAGAAAGGTTCTCGTGTCCGTCGCCTCCGCTTCGATCACGATGTTCGTGATCTCCGTCGATCCGCCAAACGCCGCGTCAAGCGTGTTCAGGTCGGCCAACGCGTCTCCGCCCGACGGTAAGACATCATGAATACTGAATCGCGCCTCGATATCTGTCGAGGCGATCCCAAGCGCGACTGACACGACTGCCACCGCAACGATGTACGGCATCGGCCGTCGAGTCACCGACCGGCCCAGCGCTTCAGCCAGCGATCCAATCCTCGGAATGGCATCGGCAACCAGCGTCGGCGGCTTCAGTTCTCCACGTGCTTCCTTGCGCCGATCAAGAATCGCTCGAGCCGCTGGAATCAGAGTCAGCATGACGATCAGGCTCATGCCCACGCCCAGGCCGGCCACGATACCGAAGTCCCCGATCGCCGGAATCGGCGAAATCAGTTGGACCAACAAGCTGCCAATCGTCGTCACAGCCGCAAGCAGCAGCGGCACCATCACGATCCGCATGCTCGCTCTCAGTGCCTCGATCACCGGCGCGTCGCCCAGCCGCTGTTCGCGATAGTGCGAGAGCGCCTGGATCGCATAGTCCACCGTCAGGCTGATCACAATGATCGGAATCATCACCGAGATCCCGCTCGGACGGCCGGTGATCCCAATTCCATTTGGACCCAGCCAGCCCTCGGCCCCAACGAGCCAGATCAGCGACACCACAAGTCCACCGAGTGTCAGTAGCAAATCCGACAGCGACCGCAGGAAGAACAGCAGCAACCCCGCGATCAGCAGCAGAGCGATCCCAATCAGCGGCGCAGTGCCGGTCCGGTTCGCCTCCGTGTACTCATCCTCGACCACCGCCGGCGAAACACTGCTCACGCGCAACGGACCCTCATCGGCAACGGTCAACTCGTGAATCCGAAGTTCGGCAGCCGATGGTCGTTCGTCGCCCGTATCGCGCAGCCGGATCGTGGTCACCGCAATCGACGTGCCATCTTCATCGGTGCCTGTCATCGCCATCAATGCGGCCCGGATTTCCGGTGCAGAGCTGACCTGATCGATTGCGTCCTGCGAGACCTCGCTAAAGTCGTCCACCTGCAGCGCTGCGCCGATTACCGATGCGGGCGTGATCGCCTGGTGACCGCTGACAAGCAATGGCCGAACATCCGGTTCGAGCAAGATGCGATCAGTCAGATCGACCATCTGGGCGAGCGCCTCCGGCGTCAGCGCTTCACCCCGGAAGATGATCGTCGAGGAGATGATCCCGCCCGACTCACCGAATAACTCGCTAATCTCCTCCATCGCCAGCGCGATTGGACTGTCGGGCGGGAGGAAACCATCGGTCTCGTCAATCTCTGCACGCTGCGCCGCGCCGGCAGCGAGCACAATGGTGATGATCAAAATGACGGCAAGCGTGACGTACGGGCGAACCGTGATCAGCCAACTCAAACGGTCAAGTATGCGTCCCATCGAACGTCACGTTAGCAGGCGAAACACGACGTCCATTGACAGCATTTTGGGCAGAGAGATAGGCGATCGCTTCAACGCAAGGGGGCAGCGGAATCGATAACACTAGTGCGTACTCACATCGAACGCGTCATTCCTCGCGCCCGGAACCTCAGTCCATCGCGCCCCCCTAGACTGCCATCGTGGCGTGGATGAGCCGCGCCTGCTCGCAAATCTGAAGATAGGAACTGAGATGGACATCGCCGCACTGGGCAAGTCTCCCAACGCCGACCCGTTGGTACAGACGATCATGGAATACGACCTGGCTCGCCACATCGTCGAGCTCGACGCATATGGCTTCACCGTCATCCCGCCCGAGAAGATGGGCACTTCGCCCGGTTTCGCCGAACGGTTGCGTGATGCCATCCTCAACACCTACCAGCGTCGCCACGACGTCGAGATCGACGACTGGCAGACCGCGGACATGCCCGCCCCAAACGAGCGCGCCTGGCAACTCATTGACGAGGACGACGCGGTCACCGAGGCAGTCCTTAACCCGGTCGCGCTGGCGATGGCGCGCTGGCACTGCGGACAGAGCGCCGTGCTCGGCGGCACGTCTTCGATCATCAAACCGCCGCACGAAAAGAACTACCTCGGCATCCACAACGACACCCATGGCGTGCCGCCTCCCCAGGCTGCCTACACGCACCTGGTCAACACGAGTTGGATCCTCACTGACTACGATTCGCGCGAGGATGGTCCGACCGTCTTCGTGCCCGGATCGCATCGTTGGGGACGCGCCCCTGCGCCGCACGAGACCAATTTCTGGGAAGAAGGCGCAGTGCTCGATCCAGTCCCGATCCAGGCCAAGGCCGGATCACTCGCGGTCTGGGGCGGCAACACCTGGCACGGCGCCATGAACCGTATGAGTGTCGGCCTGCGCGTCACACTCGTCCTGGTCTGGATGCGCCCCTACATGAAGATGATCAACCAGTGGGACGACGGAGCAGTCTCACCCGAGCGCCTGGAACGCTACCCCGAGTTACACAAGATCCTCGGCTACGACCATCCCTACCCGTCGCGAGAGTCGATCCGCAACCCTGAGAACGTCGGTCAAATGATGGCCGTCGGCCAGGATCAGTTCGCCTAGTTTCCCATTCCCCGTTCCCCTCTCCCCGCTTACGGGGGTAGATGCGATCCTCCGATACCCCCTCTCCCCCCTTGCGGAGGAGAAGGGGAGTTATGCATCGGTCTCCTGCTGGAGGACAGAGGGAGTTCTTTGAAAGCATCCAAGCCAATAGTGGCGCCCTGCTCAGCCTCAGATACGCAACTCGTGCCGTTGCTCGGCGATCCGGAACACGATCTTGTTGCTCGGCGACTGCGACGGGAACGAGTTGATGATGCGTTTCGGCGGCTTCGTGGCGAATTCAAGCTTGAAGTAGTGAACCAGCATCAGCATGTTGAGCGCCAGCTGGACCTCCGACCATCGGAAGCCTATGCAGGCGTGCGTGCCCAGCCCGTACGGAGCGTAGCTCGTGCTGAGGTGTTCATTGCGCGGCGGCAGGTAGCGATCAATGTCGAACTTCAGCGGCTCGGGGAACACGTCCTCCATATAGTGCGAGGCCGTTGAGGCCACAACGACTCTGGCGCCTACCGGCAACTCAAAGCCTTCGACGACGCATGTATTCATGATGTGCTTCATCGCCATCGCCACGATCGGGTACATCCGCAGCGTTTCCATCAGCACGCGATGGGTCACGTCAATGTTGTGCGGCCGGATGTCCTCGCCGTCAATTTCTCCATTGGCGAACAGCGCATCGGCTTCGGCGGTGACACGCTCATACAGGTCGGGGTGGCTCACCAATGCATACATGGCGAACCCAAGCTGATCGCCGAGGTACATGCTGGCCATCAGCATCGTCCCCAGCGGCACATTGAGATCGGACTCCGGCAGGAACTGCGGATCGCTCGCATTGAGCCCGAGATAGCCGTCCGCCACGTCCTGGGGCTTGCCCAGCCGTTGAGCGGGAGTATGGGTCCGCTGAATCCGTTCGATTAATTCAGTGACCATTCTTGCTTTGCGCCTGACTGTCGGCGTGTGCAACATGAAGTTGGGCAGGACCTTCAACAGTCCGACATTGAGTGCGCGCACTTTGTAGTCGATGACATCGTTGATGATGTCTTGCGTTTCGGTGCTAATCAGCAGGGGCGAAATCTGCGTGTTCATCAGCACACGCAAGTCGCTCGAGGCTTTCAGTTTGTCGTCCACGTTCCAGGTCGCCAAATGCGTCCGCGCGTTGCGTTGGACCTCGGCGATCCGATTCGTCAATGCCTCGCGCGAGTATGACGGCTGTATAGCCTTGCGGTAACGGAAGTGGTCGGCCCCGTCCATTGAGTGGATCGAGCGCGACACGCCGTAGATCTCTTCAAGTCGCTGAAAGTACTCCTTGGCCCGAAAGTGCATCCGTCCATGCTTGTGCGCCCACTGGTTCGTCGCTGGACTGGCCAGGTAAATCGTGCGCTCCTTTTGGAACGGTGGCGTCATCTCAAACACGGGACCGTGCTTGGCGGCCAGGTCGGCAAACAGCGCCGCCAGGTTGCCTTCGCGCATGTGCTTGTTGAACAGCAAGTCCCGCAACGGCGCCTTGGGAACCGGCTTGGTCAGCGGTGGCCGCTGCAACAGCGGAGCCGCCACGCTCTGTGTTACCGCATTGCCGATCGACCGGCCGATCTCGTCCAGGTTGCTGATGAACTCAACCCGATTCCGAGCCTCTTCATCGAGCTCGAAGATGTAGCCCATGACGCCGCAGGCGTTGACCAGGCTGATGATGATCATGTCCCGAGGATCGGGGAGCTCGTTCTCGTAGATGACGCGGCTGATCCGGGTTCGCACGAAGTCGACGACGGAACCTTCGCGAGAACTCATGTACTCGTCGAGCTGGCCTATGTTCGGGGCCATCGTCCAGAACTCTCCGGCGTGGTGCAGCAAAATCCCGTGCTCGACGAGGCGTTCAAGCCTCGAGTCGATGATCGACTCCGCGCGAGGCGCAAGCCGCTCGACCCAGTACTGGACGTTATGTCGCTCGCTCTCTCCGGCGATTTCCTCAAGGATTGGGTCAAGCACCGAGTCGCCCGTAGCACTGTCGTCCACCAGGAACAGCGACTCAGTGTCGGAGTCCAGCCGATTCATCAATGACAGTTGGGCCACCGCCGCGCCTGCGACCGTACAGTTCAGTGCCCAACCCGGTACCTGATAGAAAAAGCCGCTCTCCTCGTTGAGGAGCATCAGGATGAGGTCCTCGGTCAGGTACAGATTCTTGGTTGTCGTGTCAGCGGTTGCGGTTGTCATCGGCCAGTCTCAAAAGAGATTGTGTGTTGTCTGGCACTCGCCATGCCGCCTTTAATCGTAGTCCACTTGGGATTGAGCAGCCCAACAACGGAAACGAGGCGCATGATCGCGGCACACGATCAAGCAGGGTCGAACCACCTCTCGGAGGTCCTATTGACGGGGTCGCGCGGGGGGTGCGCAAGGTTGTTGGCCTCTCAGTGTGGTCAATACTTACCGAGGTCGGCTAAGGGGACGACGAATGGGCGGTTGGGACGTGGCGGCGGCGTGAATTCGGGCCAAGGCGGGGTGCGGGGCGGTGAAATCTGGGGGATTGGCGGCCATTCCTTGCCGGGGACGGGGTTTTCGTGGTGCGGGTGTTCAGATTTGTCTGGATTGGTCCAGATTGGTCTCGATTTGGGGAGTGTTGATCCGGCTCAGACTCGGTGAGTCCGGGTTGATCCGGATGGTCGGCTGGGCTGGCGTAGGCGTCGCGCATGCAGCCGATGCATTCGAGCACGCATTGGCCGATGTCCGGTCCGGCGAGGTAGCGGCGGTGTCCGTTGCCGTCCTCGCTCGTTTCCCAGAACCGGCCGCCGGCTTCGGCGTCGGTTGGGGCGAGGGCTTGCCCGCTCAGGTCGCGGTCTTGGATGGCGGGCGGGTTGAGCAGGAGGAGGCGGAGTTCTCGGGCGGCGGCGATGGTCTGTCTGTGTTGGGCGGGGTCTGATTGGGGTTGGGTCAGACGGTAGATTTGGTCGGCGAGTTGGTCGGCGGCGACGGTGTAGAGGATGTGGTTGCGGTGGACTTGGAAGTCGCGCAGGTAGGCGTGGACGGTGGAGTGGGCGCGGCCCAGTTGCTTGCCGATCTGGCGGAGGGAGAGTCCCTGGCAGTCGAGGTGGTGGGCCGCGAGGATGCGACGGCAGCGTCGGGGGGTCGGCAGGTTGGACATGGTTGGGTCTCGCCGGCTTGATAGGTACGTATGTTCTGATTGTGGAGTGCGTGGGGTCGGGAGTCAAGGGGGATGGAGGTGGGTGGTTGTGCGACTTGCCGAGGTTGGGTATGAGCTGTCGAGCGCTGGGCGGACCCCCCCTCTGCCCCCGGGTCAAGCCCGGGCAGGCTTTCGGCATCTCCCCCCGCAAGAGACTGATGCATAACTGAGTTTCCCGTCCCCGCCCCCGAGCGGGGACCCACTTTGGCCCGACCCGGGCAGCACGGATCAGTTCCTGTTGACCAGATACGAGCGACAAGCATGGCCGCCGAGCAGAAGCCGGGGAAGGAACAGGCCCCCGCTCGGAGGCGGGGGCGGTTGAGAGGTTGTGCATCAGTCTCCGCAAGGGGGGAGAGGGGAGTTGGGTGCGGATGGCTGCGTGGAACTCGTCAGGTCAGTTTGAATCCCTCGTAGCCGCTTGACGCGACTTCCTCCAGACGCTCGCGATAACGCGGCGCTCCACCGGGATAGATCTGATAACGGATGGTGTCATGGCCCTCGACGTTTGAGTTGTAGCCGGTGAACCAACTCTTGACCTTGCTCATGAGCTGGAACTGGTACATCTCCTGGACGTGCTGCAGCCACTCCAACTCGGCGTCCTCACGCGACTCCACCCGCCGATAGCCGTGGTCGCGCATGTAGCAGAGCAGATCGGTAATCCAGTCAACCGATGTCTCAATCCCACGCGGATAGTTGGTCGAGACGGATCCGCCCTGCGGCCCGGACAGCATCAGCAGGTTGGGGAAACCGGTCGTGCCCATGCCGAGGAATGTGTCCGGGCCGTCAGCCCACTGATCGCGCAACGCGACGCCGTCCACGCCGGTGAAATTGATCCGGTCGAAGGCGCCGGTGATCGCGTCAAATCCCGTCGCGTAGATGATCAGGTCAAACTCAAACTCCTGATACGTCGTCTGCACGCCCTTCGGCGTGATCCGTTCGATTGGAGTCTCATTGATATCGATCAGGTGCACGTTTTCGCGGTTGTAGGCCTCGAAGTAGTGGGTTTCCAGAGGCACCCGTCGAGTGCCAAAACCGTGATCCTTGGGGATCAACTTCTCCGCTGTCATCGGATTGTGTACACGCTCGCGGATCTTGTTGGCGATGAACTCGGAGTATTCGGCATTCGCCTCCGGATTGATGCCGACATCGATGAAGTTGCTCATCCACTTGCTAAAGCCTGGGGTTTCGTACAGCTTCTGCCAGAGCGTTAGCCGTTCCTCCTCGGGGACATCGCGGAACTTGCGCGGATCCGGCCCGTGCAGGAAGCCGCCGGGGGTCTGCCGGCAGATCTCGAAGATCTCGTCATAGGACGCCTTGATCTGGGCCTGGGTCGGCTGGTCGATGGGCGCGTTGTGCAGCGGAGCGCACCAGTTCGGACGGCGTTGGAACACGGTCAACTCACCGACCTTGTCGGCGATCTCAGAGATCACCTGCACGCCGGTGGCACCCGTGCCAATCACCGCAACTCGTTTGCCGTCCAGCTCGACTGGATCATGCGGCCAGTAGTACGTGTGCCAGGCTTCGCCCTCGAAGCTGTCGACGCCTTCAATGTTCGGCAACGTTGCCGCCGAGAGCATCCCGATCGCGGTGAGCAGGAAGCGTCCGGTGATTTCGCGGCCGTCCTCCAGGTGCACGGTCCAGAAGCTGCCTTCCTCGTCGAACGACGCCCCAGCCACTTTGCAGCCGAACTGCATGTGACGGCGCAAATCGAACTTGTCGACCACGTGATTCAGGTAGCGCAGCGTCTCCGGCTGACCGGCAAAGTGCTCGCTCCACTCCCACTCGTCCAACAATTCCTTGGAGAAGGAGTAGCCGTAGGTGTAGCTCTCTGAGTCGAAGCGCGCACCGGGATAGCGATTCCAATACCAGGTCCCCCCGGGACCATCCGCCGCCTCGAGCACGGTGGCGTCGATACCCAACTCTTGCAGCCGGTACATCTGGTAGATGCCTGCGACTCCGGCGCCAATGATGATCGCTTCGTGTTGTGGTTGATCCTGGTCCGTCATCACATGCTCCTTCGTACCGGCTAGGCAGAGGCTAGCCCGTTGCGCGCTGGTCAACAACGGAGTTTGGGCATTCGAGCCACTATGTTGACGATCCGGACCGGTGGTGACCTGTGAGCATTGATCTGACGACCATTCACACGCTCGTCGAAGGCGACGGCGAACGGACTTTTCTCCTGCTCAACGGAGCAGGCCAGAGTCTGCGCACCTGGGATTACGTCGTACCAAGTTTGCTCGATGCCGGCCGTGTCATCCGCTTTGATCCGCCTGGTGTTGGAGAAAGCTCGACACCCGACGAACCATACTCCTTCGAAGAACTCAGCCAGGCTGCATTACAACTTGCCGAGCCGCATCGCTCTGACAAGCTGATCGTCGTGGGCCACGCCTGGGGCGCTCGAGCGGCGCAGGTGATCGCCCGAGATGATCCGCCGGACGGTGTCGTGATCGGATCGGGAGGCGGCAAGTTTCCACCGCTGGCATCGGCGGCGGATGTGCAAACAGCAACCGAGGGTCCCGACGGCGCAGAGAGCGTACAAGCCTGGAACCAGCGCTTCGAACGAGCACACTGCGCGCCGGGTTTCAGCGATCGCGATCCCGAACGAGCCAACTGGCTCTTCCAACTGGCGAGAGCAACGCCAAGCGAGCGAGCCGTTGTCGTCGGAGCAATCGAGCGCACGCCAATCGACTCCTACTGGGGCCGGTTCGATTGCCCGGCGCTACTCCTTTATGGCGCAGACGATCAGGTCGGCCATCCCGAGAACGCCGAGGATTTGCATAGCGCCCTGCCGAACTCAAAACTGGTCTACATCAAAGACGGCGGCCACTTCGTCATCGTCGAGCAAGCCGAGCGATTCGCCACGGAGATTCTCGACTGGATCAATGAACTGGCGCTCTAACATCAGCGACGACCTTTAGCGTCCGAGAGTCAACGCAAGGAGCACCGGATGACCACGACGGTCGATACACGACAAGGCAAACTGCAAGGCAAACAGGAAGATGGACTGCACGTCTTTCGCGGCGTTCCCTTTGCTGCGCCTCCCGTGGATGATCTGCGGTTCCGTGCGCCACAGCCTCATCCCGGCTGGAGCGGTGTGCGCGATGCTAGCGAGTTCGGTCCAATCGCGATGCAGCGACCGAACGTGGCGCTCGATCAGATGATGGGCGGAGTACCGCAGTCGCTGAGTGAAGATTGCCTGTTCCTCAATGTCTGGACGCCGGGACTCGATGACAACGCGCGTCCAGTGATGGTCTGGATTCATGGCGGAGGCCTGACATTCGGGTCAGGCTCCGAGACCTACTACACCGGAGCGAACCTGGCCGCTCGCGGGGACGTGGTCGTCGTGACAATCAACTATCGACTTGGAGTGCTCGGATTCGCGCATTTGCCGGTGCTTGGTGAGACAAACTTCGGCTTGCGCGATCAAGCAGCCGCGCTCGAGTGGGTGCGCGACAACATCGGCAACTTCGGCGGCGACCCCGGCAACGTAACCATCTTTGGCGAGTCTGCAGGAGGTCTGGCCGTGGCCGCGCTGATGGCGTCGCCTCAGTGCGCGGGCCTGTTCCAGCGGGCCATCGTGCAGAGCGGCGGCGTCCGCCGCAATGTCCCAGCCGAGAGCGCGGCACAGGTTGGTCAGGCAATCTGCGACCATCTCGGCCTGAGTCACGACGATGCGGACGGATTGCGCGCCATTGACGTGGAAGCGATTCTCGATGCCCAGCACAATGTCGTCCTGACGACCGACAACGAACAAAGCGCCGGTGGAGCGGTCGGTGAGCCGACTGCGGCGCCGGTCGTCGATGGCGACTTCTTGCTGGAGCCTCAGCTTGAATCCATCGCGATGGGTCGCGCGGCCGGTATCTCGTTGCTGATCGGCGCCATGGACGAAGAGTGGAACCTGTTTGGAGCGCTGGCGCCCTCAGACCCGCCGAGTGAAGCTGACGTCGTTCAGCGGCTTGATCTGCTGTTGGGCGACGGACGTGCGGCCTACGACACCTATCGGAGGGCTCGCGAGCAACGAGGAGAATCCGTCGCGCCACCTGCGATCCTCAACGCAGCCTCAGGCGACTCGTGGTTTATTGTCGCCAGCGAGCGGCTGGCCGACGCGCAGTCGCAGCATCAGCCACAGACTTTCTCTTACACCTTCGACTGGAAGTCGCCGGCGTTCGGCGGGGTGCTCGGCGCTTGCCACGCGCTGGACATCCCGTTCACGTTCGGCACCCAGGGACTCATGCCAGAGTTCGCCGGTTCAGGTCCCGAAGCAGATGCATTGGCGAACAGCGTCATGGACGCCTGGATCGCCTTCGCACATTGCGGAGACCCATCCACTCCCAACCTGGCCTGGCCAGCCTACAACACCTCTACGAGAAGCCGAGTGATGCTCGGGCCAAACATCCGTGTTGAAGACCACTGGCGCGCCGAGGAACGATCGGTCTGGGAGGGTGTGATCTAGTCACGGCTCACCTCCGAGTTTTGGATTCCCCTCTCCCCCCCTTGCGGGGGGAGATGTCACAGAGTGACAGAGGGGAGGGGCGGTCGGTGACTAACAGATAGCAGTTGCGGACAGGACCCCCCTCTGCCTATGGCATCTCCCCCGCAAGGGGGGAGAAGGGGAGTTTTTCGAAGCTCACCGTCAGGCGGGGGTATGACGTTCCCCTTGGGGGGACTCGCTTGTCTGAGCAGTTTCTATGCCAGCAACCGCTCCGCCAACTCGACGAAGTCCCCGACGATTATGTCCGGCTGGTACGCCGACTCCTCAGTCGGCAACCGATACCGATCCACATATGCCGACCTGAATCCACAAGTCTGCGCGCCGAGGATGTCGAACGCGTGCGCTGCGACCATCATGACCTCGCCTGGTTCGCACTCCAACCGCTGCAGCGCCCTCCGATAAATCCCGGGCGACGGTTTGAACGCGCCGACCTGCTCGACGGAGATGATTGCATCGAATGTCACCGGTACGTTGTTGGCCAGCAACGATTCCAGGTACCACTGCTCACCATTGGATAGCGCGACCAGGCTGTACCGTTCGGCCAACGACCGCAGTCCGTCAATCGCATCGGGATACGGTTGCAGGCCGTGGTAGACCTGCATGAACTCCGCAACCTCGTCGGCGGTGTAGGTCACGTTGTGCAGCTTCAGACAGTAGACGAACGCGCGGCGGCAAGTCTCGAGGTAGCCGCTGTGGCCGAGCATCAGCAGGTTGTCCTGGTACTGCTCAATCCGCTGGCGAGCCCGCCAATCGGCGTAGAACGCCTCGCCAGTCATCTCCGAGCCACGCGCCGCCAGGAACTCTCCAGCCGGACCGGCCAGACTCCCCGTCAGGTTCAGGACCGTGCCAAAGATGTCAAAGGTCAGAAACTTCACCCGCTCAAGCGACCCGTCAGCCATACAACGCCTCTCCGACTAGAACCAGTCTGCGACCGCTTTGTCGATCAAGATATCCGCGCACTCTGAACTGAGGCCTCACCGCCGACTAGTGCTGCAAGGCGCTACGCATCGTCGAAATAGACGTCCCGCATGCGAAGGTTGCTAAACAGGTCCTGCGTGACACCTTTCACGCTGGAGTGTGCAGCCCAGACATCGGAGAATGTGCAGATCGGCGCAATCCAGGGTTCCTCGTCGAGGATTCTGTTGAATTCGTCGATCAGCGCCTGGCGTTTGGCCGGGCTGTCGGCGGTCGCCCAGCCGTCGATCATCGCCTGATAGTGCGGGGTGTCATATGCGCATCCGTTGGGGATCCGCATTTGGAAGTTCATCACCGGCAAGGTTTGTGGGTGCAGCGCGAAGAAGGAGTAGGTGACGAGGTAGATCTCGTGTTGGGCAGCAAAGAAGTCGTCAAACCAGACGCCGGTTTCCATCGCCACGGGCTCTACGTTTATCCCCGCCTGCGCCGCGTCCTGCTGGATGATCTGGGCCATCTGAAGCGCCTGCGGCCAGACCCCAAGGCAGGCGATTTTGATGGTCGGCGTACCGTCTGGGAAGCCGGCTTGGATGACCAGTTCCCTGGCCTCGTCAATGTCAAGGTAGTCGCGGTCCAGCGATGCGTCGTAGGCCGGCGAGTAACTCGGCCAGACGACGTTCCTCGGCTCGGACACGCCCTCAAACACCTCGGCCGCGATCCGCTCGCGGTCGATCACCCGGTACAGGGCGCGTCGTAACGTCGGGTTGTCCATTGCCGGGTGGCCGCCACCGCGCCCGGTCCCGACCATGCCCAGTACGTAGAGTGTGGCGTTCGGCGGCGTCACTTCTATCTGGAAGTCGTCGTCGGCAAAGTTCTGGTACCACGGCGGCGGAATTCCCAAGCCCATGTCGAGCTCGCCGGCCTGCAGCGCCAGCGCCATCGACTCTGCGTCCTGGAAAACGTTCCATTCGATTCTGTCCAGCGCCGCCGGGTTGTAGTAGTCCTCAAAGCGGTCGGCGCTGGACTGCACACCGACCTCATAGGCGTCTGCATCGAACTTGAAGGGACCGCTGCCGTTGACTTCGGTCCACCCCTCGATCCCGCCAATCGTGTCTGCGTCGTGAATATTGGCGCATTGGAACACGTCGAAGATCGCCTCGCCCGGCCAGGCCAGATCAAACTGCAGCGTCGTCTCGTCGATCACTTCGACGCTGTTGACATACTTGACATAGATGCCCTTGACTTGGTTGTTCCGCACATCCTCGTCATCCATCCGTTCGAAGCTCTTGATCACTTCTTCCGCAGTCAGTGGCTTACCGTCGTGGAACGTCAGGCCCGGCCGCAGGTGCACTGTCAGCATTGTCTCGTCGTCGTTGAACTCCCAGCTCTCCGCCAGGTGCGGCTCCGGGAACAGACCATCGCTGCTGTACTTCGTCAAGGTGTCCCAAACAGCCGGGCCGAAGGCGCCCTCGGATGCGTAGGGAAAACCGTAGCTGGGCAGAAAATCACCGACGAGACCGAACCGTAGTGTGCCACCGCGTGGCGGCTCGGGTTCATCCGTGGCCGCGGCAACCTGTTGCTGCTCTTGTTGCTGGGCGGTTGACTGGTCCTGCTCTTGCTGTTGTTCCTGCTGAGCGACGGCCTGTTGCTGCTGCTCCTCTTCTTGCATGGCCTGCTGTTGCTGCTGCTCGGCCTGCGCTTGTTGCTGAGCCTGCTGCTGCATCGCTTGCTGCTGTTGCTGCTCTTCGGCGACCACCTGCGGCTGCGCATCGTCGTCATCGTCGCCACAGCCGACTAAGGCCAGTCCAGCCGCGCCCACACCAGCCCGGCGCTCGCCCGGAGGACACTTCTGCGACTCATCCGTTGCTTGCGAATGCTGCTCCAACGGTCTGTACTCATTGTTGATTTCCCTTCTGGTCGGCGAGCGGCGAGCTGGCTACCTGACATTCATACCCGCGCAGGCTAGCGATCTGCAGAAGGGCTTTTAACCACGCATTGAGCGAGTCGCAAAGGATTGATTGATAGCTAGCGATGCCGACGGTGCGGGTCGATCGCTTCGACCACCGAGTCGGCGAGGAAGTTGAGCGATAGCAGGATCAGCGACAGGCCCAACGTCGGGAAGAGCACGAACCACCAGTTGCCGGCGAACAGCCAGCGACGCCCATCGCTGAGAATGATGCCCAGCGTTGGCGTCGGCGGCGATGCGCCAAGTCCGAGGAAACTCAGCGTCGCCTCGGCGATCACGGCGAAAGCCATCGCCAGCGCACCCTGGACCAGCAGCGGCGGCAGCGCGTTCGTCGCGATGTGACGACCGACGATCCGAGGCGGCGACGCGCCCAGGCAGCGGGCCGCGAGCACATAGTCCCGCTCTTTCTCGGTTAGCAGTTGCGCCCTCGCGATCCGGGCAAAGACGGGCACGTTGGCAATGCCCAGCGCCAGCGCCACCTGCGATGTGCCCGTACCCAGAATCGCCAACACCGCGATGCCAAGCAGCAGGAAGGGGAAGGCGAGCAGCGTGTCGACCAGGCGCATCAGGATCGCCTCAAGCCAACCGCCCGCGTAACCGGCCATGAAGCCGATGACCGTGCCAACCGCGCCACCGCCGACCACGCCCGCAATCGACACGTACAGCGAAATCCGCAGTCCAAACAGAATCCGGCTGAAGATGTCTCGCGACAGGTCGTCGGTCCCGAACCAGTACTCACCCGACGGCGCCAACAATCTGGAACCCCTGATCTGCTCCGCTTCGCCATAGGGCGCGAGCAGATCGGCGAAGATGGCGACAAAGAGCAGTCCACCAAAGACGACGATTCCTATGAATCCCTGCGGATTCTTGACCGTTCGGTAGAAGGCGTCAACGGTCAGCGACTCGTCACGCATCCGGCGCAGCCAGCCCTGGTTGATTGGCGGCGCATATTGCGACTCGGTACGTGACTGAACTTGAGACATGGTCAGCTCGCCAGTCCAGAAACGCGGATTCGTGGATCGAGATAGCCATAGGTGATGTCGGCAAACGTGTTCGCCGCAACGAAGAGGAACACGAGAATCGCCAGCATCGCCTGGATCAACAGATAGTCACGCCCATTGATTCCATCGATGATCAGGAATCCGAATCCAGGACGGGTGAACACGATCTCGACCACGATCGCCCCTGCGAGCAGATTGCCAATCTGTAGTGCCGCAATCGTGACAATCGGAATCAGCGCGTTGCGCAGCGCGTGTTGGAATACGACCTTGCGTGCCTGCAACCCCTTCGCATGCGCTGTGCGGACGTAGTCCTGAGCCAGCGCTTCCGCGACCGACGTGCGGACGAACCGCGCCAGCACAGCGGCAGTCACCGACCCTGCCGCGATCGTCGGCAACACCAGCCGGTGGATGCCGGCGGCAAAGTCCTCAAACACACTGACCCGACCCGAAACGGGGAACAGGTTCAGTTCTACAGCAAAGATCCAGAGCAGAATGATGCCCAACACAAAGTTTGGGATACCGAGCGTGAACAGATTGAACACACTGGCCCCATAGTCCGGAGGTTTCTTCGCCCAGACCGCCGCTGCCACACCGAGCGGAATGCCGATTGACAGCGCGAAGATGTAGGCAGCGACAGCCAGCTCGATCGTCGGCGGGAACGACTGCGCGATCAGGTCGCGGACGGGTACGCGCTTGGTGAAGGACTTGCCGAAGTCGAGCTGGACAACGCCGCCGATCCAGTTGCCGTACTGCGTCAGGATTGGGTCGTTGAGACCGAGCTGTTCGCGAATCACCTCAACATCTTCCGGCGTGGCATCTTCACCGGCGAGTTGCTGAGCCGGATCACCCGGGATCAATCGGATGATCAGGAAGATGACAATGCTGGCCAAGAAGACAACCAGCATGCCCTCGAAGAAGCGCCGAAACAGGTATCGTCCCACGCTCAATCGCCTCGCTCTCGGCAGGTGACACCGTTAGCCACGTTCGCTTGGCAATCGGTGTGTGGCGTCAGCGCTCGCACAGGCTAGGCGTCCAGCCAGAACTTCTCCATCGACGGGGTGAATCCGGAGACCGCCCAATCGAGGTTCTGCAATCGCTTGTGCCCGGTCCAGATGCCGCTGGACGTCGCGATCGGCGCCACCCAGGGCTCACGATCGAGGATGTCGTTGAAGTCGTCGAGCAACGCCTGCCTACCGGAATCAGTGTCGGCCGTGGCGAAGCCGTCAATCATCGCCTGGTACTCGGGCGTCTCATAGGCGCACGAGTTGGGAATACGCATCTGGTAGTTCATCACCGGCAGCGTCTGTGGATGCAGCCAGTGGAAGCCGTACGTGTTGATGTACGACTCGTGGTCTCCAGCTAGGAAGCGTTCCAGCCAGGCGGGGCGATCCTGCAGGTGGATCTTGAAGTTGAACCCGGCCTGCTGGGCGTCGTTGATGATGATTTGCGCGATCGCGTTGTCCAGCGCGCCGCGCCAGGTCGAGAGCTCAATCTCCGGCGTCCCGTCGCCATATCCCGCATCAACCATCAGCGCCTTGGCCTCTTCGACATTGAAGTAGCTACGGTCGAACTCGGCTGAGTATCCCGGCGAGTAGTCGGGCCAGAGCACATGCTTCGGCTGCTCAAGTCCGTTGAACACATCGATCGCGATGCGTTCGCGATCAATGCAGCGATACAACGCGCGTCGCACGCGAGGATCGTCGAAGACCTCATGTCCGCCTCCGCGACCGGTGCCGACCATGCCGAATACCCAGAGTCCTCGAGCCACGCCCAAGACCACGTTGTAGTCGGGATTCTGCTCGAAGGCGTCAATCTGCTCGGCCGGGAAGGACGGACTGAGATCGATTTCATCTGCCGCCAGGGCCAGCGTCATCGAGTCACGGTCGGGGAACGTCTGGTACGTGATCGCGTCGAGGTAGGCCGGATCGTAGAAGTTCTCGTGACGCACGATGCGTGCGAACTGGTCCACGATGTGCGGGTCGGGATCCCACTTGAACGGCCCCGAAGCAGCCACGGTGCCGTAGCCCTCCAGCGAGGCGATCTCATCCGGGTCGTGCACATGGCCGAAGTTGAGCACGTCGAAAATCGTCGTGCCGGGCCACGACAGGTGGAAGTTGAGCGTGGTCTTGTCGACCGCCTCGATCCGCTCGACGTACTTGGCCAGTGGTCCCTTGACTTGGCTGTTCGGCGTGTCCTCATGCAGGATCGCCTCAAAGCTGGCCTTGACCGATTCCGCGTCAATCGGGCGCGCGTTATGGAACTCGAGTCCCGGGCGAAGATTGACCGAGAGCACGGTCTGATCGCCGTTGAACTCCCAGGACTCCGCCAGACGCGGTTCCGGCTCCAACGAGTCGAACGGGTAGCGAATCAACGTGTCCCAGACGGGAGTGTGGAACGCGCCGTGCTGGGACTGTGCGTACGGACCGCGATAGCCCGACAGCGCCAGGTCCCAGCCAATGCGCAGTGTGCCGCCGCGCTTGATCGCGTCGTCGGTCTGCGCGGCCTGCGCGACGGCTGCCTGTTGTTGTTGCTGCTGTTCCTGCTCGGCCTGCGGCTGCGCCTGCTGCTGTTGCTGCTGAACCTGTTGTGCAGCCTGCGCCTGCTGTTCTTGTTGCTGCTGGTCGGCCTGCGCAGCGGCGGGTTGCGCCTGCTGCTGTTGCTGCTCATCGTCGTCGCCACCGCACCCGACCAGTGCCAGCCCGGCCGCGCCTACGCCTGCACGCGCACCGCTCTGCAACAGTGAGCGCCGCGAGATCTGCTGCTGACGGACTCGATTCCAGAATCGTTGGTTACTCATTGCAGTCAGCCCTCTCGTTTCCCGCATCAGTCCTGTCGGTTGCCAGGTTCTAGGGAGTATCGCGATCCGTGCGCGGCTTATCAACCGACCAGATATGCAAGCAAGATCCCCCTACACCGTCATTGCCGGGCTCCGTTACGGCAATCTCGCGGCATCGAGCACCGAGGTCAGTGCACGATGCCGCGAGAGTATGCCGATCTCAATTCGGCGTTGCAACGAGTGAGAACAGCCCAATCGCCGCCTAACCGTGGTACTGGATTTGCTGCATCGAGGGGATGCTCAGCACATCGAACTCGATCCCGCTGAACTTGCTCGACCAGGCCCAGATGTCACTTCTGGTCACGATCGGCGCAATCCACGGCTCGTTGTCGAGCAGCGTGTTGAACTCTTCCAGCAACTCGTTCCGACGGGCGTCGCTGTCGGCGGTACCGAAGCTGTCGATCAGCGCCTGGTAGTAGTCCGGACCGTACGCGCAGGAGTTCGGAATCCGCATCTGGAAGTTCATCACCGGCAGCGTCTGCGGGTGCAGCGCGAAGAACGCATACGACGACAGATACGCTTCGTTCCCGGCGTTCAAGAATCGTTCGCGACCGACCGCCGGTTCGAGCATGTTGATGTTGATGTTGATCCCCGCCTCGGCGGCGCCAGCCTGGATCACCTGCGCGATCTCATTGGCTTCACCACCGGTGTGGGCCAGTTCGATCGTCAGTTCGCCCGGACCGTAGCCGGCCTCTTCCAGCAGTGCCGCGGCCTCTTCGGGGTTGAAGTAGCTCCGGTCGCGAGCCTTGTCGTAGCCCGGCGAGAACGACGGCCAAAGAATGTTCTTCGGTTGGGCCAGGCCCTCAAAGGTCTCATTCGCCACCCGGTCGCGGTCGATCACCCGATAGATCGCCTGCCGCACCTTCGGATCGGCAAACGCCTCATGTCCACCATTCTCATTCGGAATGACCATGCCCAACACCCAGATTGCGAGCGTCGGAGGAGCGATCACCACCGTGTAGTCGGGATCCGAGTTGAAGCGTTCGTAGTCAGGCTTGGGCAGGCGGTTGGTCAGGTCGATCTCGCCTGCGCCAAGTGCCAGGGCCATCGCCGTGGCGTCGGGGAACTGATGCAGCTCAATCCCGTCCAGTAGCGCCGGTTCGTAGAAGTTCTCGAACCGCTCACCTGATGCGTAGTTATCGACGCGATAGCTGGAAGCGTCAAACTTGAACGGCCCCGAGCCGTTCAGCGAGGTATAGCCGTCGAGATTCGGGATGTCATCGACATCATGGATCTGTGCATAGTTCAGAACGTCGAAGATCAGCGTGCCGCCCCAGGCGAGGTGCAGTTGCAACGTGACATCGTCAATCACATCGACCGACGACACGTACTTCGTCATGATGCCCTTGACCTGGTTGTTGGCGACGCCTTCGTCATCCATCGCTTCCAGGCTTCGCTTGACCTCGGTCGCGTTGAGCGGCTTGCCGTTATGGAACTCCAGGCCGGGTCGCAGCTTGACCTGCAACATGGTCTGGTCATCATTCAGCTCCCAGCTCTCGGCCAGGTGCGGCTGCGGATCCAGTCCGTCCGGCGAGTACTTGGTCAACGTGTCCCAGAACGGGATGTAGAGCGGAATGTGCGCCGACGATGACAGGTACGGAGCCCGATAAGTGGACAGCCCAATGTCGGAACCGATTCTCAGCACGCCGCCGCGGTTGGCGGCGGCGGCGGTCTGCACCACCTGCGGTTGGTCTTGCTGTTGCACCTGCTGCGGCTGATCTTGCTGAGGCTGAACCTGCTCTGGCGCATCTGGCTGCGGCTGATCCTGCTGTGGTTGCGCGACCGCCTGCTGTTCTTCGTCCCCATCTCCGCAACCCACCAGGGCCAGTCCCGCTGCGCCAAGCCCGGCTCGCGCCCCCGACTGCAACAGCCTGCGCCGGCTCAATTCCTGCTCGCGAAGCCGCTTCCAATACTGTTTGTCGCTCATGTGGTTCCCACTTCCGTTAGTCCGACGCGACCGTGCGACGGATTGCCGAAAGTATGCCGATCCTGTCGCACGTTCTCAAGTGTTTCGCCCACGCGTACAGAATGGGACATCAGAGTCGTAGGGTGGGTTGCAGGGGCGACCCTTGTGGTCGCCTGCATTGGCTACGTTCGGAAGGAGTTAACGCAAGGCCTCAGCGACCGCTGCGCCGAGTTCTGCCGTCGATGCAGTTCCGCCAATATCGGGCGTCCGCGGAGCGCCGCTGGACGGGTCGAGCACAGCCTCAATCGCTCCCAGAATCGCGTCATGCGCCCCTCGGTGGCCGAGGAAGTCCAGCATCATCGCACCGCACCAGATCTGGCCAATCGGGTTCGCAACTCCCTGACCGGCGATATCGGGCGCTGAGCCATGCACCGGCTCAAACAGCGACGGAAACGCACCGTCCGGATTCAGATTCGCGCTGGGCGCGATCCCAATCGTGCCCGCGCAGGCCGGCCCCAGGTCGCTGAGGATGTCGCCGAACAGGTTGCTGGCCACCACGACATCAAAGAAATCGGGACGCTGGACGAAATGCGCCGTGAGGATGTCGATGTGAAACTTGTCAACCTCCACTTCCGGATACTCCGCCGCCATTTCCTCAACACGCTCGTCCCAGAACGGCATCGTGATCGCAATCCCATTGGACTTCGTCGCACTCGTCAGGTGTCGTTTCGGACGTGATTGCGCGAGGTCAAAGGCGTACTTCAACACGCGGTCAACGCCAACCCGAGTCATCACCGTTTCCTGCATCACCATCTCGCGCTCGGTCCCTGAGAAGATTCGACCGCCGATGCTCGAGTACTCGCCCTCCGTGTTCTCTCGCACGATGTACATGTCAATCTCACCCGGCTCACGCGCGCTGCCGTCGCGGCGCACCACCGGAGCGACGATGCCGGGCATCAGACGCGCTGGTCGCAGATTGATGTACTGATCGAACTCGCGACGAAACTGCAACAGCGATCCCCACAACGAAACATGGTCGGGAATCTTCTCCGGCCAACCGACCGCGCCAAAGAACAACGCATCATGCCCGCCGATCTGGTCCTTCCAGTCGTCGGGCAGCATCTGGTCGTGCTGCTCGTAGTAATCCCACGAGGCAAAGTCGAAGTAGTCGAAGTCCAGGTCAATCTCAAACCTGGTCGCAGCCTCCTCAAGTACGCGAATGCCCTCAGGCACGACTTCCTGGCCGATACCGTCTCCTGCAATCACTGCGATCCGCTTCGTACTCATCGTGACCAGTCCTTTGCTTCCCCGGGCAGCATCAACAGAACGTTATTGCCAATGCGCATGGATGCCAACTGCTCATGCCGGCCAGGTCTTGGCTCTCTCGCTGCCTCGGAATTCATCTGCGCTGTCCCATCCAACCGATCAAACGATCTGCGACCGGCGGAGTCCGATGTTCCGTACGTTAGCCTCGGCAGGACCGGTTGGCAGGACCAGAGGAGGCCGAGCATGGCGACATTCGTACTGATCCATGGCGCATACCAGGGCGGCTGGATCTGGTCGCCCGTCGTGACTCGACTGCAAGACGCTGGCCACCGCGTGTTGGCCCCGTCCCTCGACGGCTGTGCCGAGCGCTCAGCGCAGGTCCGGCCCGGCATCACGACCGAGACGCACGCGGAGGAAATCGCTCAACTCCTGCGCTACGAAGACCTCAACGACGCGGTGCTGGTCGGTACCTCGTCGGGCGGCATGGTGCTGGCCAGGGTCGCCGAACTGGCGCGAGAACGAATCCAGCGGTTGGTCTTTGCCGACGCTCTCGCTCTCTTCAACGGAGAAAAGATCCGCGACATCGTCATGGGTGCCGCCACAACCGACACCGAAGTCTCAACGGGGCCACCACCCGGCAGCATGCGCGAAATACTGCGGGCCAGCATGGATCCCGACCTGGCCGCCTGGGCTGCGGATCGGTTCGGCCTGCACCCGGTCGCAGCGTTCAACCAGCCCGTCGTGCTCGATTCGTTCTGGGAACAGTCCTGGGACACGACCGTGATCTGGTGCCGCCAGGCGCCCAACCCCGGCGAGGCGCACCAGCGCCGCTGCGCCGAGAAGCTCGGCGCAAGCTGGCACGAACTCGATACCGGCCATTACCCGATGCTCAGCACGCCGGACGAACTCACCAACCTGATCCTCGGCGGCTAACGCTGGCTTCACAGGCCTTCCAACAACATCCTCGAGGCCTCCAACGCCAGCAGTTGAGCAGCGCGGCGGGCCCGGAACCTCGGTATGGTTGAACCCGCGGGGCAGAAACGCGCTACGGGTATGACCCGCGGGTTCGCCTTCAGCGCTGGCGCGTTCGCCGTTCTGGCCGTGTCATTGGTTATGTCCTGGACGGCCAGCACGGCTATCCATGACTTGCACCCGCCAGCCGCCATCGCTGAAGTAGCCCGTTGCAGGTCAGGCAAGCCCGCAGCCGCGAGCACGAGCGAGTTGTCAGTTCGCTTCGAATGATCCCGCAACGGCTCCGTTGCAAATGCGACGAAGTTGCTCAGGGCCGGGCTCCGCCGCGTTCATGGAGAACGCGGCGTGGAGTTAGTCCAACCACTGCGTCTCTCTCCTCAACTGCTTGTGGTGGTCGCTACCAGACGTGTGCTACCTGCCACGGCGAGCAATCGACCTTCCAAATGTCTACGGCCCAGTTCAGTGACCCTCCAGAGTTAACGTTCACAATGCTGAGCAGAGAGTCTCGTACCTGAAACACTTGCCATGCGATAATGCGGCTGCGGTGAAAGTCAACGATTGCACTAAGCAACCCTTGATGCGAGGTAAGCGTAGGATTCACAAACCACAGGCCGACCGAATGTGCGGGGAATCCTTCATTCCACACCGCCCGGACCACGTAATATCCGGAGGCAAGTGACGCAGACAACGGATAGTAGAGATCGTAGTGCTGCGTATTGCCGAGATACGAACCGTCAGGCCCAGTATAAGTATAATACGTAGAACCATCGGGCACGGCAAATGCGTGGCCCAACTGCTCCGAATCCTGATCGATCGTGGCGATGTGAGCGGGGTTTAGTTCAGTACAATCAGAAGATTGTTGGGGGGGGGGGGGGGGGGGTAGTAATTCGTTCCTGAGTTGGACTGGTGCGGTCCGCCGCCTGTGCTGCAAGGACGATGCCTCCAGCAATGATGGCTGCCAAGAACAGCACGACAAGTCTAAATCGGTTCATTACACTTCTCCATGAATCGGCGCGGGCCGTTGCCTCGCACTGGCCTTCGAGATCATCAATCATCTCTCTGTGTGTTTTCGAACAGCACCGCGTTGCCAACGGTCTGAGACTTCACGAGTTCCCCGGCAACTGGACAGTCGTTCTGCACCGCCGTCGGTTCATTCATTCGTCGGCACCCTCCGTTCGCTGGCTGTGCTGCTCGGAGCAGTGTAGGACACTGAGCCTGATATCCGACCCTGGCAGGCTGCTGAGGGAGCGCGCCCGAGACCATGAGAGAGGCGTTGAGCCGATAGTCGAGGGAGATCAGCGAAGCGCGGCGAGAGTGAGCGGCGGGCGACGATGATGTTGGGGCTGACGCCGGACGACTTCGCGCCGGATGGCTTCCCGCTGCTGGGGATTAAGCCGTTGGTCGACTTGGCCCCACGGCAGGGGAGCTGACAACGGCCGGCGATGTTCGTGCCGTGAAGGCAGTCACGCCCGTCGGTTGTTGCCAACTTAGGGAAGTTGAGGCGGTCGAAGAGGGGGGCAGCAACTGTTCCCGCAGGGAGATCCCTTGGCGTAGCACCCGGATAGGGTTGGCGTCTGGTGGGAGATACTCCGGGGAAAACCCGCCGCAATGGGCACGTCCTGAGAGCGCACAGGGGTGGAGCCGAGGGGATTCGAACCCCTGACCTCCGCCGTGCAAGGGCGGCGCTCTCCCGGCTGAGCTACGGCCCCGGGACTTCAGCGTAGCTCCAATCGGGGCCTCAGTCGGCGTCGCGGATGGTCATGGTGCCGGTCGCGTCGGGTTTGAACTTCCAGCCCTCGCCGAGGAACAGTTCGACTGCGAAGTACTCGTCGCCCTCAACCTCGCCGTCCGACTCAAGCCAGACCTGGCCGGTCAGTTCGGTCACGCCCGGATTGAACACGAACTGGTCCTGGACCCCGCTGTAGTCGCTACTGCGCGCGCGACCCTCAGTCCTGGTTCTGTCATACGGGGCGGTCGCCGTGTTCCAGTTGACCACGACCTCCTCAGTAGACACCCGCGAGAGCCGCACGGTGAACTCGAGATAGCTTCCTTCGGTTCCTGAAGCATCATCGATCGCGACGCTGAGCTCGGTATCCGGTTCCACCGGCGGATCGTCGTTGTCCGCCACCGCCACCGTGGCCGCGCCGCTGCTGGACGAGACCGTGTAGCCGGTTCCGTCTTCGAGCGTTGCCGTGACCGAGCCGTCGGCTTCATCGAGCTGGTCGTTCGTCGTGGACACGGTGTAGGTCGTCGATGCGCCGCTGACCGTGATCGTGGCCGCGCCGCTGGCGCCGAAGTCGCCGCTCTCGGAGACCGCGATCTTGACCGTGATCGGACTGGCCGGTGCCGGACTCGCCGTGATCGTGAAGCTGGCCGAACCGCCCTCCGTGATCCCGCCGCCGGCGCTGATGCTCAGCTCCGGCACGTCGTTGTCGGAGACCGACACCGTCGCCGTCTTTGATGTCCCGAGATCGTAGTCGGCCCCATCGACGAGCGTCGCCGTGACCGAACCGTCGGCCTCGTCGGCCTCGTCGGCCGAGTCGTCAGTTGTGCCGACCGTGAGCGTCGCGCTGCCCGACGTGGGAATAGTGATCGTCTTCGTACCGGCCGTCGCGCCGAAGTCGCCGCTGGCGCTGACCGTGACGGTCACCGAGAGGTTGGCGCTGGGCGCGGGGCTGGCCGAGACGGTGAACGTCGCGTCGCCGCCCTCGGTGACGCCGTTACCGCCGCTGATCGTCACGACGGGAACTACTACAACCGGCGGATCATCGTTGTCCGCGACCGCGACGGTCGCCGTCTTTGATGTCCCGAGGTCGTAGTCGGCGCCGTCGACCAGGGTCGCCGTGACGGAACCGTTCGGTTCGTCGACTTGGTCGTTGGTCGTGCCGACCGTGAACGTCGCGCTGCCCGACGTCGGAACCGTGACCGATTTCGCACCGATCGTCGCTCCGAAGTCGCCGCTGGCACCGACGTTCACGCTGACCGACAGGTTGGCAGCCGGCGCCGGGGTCGCGGTCAGCGTGAACGTCGCACTGCCGCCTTCGGTGACGCCGTTACCGCCGCTGATCGTCACGACCGGAACTACTACAACCGGCGGATCATCGTCGTCCGCGACAGTGACGGTTCCCGCCGCCTGCGTGCTCGACACCGTGTAGCCGCTGCCGGTGTTGACCGTCGCCGTCACAGAACCGTTGGGTTCGTCCGTCTGGTCGTCGGTCGTGCCAACGGTCAGGGTGACGCTGCCCGTGGTCGGGATGGTCACCGTCCGCTGGCCTGTGGTCGCTCCGTAGTTGCCGCTCTGCGACACGGTTACGCTCACGTCCAGGTTGGCCGCTGGGGCCGGGCTGGCCGTGAGCGTGAATGTTGCATCACCGCCCTCGGTGATCCCGCCGCCCGCGCTGATGCTCACCTCCGGCGTCAGTTGCCCGTTCTGCGAAGCCTCGAGCGCGGTCAGCTCGGCGACGACCGGAACCCAGCGCTGCCAGCCGAGGTCCGCATAGGTCTGCGCCTCGGACGCAGTCATGGCAATGCCGCTGACGCCGTTCGCGTCGAGCTCGCCGAATGCCACCAGCACACGCTGCCAGCGGTTCACGTGCTCCGCGCCGTTGTGCGTCTCCGCCGCCCATAACTTCACGTTGGCCACGACCTGCGGATCGACGGTGTAGCCGGCGGCGGCGTCATCGTCCGCGACGCTGACCGTGGCCGCGCCCTGGGTCGCCGATACCGTGTAGCCGCCGTCGGCCGCCGTCGCGTCCAGCGTCGCCGTGACCGAGCCGTCGGTTTCGTCCGCATCATCGTTAGTGGTGCCTACGGTCAGCGTGACGCTGCCCGTGGTCGGGATGGTCACCGTTTGTTTGCCTGTGGTCGCGCCGTAGTCGCCGCTCTGCGACACGGTGACGGTCACGTCGAGGTCGGCCGCCGGGGCCGGGCTGGCGGTGACCGTGAATGTTGCGTCGCCGCCCTCGGTGATCCCGCCGCCCGCGGTCACGCTCACCTCTGGCGTGGTCAGCGGGTCCTGTGGCGATGCCTCCAGCGCGGTCAGCTCGGCGACGACCGGAACCCAGCGCGGCCAGCCTAGGTCCGCATAGGTCTGCGCCTCGGCCGCAGTCATGGCGACGCCGCTGACGCCGCTCGCGTCGAGCTCGCCGAATGCCACCAGCACACGCTGCCAGCGGTTCACGTGCTCCGCGCCGTTGTGCGTCTCCGCCGCCCACAACTTCACGTTGGCCACGACCTGCGGATCGACGGTGTAGCCCGAGGAGGCATCGTCGTCCGCGACGCCGACCGTCGCCGCGCCCTGGGTCGCCGACACCGTGTAGCCAGCGTCAGCCGCCGGCGCGTCCAGCGTCGCCGTGACCGACCCGTCGGTTTCATCCGCGTCGTCGTTGATGGTGGAGACTGTAAGAGTGAAGCTGCCCGTGGTCGGGATGGTCACCGTCCGCTGGCCCGTGGTCGCGCCGTAGTCGCCGCTCTGCGACACCGTGACGGTCACGTCGAGGTCGGCCACCGGGGCCGGGTTGGCCGTGATGGTGAAGGTGGCGTCGCCGCCCTCGGTGACGCCGCTGCCGGCGGTGACGCTCAGCTCCGGCGTGGTCACCGGGTCCTGTTGCGATGCCACCAGCGTGGACCTCTTGTTGAGCCGGCCCCACGTCAGCCAGTCTGATGGGCTGTGAGAAATTATGCTGGCCGGGCAAATGCCGACGCATGCCGTGCTTGTCAAATTATGGGTGTAGGAGCGGGTCCTGTGCGTGGCCCCGGCTACCGGCAGTTCGTTATCAACGCGCCGCAGCAGGTTCTGGGCCCTGAGCTTGATGCTGACTGATCCTGTGGCGCCGTCAGCGACATGGACGGTGAACGTGACATGACCGTTCCATGCTCCATTGCTGGTGTCTGCCGGCCAGTCCACCACCTTACCCCGAGACGGCCAATCATCAACAGATGACGACACCCTGGCGTTGGTGTTGAGCGAATCAAAAGACAGAATCTGAAACGCGTCGGGGCGATTGGCAAGCGTCGCCGGGTTGTTCTTCAACCTCACCCTGAAACTGTGCGATTCCCCCGCACCCATAGAACCCGGCAGCGCATTGTTAAAACCCCCGTCAAACAAACTGGTCCAGGTCGCGCCGCCGTCAGACGACACCTCGAAGTCCTGCTCCCATTCGTCGTCGTCAATGATCCGTATCCGTATCGGCCATTCATCGGCGCGGTCATCGTGGTCGTCCGAATTAGCCCTCACGTGAGGCGTCTTCTGGAACAGGGTAGGGGGCGCGTTGGTCGCGACCGTGTAATGCACCAGCGACGTGACGTGATCAAAGGCGTCAGGGTCTTCACCGGCAGACACTGTCACCGTCTGCCACGTAGCACGATCAGCGTAAGGAATTTGCTTCATACTGTGCGGGCAGCCGCCGGTCTGGTCCGAATACACCGCATTGCCGCCGCTATCGACGCCGAGCCGCGGCAAATGAATGGTATGACCGCCCCCGCCAAACGTATTCGGGGAGGCAGTGTACGAGGTCAAACCGATCGGGCGGCTCCCTCCGTGGCAGATCAGCCGATCACGGTCCGGATCGCCGGGACGGATCGCGTTATGCGTCGCCGACATGGTCCCATCACCAGGATGACTCACCTTCACATTCACGGAGCGAAACGTCGGCGTCGTCGGCGGCAACCGCAACCGGAACTGATACGACACCGACGCGCCGCCCTCGTTCAGCTCAATCGTCGGCGGCCCATCGTCAGAATCATGAGCCACCCAACCGGCATCACTGCCCTCCACACACGTTGAGCCCGAAGGACAAACACGGAACTCCACCCCGGGCACGCCGGTGCCGGCCGCGGCCGTCGGGGGTGTGATCGCTTTCTTGAACACCGGTGAGATGACATAGAAGGAGTGATGCTGAGCTTTGGGGACGGTTGTGCCGCTGCCCATGGGGCCGACAGTTCCTTCCGAAAACCTAAACTGGCCCTGTGCGGGGGTATTCTCGCCCAACGCAGAGCCAGTGGAGCTAGCTGTGCCGTCAGCGTCTGTGCCGCTCCAGTGCAAGTCGCCGTTCCCTCGATTGCCGGCTTCGTTGCGCCGGTCGGCCATTGCCCAGTTCTCCCAGGTCGAACTCCAGAAGCGCGAGTTGTCCGCCGCCACTCGCTTGCCATTCAGCCAGTAGATGGGCACGTTCATGTGCGCGTCGTTGTTGGGGTCGGTGCCGGTGTGGTCACGCGCGTCCACCCCCCGTGTGGAGCCCACCACCTTGAACCGCGACGCATAGTGCTTGATCGCCGCGTGGGCGCTGCTGCCTCCGGCAGCGTTCTGCGCGAAGGTGTCGTAGTCGGCGATGTCAGTCGACGTCGCGTCGCGCTTCTGGGAGGTCATGAATATCAGCCGGAACTCGTCGCCCTCGTTCAGCCCGTCCGGCAGCAGTGGCCAGTCTGCGGGAACGGTGATGGCGCCCTCCGATAAAATCGCCAGGAGGAAGTTCTGGGGCTCCGCCGGCGTTCCCGACGTCTTCGGGTCGGCCCCGCCGCCCACGTTGGTGCCGCTCTCCGCGTCAAAGGTGGTGTCTGAGGCCAGGGCCACCCGCAGAAGCTCGTTCTCGTTTTCAAGAACGTCATCCCTCAGGATGGCCAGGTTCAGGACGGCGGTCTGCGCGCCCGCGCCGCTGAACGTAACTTTCGGCCCCTCCGTGGCGGTGGGCTGGGTGAGGGTTGCCCCGGTGTTGGTCGCGTCTGCGTCCAGCGCGATGCTCCAGTCCGCGGCCCCGGCGGTGCTCGCGCCGCCGCCGATATCCAGCGGAACCACGATGGTCTCGGTGGGTCCGTGGGTCCCGGCGTCCACCAGGGCGCGGCTCAGGCTCACGGTGAACTGCGCCGTGTCCCCCTCGCTCACCTCGCCGGAGCCAACGCGCGCCAGGGTGACCACCGTCGGGTCATCGTCGATCACGGTCAGCCGGGTGGTGCGGTCCGCCGGCATGACGGTGAGCCCGTTGTTGTTGGGATAGACGTGCGTGAACAGGTAGTTGGGCGTGTCATGAGTGTTCTGGTTGCGGCCCAAGGGAAACCCTATGCTGGTATCTCCTGCGGAAATAGTGACGCTTTCAACCGATATCCACCCACTGGTGGGGGTCCCCGGGTTCCCAATGCTGACGCCGCCGGCCGGCGCCGGACTGCTCAGGGTAAATCTAAGGGTCCGACCGCCGCCCTCCCGGATGGTGGGGTAGGTGAAGCCGGTGGGGGGGGCGTCGCCGCCGATGCTGACCGTAACCGTGATCGAGGTCTGCGCGTCAGCCGGGTTGCCCGGCAGGGCCAGCAGCGCCACCGCCAGCAGCGCCGCCAGGAAGCCTAGCTGCATCCAGTATCGCGGCTTCATCAGCCCACGCCCAGAGGGGGGGGGCTGAACGGTTTAGGTGTTTCCGCAACATGCTGATCACCTTCATCTCGTTATTAGATGACGCGGACTGTGACTTTCAAACCTGAACACTCGGCTTTGGCTCGGTCTCAAGGCCCGGAGGACTTCATGTGCGGTTCCGATCAATTCCAAGGATTTATCGCTGAATTCAGCCGCTACCTACCCTTTTCGGGGGGTACCAGGGGCTTTGCCCATCCTCTCCAGGGTTCTCCTCATGAATGGGGGCATTGTAGTTCACCCTCCTGATAGCCGGACGGGTACCGCTCCCAGCAATGCAGACAATAACCGGTGTAACGATAGGCATTGTCGCCTCAGCCGCCAGCCGGCTCAACCTCGCTCCCGGGTCACGCGTACCCGGTTTCACGAAACCGTCATTGCGAGCGCGGCGCGGCAATCTCGTTGCGGTAAGCCCGTTGGGGCACGGGGAGTTGCTGCGGGAACGAGATCGCTACGTCGCTACGCTCCCCGCGATGACAAAGCGGGATGATTGCCGTGCTGCGCGCCAGGCGATGACAACATGGGCAATGACAACATGGATCGAGAAAGGGCCAGCGGCATTGCCGTCGGTCCGGCGGTGGCGTACCAGACAGGCACAGCCCGATCCGGGGGTACTGCGACTTGCGTCGCGATGTGCTGAGAAATCGTTGGCGTCACCATCTCATGAATCCTGTCCGTGTCTTTGTCGTTCGCTGCGCACGCACAGCTCTGCACCTGCGCCCGCTCCATCGCGGAGCGCCAGCCGCCGAGCTGCACGAGCGGTCTGCGCTGCTGACTGGCCGGTGGATCGCGGCGCTTGTGGCCGCCGAATGCCGCAGTCAATCACAGAGCACGGGTATCCGCCCATAACCCGCTCCGAGCTTGAACAGTCCACGGGGATCACGGAGTGGCTCTACCGATCAAGAACCTGATCGCGGGCCAACCTCGCCGACTACTGTTCCGTCGGCACCGGCGTGCAGATGTCGTCAATGCAGAAATGACCCTCGCGCAGCCGCTGCCAGTCCGCGTCGCTTAAGGATTCCAGTTGTGCTGCGTATTGTTCGAGAAACTCCTGCCGCCCCTCCTCGCTCCAGCGGCCGCTGGACTGCGACCAGTTTGCCTGATGCACAATCTGATCGCAGTTGCCCGACTGCTGAGTCGGAAGTGTACTCACGACGTTCGCCAACGCAAACCTGGCGGAGACCACGCAACGTTCACCTGCGGCGAGCGCGTCCTCAGGACCCATGGCCGTAATGCTCAGCTCGCAGAGCCCTTGCGCATCGCGCTCTGACTGATAGTGGAATGGAGATTCGCGAAACGAATGCTCGTCCAGCGTGAGCGACAGCTCTGGCAGTGTTTCACAGGCGGCGACCGCGGCCAGCCGTTTGATGTGCTCTTCACCGTTCACGTACGGGCGTGTCAGTGCAGCGTCGGCGCGTGCCTCGGCCGGCGAATTGACTCCGCCGAATCCCCAGCCGCCCCACCAGACCAGCTCCTTGCAGCCGGACGAGGAAACACGGCCGTCGACGACTTCGACGACGCAGGACTCGCCATCGGCCAAGCGGAACGGCGCGGCTCGATTGGGGTCCTGCGCGACGCTGATGTAGTAGTAGCAGCGGCTCTCGGCATGAACGTTGACGGCGTCGATCCGCTCGATCTCACCAAGACTCGCGGCGTCGGCCTCGATCCGTAGATTGTTCGACGCGAGACAGAGGTCGCCGCGGCGTAAGTCCGATGCCATGTTTTGGCCCGCGCTTGCTTCGATCCGCCTCGACGGAAAACCATAGGCGGGAGTGCCCGATCCGCTACCGCTCGCTAGTCGACAATGGCCATCGTATTGAAACGAGCTGCCCATGCCTGCACCGCGGCTTGTAACGAGGTTGTACGAGGTGACCGTGCAATCGGCGCTGATGTCGTCCGCGTCAGGTTGTTCGACGTACTGGTAGTAACGCCGGCTTCCCGAACCGGAAATGACGCCTCGTTCGACCACGGCGTCGTGGACGAACGATTGCGAATCAACGCGCAGCACCAGCGTCGGTAACCCTTGCGGCGGCTCGCCGTCGCCTGCTAACGCAGGGATCTCGACAGCATCGCGCCGCCCAATCAGCACGATCCCGGTCCAGCAGGCCTCCGGGCCGCAGTCTTCTACTTCTCGATCAACTGCCACGCGCAGCACTCGCGCGGTCCCCGCCGCCGTGTTGCTCCGATCTATGTAGACCCCGCGGCCGACGTAGCTGCCCGCATCGATCGTTGCGGCAATCTGATAGAGCAGCAGACCGTCGCTCTGCAGATGGGCGACGACGCGTCCAGGAGGTCGCAGCGGCAGTCGCAGGTAAAGGAATCGTTCATCGCGCTCCTGGCCGACTTGTAGATCGATGGGCAGCGGGAACGGGGCGCCGGGATTGTCGTGCAGGTGTATCAGGCGGAGCGCGGGCAATTCGTCGTAGAAGCCGTGGGGCAACGCGCGCAGGGCATTGCCGTTCAGCCGCAACTCCCGCAGCCTGCGCAGTCCCTCGAAGTCGCTGGCCTGGAGCGCCGTGATCTCGCGACCGCTGAGGTCCAGTGTTCGGATCGCGTCCAGATTGTCCGCATCAATGAACGCGCAGCTCTGCACGCGGTCGGTCTGAGCGACAATCGCCTCGCGCACAGCGAGCGTCCGCGCACAGATGCCAAGTTCCGCCGGCGGTTGCCAGGTCTCGATGTCATCGGTGCAGGCGCTGAGCGTCACAAGGCAGAGGACCAGCGTGGCAATGGCGCCAATGAGCCGAACCATGACCGGCCTCGTCTCAGCTGTCGGCGTATGGCGCCGCTGCTCTCAACGGTAACGCGCTTGGGTCGCTGGATCCGAACTCGACTTACTCAGACAGGGTGCGTGCGGTGCTGAAGAACTCAAAGCCCGGAAGAGCGACGAAGAGCCCGGTCAGAACCACGGACGCCTCCCGGAGCTCGCGGATCGCCCAGCCCCCGGCCCAGGGCGTGCAGATACTCCGGGGCTACTCGCTGGACCAGCCTGCGCTTCGTTGTCAAGGTCGACGAAGGAGCGGGTGAGGCGTTTGGGATGTTACGAGCCTGTGCTCAATCCTCTTTGATGCGAGCAGCACCTTCTACGGCACCGTCAGAACGACCCAACTTCTCTCGCATGTCCGTCCCCCGTCACTGACAACCTGGCTCGCCGGCGCAAGCCGAGCGAACCGGCGACGATGGTAAAGGGCGCCTGGGTTACTCCGCCTGAGCCCGCCGTCCCCACAACCCAAGCGTGAGCGCGCGAAGTCGATCAGCTCGGCAGCGCGGAAAGGTTGGAACGGTTTCGTGAAACGGATCAGGTCCATCTCAGGCGAGGCTACCAACAGGCACGGAACCAACATCGGCCCCGCCAAGCGCGTAAACCCATTTGGCGAGATCGGGAAGAACCCCATCTGCCTCAGGGCGAGAGGGAGATCTTTCTGTCCCCTCTCCGTCTGGGAGAGGGCTAGGGTGAGGGTCTGCGATACGAGCCTCGACGCTCTCAATATCCGGCTCGCCGAAGATGACGAACAGGTTGGCCGAGTCGGTGTTCTTAAGCTCGTCGGCCATGTGCAAGTCGGGGTTCATGCGGTTTGGGTACCGGGATTTTGCGCAGCTTGGAGAGTTCGGTCGCCTGCGCCTCGCAGTTGAAGGTGCAGGCGACCAGCACGTCGAAGCCGGCCTCGGCCGTATCTGTGGCCGCCTCGCCGAGGTCGGGCCGCGAGACCGCGCCGAACTCGCGTCCGATCAGGACGCCGGATCGGGGGGGCGCGCGCGCACTAACGACTACGGTGGCGTCCACGACAGGTTCGTGTTCAAGCCGGGCGTGACCGAACTGACCGGCCAGGTCTGGCTCGAGTCGGACGGCCAGGACGAGGGCGACGAATACTTCGCGGTCGAACTGTTCCTCGGCGAGGGCTGGAAGTTCAAACCCGACGCGACCGGCATCATCACCATCCTCTACGCCGACTGAGGCCCCGGCCGCGTGTGATCGGCTTGCCAGGTTCTGGCTCGCGCACATATGATGTATGCAATCGAGCACCTCCCTGGCATGGCGTGTTGAGATGAGAACATCCGCCATCACAATGCTGACCAGCGAGCGCCCCGCACGACGCGGGGCGTTCGCCGTGGTGCTCGCGCTGCTAACGGTCGCACTGATCGGCGCGCTGACGAACCACGCCGTCGCGCAATCTCCGACCGTGGAGCTCGACCGCACAGTCCTGCTCGAGGGCCAGACTGTCACGCTGCAGATCGCGAACGCGCCCGAGGCGCGCGCCCACTTCATCCGCCTCAAGCCGTTCTCGGACCCGTACACGGCGAGCGCCGCGGACCTTGAAGTGCGCGGCGACAACAACGCGGTCGCCAGCGCCGGCTCTTCGGTGAGCGTAACTAGAACCAGCGATGGCGCCGTGCAGTTCAGCGTCGTTGCGCGCTCGGACGACGACGGCGATCCCGGCGAGACGTTCGGCGTACAGCTTTGCAGCTCAGACACCGACTGCAGCGGCGAGGCGCTGCTCGGCGAGTGGACGCTGACCATCATTGAGCCAGCCGAGTCGCCCAAACCGGATGATCTCGGCGATCTTGAAGATCCGAGCGAGGGCTTGATCGACGAAGACCTCGGCGACTCAGGTCTCGGCGAGGCGGAGGACGAACTCAGCGTCCAGGACTTTATCGGCGAGGACGGCGTCTACCAGCTGCGGGACGGCGACAACGAAATCCCACTGCGACCGCTGCTTCCGCCCGGTACGGCGGCCGAGAGCGCGTACGACGTACAGGGCGCGCAAGGCAACCCCAACGCCACCGACCTTTCCGCGCTCGCCGCCAACGCCGGCGCCGCCTACGCGCCATCGGCCGACAACTCGGGCAAGACCGCCACGCCGAGCAACTGGTTCGTCGCCGACAACGGCCAGTTGTACCTCCTGGTCGGCGGCGTCAACGTCTTCTTCCATGCACACGTTGACGAGACCCAGATTCAGGCCGTCTGGGCGCGACAAGGCGTCCCGGCCGAGCGCGTCTCGCCGATCGGCGAGCTGCCCAATGCCTTCCTGGTTCAGACTGAATCCGACGTCGAGTCGCTCAGCCTCGTCGCCGCGCTCTCGGCGGAGCCGAGCGTGGATACCGCCGTACCCAACCTCTTCACGCCGCGCTCGGTAGAACCAGTCCCGGCGCCATTGTCGTATCCGGGATATACGAAATGGACGGATCGACAATGTAAACGGTACACGAAGATGTGGACTGACCAGTTTTCTTCCTGCCTCTGGCATCTGAAAGCGGATACCGACTATCGGTTCGACAGCTACAACCCAACACTGGATATCAACCTTGGCAACGTCTGGGAAACGACCAAAGGCGACGGAGTAACGGTCGCAGTCGTGGATGGTACCTGGGAAGGTACCCACGAAGATATCAGAGATAACGTCGACAGCGCGCGAAGCAAGTATTGGAATGGTTTCACCGGCGAGAACACCAATTCGTCTGCTCCCTATCACGGCACCGCCGTGGCGGGAATCATCGGCGCCCGCGACAACACCGTCGGCGGCCGCGGCGTCGCGCCCAGAGCCAAGCTCGTTAACTACAACATCCTGGACGGGTTCAGTTTCAGTCGTGAAGCCGACGCGATGACGCGCAATATGCAAACGGTCGCTGTGTACAACATGAGCTATGGCTCGTTCGACAAGGAGAATCTGTATCGATCGAGCTACGCCTGGCGGCAAGCGGTCGAACAGGGCATCGCCAAGGGCATGGGCGGCAAGGGTGTATCGTACGTGAAAGCTGCCGGCAACGGCGCGTATACCGCCGGCGGCGGCTGGGCAACCCTGGAAGAAGAGAACAATCATCGCGGCGTCATCTCCGTCTGCGCCGCAAACTCCCAAGGGGGCTCGTCGTACTACTCCGAGAACGGTCCCAGTCTCTGGGTCTGCGCTCCCTCGAGCGATGGCACGAAGCCGGGCATCCTCGCCCCAATCGGCAAGAAGGACTACATCTTACGATTTAGCGGTACGAGCGCCGCCGCGCCGATTGTCTCCGGTGTGATTGCGCTGATGCGCAGCGCCAACACCAACCTCACCTGGCGTGACGTGAAGGTGATTCTCGCGAATACCGCCCAAAAGAACGACCCAACCCATAGTAGTTGGATGAGCGGCGCCAACAAGTATGGATCTAGCACCGAGCAATACTCGTTTAGTTACGAATACGGCTTCGGCACGGTCGACGCCAAAGCGGCCGTGACCGCCGCATCCAGTTGGACGCTCCTGCCTCCGGAGGAACGAACGCAAGCCAGCTCCACTACTACAGTTTCACTGCCGAAACAGGGCGCCGAAATCACGCTGACACTGGACATTCAGTCCACGATGGACTTCATCGAACATGTAGAGATCGCCGTCGACATCAACAGCGTCGATGCGCGCGACTATCGCTGGACGCTGGTGGCGCCATCGGGCAGGGAATCGCTATTGGCGCCGCAATTCGCGAACTGTGATGAACGACGTTGCGAAATAAACGGCTTCTTCCGCTTTGGATCGTCTCGTCATCTCGGTGAAAATCCGACCGGTACTTGGAAACTCAAAGTGAAGCGTTTCGCGCCCAATTTGCCTGACTGTGGTACGGGCAACGGTACTGGGGTCCTGTCGCTAAACTCGTCCTGTGCTCGGATCAAATTGTACGATGAGAGAATCGAGCAATGGAAGATTGTTGTTTCTGGTCACTCAACCGTGACCACTCAACCTGTCGCGCTATCGGTTTCACCCTCGAGCGTTACTGAGGGCGGCGAGATCAACCTGAGCGTGACGCTCACCGGAACCGCGCCGACGCAGGACCTCGTCGTTCCGCTGAAGTTGACCGCCGGCACGGCGACCGCACCCGGTTCGACCGGCGCCGACTACGCCTCGCTGGCGTCGATCACGATCCCGGCAGGCTCGTCAACGGCGTCGGCCAAGCTGGCCACGACATCGGACGATACCGACGAGCCCGACGAAACGTTCACCGTCGGCCTCGGCTCCTTGCCGGCGGGATACAGAGCGGCGGGAAGCGCAACTACCGTTACGATCAAGGACGATGACCCGCTACCGACGGTCACACTACAAGCGGCCGGCGCCGCCGTGACCGAGGGCGAGTCCGTACAGATCACCGCCGGCCTCAGTCATGCGTCGTCCGAGGATGTCACGCTCGACCTGAGCGCGACCCCGATTACGCCGGCGGTGGCGGGGGACGGATCGCTCGGCAGCGCGTCTACACTCACAATCGCAGCCGGCGAGACGACCAGCACGGGCCGGGTGACGTTCACGGCGACCGATAACAACGTCTACGAACTGAGCGCGGCGACGGCGAAGACGTTCCAGATTTCCGCCACCGCAACCGGAGGCAACGGGGTCGCCGCGCCGGACGCGATCACGGTGGAGATCGACGACAATGAGTCGCCGCCGGAGGTCGGGATCACGGCCGGCGGCAATGTCGTCGAAGGTAGCGACGCCAGCTTCACGCTGACCGCGACGCCGTCGCCGTCGGGCGAGTTGACGGTTAACGTCGCAGTAACAGTCGTTGGAGATTACGGCGTGACCGCGGGATCGCAGACGGTAACGATTCCCACCAGCGGCAGCGCCACGTTAACGTTGCCGACGAGCGGCGACGAGGTCGATGAGAGCGACGGTTCGGTCACGGTCACAATTGAGTCCGGTACCGACTACACGCCGGCAGCGACGCCGGCAGCGAGCGTGACGGTCTCGGACGACGACGATCCTGCGCCTACGACGGGCTACACCGTGGATCCGCAGGTCGTGGCCGACGTGGAGGTGTGGGCGGCGGAGACGCACAACGGCGCGGAGCACGTGAACCGCTGGCAGCGTGTGCTGGTAGCATTCGGCGAGCTCGACGCGAGCGGCGTCAGCGGCATCGCCATGACTGCGTCCGAGGCAAAGGTCTATGCGGACCGAGGCTGGCCGCGCTGGGTCCCGGTCGTCGCCGAGCTGACCGCGCTCGAGGCTTCGCAGTCCGGACAATTGAAGCCGGAACTGAGCATCAGTGCGGGCGGCGGGATCACCGAGGGCGGCGACGCAACATTCACGGTCACGGCTAATCCGGCTCCGGCGGCCAACCTGGATGTGAGCGTGACGGTCTCGCAGAGCGGCGAGTACGGCGCGACCACGGGTCAGCAGACGGTGACCATCCCGACCACGGGCAGCGTCACGCTGACGGTTGGCACCACCAACGACGATGTGAACGAAACGGACGGTTCGGTGACGGCGACGCTGGATACCCCGGCCGCCGACGCCGGTTACACGGTGTCATCGCAAGGCGCGGCCACGGTCAGCGTTGCGGACGATGATGTCCCGGAGATCTCGATCAGCACCGGCAGCGGCGTAACGGAAGGCGGAGACGCGACGTTCACGATCACGGCGAGTCCGACTCCGGCGGCGAACCTGGATGTCAGCGTCACGGTGTCGCAGAGCGGCGACTACGGCGCGACCACGGGTCAGCAGACGGTGACCATCCCGACCACAGGCAGCGTCACGCTGACGGTGAGCACCACCAACGATGATGCAGACGAAACCGACGGGTCGGTTACAGCGACGCTGGATACCCCGGCTGCCGACGCCGGCTACACGGTGTCCTCATCGCAGGGCGCGGCCACGGTCGACGTGGCGGACGATGACGACGCCTCTTCGGGCTACACCGTCGATCCGCAGGTCGTGGCCGACGTGAAGGTGTGGGTGGCGGAGACGCACAACGGCGCGGAGCACGTGAACCGCTGGCAGCGTGTGCTGGTGGCATTCGGCGAGCTCGACGCGAGCGGCGTCAGCGGCGTCGTCATGACTGCGGCCGAGGCGCAGACCTATGCGGACCGAGGCTGGCCGCGCTGGGTCCCGGTCGTCGCCGAGCTGACCGCTCTCGAGGCTTCGCAGTCCGGACAATTGAAGCCGGAACTGAGCATCAGCGCGGGCGGCGGGATCACGGAGGGCGGCGACGCGACGTTCACCGTCACGGCCAGTCCGGCGCCCACGGCGAACCTCTTGGTCAGCGTGACGGTATCGCAGAGCGGCGACTACGGCGCGACGACCGGCGCGAAGACGGTCACGATTCCGACGTCCGGCAGCGCGACGTTCAAGGTCGGCACGACCAACGACCAAACCGACGAGCCGAACGGTTCTGTGACGGTCACGCTCGTCGACGGGACCAGCTACGACCTCGGGACATCAAAGACCGCGACGGTCAGCGTCGCGGACAACGACGACCCGCCGGTTGTCGTCGTTCCGGTCGTGACGATCAGCGGCGGTAACGGCGTCACCGAAGGCGGCAGTGCGACGTTCACGCTGAGCGCGAGTCCCGCGCCCAGCGCCAACCTCTCGGTGACCGTGACGGTATCGCAGAGCGGCGACTACGGCGCGACGACCGGTTCCAAGACGGTCACGGTTCCGACGTCGGGCAGCGCGACATTCACGGTCGGCACGACCAACGACCAAACCGACGAGCCGAACGGTTCCGTCACGGCGACCCTGGTCGACGGCGCCGACTACAACCTCGGGACATCAAAGACCGCGACGGTCAGCGTCGCGGACAACGATGATCCGCCGGTTGTCGTAGTTCCGGTCGTGACGATCAGCGGCGGTAACAGTGTCACCGAGGGCGGCAATGCGACGTTCACGCTGAGCGCGAGTCCCGCGCCCAGCGCCAACCTCTCGGTGACCGTGACGGTCAGCGCGAGCGGCGACTACGGCGCGACGACCGGTTCCAAGACGGTCACGGTTCCGACGTCCGGTAGTGCGACGTTCACGATCGGCACGACCAACGACCAAGTCGACGAACCAAACGGTTCCGTCACGGCGACCCTGGTCGACGGCGCCGACTACGACCTCGGGACATCAAAGACCGCGACCGTCAGCGTCGCGGACAACGACGATCCGCCGGTTGTCGTGATCCCGGTGGTCACGATCAGTGGCGGCAGCGGGGTGACCGAAGGCGGCGATGCGACGTTCACGCTGAGCGCCAGCCCCGCGCCCAGCGCCAACCTCTCGGTGACCGTGACGGTCAGCGCCAGCGGCGACTTCGGCGCGACGGCCGGTACGAAGACAGTGACTGTCTCAACGTCGGGCAGCGCGACGTTCACGGTCGGTACGACCAACGATCAAGCAGACGAAGCTGACGGCTCCGTCACAGCGACGCTCGTCGATGGGGCCGACTACGACCTCGGCGCGACGAAGACGGCGACGGTGGCGGTGTCGGACGATGACGTGCCGGAGCTGAGCATCAGCGCCGGCGGCGGAATCACCGAGGGCGGTTCGGCCAGCTTCACGATCACGGCGAGTCCGACGCCGGCGAGTCCGATTACGGTCAAGATCGCGGTCTCCGAGAGCGGCGACTTCGGCGCCAGCGGCGCGGCCACGATCACGGTCAGCGGCGGCTCGACGACCTACACGGTCTCGACCTCGGACGACGAGCTGGACGAGACCGACGGTTCGGTCACGGCGACGCTCAAGGACGGCAGCGGCTACACGGTCTCGTCCTCAAGCGGCGCGGCCACGGTGGCGGTGTCGGACGACGACGATCCGCCGGCCGTCGAGCTCAGCGTCTCGATCGATGATGCATCAGGAACCGAAGGCGGCTATCTCGAGTTCACCGTGCGGCTCTCACGAGCGTCGACTGAGGAGGTCGTGGTCAACTTCAACTCGGCGACCGCCCCGTATGACAGAACCAGGACTGGGGGGCGCGCGCGCAGTAACGACTACGACGGCGTCTACGACAGGTTCGTGTTCAAGCCGGGCGTGACCGAGCTGACCGGCCAGGTCTGGCTCAAGTCCGACGGCGAAGTCGAGAGCGACGAATACTTCGCAATCGAACTGTTCCTCGGCGAGGGCTGGAAGTTCAAGCCCGACGCGACCGGCATCATGACCATCATCGACGCCGACTAGCGACCAGCGTCGGACGCCCTCCCCTTGGGGAGGGCGTCCGACCCACGCTCTGCGCCGCATTCGACGCAATATTGCCAGGTTCAGAGGCGCACCGTCGGCGGCGCTTGCGGGCGGCCGAGGTCGAGGAGCGGATCAAGCATCGTCGGCGCAAGCACCAGCGCAATGGTCCGCTGGCAGTGGTTGCGCAAGAAGCTGATCGAGCGGCAGCGGTCGGCTCTGGAGCGGGCCTTCGGCACGCTTAGGCTGCACTATGGGTATCGTCGCGTCTTCGCCCCGCTCGCTCCGGTCGACGCCCCCTGAGTCTCCCCGCAACACCGGGGAAACATGACTAACGCGCAAGTCCCCAGATGGGGGCAGGTCCCGGGCAAAGAGCCAATAGATATCCAATCCGAAGCAAATCTCGAAGGCTTTTGCTTTTGTCCAGTTTGGTGGGCCTAACGAGACCGTACTGCGAACCTTTTCTCTTAAGGTTGGCCTTTAGTGTTGACCGGAAAACTGCTGACTGCTGAGCCCTCAATGCAAGTACCTCTCGATGGAGTCCTGATCAGTTGCCCATTCCCTGCTTCACGCCGGGACCAGCTCCCTCTATTCCTCCTGTAGCGCCAATAGAAACACACACCGACAGAGCAGATCCCCGCGTGAAGCGTGGACTGAAACTTCGGACGTGTTCTCCGGCCCCGTCGGCTACGAATTGGTTCAAATCGGCTCGTCCCAGTTGATGCCGCACTCAGCCATCCGGCTTAAGAGCGTGTAGGCTGACCACCCTAGCGTGAACCAGTCCACGGCCTCCATTGATCACCGCACGAGGCCCGGACCTCGGCCTCCACTAGTATGCTCGGACGCAGCTTGACGGAGGATCGAGGACTACCGATGCCAGACAGATTCGAGGGTAAGGTCGTCGCGATCACAGGTGCCGCAGGAGGTATCGGCCGGGCGACCGCCGTCCGTTTCGCGTCTGAGGGCGCCCGGATCTTGGCCGTCGATTTAGCGCATTCCGGGCTCGACGAGACGGTAGCCGCAGTGCAGCGGGTCGGCGGCCAAGTCGCCACCCATGAAGCCGATGTCACCGTCGCTAGTCAGGTCGACGGCTATGTCCATGCCGCGCTCGACCGATTCGGGCAGATCGATGTGTTCTTCAACAACGCCGGCATCGAGGGCTGGGTCGGATCACTATTGGATTACCCGGAGGACGAATTCGATCGAGTCTTCGCGGTCAACGTCAAAGGTGTCTTCCTCGGACTGCAGGCCGTGGGGCGAGCGATGCAGCAAGCGGGCGGCGGCGCGATCATTAACACAGCCTCGGTCGCCGGGCTCCAGGCCACGGCGTCGGCAGCAGCATACGGAGCCAGCAAGAGCGCCGTGGTCGGCTTGACGAAGTCCGCCGCCATCGCATTCGTCGACGACGGCATCCGCGTCAACGCCATCTGTCCCGGTCCGATTGAAACGCGCATGATGCGCGCCATGGAGCGCGGCGTCAATCCAGACGACCCTGAAGCCGTGCACCGGTACCTCGCCGCGTCGACGCCCATGGGACGCTACGGTGAAGCCGAAGAGATCGCAGCGATGGTTGCCTTCCTGGCCAGCGACGACGCGTCCTACATCACCGGCGGCATCTACCCTGTCGATGGCGGCACTCGCGCGAACTAGCCCAGCCGCCCCGTTGTGACGGCGAGTTGGCATCGCTAGCATCGATTCAGGACCAGGAGCTACCTATGGCACGGATCGATATCGCCCCTGGCGAAGGCGAAGAAAGCACCCGATTGTTCAAGCCGCGCCCTGAACTGGGCGCCGCGATGACAGCGCTCTCCCGTGCGGTCGTTGAGCACAGCCAGCTGCCCGTTCGCGAACGGGAACTCGTTCGCATGCGCATCGCGGAGATCAATCAGTGCTCCGTTTGACTCGACACGCGCTCTGCATCGGCGATGCAGAATGGTCTGACTGAAGAGGTCTACGCACAGGTCTCGGACTACCGAGAGAACCCGCTCTACACCGATCGAGAACGGGCTGCGATCGATTTCGCCGAGCGCTTCTGCTACGACCACTCATCAATGGACGACGACTATTGGGTCGGCCTGCGAGCCCTGTTCGATGACGACGAGATCCTCGATCTCTCCACCTGCGTCGCCTGTTTCGTTGGCGGCGGCCGCCAGCTCGCTGTGCTCGGCATCCATCGAGAATGTCCCACGCAGATTCCCTAGCATCCTCCCAGGAGCCTCACCATGCCCGTTACCTTCCTCGAACCCACCGCCGAAGACGGCATCGCCGTTGATCCCTACGAACTCTTCGCCGACACCACCGGGCCGATCACGGTCGGCTTGGTCTCCAACGCCTTTCCTGATGGCACACTCTTCATGCACAAGCTGGAAACGGAACTGGCGAGCGCGATGCCGCAGGCCACCTTCCGCCACTACCAGAAGCCGAATGTCGCGCCCGTCACCGGGGAGCTCGTCGACGCCGTCACCGAAGAGTGCGATGTCGTCCTCGCCGCCTGGGGGCATTGAGGCGGCTGCACATCCGGCACCGTGCGTGACGGAGCAATCTTCGCCAAGGCCGGCCTCCCATCTGTAGCCATCGTCACCGAGGCGTTCGTCGAACTGGCCGCCTTCACCGCCGAGGCCGTGGGCATGCCCGCGGTCCCTCGTTATGTCCTGCCTCATCCCTGCTCCGGCACCGGCGACGAGAATCTCACCCGTGTCGCCCGCGAGGCCGCGCCGGGCATCATCGACCTGCTCGAAGGTCGCACGCGGTGAGCCTCCAGGCCACGCGCCACCAGGCCCCGGACGAGGCGACCGCGCTCGAGCTCTTCCACATGCGCGAGTGGACCGACGGCCTGCCGGTCGTCATCCCCACTGAGGAGCGAGTTGAAGCGTTGCTCGCCGGGGTCGAACTCGAACCGGACGTGATCGTCGGCAAGATCGGTCCTAGCCAGGCGACCGTCGAGAAGATCGCGATTAACGCGGTCATGGCCGGTTGCCGCCCCGAGCACTTCCCCGTCGTATTGGCCGCCGTACGCGCAGTCGGCGATCCGGAGTTCGACATCGACAACATGCAGTCAACGACCCACGGGATGGGACCGGTGATCATCGTCAACGGACCCGCCCGCGAGGTCTGCGGACCGATCTCCTCGGGTTGGGGCGCACTTGGCCCAGGACATCGAGCGAACGCCAGCATCGGCCGCGCCCTGCGCCTATGCCTGATGAACATCGGCGGCGCTCGCCCCGGCCATGGCGACATGGCTGCTCTGGGGCAACCCGGCAAGTTCACCTGCTGCCTCGCCGAAGACGAGGAAGGCAGCCCCTTCACTCCGTTGCACACGAGTTTTGGCTACGAACCCGACCAGTCCGCGGTCACGCTGGTAGGAGTCGACGCGCCCCACTCGGTGATGATGCAGACCAACGACGATGATCCCGAAGCCCACGAACGCATTCTCCGCGTCGTCGCCGGATCGATCGCGATTCCCGGCGGCAACAACACGCAGATCGGCAATGGCCCGGTAATCGTCGTCCTCAACCCGATCCACGCCGGCGTTCTGGCCAACGCCGGACTCAGCCGAGAAGACGTCTGCGAGCGCCTCACCAAACTGGCCGTAACGCCCCAATCAGCCATGCGAGGCTGGGCCACAAAGCGGCGCATCCCCGAGGGCGACGGCGATCTCCCCGCCTTGCGAGGCCCCGAAGACATCGTCCTCATCGTCGCCGGTGGAGGAGGCATGTACTCTGCCGTCTTCAGCGGAGGCCTCGCCGGATCAACTCACCCAGTCCACGCCCCCATCGACTTCGACTTCTCCTGCGAACTCCCCGGCCTACCACCCACCTAGCCTGCCCATTCGCCAATCCCTTTGGTTCCCTCTCCCTCTGGGAGAGGGCTAGGGTGAGGGCCACACCTTGCCCAAGACGAACAGCCCCTAAACAACCCCCAATTCGAGGAGGCCACGTAGCTCCTCAGAACTCAAACCAAGCTCCCCTACATACACCTCATGGTTGTGCTCGCCGAGCAGCGGCGGACGACGCCGAAGTCGAATCGGTGACTTAGTGAAGCGATACGGAGCCCCCGGATACCGCACCGGTTGCTCAACGCCTGGAACCTCGCCTTCCCAGAAGAAGTCGCGGTCGGCCCAGTGCGGGTCGTCGAGGTTCTCTTCCGGGCGGCGGACGATGCCCCAGGCGAAATGCAGGTCCTGGCTGCGACGGTAGACCTCATCTGCAGGCAGGCTCTGGACGAAGTCGCCGATCGTCTCGGCGACATGTAAGCGCGCCTCACGATTTGCGCGCGGGTCACTGAAGAGGAGGTGCTGATACTGCGGATCGCGGAGATCGGTAGCGGCGTCGTGCTCGTCCATCCAGTCGAGCAGGCCGGACCAGGCGGGGCGGCCTCGTGGGAGTCCGCCATTGATCAGGCAGACATACTTTCCGTCGGAGGTGAGGTATTGCCAGGGAGCGGAAGGATCCGGAGAGGCATGCCGACCCGTCTGCCGCTGGACAAGCCGGCCGAAGTACTCCCAGTTGGGAAACGCACCCTCAGTCGTCGCAGAGATGGACTCATGGATCGAGACATCAACGAGCTGACCCGGGTGCCCAGCATTCCGCATCCACAGAGCCGCCAGTAGGCCGGACACGGCGTACTCGTTGCTCATCGCAACACTGTGCTCGCCGTCAGGACGGATCGGAGGCAAGTCGTGGTCGTCATACCCGTTGCTCATCATCGGCCCGCCGAGTGCAAGTTGCACAAGGTCGTTGACCGCCCAGTCGCGCCGAGGCCCAGTACGTCCGAAGGGCGTAATGCTGCACCAGACGCAGTCTGATAGTTCAGACTGTGCCTCAGCCCACTGCCAGCCGCCGCCGAGATCGTCCAGGAACGTAGGAGTCGTGGCGTCGATCACCACATCAATAAGGCCAACCAATCGCTGCCAGATCTCAATTCCAACCGGCTGAGTGACATCAAGAGTGACGGCGCGCTTACTGGTGTTCCGAGACGCATGAAGCAGCGACGGCTGCGCAGGATCATCATCAACAAACGGCCCAACACGTCGACTGCGACCGCCGCAGGGAGGTTCGACACGGATCACGTCGGCCCCAGCATCAGCCAGCAGCTTGCCTGCGACCTCTCCCCGGTCGCCAATCTCGAGAACACGCAGTCCTTCGAGCGGGCCTTCAGCTGGATCGGTGTCCGAGTTCGGCATCAGATCGCCAGCTCCGAGACCATGCTGGCAACCTCTTCTTCGTCGTAGCCCAGCAGCTCGGTCATCACGGCATGGGTGTGCTCGCCGAACAACGGAGCCCCACGATCCAGGCGCCAACGCGCGTTCGAGAACTGCATCGGCAAGCCTTCAAAGCGATGCTCGCCGAGCTCCTCATGAGGAGCAGTCGGGTAGAAGCCACGCTCGGCGAGCTGAGGATCGCGCTCTTGCTTGTCGTCAGTGCGCTGGCAAACGCCAGCCGGGACGCCAACCTCCTGCAGAGCAATCATCAGGTCAAACGGGTCACGCTCACAGGTCACGGCCTGGATAGCCTCGTCAAGCTCATCTTCACGATCCTTGCGTGAGGCCATATCCGCAAAGCGAGGATCGTCGCAAAGCGCATCAAGGCCGAGCACCCCGCAGAGCGACGCCCACTGAGCCTCATCGTCGACCGTAATCGCAATCCAACGGTCATCACCTGCGCATGGATACGTGTTGTGCGGGGCCACAGCCGGGTATCGCGAACGATTGCCAATCCGCTCATAGGTCCGGCCGTTGGCCTGATAGTCGAGCATCGGTACAGCGCTGACGGCCATCCCGGTCTCAATCTGCGACATGTCAACATGCTGCGCCTCGCCCGTGCGAGCCCGATGATGGAGCGCCATCAGCACGGCAATCGCGGCGTAGTACCCAGCCGAGTGGTCCAGGTAAGAAAAGCCCCAGCCGGCAGGCGGCTGATCCGGCAGACCGGACATGGCCGTCGCCCCCGACACCGCCTGGGCGCTCGGGCCCCAGGTGCCGTAGCTGGCGTCACGCCCCACGTGGCCAAAGCCCGAGACAGACACATAGATCAACGAAGGATTAATCTCCTGCAGCCGCTCCCACGAAAATCCCATCCGCCCGAAGGCGCCGGCGCTGTAGTTCTCAATCACCACATCCGACACAGCAAGCAAACGCTCAACCGCTTCACGTCCCTTCGGGTGAAACAGGTTGGCAGTAATCGAGCGCTTGTTGCGACTCAGATTCGAGTGAAAGCCCGATCTGTTGAGCGACGGATTGTCCGGATCTTGCCGCAGGCCAATGCGCATCGAGTCGAGATAAGACTCGTTCTCAACCTTCACAACATCGGCGCCAAGGTCGGCGAGAATCCGAGTCGCCTGCGGACCAGCCACGATCCAGGAGAAGTCGGTGACACGGATCCCATCAAGCGGGAGAGGCAAATCCGAAGGCATAGTGGTCATAGCATAAGCACTTGCCTCCAGAACCACGCACCATATTGCTCGCCCAATAGATCCCCAGTCCCCGCTTTACGGAGGCCTTGGGAAAACTCCCGAATCTCCTCTCCCCCCTTCGCGGGGGGAGAAAGGGAGTTTGTCAAAGCTCTCCTTTGCGCGGGGACCCGCTCGGTTCCCCGTTCCCTACCAGCTGAGGTTGAATCGCTCTGCGAGGTAGCAACTCACTGATCGAGCCGAACAAACCGATGCACATTTCTCCTCTGATCCTCAGTGCAGATGCCGCAGCCGAGGATCAAGCCGATCACGCAACCAGTCACCCATCAGATTGCCTGTGAGCGAGATCGTCAACAGCGCCAGACCCGGCAACCAGATCGGCCACCACGCCACGATCATCACCTCGCGCCCCTCGGTGATCATCCGACCCCACGAGGCTGTCCCCGCCGGCACTCCCACTCCGAGGAAACTCAAGGCCGCCTCGACCTGGATCACGATCGCGACCTCCAACGTCATGATGATCACGATCGTGTTCACGACGTTGGGTAACAAGTGCTTGCGCATGATCCACCAGCCGCCGGCCCCCAACGCCCGTGAGGCCGTCGTAAAGTCGCGCTCCCGCAACGACAGCACCTCCGAGCGAACCAGCCGGGCATAGCCCGACCATGTCCAGATCAGCAAGATGATGATCACGTTGCGCAAACTCGGCCCGAAGATGCTGCCCAACAACACGGCAAACAGGATCGCCGGCAGAGCGAGCTGAACATCCACGATCCGCATCAAGATCTGCTCCGTCGAGCCGCCCAACCAGCCAGACGCCATCCCCACCAGCGTCCCAAACGCCGCCGATCCGGGGACCACGATCGCCACCACGATCAGCGAGATCCGCGCCCCGTGCATCAACCGGCTCAGGATGTCGCGGCCCACATCATCCGTCCCCAGCGGATGATCCCAGGTGCCGCCGTCAAACACAGGCGGCGCCAGCCGCGCCGACAGATCGATGAAACTCGGATCGTGGGGCGCGAGCTCATCCGCCAGAACGCCGGCCAAGAGGAAGACCAGCCCGATCGCCAGCGGCAGCGACAGACCCAGCCAGCGTCGCCAGCGATTCGGACCGCGAGGCTCGGAGAATTCAACATTGATCGGCGCCGTCGTGCGTTCGGCCATCACATGCCTCCCACGCGGATCCGCGGGTCGATCAGCCGGTACGACACGTCGACGGCCGCGTTGGCCAGCGCGATCGAGGCTGCCAGCACGATGATCGCCGTCTGCACCATGGGATAGTCGGATTGCACGATCGAATCGATGATCAGCCGCCCGACCCCCGGCCAGGCGAACACCACCTCAATGATCACCGCCCCAGCGATCAGCCGACCCATCCCAAGACCGAGCACCGTTACGACCGGCAACAGCGCATGGCGTAACGCGTGCCTGATGATGACCGTGCGCTCGCGCAATCCTTTCGCCCGAGCCGTCGTGATGAAGTCAGCCCCCATCACGTCGATCATCCCTGAGCGAGTCAGGCGCATGATCGCGGCCATTTCGAGCAGCCCCAAGGAGATCGCCGGCAGGATCAGCGACTTGAACCCTTTCGCTCCGCCGGTCGGGAACCAGCCCAACTCCACGGCGAAGAAGAAGATCACCATCAAGCCCAGCCAGAAGCTCGGAGTCGCCTGCCCGAATACAGCCAAGAGACGCGCGACCCAATCGGTCAACTTGCCCCGGCGCAGCGCCGCCGCGATCCCCAGCGGGATCGACAGACAAACCGCGAAGAGCAATCCAGCGACCGTCAACTTGAGCGTGTTCACGGCTCGCTCGCCGATCGCCCCGATCGTCGATGTCCCCGCGCCGCGGTACGACGTGCCGAAGTCCAGTTGCGCCAAGTCTGCGAGGAAATTGCCGTACTGCGCGATGAGCGAGTCGTTCAGCCCAAAGCGCTCGCGGACCGTCTCAATCTCCGCGTCAGTCGCGTCAAACGGCAGCAGGAACGATTCTGGATTGCCCACCAATCGCGCGACAAAGAACACAATCGTCGCCACGACAAACACGACGATGATCGTCTGGAGCAGGCGGACCGCGACGTAGTTCCAAAACTGCAAGGCGCACTCAAATCAGAGTCCAGCAACATAGGCCCAAACTCATAGGCCGCATGCTAGTCACAACAGCCAGCCCCCGTGCCCCCTCCGATCCCCTCTCCCTCTGGGAGAGGGCTAGGGTGAGGGTCTCCCAGAAACCAGGCATCCCGCTGATCTCCGTCATACCCGCGCCCGCCGCGGGTATCTCGCCGCCCCACCTCAGCCGTCACAATTCCACTTGACTCCCCACTGAGATCAATACACTATCAGAACATATGTAGCCATAACCGATCAAGCCACTCCGTGACAGCTTTCAAGCCACCGGCCCCCAGACGCTGCCGACGCATGTTCGAAGCCCACCACTTCGACTGCCAGGGACTCTTCTTGCCCCAGATCGCCGGGCAAATGCGCTGCGCCCCTTCCACCGTCCATGCCTACCTCCGTGACTTCCGGCTCCACCGCAACCACGTCCTCCGCACCGTCGCCGCCGACCAACTCGCCGATCAGGTCCACATCCTCACCCAGCCCCAGACCGACCTTGCCCAGCATCGACAGGCCGTAGCCAACGCCCGAGAATTGCGCCTCCTCCTCAACCTGCCCGACATCCAGGAACACGACCAGCACCAGCGCGAACACGCCATCGCACCAGCCGACGCCGAAGTTCTGGACGGACCCGGACTGATCGAGACTGAACCGGATCAATCCTGTCCGGATCTGGACCAATCCGGACAATTCCAGACAAATCTGGACAAATCTGAACACCCCAGCAACGAATCCTCAGGCCCCGACAGAAAATTCGCTCCGATCCCCCCGAATTCACCGCCTCAGAGGCCAATTCGCCCCGAACGCAGCCTCGTCGCCTCCTGCTCGACCTCTACAGGCATTGACTCCGGGTCGCCGGCACATCCTGAATCGATTGACATCCAATTTTGAGAAGACCATACTTCCGACAATTCGTCTGGACTGATGCAGTTCCCGAACGCGGCGCTGGAGTTCCGGCCAGGGGATTGACATGAGTAAGCGAAACTATTGGACCCGACTGTCCCGCAAACACCTGACGCGGCGATCCTTGCTGCGTGTGAGCGCTCGCGCCGGTGTTGGCGCTACAGGTCTGGCGCTGGTTGGCTGCGGCGATGATGACGACGACGCGCAACCCGCCGCGGCGCAGGTTCAGCAGCAGCAACAGCAGGACCAGCCGCAACCGGCCGCACAACAGCAGGCCCAGCAACAGCAGCAGCAACAGGCCGCCGAGCAACAGGCCGAACAGCAGGCCCAGCAAGCCGAGGCACAGGAGCAAACCGAACAGGAACAGGCGGAGCAACAGGCCGAACAGCAGGAACAGCAACAGGCCGTCGCTCCGGCGCCCTTCGCCGATGTCGACCTCGACGCAACAATCACGACCGCCGTCGCCCGAGACGGCGGCGGGCTGGACCCAATCCGTTCGGGTAGCCACGTCAACTACGTCTCGCACGGCAACGTCTACGACGCCGGCATCTCCTTCCACCCCGACAGCAACGAGGTACTGCCCCACATGGTCGGACTCGAGTTCGTCGACGACGTCACGATCGTGGCCGATGTCCGACCAGCCATGTTCCACGACGGCTCAATCCTCACGGCCGAAGACATGGTCTTCACCTACGAGCGCATGGGCAACATCGCCGAGTACCACCAGGGCGGCGAGACCACCGACCACCCAGCCGGCTGGACCAGCGCTCGGACCTCCTTCGGCTCGCAAAACTGGGTCAGCAGCGAAGCGATCGATGATCGGACCTGGCGAGTCGTGCTCAATGTGCCCGACGCGGCCTGGGCCGCAGCGCAGATGCCCAACTCCTCAACCGTCGGAGCCATCTTCTCCAAGGCCTACGTCGAGAGCGTCGGCGACGCCGTGCTGGACCAGATGCCGATGGGCACTGGTCCATATCGCTTCGTCAGCCATGGTGAAGACACCGACTTCATCATGACCCGCTTCGACGACCACCTGCTGCCGCTCGACCACCCGATCAACGTCAAGCACGTGCCGTTCCACAAGGACCTAGTCGTGCTGGTTCGGCCCGAGGTGCTCTCTCAAATCGCTGGGCTGGAGGCAGGTGAGCTGGACGTGCTGTTTGACCTCGCAACCAAGGACGTCGAGGGGCTGGTCGACGACCCCGCATACAACGTCTTCTATCAGGGCGCAGCCCTGATGCTGCCCAGATTCAACCTCAACAATCCAGTCCTGGAGGACGGCTCGCCCAATCCGTTCCTGGACATTCGCGTCAGAGAGGCAGCCAACCTTGCCGTCAACCGCAAGGCGATCCAGGACAACCTGCTGACCGGCACCGAGAAGCAGCCGCTCTACACGGGCAGCACGTCCTTCGGCTATCCCTCCGAGGAAGAGATCGAAGCCGCAGGCCTGATGTTCGACTACGACCCAGAGCGCGCAAGGCAACTGATGGCCGAGGCAGGCTACGCCGATGGCTTCGACACGACGCTGCACATGGTCGCCGGCTTCGCCGCCGGCATCGCCGAGATGGGACTCGCGGTTCAACAAGACCTCGGCGCGATCGGCATCCGCCTGACGATCCGCGAATACCCCGCCTCGGAGTACTTTACCGACAGCGGTGTCCGACAGGCCGGCAGCGGCAAGACCGACGGCGCGCCAGGCATCTGGTGGTTCTTCGCCGGATTCCGTCCCGACATCGCTACAGACACCAACATCTCGCTCCTGCCCGAAGGCGTCTACACGACCGCACCGCCCAGCGACGACATCGTCGAGCTCGCGCGGGCACAGGCCCAAGAGCTCGACCCAGTCAAGCGCAGCGCGATGATCAGCGAGCTGTTCATCAAGCACACACAGGGCTACTACATGCTGTTCCTGACCGAGACCAGCGCCGCATCGGTCGCGCGAGCGGATGTGCGTTGGCCCGCCGGAGCCGTCCAGCCGCGCAGTCAGGAACAACTCTCGGCAGTCCAGAAGTTAAAGACCTAGCCGCTCCGCTCTCCCTCTAGTCCCCTCTCCCCCTGGGAGAGGGCTAGGGTGAGGGCCCCGGCAACGCCAACAAGGAGTGCCCCGTGAGTTCATTCGCTGGACTGCCCACGACCAAACCGGAGACCGTCGGCTTCGACGCTGATCGCCTCTCCCGCATCGAAGCCAGGATGGACGCAGCGGTCGAGGCCGGCGAGCTACCGGGCGCGGTCACGGTCGTCCTCCGACACGGCCAGGTTGCCCACACCCACGCAACGGGCACACTCGACATGGAGCGCGACACCCCGGTCGGCACGGACAGCCTCTTCCGCATGTACTCGCAGACCAAGCCGGTCGCTGCCGTCGTGCTGATGAGCTTCTTCGAGGAAAACGCCTTCGAACTCAACGACCCGATCACCCGCTGGATTCCCGAACTCGGCAACCGCCTCGTGGCGATCGAGACGCCGCCCCACGATCGTGTTCGGGGCGCGTTCCCGCCCATGAACGTCGAGCCCGCCCGCCGCGACATCATGATCATGGACTTGATGACGATGACCTCGGGACTGCCAGCAATCGGCAAGCTCCCGGCGGCCTACTTTCCACTGCTCACGCCAACCTTCGAGGGCTCCGGCTTCCTGCCCGGCGACGCTCGGGTCAACGATCCGCCGCGCAGCTATGAGGAAATGATCCTCGCCAATGCCAACCTGCCCCTCTACGCCCATCCTGGCGACCGTTGGAACTACGGCTCAGACTTCGATGTACTCTCACTCTTCCTCACGCGCCTGACCGGCAAGAACCTCGACGAGCTCTTCCGCGAGCGCGTCTTCGACCCGCTGGGCATGAACGACTCGGGCTTCTACTGCGACGACGCCGATGAAGGACGTCTCGTCACCGACCACACCTGGGACGCCGAGGGAAACCTCGCAATCCGCGACCGCCCCGAGACCGCCGAGAAGGTGCGTTCGCGCTCAAAGGACCTACGCTCCGGCAACGGCCTCTTCGGAGGCATGCTCTGCACCCCATCCGACCACAGCCGCTTCGCGCAGATGCTGCTCAACGGAGGCGAGCTCGACGGCGCCCGCATCCTGGGCCGCAAGACGGTCGAGCTCATGACTTCGAACCATCTCGGAGATCGTGAGATCGACCTGTTGCCGATCCCCAACTACGGCTTCGGCCTCGGCTACGCAGTGCGCAAATCGGTCGAGCGCTCCTTCTACCCCGGCTCCCCCGGAACCTTCGGCTGGGGCGGCGCAGCCGGCACCTGGTTCTTCGTCGACCCGGTCGAGGACCTCACCGGCCTCTTCTTCACCCACGTCTTCCTCTATGGAAACCGCCCCGGAGGCATGGCCGACCTAACCCGAGGCTTCATGAAAATGGCCTACCAGGCCCTCGTCTAGGCGGCCAACCACTTGGCGAAGACTTCTCGGCCAACATCGGCAACCAGATCGCGCAAGCCGGCCGCATTCGTGCAGGCGATAGCGACGTTAGGCTCCGCAAGGCCCAGGCTCGCCCACGGACCGTAATGCGTCTCCCACAACGCGCAGACCGGGAAGGGCGTTCGAGCCAACCCCCTCAGCTATGCGCGACAGGTGGTTCAGGATCTCGTGCACTACGTAGAAGAATCCACCGCGATCCGCATATCGGAGACCAATCAAACGCTCTCACCCACCCTCGCAGGCCCACATTTCACGACCATGCGGCAGGCCGCGCACTCGCTGCGTGTACTAACGAAACTCCGTAACCGGCGCGCGGGCGGCCTCACCGTGCTGGGATCGGTTTAGTCAGAGCCCAGCTCAAGGCTGGCCCAGCGCGGCGCCAGCCAGTTAAGCGTGCCGACCGCGGAAGCAGTCACCGCCAAGAGCCGGTTGCTCAGGATCTACAGCAGGGTGGGCAGCGAGATCTCGCTAGTGTGCTCCGCCGGGACGAGATCGATCGTCAATTCGAGGGTTCTCGATTATGTCAAACTTGGTGGGCCGGGCTGGATTCGAACCAGCGACCGAGCGGTTATGAGCCGCCTGCTCTGACCCCTGAGCTACCGGCCCCTGGGGATTTCTCCTGGTACTGGGCCAGTCTATCGAGCGGCTGATCTACGATCCCCGTATGCACTCTTTGACCTGGCGGATGAGTTTTGTCGGCCTGATTGGGTGGGCCGCACTGCTGGTGCTGGCTTGCGGGCCTTCGGGTGACCCGGCGACTCGAGGTGGGGTGATTGCTCCGGCGGAGGAACGTCCGGCTGAACTGGCAGGCCGGCTTGATTTGCCGGCGCTGCTGCGTGAGGTCGTGTTTCCGTGGTCGGAAGTGGTGGTCCGGCGCGATTCGGACGATCTTGCGGTCGGTGTGCTGGTGGCGAACACCCCCGACCGACGCAGCCGCGGGATGATGTACTGGAGCGGTCTGCCACCGAACAGTGGGATGATCTTCATCTGGGAAGAGACACGCGCTCGCAGCGGTGGGTTCTGGAACCGGAATGTGCCGATCGACCTTGATGTGGCCTGGCTGGACCGGGATGGCAAGATCCTGGAGTTTTCGATTCTGCTTGCCGAGGATGAGACGACGAAGAGTCCGCGGCAGGACTATTTCTTTGTGCTGGAGATGCCACGAGGTCGATTTGCAGAGATGGGAATCGAGCTCGGGGATCAAGTGTTAATTCCCGCCACATTGTTGCCGGAATAGGCAAACTGCACTGCGAATTGCCCGTCGATGAAGCAGGTTGAGCGTGATATTGTGCCGAGAAGCACAGGCCGCCTGATGGTGCGGTCGCAAGCAAAAGGGGACGCACAATGAAGCGAATTATTGGTGTCGGAGCGATCCTTGCTGTGTTGGCGGCAGTCGCACGAGTCGTGATGGGTCGTCGTCGCGACGAAGAGGACGAGGCGTAACTCCTCGGTTGTTCCTCTCGCTCGATCAAGGGACATCGTCCAGCCGCACCCTCGTCTGGGACGAGAGTGGGCGCGCGGTCGCCAGCGCGCAACGAAGCGTCGAGTCCAGTTTTCCTCGACCTGGCTGGGTTGAGCAGTCGCCGAGCGAGATTTGGGACACGCAGCTGGAGGCGGCCAGACAGGCCGCAGCGCAGGTCGGCGTTGAGCGAGTCCGCGCCGTTGCGATTGCCAATCAGCGTGAAACTGCGCTGATCTGGAAACGCGCCACGCTCGAACCCATCGGGCCAGCGATTGTTTGGCAATGTCGCCGCACGGCGAGTGCGGCTGCGCAGCTTGACGACCTTCACGGTGAACAGGTTCGATCGCGATCCGGTTTGCAGCCCGACGCGTATTTTTCGGGACCCAAGTTCTCGTGGTTGCTTGATCACGCTGACCCAGCGTTACGTGCCAGGGATCGGGCGGAGGCGGGCGAGTTGGCCTGCGGCACCGTCGATACGTGGCTGCTCGCGAAGCTGAGCGGCGGCGCGGTTCACGCTACGGACGTGACCAATGCCTCTCGGACGATGTTATGGAATCTGAGTGACCGCGAGTGGGACAAGCAGCTCTGCTCCTGGCAGGGCGTGCCAACGTCGATGTTGCCTGAGGCTCGTCCGAGTGGCAGTGAATATGGGTTGACTGAGGCGTCGCTGCTGGGCAAGGCTCTGCCGATTCTGGCAGTCGCTGGCGATCAACAGGCGGCGCTCTATGGACATGGGATCACGAGTCCGGGCGCAGCGAAGTGCACTTATGGGACCGGAGCGTTCCTGCTCTCCCATGCCGGACCTAAGGCCAAGCCCAAATCGACTCCTGATGGCTTGCTGTTGACTGCCGCTGCGGATGGCGGGTTGGCGCTTGAAGGCGGCGTGTTCACGGCGGGATCGGTGGTGCAGTGGTTGCGGGACGAACTGGAGTTGGCTCCTTCGGCGTCGGAGATTTCAGCCCTAGCGGGATCAACGGACACCTCCGGAGGGGTGATGCTGATTCCGGCCCTGGCCGGATTGGGATCTCCGCATTGGGATCCCGACGCACGTGGTGCGATCCTGGGGTTGACTCGGGGGACGAGCAAGGCGCAGATCGCACGCGCAGCGCTGGAGGCAGTGGCGTTTCGGGTGCGCGAGATCCTTGAGGCAATGGAGGCTGGGGCCGGCCCGATTACGGAGCTGCGGGTTGATGGTGGGATGACGTCGAGCGACGAGATGTTGCAGATCCAGGCCAATGCGCTGCAACGGCATATTGTCCGGCCGGCCACGCAGGAGACCACGGCTTTCGGCGTTGCTCGGCTGGCGATGGAGGTCATCGGATTAGATGCGGTGATTGAGATGGACGAAGATCGGTTTGAGCCAAACTCCGATCTTGAGAGTGCGTTTCAACGCTGGAGCGCCGCACGTCGGGCGATACAGACACTGTCGCCCGACGGAGAACTGACTGAATAGACTCAGATCGAAATGGCTACGGCAGACTACGACGTCATCATCATCGGCGGCGGGATTAACGGCGCGGCGACTGCGTCTTCGGTTGCTGCTCGCGGATATCGGACGCTGGTGCTCGAGCAGGACGACTTTGCTTCAGGCACGACATCGGCCTCGACCAAGCTGATTCATGGTGGTTTGCGCTATCTCGAAACCGGAGACGCGCGACTGGTTCATGAGTCGCTTCAATCTCGTGAACGGCTGTTGCGCGAGCGGCCGCACCTCGTACGTCCGATGGGATTCATCTTGCCGGTCTACGAGGGTGACCCTCGGCCAGCGTGGTACATCCGCTCGGGACTTGCGTTGTACGATTTGTTGTCACCTCGGAAGGTGTCTCCCTGGCACTCGTCGTTTTCGGAACGGGAGTTGCAACGCTTTGAGCCTTCGATTTCTACGGATCGGCTGAAGGCAGCGTATCTCTATCACGATGCCCAGGTCTGGTCACCGGAGCGGTTGACGCTGGAGTATCTCGCGCAGGCGCGGGCGTCGGGCGCTGATCTGCGCAATCATGCGGCGGTTGACTACATCATTGTTGATGGTGGGAGCGTGCGAGGCGTCGATTTTCACGACGTGCTGACCGGTAAGCGGTCGACGGCGTCGGGGCGGCTTGTGGTCAATGCTGCGGGGCCGTGGGTGGATGCGGTGCTCGACGCGACGGGACGATCGCTAAAGCGCCGGATCGGTGGAACGCGAGGATCGCACCTGGTGATTGACCTGAACGGTCGAGGCCCGAAGCATGCGGTGCTGGCCAGTGCGAAGTCGGATGCTCGACCGATGTTCGTCACGCCGTGGCTGGATCACCACATCATTGGCACGACCGATGTTCGCGACGATGAGGATCCGTCGGACGTTCGTGCGGCCGGCTGGGAGATTGATTACATGATCGCCGAGGCGGCGCGGATTCTGCCCGGTCTCGGAATCGAGCATCGGAATGTGCTGTATGCCTACTCGGGAGTTCGTCCGCTGGCGCGAGCTGGCGATGGAGTCTTCGAGGGCGCCATTTCACGCCGTTCGATCGTGGCCGATCACGCATCGGAAGGTGTGGAGCGGCTGGTCTCGCTGGTAGGCGGCAAGCTGACGACTGCGGCCGATCTCGGACGGACGGCGGCAGAGGCAGTGGCGCAACAGATCGGTCGTCCGAGGGCGCGTGGCATCGCCGCGTTACCGAAGGCGCCGACTAGCCGCGCGGTGTTCTTGCCACCAGAGACACAGGAGCATCTGCGGATGGTGTACGGGCCGAGAGCGCCGGAGGTCGCGGCGTATGCGGCTTCCGATTCGTCGTTGGCTGCGCCTGTTTCGACTCACCATCGCGATATCGGGGCGCAGGTGGCGTACGCGGTTGAACATGAGGGCGCGCGGACCGTCGCCGACGTGTTGTTGCGGCGCACGGTGGTTGGCTTGACCAAAGATCTGGGTCGCAGCGCGGCAGGTCCAACAGCCGAGGTCATGGCGCGCAGGCTGGGGTGGACCGACGAGGTACGGGATCAGGCGGTGCGAGATTACTTTGCCGAGTTACATCGTCGGTTTGTGGTGATTGACTCTTCGGCGGGCATTCCGCCGTCGGAGGAGTTGTCGTCCGATGAAGTCGAAGGAGTTGAGGGACTGGGCAGATAGGCCTGTTGCATTGCCACATGCCACCTCCCCTTCTCCCCCCTTGCGGGGGAGATGCCGAAGGCAGAGGGGGGTTTCCCTTTCCGTCACTCCTATCTGGATGCCACCGGCAGACCCCCTCACTATCACCTTGTGACATTTCCCCCCGCAAAGGGGGGCAGATAGATCCGGGAGTTGTTCAAACGTCTCCGTGAAGCGGGGACTGGGAATCCGGAGTGAGACACTCTTCTGTGGTTTGAGGATCCTCTTATGCTCGCCAGTGGCTGAGCCGGAGGGCGTTGGTGAGGACAGAGAGAGAACTGGCGACCATGGCCAGGGCGGCGGCGATGGGCTCGAACTGGCCTCTGTCTCCGAAGAGCCAGTTGAGGCCTCCTGGGACTCCTCCGACGGCGTCGAAGACTGGCACGGCGAGTCCGGCGGCGAGCGGGATGAGCAGAATGTTGTAAGAGAAGGCGAAGGCCAGGTTTTGTCGGATGACAGATCGGGTGGCTCTGGCCAGCAGGACTGCCTGGGCGGCACGGCGAGGATCGGACTGCATCAGCGCGACTTGAGCGGTCTCGAGCGCGATGTCGGAACCGGTGCGCATAGCAAGGCCGAGGTCGGCTTGTGCGAGCGCCGGGGCGTCATTAACTCCGTCGCCGACCATCGCTACCCTGCGATCGCTGGACTGATGCTCTGCGACGAGCGTCGCCTTCTCGCTTGGCAGTGCACCGGCGTGATAACTCACGATTCCTACTGCTTCACTGATAGCCCGGACAACTGGCTCGGTGTCGCCGCTGATCAGCACGGAATTCACATCACGTGAACTCAGCAACTTCACGGCCTCGCTTGCTCCTGGCTTTGGTTGATCGCTGAGCCGGAGTGTTCCGATCAGGTTGCCTTTTTGGGCGGTGTAGACGGGAGTCGATACCGACTCTGAGTCTTCGATTCCTATTGAATGCTCAGACATCAGGCGTTCGTTGCCGACGACAACGATTTCGCCGTCAACGATGGCGGTCGCGCCGCTTCCTGGTCTGCTGCGAAAGTCGACTGCCTTGCCGAGTTTCAGATCGCGATCCTGGGCGTGAGCCACGATGGCTGCTGCCAGCGGATGCTCCGATTCCTGTTCGACTGTGGCGGCGAGTCGGATGAGTTCGTCATCTTCGACGCCGTTTGGCTGGACTGACGTCACTTCGTGTCGTCCGCTGGTGAGCGTCCCGGTCTTGTCCCAGACGACGGTGTCAATCTTGCCTGCCGATTCGAGCGCTTCGGCGTCACGGAAGAGAATGCCGAGTCTCGCAGCTCGGCCCGAGCCTGCAGCGACGGCTGCGGGGGTCGCCAGTCCAAGGGCGCATGGGCATGCCACGACCAGCACAGCGACGGCGCTGACGACGGCTGAAGTCCAACTGGCGTTGTCCCCAAACATCGCCCAGGCAATGAATGTGATCACCGCGATCGCGACGACAGTTGGGACGAAGACGCCGGCGATCTGGTCGGCGAGGCGTTGGATTGGCGCTTTCGAGGCCTGAGCCCGTTCCACTGTTGCTGTGATTCGAGCCAGCGCGGTCGCTGATCCGACTTGTGTTGCCTGATACGTGAATGCGCCCTCGGCATTGATTGTGCCGGCGAAGACCGTGTCACCGGGTACCTTCGTGACGGGGACGCTCTCGCCGGTGAGCAGGGCTTCATCGAGGGAACTCTCGCCGACGACGACGACGCCGTCGACCGCGACCTGTTCTCCGGGTCGAACGCGGACAGCGTCGCCGACTTGGACATCCGATGCGGGGATGTCTCGCTCGAGGCCGTCTTCTACGACTCGCGCAGTTTGTGGGGCGAGTTCCAGGAGGCGAGTCAACGCCGCCGCTGCGCGCAGGCGGACGCGGGCTTCCAGTGCTCGGCCGAGGCTGACGAAGCCGACGATGATCAGGGCAGTGTCGAAGAAGACGTCTCGAGAAGCATCGGCACCTTCAAGTGTTGCGGGGGCGAGCGCCGAGACCGTGCTGTATACCCATGCGGCGGCGACGCCAAGGACGATTAAGGTGTCCATGTCGGTGGTGCGTCGTGCGGCGGCTCGGGCGGCGTTTCGGAGCATCGGCCAGACGCCCCAGGCCAGCGTTGGAGTGGCCAGGACGAAAAAGACCGGAAAGACGGTGTCCGGGTTCCAGTTGATGTCGGCCCAACGGTTGGCCTGCATCGCGAAGAAGATGCCCCAACCAACGAGTAGCGCGGGAACAGCCCTCAGCAGTTGGGGGCGAATCTCACGGATGCCGGGTTGCTCGTTCTCATCGTCGAAGTCGATCAACTCGTAGCCGGCGCCGGAGATGGCTGCGCTCAGCATTGGTTGTTCAACGGGCCGATCGATTTCAATGATCGCCCGTCCGGCGATGAAATCGGCCGTGGCCTCGGAGACGCCATCAACCTTGACCAGCGCCCGCTCTACTCGCCTGACGCAGGCGGCGCAGTGCATGCCTTCGATCTGGATGGTCTGGGTCTGGCGGTCGGTCGCGGTGGTCATTGATTGCAGCATATGTTTCCGGGTTAGCGGATAGGCTAACGCCATGCCGCGTGTCATGTTGTTGATTCCCACCGCTTCCTACCGCGCGCCCGACTTTATGTCGGCAGCCGACCAACTTGGTCTCGATGTGGTTGTTGCATCGGACATCGATCAGCCATTGGCCGACATGTATCCCGGTCGCTGGCTGACGCTGCCCTATCACGACCTTGAAGAAGGCGCGCGAGCCGTTGCGCGATACGCCGATCGATTCCCGCTCGACGCAGTCGTGGCCGTTGATGATCCGGGGACAGTGCTCGCTGCGTATGCCAGCTCGGAGCTGCAACTGACGGGCAATAGCCCTGAATCGGTGATCGGCACGAGAGACAAGTCGGCCTTGCGTCGTGCGCTGGACGCGCATGGTATTCGCTCTCCCTGGTGGCGAGTGTTCCGCTTCAACGAACCCTCTCCAGCGTCCAAGCTGGACTTTCCAGTAGTGATCAAGCCGCTGGGACTGAATGGATCTCGCGGAGTGATGCGGGCAAACGATCCGGTGTCATTTGAGCGCGCGCTGGCTCGGTTGGCTCGGATGCTTCGGTCAAACTCGGCAAAAGAGGAATGCGGCGATCTGGTTGATCGCTACCTGATTGAGGGGTTTATCCCTGGTGTCGAGGTTGCGCTCGAAGGGTTGTTGAGAGATGGAGAGCTGCACACACTCGCCGTGTTCGACAAGCCTGATCCTTTGGATGGTCCGTTCTTTGAAGAGACCATCTATGTGACTCCGTCGCGGCTGCCAGACGAGGATGTGCAGGAAGTCGTTGAAACGGCTCGGCGCTCGGCAGAGGCACTTGGCCTGCGTGACGGTCCGTTGCACGCAGAACTGAGACTCAATGAAGCAGGCGCCTGGCCGGTGGATGTGGCGGCGCGGACGATTGGCGGGCTGTGTGCTCGGACGTTGCGATTTGGCGCGGGGATGTCGCTAGAGGAGATTGTCTTGCGCCACGCGATCAACGCGCCGCTGGAGACGTTGAACCGAGAGGCGACCGCGGCTGGAGTGATGATGATGCCGATCATGGGGCGGGGCCGGATCCGGGAGATAGTCGGTCTGGACGAGGCAGCGGCAGTTCCTTTGATTGAAGACATCGAAATGGAGGCGCGGGTCGGCGACATGCTGATCCCGCTGCCGGAGGGCGCCGACTATCCCGGTTTCATTTTCGCAAGAGGCGAGGATCCGGCTGAGGTGGAGTCGGCGTTGCGGGAGGCCTGGTCGAAGATCGCGTTTGTTCTGTGAGCAAACATGAAACGCCCCGAAGGCTGAATCAATGGGCGGATTCCCTCACAGAGCCAGAGATTGACTTTCTTCTGGCAGAAGCTCATCGTGTCCTTGCATCCCAGCAACAGAATTTCTCGGCTGTTGATTCGAGAGTTGTCGCGATTGTTGGATGGGCGGTAGTCGGAATAGGCACGCTGTTGATCGCCGGCAACGTGGATTTTGACTCTTCGGCAAGGGGCATATCAGCGATCTTGGTGATTGTGGGCGCTTCTGTCGCCGTCGGGTCAGGTGTCTTTGCTCTGTGGCCGAGAGTTTGGGCGTCAGGGATGGACACGGCTTGGTACAGCAACTACGAATGGCAGGGCCTCAAGGAAATGAAGGCCCGCGGACTCGCGTCCCTGATGCACGGCGCCGAACTCAACGGGGAAGTCCTGAATGTGCGAACTCGCGCGTTCCAAATGGCGGCGATAGGGCTAGTGCTTGAATTCGCAGCCTTAGTGGGGACGCTCTTGCTGCCCTGGTCGCATGGCTAAACGCTTCTCTTGGTCACGCGAAGCGGACCACCGTCCGGAGGAGGCTTTGGCTTTCGGGGCGCTTCAACTGTTTCTTCTGATGGTTTGGATTGATCCGTTTGCGCGGATTTCGGCTCATTCGCACCGGGCATGGTTCACTTCCCTGCATACTTCTCTATGGATTCAAGATACTCCGACCGCCTGCTGCTCGTTGGGGGGCGGTTCTTGTGATCAGCTGGCTGACGGCTCGTCGCAGCATCATCTTGGGCGGTTTGGCGAAGTAGATCGGGATGAGGGCGGCGTAGGTGAGGACGGCGACGAGCGTGAGTGGCAAGTCGTAGGAACCGGTGATGTCTTCCAGAGCCCCGATGAGCAATGGTCCGAAGCCGCTGGATAGTTGTGTGGCCATCGCAATCAGACCGTAGACGGTGCCGAAACTGACGTAGCCGAAGACATCGGAGGTGAGCAGCGACTGCAACATGTAGACGTTGCCGATGGTGAAGCCGAAGATGAGGATGGAGATGAACGTGGCGATTGGATGCTCGATGTGAATCACGGCGAGGGCGGCGGTTCCTTGTACGAGAAACATGATGACGGTGAGGATGCGCAGATCCACTCGGTCGGCGAAGAAGCGTCCCACGATCAGCCGCGCGATGATGCTGCCCACTGCCGTCAGGGAGAGTGTTGTGCCTGCTGCGGTGAGTGAACCGAGCCTCTCCTCGAGGAACGCGACCTGGTGCAGGATGAACCCGGTCTGGGCTAACAACACGATGACGAAGCTGATCAAGATTGCCCAGAAGGGCACCGTGCCCATCGCTTGCTTGATGGTCCACGTCCGCGTCTGATTCGCGGTTGACCTGGCCACGCTCGTGATCATCGTGGTCGCGCGTCTGAGCCCGTCCTGGGGCAACCCCATCTGGCGTGGATCCCAGACGAGCACAAAGATGACGATGGGGATTCCGACGATGAGGATCAGCCCACCCATGACCGGCGTGGCGATGTCAAGTCCGAAGTTCTCGATGAGCGTGGTGTTGAGCGGCGAGAGCACGGCGCCTCCGAGCGAGACGCCGGTGGACGACACGGCCATTGCCCAGGCTCGTCGATGCAGGAACCACCGGGCCAGGGTCGCGTTGACCGCGACGCCGGCGCTCATGCCGGAACCGATGGCCAGTCCCATGTAAGCGGCATAGAGCTGCCAGAGGCTGGTCACGTGGCCGATACCGACGGAGGCGAGGCCGATCAGGAGCAGTCCGGGGATCATCCAGCGCCGAGCACCGTGACGATCGATCTGCGGTCCGACGACGGCCGACGAGAGTCCTGAGAACGCGAAGTACAGGCCTGTTGCGAATGAGACTTCGAAGTTGCTCCAGCCGTGCAACTCGCGCAGGGGCCCGAGGTAGACCGCGAGCCCGTAGTAGCCGACGCCGACGGAGACGAACAGTAGCGCGGCGCAGGCGAAGACAATGGCCCATCCGTAGTAGAAGTTGGAGGGCAGGAGACGCGCCGCCAGAGGTCGGTGTAGTGGTAACTCGAACGGTTCTGGGCTGGACGGAGAGTTGGACAAAGCCGATTCAGAATACGACCGATAGCGGTCCGCGCAGTGTGCGCTGCCTGACTAGACTGCCTCAGAATCTTCTGGAGATATCGCCGCAAACGGCGGCTGACGAGAGGCAATGTCATGGCTGAACGGCGAACGGGATGGGTGTACCACGAGCTGTACATGTGGCACGACACTGGGCGCACCAAAGCCATGGATCCCCAGTTGCGGCGCTGGATGCAGGCCTGGGAGCACTGGGAGAATCCGGACACCAAGCGTCGCCTGAACAATCTGCTCGATGTCTCGGAGTTTTCCGAGCACCTGATTCAGCTCAAGCCACGCTCGGCCAACCTGGAGCAGGTGCTGCGATTCCACACGCCTGAGTACGTTGACCACGTGCGCGAGCTCTCGGCAGCAGATGGTGGAGATGCCGGCGAAGGGGCGCCGTTCTCGCACGGCGGCTATGAGATTGCGTTGCTCGCGGCCGGCGGCACGATTACTGCTGTCGATGCCGTGCTTGATGGCGACGTCGATAATGCGTATGCGTTAACTCGTCCGCCGGGGCATCATGCGGAGCGTGACCGTGGACGAGGCTTCTGCATCTTTGGCAATGTCGCGATCGCGGCGATGCATGCCCTGGCTGAGCGCGGCATCGACCGAGTCGCCACACTGGACTGGGACGTCCACCATGGCAATGGCACTCAACAGGCGTTCTATAGCCGCAACGATGTGTTGACGATGTCGATCCACCAGGATCAGTGGTATCCGCGCAACAGTGGCGCGATGGAAGACCAGGGCGAGGGCGAGGGCGACGGATACAACATCAATATTCCATTGCCGCCGGGGAGTGGACATGGCGCGTATGTCGAGACGATTCGCCAGGTCGTCGTACCGGCGATGCAGGCGTTCAAGCCGGACCTGATCCTGATTCCGTCTGGCTTTGACGGCAGCATGTATGACCCGCTGGGGCGGATGATGGCGTACTCGGAGACGTATCGGGAAATGACGAGGGACCTTATGGCGGCTGCCGATGAGCTGTGCTCGGGACGGCTGGTGATGAGTCATGAAGGTGGCTACAGCCCAACGTACGTACCGTTCTGTGGGCTGGCGGTCGTCGAGGAGATGAGTGGCGTGCGATCGATTGCGGGCGACCCGTTTGAGGACAACTCGGCGACGGCCGGCGGTCAGGATTTGCAACCGCATCAGCAGGCGGTGTTGGACGACGCGAAGCTGCTGGTGGATCGGTTGCGTCGGTTGGAAGCTGACTAGGCTCGCTTACAACTTGCTGCGAGATACCGGCGGCAAGCGGAGACCTTTGAAAACTCCCGAATCTCCTCTCCCCCCTTTGCGGGGGGAGATGTCACGGAGTGACAGAGGGGGGGTCGGCTGACAATGACCAGATAGGGATCCCGAACAGCGGACCCCCCTCTGCCTCCGGCATCTCCCCCGCAAGGGGGGAGAAAGGGAGTTTTCAAAGCCCACCGTTTGCGCGGATATGACGGAGGAGCGGAGCAGGTATATGGGGATGTGTTGCAATCGAGAAGGCGCGCCTATAGCTCGATCAGGCTGATTGGGCTGACTGATTGGTTGAGGCTGAGAGGAGCCAACTGGTCCCCGGTGGGCTCGGCTCAACAGAACCAGTCTTCGGTAAGGCCGGGTCGGTGAACGTGTGGAGCCTCGACGTTGGGCCATGGTTTGACACTCAGGGTTTCGCAAGCCACCGCTTTGATGGCGGCGAACGTTCCGCTTCGCTCGGCGATGCTCGCGATCTGCGACTGGAGATCGTCCATCCTTGGGTTCTTGTGTCGCCATTGCCAGGTCAGACCGTCGGTGTCGTAATCAACCAGCGAACCCATGTCGCGCATCGGCTCGACCAGCGGCGAATCTGCCGGCGTGAGCAGTCGCAGGCCGAGTTGCACTGGCGGCGTGAGGTCGACCAGGTGTCGCGTCTCAACGAACCTGAGCAGGTCCAGGTAATCCTGCGCCGCGGTCCAGGGTGTGAATGGCAGCCAGGTTGGACGAATGGCGATGCCAGCGCGGTCCGTCAGTTGGAGTACTGTGTCAAGATCGGCGGCGGTATGGCCTTTGTCGAGGACTTCGAGCAGTTGGTCGTCGACAGACTCGAAAGCGGAGACGATGAAGGTGACGCCGAGTTCAGCCATCTCCGGCAGAAGCGTTTGATGCTCAATCAGGTGCTCAACCTTGATCGTGGCGTCGAATGTCAGGCCTGGATGGTTGTGCGCGCTTTCGCGCAGCAGTCGCATGGCCAAGTCGGGCGCGTTGAGGAAATCGGGATCGCCGAAGGTGATGTGCTCTGCGCCGACGGCGACCTGTTGGTCGATGTCTGCAAGAACGGTTTCGCCGCCGTTGAGGCGGAGCCGACCGGCATAGATCGGCGTCAGCGGACAGTGGGTGCAGCGGTGGGCGCAGCCTCGGGTGGACTCGACGTAGCCAGACAGATGCGAGATGCCGTCGGCGTCGCGGTATCTCGCATACTGGTCGATTGAGGGCAGAATCGACCTGTCGGGGACCAATCGACGTTCACGGTCGAATAGCGTCGACGGAGACTCGCCGTTGGCCATGGCGACGAGCTGCAGGTCGGTGTCGCCGCTGATTGCGGCTCCGAGTCCGGAGTCTCGCAAGGAGTTGGCCGCCAGACCGTAGAAGACAATCTTGTCTGACATTCCGGTGAGCGTCCGAGCGATCCGCGTACCGAGTCTGGCAGCGGTGTGCATTGGGGTGGAGATGGCGATCAAGTCGGCGTCGGAAGCCTGCGCGATGAGTGCTTCGGACTGCATTGACTCGACTGCGAGATCGATCGATCGGACCTGGTGTCCGGCTGCCTTCAATGCCGCAGCGGGAGCGGCGATGCTGAGTGGCTGGTGGCCTTGTTCGTAGGTGGAGATGAGGAGGACTTGTGTCACGGACTCACCATATCGCCCCTCTTGGTTCCACAATCAGAGTGAGCGTTGGGGCGCCAACCCAGTCAAGTCCGATGCCCCGTGCTTGACACGGGGCCTAGAGCACCCAACCAGGCACGCGAGTCGACCTGCCTATCAATACAGCGGTCGAGCGCGGGATGCTCCGCTCCACGCCTGACGTGAGCATTAGATTCATGCCGCGCGCCGACGCTGAGGTCTGGGCCCCGTGTCAAGCACGGGGCAACGGAGCATACGTTTGACCTGAGAAGGCCAGTAGGAATAGTGGAGTTGGAGAGCTACTTCTTGGAGGGCTTGTAGTAGGGATTGTCGCCAGACTGGTGGTCCGTGATGTCGACGAGTTCCTCGATTTCGGGGAGGGCTTCTTTGACGGCGACTTCGATGCCTTGCTTGAGTGTGACGTTGGCCATGCCGCAGCCCTGGCAGCCTCCGCCCATTTCGATGTAGGCTCGTTTGCCACGCAGTTCGAGCAGTTGCACGAACCCGCCGTGGGCAGCGATCTGGGGGTTGACCTGCTCGTCGAAGATGCGTTGGATTTCCTGCGCCAGTGGGTCGCGCCAGACGGGATTGGGGTTATGGAATTCGAGGCCGGAAACGTTGGGGCCTTTGAATTCGTAGTGGACGTTGGTGCCGCGCAGATCTTCGATGTGTTCGCCCTCGACGTAGAGAAGGAAGTCGGGATACTGCACGGTGGCGTCGCCATCCGGCTCGATGCCCTTCTCGACGATGGTCAGGACATGCTCGAAGCCATCCGAGGTACGCCCGGTGATCTTCAGGCGCAGTCCGGCGACCTCCTCCGGATAACCGGTCAAGACCTCTACCAGTTTCGAGCGCGCCACATCCGAAAATGTGATGCCCAGTTCGCTTGCATCCACGTTGGTGGTCATCGGTTTCCCCTGTCCAACTCTCGTTTTCTAGCATAGCGTTCGTCAGACAGGTGTACGAACTGGAGTGTGCTGTGGCCGTCGAACGAGTGATCGTCGAGAAGAACCTCGAAATTCCCATGCGTGACGGCGTCATCCTGCGCGCCGACCTCTACCGACCCGAGGACGCGGATCAACCCGGCAACGCTGTGCCTGGGATCGTGACGCGGACGCCCTATGACAAGGAGATGTCGGGAGCTGGCCTCGTCGCGGTGATGCCCAGCGCACTGAAGCTGGCCGAGCGTGGGTATGCGGTGGTGGTTTGCGATACGCGCGGACGTTATGCATCGGAGGGCGACTTCAAGCCGTTTCACCAGGAAGGGCCGGACGGGTACGACACGCTGGAGTGGGTGGCGGCGCAATCCTGGTGCGACGGCAACACGGCGATCTACGGGCCGTCGTATGTCGGCGCGACGACGATGCTGGCGGCTCGGGAGCGTCCGCCGTCCCTGCGCTGCGCGATTCCAATCATCACGGCCGACGACTACTACGACGGCTGGACGTATCAGGGCGGCGCATTTCAGTTGGGCTTTGTTGGACTCTGGGGCAGCGGTCTGGCGGCGACTGGGTATCTGCAGCAGAACCATAGCCGGCCGGCGGAGGCGGCCGGCGAGCTGACTGAAGCAGTGATGGGTAATGGATTCCAGTTGCTAGGCAGCCGTCCGTTGAACTCGATGCCGGGGATTTCCCAGGAGGGTGTGGCTGCTTACTGGCACGAGTGGCTGGAACATGAGACCCGCGACGATTACTGGGAGTCCGTCCGGCACTCTGCCGACTACTCGCGTTTCCAGGTGCCGATGCTGCATATCGGCGGTTGGTTCGACATCTTTGGCATTGGCACGGTGCATAACTTCCGCGGCATCTCGGCGGAGGGAAATCCCGAGCAGCACCTGATCATGGGTCCCTGGGCTCACACCAACTACGACCGCTGGCTAGGCGAGTTGGAGTTCGGCCCGACTGGCGCAGCGGCTGCGGCGAATGTGATCGCCGACATCAATGCCTTCCTCGATCGACATCTGAAGGGCCGCGATCGCGAATTGTCGAACGTGCGCTGGTTCCTGATGGGCGCGAACGAGTGGCGCACCGCGGAATCGTGGCCTCCGCCGAATGCAGAGGAACAGACGCTCTACCTCGGTTCTCACGGAGGAGGCAACTTGCACTATGGCGATGGCCGCCTGACTCCAGAATGTCCCGAGGAGGATCTTCGCTGGGACGAGTTTATGTACACCGGTTACAAGCCCGTGATCACCAATGGCGGATCGACGTTGCAGCAGGCGATTGGAATGCCTGGACCGCGCGACCAGAGCCGTGCAGAGAGTCGGGACGATGTGCTCTGCTACACCACTGAGCCGCTGACCGAAGCGGTTGATGTCGCCGGGCTGGTCGAAGTTGACATCTGGTTCTCCAGCGATCGTCCCGACACCGACATTACGGCCAAACTGGTCGATGTCGATCCGGACGGCAAGGCGGTCTCGCTGGTTGACGGGATTATGCGGGCTCGGTTCCGCGAAGGCTTTGACCGCGAAGTGTTCCTGACCCCGGGCGAGGTGGTCAAAGTGACCGTAGAGCTGGCGTCGCTGGGGCATCGATTCGACATTGGACACCGAATTCGGCTGGAAGTGTCGAGCAGCAACTACCCTCGCTTCATGACGAACTCGAATGACGGCGGATCAGTCAACTCGGCTACCGAGATGCTGCCGGCGATCAACTCGATTCGTCGCGGCGGAGAGTATCCGTCGGCGTTACGCATGTACGTCTTGAACGACTGAGCACAGAGAGAGGAACGACTGATGATCTACGAACTTCGCATCTACACGGCGCACCCGGGCAAAATGGGCAGCCTGATGAAGCGCTTCCGCGACCACACGATGGAGCTGTTTGAGCGCCACGGGATCCACAACGTGGGCTACTGGACAAACTCGGTCGGCGGTCGCTCGGATGAGCTGTGGTACATCCTCAGCTACGAGAATCACGGCCAGCGCGAGGAAGCCTGGAAGAGCTTCGCCGCAGATCCGGAGTGGCAAGCCGCGCGAGCCGCGTCCGAGGAGAACGGTCCGCTGGTACACCACATCGAGAACCGACTCCTTCAGCCGACCGAGTGGTCGCCGATGCCATAGGCGCCTGCGTTGGGCCTCCTCCTTTGGGAGAGGTGCGCGCAATCCTGTTGCCGGTCGTTCTGAGCTCCGGTAGGGGCGACCCTTGTGGTCGCCCGCGCTGGCTCGAATGCACGCTGACCGACATGTGCGAAGTTCTCGTGTTGGTGGAGGTGCTGCGTAGCGGAGGCGGGGGCTCTCCGCTGTTCAAGAAAGCCGATAGTCTGAGATGCAACGGGAGGCCTGACATGGTGCTGGAGAAGACGCACAGTCACGCCGAGCCTCAGCCGATCACGTCGGTGGCGGAGATACGCAGTCGCAAGGGCATGCCGTTCGACGAGTTCTGCGCCCAGCACCCATGGTGGGAGTGGACGGAATCGCGACTGGCGCGGAGGATGATTGACGCGGAGGGCCATGCCTGGGTACCGATGTGGAATCCCGACCCTGGAGTTGGGATCTGTTACGAGCCTGAGCTGACGCCCGAAGCCGAGGACAACCTCGTCGAAATGTTGCGCAGACTCGACGAAGACTTGGCAGCGGGCAGAACCAAGCTGCACTACCTCGACGAACTCGATGACTGGGACGACTAAGGCGTGCGCTTCCGCTACCGCGTGCGAGAAAACGGTTACCGAATTCTCTTTCGGCCCGGTTCGGGACAACGGGAGATTACTGTCGCTCGCATCGCACCACGACGCGACGCTTACAAGGGTTACGAACACCCTGACAGCCGCAGTTGACCGGACTAGCCCCGATGACGCAGGCGGGCCACCATCACTGGCGGGATATCCGGCAGATGGTCCCAACTCAGCCGACCTTCGGCGTCTCCCGTTCCTCCGTCGGTGATCGCGGGTTCTCGAATTCCGTCGAGCACCCAGCCTCGGTTGAAGGCGGTTTCAAAGAGCTCGGTCAGGGTGCGGTCGAAGTAGGGCTGGATGGCCGGTTGACCGACGATGGCGACGCCATGACCCACTCCTCTGTTGAGGTAACTGGTGATGCGTATGCCCGACTCTTCGATGAATCGTCCGTCTGAGGTCTCGGTCCGCTCCCTGTAGAGCTTCACATGAGGGCCTGGCGTGAACGCCGGGTGAAGGACAGAGAAGATGAACGGGGCGCCCTCGGCGAGGGCGAGCGGGAGCATGTCGAAGATTGGCGTGATTTCGGCGATATCCATCAGCGCCATGTTGCATACCGCGGCTCCGAACGGAGCGTCTTTTGCGCCTGAGAGGGCGGCCAGTTGGGCACGGTCGGTGGCGTCGAGTTTGACCAGGTTGATCGGCATACCCTCGGAGCGCTCCCGTGCGGCGTCGAGCTGAGCCTGCGATCCGTCGGTGGCGGTCACTGAGACTCCTAGCCTCGCGAGCTGTCGCGCAAAGTTTCCGTTGCCACAGGCAATTTCCAGCACCGAGGCGGGGACCGGCTCCAGGAGCTCGAGCGTGTTGGGGAAGACCAGGACGCGTTGCCAGTAGTTGCCATCATCGCCCTGGGCCTCGTCCCAGAACTCGGCGTTCTGTTCCCATGCTTCGATCGATTCGGCGTTGTGGTCCGGGTAGTCGGCCATGACGGACTCGATTTCGTTGCTACCGTAGGCGCAGACCACTGAGATTATCACCGTATATCGACGACGTGCTGGAGGTACCGGATGAGCGCTCCACTTCCCGTAATCGTGCAAGGGCTTGGACCGATCGGACTACGGATCGCTGAGGCGGCGCTGAGTGATCCGTTCCTTGAAGTCGTGGGCGCAGTCGAGATTAATCCCGACATGGTAGGCAAGCCCCTTTCTGACTTCATCGATAGCGCTCCGGAGATCATGATCCGGCAGGCCGTGTCAGCAGCGCGAGTTGATGCGCGATCGGACGGGGGAATTCTGATTCACTGCACCGGCTCGTACCTCGAGCAGGTATCCCCACAGATCGAAGAGGCGTTGCGGCAGGACTTGCATGTCGTCTCGACCTGCGAGGAACTGGCCTTTGCCCAGGCGCGGCATCCGGAGATTGCGGCGGGGCTGGACCTGCTGGCTCGGCGGGCCGATCGCACCGTGGTCGGTACGGGTGTGAACCCTGGGTTCCTGATGGATGCGCTGCCGGCGTCTATGTCGGCGATTTCGCACAGCATCAAGTCCGTATCGGTGCGCCGTGTGCAGGATCCATCGCGGCGGCGGGTTCCATTCCAGGAGAAGGTCGGGATGGGGATCTCGCTGGCGCAGTGGGAGGAAAAGCGCGATGCGGGCGGATTCGGCCATGTAGGGCTGGTGGAGTCGGCCAGATTGCTTGCCTACTCGCTGGGCTGGAAGCTCGTTGATTGGCAGCACGACATGGTTCCCTGCGAGGTTGAAGGTCAGGAGCTCGTTCAGGGGACGCTGGAGACGCTGGAAGGTTCGACCTATGACGGGCATCGTGTCCGCTTGCACTTCGAAGCAAACGCGTCGATTGATGAGGAGTACGACGAGATCGTGGTCGACGGAACGCCGCCATTGAAGCTGCGATTCGAGGGCGGAGTGTTTGGCGACGATGCGACGGCGGCGGCGGCGCTGCGGGCGGCTCGGGTAATTCCTCATACTCGGCGCGGGTTGATGACGGTGCTCGATCTGCCGCTGCGTTAAACTGAGCATCCGCCGGATAGACGCCGAAAGGGAACCACCATGGACTTCGATGACCGAGAGTTCCGCAATGCACTGGGGATGTTCCCGAGCGGCGTCACTGTCGTTACGACCGGGACTGATCCGAACTTTGTTGGGATGACGGCGCAGTCGTTTTCGTCGCTGTCGCTTGATCCCCCGTTGGTGCTGGTCTGCGTCGACAAGAGCGCGAGCGTCCTGCCGCTGCTCAAGGAAACCGGCGCCTACACCGTCAACATTCTGCCCGACACGGCGATGGACACGTCCAACTTCTTCGCCAGCAGCAAGCGACCGCCGCCGCCGCACCAATTCGACGAGCATGAGCACGTGCTCGGTGAGACCGGACAGCCGCGGCTGGCGGCAGCGACGATGGTCTTCGATTGCGACATTCATTCCGTCGTCGATGGCGGCGACCATGAGATCATCATTGGTGAGGTCAAGGCGTTTGTGAAGCAGTCGGACGATGAGCCAATCCTGTTCTACGGCGGCAACTATCGCAAGATGGGTCCGCCCGACCCGTCGATGAGCTGGTAGCTCGCGCGATGGACGACCGTCCGCTGCTCGCGACGGAACCGCCGCTGCCGGCTGACGACTTTGTCCCTGCCCTGTGGGTGCCACTGACCCGGGCCGTACGCGCACGGCGTCGGCTGATCAAGATGGTGGAGTCGTTGCCGGGTCCGGTCTGGCTCAAGGAGTCGGCAGCGCCGGGGTGGGCGAGACGCGACGTGCTGGCTCATTTGGCAGCCACCGACCGTCGCTATCACGACGTGTTGATTGCGGTGCTGAATGGGTCGCCGTTGGAAGAGTGGAAACCGGATCCCTCGGTGCCGAGCCCGGAACTAGATCGTGCCAACGCGCTCGGGGCAGAGAGATTTCAAGGACAGTCGGTGGACGCATTGGCCGTGCAGTTACATGAGGGCGCGGAGAAGTCGACGATGTACTTCGCAGCGCTGACTGAGGATCAGGTGTTGATGCGGATGGGGTTTGCCGGCAATGCGTTGTCACTGCTAGAGGCCTGGGCCTTGCACGACAACCAGCATGCAGATGACATCATCAACGGCCCGACGATGATGCGGACGCTGTAGACGCGATCAGTCTGTTTCCTATTGAGGCGCACTAGAAGGCTCTCGCGATCGCCTGGCTCCGTCATTGCCGCGCTTGCCGCGGCAATCTCGCAGCGCTCTATACGACGTTATGCGTTACGGCCCTGCACAGCGAGATACCCGCGGCAGTGCGCGGGTATGACGAGATTAGGTTGCGGCATCCATCGTCTAGCGGTTGAAACGCATCCGAGCTTCGAGTAGTCGCTCTGACCTTGCAGCGTCGACTCGCTCGATGAAGCTGTCCACCAAGGCGCTGGCCAGGGAGTCGGCTCCCTGGGTCATGAGCATTTGCAGGAGGCCTCGCTTGGGTCGGACGAGTGTGGTTCGTTTTTCTATGCTGGCAGCGTCGGCGGCCCACTCGATCGCGTCGCTGAGGTCTCCGAGCTGATCGACGAGACCGATCTCGTGTGCTTCAGCTCCAGTGTGGATCTCGCCGGAGGCCAGTTCGGCGACGCGATCACGCTCCAGATCGGGGCGTCCTTCGGCGACGATGTCGACGAAGCGCTCGTAAACGGAGTGGATCAGCGCGTCGAGCTTCTGGTCTTCTTCTGGGGTGTTCTCGCGGAAGAGAGATCCCATATCCTTGTATTCACCCGCAGCTCGAGTACGCATCTTGACTCCGACGCGGTCGAGCGCCTCGGAGATCATTGGCGCGGTCCAGATCACGCCGATCGAACCAACGACTGACGTGGGCAGGGCGAAGATCGGGTTGGCTGCGCAGGCGATCATGTAGCCGCCCGATGCTCCGACGCCTCGAATCGCTGCGGCGACCGGCTTCTTGTCGGACAGTCGCTTGGCCGCGAGGTAGAGCGCCTCCGAGGCGGCTGCGCCGCCACCAGGCGAATCGATGTCGAGTACGACTGCGGGATAACGCGGGTTTTCGGCGATGCTGTCGAAGGTGCGGGAGAGTTCGCGTGGATTGATCCTTGCGCCGATCTGTCCGGCCACTTCGACGATGGCCACGCGCGGAGGGAAGAGGTACTGCTCGAAGTCCATGATTGAATATCCGTTCATCCCGACTGTCGGGGAGATGTTCTCAGTGTATGAGCGGGGCGGCTTCGCGCATCGCTCCGAGAGTAGGCGCGTTGACTGTGGTAGCCGTCCACGCGATGATCAGTGACAGCAGCAGCTTGATTTGACGTGACGTCAGGGAGGCCACCGTGAGCGAAACCGCCGTTTGTCCGTTGTCGGAACTGCGACCGGGTGAAGTCACCGCTGCTGATCTTGACGGTACCCGAGTTTGTGTCGCGAATGTGCATGGTGAAGTGTTTGCAGTCCAGGACAAGTGTCCGCACCTCTTCGCGCCGCTCTCAGTCGGTGAGTTGAAGAACGCGCACATCGTCTGCCCCTGGCACGACTCAGAGTTCGACATGCGGACGGGCAAGACGAAGTCGTGGTTGCCCAACGGCGTCTGGAACGTGATCCACAAGCTGTTGCCGACTCCGCCGCCGTTCATCAAGAACAAGATCGAGCCGGACGCCATCCAGACGTTCAAGACGCGCGTCTCAGACGGGACAATCTACGTTTCAGACGACTGAACGCAGGAAAGTTAATCGCGGAGTTGTTGCAGCCGACGCAGCTCAGCTTCCAGAGCCTGTGTGCGAGCCTCGGCTTCTTGAGCCCGGGTCTCGGCTAGCCGAGCAAGCGCCTCAGCTTCCAGTCTCGCCGCGCGCTCGTCTGCAACTCCGGGGATTGGCTGGCCAGTTGCGGGATCAACCCAGAACAGCTCGCTGTCTCTCCAGCGCAGCGTCAGGTTGAGCACTTCGCTGCTGCCCTCGAACACGCCGGCTTCAACCTCAACGATTGGGATCGGTTCATATTGGGTACCGACTAAGCGGTCACCGGCTAGCTTGGCGCCATGCCAGTCGCCCGTGTGGTCAAAGCGCCAGTACTCAGGAATGCCCATAGCGGCATACTCGACGCGCTTGTAGCCGACATCGCGTTCCGCGGTGCTTTTCGAGGCCACTTCGAGCACGAAATCGGGAGGCTTGCCCTGATCGGAGATCACGTAGCCGTTTTGTTCCCAATACAGGTCTGGGTCAACATCGAAGGCGATCAACAGATCGGGGCGCAGCAGCGGTCTCGAACCCGGAGACGCCGCGATCCACTCATCTCCTGCTTGCAACATGGTCTCGGGAAGACCGTAGTGAAGGGCCAGATTTGGCGGCGCGCCTGGTATGTAGACGTAGCGCTGCGCCGTCACTTCGTCGTACTCACGCTCCGGTGGGTCCGGCAAGCGATATCGGACCGGCGTCGTTCCAGTTGGGGCATCAGAAGTAGTCATGTTGCTCCTGACAGGGGTTCAAGTGTAGAGCGTGGGAGCGGCCCCTGAGCTCCCCGCAGGACAGCTCCCCCAGTGGGGGGATCCCTGAATTCGCCTAGAAGCCCTTGAAGTTTGGTTCTCGCTTTTCGGCGAAGGCTTTGGGGCCTTCGACGGCGTCCTGAGTTGAGCGGGCGATGACCATCGCGTGGTCGGCCATTTCGAGGGACTCGTGCAGGCCGGTTTCAGCGGAGCGGTAGGCGAGCCGCTTGATCATCTGGACGGAGACGGCCGGCATCTTGGCGATCTGCTCGGCGAGGCCCAGCGTGGCCGGCATCAAGTCATCGTGCTCGACGACCTGCGAGACGTAGCCCATCTCGAGCGCCTCTTCGGCAGTGAATATCTTGCCGGTCCACATCAGTTCGAGCGCCTTGGACATGCCAACGATTCGGGGCAGGTAGTAGGCGCCGCCGTCGCCGGGGATCAATGCCATTCGCACGTAGGCCATGCCGAACTTGGCTCGGTCGGAGGCGATCCGCAGGTCGGCCATTGAGGCCATATCCATGCCCGCGCCGACTGCTGCGCCGTTGACGGCGGCGATGTATGGCTTCTCGCAATTGAACAGGGCTCGCGGGACTCGCTGGACGGAATGTCGCAACGAGTTGCGATTGGCGGCTGGAGCGTTAGGGTCGCCGCCGAGCACGTCAGCGCCGGCGCGCTCGCGTCCGACATCGGCGCCGGAACAGAAGCCCCGGCCCTCGCCGGTGATGATGATCACGCGGACGTCCTGGTCGACGGAGGCGCGGGTGATCGACTCCTGCCAGGCGTCGAGCATGTCGTTGGAGAAGGCGTTGAGCTTCTCAGGGCGGTTGAGGGTGATCACGGCGATATGATCCTGGACGTCGTAGAGCAGTTCTTCGGTCATCGCTGGAAAATCCTTCGGTTTGCTGTTCGGATGTGGTCGCTGTTAGTCAATGTTGGTCGAGTCGCGGTTCAGTTCATGCGGATGCCGCCATCGACATTGAGCGCTTGTCCCGTGATGTTCATGGCGTCGTCTGAGGCCAAGAACGCGACGGCCTTGCCGATGTCTTCCGGCATCTGTTCGCGTCCCAGCGGGCAGGCAGCGGCAAGCATTGCCTCGAATCGGGCGCGGCGATCAACAACTTCGTCGGCGTCATCGCCGACCAGCATGCCTTCGAGCTTGCGCCACATATCGGTCCAGAGCAGACCAGGACAGACCGCGTTGACGTTGATGTTGTGCGGTCCGAGCTCAATCGCCTGGGACTGCGTGAGGCTGACTGCTCCGGCTTTGGAAGCTGAGTAGGCCGCAATCGTGCCGCCCTGTCGGGCAGCAATCGAAGCAATGTTGACGATCTTGCCTCCGCCGTTCTCCTTGAAGTGCGGAGCCACTGCCGAGCTGACCTTCCAGATCGCCTTGAGATTGACCTCGAAGCAGCGATCCCAGTCGGATTCAACCTCGTTCTCGCTGAGGTTGTCGGGTGCGACACCGGCGTTGTTGACGAGGATGTCGATCCGGCCCATCTCGGCGATCGCGTTCTCGACGTTTGTGGCGATCGAGTCCTCGTTGGTGACATCCATCTCCAGCGCCATCGTGGTGACGCCATGACGATTTTGGAGATCTCCTGCTGTTTGATACGCAAGGTCGATCAGCAGGTCGGCGACGATGACATCGGCGCCTTCCCTCGCCAGAACTGTGGCGATGCCCTTGCCGATGCCTCGCGCTGAGCCGGTCACCAACGCGACCTTGCCATCCAGTCGTCCCATGAAGTACTTCCTTGTCCCAACAGCAGTGCCCAATAGGGGCGCGGCTGACCGGTTCTGTTGCGCTGCATGTCTGCTGGCAATCAGATTAGCGGCCAGTCGCTTCAAGGGCTTGCGATGGATCTTCGCCTTCTACGTCAAGGCGATGTGATCCCGGACGTCGCCAAACAGACCGACAGTCGCCCCGGCGGCTCCTGGACTGAGTGCGGGTTCGCTCCGGTTGCGCGTTAGTTCATCCGCATGCCGCCGTCGACATTGAGGGACTGTCCGGTGATGTTGTTGGCATCGTCGGAGGCGAAGAAGACGGCGGCTTTGCCGATGTCTTCGGGGGTCTGTTCGCGGCCGAGCGGCATATTGGAGGCGATCACGGCCTCGAAGCGCTCGCGCCGATCGACGACTTCCTCAGTGTGATCGCCGGCGAACATACCCTCGATCTGGCGCCAGAGGTCGGTCCAGAGCAGTCCAGGGCAGATCGCGTTGACGTTGACGTTGAAGCGGCCGAGCTCGGCGGCCTGCGACTGGGTGATGCTGATCGCCCCGGCCTTGGAGGCCGAGTAGGAAGCCATGCCTCCTCCGAGACGACCGGCGATCGAGGCGATGTTGACGATCTTGCCGCCTCCCTGCTCCTTGAAGTGGGGCGCGACGGCTGAGGTCACTTTCCAGATGCCTTTGAGATTGACCTCGTAGCAACGGTCCCAGTCGGCCTCAGTCTCGTCAGCGCCAAAGTTGTCGGGCGGGACGCCGGCGTTGTTGACGAGAATGTCGATCTTGCCCATCTCGGCGATGGCTTTCTCGACATTGGACGAGATCGAGTCCTCGCTGGTGACATCCATCTCTAGCGCCAGAGTGGTGACGCCGTGGCGGTTCTGCAGCTCACCAGCGGTTTGGTAAGCCAGATCAATGAGCAGGTCAGCGACAATGACGTCCGCGCCTTCCTTGGCCAGTTCGGTAGCGATGCCCTTGCCGATGCCTCGCGCAGAGCCGGTCACCAACGCGATTTTGCCGTCGAGTCGTCCCATGAGGTTCATCCCTTTCCCTGCAGCATGGCCCAGCGGCATGGCGCGGCTAGCGCACGGCCGACTGATTCTTTTGTGGTGCAAGTCTGCTGGCAATCAGATTAGCGGCCAGTCGCTTCAGGGGCTTGCGATGGACTCGCACCATCAGGATCAGCAGCAACAACGTCAGCCCATTCACGCCGGCGATGGCAAACAGCACAGGCTGATAGTCATCGCTCATCAAATCGAGCAGCAGCCCTGCGACGAACGGTCCGATTGCCAGCGCGACGTTGCCCATGGCCGTCTGCAGCGCCATCAGTGTGCCCAGGCGTCGCAGTCCAAAGACATCGGACGCAATCAGCCCCTGCAGGGGCATCGTCTGACCCCAGACCAGTCCCGCGATGATTGCCGAGAGGTAGATCCAGTAGATCGGTCCAGCGGCGATCAGCGCGAATGTGCCCAGCAACATGACTGCGTAGCCAACCCCAAGCGCCTGCCGCAACCCGAGCAGAGATGCCATTGGGCCAATCAGCGCGCGACCCGGGATCGAGAGGAATCCACGCAATCCGGTCAGTGCGCCGGCGGTCGTGATCGACATTCCGGCCGCAGTGGAAGCGGGTACGAAGTGATTCAGCAGCGCGCCGAGCGCGAAGGAACTGCTAATCACCATCACCAACATGATCTGCACTTCACGAGAGCGCAGCGCTTCCGCCACTCCGCCGAACCCGCGTTGGCTTGAGCGCTCTGTTCCACCGGTTGCTGGCGATGGGTCGGGCGGAGGAATCGGCGGAAGCCTGCGAACCGTCAGGACCGCCGGTAAGGAGATCGCCGCAGCGAGGATCAGCAGAATCCGCACGGCCCAGCGCCAGCCGAACTCTTCCGTGAAGAGCCCGGTCAGCGGCATGAAGATCACCGACGAAAACCCGCCGGTCGTGACCAGCACGGTCATCGCGGCCGTCTGCCGCTTCGGATAGAGGCGCGCCGCGATCGGCATCGTGACGTTGTAAAAGAGTCCGGCAATGGTGACGGCGCCGCCCAGCGTCCAGAAGACGATGAACAACCAGATGTGCTCGGAGTACGACGCCGCCATCAGCAGCACAGTCCCGGCGATCAGACCCGTCCAGAGCACTGGTCGAGGTCCAAACGTGTCGAGAATCCGTCCAGATACCAGCGAGGCGGCGGCGCCGAGCAGGTACGAGCCCATGAATGCGGCATTGACCGCCGCCGAAGACCATCCCTCGTCTTCCTGCATCGGCCCAGTCATGATGCCGAAGCCGTAGAGGACGAGTCCGTAGGCGCCACAGGTCAGGATGCCAAGCAGAATCACGGGCCGCCAGGTGCGGAGCCAGTTGGCGATCGTTCTCGGCGCTGGCAGCTTCATTGACGCAGGCTAAGCGGTGCGTCGCTGGACTCGCGATACGATACGCCTATGCCCGATCAGCCTCCAAGTCAGTCTTCGTCCCACTCGGTGACGGTCGAGCGCCAACGCCTGCGCTTTGCCGCCGGTCATTTTGCCACCTTTGCCGACGAACTTGAGCCGATCCACGGTCACAACTACGACGTCTTTGTCGAAGTGATCGGTCCGCTGACGGAAGAGTCGTGGGTGATCGATTTCTCGCTGCTGAAGCGGCTGACGCGCGAGGTCTGCGAGACGCTGGACCACAAGTTCCTGCTGCAGATGAACTCCCGCTCGTTGACGATTATCGATGACGACACGCACTACATCGTGCAGTACCGCGACGAACTTCCGTATCGGCTGCCGAAACATGATGTCGCTGCACTGCCGATCGACAACAGCACGGCGGAGCGGCTGTCGCAGTACATCGCGGAAGAGCTGATCGAATCGCTGGCTGCGTCTGGTCCTTCAGGACTGGCGCGGCTGCGTGTCGGGGTAGAAGAAATGCCGGGACAAGCGGCCTGGTTTGAAACTGATCTCTGATGGCCGACGACTCAGGCAAGTCAGACAAGATTGCGGTGTTGGTGCTATACGACTCGCAGAGGCTGGTCGCAGAGCTGGCCAAGTCGATCGTCGAGGGTGCCGCGTCGGTGGAGGGGGTTGAAGTCTGGGATCGGCCGCTGGACATCGCGGACAAGGACGAGCTGGTCGAATGCGACGCGCTGATCCTGGGCAGTCCCAACTGGACCGGAATTACTGGTCGACTCAAGCACTGGTGGGACTACACGGGCGACCTCTGGGAGACGGGCGAACTGGCCGACAAGCCGGCGGCGGCATTCAGCGCCGGATGGAGTCCATCGGGCGGGCTGGAGGCGACGCTGCTGCAGTTGGTACACCTGTTGATTGGGCATGGAATGCTGATCGTCGGGTTGCCCTGGACTTCAACGATGAATCACTCGGGCAGCTACTACGGCGCGACGGCGGTGCGGAAGGTGACCGATCTGGACCGGGAGCAAGCGCGCAGGCTCGGCGCTCGCGTGTCGAAGTACGCGTTAACATTGGCTTCGTGAGGGAAGCCGTTATGACAACCAACGTCGTGTTTGCCGCCAGGTGGAAAAGCCAGCAGCCCGGAACGCGATCGCTTGAGCGACATCGCCTGGCGCTGCTAGTCGACGCGGAAAATCAGGCCCGGCCCACAGGTATTCCCGAAGTGATTCGACGGCTGGAGGCGCAATACTTTGATGTAGCGATTCGCCGGAGCTTTGCCGACTGGTCCGAAGCTAGCACAAGCCGCTGGCGTCAACACTGGCAAACGCTGGGCTTCTGGTGCATCGAGTGTCCACGATCTGCAGATGGCAAAAACGGCACTGACGCGCGGCTGATCGAGACTGCGCTCGATCTCGGTGACTATCGGGCGGTGGACGCTGTTTGCATCGTCTCGGCCGACTCAGACTTCACACCTGTGATTCGCTATCTCAGGCGGCTCGGCGTCGTGACGATGGCGGCATCTATCGGAGGACCACCTATCGGTGATCCGCTGAAGAACTCAGCGGATCATGTTTTCGAGACTGACCCCGACGGCCAAGTTGAGATGCAATCCAACCCCCCCAGACCCGGCGAGTCTGCCACCGGTGAACTGGTCTGGGAACAGTTGATTGACGCTGCTATCGATCTCGGGCTGAAGGGCAACCGTCGAAATGATGGTTGGGTCGACCTTGCGTTTCTGGGACTGAAGGCGAGAAAGCTGTACTCGGAATTCGACCAACGCAGCTACGGGTACCGGAAACTCGTTGACCTCGTGCAGAGCCGGCCAGACCTATTCGAGATCGACGTCAGTCATGGTCCGGACGGCGCCTCGCACTACTTGATACGGCGCAACGAAGGGACTGCGGCTACGCTCGACCGTGCATTCGTCGATAGCAGATTCGAGCCCGCCTCCAATGGTTGACGCGTACGACCCACGCGAGTTGCTCGGCGTGCCGATTGGCGCGTCGGAGGATGAGCTGCGCAAGGCGTTTCGGCGCAAGGCGAAGACGGTTCATCCCGATGTCTCGGACGCTCCCGACGCGGCGGAACAGTTTTCTCGGCTCAAAGCGTCGTATGACCTGCTGCTGGAGCGCTTGAACGATCCGGCGGCTCCGACGCCCGAGACGCTGTACCGGCCGGCGCCGGAGGTGGATCCGGAGCAGCAGGAGAAAATCATCCAGGCCTATCGGCGGCGGCGTGAGGCGGAGCAACACCGTCGAGCTCAGCGTCGGGCGAGTGTCCAGGGGCAGACGCGACGGGCGGAACGGAAGAATCAACGCTTCCGCGCTGAGATGGAACGCCGGCGTGCTGCACTCGAGGCGGAGGAAGAAGAAGAAGCGGCACGAGAGCGGTTAGAGAGGGAGGAGGAGGAACGTCAGCAACGTCTCGCGGCGGAACGAGCCAAGCGAGCCGAGCGTGAACGTGAAGAGCGGGAGCGGCTGGAGCGACTCGAGCAGGAGAAGCAAGAGCGATTGGAACAAGAACGGCTCGAACACGAGCGTCGAGCGAGGCGACAGCAGTTGTTGGCCGAGCGAGAGCGTGAGGAACGAATCAGACGCGAACAGCAAGAGCGAGAACGACAGAACCCACAGATCAGCGACTCGCCACTGTACTGCGCCTGGAAAGCGTGCGGCGCAACGCGCGGACTGTCATCGCCGGTCTCGACACCGTTGGGTCAGCGTCGATTTTGCAAGAAGCACTATCGCGATTACATCAAGTTCAGGCGCGACGCACAGCGCCGCGAGTCGTCCACGCGGGGGACTGGGAGGTAGGACGCATTCACATCGCCACTGCAAACCCATTTCAGCCGCAGCCAACTCCTCTCCCCCCCTTGCGGGGGGAGATGTCACGGAGTAGCCCGCCCCGCACTTGATGCGGGGACAGAGGGGGGGCGGCCGTCGCTAACCAGATAGACGTGGCGCCCCCTCTGCCGGAGCCTGCCCCTGCGTAGGCAGGGGGCATCTCCCCCGCAAGGAGACCGATGCATAACTCCCCCTTCTCCCCCCTTGCGGGGGAGATGCCGAAGGCAGAGGGGGGTTCCCTGCCTGTTATCCCTATCTGGTCGTCGCCAGCCGACCCCTCCCGCTGTCACTCCGTGACATCCCCTCCCGCAGGGGGAGAGGGGAAATGGGATGCGATTGGCTTGGCTCTTGATCTTGTGTCTGAACAAGCGCTGAGGACTCGCGGAGTAGAATCGCGTTCGCGTGAGTTGAATCCGACGGCTGAGGATGGGTTCCCAAGGAGATGGCAATGGCTGAGTATCAAAACATCCTCGTTGACGTTGATGGTGGCGTGGCAACGATCACGCTCAACCGTCCCGAGAAGCTGAATGCGCTTTCGGAATCGCTGCGCGATGACCTTGCGGCAGTTCTGCGCGAGTTGAATCCCGGCGACGCGGTGCGTGTGATCCGTCTTAAGGCGGCAGGACGGGCGTTTTGCGCCGGATACGACATCACGCCCGACGACAACGACTTCCAGTTCGTGCCAACCCGACGGACGGGGGAACAAGCCTGGGAGCTGGGCGAGTCGATGGCGGCGATGAACCGCGAGCACCTGCGTGACTCGATCGAGCGCTGGCTGTGGATCTGGTCGTATCGCAAACCGATCATCGCGCAAGTGCATGGCTGGTGCCTCGCGGGCGGCAACGACCTGGTTGGATCATGCGACATCATCTTTGCCTCGGAGACGGCGCGCTTTGGCCATCCGGCTGGTCGGGCGCTGGGCCAGCCGCCGACGCTCGGCATGTGGCCGGTCAAGATCGGCATGTTGAAGACCAAAGAGCTCTTGTTCAGCGGCGACACGATCGATGGCGTGGAGGCGGAGCGGATCGGCATGATCAATCGGGTCTACCCCGAGGAGGCGCTCGACGCCGAGACCCTGGCCTATTGTCATCGCATCGCGCAAGTGCCGCTAGACGGTTTGACCATGCACAAGCACTCGGCCAACCGCTGGGCCGAGCTGATGGGATTGCGCATGTCAGCGATCGAAGGCGCAGAGTTCAACGCAATCTTCGCCGAAGCGCCTACGATCGCGGAGTTCGGCAAGATTTCAAGGTCCAAGGGTCTCAAGGCGGCGTTGGAGTGGCGCGACGATCCCTTTGGGGACGGCCGCGGCGCGGTGCGGCGTCAGGGGTAACAGAAACGACGGCGTAACTCCCCTTCTCCCCCTTCGCGAGACTGATGCATATCCTCCGATTCCCCTCTCCCCCCCCTTGCGGGGGGAGATGTCACAGAGTAGCCCGCCCCGCACTTGATGCGGGGACAGAGGGGGGGGTCTGCTGGCGACGACCAGATAGGACCAACAGGCAGGGAACCCCCTCTGCCGGAGCCTGCCCCTGCGTAGGCAGGGGGTATCTCCCCCGCAAGGGAGGAGAAGGGGAGTTATGCATCAGTCTCTTCGCGGGGGAGATGCCGAAGGCAGAAGGGGGGGCTGTTTGTCAGCCGTATCTGCTCGTCTCTGGCCAACCCCCTCTGTCACTCCGTGACATCTTCCCCTTCCCGGGGGAGAGGGGAACAGAAGGTTATTCATCAGCCTCCTGCCGGGAGAGGGTTGGGGTGAGGGGCGCGTCGACGCACAGACCAACCCTCCCAATCCTACTATCATAAGAACATCAGTACTCAACAACAGCGAAGGACATCGCCATGCCCAACCCCTACCACCTCCGAACAAAGATCGACCGCCTCTGGCGACGCTCCGCCGACCACAACCCCGGCTACATTCGAGTCAAGGCCCTCAACGCCATCGTCCGCGAACTCTTCGCCCCCAACCCCCGAGCCCGACTCAACCATCAGCTCTACCTCGCCGCCGACCCCTTCGAAGTCGCCCGCCACAAGCTCCGCGACCTCTACGACGGCCCCGAATCATCCCCAGTCCCCGCCCTCTGGCCCCCTCTCCCTCCGGGAGAAGCCTGCCCCGCACTCGATGCGGGGGGTTGGGGCGAGGCTCCCTCCTGGCTGCTCCAGGAGGAAGAACCCCTCAATGAGGACGACGACCACTGGTAATCAACTTCCCTCTCTGTTCTCTGTGTTCGCCTCGTTTTTTTTCTCTGAGCGGATCACCCGCCCCCAGCCTCGCCGTGCCCCCCGCCAACCCCACCCGGTCCCAGGGGAAACCTGCACGTAAGTCCGCACCCAAACTCCGTCATTCCCGCGCTCCAACGCGGAATGACGGAACTGGGAAGGAGCGACGAACGCCTACTGGCAGGTACCATTCCATTGACACAATGCGGAGGATGAACCCATGACTGAATATGAGAACGTACTCGTCGATGTCGACGGACCAGTTGCGACGATCACGCTCAACCGACCGGAGAAGCTGAATGCGATCTCCGGTGGGCTGCGCGACGACCTGGAGGCTGCTCTGCGTGAGCTGAATCCTGGCGACTCGGTCCGTGTGATCCGGCTCAAGGGCGCGGGGCGCGCGTTCTGCGCGGGCTATGACCTGACACCGGGCGGCGGCGCGATGAATTGGCGACCGAACCAGCGCAGCGGCGATCAGGCCTGGGAGCTGGGCGAGTCTCGGATCGCGCTCGACCGCGAGAATCTGCGTGTGTCTGTCGACCGCTGGCTGTGGATGTGGGGTTATCGCAAGCCGATCGTCGCACAGGTCCACGGCTGGTGCCTGGCCGGCGGCGGCGAAATGATCGGCGCCTGCGACATCGTCTTCGCCTCGGACACGGCGCGGTTCGGTCATCCGGCCGGTCGGGCGATCGGCATCCCGCCGACGCTGGGCATGTGGCCGGCCAAGATTGGCATGCTCAAGACGAAGGAACTGCTGTTCAGCGGCGACACCGTGGACGGAGTCGAGGCTGAGCGAATCGGCATGATCAATCGCGCCTATCCGGAAGAGGTACTCGACGAAGAAACGATGGCCTACTGCAAGCGAATCGCCAACGTGCCGCTGGATGGTCTGACCGTCCACAAGCACTCGACCAACCGTTGGTTCGAGCTGATGGGTCTGCGTGTGGCAGCATCTGAAGGCGCGGATTTCGACGCAATCTGGCACGAAGCGCCGAGTATCGACGAGTTCGTCAACATCGGTCGCGAGAAGGGCCTCAAGGTGGCGCTCGAATGGCGCGACGACCCGTTCGGCGACGGTCGCGGCGCGCTCAAGCGTCGGACGTAGATGCCGATGCGAACGCTACCGACTGCGTCAACCGCACAGGTTCGCGGCTACGCACTGCGAGTCTGGGAGTGGCCCGCCAAGGGCGACCCCGAACGCACGGCCGTCCTGGTTCACGCCACCGGATTTCATGCCCGGACGTGGGACTCTGTGGTGCGATTGCTGCCCGAGAACTGGCGCGTGTTCGCGCTCGATATGCGCGGGCACGGAGCATCGCAGTCGCCGCCGGACAGGGCGGGCGCAGACTGGCGAGAGATGGCCGCCGACCTGAACGCCTGGTTGGTTCAGCGCGAGCTGACCGATGTGGTCGCCGCTGGCCATTCGATGGGCGGCTGCGTCTGCACGATCGCCGCTGCAACGGGCAACTGCATTGAATCGCTGGCGCTGATCGATCCGGTGCTGTTCAATCCCCAAGGAGAGGCGACGGCAATGCCTCCCGACGGACTGTCTGTGGCCGCTCGAAAGCGGCGGCGAATCTGGGGTAGTCCACAGGAGATGTCAGAATCGCTGACCGGTCGCGGCGCGTTCACTCATTGGCCACGCGAAGCAGTCGAGAGTTATGTCCGCTACGGACTCAACCCGACAGGTCGGCTGGGAGAGTGGGAACTGGCCTGCGACCCCGAAGTCGAAGCCTGGTGCTTCGAACATGCGGCGACAGTCAATCCGTGGCCTGAAATGGCGCAGGCGTCGCAACCAACACTGATTCTGCGAGCAGGCGAGGCGCAAGGTCATAGTTCGCCAACCGGTCAAGGCACCGTCGACATCTTTCCCAACGCCTTCGAGACCGTCATAGAAGACTCAGACCACTTCATCCCCATGCGTCGTCCCGACGCGGTCGCCGAAACAATGATCACCGTGGCACGGGACTGCTCAGCACTCCCTGAGCAGGCTTGACGGAGTGTTCCTGGACTCTGAGTATTGATGCAACGGTTGGCTGCACACAACTGAGAGTAGGCAGGTGCATATACACCGCAGTAACAACGGACTCAGCGATGCCGGTCAGCGGGTGAGTGGTTGGCTTCGTTGGAGAGTGGCCGCCATTCTGGCGCTGATGCTTGGTCTGGTGGTTGCGCCCGAGGTTGGAGAGGCCGGCCGGCCCAGCATCGACAGCACCGAAACAGGCATGGTCGAGGTTGAATTAGGAGAGACGAAGACGGTCAGGCTGTCACTGAGCGCCGCGCCCCCGCCAGAGGTGACGGTGACGCTGCTGTCGTCCGACGTGGAGGTCGTTAAGCTGAGCGCTGACGGCGATGTCGAGGATGCCGCTGACCGTGTGACGTTGACGTTCGCGGATAGTGCATACGAACCGGTTTCGTATACGATTCATACGGTCGGCGGTGGCAGCGCGAACATTTATCAGATGATGGTGATGGACGATGGAACGCCGCCGGACTTTGCTCGCCTGCAGGTTGAGGTGACGCAGAGTAAGCGCGCCGGCGGAGTTACGATCCGGAGCACGGCTGAGCACCCGTGGTATCCGCTAGTGTTCGAGGAGCATATCTATCAGCGGTTTGATCACGTGTTTGGGGAAACGGAGCACGTCACCTATGAAGTATCGATTGATCCCAATGCCTGCCCGGCGGATGTGCGGATTCGGGGAGAGATGAGGAGCGGCTGGCACGCGGCGCGATATCCGTCGTGGCGGCTCGGGATCGTCGAGGGAACTGAACCGCCGACTTCGCTGCCGTCGATCGGGACGCAGCCGCTCGAGCTGACATTGTCCTATAGGGATTGTACGAACCTGGCCGCGAAGCCCATCACGATCTACGGGTTAGCTGATGACGATAAGCATAGCGTCTATGCGCGGTTGACGCATACGCTGATTCGGACGGTCAACGGCACAGAGACTCGCGCGGCTGGGCCGCAGTTTACGCCCTTCGCCAACGACCACTGGCAGATTCTCCTGCTCTATGTCCCACCGAAGTATGAGGAGACTGACAATCCGACGCGAACACCGTTCCACCGTATGACGCTGGTCAACGGTGTAGGGCCGGATAATTGGGCCGAGAGAACGACAAGCGATCCCTGGCCTGAAGGCTTTGACGATGTGTTTGTCGTGGCGCCGAGGCCGCCCGGTACCGGTACGGGACGACAGTGGACCGAGCTCTGCGTCTATATGCATACGAGGGAAGCGTCGCAAGCCTTCACCGACGACGGCGAACGGCGCGTGGAGGGAGTGAACCACCGCTACAAGGTGTTCCTGCCGGAGATCACGCTCGTCCCGGCGACGAATCCCGAGCGTTACTGGTGGATTGGTGACAATCTGGAGTTTACGTACTATCGTCCAGATCCGCCGGATGCAGACGGTCGGCTGTTGCCGTTTGAGATCGAGCGCTATAGCGAGATCGTGAATGGCGGTGATCAATGTCTGCCGGCTTCCACGGCATCAGAGGGTGCATGGAGCCTCGTGTATTCCGGCGGTCCGACTGTGAACACTGAAGCGGGCATCGACGAATGGCGGAGTGGTAGGAAGAACACGGCGACGCCGTTCGTTGTGAAGAGTGAGGATTTCGGCAAGTTCATCAACATTCGGATTCGGGGCGTGTACGGTGTGAATCCTGACAGTGGCTACGGTTACCGGGCGCCACGAGGTCGGCTGAACGTCAAGCTGTTGGTCGACGAGATTGGCGGCTCGTGGACGCACGGGACGATCGTCTTGAGCTATGGAGGTCAGTGAGGTCTAGATGGAGATTCAGGAGTTGTACTCAGGCGATGTCCGTCAGAGGTTCCCCTAGCGCACACAGGGGCAAGCCCCCGCGTTCGCGGAGGATAGGGTTGGTTCCGGTCGGGGGGGGCTGTGCGTAACCCGCATACGGCGGTCGAATGAAGGTTCCCTCTCCCTAAGAGGGAGCAGACGGGATGGGGGCGGGGATTGCGCGCACGCGGGAACGGGATACTCCCAACCGCGACAAGCGTTAGTCAAACGCGCCCGAAACCAGGTGCTCGATGTACTCCTCATCCGACATACCGACAACACCCTTGTAGAAAGACTCATTGTCCTCACCCAGCAGCGGAGCAGCCTTGGTAAGCTCAGCGGGAGTCTCCGACAGGCGGAAGGAGGGGCCGTCGTAGGCTCGATTACCCATGGTCGGGTGGTCGAGCATCCAGAAGTGGCCTCGGTGGGCGAGTTGCGGGTCGCTTCGTAGATCCTCGGGGGTTTGCACGACTCCGGCTGGTACGCCGGCATGTTGCAGGCGCTGCATCAGGTCTTCAGCCTGTTGAGTGCGTGTCCAATCTGCGATTTGCTGCTTGAGCGATACCGATTCAAGCGATGTCCAGCCCGGTTGTCCGGCGACCTCGGCCAGTGCGGCCAATTCGTCGTTCGATGTCACCGTGATCGCGATCCAACGGTCGTCATCGTCGCCGCGGGCCGCGCATTGCCAGGTGCCGTAGATATCGTGGTCGGGATGACCGGCGCCGAGCGCTTGCTGCTCTCGTCCATTGACGGTGTAGTCGAGGATCATCGTCTCGGTAGCGTGAATGGCCGCTTCCATCTGTCCGAAGTCGATGTTTTGACCTTCTCCGGTGCGCTGCCGATGGTCGAGCGCAGCGATCACCGCGCTCGCGGCGAAGTGCGGCACGAGGAAGTCGGTGTAGGCAACGCCCGTGCCAATCGGCTCTTCATCCGGGTATGCAGTCAGATGCGAGATGCCGGCGGCTGCCTGCAGGACGTGACCGTAGCCTTGCCACATCGACCAGGGGCCGGTCAGGCCGTACATCGGCATCGAGATCATGATCAGGTCGGACCGGACTTCGCAGAGGTCCTCGTAGGTCATGCCCCAGGCACGCATCGCCTTGGGCGTGAAGGACTCGGTCACGATGTCGCAGTGCTCGACGATCCGTTTGGCAATCTTGACGCCGTCCGGATGTTGGAGGTTCAGCGAGACGCACTTCTTGGAGGAGTTGAAGTCGGCGTAGTAGCCGCTGTTGTCGAGTCCCGGCTCGTCATTGACAAAGGGCGGCGCGCGGCGCAGCGGTTCGGGACGGACCGAAGACTCGATCCGGATCACTTCCGCGCCATGATCGGCGAGGTATTTGGAGACGAGCGGTCCAACACCGACCCAGGCGAAGTCGGCGACGCGGATGCCCTCGAAGACCTTGTCGGGAAGCTCGTTGGTCATCGGTTTAGCTTTCGACGGTAGAATAATCGGCCTAGTCTGAGGTTAGAGCTGTAGTGAAGGGAGGCGACGGAGTGTCTCGTCTTGCATGTTGATCTCGATGGCGAGGGACTCCATCGCCGTGGCTCCGAGCAATGGCTCGACGTCGTCGTCAGCGAAGACGACGGTGACACCAGCGAACCCTCCCATGAATTCGACTCGGGCTACTCCGACGCCCAACTCATGAACCCGACCATCGGCGAGTTTGTAGCGCCTCGTCTCGTCGACGAGGATGCCGATCTCCCTCAGTCGATTTCCGGGAACCACTGTGTCAGTTGCACCTGAATCGATGAGGAATTCACCTTGCCATCGACGAGAGCTATCGGATGGGTTGCTGATGGTCACCTCTGCGTGGATTGTGCCCATTGGGGGTCGCTTCCTTCGGATGTTCTTCAGCTTCATCTGCTCCACTCCTTGGTGGGATTTCACAGTACATCGCTTGCTGCTAGCTCTGAGACTTCGTCGTCGGAGAAGCCGAGGAGATTGCCGTAGACGTAGAAGTTGTGCTCGCCGATGCGCGGCGCTCGATGCCGGACTGAGAGAGGTGTTTTGCTCAGCTTGGCCCAGGGACCGGGGTAGGAGAGATGCGCTTCCTCGTGCTGAACATCGACCCAATAGTCGCGACCGGCGAGGTGCTCGTTCTCCATGAGATCACGTGGCGTATGCACGATGCCCCAGCCGTTGCGGATCTGCTGCGCTTCGGCCACGAGCTGTGAGCGAGTGAACTTCTTGCAGAAGGCAACGAGTGTGTCGTTCAGGTAGTCGCCGTCCTCGCCAGCAGGCGGGATCAGGATTCCCTGTGTCGCATCGAGTTTGGCCATCCACTCGTCGGAGGTGAGGTCGCCGGCCATGCCGTGGTGATCGAGCCAGTCCACGGTCTGTCGGGCGGTCAGGCCGAACAGCCCACCGTAAGAAAGCGCGGCGACGTAGCCGTCCGCCGCCTCGTAGACGTATTGACCTGACTTGTAGCCGCCGATCTGGCGACCGTTGCCCGGCCGGCCATTGTTGATCCCACGGATGTCCCAGGTCGGCATAGCGTTGTCGTGGGTGAATGTGACCGCCTCCTGCATCGACTGGTCGACGTGCTGCCCTCGGCCGGTCTTTGTGCGCTGGAAATGAGCGATCATCGTGCCGACGACGGCCTGTGCGGAGGCCTGCGTGTATCCCTGTGAGGCGGTCGGCCGAATTGGCGGTCGGCCGGGCGCGCCACAGAGCGACGAGAGCCCGCCCATCGCCGTACCGACGAGGTCGGTGGCTTTCCAATTGGCGTATGGGCCTTCTCGCCCAAACGGAGTGATCGACGTGTGAACGAGGCCGGGATGTTCAGAGCGGATGTTCTCTGCGCCGAGGCCAAGCGCGGCCGCCGCGTCGGGCGGGCAGGTCTCAACGAGAAAGTCGGCCTGCTCCAGCAGTTGACTGAACAGCTCTTGACCGCGACTCGTGGTGAGATCGAGGGTTGCGCCAAGCTTGTTGTTGTTGAACGTCCACCAGTGCAGTGATTGCTCGGGGTCAACGACATCGCCGCGGAAGGGACCGATGAATCGCGATTCGTCGCCACCGGGCGGCTCGACCTTGATCACTTCGGCGCCGAGGTCTCCGAGCATGCGTCCGGCGAGTTGGCCGAGTTCGTTGGTCAGGTCGATGACGCGGAAGGGAGCGAGCGGGCCAGCAGCGGCTTGAGTGGTCATGGGCAAATGATAGTTGTAGGGCGTGCTTCCCAGAGCTCCCCCTCTGGGGGAGCTGTCGCGAAGCGACTGAGGGGGCTCCCCAGACACGCACTTGGCAGGTTGCGCTGGGCCCCCTCCGCCCTGTCGGGCACCGCCCCAGAGGGGGAGGTCTTTGTTGTCAACTCGCGGCGGCGGCGTGGTCAGAGCGGCGATGGATGATGTGAACGCCTTCCAGCGCGGGGATGATGGCCTCGATTGCCCGTCGCAACTCCTTGAGATTGACCTTCTCCTGCGCCGAGACAGCGATTGGCCGCGCGCCAATCTCATCGGCGATTGCGGCCGACACTTCTTCGACCGGCTCATCCATCGCGTCGATCTTGTTGACCACAGTGAGAGTCGGTCGTTGGTCGACGCCCAGTTCTCGCAGTGTGCGTTCGACGCTCTGACATTGCTCGATGACATCCGGCGATGTGCCGTCGACGACGTGCAGGAGCAGGTCCGCCTCTTCTAGTTCCTCCAGCGTCGCGCGGAAGGCGGCCACGAGTTGCGTTGGCAGCTTCTGGATGAAACCGACCGTGTCCGAGAAGAGCACGGTGTGATCCTCAGAGAGACGGCAGCGTCGCGTGGTCGGATCGAGCGTTTCGAAGAGGCGGTCGCGGGCTCGGACGTTGGCGTTGGTCAGCGAGTTCATCAGCGTCGATTTGCCGGCGTTGGTGTAGCCGACCAACGCGACCAGCGGCACGCCGGCGCGGTCGCGCTGCCGCCGGTGTTGCTGACGGTGCGTGCGGACGCGCTCGAGGTCCTGCTTGAGCCGTTTGATCTGATTGCGGATTAGACGACGGTCGGTCTCAAGCTGGGTCTCGCCAGGACCGCGCGAGCCGATCGCGCCTTCCATCCGCTCGAGGTGCTCCCATTGTCCCGTCAGCCGGGGTAGGAGGTACTCGTGCTGGGCGAGTGCGACTTGCACCACTCCTTCGCGCGTGCGTGCGCGCTGACTGAAGATGTCCAGGATCAGCGCCGTCCGATCAATGATCTTGATCTCCAGCCGCTTCTCCAGGTTGCGCTGTTGCGCGGGCGTGAGTTCGTCGTCGAAGATGGCCACGGTTGCCTTGAGCTTGTCGCGCAGCTCAGCGATTTCCTCGAGCTTGCCTTTACCCACGTAGGAACGCGGGTCGGGATGGCGCAGCCGTTGCGTGACACGCGCCATTGGCATCGCGCCAGCGGTCTCGGCGAGTTGCGCGAGTTCCTCAACGGATGCGTGGATGTCCCAATGTGCGGCGCGGCGAAAGTCGACACCAACCAGGATGGCGCGTTCTCGTGGAGGATGAGTTGGATGTCGTTTGCGGCGTTTGCCGCCGGGTTGTCGGTTGCGTATGCGTGGAATGAGAGTCTCCGTCGCTACGTCCCGACCGCAACGGCGGTCGGACGCGAATCAGTCTAGCCAGAGCGGTCGACGGGATCTCTCAGCGCATGTCGCAGCGTCACTCCTCGATGGACGATCTTGTACAGCCTATCCGGAAGTGAACGCCGCGATGCGTTCGACGCCTTCGTCGACCTCTTCATCCGGCAGCGTGAGCGAGAGCCGGATGTAGCCCTCTCCGGCGGGGCCGTAACCGTTTCCGGGGGTGACGACGACTCCCTGCTCTTCGATCAGGCGGCTGGCGAAGTCTGCGGAGGTGTCGCCCTCGGGGATTTTGGCCCAGATGTAGAGGCTGGCCTTTGGATTGGTGACATCGAGGCCGATGGAGCGGAGCGCACTGACGACCTTGTCGCGGCGCTTCTGGATGATCGCGTTGTTTGCCTCGATCACCGACTGGTCCCCGTCGAGCGCCGCGATGGCCATCTGCTGGATTGCCTGGGGAATGCCGGAGTCGATGTTTGACTTGACGCGCAGCAGCGGGTCAACGAGGTCGGCGTTGCCGCAGGCCCAACCCAGCCGCCATCCGGTCATGTTGAACGTCTTGGAGAGCGAGAAGTATTCCATCCCCGCGGCCTTGCCCGAGGGCGCCTGGAGGTAGGCGGGCGCTTCGTAGCCGTCGAAGGTGACGTCGCAGTAGGCGTTGTCGTGCAGGACGGCGATCTCGTTGTCGAGGCCGAACTGGGCGGCGCGTTCGAAGAAGTCGATATCGGCCAGCGCGCCGGTCGGGTTGTTCGGATAGTTGATCCAGAGCACCCGCGCCTGTTCACGCACATCAGCGGGGACGGAGTCGAGGTCCGGCAGGAACCCGTTCTCTTCGGTCAGCGGCAGATAGTGCGACGTGCCGCCGGCGAACATCGTGCCGATCGCGTAGACGGGATAGGCCGGGTCGGGCACGAGCGCGATATCGCCCGGATCGATGAAGCAGAGCGCCGAGTTGGCGATGCCTTCCTTTGCCCCGATCAGCGGGACAATCTCGTTTGCGGGGTCGAGTGATACCTCAAAGCGTTCCGCCATCCAGCGCGCGATGCACTCGCGCAACTCAGGCAGACCCTCAGTTTCTGGATAGCGGTGGTTGGCCGGCACATCGACGTGCTCATGCAGAGCCTCGAGGATGTGTGGATGGGTCGTCAGGTCAGGGTCGCCGATGCCGAAGGAGATCACGCGGACGCCTTGTTCGCGCTGTGCGGCGATTTTGCGGGAGATCTCGACGAAAAGGTATGGCGGGAGGTCTCGGACTCGTTGGGCTGTGCGCATTTGTGCAGCTTTCACTTGAAAGGGGAGCCCCCCTCTGCCGGAGCCTGCCCCTGCGTAGGCAATGGGCATCTCCCCCTTGCAGGGGGAGAGAAGATCCTAGAAGCGGCCCCAGATTTTGCCGACTTTGACGAACGTTGTGACCTTGGCGTCTCGTCGTCGCTGGACCTCGGCTGGGTCGGCGGGGCGCTGGTAGGTGAGTTCGTTGGTCACGTGACGGAAGTTGAACTCTTTGAGCAGATCGTCGCCGACACTTTCACCCGAGACGCGTAGTGTCATCGCGCGCCGGTTTGCCTCCGCGGCTCTCTGCATCGCGGTTGCGAGCAATGCGCTCGAGATTTCCGAATGGTCCTGATCAGGATGCACGATCAGTTCTTCGGCGATCACGCCGCGCTTCTCGGCGGGTGCAGTGCGGATGTAGCCGGCGGGTGCGCCGTCGCGCTCGGCCAGGCCGACCCACTCGGCCTCATCGAAGAACTGATTGGCCAGCGGCGGCGCGTGCGCCGCTTCGCCGGCCGACTGTTGCTCGATCTCGACGACGGCGTCGCCGTCGTCGGCCGTCGCTTCGCGGACGCTGATGCCAGGCGCCAGTTCAGGCAGCGACTGATCACGAACATCGCGGCAACGCATCACCGCGACCTCTGAGGGCGAAACGAACCCCGCGCCGATCAACATCGGCTCGACGTAGTGGCGATGCGGAAAGTCGCTGTAGTCGATCACCATCAGCTCAGCGTCCGAGTGCTCGCTGGCCAACTCGCCCATCTCGTTGAGCAAGTTGGTCAGGTGCAGGCGGATGTGGTTGATCGTGTCGAACTCGTAGAACACGCGCAGATGACGCCCGTAGGGCACGCCAATCACGTAGCCGTCATCGCACTGCGTCGACAGCATCCGCGGCAGGCGGACGAGCTGGTCAAAGTCGAGGTCGGGCTGGTTGCGGTAGGCCAGCGCCTTGGTTGCGAGAGTCTCATGCAAGTCGCGCACCATGCCGGGCGCAACGTCCTGTGCATGCCGCGTGTAGTCAGGTATGACCATCAGGTGTCCATTCGCTCGTCAAACCGGGAAAAAGAACTGGGCATTCAGCGAACACTCAGCAGATTGGCGTCAAGTTGGCCCTCAAAGGAGAACGTGGCCGGTCCGGTCATGTAGACGGACGCCGACGGGTCGTCGAGACCATCCCAGGCGATATCGAGATCGCCGCCGGGCAGCGAGACCGTAGCGGAAGCGTCCGACAGTCCTCTCAGCCTCGCCGCGACCAGCACCGCGCAGGCGCCCGAGCCGCAGGCCAGCGTGATTCCGACCCCGCGCTCCCAGACTCGCATCTTGAGATGGTCGGGCGCGAGGACGTTGACGATCTCGAAGTTGGTCTTCCTGGGGAAGTCGGGGTGTGTCTCAATCAGAGGCCCGACCTCGGTCAGTGGGAAGTCATCGACCTCTTCGTCCGTGAACCAGACGACGTGCGGATTGCCCATGCTCACGCAGGTCAGGTCGTAGACACGGCCGTTGACTTCAACCTCGTGGTGGAGAATCGGCGCGGGACCTTCATGGACGACGGGAATCTGGTCGGCTTCGAGCCAGGCGGGACCCATGTCAACGCGGACGCGGACGACGCTCGCGTCGGCTGAACTCATAGCGGAGAGGTCCGCGTGCAGCACGCCTGCGCCGGTCTCGATCGCCAGTGAGCCATCGGTCGGAGTCATCCCTGCTCGTTCGACCAGATACTTGGTGAAGCAGCGAAAGCCGTTGCCGCACATCTCGCCGTCGGAACCGTCGGAGTTGACGATCACCATTCGCGCCGCGGCGACATCGGTGTCCTGGGCGATCAAAATGCCGTCCGCGCCGACACCGAAGTGCCGATCGCAGATGCGCGGCGCGACCGCCGACCAGTCGATCTGGTTGCGATGCGCGTTCTCGCCCAGGGCGTCGATCAGCAGGAAATCGTTCCCCGCGCCCTGGACTTTGAGAAATGGGATGGACATGACAACGCTCTCACCATTGGTTGCATCTTACTCAAGCATTTCTAGCGGAACATCAGCCGCCCAACAAATCGCCGGATCATCGCGCCGAAACCATGTTTGCTGTCGACGCGCCAGGCGTCGCGTGGCCTGTGCAACTCCCGATTGCGCTTCCTCTAGCGTCGTTTCGCCGCGCACATGGGCGAGCACTTCGCGGTAGCCGATGGAGTCAAAGCCGGGCGCGTCCTCGGACATGCCGTCCTGCAGCAGCGTACGCACCTCATCGACGAAGCCGTCGGCGAACATCGTCGCCGTGCGTTCCGTAATGCGCTCGTCAAGGTTGTTCAGGTCGATGTCGGGCGCACAGGCCTGATATGAGACGGGTACTCGCTGCGCCTGCCACTCAGAAATCGGTCTGCCGGTGAGTTGTTGGACTTCCAATGCGCGTATGATTCGTCGGGCATTGGTCGGACCGATCCGTTCGGCTGCCAGGGGATCGACCGCTTGCAACTGCTCGTGCAGGAACGGTGTGGACTGCGACTCGAGCCTGCGCCGCAGTTCAGCATCTTCCGAAACTGGAGGAATCACCCAACCTTCGAGCAAGGCTCTCATGTGCTGTCCGCTGCCGCCGACAGCGATGACGCGCTTGCCTTGTGATCGGATGTCGTCAATTGCCGATCTCGCCGTCTTGAGATACTCGCCAAGCGAGTATCTATCGGTCGGATCGGCGATATCGATGCACCAGTGCGGGATTTCCGCTTGCATTGCTAGGGTGGGCTTGGCCGTGCCGATGTCGAGGCGTCGGTAGATTTGTCGGGAATCGAGCGAGACGATCTCGCCGTCGAGATGGCGAGCGATCTCCATGGCCCACTGGGATTTGCCTGAGGCTGTGAGTCCGACAACTGCGATCAGCGGCGCCTTCTCGTGAGTACCCACGCTCATGATGGTTTCCCAAGAATCGAATCTCCCAGTCCCCGCTCAGCGGAGACCCTTGAAGAACTCTCCTTCTCCCCCCTTGCGGGGGAGATGCCGAAGGCAGAGGGGGGGTCCGCTGTTCGGGAGCCCGATCTGGTCATCATCAGCCGACCCCCCCTCTGTCACTCCGTGACATCTCCCCCCGTTAGGGGGGAGAGGGGACTCGGGATGAGGAGTGGCTCGTTAGCTGGCGGCGATGGCACGGGTGATGGCGAGGAAGGCATCGGCGTCCAGGGCGGCTCCGCCGACGAGTGCGCCGTCGACATCGGGTTGAGCCATGAAGTCGGCGATGTTGTCGGGCTTGACCGAGCCGCCGTAGAGTATGCGCACCCCGTCGGCTGCTTCTGCTCCGAGCTTGTCCGACAGCACTGACCGAATGTGGGCGCAGGCGGACTGTGCTTCGTCGGGCGTTGCGGCCTTGCCCGTACCAATCGCCCAGACCGGTTCGTAGGCAACCACCAGGCCGTTGGGCGCTGGATCGTCGCCGAGGGCGATACTGACCTGTCGTGTCAGCACGTTGGCGGTTCGCTTGTTCTCGCGTTCTGCGTCCGATTCGCCGACGCAGAGGATCGGCGTCAAACCGTACGTTTCAGCGGTTCGCAGCTTGAGCGCCAGCGCCTGGTCGTCCTCGCAGAAGAACTGACGGCGCTCGGAGTGTCCCAGTATGACCCAATCGGAGACCTCCGCGAGCTGCACCGGCGAGACTTCGCCCGTGTACGCGCCTGAGGGCTGGGTGTGCATGTTCTGTCCGGCGATATGGACATCGGTGCCGCACCAGAAGTCCCAGACCAGACCGAGTTGCGTGAACGAGGGCGAGAGGACGACATCGACACCCGCAATCGCGTCGATTCCGGCCAGACCGCGACACAACGCGCGCGCTTCGGCGTTAGTACCGTTCATCTTCCAGTTGCCGGCCGCAATTGGAGTTCGGCTCATGCGTCGTCCTCTTCGCTCTCTTCACGGTCATCGGGCTCGGCATCGGGCAGCACGGCAATGCCCGGAAGATCGAGTCCCTGCAGGTATTCGAGCGCCGCGCCGCCGCCGGTGGAAACGTGGGACATCTTCGGCGTCAGACGGAATCGAGCGACCGCCGCCGCGGTCTCACCGCCGCAAATGACGGTGGTCGTGTCTTCCAACTTGGATAACGCCTCGGCCATCGCGCGGGTTCCACCCGAGAATGCTTCGCGCTCGAACAGTCCCAGCGGACCGTTCCAGACGACTGTGTCGCAGTCCTTGATCGACTCGGAGAAGGCCTCAACGGTTGCCGGTCCGACATCGAGAATCTGCCAGTCCTCGGGCAAGTCCTCTTCGCCAAAGACCAGCGGCTTGGCACGCGGAGGCTCGTCTGCGCCATGCGCGATGACGCAGTCGGTCGGGATCAACAGATTGCAGTGCTCTTCGGCCGCGATTGCCGTGATTTCGTTAGCGGCTTCGACCATGTTTTGTTCGAGCAACGATGCGCCGGTCGGCAGGCCGCGTGCGAGCAGGAAGGTGTTCGCCATCGCACCGCCGATCGCGATGACCTCCGAGATCGCTGCGAGCCGCTCCAGCAGTCCCAGCTTGTCTGAGACTTTGGCGCCGCCGCTAATGAATCCCAGTTTGCCCGCCTCGCCGTTGCGGATCGGGTCGAGCGCTGCGATCTCGCGGTCCAGCAACAAACCACCGGCGGACGGCATCATCGTCGCCACGGACTGCGTAGATGCGTGCGCCCGATGGGCAGCACCGAACGCGTCGTTGACGTAGACATCGGCCAGATCAGCGAGCTGCGAAGCGAAGACTTCGTCGTTCTCTTCTTCTTCTTCATGGAAGCGCAGATTTTGCAGGACCAGCACTTCGCCCGGCTTGAGTTCGCTCGACATCTGCGTGGCGACATCGCCAATGCAGTCGGGGGCCATGCGCACGTTCATGCGTAGTGATCGGGCCAGTCTGACTGCGACAGGTGTGAGGTCGAATTGTGGATTGCGCTCGCCCCCAGGACGTCCCAGGTGCGAGCCGATGACAACCGACGCGCCCTGTTCGAGCGCGTACTTGACGGTCGGCGCAGCGGCGCGGATGCGGGTGTCGTCCACGACCGTTGCGCCATCCATCGGGACGTTAAGGTCCAACCGCAATAGCACCCGCTTCCCGGCCAGGTCGAGGTCGCGAATCGAAACTTTGCTCATCTTGATTCAATCCAGAGTCGGCGCGAGCCTCGTCAGTCGGGTCGAATGTGTCCGATCAGGCCATCGGCGAGAGTTCGGGCGCGCCGCGGTATTCGATGACGCTCTCGGCGGGGGGCTCGGCAATGTCGCTGTGCTTGGCTTCGACGGCCGCCAACTTGGCCAGGCGTCGTACGTGGCGTCCGCCTTCGAACTCCGCCTCGATGAAGGCGTCCACGACCTCGCCGGCCAGCGCATGGCCGGTCACGTAGGAACCGAGCGCGAGGATGTTGCAGTCGGTGTGTTCGCGGGAGCGTCGCGCCGACCAGGTGTCAGTGCAGAGTGCGGCTCGGGCCCCGCGAACTTTGTTGGCGGCAATGCTCACGCCGACGCCGTTGGAACAGACCACGATGCCGAGCTGATGTTGTCCGTCAACGACGGCTTCGGCCAGAGGAGCAGCGATGTCGGCATAGTCAGTCGGATCGGGGGCTGTTGGTCCGAAATCTCGGACGCTATGACCCTGGTCTATCAGACGATTTCGAAGACGCTCTTTCAGCTCGAACCCGGCATGGTCGCTGCCAATCGCGATACGCACGTGTTGTTGCCCCATTCCTTGGACTTAGGAGACCGAGTCTAAATCGGAGAGTCCCCAGTGCTGCATGAGCAGCTCTCCGACTTTCGCACTGAGCATTGGGCCACGACGCAAGACGCGCGGCACCCGACCCGTGCAATCCAAGATAGTAGAGGCAGTGCCCGCTGGCATCACCTCTTCTTCACCAAGTATGTGAAGTGAATCACTATGCCCCGTTGAAGGCACATTGGACCCGAACTGTTGCCGCACATCCTCGGCCGTCAACGCGGCCTCCATGCCGTGGATATTGGCCGACGTGCCAGTGAGCGGCTCATCCAGCAGGTCGAGCACGGAGGTGGCGACGGGATGATCGGGGATACGTAGCGCGATGGTTGAGCCGTCAACGGCTCTGGTCGGCCAGTCGTCGCGTTTGTTCACGATCAGCGTCAATGCGCCCGGCCAGGCCGACTCGGCCAACGACTGGATGCGCGAGTCGAGTGGTTCCGCGATCTGCTCCATATGCTCGCGCCAGCGCGCCGGTGGCAGGAAGACCGGCAGGTTCTCTCCGCCGGGTCGTTGTTTGAGCCGGAACACGGCTGCCACTGCCTGGTCGTCGTTGGCAACGGCGCTCAGCGCGTACTGGGTGTCGGTCGGCATGGCGACCGCACCGCTGTTTCGCAAATGATCAACTGCCTGAGCAAGTTCATCGAATGACACAGACCTATTCTAGTGCGCCCGTATCATTATGACGTGAACAACCACGCATCACAGGGCGCTTCTTCGCACGAATCGATCGTCATTGTCGACCTCGGATCGCAGACGGCGATGCTGATCGCCCGGCGCGTCCGCGAACTCAACGTGTATTGCGAACTCGTGCCTCCGACGGCTGACTGGGAGCGAGTGCGCCAGCTCAATCCTCGCGGCGTCATTCTCAGCGGTGGCCCCGCGAGCGTCCACGACGACGGCGCGCCGCTCGCGCCCGACTGGTCGCTTGATGGTCGCTTGCCGGTCCTGGGCATCTGTTATGGCATGCAGACGATGGCGAACCAGCTTGGCGGACGCGTCGAAGCAGGGCGTGAGCGAGAATTCGGCGCGGCGCACATCTATCCGCGCGGCGACTCGGCGCTGCTCGACAACCTGCCTCGGCCCATGCCTGTCTGGATGTCGCACGGCGACCGCGTCGACGACATGCCTGACGGGTTCCACGCGCTGGCCGGGACCGACAGCATCCCGATCGCGGCGATGGGCGACGACGTGCGTCGCTTCGGCATCCAGTTCCATCCTGAGGTCGTGCACACTCCGCACGGACTGCATCTGCTCAGCAACTTCGTCTTTGACATTTGCGATTGCTCGGGCGATTGGGACGCCGCACACTTCGTCACCGAGACCGTTGCAGAGATTCGCGAACAGGTCGGCGACGACCATGTGATCTGCGGCCTGTCCGGCGGCGTGGATTCCTCGGTCGCTGCTGCGCTGGTGCATCGAGCCGTCGGCGACCAGTTGACCTGCATCTACGTCGACAACGGACTGATGCGTCTGGGCGAGACCGAACAGGTCGTCGACACGTTCGATCGCAACATGCACATGAATCTGCGCGCGGTCGACGCTGGCAACCAGTTCCTGGAAGAATTGGCCGGCGTCGACGATCCGGAGACAAAGCGCAAGCGGATCGGCGAGACCTTCATCGCCGTCTTTGAAGAAACAGCCATCGAGATCGCGAAGGACGACCACGGCGTCGATTATCTCGTGCAGGGCACCACATACCCCGATGTCGTCGAGAGCGCCGGTTCGGGTCACGGGTCGGCGACGGCGATGATCAAGTCGCACCACAACGTCGGCGGATTGCCGGATGATCTGCGCTTCAAGCTGATCGAGCCACTGCGTCACCTGTTCAAGGATGAAGTCCGCGAGGTCGGCCGAGAACTCGGCCTACCCGAAGAGATTGTCGGCAGGCAACCGTATCCCGGTCCCGGTCTGGCGATCCGCATCATCGGTCCGGTCACGCATGAGAAAGTCCGAGTCCTGCAACTTGCCGACGCTGTCGTGATGGAAGAAATCCGTAACGCCGACCTGTACGACGACCTCTGGCAATCGTTCGCCATCCTGACCGACACCAGAACGGTCGGAGTCCAGGGAGACGCCCGAACCTACGGTTGGGTCTGCGCCCTCCGCGCCGTCACCGCCGACGACGCGATGACCGCCGACTGGGCGCGGATTCCCTACGACGTTCTGGGAACCATCGCCAACCGGATCGTCAACGAGATTCCGGAGATCAACCGAGTGGTCTACGACATCACATCAAAGCCGCCGGGCACGATTGAATGGGAGTAACGGTCCCGTGCTGATCACCGTATGTATGAGCATGTCGCTGCGGCATCGGTTGCCGGAGATTTGCCGGATGCTTGAAGGCGCTGGCCACGAGGTTCTGACTCCGGTTGACACCCGTGAGTTCAACTATGAGAGCGCCAACGACCATGAGCGCGCCGAACTCAAGCGGGACAAGGACCTGATCCGCACGCACTACGAGAAGATCAAGATTTCCGACGCCATTCTCGTCCTCAACGAGGACCTGCCCGATCGGCCGAACTACATCGGCGGCAACAGCTTCCTGGAGATGGGCTTCGCTCACGTCCTTCGCATCCCCATCTACCTGATGCAGGACGTGCCCGACTCCAACTATCGCTCCGAAATGCTGGCCATGGACCCGATTGTGATCGACGGCGATCTGCGCCGTATTCCGGCGGACTTGTCAACTGAACATCCCGCGGCCGTCGGATAGCCTCAAGTCATGCGAGTCCTGATCGTTGGCGGTGGAGGACGCGAACACGCGCTGGCCTGGAAGCTGGCGCAGTCGCCCATCTGCGAGGCACTGTTCGCGGCACCGGGAAACGCCGGCACTGCGGAGTTGGGCGAGAATCTCGCCGTCCATGATTCCGACACCGACGCCATCTGCACGGCAGCCGCAGAACGCCGCATTGATCTCGTCGTCGTCGGACCGGAAGCCCCGCTCGCCGCCGGTCTGGTAGACGCGCTGACCGAGCGAGGCATCCTCGCATTCGGACCATCGAAGGCAGCCGCACAGATTGAGTCGTCGAAATGGTTCGCCAAGTCGGTGATGCAGTCGGCCGGCGTGCCTCACGCGGGCGGAGAGTTGTTCGAGACAGCGCAGGCAGCGCACAAATGGCTGGAAATCCTCGGACCCGACGATTTGCCCGTCCTCAAAGCCGACGGTCTCGCCGCTGGCAAAGGTGTGATCGTCCCCGACCACATCGACGACGCGCACGCCGCCATCGATGAGATGTTCGCGGGAGCGTTCGGCTCTGCCGGCGAACGGGTCGTAATCGAAGATCGATTGTCGGGGATGGAAGCATCCGCAATGGCCATCGTCTCCGGGACCGACATACTGCCGCTCCCGCTGAGCTGCGACTACAAGCGGATCATGGACAACGACCTGGGACCCAACACCGGCGGAATGGGCGTCTACGCTCCACCCGGATTTGTCGGCGACGCCGACAGCGTGTTCGGCGATGTCCATCAGCCAGTAGCGGAACAGATGGCCGCCCAAGGCTGCGAGTTCCGAGGGCTGCTCTACGCCGGCCTGATGGTCGACGACGGCGCGCTCAATGTGCTGGAGTTCAACGCTCGATTCGGCGATCCGGAGACCCAGGCGGTGCTGCCATTGCTCGACGGCGATCTGTTGCCTGTTCTTGCGGCGTCGGCACGAGGCGAATCGCTGCCTCGTGACGTCATCTCGCATAGCGGCCGCGCGTCGGTCAGTGTGGCAATCGTGAGCGGCGGCTACCCAGGACCGTACGTCACCGGGAAGGCGATCCACGGCCTCGACGCCGTCGACGCCGCCGTTGACGTCTTCCACGCCGGCACGGCCATCGACGATGACGGACGCACCGTCACCTCTGGCGGCCGTGTCCTGGCCGTCACCGCCGTCGCCGATACGCTGACGGAAGCACGCGGAATCGCATACGACAACGTCCAACGCATCACGTTCGACGAATCGTTTTACCGCACAGACATAGCCCAGAGAGAACTGTCATGAGAGAGGTGCAGACATGACCACTCGCACGATCAAGCCAAACTTGCAAGCGCACGACGAGGCTCTACGCATCGAGATGTTTCCCGGCGTCGCACGACGCACGCTGAACGCCGGCGAACACACCTCGATCCACGAGATTGAGATCGCCGCAGGTTGCGTTGTGCCGATGCACACGCATCCACACGAGCAGATCGGTTACCTGGCCAAAGGCCGGGTCAAGTTCGAGCTCGGCGACGAGACCAAGGAACTGAGCGCCGGCGACTCCTGGGTCATTCCCTCGGAGATTCCGCATGAAGTGACCGCGCTCGAAGACGCCGTCGCGATCGACATCTTTGCTCCGGCTCGCGAGGAGTACATCCCCTAATGATCCCCCGCTACCAACGCGCGGAAATGGCCGCGCTCTGGACGGATGACGCCAAGTGGCGGCGCTGGCTCGATGTCGAAATCGCCGTGACCAACGCCTGGGCCGACGAAGGCGTCGTCCCGCGAGAGGACGCCGAACTGATTGCAGCCAACGCCAGCTACAACGTCGCCGACATCGACCGCTACCAGATCGAGGTGCATCACGACACGTTGGCGTTTCTGCGTTCGGTCTCCGACACGCTCGGACCGGAGTCGCGCTGGGTGCATCACGGCCTCACAACCAACGACGTCTGGGACACCGCGCTGGCGCTGCAGATTCGCGACGCAGCGCGAATCATCGAAGACGATCTGGAACGGCTCGAGGCCTCGATCACAAGGCGCGCCGTCGAGCACAAGTACACACTCTGCATCGGCCGCTCGCACGGCATCCACGGCGAACCAACGACGTTTGGTCTCAAGCTGGCCGGATGGGTCGATGAGACGCGTCGCAATCGGCACCGCCTCGCCGACGCGATCGAGGCGATCGCGGTCGGCAAGATCTCCGGCGCCGTGGGCACGCACGCGACGGTGCCGCCGCACATCGAGGAACGAGTCTGCCGCGAGCTCGGGCTCGGCGTGGAAGCCATTTCTACGCAGGTGGTCCAGCGCGACCGGCATGCGCAATTCCTCTCGACGTTGGCCGTGATTGCCGCCTCGCTCGAGCGCTTTGCGACCGAAATCCGGCACTTGCAACGGACCGAAGTGCGAGAGGTGCGCGAACCATTCGCCGAGGGTCAGGCCGGTTCATCGGCGATGCCGCACAAGCGCAATCCGGAGAAAGCTGAACGCGTCTGCGGTCTGGCGCGAACTATCCGAGCCAACGCGATGACCGCGTTCGAGAATGTCGCGCTCTGGCATGAGCGGGACATCTCACACACCTCGGCCGAGCGGATCGCGATTCCTGACGCCTGCTTCGCGCTCGACTACATCACCGACATGTCGGCCTGGATCATCGACGGCCTCGTGATCGATGCCGATCGTATGCAGAAGAACATGGAGTCGTCCTACGGCCTCATCTACAGCCAGCGAGTCCTGCTCGCTCTGACCGAGGCGGGAGTCCGTCGCGACGACGCCTACAAGCGAGTCCAGTCCTACGCAATGCAAGCCTGGGACGAAGGCATCCAGTTCCGCGACCTGATTTCAAAGGACGAAGTGATCACCGGAGCGCTCGACGAAGAAGCGATGGACGCCGTCTTCGATCCGCGCTACTACACCCGCTACGTAACCGAATCCTTCGCAAGGCTCGGTCTCTAACAAGAGCCCTACCACCCGCGATCCCCCCACTCCGTCATTCCTGCGCAGGCAGGAATCACGAACCAGCCAACCGACAGCCGCAGCGACACTTGTCAGGCGTCCCACCCAAGCCCAGCCACAATGGCTTCCCCTCTCTTGCAGGGGGATCCGGCCCCTGTCTGGGTTTGGGGGCTGGTTGCGGGTGTGCGGGGCCGGTCCCCGCGCTGGTCGGGGATTGGGAATGCTCGCACGAAAAAAACGGGCGCCGCTGGGGTATTAGGGAGGTTCGTCCTCATCCCGGCCGGATCCTTCCTCGTCTTCGTCATCGGGCTCGGATTCAGTGTTGGCTTCCGCTTCTTTGTCGGCCTGGGTGTTGGCGGCGGCTTCTTCTCTGTCGATCAGGGCATCGAGGTCTTCGTCGCTCATGCTGGCGACCGCGTAGGGGCCGTTCGGGATCGCGGGAGGCGGGGGTTCGGGGTCGCAGGCGAAGAAGCCGGGGTGGGCGGGACGGGGGAAGAGGTCGAGGAGCCGGGCGAGGGAATCGAGAGCGCGGACCTGGACGTAGCCACGTTCCTCGGGGTTGTTGGCGATCTGCCAATAGCGCTGATGGATGGCCTGCGGGGAGGCCTGCGGGGAGGCCTGAGGTATGGCCTGCGGGGAGGCCTGAGGTGGGGCCTGCGGGGAGGCCTGATGGATGGGTTGAGGGGCGGTTTGCGGGATGGTCATGGGTTGATCCGTTCGGTGGTCGCGTCTCTGAGGTTGACTGTATGCGAACACATATTCTTTTTCAGTAGCTGAGTTGACGGAGGTCCGCATGATGGGGGGTGAGGAGGAGTGGCGAAGGGTATCCGCTCATATGTACTGTTGCTGATCTGAACGAAGCGACGGGCGTTCGCCGTGGCGAGAGAGGATCTGATGCGATGCGAGCAGTGACTATGCGGAGACGAACGTTGAGGCGGCTGGCGGATTTGCGCGCAGGTCGGAGTTTTCGACCGACGGAGCGGCAGCACGAGCTGTACGAAGCGCTGATCGATGCTCCGGATCCCGGCCTCACCCTGCTCGGTTACGGCGGCGCCATGGGCGGGGGCAAAACCCGCGCCATCGCCGAACTCGCCATCGACGCCGCGCTCATGCACCCCGGCGACAACATCCTCGTCGCCCGACACCACCTCTCCGACCTCTCCTCCACCACCATGAAAGAGTTCTTCCAGGTCTGCCCGCCCGAACTGATCCAGCGACGCCAGCAGGCCCCGACCTCGCTCGTCCAGCTGCGGCTACCCGGCTGGCCCCGCGACCAACACTCAACCGTCAACTTCCGCCACCTCTCCGACTGGCAGGGCCTCGGCTCCCAGCAGTACGGCGCCGTCCTGATCGACGAAGCCGGTCAGGTCGACGAGGACGCCGCCCTGATGCTGCTCACCCGCCTGCGCCACCCGGCCCAGCCGCAGCGCTGGTTCGTCGCCGCCTCCAACCCCTGGCCCGGCTGGTTCCAGCGCTGGTTCCTGCACCGTGAACTACCCGAAGACGCCCTCCACGAAGCCAGCGGACAGGTCGCCTTCATCCCCGCCAAAATCGCCGACAACCCCCACCTGCCCGACAACTACGCCCAGCTCAACCACGCCCTCCTGCCCCCACAATGGCGCGACCGCTTCATCGACGGCCGCTGGAACGCCCTCATGGGCCGCGTCTACCCCGACTTCGACCCCGACCGCCACTGCTGGTCAGGCCCCCTCCCACCGTTCACCCACATCATCGGCGGCCTCGACTTCGGCGGCCAAACCGACACCGCCCACCACACCGCCGGCATCATCGCAGGCCTCACCCACCCCCCATTCCTCTCTCCCCCCCTTGCGGGGGGAGATGCCGCAGGCAGAGGGGGGGGGGTCTCCCCCCTCCGTCATTCCTGCGCAGGCAGGAATCACGAACCGCCCAAGCCCATCAACGACACCACCCGCCAGCCGTCCCCCAGCCGCAGCACACCTCCCACCTCCTCCCAACACCCTTTCACCCTGATCCGACTCGCCGAGTTCGAAGACCGAGGCCCCGGCGTCATCCAGCGACTCGAACAATGGCAGCGTCAATGCCAGCGCAAGTTCGGTCCCATCCGCTGGGCCGCCGACCGCTCCCAATCCGCCTGGATCGACCACCAACGACGACAGGGCATCCACGTCGTCCCCGCCGCCGGCAACCCCGGCTCCGTGCTCTACGGCGTCAACCTCGTCCACGAACCGCTCGCCGCCGACCCGCCCGCATCGTTCTACACCGAGAACCTCACCTGTTTCCCCAAGCGCATGCAAGAGTACGTCTGGCAAACCGGCGACGATCCCGATCCCAAACCCCGCAAACGGAACGACGACCTCCTCGACGCCGACCGCTACATGCACGAACTCCTCCAACAAGTCCCCACACCCACCAGGTCAACCGGGCGCCTCCAGATCGTCGCCAAACCCAGAGGCCAAGACGCCCGCTGGAGACCAGATTGAACAGTGCTCGAACCAGTCTCACCTATATGCTCAACGCAGAGGAGTTTGCGATGAGTGTGATGATCGAATCCAACCTTGACCTTCCCAAGCACTCGGGCAAGGTTCGGGACATCTATGACCTCAACGACCGGCTGTTGCTGGTCACGACCGATCGCGTCTCGGCGTTTGATGTGGTCCTGCCGACGGCGATTCCCGACAAGGGCTGCGTGTTGACGCAGATGTCGGCATTCTGGTTTGACGCGACGGAATCTGTGGTGCCCAACCACATGATCCGCGTGATTGACTCGACCGACAACCCCGACATTCCGGTTGCGCTTGGACCGGAATATATCGGTCGCTCGATGCTGGTCAAGAAGGCGCAGCCGGTCAACCTTGAGGCGATCGTGCGCGGCTACCTGGCCGGTTCGGGCTGGGCCGAGTATCAGCGCAGTTCCACTGTCTGCGGAATTCCGCTGCCGGCCGGCCTGACGGAGTCGGAGCCGCTGCCCAATCCGATCTTCACGCCCTCGACCAAGGCCGAGATTGGCGAACACGACGAAAACATCACCTACGAGCAGGCAGTGGGAATCGTGGGCGAAGACGTCGCCAACACGGTCAAGGTCCGTTCGATGGCGCTCTACACCTACGGCCTGTCACGGGCGCACGAGGCGGGATTCTTCCTCGCCGACACCAAGTTCGAGTTTGGCGTCGTCCAGAACGAGCAGGGCGAGGACGAGGTGATCCTGATCGACGAGGCGCTGACGCCCGATTCTTCCCGATTCTGGGATGCCGAGATTTACAAGCCGGGTCAGTCGCAGCCGTCGTACGACAAGCAGCCGCTGCGTGACTGGCTCACGTCGACGGGCTGGGACAAAGAACCGCCCGGCCCGCCGCTGCCCGATGACGTGGTCGAAAACATCAGCGGGCGCTATCGCACGGCCTTCGAGCGTGTGACCGGCCGCGAACTGATCACGGCCGGTTAGCTGAGATGCAGTTCAAGGCCGAGATTCACGTCACGCTGAAACGAACAGTCAACGATCCCCAGGGTCTGGCGATTCGCGGAGGCCTGCACTCGCTCGGCTACGAGAGTGTCGAGGCTGTACGCGCCGGCAAGTTCATCGAGGTCTGGATTGAGGCGGAGTCGGCCAGCGAGGCTGAGCGTCAGGCGAAGGAGATGTCGGATCAGTTGCTGGCAAATCCGGTGATTGAGCAATATTCGGTCAGTGTCGTCGAGGGAGACCCCTCACCCTAACCCTCTCCCAAAGGGAGAGGGGACCCGAAGGGAGAGGGGACCCGGAGGGGAACCATCGACTCTACTCCCTCTCCCTCTGGGAGAGGGCTGGGGTGAGGGCCGGCTGCGTTTGGCTACGAACTGAGTGTGCCCTTGGTGCTCGGAGCGCCTGATCCGTCGACGATTCGCACTGCGTCCCGCAGGCAGCGGGCTAGCGACTTGAACGTTGCTTCGATGATGTGATGCTCGTTCTCACCGGCCAGTTGCCTGACGTGCAGCGCGAGGCGGCCTTCGTAGGCGATGGTCTCGAGGATGTGCTTGGCCATTGAGGACGGCAGTTCGCCGATCATTGGCGCGGGGAAGTGCAGATCGATTGCTGCGTAGGGTCGGCCGCTCAGGTCGAGCGCGACGTGAATCAGCGCTTCGTCCAGCGGGACCGTGCGGTCGGCGAAGCGTGCGATTCCAACCCGGTCGCCGAGCGCTTCGTTGAGCGCTCGACCGACTGATATGGCGACATCCTCAGAGGTGTGGTGCGCGTCAACGTATAGGTCGCCTGATGCTTGTACGGTCAGATCGAATCCACCGTGGCGCGCCAGTTGGTGCAGCATGTGGTCGAGCATGCCGACTCCGGTGGACACGTGTGCGTTGCCGGAGCCGTCGAGGTTCAGCTTGACCGTGATTGATGTCTCGCCAGTTTCACGAGTGACGGTCGCGTTGCGCATGCGTCCACTCTGTCGCACGCGCGCGGCGATGTCCAGTGTCGGAGTAGGTTGCGCCACGCTCATGCGCTCTTCATCATCAATGTCAGCGCGAGGCCACAGGAGACGAGGCGGCGATGGATCGGGACACGTTGATCGGACTATTGAACGAGGACCTGGCTTCCGAGCTGGCGGCGATCATCACCTACATCACATACGCAGCTCGCGTTGACGGACCGCATCGACCCCAGCTTTCGACGTTTTTCTCATCGGAAGTCAACGGCGAGCAGATCCACGCGGCCTACCTGGCTAACAAGATCGTGACGCTGGGCGGAGAACCGACGACGACTCCGGCGGAGATTCCGTTGCCCAAGGGCAATCGCGCGATGCTCGAGTGCGTCCTGGAGATGGAACGTGACGCAGCCAGCCGCTACGTCACGCGTTCTCGACAAGCCGAGGAATACGGCGACATTGGACTCAAGATCACGCTGGAAGACTTCATCCGCGACGAATCCACGCACGTCGAGGAAACCGAAGCAATCCTGCGCCACTGGACGACTGACTGATCCGCACTAGGCGTGAAAGAGACCTTCGGAAAGAGACAAGTGCGCGCGGGCAACTCCGTCATACCCGCGCTTGTCGCGGGTATCTCGCTGATTCGAGCACAAACGTCGGTACCGGATGCAGCGAGATTGCCGCGTTGGAGCGCGGCAATGACGGAATGGGGACGATTGCGAGGGTTTCGTTGAAGCGGGGCCTGGCGCTCTAGCTGGGGCGTTCTGTCGTGCGCTCTTCGATCGCGTAGAGATCATCCATTCCGGCCATGTCCTGAACTTCGCGATACAGTGACATCAGGTCATCGACCTCTCGGCCTGAGGCTCCGACCTCGGCGATGTTTCGGTAGGCGTCGCGCATCGCGCCAAAGGCGGCAACTTGGCCGGTGAAGGGGTCGATCAGAACGTTGAAGCCGTGACTCGCCAGAGACTCACGATCAAGCCGGTCGGCGGGAGCCATCATCGACAGCGGTCCGCCCAAGACCCTGCCTGCTTCGGCGATCTGAGCTTCATCGCTTGTAAACAGCATCAGCACATCGGCGCCTGCCTCTCGATAGGCGGCGCAGCGTTCTAGCGCTCGCTCGAAGGACTCATTCCGGACTGCACCGGTGCGGGCAATGATGATGAAGTCCTCATCGCGGCGCGCGTCGACGGCTTCGCGCACCTTGTCGACCATCATCTCCATCGGCACCAGGTGCTCGACACCCTTGTGGTGGTGCGCACGCTTGGGCGCGACCTGGTCCTCGATCTCAATCGCCGCCGCGCCCGCCGCCTCAATCTCGCGTACGGCGCGCCAGGTGTGCAGCGGGTCGCCGAAGCCAACGCCGCCGTCTACGATCAGCGGGACGTCGGAGCGAGCGGTGATCTGTCGAGTGAGGTTGGCAACCTCGGTGATCGTGAGCAGCGCCTCGGAGACGGAGAGTTGGAAGCCGAAGCCGCCGCCGGAGAGGTAAGCCGCCTCAAAGCCGAGCGATTCGACCAGCCGCGCAGAGAGCGGGTCAAGGGCGACGGGAGCAAGGATCGGTTCTCCGGAGCGGACGAGGTCGGCGAAGCTGGCTCGATTGGTCATCGGAATGGTCCTTGAGCGGTCGGGGGAGGAGATCACTTGAGAATGGTAAGCGGGCCGTCGAGTGCCGATTGCGAAGGAGATTCTGATTTGCTAGTTTAGAAGCAGAAACGGGGTGACATATGCCAGAACAAACAGATACGTCCGCGGACCAGGTCGAAGCTCAGAACGAGGGCGACGAGCTCAGCGCTGACGAGTTGGCCAAGGTTGCCGGCGGTCAGCGTGACGCGGGCCAACAATTCCTCGGCGGCAGCCAAGGATCTCAGTGGCAGAGTTCTGCTAACCAGCAGAACGCGGAAGTCTACGACAACGCGAATCTGTAAGGGACGCAACAGGCGTCGTTCGGCGCCGGTTCAGTGCCATGTCGGCTTCAGTGCCATATCGACGATTTTGTCTCACTTGTGCGAGAGCACGCCGCAACATTGCCGCCCCGCTGTTCCCCGAGTGAATCGAGGAGCAGCGGGGAGGGGTGACCGCCTGCGCAAGCAGGCGGTGTTCAAATTCCGGATCAGGCTCACGTAGTCGGTTCGTCGACTGAGATCACGCCGGACTCGACGAGTTCGGTGACCTGCTCGGGCGAGCGGCCGATTAGTTCCAGGGCTTCTCTGGTGTGCTCGCCGATGGCGCTGGCTCCTCGACGGAGTTGGATAGGGGTTCGGGAGAGGTGGACGGGGGAACCGGAGACTTTGATTGATTTCTGAGACTTGGCGACAGGGAGGTCGGCGATCATGCCTCGGGCGGCGATGTGTGGATCGTTGATGATCTCCGGGATCGTATTCATCGGGGCGGCGATGCAGACGCCTTCGAGTTCGGCCTCCCACTCAGCAGTAGTTCGCTTCTTGAAGGCCTCAAACAGGATCGGTTCGAGGTCGGCGTGATGCTCGGTGCGGTCGGGATTGGTCTGAAAGCGTTCGTCGTGAAGCAGGTCGTCGCGCTCGATCTTGACACAGAAGAGCTGCCAGTCCTTGACGCCGGCGATCACCATCCAGCCGTCGGCGGTCGGCAGCGCCTGGAACGGCGTGACCAGCGGGTGCCGGGTGCCGATTGGACCGGGCACCTCGTCGGTGTTGGCGGCGCGGACGACAGCATTTTCGAGCAGCGCGACTTGCGCGTCGAGCATGGCGACGTCGACGTGCTGTCCCAGACCAGACGAATGTCGCTCGTGCAAGGCAGCCAGCACTCCGATTGCCGTATACATCCCGCCGGCCATGTCGCCGATGCTGTAGCCAGGTCGCGCGGGCGGTCCGTCCGGGTGTCCGGTGATGCTCATCACACCGCCCATGCCCTGCACGATCACATCTACGGCGGGTCGGTGCTGGTAGGGCCCGGTGTGTCCGAAGCCTGAGGTTGATGCGTAGATCAGACCCGGATTGATGGCAGAGAGCTCGTCGTAGCCGAGGCCGAGGCGCTCCATCGCGCCTGGTCGGAAGTTTTCGGTCAGAACATTGATGCCACCGGATGCAGGGTCGATCAGATCTTTGATGATCTGCACTGCCTCAGGATGCTTGAGGTCGAGCGTGACCGACTTCTTGCCCCGATTGACGCTGAAGAAGTAAGTCGAGACGCCGTGTACATACGGTCCGGCGCCGCGATGGCGCTCGTTGGTGTCGACATGTTCGACCTTGTAGACCTCGGCGCCGAGGTCGGTGAGGATCATCGAACCGTAGGGACCGGCCAGAGCCCAGGTGAAATCGAGCACTCGTAAGCCGTCAAGCGGACCGGGCATGGTGGCTCCTGACTCGTCTAGTCGAGTTCGAGGCCGGGCGTGCCCGGTTCGAGTTGCACGCCGAGTGTGTTCAGCGCCATCGAGACGAGGTTGTACTGTCCGGCGGCGAAGACCACATCCATCATCTGATGGGTGTTGTAGCGCTCGGCCAGTTTGTTCCAGGTTGCGTCGCTGACGAACGCGTCAGAATGCAATTCGTCGGCGGCCTGCAGCAGAGCAGCTTCGTGCGAGGTCCAGGCGTCGTGCCCGGGTCCCTCCTTGACCCGCTCAACTTCGTCGAGGCTGAGTCCGGCTTCCTGGCCCATGCGCCGATGCTGGCCAAACTCGTAGCCGGACTGACAGTTCCAGCCCATGCGCAGGATGATCAGTTCGCGTTCGCGCTCGGGCAGCGACGATCCGGCCAAGACGTGTCGGGCGAAGCGACCCCAGGCGGAGGAGAGCTCGGGATAGTGCGCCAGGGTGCGGGTGATATTGAGCACCCGTCCGCCGCGAGCCTCGGCGCGCTCCAGTTGCGCCTTGGACTCGCCTTCCGCCGTCTCAATCGTCAGTGGTGGTAATCGTGGTTCCGAGAGCCGCATCGCATCCTCCTGCATCGCTGCTCAAGTCAAGATTGAGCGTGCGCAGGATAGAGCGTCAGACCAAGCTGTTGAGACGCTCAATCAGCGTGTTCAACTGATCGTGTCTTGGCATCGAGATTCGCAGGTAGGAGGCGAGAGCCGGATCGCTGTAGGTTCTCGTGAAGACTCCGAGATTGGCCAGTTGATCGTGCAGCTCTCGTCCGGTTCCGATCGCCGGATCGACTTCGATCAGGATGAAGTTGGATTGCGAGGGCAGTGGCTTTAGGCTCTCGTTGCTCTGAAGTGTTTCGTACAGGGAATCACGGGTCTGGCGGATGGCGTCGATCTGCTCGCCGATTTCTTCCGCCGCATCGATCGCTGCGATGCCGGCGACTTCCGCCGCCTGATTGAGGTTGTACGGCTGCTTGACCTTGATCAGGTTGGCAATGAGTTCGGGATGGGCCAGCGCATAACCGAGCCGCAAACCGGCGATCCCGGCCCATTTGCTGAAGGTGCGCATGATGATCAGGCGCGGGAACTCGGAGAGCAGGTATTGCGCCGACATCTCGAGCCCGGCGAATTCGATGTACGCCTCGTCCAACATCAGCGTTGCGCCCGAAGTCAGGAGTGCTCGGATCACCTCTACTGGGACTAGATCGCCGCTGGGATTATTGGGCGACGTGAGAACGACGACGGAATCGCCTTTGCTCTGGCGGACCGCATCCAACAGCTCGTCGGTTGGAAGCGCGAAGTCGTGGTCTCGAGGGATGTCGATGAGGTTGAGTTCGTTCAGATCGGCGAGAAAGGGATACATCCCGAACGAGGGTGAGCAAGTAATGATTGAAGCGCCGGGGCTCAGCAATGCTCGCAAGGTGAGATCCAACAGCTCGTCGGCGCCGGCGCCGGCGACGATCATCGAAGCGTCGATGCCGGTGTATCGGGCCAGCGCCGCTCTGAGCGTCGCCTGGTTGGGATCGGGATAGATGGAGCCGAAGTTGGGGTCGGACAACGCTGTGGCCAGCGCTTCGCGGACTCTTGGATGCATCCCGTAGGGATTCTCGTTGGCGTCGAGCTTGAGACAGTCCTCGGGTTCGAGACCGGCCTGGCGTGCGCGTTCGGCGAGCGGGACAACCGGCGCGTAGCCAGGCAGTTGGGCGAGATGCGGACGAATCGATGGTGGTGTGGAACTCATCGGTCTCGGCGTCGCCGTTCGAGTGAGCGGGCGTGGGCATCGAGGTGCTCGGCGTGGGCGATCAGTTCCGCGTCGCCGGCGATTTCGTCGAGCAGGTCGTCAGTGACCTGGACAACCGTTGTGATCTTCATGAACTCGCCGACATTCAGCGCCGAGGCGAATCGTGCCGAGCCACCGGTGGGCATGACGTGCGAGGGTCCGGCGACATAGTCGCCCAGCGCCTCGGGCGAGGCTTCGCCGACGAACAAACCGCCAGCGTTTCGCACATCGCCGATGCGTTGGTGGGCATCCTTGACGACGAGCGCGAGATGCTCGGGTGCGTACTCGTTGGCAATGGCCAGCGCTTCTTCGAGGTCGGGAACGAAGGCGAGCCCACCTCGATTGCGGACAGCGTTGAGGGCGATCTCGCGGCGGGGCAGGTCGATGGTCTGTTCAATCAGTTGCGCGACGACGGACTCGGCGAACGATTCACTGGTCGCGATCAGAATCGGCGCGGCGAGATTGTCGTGCTCAGCCTGGGCGAGGAGGTCGGCTGCGACGAGTTCTGGGTTAGCCGTGTCGTCGGCGACGATCAGGGTTTCGGTGGGACCGTAGATTGCGTCGATGCCGACGACTCCGTAGAGGCGTCGCTTGGCCGCTGTGACGAAACGGTTGCCCGGTCCGAAGATTTTGTCGACTGCGCCGATTGACTCAGTGCCGTAGGCCAGCGCCGCGATGGCCTGCGCGCCACCGACTTTGTAGACCGTGTCGACGCCGGCGATTTCTGCAGCGACGAGCTTGAGCGCGTTGACAGTAGCGGTACCGTCTTGGGCCGGCACGGCCGGCGAGGCGATGACGACTTCGGGCACTCCTGCAACCTGGGCTGGAATGGCGGTGTGCAGCACCGTTGACGGATACACAGCGGCTGTGCCCGGCACGTAGAGCCCGACGCGCGCGAGCGGCCGCACGACCTGGCCGAGACCGTCGCTGGAGAAGGACCTGGCCGCGTGCTCGAGTTGCATTTCGTGGTATCGGCGAACACGCTCGGCGGCGTGCTGGAGCGCTGAGACCAACTCAGGCGAGACCTCGCGGCGAGCCTGGGCAAACTCTTCCTCCGTGACGACGATCGAATCCGGCGCGGCGCCGTCAATCGCTTCGGCGATTTGACGGACGGCTTCATCGCCTCCGGTTCGGACGCCCTCGATGATCCGGCGCACAGCTTCCTCGAACTCCGGCTCGTCGTCGAAGAGGCGACGCAGAATGGTTCGCTCGACATCGCTCAGTTCGTCGTCATCGGGACGTCTGCGTGAGAGCAACTGCTCACGCGCTTCCGCTGCGCCTCGCCAGATCGGGATTTGCGTTTCAACCTTGTCGGTGGCGCTGACCATCAGTCTGTGCCCAGCCAGTCGCGGAGAACGCTTGCCGTAAGTTCCGCCGTTGATTCGAAGAAGCCGTCGAGGGCGCGTTGATCGACGTGTGACATGGTGTCGTCGAGCAGTTGTGGGATGTTGTCCATGAAGTCCCGTAGTCCGGACTCGCTTTCAATCCCGGCGCTCTTCAAGTGCCGTGAGGCGATGAATGAGAACCGTTCCCAGTCGGGCGGGTGCTCGGTCATGGCTGCGGTGGTGTCTCGCCATTTCGTGAGCAAGGGACGGTCGACGAAGCCGGCGTCAATCTCGACGGCCGAGCCAAACAGTGACTGCCTGATTTGGTGCATTTGATCGCCCGATTCCCGCTCGCGGCGATCCATTTCGTATTGCAGGACGCGGTCGAGCAGGTTGGCGTGTGAACTGCCTCCGAGCACGGATCGGCTGCCGAAGAATGGTCGGTAGATCTTTAGGACGTATTCCTGGTCCATGATCACGTGCGTGAGGTATCCGGCTACCCAAGCGCGGGTCTGCGCAGACAAGTTGGACGGGTCCCGAAACGTGCGGTGGGCGTCGAAGAATTTCTCGACACAGTCCTGGTGGCCGTCGTCGTAAATGTCGAAGAAGTGGGTGCGCTCGCGATCCCAACGGGTGAGCACGCGGATATCGGGCGTCGTTGCGCCGAGCAGGTAGTCGCCGTTCTTGAAATCGAGTGCTGGGTCTTCCGCGCCGATCTGTCCACCCGCGCGGACGGCGGCAATCATGTGGGTGACCAGTGGAGGCATGACCGGAGTTTATCGCGACTGCGTATTCTTGACGTATGAGGTGGTTGCTTCACCGTCCAATGCGAGCGCTGGCTCTGGTCCTGCTGGGCCTCGGCTTGGGCTCTGCGTTGCTCTCGGGCTGCGGTTCGGACCATCCGCCCGGCGCGGTCCACGTCTCAAGCATGGCGCAGGAAATCGGGCCAGTGTCGGCCAACTTCGTCACCCGCGCGCTTGATCGCGCTGAACGTGAGGATGCTGCGGCCTGGATCCTGATGATGGACACGCCGGGCGGATTGATTTCGTCGACCGACGACATTGTCCAACGGATCCTGGCTGCCGAAATTCCCGTGATCATCTTCGTCAGTCCGGCCGGCGCGCGGGCAGCGTCGGCGGGGACGTTCATCACGATGGCGGCGCACATCGCGGCGATGGCGCCGAACACTCAAATCGGTGCGGCCCATCCGATCTCCGGAAGCGGGGGCGACATTGACGGTGACCTGCGCGAGAAAGTGACCAATGACGCTGCTGCAGACATCAGAGGCATTGCGAAGCACCGTGGGCGCAACGAGGAGTGGGCTGAGGAGGCGGTTCGGGAATCCGTTTCGATCACCGGCGAGGAAGCTGTGGAACTGAATGTCGTCGACCTGACCGCCGACGACCTGAATGATCTGATCGACCTGATCGACGGGCGCGAGATTCTGCTCGATCCGGATGGGGAGACGATCACGCTGGATCTCGCGGGCGCCCCGATCGTAGAGACCAACTACAACCTGGCCGAGTCGATCCTTGATGTGATCGCCGACCCGAACATCGCCTTCATCTTCACGTCGATTGGCAGCCTGTTGCTGTTGGTCGAGGCGTTTTCGCCTGGATTGGTCGGGCCGGGCGTGTTCGGCGTGATCATGCTGATCTTCGGCTTCTTCGCGTTGGGCCCGTTGGACACGAATCCTGCGGGGATTGCATTGCTCGTGTTGGCCCTGGTGCTGTTGATTGCAGAAGTGTTTGTCGCCGGATTCGGGTTCCTGGGCATTGGCGGGATCATTGCAATGATCCTGGGCGGATTGTTACTGATCGGAGATGCGTCGGTAGACGCGGAGAAGGTGTCGATCTGGGCGCTGATTGTAGGCGCAGGATTGGTCGGTGTGGTCGTGTTTGGGCTAGGCACATTGGTCGCGGTCGATCGGCGCAGACCGAAATGGTCGTTCCAGGCGTCTCAGGGCATCGTCGGCAAAGAGGGCGTGGCCCACATTGCGCTGGCTCCCGGAGGCACAGTGATGGTGGAAGCGGAGTTGTGGTCGGCGCGGTCTGCCGGCGGTGTGGAGATCGGCGAAGGGGCATCGATCAAAGTGGTCGGGATGGAGGGTCTGACGGCGATCGTGGAATCGACGGAACCTCCAGAGGACGCAGATGAGTGAGTCCAAGTTCGATCTGTACTTCGACGGCCTCGAAGAGGCTGAGCGTCGGGTCGCGCTTGCCGTTCGCGATGCGGTCAGGGAGGCGGTCGGCGAGAATCCAAAGATTACGGAGACGACAAAGTGGAACTATCCCGCCTGGGTGCATGAGGGCAAGAACGGCAATATGTGCAGCATCATGGGCGCTAACGGATACGTTCGACTGCAATTCTTCCGGGGCGCAGAATTGCCGCAGACGGAGTCACGGTTGGAGGGAACGGGGAAAGGGATGCGGCATTTGAAGGTCTGGTGTGATCGGGAGTTTCCAGCGGAGTCGATAAGGTCGTTGGTGTCGGACGCGGTGTCGTTGCATGGGGCTTCTTGAGCCAAGTTCGTCATACCCGCGCCTGTCGCGGGTACTTCGCTGATTCGAGCACGGATGTCTGCGCTGAGTGCGACAATCACGGAGTTGATGCTCTGTGGGATCTTTCCCAGTGGAGACCTGCGCCTGATTCGCCCGGCGTGCTTTCGGCCACCTCGTAGGGGCGACCCCTTTGGTCACCCGCTGTGTAGCTCCTATCTGGTCAGCCTTGGGATCTCCAACGCGGGCGACCACAAGGGTCGCCCCTACAGAAGCTCAGAACGACCGGAAACAGGATTATGGGTAGGTCTCCCAAAGGGGGGAGCGGAGTCGGTTGAACAACCGCTTTGCTGGACGCTACGAGATACCCGCGTCAAGCGCGGGTATGACGGATCTGCAAGACGGGGGTACCGCGAAGGTCTAGTACGAGTGGACGGCGCGCTTGGCGTTTCGGGGACGCTGAGGGATTCTGGCAGCTCGGCCGGTTCGGTCTCGGAGGTAGTAGAGACGTGAGCGTCGGACTCTGCCTCGGCGGGTGACCTCGACCTTTTCGATTCTGGGCGAGTGGTAGAGGAAGGTGCGCTCGACACCGATGCCCTTGGTCACCCGGCGGACCGTGAAGTTCGAGGATGAACCCTGCTTCTTGCGGCGGATGACGACACCCTCAAAGACCTGGGTTCGCTCGCGGTCGCCCTCGACGATGACGGCGTGGACGCGAACGGTATCGCCGGGTTGAAATTCTTCGATGTCCGGATTGCGTTCAAGGGTCAGGAGATCGCTGCGGTCCATGATCAGCTCCGGAACAGAAGGATGGGATGAGAACTTGTTAACTCAGCTTAGGCCAGCAAACGGCCTTTGGACTAGCCGAATCGGGCAGTGATTTGTTGCTCAAGTCGTTGCCCCTGACACATCATCGGACGCATCCAGGAGGTCGGGACGGCGCTGACGGGTTCGCTCGATTTGTTGCTCGCGACGCCAGCGCTCCACAGCACCGTGGTCGCCGCTGAACAGGATGTCGGGAACGCGCCAGCCTCGGAACTCGGGCGGCCTGGTGTATTGCGGATACTCGAGCAAGCCGTCGGCGAACGACTCCTCGACCGTGGACTCGGCAGAGCCCAATGCGCCCGGCTGCAGGCGCACGACTGCATCCACGAGGACGACGGCAGCAGGCTCGCCGCCGGAGAGTACGTAGTCGCCGATCGAGACTTCTTCGTCGACAAGATGTTCGCGCACACGCTCATCGACGCCTTCGTAGCGACCGCAGAGGATGATCAGTCGATCCTCGGAGGCCAGTCTTTGGACAAGACTCTGATTCAAGCGCTTGCCCTGCGGAGTGAGCAGGATCGCACGCCCCGGATCGCCCGGATCGCCCGGATCGCCCGGATCGCCTGGTTCGCCGTGATCGCGCAGCGATTCGACAGCTCGAAACCAGGGCTCAGGCTTCATCACCATGCCGGCACCTCCGCCGTAGGGATAGTCGTCGACGGTTCTGTGCCGGTCGTCGGTGTGCTCGCGCAGATCGTGTATCCGAATATCGACGATGCCTCGGTCGCGAGCGCGCTTGATGATGCTGTGCTCAAACGCGCCCGCGAGTAGCGGCGGAAAGATTGTGACGACGTCGATTCTCATTCGCGCCCGAAGATGTCGTTCGGGTCCCAGCGACGACTGCCGCGGCTGCCATTGCCAGCGTTGCCGCCATTGCTGGAACTGCTGGCTGGTGCGCCGTTGGTGCTGGCAACGCTTTGTCGCCGATGCAGGAATGCCGGCGTGGCCAGTTCCTCAGGGCTGCGCGGTTCGGCGGGTTTGAACGTCAGGCTCTCGAGGATGTCCTCACGCGAGCGTGGCGTGGGAGCCGGCTCGTTGTAGGCGGGGGCTGGCGGGGCGCCTGCCGCTGCGAAACTCGGCATGGATTGTCCGTGGGGTTGCTCGCTCGCCTCGACGAAGCCGGTGGCGATCAGTGTCATCTGGATGTCGCCGTCGAGCGAGTCGTCGATCACGGTGCCCATGATGATCTCGGCGTTGGGATGGACCTTCTCGCGGACGAAGTCGGCCACCTGCTGGAGCTCGAGCATGCCGAGGTCACCGGCGGATGTGACGTTGTAGAGCACTCGTGTCGCGCCGTGAATGCTGTTCTCGAGCAGCGGCGAGTGGATCGCTTCTTCGACCGCGTCGAGTGCTCGGTTATCACCGGAGCCGTGGCCCAACGCCATCAGCGCGTGTCCACCGCCGCCCATGACTTTCTTGACGTCATTGAAGTCGAGGTTGATCTCACCTGGCACCGTCAGCACGTCGGAGATGCCGCGCACTGCCTGGCGCAGCACGTCGTCGGCCCGATTGAAGGCCTGGGTCACGGTCAGGCTGCGGTCATTCTTGTCGACCAGCCGCTGGTTGGGGATCACAATGACGGTATCGGCGACATCATTGAGGCGGTCGATGCCTTCCTGGGCTGCCGACGCGCGGGGCACACCCTCGAACTCGAACGGCCGAGTGACGACCGCGATCGTCAGCGCACCTGCCTGTCGCGCCATCTCGGCCACGATTGGGGCCGCGCCGGTCCCGGTGCCGCCGCCCATGCCGGCGGTAATGAAGGCCATGTCGATGTCGGCGAAAAGACCGCGAATCTCGTCGCGGCTGTTTTCTGCCGCGCGAGCGCCACGCTCAGGGTCGCCGCCGACGCCGAGGCCGTCCGACTCGGCGTCGGCGATACGAATGATCGTCTCCGCCTTGGAATCGGAGAGCTGCTGGTTGTCGGTGTTGACCGCGACAAACTCGACGCCTCGAATCTTGTCGGTGATCATCCGGTTGACCGCGTTGCATCCGCCGCCGCCGACACCAACAACGGTGATGGGGGGGATACCTACGTTCCGGCTGTTGGAAGTTCGTCTGGTCATCTGCGCGATCCTCTCGTTCGTCGGTCGTTGCTGCGTTCGTCAATCGATGTGCTGGTGGCCGCCGTCCGCACATTGGACGGTCGCGCCGGTGACGGGTTCATGAGTTGGGACTAAAGACCCGGGCCAGTCCGGCCACGCCCGAAGCGAGCGAGGCAAACATGGATCCCGTGCCTTCCGCTTGTCTGCGCAGGTTGCTGGTCTGGTTGGCCCGCATGGCATCGCCGGAATCGAGCATCCAGTCCAGCATGCCGACCGCGCCGAACGAGTCGGGTCTGCTGAGTTTGTCCGTCAGTCCATAGACATCGCCGACGCTCGCTACCCTCGCTGGTGTCTCGAGGCCCTTGCTGAAGAGCAGGTCGACGCCGTTGAGTAGCGCTCCGGCCCCGGTCAAGATGACTCCGCCGTTGACAGCGTGCTGCAGTTGGTGCTCGGTGACCCTGTTCGCGATCATGGTGATGATCTCGCAGACGCGGGCGTAGATGATCTCAGCAACGAAACCAGGCGCGATGACTTGCGCCTGGTCGGAATCGGGCGAAAAGCCGTTTAGCTCAATGTCCGGCGCCGATTCAGGGACGAGCTGTGGAATGGCGTAGCCGTGTGATTGCATCACACGCCGAGCTTCATCGTTGGTGCAGTGCAGACCGATCGAGAGGTCACGAGCAATGTGACTTGTGCCAATCTGCATTGCCGATGTGTGCGAGATGGCGCCATCCTCATATGCGGTGAGACTGGTCACGCCGGCGTCGAGTCCGATGACCAGTCCGCCGAACTCTTTCTCGTCCGATCGAATGGCGCGCTCTGCCGCGACGACCGGCTTGGCGGCGATCAGTTCGACATCGACGCCAGCATTCTGGACGCAGTGCGCCGAATTTTGGATGGCGCTCTGCGAGGCCGTGACGAGGTGCATTGAGACATCGAGCCGTTGACCATGCTGCCCGCGCGGATCAAAGGACCGACGCTCGGAGTCGACGACGTAGAAGCGTGGAATGGCGTGGAGCAACGTGCTTGCCGTGTTGATCGTGACCGCTCGGCCGGAGTCGATGGCTCGAATCAGGTCGGAGTCGCGGATCGGTTCGCCGAAGGATGGCAGCGCGACCGCGCCGCGATTGTTCATGCTCTGTAGGTGCGGTCCAGAGACGGCGATCCCGACGGAGAGAATCTCACGCGCAGAGGAGGCCTCGGCCTGGTCGAGCGAATTGCGAATGGCCGCGGCGGCACGGGAGACATGCGTGATTTGCCCGGCTTCGATGCCGACCGACGGCGACTGGCCGACACCGAGGATGTGCAAGTGACCGAGTTCGTGGCGCTCACCGACGACCGTGGTGATGACCGACGACCCAAGATCGATGGCGACACTGGCGGTAGAGGTTGGCGGCATAACTGCTCCAGGCTTCGTCGTTCGTTGATTTCGCTCGTGAGCTATTCGGGGATGCTTGCGGTCGAGTGGTCCTGGATCCGAATGCCTCGACCGACATTCAATCCGATCTCGACCCGGGGTCGGAGACCGAATCGCAGGTCGGCCAGAATCAGCGGCTCACCGCGTCCCAGGGCCTCCCGCTCGAGGAGATCCCAGACGGCGTATTTGAAGTCGAGTCCATCAGCATCGCCAAAGATGATGTGTCCGTGTTCAGTGACCACCACGAGTCCGTCGGTCAACGACCACTCGTAAGCGAGCACGCTGGGTAGCGTTAGTGGAGCGCCACGCTTGTGTAGCTCGGCGACCATCGCGACGGCGGTCATATCGACCTGCGCACCGGCACGAATCGCCGGCAAGGCTGAGGTCTGCGTGACGATCGGTCCGTTGAACGCAGGCGCAGCGCCTTCGAGGATCACACCCTCAGAATCAAATGCCCACACTGTGTCGTTGGCCCGCCACCGGCCCCACGGTGTCCGTTCTACTATGACGACTCGGACGCCATTCGGCCAGTCCCGACCGATATTGACTTCTTTGACCATCGGCAGCGCGGCGATCCGGCGTTCGGCAGCTTCGAAATCGGCCAACAAGACGTGTTCGCCCTTGAGTCCGGCGAGTTGTTTGACCGAGGCGGCCGAGATCACGTCGGCTCCTTCAACCTCAACTGTCTCAATCACCAGCAGGGGCGAATTGAGCAGCGCCAGCATCACTGCGAGCGAGGAGACCGAAATCACGATGGCCGCCAGCGCAAATCTCGGCCAGGCGACTCTCAACCGAGGCAACCAGGACAAGGCTGGTAGCGATGAGATGCGCTGGCCAACGCGTTGGCGTCGAGTGAGTGGAACAGGCTGAACGACCACATCATTGCTGACGGAACCTTCAGTCTCTGGAGTTGTTGGAGTGTCGCTCATTGGCGATGCTCGCGATCCACTCGAAAGGCCGGACGACTGCGCCGATGGCGGTCGATTCCCAGTTCGACCAGACGATCAACCAGCTCGGAGAGCGGGATGCCAGCGACTTCGAACAATCGGGGATACATCGACGCTGAAGTGAATCCGGGGATGGTGTTGAGCTCGCCCAACCACATCTGTCCGTCGCGTCCAAGCAGGAAATCGGCGCGGACCATGCCTTCCGCGCCAATGGCGCGATACGCCTGGAGCGCGATACGTTGCATGCGCTCTGCAATCTCAGTGTCAACGTCTGCTGGAGCGATCAACTGGGTCTGAGGGTCCTCGTACTTGGCTTCGTAGTCGTAGAACTCTCGGTTCGTGCGTATTTCACCGAGCGGCGAGACGATAGGTGGATCGCTTCCCAGGCCACCCAGCACACCGCATTCGATTTCGCGGGGCGAGGGCATAGCCTCTTCGATCAGTACTTCCGAATCGCACGCGAATGCCGCTGTGATCGCTTCGCTGGAGTCTTCACGCGAGCTGACCCGGCTGATACCGATGCTCGAACCGCCGCGAGAAGGTTTGACGAAGTAGGGGTAGCCAAGCTCGGCAGCACGGCGCGTGACAGCGATGGGGTCGGCGCGCCATTCGTCGCAGGTGATCGCGATGGACGGCGCGACGGGAATGCCGGCCTCGCGGAGAATCTGCTTGCAGCGGGCTTTGTCCATGGCGATCGCCGAGGCGGCGACGCCGGGTCCGACGTATGGAACACCCAGCGTTTCCAAGAATCCCTGGAGCGTGCCGTCCTCGCCAGTTGTGCCATGAATGAGCGGGAAGACGGCATCGCACGCCGCCAGTGCCGTCGTTGTCTCTGCGCTGATGTATTGAGCGCGACTGATGTATGACTGCGTGATCTCTTCCGGCGCGCCGGACTCAATAGCTTCGAGACGCAAGCGTGACTCATCAGGGGTCAACCAGCGACCCTCGCGAGTGACGGCAAACGGTACCGTTCGCCATCGCTCGGGACTGGCCGCCAACATCACTGCGCGGGCCGAGCGCACCGAGATGGTGTGCTCGACGGATGCGCCGCCCAGGACAATTCCCAGAGTCCGAGGCTCACTCGCCATCGTGCGGCTCCTCACCGATGATGGCGATCTCGGGTTCGAGCCTGACGGCGAACCGATCTTCCACTTGCTCCTGGATTTGCGAAATCAGTGCGAGGAAATCGGCGGCGCGTGCGTGGGCTACGTCAACGTTGCGTATGTAGTTGGCGTGCAAATCCGAGACCTGCGCCGCTCCGATTCTTGCGCCTTTGAGTCCGGCAGCTTCAATGAGCTGTCCGGCGCTACGGATGTCATCTGTCGGGTTCTTGAAGGTCGAGCCCAACGATGGTCCAGTCGGCGCATTCTGCTTGCGTAGCGACTCGACCCTGTCGATCTCGGCGAGCGAAGCAAAGACATCGCCGTGTTGGAGTTGCAGTGTGACGGTCGTGATCATGTGGCCGGCGAGCGAGCCGCTGCGCAGGCTGGAGTCTCGGTACCCGAGTCCGAGTTCGTCGGCCTCGAAATGGCAAGACTCGCCGTCGGGCGAGACCGTACGGATCGAGACCAGCACATCGGACAGGTCGGAGCCGTAGGCGCCGGCGTTTGTGGGTAATCCACCGCCGATCGCTCCGGGGATGCCGGCGGCCCATTCCAACCCGGCCAGTCCGGCACGAGCGGTCGAGCGCGCGAGGGCGGCGAATCGGTAGCCCGACTCGACCTCGATCATTGCATCGCCAACTTTGCGGCAACGCTTCGATTCGTTGCGCAAGACGACGCCGCGAATGCCGCCGTCGCGGATCAAGACGTTTGAGCCTGATCCCAGGACGGTCAGTGGGGTTCCGGCGCAGTGCGCGGTTCTGACTGCCGCGATCAGGGCCTTGCTGTCGCGCGCGACGACGAACCAGTCGGCCGGTCCGCCGACCTGGACGAAGGTGTGACGACTCAGCGGCTCTGCACCGAGCGCACCCAGCTCCTGCATCAGCGCCTGAAGAATTCGTGTCCGAGTCATGTCGCGGCTTCCAACGCTGAGAGAATGATTGGGCCCGCGCCGTCGATGTCGCCGGCGCCCATGGTGATCAGCAAATCGCCAGGCTGCGCGTTGGCCGCCGCCAGCCTTCCCGAGTCTTCAACTGAGCCGGCGTAAATCGCGTCGGGAGCGACGATTTCGCTGGCCAGTTGCTCTGATGTCATTTCTTCGCCGGTCATGGCGCGGGCAGCGTACGTGTCGACGGTGTAGACGACATCTGCCGCCGAGAAACAGGTGCGGAAGCCGTCAATCAGGTAGGACGTGCGCGTGTATGTGTGCGGCTGGAACAATACGACCATGCGACGATCAGGCCAGCGCTGGCGAGCTGCCGCAATCGCTGCCGCGACCTCGGTTGGGTGGTGCGCGTAGTCATCGAGGACGACGATGTCATTGCACTCGCCGTGCAATTGAAATCTTCGATTGACGCCGTTGAACGTCTTCAGAGCATCTACTGAATCCGACAGGTCGAACCCGGCGGTGACGAGGGCTGCCAATGCGATCGCGGCGTTCTGACGTTGGTACTCACCCGGCTGGACGAGAGATCCAGCGACTGTCGCGACAGGTGTTGTCAGTTCGTAGGAATCGTCAGTTCCGTCTATCCGGTAGTCGGCCGACGATTGTGATGAGCAAGTAATGAGTTGTACGTCAGGGCGCTCGGCATGAAGGGTCGAGGCAATCTGGTCGGCCAATGCTGAATCGATACCAACCACGAGCGCGCCGCCTTGCTTCACGGTCCGGACGTACTGCAGAAACGCTTCTTCCAACGCAGCCTGCGAACCGTAGTAGTCGAGGTGGTCAGGCTCGCAGTTGGTCAGGATCGCGACTGACGGTGTGTAGTGATGGAAGGCCCGGCCGTATTCGTCGGCCTCTAGCACCAGCCAGGGATCGGTTCCGCGTCGGGCGTGGATGCAGAAGTCTGGCGCTTCGCCGCCGATCACATAGCCGGCGTCGCGGCCCGAGGCTCGCATGGCGTGCGCGATCATCGCGGTGGTAGTGGTCTTGCCGTGCGAGCCGCCGACGGCAATCACGTCTCTCGATGACGCAATCTCGGACAGCAGCTCTGCTCGAGTTTGTAGCGGAATGCCCAGTTCGATGGCTCTGGAAATCTCAGGATGCGACTCGGGGACGGCTGCGGTGCGCACAACTTGCGTGGCCGTCGTGACGTGGTGTTCGTTATGACCAATGACAATCCGCGCGCCTCGGTCGCGGAGCGATTGCAAGATTGGAGCATCGACACGGTCGCAACCAGATACAACAAGCCCGTCATCCAACAGAATGTGGGCGAGGGCGGACATATGAATCCCACCAATTCCGACGAAGTGAACGTTCAATGTCATCGTTACGTCACTTTGCCACACCAAGGATCACTTCGGCAATGCGTCGGGCCGCGTCAATGCGACGCAGGTTGAGCATGGACTCACGCATCGATTGAAGCCGTTGGTGGTCGGCCAATAGCTGTGTTGTGGTCTCATATAGCTCGTCGGACACACGATCGTTCTCGAGCACGACGGCGCCACCGGCGTCGGCCAGCAGTTCGGCGTTGTAGCGTTGATGTCCACCGGCCTCGCCCAGCGGAGCGAGTACGGCTGGCAGTCCAGCGGCGGGGTACTCGCCCATCACCGACGCGCCGGCACGCGACACCGCGAGATCGCAGGCGGCCATGGCCAGCGGCATCTCTTCGGCCATGTAGGTGTAGAGGCGGTACCGAGACTGCAGTTTGGCAGGAAGTGATTCGCGCAGACTCGACAGGCGCTGGTAGTCGTTTACTCCCGAGATGTGAATCAACTGCGTGCGCTCAAGCCACTGTTCAAGCTGATTGGCGATGCAATCGTTGATTCGGTGCGCACCACGAACGGCTCCCGTGACCAACAATGCCGGTCCGCCATTAAGTTGGAAATGTGCGCGAGCCAGTGGCTTGTCCAGGTCCTCGAAACCGGGGCGCAGAGGATAGCCAGTGACCACCGACTTCCCCTCTGCGTAGCGCTCGGTCGAGCGCTCGTGGGTAACGCAGATCTTGCTGGCGAACGGAGTCAACGCGCGCAACGTCCAGCCAGGCTCGATGTCGGGTTGGAGCAGCACGATCGGTCGCCGGGCCAACCAGGCGGCGATGCCGACTGGTGCGGAGACATAGCCGCCGGTAAGGAAGACGGCATGCGGTCGGTAGCGCAGCATCAGGGAGAGGGCATCAAGCACTCCGGTCGCTGTTGCCCCAACTGAGAGCATCTTGGAGAGGATGTTTCGACCGCGTAGGGCTCGTGCGGCGATCGTGGCGTAGGGCAGCCCAGCCTCGGCGGCAAGCTCCGACTCGACGCCGTCGGCGGTGCCGGCGAAGCGGAACTCGACGGCGCTGCCCCGTTCCCCGATCAGTTGGCGGAGGGCATCGGATACGGCGAATGCGGGAAACACGTGCCCGCCTGAACCTCCGCCGGAGAGCAGGATTCGAAATCTCCTGGCGTCTCCCTCCATAGGCATCAGTTGCCGTCTCCGCGTCCGCTGTGGAACGGTGAAGGTCCGGGTTGTTTCGTCTCGCGCATGGGCGCGACGTCGCGCGTTGGCGCTGCATCGTAGAGCGGTGGGTCGGCCAGGTCGGGCATTCTGCCTCGGCCGTGTCTGGAGATGGACACCAGGATGCCGGCGGCAGCCATGGATGAAATGAGGGCCGAGGAACCGAAGCTGAGGAATGGCAAGGGAATGCCGGTCAGGACGATCGTGCGCATGACGCCGGCAACGTTGAAGAATGCCTGGAGCGCAAACCAGGCAACGATGCCAAAGGCAAGCAGGGTGCCGAAGCGATCCTCGGCTCGCATGCCCGCGCGGATTCCGCGATAGATCAGCACCGCAAAGATTGTCAGCACGATCATCGCACCGAGCATGCCGGTCTCCTCGCCGATGATCGCGAAGACGCCATCGGTATGGGCCGAGGGAACGTAGAAGAACTTCTGCCGCGACGCGCCGAGTCCAACGCCGGTCAGGCCGCCGGAGCCCAGGGTCGAGACGAGATTGATGATCTGGAAGCCGGCCTCCTGCGCGACGTCCTCGGCGTTGAAGAACGTGCGGATGCGTTCCATGCCGTAGCCAGCGCCGGCGACGATGGCGAACAGCACCGCCGAGCCGCCGACTAGGAGCATCACCATGTGTCGGAGCGCTGCGCCGGCGAGGAAGAACATGACCACGCCCGTGCAGGCGATGGCGGCGAAGGTGCCGAGGTCGGGCTCAAGCATGAGCAGTCCGCCGATGACTCCGATGATCATGCAGAACGGCGCGAGTCCGAGCGGGATGCGCTTGATCTCGTCGCCCTTGGCGGCGAGCCAGGCCGCAACGTAGATGCAGATTGCCAGCTTGGCGAACTCGGACGGCTGCAGCGCGGGCAGCGAGCCAAACTGAATCCAGCGTGTCGCGCCGTTTTCTTCGTGACCGATGCCGGGCACGAGCACAGCGGCGAGTAACAGCAGAGACACCCAGATGATCGGCGACGAGAGTCGTTGCCAGATGCGGTAGTCGATCCGGGCGAGCAGAAAGAAGGCAACCAGTCCGATGCCTGCGCCGATCAATTGTCTGAGGGCGAAATAGCGGGTGTTGCCGTGCAACTCTTGCGATATCGCGAATGAGCTAGAGAAGACGAAAATCAGTCCGATGAAGACCAGCGCCATGACCGAGACGACCAGCACCCAGTCGGGCGGTGACGCGGGACGACGCAGCCGGTGGATGATGCGCCGGCCGACGGTGAATCGTCCTCCTTCGATCAGCTCTCGTGTAGAACGAGGATTCGGGACGCGGACGCGTCCGAGTACTCCGCCACTCTCAGCTCCTGCCTCAGGCACGGCTGCTCGACTAACGGTCATCGTCCGCGCTCCTGTCCTTCGCCCACTGGGCGACCAAGTCGCGGAAGTGCTGTCCGCGGGCCTCGAAGTTTGGATAGGCGTCGAACGACGTGCCACCGGGCGACATCAGCACTGCTTGCCCCGATCTCGCCGTTCGAGCCGCGCAGGAGAAGGCCGAATCGAACATGCCGGCGTCAACTGCATTGATGCCTCGTCGCGACAGCCACGCTGTCCACTCGGATGCGGCATCGCCAAACAGCACGACCTGTGAGACGTGACGCTCCAGCTCAGTCATGAGGGGATCGAGAGGCAGATTCTTGTCGCGACCACCGAGCATAAGCACGATCTCCCCCGTTGTCGCACGTAGGCCTGCCAGCGTGCGCTCGGGCGTGGTGGCGATCGAGTCGTTGATGAATCGGACTCCCTCGACTTCCGCGACGAGTTCGAGGCGGTGAGGGACTCCATTGAAGGAACGCAAGACTTGCGCGGCGACGTCGCGAGGGACGCGGTCGGCGACGATCGCCAGTGCGGCGAGCGCGTTGAGCAGATTGTGCTCGCCGGGAATTAGCAACTCATCGACGGTCATCACGTGATGCTCGTTGTGCAAGATGTCGCGGCCATCGCTCCAGACGGCGCAGAACCAGGGCACAGACGGTCGTCCGAGACCGAACCAACGCTGGCTAGCCTCGGTGAAGTCCGCTGCGCTGCGAGCCAGTTCATCTTCGAAGGGCAGCACGACCGTATCGAGCGAGGACTGGTACCTGACGATGCGGAGTTTGAGCGCCTGGTAGTCAGCCCAACTGAATTGGTCTAGATGGTTTGGTGTGATGTTGGTAATCGCCGCCAGATGCGGACTGCGCGTCGTTCGCAGTAGCTGGGAATGCGAGATTTCGGCCACAACGGTGGTGTCGAGGCCGATTTCCGGCAGTTGACCGAGTAATCCCTGTCCGATGTTGCCTCCGACAATGCAGGGCACGCCGGCGGACGACAGCATCTCGTAGACCAGTGTGGTCGTGGTTGTCTTACCGGCGCTGCCGGTGATTCCAATGACGGGTGCAGGACAGCGCTCGAGGAAAATCTGCAAGGGCCCGTAGACCGGCAGGCCCCTGCGGTTCGCTTCGGCGAGAAGCGGAATGTTGTAGGGGACTCCCTGGCTGGCGATGATGCCGTCGACTTCGCCCAGGAGGTTGAGGTCGTCCTGGGTTCGATCAGCTCGCTCGGAATGCTGGTCGACCGTGATCACGCTGGCCCCGTCGCGCGTTGCGAAGCGCACAGCATCACGGCCTTCGATGCCCATGCCGAGCACGGCGATGGTCTGGTCGCTAAAGCTGTCGGGCGCTTCGACTGGCAGTGGGAGGGTCATTTGGGCACCTGCAATGCCAGGGCGATTCCGAGAATGCCTCCGGCCATTCCGATCAACCAGAACCGTGTCACAATCTGCGGCTCGGACCAGCCGCCCATCTCAAAATGGTTGTGCAGCGGCGCCATGCGGAAGATGCGCCGGCCCTCGCCGGTGCGATGGCGCGTCCATTTGAACCAGCCAACCTGCACGATGTCGGAGGCGGCTTCGAGTACGAAGACGATGCCGATCACCGGCAGCAACAGCCAATGCCCGGTCATCAAGGCGATGATTGCCAGCGTGCCGCCTAGCGCCATCGCGCCGGTGTCGCCCATGAAGACCTTGGCCGGGTGCGCGTTGAACCAGAGGAATCCCAATAGCGCGCCAACGGTGGTGAAGCCGAATCGCACGAGGAAATCCTGTTCCTGTCCGACGGCGATAACGGCGAAGGATGCGATCGCAATCGCGCCCGTGCCTCCACAGAGCGTGTCGAGGCCATCGGAGATGGCGACGGAGATCACGGTGGCAAACACGGTGACAGCGGCGATCAGGACGTAGATCGGACCGAGCGAGTACTGCCCCGCCCAGGGCACGTTGAGCGACTCCACATCGAGCGCGAAGTAGAGCACCAGACCGACCGCGATTGAGAAGAGCGCCAGCAGACTGAACTTGAGCTTCCAGGTCAGCCCGGTCTGCGCTCGGCCAATCAGCGTGCCGAGGTCGTCGAAGTAGCCCATCGCGCCCAGCGCAATGACTCCGACCAATGGCAGAAGAATCGACCAGCGGTCGCCTTCGACGAGGTTGGCCACGATGGTCAATACGACGATGGGAATCAGGAAGATCAGCCCGCCCATCGTCGGAGTCCCTGCCTTGACCTGATGTGAAGACGGGCCCTCGTCGGAGATCGATTTTCCGGCGCTGCGACTCTCCAGCCAGCGAATGATGAACGGCCCCACCAGCAGAGCCAGGACGAAGGCGATGCCGGCGGTGCCCAGGGAGAAGGTGGTCACTGTTGGGCCAACCTCTCCACGACTCGTTCGAGGCGCATCGCGTGCGAGGCTTTGACTAGCAAGGTGTCGGTAGGTTCGAGCGAGTGCCGCATGATGTCGGCCGCCTGCTCCGCCTCGGCGACCCAGCAGGCCTCGGAGTGTCCGGCCAGTCGAGCCGCCTCGACCACGTCGCGCGATCGCTCTCCGACGCCGATCAGCCAGTCGCATTTCTCGGCGGCGTATGCACCGAGTTCCCTATGCGCCTGGCGCTCTTGTGTGCCCAGTTCGTACATGTCGCCGAGCAGGGCGATGCGCCGCGGCTTGCTGGCGGACAGCAGATCGAGAGCTGCTTGCATCGAGAGTGGCGCGGCGTTGTAGGCGTCGTCGATGATCGTTGCGCCATTCCAGGCGGTACGTCGGGCCAGTCGGGAACCTGGCTGGAGGCGACCCAATGACTCGGCGAGATGGTCGAGCGAGAGACCAGCGCGCAAACCAACAGCGGTAGCGGCCAGCGCGGTCATCGCCTGGTGCGCGCCGATCAGGGGCGTGCTGACCCTCGCCTGTTTGTTGTTACGCGTGTCTTGGAGCAAGAAATTGAGGCCGTCGAACCCACGAACCTGTACGTCAGACACGCGCAGGTCGCAGTGTTGGTTGAATCCAAATGTGACGACATCGGCCTGGGTTCGGAGCGACATGCGGCGGACTCGCGGATCGTCTCCGTTGAGGATGACCAGGCCTTCCGAGGGAATGGACTCGGGCAGCAGCCCCTTGATCCGTTCAGTGTCGTCCAGCGTGCCGAACCGTTCGAGATGGGTCGGCCCCACGTTGGTGACGATTCCAATGTCGGCCCTAGCCGACGAGACCAGCAGCTCCATTTCTTCCTGGGAGTACGGTCCGATCTCAATGACCGCCCATCGATCCTCGGGGGCGATACCGAGTAGAGCGATGGGCAGGCCGATGTCGCCATTGAAGTTGCGCGGAGACTGGTGCGTGGGGAAGTGTTGCGACAGGAGCTGGTACGTGGACTCGCGGACAGTCGTCTTGCCCACGCTGCCGGTGATGCCGATCACCTGCGCCGAGCACTGCGTTCGCCAACGGCGACCGGCCTCTTGCAATGCAGACAGCGGGTCCTCGACGACGAACAACGACCCACCACGCAGTCCCGATGCTTTTGAGACGAGCGCGGCTGAGGCTCCGCGACGGAGCGCATCTTCGACGAATTGGTGGCCGTCCTGTGTCTCACCGCGCAGCGCGACAAAGAGTGATCCCCGGCCGGCCTCTCGCGAGTCAGCGACGATCTCCGAGAAGGACTCGTCGCTGACCTGAGGCTCATTGAGCAGGCGTTCCGAGAGGAGACGGGCGAGGTCGCTGGAGGAGATCACTCGTCATCCTCCTCGTCTTCATCCTCGGCATCCTCCTGGAGGTATGTCACAGGGGAGGCGTCTTCTGAGTCCTCGGATTCTTCGTCCAAGCTTGCCGTCAGTGCGCCTTGATCGCCGTTGTCGTCCACTGCTGCGGTGTCGCTGTCGGAGGCGGGATTGGGGGCGGTGTTCCAGGCATCGGCATCGGCGATGTAGGCCGTCGGAGGCACACCAAGATATGGCAGGACCTGAGCCATTAAGTCAGAGAAAATGGGCGCCGCGACGATTCCGCCGTAGATCTCACCCTGCGGTCGGTCGATGCGGACGAGGACCACGACTCGGGGATCGTTGGCGGGTGCGAATCCGGCAAACGACGCCAGGGATTCGTTCTCCAGGTACTGACCACCCTCAACGACGTCCGAGGTGCCCGACTTGCCCGCGACCGGCCATCCATCCACCTGTGCGGGGTGCCAGGTGACGCCGTCGACGACGGCCTGCATCATCCAGGTCATCGTGGCAGCCGTCTCACGGCTGATGGCGCGTGGTTCGGTATGCGGCTCGATCAGCTCGACGCCGTCGTTAGTGATCACCGCAGTGACCAGGCGTGGACGGATCGGGACGCCGCCTCGGGCAATAGTCGCATAGGCCTGCACGACCTGCAGGGGCGTCACGGCGATGCCCTGGCCGAAGGAGTTTGTCGCCAATTGCGCCGGCGACCAGGTGATGTCGGTCGAATCAGTCACAACGCCGCCGATTTCGCCTGGCAGTCCGGAATGGGTCGTCTCTCCGAACCCAAACTTGTACAGGTATTCGTAATAGGTGCGGGCGCCGAGCTGTTGCACGACCCAGACGGTTCCCGTGTTGAGCGACCGCTGCAACACCTGAGTCATGGTCTGTTCGCCGTGCCACGAGAGGTCGAAGTTTTGAATCGTGCGGTCGCCGACCACCACAGCGCCGGTATCGACAAACGTTGTATTGGGAGAGACGATGCCCGCATCGATGGCCGCGGCCATCGTGATGACCTTCATGGTCGAGCCGGGCTCGTAGATATCTGAGGCAGCGCGCGAACGGAGCAGTGCCATCGACTCCGGCAAGTCAAGGTCGATGGTTGACGGGTTGTAGGTCGGTAACGAGGCCAGCGCGAGGATGTCGCCGTTGCGCGGGTCCATCATGATGATGTGACCACCTCGCGCGTCCCACTGCTCGACGGCATGGAGCAACGTGGTTTCCGCGATCCACTGCAGGTTGCGGTCGATGCTCAGCACCACCGATGCGCCTTGCTCGTAGGGCAGTTCAGCGCGGGGGCCAAACGGGATCGGCTGTCCCAGGCCGTCCACTTCCTGGACGAGTAAGCCTGCTTCTCCGGCCAGTAGGCCATCCAGTTCGTACTCGATGCCGGCCAGACCTTGCTCGTCACGTCCGACCAGACCGATCACGGGCGCGGCCATTGAACCTTCGATGTAGCGACGGGACGAGTTCTTGCGAACCTGCACCCCGTGCAGGGCCTCGGCGTGTATCTGTGCGCCGAGGGCGTTTGACAGCCCATATGCGATCAGGGCGTCGTGGCCGCCCTCGGCGGCTGCTTGCGCGGCCAGCGACAGGACGACCGCCTCTGGTGCGCGGAGTAACTCGGCCAGGCGTCGTGAAGCATCTGTCGGTTGGAACTGCGAGCGGGCCCAGAGTCGCGTATCGACGTGTACTTCCCAGGCGTCGATTGAAGTCGCCAGCGGGAAGCCGTTGCGGTCAAGGATTGCTCCGCGTGGCCCCTTAGTTTCGATCGCCCATGTCCGGTCGGCGAAGGCTTCGTGTTGCTCGTGATCGATCACCTGGATCATCACGAGGCGGACTACGACGACGACCGCAAGTCCAACCAGCAGGGCAATGACCACGCCCATCCGCCACGTGGAAACAGACTCAAATCCGCTGCCCGAGGACGGACTCGCCACTGCCCTGTCCTTTCCGCATCACCACTTACTCGAAGATCAGCACGTCAAAGATCGCGCCCCAGATTGACTGGTCGGCCATAGGCGTGGAGTCGGTGAGCCCAGCGTTGGCCGTGTCCGATGGCGGTAAGAATCGCGACGGCAACGTGCGAGCGGGCGGTGGTTGTTCGACTTCCAGCACGGAGGTCGGGCGGGCGGGAACCATGTTGAGTCGCTCCTCCGCCTGGTGCTTGACTCGCGCCAACGAGCCAAGTTGCCCGACATGCGCCGCGAGGGATCGGATTTCAGAGTTCAGGCGCTCGCGTTCCGCTTCCAGGATTCGCAGTTCGCTTCCGCTTTCGGTTACACCCGACGTGCGGATGACCGGTAACGTTGCCGCGATGCAAAGTCCGAAGACGGCCAGCCAGGCCCAGGCGGGCATGCGGCCCGTATAGCGAGGCCGGCGCGGCAGGACGGGCCGGGGAAGCGCATGGTGAGAGTCACTCGCCGCCGAGGTGGGCAAGGACGCATCGAGCGTCGTGCTGGGTTTCGCCGTTGTCATCGAAACGCCGTTCGGCGTCGGGAAGTTCCGCGCGACTCGGAGTCGCCAATGAAGGGGACGCCGCGTAGGCAAGGGACGTGCTCGATTGAGCCAGTCAGTGGCGTCAACGTCGGAGCATTGGATTGGTTACGGAAAGTTCGGAGTTTTCGGCGTCGGTGACGCCAATTCGACGTAAAGTGGGATGCACACACCAGCCTCTGGTGTGAAAGCGCTCGGAAATCGTTGAGCGGATCGTGCGCGCAGACGGGGGGACGTGGTCCACGATCGTCATGGCCCAGGGCCACGCGCAACCGTGATCCAGTGGTTTGGCGGCGGGGCTTCTCCTTCACTGTAGTGACTGTTAGGTAGTCCCCTGCACACGATCCGCTCAACGATTTCCGAGCGTGCTCCCGACGCTCCGGTCGCTCCTGTTCTTCTCGTTCCGTACTTGCCTGGTATTGCAGCCGTGGCATCAGATTGCCTCCGCTGCTCGTAGGCGCGCGCTGCGCGCCCGTGGATTTCGTTCGACTTCAGCCGTTGTTGGCCGTAGTACTCGTCGAGTCAAGGTGCGGAACGCCGGCGTAGCGCTCGACGGCTGTTCCCGCAGGAATCGCTTGACAATGCGGTCCTCGAGCGAGTGGAACGCGATTACGACCAGCCGCCCGCCCAGACGCATCACGCCGCGCACCTGCGACAGGAACGTCGCCAGGTGTTCGAGTTCGCGGTTGACCTCAAGGCGGATTGCCTGGAAGACGCGTGTCGCGGGATGAATCCTCGCGCCCGGTCGGATGCCGACGGCATCGACCACGGCCTGAGCTAGTTCGGTAGTCGTCGCGATTGGGCGTCGCGCCACAATCGTTCGCGCAATTCGGCGAGAGCGGCGCTCTTCGCCGTATTCGTAGATCAGGTTGGCCAGGTCGTCGGATGACCACTCGTTGACGATCTCGTCGGCAGTCGCGCGGTCAGAAGTGTCGAAAGCGCCGGCAATCTCGGACGGGCCCAACTGCATATCCAACGGACCCTCAGTTTGGAAGGAGAATCCCCGTTCCGGCGTATCAAGTTGTAGTGAAGAGACGCCGAGGTCGCAGAGCACGCCGTCCAATGGCGCAATCGAAGCATCGGTTGCGGCGTTCGCGGCGTCATCCAGCCAACACTGCTGGAGGCTGACGCGATCGCCGAACGGAGCCAGACGCTTCGAAGCTGCGGCAATCGCGTTTGGGTCGGCGTCGCAGCCAAGCAATCGGCCATCAGCGCCGGAAGCGTTCAGCAATGCTTCGGCGTGGCCGCCCAGTCCGACCGTAGCGTCGAGGTAGCGACCGCCCGACTTGACGTCGAGCGCGGCCAAGACTTCGTCCACCATGACAGAGATGTGCTGATGCTGAGAAGTCACGCTGACTCCTCTGAACTGTTGGGAGCTGCGGCTGCCTCGGCGAGCTGCTGGAGCAGTTCCGCGTAGCCCTCCTCGATTTCTGCCTGTTCGCTGTGCCAGGCCTCGGAATTCCAGATTTCCAGGTAGTCGCCCATGCCGATGATCACGGTGTCGCCGTTGAGATCGCGTTCCTGGCGCATCTGCGGCGGAATCAGGATCCGTCCCTGGCGGTCGGTTTCCACTCGTCGCACTCGTCCGAAGAAGCTGCGCGCCAGTCGTCTGGCCGAGGCGCTCAGCTTGTCGTCCACGGTCCGCACTTGCTTCTCTGCGGCGTATGCCTCGGGGGTGTAGAGCTCGATCTGCCCGTCCGGTCCCGGCAACAGGAATCCACCGTGCTCGAACAGACCCCGATACGGGGACGGAATCGCCAGACGACCTCTGTCGTCCAGCCGATGTTCGTACTCCCCTGTGAAGTCGATCGTCGCCACGATTGAAGCCCTGTGTGCCCTTCCTGTTCACGTTATGCCGCGATTCCCATTTGTCCCCATCTGTCTGCCGATAACGCACTGTATGCACATTATGGAAGAGATTTCAAGGCCAAACTCAGGGAAATCGATCCCAGTTCCCGAATGGGAACGAAATTGGTCCACAAAATTGGCGGATCAGGCCCTCAAGAGATGTCACCAGTGGTGGATAATGTGGATAACTTCGACTGAGAAACTCAGAACAACCAGATAGAACAGCCGACATGTCGCAAACCAGTCCACGGAATTTCAAGGCTGCTGTCCTCACCCTCTCCGATCAGGGCGCTGCGGGCCGGCGGGAGGACACCTCAGGACCTGCCATCCGAGAGCGATTGGCGGACATGGGCATCACGGTCAGTGACCATGCCATCCAGTCGGACGACCCGGACGCAACCGTGGGGCGGCTTCGTCAATGGGTCGCCGATGGAATCAGCCTGATCGTGACCACGGGAGGCACCGGCTTCGGCCCCCGCGACAACACGCCCGAGGCGACGCGTCGTGTGATCGAGCGGGACGCGCCCGGCCTGGCCGAACTGATGCGGGCCGAGGGTCTACGCAATACGCCGATGGCTGCGTTGTCGCGTGGCCTCTGTGGGATCGCGGGTCGAACGTTGATTGTCAATCTGCCCGGCTCCGAGCGAGCAGTTCGGGAGAATCTGGACGCGCTGGCGCCAGTCCTGCCTCACGCGCTGCAACTCATCGGTGGCGACACTGAGCACTGACGCAGCGATAAACAAGCGGCTGTTGAGACAAGGCCAGCAGGATCCGTCATTGCCGCGCTCCGGCGCGGCAATCTCGACGTGTGCTCAACGGTCGTAGAGAACGCGGCGAGATACCCGCGGCAAGCGCGGGTATGACGGTGGTCGGCGGGGGGGGGGGGGTGACGGTGGTTGGTAGTGGTATGACGGTGGTCGGCGGGAGGTGTGACAGAGATTGCCGCCTGAAGGTCGGTGCGATCTGCTGGTCTGACATTGTTGGAACAACGTTGCAACGGATCACATGCCTACACTGGCGACAATGGCTAAACGCAATCTCTCGCGCACGATCTCGCTGGCTCGTCAACGTCTGGACGCCGAACAGGGTGCCGTAGTCAAGGACTGGGGCGGCCGGCTGCCTTTGGCGCTGGTCTATCCCAATAGCTACTACCTGGGCATGTCGAATCTGGGGTTGCAGACCCTGTATGGCCTGCTGAACAATCGCAGCGACATTGTCTGCGAACGCGCTTTCTACGATCCGCCGCACAAGTCCGAACGCGGCGACGACCCGTTACTGGGTCCGGTGACGATTGAGTCGCAGCGACCCCTGGCCGACTTTCCCGTGGTCGCCTACACGCTGACCTATGAGATCGACTACTACCACGTCGTGCGATCTCTGCAGGCAGCGCAGATTGAGCCGCTCAGCATCAACCGCGACGACGGCGATCCGCTGATCATTGCCGGCGGCGCTGCCGTCATTACCAACCCGTTGCCGCTAGCGGACTGCTTTGATGCATTCGTGATCGGCGAAGCGGAGCCGATTCTCGAAGAGTTGATCGACACGCTGCAGGAGTACGCATACAGTCCGCGCGCCGATCAGATCGAGGCGCTGGCCAGGATTCCCGGCGTGTTTGTGCCGGCCCTGGGGTCGGGCGACGGTGTCGAGCGACAATGGGTGCGCGACATCTCAACGACCGAGGCGATGTCGTTGGTGCTCACCGACGAGACCGAGTTCAACCAGATGACCTTGATCGAAGCCGCGCGCGGTTGCGGACGTGGTTGCCGATTCTGCATCGCCGGCTATGTCTTCCGACCGCCTCGATACCGACCGCTTGAATCGCTGATGAACCAGGTACAAGAAGGCCTGAAGCGCACCGATCGGGTTGGACTGCTGGGCGCAGCCGTCGCCGACCATCCGCAATTGGCCGAGCTCGCCATCAAGGCGGACAAGCTCGGCGGTCGTGTGTCGGTATCGTCGCTGCGCGTCGACAATCTCGCGCCCGAGCTGCTGGACGTGCTCTCGCGTGGTGGCACGCGGACCGTCACGCTCGCGCCCGAGGCTGGATCGGAGCGGATGCGCCAGCGGATCAACAAGGCCGTCTCGGAAGACCAGATCATCGAGGCGGCCGACAAAGTCGGCGCGGCGGCGATAAATCGGCTCAAGCTCTACTTCATGATCGGGCTGCCCGACGAAGAGGACGAAGATGTGGAGGCGATGGCCAATCTCGGACTTGCCGTCAAGGAACGGCTCGACGCCCACGGTCACGGAACCGAATTGGTGATGTCGGTCGGTCCGCTCGTTCCCAAACCGGCGACCGCTTACCAGGAACTTGTCCAGTCCGAAGCCGGGCTGGTCAAGCATCGCCAACAGATTCTGCAGAACGCCTTCCGCAAGACCGGCATCCGGCTGCGCGGCGACAGTCCGACCTGGGCACGGATCGACGACATCTGCTCTCGCTCCGACCAACGTCTGGCGCACGCAATCCTCGAGATGGAAGCGCCTTCGGCTCGCGAGTGGATGCGAGCCGCCGGGGAATGGAATCTCGACGGTCCGTTGCCCTGGGGTGGTGGTCCTGGTCCGTGGTCGGCTGTGGAAACGGGCATCACCGCTCGTTTTTTCGAGCGCGAGCTGTCCAAGCACCTGCGCGAGAAAGCGACCATCGCCTGCCCGCCGCCCGAGATTGGCTGCAACATGTGCGGCGTCTGCGGCGGCAACGAGATTCCCTCCTACTCTCCAACCATCGTGCCGCTGGAAACCGTAACTGCGGAAGCTGTCGTTGGAGTCTGAGGTGTCGATCGCGGACAATCTGCGTCGAGTCCATGAGCAGATCGACAGCGCCTGCGCACGAGCCGGTCGCGACCCGTCCGATGTGCAACTGATCGCTGTCTCGAAGACGTTTCCGGTTGAAGCCATCGCCGAGGCGGCAGCGGCCGGACAGCGGCACTTCGGCGAGAATCGAGTGCAGGAAGGTCTGGCCAAACTCGACCAGTTGCCCGATCTTGGCGTCGAAGCTGAAATCCACTTGATCGGTCACTTGCAGCGCAACAAGGCGCGATTTGCCGGTCGTTTTGCGACGGTGCAATCGGTCGACAGTGTGCGTCTAGCGCAGGCAGTTTCGAGTAGGCTTGAGAGTGACTTGAGAGTGATGTTGGAAGTGAATGTGGCGGAAGAGCCGTCAAAGTATGGGTTCAAGCTCGAAGAAGTGAGGGATGCACTGGCAAGCATCCAACTACTCTCAAATTTGAGAGTAGTTGGACTGATGACTGTGGCGCCCGAGGTCTCGGACGCGGAAGAGGTGCGTCCCATCTTTCGCAAACTGCGAGCGCTTGCCGAAGAGTTGACGCTTCCTGAACTCAGCATGGGTATGTCCAACGATTACGCTGTAGCCATCGCGGAAGGTTCCACAATGGTCCGAATCGGACGCGCGATTTTCGGCCAACGAGAGACTCAGGCCGGAGGTCCGGCATGACCAAGATTGCCGTGATCGGCGGCGGCACGATGGGCGCGACCTTTGTACGCGCCGTAACCAGCGCAGGCCTGGTCTCGATGAGCGATCTCACCGTCTGCGAAGTCCTGCCCGAGCGCCGGGATTGGCTGGAAGGCGAATTCAGCGGTATCTCGGTGACCGGCGACCAGGCCACAGCGGTCAACGGTGGTGAGGTTGTCTATCTCTCGGTCAAACCGCAGGATCTTCGCTCGCTGAACAGCACGGGAGGCACGCACGCCAAGCTGGTGATCTCGATCCTGGCCGGCTCCACGATTGCCGACGTGCAGGCGTCAACCGGCACCGACCGTGTGGTTCGGGCGATGCCTAACACTCCGGCTCAGGTTGGCAAGGGATTCACCGCCTGGACGGCCACCGAAGGCGTGACAGAGGATGAGCTGGCGTTGGTCAGCCAACTACTCGACACGATGGGTGAGCAACTCTATGTCGTGGACGAGTCGGCGATTGACAAGATCACGGCTGTTTCTGGCAGCGGTCCGGCGTATGTGTTTCTGGTCATCGAAGCGATGATCAATGCTGCGGTGCATATTGGTCTGCGTCCTGACGACGCGCGGCGGATGGTGTTACAGACTGTGATCGGTTCGGGCGAGTTTGCGTCGCAGTCGGGGCAACATCCGGCGGTGCTGAAGGATATGGTGACTTCTCCCGGCGGCACGACCGCTGCCGGTCTGAGAGTGCTGGAACAACAGGGGGTGCGCGCAGCGTTCATCGACGCAGTGGCTGCGGCACATCAACGAGCGGAAGAGCTGGGACGGCAATGACCGAAGTCCTGCGCATCCTGGGTATCACGATCCAGATCTACTCCTTCATCCTGCTCGCGCGAGTGTTGATGAGCTGGGTGCCGATGTTCACCAACCGGCCGCTCGATCCGTCCAATCCGCTCGTCAAGGTCCTACTCGACGTCACGGAGCCGGTGCTGGCACCGCTGCGCCGCTTCCTGGTCATCGGGATGATGGACCTCTCGCCTCTGGTTGCGCTGATCGTCCTGCAAATCATCAGTAGAGCGCTGCTCACCAGCACCTGATCTCAACCGGCCATTCCGACTCCAGCCGAGAAATCATGCTGAAAGCACAACGAAAGCTGGCCGAATCTATTCAGATACTGTCCGAATCTGGAGAAATCTGGACTGATCTGGACAAATCTGAACAGTCCGCGGCCCATTTCGCAGCCCACACCGCCGAATCCGTGGTTTCGGCCTCAAATTTCCTCTCCGAATCCCAACACAACTAACGCCGAACGTTTGCTTGACATTAGCGCGCGTCTTTCGTAACTTACGAAGCACAGGCGTTCTCAGGAACGCCACTCGCCGACCAAACTCAGCTACGAGGAGGAGCGCATATTATGACACCTAGCAAGACCGACAACGGCGTCGAGCCCATCGCTCTGGCGACAGATGCACAAGAGCCACTGCCCATGACCACAACCAACAGCAAGTCCAGCAACAAGTCGGACGAAGCGGCAAACGAACCTCCGCCCGCGGTTGAAGAGCTGCTCGGCGATATGGAACGACGCTTCGGCGAAGGCGCCCTGATGCGCCTCGGCGACACCGGTTCACGTCTCGTCGTCGACGGCATACCAACCGGCGCGTTGTCGCTTGATGTCGCGCTTGGCATCGGCGGACTACCTCGTGGTCGCATCGTTGAGGTCTACGGACCGGAATCGGCCGGAAAGTCAACCGTGGCCCAACATGTCATCGCCGAGGCGCAACGCCTGGGCGGTCAGGCTGCATACGTCGACGTCGAACATGCGCTGGATCCTGAATTCGCCGGACGGCTGGGAATCGATATCTCACAATTGCTCATTGCCCAGCCGGACACGGGCGAGCAGGCGCTGGAGATTGCCGAAGCGCTGGTTCGCAGTAATGCAATCGATGTCGTCGTCGTCGACTCGGTAGCTGCGCTGGTCCCGCGAGCTGAGATCGAAGGGGAAATGGGCGATGTGCAGGTCGGCCTGCAAGCGCGTCTGATGTCGCAGGCTCTGCGCAAACTCACCAGCGTGGTTGCACGCTCCAAAACAGTCTTGATCTTCATCAACCAGTTGCGGGAAAAGGTCGGCATCGTGTTCGGCAACCCCGAGACCACACCCGGCGGCCGCGCACTCAAGTTCTACTCCTCGGTCCGAATCGAACTGCGTCGCGCTGAGACGCTGAAGGATGGACAGCTCGTGATTGGCTCGCGGGTCAAGGCGAAAGTCGTCAAGAACAAGGTTGCGCCGCCGTTCCGCACGGCCGAGTTTGATCTCATGTTCACGGCCAACGAGTACGGCATCTCCAAGACCGGCTGCCTGATCGACCTTGGGATCGAACCGACGCCGGGTTCTCCGACCGGCACACCGTCGGTGATCAAGAAGCAGGGCACCTTCTACTCCTATGGCGAAACGCGACTCGGCCAGGGTCGCGAACGGACTAAGGCCTTCCTGCGCGAACACACTGACATGGCAGAGGAGATCGAAGCGCGCATCCGCGAAGAACGCGGCCTACCCACCGCCAAGTCGCTGATGGCTGCAGAAGGCGCTCCCAAGGCGACACCGATCACCAAACCCCCGCCCAAGAAGAAAGGCCGAGCACGAGCTAGCTAACGAGCTCATTGAGCAGCCAGACGCGACTCAACGCGGAGCGAACAATGACTGCTGTCGTCTCAATCCGACCCATCGGCGCACTGTCAACGGTCGACTTTGACGACGGCAGTTCCATTCGCTGCACCCGCGAGTTCGCTCAACGTTCGAGGATCGAGCGTGGCCAGCAGATTGATCCAGTCTTCATCGATCGGCTGCGCGAATCGGCGTCTCACGATCTCGCAATACACGAAGCCCAACGTCTGGCAGCCAGGCATCGGTACAGCCGGCAGGAAATCGCGGTCAAACTGCAGATGGCCGGCATCGCGAAACAGGACGCAGACACTGCACTGGACACGCTCGAAGCACAGGGAGACCTCAGCGACTACGCCGTCGCGCTGGAGATTGCCCGCCGCAATCTTCGTCTGACGCTGGAACGCGACCCTGACTTGACCTGGGCCAGGTATCGGCGTTTGCACACCAGGCGCCTCTCGCTGCGTGGATTCGCTATGGCGGACACCGACGCAGCGTTACGACAGGCGTGGTCCGAACTCGAATAATCGTCACTAGCGCTGGATCGTCAACGGGCGTACTCTGGGTGCTACTGACCACCTGTCGACGACCTGCCCATGTTGGAACCGGGCAGCCTCAACCGGTACGACAGGCCCGGCAGAGCGAGATTCAACGTGACAACAGGCAACGCAACGGCAATGCCGACCCAATTGAGCAGAGGACACCATGTGGGGAGCCATTATGCGGCTCCTGCGCGGCGGGCCAGATCCACGGATCGAGGCCACGCTCGAAGCCGAACGCATCATCCAACAGGCCCGGGAACAGGCCGATCGGGAGGCGCGTGAGCGGTTAGAAGACGCGCGGGAACAAGCGCAAGCTGAACGAGACCAGATCCTCGCGGATGTTCGCGGGGCGCGTGACGACCTACAGCGAGCCGTGGATCGCCTTGACCGGCGCGAAGCTTCGTTGGATGACCGGGTCAAATCGCTCGACGACCGCGATTCCAAGCTGAATCGCGACAGCCAGCGACTTCAGCGTCGCGGCGCCCAGCTCGACGAGCGCGAAGCCGAGCACGACCAGCGGCTGGAAGAAATCTCCAACCTCACCCGTGACGAAGCGCGCACCGTGCTGTTCGAGCGAGTCGAGCAGGAAGTTTCCGATGAAGCCGGCCGTCTCGTCCGTGAGGCCGAACAAAAGGCGAAGGACGAGGCCGAAACCCGCGCACGCAAGATTGTCGCCACGGCGATTCAGCGTGTCGCCTCAGAGGTCACGACGGAATCAACCGTCTCGGTGGTGCAAATCCCCTCCGACGAGATGAAGGGACGCATCATCGGACGAGAGGGCCGAAACATCCGCGCTCTCGAATCTGCGCTCGGCTGCGATCTGATCATCGACGACACACCTGATGTCGTGACAGTGTCCGGGTTCGATCCGGTACGTCGTGAGATCGGTCGTTTGTCGCTGAGCCGGCTCGTCGCCGACGGACGTATCCACCCGACAAGGATTGAGGAAACCGTCGCCAAGGCGCAGCGCGATGTCGACCGCATCATTCGCGAATCGGGCGACGAAGCGGCGATCGAGGCGCACTGCAGTGGGCTGCCGCGCGAAATGCTCGATATCTTCGGCCGCCTGCGTTTCCGCACCAGCTACGGACAGAACCAGCTCCGACACGCGGTCGAGACCGCACACATCGGCGCGATGATCGCGCAAGAGATCCACGCGGACGTCGAAGTCACGCGACGCGGATCACTGCTGCATGACGTGGGCAAGGCGATCGACCATGAGGTCGAAGGCACGCACGCCATCATCGGTGGCGATCTGGCTCGCCGGTTCAAGATGTCTGAGAACATCGCGCACTGCATCGAAGCTCACCACGACGAAGTCGAGATTCGCTCAGTCGAGGCGATCATCGTGCAGATGGCCGACGCCATTTCGGGCGGTCGCCCGGGCGCACGACGGGAATCTGTCGAGCGCTATATCGAACGACTACGCGCGCTAGAGGACATCGCGACGTCCTTCGAAGGCGTCGGACAGGCGTACGCCATCCAGGCCGGCCGTGAAGTGCGCGTCGTCGTTGACCCGCGCGAGATTGACGATCTCGGCGCGATGCGACTGGCGCGGGACATCTCGAAGCAGATCGAGGAATCGCTGCAATACCCCGGCCAGATTCGCGTCACCGTCCTGCGCGAAACCCGCGCCGCCGAGTACGCCCGCTAGCTGGCCCGCTAGCTGGAAGGTGCAAGGCGGCCTGTGGCGCGGCTCGACCTGCATACGCACAGCACTCACTCCGACGGCGTGAAGCCGCCAGAGTGGGTTGTGCAGCAAGCCGCCGAGCGTGGCGCTGAACTATTGGCGCTCACCGATCATGACACCCTGTTAGGCGTCGAGATTGCGCAGGCGGAAGGCCGCCGACGAGGCGTCGAAGTGATCGCGGGAGTCGAAATCGGCGTCAATGACCCGGTACTCGGCGAGTTGCATGTGCTCGGCTATTTCGCGGCGAATGCCCCACTTGCCGACCTCGAGCGCCAACTCGCCGACTACCGTCATGAACGCCAGTCTCGGGCGAGGCGAACCGTGGAGCGATTGAGCGAACTTGGACTCGAGATTGACTACGAGCGGGTCGCCGCGATCGCCGACGGAGCATCGATTGGCCGTCCCCACATAGCGCGGGCGCTCGTCGAGGCCGGGCATGTCGAGTCTGTTCCGGATGCATTCAATCGATTCCTACGTAACGACGGCCCTGCTTACATTCCTCGGGCACTGTTGAGTCTGACCGACTCGTTGGCAATGATCCACGCAGCCAGCGGATTCGCCTCCCTGGCGCATCCCACCCGCTATGACGAGCCGACGAGCGCAACAATTGCCTTTGCAGACGCGGGCGGCGACGGTCTCGAAATCTACTACCGAAACGACGGACCAGACGAGATCGCGAACGGCCAGCGGCTCGCCAGAACGCTTGGCTTAACGCCGACCATTGGCTCCGATTATCACGGACTGCATCCCGACGAGATTCGTCCGGCGAACGTGCCGATGCCCGACTATGCCGCCGAACAGATCATCAACATCCTGAAGGACCTGTGACCATGGCCGACTACGAACTGCCGCTGGATGTACGAGACATTCGTCGCATCATCCCCCACCGATACCCAATCCTGCTGGTCGACCGGATTGTCGAACTGCAGCCGGGCAAACGCGCGGTCGGTCTCAAGAACGTGACGACCAACGAGTGGTTCTTTGAGGGTCACTTCCCCGACAATCCGATCATGCCCGGCGTGTTGATCATCGAAGCGCTCGCCCAGACCGGCGCCGTCGCGGCTCTGTCGGCTGACGAGTTCAAGGGCAAGCTAGGTCTCTTCGCCGGAATAGACGGCGTCCGTTTCCGACGCCAGGTCGTGCCGGGAGATCAACTGAGACTCGAAGTGGAAATGGATCGTCTGCGCCGAGGCATCGGACGAGCCAGCGCCAAAGCGACAGTCGAGGGGGAGACCGCTGCGGAAGGTCGCTTGACGTTTGCGTTGGTTGATCCGCCGCCGCAGACCTAGTCTTGCCAACACAGAGGCAAATCGCCTGATACTGGCTTCACGCGAGGAAATGCTCCTCACCAACAAGCGCTCTCGAATCCCTTCTCCCCCCTTGCGGGGGAGATGCCGAAGGCAGAGGGGGGTCCGCTGTTCAGGAGCCCTATCTGGTCGTCATCAGCCGCCCCCCCTCTGTCACTCCGTGACATCTCCCCCGCAAGGGGGGAGAAGGGGAGTTTTGCAGAGGCCTCCGTGAAGCGGGGACTGGGAATCAACCAAACAGTCTGACTCCTGCGACACTCACGCAGGCGCTGGGATCGGGTGTGTGAAGTGGGGTAGGGGCGCAATGCTAGAACGAGATCGCAGCCCACAGCGCGAGCACCAGGGCGACGCTGGCGACGGTCGTGATCGCGACCCAGCGCAGATCTCCGCTGACGTAGTGGAAGTCGTGCATCGCGGCGGCGGCGCGCGCGCGGCGGTCTCGGCGCTCGTGTGCGCCGGCTGCGCCTGCGCGCGGCCCACCTGTCGTATTGGCCGTACTGGCGCCGCCCACACGTGACCGCTGCTGGATGTTTCCACTCAGGGACGCCCCGACCGGAGCATTCGCCGCGCCGGCCTGCGCAGTCGGCAGCGTGTCTTCCCGGCCTCGTTGACCGCGCCGGCCCTGCGGCCGGCCAGCCTGTTGCGCGCGATTCGAGCCGCCTCGTCCCCGTCGTGATCCGCGAGCCATTTGCAACCTCCGACGCTCTACCTACACCTTATGCGCTGTTGCCGAATCCGGCTAGTCAGCCTAAACTGAATCGTACGGCCCCGTGGTGTAGCGGCCTAACACGCCACCCTGTCAAGGTGGAGACCGGCGGTTCGAATCCGCTCGGGGTCGCCACTCAACGCTTCGTCCCACGCATCCGCGATCAACATGGCCCCAGCAACGCTCCGTAATCGGCGCCCCAGCGCGGCGTGCCTTCCGCGTCGTAGCCGAGCCACAAGACCTGAATCACTTCCGGCAGCGCGTTCCAGCCCTCTTCAATCTCGAACGACGCGAACACCGCACGTGTCGATGTCACGTACCAGTGCTCGAAGGAGTCGGGATGGCTACCCGCCTCTCGAATCGCGTCGAGGATCTCCGGCGTCGGCTCCGAACCGTCCGCTAGACCGCTCGCTTCGGGGTAGTTGGGATCGAGTCCGGTGACATCGAGCGACGCTTCCCAACTCTGCTCGCAATCGAGGCCGTACCGTTCGCCCACGCGCTCGTAGACCGCTTGCGTCGCCTCGTGTCCATCGAGGCCGACCAAGCTGAACTGGGCTTGGTCGACCGAGTTCTGCCCTCGGTCGTCGGCAGCGCCGCAGGCAGCGCTCAAAGTTGCAACGATTGCGCCCGCGAACAAACTAGCAAGCAGGCGGCGCACCGTGAAAGACATCCTTCCAACACAGGCGGAGTCGCTGCGGCAGTTCGCCGCATCTTCTCCGACACCTCGGACGAGATCGACACTTCGGTCGAATGTCCGATCGGCTCTCAACGATAACCGCCCAGCAACGAGTCTCCTCGCCGCTGGCCGCTTGGGCTGGGTTCGTTACTCCAACGGATCGCAAATCCAGTACGAAGCACCGTGAACGATCTCCCAGCGATCCTCGCCTCTGTTCCCGCCCGACAGAGCGTGCACCACCACGACGTTGGCATGTACCTGATCACCGTTAACCAACGTGACGAGGCTGTCCTCATTGCGGTCTTCTGCATAGGCGAGAAACACCACGCTTGACCCGGACAATTGATAGTCGTCGACCTGGTCGAAGCTGTGCTCAGACTCTTCGAGCCATTCGATGACTCGCTGGGACGGTAGGCCGTTCTCGTGCTCCGAGACGAGGTTGCTGCTGTAGCCGCTGGCGTCTGGCGTTGAAGTTTCCTCGATGCCGCAAACTTCGCGGCCGTGAATCGCCTTGAGCTCCGCATACAATTGCGACTCGATCTCGTTAAGCGACATGTGCGCGATCGCGAGCACCGGGCGCTCCCCTGATCGAGTCAGCCAGACGGCCGTGGCCGCGGCAACGACGATCACCAAGATCCCGATCCGAAGCCACCTAGCTCCTGTCAGTCGGTTGAGTCTGGAGGTAGACATGGTTCTGTTCTTTCTCTGAGTGCCATAGGTTGGGCCTGACGGCTACGGGTACATCGCGTCGGCATCATCGCGATCATGCCGTTCGGTGCTAGCCGCCCAGGATGCGTTGTCGTCCAAGAACTTCGAGCACATCGTCCAACGATGCTGATTCGTGGACTGACAGGTCGAGGTGCTCGGGATCTCTGCTGTGTAAACCGGATCGTGGGTCAAGCCTCCTGAGTGCCCAAGCTCGTGAGTCATGACACCCTGAACACGATCGCTATCCCATGACCTGGCCGCATTCAACATGATCTCCGAGTTAGTGATCCTCCCAGGGACGAATCGCTTACATTCCTTGCCGAACGCATCGGAAGTTGAAACTGGCGGAGTGCAACTTCGAGAGGCCCATGGATCTTCGTCATTACCCCAGTAGATGCCGTTGTGTGCCGGGCTCGCGGTGATGATTGGATTCCAGCGGGTGTTGTCGGCCCATTCGTTGTCCGCTCGAAGCACGGCATTCCGATAGCTGTTCGGAACGCTGGACCAGTCTCCTTTGCGCTCGAAGTACACCGTGCTTGACGCCCACGACTTCGTGCCCTGCGCGGCGTCGCTAGAGGGTTGCGGCAGGGTCAGCCCCAACACCAGCAGGAGCGCCGCAACTCCAATGCTGCGGCCGAGCCAGCCGACCCAACCCTTCACGATCTCGTAGCCAATTGCTCTGCATGACCATCAGCCCTCCAACCCTGGCGAGTTCCCGGACTCTCCTGTGGTCGGTTCACTCTATAGAGATTGCAGAGCCACAGGGCAGCCGATAGCCAGCGGTGAACAATTCGTTACCACGTATCGATGTAGGGACGCTTCTTGCCGGTGCGCCCCGGCGTTGGCGACGCTACTCACTGCCCAGTGGGCCACATCCATACATGGACACCCAAGTCCGTTCGGACCAATTGCCGTCTTCGCTCTTGACGAACTCGGCTGCAGTCACTCTGCCGGCGTCGTTATACGACTCGACCCAGGCGAGGACAATGTTGCGTGTCCCGATCAGCAGCAGTGTCGCCTGCTCAGGGTCGAATCGGAGCTCGTCGAAAATTCGCAGGAATGCTTCGGGCAGCGGCGAGTCAGCCGTCAAACCAGTCCCGGCTTCGCCCGAATCGACCGGCCGCCTCGTCACACTCACACAGACGAATTCCGATGACCAATGCTCGCGCGCCGTTTCCGTCAACAGGTCGGCCAACACAGGCAGATCAACCGCAGGAGGCCAATCATTGTGATCGGCGACCTCCAGGATCGAGTACCTCTGATCAACGTGACTATTTGTACCGTGTTCAATGTCGACCACTTCCTCAACGTCATAGACGAACAACCCCTCATCTTCGCTGTGACGCTGAGCGAGTTCGCCGATTCCATCGGGATAGGCGCCGTTCGGATCGCTACAATCGAAGAGACGTCCGATCATAGTCAGCTCAAACTTACCTCGGATGTACTTGAATTCCAGGGCGTCGCCGATTGTGTCATAGAAGCCCTGATGCGGCAGGGAGACCCCGTCTGGAGCGACCAGCACAATTCGCTGCAGCTCCGTCCAGGAGAGTTCATAGTCCCCAAACTCGCCGATCCAGATGCTTCCTGTCCAACCCTCCACAAGGTCAGCCACTATCTGCGCTGGGTGCGTGTCTCGGTCAAGCGCTTGGCTCACACCGTAGACGCCCGTACCCAGCACATACGCACAGACTGTGGGATGCGATCTCATCTGGCGCCGATAGAGTATGCGCATGATGTCGGCGAGCGTCTCACCTTCGATCTCATCGATCGTAGGTGGGGTACTGGGGGAATCAGTCTCTTGACGCTCAGGACGAGGGGTCGAATCATCGGGCGGCTCATCGTCGGCGCAAGCCCCGAAGATGATCGTGGTCAATAGCGCCAGAAATGCCAGCCAGTGCATGTAGCGATTACCACGTATCGATGTAGGGACGCTTCTTGCCAGTGCGCTCTGGCGTTGGCGGGAGGCGCTTGAGGCCGTTGGCAATCCACTCGCGCGTGTCTGCGGGATCGATCACATCATCGAGACCACCGCCGGCGGCTGAGTTGACTGCTTTGGCGTTGTCGTACGCTCGCGCCACCATGTGCTCGTAGGTCTCGATCCGCTCCTCGGGGTCCTCGATCGCGATGAGTTCTTTGCGATATCCAAGCTTCACTGAACCTTCGATGTTCATGCCGGCGAACTCGGCCGTCGGCCAGGCGACAGTGAAGAATCCGACCAGCGCGCTGGCCCCGCACATCGCCTGGACTCCGAGTCCATACGCCTTGCGCACGACCACGCCGAACAGCGGCACACTCAAGTTGGCCCCGGTGTTGAACATCCGTGCACAGTGACGCACCAGCGCCGTCGCTTCGACATCGGGGCCGACCATCATGCCGGGGCAATCCATCAGACTGAGCACGGGGATATCGAACGCGTCGCAGAGCTGCAGGAATCTCGCGCCCTTGTCCGAGCCGTCAGAGTCGATCGCGCCGGCCAGGTGATGCGGGTTGTTCGCGATCACGCCGATCGCATGTCCCTCGACGCGGATGAACGCAGTGATGATCCCGATCCCGAACTTCTCGCGAATCTCCAGCACCGAGCCTTCATCGGCGATCGTGTGGATGATCTCTTTCATGTCGTAGAGACGCAACCGGTTCTCAGGCACGATGTGGCGCAGACGGCGCTGATCGGGCGCGGTCCATTCCTTGATCGGTCCCTGGAAGTAGCTCAGATACTTCTTGGCGATATCGGTCGCCTCTTCCTCATCCTTGCAGAGGATGTCGACCACACCATTCGGGACCTGGAACGACATCGGTCCGACCTCTTCCGGCGTATAGATGCCGAGGCCGCCGCCCTCGATCATTGCCGGACCGCCCATCGCGACGGTTGAGCCTTCAGTGGCGATGATCACGTCGCAGCAGGCAAGCAGCGCCGTGTTGCCGGCGAAACAGCGACCATTGGTCACACCGACCAGCGGCACCTGGCCCGAGAGCTTCGAAAACTGCGTGAACGTGTAGGTATCGAACGCCACGCCGGGACCGGTCCGGTCGTCGCCGGGCCTTCCGCCCCCACCCTCGGTGTAGAAGACAATGGGGAAGTTGAAGCGGCGCGCCATTTCAAACATGCGGTCCTGCTTGTAGTGATTGCGACCGCCCTGCGTGCCCGCGAGCACCGTGTAGTCGTAATGCACGACAATCGCGCGGGCGTCCCGCTCATCGTCAAACAGGTCGCCATTGATCGTCGCCGTACCGGCGAGCAGACCGTCGGCAGGTGTGTTCTCTCTCAGTTGCTCGTCGGTATTGCGCTGGTGCTGACGCGCCACGATCAGCGGCCAGTATTCCTGGAATGAACCCGGATCGACGAGTTGTTCAATGTTCTCGCGCGGCATGCGGTAGCCGCGTCCGCGACGTTTGGACACAGCGATGGGCCGATTTTCGTCCAGCGTGTAGGCGTGTCGGTCGTAGTTTTCCTGTAGGTCGGGTCGGATGAAATCGGGGTCGATCAGGTCGTCGTCACCGATCGCCTCGACCGAGACTTCCGCCTCGAGGATGAAGACGAGTGGGAAGCCTTCACGGATCACATCGCCGATGGAGCAGCCCAACGCCTTGACGATCCCGTCGCGGTCGGCGGAGATCACATGCTCCATCTTCATCGCTTCCATCGCGACGAGGTCCTGGCCCTTCCGCACTTCCTGACCCTCTTCGACCATGATCGAAACGATCGTGCCCTGGATCGGCGCGGGCAGACCGATTGAGCCTTCCGGACCGGTCAAGTCCGGCGCCTCTTCCTCGACGACCTGCAAGGACTGCTGCTGCTTGACTTCCTGATCGTGCTGAAAGAGCGCCAATGGATCACGCGAATCAACGCGCGCGCCGGCGAACCCGCTGTCGGCCGTCGGTGCTTCCGCTTGCAGATAGCGCACGCGCTGCGCGCCATTGAACGTCGCCAACTCGGCCATCTGCTCGTCGACCCAGCGAGTGTGGACACGACCTTCGACGAGGTCGGCATGCTCCAGCACGTTGGTGAGGAACGGGATGTTCGTCGCGACGCCTTCAATCCGGAACTCGGACAGCGCGCGCAACGAGCGCGTCAACGCATCCTCGAATCTTGGCGCCGGAGCGTGCGCGATCACCTTCGCCAGCAGCGAGTCGAACGAAGTAGATGTCTGGTAGCCGACGTAGCCGAAGCCGTCGGTGCGCACACCCGGCCCAGAGGGCGCCTCATAAGCCTTGAGCGTGCCTGACGCCGGACGCACCGAGCCGTCGGGCGTGAGTGTTTCCATGTTGACGCGGGTCTGAATCGCGAACCCACGTGGACGCAGCCAGGACGGATCGTCGAGGCCGAGGTCGGAGATTGATGCGCCTTGCGCAGCTCGCAGTTGCGACTGGACCAGGTCGACGCCGGTGACCTGTTCGGTCACGGTGTGCTCGACCTGTAGTCGCGCGTTCGCCTCGAGGAAGAAGAAGGCGTCATTCGAGCCGTCTGAGGCGTCCAACAGGAACTCGAACGTGCCCAGAGACGAGTAGCCCACGTCGCGTGCGATACGTACGGCCGCCTCGACGATGGCTTCGCGCGTGGATGTTTCCAGGTGTGGCGCCGGCGCGATCTCCACGATCTTCTGGAATCGCCGCTGGACCGAGCACTCGCGCTCCCACAGGTGACCGACACCGCCGTGCAAGTCTCCAATCACCTGCACTTCGATGTGTCGGGCGCGGGGAATGAGCTGCTCGATGTACAGCGCGCCGGAGCCGAACGACATGCGCGCCTCGGACTCGCAGCGCTCCCAGGCGGCCTCCATTTCGTTGATGTCGGTGACTGCCCGCGAGCCTCGTCCGCCGCCGCCTGCTACCGCCTTGAGCATCACCGCCGCGTCTTCGCCCAGCGACTCGAAGAAGTCAACCGCTTCGCTCAGGGTGACTGCCTGGTCGGAGCCTTCAATCACCGGCACGCCGGCTTCTCTCGCAGCCTGCCTGGCGCGGACCTTGTCCCCGAACAGATCGAGCAGATGCGCTGTCGGACCGACGAAGGTGATGCTTGCATCTCGGCAGCGTCGGGCAAACTCTGCCGACTCTGACAGGAATCCGTAACCGGGATGCACCGCGTCGCAGCCGGTCGATTGCGCGGCCGCAATCAGGCCGTCAATGTCGAGGTATGCCTGGACGCCCAGCGCATCGAGCTCGACCGCTTCATCGGCGGCGTGAACGTGCAGAGACCTGGCGTCGTCCTTGGAGTAGACGGAGACGGTGGCAATGCCCAGATCGGAGGCCGCACGAGCCACACGAATCGCAATCTCGCCACGATTGGCAATCAACAGCTTGGAAACGGGCGACACAGATCCACTCGGCGGCATACATCACTCCAGATTTAGTCGGGACGAAGCGAATTCAGTCTCGTCAACTGTCGCTACGATATCAGCGCCATCGTTCTTCAAGGGCTTCAGTTCCAGTTCCCGCTCTACGGAGACCTTGGAATAACTCCCCTTCTCCCCCCTTTGCGGGGGAGATGCCGAAGGCAGGGAGGGCGCTGTTCGGGAGCCTCACCTGGTCATCATCAGCCGACCCCCCCTCTGTCACTCCGTGACATCTCCCCCGCAAGGGGGGGAGAGGGGATTCGGAAGTTTTGCAAGGGTCTCCGTACAGCGGGGACTGAATCATGTAAAACGGGCCCGGGGTCTATACCGGTCCCTGGTTCAGTCTGCTGTCGCTGCCTCCGCGGCCTCGTACAGCGTTCCTGTGATGCGGCGCTCCACCAACGATCGATACTCAGCTTCGCTGATGCCCAGCTCTTGCGACAACACCTCGAACGAGTGCTCACCCACGCATGGCGCCGGTCTCAGCAGGCGATCTTCCGATCCGCTGAAGCGCCATGGGGCTCCCGGCAACCACGAGGGGCCGACCTCTGGGTGATCGACTGACTGGACGAAGCCACTCGATTCCAGATACGGATCAGGCGAACCGAACAGGTCGTACATCGGATTCACACGCGCCGCGTCGATGCCTATCCCGAGCAATCGTCGCTCCACGTCCGTTGAGTCCTGCGCTGAGGTCCACTCCGCGACGATCGTATCCAGCGCCGACTCATTCGCCTTGCGCGATGCGGCATCGGCGAATCGCGCATCCTCGGAGAGACCGGCGGCGTCCATTTCCAGGCACAGACTTCGCCACTCGTCGTCCGATTCCACGGAGACGGCGACCCACTCATCGTCGCCGGTGCAGGGATAGATATTGTGCGGGGCCCGCTGTCGGTCGTGATTGCCAAGCGGCCCTGGAGTCCGGCCGGTCGCATCGTATTCGGCGATGGCATCGCCGACCACAATGCCCATCGCTTCGAGCATCGCGACATCAATCTCCTGCGGTCCACCGACGCGTGCTCGCCGAGCGATGGCGGCGATGATTGCGGACGCAGCCGAGTATCCAGAGATCGGATCGGGATAGAGACCACCGGTGTTCATGCCCGGTTCGTCTTCATACCCGTGAATCGACGACAACCCAGACATCGGCTCAGTGGTCGCGCCGTTCGCGGGATATGGCGCATAGGGGCCGGTGATACCGTAGCCGGAGATCCTGGCCAGGATGATGTCGGGGCGCTGTTCAGCCAGGGCGTCCAGCGTGATGCCCCAACCATCGAGGACGCCGGGGCGGAAGTTTTCGGCGACGACATCAAATTGGGGAACCATTCGCCAGAACAGCTCTTTGCCCTCGTCCGAGCGCAGGTCCAGTGTGATTGCTCGTTTGTTCAGATTGACCGCGTTGTAGAGGCCCTGAGTGTTGAGGGGGTGTTGTGGCTTCGCGTTGTCCAGAATGGCGTTCGGCACCCGGGGACCTACCGTGCGCCATATGTCGACCCGTTGCAAAGCCTCAATCTGCACGACGTCAGCGCCGAGGAAGCCCAACAGTTCCGTGCAGAAGGTGCCACTCCAGGCCTGGGTGAATGTGAGGATGCGAACGCCGTCCAACGGACCCGTTGCTGTTGCAGCGACCTCGGTTGGCACGGCATTGGATTTCAGCGGACCTTCGGTGTCGGAGCCCAGTGCTGGTGCCGGAGATCGCAGCGACCAACTCGGTGGCGAAGTCGGGTGCGGATTGCCTGACGCCCGGACCGTCTCGCCGTCCAACTCGGTCTCGACGATGAAGTCTCGCGATAGCAGTTGTTCGTGTTCGACCAGTTCAGGGATCGTCTGCAGCACGCCCGAGATGCAACGCAGCTTGGCCAGGCTGTGAAACAGCGGCCACTTTTCGATCTGGACTAGTTCACGGGCGACGCCAGCTCGGACCGGTTCGAGGTCCTTCGAGTAACGGCCGTCGTGCGCATGCAGCTCTTCGCGCGCAGCCTGGTCGGGCAGATTGAACAGCTCCATCGCTTGCTGCCAGTTGTGCCAGTCGCCGAAGCCGAAGTTCATATGTCCATCGGCGGCGTCGAACAGCGGACCGGGCTCTCCGCGAGGACGACCGCCGGCTGCGCCGCGCGACCAGCCAATGCCCTGGTAAATCGCGCCGATTGACCACGGATAGCCAGTGTGGGTCAGCGCCTCCATCTCACGAACATCGCACACCTCTGGCAGCTGCGATTCCCATCGGCGTCTCAGCGCCGCCGACCCTGCCACGAACGCAGCAAGACCGCCAACGAGGCCGGTCTGTCGAGAGGGCAGCGTCACCGGAGCGTCGTCCTGCATCGCATTGATGTAGGCCCAGCCGCAGCGCGCATTGATCGTCAGGTTGCCTCCTGGGGTGTTGGCCAGCGGGCCATCCAGTCCAAAGGGCGTCACCGAGAGATGCACCGCGTCGGATCGCATCCCCGACAGCGGCCAGGCCGCGAGCGCCGCAGGGCCATCGGTCGTGATCACGACATCAGCGCCGGCAATCCAGGGCTCGGATTCGGACGGATCGGCAATCATCGCCGAGCGCTTGTTCCAGTTGGCATAGGCATGCAGCGCAGAACGCTCCACACCCGGTTCGTCGTTGAGGAACGGCGCTTCATGCCGCAAGGGATGACCCTCTGGCGGCTCCAGCATCACGACGTCGGCGCCGTGATCGGCAAAGAGTCGCGCTGCGAAGGCGCCGGACAATCGTCGCGACAGATCGACGACGACCAAGCCTTCATACGCCGGGACCAGATCGTCAGGCATGGAGTCGCTCACTCAAGTCCTCAACACTTCCCCGATTTCTCGTTGTTTCGTCTTTCCTGCGAAGGCAGGAATCACGATCCTCGGTTCATCGATAGCGGCAAAGCGTCTCGCTGTACCCCGATCTCCGCTTGCTGAGGATGAGGTACGTCATTGCCCAGTCTCGTTGACGACATGGGTGTTTCGTGATTCCTGCCTTCGCAGGAATGACGGAGGCGAGGACGCTGGTATTGCTCTGCGTCACGTTATCGGATGATCTCGCCTCGCTGATCAAGTTCCGGCGCAATGCTGACGTATCCTCAGCCCACGGATCGGGACGCAAGTAGGGGACACTATGGCAACGTACGACGACATCATCATCGGCGCAGGATCGGCGGGAGCGGTGATTGCGGCTCGGTTGTCCGAGGACCCGAATCGGAGGGTATTGCTGCTTGAGGCTGGGCCGGATTACACCCGCGTCGAGGACATGCCTCGTGACCTGCTCAAGCCATGGGTCTCGTGGCGCGATCACGACTGGGGATTCCAGGCCAATGCCCGGCATGGTCGCGAGTTTCCGCTGCATCGGGGCAAGGTGATGGGCGGTTCGTCGGCGGTCAACGGGACGATCGCTCTGCGCGGCGTACCCGGCGACTTCGAGTCGTGGGTCGCGCACGGCTGCGACGAGTGGCGCTTCGAGGATGTCCTGCCCTACTACCGACGCCTCGAATCTGATCCTGAAGGCGGCGACTTCCACGGGCAATCTGGTCCCGTTCCGATCGAACGTGAGCCATCCGGAAACTGGCAACCGCTGCAGCGCGCCTTCTACGACGCCTGCCGCGGCAACGGATTCGACGATGTCTGGGACCACAACCTGCCCGATGCGACCGGCGTCGGACCGTGGCCGCGCAATCGCAGCAACGGCAACCGCATCTCAACCAACATTGCCTACCTGCTCGGAATCCGCGACCGCGAGAATCTGACCATTCGGCACGGCGTGTTGGTCGACAAACTGAGTTTCGACGGCGACTCCGGCGCTCGCGTCAACGGCGTGATCCTCAGCGACAGCGAAGTCATCAACAGCGACCGCGTCTGCGTCTCGGCTGGATCGGCAGTGTCGCCGGCAATCTTGATGCGTAGCGGGATTGGTCCGGCGGAGAAGCTCTCGCCTCACGGAATCAAGCAACGCGTGGCCCTGCCGGGCGTCGGCGAGAACCTGATCGATCACTTCGGTACCGGCGTGCAGGCGTTCCCCAAGCCCGATGTTGTGCATGACCCCGACGTGGTCACCGAGATCGGCGTGCGATACACCGCGCCCGGCTCCGATCTGTTCAACGACATGCAACTCGCGATCTCGACGATCTGGGACGAGGAACAGGTGCGCGGCCTGACGGAGGCGCCGCGGCAGCATCCGTCGTTTGGCATCGGCGCGGTGATTCAGCGTCCGCTCTCGCGCGGCTCAGTGACGCTGCGCTCGACAGACCCGTCGGAGCAGCCGCAGCTCGACATGAACTACGCCTCGCACCCCGAGGATCTGCGCCGGCTGATGGACGGCGCGCGGCTCTGCTGGGAGATCATGCACTCGGGCAAAATCGCGCAGTTCACCGAACGCGTGATTGCACCGAGACCTGAGGTGATGGAGTCAGACAACGCCCTGGCAGACTACGTCCGCCGAACCACCTCAACGACTTGGCATATCTGCGGCACGGCGCGGATGGGTCGCTCGACCGACCCGCTGGCCGTCACCGATCAGAGAGGCCGAGTCCATCAGACCGAACACCTGAGAGTCGCCGACGCCTCAATCATGCCTGACATCGTCAGCTGCAACACCAACTTGACCGCCATCATGATCGGCGAACGCGTGGCGGAGGATCTGCAATAACAGTCCACATCACCCGTCAACACGACCGCGCCAATTGTCGCTCTGGGACCGACCAGAACTCATCTCCGTCCTCCGGCGCTAGCCGCTTTAACTCCAATGCATGCGCAAACAGCGCCTGTGTTGATTCATCGACCGTAGTCAATAGTAGTACCACACGATACTCTCCAAACCACCGGTGCTGATATTGGTCGATCGTCCAACCAAACTCTTCAACCACTTGCACCAGTTCTGCCGGCAACACACTTGTCGCGGACAGGCCGTGCGGCACAGCGGCTCCAGCGTAAGTAGAAAAGACATCGCTTCCACACAGTGAGCCGCCTCCTGCGGCACGGATGTATTTCGGACCAATCAACTCTTCGAGTTCCACATCTTCTGCCTGCTCCGGAAACGGCCCGATCACCGGTTCCACCTCATCCCCACCTTGGCACACGATCGCGCACCCTCCGATTGCCAGGATGACGCCAAACAGAGTGGTCCAATACCTAAGCTTCATGCTGAAGCCCCCATCATGCCCGACATCGTCAGTCGCAGCACCAACCTCACCGCCATCATGATCGGCGATCGTGTGGCGGGGTCGATGCTGACTTGACCCTCAGTTGCAACTGTAGGCTAACTCAATGGCAGTGGCGGCCCAGAACGGCGGCTCAGAGGATGCCCCACCACCATCTCGTTGCGGTTGCAGAAGTCTCAACTCCAATGCGACCGCGTATGACAATCTATCCGAATCATCGACCCACCGCCTTGCGAGTAACACAATTCGGAAATCTCCGAACCACTTCTGTTCATATTCCTCATAGATAAGCCCCTGTGGAGTAGCCGCTCTTACGGCAGTACTCAGTGCCCGTGGGGCTTCCGCATCCGCTGACAGACGATGCCTGACTGGCCGACCTTGCCACATCGGAGACGTACTCTCAATCGCACAATCACCACCCACATTTGCCGGCTCTACCAGCTCAGCAATCTCACTACTTTGCACATCTGACAGGGCCGGTACTGCAAGACGACCAGCAGCTTTCTGCGAGGCGCATGAACATACATTCAACACCACAACGACCAACACGCTGCTCAGAAGCACCCACTTTCCTGATCGCAAATCGGTCATCTTGCTCGGTCAGTGAAGCTGTCGATCTGGACTCGACTCCTGGGCTGCCCAACTTGTCATTGGAAGCAAACCGCCACTCTCAGAGAATCGGTCACTCGCATCGTAGCACGGTCCCGATCTCCGAGGTGGTCCAACCAGGCGGCACGCTCAAACGAAACAGTTCAACTGCGCTCGCGGCATATCTTCCATCTACTCCCCATGGCGTTCGAGTGAACAAAACCAGGCGCTCTTCGTAGAACCAACGATGCTCGTAGCGTTCGAAATCCAACCCATCAAGGCCAAGCACGAAATCTCGCAGATCCTCAGGCACCGGCGACTCAGCTGTCAACTCAACAGGAACGACGTAAGCAAAATCCGGCTCGAACTCCACATGCTCCACGCACCACGGCTCGTCTCCCGGCAAGATCACATAGGGACCCTCGAGCAAGTCCAGAGTGGTCACCGGTTCGTCTAACCCGGGGACGGGGGCGCCTGGAAGTGGCACAGCCTCTTCATTCTCTGCTATCTGCTCACGCTGAGCGACGCTGCTAGGCAACCCTTGTTCCTCACCATTGTGACTCACAGAAGGGCGGTCGTCTCTCCCACACCCTGCAACGCTAACGATGACGAGAACTGCACCCAGCCAACAGAGGGCCGCGGAGCGCGCGCACATGGCTGCCATCGTCAGTTGCAACACGACCCTGATCGCTATCATGATCGTTGAGCGCGTGGCGGAGTCGATGCTGAGAGACTAATCGCTTGGGCACGCTGAGAGGGGAGTTGCTTGCATCACTTGCCAACGCTCCTCCTCTCGACCTCCGCCCGTCACTTGGCGAATGTCCGCGAGAGCTGCCACCTCTACGCACACTGCTTCCGGATGCGGGTCCGGTCCAATGTATAGCAGGACAACGCGATTGAACTGCACGGCATAGCGATCAAAGTCTTCGAAGGGCAAGCCCCACGACTCATCGATGAGGTCAGCGAGTTCCTGCGGCAACCCTCCATCACCGGGCACACCATGCGGATTCAACGGCAGGTCGTGCCTCAGCTCAATGAGCGGATAGTCTCCATCCCAGTCTCTCTCAACGTGCTCCCAAGTCCAGGCGTAATCTGTCGGCAATTCCACCGATTCACTCAGTGCCGTCGCAATCTGTTGAATGGAGCCGTTCAACGCGATGTCATTAGGGTGAGGCAATTCTTCCCAGAGGTCGCGCACGTCCGTCCCGTTCGAACAGCCAGCCAATATCCCACCAACCAGGAATAGGGCGAGCGTTGCCAAACTCACAATGCTCCCCATAGTCATTTCCCATCCACGCAATGCGACTCGCTTGGTCCCTTAGCTGCACACTTGATGATGAGCCTGCTATTCCCTCAACAGATAATCAACCCCTATGTGGCTGGCGAGCAAGCATAAAAGTGAGCTATATCAGTCACTTGCCAACGGTCGACACCTTTCCCACCGCCAGTGAGGTACATCGCTCTTATGGCCTTCCCTAGAACTTCTCTTCCTCCGGAAAGCACTTCGGAAGTCCTATCTTCCGATATCAGAGAAACATCGCTTCCGCCTACAGACTTGTGTTCAAAGGCATCCAAGCCAATCCGGGCCTTTTCGGTCAGCACGCCCACTGCAGCCATAGGCAGCTCTGTGTCCGGGGCCAGCCCGTGCGGTTTGGCCTCGCCATCTGGCAAGAGCGAGATCATTTCTCCACAAACGTCGCCGTGTTGCGCCCTCAGCTTCTGATCTAAATCGCTTACCCACTTTTCGTATTTCTTACTCTCGTCCGCCTCGGTGAATGATGCAAGACGCTGAGTCCAGACAAGTGCCGCGGCAGCGAGGAGGAACGCTAGCCCCACCAAGAGGGCCAATCTACGCATGCTGCCGCTTCTCTCACTACGCATCATGATTAAACCCTTCTTGGCCGCTAGAATTCAAGCACAGACGCGAGCTCAGTACATGGCGTTCGCGTCGGCTTCATCGTTTGCTTGGAGACTCGCAGCATCCGCGACGTTGTCTTCGTTCCAAACTGAGCACATAGTCCAACGCGATTCGAGCTGTGGGTCACAATGGGCATTTAGAACGTTTCCGTCCACATCGAGATATGGCAAGTCGTGCTTGAGACCGCCAGAGTGCCCCAGTTCATGGGTAGCCACTCCCTCTACGAGAGAACCATCTGACCCCCAAGGTTTGTCCTCATTGAACACAATGTCCGACTCGGTGATGTGGCCGGACTTGGTCTTCGTACACTCAATGGCCCAATCGCCATTCACCCCAGTTGGGGCATCACAGTCTCTCCAAGGGGTGTCGTTCGCTACGGGATCGTCGCCCCAGTGGATGTCGTTGCCAACTGAGGTACTAACCACGGTTGGATCCCAGTCGGTGTTATCTCTCCACTCATTGTCGGCGCGGCGAACGGCGTTAGCATAAGCAGTCAGCGTTCCACCCCATCCACTCCCTGCCAGATGGAAGTTGACCGAGCTCGGCTGCCACCGAACAGATCCTTGCAAGGCATCGCCTTCGTCCGCCGGCCAGACCAATCCCAATAGCAGTAAGGCCGCCGTCACGACGATCAGTCGTTCCGGCCAGCTTGCCCGCTTGAATCCCCACCAGAGAAACCGGGGTACCGCTGTGCTGTAGTGGATCACGCGTTCGCTCACCGTCCCAACCCTTCCTCCCACTGACGCTCATGGAACGGTATCACGACCCGACCTTGCGTCACCGCCGCCGATCTTCTGTGGACGCGCCAGCGCCATCGATCTCGCCTGCGGCGCGACCTCGTGCCGGCCGTTGGCTGACGCCCCATTCGCCGACGCGCCGTTCGTCGCCACTGCCGAGGAGGGGAGCGGATCCCTGATCGTGTCGGGGACGGGGGTGGATGTGGCTGGCCCGTCGACTGGCTTACCATCTATCCATTGCATCTGCTCCTGGCGCTGGCGTTTGGGCACGAGGATCCATCCGACGATGCCAGAAATCAGCGCGAAGATGATGCCGAACCGCATCGTGTCGGTGATCGCATCGACAAACGCCTCGCGCAACACCAGTTGCGTCGGCGCCAGCAGGGCCTGGTCGAGAGTCGGCAGCACCTGCTGCGCCGCCCCGATCCCGGTGGCAAGTACATCGACTGACTGCTCGGCGAGGCCTAGAGGCTCGAGGCCGGACGTCACCCCGGATGAATAGACGGCGGCAGCGAATGAACCAAGGATGGCGATCGCCAGCGTGCCACCGAGTTGGCGTCCTGCATTATTGACGGCTGACGCCTTGCCTGCCAGGTCGACCGGAACCGACGCCATCGCCGTGTCGGTCGTGGCCGGCATGTGCATTGCGCCGCCCATACCGAGGAATGCCAGTCCCAGTCCGATCATCCAGTAGGGCGTATTGACATCGAGGATGAAGCTGAACAGCAGCAACGCGCCGCCGCCGTGGACGGCCGGCGCCCAAAACAGCATGAACCGCGGACCGAGCTTAGGCAGCAGCTTGGCCATGATCGGCGCGAAGATCATCATCGCGAGCGCGAGAGGCATCAGCCGGGCGCCGCTCTCGGTTGCGGACATGCCTTGCGCAAGCTGGAAGAACTGAGGCATGTAGAACATCACGCCCATCAGGGCGAACATGATGAAGAACATGCCGATCATCGAGCCGGTGAAGTCGCGCTGCTTGAAGAACGCCATTGGCAGCAACGGCTGCTCGGTGCGTCGCTCGATGATGATGAACATCACCGTCGAGACGATCGCGACCGCAAACGAACCGACGATCAGCGGGTCGGTCCAGCCCTTCTGAATCCCTTCGATGATCGCAAAGACGATGGCGATCATGGCAATCGTCCCGGTGATCGCGCCGGGCACGTCAAGCTTGGTGTGCTGCATGGAGCGGGACTCGGGCACGGTCGCCATTCCCAGCATGCACAGCGCGGCGATTGGCGCGGGAACCCAGAAGACGCCGGACCAACCGATCAGGTCGACGAGGATGCCGCCGACGAGCGGTCCGAAGGCCATGCCGAAGCCCATCGCTCCGGCCCAGATGCCGATCGCGCGGCTGCGCTCCTCGCGCGGGAACACAGCCGTCAGGATCGAGAGGGTCTGCGGGATCACCAACGCGCCACCGAGACCCTGCAATCCCCGCCCGATGATCAAGAAGTTGGCGTCGGGCGAGAAGGCCACAGCGATCGAGGCGGCAACGAAGATGCCCATGCCGACAATCAGAATTTTGCGTCGGCCGAAGCGGTCGCCGAGCGCTCCGGCCAGCAATAGCAAGCCGCCAAACATCACCATGTAGGAGTCGGCGACCCAGAGCGATTGCGATTCCGACAATTCAAAGGCGCGCTTGATCGCCGGCAACGCCGTGTTGATGATCGTCGCGTCGAGCTGGACCAGCATCTGCGAGCCGGCCAGGACCAGCAGGATCAACCAGCGACGCCTCGACGAGGAAGCCGAACTTGCCGACCCAACAGTCGGCGTTTGAGCACTCATGCCATCTGCCAACGCGGTTGCGCGAGATCGTCCGATGTCTGCTCGAACACGACTCGCACACGCGCCCCGATTGCCATGGTCCCACCCAGCGGTGCATCGACGACCGCACCCATCACCTTGACCTCAGGCATGTCATCGAGCTCGACCAGTGCAACCGTGTAGGGGCCAAACTCCCGTAAGGCCGGATGCGCGGGATGCACCACCTCCACCCACGAGTACACGGTTCCCGTCCCCGCCGACTCTTCCCATGTCATCTCGAACCCATAGCAAGCATGGCAGTTCAGCTCGGGCGGATATTGCCGCGTGCCGCAATCAGCGCAGGCCTGGACCACCAGTCTGCCCTCGGCCGCAGCGGCGAAGTAGCCGGCGTTGATCGGGTCGGAGGGTTCCGGCGCGGTCATGCCCTCAGGGAAGAACGGAGCATCCAGGAAATTGCTTCGTTCGCTCAAAGTAGTCATAGGGCGAGGGTAACGGCTCTTTGCCCTTGTAGGCTGAATCGGCATGCGCCGATTGCTCATTTTCGCACTCACTCCGCTCCTGGTTTGCCTCGCGATCCCATTGAAGGCATCCGCCGAGGCGCCACTATGCGCGCTGTCGTCTGACTTTGAACGCCAACTCCTGAACACCGACGCCGTCATGGGGGCGGCTGTCTACGACCTCGAGTCCGGCACGATCTGGAGCGGCGGTCATCCGGGACCATACGCCCTGCACAGCGTGATCAAGCCTCCCATAGCGTGGGCTGTACTGACCGACGCGCATGAACAGGAACGGGAGCTGACCAAGCTACAACGCGACGCGCTGTTCTACATGGTCGCCTGGTCGCAAAACGCGGATGTCACAACGCTGCTCAGCATGGTCGGCGGGCTTTCGGGATTCAAGCAGTACTACGAGCGCTGGGGAGTCCCGGAGTTAATCGAACTCACTCACCAAACTCGATGGGGCGCGAGCCTCGCCGAGCCAGTCCACCTCGCCCGGCTCTTCGCCGCCCTGGCGATGTCCGAGGCAGTTCCCGACAACGCCAGGTCGGACGGGTTCGACCTGCTTCGCGCCGTCGTCGACAACCATCGATGGGGCGCGTCCATTCCTGAACAGACGCTGCCCGGCTGGGAGTCGCTGATCAAGACCGGCAACTTCACGATCCCTGAAAGTGAGGACGTCGATCCGATTGCCAAGATTGATCCACGGAGCTACGAAGAGGAGGCCGCGTTACTAGAGGATTTGGAATTGGCAGAGGCGGAGGCCGCGGCGGAAGTCGAAGAGGGCGACACCCCGCTCAAGAGTCAGGCGACCAAGATTCGGGCGATCGTCCGGATGAACAGCGCCGCAATCTGGCTCGCTCCCCCGTGGCAGGGCAGCCAGCCGCGTTACGTCGTGACCATCATGCAGGAGAGCTTCCTCTCCTGGAACGGCTCCCGAGCGTTCCAGAACGAGATTGGACAAATCCTGGCCAACGCCATTGCCCATCGAGAGTCAGGCGAGTGGTCACAGCCAGCCAACCACTGCATCAAACGGGCGCTGTCTTAGTTTCATATGTCCAGTCCCCGCTTCACGGAGACCTTTGCAAGACTCCCCCTTCTCCCCCCTTGCGGGGGAGATGCCGAAGGGAGAGGGGGTCCCCTGTTCGGGAGCCTATCTGGTCAATGTCAGCCGACCCCCCTCTGTCACTCCGTGACATCTCTCCCCGCAAGGGGGGGGGAGAGGGGATGCGGGAGTTGTTCGAAGATCTCCGCGAACCGAGGACTGAAGAGATCAGTTGCGAAAGATCGCCGTCGAGATCGGCGCCGAAGCTGGACCAGCAGCCACGATGCACGTTCGCGCGCCTTCAACCGGATTCGACGAATCTCCACGTAACTGACGCACGGCCTCGACGGCGAGATTGAACCCATGCGTGTACGCCTCCGACAGGTTGCCGCCTGACGTGTTGATCGGGAACGCGCCAGCGTGCGGCGCACTGGGATCGGCTACCTGCGTAGCTTCCAGTCGGCCTCCCTCGCAGAACGGACCGCCTTCACCGACCTCGCAGAACTTATGATCCTCGAACGAGGTCAGTACCTGACCGGTGAAGTTCTCGTAGAACTGGCCGCAGTCGATTTCTTCGGGTCCCATTCCGGCGGCGCTGTACAACCGATCGACCATCGTCGTGTAGTTCGAACTCATGAAGTCGTCGTGATAGAAGCCGTCGACGACGTTGCCCTGTCGATGACCTGAACCCTGCACCGACGCCGAGAGATAGACCGGCGTGTCGGTGAAGTCCTTGGCGATTTCGGCCGTGGTCAGGATCATCGCGGCAGCGCCATCGGTTTCGAGGCAACAGTCGTAGAGGCGGTACGGATCGGCGATCATACGCGAGTTCTGGTGATCTTCCAGAGTGATTGGACGACCATTCATGACGGCGCGTGGATTGTTCTGCGCGTGTTTGTTGGCTGCGACGGCGATCTGTCCCAACTGCGCCGAAGTCGTGCCGTACTCATACATGTGGCGCTGCATCTTCATTGCCAGGAACTGCGCCGGCGACATCAGACCCTGTGGGACGTTGAACGCGTATTGCCCCCGCAGGCGTCCGTCGCGTCGCGATTGCCCAAAGCGGCCAAACTCGCCCTGGGCCAGCGCTCGATAGACCACGACAAAGTTTGCATATCCGGAGACAATCCCAGCTGCGGCATTGCCAATCGCCGCGCAGACGCCTCCGCCGCCACCGCCGTAGACCATCGAGGCGAACGCGTAGTGTGGCAGATCAAGCGCCGTCGAGAGCCTGTTGGGATCGTTGCGGTCGGCAGAGTAAGAGGAGAACCCGTCCAGCATCCGAGGCTCAAGTCCCGCGTCGGTACAGGCAGCGAGAATCGCCTCAAGCGCCAACCGAAACTCAGGACGGCCAATCTGACCATGCTTGGTGTATTCGGTCTCGCCAACGCCAATCACCGCCACCTTGTCGCGAATGTTGCGGTCATACTGATACGCCATGTCATCCTCCCTCAAATCAACCTGAGGCTACGCGATCCCAGCGCGTATCCTCATTGCGCGACACAACGAACAAGGAGTCCATGATGTCCGACTTTGCCAATCTTCCTTCAGCTGACCCTGCATCGCTTGGAATCGACGCAGATCGCCTGGCTCGCATGGACGCCCGAATGGCTCAGGCCGTTGAGAACGGTGAGGTTCCCGGCGTGACGACCGTGCTGATTCGCCACGGGCATGTGGCTCATGTGTCTACGCACGGTCACCTCGACGCCGAGCGGCGGAATCCGCTGCCAGAAGACGCGCTGTTCCGGATGTACTCGCAGACCAAGCCGGTAACAGCAGCGCTGGCGATGCAGCTTCAGGAAGAGGGCGTGTTCTACGTCGACGAGCCGATTACCAAGTGGCTCCCCGAGTTCGAGAATCGTCAGGTGTTGGCTCCGTTCGATCCTCCTAACAAGATCCGTGGCGAGGGTCTGCTGATGGGTCAGACGGTGCCGATGACTCGGCAGATTACGATCCGCGACTTGTTGACGATGACGTCGGGATTGCCGTCGTTTGGCAACATCCCATCGGCGATGTTCCCGTTGTTGGAGCCGGCTTGGAGCGGCACCGAGTTCGGGATTACGAATCCGGGCATCGTGGACACATCGGTATCCGCGGAGGAGCGGGTGTTGCAGATGGCGCAGCTTCCCAACGCGCGGCAACCCGGCGCGGCGTGGGAGTATGCAGCCGACTTCGATGTCCTGACGCAGGTGCTCGAACGCGCGACCGGACAGAACCTGGACGAACTCTTCCAGGAGCGCATCTTCGGTCCGCTGGGCGTCGAAGGTTGCGGGTTCTATTGCCCGCCAGAGGACGCTGATCGCCTGGTGACGAATCACCACTGGTCTGAGGAGGGCGCGCTCAATCCGGTGGAGCGACCTGAGGACTCGCACAAGGTGCGGGAGTCGCTGGGGCAGCAAATTTCAGGCAATGGGTTGTACGGCGGAGTGCTCATGACACCGGCTGCGTACACGCGCTTTGCCGCGATGCTGCTCAACGGGGGTGAACTCGACGGGGTGCGCATCCTGGGTCGGAAGACGATCGAGCTGATGACCGCCGATCATCTGGGCGCGATCTGCGGGACGGAGATCAATCTCACCGGTCCAGGATTCGGTTTTGGCTTCGGCTACGCGGTGCGAAACCGGATCGCGGGAACGGCGTATCCGGGTAGCGTCGGGACCTACGGCTGGGGCGGCGCTGCCGGCACCTGGTTCTTCGTCGACCCGACCGAGAATCTGGCAGGCCTGTTCTTCACGCACGTCTTCATGTACCAGTTCAATCCCGCGGCGTACCTCGAGACGGACTTCGAGAAGGGCGTCTATGAGGCGCTGCTTTAGCGTCAATCGCTCTTCGGCAGTGATCGCCAGAGGGCGACGAGCAATACCGGCACGATGATGAGCGATCCATAGGCGCCCGGCGGCGGCTTGGCGACTTTGAGCGGCTTGCGGCGTCCAATCAGGATCCGGCCGATGTTCTCCAGCAGGCTGACGAGCAAGATCAACGGGATGAGTCCTCGGTAACGGGTCACGACAATCCAGCCGATGGCGGCATTCAATAGCTGGACCAATCCCCACTGGGCAAAGATCGCGACAAGGTTCTGTCCACCTTCAACGTCGATGTCGATGCCTGCGATGGTCGCAGCACCGCCGTCATGTCGCGCAATATGGATAACGCTGCGCGTGGTCGCGACGACTGATAGGAGGACGAGAAGGGCAGGAACCCAGCCGTCGCCTCGGTAAACACGGGCGTCGTCGGGAAGGATTCCGCTGAAGACTCCCATCAGGGTCAATCTTCCATGATGTCGGAGAACGATGCCGGAATATCTCTGGAGGTGTGTAGGACTCTGAAAATGTCGATGGAATGCTCTCGCTCAGCGTAGAAGACCAGGTACGGAAAGCCGCTGACCGACCAAGAGCGCAGTTCGGGTACATCCAACACCTGGGCATAGCGGGGCGAACCGGATCCGGGCAGGCGACCGATGTGGAGATACGCCTCTTCGAGGGCATCAATGAACAACTGTGCATGCTCGACCGACACTGTCGACAGATAGTGTCTGGCTGCGCTTTGGGTATCCCATGTCGCTGCTTGACTGCGAACGAGCGGCCTGTCACTCACTGCCAATCATCTTCGCGAACACGTCTACGAAGGTCGTCAAAATACTCTGCATCGGCAACGCCCGCCGAAGGCGATGCCATGCCTTCCAAGACCAAGGCTCGCAGTCGTTGCCGGTCCTGATCCTTGCGGATTAAATCCCGGATAAACTCGCTGGATGAGGTATAGCGACCGCTCCTGCACTGCTCTTCCACGTAGGCTTTCTGGGGTTCTGGGAGTGAGACATTCATTGTGCTCATGAGGTTCCCTTTGGTTCAGTGGCAAAGCTTGTCAATCTTTGTCAAGCATAAGTGATTAGTCGCTACGTAGACAACAGCAATCCTCAGTCTCCGATCGTCCGGGTCGGGAAGTCCTTGGCCGGATGGTCCTTGAGCACCTGCTCGTCCAGGTCGATGCCGAGGCCAGGGGTGGTTGGTAGGGCGATGTGGCTGTCCTCGACCTGGAAGGCGGGCGTGGCGGCCTCGTTGCCCCAGGGTTCGAAGTTGACGAAGTACTCGGTGATGATGAAGTTGGGCATGGTTGCCGCGGCATTCAAGGTTGAGGCGAGCGCCATCGTCGTCGAGTTGTAGTTGTGCGGCGCCACGGCGACGAAGTAAATCTCTGCCATCGCCGCGATCTCGGTCAGCTCCTTGATCCCACCGACATTGGCCACATCGGGATTGATGATGTCGGCGGCTCGCTGCTCGAACACCTCGCGGAACTCGAACTTGGTGTACAGCTCTTCGCCGGTGACCGTGGGAATGTTGATCTGGGCGGTCGCCGCTGCCAGGGCAGTCATGTTCTCGGCCCAAACCGGCTCCTCGAACCAGAATGGTTCGTACTCCTCGACCATCTGCGACAGTCGTACCGCGTTAGAGGGACTCAGCCGCCGGTGAATCTCTAACAACACATCGACATCGGGCCCAACGGCTTCACGCACAGCGCGGACGCGCTCGGACGCGAGCCGCAATTCCTTCATCCCGACATAGCTGCGCCAACGACCCGGCACCGGGTCGAACTTGAGCGCCGTAAACCCCTGCTCGACCATCGCGCGGGCGCGGGCCTGCAGTTCTTCGATGTCATCCATCTTGGCCCAGCCGTTGGCATAGACGCGCAGTCGATCACGAACGGCTCCGCCGAGCAACTGGTGCACCGGCATCCCGGCTCGCTTGCCGGCCAAGTCCCACATCGCCTGCTCGACCCCTGAGACGGCTGAATACAGGTCCATCGCGCCGCGGCGATTGCCGAAGTCGTTGTAGATCGCGTCGGTCCAGGGCTTGATTCGGGCTGAATCCCAGCCCACGATGTAGCGCCGCATCGCCTCAAGATGCGCAGTGATCTGGATGTCGCGATCGGACTGCGTGTAACACTCACCCCAGCCGTGCAGGCCATCGGCCGTCTCCAACCGGACAAAGCAGAGATTCTTGCCCGCGATGTAACGGTCCGGCTGACCGGTGTCGGGAGGTGTGGGATGGATCAGGTAGTAGCGCAGGTCGACGATGGTGGAGTCGGGCACGACATTGCTCGCAATCAAGAGTGAGAGGCCGGCAGTTGCCGACCCCTCACATCATCGCGCCGAAGATCGTTGGCGGCTAGTCGTGCCGACTAGCGAGAATAGCCGGGATCCTCTGATTCGTGCTCTTCCGCCACTGCGCCCATCGCGGCGAGGAGCCTGGTGAAGTCCTGGCCGGACTGGGCGCCCAGGATGCTCGCCGGCAGTTCCTCGAACCAGTACGCGATCTCGTCCAGGTGGTTGGCTGCGAGCGCCATCGTGTCGTCGCCCAGACCGTCCTGACCGAACCAGCTGTAGCGGTCGGCGGCGAGGGCGACGATTGAACCCAGGTCGAGCATTGCGTCGTCGCCGAACTCGGAGATGTCCGAGACCATCTGCACCTGCTGACTTCTCGAGTCGTCTGACAGAGGAATCAGCCAGCGCAGTTCAACCTCGCCGAGATCTATGATGTTCTCGCGAAGCGCGTCACTACTCAGTTCGACTTCGAAGAACATTGTGGTCGCCGAGCCCATCGGGATCTCTGCAAACTCCTTGCGGTCCTGTTCGAAGTTGCGGTCGGCGGTAACACGGTTCTCGTAGCCGACCAGCCGCCAGGCGAGGACCGCGTCGTCAGCCCAGCGGACCTGTGTTCGGGCCTGGTCGGCGAAGGGGATCGAAAGCGCCAGCCAGTTCTCGCGACTGAAGGTGCGACGGGCCTCACCGACGTCCGATAGGTAGCGATACCAGCCGTTGCCGTGCTGGGCAAGTTGCTCGAGCAGGACATCGTTGTAGTTGGCGATCCCGACACCGACGGTGATCAGTCGCAAGGGATTTGATGAGTCACGGTCCTCCGCACTGTCGAGGATGGCGAACGGATCGGTGGCATCGACGTTGGCGACGCCGTCCGACATGAGAATCACGTAGTTGTAGGCATCTGGTCGTTCTCGGCGGACATCGTCGGCGAACTCAATGCCCAGATTGAGCCCGGCCTGGACATTGGTGGAGCCGCGCGGATAGAGGTTGTCGATCACTCGAGCGACGTCACGGTCGTCTGGCCGGTGATGTTCTGCGTAATCGACGATGGAGTCGGAAAACAGTACGACGGCGAGCCGGTCATCGCGGCTGAGGCCTCGGCGAATCGACTCGGCTGCCTGTTTGGCGATCTCCACGCGATTGCCTTCGTCCATCGAGCCTGAGGCATCAAGCACGAGTGTGACATTGAGCGGCGTGTTGTCGACGAACTCCGGCGCCTGCGTCGCGATCCGCACCAGGTGCAGATCTTCGTGTAGTGGGTGCTCAACGATGTCGGTCGTGACGGCGAAGCTGTCGTCAACATCGGGAAGCTCGTAGTCATAGCTGAATGCGTTGATCCACTCTTCGGCGCGCACTGAGGCGGGCTCAATGCGGTATCCGGCTTCTACCCAGTTCAGTGCGAGGAAGTAGGAAGTTCGATCAACGTCTAGCGAGAACGTAGACGTGTCATCATCGGCGGTCTCGCGCCAGCCGGTGGTGGCGTAGTCCTCGAAGTTGGTCGAGCCGGGCAAAGCGCGTCGGGGAGCGCGTTGTTCGTCGCTCGAACGTTGTTGTTGCGATCTTGCGCGCGAGCGTGAGCTGCCGGCTGCCGCTTGCTCTTCTGATGCCTCCTCCTCCATTTCCTCCATCGCTTGCTGTTCCTGCTCCTGAGCTTCTTCTGTCTCGTATTCGTAGTCGGCTTGCTCCTGTTGCTGGTAGGCCTGCTGCTCGGCTGACTGATCTGCGACGGATTCCTGCTGAGCCTCCTGCTGGTCTTGCTGCTCGACACGAGCTGGCTGTTCGCTCTCAGCCGGTTCCGAGTCGTCGCTGCAGGCGGCGGCGAAGATCGCTGTCGCGACCAGCGATCCGACAATCAATGGCGGCGCGAGGATTCCGAGCCACCTTCTGGGCCTCCTTGGCTTTGTTCTGCTCTGGATCTGGTTCATGTTGGCCTCCTGACCGACTAATTCGGAGTCGCAGATTTACGACCGGCTGCGTCCCCGTTGCACACCAGACGATGTAAACCAGGCAATAGTTCCCAAAATCGATCAGGAAGTTTCAGAACGCTTGGCTCCAGGCGCGCCCGATGGCCAGTCCAAGCCACGTAGCTAACAGCGACCAGAGCCCGAATCCCGCCATCGCAGTCAGCAACAACTCGACAGCCGACGCGCCGTCCAGGAACGCCAAGAACCAGACCCCAAGCCCTGCGCCGCCGAGGGCAATCAATCCCAAGCTCGTGAGGATCGCGCACAAGAGCAACCATCGTCGATTCATCTGTCGGCCTTTCGTTTCCTCGCTGGGGCGGTCTGTTCGCCTTGGAATTGAACGAGGACCAGGGACCGATAGTTCCCTTCCGGCGTTCGCCTATCATTGCCCCAACATCTCTGATTCAGACTGAAATGAGGTCCTTATGGCCATCGCACCGACTCGCGTACATGTCGTGACTGGCGGATTTCCGCCCGGACAGCACGGCGGGCACGACATGGACTTTGCCCGCCTGCGACTGCTCGACATGCTCTACTCGGACGGCAATGTCCGCGCGACCACCGGCAACGACTTCACCGACATGTGGAAGTGGCTGCCCGTCACGGACGTGCTGATCACTTACACCGCCGGCCCCTACGCCGATGACCCGCAGAACGAAATCTTGCGTGACTGGATCGGCAACGGCGGCCACTGGGTCGGCCTGCATGGCACCTCGGGCGGCAAGGCTGCCCGCATGGGTGAGGGCAAGCGCGCGATGGTCAAGATGGAACACCACGAGACCCTGGGTGGGTTCTTCATCAACCACCCGCCGATCAAGCGCTTCACTGTCGACGTGAAGAACGTCAACTCGCCCATCCTCGAAGGGCTGCCTGAGCAGTTTGACGTGATCGACGAGCCGTACATGATCGAGATCACCGACCGGCCCAACACCGACATCCTGCTCACCGCGCCAATCGGTCCCGATACCTATCCGGACTTCGGTTTCGACTACGAGGAAGACACCGCGATCGAGGCCGACGGCATCACCCGAGTCTTCGGCTACACGAGAGGCATCGGCGAAGGCGGTGTTTGCTACATCGCCCTCGGTCACTGTCACTCGCCGCTGACCAACTCACAGCCCTTCGTGGAAGAGAACGCCCGCGACGAACACGGCGAAATGCCGCGAACGCTGCGATTCACCTGGGAGACAGAGGAGTACGGTCAGTTGTTGAAAAACACGATTAACTGGGCTCGGGGATAACCGGTCCCGTCAGCGACCGTAATGTTGGGGCGGCCATAAGGGCCGCCCCTTCGTGTGTCACAACCAGGTACGTCCGAACGTTCCCAATTTGCTCCCCCTCGCAGGGGGAGCTGTCACGAGGTGACTGAGGGGGTCCCGCTACGGCGACGCCCCCTCTGCCTTCGGCATCTCCCCCGCAAGGGGGGAGAAGGGGAGTTTTCAAAGGTCTCCTCGCGGGTAGGGTGGCTGGTGCAAACTGTACAGAACGTGAGTACTAAGCTACTCATATGAGTCACGAGGCATACGTTTACATTCTGTCAGGCAATAGGCCTGATAAGGGCGAACCGCCAATATATGTCGGTTCTACAACCGACCTCGTGCAACGGGTCGAACTTCATCGACAGGGGAGAGGCGGCCGACACACCACCAGATACAAGATCAAGCGTCTTGTCTGGTACGAGCACCATGATTCGATTGCGTCCGCTCAAGCCAGAGAGCGTCGGTTGAAGCGATGGGACCGTGATTGGAAAGACACTCTGATCGAAAAGTTCAATCCCGAGTGGCGAGATCTGTATCGAGACCTGGTATAGCAATTCATGGATGTGGCTAAGGGGGAGGGAGCGGGTCCCCGCTCGGAGGCGGGGACGGTTTGCTCTCAACGGGTCGCCGGTGCTAGTCGCCGACGATCGGCTTCGGGACAACATCCAGCAGGCCGGTGAAGATTTCTGTTTCTTCTTCGACCGGCTTTGCTTCGACCGTGCCGATTGGCTGCGGCACGTTTGGTTGTTCGTTGAACAGGGCTGTGAAGATTGACTCGGCGTGGGCGATGAAGCCTAGCGAGCCGACGCCGTCGACGTAGATTGGACGACAGTCTGGCAGTTCGGCGGCAATCCTCCGACCCATCTGGATCGGGTGGGATTCGTCCAACTTGGCGTGCCAGAGCATCACCGGGAAATCGACGTCCTTGAGCTCGAATCCCCAGGGCTCGAGGTGATGGCGCGCTTCGTCGCCGGCCGCCGCCGGACCCTGGCGGAAAGCCTCACGCAGGTCGGAGATTCTGTTTGAGAGCGTTGGCTCAGAGCCCAGGATTGCGCCGTCGACCGGCGGCATCCGTTTGATCTGTTCGGCGACGACTCGCTCCGGGCGCTTTTGTACCGAGCGTCCGTAGCCTCGCATCCAGAGGGAGGCCAGACGCTGGGACTTGAGGAACAAGGTATAGATCAGGCGCCACTCGTAGGACATACCTTCGAGCACCTTGCCTGAGTCGATGGCGCCCAGTCCGGAGACCAGCGCGACGCGATGCAAGCGATTGGGCATGTGCAGCGCGCAGGCCAACGTGTAAGGCAGACCGGCTGAGATTCCGGCGACCGAGAATTTCTCGAATTCGAGGTAGTCCGCCAGTTGGATCAGGTCTTTGGGCCAGTCAAGAATCGTTCGCCCAGGCAGCGGGTCGGAGTAACCGAATCCGGGACGCTCTGGGGCGATTAAGCGGACGCCTGCTCGTGCGGCGCCCTCGTGCATCACTGCGGCCGCCATGCGTGACGATGGAATGCCGTGATGGAAGAAGAGCGGTTCGCCGTTGGGGTCGCCGTACTCGGCCCAGCTCAGCGCTCGACCGTCGGACAGCCGCACCACGCTATGTGGTGGTTCTGGTTCCTCGTCGGTCTTATGGGTCGGAAGGTCGGCGATTGCCATGTTTGCTGATCGTACCACCGATACAGAACGGAGACTGAAGACTCTGTGCGTTACACGCTAATCAGCCTTCGCCGGTTCGGCCACCAGCAACTCAGCCTCAACGTCGTCGGCGAGGTTTTCAACCAGCGGTGTTTCGCCCAGGCAACCGTCCTCGACCTGCATGTCAAAGGCGTCGGCGAAGTAGCGGTAGGACTGGTACTGGTCGCCGTACTTCATGTGACCGGCGGTGTGATGGGCGGCCGAAAGCAGGAGGGTGTTGCGCATTTCGGAGGAGGTGCGGCGGTAGTCCTCGAGCATGCACAGGCCGATTTCCTGGTTGTGCGGATCGTTGCCCTGCTTGGCGATGCCGTCGGCCAGCGTCTCGACCAGCGGACCGTCGTCGTAGCCCTGCTTGAGGTAGTTGTCGGTCCAGTAGACGGACTGTTCTGTGTCGAGCGCGAGCAAGGAATCGTTGAGTTCGCCGAGCAGCTTGCCCTGCGACATTGGATCGGCATCTGCTTCGAGGCCGTAGCCGGCGAAGTAGGTAGCCGCGCCGCGCGTCTTGTTGCCCTTGGAGTTGGTCACCCAGTGAGCGCACTGGTTGATGAAGTTCGCGGCGATGAAGAGCAGCTTGGTCCGGTGCGGGTGATCGAAGTTCTCGAAGAACCAGCCGAGCATGTTGGTGTACTCGTAGCCATGCTGTGGCATGGAGAAATTGGCCGGCAAGCCGCACTCAAGCACGACGCGGGCGGCGGCGATCTGGATCGCGTCGAGGATCGACTTGGGCGATCGGCCCGCCTTAAGCAAGGCGACGATGTCCTCGATGTAGGACTCCTCCGGCTCGCGGATGATCGAGCGGATGAGACCCTCGGCCTCCGGCGGTGAGAGCGGAATCTGGTTGTTGAACAGTTCCTGGTCCCTCGTCGATTTCTGGGTCGCGTTCAACGAGGAAGCGGGCGGCTCCTCTTCGAGGTGATACATCATGATCTGGCAAGCGGACTCGTAGAGCGAGTACCAGCGCGGGCCGACCGCGATGTCGGGCACACCGGCGTAGAGCACATGGTGCGAGTTGTCCCAGCCGATCGCGCGTCCAAGCTGAATGGTTGCGCGGGCGCGGAACGACTTGTGGCCGGTGGTGTAGGAACGGTTCCAGAACATTCGGTCCTGGACATCGATCAGTCCGGCGAACATGAGCTGGCCGAGGATCTCTTCACGCCGCTCGGGGAACTTGTCCCACAGGCCGAGGAAGAGCGAGTATTCGTCATCGACATGGCCGTACTGAACCATCGTCAGCCAGTCGTTCAGTCCTTCTTCGAGCGAGCCGTCGTAGTTGGTCGGTTGCTGGTCCTCCCAGTGGGCGGCGGGCGGCGCGGGGCCGTCGGGGTACTTGGCGGGGTCGTAGGTGCGACGAGAGTAGTGACCGGGCATCCTGCCCTTGAGTTGGTTCCAGATGTCGAGTCCGGTCGGGACGTACCACGCCGTCTGCGTTAGCGGCAGGTGTCGCATCTCTTCTGAGACGAAGTTCTGCAAACCCAGCGTCGCACGGGACGAGAGCAGGCAATGGTCGTTGTTGACGAAGCGGACAATGCCTTCGTCGATCCGCTGGTGATACGGCACATGGGTGTACGGAGCATGGGCGCGGATGGTCTCCGACAGGATTTCCGTGGTCGGGCGGCCGCCCTTGATGAAATCAAACGCCTGATGCAGCGACGAAGTGTTGTCGCGCTCGACGATCGTCTCGCGGTACCGGTCGTATGCCGCAGCGGTGTCGCGATCCATATAGGCGGGGGAAGAACCGCTGTTGCCATCGCCGGATGTCTTGTGCAAGCCCATGGAGCGCTCCAGGCACTGAATACAGAATTGCTGATGTTGCTGCGCAGTATAGCGACGGGTTCGGTCGGTTCGGTCGTGTCCCCTGGCCAGATGCTCATGCGGGATTTCCGTTCAGTGAGGTCAAGGTCTGCCGAGGTCTGGGAGGGGGACGACGAATGGGCGGTTGGGACGCGGCGGCGGCTTGAATTCTGGCCAAGGCGGGGTGCGGGGCGGTGAAATTTGGGGGATTGGCGGCCATTCCTTGCCGGGGACGGGGTTTTCGTGGTCTGGGTGTTCAGATTTGTCCAGATTTGTCTGGATTGATCCAGATTGGTCTCGATTCTGGGAGTGTTGATCCGGCTCAGACTCGGTGAGTCCGGGTTGATCCGGATGGTCGGCTGGGCTGGCGTAGGCATCGCGCATGCAGCCGATGCATTCGAGCACGCATTGACCGATGTCCGGTCCGGCGATGTAGCTGCGGTGTCCGTTGCCGTCCTCGCTCGTTTCCCAGAACCGGCCGCCGGCTTCAGCGTCGGTTGAGACGAAGGCTTGCCCGCTCAGGTCGCGGTCCTGGATGGCGGGCGGGTTGAGCAGGAGGCGGCGGAGTTCTCGGCTGGCGGCGATGGTCTGTCTGTGTTGGGCGGGGTCTGATTGGGGTTGGGTCAGACGGTAGATTTGGTCGGCGAGCTGGTCGGCGGCGACGGTGTAGAGGATGTGGTTGCGGTGGACTTGGAAGTCGCGCAAGTAGGCGTGGACGGTGGAGTGGGCGCGGCCCAGTTGCTTGCCGATCTGGCGGAGGGAGAGTCCCTGGCAGTCGAGGTGGTGGGCTGCGAGGATGCGACGGCAGCGTCTGGGGGTTGGCGGGTTGGACATGGTTGGGGCTCGCTGGCTTGTTAGGTACGTATGTTCTGATTGTGGGGTGCGTGGGGTCGGGAGTCAAGGGGGGTGGTTGTGCGATTTGCCGAGGTTGGATATGAGCAGTCGAGCGCTGGCCGACCCCCCTCTGCCCCCGGGTCAAGCCCGGGGCAGGCTTTCGGCATCTCCCCCCGCAAGGGGGGGAGAAGGGAACGGGATGCGGCGTCTCCCCCGCAAGAGACTGATGCATAACTGAGTTTCCCGTCCCCGCCCCCGAGCGGGGACCCGCTTTGGCCCGACCCGGGCAGCACGGATCAGTTCCTGTTGACCAGATACGAGCGACAAGCATGGCCGCCGAGCAGAAGCCGGGGAAGGAACAGGCCCCCGCTCGGAGGCGGGGGCGGTTGAGAGGTTGTGCATCAGTCTCCGCAAGGGGGGGAGAGGGGAACGGGATGCGGCGTCTCCCCTCGCAAGGGGGGGAATTGGGGATTGCGCATTGGTCTCCGCGAGGGGGGAGAGGGGAGTTGGGTGGAATTGCATTGACTTGTGGGCCCAACGCGACCGCGAATATGTCCTATATTGCCCCTGTAGAGCAATCGCGCGGGCTTGACCGAATTTCCGTATCCGCGCATGGACGTTTCTGGAGAGGTACCCCACATGTCTGACGACCAACGAGCGCTGGTCGCCCACCTGATGCGTCGCGCCGGCGCTGGCGCGACTCCGGCCGAGCTCGACGAGCTGGCCCAGCGGCCGTATGCCGAACTGGTGGAAGACCTGCTCAATCCGACCCTGGTGGAAGATGACGACGATCTCGTCTTCCGCTACTTCCCGGCGCTGGCCAACTCCGACACTCCGTGGCCCTGGAGTGGCCGCTGGATCTACTGGATGGTGAACTCCGAGTCGCCGTTGCGGGAGAAGATGGCGCTGTTCTGGCACCACATCTTCGCCACCGCCTACACCAAGATGGAGCACGGCCCGTCGATGCCGGTGCACATTCAGATGTTCCGCGAGCACGGCCTGGACGACATGCGGGTGCTGCTGGCCAAGCTGTCGCGCGATCCGGCGATGATCTTCTGGCTCGACAACGTCGAGTCGGTCAAGGGCGCGCCGAATGAGAACTACGGACGCGAACTGCTCGAGCTGTTCTCGATGGGGGTCGGCAACTACACCGAGGATGACATTAAGGCGGCCGCGTACAGCTTCACCGGCTGGACGTTCGAGCAGCCGATTCCGCTCTACCCGCACGGCGGCTACCCGTCACGCTTCGTCTACCGCGAGGATCAGCACGACGACTCCGAGAAGGAATTCCTGGGCCACACGGGGTCGTTCAACGGCGACGACATCATCAACATCATCGTTGAGCAGCCGGCGACCGGGCGCTTCATCGGACGCCACCTGTACAACTTCTTCGTCAAAGACGAGCCGGGAGTTTCGGCCTGGTCGGTGACCGAGCCGGGCAACCCCGAGGCCGTCGCCGAACTCGCCTCGGCCTTCGCAGAGTCCAATGGCGACCTGCGCGCGGTGATGCGCGTGCTGTTCAATGCCGAGTGGTTCAAGGAGGCTCGCTACGAGCGGGTCAAGTGCCCTGCGGAATGGGTGGCCGGCGCGTACAAGCTCTCGGGCAAGCTGGAGATGCCGCAGCCTGAGATGTGGAACCTGCACATGACGATGGGCGCCATGGGCCAGAGCCTGATGGACCCGCCCTCGGTCGAAGGCTGGCACACGGGCAAGGAGTGGATCGACGGCGGCACGCTGATGGAGCGGATCAACTTCGCCTCCAAGCTCGTCTCCGACCCGTCCACGCCTGGCGTCCAGGAGCTGATCAGCCGACTGCAAGAGCAGGGGGCCAGCAGCCCCGAGGACTTGGTCGACGCGACGCTCGATTTCGCCGGCCCGCTGGAGGTCTCGGACAACACGCGAGCCGCGCTGCTTGAGGCGGCCTCCGACGGGGGCGATCTCTCGTTTGACAGCGACGACGACCGCGAAGCCGCCGGACAGCGCGCCGCACAGGCGCTGCGCCTGGTGATCGCTTCACCTGAGTACCAGTTCGCGTAAGCACGGGTGGAACAGACCCTCACCCTAGCCCTCTCCCAGAGGGAGAGGGGAGCAAAGCAAGCAACGGAACGGAACCCAACACATGAGCGGCAACGGACATTCGGAGAAGAAGGATCCTGTCCTCGTCATTGTTCAGCTCACTGGCGGCAATGACTTCATGAACACCCTGGTTCCCTACAACCAGGGCGAGTACTACGACGCGCGACCGCTGGTCAACGTGCCGCAGGACGAAGTGATGCCGATCAGCGACGAACTCGGCTTCAACCCCGCTGCCGAGCGGCTGAAGAAGATGTACGACAACGACGACGTCGCCGTGATCCAGGGCATCGGCTATCCCAACTCATCCCGCTCGCACTTCCGCGGCATGGACATCATGCACACCTGCGAGCCCGATCGGATCTCGACCGAGGGCTGGGTGGCGAAGCTGATCCAGCGGCTCGACCCGCAGTCCGAGAACCCGCTGACCGGCGTCAACATTGGCCGTGGCCTGCCGCGCGCGATGGCTGCACCGGGCGTGACCGCGACCTCGGTGGGCGACCTCGACAACTACGGCCTGATGCCAGACATCCAGGCCGAAGAGGACCGCAACCGCGACCTTGAGATCTTCAAGCGGATGTACACCCCGGCCGTCGGCGCAGGCATGGTCATGGACTACCTGCGGCAGACCGGCATCGACTCGCTGGCCGGCGCCGACATGCTGGCCACCGTCCCTGGCGGCTACGAGTCGACCGTTGAGTACGGCGCCAGCCCGATCGCCAAGGCACTGCGCGATGTCGCGCGGATCCACACCGCCGGACTCGGCGCTCGCGTCTTCTACACCAACCACATCGGCTACGACACGCACTCGCACCAGCCGCCGGTGCATCCGGGACTGCTGCGCGACGTGACCGGCGCGCTAGACGACTTCCTCACCGACCTGCGCGAGCATGACGCAGCCGAAGAGGTCTCGGTACTGGTCTTCACCGAGTTCGGGCGGCGGATGAAGGACAACGGCTCGGGCACCGACCATGGTTCCGGAGGCGGCGCATTCATCATCGGTGAGCACGTTAAAGGCGGTCTCTACGCCGAATATCCGTCGATCAAGCCGAAGGACTGGCTCAACGGCGAGGACCTGCAGCACAAGATCGACTTCCGCGGCATCTACGGCACCATGCTCGAACAGTGGATGGGCGTCGAGCCGGAAGAGATCGTGGTCGGCGAGTTCGAGCAGGTTCACCCGTTCGAACGGACGATGTTCTCCAACTAGGAGCCATCCATCAGGGCTCTCCTCTTGGGGGAGCTGTCGCGGAGCGACTGAGGGGGCCATCCGCGACATCCGGCAGCCCTCTCAGCCTTCGGCAGCTCCCCCAGAGGGGGAGCTTGAAAGAGGACATGTGAAATGGCATTTCCATACGCAATGTTGCGAGCCGGATACCCGTTTGAGCGCGTGCTCGGCATGCGCCGCGTGACGACGTTCCCGGTCGATGTCGCCATCGGCGAGGACCGCGCGTATGTGATTGGTCGCACCGAGCTGGGCGTCGGCGGCAATATCCGCATGGTCACCATGGCTCCCGACGACACGCTCGACGACGCCCCCTGGGGCGACCTGGGCACGATGGCCGACACCGGTCAGCTCTGGCCTGTTGGACTGACTCGCTCCGCAGATGGAAACCTGCACATCCTGGACGAGGGCAATCACAACGTCACCACCTACTCGCCCGACGGCGAAAAGCTCGGCCAGTGGGGCGAGCACGGCTCAGGTCCGGGTCAGCTCGACCGACCATCGGGCATGGCCTTCGACGCCGACGGCAACGCCTGGATCGTTGACACGCTCAATCACCGCGTGCAGCAGTTCTCAGCCGACGGTGAATACATCGGCGGGTTCGGTGAGGCCGGCGACGGTCCCGGTCAGTTCAATATGCCCTGGGGTGTCGCGATTGACTCCGCGGGCGACCTGTACATCTCCGACTGGCGCAACGACCGGATCCAGAAGCTCACCAGCGCTGGTGAGCACATCATGGACTTCGGCACTCGCCCTGGCTACGAAGTGCAACGTCCTTGTGGCGTCGCCATCGACGAGCACGGCGACCTGTACGTCGCCGAGCGCAACAAGCACCGCGTCGTGATGTACGACAAGACCGGGCGCTACCTGGAGTCGTTCCACGGTGACGCCACGCTGAACCGGATGGGTCGCGAGTACATCCGCAACAATCACAAGACGCTGCGGCTGCGCGAGATGACCTCGGTTGAGCCGCAAAAGGCGCTGCGCTTCCCTCAGGGCGTGACCTACCACGACGGCGCACTGTACATCTGCGACTTTGGATCACACCGAGTCCAGGTCTACCGCAAGGACGCTGAGCCGTTGACCGAGGAACAGATCATCCCCGAGCTGCGATCGCCAACCCTGATGACGACCTAACGTCGCTCGAAGTCAGTCGGGATCTCAACGAGGCAGGCGAAGCCGATGCCAATGGTCTTCGGCTTCGCCGAGCATCGCCGACAGCAACTTGAAGCCGAGTTCCTGCGGATCGCCGGCTCCATGAACCAGCTCGGCGCTGAGCGATTCTGGCTGGCCGGCGATCTCGCCCGCAGTAGCGTCCGTCCCGATTCTGAGCTTGAGTTGCTCATCGTCCATGAGACTGAGCAGCCGTTTCATCGCCGATCCGACTTCTTCCAGACTCATCTGCGTCCGCAGGTCGGCACGACCTTCATTGTCTATACCCCGGAGGAATTCGCAGACCTGTGCGAAACAGACGCCGTCATTGTTGAAACCACTTCGCTCAGCGACGAGGTGATCGTGTGAGTCCGCGCTCCGACTCTGATCGCTGGATGTCGCAGGCGCAACATGATCTGGCTGCTGCCGAGCATGCTGCGTCGGGGGACTTTCATGCGCTCGCCTGCTTTCTCTGCCAGCAATCGGCCGAGAAGGCTGTGGCCGGGTATCTGTTCGCTCGCGGCGCCGACCATATCTGGGGTCACGCGCTGGCCGACCTCTGCGAAGACGCGATGCAACTCGACAAGTCGTTCGACGTGATCAAGTCAGTGGCGATGTTGCTCGACAAGTACTATCTGCCGACCCGATATCCGACAGGCCTGCCCGGCGGCGTCCCTGAGGATGTCTACGACGGCATCGATTCTGGCAGGGCGCTGGAAATCGCCGGTGATGTCCTTGAGTTCGTCAACTCACGACTCAGATCTCTATCCGAAGCAGCGCAGCAAACGTCCGACCAGTGATCCAGTTCCGACACGTCCGGCTGAATGAGCACCACTGCGCGATGCTGGAGGATCTGATGGCGTTGCAAGACGCGCCGGATCCAAGGCCTGTGGTGGTTGAAGAAGAAATCGGGGCGGACGGACTGATCTTTCGTCCTCAGTTGCGACATACGGGCTACCACCCTGGCGTGCTGGCCAAGCTCGCGGAGCACGGTCTCGTCGATCTGACCCACCTCGGCGATGCGGCCTACCGGGTCTATGTGACGCCCGTCGGTCGCGACTGCTACGACGACATGTGCGGACTGACCTGACCACAATGACGGCGAAGCCTGAGTATCTCGAACTTCCACGCCCGCTGTCGCCGCAGCGCCTCGGCGCCATCCGACAGCGGCTGCTGCGCTGGTACGACGAACACGAGCAGCCCTTTCCCTGGCGCGAGGGCCGAAACCCCTACGCGGCGCTGGTCGCGGCAGTCGCCGCGCAGCAGACTCAGATGTCGAGAGTCGTCGAAATCTACGACCGGTGGATGCAGGCATTTCCCACGATCGAGACCCTGGCCAGCGCTTCTGACGCTGAAGCGCTTCGCGTCTGGGGCCGCGCCGGCTATCCCAGACGCGCTCTGTACCTGCATCGAACAGCGCGCATCGTCTGCGAGCAACATGGCGGGCTACTGCCGCGAGACCGGGCCACTCTAGAGTCGCTGCCCGGCGTCGGTCCCTTCACCGCCGCGATTGTGCTGAACTTTGGACACAATGTCGATGCAGCCGCAGTCGACACGAACATCGTTCGTGTGCTGGGGCGACTGTTGTTTGGCGATCTACAACCGGCGCGCGAAACATCACCTGCACATATCAAATGGGCCACCGAGCGCCTGCTACCAGATAAGCAAGCAATGCGCTGGAACCCCGCGTTGATGGATTTCGGCGCGTCGATCTGTGCGCCCGCGCCCAAATGTCATTTGTGTCCCCTAGCCTCACTGTGTGTGGCGCAGCCGAGTTTCGCTCGCGGGGCCAGGGCCGACGCCGTGCGCGCGCAACCTTCTTTTGCAGGATCACAACGTGAATTGCGAGGAAAGATCATGACACTACTGAGAACGGCAAACGGATCGCTAGTGCGCACGGATGTGATCAGCAAGGTGGTAGAGCAATCGGGAGTGAAGCGTTCACGTGTATATCTGGCGGAAGAATCGCTGATTGAGGATCGACTCATCCGACGAATAGAGCAGAGGCTCACACTGGGCTCGGACTGATACTTGACCAGGTGGCTCATGCGATGCTTATACTATGAACAAGGCGGGGCTGGCTGAGATCGAAGCAACGCACCGTTCCCGCTGTGTACATTTCTACTCCGAGAGGAACTGCATCAATGGCCGATTCGTTTGAAGATCAACTGAGGTCGGAGCTAGCTGGTATCCCGGGAGAAATCGAACGGCTGGAACACAAGCGGCGCCTGATCCAGGAGTTACTCTCCGGCGAATCTGGTGGCGCGGGTACCGCGGCTGCTAAGGATGCGAAACCATCCAAGCGTCGCGCAGCCCGGCGTTCCGCCGCTCCCGCGAAACGTACCCGCCGGCCTCGTGGTCTGATCACCGGTAAAGTGCGTGAGTTCCTGGGTCAGCAAAGCGACCCCGTTCACGCCACTGAAATTCTGGCGTTCCTCGAGAAGAACGACGCCGCCCCGCAATCGGCCAAGCCCATGCCGACGCTGCAGTCGACTTTGCAGCGGATGAAGGAGATGGGTGAGATTGAAAACAGGGGCCGCAACCGCTGGGCATTGATTTCCTTGGGCGCTGCAGCAGCTTCCGCTCCAACAGCGGCGGCTACCCCTGCTCCGGCACCTGCTCCAGCTCCAGTTCCTGCCCCTCGGACCGATGGTCCTCCAGTGGTGACATCGACGACCACATTCGGCAGCCGACCGCTGGGCAGCCAGTGAGCCGATAGCATACGCCTGACCACACACGCCGCAGACTACTGCGGCAGACAGTCGTGGCGCGTGCGTCCCGTTCACGTGTCAACGCCTGTCATCACTGTCAGAATCACTGTCAGAGAGGTTGCCGCCATGTTGTTTGAGCTTCGCCAGTACACCATCAACGAAGGACGACGCGAAGAGTTCGTCCGTCTGATGGAAGAACAGATCATTCCTTTCCAGGTTTCACAGGGCATGACGATCCTCGGCTCCTTCATCTCAGAGGAAGACGAGAACACGTACGTCTGGATTCGCCGCTTCCACTCGGAAGAAGAGCGAGAGCGACTATACGAGGCGGTCTACGCTTCCGACCATTGGACCACTGAAATCGCGCCGCAGGTCGGTGAGATGATGAGCCGCGACAGCATCTCCGTCAAGCGACTCGAAGCCACGCCCCGCTCGCCGATCCAGTAGTGAACGCATTCGGCCAGAGCGTCTCGCTGCATAGCGACTGAGACGGCGTCTTGACGTCCTCGGTACCGATCGGCGCATTGTTTACGCGCGATGATGGGCATTTCGTTCCCACGGATCGCGCCCGCGGTCCGTGGTCTCCCGATGCTCTGCACGGCAGTCCAGTCGCCGCTCTGATCGCCTTCTGCGTCGAGCAGCGCTTGCATGAGTTGGACAAGCAGCCAGCGCGGCAACCTGACGTTCAAGGGGAGCTACGTATCGCCCGACAGACCATCGACTTGTTTCGCCCTGTCCCCTTTGGCGAATTGCAGGTTGATGTCGATGCGATTCGCCAGGGACGACGACTCGCCGTATTCCAGACCCAAGTGAGTTGCGAGGGCAAACTGCTCACACAAGCGACGACGCTTTGTTTGCGGGCAGACGCTTCGCTGGGTTCAATCGGCGCAGACCATACCTTCGACGCGCCGGAGCCACCTGAGGCTGCCATTCCCAATCGAGTGGACCGAGTCGGCAACGGATGGGTGTCATATCCGGGCACGCTCGAAATGCGGCATGTTGTCCCTCCCGGGGGTCAAGATGCCCCGGTCGTCTGGATCCGGGCGGACGCGCCCGTACTTGCAGATGCGCAACTGACCCCGGCTGTCCGAGCGGCGAGCATCGCCGACTTCGTTTCACCGTTCGCAAACATGCAGCCGGGACGCAGCGGCTATGTGAACGCCGACATCACATTGCAGCTACATCGTCAGCCAACCAGTGAATGGAACTACCTGCGTATCGTCTCGCGTGGCGCGGCCGATGGTGTCGCAACGGCGCAAGCTGTGCTGGGCGACACGTCGGGCGCTTATGGCGGTTGCTCGGCTGCCAGCCTGATCAATCCGTAGAACATTCGCAATCCCAAAGCTGCCAATAGCGCAACTCGATTCAGATCGATAGCCTCTACGCATGGCTGGCCGCATCGTAGGCATGATCTCCATTCTCACGCTCTTGGGCGTGGCTGCCGCAGCCGCGTTGCTGTTGGCGCTGGCAGTCGACTCGGAGGAAGACAGCGGACGCCAGGCGGCCCTGGTGCTGGCCGAGTCAGTAGCTCGATCATTGGTCAACGCCGACCTGCCGTCGCTCAGCGATAGCGAGGTCAATGATCTGATTCGAGTTAACGCTCCTGCATCCGCTGATACAGATAGCGACATTGCCGAACTCCAGGACATCTGGGTGTTCAACTCCCAGGCGCGGCTCGCCGCTTCCTCCGATGGAGCCCGAACTGTCACCCGGGACGAGATCGTTCCTGCGCGCGGCGCCATGGAACCGGGCGCAGTCACTCTTGTGCAGTCCTTGCCTGACGGTCGTTATGCGGGGACAGCCGCCATTCGCGGGGCCGATGGCTCCGCTCTCGGCGCAGTTCGCGTCGAGTTCACCAGCAACAGGATTGGGACGCATTTCGAGCTGTATCGAGGCGAGTATCTGATCGGCGTCATCGCAGTCGTCGTGGCGTTGATCTTTGTGAGCTGGTTCCTGGCCAAGCGGCTCGCTCGGCCGATTGGCATCATGGTGCGGGCCGCTCGGGCGGTCGAGGACGGCCGTCAGCCCGAGCCGTCGGTTGCGGCTGTCCTGCGCAACACCTCGCTCACGCGTGACGAGTACGGCGAGCTGGCCGGCGTGTTCCTCGACATGGCTCGCGAGGTCGGCGCCCGCGAGATCAGACTCAACGCACAGGTCGAAGAGCGAACGGTGGAGTTGTCGGAGAAGAACCGCGCGCTGGAGACCGCGCAGCGGGAGATTCGCAACGACCTGGAGATGGCGCATTCCGTACAGGCGGCGCTGGTGCCATCCGACCTGCCTGAAGACCCGCGAGCGGGTGTTGCCGCGTTCATGACGCCTGCTCTCGATGTGGGCGGAGACTTCTACGACGCATTCCTGACCGAGGACGGCCGTCTGGCCTTCGCGATTGCCGATGTCTCCGGCAAGGGAATTGCCTCGGCGCTGATGATGGCGGTTGGCCGAGCCTTGTTGCGCAGCGCGGCGAACCAGCATCCCGATCCGAACCGAGCGATCGCCTCGACCAACAACCAGCTCTGCGGCATGAACCCCAAGGAATTGTTCATCACGGCCTTTTTCGGAGTGATCGACCTCGAGTTGGGCACGCTGACCTACGTCAACGCTGGACACGATCCGCCCTACATCATTCGGCCCGACGAGGCGCCGGAGATGATTCCCCATACAGGCGGCATCGCCCTCGGCGTCCTGCCTGATCTGAACTACACCGAGACGACCATTCCGCTCGACGCGGGTACGGCGCTCTATCTCTACACCGACGGGATCACGGAGGCTGAAAACGCCAACGGACAGCAGTTTGGTCGCGAGCGGTTGGAAGAGAAACTGGCAGCTTCGACCGTCGTCGAACCGAAGGAGTTGATGGACGGAATTCTTACGGACCTGCGCGAGTTTTCCGGAGACGCCAAGCAGTTCGACGACATTACCTGCATGGCTCTTCAGTTCGTTGGGGGATCAGTGACGCTAGAGCCGTACATTCCTGGGCGGGGAGACGCCAGGTTGGCATCCGGCTGGCGCAAGATGGTGGTGCAGCCGCAGCTCGAATCGTCCCTGCCTCGCGTGACGGCATTCATCGAGCGATTCGCCGAAACCGAAGGATTTAATCCGGCCGAAGTATTCCGCATCAACCTGGCGTTGGACGAGCTCTTGACCAACACGCTCGAGCACGGGTTTAAGGGACGCGTCCACGAAGCCGACATCTCCGTGGCCATCCGCAGCGAAGGAGACTCGGTCATCGTTCGCTATGAGGACAACGGCAGCGAGTTCAATCCCTTGCAGGCGACCGAGCAGGATACGGAACTCGATTTGGGCGAGCGGCCGATCGGTGGGCTGGGCTTGCAGTTGATTGCCGCCTCCTTCGATGAGGTAACCTATGAACGTGTGGATGACCGAAACGTAACTACCATGCGACAGAGCCGCGAGAGCTCAGAAGAAGATTCTGACTAGGCTACTCTCGCACCGAACCACCGCGATAGAGGAGAAGTGCCATGGTTGACCTGTATCCCGAGTACGACGACAGCGTGCTGGTTCTAAACCCGCTGGGCCGCATTGACGGCACCAACGCGAAGGCCTTTGAAGAAGCGTTGCTGGGCCGGATCGACGCCGGCGACAACCAGATCCTGATGAATTTTGAGGGGATCAACTACATCTCCTCGGCCGGCCTTCGGGTACTGCTGATGGCCGCCAAGCGCACCAGTCAGTCTGCCGGACAGTTGGCCCTCTGCGCTGTCCAGGATCACATCCAGGAAGTCTTCAAGTTTTCGGGCTTCGCTGAGATCATCCCAATTCACGACGATCGGCCTGGAGCGCTGAGTTCGTTCTAGGGCTATCCAGTCCAGGAGCAATCAACGTCGAGCAATCAACGTCGCCTGGGCGCTCAGCCCGATTGTTCGGGCTGCGCTCAGGCGACGTTTCGTGTACCTGTTCAGTCCCGGCGGAGCGCCGGGTCCAGAGCTACAGACCGAGGTCGCTCTCCAACTTGGCAATCGCACGGGAAATGCGGTTGACCAATTCGTCGGCTTCTTCGAGGTTGGTGACCAGCGGCGGCGCGAACGGGATCGATGCGCCACCACGTGCGAGCACACCTTCGTCGCGCAGGTTCTGGGTCACGCGCGCCTGGATGTTGTCGGCCTCATCAAAGTCCTCGCCGGTTACGGGGTTCTTCTTCAGCTCGACCACGTGCATCATGCCGACGCCGCGCGTGTGATGGATCGTGCGGTGCTCTTCGCGCAGCTGCACCAGGCGGGAGCGGACGTGCTCGCCGACGCGGGCGGCGTTCTCGACCAGGCCTTCACTTTCGATGATGTTCAGGTTGCCCAGGGCCACGGCGCAGGAGACCGGGTTGGCGCCCCAGGTGATTCCGCCGATGGTGCCGTCCGCGCCGGCTTCCTCGAAGGTGCGAGCAATCTGGTCGGAGACCAGCGTCGCCGCGATCGGCGAGTAGCCGGAAGATATCTGCTTGGCGGTGGTCATGATGTCGGGCTCGACGTCGAAGTGGTCCATGCCGAACCATTTGCCGGTGCGTCCGAAGCCGTTGATGACCTCGTCGGCGATCAGCACGATGTCATGCTTGTCGCAGATCTGGCGGAGCGTGCGCCAGTATGCCGGGTCGGGCACGTAGCTGCCGTTGGCTGTCGAGATTGGCTCGGCGATGATTGCTGCGACCGTGCTCGGTCCGGCGGCAACGATGATGTCTTCAATCGTGCGGGCGCAGTAGACATCGCACTCGGGGAAGGTCTTCTCGTAGGGGCAGCGGTCGCAATTGACGTTCGGGACGTGGATTGCGCCTGGAACCAGCGGCTCGTAAGCAGCTCGCTGTGAGTAGCTGGCTGCGTTGACCGACAGCGCACCAGCCGTTTGTCCGTGATAGGAACCGATTCGCGAGATGACCTTGAACTTCGAGCCATTGCCGCGGATGTGGTGGTACTGCTTCGCGATCTTCAGGGCGTTCTCGACCGCCTCCGACCCTCCGTTGACGAATACCGCTTTGCGGATCGTCGATGGGGTCAACTCAGCCAACTTGGTCGCCAGGGCGACGGCAGGCTCGGATGCGTAGGCAAAGGTGTTCTGGTAAGCGAGCCTGGACATCTGCTCGTGAGCAATGTCGGCAAGTTCGCTGCGACCGTGTCCCACAGCGTTCAGCCAGAGACCGGACATCGCGTCGATGTATTCGCGTCCCTGGTCGTCGTGCAGAAAGATGCCTTCACCCTTCTGGATCACCAACAGTCCGTCGGCGGCGGCGAGGTCGGCGTGCGACTGGGTCGGAATCCAGAGGTGTTCGAGCGATTGTTGTCGAAGAGCGGCCTGGGTCTGCGTGGTCATTCAACGTCCTGTCATGCCATGGGTTGCTTGACAGGATAGGCGCAAATGCGTCAGGTGCGTGGGAGGCCTACTTCTTGGCTTCGTGACACCCCAATGGGGGCCCAATGGAGGAGGGTCCGATCAGCGCTGCGCTGAAGTGGGAGCGCCGCGAGCGCGCAGGTCATAGGCCATCACGACGAGGTCGCGCATGCGACCGCTTCGGTCGACGACCCAGCCGGGCAATGTCGCCACCGTCTGGAATCCGAGCGATTCAAACACGGCCTGGGCGCTCATCTGGTCGTGTGTCATGCGCGCCGAGATTCGTTCGAGGCCGATGGAGTCGGCGATCGCAAAGATTTCCTCGGCGAGGAAACGACCCAGGCCCTGACCACGGATCTGGGAGTTCACGGTGACGCGAATCTCTCCGATGTGCTCGGTCCAGCCGGCCTCGCTGTGTACCAGCGAGGCCTCGCCGATAATATCGCCGCCGTCCACAGCGAGAACAGTAGAGGTGTGATGGTTGGCAATGTTTTCCAGCCAGCGATCGACTACGAGTTCGTCGGTGATATCCCAGGGCAGATACAGCAGATCGTCCTGCGAGAGCGAACGGGCAAATGCGAGGAAACGCGACTTGTCAGCATCGGACATCAGTCGCATGTCGATTTCACGGCCACCACGCAGGGTGGCTCGGCTGGGATAACGCCGCGCGATCAGGGCGGCTTGGCGGGCGGATGCTTCGGTGGTCATCGGTCTACTCCCGTTTCACGGACCTGACGCGTCTGGACTGCTCAATGTTATGTGCACCTTCGCGTTCGCAAAGACTAACACTGCATTGCTGCATTTGATTGCGGAACTGATAGGGATTGTCGGTTGGCGGATTAGCTCGAGGGTGGACGCCAGCGAGTGGTCTTGGGCTGCAGCCTCGCGCCACGATCGGCGGCGGAATCGATTTCCAACGAGACGTCGTCTCCGGGATACATCGTGCCCTGCCGGACGACGCGTGCGTACAGCCGAGAACGACCGGGATGTGTCGCCTGGTTGATTACGTTGAAATCGCCGTCTTTGAAGCAGTGTGAAATGATCCGGCAGGGCGCCGCATAGGACGTGACCTCGACGATGACCTGCTCGCCCAGGTGAATCCGTGAGCCTGGCACCAGCTTCTTCCAGTCGATGCCGCGGATGGTGACATTCTCGCCGGTCGCGCCGGGCCCGATCTGGTGGCCGTCGGCGCGCAAGCCGTCGAGGATTTCCGCCGAGAACAGGCAGACCGCACGCTCGGTTCCGCCGTGATGGCGACGATCTCGTTGGCGGTCGCGTGTGAGTCCGTATTCGTTGACGACGGCTTCCGAAACGGCTCGCTTGGGCACGCCGCCGGGAGACACGTTGAGCTGTTCAATCCGCCCTGTCGTCCGGACAGTTCGAGCTTCCTGTTGCGACATCGTGTCACCCCGCAGTCACCTTGCTTGCGCTTAGAGCAAGTCTAGTCAGCCGATGCGGCTGATGCAGGTTGGTTGCCAATCTTTGCCGGCATGTCCTGTGGCTTTGTTTCCGCGTGAAATCCTAGCGACCCTGCAGCTCGCTACGAGATACCCGCGGCAAGCGCGGGTATGACGGGGGAGGGGGGCGTGGGTATGACGGCGGCGAGCGCGGGTATCTCGGTGGCTGCGCGACTACGGGGACGTTTGTTGACTCTTGGCGCAGATATCCTTCATGTTCGCCAGTGAGAGATCATGCCGTCCACGTAGAGGACTCGCAACGCGGTGAGGAGGCCGGGCAGGAGCTGGATTCGCTGCTGCTCTTCGACTCCCTGGAGGAGGTCGTCGAGCAGGGCTCTGACGGTGCTCCTGCCGTCGATTCTTGAGGCGAGGGCGGCGACGAGCATAGAGATTGGCGCTCCCTGTGGGCGCGAGGGCGAGGAGATGACTGCGCCCCACTCGAACTGTCCGTCGCCGACGATCGGCTTGCGTGCCAGTTCGACGCCGTTGGCCAGCGTTGGCACGGCGTCGAGCATCGGACTGCGATTGGCCCAGGCGCTGTCGATCAGCCTGGCCATTTCCTGATCACGGCGGGTCCGGGCAGATTCGACGGCGGCGACGCCTTCGACAAAGTCCGGCGGCGCCTCGCCCTTCTCCAGGACGACGCGCTCGTAGCCTTGCGGCGGCTGTCCGGCGACGGCAGCGATGAACGCTTCGCGCGGGGCGATGTCATCGGAACTCTGAGTGATGCGCCGCGCCTCCCAGAAGTAGGAATCGGACGTGCGATTCGAGGCGTAGAAGAGCGCCGCCATCTCGCGAAACTGGTGGTACTGCTGCATGTAGAGCTGGGTGTAGACCTCGGCGGCGGGCTCACGCATCTCGCGGTCGCGCAGCGCCGAGGTGACGTAGGCCGAAGCCAGGACCGCCGACGACAGGGCCAGATGCACGCCTGAGGAGAACAGTGGATCGATGAAGCAGGCAGCGTCGCCGACGAGGATGTAGCCGTCGCCGACCAGGCGCTGCGACGTGTACGACCAGTCGCGGATGACGCGGGGCGCTTCCAACAGGTCGCCGGATTCGAGCATCGAGGCCGTGCGATTGGTCATCGCAAGCTGCTCCCGGTAAAAGTCCTCAGCCGGTCGCTCACTCAACTGCGAGCCGCCCCAGGCCGCGTCAACGACGACGCCGACCGACATGACATCGTCGATCAGTGGGATGGCCCAGGACCAGCCGTGCTCGTAGGCCTCGATGAAGATGTTGCCGGTGTCGGGCTCAGGCAGACGCTCGACGCCGCGGTAGTAGCTGTAGACGGCGAGGTTGCGGAAGAACTCGTCGTGGGTGCGTAGGTCCAAACGTCGGGCGAGGAAACCGTTCTGTCCGCTCGCATCGACGATCCAGTCGGCCTGGTGGTTCTCTGTGTTTCCCGACGAGGACTCAACTGTCACGCTCGACGGTTGGCCGGATTCAAATGAAACGTCAACGACGCGACTGCCTTCATGCACATCAACGCCGTTCTCGGCCGCGTTGCGCAGAAGCATCTGGTCGAAGGTTGGGCGCCAGACCTGGTAGGCGTGGGGATAGCTGGCGTTGGTCTCGGCGAAGTGCCAGGACCAGGGCTCAGGGTCGCGTCCCCAGACCATCGTCGCGCCGTACTTGGGCGTAAAGCCCGCAGCTTTGATTTCGTCGATGACGCCGAGGGTTTCGAGGATTGGGATCGAAGCGGGGAGCAGCGATTCACCGACGTGCTCTCGGGGAAAGACCTCACGCTCGAAGAGCGTGACATCGAAGCCCTGTCGGGCGAGCAGGGTGGCAGCGGTGGAGCCACCAGGGCCTCCACCAATGACGATTACCGACGCATCAGCTCCATCAGCCATTGAACTCAGCGTACTCCCGAATGCAAGTGTCCAACTCAGCGCCCAATGGCTTCGCGAAGAGGGCAGCGCCATCCAGCGTCATCTCGACAGGATCCGCATCACCCGCTTCGACGGTGAGAGTCAGCTCGTCCGACGTTCTCAGCGCATCGATGAATCGCAGAGATTCGCGTGCGGACGGTGAGTACAGCGAGTTGGATCTCACGTCCCACACGGCAGTCCCTTCTTCGCCGTCGCTATCTGCCCATGACACGGTCGCGGCTTCGACCATAGAGGTGTCAGTTTGATCATGAGAATCATGAGAGTCGTCGGAGTCGTCCAAGAATCCGAAGAGCCCTACAGCGGCGTAGGTCCCGCCCTCCGTTTCCCGGATCCAGGCCGGCGCATCATCGTCAGTCCATAGCTTCGGACTGCAACTGATGATGACCGTGCGCTCTGCGACAGCATCGTCCTCCATCAAGGTGATGCTGTGCAGCTCCAGGTCCGGAGGCCAGTAGGCGTAGGCGGAATGATAGTCGCCTGTGCGCTGCTCAATCACATCCTCATCGCAGTCGTCGATGGCGAACTGCACCGGGGTGCTGAATAGCAATGTGAGATCGAACGCAATTCTGATGTCATCCGCCTCGTCTTTGCTTCCGATCAACTCAGCGGACTTGGCGCGTTTCAGATCTTCGAAGAAGGCTGACTCCACTTCTTCGTTCGCCGCAACGAGGTTCGCGGGACTGGTGTTAGTACTCATGCTCCAGCGACCTCCTTCCCACGGCTGTCCGTCGATCAGCCATACCCACTCACGGCCCCAAACGCTATCAGGATCTGTGATCTCTGACGGCCTGATCGAGCCACTCCACGTTGTCTCGCCCTCCAGTCCTACGCCAGGTGACGCATCGATGTTGATGCCTGCGTGGGTGTGACTAGCGAACTCATCCGGCTTGCCGGGTTCGGTTAGGCACAAGACTCGGAGGGACGACCGCGAGCGGTCTCCGGCGACGATCGCGGCGGCGTGCCAGCGGTCGTGGTGATTGTCGTAGACGATGGCTGCGGTGACGTTCTCGGGCAGATGAGCAGGTGGGTCGGAACTGCAGCCGACCAAGATTGCGGCCAGGGCCAAGATCGTTAGCACTGCGCTGAACAGGATTGGACGACCGGCCATCATGCACCTCTATGTCTTTTGTCAACACTATCGAGATGCAGGGGTCGGAGTGCGGAGGGATCGGGCGACCACAAGGGTCGCCCCTACAGGAACCCATGGCGATCTTGGTCTCGTTTACGCACTGATCTCCGGAGGGAGAGGGTGCTTGCCTGTCGGAACAATCTGGTCGTTGCCAGCCGACCAGATAGGGCCAATAGGCGGGGACCCCCTCTGCCTTCGGCATCTCCCCCGCAAAGGGGGGAGAAGGGGAATCATGTATCAATCTCTTGCGGGGGGAGAGGGGATTGGGGCGGTTAGCCGGCGGCTTCGGCGTAGATCGGGGGTGGGATCTGTGGATCCTGGGCTTCGGTCGTAGTGAGTTGGTCGAGGAAGGTGAGGATTTGTTCGGCGGATTGGCCCTGGAGGTGGGGGAAGTGAGCGACGGCTTCCTCGATCAGGGGGGCCAGGTCGGGCGGATCGGGGAGTTGGACGGGTGTTTCGGGCGTTTTTTCTTCTGGGGCCTCTGATTCGGCGATCTCCTGCTGTGGACTGGAGATCGTGTGTTCGCCGTTGTCAGAAATGGACAATTCGGCGCTGGTTTCGTCCGAGACTTGCGAATCGTCTTCGTAGAGCTCGGATTGGTCGGCGCGCTGGTCGGCTCGTCGGTGGACTTCCTGGACGGTGCGACGAATCTCGCGGGCGAGGGCGTTGAGCTGTGTTTGCTGAGCGTCGTGGGCGCGGAGGAACTCGACCGGGGCGAGATGTTGGTTCAAGCTCTTGAGTACGTCGCTCTGGACGGCGATGGTGAGTCGGAGCTGGAGGAGATGGAGCGACTCGAGCAGGAGGTCATCGGCGGCGGCGGATGCGATGGCGCTCCAATGGGTCTCGATGAGCTGGAGGTCGGCGCGGACGGTGGCTCGGGAGACGTTGAGCTTTTCGGCGATCTGGGTGTGTGACTTTCCACGCTGGCTGAGGTAGTGGGCCCAGATGGATCGGCGGCGTTGTTTGGGTGAGATGTGCATGCTCGGGGACTCCTGTGGATAAGTACGTGCGTTCTACTTACTATAGCGAATGGGTGTTCTCTGTTGCTGTGTTGGAGTTGGCGGAGGGGTGTCGGGCGGCGGCGTGTCTGGTAGGTGAATGGGTGTCTGTGTTAGGGCCAGGCACCTTATGGGTTCCCGCTTTCGCGGGAATGACGGGGAACGGGGGGGGGAGTGAAGGGGGGGAATGATGGAGCGCGGAGAGCGGGAATGTAGTTGCAGGGAGTGGGGTTAACTCAACAGACCCGCGCTCCGGCGCGGGTCTGTTGTTGGTTTGACTGGGTGTTTTGGTTAGTCGCCGGGGAAGGCGGCGCCTGAGCCGGTGTTGACCTCGAAGGCTCCCTTGAGGTCGAGTTCCTTGCCCATTTCGCGGACGGCGGGGATGACTTCCTCGCCGAAGAGGCGGAGGGAGCGCATGGCGTCCTCGTGGTTCATCGCGCCGTCGCCGTCCCAGAAGAAGATGTTGCCGGGGCGCAGCTCTTCGAGGACGTGGCGGATCTTGGGGATCACGGTTTTGGGCGTACCCGTAATGATTGAGTACTTGTTGACCTGCTCCTCGTAGGTGCCGAAGGCGTCGGCGTCGACCTTGTCGACTTCAGCATCCTTCTCGGCGAGGGCGGCATCGCGCTCAGTCTGGCGTCCACGCGCGGCGGCGGCGAAGGTGCTGACCGTCGGCAGAAGCTGGGTGCGCGAGGTCAGACCGGGCAGGTTCTGCAGGTTGGATCGCACGCTGCCCTGATTGCCCTCGAGGAAGGGGTTGGCGGGGCCGGCGATGTACTTGCGTCCGGCTTCCTCGGCCAGCTCTTCGGTTTCATCGACGTGGACCTTGAACAGGTAGCCGTGGTGCTCGGTCGAGGCTTCGTAGCCGTTCTCACGGGCGACCTCGTCGTAGTACTCGAAGGACTTCTTGGTCGGCTCGATTTCGGTCGCGAGCATGACGTACGGGTAGCGATGCTCGGCGCACCACTTGACGGTGTTGCGGGACATCACGCCGGGGATCCAGATTTGCGGGTGCGGGTCCTGGTAGGGGCGCGCCCACGGGTTGACGTAGCGGTACTGGTAGTGCTCGCCTTCCCAACGGAAGGGGCCGGGCGTTGACCAGGCCTTGACGACGAAGTCGTGGGCTTCCTGGAAGCGCTCCCAGTTGAAGGGCGCCTGCGAGTTGTGGGCGACCGACTCGCGGCCGGTGCCGCGCACCCAGCCGGTTACCAGGCGGCCGCGCGAGATCATGTCGATCTCGGCCAGTTCCTCGGCCAGCCACAGCGGGTCTTCCCAGATTGGCAGGACGTTGCCAAGCAGCACAATCTTGGCACGCTGCGTAATCCGGGCCAGAATCGCCGCTTCGACGTTCATCACGCCACCCATGCAGAAGGGGGTCGAGTGATGCTCGTTGAGCATCAGGCCGTCGAAGCCCATTTCCTCGGCGTAGACCTTCTCGTCGAGGTAGCGGTTGTACAGTTCGGCACCGATGCGGGGGTTGTAGTCCCCGTTGGTCATGCCAAGGTCTTCGATTTCGCGTCCGGTCGCACCGACCCAACCCGAATCGAAGTCCTGGTAGGGACGCTCGGTGAAATAGCCAACGAACATGGTTTCGGTTCCTGTTCCATCGACTCAGCCTGCGCTCAGCTGGTCGATAATTCGTTCCTCAGAATGATACGTGATTGAGTGTTGCTGAGAAGAATGCTCAGGCGCTGGCGATGAACGAGGTCACGGCATCGGCGGCGGCCTGGGGATTCTCGAGTTCGACCAGGTGGCCGGCACCGTTGATCACGGTCAGCGTGCTGTTGGGCAGGCTGGCGTCGTAGACCTCGGCGACACCGAGCGGTGTGACTCGGTCGTTCTCACCCCAGAGCAGCAGCGTCGGCGTTTCGACCTCGGAGATGAGGTGCGGCAACTGGCGGTTGAACATCCACGGCTTCCAGGTCAGGCGCGCGGTCATCTCGCGCGAGAAGTCCCAGAGCTCCTTCAGTTCCGGCGCCGCTTCGTCGCCGAAGACTTCGGCGTAGGCCTCGTCGGAGGAGAAGCCGAGCTTTACGTACTCCTCAAACTCGTAGAAGATCACGTCGGCGATTTCGCCCTCTTCGGGCTGGACGCCGGCTGCACCGACCAGGATCAAACTGTCGAGTCCGTGCAGGTGCATCGAGGCCAGCTCGGCCGCGACCCAACCACCGAAGCCCATGCCCAGCAGGTTGGCGTCTTCGTCGATCCCCATCTTGTGGATGGCGCTGTGCAGCAGGATTGCGATGTCGCGCGGGTGGCGAGCCCAGGTTGGGCGCTCGGATTGCCCGTAGCCGGGCATGTCAATCGCGGTGACCGTGTGGTTCTCGGCCAGCTTGTCGTAGAAGGGAATCCAGCCGGGCGAACCGGTGGAGTGGTGCAAGACGACCAGATTGGGGCCGGTGCCGTCCTGCAGCGCGTTTACCTTGAGGCCGGCGACCTCGACGGCGACTTCCGAGTGCGTTTCTGTCTGTGTAGTCACACGCCTGCTCCTGTCAGTGGTTCCGACGATGATGGGCTCGCTCGAACAGCGTGCCTTAGCAACCCGCCGGAATGCCTGGCGGGAGCACTAGTTAGGGACAGGCTAAACGCCGATCACGCCACTGGCAACCGACATCCAACCCGGGCCAGCGAAGGTACGGGCGGTCGTAGGATTGCATCATCATGCTTGGACTTCTCCGTCTGCTTCGCCTCGCGGCGTTGCGCGAACTGCGCGGCGGCTGGATGTTGATGCTCGGCGCTGCCTCCCTGCTGATCATCGCTGCCGGCCTGGTCGCGCTGCCGCTCGTCTTTCAGGCGGCTTCGGCCGACCTCGCGCTACGCGAGCTCATCGAGCAATCGCCTCGCGGCGCCACGATCGCCGACCAGACCAGAGCATTCAGACCGGCAGAGAGCGGCGACTTCGACGCCGTCGCGGCAACCACGGATCAGCTGGAGCATCGGCATCTCGATCAATTCGCCGGGCTGGTCGGCGATACGCGGCGAATCATGGAGACACCGCGCAGCCTTGCCGCCTTCACCAGGCTTGACAATGGGATCAACGAGCGCCTGCTCACCTATCTGATGTCGTTCGAGCAGCTCGAGTCGAATGCACGCCTCGTCCGCGGGGATTGGGCGAAGTCGGCCGATGAAGTCGTGATCGGCGCGACGCTTGCCGATCAGTTGAGCCTCGATCTGGGCAGCGTGTTCAGCTTCAGCGATCAGATGGAGTTTGTCGTGACTGGCGTGATCGAGCCGGCCGTCGCGGATGTCGGCCGAGTGCTGGCGCTTCATTACACGGACGTCTGGTTCGAGTTGCAGATCAACGTGACGGCCAGCGGTGCAGAGGAACCGTACATCGGTCTATTCGCCAATCACGACGCGTTGGAGCGCTACGGCGCGCCGGTCAATCATCGAATGCGCACGGAATTCCACACCGAGGCGATTAACTCGGATCAGGTCGAGGCTGCAATCGAGGCGTTGACGGCGTGGCAACAGCAACTCAGCCGTCTCGAAGGCGGGTCGGCCTCGACGCTGCTGCTGGGGACATTGCAGCAGTTCGACCGTCAGGCGCAGTTCTCGGCCGGGCAATCGCTGTTGGCCGGACTGCAGATCGCGGCAGTGGCGATGTTTGGCGTCGCATTGGTGGGCCGCGTGATGGCTCAACGGACGCGCGTCGACCGCGAGCGACTGGCGGCGCGAGGTGCGAAGCCGTGGCAGCAGGCGGGCGCACAGGCGATGTTGGGCGGACTGGCGGCGGTCCCGGCTGCGCTGCTCGGTGCACCACTGGCGGCCTTCGCGCTGAGTCATGCCGGGCGACTTGGAGCGGTCGCCCGAGTCTCGGGCGGTGAGCCGTTTGATACCCGTTTGACCTGGGAGGCGTGGGCGTTGGCGATCGCTGGGGCGCTGCTGGCGTGGATCGCATTTGCCGCGCCTGCCTGGTTCGACTCCAGACAGCGCACCAATCAGCGGGTCGATGTCGGGCGACCGCAGCGGCAGTCGTTGGTCCAGCGAGCCTGGCTGGACGTGGCCCTGCTCGCGCTAGCGGCGGTGCTCTTCCTGCAGTTTGAGAGTGAAGCCTCGGGCGGCGCGCTGGCAGCGTTCGAGTCGGGAGGCATCAACCCGGTGCTCATGCTGAGTCCGGGACTGCTGTTGCTGGGCTCGGCGCTGACGATCATGCGCGTTGCGCCTCGCGTCTGGGGTCTGGCGGCCTCCGGCCTGGCCCGAGCGCCGATTCCATCCTGGCTCTATCTCGGTGTACTGAATGTCGCCCGCAATCCGACCGGACCAATGCTGCTGACTGCGCTGACGGCGTTCATCACGGCGGTTGGATTGATCTCGGCGACATACGCGTCCACGATTCGCACAGTCGAGCGGGACCGGATCGAGTATGAAGTCGGAGCGGATGTGCGAGGCGTCTCAATTGGTGGAAATCTGTCGAACTCGACGCTGGCGAGAGTGACGGAGCCGCTTGACCGGCGCGACGGCCTGACAGCCGGCGCGGCCTTCCGAGGCATCGGCGCGATCGGCGGCGACCGCGAAGGCAGCAGGGTGATCATGCTGGGTCTGCAGACCAATCGGATGAAGGAAACAGTCTCACTGGACGAGCGCCTCGTGGGCATACCGACCGAAGAGTTGTTGTCGGCGATCGCCAGGGAACCGGGGCGGGTCGGACAGGCGCTTCCTGAGGGAGCAGATGCACTGACCCTTGAGGTCCGCAGCGACCCCGGCAATAGCAATCTGGAAATGGCGGCGCGTGTCCTTGACAGTCACGGGCAGGTCCATATGAGACCGTTCCGCACCAACACCACGTCGATCGTCAATTCCAACCCCAACACGATGCGGGCCTCGTTGAGCGGACTCTCTCAGCCGTTGCGGATCGCCGCGATCATCCTGCGACCGCAGGCGCGCGTGGTCCGCGCTCCGACCGGAACGCTCTATCTGGATGAACTGACTGCATACGTCGGGGACGAGGCCATTCCCGTCGATCCGTTTGACGAGACCGGTCCCTGGTTTCCGGCATCGAGCGGCGCGGGTGAGGACCGGATCGTCTTCGCCGACGGCGGGCTGCAGTATCGCTGGGCCCAACTGGCCGCTGCCGACGAACGCATCATCGTGCGGGAGTCGCCCAATTTGCCGGTCAACGCGGCAATGGACCGTACCTCGATGGAGACGGCCAATCTGAAGGTCGGCGATGTCGTGCCGATCGAACTCAACAACGCGAGCATTCCCGTTCGCATCACGGCGGCCGTCGACTATTTCCCCACGCTCAATCCTGCGCAGGGCGGATTTCTGATCGCGGACTTGCTCGCGCTGCGCGGCGCGGCGCTGGTCGCGGCGGTTCAGGCAGTCTTGCCCGTGACAGAGGTCTGGGCGGCGGCCGAGACGAACGCAGGGCGACTGATTGCCAATGATCTGCTGGACCAGGTATATCTCTCCAGCGCCGTGCTGGATGCGCAGGCTCGCATTGACGCAGCCGAGCAGGACCCGTTCCGTTCCGGTGGTGCGGCGGCGCTCTTCGTGGTCGGATTCATTGGCCTGCTGGTCGTTGGATCGGCGGCGCTCGTGTTCACCCTGGCTGCGGCGGGAGGCGAACGCGCTCGCGAGTTTGCCCTGATGCGCACTGTCGGCGCGGGCCGTGCAGGACTGACCAGCCAGGCGGCTGTCGAGGTCGGGCTGGTGCTCGCCGCCGGAGTCGCGCTGGGGTTTGGACTCGGCCGAGCAGTGGCCGGCGCGCTGCTGGCATTCCTCGACGTGACAGCCGAGGGAGTCGCGGCCGCTCCGCCGACGACGCTGTCGGTCGATTGGGTGCTCGCCGGAATCGGCGTCGGCGTGATCGTCGCCTGCGCGGTCTTGGGAACCACCGTCATCTCCCGCTGGGCGACCGGTCAGGACGCCGCGCCGCTTCTGCGTGAGGGCGCTGACTAATGGCGCTCCAGCCCTCCTCCAGCAGTGGCGACAGTGCTCGTGGAGAAACTGCGCGAGAGCTGGCGCGACTGGCGCTGCGCCGGATTGCCTCCGCGCCCAAACTGTCGGCGGTGCTGTTGATTGGCGCGCTGCTCGCGGTCGGGCTGGCCAGTAGCGCGCCCATTTTCATCGAAGCGGTGCGCGACCTCGGACTCCGACAAACGCTCGCCGACGCCGACCCGGCATCCCTCGACCTTCGTCTCGTCCGGACCAATGTGACGGCGGACGAAGAGTCCGTCGATCAGGTGGAGTCGTTAATCCGCGATGAGGTGAACACCGCTGTCGAATCGCTGGTCGTCGGTCGGATGGCTGCGATGCGAACGGGCGGTTATGTCCTGCGCACGGACGATCAACCCTTCAACACGCCCGACCCACCACACGCCACATTCATCGCGCAGAGCGATCTCGAAGAGACTTCCGAGTTGATCGAAGGCCGAGCGCCAGAACCGGCTTCCGGCGCGATTGAAGTGGTCATCGAGCGAGAACAGGCAGCGGTGTTCGGGCTCGAAGTCGGTGATGAACGTCTGGCTCAGCCGTTCTGGCTTGGACTTCAGAACGAGACTCGGATTCGCGTCGTTGGAATCGTCGATCCGTCTGCCAGTGTCCGCCGCTGGTCGACGCTCGACTCGGTCTTCCTGCCCGTGGCAGCTCGAGACACGGAACTGCGCTTCTGGACGACGAGAGCGGGCATTCTTGGCATCCTTGCTGACCAATCGCCCACACTGAGATTAGCCCTGCTGCAACGATTCAGAACCGACCTCAGCGGTGCGTCGGCTACTGAGGCTTCGGTCGCCGCCGACGCGCTCGAGCAAATGACTCGCCGCATTGCACAGTCAATCGAGGGGGTCCAACAGGAAACCGAGCTGGTCGACACCCTGGTCGGATTCAGCCGTCGCTTCCAGTTTGCGCAATCGACGCTGCTGATGATTGTCTTGCAGCTCGTTGGAGCCGTGTTGGTCTACGCGGTCGTCGCGGCGGCGATGCTGGCCGAGCAACGCACCGAGGACACGGCCTGGCTGCGATCACGAGGCGCCCGCCAGCGTGATGTCGCCATGCTGCACGTCGTCGAAGCGGCGATCCTGACTGCGCCGGCGATTGCGTTCGGTCCCTTGATCGGCATGGGACTGGTCAGCTTGCTGGGATTCGTGCCGCCGTTCGACGAGGCGATCGCGCTGACCGGGCTCGGACCGTTCTTACCGGTGTCGCTGCCGGTCGAAGCCTGGTACCTGGCGCTCGGCGCGGGCGCCTTGGCGCTCGCGGCGCAGGCTGTGCCGACGTATCGGGCGACCAAGCAGACGATGGTTACGACCCGGCGCGAGCGAGGTCGGCCACCCGCGTCGTGGACACAGCGGGCGTTAATCGACGCCGCCGTGGCGGCGCTGGGCGCATTGTTGATCTTCGAGCTGCAATGGGCCGGCGACCCGATCGATTCGCCGCTGGTCGGCGAGACGCGACTCGACTGGCTTGCCGTCGCGACGCCGACGGTGTTGTTGTTTGTGGTCGGCCTGATCGTCCTGCGGCTGTTCCCGCCGGCGATGCGTGCGCTGGCGCGGCTGGCGTCGCCCTGGCGATCGCTCACGCTGCTGATGGGCGCCTGGTATCTGGGCCGGACACCGACTCACTATGCGCGGACCGTGCTGTTGCTGACCATCGCCGGAGCGCTGGCCGTGTTCGCAGCTTCGTTCCGCACGACGCTCGACAGTTCCTATGACGATCGCGCGCTGCATACGGTCGGCGCATCCGTGAGGCTAAGCGAGCCGTACTCGGAAGCGGTGCCGTTCGAAGAGATCGAGCGGCTGAGCGGCCAGTCGGTTGCCAGGGTCAAGCGAATCGTCGGCGCCTATGACGGCGACGAGGACTCGGGCCGTCTGCAAATCGCAGCGCTCGATGCGCAGATTGTGAGCCGGCAACTGGCCGAGCGTGATGCCGATTGGGCCTTGCCGCCAGAGGCTCTGTCGAGCATTGCGCCGTCGCGCAGCGATGTCCAGCGAGCAGTGATCGAAGACTTTGGGGGCCTCCTGACCCTGAGGCTCAGGGTGCTCTTCCTAGCGCAGGAGACGCCAATCGGGATCAAAGTGCAGGACGCGCATGGCCGCTACTGGTGGTACACGATTGAGACCCTTGAAACTGCGACCGCAGAAGAGTTCTCTGCAACGCTGCGACTCACCGAAGAAGCCGACGCCTACCTGCCGCTCGAAGGCTCACGCATCGTCCAGCGACAGAGCTCGTTCCGGCCCGGCGTCACTGAGCGACCTGTCGCACCCCTCACACTGGCATCGCTCGACCTGGCCGTTACACGTGCGCCCGGCGAGATCATCCTGCGCGATTTGCGCTACGAGCATTCGGGCGAGAGCCAGATCCTCGCCGACTTTGCCTCCGGCAGATGGGAGGCAACGCCGCTCGAGGTTGGTGAACAGCCGTTAGATGCGTTCCGTATTGAGGATGGAGGCGCTCATTATCGCTGGAGCGCGGTACCTGCGTCGCTGCGCGGCGTTCGCTACGTCTCCGAGCGCGAACCGCTCCCTGCCCTGTTATCAGTTGAGGCGATGGAGCAAGGACGCCTCACCATCGGCGAGACCGTGAGGATCCGCGTCGGGCCGACACCCGTCAAGTTCAACGTCGTCGGCCAGTTTGAGACGTTCCCCGGCTACGACCCGCAGCGCGACGAGCCGTTGGTGTTGATTAACAGAGCGGCATTCGTTCAGCGCTTGTATGGCAGCGCCGCGGCCGGTGTGGCGCTCGCCGTTGATGACGAGCTCTGGGCATCCGCTCCATTGAGCTCATGGTCGGAACTGCTCGTCGAGCGCGAGATTCCGCTCGACGCCGAGGGCATCGACACCCTGGGCAGCGCACGCAGCGAGCTCGCCGCCGATCCGCTGATCGTTGCATCCTGGAATGGCGTGTTCATCGGCGCACTCGCTGCCGTTGCGATTGCCTCTGCGTTCGGCCTGGTGGTCTTAACTGCCGTCACCTCGCAGGCGAGGCGAGTAGAGTTCGCCGTCTGCCGGAGCGTCGGCATGAGCATGCGACAGATCCTGGGGCTGATCGCACTTGAGCAGCTCATCGTGATCGCCATCGGCCTGGGCGCGGGCCTGATTGTCGGCAGTCAGGCGGGTGCGATCCTGCTCGACTTCTTCGCGCTCACGCCCGATGGACGCGATGTCGTGCCGCCGCTGACGTTCATCATCGACTGGCCCGGCGTGGGAATCCTCTTCGCTGCGCTGACAGGACTGTTCGCGCTCAATCTCGGCGCGTTCCTCTTCTTCTTGCGGCGCATCGAGCTACACGGAGCGCTGCGTTTGGCCGCGTGACACGTGCCTTAGCCGAGCCGGAAGGGCGGGTAGCGATCGGTGATCAAGAGAAACGCATAGGCCTCGACGCGCAGGTTCCAGCGCTCGGCGTTGAGCACAAATGTGAACAACGGTCGCGGATACGTTCCGGTAAAGAGGATGGCCAACCAGGCGATCACGACGGCAATAGTGAGCAGCATGGCCAGGACCACGATCATGATGTAATGCGGCAGCGCCAACGCCCACTTGACCAACGGCAGCCAACGACTGAGTTGTTTGGCGTCGGGGTAGTCGAGATCGACTTTGACCGACTGCTCATCATCGGTCGAGGGGTAATCGTCCGTCATCAGATTGAGATAGGCGTAGACGCGGTTCTGCAACCGCGTGAGCTCGAGATTGAAATCGAACCACCAGCGCGGATACTTTCGCCGCGCCAGTAGCATCAGCGCTACTGGCGGAAACATAATCGACGGCATGAAGTACATCAGGAAGAGGATCGGAATCGCCAGGATGGGCCGCAGCAGGGTCGAGATGCGGTCCAGCGATTGCGGATACTCGATATGCAGACGGGCTGGATACTCCTCAGCAGTTCGTTGCATGACGTGACTCCTCCAATCAAAGCGAACGGTCTGTGGAGTCAAGCGTATCGGTTATGGCAAGTGGTTGATGGATTTTGTTTCCGTCATTCCCGCGCTCCAACGCGGGAATCTCGCAGAGTCGTGCACCATCGCTAGAGCGCCGGACGGCTCCCAGGACATCAAGCGCTCTTCAGTCGTCTCACGTTTTCGCAGCACGCATCGAGATACCCGCGTCGGAGCGCGGGTATGACGGGCCAAGGGCTCTCAGGGAGCAATGCCCAGCGTCCGCTGAATCTGACGGACGTGGAAGAGCTGATGATCGGCGGCGGTTAGCGCGATCGTCCTCAGCGACATGTCGAGGACTTCACCGTCCAACTCAAGATTGGCAGGCTCTCTGAGTTGGTGGTCGCTGAGATCTGCCAACAGCCGCTCTGTGTCTTCGCGCACGCTGGTCAACGCCCATCTCAGTTGCGGCAACGACGCGTCCGACTCCGTGTCGGGTAGCGTGACGCCGCCGACCCGGGGAATCGCGAGCTGCGGTGCGACTTCGCGGCGCAGCAGCATGAGCTGGGGATGCAGCCAGCGCTCCGAATGGACGACATGCAACAGGATTTCACGCACCGACCACTCGGCCGGTGTCAGGCGTTCTTCCAGTCGATCATCGGAACAGGCATCGAGTAACGCTCGCAGCTCGTCGAAATTCTGTCCGAGCGCGCCCTGCACATTTACAAAATCAGCGATGATGTTTACCTCATCCTGTTCCCACCGTCGTTGCCTTGTCACACAGTGTCTGTGAACGGCGGCGGCGGGACAACTCACTGGCAACTGATCGCAAGAGGCGTCGAACTCATGGCCCGAGTTCGTGAGATCCCTTCCCGAGCCGAACAGCTCGCGCTTGAACCCGCCATCCCGGCCGAGCACCGGATCGAGCTGGCCAGGGGCGCAGCCGAGTGGGACGCCCACAAATTCTTCGACGCACACGAGACCTGGGAAGACATCTGGCAGGTCGAGCGTCGCAGTATCCGCAGCTTCTACCAGGGCTTGATCCTGCTGGCCGCCGGCCTGCACCACTGGACCGGTACGCATCGTCCTCGTGGCGTGCGGATCAAACTGTCATCCGGAATCGAGCGCCTGGCGCCCTTTGCGCCGTCGTATCTGGGAGTGGATGTGTCGACGATGATTGTCGATGCGGCGGCCCTCCTGCGCCAGGCTCCCGACCGTCCAGCGGCGTTGGCAGAGACGTCGCTGGATTTCTTTCCGCCGTTTCGTTGGGCTGTAACGGACGGCGGAACACTCGGAGCCTTGCGCGTGCGGCGACTGCGCGCGGCGGCGCAGTTGCCCACGCGCGGCTCCGAGTTGTCTTCAGGACTCGATCTGTACGCCGAACTCTCCGAGCAAGGGGGATCACTCAACCTGACCCAGATGCCTCAGCCCGTGCCGACCGGCATCGCCTGCTCACCACCAGATGGGTACGAGATCCAGATCAGGCCGCGGTCCGGCCTGACCCGCCGAGGTGTCGAGATCGGTTGGGGCACGGTCGACGCGGACTATCGCGGCGAGCTGCTCGTCTCGATGTGCCTGCGAGGACCAGCCGGGCGAGGTTTTCAGATCAAACACGGAGATCGGATCGCCCAGCTCGTCGTCGCCCCGGTTGCGCTGACGCCGGTCGAGGAAGTCGAAGCACTCGACGACACCGAACGCGGAACAGGCGGCTTCGGCTCGACGGGCCGCTGATCGATGGCTGCGCAATGACGGTCGCAGCGATTGCCTCGATCGCGCTCGGCGGCGCTGCCGGTTCGGTCTTCCGTCACCTGCTCAACAGATGGATTGGCCAGCCTGACGGTCTGCCGTTGGGCATCCTGATCGTCAACCTGAGCGGCACGCTGGTCCTCGGTCTGGTGGCCACGCTGTTGCTCGAGCGGGTTGGGGTGTCGGACAACCTGCGCCTGGCGATCACCGTCGGGTTGCTGGGCGGCTTCACGACGTTCTCAACGGTCTGGCTGGACACGCTGCACCTGCTCAACGGCGGACGCTGGGCTTGGGCGCTGACCAATCTGGTGGTCTCGGCGGCGGGAGGACTCGCTGCTGCCTGGTTGGGACAACAGCTCGCCCGACTTTAACGCCGAACGCCTTCTTCACACCGCACTCAAGCCATCAATGTGTATAGAGTGGCAATAGGCGACGGGGCGGTTGAGTCACTGATGTTCCAATATCGTGGGCTTGTTCGACGGCGCGCCGTCGCACTGATTTCCATTCTTTCGATTCTGATCCTGAGTGCCTTCCTGGCTTCAGGCTGCGGCCTGTTCGGCGACGACGAACCAACGCCGGAAGTGGTCGAGCGGCCCGATTCGGCCACCCAAACCGCCGAATCAGACACGCCGACCGTAACTACGACCAGCGGTTCTGACCAGCAAGACCAGCCGGCCGAGGCCGTCGCAGTGACGACATCGCCCGATAACGAACAGCAGCAGGCCCAGGAACAGCCAGCGGCGCAAGTCGAGACCGAAGAGGTCGACAGCACCATCTACATCGTCCAGCCGGGCGACACCCTCGCCCAGATTGCCAATCGTCTGGGCGTGCGCATTGATGATCTGATCACCCTCAACGGCATCCAGGACCCAGATGTCCTGCAGGTTGGCCAGGAACTGAAGATCCCCGGCGCGGAGCCGAGCAGCACCGCCCGCGATTCCGAAGACGAAGATCAAGCAGACGACGAGCAGCAGGAACAGTCGGGCGACGAGCGGCAGGAACAGTCGGGCGACCAAGACCAGATCGAGCCTCCCAACGTCGAATTGCCGACAGTCGCGGTACCGGCTGCCACTCCGACTCAGGTGTCTTACAGCCAGTTCCCGCAACCAGGACCCGAACAGACCACAGACACCATCCCCGACGCGCCCTCGAACTTCCTCCAGTACGGTGCAGCCGCGTTGCCCTGGCTGCATGGGATCAACCAGATCGATCCAATCATTGAGCTGTTCAAGGCCTGGCCGATGCCGGCCCTGGCCGTCGGACATGATCGCGTTGTTCTGCTCGACACCAACGCAAACGGCGAATTCTCCGCCGCGATCATCTACACCGACCCAAACTCGTTCGGCGCGGCTGTTCCGTTCTCCAACCTGGTTGTCTATGACCCGGTCCCTAGAGATGCATCGAAGTACCGAATCGCCTACGACCATGCCCTGGCCTATGCCCGCGAGGTGCAGGGCATCCAGCAGATCGCCGATATCGACGTCACCGGCGACGCCGTGCGCGACCTTACGTTCCGCGAAATCACCTGCGACGCCAGCGGCTGCGTGAGCAGCTTCTACATCCTCGTGTCGAGCGGCGACGGGTACCGCACCATCACCGGAGCGGCCGCTCAGGTTGCTGAGGTCTCGGCTATTGGAATCGAGGACCTCACGGGTGACGGCGTGCCGGACATCGTCGTGGATGGCCTCGCCACCGATCAGGCGACCGCAGCGGCATTCACCTTCGTCTTCACAGCGCGCGGCGACGATCTGGTTGAGTCGGTCAGACTCTCGCTGGACGGCGGCTCCTCACCCTCCGACAGCGACCAGGACGACGCCGAAGGCGAAGACGACGCCGAAGGCGAAGACGACGCCGAAGGCGAAGACGACGCCGAAGGCGAAGACGACGCCGAAGGCGAAGACGACACACTCGAGGAGTAGACCAGCGGTTGGTCGTATGGCCGATTGCCCGCTGAGGGGTGGCGTCATAGCCTCAAGCGGCAGACTGTCGCGGTGAACGCATGGCATCCTGGGCATCCTGACCAGTTGCCCACCGCGTACGACGGGTGTTCCAACCGATGTCGCTCGTAGCTCGTCCCTCCAGACGCTTCGGGACGCGCTCGGCACAGCTTTTCTGGCGACTTCCCTTGGTCGGGCGCGTCCGTGTCCCGCGCAATCTCGCCCCGTTGCTTCTGGCGGGCGCAGTTGGGCTGGCCGCCGGTTTAGCCGCCGTCGTGCTGACCGCCGTGGTCGACGGTCTGATCACCGTCTTCGACGAACTCGCGTCGTTGCTCGACGGACTGGCCGGTGGTTGGACACTGATGCTGGTCCCCGCGATCGCCGCGATCCCGGTAGCGCTGATCGTCTCCAGGATCTCCAGCGAGTCGCAAGGCGCCGGTGTCCCCTATGTGATGGTCGCTGTCGAGCGTGCCGGCGGGTTCGTCCGGCCCATCATTGCCCCGGCCAAACTGATTGCCACCGGGTTCACTCTGGGCGGCGGCGGCGCTGCTGGTCGTGAGGGTCCTATCGTCCTGATTGCCGCCTCGCTGGCCTCAACGATCGGTCGCTTGACCAGACAACCGTCCGACATGCTGGTGCTCATGGTCGCCGCTGCAGCGGCGGGTGGAATCGCGGCCACGTTCAACACGCCAATCGCAGGAACATTCTTTGCCCTGGAAGTCGTCTTACGACGCTTCAACGTCCGCAATTTCACGATCGTTGTGGTTTCCGCAGTCGTGGCCAATATCGTCGCCGTGGCCTTCTATGGCAGCTCGGCCGGGCTCGACCTGCCCGACCTCGAGATCAACAGCAGTTGGGAACTGTTCTTGCACGCGATTGTCGGCGTGTCGGCGGCGATCGCCGGGATCCTCTTCGTGCGCACACGCTTCTTCACCGAGGACGTGTTTGAGTTCCTCGGCGTCAAGTTGGTGGCGAGGCCCATCCTGGGCCTCTTCGGTGTCGGCGTACTGGCACTGATCGAAGCAGACATCCTTGGCTCTGGACTCGACCAGATCCGGATCTTCGCCGAGGGCGATACCGCCGTCTCGACGTTGGCGATCCTGATGGTGCTCAAACTGGTCGCGGCATCGCTGACGATTGGATCGGGAGCATCCGGCGGAGCCTTCGCTCCGTTGCTGTTCGTTGGGGCGACGCTGGGCGCGCTCATGGGTACGGGCTTCGAGTCGGCTCTGCCAGGCATCGTCGGGCCAATCGGCACATACGTGGTGGTCGGCATGGCGGCAGTCTTCGCCGCTGCTGCGCGCGCGCCAATGACATCGCTATTCATCGTCTTCGAACTGACCGGATACTCGCTGATTCTCCCGCTGATGACCGCCGTCGCATTAGCCACAGCGTTGGCGCAATTGTTGACCAGAGACACGATCTACAACGTCCGACTGCGACGCGCTGGGCTCGACGTACAGGATGAACAAGCTCCATCGGCCCTGGATGACCTGACCGTCGCCACGACGATGCGCACCGACACGCCAATTGTCTCGCGCCTGGCGACGATTCGAGACCTGGCCAACGCAATGAGCCAGTCGCGCGGCAACGTGGTCGCGGTGGCCGACAACCAGAACCGATTCATCGGGTTGGTCACCGCGACAGATGTGACTTCAGCCGTTGAGCGCAGCGAACTCGACCGGCGCGCCTACGACCTGGCCGTTGTCGCACCAATCTTTGTTCACCCAGACGACAGCCTGCGCTACGCGCTCTCACTACTGGTAGAACACGATGTTCGACAGTTGCCGGTCGTCGCGCGCGAGGATGAGAGCCGCCTCATGGGGATGCTCACCCAGCGCGACGTACTGCGCGAGGTGGCTCAACCGAGCGATCGGGACAACGCGCAGCGGACTGCGCCGGCGCCGGTGCGCCGGCTGGTTGGGGCGGTAGAGATCGAGGCCCGCGTCGAGCCCGGTTCAACCGCCGATTCGTCGATGGTCTCGCAGCTAGCGCTACCGGAAGCCTCGGTCATCACGGCAATCCACCGAAAGGGCGCTGTGGTCATTCCCCGCGGCAACGTCCGGCTAGAGCCGAACGACCTGGCGATTGTCCTGTCGGTCCCGCCCGAGGAGGCGGCAGTGCGAGCGCTGTTCGTCAACCGGACCGACCAATCGCGCTCCAGTTGGTGGTTCCTTCCTCACGCGCCAACAACACCCAACGACGATGCTCCGTCGCGATAGACGGAGCCCTTTGAAAAACTCCCGAATCCCCTTCTCCCCCCTTGCGGGGGGAGATGTCACGGAGTGACAGAGGGGGGGTCGGCGGATGATGACTAGATAGTGCTCCCGAATAGCAGACCCCCCCCTCTGCCCCCGGGTCAAGCCCGGGGCAGGCTTTCGGCATCTCCCCCGCAAGGGGGGAGAAGGGGAGTCTTTCAAAGGCCTCCGTCAGGCGCGGGAATGACGGTGAGTTTGCGCACCCGGCCGGCAGAGCGCTTACAATCCCTGTCATGCCGCGACTATTCACGCTGGCGCAGGCCCGTCGATCATTGCCGAGCATCGCCGCCGTTGTGATTGTCATGCGCAAGCGCGCGTTACGTCTCGACGAACTGACAGCGCTCTCATCGTCGATGCGCCGGACCACCAGCGCGGATGGCGATCCAATCGTGACGGATGACTCGGAGATGCGCACCGAAATCAGCAAGATCGAGAGACAGATCGCCGAACTGATCGAACACATCCAGCAACATGGCGTGGAGGTCAAGGACATCCGCCGCGGCCTCGTCGATTGGCGAGCGGAGCGTGACGGTCGGGTGGTATATCTCTGCTGGCAGTACGGCGAACGCACAGTCAGTTGGTGGCACGAGCTATCGGACGGATTCGCTGGCCGACAGCCGATCGTCGCCGACGAGTGGACCTGATGCCCGCCGTGTCACATCATCGCAGCCTGGCGCCGCCGGAGAAGCGCGGAGGCGGTCAGCCGGTGATCCACGCTGAGCTGCGCCGCCACTACGACGGCCTCTACGACCAACTGCTCAACGGGCGAGCACCGCGAGACGCGCGTCCCGCGCTCGATGTCGGCACCGGTGACGGTCTCACCCTGGCTGCAATCACGCAGGGTACGCCGCTGAACGGCGTCGCCATCGATTCCGACTCTCCAGGTCGATGGCTCGGACCGACTGAGTGGAGCGTGATCCGGGCTGACGCGCAACGCTTGCCGTTCCCCGATGCCTACTTCAACTCGGCGCTCATGGTCGACGTCTTTGAGTGGCTGCGCCACCCAACGGCGACTCTCAACGAAATCGCACGCGTCACCCGCGGACCAATGCTGATCGTGCAAACCGATTGGGAAGGCCTCTGGTTCCAAACGCAAGAAGCGGAGGTTGGACGCGATCTCGTCCGTGCGTTCACCAAGGGGGCGCCGGAGAGACTGCGAGGCCGGATCAAGGGCTCGGCTGAGGAAGCCAGTCTGTCCATCGTCAGCATGTCTACCGAGTCGATCACCGCCGACCGGCTCGAATTGGGCAGCCTTGCCTGGGACGTGCTCGAATCCATCCGCCGCTACCTCGTGATCGAGTCCGCACAGGTCCGAGCCCGCCGCTTCGACAACTGGAGAGCGGAGTTACAAGAAGCAGCCAACGAAGGTCAGTTCAACATGCTGGTCCGTCGAGTCGTGGCGCTGCTGCAACCGCCCAACAAATAGGAGTCCTGTTCGTTTACGTCATACCCGCGCTCCGCCGCGGGTATCTCGCAGTGCGATGAATGAACGTCAGTTAAAGCTTGAACGAATTTAAGATGCAGTAGGTTGAAGGTGCACGGCGTCCTTAGAGGACCAGCGAGATTCCCGCGACGGAGCGCAGGAATGACGGAATGGGGAGACTAGCGACCCAGCGCGGGAAGGACGGAGGATGGTAACGACCTAAGGCGCCCGCAACGACGGACCGTGCGAGTGACCCTCGCGATGCTCGTGATCTTCCATGTGCAACTGCAATTCGTCGCCCAAACGCATCGTGTGATGATCGTCGTCCTCATCCACGCCGTCGTGGACGCTTCCGCGGGACACGATCGCCAGTTCCCGACCATAGGTCTTGCGCAGCACGTCCTCGGTTAGGACAGCCGAGGGATCGCCCTGGGCGATCACGCCACCCTCGGTCGCGTTGACGCAGATCACTTCTGCGTAGTGCTCCAGCACCGTCGACAGGTCGTGCGTGGTCATGATCACCGATGTGCCCAGCTCGGTCAGGTCGCAGAGCACGTCGAAGAGCTGATCATCCGAGACGGCGTCCAGTGCGGCCGAGGGTTCGTCGAGCAGTAGGATGCGCGGCTGCCGCGCCAATGCTCGAGCAATCAGCGCCCGCTTGCGCTGACCGCCGGAGAGCTCATGAATCTGACGGTCCTGCAGGTCCTGGACATCCATCATGGCTAGGGCGCGGTCGACCGCGATCCGATCGTCGCGAGTGCGAATCAGTCGTCCTAGCCGCTCTCTCCAGCGAAACTGGTAGCGGCCCATCTCGACGAGCTCTCGGACCGTGAGCGGGAAACGCCAGTCAACGTTGCTCGCCTGGGGCATATAACCCAGGAACGCCCGCGCCTCCCGCGGTGATTCACCGCCAATCAACACCTCGCCCTGCGACGGTTGCAAGAGGCCGGCGATGGTCTTGAGCAGCGTGCTCTTACCCGAGCCGTTGCCGCCAATGATGCCTGTGAATACCCCGCCGGGGATGCTGACCGACAGGTCGTCGAACACGTGATGACCCTGGTAGCCCACACTGACATTGCGCAGGACGACTTCCGCTCCTGCGACGGGCGCGATAGTCATGCGCTCTCCGTGCTAGACCAGCGTTCGCTGATAGCCTCAATCACATGCCAAGCGTAGTTGATGCCACCGACACCGAAATCGAACTCGATCGACCCGCGCGCGAAGTCGTCTCGCTCGTCCCCTCGTTCACCGAACTGGTCTGCTCCATGCGCCTCGGATCGAGGCTCGTCGGCGTGACAAGGTTCTGCGTCGAGCCAGCAGACACCGTCACCGCAATCCGTAAAGTCGGCGGCACCAAGAATCCCGACATCGAACGCATCATCCGGCTCAATCCGCAACTCGTCCTGGCCAATCTTGAGGAGAACAACGAGGAAGATGTCACCGCGCTCCGCGAAGCCGGCCTCAACGTGTACGTCGGAGACATTCGAACCGCAGATCGGGTGCAAGAGGAGATCGACCACGTCGGCCGACTGATTGGCGGCATCGCCGTCAAGACGGCCGATGCCATTGAGGAATCGCTGGAGGAACAGCGCCATGTCCAGCGCTTGAGACCTCGAGTCCGCGCTGCAGTCCTGATCTGGCGCAACCCATACATGGCGGCATCGGGCGACACCTACATCGGCGACTTACTGAGGCGTTGCGGAGGTATCAACGTCTGCGAGGACGCCTCGCAAGGCCGCTATCCGCGCCTGCAGTTGACCGACCTGATCGACCTCGATCCGGAAGTCATTCTGCTGCCCTCTGAGCCCTACCGTTTCCGCGAGCGCCACGCCGAGGAGTTACTCGCGCAGCACGGCATCTCGGCCGCTCGCAACGGCCACGTCTATCTCTGCGACGGCCAGAATCTTACTTGGTGGGGCATCCGCACACCAGCGGCGATAAACGAAGTCGCCAGCCTCCTCGATCAAGCCCGAGCTGGCTGGCAAGCGGAAGCAGAGATGACTCCCGAGCTTCCGCCAGGACTCAATCTCAATGTCACTCAGCAGGACGTGGTCGAGTAGCGATGTTCAAGACCTCCCCCGCTGGGGGAGGTGTCACAAAGTGACGGAGGAGGCCGGCTGGCCACTATCGCCCAGGTCTCGCGAGGCCCCTCAGTCGCTCCGCGACAGCTCCCCCAAAGGGTGGAGCGCTTCGGAGCAGCCACTCTCGGCGCACATCGCCTACAGTGGGCGACCACTATCAAACATCAATGCCCGAGCCGCGATTTGCGCCGCCAACACCGCCGCCGTCGTGAGATAGAGCAGTCCCGTCGCCGCCATCATCGAGCGCATCCTCGCCGTCGTCCAGGCCATCCAACCGAACACCAACGGCAGCACGAACCCCACGACAATCCTCAGCCAGAACGTGGGATCGCCCGTCAGCGACTGGTCGCGACCGCCGACCGGATCGTCGACCGCCACCGCCAGCGCGACTCCGAATAGCACCGCCTGCACGATCACGACGATCAGGAACGCCGTGGTGATCTCGACCAGCGGTTGAGCGGGCAGTCGCGGCGTAACCAGGTACCAGTGCCCCAACGCCAGACCAACGGCAGAGAGTCCCATCGCCAACGCGCCAAATCCCAGACTGACCGCCGTCAGTCCCTCGGGAGAACCGGACAGCGTCGCCGCCGTCAATCCGAGCGCCGCTAACGACAACCCGCTCAGTACCCAGCCCAGCCTCCGAGCCCAGGCGTCGCGCTCGGTGTAGAGGGCCAGATTGTGCAGCACCGAGATCGCCGTCAGCGCGGCCAGTGTCCAGACCAAGACGTCGCGAGGTCCGGATCGAACCGCAAACCCCTCGACGATGTCACCTTCCAAGGTGTACGCCGTCCAAAAGGCCAGTCCAAGCACGATCGGGACCATGATCGTCGTCGCCCGGACAAAGCCCGGTGTCGCCTGACCGCGCAAGTGGACCGCATGCATGACCAACGCGCCGCCGACGCCCAGCTCCAACAGGAGCAACAGCAGCGTGTACGGCAACGCGCCCGACGCAACCACCGTCGTCTACGACCCCAACTTCAGCAGCAACACTTCGCGCCTCAGACCCTCATCGCCAATCTCTACCTGTACTTGCAAGACGCGATAGCGGTCGTCGCGCCCACCGCGACGAAAGCGCAACACATCGCCCTTGCTCCACGGATAGTCGGTCTCCAACGTGTCGAGCAGCGCCTCACGACGCTCCGTAAACGTGTCCGACTCCCAGAACTCCGTCAGCATCAGATCCCTCCCGCGACAGACGTACTGAGGCAGCGTATCCCATGGTTGTGCGTCCGACCCGAGCAGATTTCACAGGCTCCAGATATGCCACAATGGCCGACATGACGGATACAAACGACACCGAGACTTCCCGGCGTTGGCTGCTCAAGGCCCTGCGCGAAGCCTCCGGCGAGATGTACGAGCTACTCATGCAGGCCATGCATCGCAGCATGCCCGACGCCGAAGCGCTAATGGAACGCGCCTGGCGTCAGGACACGATCGCCGCCTGGCAACTCGGCCACCTGCTCTTCCAGGACGTCGAAGATTTGCCGCTGCATGACTACGAATGGCTCGAACAGACCAACCCCCCTGACTGCTACGAGCAGCTCCGCGAGTGGTACCACCTCAGAGAACAGATCAACAGCGTGCTCTACATGATCTCCAGCTACGAGTGGGAACAGTCCGCCAGTCACCGCTTCCAGGGAGAACTCAACGTCGAGAGCATCGCCCGCGCCATCCATCAAACCGACCTGGAAATCCTCAACACGCTCAGGGCTCAGCTACAGCCGACATAGACGGTCCTCGGCATCTCCGTCATACCCGCGCTCCGTCGCGGGTATCTCGCTGCACCCGCCACGCAAGCCGAGAGCGGCTAAACAATTCAAGCAACCGAGACCTCTGCGGACTGGGCGTTTGTACCACGCTCAGCGAGATTCCCGCGACGGAGCGCGGGAATGACGACTCTTTTTCAGGCTGCTGGCCAACCCAGCGCCGACGCCACCTCCGATGCTGCTCTGGAGAAATTCATCGTGTAGACATGCAGACCCGGCGCGCCTAGCTCAAGCAGCTCGCGACCCAAATTGACTGCCACCTCTACCCCGATTTCACGTCGCTCTGCCACACTATTCGCCGAGTCCAGCCGCTCCCGAATCTCGGACGGAAACTCCGTGTTGTTCATCTCCGACATCCGTTCGATGCCGGCGACGTTCGTCGGCGGCATCACTCCCGGGATTACAGGTGTGTCGACTCCGCGTGCGAGAAGCTGGCCCACGAATTGCTCGTAGTGTTCGGCTCGGTAGAAGAACTGGGTCAACGCGAAATCGGCCTCGGCCAGCTTGGCCGCTTGATGTGTCAGGTCTGACTCGCGCGACCTCGCCATTGGATGACCCTCGGGATGCGCTGCGACGCCGATGTCCCAATCCACGTGCTCGCGGATGAAGGAGACGAGTTCGGCCGCCGTGTCGAAGGCTTGGCTCGCGGATTCTGCGGTCTGGGGCAAGTCGCCGCGTAGTGCGAGGATGTTTTCGATACCGTCGCTGCGGTAATCGTCGATGATGCCGGCCACATCGTCGCGCGTATGGGCGACACAGGTCAGATGCGGCATCGCCTCGATCTCAAAGTCCTCGCGGATCGTATGCACCCAGTCCCGCGTCGGACCGCGCGTCGTGCCACCCGCGCCATAGGTCACCGACATGAACTGTGGCTGATGCTGCGACAACCGGGCCAGCGTCTGCCTCAGACGCTCAACTCCAGCCTCATCGCGTGGGGCAGAGAATTCAAAAGACAACGTTGGGCCCGCATCAAGCAGTTGCGTGATGCGTGCCATGTGCTGCGTCCATCTACGGGAGTTAGAGAACCCTCACCCCAACCCTCTCCCAGAGGGAGAGGGATTCAGAGGGAGAGTGGATTTGGTGTTAGACGCAGGAGCGCGCTTGCGAAGCACCGCCAGCGTCGGCGGTGTCGAAGCTCGAACCACAGGCGCACGAATGCGAGGCGTTCGGATTCGAAATCGAGAAGCCCTGCTTCATCACGTCGTCGATGTAGTCGACGCGAGAGCCAGAGATCAGCGGGGCGGATTCCTCGTCGATCAGGAAGCGCACGCCGCTCTTCTCGACGACCTGGTCGCCAGCCTCGGCATCCATCGCCAGCGCCATGCCGTACTGGTAGCCGGAGCAGCCGCCGCCGACGACGAACACGCGAAGCGCGCCCTCGGCGAAGCCTTTGTCCTCAAGCAGCGACTTGGCCTTCTCCGCCGCCAGGTCGGTCACGTCAAGCATCTCGGTCATCTGAAAGACCATGGAAACAGTCCTCTCAACAAGATGAGTTCAACTCCGAGCATAGCGCATCCACGGCCGCGTCACTTCCAACTCTGGTCGGCAATCCCGCTCGTCTGCAGCGCCCGAATCAGAGCCACGGATGGTTGGCCGCAACCGGATATTGCCAATTGAAGCAGGTAATATGTACCAGTACCAGCGCGAGACAGGGAGAGTGGCATGACGAGGGGTGAGGAATCAAGGCCGGCGACGCTGTCGGAACTGTACTTGGTGCGTGACCAGCTTAACAGCCGGATCGACGACCTGCAGAAGGTGATGCTCTGGGGATTCGGTCTGCTCGCGGTGCTGCTGATCGCGCTGATGGGTGTGGTGTTGAGCGGGGCGGGGTAGGTCGGGTCAATCGCCAAATGTTTGTTGGACGCCTTGCTGACGCTTGCGGCGCGGGGCTTTGCGGAAGGTCTGGGGAGCGGCGAAGCGGGGGTACTCGGGCTGGTCCCCGTTGAGCAGTTGCTCGATGGTGAGGATCTGGACCCTGGGGAACTGGTTGCCGGGCAGGCTCTCTGGCTCGTAGAAGCTGGCGGCGATGGCTTCCTGACGCATCGGCTCGGTCGGCTCTTCCAGTGTGATGAAGATGCCGACCGCAGCGTCCTCGCGATCCATGTCGCCCTTGAGCGTGGCGATCATGCCTCGGTTGACGTGTCCGCTCTTGACCTGGACGATGATCCGCTTGGCCTTGCCCGAGTTGTCGTCGAAGAAGTTGATGTAGCCGTCGATGCCGGAGTCGGCGCCCTTCTTGCCGGTCGCGGGGCGAGCATCGACGAGGCCGAGCGCCCAGTACTCGAACTGGTAGCGGCCGTCGTTGTTGCTGTCCTCGGCGAGGGCGCGGGCGCTGGCGACATCCTCAGGCAGGCCGATGACCCGGTAGTCGGAGAGCTCGGCACCGAAGGTGTCGTGCAAACGGTGCTTCATCAGCGATACGGCAAGATGAGTAATGTCGATCCCAATCCAACGCCGATTAAGTCGTTCGGAGACCGCGACGGCCGTGCCGCATCCGCAGAATGGGTCAAGGATGACGTCGCCCTCGTTGCTGCTTGCGTTGATAATGCGTTCGAGCAAGGCCTCGGGTTTTTGGGTCGGATAACCCAGGCGCTCTTGATGCCAAGAACGCAAGGCCTCAATGTCCGTCCAATTGTCTTGAACTGCCAATCCTCTCGCCTCGTCCAGGTATCGCTTGATGCGAGGGATGCCGTTGCGCGTGTAGAAGACTCGTCCCTCTGCGTCCAGTCGAGCCATTGTTGACTCAGGTACACGCCACAACCGAGTCACGCCTTTCCATTCATAGGTGTATCCGCCTCCCTGTAGACCACCGGCGCCCAAGTCTCCGGACATGAAGCGACGGCCGTCCGCATCCGTGTATCGATAATATTGTTCGACGTACTGAGGGTCGTACTCTTGATAGATCTGGTTCCAGTGATACTCGCTTGAGTGTGAGAAGAACATTAGGACATCATGAACTGAGCCGTATCTCTTCGCGTCACTATGAGCGCTTGTTCTCTTCCAGACAATCTCATTGCGGTAGTTGTCATGTCCGAACACCGCATCCAGGAGGAGTTTGATGTAATGACTGGCCGTCGGGTCGCAGTGGAGGTAGATGCTCCCGGTTGGTTTGAGGACTCGGTGGAGTTCGGCGAGGCGCTGGGCCATCATCGTGAGGTAGGCCATCATGTCGTTTTGGCCGAGGAACTCGCGCATCGCCTGCAGCACACTCGCGAGCCGCGCCGGGGCCTGGGTCACGATCTCGCGATACGCGGCTTCCGAGCCAAGGTCCCAGTGCCAGGTGTCGTCGAAGGCGGTGATCTGGGCGGCGGAGTCCTCGCCTGACTTCTCCTCGAAGAGGACATTGTAGGTGGCGTTGGAGTTGAAGGGAGGATCGAGGTAGATCAGGTCGACGGAATCATCGGGGATGTGCTCGCGGAGGACGCTGAGGTTGTCGCCAAAGTAGAGCTGGTTGGTCCAGTTGGTCATTGGTGCACTGTACCGCCTTCATGCGACCTCCCTCTCCGAGTCCGATGCGTAACCTCTCAACCGCCCCCGCCTCCGAGCGGGGGCCCGCTCCTTCCCCGGCTGCTGCTCGGAGGCAAAACCTGTCTTTCGTATCTGGTCAACCGGAACCGATTCGTGCTGCCTGGGCCAAGCCAAAGCTGGTCTCCGCTCGGGGGCGGGGACGGGAGACTGAGTTTTGCATCAGTCTCTCTCCAGGGGAGGAGCGCCACAGGAGCGAAAGTTGCAATCCTGCGCAGCGCTGTCATTCCAGCGCGGGCGGGAATTCATTCGACCCCAGCCCCTTATGGCCCTCTTTCCCTAACCTGATGGTTTGGATTCAGATTTCTCACCATTGACTTTTCGTAAAGTGCACTCTAGGATCAGCAAAAGCCCTTGGAGGATATTGTGTTACCACCAAATGACGAAAGAGTCCGCGCACACTCAGAGGCAAGTCAGTCGGATGCAGCGCTCTTAGAGGAGTTCAAGGCCGACAATCCTCAGTTGGTTCCTGTGGAATGGGATGGACGAGGCGCGATGTGCGACCAGTTCTGGCACATCGCCTTCTTGAATCATCGGGAGTATGCGTCAGGCATGGCTCCGGAGTGCTGCTATAACAGTCGTGTGTCTTCCTGCATCACCGACCACAATGAACTGTGGCAAGACAGGGAAACTCAGGACCTCGTTCATGTAGCACATCCTTACTGCGACGGAACAGACAACGGATTCAAGGAGGGTGTCAAATTCCTGGCAACCCGGGGCCTCAATTCCATGATTTCAGAGGCCTCTTGGTACTACCCAGGGAGCAGCAGTCTGGTTGTTGTGGCCCGCCCGAGGACACTTGAACGAATTCGCCTAGCCGATGTCCTGGACGGCCACTTCCAGAATGACGAATGGGACTCCAAGAAAATAGTAGCCATGCAGAAGGCGGGCGAGCAGATCGACGCTGACCGCTGGTTTGCCAAGGCGCAGGCTACCGAAGCTGAAGGGGACTTTCAGCGCGCCACTCTATATTACGTGGATTCTGCACACACCGAGCGCACAGGCAGGTTTCATCGTCAGGCCGTGCAGCGCTTGCGGGAGGCGGGGCGGATGTTACTGCACCACTATGACGATGCAGCGCTGACAGTGGCTACCCGATCATTTCTTACTCGCACTGAGGTTCGGATGATCTTTCGATTCGCGGGAATGGAAGTGCCAGATTGGTTATTGCGCATTTGGCGTAACGGCCGGCGCAGTGGTACATGGGGATATCGGATGGAAAGTAGCGATGATGGCCCGGGTTGGGAGGAATATTACCGATGTGTTGTCTGCGAGAAATGGATGGCCCAAGACGAACGGGTTCATACTGGCCTTGGACCCATGCATCGCAAAGAAACCTGCCTGAAGAAAGTGGCAGGCGTTTCGCAATAGTTGTCGGAGAAGGAATGACTAAAGGGAATCAGGTCTGGGCATTGACCAGCAGCGCGATGTCGTCCAGATTGGTCGTCTCGCGGGCCTTCTCGAGGTCGTAGATGCGCTGGAGGTTGAGCCAGAACTCGGGGGTGGTTCCGAGGGCTTTTGCGATTCTCAGGGCGCTGTCGGCGGTGATGGCTCGTCGGCAGTGGACGATGTCGCTGATTCGGACCTGGGGGACACCGATGCTCTTGGCGAGTCGGTATTGGGTGATGTTCAGCTCATCGAGAAACTCGGCGAGGTGTTCTCCGGGATGAATGGGGGCTGCGGTGGTCATGGGCTGGTCCTCAGTGGTAGTCGACAACTTCAATCTCCATGGCGCCGTTCTCGGTCCAAATGAAGCAGACTCGCCACTGGTCATTGATGCGGATGTTGTGCTGGCCTGCTCTGTCTCCGCTGAGTGCCTCAAGACGATGTGAGGGCGGTACCCGCAGATCGCTGAGCGCGGCAGCGGCGATCACACGCTGGAGTCGCATGCGCGCGCGTCGTTGGATGTCTGGCGGCAGTCGTCGTATACGCCTCCCCTGGAAGAGTCGTTCGGTGTCGCGGTTGCGGAATCGCTTCACTGGGATCGATGGTAACGCATTGCGTTAGTAGTGGCGGCGTAGGATGGACCGGGGCCCCGATCGGGGTGGTTCCGAGAGCCTTTGCGATTCTCACGACGCTCTCGGCGGTGATGGAGTGGCTGTCGAAGGTCGGATCTGGCGCAGTAGGCTGGGCGCATGGCGAGCACGAAGAAACGGGCGATGCCAGACTAGGGCAAGTTCTTGACTGTCGGTCAGGTGATCCGCGGCGGCGGTCCACCCACGGAACCGGAAGAAGCTCGCAAACTGCGCGAGCGCGCCTCGGGGAGCTGGGAGAAGTACTTCCACGAGAACTCGGCGCTTGAGCAAGCGTATGGGCGCTGCCGCTGTTCCCGCTGTGCGAGCGATGACGCTGACGCGTAGCTCGTGCGCTATCTCCTCAACAGCGACTGGGTGATTGACGCGCTCAGAGGCCGACGCTCCTCCAGTCGGACTCGCCCCGCAGGGCATTGCGATCAGCATGATCTCCTTGGCAGAGCTGTCGGTAGGGCCGAATCTCGTGGAAACACCTGCCCACTCGCGATTGGAGATGCTCAGCTTCATTGAGGATTTCACGCTGCGACGGCGCTGCAACACGACCCGACCTTGTTGACCAACAATTTCCGGCATTTTGAGCGCATTGACGGGCTCCGCATCGAGACCGTGTGAAGCGCCCATTGTGATGCGGCGCTACCCTGAGGGCATGGAACGTGCTTACTTCGACCACGCCGCGACCACTCCTCTCGACCCTCGTGTCCTGGAAGCGATGGTTCCCGCTCTACAGCATGGCTGGGGCAATCCGTCAGGGATCTATCGCGAGGCTCAATATGCCGCCGCCCTGCTTGACCAGGCACGCGATGATATTGCCGACGTGCTGGGCTGTTCACACTCCGAGGTGGTGTTGACCTCGGGCGGGACCGAGTCCGACAACCTCGCCATTCGCGGCGCGGCGTTGGCGCGCGCGCACGCTGGCCGGCATCTGATCACCCAGGAAACCGAGCACCATGCCGTCCTACACACGATGGAGCAACTAGAGCATGAAGGCTTTGAGCTGACCATCCTCGGTGTCAACGGCGACGGCTTTGTCGACCCCGAGGAAGTATCGGCGGCGGTGCGCGAGGACACGACGGTGGTCAGCATCATGCTGGCCAACAACGAGATCGGTGCGGTACAACCGCTGGCAGAGATCTCGCGAGCGGTGAAGGAGCAAAACCCGAAGACGATCGTGCATACCGACGCAGTGCAGGCGGCGGGCGCGGTCGATATCCGCCCCGACGCGCTGGGAGTCGATCTCATGTCGCTAACCGCGCACAAGATCTACGGACCAAAAGGCGCGGGAGCATTGTATGTACGGCGTCGGACGGCATTACAACCATTGCAGCTAGGCGGAGGCCAGGAAGAGGAGCGACGCGCTGGCACGGAGTCGGTTGCGCAGGCGGTCGGACTGGCGAAGGCGCTGGTCCTCGCCGAGGAAGAGCGCGCGCAGCGAACCGGCCACGCCTCGGATCTGCGCAATCGATTGTGGCGCGAGTTGAACGAGCGCGTCCATCCGATCCGGTTGAACGGTCCGTCCGACTGGTCGCGCCGCTTGGCCAACAACCTGAACGTCAGTTTCCCGGGCGTCGAGGGTGAGAGCATCCTGCTGCAGCTCGATCTCGAGGGATTCGCCGCGTCGTCGGGCAGCGCTTGCAGCACGGGCAGCACCGAACCGAGCCATGTGCTCAGCGCCATCGGGCTCGACCCCGACACTGCACACAGCACTCTCCGCCTGAGCTTGGGCCAGTCGAACACTGAGGATCAGATCGACTGCATCGCGCAGACGATCGAGGAAATCACGGCGCGTCTGCGGGCGTTGTCGCCGGTATAGGCTCAGCGGCATTGGAGGGGAACAATGGTCACTGCTGAACGACCTACGGCGGCAATCAGTGAATCGCGAGCAAAAGCATCAGAAAATCGGCGAGTTTTTTTTCCGCTAAGGCTGCAACTGCCTCCAGACTGGAAACTGACAAACGATCTGCTCCTAAAGATCGGCGCGCTCAACGATGGCTGGCGGCTTGAGGCCGATGCGCAAAGGGGACTCTTGGTCATGCCGCCACCTGGACCACTGAGTAGTGACCGCAGCGGTCGGATCTACGCACAAACCCTGATCTGGAGCGAAACGAGCAAACGCGGCCGATCCTTTGAGTCAAGCGCAATGTTCGAACTTCCCAACAGTGAGCGCCGAATGCCGGATGCGGCGTGGATCAGCGATGATCGTTTAGCCGGGATCGACGTAAATGACGAGGGAATCTGGGAAATCTGTCCAGACTTTATCGTAGAAGTCCGTTCAGTCAGCGAGGAACTTGACGATCAACAAGCCAAAATGAAGATGTGGGTGTCGCAAGGTGCACTGCTGGCGTGGCTCGTCGACCCTTATGAGGAAACGGTCTGGATTTACCGACCCGCACAGGAGCCCAAACTCCTGGAACGCCCCGAGTTGCTGACGGCGAACGAAATCGCCGATGACCTGACTATCGACTTCAGCCGGATTTGGCCGCGTCAAGAGCCAGAGCCAGAGACCAGTTAATCCCGGTTTCCAGGAACCGGCCGATCTCGGCAAACTCGACTTCGAGCTGTGCCTGGGCATCGTCCGATAGCTCTTCAAACGTAGCCACTGTCACGGACAAACCACGCGCCCGTCGCTTGCGATCCCATGTGCCGACCAAACGGCCGTCGATCAGGACGCACGATCGGATCATGCCGCCACCGGCATTGATTCGCTTGAGCAAGTACTCGGGGACATCAAGGTCTCGCTTGGCATAGCCGAGGAGATAGGGATCGAATGGGCCGAGCACGCGGAGGACGCGTTCCGGGCCGGCCAGCACCTCGTCAATCCCCTCTGCCCCTTTGAGGGTCATCCACATCGGTGTGTCTCCGACCCGAACCTCAGTCAGTTCATCTATCACTGCGTCTACGGCGGGTCGTGACTGCGCCACAGGCAGTCCGGTCCACCAGCGGAAGTCGGCGGGAGTGGCAGGACCGTAGGCAGCGAAGTAGCGACGCGCGAGTTCCGCTCCGGGATTGGCTGGTTGTGATGCTTCTTTGGGGAGCCAGCGGTCTATCAGTACGTGAGATTCTTCGCCGTCCTGGTCGGCGCCGAAGCAGATCACGCCAAGCATCGACGCGGTGCGCAGCAGATGACGAGTCGCCTGACCTTCGACTGGCAGATCCGCCGAGCGCAGAGCATCGGCGACCTCTGTGCGCTTGAGCCAGCCGCGGCGCGACAGGTATTCACGAAAGAAATCCAGGACTCGAGCGTGATCCTCATCAGTGATCCCCAGGTCTGCTCGACGCTTGAGCGCCTTGGCATCCATCGCTTCGCCGAGCAGCTTGAGCATCCAGCGATGATCTTCGGCCGGGACAAGATGGAGCGTGCCGCGCATGAACCAGTTACGAACGACTGATCGATCGACGTTGCGCGCGCGTTCGACATCGGATGCCGTGAGGCCAGTTGTTCTGGTACCGACACCTAGCAACCAGCCAAGCCGGTCTTGTGCCTGAATCGCCCCGGCAAGGCGAACGCCGGACGGTACATCCGTCGCACGATGCGCACCGAGACCCTGCGCGTGGAGACGCAGCCGCCTGGCCTCATTCCAGTTAAGTTGGCGAACTGTGCCGTCACCGGGCATGACGTCTGGACCTTCACTAATCTGGATTAGCTCAGACTAGAACGACACAGTTGGTAGGCTCAGCGTCGTGACTAGTGAACAACGCGACGGATGGCAGCCGGACCAATACGCCCGCTTCAAGGCAGAGCGGGAGCAGCCGTTCTATGACCTGCTGGACCTGGTCGAACCGGTCCCCGGCGGTCGTGCCGTAGACCTCGGCTGCGGGACTGGCGTGCTGACTCGGGTGCTGCATGAACGGACGCAGGCCGCCGAGACGGTCGGCATTGACCGCTCGCAGGCGATGCTGGACAAGACGGCGCAGCACGCAGGCGAAGGCGTGCGATTCGAGCGCGGCGACATCGCCGAGTTTTCAGCTTCTGATCTGGATGTGGTCTTCGCCAACGCGTCAATCCAGTGGGTGAGCGACCATGCGTCGTTGTTTCCGCGGCTGGCAGCGACGCTTAAGCCAGGCGGACAACTCGCCGTGCAGATGCCTGCCAACGAGGACCATCCCTCACACGCCGTCGCTCGCCAGGTCGCGCAAGAAACGCCGCACCATGAGGCACTCGGCGGCTTCGTCTACCGCCACTCGATCGAGTCGCCGGAGTGGTACGCCGAACAGCTCGCGCGACTCGGGTTCGCCGAACAGCACGTGCGAGTCCAGGTGTATCTCCACCGCCTGCCAGGGCCGGAGGATGTAGTCGAGTGGGTCAAAGGCTCGCTGTTGACGGGCTATCGGGATCGGTTGTCGGCAGAAGACTACGAAGCGTTCCTCTCGGACTACCGAAACCGGCTCTTGTCGCTATTGCCGGACGAGCGCCCATTCCTCTACCCGTTCAAACGACTCCTGCTCTGGGGACGGGCGGGCTAGGCGGCTCAGTAGAATGCCCACATGGTTGCGCTACAACCCCCAAGCAAAGCTGAGGAAATAACTGCGTTGCCGGCGGCGCTTGGGATCGCGCCGCTGCGACTACGGTTGCCGCCGGACTGGGAACTGACAAACGAGAAGCTGCTAGAGCTTTGCAGCCTGAACGAGGCGATGCCGTTCGAGGTCGATGAGACAGGAGCCTTGATCTTGAACATGCCAAGCGGTCCGACCAGCGAGTGGATCGGCGTCAGATTCGTTGTGGCACTCGACAACTGGATGAGTGAAGACGCCGGGGACCTTGTTTTCGGTTCGGGCGGGTTGTTTGAGTTGCCTGACGGCAACCGCCGCGCTCCTGACGCCGCCTGGGTGAGTGGAGACCGACTGACGGGGACCGATGTCTTCGACGGGAAGGTATGGAAAGTCTCGCCTGACTTCGTCATTGAGGTTCGATCTTTGTCCGATGACATTGAGAGACTTCAAGAGAAGATGGAACTTTGGCTTCGTAGTGGCGTACGTCTGGGCTGGTTGGTGGATCCGTTCGGTCAGAGGCTCTGGATACATCGGCCTGGCGCCGAGCCGGTCGTGCTGGAGCGTCCGGAGGCGATATCGGACGAAGATGTGTTGCCCGGGTTGGAGGTGGACTTGAGCCGGATTTGGCGTCCGGCATCCGGCTGAGTTGCTGAGATATCCGAAGGTCGCCACGCCATTACATACTCTTCCAGCAGAATGGTTGCTGATGAGTTGTACACGGGCTTCTATGAGCAGGGGAGTGCGCAACTCGTCTGTCGATATCAACAAAAAGAGAATAGTAGTCGAGTGGTTCCCTTGTGTCCCACCACAGACTACGGGAGTTGTTCAGTAGCTGGATCACCGTTCCAGACTTAGAGATGTATCCGTACCACTCCGGCAGTCCTTCCTCTACTATCCAACGAACGGCAGCAACCGAAAGAGCAAGTCTTGGTTTAGTGTTTAGGGTTCGCTGCAATGACTGCTGGTCTTGTCTCGACAGATAGTCAAGGAGTTTATCTACTCGCTGCAGTTCCGTGGTTGTGTCCGTATCCCATCCTTTACATGCCGATGGGTGCTCTCGGCGGGTTGGTGAGTCCTTGTATCCGCAGCACAGGTTCTCTCGCAGGAAGTCTTTGCTGACACGAGTCCAGTAGATCATGGCTCGGCTACCTTTCAGTGTGTGTAGTGAACAATAACGGATGACTAGGAGGTCGGACGTAATCCGAGACAGGTGCCTTGAGGACCCGCACCAACCCCTGCAGGGGCATTACACCCCGGTCTGGCGGAGTCTGACTTGGAGGTAGTTCATGTCTCGGTTGCCTTTGGTTCGGTTGCACCAGCCGCAGAGGAGTTGGAGGTTGGCATCGGTGTGGCGGCCTCCTCTCGATCGGGGTGTGATGTGGTCCAGTTCAAGGTTTCGTTGTCGCATGGCATCTCTGCAGCCGGCGCATCTGCCGTTTTGGGACTGGTAGAGAATGTCGCGGATGTTGGGACTGACCTCGTCGGGCGGTTGATCCGTTCGCGTCGGCACGTCGGTTCGGTGGTGGCCGCCGAACAGCCCGACGGCGGGCGTCTCGACCATGCGCTGATTAACCAGTTCCCAAGCGACATCGGAAATGTCTATACCGATCCACTGGCGATTGAGCTTCTCTGCGGCAATGCATGCGGTGGCGCAGCCACAGAACGGATCAAGGACGACATCCCCTGGGTTGGACGATGTCTCGATGACTCGCTCCAGCAAGGCGAGCGGTTTCTGAGTGGGATACCCCACGGATTCCTTATAGCGCGGATTGTTACGGACTTCGGGCACGTCGGTCCAGACGGAGCGAACTAACGAAGGATTGACCTCGAACGCGACATCATCGTCTCTTGGTTCACGCCCGACGGTGCGCAGAATGCGCTTGCGGCTGCGCGCCGCCTCAGCCGGCTCGTGCTTGATCGAGCCGTACAGCACCGTTCGACCGTCGTCCTCAAGATAGCGGCCCCAGCGGCTGAGCATCTGCTCGGAGATCTCGACTTCACGCGGCTGGTGGAATGTCCACTCGTTGCTTCGACCGTAGAAGAGCAACGTGTCATGCTTGCGCGGGTATACGTTTCGCGCACCGGTAAGCGCACCACCTCGATAATGCCAGATCACTTCGTTGCGATAGGCGGTTGCACCGAAGATCGCGTCGAGCAGCGACTTCAGATAGTGGCTGGCTGTGGGATCGCAGTGCAAGTAGAGAGAGCCCGTCCGCTTGAGCACGCGGTGTAGCTCGAAGAGGCGCACGCACATAAAGGTGAGATAGGCCTGCATGGATTCACCGTAGGCGCGTCCGGCGGCAGTGACCACGGCCCAGACCGCGGGATCGGAGGCCTCGATTTGGTATATCCATTCTTCTTTCATGTCGTCCAAGGTCCACACATCTTCGAAGACAGCGCCGGCGGCACTGGAATCAAGCGGCGCCTGCCAGTTCCTGCCAGTGTTGAACGGCGGATCGAGGTAGATCAGGTCGATGCATTCGCTATTGACGCCACGCAGGACATCGAGATTGTCGTTTGTGAAAATGGTGCGGTTTTCGACGTTCAGTTCGGCCATAAGTCGCCTCTCTGTCGAGAGCATATCGTACATGAGTTCGCTGAATGTCTGGTGGATTGCCTAGCGGACCCCGCTTCAAGCGGAGACGAGGAACGCAGCGGCCTCGTGTATCCTGACACCCACGCTGACGGGAGCTGGCATGGTTTTTCCCACGATTGACACTGGAGGGGCTCCGATCCCTCTGCTTGACCCCGTGACTGATGTTGAAGAAGAGCTTCGCTCGCAGTTGCTCGTCTCGACTGTGGACAAGGTCTTTGGCTGGGCTCGCCGATCCTCGCTCTGGCCGGCCATGTTTGGCCTGGCCTGCTGTGCGATCGAGATGATCGCGACCGCCAACGCACGCTATGACCTGGCGCGCTTTGGCGCCGAGGTCTTCCGCGCATCACCGCGACAGGCCGACCTGATGATCGTCGCCGGCACGGTGACCTGGAAGATGGCTCCACCGGTTCGGCGCATCTACTTGCAGATGGCCGAGCCCAAGTGGGTGATCTCGATGGGCTCCTGCTCCAACATCGGTGGACCGTTCGCCCATGGCTACTCGACCTTGCCCGGCGTCAACAATGTGGTTCCAGTCGATGTCTACGTGCCCGGTTGCCCGCCACGACCTGAGTCGCTACTGGCCGGCCTGATGCTGCTGCAGCAGGTGATCGACGACGAGCACGCGCACAACGGCCGCAAGCGCCGACCCGAGCCCACCGGCGACTTCTCCAAGATGCTGCCCGAAGGCGACCCGATCCGGGCCGAACTGGAATCGCTCTTCCCACCGTACCTGACCGCCGACGGCCAGCCGCGCGACAGGTTCACCGGAGCGCTCCCGCACGACCAGAACTTCTACAGCAGCCGCTAGCCCGTTAGGGTGTAGCAGAGCAATCCGAGGGGACTCGAAGGGAAGCGGACATGGTCTTCGGCAAAGGCATGGCCAAGGGACTGATGACCGTGCTCAAGCACGTGCGCAAGCCGGTCGTGACCGTCCAGTTCCCCGAGGAAGAGCGCAACATCCCGCCCCGTGCGCGAACGAACCTGGTCTGGTTTGTCGAACGTTGCACCGGCTGCTCGACCTGCGCCCAGAGCTGTCCCGACGGCTGCATCCTGGTCGACACCGAGCCGCGCGAAGATGGCTCCTTCCTCGTCAACCGCTACGAAATCGATTTCCGCCTCTGCATGTACTGCGGACTCTGCACCGAGGCCTGCCCGTATGAGGCCATCCAGGTCGGCGGCTCCTACACCAACGTGGTGACGAACCCCAACCACCTCTACAAGGACAAGGAAGACCTGATCGAGCTGGCCAACGAGTATCTCGATCAGCACGATTGGGTCTACCCCAACGGCCAGAAAGCCGTCCAGCAAACCGTGCATCCGTCAGAGCGTCGCCAGCACCACTAGGTGCTAGCGATCCGAGTCTTCGCCGTCCTCGTCCACCAAGGCCCAGACTTCGGACATATCTACTTCCAGTCCTTCCGGCATATCTTCTCCGGACAGCTTGACTGGACGCTCCAACGTTTCGGGCTCCTGGTTCGGGCGGTAAATCCAAACGGCCTGTCCGAGCGGATCAACCAGACAGCCGAGTTACACGCTGAACGTCGGCCAGTTTTCCATGCGTCGCCGCTGTGCGGCGAGGGAATCGGATGGGGAGCGAACCTCAATCACGAAGGTTGGACACACTCGCCAGAAGCCTCGCTTTGGTCGATCCCCGGGTGAGAGCGACGCGATGAGTTCAGGGCTGAGCCACGAGCAATCCGGAGCCCATGTGGCTCTCCGAGATCGGGATGGCTGACTTTGTACGTGCCATCCGGATCGCGCCCGCCTCCGCCGGCGACTCGCCAATTGGCTACTTGCCGACCCAACTCGCCGCTGATGTCCGAACAGTCTCCACCAGCGATCTTCCGCACCTCCAGTCCGGCGTTTGCTCCGAGTTCGATCTTCCAGTCTCCATTGCGCTGATTGAGCCGTTCCAGTTCCTCGTCCGTGGGAGGGGCGGGCAACGGAATGCGGAGGCAGACGTCGCGCAGCTCGGGCGCGACGAGCAAGGAATCGATGGCGGTCTCAGTAGTTGGCTTTGCCTGGGTGGTGGTCATGTCCGCTCTCCGTTCCGCGGATCGTACACGGCACGGAATCGGCACGGCGCGGACGATCTCGGTCGGCTGATAGACTGCGTGTTGGTTCAGCGTGCCCGTGACGGGGGAGGATCCATGGCGACGATCACTATCAATGGACGTTCGGTTGAGGCCGAGGTTGGCGCTCCGCTGGTCGAGGTCATCAAGAACGCCGGCTTCCCGATCTCCAACCTTTGCTACCTCGACGGACTGCCCCCGTACGCGGGCTGCCGCACCTGCGCGGTCGAAGTCGAGGGAATGCGCGGACTGCCGCTCTCCTGCACGACCAACGTGATGGACGGCATGGTCGTCCGCACCGATACGCCAGAAGTCACCGAAATGCGGCAAGAAGTCCTGGCCGTGATCCTGGCCAACCACTCCGACCGCTGCCTCACCTGTCATCGCATCGAGCATTGCCGCACCGGCGAAATCTGCCTGCGCGACAACGAGGTCACCCACCGCTGCGTGACCTGCTCCAAGAACTACCGCTGCGAACTGCAAACCACCTGTGACGCCGCCGATGTCGGACGCGCCAACGTCGAGCCCTACATCGACGAGGCCCGCACCTACTACCGCGAAAAGCAGCCCGAGCCCGACCGAGCCAATCCGTTCTTCGAGTTCGACCCGCAGATGTGCATCATCTGCACCCGCTGCGTGCGTGCCTGCGATGACCTACGTCACACGACGGCGATCACGCTGGCCGGTCGCGGTTTCTCGACCCGTATCGCCTTCGGCGCGGGCGGACAGATTGACGAGTCCAACTGCGACTTCTGCGGGTCTTGCGTCGATGTCTGTCCAACCGCGACATTGATGGAAGCGCCGAACAAGTGGGTCGCCCGACCCGACAAATGGGTGACCACGACCTGTACCGAGTGCTCGATGGGCTGCACGATCCAGATGGGTGTCCGCGACGGACGCGGCGTCCAGGTCCGGCCTGGCAACGGCAACGATGTCTCCCGTTCACAGATCTGCGTGCGCGGACGCTTCGGTTACGACCAGACCCGAGACAAGGACCGCCTCCGAGCCGCAACAATAGGACGCGGCGAAGACGCATTCGAGCAGGACGGCGACGCGGTCGCCGAACACGCCGCGGCTGCGCTAACTTCGATCCTCGCTGAGCACGGTCCATCGGCTGTCGGCATCCTCGGCTCCGGCCAGATGACACTCGAAGAGCTGTTCGCGCTCAAAACCCTGGCCGCCCGGCTCGGTGTGACCAACCTCGATTCATCGCTGGGCGCCATTACTTCCGCCATTGGCGACGCCCTCAACGACGCCTTCGGGTCCGAGCACCTGCCTTCTCGACTCACGACTGTCGAGACCGCCGACCTGGTCATCGCCATTGGCGATGACATCTCCTCCTCCAACAATGTGCTCAGCGTACGGATCAAGGATGCGGTCGCCAACAACGGCGCTTCGCTGGTCAGCATCTCCTCGCGACACAATCCACTCGCCGACTACGCCGTCGACGAAGCACACGCGATCCATCCTGCCGACGGCGACCTCGCCGGCGTCGCACAGGCTCTGGCAACAGCCGTCGTCAAGGACCTCGATGTTCGCACCGGACTCTCCGGCGTGGACGGCCTTGCCGATGTCAGCGGCAGCGCCGACGGCGCCGACACCGCTGCAGCGACGATTCTGCGTCGACGCGGCGGTTCAGTCGCAGTCATCGTGGCGCCCTCACGCTCCAACGCCGCACAGGCGAGCGCACAGGTCCGCGCTGCAGCCAACCTCGCCATCGCGCTGGCTGGCCCTGAAGCCGCGCCAGCTTCGCTTCACGTCCTCCCACCCGAATCCAACTCGATCGGCCTCCGCGACCTCGGCATCGTTCCCGGCGAGGGCGGAATCGACACCGCCGCGATGCTGGCTGCAGCCCGCGAGGGATCGCTCAAGGCACTGCTCGTCGCTCGCGACAATCCGGTGCTGCTGCACCCGGATCGTGCCGCAACCATTGCCGCGCTCGACAACCTCGACGCCCTGATCGCGATCGACGAAGTCGCCACCGAGACCGTCGACCGCGCGACTCACGTGCTGCCCGACGTGTCATCGTTCGGCAAGGACGGACACATCACCAACGCCGACCGCCAGATCCTGCGGCTCAGGACGGCAACGGTTGACCAGCGCAACGCGCGTCGACTGGGACTCTGGCTGGCCGCGATGGCCGAGCATCTGCCCGCTGTCGATACGCCGACCACCAACGAAGACGGCGAACCGGGCGATCCGATTCCGGCGCCGGCACAGCCTCAAGACCTGCAGCAAGCTCGAACCGCCCTCGCGGCGCTCGACAGCCGCTACTCGGTGCTGGCCCAGCCAGGTGCAGCGCAGACTCGCATGCTAATCAACGGCACCGCAACTCAGCGGTTCCTCAGCGTCCCGCAGACCGGCGCGAGCAATGGCGACAGTTCGCTGACCCTGCTCACCGGCCGCGACCTGTACACCGACCGCTTGACCGCCTCACGCGGAGATGTCAATGCCGACCTGCTGCATCGCGCCGATGGCGTACAGATCAATCCTGCCGACGCCGCCGCACGTGGCATCGAGGAGGGTGCTGCGGTCAGCATTGCCGCCAACGACGCCCAGATCATCCTGCCGGCCGAGATCACCGAAGACGTGCCGGCCGGTGCGGTTTGGGCCTCGGCCATTCACGACGCCGGCGCAGTGCAGGCCCTGCAAGCGGTCAACGCCGATCGGTTGGCTGCGGTTGAGGTAACTCCCGCTTCCGGCTGACCTACCGAACGCGACAAAATGTCGCTCTTGAATCGATTCCCTCGACCGCGCTGACGGCTGCATACACGTGCTCGGATTTGGATGTGAGCATGCCCTTTCGGGAACGGCGCCCGTTCCCGAATCCAACCAAGATCTCGAAAATCACGATAAGCTACAGGTCACTCACATTTGCGTTTCAGCACGCACATCTGAACATTGGCTCATGCGCCTCAATGCCATTCCATCTCGACTCCCTGAAATTCGAGGAATAGATCTGAAATGACTCAGCTTCATCCATACCAAGAGACGGCACCGCCGCGTGGACATTATGTGTTCGTGGACGGCCCATCGATTGATGGCACGCTCGGCCAGGTGATTGGACAACCGCCCGGTCCGGACACGAGGCCCGACTGGCGTCGGTTGGAAGCGTTCGTCAAACAGACCTGTGGACCCGCGCCGTACACGCCAACTTTCGTCTTCTGGGCACCGGGACAGCAGGGCTTCATGCACTTCCTGCGTACTTCGGGGTTCCTCATCGTGCTCGGCGACCGCTTCGTTCCCGGCCAGAGCTGCGCCGAACTGATCCACGAACGAATCGCACGGCTGAATCAAGCCGCCGACCCCGACCAAAGTTGGCAACTGATCGTCGGCACGCATAATCCCGACCTGATCGCGGCTCTTCCCGAACTCGCCGATCAGGCAGAGCGAATTTCGGTCTTCGGCTTCAGCGAGTTCCTGCCCGATTCGCCAGAACTGGAACACGAAATCGACTTCTTCGACATCGAAGATGACGCGCTACTGTTCCGCACTCCGCTGCCACGAGTCGATTTCGATGAAGATGGGCAGGAGATCCACGCGGCAGAGCCGGAACAGGGCTATCAGCCAAGTCTGGTTGATCCGCCCGCGCTCGAAACGCCCCGTCAGACGCCCGCGTTTAGTCGTTCGACAACCGCATCGACGCCGGCCGATACGCGTGAGTTCTACCTGGTTGTCGACGGGCGCAGCATCGAGAAGGAACTGGGCGAAATCCTGGGAGAAAAGCCCAACCCGGGCACGCGGCCCGACTGGGGCACGGTGCTCGAGTTCGCCCGCAGCCGATCGCAGGCGCCTCACGGCGAGGTCAAGGCGCTATTCGCGCATATCGCCCCCGGACACGCCGGATTCCGACGGGCACTCAAGGATCTGGGCTACGCCTCGATTCCCGTGCGTCCAGATGGGATCCAACTGATGCGGCCGGTGGTCGAGGAGTTCATCTGCGGACTGCTCGGCGCAAGGACACTACGAGGCGACGACGGCGTTGCGCCCGACGTTATGGTGATCGGCCACGGACAAGCCATCTTCGACGCACTCACCGACATTCCCGACCAGGGACAACGAATCGTCGCGCTCGGCTTCCCCGAGCGGATGCCTCCGTCCGACTTCTACCCCGGAATCGAGCAGCTCGATCTGGAACGAGACGCCCGAGCCTTCGGCGCCGAACTACCGCGAGATTTCGGCGTCGACGTCGACAACTTCGATCCGGACGAAGAGTTGTCGCGATTGTTCTAGGGCCTTCTCAGAGCGAGGCGAGATTCCCGCGACAAGCCGAGGCCTTCGAAAAACTCCCAGATCCCCTCTCCCCCCGCAAGGGGGGGAGAAGGGGAGTTGTTCAAAGGACTCCGACAAGCGCGGGAATGACGGAAACCCCGACGCGCCGCCAACACCCGTCTACAGACTGAACGGTAGAGCGCTACCGATACCGAATGTGACGCCCGCCGCCAGGATGCCGACGAATACCGACCGTCCCGCCGAGTAGAGCGGGTTGCGGCTGGTGAATAGCGACGTGAACAACCCCGCCACGCCGAGGGTTGCGACGCTGGCAACGACCCCAACGATCAGCGCCCAGTAATCGACGTTCCAGTCGGCGGCATGCCAGATCAGGAACGGCAGCAGTGGAATGAGCGCGCCCAGCGAGAACGATACGAACGAGCTGATTGCCGCTTTCCATGGATCGCCGAGTTGCTCGGGATCGAGCCCCAACTCCTCACGCACCATGGTGTCAATCAACGACTCAGGCTTCTCCGACAGCTCGGCGGCTACCTGCTCGGCCAGCTCATTCGAGAGTCCTTTGGCCCGATAGATGGTGACCAGTTCACGTCGTTCCTCCTCCGGATCGAGGAGCACTTCGTCGCGTTCCATCGCAATTTGTCGCTGAAGCACTTCTGACTGTCCGCGCACCGAGATGTACTCGCCCGCCGCCATTGAGAATGCACCCGCGAGCCAGCCGGCGATTCCGGCGACCAGCACAGCCTCGGAACCGATCGCGACGCCGGCGACGCCAACGATCAGCGCCAGGTTCGAGACAATGCCATCGTTCAGGCCGAACAGCACGGCGCGAAACGTCGATGCGCCCGCTGTGCCGATCCCGGCATGGCCCTCTCCGATCGCGCCTTCCGCCCCGAACTGGGGAGCGAGCTCAGCGAGTGTCGCCCGATGTTCGCGTTCCTCCTCGGCCAGATCGCCGGAGTCGGGATCGGAGACATACTTCTGGATGTCAACCAGCTCTTCACGCCGGAGCTGGGAGATGATGAACCCAAGCCCCCACACGCGCGCCTGGAGCGCCATCAGCCTGACACGCAGCGACGGTCGATGCAGATCGGTGGGAAACTGCTCGTCGCCGAGCAGTCGCACCCAATGCGTGGCGTGGCGCAACTCTGATTCCGCCATTCTGCTCAGCGCCTGGCCCGACTGCGGATCGCTCATCCCGGCGAGCCGGTCGTAAAGCCAGGCGGCGTCGAGTTCGTCGCCGATCATCTCTCGCACACGTTCCCGACGCTCATCGGTCAGGGGAACGTTTGCCTGCGGCGGATCGAGGGTCGTCATGCCGGCAGTGTATCCCGCGACATGGGATGTCCTGAGGTATGCGCGATGATCTGAACACAATCGAAACACCACAACCCAGCAACGCTCAATGCGGAGACCGCCACATGCTCAAGCTCGGATTGCCCAAGGGCTCGCTTGAAACCCCTACCTTCGACCTCTTCCGACGCGCCGGATTTGGCCTCTCCGTCAACTCCCGCTCTTACTTCCCGCAGATCGACGACGACGGCATCAGCTGCACGATGTTCCGTGCCCAGGAGATGGCGCGTTACGTCGAGGACGGCGTCGTCGATGTTGGGATCACCGGACACGACTGGGTCGTGGAGACCGGCGCCGACGTGGTTGAAGTGGCCGAGATGACCTACAGCAAGGCGACCAGCCGTCCGGCGCGCTGGGTGCTCGCGGTACCTGCCGAGTCCGAAGTGCAGGACATCGAGCAGCTCGAAGGCGGCGTCATCGCGACCGAACTGGTCCGCACCACGCGGCAGTACTTCGAGCAGCGTGGAATCGACGTGCGGGTCGAGTTCAGTTGGGGCGCAACGGAGGTCAAGGCGCGCATCATTGACGCCATCGTCGATGTCACCGAGACCGGCTCGTCGCTGCGAGCCAACAACCTACGCGTGGTCGCCGAAGTGCTGGAAAGCACTGCGAGATTGGTAGCAAACAAAGAGGCCTGGGCCGATCCCGTGCGCCGCGAGAAGATCGAGGCGATCAACACCCTGCTTCAGGGCGCGATCGCCGCGACCAGCAAAGTCGGACTCAAGCTCAATACGCCTCGCGGAAGCCTGGAGGACGTGCTCGCCGTGATTGGCAAGTTCGGCGAGCACGCCCCCACGATCAGTCCTCTGATCGACGACTCATGGGTTGCGCTGGAGATTATTCTCGATGAGCGCCAGGAGCGAGAGATGATCCCCGAACTGCGCCGTGCCGGCGCCAGCGGACTGGTCAGCTACCCGCTGAACAAGGTCATCTCTTGACGCGCCGGAACCACGCTCCAGCTCGCTGCTGACCAACCAGGCATTGACCGGCGCATCCGCCGGCACGACCCAACGCTGCGTGTCACTGCGACTGCCACCGACCGGCACGTAGGTCACCTGGACCAGGCCGGCGCTCAGGCGTCGCGCGTGGATCCTGCCGAGTTCAACGCCATCTACGCGTATCGGAGCGATGCTAAGCCAAACATCCTCGGACGCGTCGACGGACAACCATCGCTGGCCCGGCAGTGCTCGCTCTCCATTGGTGAGATCGACGCCGAACTCGACTAGGCCATCCTCAAGTACGCGAGCCAGCAATCTGGTAACGGAGACAGAGGGCGTTGCCACTGGATCATCGACGACCTCCGGCACGGGAATTGTGGGATTCACCGAGAGGTCCAGTCCGGTCAACAACAGATCGTGGTCTTCGCCGGCACTCACCGCGCCGCAGTGCGCACGGTCCAGCATGGCGCCATAGATCGGCGACACAGCGCGCAGCGCATCGTCTGACCATGACGACTCTCCAGCGCCGTCGCAATTGATGCCGTCGGTGAAGCGTTCCAGCGCAGCGGCAACGTCCGCATCGTCCCAGCCGTCCTCGGCGTCCCGCTTCATCATCACGAGCACCGCAGCCTCAACCAGACGCGAATCCACCTGTTCGGCAAAGGCAAGTTGTGCGTGGACCTGAAGCGCCTCAGCGGTGCTGATCACCTGATTCGGCTCTGCCAGATGGTTCCAGGTTCTGACGAACTGTTCGATCCGCCGCGCCGCAGCGCGCCCGGAGCGCACGACGATCTCTTCGGCATCATCGACGCTCTGGAACTCCTGGGGGTCGAATCGGGCTCGCACCAGGATCTCGCTATGCGACGCGTTGAGCGTTGCTGCCAGCGCATCAAGCGTCGGTGCGGAAGCCGGTGGGACTTCAGAGAGCGGCAGTCCGCCACGTTGCGTCAAAGAGAAGAGCGACTCGGCTGTCGCCGAGAGCGATTCGCGCGTGGCGTTGAAGTCGGCCAGCACCTGGCTGAGCACGCCTGCGGCGTAGATCGCTCGGGAGCTGATCTCGGGATCGAGACCGTCGTCCTGCTTGTCAGCAGCTTCGTCGGTCGAATCGTCTGTCGACTCTTCGGTTGACTCCTCACCCAGTGCTGAAACTGGTATGACCTTGGTCGTGACCGTGCCTTCCTCGTCGGCAGTGGCGTTGACCTGATACTCGACATCATCGACGGTGACGTTGATCGGCTCAAACTCGATCCCCGTCAGCACCATTACCGGACGGCTCAGCCGGTGTCTGGAGACGCTGTCGCCCTCTTCGTTGTAGACCAATACTTCGAGCATCACGTCGGTCGGGCCGGTTCGCCGCTCGAAAAGTCCCTCGAATGGGTGCAACTGCGACAACGGTTCACTTCCGAATGCGACAATCGACTCGGATGTGTGATACGACGCGCCAACGCCCCATCGCTCGTCGTCTCCTTCGCCGGTACCGATCCTCGAAGTGCGCCAGTCGGATATGTAGGGCCAGCGCACACGGACCTGAACACTGCCGTTAGTCGTCGACAACGCGGCTTCGCCAAGGTTGCCGACTCGGTAGTTGATCTCGAAGGGCAATCCCAGAACCACCCGATCAGGCGCTTCGATTGCTTCAAGCTTGATGATCGGACCATCTGCTTCGCGAGCAATATCGAGCCGATACTCCGCCTCGAACAGGTTCCTCAGGTCACGATCGCCCCAGTTGGTGGTCTCGATCGTGTACGTGCCTGCACCGAGTACGCGCACGATGCGCGAGTTCAGTCCTACCCCGCCGTCATCGTCGCTCTCCAGCAGCGCGCCGGTGTCGTCGAGCAGGTAGACGTATGGATCTGCCAGATCTGAGGTGAGATCGATCCGCAGCCTCGCCGTCTGTGCCACTTCGAAGCGATATCGCTGGGATGATCGATCCTGACGGAACTCAGACTCGCAACCGAAGTGCGACCAACTTGATTCGGCCGAGAGAACATCTTCCAGTACGCCAAGGTCGACCACGTCGTCGCAGCCGGTCACGACGCGCAGAGTGAGTTCGAACGATCCAGTGTCTCGTCCCGACCATCCGAGCGCACTCGCTTCGATTCCGTATGTTCCTGCGGGCAGTGATCGCTCGATCCGTGCGTCTCCCTCGCCGCCGGTGTCGTCATCCGAGTCGATCAACGTGCCGTCTTCGGACTGCAAGTAGAGCAATGCGTCGCGCTGTGGTGAGCTCAGGTCGATCCGCACTTCCGCTTCTTCAGCGAGCGTGAAACGGTACGACACGCCCGGACGATGCTCGAGGAACTGCGACGCGTCGCACTCGCTGGTTGTCCAGGTACCGCTCGCACTGAGCGTGTCGCTCAGTTCGCCCAGCTCGATGGGCTGCGGACAAGGATTCGAAGCGTCTTGGGCCCCGGCTGGCCCCCAGGCGGCGAGCGCCGCAATCAGAATGACGATCGACGACAGAGCCAAGCATCTTCGCATTTGAACGGTCCAATCAGTAGCTCATTATGTTTGCTCACATCCTACTTCGCGTTCCTGCGACGGAACATCTGGGCTCTTGGCTTAAGACTGATTCATATCCTCCGAATCCCCTCTCCCCCCCCCCCTGCGGGGGGAGATGTCACGGAGTGACAGAGGGGGGGTCGGCTGATAATGACCAGATAGGGCGCCCGAACAGCGGACCCCCCTCTGCCTTCGGCATCTCCCCCGCAAGGGGGAAGATGGGGAGTTTTTCAAGGGTCTCCGCTAGTGAAGGAGAATGAGAACGATACCTCGCTCACGAGCAGAACAATCTCGTAACGGCAATCGGAGGCAGAACCCTACTGTTACTGTTCGTCCCCGTCGGCAATCGACTCAGGTTCCTCGCCCGGAGGTTGGGTGCGGAACCGCTCTGGCACGTCATGGCGAGGATCGCCACGGCGGAAATCGCTCCAACAGTCGATCTCGCCCTCGGTGGTGATAGCGCAGGCGGCCTGGTCGCCGAACAGGCTGACATAGGTGCGGGCGGCAGTGGTCTCCCGGTCTGGTCCGCCTTCATACAGTGTCGTGAATGGGATCGCCCACGATTGGAAGCGAATCAGATCCGGCGGGCAATACTCGACATCCGCGTGAAAGAAGTGGGAACACCAGTGATGGGTCTGGTGGCACTGCAATGACCCATCATCCACGATGCCGCAGCCTTGCGAGCCAATGACGTGGACGTTGCGGAAGACCTGGTTGTAGGGTTCGGGCGGCCCAGGCGCGGGCGGGGAGTCGTGAGTCCGGCAGCGGACATCGCCCTCGGCAGTCACGCCGCAAAGTCCGTTGCCGCTCGGAGCGATACGCGCGAACGGTCCGGCGTCGGAGACGAACTGCTCAAATGTCATTGCGCCCCAACAGGTCGTGCGGCCCTCAGAGTCAAGGACGCAAAACTCTTGGCCGGTGCTCATTAGCTGGACAAAGCCGGTGTCGGTCGGCGCAGCTTCGGGCGATTGCTGTTGTCCCCAGCAGGTGATGTCGCCCTCGGTCGTGAGCGCGCATGCATAGTGCCGCCAGGGATGGACCACGACTTGAACGAGGTCGCTGCGCTCAGGGGGCATGAGTTGATTGATACCGGAGAGGCTGAGGTCCGCGTCGGGATCGCGGTCGAGGATCTTGTCGACCGTGGCTCGCACATAGGCATAGCCGGCCCCCCAGCAGACGACCGTCGACTCGACGGTGATGGCGCAGCCATCGGTCGGACCGAGACCAACGTCGGTGAATGCTCCCTGGGGGACATCCCGAACGAGGGGAATCTCGAAGCCCCAACAAGCAATCCCGCCAGTGTCGATGAGGGCGCATACAGCAGTGGGACTGATCTCGATCTGGACTGGCGTCTCGGCACGCGCCGGAACAATGAGCAACAGGGCAAGGAGAACCAAAGCAGCGAGCGGCGCGAGAACGCGGATAGCAGTTGAGAATGGCGGCATGGTGCGCATCTTCGCAGTGATTGGAAGCAAGATAGGGGAGTGACAGACGGGCAGATCGCCATCACTCCCCCTCGCTCCCACCCTCTCCCTCCATCTACCACACTCCCCCTTCCGTCATTCCTGCGCAGGCAGGAATGACGAACCAACCAACCAACAGCCCCGGCGACACTTGCCAGGCGTCCCACCCAACCCCGGCGAGCATGCCTTCTCCTCTCTTGCAGGGGGATCCGGCCCCTGTCTGGGTTTGGGGGCTGGTTGCGGGTGTGCGGGGCCGGTCCCCGCGCTGGTCGGGGATTGGGAATGCTCGCACGAAAAAAACGGGCGCCGCTGGGGTATTAGGGAGGTTCGTCCTCATCCCGGTCGGATCCTTCCTCGTCTTCATCGTCGGGCTCGGATTCAGTGTTGGCTTCCGCTTCTTTGTCGGCCTGGGTGTTGGCCGCGGCTTCTTCTCTGTCGATCAGGGCATCGAGGTCTTCGTCGCTCATGCTGGCGACCGCGTAGGGGCCGTTCGGGATCGCGGGAGGCGGGGGTTCGGGGTCGCAGGCGAAGAAGGCTGGGTGGGCGGGACGGGGGAAGAGGTCGAGGAGCCGGGCGAGGGAATCGAGGGCGCGGACCTGGACGTAGCCACGTTCCTCGGGGTTGTTGGCGATCTGCCAATAGCGCTGATGGATGGCCTGCGGGGAGGCCTGATGGATGGCCTGCGGAGAGGCCTGAGGCGAGGCCTGCGGGGAGGCCTGATGGATGGCCTGCGGAGAGGCCTGAGGCGAGGCCTGCGGGGAGGCCTGAGGTATGGGTTGAGGGGCGGTTTGCGGGATGGTCATGGGTTGATCCGTTCGGTGGTCGCGTCTCTGAGGTTGACTGTATGCGAACACATATTCTTTTTCAGTAGCTGAGTTGACGGAGGTCCGCATGATGGGGGGTGAGGAGGAGTGGCGAAGGGTATCCGCTCATATGTACTGTTGCTGATCTGAACGAAGCGACGGGCGTTCGCCGTGGCGAGAGAGGATCTGATGCGATGCGAGCAGCGACTATGCGGAGACGAACGTTGAGGCGGCTGGCTGATTTGCGGGCAGGTCGGGGATTTCGACCGACGGAGCGGCAGCACGAGCTGTACGAAGCGCTGATCGATGCTCCGGATCCCGGCCTCACCCTGCTCGGCTACGGCGGCGCCATGGGCGGCGGCAAAACCCGCGCCATCGCCGAACTCGCCATCGACGCCGCGCTCATGCTGCTCGCCCGCCTGCGCCACCCGGCCCAGCCACAGCGCTGGTTCGTCGCCGCCTCCAACCCTTAGTCCGGTTGGTCCCAGCGCTGGAGGCCAGCTAGGGTCTTTCACATGGGGAAGCGAATAGCCGTATGGGTGGTTTTAGGGCATTGTCGATGGGGAGTGGGACCCCCTCAGCCCCCGCATCAAGTGCGGGGCAGGCTTTCGGCAGCTCCCCCTGCAAGAGACTGATGCATAACTCAGGTTCCCGTCCCCGCCCCCGAGCGGGGACCCGGTCCTTCCCCGTTTCCGGCAAGGCGGCACACTTGCTAGCTATATCTGGTCAGCAGGACCAGATCGACCTTGCGTGGCCAAGCCCAAGCGGGCCCCCGCTCGGGGGCGGGGGCGGTTGAGAGGTTATGCATCGGTCTCTGCAAGGGGGAGCGGGGAATGCTGGCGCGCCAAGCATGGGTTGCCAGCATCGATGTGAACACGCCCTAGTCGGACTGGCGTGTCGAGTAAGATTTGTGCACTGCCGGGATTGATTGGAGTTGGTCATGGCATTGCGAACTGCTGCCGAATACGTCGAGTCTCTGCGCGATGGTCGGGAAATCTGGTACCGAGGCGAGCGGGTCGATGACGTGACGACGCATCCCACCATCAGCAAGGCCGTCAAACACGCCTGCATCGATTACGAGATGGCCGAGTCGGACGAGTACCGCGAACTCTCCACGTACGAAGAGGACGGCGAAACACACTCCGCCTACTACCGCATCCCGCGTACCACCGAGGACCTGCTCAACCGCTCCAGGCTGATCGAGGCGGCCACCGCTGAGGGCGACACGCTGGTTGTGCTGATCAAAGAAATCGGCACCGACGCACTCTTCGCTCTGCTCGCTGTGACCGCTGAGTTCGAGGATCAGACCTACTTCGAACGGGTCAAGGCCTTCTACGAGCATTGCCGATCCAATGATCTCTCGCTCGCGGTCGCGCAGACTGATATGAAGGGCGACCGGCTCAAGCGCCCGGCGCAGCAGGCCGATCCGGACATGTACCTGCGCGTCGTCGAGCGCCGTCCTGACGGCGTGGTTGTTCGTGGCGCAAAGGCTCACACTTCGGTCGTGACCAACACCAATGAGGTGATTGTCCTCCCAACCCGCGCGATGGGTCCGGACGAACAAGATTGGTCAATCGCGTTTGCGCTGCCCGTTAACACGCCCAATCTGCGCTTCATCGCCTCACCATTCGGCGACGGCGCGTCGCATGATGGAGAACGACCGATCTCCGCCGTCCGCAAGATGATGGAGACGATCACCATTTTCGACGACGTGTTCGTGCCCAACGAACGCATCTTCCTCGACGGAGACACCGACGCTGCCGGACAGCTCGCGTTGACGTTCGTCGAGTACCACCGTTTCACCGCCGTCTCGTACAAGCTGCCGCTGATGGACGCCCTGGGCGGTTGCGCCGCGTTGGCAGCCGACTACAACGGCATCCTCGGCGTGACACACGTCCGCGAGAAGTTCATCGACCTGATCGACTACGCCGAGACGACGCGCGCACTGTTGGAAAAGTCGGCCGAGCGCTGCATTGCGAAACCCAACGGACAGGTCGCGCCCGACCCAATGACGGTCAACCTGGCCAAGTCGCACTTCGCCCACGGCTACCACGAGGCCGTCCAGCATGTCCAGGAGATCGCCGGCGGCATCCTCGTCACCGGACCTGGAGACGAGGACTGGCAAACCGAGGAACTGCGGCCGTTCTTGCAGAAGTACCTCGCCGGACGGGATGGCATCGGTGGCGAGCAACGGATGAAACTGCTCAACTTCGTGCGAGACCTGACCTCCTCCGACTACGGCGCCTACCAGGAGGTGCTGGCGATCCACGCCGAAGGATCGCTGCAAGCCGAGCGGCTGCAAGTGTTCCGCGCGTTCAACGAGAACGGCGGCGCGCGTCGGGTCATGCGTCTCGCAGGTAGAATGGCAGGAGTCAGGTAGGCTCTTCGCCTCTCCCTCCCGGGGAAACCGGAAGCGAGGCGCCTGGCGCCAAAGGACGTTCCATGACCGAACTTCCGCTGTTCCCCCTACAGATTGTCGTGTTTCCCGGCGAATCCGTACCCCTGCACATCTTCGAGCCCCGCTACCGACAACTCGTCAAGGACACGCTCCAGTCTGGCGATCCGTTCGGCATCGTCCTGACCCGTCGCACTCGCCAGACCGCGACACCCGAGGACCGCGAACCAACACACGAGGTCGGTTGCACGGTACGCATGGAGTCGAACGAAGCCTTCCCCGACGGACGATTCAACATCAGTTGCATTGGCGAGCAGCGCTTTCGAATCGTCGAAAAGCTGGGCGAGCGTCCTTACTGGGTGGCCAACGTCGAGTTACTCGAAGATCCCCCCGACGCCGAATCGGCCGAGGCGTACAGCGCATACAGCGACACCGCCGGTCTCTACCGCGAGCACCTCGGACTGGCCCTGGCGCTACAGAACTCCTGGCAGCGCACCTACCGGCTCCCGCGCCGACCCAATCCGCTGGTCAATCACATCGCCTCAAGCATTGAGGCCCCGGCGTCGGTCAAGCAGGAAGTGCTCAAGTCGGAGTCAACCGTCGAGCAGCTCAACCTGCTCAGCCGAATCCTGAGAGCTTCAAATCGCCAACTCACCGACCGAGTCGGCCTGCATCACAAGCAGCGTTACGAGGGTCTTGGGGTCGGCAACTGAGCCGCGTGGCTACTCGGTCAGAGGAGCCAGGATTTGGACCAGCTCCGCGACACTCTCGATGTCGGCGGCAATGACATCGGCATTGAGGAATCGTTTGCGGACGTAATAGTACGCGTGCAGATCATTGGGGATTCCACGCAGCTCGCGGATGCGATCGTCTCCCGTCTGTAGCCAGGCGTTGTTGAGCACAAAGCTGAAATCACTGTGCTTCTCGTATGTCCAACCGTTTGCTGCTGCGACGGCCTTGGCCGTATGAGCAGCGGCGCCCCAAGCTTTTTCCGACGCCTGATGCAAATCGCCGTCAGCTACGTAGCTTCGCGCTCGCTCCAGGAACTGAAGCGATTGTTGTGCGAAGTCTTCCACTTCTGCTCGATCTGCCGTCGTCATTGATATACCTCTCGCACCGTCGTCTGGAATCCATGTTATCGACGATTGCTCACAGCGCGCTATGGCCATCCTGACGCACATGCCGAGCCACCGTCAGACGCAGTAACTCGGTTGGGCCTTCGGCGATACGAGTCGAGCGGCTTGTTCGATAGAGCCGCTCCAGCGGGTGACCGCGCAGCAGCGCTTGCGCTCCGTGGAGCTGAATTGCCCGATCCACCGTTCGATGCAGGCACTCCGAGGCCAACCACTTTGCGGTCGCGACCTGCGTGCCAGCCGTTAGATCGTCTGCTTCTCTTGCTTCCGCTGCCTGATACAGCGAGGTTCGGGCGGCGAAGGTGTCGGCGACCATGTCGGCAAAGATGGCCTGGACCTGCTGCTGTTCCGCCAGCGGCTGACCGCTGCGATGCGGCGCTTCGATCCGTTTCAGCGTCGTCCGAGTAACCCAGCGCGCCCAGCCGACGCAGTCGGCGGCGACACCCAACCGCATCCGATCGATGTTTTGCATGGCCCGAGGCAGGCCATCGCCGACTGCCCCCAGCAACCGCGATGCCGGCACGGCAACCGAATCGAACGTGAACGGGGAATGCGTGCTGCCGTCTATCGATGCGCCCAACTCTCCCACGGTCACTCCCTCGGCTTCTCGATCCACGACCAGCAACGCGGTTCCCTCGTCGGGCACATTCGCGACCACCACCAACCAGTCCGAGGAAGCGCCGCCAGTGACGAATGCCTTCGCGCCCGTGACCAGGAATCCATCCGAGCCGTCGGACAGCGTCGAGCGCACTGCCTGTGTCGGCGCTCGCTGACCGTCTGCCCGTAACCCCTCGGTGAAGGCGAATGCCGCCGTGCGCTCGCCTCGCATCACCGGGGCGTACAGCTCCTCGCGTTGTGCTTTGTTGTCTGCCAGACGCATGATGCCGGGACCCGAACCCAGCACGCGTGACGCCAGCGGGTTGCCGCTCAGCGCCAACGCCTCATGCGCTGCCGTGAGCAGGCGCGGACCCGCGCCGAGTCCGCCGTCCGACTCTGGTACGGCCAACTGATAGAAGCCCGCCGCATCGGAGCGTCGTGCAATCTCGCGCCGCAGGTCGGCCGGAGGCGATTCCGGGTCGACGCCTTCCGTGATCGGATCAATATCCGCCTGGACAAATGCGAGAATTCTTGTCTGCAAGTCGGTCAGATCGTGAGCAAGTTCAAAGTGCATGAGCGGGACTCCAGAGACAACTGCGCGAGACGCTTTCTCTGTGAATACCGCTATTCCGTCATCTGCGCCAATTCAAAGTCGCGAAGATCGGGGGACTGTGCCTGCGTCAGCACGACTCCCAGCAGGCGCGACGACCCGAGCAACAGTCGCGCTCGAACCAGTTCCTCTTCCGAGACGTCGGCTCGCGCCATCAAGACCACGCCGGCCGCCGCAGGCGCAACGTTGAGCGTGGACTCGTCTTCGAGGGAATCGGTGAGCAGCAAGACATAGCCGTTGGGACGAACGGCGCGGAGCGCTCCGCGCAGAATCATCTCGGACCGGTCAACCACACTCCATGGCGCTCCGGCCAGCCAGCTTGGAGGAGTCGAATAGCTCAATTCGAACGCTGGACGCCGACTATCAAGCCAGATCACGGGATTCCCGCGGGCGGCGAGCGTTTGTGCGGCCTGAATCAGTGTCGAGGTGACCGCCGAGGCGTCATCGAGCGGCGTCAGCGCAATCACGCCGGAGAGAGGATTGAGGGCATTGGCGATTGAGACGGCGTCATCCCGGGCCGATCCCCGCTCCAGGGTGCCCGAGACCGTCAGCCCGGACGACTGCCGCCCTGCCTGACCTGTTGCCTGACCTGCAGTCTGCTCGGCTTCGGCAGAGACCACCGCCAGCGGCTTGAGACCGATGCGGCCCAGCCGGCCGAGAGCCGTTGATGGACCACTCGACTGCCGCGCGAGTACCCAAGCGAATACGAGCCCTGCGGTCAGGCCAATCGCCGAGGCCCACGCCGCTGTCCATCCGGTCGCAGGGGCCACTTTGCGCGCGCCCGGTCGGACAAGACCGAGCAGGTCGAGTCCTGCTTCGTCGCCGTACCGGACATATGCCTCATCCACCGCGGCGTGCGCCAGCGACAAGGCCAGCGCCTCAGCGTCGGACTGCCGCGATGCTCTCACCGTGACACGAATCAGGGTGTCAGTCACATTGACGGCCACGCCGTCAAGCTCCGGCAGCCCGTCTTCGCTCGCCAGCATGCCCGATGTCGCCGACTCCTGGACGGAGCGGTCCATGACCAGCGCTGCATACTCCGACGCCGTCCGACCTTCCCGCGCCCACAGGTGGACATCGGCATCCCAGGCGACGACGGACGACTGAGAGGCAATCACCGCGATTAGCGCAGCCACAACCGCCGCCAGGATTGGCAGCCACCAGGCAAACCCATTGCGCAACGCCAGGGACCATGTCACAGGTTCGAGTGTATCTGGGGAGTCCGAACAGACATCGCTCGATGCATGAATTCTCCGGCACTTTCACAGGGGGATGACGTTCCAGCTGATCAGTTCGCATCGGGCTGGATCGCATACCAATCGAAACTCCAGGCTTCACCTCGTCACTCCCGCGCTTGTCGCGGGAATCCCGCCGATTTCACCTCGGACGAAACGCACGGAGTTAGCGCAGGCGACCACGAGGGCCGCCTCGACTCGCCCACCCAGCGTGGAGCAGGAAGCGATCGGCAAGAGACGTTCTGGATTGCTTGCTGCGTCCACGTAACGTCAAACGAGATTCTGTCACGAGGACAGCGGATGTTCTCAAGTAATCTCGTGCAATGCGATATTGGCAAACCTGGCAAGTACGGCGAATCGAGCGCCTGGGCCTGCTAATCATGTCTCTGTTGGCATTGTTGTTGGCAGTGACCACTCAGGTGACGCCGGTCCTGTCAGGTGAACCACGTATACACCTCGACGTGCATGTCGATCCTTCGTATCGGGAGATCGACCAGCGTCTACAACAGGCAGGCTTCGAGATTGAGCTATCAGTGCCTGAACTGGGACGCTGGCAGGGTTGGCTTCCGTCGCGCCTGTTGGACGATCTGCGCAATCTGGACGGTGTCATTTCGGCCGAGAGTCCGCAGTACGGCAGTTTCGCATCCGGCAGCGCTCTGACCGAAGGCGACGAAGCGTTGCATGCGGCGTCGGCGCGGACCAGGTTCGATGTCGACGGCTCCGGCATTCGCGTCGCGGTAATCTCTGATGGCATCGTCGGGCTACAACAGGCCCAGCAGGCCGGCGAAGCACCCAAGCTGACTGAGGCTCGAGCCTTCGGCGCCGGCAGTCTAAATCGCGGCCAAGAGGGCACCGTGATGATCGAGATCGTTCATGATCTCGCGCCGGGCGCGGCGATTTCATTCGCCGCCGTCACAACCGATCTCGACCACATCGCCGCCGTGAACCACTACGCCCAACGAGTCGACATCATCGTCGATGATGTCTCCTACGCGTTCCCGGCCGACCAACGCAGCGACGTATCGGTCAATACCACGAGAGCATTGCGTCATCCCGATTGGCCGCTCAGGTTGTATGTCACCGCCGCTGGTAACTGGGCGGAGTCGCATTGGGCCGGCGAATGGCGTCCCGGAGACGACGGTTCGATGATCGGCCTCGCCAATCCTGGAGCGACTCATCGCTTCAATGGCGCCACCGGGGCGGGCATGTTGTACGGGGCCGGCAATGCGTTCACTGTCGAACCGGAATCTCACATCCGCCTGGCGCTCTTCTGGGATGACGAATGGGGACGCTCGACGAATGACTACAACCTGTTCTTGATGTCGGGGGTTGGGACGATTCTCGCTTCAAGCGAGAACACGCAGGGCATTGGGGCAAACAGCCACATGCCTCGCGAACACCTGGAGTATGTCCACGAGGGCGAAGTCATGGAGTTGTACGTTGTGATTCAGAATCACAACAACGATGCCGATCCCGTGTCGTTCGATCTCTTCGCCTTCCATGCTGCCGGCGTACAACTGAGATTGCACCACCGCACACCGACAGGCAGTATCCTGGCCCAATCTGACGCGCAAGATGCCCTCACTGTCGGCGCTGTCAACGTCGGCCGCGACACAGTCGCTCCGTACTCAAGCCGCGGTCCGACCGTCAATGGCGCATCCAAGCCCGACCTGATCGCCGTTGACCGTGTGACAGTTTCCGACACCACTCACTTCGCTCCCAGATTTTCTGGATCCTCGGCCGCCGCTCCCCATGTCGCAGGGGTCGCAGCATTGTTACTCGAGGCGCAACCGGCGCTACTAGCCGCAGACGGAGGCACTGCCCGTCTGGAACGACGTCTGATCCGTGACTTGTTGATCGACACTGCGCAAGACCTCCCACCTGAGGGTCACGATCCGGCCTCCGGATCTGGGTTGGTTAACGCCGACGCCGCGATCGAGGCAGCGACAAGTCGGATCGCAGTGATCACGTCCAACGCCGACCGCGGACCTGGCACGCTTCGAGAGGCGCTGGACGGAGACGCGAGGATCATCCTGTTCCAGTCCAATGGCCCCAATCGCACTATTCGGCTGGAGTCGCCCCTACCACTCCTGCAAGGCGAACTGACCGTTGATGGTCGCGCCTGGACACTGAATGCGTCCGCTGTTGATGTCGGAATTCGACTTGGCGCTGAGACAGAAATCTGGGGACTGACCGTGCGCGGTGCGAGCGACGTTGGCATATCGGTCGAGGGCGATGACTGTCAACTCAACGAGGTCACGGTGGACGCGAACGAGGTCGGTATCAGGATTGCGGGTGAGCAGGCGACGATCGACGGCTCAATGGTGCTTAACGGCCGTACGCATGGCATCGAGATCATCGACGGTGCGTCTGCCTCCATCTCGGCCAGCATGATCGAGTCCAATCGCGGCGCCGGTGTCCGGATCTTCCCCAATGCCGGCGATGTGAACATCGGTCCGCCGGGCGAACCACCTGCACAATCACGGATCAGCACCCTCCAGACGCCTATCGGCCAACTCGATTCGAACTTCCCTCAGCCTCGAAGTGGACTGAGTCACTCAATCATCGGCACCGTCAGCATCGATGGTCTGCCTGCACCATCGGGCACTGCAGTGGATCTCTATCTCGATCGCAGACTGGCTGCGTCGGTCCAAGTCGATGAATCGGCGGGATTCGTCGCGACCGCGACCGGGCCTGGAACGGAACTCCGGTTCGCGGTCGATGGCGTGCCGATCGAGCATCGAGTCGAGTTCCAAGCGGGCGCCGAGACTTCTGTCACACTGCGCGCGGTCAGCCCAGAGACCCTCCAAGCCGCAGATCGGTCCGGCAACCACCTGACTGGAGCGAATCTGTTCCGCAACAATCTGTCCGGTATCGAAATCATGCCGTCGGCAAATCCACAAGCGGGTACGCGATTCGTCTGGGGCAACGTGATGCAGCGCAATCGGCTGAACATCGATTCGGACCTGCCCAAACCGCTGATCGACAAACTGACGTGGAGCGCGTCCGGCCTGAGTGTCAGTGGCGAGGCCAGCGGCTCCAGCCTGATCCACCTCTATGCCGGTCCGCCAGCGACCAGGCGCTATGCCGCAGCGACCACCGTCGTTGACGACAGATTCAACTTTGAGCACGTCAGCGTCGACCTGATGGCGTCAGAGTTCTCGGTGATCGCGCACACGGCTGCGGGACGAGCAACAGGGGAGAGCGCCGTACATCGCGAGCCTCCGGCTGGCGTCATCACCAGCATCACGCCTGACACCGGCTACATCGAAGGTGGCGAGGCAGTGCAGATCTGCGGTGTCGGCATCTCGACCGACACATCCTCGCCCCGTGTCTGGTTTGGCAATCTACCCGCACGGGTCGACTTCTGGTCGGGCGAGTGCGTGAGTGTCACGACACCGCAGTTAACTGCCGGACTTACTGACATTGCCTTGCTGCTCGGCGGGGCTCGGCCGATCATCGCAACTGAAGCGTTCGAGTATCGAACCGTGCGCGTGGTGCGCCTGCATCAGGGTTGGAACTTTGTCACCTGGTCGGGTCCCGACACCCGAGTCACCAGCGCCTTCGCCTCGCTGGCTGGGGTGACGCTCCGCGCCTACGCCTGGGATGTCGATGCTCAGAGGTGGCAAGTGTTCGCGACCGACCAGCCACCGCAGGTCAACAGCCTGCGCAGTCTCAGCCACGATCAGCCGTTGTGGATCTTCCTGGAGACGCCCGATGTTGATTGGTCTCAGCCAGCCCCCAACTAGGTGCGACCGGGCACTCGTTATCATCAAGTCGAATCATCGAGACGAAGTGTACGAACAGCTCGCCACCGCCGAGAGGATTTGAAGATGACTATTGCGAAGTACGACCAGCCGCAAGCCGGCGTCGATCTGGGTTCGGCCACCATCGTGGTCGATGACACCGCGCTGAATGACTACTACGAAGGGCTCGAGCTTGACCTGCCGCGTGGGGCCAACACTGCTCCTTCGATGGTGGCGGCGAACGCCGACCTCTCGACTCGCATGCACTACGCCAACGACTTCGGCAACCTCTGGCTGCGCCAGGAGTGGGATTTCCGCAAGCCGCTCAAGCCGGGCGCCAGCTACGAAGCGTCTGCTCGCTCGCTCGACATCTACGAACGACGCGACCGCAGCGTCATCCTGACCGAAACGGTGCTCAAGGATGAGGCAGGCGATGTCGCCGTCGTCCAGCGTCATCACCAGTCATTCGTTCTCTACCAGAGCGAAGGCCAGGTCACGCTCAGGGATCCCTCAAAGAAAGAGGGAGCGAAAAGCTACTCACTGCCCGAGGGTGAAGCATTCGGGCCACTAATGCGCACGATCTCACTGGAAATGTGCGGCTCGTTTTTCCACGGCAACAAGAACTACCACACCGACAAGGAAGCGTCGGCGGAGCTCGGCTTCACCGATGTCGTCGTCGGGGGCAAGATGACCATGTCGCTGATTGGCGAACTGCTTGACCAGCGATTCGGCGACGCCTGGAAGTCCTCGGGCAAGCTGCTGGTCAAGTTCGCCAACATCGTCTGGCCCAACGAGACCGTCGCGGTCAAAGGCGTCCTGCAAGGCGTCAACGAGGAAGATCCAGAGCGCCGCAACATCGCCTGCTGGGTCGAGAAGGACAACGGCGTCGTCGCTGTGGTCGCCGAAGGCAGCCTCAAGCTCTAGTTTCCGACAACCGCGGAGACGCCATGACAGCCGACGTCACCGTCTTCGTCCCGATCGGCATGAGACCGCTCACCGGCGGCCAGCGAACCGTGCGCGTTGCAGGGCGCACGGTCCGAGAGGTCGTCGTTGACCTCGAACGCAACTATCCCGGCTTCCATGAATCGTTGGTCGAACAGGATCGACTGCGCCGCGGCTTGACCATTGCGGTCAACAGCATCGAACAGCCCCTGGGTCTGTTGGCAAAGGTCCCTCCAGACGCTGAGGTCCACATCCTCCCTGCCATGGCCGGAGGCGCCAACGGATGATGCCGCTTCAGGCAAGAGCCAATCCTCTCAGAAATTGCTACAATCGATCCCAGCACGGATTGCTGTCCTGCTGGAGCAGGCGATCGAGAGGAGGAAATCCGCAGCCGCCAGCCTGCCAAAGCCGGGCGACAACCCGGAAGCTGACTCACACAAAACCACTTAACTGATACGGGGGCCTCGTGTCGCACGAACGAGATCGTGCATTGGCTAGTTGGGCACCCCACTTTACGACTCCTGACGTACGGTCAGGAAATCTGATGAGCAGACTCACTCCGGTCTCGACTTCGGACGCGGTCGCAGGAGTCTTGCAGAGAACATGAGCGAGGTCGGCGGCGCACATCCCGGTGCGCGGTTGACTTGCTCGAACATACGGAAGCCGCTGATTCCATCAGCCGGCGGAGTTCGTCACGCCGCCCCTTTTTCAGGGGACTGGCCGCCAACAATACGCCACCGGAATTGCCGGTGGAAAACGGCTAAACGCACCCGACTACCTGTGCCGATTAGCTCCAAGAGCTGATCGGCACAGAGGGACGGCATGCCGTCCGTCCCCCTTCGGCGGCGCGCACCGGGTCGGCCGCCTGCCGGAGTCTCACTCTTGACCCGAAACACGGTACAGAAAGGTACGTTGTGACCTACGAACACAGCGACATCGTCACAATCATCAACGCCGACGACATTTTCCTGGCGCAGAGCAACCTGCTCGGGGAAGGGCCGATGCAAGCGGAGGATCGGATCGACTACTGCAAGATCGAGGACACTGCCAAGTCGGCGCTGCCGGAGGGAGCGCACAAGCCGCAGATCACGCTGATCGACTACGAACGCGACAGCAGCCACCCACTCTACCTGTTTCACCATTGGGCGCAGGCACGCGGCTACCCGCTGCACCTGATCTCGCTCTTCCCGTTCGATTCGGACCGCAGTAGGTATGACGCTCGGCTGATCGACCGTCTGCAGGAACTGGAGCAAGATGACGCCAGTCACGTGGTGTACGTCTGCGGCGGCTGCCGCTCGGATGCCATCCGTGCCGCGCTCTTGAAACTGGCTGAACAGCGGGACGTGTCGCTCCTCCACTTCGAGCGTAAGAGCAGTTTCACTGCGGGTGACTTGGCGAAGTTCTGCAAGGTCTGGGACTTCGTCGAGATTGGGGCCGCGAGCGCTCGTCATTACCGCAATCTGCCTCAACGGCAGCCAGGTGAGACCGCGGTCGCCGAGCAGTCCAAGCTGGTCTCTGGGGCGGCGGTCGATGCTGGCGATCGGCAGGGAACCTCCAGACGCGCATCGCTTCAAAGGTCCCCCCTGCTCTTGTCGAAACCAGAGCCTGCGCCACAGCCTCGGCTCCAACCGCAGTCGGAGCGACAGCATCGGCCGCAGTCGCAGCCTCGGCACTCATCGGCCGAGCCGCTGGACGATGTCTTCGACCGATCGGTCCCGCTCGTCGTTCTGATTGACTCTGAAAACGTCGATAGCACCCTGTACGAGCTGCTTAACCCGACCGGCAACGAAGGCGTCGAACTGGACCGTGACAAGCGTTGGGACTGGAACAAGCTGAGACACTGGATCAGCAACCAGATTGGCGAAGACCGAGCGCTGGTCGTGCCAGTACTGTCGTTCCCCTCAGGTGAGAAGGAGCAACGCCACAAACTCGGTGGATTCCTCCGCTTCCTGCGGCAGATGCCCGGGTTTCAGCCGCAGGCATTCGTGCGCGAGGACGGCCGCTCGGTGGTTGACGAGGCGATCAACAAGCTGCTGCTCACCCTGTCCCAGTGGCCGGCGAACGTGTTGCTGATCAGCCACGATGGCGATTTCTTCCGCCTGCTTGAGAAACTGCGCTCAACTGAGGGCGCCCCCAATCGGCGCATCGCGGTGGCCGGGTTCCCGGAGCGGATGAACAGCATTTATCACAGCGTCGACTGGCTCAGGCTGCTCGACATTGAACACGACATGAAGCTGTTCAGCTACCGACTGCCAAACCGAGGCGTTAACAAGCCGAAGTCGCGAGCTAGCAACTCGATAGACGACTTCGACGCCGACGCTCTCCTCGCTGGGTCCGGCTTGTTCCCACGACTCGAACCCGACGTCGCCTGACGCCAGGCGCTGTCGGCTCACGACCGGAAGCGGGGCGGACATCGTCCGCCCCGCTTGGGTGTTGACCCGTTCGAAACCGATCGGGGTCGAGAGCGCATATCCTACTTCTGACAACCAACCAGAGCGAAGAGGAGCCGCCGATGACCACCGAGACGAAACCTGCCAGCGATCATGGCTACCGCGTCGTCGGAACACGACCGATCCGACCCGACGGCGTCGATAAAGTCACCGGACGCGCGCGCTACGGCGCCGACATTGATCTGCCCGGCATGCTTCACGGCCGCCTGCTGCGCTCGCCGCATGCCCACGCCCGCATCCTCAGCATCGACACCTCACGCGCAGAGGCGCTCGATGGCGTCAAGAGTGTGATCACGCACGACAATCTGCCCGGCGCCGACGACGAGTATGTCGATTTCGGCGAGTCGGTCTCGCCCTACAAGTGGGTGCTGCAGAACGTTCTTGCTTCGGACAAGGCGTTGTACCAAGGCCACGCCGTCGCCGCCGTCTGCGCGACAGACATGCACATCGCCGAGGACGCGCTGTCCTTGATCGATGTCGAGTATGAGGTGCTGCCGCCGGTGCTGTCGGTACACGACGCGATGGCCGAAGGCGCGCCAATCCTGCACGACGGTATGAAGACCGTGGAGATGGTCGCCCGGTTCGTGCCGGGCGAGGGTCGCGGCGAGCGAGATTCCAACGTCGCCTCACAACTGGAGTTTGAGAAGGGTGACCCGGCCAAGGGATTCGAGCAGGCGGACATCGTCATCGAAGGCGAGTTTGAGACGGCCGCAGCTCACCAGGGCTACATCGAGCCGCAGAACGGCACCGCCCACTGGAACTCGGATGGCACGCTGACCGTCTGGGTCTCGACCCAGGGCCCCTTCGCCGTCCGTGCGACGGTGGCCAAAATGCTCGATATCCCGCTGGCTCGAGTCAAGGTCATCCCAATGGAGATCGGCGGCGGATTCGGCGGGAAGTTGCCTGCGTACATGGAGCCAACCGCTGCAGTCATGTCCAAGATCACCGGCCGTCCGGTCAAGATGTACATGAATCGCGAAGAGGTATTGATCGGCACTGGCCCGACCTCGGCGACCTACGTCCGCTGCCGGATTGGGGCCAAGAATGACGGCACGATCGTGGCGGTCGAAGCCACGCTCGCCTACGAAGCCGGAGCCTTCCCAGGCTCGCCCGTGGGCGCCGGCGCGACCTGCATGTTCTCGTCGTATGACATCGAGCACATGTATGTGAACGCGCTCGACGTGGTCACCAACAAGCCGAAGTGTCAGGCCTACCGAGCGCCTGGTTCGCCGCAGGGCACGTTCGCTGTCGAGTCGTTGATTGACCAACTGGCTGAGCGTCTCGAACGCGATCCGATGGAGCTGCGAGCGCAGAACTCGGCCCACGAGGGAACACGCCGCGCGGACGGTGTCGTCATGCCCAAGATTGGCGCAGAGGAAACGATGCAGGCGGCGATGGACTCGCCGCACTACCGCTCCGAGATCGGCATTGACGAAGACGGCCGTCTGCTCGGTCGAGGCGTCTCGATGGGCTTTTGGACCAACGCCGGCATGGAGTCGGCCGCGTACGCCGCTATCAACCAGGACGGCACCGTCAACCTGTCGGTCGGCTCGGTCGACATCGGTGGACAGCGTGCCGGTCTGGCGATGCAGTTTGCCGAGACGATGGGCATCGACTTCGACCTGGTCCGACCGCAGGTCGTCGACACCGACTCGATCGGGTTCACTCACGTCACCGGCGGTTCCCGCGTCTCGTACGCAACCGGCATTGCGGTCCACGAAGCCGCGCTTGACGCTCGTCAGCAGATGGAAGCGCGCGCTGCGATGATCTGGGACGTCGATGCTGATTCGGTTTCCTACGAGAACGGGGTAATCAGCGGACCCGACGGCAAGCAATTCACATTCAAGGAGCTTTGCGCCCAGATGCCGTCAACCGGCGGTCAGATCCAGGGCCAGGCCGACGTGCTGCCGACCAAGCCCGGCCCGGCCTACGGCTGCCACATCGTCGATGTGGCCGTCGACCAGGACACCGGCAAGGTCGACGTGCTGCGTTACTCGGCCGTCCAGGACGTGGGGACCGCCATCCACCCGTCGTACGTGGAAGGACAGGTCCAGGGCGGTGTCGCCCAGGGCGCCGGCATGGCGCTGACCGAAGAGTACGTCTACTCGGCCGACGGTCGTATGACCAACGCTAGCCTGCTCGACTACCGCATGCCGACCGCGCTCGACCTACCCGAGATCGAGACCATCCTGGTCGAAGTACCCAACCCAAGTCATCCCTACGGCGTGCGTGGCGTCGGCGAAGTGCCAATCGTCCCGCCGCTGGCGGCGATCGCCAACGCCATCTACGACGCAACCGGAATCCGAATGGAGTCCCTCCCCGCCAGCCCAACCAAGCTGCTGGATCGCCTGTTGGACGAATAGTCGATAGGCATTACGGCCGGCGGAACGATTAGCTAGACCATCCATGGCTCCCGTAGGGGCGACCCTTGTGGTCGCCCGTGCTTGAGGCCGTCGCCAGTCCTTGCATTCTCAGGGTCGGTTTCCCACATTGAAGGATTTGCCTGAATGTAGCTTCGGATCAGGTCGAGGGACTGCTCGTCCCTGACGACGTGTTCATAGTAGTTGCGTTGCCACAGCCTGTTGTCGAACGGCTTCCAGTGCGATCCCCTTACGCCTTTGGTGTAGGCGACCGTCGTGAGCAACTTGAACGCACCGACCACAGTTCCCAGCGTGATCTTGCTCGTTGTCCTGTCGCGATGTGAGAGGGGACGGGCGCCCACAAGGGGCGCCCCTACAGGATCGCTTTCATCGGTGATTGACAACACAGCGTGGACATGATTAGGCATGACAACGAACTCGTCGAGGGCGACTCCTGGGAATCGTTTGGGAAGCGCAAGCCAATGCCTGTTGATCATTTCGCCTGCCGCGCTTAGCTGCAATTCTGCATCGACTATCCGTCCCAACAGCGCGAGCCGATGCTGAGTGACGATTGTGATGAAGTACGGACCTGAATGAGAGTAGTCAAAGTGGGCGTGACGCAGCGAACGTCGCTGCGGGCGCTCTGTCATTGAGGAGCGGCGCAACCGACAGGTTCGCTCATTCGGCGTACTCTCTCGCGAGGCCGTCCAGCAGATCGACCATCAAGTGGGGTGCGGAGAGGAAGGGCGAGTGATCGGTTGCCCACTCGACGACTCGATCCGCTCGACGTGCGAGAGCTCGCTGACCCTCAGCGAGCAATGCCTGATCTTTGGTGCAGACGACGTATGTCGTGGTGATCTTGTTCCAGGCAGTGTCTCGCGGCGCGTCGAAGGGAATGGCCGCGTCGTCGCGGACTAACTGAGTCAGCGCGTGCTCGTAGTCCTCGTCCGAGCACTGGTTGTAGAACGCATAGCGGATCTTGTCCGCCTGGACGGTCGTCGATCCATCCTCGCCGGCGATCACGGCGGTCGCCAGTTCGGGGTTGACGAAGTTGTCGGGCATCGAGCCGTCGGTGTTGGGCATGATCGCCGTCAGATAGACGAGGTGCTTGACGTTGTCATTGCCCAGCGGCGCTGTCGTGATCGGCACGCCTCCGAACGAGTGACCCAGCAGGACCGCCGGTCCCTCGACTTCGTCCAGCGCAGCACGCACGATCGCTTCGTTCTCGGCCGAATCGGTGACGCCGCGCAGCGTCCCGCTTGGCTCATGCATGCGGCGTCGCTCAACGGCGACCACCGGTACGCCTCGCGCTTCAAGACCTTCAACGACCTTGTCAAAACACCATGGACCGTGCCAGGCGCCGTGCACCAGTACAACTGTCGCCGGAGCTGCTGCTGTTGTCATGATTCAATCTCCAATGTCTGGTTACTTGGGGAAGCGTTCGCTGGTTTCTGGCTCAAACTGGACGCCGAAGCTGTTCAACGCCATCGACACGATGTGATACTGACCGACCGCGAAGACGACATCCATCAGTTGCTTGGTGTTGTAACGCTCAGCGAGTGCCTGCCAGGTCGAGTCGTTGATGAACGCATCATGGTGCAACTCGTCGGCTGCACGCAGGAGCGTCGCGTCGAAGTTGTCCCAGCCTTCGGCGTCAGGACCAAGCGTCACTCGGCGAATCTCGTCGTCGGTCAGTCCGACGGACTTGCCAAAGCGGGAGTGTTGACCGAACTCGTACTCCGACTGACAGTTCCAGCCTGTGCGCAGGATCAGCAACTCGCGCTCGCGCGCTGGCAGCGATGTGTCACCCATCACGTGCTGTGTGAATGACTGACGAGCTCGAGCCAGCTCCGGATACTGGGCGATGGTGCGCTGGACGTTCAGCGGCGAGCGCCCGCGTCCGGCGGCGGCGAGGATCTCGCGCTGCTCATCGGTTGCGTCATCGTCAAGAACGGGTTCAATTCGGGGACGGGAGAGTCTCATAGATCACCTGCCGCAAGCAGCGCGATGTTGCGCTCGGTCGCAAACGCAGGGTAGTGGAATGGTCGGAGCGGCCGGATTTGAACCGGCGACCTCTTGACCCCCAGTCAAGTGCGCTACCAAACTGCGCCACGCTCCGACGCGGCTCATCGTATCACCCAGCCGAGTCTGTGCCTCAACGCGAAAGAGAACAGCAGCAGTTCGCTATCGAGCACAGTTGTTCTGTCCCTGTGTTATCATACAGTCATGGCACTCGACAAGATGAGATTCCACAACATCCTAGTCCGCGAAATGGACGCTCCCTCCGAAGCGGCCACAGAGTTGGCTAAGGTGGTTGACGAAGGCATCACCGAATCAACCAGCAAACTCGCGACCAAGACAGACCTCGAAGTCTTGCGCATCGAAATGCTCGCGGAGATGCAGGCCAAGTTCAACTCCCATCTGCGATGGATCATGGTCATGTGGGGATCAACGATTGCCGCGATTGTCGCGCTGGCGGTTGCAGTAATCTTGCGAGGCGCCTGACTACCCGGTCGGCGGCCTCTTGAGCATCATGCCGGCTCGACGACACTTGACCACCAGTTCGCCCCGCTGATTGATTCCCCGGTGCTCGAACGTCACCACGCCTCGGTCGGGACGGCTGCGCGACTCCCGACGTTCGATCACTTCCGTCTCACAGGTGATTGTGTCTCCGATGAACACCGGATTGGGGAATGTCGTTTCGTCGAAGCCGAGATTGCCCAGTGTGGTGCCGAGCGTCGTGTCGGCGACGCTCAGACCAACGGCGAGCCCCATCGTAAAGATGCTATTGACGATTCGTTGACCGTGTTGCGTACCAGCCGAGAACTCAGCGTCGAGATGCAACGGCTGGGCGTTATGTGTGAGCGCCGTGAACAGCAGGTTGTCCGTCTCGGTCACGGTCCTGGAGGGCTCATGTTTGATTACGAGCCCCGGCTCAAGCTCCTCGAACCACAGTCCAGGCATAACCGTCTCCTCCGACACTTCGTGACACCACCTCCTTTGGAGGAGGTGGTTGGAGATTAGGCGAAGCGGGCCATGTCATCGGCGGCGTACTGGGCGACTGCGTGGTCTGCCCCTGCCGTCTCGCTCAGTCGCTCGAGCAGATCGCTCAACTGCGTCGCCGGAATTGCACAGGTCATCTCCGCATTCGGCATCTGCGTGCGCACTCTGGAGAGCTGACAGCCGACCGACGCCGCCATCTCACCAGCCTTGGCGATCGCAATGATGTGACACTGCGGCTTACCTTCAATCCGCATTCCAGGGAACGCGTCGTGCAGCACCATCAACTGACGTCCGGTGATGCGCAGCAGCACGACGTCGGGGTCCGTCGGCGACTCGCCGAGCGGGCCGTAGACGACTTCCTCTGGCTTCTCCTCGACCACCGGAATGCCCATCGCAGCCTCCGCAGTCACTCAGCCGGACTCCAGCAACGCGCTGACGTCGCCGTTTTCAAGGACGTCGCCGAGGCCGAGGAATCCGTGCGTCACCGACCCGACCGAGCAGTTGGCATGGTCGGCGGCCACGGTCGAGAACGTGCGATCGGCGGCGTGCATCCAGAAGACGCAGCCGGCAGGCACGCGACCGGTGCGACCGTCATCCGCAGGAGCGGGCATTGGATTGTCGAATCCGGTGACTCCAGATGTCGAGTCGTGAAAAGTAATCGCCAGCGGTTTGCTCGCCAGTCCCAATGCGCCCTGGAGTTGGTCGGACAGATCGTTCCAGTCAGTCATTCATTCCTGCCTTCTGTTGCCTGATCGGCTGCTGCGCTGTTGTCATGGGTTTGATACGCGGCCGCTGCCGAGCCCGGTGAGCGGAACGCTTCGCGCAGTGTCGGCATGATGCTACGCCAGTGCTGCGAGATCAGCAATGCGGTCAGACCGAGATAGATCACACCGAAGATCACGCGCGGCAGATTGTTGTCCTGGAAGAAGAACTGTGTCAGTAACTGCGCCAGGAACAGGCTGAGCAACGCAAAACCGGCGCGAGCTGTGAGCCGTCTGTCGAGGATCAACATCACACCGAACGCCGATTGCGCCGCCGTGATGAAGACTTCGGCCCGCTGCAGCGGGCTCGATTCCAGTCCCGTGATTGCGCCGCCGGCGGCCATGTAGGCGACCGGGATCGACCCGATCAGCAGGGTCCATTGGTTGACTTTGCTGGAGATCAGCATGTTGACGCCCATCCCGGCTGAGCCACGCCAGACCAGGTACAGGGCGGCGAAAAACTCCGGAGACTCCGAGGCCAGTGGGGCGATCCACTGGATCACGAAGAACTCGCCGATGCCGACATCGCGGCCGATCTGCTCCAGTCCATGGACAAATGGCTCGGCTGAAATCGCAATCACGAGCGCCGAGTAGACAATCAGGAAGGTCACCATGGCGCGGCGGCGTCCGGTCGGCAATCCACCGATGGTGGCCGCCGGACCCTCGAGCTCCGGCTCTTCGACCGGTGAACGCGTCAAGCGGATGATGTACCAGAGGAACAGCAACCCGAGGACGATGGTGTCCTCGATCGCTATCCGACCCTTGACCACAATGAGGAAGGAGTACAGCGTCGCAACGGCGAGGATGCCGATATCGAGGCCGATGCCGCCGGGCAAATGCAGCAGAGGCTCGGTCGGGTCTGCGGAGCGGCGTCGCAATGCTCTCCACGAGCTGCGAGCGGCCGACGTGACGAGATGACGAGGTCCGCCCGCCTTCCAGGCGAACAGGAAGATCACAGTCGCCCAGCCGACGCCGAGCAGCAGTCGGTTGGCGCCGGTCATATTGGCCAGGGCCAATTCGTCCTTACCCGGAATCCCTTTTCCCGCCTCCCAGGCGAGCAGCAGATCAACGGCGTACTCGGGCAGCACAGCAATGAACGCAATGACGGCGACGGAGAGCGCCGCTGGAATATCGTGCTGGGCCGCCTCGGCGCCGGTCGAAATCAGGAATGCGGCGGAGAGAATGCCGATGCCGAAGATCGCGACTTCAACCTCGGTGCTGGCATGAATGCCGCCGAGTCGAAAGATCAACGCCGGCAGCCCAATCAAGGCCGCGCCAATGAGTAGGGTCCAGGACGATCGTAGTCGCATACTTGCAGCCTACCGGCAGCAAGCGCCGGATCACGAGGATCGACCGACCCTCACTCAGTGGAGCCCTGCGCATCAGCCGAACTCTGGCCCCCTCTCCCCCCGAAGAGGGTTGTGCAACATCCATCCCCTCTCTCCGGGAGGGAGAGGGGATGGAAACTCGACACTATCATCGCGGGCTCGCGATGTTTACACTGCGTGCGAGGAAAGAGAGGTGGAACTCCGCAATTCCGAATACGAGTTGAGCGCGATCGCCGAAGTGCCTATCTGGCCAAGTTTCGACGACGCGGCCATCGAGGTTCGTTCGCTTCGCGACGACGCCTCTGACCCGTACGTTGATGAAGTATCCGAAGTGGGCTTGCGGGATCGTGACATTGCCGATCTTGTAGCCATCGGTCTGCGCCGACCCGTCGTAGAACGTGCTCCACGTACCGTCGACGCCTGAGCCTGCAACAGTCTGACACAGCCCTTCTTCGGTTTCCACAATCTCTGAGAATACTTGGAACTCGTACGGCGGCACGTTGCCCTTGGCATATTGATCGAGATTGAGGCGCTCACGCCATTCGTTGAAACTGCGCTCACGCCATGTTTCCTGATATGGCACAAGGGTGAGCTGAGGCATCGGAATCGTTTCGCGGGCGGCGACCACATGCTGGTAGTTCGGTATCTTCATGCAGAACTCGACCCAGTCTGACGCCGGATCGCCCGAGGCCGTCGGCCGGGGGGCACGGATATACAGCCACCCGTTATAGTTGCGAACTCCGTTGAAGTACGTCCATAGATGGCTGGCAAGAGGATCGTACGGCGAGCCGTAGTCGGGTGTGTGCAATGTGGACATATCGAACACGAACAGCTTCAGCGCCGGGCCGGCGAGCGGCGGCTCCAGGCTCGTTCCGGCCTTGTGCGTAAGCGTGTGGTTGAGCGTGAGCTTGCTGAACCAGTCGTCGGAATCGGGAATGCCGTATACGGTGACCTGCTGCGCGGCGTCGCACGCATTGAAGCTGAGGTCGATAGCGCTGTTGGGGGCGTCGCCGATCGGCGTCCGAGTCGCTGGTACGTCGCCGCCGATCGCAATACCCACTTCGGACTTCCTGCTAGCATACTCGGGCACAGGGTCGGTCTGATCACCCGATACGCTGATCCTGACCGTGGCCGATGTGGGGCAGGCCCCGCCGTTCGCCGTCAACGTGACCGCGTAGGTGAGCGAAGTGCTGTCGCCGATGACGTGGTCCATGCGGGCATTGCCGTCGCCCCATGCGTGCCACGGATCGGCAGCGATTTCGCTGATCGTCACGTTGTTGGCGGTCTTGGTGGTCATGGCTATTGGTGGATCCGGCGTTGGAACGCCGCTGAAATCGACCTGATAGACGTGGTAAGCGTGATAGCGCGTGCCGCCGTTGCGGCTGCGGATGTCCCACACGATGGTCGCCCGGCCGTTCGCGAGCGGTTTCACCTGATAGGAATGGGTCTGCGGTTGACCATCGGCGAAAAGAAACGATTGCCTCGTGGACTCATAACCGTCGGCGACCAGCGTCGCGACGTCATGCCTGAGGCTGACTACGGTGAGGAGGAGATTGAGCTCGGTCGGATCGTTCAAGCTGACGGTGACTTGAAGATTGCCGGTCGTCGCGTCGTGTTTGACTGTTCCACTGACGGAACTGGTGATGTTGACGGCGTGGACCTCGGTCACCGAGACGAACAGCGCGGCGACGCCGAGCGCGACGATTACCAGAATCCGCCACGTGATCACGCGCGCGCGCCGTCGATCGAGGTGGCTGGATGTCGCCGGATGGTTCATCGCTCCGCTCCTCAATTCTGCCGCGACAGCCTGAACTGATTGCGCCATCGTAGTCCAAACGCGGGGCGTTCAGCGTATGCGATATCTCGATGTGATACGTACCCCACGCGCCGACGCTGAACTCCAGGCCGTCTGATCTCGTGGCGAGACTGACCGGCGTGTAGACGGCGCCGCTGGAATCGTACGGTCGGACGAACGGAACTGGATGTCGCCGTTGGCGATGGTCGGCGTAGCTGTATCGGTGTGAGCTTCAGCGACTGCGCCGAGATTCGGGAGGTGGCGATGCTTCTTCCGCCCGAATCTCCCTCGCGACAACGTGTGGCAGCGGACAGCGATGTCCGCGGAGTCGAAGCGTTGGCGTGCGCCTCCCATCTCGAACAACGCCAACGTCGCAATCTGGCACATGGTCAGATCGTCCAACGCTGGTTCATCATCCTTTATGTGGTCTTCTGCAGCCATTGCAGAAGGCTATGGCCGCTTCAGGTGTACTGCCCAGGGCGCTAGGACCTGTTCACATGGATGCTGAGAACCCATACATGGCGCACCTGGACTCCCCGCTCCCCCTTGCAGAGATTGATGCACAACTCCCCTTCTCCCCAATTGCGGGGGAGATGCCGAAAGCCTGCCCCGGGCTTGACCCGGGGGCAGAGGGGGGGTCCCGTCCGCAGCTTCTATCTGGTACTCACCGACCGACCCCCCCCTCTGTCACTCCGTGACATCTCCCCCCGCAAGGGGGGGAGAGGGGAGTTGGAGGTTGCGCATCGGTCTCTTGCAGGGGGAGCTGCCGAAGGCTGAGGGGGTCTCGCTCCCCATCGGCAGACCTGTGTAGCTTCCGTGCGCTGTTCCACACCCCATGTAAACAGACCCTAGGCCGTTGCCAGCTGCTCCAATATCTCTGATAGAACGCGCTCCCACTCCGACTCCACTAGACGTCCCGACGGCGTGTAGCGCAGTTGAGTTGAACCGATCTGAATCTGCCTTGGCACGTTGAGCCGCCGCTGGCCGGGACTAAACATGATCCCCGAGGCCAGCCTGACCACCACGCTATCGCCTTCCGACTGAATCGACTCTGCGCCGATCCTCGAGGCGAGCACCTTGAGTTTGACCGCTCCGAGCAGATTCGAGGCAGGCAGCGGTAGGGGACCAAATCGATCGTCCAGTTCCTGGGCGAAGTCCGCGACTGCCTCAGGCGAATCGGCGGCAGCAAGCCGCTGATAGAGCGTCATCCGTAGTCCGATGTCTTCGACGTACGTATCGGGTAGGAACCTGGGCAGCGCGAGGTCGACGTGGACTCTCGTGCCCTGTGGGCGACGCACCGGTTGCTCGCCGGAGCGCCTGGCTCTGGCCCGTTCTACCGCCTCAGACAGAAGCTGGGTGAAGAGCGTGAATCCGACCGCGCCGATGTGGCCGGATTGCTGCGCGCCCAACAGATTGCCCGCCCCACGGATCTCGAGGTCTTTGAGCGCGATCTGGAATCCTGCGCCCAGGTCGTCCGCCTCCATGATCGTCGCCAGGCGACGCTGCGCGACCTCTGACAGCGACCGGTACGGCTCCGTCATCAAGTAGGCGTAGGCGCGAACGCTGGACCGTCCGACACGGCCTCGCAACTGATACATCTGCGCCAGGCCGAGCCGCTCGGCGCGGTCAAGGATGATCGTGTTGACGCGGGGAATGTCGACGCCCGACTCGATGATCGTTGAGCAGACCAGCACATCGGCCTCGCCGTGGGTGAAGCGCTCCATGTGATCGCGCAGGACATTCGATGGCATCTGGCCGTGCGCCACGAGGAAGCTAGCCTCCGGAACGAGCCGCCCCAACTCCAGCGCTTCCCGATCGATGGTCCGTACCTCATTGTGCAAGAAGTAGACCTGTCCGCCGCGATCCAGTTCGCGCAGGATCGCTTCGCGAATCACGCTGTCGTCTCGTTCCATCACGTAGGTGCTGATCGGCAGCCGCTCCTCGGGCGGCGTGGCAATCGTGGACATATCGCGGATTCCGGTGACCGCCTGATGCAGCGAACGTGGAATCGGCGTCGCCGAGAGGGTCAGCACATCGACCTCGCGCCGCAGTTTCTTGAGTCGTTCCTTGTGCTCGACGCCGAATCGCTGTTCCTCGTCGATTACCAGCAGGCCGAGGCTCTTGAATCCGATGTCCTGCTGCAACAGCCGATGCGTGCCGATCACGATGTCGGTTGATCCGGCCTTGAGCTCAGCCACAGTGGCCTGTTGCTCGGCGCTGGTGCGCAACCGTGAGAGCAAACCGACCCGCACCTGCATCGCCGCCAGACGTTGCCGGAACGTCTCGTAGTGCTGCTGCGCCAACACGGTCGTAGGCACGAGGACTGCGACCTGGTGTCCGGACATCACAGCCTTGAACGCGGCTCGGACGGCGACTTCGGTTTTGCCGTAGCCGACATCTCCCACGATCAGTCGGTCCATTGGCCGGGCGGTTTCCTGATCGCTTCGGACTTCCTCGATGGCTCGATGCTGGTCGGGTGTTTCGACGTACGGGAATGACGCTTCGAGTTCGATCTGCCAGGGAGTGTCAGGTTCAATGGCGATGCCTGGCTCGGTCTCTCGCGCAGCGTGGATCTCCAGCAGATCATCGGCGATCTCGGCAACGGCACCACGCACCTTCGCCTTGGCGCGTTGCCATGCGCCGCCTCCGAGGCGGGTTAGTGACGGCGGCGCGTCCGATGGTCCGACGTACGGCTGGACCCGATCCAGCTTGTCGGTCGGCACCAGCAAACGGTCGCCCTTGGCGAAGCGGATGTCCAGGTATTCACCCTCACGACCCCCAATCCGCTCATGCACGACACCCTGGAACCGGCCGATTCCGCTATCGACGTGCACGACAAAGTCGCCGGGCTTGAGCGTCTCCAACAAGTGAGGATCGGCAACCGGCGCGGATCGTGACCTGAGCGGTCGGCGCTGCCGTTGACGCTCGAAGCCGAAGATCTCGGTGTCGCTGATTAGCGTCGCGAGGCGCTCTCCTGAGACGGGATCGTCGAGCCGCCAACCCTCTGCGATCGCCGCGCGTCCGACCGAGATCGCGTTCGGAGCAGGCAGCGCCTCTGCCTCGAGTGTCGCCAGGGGCAGTCCCAGGTCGGCCATCAACTCCGAGAGTCGGGCGGCCTGCAGCGAGACCAGGACACGTGCTCCGGCGTGGTCATTGTTGCGCAGCGACTCAAACAACTGGGCCAACTTGCCGGCGAGCCGCTCGGCGGGACGGAAGGGCAATCGTTGTGCGCCGCTGGCCAGACGTGAGATCGTACGGACCGTTCCCGCAGGATCGCCAAGTCGGTTGGCGACTTCGGCTTCAGTCAACCACGGATGCGGCAGTCCTCTGGGAATGCGGCCGCCACGTTCGAGTTCGCTTCGGGCGTGTTCGGCGCGCTCATCGCGATCCTGCGTCCGAGCCTGAATGTCGTGCGGCTCGTCAACCAGAATGAGCGCCTCTCCGGACAGATGATCGAAGATCGTGCCCGGCGCGAGGAACTGCGTCCAAAAGTCGGGCCGCGAGGTGGAACTCCCATTGCGCAGTTGTTCGATGTCGAGCGCCAGTACTGTCGATTCGACGTTCGGCTCTTCGTTGGTCGACGAGCAACCTGCGCCATCGTCGGTGTCAACCGATTCCAGGAGCCGCTCGACCAGCGGCTTCGACTCATCGCCATAACTCCACTCTCGTGCAGGTCGCAACGAGACCTGCTCGACGGAATCAGTTGACCTCTGGCTGTACGGATCAAAGCGGCGAATCGATTCGACCTCATCGCCGAACAACTCGACGCGGACAGGCTTGTCTTCGGCGGGCGGCCAGAAGTCGACGATGCCGCCGCGCACGGCGAACATTGCCGGTTCGACGACGATCCGATGACGCGCATAGCCGTGCGAGTCCAGCGTTCGCACCAGCCCATCAAGCCGCAACTCGGATCCCTGGCGAATCGTGATCATGGAACTGATGGTGGAGAGCGTGCGCTGCGCCGCGGCGTCAATATCGGCCACGACGATCGGCGAGTCGCAGCGGAGCGACTCAATCGTCGCAAGCCGAGCTTCGACGATGTCTGGAGCGGGTCGCTGGCGCTCATATGGTGCGGTCTCGCGAGCAGGGAAGGCGCGCAGCCGTTCACGATCCGCTGCGTGCAGCCAAAGCGGCAGCGCGTCAAGTAAGTCGGCGGCTGATGCGGGCGTCGGTGTCAGGATCAGGACGGGACCGGGATGTCGGGCTGCCAGCGATGCCAGGACAGCGGGCTTGGCCGCGTCGGGAGCACCTAGCGAGGGTTGGTCGTCGAAGTGCCGCACCGCGCTGAGCACAGCGTCACCCAACCCGACAAGCAATCCGGGCGGAGTGTCGTGCGGCATGTCGTGCGGGTCGGTGGCGCCCACGCGCGCAATCTCCGTCCGCTGACGTCTGTGCTTAGCGTAGGGCGTGTTCACGTCGGGAATTGCTGGACGAGACCCTGAACACAAAACCCTCTGTCGCATCCCCTTGCAGAGACATCCTCAGTGCGTTTACATAGACGCAGTTAGCTCCGTCATACCCGCGCTTGCCGCGGGTATCTCGCTGATTCGCCCAAATCCGCCTTTGCTGGACGCGGCGAGATTGCCGCGACGGAGCGCGGCAATGACGGAAATGAAACGCTCGCCAGGGCCGACGCAAACGCACAAAGGGCATTGATGGCTGCATCGCGTGGACTTGCGCCGGCTACGTCCGGCAGCCTTAGCTCTGCCCGGTAGATACAAGCCGATGCGGGCCGATGAATCCGATGTGGATCTGACCTGTGCGACCCTTGGCGTCGTCGTGGAAGTACAGTCGGGGAATATGCTGTCCACCGCCCTCCGCGATCTTGAGGTGCGCTTCCATGTGCTTGTAGCCGTTGGGTTCGACCTCTGTGCTGACCAGGAAGCGGCGCTGTCGCCAGAGGCGGCCGTCGTTCTTGACGGTGTCCGACTCGCTCATCGCCAACTTTTGCGGTGACGCGTTCCAGGTGTCGGGATGGTTGCTGTGCTCGCACCATTCCCAGAATCCGCCGGTGAAGTGTTCCGCCTCGTTCGCGTAGGCCTGAAGCGCTTGCAGACCCCGCAGGATCTCGCGGGCCCAGTCGCCCGATTTCTCATCCGATTCGAGCGCCTCGATCTCTCTCATAGCGGCGTCGGGGAGCTGCACTCGATCACATTGCTCACGAGCGATCTCGATGACGCCTTCAATCGTGAGTTCCGATTCCTCCGGCTCATCCGAGTCGATCAACTGCGACGGAACCGAAGCCCGCTCTCGCAGGACCGCCTCGTAGCTGGAACTCTTGGCGCGCAGTTTGTGATTCTCTTCCTGCGCTTCCGAGAGCGCTCTATCCAGATCCTTGATACGGGCGCTAGCCGCCTGCGCTTCCTCAATCAAACGGTCTCGCTCGGCCGAGTGTGCCTCGTTGTTCTGCTGCATCTGTGTGTCACGTTGATCGAGCTGCTGTTGCAACTCGGCAATGGTCGAACGTTGTTCGTCGATTGATTCTTGAACCTGGCTCAACTGAGCTTGCAGAGCCTCCACCTGTTCGTTGTCCGGAGAACCTGTGGGGTTGTCAACGAACGCCAGTATCCGTTCCCGAATGGACGCTAGTGAATCGGCTGCAGCCCTGGCGTCGGCGCGAATCTCATCATCGTCGGTCTCATCAAGATAGCTGACCAATCGCTGGGCCGACGGATACAACGTGTAAGCGATGAAGCAGGCCGCGAACGCTTCCAACGCGTCGGCGCTGCGTTGACTATTGCGTCTCGACATTGCTTGATTCACTTTCCGCTTTAGGACCTTCGTTAGAGGGATTTCTGTTGTACAGATTCATCGCCGATTCCACACCGTGCTCAAGCAGATGCACGACCGCCTCGGCCGCCCGCACTTCCGCCTCATGCATCAACAGTCGTTCCGACGAGCCCGGATCACTCAGCAGCCAATCGGCCACATCGTCCGGGTGACGCGACGGCTGTCCGTCAACCATTGGCCGTCCGACGCCAATTCGGACGCGGGGAAAGTCCAGCTCGCCGATCACGGACTTGATCGAGCGCATACCGCGTTGTCCGGCGTCGGAGCCGGAGGGTCGGATACGAATACGGCCGGGCTCAATGTCGAGCTCGTCAACCAGCAGGATCAGGTCCGAGGGATCGGCGCGATACTTGTCCAACAACGCCTGCACCGCTCTGCCCGATTCGTTCATGAACGTACGAGGCAACACCACCGCGACCGGACCAAACGCTGTTTCGCCCTGAGACACCCGATAGCGAGACTCGCGCTCCGGCTGCGGGAGCTTGAGCATCCTGCGAACATGCTCGGCGGCACGGATGCCTGCGTTATGTCGGTTCCCTGAGTATCCAGGGCCAGGGTTGCCCAGCCCGACGATCAGTCGAGCATCGGTCAGCGGTTGCAATCCGCGTCGCCGAAGTTTGGGCAGTCGAGCCATGCCCCAAGTGTCGCACGGTGTTGGATCGTGGGCTACGGGTTCCAAGAGCTCCCCCCTTGGGGGAGCTGTCACGAAGTGACTGAGGGGGCCTCTGGCGAATCAGGAGGCGCTGCTCGCGAGACGGGTAGCACCACCACCGGCCCCCTCAGCCTTCGGCAGCTCCCCCAAGGGGGGGGAGCTCTTAGGATCAGGATCAGGCCTTGGTCACGTACTTCTCGCCCAACGCGGTTTCCCAACGCAGATAATGCTGCATGTCGGCGTAGCCGCGCTGCGGCCCGAAGGCGAGGATGTCATTGGGCGGCGAGAGGACTCCAGTCAACCCTTCCTCGATCGGAAGTCGGGCTTCGCGATAGGCGACCATACCGCCTGCGACTGCCGTCACGTCAGTCCGGCCGCGTTGGATCAGGCTGTAAGCGGCCAGCAGCGATTGCTCGCCCGACTCGCAGATCGTGATGATCGGCTCGTCATCATAGGCTTCAATATTCCGTTCCAACCCTGCTCGCGCCTCCCACTCTGCGCCCGGGGGATGCCCATCAGCGAATTCCTGGCTGGTTCCGACGTGGAGCACACGGGCATCCAGCGGATCGAATGCGTCGCTCGGCTCGACCAGCCTCACCGATTCGCGGGCTTGCCTGAGCAACAGCGGCTCCGCGCGCTCTGAGCCAGACTCCAGCGCGCGTCCTGCTGATGTCCAGGCGCCGGCGCCACCCTCAAGCGCGAAGATGTGCCGATGGCCCATCTGTCGATACCAAGATGCGGTCAACGCAGCTCTTGCGAGGCCGTCACAGGCGAACACAATCGGCGCGTGATGCACCACGGCGACGTCGTCGCTGCGCTGCACAGCCTGTCCACCGGCGAACCAGCGAAATCCGGGGATGTGTCCCGCCTCGTGCTCAGCACCGGTGCGAACGTCGATGAAGTAGACGCTCTCGCTCCGTGAGCGTTCGCGAAGCTCGTCCAGTTCCTCGACGTCAATCAGCTGTACGCCGTCCTCCTCGGCGCAGCGACGCGCGTATTGCTCAGCCGCGGCCTGACCCTCTGGTGAGACTGACGGAAGCTCATCTCGATTACCGCCGAACTCGAGCTCGTGACCGGCAAGCATCCAGCCGGCGGTGCCGTTCTTGAGCCCAACGACCTCGCGCTCCAACGCCATGCGCTGCAGGACACGCGTGCCGATAATGCTGCGCGTACGGCCAGCGCAGTTGACCACAACCGTCGCGTCGGGCGGCGCGTCCTCGAGGACGTCGGTAATCCGAAAGGCAAGTTCGCCTCCGGGCATGCTGCGACCGCCTGGAATGCACGCACGTCGATATTCCTCAGGCGTGCGCGTGTCGAGGATGACCAGCTCGTCGCCGCGCTCGATTCGCGCATGGAGGTCGTCAGCGTCAATCTCAGGGACGTGATGCACAACCTCGACGCGCTCGCCAAAGTCCTTCGAGGGCACATTGACGCCCCACTCGGTCGGCAGGTCAAGAAAAGCCCAACGGTTGGTACCGCCTGAGAGCGTCGAGACATCGGAGTAGCCCATCGCCTCAGCGGTCGCGACGGCGTAGTGGACGCGCTGCTCATCCTCGTCGCAAAGCACAATCGGCGTGTCGGGGTGCGGCACAGCTTCCGAAAGCTCAAACTCCAGCATCCGCCGAGGAATCAGCGAGGCACCGACGATGTGCGACGCGTTGTACTCGGGCGGGTCGCGGACATCGATGAGGGCGATGGGTGCGTCATCGGAGAGTCGGTGATGGAGGTCGTGGGGGGTGATGGGAGTTGGCATAGTCTCGTGAGGATAGAGCTTGATTAGCGTAAGATGGATGAATGATCATGCCCTACCGCACTGAGGAACTGCAAGACCGCCTTCTAATCGGCGAAGACAACCGATGGGAGTTTAAGGCGGTCGAATTTCGCAGCGGCCGACTCGACCGTCATCAGCGCGACCTCTGGGCAGAGGAGATCGTCGCGTTCGCCAATGCCAGCGGAGGCAGTTTACTGTTAGGTGTGGCCGACAACGGCAGTATCGAGGGCATGAGCCGGGAGGAGCTCGACATAGTCGAGCGACAGGTGACAGAGATATGCCGAGATAGCATCAAGCCGACCTTGGCGGTCGAAATATATCGCGAGCAGTTGGACGGTCGTGCGTTCGTAGTTGTCGTAGTACCTCCGGGTTACGCGCAGCACGAATACGACGGTCGCAGCCACATCCGTATCGGTAGCTCCAGACGATTGATGACCTCGGACGAGCGTCTGCGTCTCTCGCAGCGACGCGGACAAGCAAGGTTTCGCAGTTTCGACTCACAAACGATCGATGACACGGGCTTCGGCACATTGGAAGAGCAGATCTGGAAGCCGTTGCTCAGCGGTGACCAACTTGCCGACCCACAGATCGGGCTGAAGAAGCTTGGCTTGCTCGACGTTGACGAACGTGGAGTCCTACGCGCTACAGTAGCTGGTGTCCTCGTTTGTACTTCCGAACCGCACAGTTATCTTCCACAGGCAAGCATCGGTGCCGTTCATTACCAGACTGAGAATCCGAGCGACGGACAGCTCGATGGACATGAGATCACAGGACCGATTCAACAACAGATTCGAGATACCGTCAACTTTGTGCTGCGCAATATGCGAGTTGGCGCCAGAAAAGCGCCAGGTCGTATTGAAACGGCAGAGTATAGTCAGTCCGCAGTTTTTGAAGCGGTAGTTAATGCTATCGTACATCGCGATTACTCGATGCGAGGGTCCCGTATTCGACTGCGAATGTTTCCCAATCGGCTGGAGATCAATTCGCCTGGCTCCCTACCGAACAGCCTGACCATCGACGAGATGGACTCTCGGCAGGCGACGCGAAACGATGTTCTGGCGCAACTGTTGGGCCGAATGCGAACAATGGGGATCGACGGCGGCAACCGTGAATACATTGTCGAGCGCCGGGGTGACGGTGTCCCGACGATTATTGCCCGAACTCTTGCGCTCACCGGCCAGCGACCGCAGTTCGACTTGCTCGGAGGCGCAGAGCTGCGCGTCACCCTTCCGGCAGCGGTCGTCGAGACCGTACCTGCCGACACTATCGTCACCGTACGTACAGGAGACCGACCGGTTCCCAATGCTGACCTGCTTGCCTTGTACCCCAACCACACGTGGACACAGGCCAGAACCGACGAAAATGGTGAAGCCCGACTCGAACTCCATTCCACCCATTTGCCGATGACCGTGTTCGCTGCTGCGCCGGGGAGCACTGCAGGTGTGGCTGACGATTGGACACCGTCGCAGCGCTCATTGGTAATCGAACTTGAGCCACTTGAGCGCGGCGGTGCGACGATCATTCGCGAGGGGGTTGGTTCGCTTCCCGGCCTGCGGGGGAGGGTTAACCCAACAATGGACGAACTCGGACGAACCTATCTCTACACCTCCAATATAGGAATCAATGGCGGACAAGCACAGCCTGTGACCTTCGTACCTGGCAACGAATCGCTACACCTCGTCGATGCCGATGGGCAGGAAATGATGATTCAGGTCACTGCCATCCGTGGTCGATCCTCGATCATCCAGTACTGGACACGTTCACACCGACTGTAGCCCTGATGCTTTCCTCAGCGCATTCGCCGCGCGCTCGAAGCTGGGGAAAGTGGGGATTCCCTCTTCTTGCAGCCTGAGGCGGGCGGTGAGGGCGGCCTCTTCCTGGTGGCTGGGGTGTAGTGCGGCGAGGAAGGGCTTGTTCGACTCGGCCATGAACTTCTTCAGTGAAGTGATCAAGCGGTCGAACTCCTCCGGCTTGTCCTGCCAGCGGCGAGCCATGAACGTGGCCGAGAGTTCCATACCGACCGCGTCGATGTTCTCGTCCTCGTTGAGGATGTCGAAGATTGTGTCGAGGTGCTTGGGATCCTGGCCGATCGTGCCGGCGGCGTCGAGCGGATTGCGGTAGCTGCCGCCGATGATGTTGAAAAACTCCGAGAGTTGCGCGTAGCTGCCTTCGGACAACGTCGGGACTTTCCAGCCCTCTTTCTCGAAGGCGTCGGTCAGGACGACCGACTGTCCACCGGTCATGGCGACCAGGCCCAGCCGGTTGCCCTGGGTGCGCTTGGTCAGCAAGGTGGCCTTCACCACGTCGATCATCTCGTCGAGGTTATGTACCGCAACTGCGCCGACCTGCTTGATCATCGCTTCCCAGATCGCCTGGTCGCTGGCCAGCGAGGCGGTGTGTGAGCGAATCGCGCGTCCGCCGCCCTCGGTCTGGCCACCCTTCCAGATGATCACGGGCTTCTTCGCGGCGACTTCGCGCAGGGTCTTGAACAGGCGGCGACCGTCGCGCGCGCCCTCGATGTACATGCCGATCACTTCGGTCTGCGGATCATCGGCCATGTACTCGAGATAGTCGGCAGCCTCGAGGATGATCCCGTTGCCGAAGCTGACCAGGGTCGAGCAGTAGAGTCCATGCGCCGCGCCGGTGAGCGAGAAGTTCATCCCGTGTGTGCCGCTCTGCGAGACGAAACCGATGTTGCCCTGGACGCCCTCGGGCTGGTCGCGATTGAATCTCACACCGAGGCCGGGCACGTGCAGGCCCATGCAGTTGGGACCGATCAATGCCAGCCCGGCCGGATCGGCGATGTCGAAGACCTTCTGCTGCAGTTCGACACCGATGTCCTCGCCGGTCTCGGCAAATCCCGATGTGAACAACGTGACTCCGCCAACATCGGCGTCGACGCAGCCCTGGACGATAAAGGGCGCAACCTGTCGAGGCACCGCGCAGACGGCGAAGTCGACCTTCTCGGGAATATCGGTCAGCGACTTGTAGTTGGGAATGCCCAGTTCTTCAATGCCGGGAATCTCGTTCTCGTCGACCTGGACGCTGTACAGCGGTCCAACGAACGGCTTGAGCGAGCGCAGCCAGTTGTAGCCGCTGGCCTGCTTATCGCCAATAACGGCGACAACCTTGGGAGCAAGTGCGCGAGTCAGGCGTTCACGTGTAACGGCCATCGGAGTTCTCCTTGTGTACCTACTCCCCCTTGCCGAGAGAGTCGCCAATCAACTTCTTTGCTCCCTTTTTCAATGGGAACTGCCAATCGACTTCTTTGCTCCCCTTTGCAGTGGGAGCTGCCAATCGACTTCTTTGCTCCCCCTTGCAGGGGGAACTGCCGAAGGCTGAGGGGGTCCCCCGACCTACGGCTCAATATTGTTCGTGACCTCGAGACGGACCCCCTCAGTCACTCCGTGACAGCTCCCTCTGCGAGGGGGAGCGGAATTCTTCTATGACTCCGCGGTCAAGAGAATCCGTGCATCAACCGCGACCGCGCCGTCGGGTCGGGCGAAGACGGGATTCAGGTCGAGCTCGGCGATTTCGGGGTTCGCTTCGGCGAACTCGGAGAGTTGCAGCAGCATCGACTCGATTGCATCAAGGTTGGCCGCTGGAGTGCCGCGGAAACCTTCCAGCACCGGAAAGCCCTGAATCTCGCGGATCATCTCGGAAGCGTCGCGCGGTTCCAGCGGGACGATGCGGAAGGCGACGTCCTTGAGCACCTCGACGAACACACCGCCGAGACCAAACATCAGCACCGGCCCGAACTGCTGGTCTTGGGTGATGCCGAGGATGACTTCGGCACCGGCCTCAGCCATGGGCTGGACGGAGACGCCCTGCACATCGGCGTTGGGCGCGGCGGTAGTCACGCGCTCGTGGATTCGGTGACAGGCGTCGCGTAGCGCCGCCTCATCGACGACGCCCAGCTCGACACCGCCGACATCGGTCTTGTGTGTGATCGAGTCGGAGACGACCTTGAGTGCGACGGGATAGCCGAGCTCGGCGGCATGGGCGGCGGCTTCGTCGACGGAGGTCGCGAGGCGCGTCTCAGTGACATTGACGCCGGCCTCGGCGAGCAGTTGTTTGGCTTCGACTTCGGATAAGAGCGTGCGCTGCTCGGCGCGCGCGGCGGCAAGGACTTCGGCGGTCATGGGCATCTCCGGCGGATATGGCGAATCGACGTTGGCAGTTTACACGCCGTCCTCTGGCAGACTGCTCAGAGGATATTCTGTATACTCAGTTTCGCAGTTGCGCGACAACCAATGGCTGCTGGGAGCTGCTGAGGAGACGAGTCATGGCCGAAGGCGATCCATTTGACGGCTGGTTGGACATCGTCGAGGCGGCGAGGGAGCTGAACATCCACCCGCAGTCGATGCGCCGTCTGATCAAGCAAAACCGAATCCCAGCCCGTCTCTACGGAGGCAAATACCTGATCGAAAGAGATCAGCTCCTGATGTTCAAGTCAAACTACGATCCAAGGCCAGGACGCAAGCGCTCGCCGCGGTTGTTGTAGGGGTCGGAAAGCCTTTAGCCAAGCGCTACGAGCAGTCCAGATACGAGAGTCACCGCGGCGAACCCAAGGCCAACCACACCGATCACCCACTGGCGCAACTTGGCGTCTCGCTCCTCTTGATCTCGCACCCGCTGACGCTCGCGTTCGTCACGTTCTCGTTCGCGTATATTGCTCTCCTCACGGAAATCGCTGATCTCCTTGTGAATGTCCGCCATGAACTGCGCCTGCTGCGCGGCAATCTCTGCTCGCTCCACACGCCACTGCTCGACCAGGGTTTCCAGCGTGTCTTTTCGCGCGAACGGCTCGGTTGCCTCTTCGAGGATTTCCTCGGCGAAGACCGCAACGGATTCGGCCATCGACTCTGGGCAAAGGCGCCGCGTGACCAGAGAGTTACGCGTCCTGAGGACGTCGATCGATGCCATGGGCTTCCTCAAACTGCTCGCGGATGACTTCTACCACCTGGTCGGCCTTGTCTTCCTCCACCCAGCCGCGCGCAATCACTTCCCGTCTGAAGCGCGCAAGCGTCTCCTCAACCAGGCCTTCAGGCAACGGCTCAGTGAAGCGTCGCATCAACAAACTCCTTGGAGGCCATGTTAGTGCGCTGCCGACGCCCCCTCGATGATCTCCTCGACCACATGCGGCTCCGCCAGAGTCGTCACATCACCGACGTTTTCCGGCTCGCCCTCGGCGACCTTCCTGAGAATCCGACGCATGACCATTCCCGACCGCGTCTTCGGCAGACCGCCGACGAACTGGATCCAGTCGGGAGTGTTGTCGCCGCAATCCGTCAGGACACCGCGCAGAGCGCGAGCCCGAGCGCGGTGAGTATGAATCGATTCAAATTGGTCATTGGGTTCTCGATGTTCAAGCTAGCGCAACGATCAGCGCGGTCACCAGTGATGAACCGGCGATACCGAGTCCAATCAAGGCAATGAACAGGTTGCGGTTCCTGTCATCGCGCTTTTGTTGTTCCTCCCGAAAGCGTCGGTCGCGCTCATCGAACTCTCGGTTACGGGCCCGCTCACGCTCATCGCGCTGACGTTCACGTTCTTCCCACTTTGCATCTCGAACGCGCTCTCGTTCATCTCGTTGATTTTCCCGCTCGTCTCGCTGACGCTCAATTTCCTGTGCCGTTGCGAAAAACTCGGCTATCTCCCTCGCTCGATCGGTGTCACGCTCGGCGAACTCTTTCGCTCGGTTGGTGTCATGCTCGGCAAAGTCCTTCGCTCGTTGAGCATCGCGCTCGGCGAACTCCTTCGCTCGTTCGGCATCGCGCTCGGCCATTTCTCGGCCTAACTGAGCGACGGTCGCATTCACCTCGGCGATCGCGGCCGCGAGTCGATCCTCGGTCACTTTGCCGGAATCGCCCTCCGCAATCTCCTGAGCCAACACAGCGGCAACGCGCGTGGCCGCCTCTTCACCGCAGACCCCCTCGCGGATCAGGCATACACGAATGCGTTCTTCCGTCGCCGTTGCCATGCGTCTCGACTCCTAGAGGAAGAGTAGCACATCTGTCCCATGTGTCATCTAGTGCGCCGCCGACGCCCCCTCGATGATCTCCTCGACAACGTGCGGCTCCGCCAGAGTCGTCACATCACCGACATTCTCCGGCTCACCCTCAGCCACCTTCCGCAGAATCCGCCGCATGATCTTTCCGCTCCGCGTTTTCGGCAGGCCTCCAACGAACTGTATCCGGTCGGGCGTCGCGATTGGACTGATCTCCGCCCGCACTTGGCGCTTCAGTTCCACCGCCAGGTCCGGCCCCGGATCAAACCCGTCTTTGAGCAGGACGTAGGCGTAGATGCCTTCTCCCTTGATCTCATGCGGGTAGCCGACGACGGCGGCCTCGGCGCAGCCGGCGTGACCGACCAGGGCTCCCTCGATCTCGGCCGTGCCCAGTCGGTGGCCTGAGACGTTGAGCACATCGTCCACCCGACCAGTCAGCCAGTAGTAGCCATCGTGGTCGCGGAACGAGCCGTCGCCGGTGAAGTACTTACCCGGGTACTGGATGAAGTAGGTGCTGATGAAGCGCTCGTGGTCGCCGTAGACGGTGCGCATCATGCCCGGCCAGCTTCGCGCCAGGCAGAGCAGGCCGCTCTGCGGGTTGCCATCGAGCTCGTTGCCCTCGGGGTCAACGAGCACCGGCTCGATGCCGAAGAACGGCAGCGAGGCCGAGCCCGGCTTCATATCGTTGGCGCCGGCCAGGCCGGTCAGGACGTGCCCTCCGGTCTCGGTCTGCCAGTAGGTATCGACAATCGAGCAGCGGCCGTCGCCGACGACATCGAAGTACCAGCGCCAGGCTTCGGGGTTGATCGGCTCGCCGACCGTTCCCAGAACTCGCAGGCTGGTGCGCTCGTGCACCTTGACCCACTCGTCGCCCTCGCGCATTAGCGCGCGGATGGCGGTCGGCGCGGTGTAGAGGATGTTGATACCCAGGCGGTCAATCATGTCCCAGTAGCGTCCCGCGTCGGGATAGGTCGGGATCGACTCAAACATCACCGATGTCGCGCCGTTGCCCAACGGTCCGTAGACGATGTAGCTGTGACCCGTAATCCAGCCGACATCGGCGGCGCAGCAGTAGATGTCCCCGTCGCGGTAGTCAAAGGTGTAACGATGACTGAGCATCGTGAACAGCAGGTAGCCGGCCTGCGTGTGCAGGACGCCTTTGGGCTTGCCGGTCGATCCGGACGTGTAGAGGATGAAGAGCGGATCCTCGGCGTCCATCACCTCGGGCTCGCACTCATCCGACTGGTTGGCGACGGTCTCGTGCCACCAGATGTCGCGGCCGTCCTTCATCGTTATGTCGCCACCGGTGTGCTGATGGGTGAGCACGAACTCGACGCAGTCGACGCCGTTGGCGTCGAGCTGGTCCATGGCCGCGTCGACATTGGCCTTGAGCGGCACGGTGCGTCCGCCACGCTTGCCTTCGTCCTGGGTGATCACCGCTTTGCAGAGTGAGTCGGTCACACGGTCGGCGATTGCGGAGGCGGAGAATCCACCGAAGATCACCGAGTGGATCGCGCCAATTCGAGCGCAGGCGAGCATCGCCGCAACGACCTCAGGCGTCATACCCATGTAGATCGCGACGCGGTCGCCCTTACCGATGCCGCGGCTACGCAGCTCGTTGGCCAGCCGGCAGGTTTCCGCGTGCAGTTCGCGGTAGGTCAGCGACTCGTTGTCGCCGGGCTCGTCGCCTTCCCAGAGGATGGCGGTCTGGTCGCCGCGCTCGGCGAGATGACGGTCGAGGCAGTTGACGGAGACGTTGAGTTTGGCGCCGAGGAACCAGGCGATTTCACCCTCGGCCAGATTCTCCTCCTTGAGCGTGTGCCACGGCTCCATCAGGTCGAGGTGCTCGTTGGCCATCTCAGTCCAGAAGGCGTCCGGCTCGTCGAGCGAGCGTCGCCAGAGGGCTTCGTACCCCTCACGAGAAGTAACCAGCGCGCCATCGCGCACGCGCTCGGGCGGTGAGTAGGTTTCATTGACTGGCATCGCGGCGTCGGCGGTTGTCATGATCTGACCTCATCGTCATCAATCGGAGATTCTGGTGAAGATGGTATCGCCCCCAACCCTTCCGGTAGCGAACCAACTCAAACCCCGTCGCCGCCCGCCTTCGGAACCAACCCATCCTCCGAAAGCGCATCCACAGCCATCCTGATCAGGCCGTACCAGAATGAAGCGTTCGATCCCGGATGGTCGTGCACCAACGCATCAACCAGATCCTCGTCGTCCATCGTGCCCACATACGCGATCACAATCAGATGCAGCGTCTCCACCGCCTCGCGGTATATCTTCTCGACCTCCGCCTGTTCCTGAAGCTCCTCCAGGTCGCGCATCTCGAACATCTTCCTCTCCTCGTTCCTATTCGACGGGGCCGACTTGCCTCCGGCCCGCCGATGTCTGGTGCAACCCATTCCACTTTCAATTCAGAACGTATCAACTATTCTATACACAGAACGTCAGTGCTCACAAGGAAAGAACCCAACCATGCAGATCTCACCTCGACGACGACAGCGCGCCCTCAAAGTCCACGAACTCCGCCAACAGGGACGCTCCCTGCGCAACATCGGCAAGCTGCTCAACATTTCCCACGCCACCGCCCTCGCCGACCTCAAACTCATCGAAACCCATTGGAGCGAGATCACCCGCCAGTCCGCCGACGACTTCCTGCTCGAACAATTCAGCCTGCTCCAGCGCCGCTTGCGCAATCTCCTCCGGCGCGACCTGGTGAAAGAGTTCGGCCACTTGAACCCGACCGCCTTCGTCCGCTTCTATGAAGCCCACAACCACGAACTCGCCGTCGTCCTCCGCGAGACCCGCCGCCTCGCCGCCCAGCTCCACGAGCGCGCCGAACTCCGCGAGATCGAACCCGGCCAGCTCCCGCTGGAGATCGACTTCCCCGAGGACGAACTCACCGCCGCCCCCAAACCCGCCCGGCCGGCCCAACCGGCCCAACCCGCCCAACCGGCCAAACCCACCCAGCCAGCCCAGTCAACCAAGCAGAACAAATCGGCCAAGTCAGTCAAGTCGGTCAAGCCCAGGCAACAGACCAACATCCACCACGGCCTACCAAAATCTTCCAAACCTAACCACTCCAACCGCCCAATTCCCCGTAAAACACTGGACCTCCCCACCCCCGACGCCCCGCAGAAAATTCTCGACCAACCACTAGAACAGCAACTCGCCGACCTCTCCCCTGAAGAGCTGTTCCGTCTGGCGGAGACGCACATCGAGCAACTGCAACGACAGGAAATCCAGTCGGCCGCCGCTGGCTAACCACCCACCGCCGAGCGCCATTCCGCCCGCATCCGATCCTCTCTCCCCCCCTTGCGGGGGGAGATGTCACGGAGTGACAGAGGGGGGGGTCGTCTGGCAACGACCAGATAGGGCCAATAGGCAGGGAACCCCCTCTGCCTTCGGCATCTCCCCCGCAAAGGGGGGAGAAAGGGAGTTATGCATCAATCTCTGGGAGAGGGCTAGGGTGAGGGTTCCCCACCCCCCGCCCGACTCGGTGATACGATGCGTTTACTTGTTTAGGCAGCCGATCCGAGAGGTCTGACGATGGCGCAGCAGGAACCGTTTCAGCGAATCACGGTGGAGGAAGCAGAGGAGAAGCGTCAGGCTGGGGTGACGCTGGTCGATACGCGAGAGCTCGACGAGTACCAGGACGGTCATGCGGCCGGCGCGCCGCTGATGCCGCATATGTCGGTCATGACTCGCGCTGAGGAGTTGGAGCAGATCGCCGGCGGCAAGGACCAGCCGGTCATGTTCATCTGCGCCAAGGGTCAGCGCTCAGCGGTGGCCTGCGAGTTCGCGGCGGCGCTGGGCTTCACCGACCTCTACAACATCGAGGGCGGAACCGAGGCCTGGATCGCCGCCGGTCTGCCGACCGAGTAGCGACCATATAGCGTGCGCGCCATCGACACGACGAGCGGTCGCGACCGATGCTAAGTGGGATGAGCGGGACGCAGCGCTATGCGCTGTTCGTCTTGATCGTCGTGATTGTTGTGGTGGTGTACCTGTTCGCCTCGGGCGGATTCGACGACTTGATCGGCGGCGGCTCGGACAACGACGAGCAGGCGGCGGCTGAACTGAGCGAAGCCGCGCAGCTCGTTCCCGACGCGGTGGAGTTCGGCGAATCGGCCCGAGTCGGCGCGATTGAAGTGTCGATTTCGAGCGTCGCGTTCCCCGAGCAGATTCGCGCCGATGGACTCTGGCGCAGTCCGGCCGAGCGCTTTGCCGCTGTCCGACTAACGATCACGAACCGATCAAAGCAGGCGATACCGCTACCGATCGATGGTCTGCAACTGGTGACGACTGATGGTCGGGCATATCTCGCCGACGCGGCGCTCTCCTCGGGGGCGGCGCGAGTGACCGAAGGCGTCGCCTATGCGCCGCCGCTGATCCTGCAGCCGCAGCTCACCATCACTGTGGTCGCGGTGTACGACATTCCAATCGACGCCAGTGGTCTGCAACTCCGAGTCTCAGGCGGTTGGACCGACTTCGCCCTGTTTGAGTAACAAGCGACCCGCCAAGTCTGGGGCGCGGCCGGAGGGTGCTCGCATGACGATCCTGATGTTCGATATCGATGGAACGCTGTCTACTTCCCAGGGTGCGGGGACGCAGGCGATGACTCGCACGTTCATGCAGCTCTGGGGCATTGAGCGGGCGCTGACGGGCATGAACTTTGCCGGTCGCAGCGACAGTTGGATTGTGCCGACGGCGCTGGCCAACAACGGTCGTGACTGCTCGGCCGATGATCTCGAGCGGTTCGTCGACGCCTACGTCCCACACCTGGGCGAGGCGGTGATCGAGCGCCACTCGGAACTGTGTCCCGGCGTGATCGAACTGTTGGACGCGTTGGCCGATGAAGATGTCACGATGGGCCTGGGGACCGGCAACTTTCGTCGGGCGGCCGAGGCAAAGCTGGCACCGCTGGGCATCTGGGATCGGTTCGTCGATGGCGGCTTCGGCGACGACGCGGCCGATCGGACAGAGCTGCTCGCCATCGGACTGGAACGGTTGCGCCGACTGTCAAGCGACAGCGCGGACGCCGTAGTGATCGGCGATACGAGTCACGATGTCGAGGCCGGGCACGCGATCAGCGCAAAAGTAGTGGCGGTCAAGACGGGCTACGCGCAGCCGGGAGAGCTTGACGAGGCAGATGTGCTTCTTGATGACCTGTCGGACCTGCGGGCGTCGATGGTGGCACTATTGGAATAGAGTTCGCCAACGTAGGCAGCTTTACTTGGAGCTCCTCCGTCATACCCGCGCTTGACGCGGGTATCTCGCAGCGCTCTGAGGGGCGCCGAGGGACGGAAACGGCAGGCAGGGCGACGCCTCGGCGGGTGAAGATAACATCTGAGGAGTGTTCGTCGAGATACCCGCGTCAAGCGCGGGTATGACGAGGATGAGTGCCAGACTGACGCTGCGTTAAGCTGGCTGCATGTCTACCGGGCTGATCATTGGAATCCTGATTCTGCTGCTAGTGGTTGGCGTGCCGGTTGTTCAGGCGATCATTCGCAGTGTGCAGCGGCGTCGGTCGTTGGCCGCTGAGGGCGTGCCCAGCCTTCGGGCGGCCGGGCTGCGGTCGGAGGAACTGCCGGCGGGTCTGGCTCGGCAGTCAGCGGAGGCGGTGACCTCCGAGGCGTTGGCGCTGGCCGACGAGCATCCCCAGGCGACGATCACCCAACTTGACGATTCGGGTCGAGTGATTGGCTATCGCGAGAGTTTCCGTGACCCGCGCTCGTTAGGTGAGTTCATGGACTGGTTGCTGACGCAAACGATCAACCGCAATCGTCCCCATCGCCGAGTCGAGGTGGAGTTGACACGCTACGAGACCTCGGAGCAGGCTGCTGAGGCGTTGCAGGGCGATCCTCCTACTGACGTTGGCGATGCCGGCGTGCAGATCTCGGACGCCGGTGAGCGCGGCGGACTGTTGGCTCGCGAGTGGACGCGGTCGGAGAATGGCGCCACCATCCAACGGATGCTGGAGTTGCGCTGGACTTCGGGTGATGTCCTCGGCGTGGTACGCGGCGATTCGGAGCCATCGGGACACTTGGACGATGACGAGGTGCGTCGCTTGGCAGCCCTCGTTAAGGGTCGGCTGTCGTGACCTCCCCCTTGGGCACTGAACGGCGTTCCGAGTTGCTCGCCCGATACCGCAGCGCGCCGAAGCTGTTAGCCGAGTCGGTGGCGGGATCCTCGATTGCTCAACTGGATGGCGCTCCGCCGGAGCCGGGTTGGACGGCGCGGCAGAACGTGCATCATGTTTCCGACATTGCCGTCATGGGTGCGCTCCGACTGCGGCTGATGCTGCTCGACATTGAGGTCGAGATGTGGCCGACCGATCAAGACACGATGCAGAAACGGCTGCGCAACGACAAACGGCCGATCGGTCCGGCGCTGAAGACGGTTGAGGGTTTGATCGAATCGGCAGTGTCGATCCTTGGTTCGTTGCGAGAGGATGAATGGGTGCAGCCGAGACCGATGCCGGGCAACAACTCACGCAGCGTTGAGGACTGGTTGCTAGCTAACACTGTTCACATTGAAGAGCACATCGACCAGATTCGCTATGCCCTGACGGGAACTTGCTAGTGCTCGCCTTCGTGTAGTGGTGATGAAGACCCGATGATGCTGAGCTACGAGACACCTGCGGCTAACGCCCCTTCTCCCCCCTTGCGGAGACCCGAGGACAAGCATCAACCTCGTCATTGCCGCGCTCCGTCGCAGCCTGCCCCGCACTCGATGCGGGGGCAATCTCGCCGCATTCAACACAGACGTCAGTGCTGGAATCAGCGAGATACCCCCGTTCAAGCCGGGGGCAGGCTCCGCGACAAGCGGCAGGTATGACGGAGCTGTTCGCACGACCCCGACCCTCTTGCAGCGCTCGTTCTGCAGGAGAGAACCGAACACCAGGCTGGAGCACCGCTAATGCAAGATCGACCTGCGCTACTGGTCGAGTACTACGAGGCGACCTCCGACATTGAGCAGGTGCTGGGTGAACTCTCGGAGCCTCAACTGGACTCTCGGGAGAGTGCTGGCGATTGGTCTGTCCGACAGATCGTCCATCACCTGGCCGATGTCGAGATCGGCGACGCGATGCGGCTCAGGCAGATGCTGGCGCATGAATTGCCGCTGATCGTCGCCTACGACGAGGAGCGCTTCGCCGCCGGGCTGCATTACGAGCGTCAGATCGAGTCGTCCGTGGCCACCTTCGTCGCGTTGCGCGCTTCGAGCTCCGCGATCCTGGAACGGATCGCGGCGGCGGACTGGTCGCGGAGCGGACGGCATGAGGAGCATGACCATTACACGGTCGAGATACTGGTGCGCAAGAGTATCGAGCACGACCGCCTGCACTCGGCCCAGATCGAGCGGGCGCTTCGCCCATCTCCTTGACCGCTAGGCAACACGCGCGATTCGCGTTCCCTAGCATCGCTCTAACAACCCATTAGGGAGATAGAGCAAATGGCTTCCCCCCCCCCCCACGATCTCACCCCTGATCTCGCCGAATCGCTGAAACGGCAATGGGAGGCATTCGGTACCTGGGGCTACGAGCGCCATACTCGCTGGGGCGGCGAGACCCTGACATCGAGCGGAAGCTGGGCGCGGATCACCGCGCTGACGTTGCTCGCGCTCGCCCTGTTCATCATCGGTCTCGAACGCCACGCCAACTTCTGGGACTGGATGTCTCTGCACCGCCAGTTCTTCTTCGTGCTGCAGGCGGTCGCCTCGCTGGGGCTGGGCCTGCTCTGCATCTGGCTGCTCGCCTATCGACCCTTGACCCGGCGCGCGGCGCAACTGGCCGCGACGCTCACAACGCTGCTCCTCATCGCCGGGCTTGCTCTGCTGTCCGACCGAGCCAACGACGCGCTGATGGCCACCGGCGCGACGCTGCTGCTCACGATCGCTTGGCGGCTCACAGCAATGAACACCTGGGCTCCGCACATCGTACGTGACCTAATCGCGCTGTCGCGCCGCATCGAGCGCCCTCCGATGCCGTCCTTGCCCACGCTGCAGGACGCCATCGCCAGTCCAACTTCAGCCGATCCAGCCGATCCAGAGGCGGATACCGGGATCGCCGGCGCCGGCGATCAGCCAACCAGGACGCTGTCGGCGATCCAGATCAACGTCTGGTTGGCGTTGACCGTCGGCGGGGGATTACTGCTGATCGCCGCCTTCATCCTGCCGATGTTCTCCGTCTCCATCGAGGGATTGGGCTCTGCCAGCGTGACGCTGGAAGAGCTGGCCCGGCGGGTGGATGCGGATTCTGGCGACATCAGCCGCGGTAACGAGATCGCGTGGCGGTTCGGCTGGGGGACCATCGCATATGCAGCGCTCGGCGCCGCAGTTGGACTGGTCGGCTGGCTCAATCTGGCGCGATTCCAGCGCAGCCTCCTGGCCATTCTGCTGGTCGCCGGGCCGGTCCTCTTCGTGATCCAACTGATCGGCGTGATCCTGATGACCTCCGAGGCTGAGGCTGGGTCCGGGGTCATCGTCGGCACCAGCGGATTCTGGATCAATTCGATCGCGTTCGCCGTCATCACCGCATCGCTTTGGCGTCTCCGCTTGTCCACCAGCGCTTGAGATCCGCGATATCCTCTCTTGACGCCGAGCAAACCAGGAGGGGCGCCGTGGCCACGTACACGCAGGATGATGTCGAGGACCTGATCTCGAAGATGGCGCTGGAGCGAGGCAAGCTGATCGCAGCGGCCGAGGGCTTGCGCGGCGACGACGCCGACCGCGTGCCGGTCGACGCGGTCGGCGAGGAACAGTGGACCGCCAAAGAGCAACTGGCCCACCTGATGGAGATGGAGCGCAACTACGTCGCCTGGTGCCGCGCAGCGCTGGTCGAGAGCGGCACGCAAATCACTGGCGGCTACAGTCTGTCCGTTGATATTCCAATCGAGCATGCGCCCAATCACACCGTTCGCGAGCTGCTGGATGAGCTGATTGGTGAGCGGGTGCGGACGAACCACTTCATACGTTCGCTCTTGCTCCAGCAATTCTCCAATACGGCCGTCACGCCCGGATTCGGCGAGCTGACGGTGATGCAGTACCTGCGATCGTTCTATCGGCACGACCGGCAACACACAGCGCAGATCGAGGGTCGGCAGTCGGACTATCAGCCCAATTTTGCTTCGGGCGTCGAGCCGAATCAGCGACAAACACGCATTGACCTGGTTACTGAGCGACAGAGCTCGGAGCAGCATCGATAGCACTTAAACTCAAGTGCGCAACCGTGTCCGCAATGCAGGCCCGCTGACGGTACGATGAGTCGCATGTCGCGCCACCAACCTCGCCGCCGGCCTGGCGAACCTCCGCTGCAATGGCATGACGGCCGTCGCGCCGTGACCCTCTGGGTCGGTCGCGGGCAGCAATGGGCGGAGTCGGCGCGGGACCAGGCGCGGTACCAGGCGCAGCGGGCGAACCGCCAGTCGCGTAGTCCCTGGCAACGACTGCTGCTCTGGCTGGTGGGCATCCCTCTGGGTCTGCTCGCGACGGCGCTCGGCCTGGTAGTGGCAATCCTGGCGACAATCATCGGTGTGTTAGCGCTCGGCGCGATGATCTGGATCGGGATGGGATTCGCCGGGGCGGCGATGGCGGCCAGCCAGGGTCGGCCGAAGCGCCTGGGCTGGCTGTTGGGCTTGACGTTGGGTCCGGTGGGGCTGCTTCTGATTCGTCGGCTGCTGTAGCTCCCGATTCCGTCATACCCGCGCTCAACCATCCGTCATTCCCGCGCTCAACCATCCGTCATTCCCGCGCTCCGACGCGGGAATCTCGCGGAGTGCCCTCCACACGCTGTCACCCGAGGAACCTCATGCGCCAGCACGTTGCGCCAAGTTCTGGGCTGTGAGCTGCGGGCGTCGAGATACCCGCGACGGAGCGCGGGTATGACGGAGGTAGGAGGACGACAGAGCGCGGGTATTGCGGAGGTAGGAGGCGGTCTACTGCCAACAGGAACTACAGACATCCAACCTCGGACAATGTCTGACGAACTTCTCTCGGTAGATCTTCGATGGTTCGGCGGAGTTGGGTGGCAATTTGTAGGGCCTGGAAGCCGAAGGCCAGGGGATTTGCCAGTTCCTCGGAGGACTGTTCGCTAGCAACTCCCACGACGAAGTCCATGGTTTTCAAGCTGGCTCGATGGAAGTCGGATAGGACATTCGGCGGCTTGACAGCTCTGAGCTGCTCGGCGGATGATTCGCCCAGCTCTTGCAGTTCTCCCCAGGTCAGCGAATCTGGTTCGATCAGTGATCGCGTTGTGGCGACGCCGTCGGCGCAGAATTGGGCATATTCGTCGAGCGTGAGGCGCTCGTCCGTGCCGCAGGCGAGGACTGCCAGCGCAGCGAGTAATGCTGTTGCCGCAACACTGACTCTCATGCAACTCCAAAATTCACCGTGCGGCTTCGCCATGAACTCCTACCCCTACTATCTTGACCGATAAGCAGGAGGCTGTGGATGTCTGCACGGCATCGGGTGTTTGTGACGCGTGAGCTGCCCGGCGACGGGTTTGCCGCGTTGCGCGATGATCCTGAGTTCGATCTGGAAGTCTGGCCCGAAGACGTTCCGCCGTCGCGTGAAGTGCTGCTAAAAGAAGTGGCGGGCGTGGATGGACTGGTCTGCTTGATCACCGACACGGTGGATGAGGCGGTACTGGACGCGGCCGGCGGCCAACTGAGGGTGGTGTCGCAGATGGCGGTTGGCGTCGACAACGTGGATGTCGCCGCCTGCAGCAAGCGCGGAATTCCGGTCGGCAACACTCCGGGAGTGTTGACTGAGACGACGGCCGACATGGCATGGGCGCTGATTCTGGCGTCGGCGCGACGCGTGGTTGAGGCTGCTGAGTATGTCAAAGATGGGGAGTGGAAGACCTGGACCCCGACGCAGATGGCGGGCATCGATGTCCATGGCGCGACGCTTGGCGTGATCGGCTTCGGAGCAATCGGACAGGCGATCGCGCGACGCGCGCAGGGCTTTGGCATGCGTGTACTGTGCTGGAACCGCACGCCGCGCACAGCCGAGGCAGCCGCCGTGGGAGCAGAACAGCGACCGTTCGACGAGGTGCTATCGCGTTCCGACTTTGTCGCAGTGAGCGTGGCCTTGACAGATGACACCAGAGGACTAATGGACTCTGCGGCGTTTGAGCAGATGCATCGGGGCTCAATCCTGATCAACACGGCACGCGGTCCAATCGTCGATGAGGAGGCGCTAGTGGATGCGCTGCAGCGAGGCCATCTCGGCGGCGCAGGACTGGATGTGACGGCGGTCGAGCCGCTATCGATGGAATCGCCGTTGCTGACGATGCACAACGTGGTTGTCCTGCCTCACATTGGTTCCGCGTCGATGGCGACGCGAAGCAAGATGGCGGATATTGCGGTGGCGAATCTGCGGGCCGGGCTCGCGGGTCGGCCATTGCCACACTCGGTAGCTGTGGCGGTGGGCAGATAATGTCAGACCCCGGCCGCGCCGCATGGACACCGCAGAGTGACGAACCCGGCAACCTCTGGTTGGCTCGGGCGCTGTGGGACTCGGGCGGGATCATGTTCGGAGACTTCGACCTCGGCGCGACGCTCGGTTCACCGGTCTACATCAACGTGCGTCGACTGATCGCGCATCCCTGGGCGCTGCGGCGGATCGGCGAGCTGCTGAGCGATGAGACGCGAATGTTGGGCGGCATGTTGCGACCAACGATTGCCCCGTTCGAGTTGATCGCCGGTGTGCCGATGGGCGGATTGCACGCGGCGACCGCGTTCTCACTATCCAGCAATGTGCCGATGATCTACGTCCACCCAACCAGCCAGATTCGTCACGTGGCGGAAGAGATAGAGGGTTCCTACTATCCCGGTCAGACGGTGATCCTGGTAGACGACCTGATGACTCGGGGCGGATCGCTGGCTGAGACGGCCGACCTGCTGCGCTCGGCCGGACTGATGGTCAAGGATGCGTTCGTGCTGATCGATCGAGGCGCGGGCGGGGTCGAGCGGCTGCGTCGCGAGGGTGTGACAGTGCATTCACTGCTCACCCTCGAGGGTCTGCTCAACTATCTGCTCACGCGAGATCTGATCACCGAGGCAATCTACGCAAAGTGCCTGACCTGGTTGGAAGGCGTCCGGGGTAGCGATCGATGAAGGGCGTGATCATCTGGTTGACGGGGCTCGCAGCGTTGCTAGGCGTCTGCGTGTTGGTCATGCGCCGCAAAAGTCCATTCGAATCGGACCGAGCCGAAACTGAGCGGCTGAGGGAGCAGTTGCGTGATAGCCACGATCGATTGTCAAGCGAAATCGACATTCTTCGCGACTCCCGCAGTCGGCTGATCGAGCAAGTGGCGCAGGTTCAGGGACTTACTGACCGCCTGGATCCACAGATCGAGAACCTCATCGGATACTTGGAGCAGGCCAGTGGACGCATGCAGTCGATAGATGACCTGAAATCGTCAATGGAAATTGTGGCTGACCACGTAGCTGCCAAACAGCAGCGGGCCCAATCTGTCATCGATGGCCTCGATCACGAGTATCGCAACATGCGTGAGCAAGTTGGCAACATGGAGACGATAGGACGGAGCCTCACGCGCATCGTTGGGCAACTACAGGAACAGCAGCAGGACGTTAGTCAGGGTCACAACGCTCTTGACATAGCTGGGACCGCGCTCGCTGAGCGCAATCAGTACATCTCCAACCAGTCCGAGTCGTTTGCGGGCACTGTCGAAGGCATGCAAGCGCAATCTCAGTCACTGACACACCTAGTCCAGGAGCTTAAGCAGCTGGTCGACAATCTAGACGCGGTCGAGCATGAGCTCACTACTCATGCCCTGGAGATTCCGGAACAACAGCGCCAGTACCACGCCGACCGTACGGTCCTGCTTGATGGACTGCGACGCCTCACGGAACTCGCCGCTGTCTACGAGACTAGCAAGGAAGATCTGGCCGACGAGATCGGCGACAAGCGCTCCGTGATCGAACGACTCGAAGGCAGATTGGCATCTTTGGAACAGCGGCTGAGTGACGAACAGCAGCAGTATCAGGAGACCAAAGCAACCCTGAGGCAACAACAGACGTCCCTCATCCAGGTCCAGAAGGAGCTGGATCTTGCCAACGCCGAAAACGCCCATCTTGAGCTGCGTGTGAAAGAGCTGGAAGCAGACGAGGGCAGCAGTCAAGGCGCCGGGCATCAGCAATGGTTCCTGAGACCCCGACCGCAGTCTTTCGACGAGCTGGTTGAGGCCGTCCACAACACCTTTCCGATGTCGATCGCCCTGCCACAGACTGCGGTCGCCCAGATTGGCGAATTCAAGAGCATCGCCGACGCTCAACAACTCGCCGGCGATGTCTGGCGGGCCATCGGCGCGATGCATGAGTACGCAACGCTGGGCCAGCGGTACAACGGCAACTTCTATGACTGGTGCCGTCTCAGCGGCCACACTCGCGCCTACCCACCCGGCGACGTGGCGATGAACGAATCGGATACGACAAAGAACTTCAGAAACAGAAGCAAGCATTCACGTGAGTTTTATGTCAACACTCAGGTCTCACGCTCAGGCAGGATTGAAATGTACGCGCACGTCAAGTTCGGGGGCATCGGACAAAACCGACCGCGTCTGTACTTCTACGATGACACGAGCGGCAAGACAAGAAAGATCCACATTGGCTTCCTCGGCCCGCACAACGAAGTCAAGAATTCGGGAAGCAACTAGTGGGCGATATCCTCCGCACTGTGGCAGCCATGATAGCGGGAGCAATCGCGGCGCTGCTCTGGGTGGAGCGTCAGTCGTCGTCGAGGCCGACGCCGCGTCCGGAGCCTGTTCAACCTCCATCCCCGGAGCCGACTCCCGAAGCGGAGCGGATCGTCGAGCAGGTTGTGATTCCTGATCCGGAACAGGCGGCAAGAATCGAGGCCTTGGAGACTGAACTGGCCGAGCAGCGGGCGATGCGCGCGTCAGAACCGGGTGAGGCGCATCCCGGGGTCGACGCAATTCGAGCTGCTCGACTGCGCGCGCTAGAGCTGGAACGTGAGCTCGCGAGCGAACGAGATGACTCGTCGCTGCGCTGGTTCCAGATCGATCCACCGTCAGCGGAAGACCTGGTCAATGCAGCCGTCGAGCATCTGTCCAACGTGGCGCTCTGGATCAGTCCGGATTCGCTCGATGCGAGTGAGCTCTGGCCGGTGCTGGGCGCGATGCAGGAGTTCGCGGAGGCTTCGGGCGGAGCATGGTTCGAATTCGACGGAGAGTTTGCTCGCTGGTGCGCCGAAAGCGGCCACCCCCACGCTCTCGACCCGGACCAACCGGGCATCGACGAACAACGCCCCACCTTCAAGGTGGCGCCAAAGGTCAATCGCTCAGGCCGGCAGGTCGTACCTACCTACGTGAAAGTCGGAGAGAAAAAGCTCTACTGGGTAGACGACGTAGCGGGCGAAACAGGTCGGATGCACGTGGTCGGGGTGCTCGGCGTGGGGGACGATTAGCTGGAACCAGCGCGGAAGGCAATCGTCATACTCGCGCTTGACGCAGGTATCTCGGGGTGGATTGCACAGTGCACATACAACCGTGACTGCTCGCAGCACCGGGCAGATGCATCGAAGGCAACGACTGAGGAGGCAGCTGCGAGATTCCCGCGGCAAGCGCGGGTATGACGGAGTGGGGAGCTTTGGCGTGGTCTCTGCAATGGGAGAAGTGGGAATGGGACTTGAGCCGAGGATGTGCTACCGGCGAGTGTTGAAGAACTGGCAGGCGGCGGTGTCTGAGCTCGGTGCGAGGACTCCGCTGGCCGGGTGATTGCAGGTTCCTTTGCCTCCCATGACGTTGGCTTTAGGCGGGAGCCATTCCAGGCAGTTTCCGCACTCTGCGGCGACGACTGGTTTGGGCTGCTGGTCAAGGACGGCCAACTCGCGGCGCTCACGACGAGATTCTCTGTTGCTGTGGTAGCGGGCGGCCTGCTTGCGGGGACGTTGGCCGGTTCGCCGGCCTTTCCTATTGCGACGCGGCACGGAAGCGTCGTTCCAAGGCGTAGCGGTCGGCGCTGAGGAGCATCTGCAGGGCAGAGAGCCAGCGGTCGCGGACAACAGTGAAATCGCGGCCCGTTCGGCGATTGGGATTGCGAGGGACTCGATGGCCGTAGGGTCGTCGCAAGGCGTAGTGCGAACCGATCCACTCGGTGCGCAACGTGCGATCGGCCTGCGGCGCCCAGCGCACGCGCAGCCGCGTACGACGTGCTCGCTTGCGATTGGGCGGCAGCCACTTGATCACGAGGTCTCGGCCGCGAGAGGCCCTCACGGTGTCGACCGACGATGCTGGAATGTGCAGGAGCGGTCTGCCGTCCTCGCGCAGAAATGTCGCGCCTTCGACGTCAAGGACGAGGTCGCCTTGCTGGTCGGTGAAGGGGACTGGTCCGACCAGGGTTGCAGCATCCCGGCTTGGCAGTGCAATGGGGCGCTGTCGGGCTACATCGGCGCCGCAGCGATGGCAGGCGGAGCGACCGTCGAAGGTCTCGCGGTGGCAGGCGGTGCAGATTTTCATCGCTCTTCAAACCTCACCACCCGGGGGAGGTGCGTCGTAGCTGGTGAGGGATTCGCCGGCGGGGAGCCCCCCTCTGCCTTCGGCATCTCCCCCCAAAGGGGGGAGAGAGGAAATGACCAGCATCTCCCCGCAGAACGGGGAGAGAAGAGACGATCCGCGTCTCCCCCGTTGTAGGGTCACGCTTATGCGCGAACCGGCGAACCGAAGTTCTCGATCAGCGCTTCGGCCTGCGTCACCATCTGGTTGACGACCTCAGTCGCGGGTCGGATGGCCTTAATCAGGCCGGCTCCGTTGCCGGCCGGACCACCGATCAGTTCCTCGATGTGCGCTTCGCGCGCGCCACGGAGGGCTTCGCCGACGAGCAGTCCCTGGAGCGGCATTGGCAGCGTCGGAGGAGCCTCGGGTCGTTCCCAGGCCTCGGTCCAGGCGTTGTACATGTGGCGCATGGTCTTGCCCGAATACATGCGGCCGATGCGCGTGTCCTCGTCGACGGCGGCGACCAGTTTGTCCCACTGGACCTTGCGTGTCCATTCGTCGGTCTCGCCGCGTTCCTCGGAGTCCTGGTATGCCTCCCAGGTGCCGAGGAAGGCGGTGCCGCACCAGATCGCCTCGGCACCGAGCGACAGGGCGGCGAGCAGGCCGCGGCCGTCCATGATGCCGCCGGCGGCGATGGTCTTGGTCGGCGCGATGGCGTCGACCACCTGCGGAACGAGCGCGAGGGTGCCAATCCGGCCGGTGTGTCCGCCGGCCTCGGTGCCCTGTGCGACGACGGCGTCGACGTTGGCAGCGGCGACGCGTCGGGCGTTGCGAGTGTTGCCGACGAGTCCGATGACCTTCATCCCCTGCGCGTGGGCGTCGTCAACCATCCAGCCGGGGTTGCCCAGACCGGAAGCAAAGACGGGCACTTTCTCGTCGAGAATGACTTCAACCTGCTGACGAAAATAATCCTGGGTCAGCGGTGGTCGGTCGACAAGCGCGGACGGGTCGGGAATCTCAAACTCCTGCTTGAGTTGGTCGACGAAATGGTGATGCTCCATCGAGATCTCAAGTTCGAGGTCTTCGCGGTTACCGGAGTCGGCAATGGAAGAAGGCAGGAGCAGGTCGACGCCGAAGGGCTTGTCGGTGAGCGAGCGAACCTTGGCGATCATGCCGTGCAGCTCGTCGGGCGTATAGCCGGTCGCGCCGACGACGCCCAGACCGCCAGCCTCGGAGACGGCGGCAGCGAGGGTCGGTCCGGCGGCGCCGCCCATGCCGGCAAGCATGACCGGATACTCGATGCCGAGCATGTCGCAAAGTTCAGTCTTAAGCGGGGAAGCCATATGCGGCCTTTCTCTGAGTCGTGAAGATGTCATCCATGGCAGTATGGTATCAGCGCCTCTTGGAGCGATTGCCATTGTCATTCGAGCGGCCTGATGGAGGCCCCCAGCGATGGCCAAGGGATGATTCCAAGATAGAGCGGGTCCGACCTATGCCCTCGCAATGCTCTCGCAATGCTCTCGCTGGGGTTACTCATAGCGTCTGAGGCGGTGGCCAGGTCGACCTGGAAGTCGTGCGACTAATAGATGGAATCAGCGAACTTTGCTTGACTGCGCTACCCGAGATGACTAGTCTGATGTCTAGTCATAAGGCTTAGAATGGATGTGGAGGTGCATCTTGACAAAGTCCTGGAAAGTTCAAGAGGCGAAAGCGCAATTCAGTGCGCTCATTGACGCCACACTGGCTGAAGGCCCTCAAGTCGTCACGCGACGTGGGGTGGAAACCGCGGTTGTCGTGCCATTCGAGCAGTGGCGCCGTCTGCAGCGCCCGAAATATGCGAACATCAAAGAGTGGCTACTCGCGCCTGAGGCTCGTGGCGACCTCCCGATTCCCCCTCGTCAGGGCGTTCGGTTGCGCGAGGCGCCGGACTTTAGCGACGACTGATGTATCTCGTCGACACCAACGTCGTCTCGGAGACGCGCCTTCATCGACCGCATCCAGCGGTGCTGGCCTGGCTGCGCTCCACCCGCAGCGACGAGTTGCAGGTCAGCGCCTTAACGATTGGCGAGATACAGAAAGGAGTCGAGAATCTCCGCGATCGCGACCCGATTCGGGCGAGCTCGATTGAGTCGTGGCTCGACGAGGCGGTGCTGCAACATTTCGAGGTGCTGGCGTTCGATTCCGCCGCTGCCCGAGAATGGGCTCGATTGATCAACGGCCTGTCCGCCGACCTGACCATCGATGCGATGATTGCCTCGACTGCCCTGGTGCACGGCCTGACCGTGGTGACTCGCAACGAGCGAGACTTCGAACTACTCGCCGTGCCGACGCTCAACCCATTTGAGTACATCGGCTGACGCAACGACCTCAGCTCACGTCCCTGCTGGACCCACGATCGTGATTTCTTCTCCCAGGGCGGCCAGGCCCAGTGAGTGCTGCAGTTCGTCGGTCTTCCAGGCCATGACCACTCCCCCGGTGAGGTCACGGTAGAGGCGTTCAAGGGGGTGGCCTTTGACGTAGGCGTGGGCTCCAGTGGTCTTGATGCTGGTCTGGGCGACTTCCTGGGCCATTCGTCGGAGATGGTGGGTGGTACGGACCTGCATGCGAACAAAGGACTGGCGGTCGGGGTAGGAGGTTTCAACTTCCTGGACGGCGTGATAGAGCATGGTTCGGCCGGAGGCGAGCCAGCTATCCATGTCGCCCAACGCCATTTGGGCCCAAGCCTGCTGTGAGCGGGTTTCGTTAGAACCGCCGAAGGGGCTGTTGGCCTGGGCCAGGTAGCCGCGGCGATGTTTCAGGTAGTCGAGCGTTTCGTCGAACATGGCCTGTGCGTTGCCTAGCCAGATCGCGCAGATGCCCAGTCCAGGCAGCGCGCGTCGCTGCCAGAGCAACTGCGGGATCATCTGGTCGCCCATTCGCAGGAGTGACAGGGGGACGACGAAACAGTCCGCCCGAGGAATCCTCAGATCATCGATGACGAGATCGTGCGAAGCGGTCGCGCGCAGGCCCATGCCATTCCAGTTTCCGCGATTTGTGATGGCGTCCTGTTCAAGCCTGGGAAAAGCGATCACCAGGTCGGACTCGGCCGGTCGCCCGACCAGTGCGCCGACCATGGCGAACTGGGCGGCGTCTGAGCCTGAAGCGAATCCGGCTCGGCCCGAAATGACCAGATCGGATCCGTCCTCGACAGCGCTGAACCCGGTGGTCGTGTTATCAAGCTCTCGCGATGGGATGCTGCCCGGCGCGCAGCACCAGGCGCCCTCGGCGCAGGCCTTGAGTAAGACGTCCCGATGGGGAAACGGCGGCAGCGCACTAGCGAGCGCCACAACCAAGAGGTGCATGTTCAGCGCGACGGCTGTTGAGGCGTCGCCGTAGGCAATCTCTTCGATCACACGGATGTAGGTATTGCCATCGGCTTCGAGCCCCCCGAATGCTTCCGAGATCAGCAATCCGGCGATGCCGAGCTCCGCCAACTCGTTGTAGTTGTCGACGCAGAGCCTGCCGTCGCGGTCGGCGTCGGCGGCGCGCTCACGAAATGGCCCTCTCGCGAGTTCGCGGACCTGTTGAATCAATAGATTGGAGGCGTCGGCGTCCATGGGAACTCCCGTCGGCGGGCAGTGGAAGGGCGAAGCGGGAACAGACTCAGCGTATCGGGCAGGGCCGAATGAGCGTTAGCATTCATCGACAGAAGACCGAAGCCTCTGGGAAGGCGCTGAGAAAGGACGGGCCGATGCCGTCGATCAATACGTTGCATGGAGAGCTGGACACGTCTGAGCTAGGCCGGACGCTGATTCACGAGCACATTGGGATCAAGTCGCCTGGTATCTCCGAAAACTGGCCTGAGCTCTGGGATGAGGCGGGTTGTGTGGCTTCGGCCGAGGAAAAGTTGAATGCGCTTCAGCAGCGCGGCGTGGGCACGGTGGTCGACCTATCGACCGCCGACCTGGGTCGGGACATGGGCTACCTGCAGAAGGTGGCGGCAGTGACCTCGCTCAACGTCGTGATCTGCACCGGCATCTACTGGCTGCGGTCGATGTATTGGCGCGGGCGTCCGGCGGAGGAGCTGACGCGGGTGTTCGTCAAGGACATCACGGAAGGCATTGCAGGCACCGAGGTCAAAGCGAACATCATCAAGCTGGCCTCCGACGATCAAGGCGGCGGCGTGGACTCGTACAACGAAAAGTGTCTGCGTGCCGGCGCACGGGCGCACCGGGCGACCGGTGTGCCGATTGCGACTCACAATGGTCCACCCGAGCTGGGCGCGAAGCAGCAGGATGTCTTCGAGGACGAGGGCTGCGACCTGTCGCGGATCGTGATTGGGCACGTTGGCGACACGGCCGATACCGACTACCTGAAGTCGCTGATGGATCGTGGTTCATACGTTGGACTTGATCGGTTTGGTCTGGATGGGATTCTGCCATTTGATGACCGGGTGAACACGGTCGTCAAGCTGGCGGCGGAAGGCTATGCCGAGAAGATGCTGCTGGCGCATGACGCGTCATGCTGCCTGGACTGGATACCCGATATCGACGCCGTACGACAGGCGCAGCCGAACTGGCACTTCAATCACATCCCCGATGATGTAGTGCCGGCGCTGCTCGACCGCGGAGTGACGCAGGCTCAGGTTGATCAGATGTTGATCAGCAATCCCCGCACGCTGTTTGAACGACAGGGTGCGTACTAAGTGGCGCCGAGTCAGAAACTGGAAGCCGGCGATCTGCTTTCGGCAGCGCGAGCCGGGTTCGCCGGTGGATCGGTTGAGGCGGCAGAGGGCGATGTTACGGCCAGGGCGCGTCTTTGGCGATCCGGACTCGTAGTCGCGGAAGCAGAATCGCTGGCGCTTGACGGCTTGACTGCCGCACAGGCCGCCGGCGCCGCCTTGCGTGAGGCCTTGGGCGAGGAGTCGGATCAACCTGGCGACGCGCTGGGTATCGAAGTCGAATCGGAGCGCTCGGCTCGGGAGCCGGAAGGCTTGATCGGCCTGTTGCAGACTCCGTTGCCGGGCTACCACGGATTGTTGCTGACCGACGGCGACCGGGTGGCACGCGGATGGCCGTTCGATGCCCTCCGAGCGGACGGCCGCACGGCGGCCTGGGTCAAGAGACTGAACCGCGAGGTCCGGCCACCCGGTGCTCGCTTGGCGAGCAGCACGGCAGTGGAAGTGTTTACGACGGTTGAGGCTCTGGGCACGGTTGCCCCGACTGACGGCGAGCGGATCAATGCGCGCTCAGGGGGATTCCGGCTGGTACAGATGGAGGAGGTTCTGTCCGATCGTGTGTCGGGATCAGGTCTGCAGGCGGCTGCATGGCTGCTGCGGCATCAGCGTCAGGACGGCTCGTTCGCCTATGAGTATCAGACTCCCACTGCCGAGCAGGCAGGTGGCTGGACACCCTACGACCAACTGGTGCGCCAGTGTGGCTGCGCCTGGTCGGTGGCGATGGTGGCTCGGCTGACGAGGGATCGCAACATCGGCCAGGCGGCGGCCAGCGCCATCGGTGGAATCCTGGAACGCCATCTCAGGCGCGATGGACCGGGACGGCTGTTTTATCTCGAAGACATGTACGGCGAAGCAAAACTGGGCGCTCCTCCGCTGCTGCTCCTGGCGATCACGGAGTTGGGAGCATCATTGAAAATTCCACGAGAGACGATTGACCAGCTCACAGCGTCCCTGTTGGCGGTGCAATCGCACGATGGTCAGTTAGGTACTCGGGCTCGGGGAATGGAACTGGAGGGCTCGGAGACGTATTACGCCGGGCAAATCGTGTTGGCCCTGGCGAGACTGTACGGAACTCGGAAGCGTCCACGGCTGAAGTCGGCGGTTGAGCGTTCGCTGAATTACTATCAATCACGCTGGCAGTATGAAGATGAACGTGATCTGTCATTCACGACCTGGATGATCCAGGCGTGTGATCAGTGGCATGCGTTGACTGACGATGAACTGTCGAAACAGTATGCCTACGACATGGCGGATTGGGCGTTGCAAGAGCAGCACGGCGAAGACTGTGAGAACCCGCTTTGGGTCGGCGCATTCCAGAATACGCCGGGCATCGGTACGGCGGCGTACAGCGAAGGTATTGCCAGCGCGCTGTCCATTGCCCAGCGCGCGGGCGATAGCGAGCGCGCCGAACGGTATCGTGCCGCATTGTTGCTGAGCATGAGATTCCTCCTGTCGCTGTCTGTTGATGGCATCGAGTCGGCATTGGTGGGAGGGAGCGAGCACATCGGTGGCGTGCGGTCCGCGCTGCATCGTTCTGGATTGCGCTGCGACAACGCTCAGCACTACGTCATGTCGATGCTCAGGGCGCGGGCGCTGTGTTGGGATAGCGAATGACTGCCGTTCTTTAGTAAGAACACTCGTACTGAACATGGGCTACAATGCGTGTTACGGGAGAACGCATGGCGATTCGTATCGACAGACCACGGTTCAGGATCATCTTCGGTCGGCTAAGCATGCCGCGGGACGAGTCCGAAGATTTCGTCGATGCCATTGAGGACACGTTTGTCGAGAGCCGCGTTGGGCTTTCGACGAAGCAAGACCTCAAGAACATGGTCAACGATCTCAAGCAGGACTCGGCGGAGCGCGAGGCTCGGATGATGCAGAGTCTGCTCGTTTTCGCCGGTGTCATCCTGACGGCGATTGCCCTGGCGACGGGCGTCATCATCGCCGTGGTCACCCTGACCTAGAGTTTGCCACCGAGTTCCGGGCCGATTGCCTGATCTAGACTGAACATTGAGTGGGAAGACGCATCGATGGCCATCATTGACAAGCTCAAGTTCCGAAACATCCTCGTCAACGGGGATATCGCGGAAGAGGCGCCGGCTGAGGAGTTCGTCGCCGCGCTGGATGAGACATTCGAAGAACAGCTCTCCGGCTTGGTGACCAAGAACGATCTGGCTTTGCAGACTTCCGATCTCAATGCTCGCTTCGCCGAGGTCGATGCGCGCTTCGCCGAAGTCAAGGCGCAGATGGCGGCGCTTGAGACACGCATGACTCGGACCATTATGTGGACTGCGTTTGGACTGCTTGCAGCGCTGACGGCGATTATGACGCTGCTGCAGGTCTTGCTCGACTAGCTTTCCTTGACCTCGGGCCAGACTTCTCGCCAGGCGGTTTCAATGGTTTGCAGGTATTGGTCGACGGGGATTGAGAGTTCTCGGTCGTAGTTGGGCATGCCGATGCCGAGTCGGGTAATGCCGGCGTCTCGTGCGCCGGTCATCAGGTGGAGTGTCGATGACATGTCGGCGTCGAGCGGGGGCAGCCACTGGATTGGGAAGTCGTCGGGGTCTCGGTCATTCTTCTCCAACTCGGCTCGCAGGTCTGTGCAGAGTTGGGCGAGTTGATCGAGGTTGCTGGCGACTGGCGCGATCCATCCGTCGCCGAGGCGGGCGGTTCGTTCGATGGCCGGCTTGGAGAGACCGCCGAAGAGGATCGGCGGGCCGCCCGGCGTAACCGGCTTGGGCATCACAGACATGTTGTCGATGTTCACGTAACGACCGCTGAAGTTGATCGGCTCTTCGGTCCAGCAGGCGCGGAGAACCCGGATGTATTCCTCCATCCGGCTGGGCCGCTGGCGGAAGTTTGCGCTCAACGCGTCGAACTCCTGCCATTGCCAGCCGACGCCGATGCCGAGACGCATTCGACCACCGGAGAGGATATCGACTTCGGCCGCCTGCTTGGCGACCAGAACTGGCTCGCGTTGGGGCAGCACGAGGACGTTGGTTTGCAATGCGACGCGGCTCGTGTGGGCTGAGATCCAGGCGAGTGTGGTCAACACCTCGTGCTGATGCACGTCGTCGGTGTACGGGCCGGTCTGCGGGCGGTCGTCGCGGGCGTAGGCGTAAATCACGTGATCGGCCATGGAAATGAAGTCGCAGCCGATCGCCTCGACGCCCTGGGCCCAGTCCCGCAGTTCTGACACGTCCCAATGCCAGTGCCAGGCCGGGATCTGACATCCGAATTCGAACTGTGACATGGCGGGATCCGTTCCGTTGGTCTCATTTCCTGTTTGCGCGAAGATGTGAACCGCGCCGAACAAGTGGATTGCTCAGGTGTATCCTAAGCGCATCCCGATAGCAGCTGGATGACCTGCGAGGTGTGGCGTTGGATGAGCGGCATGCTGGCGAAGAGGGTGTTCTGAGAAGTGACATCGCGGACGTGATCGACCGCGCGGCGGCGATGGCGGTGTATGCGTATGCGTCGGTGACGCAGGCCGGCGCGACCGAGGGCCTGCGTCTGCCTCCGAACCTGGCCGAGCACCTGGCCGAGGCGACCTACGTCGATGTGTTGAGGTACTCGCTGGACGAGTGCACGTGTCCCTGTCACCAGGAGCACTGACCGCTCGGGTCCGCAGGATTTCGTTCGATGTCTTTGCGGAGTTCCACCTTTTCCGTAGCTCCGGCATTGTCGCGCTCCGACGCGGCAACGGCCTTGCATCTTGCACCGACGTCTGTGCTCTTATCAGCGAGATACCCGCGACAAGCGCGGGTATGACGGAGCTGCTGGCGCGGACTTGACTCGCAAGGGTCTCCTTTCAGGGGGAGCGGGGAACAAGGCAGCAGGCAGTGTATGAACGCCTTTCGTTGCGCAGGGTTACACTGCGGTTGACTGCGAATGCGCAGATTTGTCCTCACGCGACGATACGAAGGAGTAATCGATGACTACGGCAACCAAAGAATCCGTGGTGACGCCGGAGCGGTTCAAGTCGGGCATGACCTGGAACCAGTACCTGGCTTTCATCAACTCGGAGGAGAACTTCCAGCGACTGACGCCGGGCGGTTCGCCTCGCGGCGACGCCAATGTCGAGCGCTTCATCCGCAATATGAGCGCCTGGCAGATCTCGGAAGAGGGCCGCGAAGCGCTGCAGTCGCTGCCGCGGCTGAAGATGCTGGTCCTGGGCGAGGACTGGTGCCCGGACGTGTACCGCGGCCTGCCGGTGCTTGCTGAGATCGCCGCAACCGCCGGCTGGGAGCTTCGCATTTTCGCCCGTGACGAGAACTCCGACATTATGTCCGAGTTCCTCAAGGACGGCCAGCACGAGTCGATCCCGACTGTAGTGCTGTACACCCTTGACCACGAATACATCGGTCACTGGATCGAGCGCCCGGCCGTGGCGAACGAGCACATGGCCAATATGCAGCGCTTGTTCAGCCGCAAAGAGGGCGAGTCGGAAGACGACATGCGTGCGCGTATCCGCCAGGGATACCGCGACCTGCAGTCGTCGGACGAGTGGGCCTCGTGGCGCGACGAGACGGTCACGGAGATCGTGGCGATGGTCTGCGACAACGGCTAAGGCAGTTGCGCAAGTGGCCCTAGTCGCCCACGGTTCCGCCGAATGGACTGTCGGCGGGTTCGCCGTCTTCGTCGTCGATGACTGGCGGGGCGGATTCGAGGGCTCGCATGGCTCGCCAGGTGATGAACCATCGCTGGAATGCTGTCAGGTTCGTCAACACTGCGAGCAGCCAGAGCACTGGCAGGATCTGCGAGGAGAGCAGGCCGATCGCCAGGATGAGGACGCGCTCGAGCCTCGTGCCCAATCCGGAGCGGATACGGACGCCGAACTCGCCGGCCTTTGAGCGCGTGTAACTGACCATCATGCTGCCGAACAGGGCGATGCCGATCAGGACGATCGCGGTTCGGTCGAAGCGCTCGGCAGCGCTGTACCAGATCAGAAGTCCAAAGAGCAGCGCGAAGTCGGCGAGGCGGTCGGAGACGGCGTCGAAGACGGCGCCCCAGTCGGAGGCGTTGTTGGTCGCGCGGGCGACGGCGCCGTCGAGCAGGTCGAAGAAGGCTGCGATCAGCATCACGACGCCGGCCTGCCAGAACATGCCGTAAGCCGCGAACGTGGCAGCGCCGCCCATACCCAGCAGACCGATTAGAGTCAGGGCGTTGGGCGTGAGACCGGTACGCGCGACGGCTCGTCCGAGACGCCCGGAGATGTCAGTTGATATCGAGTGGGGGAGAAGAGACACGAGGTCCCCAGAGCAAGCCCGACCGCCGTGGATTCACTGTACACAGCCGTTGGGCGCGAAACAGGTCTAGTCGTAAAACAGTCGTTTACCGATGAAGAAGAAGAGGATTGCGAGGGGTATCGCCGCGGCGACCAGTAGGACAATGTTGATGTTGAGACGGTCCCAGAATGGCGGAGATTGCGGCTCGATGTAGGGCCAGTTGAGCAACAGGGCGCGTTCGGCGTTCTTGGTGAACTCCGGAATCAGCTGTTCCTCGGGAATGTCGTAGACCTGCTCGAATGCTTCGTAGAAGGCGACGCCCGACGCGGTCAGCCGGAAGAGCTCGGCTACCGCCTCGGTGCCCCAATCCTGAATCATCCAGCTCAACATGCCGCCGGCCTGACCGAAGTACTTGGCCTGGAACTGCCAGGTGACCGGCACGGTTTCGAGCTGTTCGACGGTGTAGTACTCCTCGTGATCGAAGATGACGACGGCGCCGGCGCGGCGCAGGTAGAAGCCGGGTAGCGGACCTTGCGACCAGAAACCGAGAGCCGCTCGTAGCCAGAACGGCACGCCGGCGGCGTGGGCTCCGGCCGCGGTCGTAATCAGTGAGTTGGTCACGGCGTTACGAACATCGGCCGAGGAGTTGCGCGTCACGTGTTGCAGGAACGCGTCCTCCTCGACGCCTTCGGGGAACTGCGACTCGTCGGTTGGATCGCTGCCCTCGGGCCAGACGACGATCGTCAGCGGTTCCGCGAACGTTGCCTCGATCAGGTCGCTGACGAGGTCGTACGCGCCCTGCCCATTGTCGGCCAGGTCTTCGGCTCGTAGCTCACCTTGATAGTGCCAGAGGATGACGTTGTCGCGCTCTGCGACGGTCCATTCAACTTTCGCATCTTGCGCCTGGAGCATGCCTTGCAGCAGCCAGGCCGTGGAGGCCATGACTAACAACGAGGCGAGGAGGAGACGTCTCACGAGTTCAGGCTAGGACGGTTGGAGAGATCGATATAGGGCGAGATGCTGTTCGGCGACATGTCGGGCATCAAACCGGTCTGCCGACTCTCGTCCACGGGCCGCCTGCCGGGCCCGAAGCGCGGGGTCGGTCAACAGACGCTTGAGCTGCTCGGCCAGTGCCACGTGGTCGCCTGGAGGCGAGAGCAACGCGGCGCTGCCGTCACCGGAAGCGATTCGGTAGCCGGAAATGTCCGACGCGGCCACCGGGACTCCGGCAGCCATCGCCTCGATCAGGACCAGACCCAGCGCCTCTCCACCGGTAGCGGGAAATGCCGCGCATGTTGCGGTGCTGAGCAGTGAGGGAATTTCCTCGTGCGGGACAGGACCAAGGAACGTTGTTTGATCGTTGGCGAGTCGTTTTGTCGCCGAAGAGACCGGGCCAGCGACGACCAGTCGAGCATCGGGCAGGAGGTAGAGCGCACGGATGAGAGTGGGAAGTCCTTTGCGAGGCTCGTCCCGGCCGACGAACAAGATGGTGTCGGGTTCAGGACTTCGGGTGACGCTGGAGAAGGGCGCAAGGTCGAGGCAGGGGAAGATGGTCTCGACTCGGGTGGGCAGGATTTGCGCTGCGGTCTCTCGTGAGATGTCGGTGGCGCAGATCGCAGCATCGGCGCGACGCAGCAAGGAGCGCAAGAGTGGGCCGGCGCGGCGATAGAAGTTGCCGGCTGCGGGCTCGGCTGAGTGCAGTGTGACCACGGTCGGCGCTGCGTCGGGATGGAGCAGGGCCAGAGGCCCGATTGAGGGAAGCAACGGCTCCTGGATGTGAAGGATGTCGTGGGACGTGCGGAGGAAGTCTCGCAGCCGGAGTAAGTCCGACGGATGGAACGACAGGTCGGCACGCGTCCCGCCCATTTGGACTCGAAGGGCCTTTCGAGGCGAGAAGACCTCGGAATGGCGCCCCATCGCATTGAGAGCGTCGGACAGTGCCAGCGTGTGGACCTGGACGCCCCCAGGCTGGGTCACGTCATAGGGCAGGACATGGGCGATTCGCACAACATTGAGGGTTTCAGGTTTTCAGGGGAGTTTGTTTTTCTGCGCCGGTACTCAGGCGGAAGTGCAGCGTATTGCTGAAGATCGTGGATTCGACTATTTAGGTTTTTTCAGGTTTCTTCAGCATTTTTCAGGTCGATTCGGGTCGGATTTGTTCGATCTTGTTCGATTCTGTTCGAATTTGGAAGCATAGGGGCGCATGAGGAGTGGGGTGGGCGGGTCGTGGTCGGCTCGGTTCGGCTGGTTGGTTGATAGCTCTTCGGCGAAAAAATTCCGTAGCGAGATCGGGTGGACGGAAACCCAGTGTTTTGCGGGAGATCGTGCGATTTTGGTGGGCAGTTTTGCAAGATTTCGTGATGGTTTTGTCGGTACAGAGCTCGAATTTGGGCAGATATCGCGCAGAACTGGAAGATTTGAGACAGATACTGAGCGGGTGAGGTCGCAGGAAGGAGTGGGCTTGGCTGTGGTCATACGGAGGTCCGTTCATCGAGCGGAGATCGATTGAGATAGAACAAGCGTACTTGGTGACGAGTTGTCTTTCCGCTACGAGTTGTCTTTCCAGAAGGTGGAGCAAGAGACAGTCGGTTCGCATCGGCGCGATCTAATCAGAGCCGGGTTCGAACCCCACGTAGCGTCCACGCCTGGAGCCGGAGGCAATCAGGCCTTCACGTCGCAGTTTGGTCAACGAAGAGCGCACAGCGGCAAGAGCTGTTGCGTCCGCGATCCTTGGATCCCGGGGGATGAGTGCGGCAATGTCACTTGCGGACATGTCGCCTTCACGTCCTCTCAAGATTTGCAGCACCTGTTCAGCGCTCTCGCGCCGGAATTCGCTGAGCAGCAGCGAAGCCAACAGGTTTTCGTGCTGGGCTTTGTATTGAGGATCAACCCAAACGGCGCCCTCGCGAAGTTTGAGGCGACCGCCTGGCTTGACCGAGGCGGTACCACTTCTGATCCGACCAGGCTGTGCCGGCGTCCATGACCAGTCCTCTTCAGTGAGATTAGCCAGCATCGCCGTCTGGATGCGAGTTGGTTCTCGTTCGAGACGCGCTACGTCCGGCGACTCATCCACGTGAAACTGGACGACGATGAACCAACCAGGTCGAGGCCCATGCGACTGCCAGCTTGCTTCGCTTCGGCTTGCCTTGACCTCAAGGCCAATCCCTCGCTGCACAGCATCGTTCGGATAGCGACCTTTGGGAATCAAATGGGATTTATTGATTTGAGTGCCACGCTCGCCTCTACGCGGCTTCCTCCCGCTTGGTCTCCGGGCGCGGCTCGGCGGCACCCTTGGGTAGCGCGTCGGCGACCTCCTCCGGCGTCGCGTTCGGGATGCGGAGATCCTTAGTCTTGCGGTCTGCCATCGGGCGCTCCGCTCAGTCTGCGATCTTGATGTCGGCGCGTTCTAGCACCTTGAGCACCCCGGTGTTGATCCTGACCAGCTCCTGGAGCACCTCTGTCTGACCATCAATCTTGTCCCCGAGGCGCTGTTCCATCCGCTCGATCGCTTCCGTCTGGCGCTCGATCGATGCAGTCAGGCGCTGATCCATTTTCTCGATCGCGTTGACGATATTGCCGTCTGGCCCGCCTTCGTGCGGCATCTCGCGCTCCGTTTCCTGATATCAGAATGCTATCACTCTGTATGCTCTGAGCACGCAGCAGCGCACAAGAGCATACGGAACTGCCATGCTTGACCACACCAGCCAGAAGAGCCAGTGGGCACGTCACATCCGGGGACGCAGATCTGACGTACCCCCTTCGTGGCGTTCCCAACGGCACAGCTCCTGACTGGCATCAGAACTGTAACGTCCGCCGCCGAGGTCTCCGTCGGCAACAGAAACCGCCAACCAAACCCAGAGATCGCTACCAGAGCCAACCGCCGAGACGCCCACACGCACTGCCGCGGAGCCAGACCCTCAGCCTCAACCCGCCTCCCAGCCAGAACCACAACCCGCTCCGACGCCTGATCCAGAGCCTCTTACCCTTCCGCCCTACATCTCCATCGAAGTCAATCCCCGCTACGACGACCTGAGCCTGCTCGCCGTTGAGCAGGCAGTTGCCGAGATTGCGTTGTGGTACCAAGATGAGCACAATCTTGTTGCCGAGGCGCCATCCATCATCCGCTTCGAGCCGGAGTGCAATCCCGACGGCTACTCAGACGTGCTGGGTTACGCCGCACCCAGCACTGGACTACAAGGCGAACAGGTCATCGAAGTCTGCGTGCGGCTTGATGAAGACCATGACTCCGCACTGGTCGACGATGAGTTCCGCTGGTTGCTAGCTCACGAGTACTTCCACGTGCTCCAGGCCAATGCGGCATGGGAATACGAGGACTACGAGTTGTCGTTCGGCAGCAGTGGTCAGTGCGGCCTGCACATGGTCGAAGGCAGCGCCGAGTACTTTGGGCAGAACTACGCTTGGGGCCAACTCAGGGAGCTCGGTCTGCTGAGCGACCTGGTGTCACGGCTGGATTGGCAACGCTACCACTACTACGAAGATGGAGCGCGAGCCTTTGCCGCGCTGGTGCGGCTGCATGGGAAAGCAGCCCTAACCTTTTGGGAGTCAGACGAGGAGCGCTGCGCTGATGAATTTCTGACTCGCTTCGACGTTTCCCCGGCCAAGTGGGAAGAGAGTTGGCGGAAGATATCTAGCCGCAGGTAAGATGGAGTTCGGACGCGCATGGGTCGATTGAGAGCAGCGACCCATGCGTCAAAGCGGGGAGGGTTGTCCTGATCTACCCTCTCCGCCAGCCCTTGTAAGTTACTCAGGTCTCCGGCTTGAGCCTTGCCATACCGTGCCCTGAGTGGCTCGAGTCCAGTATACCTCGTCACTTTACGATTCGCAGACCATCCTCCGTCAGCCGATATCCTGAGAGCAGGAGGTGGGACGCTTACCAAGGCTTATAGTCCCCGTACGGAAGAGGTTCTGGAAGAGCGGATGGATCCGATAGGCCCGTCGGGTCGGGAACAGATGGCTGCAAGAATCGAAACGCTTCATTGGATGTCATCGTGCTATAGCTCGGCCAGGCCGGGGATGGCGTTGCAGGCGAGTTGCCAATAGTGAGGGTCTATCTCAGTTCCAATGCCGTTAACGTCCAATGCCTCTGCCGCGGCGAGAGTCGTCGCGCAGCCTGCGAATGGATCAAGTACAAGCCCATCACCGCTCGGTAGCGCGGCACGGATCAGTTGACGCAGAAACGCCTGCGGCTTGGCTGTCGGATGAGATGCGATGGCGCGTTCCTTTGCAGGAGTCTTTCCGCTCTCAATGACATCGAGGAAGGGCGTTTGGTCGGAGATTCGCCGCAGACCTCCGACATCCCACTTGCGAAGATTCTTAGCGACTGTCGATTCCGACAGTGGCCGTCGGAACAAACCCCAGGGTTCCCAGCAGGACCTGGGCATGGTGCTGACATCGGGGAACTCGTCGTGTGCGCCTTTCGGCCGGTCTCCTCCGCGCAAGGTTCTGACCAGTCGGACGATCTCTCCACGCCGCTCGAAGCCGGAGGATTCCATCGCCGCTGCTACGACGGGGGACATCAGTTGATTGCTGGCGATGAAGACATGAGCGCCGGGACGCAGCGCGGGGAGCAGCAACTCGGCCCAGTCTATGAAGAACGCTCGCAGCTCGGCGCGGTCGGCGGCTGAATTGACCGTGAATCGCGGCAGCGGACGACGCTGTGCGCCATCGAACGAGGGCGGCAGCCGCCAAACTCCTCCACGTCCCGCTCGCAGCTTGGCGACTTCGCACGGCTGGTACTCATGTAGACCGTAGGGAGGGTCCGTGACGACGGCGTGAATGCTGTTCGGCTCAGCTTCGCGCAGCCAGGTGCGGCAATCGTCCAGATAGAGGGTCTGCTTGCCGAACCGGTAGGGGTTCTCACTTGCTGATGGATCGACAAGTGGCTCCTGCTGATCGACGTGATGAGTGACCATGGGGATCTCAGAACTCCGAACCTTTGGACGGAGTATAACGCCCCTCAGGGTCTAGAACGTTCATGTCAGGCGGCGGGCGAGGAGGGCTTTTGGTGTGGCGGTCATTCCTCGCCATTGCTGACGGAGGAGTCTGCCGGCTCCGATTTCCCTCAGTGACGGGTAGTTATCCAGTTCGGCGCTGGTTTGGTTGCTGACTAGGGCGTCTTTGAGCGCTTGTGCGCCTCGACCTTGATATCTGGTGATTCCTGATCCGACTTGTTCGTGGAAGTGGGCATCGGACCCTCCGGTGGTTGGCAGACTCCAACGCTGGTTGCCGCTGATGATTGATTGTCGGCGCCAGCGAGCGGAGGGGATCGGATTTGCCGTCTCGACGGCGAGAATCGGCGGATGATCGCCGCTCAGTTCGGGCGACATCGTTGCGACCAGGCGATCGATGTCAGCGATGCTGAGGGCGAACGGCACAATGGCTGCCGGGTGAGCGATGATTGCAACTCCACCCTGTCTCCAGACCGCCTCGATCGTCGCTTCTGCGCTCTTGAACGCTGCTATTGGACTGTCGATCCAGAGCGCGAGGATGTGTCCCTGGCGACTGCTGACCTCGCTGCCGATGATCACTTCGACCGGATGATTGCTCCGCTCGGCAATATCGCGTGCTTCGTGTGCGCCTCGGGTCTGGTCGTGGTCGGTGACGGCGATGACGTCCAGGCTTCGCTGGAGAGCGGCGTCAAGGATGGTGTTGGCGTCATCCATGCCGTCGGAGGCGTCGGTGTGAATCTGCAGGTCGGCGCGTCCCATGGACTCGTGGTTGGCGCTCATTGACTTGCGCTTCCTACGGTGTCTCGCGGATGCGGATCGTCCCATGGGGTGTCTCGGCAAGGCGCCCAGGGCGACTCTTTGACTCTCCAGAGATGCGAATGCTCAGCAATGATGGGCTCGAATAGTCGGGCGAGGTCGGCAGTGTTGGTGCGCGTGTCGAGGGCTCGATTGCCTGTGAGGAGGAGTTCAAGCGGCGGTAGGAAGGTGACATCGAACTGGAGGCGATCGGGGCCGGGCCGTCGGACGGCGTAGAGCGGCAAGATGTCGGCCTCGGCTCGGATGGCCAGGTCGATTGCGCCGACGGGAAATCGCGCCTGGCGGCCGAAGAATGGGACACACGCGCCTCCGCCCTGACGGTCGCGGTCCCAAAGGATGCAGACCACTCCGCCCTCGCGCAGCGTGCGCAATGCTTTGCCGACGCCTGTCTGGGTCGCCGTGAGAAACTCGACACCGGCGGCAGTACGCGAGGCGTTGACCGCTTCCAAGTGTCGGGGATCATCAAGTCGCTCGACCAGCGCAACTGCCGGGATGTCGAGCGCTGCCAGCGCCTTGACCGCAACCTCGGGATTGGAGATGTGCGCGGTGGTCAGGACCACGCCACGTCCGGACTGGTGGGCGTCGAGCAGATAGTCCAAACCCCCAACGCGGAGATGTCGGTCAAGCACTCGTCGAGGGGAGATTGCGGGCAGGAGGGCGAGGTCAACGTAGTATCTGGCGGTTTCGGCGATGACTTCGGCGGCGTCCCGGTTGAGCTGGGAGGGCGAGTCCTCGGGATGGATGCGCTGGAGATTATTGCGGATGCGGATGCGCTGTCTCTCCAGAAGCGGCAGGGCGAGAGAGGCTGCGGTCTCGGCGAAGGCGTAGAGGGTGCGTCGAGGGAGGTATCGGGAGAGCCAGGCAAGGATCGCGAGTGCGGTGGCGGTCGGCATGTGGGTATGTTCTCACGAAATCTAGTGAAGAGCCGTGCTTCGTCCCTTGCTTCTATCCTGCAAACATCAGTTCGGGTCAGCTATGCTGAACCAGGAGAGAGAGTGTCTAGTGAGCACCACAGAGCAACTGACTGAGATCGTTGAGCGCGTTCGAAGCGCCACGGAGTCCTTGAGCGGAGATGATCTTCGTCTGCGGGAGATTGCCTTCGAAAAGCTACTTGACCACGAACTCAGTTCCGGCTTGTTGTCCAATGGCTCGAGCGGGAAGCAAAATGTTGAAGCCACGGGAGACATCCCTGTCGACTCCAGCTATTCATCCCCCTCGATGCGAGCTGAAGCTGTGGCTCGATACTTCGATATCTCTGCCGACGATGCGAATGATCTGTTCGACTTGAGCAATGAGCTACCAGAATTACAAGTCTCATCGAGCAAATTGGAGAGTTCGGTGGCTGGATCTGTACGGCAGATTGCATTGCTGGTCTGTGGAGTCCGAACAGCTCTGGGAATAGAGACTGGGTCGAAGCACATTCGAGAAGTCGCTGACGAATACAAGCGATTCGACGCGAACTTCAACAAGCACCTCACCGATTTCGATCTGATAGCTGTCCGAGGGAAGCCTCGATCGCCGAATCGCCTCGTGAGGATGCGTGTTGTGGGTGCCGAAGCTGCCCGGGAGTTGGCCCAGCGGCTGGTGACGAATGGCGAGTGACCAGACTAACGAAGGGAACCCTGACCGCTTTCGTCGATTGCATCCCGAAGTTGAGATCAGTCGCCAGCTGTTCGAAGGAGGGCACTTCCAAGAAGCCGTAAGAAAGTCGGCCGAGCGATTCATCAACCGAGTTGCACATGAGGCCGAACGAGAGGACTTGCACGGCGCGAGTCTCATGAACCACGTATTCTCTGCTGATCGGCCTGTGCTGGTGTTCAGCGAAACACGGCTGACGCCTACGGAGATAAGCTTCCACAACGGCTATCGCTCGCTCGCTTTGGGACTAACGGAGGCAGTTCGCAACGTGTATACGCACCAGGATGAGCTTGATGTCGCTGAGGAAGAGGCGTTGGAATGGCTGGGATTCATTAGCGCGATGCATCGTCGGCTAGACCGAGCTGCTCAATACGTCCGGCCTTCGAACGAGGTGACGGCAATAGGAGAAGGAACCACGGAGTAAGAAGTCTCTCAGGGTTAGAACAGGCTGCGGAATTGGTACCACTGATCTGGCGCGTCCTTGAGTGCCGGCTCGAACGCTTTGAGGAGTGGTGAGTTGCCCTGGTGATCGAGGTTTAGGTGCGGCTTGAAGCGGAGATTGTGCCCTTGACGGGTTGCGGTGAGGGGGACCAGCTTGGCATTGGTTGACTTGGTGATTCGGTGGATTTCGCTTGGGATTGTGATGGTTTGGCTGAAGAGTTGTTCGGTGGTTGTTTGTTCACCTGGTCTGGGCGGGCGGTCGAAGAGGATGGCGGCGGTTCCGTTGTCTCGTAGATGATTGATGATTTGGCGTAGGCCGCGTCGGCCGCTCGCAGGTATCATTCCGAGTCTTGCTCGTTGATCTTGGATGGCCTGGTTGAGGGTAGGGTGACCGAGGTCGTCGACGAGGACCATTGAGGCACCGACTCGGTGGGTGAAGGCTCCTCCGAGGATGTCCCAGTTGCCGAAGTGGATGACGGCGAAGAGGATCGGGCGGTGCTGATACCAATCTTCGAGTTGGCTCCATTGGTTGGCGTAGGTTAGGTCGTCTCCGCCGACGGCTTCGTAACAGTCCGCTGGGCTGAGTTCGTCGAGGCGGACGGCGTCGACCATGTACTCGCCGTAACGCTGGAACTGAGCTCGGGCGAGGGAATCTGCGTTGCCGTCCCAGTTGACGTGGGGCAACAGATGCTGGGCGTTCTGTCGTGCGGCGTTTTGTCCCTGGGGCCAGGCGTGGTAGACGGCTGTCATCAGGTGGCGGGCGGCTGCGTAGGCCGCAGGTCTGGGCAGGGAACGGGCTACTCGGCCGAGGGTCTGGTAGCCGAGGGCCAGGGGGTGCATCACGAGTCCTGCCGCAGCCGGCGGCCCCCTCTGCCCCTTTCGGGGCACCTCCCCCAAGGGGGGAGGTCTACATGCCTCTATTCGCCTCGGGCGTAGGCTTCGACGGAGTCTCGGGCGACGTCGTCGGTCCATTGTTCGGGCGGGGACTTCATGAAGTAGGCGGAGGCGGCCAGGAGCGGACCGGAGAGGCCTCGATCAAGGCCGAGCTTGGCACAGCGCACGGCGTCGATCACGACTCCGGCCGAGTTGGGTGAGTCCCAAACTTCCAGCTTGAGCTCGAGGTTGAGCGGCACATCACCGAAGGTGGTGCCTTCGATCCGGATGTGGCACCACTTACGGTCCTCGAGCCAGGGCACGTGGTCGGAGGGGCCGACGTGTACGTCGCCCGGAGGCATCTCGTACTCGATCTGCGAGGTGACGGCGTTGGTCTTGCTGATCTTCTTGGACTCGAGACGCTCTCGCTCGAGCATGTTGTAGAAGTCGGTGTTGCCGCCGAAGTTGAGTTGATAGGTGCGGTCGATCTGTACGCCGCGATCGCGGAAGAGTCGCGAGAGGACACGGTGGACGATCGTTGCGCCGACCTGGGACTTGATGTCGTCACCGACGATGGGTGCGCCGGCGCGGCGGAAACGATTGGCCCAGTATTCCTCGCGAGCGATGAAGACGGGAATGCAGTTGACGAAGCCGCAGCCGGCATCGAGGACTTGCTCGACGTACCACTTGGTCGCCTCTTCGGAGCCGACCGGCAGGTAGTTGATCACGACGTCGACGTCGCGGTCTTTGAGGATCTGAGCGACATCAACCGTGGAGCCGGGCGCTTTCTCGATCACCTCTGAGAGGTACTTGCCCAGGCCGTCGTGCGTCATGCCGCGCTCGACCGGGACGCCGAGATTGGGCACGTCGGTGAACTTCACCGTGTTGTTGGGCTCGGAGAAGATGGCCTCGGAGAGGTCAAGTCCGACCTTGCGTGAATCGATGTCGAAGGCGGCGACGAAGTTGAGGTCGGCGATCGAGTAGCCGCCGAGGACGGCGTGCATGATTCCTGGAATCTCGTCGCCGTCTTCCGCATTCTGGTAGTGAGTTACGCCCTGAACGAGCGATGAGGCGCAGTTTCCGACTCCGATGATGGCAACGTTGATCTTGCCCGTTGGCTGGTCGGCTGACTGGCTGACGCCGTTTGCGTCGTCTGACATGAATGAATCCTTCCGCGGAGGGTGCGGTCGCGCCGATTTGCCGAGCGTGTTCGGAAACTCACAAGTTGTCGACCGCATCGCCCATCTGCGAGTACTGCAATCTAGCAGCAGGGATCGCTGGGCGCAGTCGCAGGAGACATAGACCCATGGCTATCTCAGCCCTGACCTGGTGGGCGGCGCCACAATCTCCTAACGCCCGTACGAGAGGTACGCTGAGCGCATGCCTGATCCTCGTGAGCTGGTTGCGGACATGTACCTCCAATTCGCAGAGGAGCTGGCCGACGCCGCTGGTGAGGCGATCCGTCCCTGGTTTCGGAGCGACTTAGATGTCGAGCGGAAGGGTGACGGCTCGCCGGTCACCCAGGCCGATCGCGCCGCCGAGACTGCGATCCGTGAACGCATTTGCAGTCGCTACCCGAATCATGGAATTGTGGGCGAGGAGTTTGGATCGGATCAGGCCGATGCCGAGTGGGTCTGGGTGATTGATCCGATCGACGGTACCGGTGCGTTCATTTCCGGGCTTCCAACCTTTGGGACCTTGATTGGGCTTGTACGAGACGGGTTGCCGGTGATCGGTCTACTTGACCAACCGATATTGGCAGAACGATGGACCGGCCTTAGTTTTCCCGACCTTCCGTTGCGAGCTACACACAATTCACACGTTGTCCACACGTCAACAACAAGGGATCTGGGAGAGTCGATTGGCTTTGCCAGCGACCCGACCATGTTCGAGGCAGAGGAATGGGATGCCTGGAACAGGCTCACCTCATCGCTGTATCGAGCAAGATACGGAATTGATTGTTACGCCTATGGACTGCTGGCCTCGGGCTTTGTGGACATTGTGTGTGAAGCGTCATTGAAGGCATGGGACTACATGGCGCTGGTGCCAATCGTGCGAGGCGCCGGTGGTCAGATGACCGACTGGGCCGGCGATGAACTCACACAGGGGTCGGGCGACCAAGTGCTGGCGTCGGCGTCGCAGCGGCTTCATCGTGCAGCATTAGCACGATTGTGTGGATAACACAGCCCAAAGATCGGTTGATAGGCCGTGGAAAAGTGGACAATCAGTGGCGCACACGGACAGAGAGCCTGCGACGCGACGGAAATGTTCTCTATCAGGAACGTGACGTGTGCGCTAGCCTGCCGCGTCGGCGTGAGCTTTGACCTTGCGCAGGACGGGCAAGCCGGTGCGCGGGTTCTCGATAATTTCGTACCCGTCGGGCACGGCGTCGATCGCTCCAGGCTTCTCCGACTTGGCGAAGAAGTAGATGCGCTGGGAATGGTGGTTCCTCAGCTCGATGTCGCGCGCGTGGAGGAAGTAGGTCTCGTGGCGGCGGTTGGTGGTGGAATAAGCCATGTCTGGCAGCCTCCGGTCAATTGATCAGGCGCCTATGCCGTTACATCGTATATTCAAGCGAATTTTCGCCGCGTTGTCAATCGAACGCAGGAATCTCGTTACGTCGAGTGTTCACAGTCTGTTGAGAAGTAGCGGGCTGCTGGCGTGCGTGGTTGCTGTGGTGGCAGTGGCGGCAACCGGTTGTGGATCGAATGCAGAACCAAGTGGCGCAGAGCAAGAGGTTCCTGGCGACCCCTGGGCCGTTTCACAGGTCGATCCGGCGGCTCGTTGGCTTCCGGTTCTGGCGACGCAAGACCTGGCAGTGGGTGTCAAACGGGTCGCATTCACACTGGATGGGCTAACGCCGGGGGATGATCCTCCGACTGTGCGAGTTTCCTTGTTCACGCTCGACGAAGACCAGCAGACACCTCGTGCGGTCCAATATGCGCGATTTCTCTCGTATCCGGCTGATGTCGGGATTGAGGCGCATGGACATGTGAATGCGTCAGTCTCGGATCGTTCGTTGCCGATCGGCATCGGGGTGTATGTCGTGCCGGTGCAACTTACGTCCGATGGCCTGTGGGGGATGTTGCTTGAGATTTCGGCTGACGACAGGGAGGAGTCTGTACGCCTCAAGTTCTCGGTGCGAGAGCGACAGGCTGCGCCGCGGGTTGGAGAACCGGCTCCGTCGGTGGACTCGCGGACTCGCGACGATGTTTCGTCGCTGAGCGAGCTGACATCCGATCGCGACCCCGAGCCCGGTCTCTATGCCATCTCTATCTCAGAGGCGCTGGAACTCGGACAACCATTGCTGTTGACCTTCGCCACGCCAGCATTCTGTCATTCGCGCACTTGCGCCCCGGTACTCGACGCGGTGAAGGCAGTCTGGCGCGAGTTTTCGTCGTCGATCAGTGGGATTCATGTTGAAGTGTTTGAGAATCCGGAGACTCCGACGAGCCTGGTTGAGTCGGCGGCGTTCGTGGCCTGGCGTCTGCCGTCGGAGCCGTGGGTGTTTGTGATCGATGCCGGCGGGATCATTCGCTACGCGTTCGAGGGCGCCGTGACCGAGGCGGAGTTGCGCTCAGCGGTGGAATGGGTCGTTCAGGACGGTGGGTAGCGTGAACCTATGCACCGTTGCCGAGGATGGTCTCAACGCGCTCTACCAACTCATCAACTCTACGCAAGTGAAGTGCCACATCCTCAGAGCGTAGGAAGCCCTCATAGAAGTTTGCATGCAGGCTATTGGCGATGGCGAATGAGTCGTAGATTTGCTCATCCGCCTCTTCCTCCGCCAGACGTTGAGCAACATCAAAGAGCAGTCGATGCTGGCCATGTCGCCAGCCGCGCTCAACTGCGGTGGCCTTCATCATCTGCGCCGCGGCGCCCCAGCCCTTCTCTGACGCCTGATCCAGGTCGTTTCTTGCTAGTTCTTCGCTTGCCTGTGCGAGGAACTTACGTCCGCGGGCGGCGTACTGTGAGGCGCGAGCGTTCACGGAGACCTCCTGGATGACATCGTATCAAGCACTACTGGGGAACGGAGTCTACCCTGACGAGGGAGAGAGCGAGGATTGGCATGGCCCTGGCAGGCTCCGAGCGGGCGCAGATTCGTCAGCAGTTTGAGGCGATCGAAGGTCCGCTGAAACTGGAGTACTTCCACCAGAGCCCGCGACGGGTGGTGGTGCCGGGTCGGCCCGACCGTCCGAGCTGCGCGCTGGCCAAGGAACTGTACGAGGAGATTGCCGACCTTTCCAATCACATCTCGCTCACCATCTATGAACATGAGGATTCGCCAGAGCAGGTCGAGCGGCGCGATGTTGTCGATGTGCCCTGCGTCCTGATTCGCGGTGAATTAAACCGACCGCTGCGCTTCTACGGCGCGCCCAATGGACATTTGCTCGTTGCGATGATCCGGGCGATGGTGCTGGCCGCGACGCGGCAGGCGAAGCCATCGGTGCAAATGAAACGCCTGTTGAGCAAGTTGCGACGTCCGACTCGGTTGCGGCTGCTGGGATCGGCGATGGATGCGAATGCCGGTCAGGCGGCCCTTGCGGCGTGCGCGGCGACATTGCTGTCGCCCAAGCTGCAGACCGATGTCTTCGCCATTGAAGAGTTCGAGCACATCGCGGCGCGATCGGGCGTCAGCGCGATTCCAGCGCTGTTCATCGACGATCGTTTGGCAGCGGCTGGCATGGTCGAGCCGCTGGAACTGGTCGAGTACATCGGCCTGTGTCAGTCGAATCCTGAGAAAGCTCAGTTGAATCCGCTGGCGTCGCAACCGGGAACGGCGACGGCATGGCGTCCTCCGCAGCCGCCACCCGAACGTCGTGGCCCAGCGCCGGCCGATCCCATCGCGGCTGCCGCAGGTCGTGCGCGGGAGGCAACGGCGACACCGGAGGGGATGCATCGCACCGAGGGCGGCCTGATCGTGCCGAATCGGTAGTACGCTCTGATTGGTAACCAGAACATCCCATAGCGTTGCATGACCGAAGCGGAGATGTGTTGTGGCCGATGTTGATGAACTGCGCGAGACGCTTGAGGCGTTGGCGGTGCGGCTGAGCGACGTTCTGGAGCGTCTTTGACCTGACGGCGGTGGAGGCGGAAGTGTCGCGGCTGGAATCTGCGTCAATGGCGACGGGATTCTGGGACGACGCCGATCGCGCCCGCAAGGTGATGAAGCAGATGGCGTCGCGGCAAGGAACCGTTGAAGTCTGGCGCAGGTTGGAGTCGCGTGTCAGCGACGCGGTAGAGTTGCTCGAACTCGCCGACGATGAAGAAATGGCCCAGGATCTGGCTGCAGAGGCACGGTCGATCAGTGACGAAATCGAGCGGCGCTCGTTTGAACTGGCATTCTCCGGTCCGTATGACGACCGCTCGGCGATCATCGCCATCTACGCAGGCGCGGGCGGCATTGACTCACAGGACTGGACCGAGATGCTGCTTCGGATGTATCAACGCTGGGCTGAGCGGGCCGGATTCGATGTTGACCTGGTCGACCTGGCCGAGGGCGAAGAGGCCGGGCTGAAGTCGGCAACTCTGGAAGTCCGCGGCGATGCGGACGGCGGCGGCGCTTATGGCTGGCTGCGGGCCGAGCACGGCGTGCATCGGCTGGTCAGGATTTCTCCGTTTGACCAGAATCATGCTCGGCACACATCCTTCGCTCGCGTGGAAATCATGCCCGAGACCGAAGGGGCTGCCGAGGTGGAGATCGCCGACGACGACATCAAGCTTGATGTGTATCGCGCCTCGGGTAACGGCGGGCAGAATGTGCAGAAGAACTCGACCGCGGTGCGGATTACTCATCTGCCGACCGGATTCGTGGTGAGCTGTCAGAACGAGCGCTCGTTGCGGCGTAATCGAGACTCAGCGATGCGTGTGCTCGAGGCCCGGCTGCTGATGCTTGAGGAGCAGAAGCGCGAGGAAGAGCGCCTCGCGATTCGCGGCGATCACATTGAGGCCGGCTGGGGCAATCAGATTCGCTCCTACGTCCTGCAGCCGTACCGGATGGTCAAGGATTTGCGGACGCAGTACGAAACATCGGACGCCGACCGCGTCCTGGACGGCGATATCACCGAGTTCCTGCGGGCATCGCTGCAGCATCAGATCGGTCAGGACGCGCGGCGCGAAGGAGCGGTCGCATGAGACGATCCGGACTCCTGCTCGCGGTAGGGCTGCTCCTGGCGCTGGCCTGGATTCCATTGTCGTTGACTGCGTCGATCAACGCGCAGTCGGCAGAGGATGGTCCGACGGTTCAGGGCACACGCTTTGAGAACCAATGGCCGGATTCAGTCGTCGTGTCGGCGCTGGTCGATGACGCCTCGGAAGTGGAATCGGCCACGTTTCTGTACGCGATCTTGCCTGAGGGCGCGCTGACTCGTGAAGCGGCGGAGATTGCCCCAGGCGATGTGACGAGGGTCACGGCTGAGTTTCCAACGCGCGACTCGCAGCTCTGGATTCCTGCGGGCGCCGACTTTGAATGGCGCTGGGAATTCGTCTTTGCTTCCGGAGAGAAGTACGAGACCGAACCGCAGATCTGGCGCTACGAGGATCCTCGGTTCGACTGGCAATCGCTCAAGGAAGGTGACCTGGAGGTCGCCTGGTACGACGACCGAGGCGTCGCGCAATCGATGCTTGAAGACGGTTTGGCGGCGCTGGAAGAGATCTCGCCGTTCCTGGGGCTAGATGAGCTGATTCCGATCAAGGTGTACGTCTGGGCGAACACGGAGGATGCCCGCGCAGTTGAACGGATTCAGTCGGAACGCTTTGAGGAGTCGGTGATCACAGGCGGCACGAGAGTGCTGGCCGATCTTGTACACATCTATCAACCATCGCGATGGGTCGTCCGTCATGAACTCACGCACGTACTGACCAAGCTGGCCGGCGAGGGTCCTTACGGCGACCTGCCCGCCTGGCTCGATGAGGGCATGGCCACCATCGCCGAGGGCGACTGGCTGGAGCGACGCGGCGGAGCATTGCAGTTTGCGATCAACAACGATCAGGTCTTGTCGCTGCGCAGCATGGAGTCGCCATCGAATCGGCCGGGGTTTGTCGACATCTTCTACGGACAGTCGGCCGCCATCGTGCTGTACCTGATCCAGGAGTACGGCACCGATCGGATGAATGAACTGTTCGGAACCTTCAAGGAAGGTTCGTCGGTCGATGACGCACTGATGAAGGTCTATGGATTCAATCGAGACGAGCTGGACAACGAGTGGCGCGCCTCCGTCGGACTTGGTCCGAGAGAGACCGAAGAGGATCGTTCGACGACAATCGAGGACGAAGTGATCGGTGGTCCTGAGGTCGCAGATGGCGACCAATCGGAGCAGGCGCAGTCGGAAGACGCGACGCAGGAGGCCGAGTCGGATCAGGCTCAGGAACAGGGGACGTCGCAGGCTTCGGAAACGCTGGAAGAGGAAACCGATGAGTCGGAGGAACAGGCGTCAGCCCGTTCCGAGGACGAGATCGCTGAGCGAACGGCAGAAATCCAGCGTCGACAGGATGAGCGCCGTGCAGGTCCGGTGTTTGAGGTCTCGGGCCCGTTCCCGTGGGAGTATCCGCTGATCGGAGTCGCGGGGGCGCTGATACTCGTGAGTGCTCTGTTGTTGGTCAGAGTGTTGACTCCGCGTCGGGACTGAGTGCGTTCGAGGCAATTTCTGAGACGAGCATTGGTCGCTAGTTTGCGATCCGCTGAGACCATGGCGACAACGGACTGAACAACTTTCGTCATTCCCGCGCTCCGACGCGGGAATCTCGCCGCGTGGGCTGCTGACGCTGGAGTCGTGAGACAGTCTCGAGCTGACAACACTCAGACATTTCCGACCGATGTCGCAGTATGCAACGAGATGCCCGCGACGGAGCGCGGGTATGACGGTGGAGCGGAAGGTGGACTCACTCTTCGGTTTGTTCTAGCGCTGCTGAGCAATGCGGGCCGCCCTGGTGACGTTGTTGAGTAGCATTGCGACGGTCATGGGACCGACTCCACCGGGGACGGGGGTGATGGCTCCGGCGACGGTTGAGACGGCCTCGAAGTCGACGTCTCCGACAAGTCGGTAGCCTCGTTTGCGGGTGGCGTCGTCGACTCGGTTGACGCCGACGTCGATGACGGTCGCTCCAGCTCGGACCATGTCGGCGGTGATGGTGTTTGGCCGTCCGGTCGCGGCGACGAGGATGTCGGCCGATTTCGTGATGGTCGGCAGGTCGGTCGTGTTGGTATGGCAGACGGTGACGGTGGCGTTGGCTCCCTGGCGCTTTTGCGCGAGCATTGCCGCCAGCGGCATGCCGACGAGGCGGCTGCGTCCGACGATGACGACGTGTTTACCGTTCGGGTCGGCGCCGCTGCGCACCAGGAGTTGCTGCACGCCGTGGGGCGTCGCCGGCAGGTAGCGTTCGCGTCCTTGGAGGATGCGTCCCTGATTCGTGGGATGCAGCCCGTCGACATCCTTGAGTGGATCGATGCGGTCGAGGAGCGCGTCGGAGTCGACGCCTTCCGGCACCGGTAGCTGCAAAATGATGCCGTGGACATCGAGATCGGCATTGAGCAAGTCGATCCGGTCTCGGATCCGGCGCTGTGTCTGGGCGGGATCCGGGTCGGCCTCGATCCGGTGAATCACGACCTTGACACCGGTTTGTTCACCGGCGCGGACCTTGCTTCGCACATAGGAGGCAGAGGCGGGATTGTCGCCGACCAGAATGACGGCCAAATGCGGGATGAGTCCGCGACCAATCATGTCATCGACCTGCCGCGTCAGGGCCTCTCGGATGCCGGCGGCGATCGCTGCGCCATCGATGATCGTGGCTGTCATGTCATCAGGGTATGCGACGCCTAGACAAGGATCACGACACTGACCGAACTCGTATCGTGGTTCCGCTGCACAATCCACAGAACCTATCAATCTCGCGACATCGGGATGCGAGGTTACCGTCTCTCACCTGACAGCTGACGTCAAAGCTGATCTGAGAGATGCTGAGAGTTGAGGTTGTCAATACTCACGGCCACGGCCATCCACCACATCGTATCGAGAATAGCCGCATGCCCGATACTAGTATAGAGAGACCAAAACCGGAGGGCTTCATCAAATGAAACGACGAATCATGACCGTGAAACAGTGGTATCGGAGCCTGCTGGCTCAGACCATTGCAGGTGGGATGATAGGAACTGCTGCACTGTTCGTTCTCTTTGGGGATGACAGTGTCCCGATGATCGCTGTTGGGTGGGTAGCGCTTGCGATTGGATTCTCGATTCTTCACCTGCGTGGACGAGACCTTGACAACGGGCCAAAGTAGACTATCCTCCCCATGACGCCCCAACAAGGAGAGGAAATCATGGAAATGTTGAGCCTAAGGTATACCTTAGGCGTCACACTCTCCCATATCCTAATCTGCCATCACTAAGTCATAACTCAACGTTCTCCCTGGGTTTTTTTCTAAGTCCGAGAGTGTGACGCCTAAGGTATACCTTAGGAAGAAGCATCGGAGCCACTTTCGTAGCGCTCGTCTTCGGGCTGTTCCTGATCGGCACGAACGGTGCGGAAGCAAGCGGCGTTCAGAGCGACCGTTGCGGCGGGGCCCAGTCTGGGCCGTGCGACACCGAGCCTGACGAACCTGAGCCACGGCCCATTGCTCAAGTGGCTGGAGACGTTGTGGTGTACACCGCTGGCGGGGCCGTCGCAGTGAATGTCTACCTTGTCGAGGTGATCGGGTCGAGGAGGCCTGTCCTGGCTGCCTCCGAAGCGATAATCTCTGGTGGCGCAACTATTCACGCGCTGGATAACCTCGGTGTCGATGAAGCGGTCGCCGAGGTAGTCGACGACGGCATTGATGCTGCCGGGGAGTATTACGAGGAGGAAATAGAGCCCGCTGCTGAGTTCACCTGCAGCCGGCTTGTTCCTGACCTTTGTCGGTGAAGCACAGACTCCTGTTCTAAGGCGCTCGGGAAACCGAGCACACGGCCGTCGCACTGGGGCGTTGCGACGGTCGTTTCCCGTTCCTTTCACACTGTGTGCTGATACGATCATTTGGGATGTTTGGCGATCTGACCTGCGGCGTGGACCTGCTGATGATTGAGCGCTTCGAGAGTGTGCTCAATCGGCATCCCGACCGCTTTCCACGCCGCATTCTGACTGATCGCGAGCGCGACTATTGCGGCGATCGGCTGGCGGAGATGGCTGTGCGTTTCTCGGGCAAAGAGGCAGTGATGAAGTGCCTGGGCACCGGTGTACGCGGCGTCAAGTGGAAGGAAATCGAAATCCTGGCCAATGCGCGCGGCAAGCCGGTTGTGATCCTGCACGGCGGGGCGAGAGAGCGGGCGCATGAGATTGGCCTGGAGCGGATCGAGATTAGCCTGACACATGAGAAGAATATGGTCTGCGCGTTCGCGGTCGGACAACCGCGGCCGCGGGTCTGACGACAACCAACACAGCTAACGACTCAGAGAGATAAGCCATGAAACTGCTGACATCGGTGGAGATGCGGGAGCTTGAACAACGAGCGGAAGCAGCAGGCGTGTCGACCGACACGCTGATGGAGAACGCTGGGCTGGCGGTGGCGCAGGAAATCTGGATGCAGTTGGGGTCGCTTGAGGATCGCCGGATCGCTGTGCTGGTCGGGCCGGGGAACAACGGCGGGGATGGACTTGTGGCAGCGCGTCACCTGCACGAGTGGGGCGCGCAGGTACGGGTCTACGCGTTGCGCGAGCGGGAAGATCTTCAGTGGACGCAGACATTGGAACTGGGAGTGCCGTGCGGCACGGTTGCCGAAGACGAGAATTTCGAAGCGCTGGAAGGCCTGCTAGCCGGCGCCGAAGCGATCGTGGATGCCCTGCTCGGCACTGGATCATCGCGGCCGATTTCGGGTGACCTGGCAGGAATCATGGAGCGGCTGGCGGCGGTCCGATCGAAGACGGTCAAACCCAAGCTCGTCGCGGTTGACTTGCCCAGCGGACTCGATGCCGACAGCGGTCGCCTCGATCCGCTCGCTGTCGGCGCGGACGAAACGGTCACCTTCCACGCGCCCAAGGTTGGGCTGTACATGCAGCCCGGAGCGGCGGCGGCGGGATCGGTGCAGCAGGTCGAGATTGGGATTCCGCCTGGTTTGGACGAAGATCTGCAGACCGAGGTGCTGGAACGTCGAGCGGCGAAGGCGTTGCTCCCAGAGCGCGCCTCCGATGCTCACAAGGGGACGTTTGGACGGGTACTGGTGATCGCGGGGTCGGCTCGTTATCCGGGCGCGGCAGTGTTGGCGGCGAAGGCAGCGTATCGAGCCGGCGCGGGGCTGGTCACGATTGCCACACCGCAATCGATCGCGACGCACATGATCAGCGCTGTTCCTGAGGCGACGCTGCTGCCCCTACCCGAGTATGACGCTGGAGTCATCTCGGGACACGACGCGTGGGAAGTGGTGCGGGATGAGTTGCCGAGCGTTGACTCGGTCGTTCTCGGCTGCGGGTTTGGACAGCATGATCACAGTGGCGTCTTCGTTCGTCGATTCCTCATCTCGGAGGAGGTGGCGTCGGTTAAGGGCATCGTGCTCGACGCTGACGGACTCAACCTGGTGGCGGAAGACTTGTCATCGCTGGTGAATGCGGTCGCGCCACTGATCGTGACTCCGCATCCGGGCGAGATGTGCACGCTGACCGGTCTGTCAACCGATGAGGTGCAAGGCCAGCGACTGACGCTGGCTCGGGAGCGGGCGGCGGAGTGGAATTGCCACGTCGTGCTCAAAGGCGCGAACACGGTCGTGGCGACGCCGGACAACCGTGCGCGAGTATCGGAGGTTGCGCAGCCGGCCCTGGCGACTGCAGGAACGGGCGATGTGCTCAGCGGTGCGATCGGCGCGCTGCTGGCCCAAGGGCTGTCGCCATTCGACGCATCAACGCTGGGCGTCTACCTACATGGCGACGCGGGCAATCGTGCGGCGCGGACGCGAGGCACGATCGGTGTGACGGCTGGAGACGTCGCCGATCAGTTGGCGATGGCGTCGAGGTCGTTGGCCGGTGAGGAGCCGGTTGAGTCACCATCGCTCGGTGGTTTCGGAATGGGCGCCGGAAGCGGAGACATGGGCGGCCTCGGTCAGATGGGCGGAGCCGGAGGCATGGGCGGTGGGTTGGAGGGTCTGCTGGGCGGTCCGCAGTAGCTTCGGCGCGATTGGTAGCCTGAGCTGAGGAGGTGAGGCATGGTCACTGCACCAGCGCCATCGGAAGATCAGGCAACGGTCGCGCCAGCCACTGAGTTGGATCCGATTGAGGCGATCAGTGGATTGAAGCTGAAGCTGCCTGATTGCTGGGAGACGACGGATCAGGCGCTGATTGAGCTCGCGCAGCTGAATGAGGGAATCGAGTTCGAAGTCACTCCGCAGAGAGAGTTGGTGTTTGTGCCCGGCGAGGGTCCTGGAAGCAGTGTTCGAGGTACGCGAATCGTTGCGCAATTGGTGACGTGGAGCGATGAGAGGGGTGGCGGGATGGTGTTCGGGCCCCACCTGGGGGTACGCCAGCCTGACGAGTCGATGCGCATGCCCGATACCGCTTGGATCAGCGACGAGCGGTTCGGCGACCGCGAGTTGGATGGTGAAGGATTGCTCTGGGTTTGTCCTGAGCTGATCGTGGAGATCGTCTCGATCACTGATCGACGATCTGTCCAGGAGGAGAAGATGGTCGAGTGGATGGGCAAGGGCGCGCTGTTGGGCTGGTTAGTCGATCCGTTTCGAGACGTTGTCCTGGTCTATCGGCCCAACAGGGACCCTGAACAGCTTGAGCGGCCCGCTACTCTCAGCGGCGAGGACGTTTGCGTTGGACTCGACGTTAGCCTCGAACGGGTCTGGAAGTAATCGCAACGCTGAGGAGCGAACAATGTCGAGAGTCAGTTTCAACTGCACGATGCAGGAAGGTCAGATCGGTGAGCCGACCCGGGCGACGCTTGCCGCGGGTCTGCAGCAGATTACTCAGGACGTGTTGGGCGAGTCGCCCGACGACGTGCCGGTGACCTTCTCCGATATCCCCTCGGGTTTCGGCTTCCGTGGCGGTGAGCCGTCGACGACATCGCTGGTGCGCGGCAGCATCGTCGGTGGAGTGACTCAGGACGTGCGCGAAGACTTGATGCGCCGCATCTGCGACATGTGGATGGAGATCAGCGGCTGCACGGTCGATGATTTGGTCGTCTCGGCTCGCGACGTGTAGCTCCGTGCACTAACATGTGCTCATAGTTCAAGTCCCGAGAGAGGTCGTCCGAGATGCCGTATTACCGTTGTGTGGTTCCCGAAGGTTCCGTGGCCTACGAGCAGCGTGCTGCCGTCGCCAAGGCATTCACCGACATTCACTGTGGCAACACCGGCGCGCCGCGCAGCTTCGTGCACGTCGTCTTCGACGAGGAGCCGAACAACCGCTTCGAGACGCCCTACTTCCTCGATGGCGGCAACCGTGCGGGCCGCTCGGAAGAGGTCAAGGCTGAGTTGCTGGACGACCTGATGGGCGCATTCCGAGAAATCACCGGAGTGTCGTCGGAGGACTTCAGCGGTCGCATCACCGAGGGTCCGGCGAAGTGGACGATGGAGGGCGGGATGGTCCTGCCCGAGCCGGGCGAAGAGACCGAGGAGTGGTACTCCCACGGTCAGGCCGCCGCCGGCGGCTAAGGCCGCAAACGAGGCGTACATATGGTTTCCACCCCTGAGAAGTCGGTCGCAGCGCCACCGGCCGAGGACGCTAGTGCTCGCTCTCTGCTGCCCGGAGAGCCGGGTTACCTCTCAGAGCCAATCTGCATTCGCCTGCCGGCTGCCTGGCAGTTGACCGATCTCGCGTTCGTTGAGCTTTCGCAGAGCAATGAGCCGTGGATCTTCGAAACGACCGAAGCAGGAGATCTGTTGATCATGGTCGGTGAAAGGATGGAGACCAGCGCGATTGGAGCGGAGCTCATCGTCGATCTCGGCATGTGGAATCGAAGCTCGGGCGGTGGCCGGGTGATGGGACCGTCAGGAGCGGCGCGAGCGACCAAGCAACTGATTATGATTCCCGAAGTCTCCTGGGTCAGCCATGAACGGATCAAGGAGGGGGAACAAGACTCCGAGGGTATCCTGCTCGGCATCTGCCCGGAGTTTGTCATCGAGGTTCGATCCAAGGGTGACTCCTCGCGCCTCCAGCAAGAGAAGATGGAGTGCTGGATTCGATACGGTGCATTGCTTGGCTGGCTGGTCGATCCGCAGGAAGAGACTGTCTGGATCTACCGACCCAATTCGGAACCAGAACAGGTAACGAAGCCAGCTGAACTCGACGGGGATGATGTGTGTGTGGGGTTGACTGTGAACTTTGCACGAATCTGGGAGCTTGGCGCGTAGCCTCCCAACTCCTTGCTGTTTGGCTGCAGCTGTTTGGTCACGGAAGGCGTTTCCTGCGCTAGTGGGTCTGAGCACGTTTATCCCGGCAACGGGGTAGGCTGAGCATCAACTGAGCTTTGGGGGGACCTTATGGATGAGCGCATCGTGGTGACGGGGATAGGGGCGGTGACGGCGGTTGGCGGCACGGCGGCAGACACGTGGGAATCCCTGATCGCGGGACAGTCGGGGGTGAAGACGATTTCGATCTTTGATCCGGGCCGCCTCTCGGTGCGGATTGCGGCTGAGGTGTCGGACTGGAAACCTGACGACTACATGCCGCGCAAGGACGCCCGGCGGATGGACCGCTACTCGCAGTTTGCGATTGTGGCCTCTCAGGAAGCGGCTGCAAATGCCGGGTACGACAGCGGCTTTGACGGCTCTGATCGGGTCGGTGTGATGATTGGCACCGGCATTGGCGGGATCGCGACGACCCAAGAACAATTCCGCATTCTTGACTCACGTGGTCCCGACCGAGTGTCGCCGTTCGCAGTACCGATGATGCTGCCCAATATGGGATCGGGCCAGGTCTCGATTGCACTGCAGGCTCGCGGACCAAACCTGGCGCCGATGTCAGCCTGCTCCTCGGCGGCCGACGCCCTGGGACTGGCGGCTGAGACGATTCGTCGCAACGAGGCGGACGTCATGGTGGTCGGCGGCGCAGAAGCGCCACTCTGTGAGATGGCCGTGGCCGGCTTCGCCTCGGCCAGGGCGCTGTCGGGTCGCAATGACGACCCCGAATCGGCGTCGCGACCGTTCGACGCTGAGCGTGACGGATTCGTGATGGGCGAAGGTGCAGCAGTGATGGTCCTGGAGCGAGCCGAGCACGCAGTAGGCCGAGGTGCGGATATTCTCGCCGAGTTGTGCGGTTACGCCTCGGTTGGCGACGCGTATCACATCACCCAGCCGGCCGAAGGCGGCGACGGTGGCGTGCGCGCGATGTCGCTGGCGCTGGAGCGATCGGGCATCCTGGCTTCTGAAGTTGACTACGTGAACGCTCACGGGACTTCGACACCGCTCAACGACAAGTTTGAGACGATGGCGATCAAGAGCGTCTTTGGCGAGGCCGCGTACGGACTCTCGGTGTCGTCGACCAAGTCGATGACCGGACATTTGCTCGGGGCTGCCGGCGCGGTTGAAGCGCTGGCGACGGTCGAGGCGATTCGCAGCGGCGTGATTCCGCCGACGATCAACCTGCAGAATCCCGATCCGGACTGCGATCTCGACTACACGCCCAACGTCTGCCGCGAGCGAGACGTGCGCGTGGCGATTTCGAATTCGATGGGCTTCGGCGGGCACAACGCCTGCCTCGTGTTCAGACGCTGGGAAGGCTGAGCGGACCGCGACGGCACTCGGGTAGCGCGACGTGGTGCGGGAACGATCGGACGGCTGGCTGGGTCGCACCTGGCGGATCGCCGAGGCCCATGACGCACCGCCGATCGAAGGCCTTGACGCCCCGTCGTTCGTCGGACGATTGCTAAGACAACGAGGCGTTGACACCGTTCCTGCAGCGCAGGAATTCCTTAATCCCGATTGGTATCAGCCTGCCGATGCGTCGGTCCTCGGTGATTGGGCGGCGGCAATCGAGCGCATCGCCCAGGCGGCCCAACGCGGCGAGCCGGTCGCAATCTACGGCGACTATGACGTTGATGGGATCACCGGGACAGCGATCCTGACCGAGGCGCTTCGGGAGGTTGGGATCGATGCGCGTCCGTTCATTCCTCATCGCGAGCGTGAGGGATATGGGTTGCAGGATGCGGCAGTCGCTCGACTGGCGAGCGAGGGCGCTCGCGTACTGATCACGGCAGATTGCGGGATCACGGCACTCAACGAAATCGCGGCGGCCCAGGAACAGCATGGGCTGGACGTGATCGTGCTCGATCACCACGAACCGGCTGAGGCGTTGCCTCAGGGCGCGTCAATTGTCACCCCGAAACTCGCTCCCAACGGCCACCCGCTGTCGGAGTTATCGACCGGCGGATTGGCGTATCGGTTCGCGCACGGCGTTTCAGCTCATCTGGGTCTCGACAAGGCGCAATCCGATTGGCTCGATCTGGCGGCCATGTCGACGGTCGCTGATGTCGTGCCTTTACGAGGTGAGAATCGCTGGATTGTCCACCAGGGATTGCGAGCGCTCGACGGCACGGAGCGGCCCGGCTTGCGCGCGCTGCTCAGGTCCCAACGCCGTCACGGACCGGTCGATACCGAAACCATTGGCTTTCAGCTCGCACCGAAGATCAATGCCGCAGGCCGGCTTGATGACGCGTCGCTGGCCCTGAGCATGCTGACTGAGCGCAATAGCGAGCGAGCCCGCGATCTGGCCGCCCAGCTTGATCTACTCAATGACGAGCGTCGAAGGTTGACCACCGAGGCCATGGATGTGGCGCAACGCCAGATCACGGGTCAGCTTGACGCATCTGGTCAGGCGCCGCTGGTGCTGTTCGTCGGCGGCGAAAAGATTCACCATGGGATCGTGGGGATTGTTGCCGGGCGACTTGCCGATCAATGGTCGCGGCCGGCATTCGTCTGGTCGGTCGTCGATGGTGAAGCGCGCGCGTCGGGACGCAGCGCGGCTGGGTTTGACCTGGTCCGCATCCTGGACTCGTCGAGAGAGTTGCTGACTCGCGGCGGAGGTCACGCGATGGCGGCCGGATTCTCGGCCGAGCCTCGGCAGTTGGGCGCGCTGATGTCGCAGTTCAACGAGGCAGCGCAGGATCAGTTGAACGCGGGCGAGGCGGGCGCATGGGCCGCGCTCGAAGGTCGGATGGAGATCGATGCGCAGGTGCCGCTAGAGGCTGTGAACCGGCAAACGGTAAGTTGGATCGAGCGTCTCGCACCATTCGGCGAAGGTAACCCTGCGCCGACATTCCTCAGCACCGAAGTCGGTGTGCGACAAGCCAAGACGGTCGGCGCCGATGGCGCCCATCTGAGGCTGGACCTCGATGGTTGGTCGTCAATCGGATGGAGGCTGGGCAGCGCGGCAGCCGAGGTTGGCTCGCGAGTGGACATCGTCTGGCGTCTGCGTCGAGGTCTGCGGGGTCGGCCGGAGTTGGAGATCATCGATCTGGCGGTGTAGGCAAGGCTTCGGGTTCGCCCATGGGGACATGTGCATGAATCACGACATCAAGATCGGAGTCCGTCTCCGCGTAAAGGAAAGCTCTGAAACTCCCTTTCTCCCCCGCAAGGGGGGAGATGCCGAAGGCAGAGGGGGTCCGCTGTTCGGAATCCCTATCTGCTCATTGTCAGCCGACCCCCCCTCTGTCACTGCGTGACATCTCCCCCCGCAAGGGGGGAGAGGAAGGGTGGAGGCTATGCAGCAGTATGCAAATGAGAGAGGTCTGAGATCTCGGCGTTCGCCGAACTGTACATCCGTTAACCTGATTACTATCTGGCGGCTTGAATCTGAGGAGTTTGCTATGGCTGTTCGCAATGTTGGTGTGGTTGGGCATCAGGGCGCTGGCAAGACGACGCTGGTGGAGTCTCTGGCCTTTGCGATTGGGATGACGACGCGGCTGGGGCGAGTCGAGGAAGGCAACACGATCTCGGATCACGACGCCGAGGAACAACAGCGCGGGATGTCCATCTCGACCTCGTTGGTATCGATGGAGCACAACGGCGTCAGGATCAATCTGCTTGATACTCCCGGGTACGCGGATTTCATCGGTGAGGTTGTCGCCACGGTGGCAGTGATTGACGCGGTGATTGTGGTTGTTGACGCATCCTCGGGCGTGCAAGTAGGGACCGAGACAGTATGGCGGATGGCGGGCAAGCGCGGAATTCCGCGTGCAGTGGTGATTTCACGTCTCGACCGCGACAATTCGTCGTTCGAGGAAGCGCTCGACTCCGTCCAATCGATTCTTGGCTCCGAGTGTCAACCGCTCTATCTGCCGAACGGATCCGAGTCGAGCTTCACCGAGCTGATCGATGTGCTGGGCGACGAGGATGCCGATGGGCGCGAAGGGCTGGTCGAGCAGATCGTCGAGGCCGATGAAGACCTGATGATGCTGTACCTGGAGGATGAAGCAATTGATGCAGATGACCTGCGCGCGGCGCTTAAGGCCGCTGTGCTCTCTGGATCCCTTGCTCCCGTATTGCCAATGTCGGCAGTGTCGGGTGTTGGTTCGGCGGAATTGTTGCGTCTGATCGCAGAAGTGCTGCCGGAGCCGTCGGAGGCGCCGGCGGTCGCTGAGGGCGTCGATGTCAATGGCGCGACCAGCGCGTTCGTGTTCAAGACCACAGCCGACGAGTTTGTTGGCCGGCTGTCCTACCTGCGCGTCGTGTCGGGCGCGATCAACAGCGATGACCATCTTGACAACGCACAGACCGGAGAAGACGAGCGCCTGGCCAATATCTCACGAGCAGCCGGCAAGACGCTGACATCTGTGAGGGAGCTGGCCGCGGGTGACATCGGCGTCGTGACGAAGCTGCAACACACCAGCACGTTCAGCACGCTGCGCGAAAAGGGATCGGACCTGTTGATCCCTGGTCCGGTGATGCCCGCGCCGATTTTCGCAGCGGCCGTCGAACCAAAGACCAAAGCCGATGTCGACAAGCTGGGTCCGTCGCTGGCGCGTCTGGTCGAGGGCGATCCCACGCTGCAGATCGAGCGGGACCGCGACTCCGGCGAAACCATCCTCAGCGGCCTGAGCGAATCGCACGTGCAGCTCTCTGCGGGCCGATTGCTGAGCAAGTTCCACGTTGAGGTCGAGATTAAGGACCGCAAGGTCCCGTATCGCGAGACCGTCACCGGCGTCGGCCAGGCCGAGTATCTACACAAGAAGCAGACGGGCGGCAGCGGTCAGTACGCGAGAGTGGCGCTCCGGGTCGAGCCCCAACCACGAGGCGCGGGCTTCGAGTTCTCCGACGAAATCGTCGGCGGCGCCGTGCCCCGCAACTACATCCCTGCCGTCGAGAAGGGCGTCGTTGAGTCGCTGCCGCGTGGCATCTTCCCGCTCACCGACCTGCGGGTCGTATTGTTTGACGGCAAGCACCACGACGTGGACTCGTCGGAGATGGCCTTCAAACTCGCCGCGACACAGGCGTTGAAGGAAGGCGTGTCCTCGGCACGGCCGATCCTATTGGAACCGATCCACTCGCTGCGGATCACCTCGCCGGAAACGTCCACGGGTGACATCATCAGCGACCTGAACTCGCGTCGCGCGCGAGTCCTGGGGATGGAACCTGCGGACGAGCCGCCGGGATCGTCAGTCGTGATCGCAGAAGGTCCGATGGCGGAGTTCCTGCACTACGCAACCGACCTGCGGTCGATGACTGGTGGCCGAGGCACATTCTCGTGGCAGTTCGAGCGCTACGATCCGGTACCCGAGCACGTCGCGCAGAAGGTCCGCCAGGACGCCGCTACGGCCGCTGCCGGCTAAGGATCGACAGCGGAAGGTCAGACATCGCCATGGTCTCGACTCCAACCAAGCCTGCAGTAGGGCCATCAGCCCTGTTGGACGATGTCAGTGGTTCTTCTAACAAACTACCGGTGACGCTGCGCTTCTCGGATGAAACGCCGCTGACGGACGAGTTGCTGGAGCAGATCAGCCAACTGAACAAGCCCTTGCAGTTCGAGCGCACAGCAGACGGAGACCTGGTGATCATGGCGGCATCGTCAATCGACTCTGACGAGATTTGCACTGAGCTCGCGGGACAGCTCCGGAACTGGGTTCGTAGCGGCATTGGTGGCGTGGTGACCGGATCGAGCGGCGGATACGTACGCGGCGACGGCCATACAGCCGCTCCGGACGCCGCCTGGACTAGTCCGCGACGACGGGCTTCGATGACCGAAGACCAGCGTCGCCAGACTTACCAGCCGATCTGCCCTGACTTTGTCATCGAAGTCCGCTCAGGCTCCGACACTGTGGCCAGTCAGCAACGAAAAATGGCCGCCTGGATCGCAGGCGGCACCGAGTTGGGCTGGCTTGTCGTTCCGGAGCAGGAGACGGTGTACGTCTTTCGGCCCGACGAACCCGTCGAGGTCGTTGAACGACCTGACACTCTGTCGGCTGAGCCAGTCTGCGCTGGATTGACGTTCACGTTCGAATACGTCTGGGACCTGGAGTCAGCGCGGGACATGGACAAGGCTTCTGAGTAAGCCAACCATGTCCCGCGCCCCACACCTACTCCTCTTGAGCCGGAAGTGGGCGGATTTCGAAGACGATGCGCACGATTTCGGTGACAGGCTCGCTGCCGCCGAATACGGGAGTGGGGACAAAGCCACCGTCGTCGGCCATTGCTGCTTGCTCGGCTTCGAATTCGTAAGCGCGGAATCCAGCCACCTCGCCGGGCTGCGTGATCTCGACAATGCGCACGATCTCGTAGCCCATGTGGTCGACCATCAAGTCGGCGGTTTCTTGGGCGTCGTCGATTGCGTCGAGCAGGGCGAGTTTCTGAGTCTCGGCACGACGCGAAGGGGTGAAGCTCAGTCCGTCGAATCGCACGACGTCGCCTCCGGCTTTGATAACCAAGTCGACCAGGCCGCCAGCGAATCCGGTGCCACGCAGCGCGAGGCTGAGTCGGTTCTCGTAGCGGAAACCGTTGGAGACACGACCTTCCTCGGTCCAGTCGTACTCCTCATGAATGTTGATGCTGGTGGTTTGCAGACCGTTCGGCGAGATGCAGGTTGGCGGCGCAGTGTGGTCGGCGTTTTCCTCCCCTGGGGTGCAATTCTCCGCTACCGAATCGCGGATGGCTGTTACTGCAACGTTTCCAACTGAGACCGCTTCGAGTACCGATGGGCGAAGCACGCTGACCGTGAAGCGACCGACCGTTCCGTCGTGGGAGACGCTGCGCGAGCCGGCTCCTTCAACGACGAGTGTGGTGGTTGATGCGGGCTTGGCGGTCTCGAGGGCCGTCACTGCGGTTTGTTCGTCGCTTTGGGCCCTGACGCTAAGCAAGCCGACAGTAAGCAAGCTCGCCGCGAGAGCGAACAACACCAGTAGTCGCGTTGATTGGGAACCGAGTGAGCGGATGTGGACTCGTGCCATGATCTCTCCTATTGGCTGATTCGTCCGGTCGGACCTCTACCAAGGTTACGACTGACTCGCTTCAGATGTTCCCGTGAGATGCCGATCGAAGAATTCCAGCATCGCTGTCCAGGCGGCTTCAGCGGACGGTTCGTGATAACCAGTGTTCATTGGTCCAAAGCGGACAAAGGATCGGAGGACTGTGCCATGCTGATTCATAAACGAGTGACCGGCCTCAGGATAGATGGTGACGTCGTGCTCCACGCCATGGTGCTGCAAATGTCCACGCAGGCGATCCGCCTGCTTGGCAAAGACGCCGTCACGGCCGCCGTACGCGCCGATCACTGGGCAGATACCATCCAACACCGAGACGTCTGCTGGTACCGCACCATAGAAGTCCGCGGCGACACTGATATCTGATCGAGCCGCGTGCAGAACCGCGAATCCTCCACCAAGACAGAAGCCAGCGACGGCGATCTTCGAATCATCGACGTCCACTCGAGCCGCAAGCCAAGTCCGAGCGGCCTCAATGTCTTCAAAGGCGCGTCCGCTGCCGTTGGTCAATGCGGACATTGTGCGTGCGATGCAGATCGGTTTCAGCATGGGTCCGACGGAATAGAGGTCGGGCGCGAGCGCCACGTAGCCATTGTCTGCAAACCGCCGAGTGATGCGGCGAATGTCGTCGTTCAGGCCGAAGAGCTCGTGCAACACGATCACTCCCGGTGATTGCGCGTCGGTATCGCTCGGTAGTGCCAGTGCAGCCTTCATGTCGCCATCTCCTGTTGCGATCTTGACTTCCTGGATTGACATCGGACATCTCCAAGTCTGGCGATAGCCTGCTAACGACGCGTTTCGCTTGAGCCAACAGTAACGAAGCAACGAGAAGGAGTTGAGCAGTGTCCGAATACCAGAGTCTGGGATATGAGCTGTCCGACAATGTCGCGACGATCACGATCAACCGTCCCGAAGCGGCGAATTCGCTCTCGCTGGATATGTGCAAGGAGCTGATGGCCGCGTCGATCCGGGTAGACGACGATCCGGATGTGCGGGCAGTGGTGTTCCGAGGATCGGGACGATTCTTCTGCACCGGCGCAGACCTGCGAGGCTTCCCGCCGGCAGGTCCCGAGATGGCCACCTACGTCAAAGAGATGACAACCTATCTGCACGCTGCCGTCTCGCGATTCACCCGGATGGACGCGCCGCTGATCACCGCAATCAACGGAACCTGCGCCGGCGCGGGGATGAGCCTGGCGCTGTTCAGCGACCTCGCCGTGGCCGGCGAGTCGGCGCGATTCACGATGGCCTACTCGCGCATCGGTTTGACGCCTGACGGTTCATCGACATACTTCCTGCCGAGGCTGGTCGGCCTGCGTCGCTCGCTCGAGCTCTGCCTGACGAATCGCATGCTCTCGGCTGCCGAGGCGTTGGACTGGGGCATGATCAACCGCGTCGTAGCGGATGACGAGCTGCAGTCGTCGGCGCACGAGCTGGCAGCGCAACTGGCTGCGGGTCCGACAGAGTCGATCGGCGCAGCCAAGCGGCTGTATCACCAGTCATGGAACGAGGGTCTGGAATCCCAGATGGAGTGGGAGACGCGGGCAATCTGCGACGCCTCTAGGCGTCCTGAGGCCAAGGAAGGCGTTACTGCGTTCTTCGAGAAACGCGACCCGGTGTTCCGTTAAGCCTCGATTCACTGAATCCATCAAGACCAATCGCGGCCATGCGAACGGTTCCAAATTCCCGTCATACCCGCGCTTGCCGCGGGTATCTCGATGAGGCCACCACTCACGTTTGTGCCAGGTGCGTCGAGATTGCCGCGTCGGGGCGCGGCAATGACGGAGGAACATGGTTTGGCGCAAATGTCAACGTCGAAATGCTGAGCACCGTTCAATGAACGATCCCGACGATCCACTGCTGCCATTTTTGATCGGCGAACTCGAACAAATCAAGGAAGTCGTCGGCATTCGCCCGCGGCTCATCGTGCCGACGAATTCGCTGGAGGAGTCAGCGGAAGATGTTCAGACGTTCCGCTGGACCTATCGCTTCACCTGGCAACAGGTCGAGCGCGGCCGGCGATATGTGATTCCACTGCCTCGAGAGACCGTGTCGCTCGCGCTGCAGCCGGTCATCTCGGAGATCAACGGGCTTGCCCTCTCCACGCTGGTGAACAGTTCGGAAGTCAGGAGGCGCAGCGCGTCGGTCGAGGACTTGATGGCGGAACTGGAAGCACTCAGCGAGGGCAAACAGGTTCGTACCCATCCGATTGCTGACGGATCGACGCTCGTGTACGTGCATGACGAATCGGTGTTGGCGCTGCCGTTGTCGGCAGTTGTACGCCGGATCACTTATCGCACGGGACTCAGCGCCTATTCGATCTCCGAGTCCGTTCGGATTGGATCGCTGCAAATCCTCCAACCCGACTTCGTCTGGGCCATCTCCTCCGATTCTGGATCGTGTTGAAGCTGTTAGATTCTTCACTGACTGAACCACTACTAGAAAATGGTGCAGAAGAGGAAAGGACCAGAGATATGAAGGCCGTCGTGATGGAGGGTGTCCGCCAGCCGTTGGTCGTGAAGGATTTCCCTGAACCGGTGATCGGGCCGAACGATGCGCTCGTACGGGTCGAGGCCTGCGGTGTTTGTCGCTCGGACTGGCACCTCTGGCAGGGCGACCTGTCATGGGTCGGCTTTGAACTGCCGATTCCTTGCGTATTGGGCCACGAATGGGCAGGCACGGTCGAGGCAGTTGGCCCGGGCGTCGAACACATCCGTCCCGGCATGCGTGTGCTGACGCCGTTCCACAACGGCTGCGGCAACTGCAATATCTGCCGCAGCGGTTTGCCCAATATCTGCGACACCCAGGCCGGGTTCGCGGGCGGCTTCGCACAGAAGGCGGCCATCTTCAACGCCGACTTCAACGCCATTCCGCTGCCGGACAACGTCTCATTCGAGGCGGGCGCAGCGATGGGCTGCCGCTTCATGACCTCCTACCACGGCGTCGCCGACCGCGGCGAAGTCTCAGGCGGCGACTGGGTCGTGGTCAACGGTTGTGGCGGCATCGGCCTCTCGGCCGTGCAGGTCGCGGCCGCACTCGGCGCGCAGGTGATCGCCGTTGACCTTGAAGAAGGCAAGCTCTCCCTGGCGCGCTCGCAGGGCGCAGTCGAGACGATCAACGCGCTTGAGGCTGATGTACCGACGCGCGTGCGCGAAATCACCGACGGTGGCGCCGACGTCTCAGTCGACGCTCTGGGCATCCGCGCGACGATGCTGAACTCGGTCAACTCCCTGCGTAAGGGTGGCGTCCATGTCCAGATCGGCATCACGTCCGCCGATGAGTCGGGCGAAGTTGGATTGCCGATCGACTTCATCACGATGTCGGAAATCGAGTTCCGCGGCTCGCTGGGTCTACCCAACCAGAACTACCCGGCGATGTTGAACATGGTCGCGTCGGGCAAACTGGTGCCCGAGACCATCGTCACCGAGACGATCTCGATCGAGCAGGTGCCCGAGGTCGTAGACTCAATGACCACGTTCCAGACGACTGGCTTCGTCACGATCACGGACTTTGCCTAGTTCCCAGGGCTCCCCCTTTGGGGGAGCTGTCACGAAGTGACTGAGGGGGCCCCGTGGTGGCCAGCAGGCAAATGGTCGCAGAGCGGGACCCCCTCCGCCTTCGGCACCTCCCCCTTGCAGGGGGAGGAAGTGGATCGCGAAAGTGTCTGTAAGCGAGAGCAACTGGGGCAACTCGAATGGGTAGCCGGCTCACCAGAAGAGGATTGAGCATGCCCAACGACTGTCCCCATTGCGGATGGAGTGGCGAGCGCCGATTTTGCCCGGCCTGTGGCGCGGCGCTCTGGTCTCCCGACAGCGACGCGGGCGCAGCCGAATGCAGCGTAGTGCTCTCCTTTGACGTTGACGGCTCGTCGGGCATGATCAATCGCGATCCACGCGTCGAGCACCTTCCATCGGCGCGTTCCTTTGGCGACTACGGCCCGACGGTTGCCGTTCCGCACATCTTGACAGCGCTGGCGCGAGCCGACGTGCCTGCGTCGTTCTATGTCCCAGGATGGGTTGCAGAGCGCAATCCGGCGACGGTCGAGCGGATTGCCGCAGCCGGACATGAGATCGGGCATCACGGATACCTGCACGAGCCGCCTGCGACGCTCTCGGCCGAGGAAGAAGCCGAAGTGCTCGACAAGGGCAGCGACATTTTGCAGGGCATAACGGGCGAATCGGTGGCGGGTTACCGCTCGCCCTCGTGGGAGCTGAGCGATGTCTCGTTGCAGCTCATGGCCGAACGCGGCTTCAGGTACGACTCCTCACTCATGGGTTCAGACACGCCCTATTGGGTCGCTGCAGGTGACTCCGCGCTCGTCGAGCTTCCGATCCACTGGGCGCTCGACGACTATCCCTACTTCGTCTTTGCCCCCACAGATGGACGCCGCCTGCAAGCGGCGCCTGAGCATGTCGAATCGACCTGGCGCGATGCCTTCGACGAGATTCGTCGCCGCGGCGGAGTCTTCACGCTGACGATGCATCCGTACATCATCGGCCGCCCTGGTCGCGTCGCCATGCTGGAGCGGTTGATCGGCTACATGCAGCCGCAGCCGGGCGTGACGTTCTCACGCGCAGTCGACGTATGCGACGAGTTCGCTTCGCAGTGGGCATCAGCGAGGCCTAGATAGGGGCCTGCATAGAGCTCGCTCACTTCGGTCGCCGCCACACGTACACAGACACCGGCTCAGCCCGACAGACATGCGGCGATACGCTGATCTCCACAGAGAGACCTCAGCAAGTGCCAGCTAGTTCAGACACAGACCAGTTTCAACAAGCCATCAAGGCCATCGACGCGGCCAACGCCGATGACCCATTCACGCTCACCGTCGACGGCGAAGCGTTGCCCAAGGAGCTAACACACTCGGCAATGATGACTCGCTGGGTACTTGAGTTGGATGCAGAAGCGTCTGCAGAGCTGCTGCTGGCCGCACGTGCGCATCACATCCGACGTTGGATGATTCCTCGGTCAACGTTTCCGGCCGGGCGCACGTCCTATCTGCGCTGGCGCCAAGCGCTACATGCCGTCCACGCCGAGCTGACCGCCGCGATCCTGGAGGAGTGTGGATACCCGCGTGCGACCGTTGACCGTGTGGCCGCGCTCGTGCAAAAGGCAACCCTGCTGCAGAGCGGCGATCCCGACGCTCAGACGCTCGAAGACGCCTTGTCGCTGGTCTTCTTCGATACGCAGCTTGAACCGCTGCTCGACGACCTGGACGACCGCCAACTTCGCCGGGCGCTCAGCCGGACCTGGCGTAAAATGTCGCCGAATGGGCAGTCCGCCGCTCGGCGCCTGTCGCTCTCAGATCGGGCAATCGAAACGTTGAACCGATTGGTGGATGGATTCGCCGATGAGTGAGACGCCGCGTGACCGCTACACGCATGGTCACCATGAGTCGGTGGTGCAGTCCCACGCGCGCCGTCGCGCCGAGGTCGAAGCCTGGTTTCTGCTGCCTCGACTCAGTCCGGGCATGCGCCTGCTTGATGCTGGCTGCGGTCCCGGCACGATCACGGCGGGACTGGCCCGCGCGGTCTCGCCGGGTGAGGTGGTAGGTCTCGACGCTGCTGACGCGGTACTCGACCATGCTCGCGCTCACATCGCAGAGGAATCGGTGGGCAACGTGGAGTTCGTTGCGGGCGACATCTACGCCCTCGACGTTGCCGACGCAGAGTTTGATGTCGTCTATGCGAACCAGCTACTGCAACACCTGACCGATCCTGTGCGAGCGATCAGCGAGATGCGACGGGTACTCAAGTCGGGCGGAATGCTCGCGGTCCGCGATGCGGACTACGCCACGATGTCGCCGCATCCAAAGTTCCCAGAGTTCCTCGACTGGAACCGGCTGTATCACGAAGTTGCGTACCGAAATCAGGCCGAACCCGACGCTGGCCGCACGCTGCCCGCCTGGGTTCGCGCTGCAGGATTTGCGCAGATTGAGATTCACCCAAACGTCGTGGCGATGGACGGCGAAGACGCAAGAATCTGGGGTCGAACCTGGTCGCAGCGAATTCTCTACAGCGGCATCGCCGACCAGGCCCTCGAATACGGCTATGCGAGTCTGGCAGAGTTACAGAGATTGTCGGACGGCTGGGCTAGGTGGGCGGAATCGGAGCAGCCGTTCTTCATGTTCACCCAGATCGCCGTACTGGCGACCCGCTAGTCAGCGACCTCGGCCTGATTCGCTTCACGTTCTTTGCGCTTCGCACGGATAGCAGCGAGCGTGTAGTCGCGGATTAGATGGTCACTACGGAGCCCCGTTGCTCTCGATTCTTCGCCAATTTCCCGGATTTCATCACCGGAGAAACGTAGCTCCAGAATCAAGCCTGGGTTTTCAGCCACAATCACCTCAACCGGCTCGTCTTCGAAGTCAGAATCCGGAAATCTCTCGTCGTGTGTCATAATCGGTTTCGCCTGCCGCCTGGTTGTTGATATCTCGTTTGGTCGCCCTGGCTGGACCTCCAACCAGTAACAACATGCGCTCGACCAGCACGGTCAGGATGTTCAATGATAATCGTCAGGAGTTGGCCTGTGCGCCCAGGTCCAATCATCTTCCAGCGCTTTGACTCATTCGCACGTCGTCGGGCCCGACGACCGCTGTTAGGCAGGAACTTGGGATTTCCACGAAGAACCGCATCTGCGTCATCTGGATCCAACCCGTGACCAAAGAGTTCCTCAATTGACGCGACATTGACCGTCAAGTCATTGACGAACCTAGGAACGAAGCACCGATGCCCTTTTCTCTATCTCGACTTCGCATTGGCTCTCGCTTACCTGTCGAACACCACCTCGATCAGCGGCGAGCCATCGACCCACTCCTGCACGTTGCCCTCGTTGATGAACTCGCCCAGTTTCTTGGCTGAAAGGAAGACGGCGCGTTTCTCAGCGGGATCGGTGATTGGTCTGGCAGTTCCATCGAGGTCGGCTTGGGTCGACTCCTTGAAGTGGAACGTGATTGCCGGATTTGCGACGACGTTGGCGTACCACGAACGCGGGCCAGGGCGGCCCGTGATGTAGTAACGATCATCGACGTTGTGGAACCAGATCTCGAGCCGTTTCGGCTCGCCGCTGCTGCGGCCGATCGTGGTGATGTCGATCACCAGATCGTTCGCCAGCGCGGAGGCGATTCCTGGGTCGGATGCTGAGCTCATGTGTCGTTCCCGTTTCGCTGATCTTCCGAGGTCGTGATGTGGATGTGGCTGCGTTCGTGATCAAGAAACCACTCCTTGCGATGCAGCCCACCGCCGTAGCCGCCGAGGCCGCCGTCGGAGCGGACAATCCGGTGGCAGGGTACGGCGATCCCAACCGGATTGCGCCCGGTCGCAGTTCCAACTGCGCGATACGCCGACGGTTTGCCGACAGCCCGTGCGATCTCCTGGTATGACGCGGTCTGTCCTGCCGGCACATCACGAATTGCCTGCCAGACAGCCTGCTGAAACTCGGTGCCGTCGGGATCGATCGCAATCTGGTCCAGGGCATCGACTTCGCCGGCGAAGTAGGCCGCCACCGAGTCGCGCACACGCGCGGCAACCTCGCTTAAGTCCTCTCCCTCGTCGTCCTTGTCGGGTTCGACAACCGGACGTGCCCAGGTCTCCACGAACCCGGCCTCTCGCAACGCGCCATCCCGGATCGCCAGGTACATCGTGCCCAGTGGCGTCTCGACCCAGCACTGCTCATTCATGGTTCTCGCCTCCGAATTTCGAGTTGCGGATAGCCTACGAAAGATGTCAGTAGAACACAAGTGCTATGCTGTCAGGCGAGGACGACTTGCGCGATACGCTGCGATGCAGAATCGCCGTTGGGCAGTTGGGAGCTGACATGTCGGAGCGTGACAACCGAACCGTGCGCTTGACCGATCTGGCGCGCTGCGGCGGTTGAGGCTCGAAGTTTGGCCCCGAGGGGCTGGCGCACGTGTTGCGCCATCTCGGCCCGCAGTTTCCACCCGAGCAGCATCCCGAGTTGCTCGTCGGCCTCGACCGACCCGACGACGCAGCGGTCTACGCCATCGACGACGAGCGTGCGCTCGTGCAGACGCTCGACTTCTTTGCTCCCCTGGTCGACGATCCCTACCAGTTCGGAGCAATCGCGGCCGCCAACGCCATGTCCGACGTATACGCAATGGGTGGGCGCGTACTCTTCGCGCTCAACATCGCCGCCTTCCCCGAGGACTTGCCGCCGGAGGTCATCGCGGACGTCCTGCGCGGCGGCGCCGACAAGGTCCGCGAGGCTGGCGCCGTCGTCGCCGGCGGACACACGATCATCGACGAGGAGCCCAAGTTCGGCCTGGCCGTCACTGGCGAAGTCGCGCGCGAACTGATTCGCACAACCGGCGGCGCACAGCCGGGCGACACGATCATCCTGACCAAGGAAATCGGCACCGGCGTCCTGATTGGCGCGAACCAACAGGGCGCGGTGTCAGAAGAGCACTGGGACGGCGCAGTCTCGCAAATGATGTCGCTGAACCGGGATGCGGCCGAAGTTTCGTCGGATCCCGACCTCGGTCAGGGCGTCCACGCGATCGCCGACGTGACTGGCTTCGGACTCGCTGGACACCTGCATGAGATGTCCGAGTTGAGCGATGCCGCAATCGAGATCGACCTCGGCGCGGCGCCGGCGCTCGGCGGACTCTCGGAAGCCGTGGCGGCCGGGTTCGGCAGCGGCGGACAGAGTCGCAATCGCGAGTACTACGGTGCTCGCCTGACCGTTGAGGGCGACCGCGAACTGACCGCCTTCGAGGAAGCCCTGCTCTACGACCCGCAAACTTCCGGAGGCCTGCTGATCTCTGCGGGCATCATCGAGGCGCCGCATCTGATCCACGAACTCCAGCAACGCGGCGTCACGGCGACGCCGATTGCTCAAGTCATCGATCGTATCGACGGCGGACGACTGAGCGCCCAGCTCTCGGAGACGCCTCGTGTCTGAACTCAGAATTCCCCCCTCTGAGCAGGGATTCCCAGAATTCCCTCTCCCTCTGGGAGAGGGCTAGGGTGAGGGCCAGCGCCAATGCCCGCCGATGACACCGATATCGCCGTCATCGGCGCGGGCATCCTCGGTCTCTCCACGGCGATGGCCCTCGCCACATCGCACGACGACCTGCGCGTCGTCGCGCTGGAGCAGGAATCCGGCGTCGGACGACACCAGAGCGGCAACAATTCGGGCGTGATTCACTCTGGGCTGTACTACCGACCGGGCTCAGCCAAGGCGCGCATGGCCGTGGCCGGCGCTGAGCGGATGTACGCCTTCTGCGAGGAGCACGGCATCGGCGCAGAGCGCTGCGGCAAGGTCGTCGTCGCGACCCACGAGTCCGAACTCGAGCGGATGCGCGAGCTGCACCGTCGCGGCGACGCCAACGGCGTGCCCGACATCCGCGAGCTCGGACCCGACGAGCTGCGCGAGTTCGAGCCCAACGCGGCCGGCGTCGCCGCGCTGCACATCCCCTCGACTGGCATCGCCGACTACCGAGGCGTCTGCGAGAAGTACCGCGAGCTGCTGGAATCGGCTGGCGGATCGGTGCGGCTGCGTGCTCGAGTCTCGGGCGTTCGCGTCGATGCCGACGGCGTCCAGCTCGCCACGACGACCGGCGTCGTACGGGCGAAGCACGTCGTCAACTGCGCCGGTCTGCAGGCAGACCGCATCGCTCGGCGGGCGGGCGCGTCCGAGGCCCGCGACCTGCGCATCGTCCCGTTTCGCGGCGAGTACTACGACCTCGTGCCCTCGGCGCGGCACATGCTCAAGAACCTGATCTATCCCGTGCCCGACCCGGCCTTCCCGTTCCTCGGCGTGCATTTCACGCGGCGGCTGGACGGCACCGTCGAGGCGGGCCCCAACGCCGTCCTGGCGCTCAAGCGCGAGGGCTACCGCTGGCGCGACATCTCCGCCCGCGACACGGCGGAGTCGCTCACCTGGCCCGGCTTCCTCAGGCTGGCCAGGGGCAACTGGCAGACCGGCCTCGGAGAAATCTGGCGCAGCGCCAACAAACCCGCCTTCGTCAACGCCCTCCAGCGCCTGATGCCCAACCTCGAACCCGATCAACTCACCCGAGGAGGAGCCGGAGTCCGAGCCCAGGCCCTCCGCCGAGACGGCTCCCTCGCCGACGACTTCGAAATCGCCCACCAAGATCGAATGATCCACGTCCTAAACGCCCCAAGCCCAGGAGCAACGGCCAGCCTCCTCATCGGGGAAGAAATCGCAGCGACGGCAGAGTCGGCGTGGTTGGGCGGGTAGGATTCGACCATGGCTGTTTCACATTCACTCTGGTCGGATGAACTGCTTGAGCGAATTCTGGTAGAGCAGCAGGAATATCAGGACCTCGTCAACGATCCTGCGCCGCTACGCGAATTCCAGGAAGCCGTCACCCCTCTTCTCGACAAGTACGCGCGACAAGGACAGCCGAATGAGGCGGTGACCCGCGAGGAAGTGATCCTACCGCTGCTCCACGCCCTTGGTTGGTCAGAAACCACGACTGAGCAGAGCATTAGTCCGGCCGATACGCCAGATCGCATGCTCTTTCCTGACGAAACCTCGCATACGCTCGCTGATCAGTCCGAGTATCCGGTACATCACGCAATCGGACTTGTCGAATGTAAGGCTTGGCGACGAAATCTCGATGCTCGCGGCAGTGGCTCAAAGCCAGGCGAGACGGCGGCGGAGCAGATTCAGCGGTACCTGCTGGGCGCGCATGTCGATTCGGAACGCAAAGTTCGCTGGGCGATCCTGACGAACGGAGCTCAATGGCGGTTGTATAGCGCCGATGCCCGGCCACGAACCCGCCACTGGCAAATCGACCTGACTGAGCTGCTGTCCCTCAATCTCCAGGCGTCAATGTTTGACGACCCGCAGAATGGAGTAACCGATCACGGAATCCGCACGGCGTTCCTGTTGCTGAGCCGCGATTCCTGGGTCTCTATAGAAGGGAAAAGGGAGTCATTTCTCGAGCGCGTCCTGGCTGAAGGAGCGCGTACTGAGGTCAAACTTGCGCAGAATCTGTCGAATGTCATTTTTGACCACGTCTATCCAGAGTTGGTGCGCTCTTTCTGGAAGCAGCAGCCAACCGCACAACCCACCGAGATTGGCCAAGCCGCGCTAACGTTCCTCTATCGGTTGCTATTCGTCTTCTATGCGGAAGACCGAGCCATGCTCCCAATTGACGAACAGGGTTACAAGCCGAACAGCCTGCGACACTCTCTACGCGATCCAATCGCAGACCAGTTCGCAGCTGGCGACTTCTCGACAACCTTCACGAACTTCTGGAATCGCATTACGCAATTGACTCGGGCACTGGATCGCGGCGATCAGTCGGTCGGCATTCACGAATACAACGGCGGACTGTTTGCCGAGTATCGACATCCCTTGTTAGAGCGAGTATCGCTCTCGGACGCAGAACTTGCACCGATCATCCAGGCTCTCAGTCACTATGAAAACCGATACATCAGCTATCGCGACCTATCGATCCAACAACTTGGCAGCATTTACGAACGACTGCTCGAATATGTACCAACGCGTGACGCAGACGGTCAAATCGATGTCATCCTGCAACCTTACGCCCGCAAGGACACCGGCTCCTATTACACGCCCCAGGAGCTCGTCGACATTGTTGTCGAGCGCACGCTCGAACCACTGATTCAGGACAGAGTCAACGCGTTCCTTGCGGATCCCGCCCCAGGACGCGACCCTGCCACAGCCGTGCTCGATCTCAAAGTAGTCGACCCGGCAATCGGCTCCGGCCATTTCCTACTCACCGCGATTGACTATCTGACAGACCGTGCAATCGACCTCTTGAGGACTGAGTGGAAGTCCGCGCCGGAGGACTATCAATCGCCGTTACAGACGCGAATCGATCAGGTGCGCTCTCAGATCGAAGAACCGCCGGGAGATCGTGAAATCGTTCAGCGAATGGTCCTCAAACGTTGCATCTACGGGGTGGACAAGAATTCCAGCGCGGTTGCGCTGGCGAGAGTGGCAATCTGGCTGCACACCTTTACGCCCTCGCTCCCGCTCCCATACCTCGATCATCGAATCGTCGAGGGAGACTCGCTCTTCGGCGTTTGGACTCATACGGTGCGTGATTTCCTCAATGCGTGGGGGCGCGACGAATCAACCAACTGGATCTCCTCGGAATCTGCCGACTTCGTGTCGGCAGCGAGTGAGATGGACGACATTCTCGACTTGACCCGCGAACAGATCACTGCTTCAGAAGCCATCCGGATCACACGACTGACGAATCCACACAGCTTGAAGCACGCATTCGATCTGATCTTTGGCTTGCGCTGGGAAGCCGGGGCATTGAAAACAATGAAGGCGAAGAAGGCTCAGTTCGAGCCACTGCGTGACGCCTTCAACGGCAACTACGGACGCGCGCTCAACATCCTCAATCGTGGAGAGAATGAGCCTGGCCTGACACCGTCATCGCCGGAGTTTCAGGACATGCGCCGAAAGGCGCTGGCAACTGCAAGTCGGGAGCAGCCTTTGCACTGGCAACTGGCGTTTCCCGAGATCTGGCAGGGCTGGGATCGCGACGAGCTACAAGGCGGGTTCGATGCGGTGATCGGCAACCCCCCTTGGGACCGGATCAAGCTGGAGCAAGTCGAGTGGTGGGCCGCACGCGACACCTGGGTGGCCATGGCTGCCAGTGCCAACACTCGACGCAAACTGATAGCGAAACGGCGCGGACAACACAGTCCCTTTGTCGAGCAGTTCGATGAAGCGGCGCAATTGGCCAATGAACAGTCCGACCTGGTCAGGAACTGGGGTGACTATCCCCTGCTTGGCAAAGGCGACATCAACATCTATCGCCTGTTCGTTGAACGCGCCCAGCAACTGGTTCGCTCAACTGGCGTGATCGGCCTCCTAACGCCCAGCGGAATCTACGGCGACAAGGGATCGGCCGAGTTCTTCCGCGGCCTCAGCACAACGGGACGACTCGGCGGCATTTACGACTTCGAGAATCGGCGTTCGAAAAACCCAGAAGCAGACTCTGCACGCTGGTTTCCAGATGTGCATCCTCAGTTCAAACTCTGCGCTCTCATTTCCGGAGGGTCGGAAAGGACCTTTGATGAGGCGGAATGCGGGTTCCTTCTGCATGGCAAAGAGGACCTGCACGATTCTGAGCGCGTGTTTCCCCTAACTCCCGAAGACTTTCGCCTGGTAAATCCAAACACGGGAACGGCGCCAATTTTGCAGGGCCGGTATGATGCCGAAATCGTGCGCGGGATCTATAGGCGTCACCCGATCCTGGTCGATCAAGCGAATGCGGAATCTTCGCCGTATCCGGTGGTCCAGATGACCATGTTCCACATGACTAACGACTCAAGACAGTTCCGCACCCAAGAACAGCTCGACGAAATGAAAGCTTATCCAATCGTCGAAGGCGAGATTGACAATCGATACATGGTCGGCGAAGAACGTTGGTTGCCCCTATACCAAGGCAGGACGATCCACCAGTTCGATCATCGCGCCAATGAGGTCGGACTCAATTCGGAAAACGTGAACAATCCGTACTACAGCATAGAAGTCACCGATAATCAGAAAGCCAATCCACGCTTCTATCCGGGGACCCAGTACTGGGTGTCGGAAGCTGAAGTGATCAAGAAGGCTGGTCGATCCTTCGGGTGGGCAGTTGCATTCCGTGACATCGCCAGGGCGACAGACGAACGAACAATGATTGCGTCCATCGTGCCTTGGGCAGGCTATAGCAACAAAGCACCACTTCTCTTGCCGAACCGAGAATTCACAGCCTTGGACGCTGCTTGCCTTGTAGCAAATCTAAACTCTCTAGCTCTCGACTATGTCGCAAAGTGCAAAGTTCACGGAACGAACATGAACTGGTTCATCGTCGAGCAACTGCCAATCGTCGAATCGCCTGACTACGACCGCACGTTCGGTGACCTGACTGCCCGCGAACTCGTTAGGCGTCACGTTCTTGAGTTGACATACACGGCGTGGGACCTTGAGCCCTTCGCCAGAGAGCTTGGCCACTTGGGAGAGACCTTCCGCTGGGACCAAGACGAGCGTCTGCAACTTCGAGCTCGCCTCGACGCGCTTTACTTTCATCTCTACGGCATGGAAGAAGGCGAAGTCCACCACGTGTTGGATCAGTTCACAGTCCTGGCTGACAACGAACGCAAAAGGTACGACGCGTTCGTTACGCGTCAACTGGTGATCGGTCAGTACAGGGCCCTAAAGGCTCACAACACCGAAGCTCAAATTCCGTGGAGTCCTGACTCGAACTGACTGACTGTTGGTCCTCAACCACTACCGAGCCATCGCCGCCGACGACACGGTCGTCGTCATCGCCGAGCAACCCCAACCACTTGATCTCTCTCTATAATGAGAACACATGTCTCATCGACAGGATGCGCCCATGCCCAATCCATTCTACTTCCGAGCCGCTATGAACCGACTCTCCCGACTCGCCGGACCTCAGAATCCGCCTGCTGTCCGGCTGGCCGCCACGGTCAGGCTGGCCCGTGTGCTCATGGCCGACACTCCCCGTGCCCGGTTGGCGCACCAGTTGCTTCAGCAAGCCAACCCGTTCGAGTTCGCCCGACACAAGCTCCGCGAACTCTACGACCGCGCCGACTCACCCTGTCCGGAGCCCTGCGGCGTAGCCGACGCGCCCCGACTCGAAGAGGAAGAACCTCTCGACGAGCCCGAAGACCCCTTGTAATCCAGTGAGCCGAATCCGGCCCATTATTTTTTTCGCAGCCATTCAACAGACCCCGACTCCGCAGGGTCTGGCCAACCACGCCCCTACTCGCAGCAGTCCTCGAGGTCGAGGCGGCAGAAGCAGGAGGCCTGGACGGTGGTGTCGGCTCTCGCCTGGGCGAGGTTCAGGCGTTGCCTGGCGACTCCGGCTAGCTCTTCCTGACCGCTGCGCTCCAAGCATTCGACGTATCCGCTCAGGCTCCAGACGTTGTCGAGGTGCTGCCTGGGACGGCTGACCTGTGAGTCGTAGCCGAGGTCGGCTCGGTAGACGTCGAGCGCTTCCGTAACCTGGCCCTGCTCCAGCAGCAGCGCGCCCAGCGCGTGCCGGACGGGCTGCATCCAGCCCCAGGGCTCGTCGTAGTGCAGGTGATCGTCAAGCTCGACCGCATGGCGCAGGTAGGCGAAGGCGGCATCGAACTCGCCCTGCCGGTAGGCAATCTCGCCGCGCATCATCTCCTGCGCGATCGCGAGGATGTCGCGAGAGGGATTGTTGAACTGATACCGAGTCTCGGGAACCAGCGCATAGGCGCGATCGAACTCCGCCGCCTCGGCGACCGCCTCATCGGTGCTGCCCAGCGTCGCCAGGGCGATGGCTCGGGCGTAGCGCATCGTCGCGGTCGTGACGCAATAGAGGTCGCGATCCTCGGGCAGGTCCTGCTCGAGGATCTCTTCCCACTTGCCGAAGCGGATCAGCACATGCTGGTCAATCGGCACAAACGCCTCCAGCCAGTCGGCCATGTTGGGCGACTCCATCCGCAGCAGTTGCTCGGGAATGACCTCCTGCATGGCACGCGCCGTATCGATGGCCGGCCCGAACTGGCCCAGGAACATCGCGCCGTAGATCTTGAAGTGATAGTTGTGGCAGCGATACATCGTGTAGAAGTTGAACGGCCCGCGCGCCTCGAGGTACGGGCGGTCGGCCTGGATCGCCCGCTCATTCCAGTTGACGACGTTCAGGTAATCGCCGCAGAGCACGTCGATGTGCGTCGCCATGTGCTGCAGGTGTCCGGAGTCCGGTGCAATCCCGCGCAACTGGTCGGCGGCCCGCAGCGCCTGCTCGGGGAACGGCGACATCTCCATCAGGTGGATGTACATGTGCAGAATGCCGGGATGCGGCGGCTCGCCGCAGTGAGCGATGTGGTCCATCGCACCCTCAAGCACCGCGCGAGCCTCGACCGTGTCGGCGCCGTCAGCCGGCTCGCCCGATGTCAGATCCCACAGAGACCAGGGAGTGCGGTTCATCATCGCTTCGGCAAACAGCGATGCAATGTCGGAATCGTCCGAGTGTTCGCGATAGACGTCCCGCATGGCGTCGGCATAGTCGTCGACCCAGGGCACCATGTCGTCGAGCGGCTGCGTCTGCGGATATCGACGCTGCAGAGCCGCAATCAAATCGCGCTCGGCGTGCGTGCAACTGGAAGATAGAGACACCGCAAGATTAGTCTCCTCGTACGCCGTGGCCAGTGCGTTGGCGACTTCCTTGCCGCCAAACGCCTCCCAGGGCTTGTTGTAGTTGGGCCCAATCGCATAGGCGATGCCCCAGTGAGCCATGGCGCAGTCGGGATCGGCTGCGACCGCTTGCCGGAAGCAGTAGACCGCCTCGTCGTGGTTGAATCCGTAAGTCCAGATCAAACCGCGATCAAACCAGAGCTGAGCTTCGCGAGAAGATGTCGTGATGGTCCGGCTGTAGGAGCCCAGGTCGTAGTCGTATGACATGGTGCAGATCTTCACATTCCTGAGTCAAGGCGGCCGCTCTCTGGATCGTAGTGCGCGGCGCGGCGGAGAAACCTCAGCGTTCGTTCTCGAACCGACATCCTGATAATCTGATGTTCAGGAGATCACCGTGCAACGCCTAACCCTCACCGCTGACATCTACCTGCAGGACGGATGGTATATCTCGCGCTGCTCAGCATTGGGAATCGGCAGTCAGGGTGAGACGATCGAACACGCACGGGAGATGCTGATCGAGGCAGTGGAACTGACCCTAGAAGACATGGGTCAACGGGAATATGAGGGCCGTCTGAGCGGAGCCTATTTCTCCAATAGCGCCTTCACCGAAGGAGAAGTACTCGAGGGTTGTGAGTTCGTCGAAAGCTCCTCGATCACAGTCAATGCCGACTTGCCCTTCATCCTGACGCGCTAACGATGCGCCCGCTTTCCTGGCGGCAAGTCTGCCGAATTCTGGAGCGACAGGGGTTTGTCTTTCGTCGGCAACGCGGCAGTCACATGAGATATCGGGGCATGGTCGACGGCAAAGTGAGAGACGTGAGCGTGCCACGTCACAGAACGCTGAAGCCAGGCACATTGGCCGACGTCATTCGCCAGTCAGGACTCCCTCGCGACCTATTCCAGTAGCCCGCGTATCCTCTTCTGCATGACTACTGACAACTCGTTTCGACCTCCTCTTGACGGCATCACCGTTATCAACGCCGGCCAAATCCTCGCCGCTCCCCACTGCGCCACTATGCTTGCCGAGTTTGGCGCCGACGTGATCAAGGTTGAGCGCCCTGGGACCGGCGAGCCGAACCACGGCACGATCTCGTATGTGCAGGAGAACCGCTCTCAGCGCGGTGTGACCTGCAACCTGGCCGACCCTCGGGGCAAGGACCTGTTCCGACGGCTCTGCGAGCGGTCCGATGTGCTGATCGAGAACTTCCGTCCTGGCACGCTGGAGAAAATGGACCTGGCGCCCGATTCGCTGCGTGAGCTGAATCCGGGGCTCGTGGTGACGCGTGTTTCGGGCTTCGGGCAAACCGGTCCGTATCGCGAGCGGGCCGGCTTCGACCGCGTCGCGCTGGGCTTCGCCGGTATGACCTACACGACCGGCTGGGCCGATGGTCCCCCGGTGCGTCCCGGCTACATGGTTGCCGACTACAGCGCCGGCGTCTTCGCTGCGATGGGCACGCTGATGGCGCTGCGCGCTCGCGATGTCAACGGCGGCGTGGGACAGGATGTTGATGTCGCGCTCTACGAGGCGATCTGGAAGCAGTCCGGCACGCACGCGTCGCAGTTCTACATGACGGGAGAGAATCGCGAGCGCTCGGGCAACTACTGGCCTGGCGTCGTGCCCGCAGAGCAGTGGCAGACCGCCGACGGACACCACCTGATCATCAACGCGACCACACAGGGCACCTTCGTCCGCCTGGTCAAGGCGATGCAACGTCCCGACCTGCTCACGGACGAGCGCTTCGAGATCCACCGCGACCGTCGTCGCAACTACGAGTCGCTGCACGAAATCGTAGGCGAATGGATCGGGGCGATGACGCTGGAGCAGGTCCAGCACCTATTGGACAAACACGGTGTCCCGGCGACGAAGGTCTACGCGACCTCGGACGTGATGTCGGACGAGCACTACCAGGCCCGGGAGCAGATCGTCGATGTGCCGTCGGAGCAGCACGGCGAGCTGCCTCAGCCAGGCATCACGCCGAGGTTGTCGAAGACGCCAGGCGCCGTCAAGCATCGTGCGCCGACGCTGGGCGAACACAATCGCGAAATCTACGGCGGGATGCTCGGCGTGAGCGACGATGATCTGGACGCGCTGTCGGCAGACGGTGTGATCTAGGGGACTCACGCATTGCTACGATCTCGGCAACCATTGGAGATGGCATGATCACCAGCGCTCCTGCCGACGCACCACCACTCCCCGGTCTGATCCGCATCGGTTGCGGCCTCGGAACGATCAGCGACGAGGAACTCGAACGTATCTGTGAAGAAAACCCAGGATGGAAGTTCGAGCTAGACGAAGACGGGGAGTTAGTGATCAACGTGTACGCCGGTGACGAAAGCTCGGATGTGGGCTCGGAGTTGGGGCGCCAGGTGGGCAATTGGCGAGTCGGCGGAGGTGGCGGACGAGCCCGAGACGCCAGCGCAGGCTACCGCATGACCGATGCGAATGGACGTACTCGCTTGTTGGAACCCGATGTCTCCTGGGTCAGCCCGGAACGGCTCGCCGCGGCCACACGCGAAGACGTGAAGGGCGCGATGTCGTTCAATCCCGATTTCGTCGTCGAGATCCGCTCTCCCAGCGACCGACTTCACCAGCAGCAGACCAAGATGGAAATATGGATGCATTTCGGCGTCCGTCTTGGCTGGCTCATTGATCTGGACTCCTGCAACGTCTGGATCTATCGACCGGAACAGGAACCGCAACTGCTAGAGCGTCCGGCAACCCTCGACGGCGAAGACGTACTCGTCGGTCTGGAAGTCGATTGCGCAGAAATCTGGCGGCTCGCCGACGAAGCGAACGCTGAGTGAACTCGAAGGACGACCAACTTGACAACCGCGACTGTTGAACGAACCATCACCGCCTTCCTCGACGGCGACGACTCGCTGGAGATTGGCAACATCATTCACTCGACCGAGGGTGCCGCTCGCTTTGGCTATACGGGTCCGCTGGTCGGCGGAACCACTGTCTACTCCTGGTCGGTGGGCGCGCTGGTCGAGGCTCTGGGCGACGGCTGGCTGGACGAAGGCTGGGTCGAGTTCCAGATTCGCAAGCCCGTCTACCCGGACGAGGTGATCACAACCCGCGTTTCTCCGCTTCCCCCCTCGAGGGGGAAGCTGACGCAGGCTGAAGGGGAGGATCCCTCTGATGTCGAGTTCACGATGACGAAGCACACCGGCGAGATCGCGGTCCGGGGCACCGCCGGACTTGGCATCGCCGACTTCTACGGAGAGATCACAACAGCGAGCAATCGAACGCCGCTGCCTGAACCGCCTGACCGACCGTTCATCACCCGAGATGTCGCACCTCTCGGTGAGGACCTGCCGGCGATGGCGATCGACCTGAGCTCGGCCGAAGCCGCACGGTACGCGGAGCAGAAAGCCCGTGACGCAGATCCGCTCTGGCATGACGGCAACGCCCGTGTCCACCCAGGATGGATCGCCCAGAGAGCCAATGCGCTGCTCGCCCACACCTGGCGCTACACCGCGATCCATGCCTCAAGCCAGATCCAGCACCTCGCACCGGTCCATCCCAACCAGCAACTGCTGGTCAGCGGTCGGCTCGAATCGGGCTATCAGCGCAAGGGCCACGAGTACGCCGTCATCGACCTGACAATCACCGCTGAAGATGGCCGAGAACTGGTGCGCATGCGCCAGCCGACCATCTACCAGGTTGGGGAGCGCTAGACACTATGACCACTCCGACGATCGAACGCTCGATCACGGCCTTTCTCGACGGCGAGGATTCGCTGGAGATTGACAACATCATCCACTCGACCGAGGGCGCGGCGCACTTTGGATTCGAGGGTGCTCTGGTTGGCGGTGTGACAGTCTATTCTTGGGCTGTGCCGGCGTTGATCGAAGGACTCGGCGAGGAGTGGCTGGACACAGGCTGGATCGACTTCCGTCTGCGCCGACCGGTCTATCCCGGCGACGAAATCACAACGCGTGTTTCCTCGCTCTCTGCTCAAGGGGAAGATGCCGCGCCCACTCCCCATCTCCCCTCTCTCGGGGGAGATGCGGCGCCCACTCCCTATCTCCCCCCTCTGGGGGGAGATGCCGAAGGCAGAGGGGGGTCCCCGACCGTCGAGTTCAGCATGTCCAAAGCCGACGGCGAAGTCTGCATTGCCGGAACGGCCGGGCTCGGCCGCGCCGAGTTCTATCCAGACCTCGCCGTTGCGCAGGACCGCAGCCCGGTCCCCCCTGCCGATCCTCCAACGCTGCTCACCCCGCAGAACTTGCCGATCGGCGAGGATCTGCCCGCGATGGCGGTTCCGATGTCGACCGAGGACGCTGCCGACTACGCCGACCAGTTCGCGCGCGATCCTCATGCTCGCTGGCGGGGCGAGAATGCGCGTCTGCACCCCGGCTGGATCGCAGGGCGCTGCGTCCGCCTGACCAAACACACGTACAACTATCCGGCGGGCATCCACGCCGGCAGCCAGATCCAGATGCTCGCGCCCGCGATGGCCGGCCAAACCCTCGTCGTCTCGGGCCACGTGACCGACGGCTACCGTCGCAAGCTGCACGAGTACTGCCTGATCGACGTGACCATCAGCTCAGAATCGGGAGAAGATCTGGCAAGGCTGCGACATCGGACGATCTACCAGGTTGGCGGGCGGTAGAGGATCGCTCTAGCCCTAGTCCCCTCTCCCTCGGGGAGAGGGGACTAGGGCTAGAGCGGCGGTCCGAGCCAGTAGTCGGCGGACAGGTAGCGGCGACGCACCGGGGCGCCGTCCAGGAAGAAGCGAATCATCGCGAAGGCGACGATCAGCGCTCCGCAGCCCAGCACAACGTACTTGATGGGTGCCGTGGCGGCGGGCTTGACGAATCGCTGAACAGGATGGGGCGCGAGGAGCACCCAGTCCTCGCTGCGCCACTCCGACTCCCGCAGCGGCTCCGAGCGGGACCGGAGCGAAGTCGGTTGCAACTCGTCCCATCCCCTACGTTCGAGCGCTACCGAGAGGCGCATGTCGCGGGGGTCGGTAGCGTCCAGTTGAATCCGAGCCGCCGGCCCCAGGTCGCCCAGTTCCACGGGGTCAGTGCGAGTGGGCGACACGTCGGAGCGGTACCCGCTCCGGCTTCCCAGCACGGGCCAACTTACGCCGTGACTCATTACACTCGGATGCGCCAGGTTGACCTTCGGTTCAAGGAGCTCTGTTCGCCCGTCCGCGTCGGTAGTGTGCAGCGCGACCTCGAAGCGGTCGTGTTCCGTCGCTCGGAGAGCGATCGCGACGGCGAGGTCGTTGCGCTCTTTAGCCGTCCAGGCCCAGGACGCGAGCCCGATCAGGATCGCCAGCAGCAGCAATGTGATCGCGCCGCCGCGATGAAACCGCCCCCGTCTCAGCCGTCGCGCTAACTCAGCCACCGACGCCACACCACCCACGTCACCGCGAACAACACCCCAAACGCCGCCGCGATGTAGATGAACAGCCGGACAATGTCGACGAGCGGTTGGTGGTAGGTCACTCGCACCGCCAGCGGACTCATGTAGAACCAGTCCTCGCTTTGTAGCTCTTCCATGGTGATGGGCTCGGGTCGCGGGAAGCGGGTGCTGTCCCAGGTGCGGTTCGGCTTGATCACGCGCATTCCGAGCTTGATCTCGTCATCCGAGAGACCCCGGATTGTGATCCGCACTTTGCTTGGCGCGTTCTCGCGATCATTCGAGAGCGTGATCGGCTCGCTGTAGATCGAGCGCGGACGATTGACCAGGGAGAAGTCGAGATCGGGACCGTCCGCCTCATAGAACCGCTCAACACCCACGTGGTCGGTCTCGAGCACGCCCAGCTCGGCGCGCTGCTCATCGATGTTGCGGATGGCGATCTGCACCTGGGTCACGCGAGTCGGCTTGTCGACGCCAAACGCCCAGATGCCGGCGCCGATGATTGCGCCGACAATCGCTACCAGCACCCAGGCCGCCAAATTCAGGTCGGGAATCTTCATCGAGTCAGCTTATCGAGAGATCGCGTGGGCGCTAGGGCATTTCAGAGCAGCAAGGATGCCGTCATTCCCGCGCTCCGCCGCGGGAATCTCGACATCTGCTCAACTGGCGCTCCGAGATGTCCTCCGTCCGCAGCAAACTGTTTTGCGACTTCTGTCCGTCGTGTAGGGCGCTGCGGGATACCCGCCACAGAGCGCGGGTATGACGACCGTGAAAGAAATGCCGATCTGAAGCAATCTCACAAACCCAACGCGCGTTCGCGGCGATACCTGATCGACCGCTGCCAACCGTAAACTGTTCGCATGACACGAAGTATTTCCGCGTTTGAGGCCTGGCGAGCGAACACCTTCGCCGCGCTCGACAACCGGCACTTCCGGATCCTCTTCGTAGGCACGCTGTTCGCCACCGTTGCCTACATGATGATGTTCGTTGCGATGTCGATCGTCTCGTATGACCTGTCGGGGACGAACACGGCGGTCGGGGTGATCGGTACTGGCGTCGGACTGGCGATGCTGCTTGCTCCGTTTGGCGGCGTGATCGCCGACCGGATGAATCGCAAGTGGGTGATCGTCATCGGCCAGGGCGGTGGCGCGGCGATGCTGACGATCACCGGAGTGTTGTTGCTCTTCGATGCGATGACGCTGCCCTTGATGTTTGTGCTGATGATGGCGCTGGGCTTCACCTTCGTCGTCATGGGCCCCGCCCGCAATGCCTTCACCGCCGATCTGGTTGGTCCTCGACTGATCGGCAACGCCATGGTTCTGAGCCAGCTCGCGCACACGGTGGGCCAGCCATTCTCGCCGTTCATCGCAGCGATGGTGATCGAGTCTGCCGCCGGTACCGGCGGGACCTACATGCTGATGGGCGTACTGGTGTCGTTGGGCGTCGTCACGGTTGCGATGATGCCCAATCGACGCAGTCAGGCTGTTCCGGCTGCCGGACAGCAAGCAGCGGAACGCAAACGGTCCGTCCTGGCCGACATCGCCGACGGCGCGCGTTACGTCTGGCGGCGTCCTTCCTTGCGACTGATGCTGCTGATGTTCGTCAGCTCGGTGGTGATCGGCTTCCTCTTCCGCATCCTCACGCCGGCGCTGCTTGACCAGCATCTGAACCGACCGACGACCGACATCGGCATGCTCTTCCTGGTCAACGGGGTTGCGGCCATGGTCGTCTCGTTCCTCGTCGCCGGCGCGGCCACGACGCGTTGGGCCTGGCCGATCGTGCTCGTTCTGATTGCCGTCATGGGCATCGGCTACCTCGTCCTGGCGGCGTCGCAGAGCCTCGGTCAGGCCATGATCGGGATGGCGCTGCTGGGACCTGGACTGCAGGGACCCGTGATGATCTTGCAGGCGCGGATCATGATGAACACCGAATCGGCCTACTACGGCCGGGTCATGTCATTCACGATGATGGCCTGGGGTGTGCAAATGGTCTTCGGCGCGCCGGCGGGCATCCTGGCCGACATCATCGGCGAGCGCGAAGTGTTTGCCCTGATGGGTCTGCTCGCCTTTGCCGTGACCGTACTGGGAACGTTCGGCTGGCTGGCGATCCGCAAGGACGACCGACCCGCGCTGCCCTCGATGATGCCCATCGCAGCGGCCGCTTCGAGCAATGGCAGTAGTGGCAGTAATGGAAGGGGCGGAGGATCGGTTGCTATGCCACCGTTGCTGCGGCCGGTCGCGCTGATGTCGGGTCAGAAAATCGACAACTGAGCCTCGTGGTTTCCATGTGGCTTTCGGCATTCCCGCGCTCTGTCACGGGAATCTCGCCGCTTGTCGCGCCTTCGCTAGAGACCGTCGACTCTGTTCGCTTGCATCGATCAGTCCCTTCCAGGCTCTATTGCTGTGCACATCGAGATACCCGCGACGGAGCGCGGGTATGACGTAGACACCGACAACGCGCAATGCCGACTACTCCCTTCGCCCGCTCATAGACTGCTCGCATGAGGCGAAGTATCCAGGGCTGGCGAGCCAACACCTTCCTCGCCCTCGAACATCCCCAGTTCCGCATCCTGTTTGCCGGCACGCTCTTCGCGACGCTGGCCTACATGATGATGTTCGTCGCGCAGTCGGTCGTCTCGTTCGATCTCGGCGGCACGAACTCGGCAGTCGGGCTCGTATCGATGGGCACAGGCATCTCGATGCTGATCGGCTCGCCCTGGGGTGGGGTGATCGCCGATCGGGTGAACCGCAAATATCTGATCGTGCTGGGCCAAGGCGCCGGCGCGGTCATGCTGGCGCTGACCGGCGTCCTGCTGCTGCTTGACCTCGTCAACTTGCCCTTGATGTTCATCCTGACGCTGATCCTGGGCGCCACCTTCGTCTTCATGGGACCGGCTCGCAACGCATTCACCGCCGACATCGTCGGACCCCGCCTGATCGGCAACGCCGTCGCTCTGAATCAGCTCGCCCACAGCTGGGGGATGCCGATCGCCCCGATGATCGCCGCGCTGCTGCTCGAGTCGGCGGTCGGCGGCGGCGGCACGTATGTCGTGATGGGCGTGTTGGTCTCGATCGGCGTGCTCTCGATGGCGGTGATGCCGAACACGGGCAAGCCGCAGCAGCAGGGCGAGCAGCGCAGTCCGATGTCGGACCTGCTCGATGGCATCCGTTATGTCACCCAACGTCCGCCGCTGCGCCTGATGATCCTGCTGTTCATGGCCACGGTCGTGATCGGCTTCATGTTCCGCGTCTTGACGCCGGCGCTGCTCGAACACCATCTCGACCGCCAATCGACCGACATGGGTCTGATGATGACCGTCAACGGCATCGCCAGCGCGGTGCTGGCGATCGGCGTCGCCGGGCTGGCCACCTCGCGCTGGTCCTGGCCGCTGATCTTCATCCTCATGGGCGTCATGGGACTCGGCTACCTCGTCATGTCGCAGGCCCAGACCTACGGAGTCGCGGTCGCCTCGATGATGCTGCTGGGTCCTGGATTACAGGGTCCGACCTTGCTGCTGCAGGCCAAGATCGTGATGAACACGGAATCGGCCTACCTGGGCCGAGTCACCGCATTCACCATGATGTCCTGGGGCGTGTCATCGGTCAGCGGAGGGCCAGCCGGCGTGCTAGCCGATCTGCTCGGCGAGCGAGAAGTCCTCGCGGGCGTGGCTCTCCTCACGTTCGTGTTCGTCGCCCTCGGAGTCCTCGGCTGGTTGGCCGTCCGAAAGCACGAAGCGAGAGTCCCCCAAATCCATCTGACGCCCGAGACGGACATCAGAGGCGCGCAACTCGCCGGCGACGGAAACGGCGCGGCGGCGACGATGCCGCCACCGCCGATGCTGCGCCCCGTCGCCCTGATGTCCGGGCAAAAGCTGGATAGCTGAGAGTTGCAACCTCGACGCGGGTTGCCTATCTTCCCAGATAGCTAGAGAAGGGCAGCCGTCATGGCAACTGAACAAACCGAAGAAACCGCGGTCAAGCTCACTGAGTCAGAACCCGCCGAAGAGCAGGAATTGTCGGACGAGGAACTTGAAGGTATCAGCGGCGGCAGCTATAACCCCGGCAACATCGAGTCACAGAACTCGAACTGGGCCACCCATCACTCCGGCGGCGACGGATCCGGCTCCCACTACGGCGAGTAGCTGAGATTCCTCATCGCGAGGGAATGGCAGCCTCGCACGCGGGTGCGAGGCGCAGCAGCACGCGTCTTCACGGCCGCCGTGCTTTCGGCGGCCCATGCGTGTGGGACTCAAGCAGTGACACGCGACGTTCCAGGGCCGCCAGCCGAGACTCCGTATCGAGCGAAGTGAGTTGCCCCACGCGTTCCAGCAGCGCTTCCCAGGGAAAGTCCCCACCCGGATCTCCCTTCTGACGGCTCAGTTCGCTGTGGCCGATGTGATGCGTTCGATCGATGGGAATGCCGTACTTCTTGCAGACGAATGCCGACCAGGCAGCTACCGTCTCGAACTGTCGGCCGCCGACGAGGAACGTCTCGCCGATCTTGTGCGCGTAGCCCTCGATCTCGATCGACAACATGCACGTGTTGTAGCTGACGTACTCGTCGCGCCACCAGGCTGGACGAGGCGTCACCCGATCCTTGCGGCGAACTCCTTGCGCCCAGGCGAAGTCCTCGTCACGGACCATCTGGTAGAGGTCGCCGTCCGAGTCCGCGTAGTAGTTGGTGCTCGCATTGGCTCTTGGGTCCTCGAACCAAGCCGGCGTGACTTCGTTGTCATCCCATGGCTCCTCGGGGGTGTGGTAACAGATCGCCACGAACCGACGCTCGGCGCCGGAGTACGGCTTCGACGCCGCGGTCGAGTAGTTCGACGCGTGAGCTGGTCGCCAGATTGTTCGCGCGCCGTCGGGTAGCCCGTGAATGCCGCCAAGATCGGGTGGCGAGTAGATGTTGGCAGCTGTCACTCTGAGCCTCCCGTCCGCTGCTCGCGACTACGCAAGATGCCATAGCCGGCGGCCACGCCGACGGCAATCGAGCGCACGGCGTCGGAGGCCGGAATACCAACGACGCCAGTCTCGAGCGCAGCCCAGACGGCGATCATGCCGAGCGCGATTACGGCGCGCACGCTGCCTCGAGGCAGCCAGAGCGGCTGAGCCAACGTCGGATGCTCGTCGCGTGGCGTATCCGGATGTTCCTGTGTGTGTTCCATCCTCTGCTCCTTTCCTGTGAGAGCGGTAGCGAATTTGCTCCCCTCCTGGGGGAGCTGTCACGAAGTGCTTGAGGGGGTTCGCCCGCTCAACCCCCGCGGACGATGAATGCCGATCCGAGGCCGATTGCCGCCAGCAGGACGGTTCCGCCGCCGAGCGCGACATAGAGCCGATCGATCCGGGCGTCAATCTGGTCGAGGCCGCTCTCGATCCGTCGCAGGTATTGCCACAGCGCGTCGGTGTGATCGGTGGAGTGGTTCGGTGCGGGGCAGCCGCCCGGCCCCGGACAAGAGCCAGGGTCGGGCGGCTGCGACGCCTGTTGGGTGAAGTTGGGTCGTGACATTGGATCCTCTCATTCAAGTAGATGTTGCTGACGCGGCGAGCTGATCAGGCGGAGTCAGACGGAATCGGTGAAAAGCGTTCTACCCTCAGCCGACGGCCGCCACTGCTCCGGCAGTTCCTCCAGCGATTCGGCCTCGCGCCAGCCGGTCGCTCGATGCTTGAGGTACTTGTCGGCGCGGACCAGTTGCCAACGCTCGGCTTCCGCAACCTGTTCGCCCGGCGCGTCGTCCTCGTCAGGCTGGCGCATGAGGATGTCGTAGTCCTCCAGGCCCTTGCCGACCTTGCGAGCCAGTCGATACTCGTGGTGGCTGAGCAACAAGGCTCGCTCACCGGGGTGGACCATGACGGCCCCCTGTTCGTTCGTTGGTTTCGTTGCAGTCATTCCTTCGTTCCTCTCCTGTTGTGGGTAGCTGTGGTTCAGTCGCTGCGAGTTGGCTCAGCTCGGGCCGAGACCGGCGTTAATCTCGGTCTCCAGCCAGGGCTGCGCCTCGATCGAGACCGTCTCATGCGGCAGTCCCTGCTCGTCGGCGGCGTCGAGCAGCAAGCGCTCGGCCTCGCGGACGTCGTGGAAGCCGTTGCCGAGCAGCGTGTGATTGCGACCCAGGTACTCCCGTCCGTGCCGATCGAGCTTGGCCTCGCGCAAATGGGCTCGCTGCGCGCGGAGGCAGCGTCCCAGCCGCGGCGCCGAGAAGGTCTCAGACCGCAGCTGGGAGAAGTCGGCCGGCGACCAGAGGCCGCGGTCGTCCAGGGGCATGGCTAGCCCCCGTCCGCGGTGATCTGGCAGCCGTGGTGCTTGAAGCCCGCGATGCCGGCGTTGTAATCGGCCAGCGAGCGCAAGGTCACGCCCGGCCACTCGGCCTCCTCGAAGATGGACATCTCCCAATCCATCGAGCAAGCCCAGACCAGCGCCTCGGTGCCGAACATCGAGCAGATGTAGTCGCCCGAGCCGTCGGCGCCCATGTATCCGTCGACGAACACGGCCGTGCCCATCAGCGGAATCTCCGAGACGTGGAAACGCCGAATGAGCTGCTCGGAGATGCCGGCCGGAATCCAGTTGGAGCCGGAACCGACGCCTGCGGCGCCCAGGTCTTCCAGCAAGTGCTCGGCGACGACCGGCGAGAGCACCGTTACGATGTCCCCGCGTGGAGGTCCGCCCTTCGACCGCGGCACCGTCTGCAGGACGCGCCGCGCCGTGCGCAACTTGGCCAGGGTCAATTTCTCACCGGTCGCGCCGATGTCGTTGTCGGTGTGCCAGTTGCCGAACTCACCGGTCAGGTCGGTGTCGATGTCCTGGCCCTGCGAGAGCGCCATCTCGTCCGACACCAACCGGATCAGATCGTCCTGCGAGTAGTTCAACGCGCGCACATGGATGCGCACATAGATCGCTCGGAAGGTCGGCGAAATGGTGTTGCTGGCGAGCGTGAACCGCGACGTCGTGCTCAGCTCGGAGCTCTCGTTCGGCGTCTGCACGGTCGAGACGCTGGCCACTCGCGGAATCTGCGCGCTGTTCGAGCCCTTGGGCACGATCAGCTTGCGCGCCAAGGACAGCATCGGCGCTGTCTGCGGCATCTGCGCGATGGTCCGCTCGACCATCGCCGCGTAGGACGACGAAATGTTCGTCGAAAGAGTGTCAGCCATTCTGTGTTCCTTTCCTAATGTCCCCTCTCCCACTGGGAGAGGGTGAGGGTGAGGGCTTCCTCATGCCTCGGGATGGGCTGCGAGCCAGTCAGCGAACTGCGCCCGGCGCTGTTGCCTGATTGGCTGCGCGTCGGTCGACCGAATGAAATCGGTCCACTCCGATACTGAGCTCGGCTGAGGCGGCGGCGCCCCGCCTCGCAATCCACTGGTGGGTCGAGGCTGAGCAGCGCGAGTTCTCGACTCAAACTCTCGGGTCAGCTCGGTACGAACGGTCGCCTCGCGCTCCCGCGCGGCGCGTTCGGCAATCAGGTCGCGCCAGGCCTGAGCGACTTCGTCGGGCTGCTCGGCTGAACCAAGCCGCTCGCGCTCCTCCTCGGACAGTTCGCCAATCGCACTGAGCATCGCCTCGCGAATCGACGTCGCGTCACCGGCGGACGTTGCCAACTCCGGCGGCCCGCCGTCGAGCACTTGTGTGGGTTGTGTAGATTCCATCTGCGCCTCCAACAAAACTGAGCGCCGACGGCAATCATCCGTTCGGCGCTCGGAGGCGCGCTGTCCGTCGGGCTAGGCGGTCGAAGGTATGTGACTTCGATAAGGAACACAAGTTCTATGTATTACTTAAGCGACAGTGTGATGAATGCCGGATCAAAAGTACCTCTATAGCAAACCGCAGGCGTTCTCAGTACTATCCACCAACCACCCCCATCGCTCCCCCCTCCATCCGTCATTCCTGCGCAGGCAGGAACCACGAACCACCCCAGCCCATCAACGACAACAAGCGCCAGCCGTCCCTCAGCCGACGCCACACGCTCCCCCCTCCATCCGTCATTCCTGCGCAGGCAGGAATCACGAACCACCCCAACCCATCAACGACAACAAGCGCCAGCCGTCCCTCAACCGACGCCACACGCTCCCATTCCCCTCTCCCCCCCTTGCGGGGGGAGATGCCGCAGGCAGAGGGGGGGTCCGCCGCCCCCGACACACAACTCACCCACAAACCAGCTCCCCACCATCTGTCGCCCAAAACACCCTCCCCACCCCAACACCCGATACAGAACATATGTACTCTCTAGTGGCAAGCCGCACGCCCAGCCACAGGAGTCCACCCATGTCCTTCCCCCGCTTCCCCAACCCCGCCCGTCGCGCCAAACTCCTCCAGGCACACCAACTCCGACAACAGGGCCTCACGATCCGGCAGATCGCCGAGATCATGCACTGCGCCCCTTCCACCGTGGTCGGCTACCTCAGGGACTTCGAACTCTTCCGCAACGACCTGCTCCACGAACTCGCCGCCGACCAGCTCGTCTCACACGTCATCCAGCTCGCCGATATCACCGACCAACACCACGACCGCCGCCTCGCCACGGCCCGCGAACTGCGACTCCTGCTCGGCTCCGTCGCCCAAATCAGACGCGACGAAGACGACCGCGCCATGGAACTCCTCCAGAACGGCGTCAGCGTCGACCGCTACGGCAACCGCTACCTCCTGCTCAACCGCTTCCACCCGCCCACCGCCGAAGAACAGGCCCAACTCGAACAACTCGCCCAACAACCCCCGCCCACCGACCTCAACCTCGACCAACCCCTCGCCCTCCCCCCCGCTCCCCTCTCCCCTCCGGAGGGAGATGCGGCACCGACTCCCGTTCTCCCCCCTTGCGAGGGGAGATGCCGCATCCCGTTCCCCTCTCCCCCCCTTGCGGGGGGAGATGCCGAAGGCAGAGGGGGGTCCCCAGCCGGTGATGCGCCATCCACTCCCGTTCTCCCCCCTCCGGGGGGAGATGCCGAAAACCTGCCCCCGGCTCGAACGGGGGGCAGAGGGGGGGCAGCCGAGCAACCCACCACACCCAGCCGAACAAAACCGAACAACACCGAACAACCAACCACCCCAAACCCAGCCCACAACGGCAAATCCTCACCAGATGACCCAAAATCCCCAGCCCAACCATCCGTCCCCGACTCGATCGGGGCCCCGCCCGACTCTGAGCCACAGTCCCCCGTCCCGCCCGACATCCGCGACTTCCTCAAGCACTCATCCCGAGACTGGCTCAACGACTACCCCCGCCACAACCCCAACCACCCCCTCCATCTAGCCGCCCTCCAACTCAAAGCCGAAAGAGAAGCCGCCGCCCAGTCCCCTCTCCCCGAGTAGACCTGCGCGTAATCCTGTTCCCGGTCGTGTCGAGCTCCCGTAGGGGCGACCCTTGTGGTCGCCCGCGCTGACCAACCCAGGTGGCCGGTGCTTGTCACGCCCAGGTCTCCCCCGGGTGACGCCGAAGGCCAGGGCTTGCCCATGGAGCAGATCACAGCGCACACTATTCTGTGGCAATGCTCAACGACACCAAAATTCTCGACCTGACCGATGAACCACTCGCTTTCGGCGCGCGGCTGCTAGCCGACCTTGGCGCTGAGGTGATCCGCGTTGAAGATGCCCGCGGCGATCACTTGCGCATGCGCGAACCGGCGATTGACGGCGACGCCCCACGCCACGAGCGTGGTTGGGCGCATCTGCTCTACAACGGCGGCAAGCGCTCTGTCGCCGTCGACGTGGATGACCCGGACACCTGGAACCGGATTGAGGCGATGCTACCGCAGTTCGACGCGGTCCTGGCCCCGTTGGAGTCCAACGGTACGCTTGGCGCTTGGCTTGATCGGGGACGCAACGGCGAGTGGTCGTCCGAGATTCCGATTGTCGACGCCGTCTTCCGTCGCGGCGCAGACGAGCCGTTGAGCGACATCACGGCGATGGCCGCCGGCGGACACGTCGTGCTCAATGGCCATCCCGAGGATCCGCCGGTTTGGCCGGCAGGCAACCTCTCGCACAAGCAGGGCTCAATCGCGATGGCCGAGGCGGCCATGGCCTTAATCATGCAGCGCCGTCGCAGTGGCGGAGTGGGACGAATCACCGTGTCGCTGCAGGAGGCGGTCACGTTCACCACTCTGCAAACCGCGAGCGGCAATTTCTGGAGCTGGCACGGCATCTCGCCCGACCGACACATCCCGATCGGCTCAGGCGTCACATTCCAGGCCAAGGATGGTCACTGGCTGTCATTCACGATTCATCCGCCGCACTGGTACAGATTCGTCAACTGGGTTGACGAAGTGCTGGGGCTGAAAGAGGGCGAGCTGCGAGGCAAGGACTGGGACGACGAGTTCTGGCGCGAGCAGCATCAGGACGAGATCAAGCCGTGGATCGATCGCCTCTGCAAATCGCTGACGGTCACCGAGCTGCATGACAGAGGTCAGGAACTCGGACTGTTGGTTCTGCCGATCAACACGGTCGAAGAGGTGGCTGAAGACCCGCATCTACAGGCGCGCGGCTACTACCAACGCGTTGATCATCCTCAGTTCGGGAAATCATTAACGTTGCCACGCTCAGCCGTCCGAACCCGAGGCGAACAGCCGCAAGCCAAACGAGCACCCACGCTCGGCGAACACACCGACCAGTTTTTCCAGACCTCCCCCTCTGGGGGAGGTGCCCCGAAGGGGCGGAGGGGGCTTCCCGACTCCAGCAGGAGCCTGTTCACAGCAACCCCACCTCCCAGACGACCCCTCGACGGCATTCGCGTCCTCGACTTCACCTGGGCGATCGCCGGCTCGCTCGGCACACGTCTCCTGGCTGATCTCGGCGCGGAAGTGCTCAAGATCGAGTCTGAGTCGCGGATTGATCCCATTCGCTATCGAGGCGTCCAACCACCGGATCACTTCTCGATCAACACCAACGGCACATTCAACGATTGCTCTGGCGGGAAGAAATCGGTCACGCTCAATCTCAAGACCGAGGAAGGCATCGATGCCGTCCGCGAACTCGCGCGCGATGCCGATCTCGTCACCTCGAACTACACCCCATACCGGCTCGACCGCTGGGGCATCGGCTACGACGATCTGCGCAAGATCAACGAAGACATCATCGTCTGCAACGTCGCCGTCATGGGTATCGAGGGTCCTCGCGCGGAGTGGCGCTCCTACGGCAACGGCATCGTCGCGATGTGCGGTCTGGCGCATCGCTCCGGCTTCCCCGGCAAAGCGCCGATCGGTCTGGGTACATTGCACACCGACTTCACTGTCCCCTACTACCTGGCCACCTCAGTCATGGCCGCCCTCGATCATCGCGAGCGCACCGGCGAAGGGCGCTACCTCGAGATTGCTCAGTACGAAACGGCCGTCCAGTTGCTCGACACCGAACTGATCGAGGCGCTCAACGGCGCCGGCGAGCGCCCCCGCATGGGCAATCGCTCACCATTCATGTCGCCGCACGGAATCTTTCCGGCCGCCGCTGAGGAACGTTGGGTTGCGATCGCCTGCCGCGACGACGCAGATTGGCGCAACCTCTGCCGAGTCATGGCTCGCGCCGACCTCGCGTCACGCGACGAGTTGGCGGATGTCGACGGGCGCAAGGCGCATGAAGACGAGCTGGAAGCAGCCATATCGGCATGGACGCGTACTCAGGACGAATGGACTTCGTCGCGGCTGCTCGTTAACGCTGGTGTACCCGCCAGCCCGGTCGAACGACTCGAGGATTTCTTCCTGGGACAAGACGTAGCGATGCGAGACAACTACAACCCGGCCGAATCGCCGGAGGGGCCCATCTTCCAGATCCAGCAAGAGCCAATCCTCTGGGACGGCGAACGTCTCCCGGCGCGTCGAGCGCCGACCTGGGGAGAGCACACAGAGGAAGTCCTGCAAGGAATCCTCAACTACAGCGACGAAGACATGGTCCGCCTCGCCGCCGCCGGCACGCTTGGCTAACACACTTGGCTGACACGCCCGGCACTGCGCAACATCCCGTCCCGGCCTCCGTGCCGGGACCCGCTCCGTGCGCGCAGAACCGCAATTCAACGGGCAATCGGAGCGTGCTGTCCGACCAGGAGCAAGTCGAATCGCCGCTCGATGGCGAGGACGGGTGTGTTGCTGTTGGTCCCGCTTGTCCAAATGACATTTGAGGACGCCCACAAGGGGCGCCCCCACAGGAATCGTCAGAAACTGAGATTCAGTTGGGCTCGACGTTTGCACCTAGTCCATGACGTCCATGACCGTGACCGCGCCAGCGACCCTTGCCCCAGCCTTGCAGGTTCTCCTTGTTGAAGCCGTCGTTGACGAGGGTTTCAATCTTCGTTGCGGCCTCCGACTTCCTGGTCTCGGCCTCTTCCTCGGTGAGCTTGCCAGCCTCGACCCACTCGTCGATGCGATCATTCGCGTCCGCCACGAGGCCGTCGATCACCGTCTGTGGCTCCACGTTGTTCGATTCAGCGATTTCGGCCAGCGTCTGACCTTCGCCGAGAGCAGTCTTGAGTCCGTCAAGGTCCGTGCCGACCAACTCCGCGATGCGCGTCCAGCGCGCGCTGCGCTTGCCATCACGGTCGCAGTCGCCATCCTTCTTCTCGCCCTCGGTTCCCTCCGACCAGCGCTGATGCTCGCTGTGACCACCCCGATCCGACCCAGCCGAGATCACGGTGACCGCAGCCACGCTGATCGCCGCGACCAGCGCAACCGGCATCAGCCACCGGTAAGCAAGCTGCAACCAGCTTCGTGCGGAAGTCGTTTCATCCATCGTCAGTACCTTTCGCAGTTCGAGGAACGTCCTCGATGCATGGAAATTACGCGTGGCGTGTAAGCGAATTCGATTCGTTCGGTATGCGTCGCGTCAACTCGCCGTCAAGAGTCGATGATGATGTCTTGAGCGATTCACGGAATCTCTGGGTCGTAATCCATACCAATGTGGCCACGCTCGCGCAAACCCGCGATTTCGGAATCTGAGTAGCCCAGGACGTCGCGATAGACGTATTCGTTGTCCTCGCCCAACGCGACCGGTGGTTTACGAATACGGAGCGGCGTTTCCGAATAGCGCAGAAATGGCCTGTTGTAGCGGAAGGTTCCAACATCGTCATACAGATCGAGCGGCTCATTGAGCTCCCGATGCTGGACATGCGGATCGTCATGAACGCGGGATGAGTCCAGCACTGGGGCTGCGGGAACGCCGTGTGACTGGAGCAGATACATCAACTCGTAGTCGTCTCGAGTAGATGTCCAATCCGAGATGTGGCCGTCCAACTCGTCGTGCCGCTCGAGCCGGCCCGCTTCGTGTCTCAAGCCGGGATCTCGAGCCCACTCCGGATCACCCATCGCTTCGCGCAGACCAAGCCATTGTTCGTCGTCCATCACCGAGATCGAGATCCAGCGATCACCAGCATCGGAGCCATCGCCCTCTGATCGCGCTGGATACAGGCCGTACGGTGCGCGTCCATCGAGCGACCTGTTACCGATTCGTTCTTGCACCACGCCATTCATCGAGTAGTCCATGAACGCCTGAGCCAGCATCCCGCCCGCGCACTCGGCCTGCGCCAGTTCGATGAACTGGCCCTCCCCAGTCCGTCGCCGATGCCGCAGCGCCGACATGATGGCAAACGCGGCGTGTGCGCCTGCGACATAGTCGCCTGAGAAGATTGAAGTGATGTATGACGGGTCCAGATCGGGATAACCGCGCAGCAACGTGTGCCCCATGACCGACTCAAGGTGCACGCCGAGCGCGCGTGCAAACCGATACGGGCCATTCGAACCGTAGGCCGGCATTCGCAGGACAACGATGTCATCTCGAGCCTCGCGTAGGAAGTCAGGGCCAATGCCCAGCTTCTCCAATGTCCCAGACGCATTGTTCTCGACCAGGGCATCCGACTTTGAAACCAGGTTCGCGAAGATCTCTCGACCTTCGTCCGAGAGCAAATCAACCGTCATCGAGTGCTTGTTGCGAAACTGCTGGACGAATGTCGGCGCATAGTTCCACGGACGCGGCCCAGGCTCGGCGTTCGGGTAGCCGACGGCCCAGCCAGCGCCGGCCTTGACCACTTCGGCCGACGGACGCGCCTGTCCACCTCGAGTCATCGGTTGCCAAACGTGGACGTTCTCAACCTTGATCACCTCGGCGCCAAGGTCGGCTAGCAGGGTCGTGCCGAACGTGCCCGCCCAAACGACGGTGAGATCAAGAACACGGAAGCCTTCAAGCGGGAGAGCCATGAAGGGAATGCTACCCGCTACTCGAACAACGAACGGGGCAACCCCGAACGCCGGATAATCGCGGCGAGTGTGCCTCGGCGTAACGTTCGATGCAAGGTAACGGTGAGCGGCCTGTCGAGATCGCCGTCTGGCGGCATGAAACTCACATGGCTGCCACGCTGGCTCATTTCCTCGATGCCATTCCGTGAGAGAATCTCGCACACCTGCCAACCCGACAGCGCCCGCAGTTTAGCCAAGGGTGCTCCCGATCGCTCGATCTTCTACTGCAAACGTGAAGCGGCCAACTTCAACAATCGATATCTCATCATCCTCCGTAAAGGACTCCTCCAGAGACGACAGCGGCCCACTCAAGCGCCGTTCAATCTCCTCAGCCGACAAGATCTCGAGCACACCTTCCACCGCGTCTTGAATCATCGCTCGTGCGTGTTCAACCGAGTCCCCCTGCGTCAGCACATCCAACTGCGGGCAATAGACGAGGAGACCCGGAGGCGGCTCGCCATCGTCGTACAAGATTCCACTTAATCCGTAAGCCATACGATCCTCGCATCCACGCGCGTTCTGCTCCTCTTCAGCCTACCAATTCGGAACGCCGCAACTCGGCGATCTCCGGTGCCTCGAACCCGCACTCCGACAACACGTCATCTGTGTGCTCACCGAGCAACGGTGGTGGACGCCTCAGGCTCCAGGGCGATGCGGGCATGATCAGCGGACGGCCCGGAAGCTGGACTTCTCCCAGCTCTGAATGAGTTGCTGTCGCCCAGAATCCTCGGTCGCTGAAGTGTGTGTCCTCGAACAATTCATCAACCGAGAACAAGGGTCCGCAGAGCACTTTCGCCTCACGCGCTTCTGCCCAGATTTCTCGCTTGGTTCGCTCCAGCGCCCAGGGCAAGAAGTGTGCGTTGAACTCTTCAACGAGCTCCGGGATGACGCCGGCGCCCGGCCGCCACCATTTCTCTTCCTGCAGCCAATCGGGACGACCCAGCATGTCATTCAATCGAGGAATCCGAATCGCGGCCCCGGAGAACTCCACGTAGCCGTCGGCACAGGGATAGACGCCCGAAAGCATCCCGGCCGCTGGGCCGGGAGCGCGCAGCGACTTTCGGCCTGCGAACTCCCACCCCATCGTCGCGGCATGGCGACGGTCAACGCCATTGAACTGCGCATCGGCCATCGCAAAGTCGACCTGTTGACCGATGCCCTGCAACTCGGCTGCTGTCAATGCGCCCATGGCGGCGGTCGCCGCAGCGGCGCCGCACTCAACCAGTGAAGCAGTACCAAACATCTTGACCGGCTCGCGGTCCTGCACGCCGATTGAATACATCTCGCCGGCGAAGCCATACAGCACCAGATCCGAGATCTGGTAGTCGCGATACGGCGAGTCCAATCCAAAGGGCGTAATCGAGACCAGCGGTAGGTCGTCGCGCAGCGAGGTAATCCGTTCCCAACCCAGTCCGAGCGAGTCCAGCCGACCCACAGGCTGCGACTCGATCACGATGTCGGCGCGCTGGATCAGCCGTTCAATCACCGTGCCGGCGCCATCGTGCTCCAGGTTGAGGACGAGCGAGCGCTTGTTGGTGTTGAAGTAGAAGAATGTCCCCGAGCGCTCTACGCCAGGCACGCCCTGATACCAGGGCCCTACCGAGCGCGACGGGTCACCGCCGGGAGGCTCAACCTTGATGACATCAGCGCCAAAGTCGGCAAACAGTTTGGTGCAATATGGCCCGGCGATGTGCTCGGTCAGATCAAGAACGGTCACACCCTCAAGTGGCCCCTGTTGGTCGGTCATGGAGGGAGTCTATCCTGAGCCCCCGCTGGCTCGGGGGGCCAGATTCGATCGGGTAGTAACTCCCAGGCGATCTTTACCGAGAACGGGGAGCGTTCCTAACCCAGAACAGATAGGCGATATGTGCGATGTATTGGTCTCGGTGAAAGTGAGCGTGTGATGTCGAGCATTATCCCGATGTTGCGATTGCGACGCACGTACCACCATATCGGCGTACCGCCTCAGCAGTCCGACGAACTCACGGCCCTCCTGGACAACATTTGCCAGAGTCGCCAGGAGTTCGAGGATCAGATCGCGAGGATGTTGGCCGACCACCGTCGACAGCTCTTGATCGAAGGGGTCTCGATTGGCGGCCCGGCTGTCGCCATTCAGGCCCTGTTCAACTGAGAAGGCTCGATCATGGCAGCGATGAATCCGATCTTGCGCCTGCGTCGAGCATTTCGTTCGATGGGGGCCGATGCGCAACAAGCAGACGACGCCGCTGGCGCAGTCGACGACTACTCTTATAGCCGCCGTGAGTCCGATCTGCGTCATGCGCAGATGATGGCTGAGATGCGCGAGCATATGGCCGATCAGACCAACCGGATCCTGCTCGGCATGTTCGTCCTGCTTAGCATCGCTGTTGGCGTGATTCTCGCATTCGTGGCCTGAGAGAGGAGCACGAATCACGTGGCGGCGATGAATCCGATCTTGCGCCTGCGTCGTGCGTTTCGCTCGATGGGTGCGCGGGAAGCAATGACTGACGTTGCAACTGACGAGGTTGCAGACGAGGCGGCGGACGCGATCAGCGAATACGGCTACAGCCGTCAAGAATCGGATCTGCGTTTTGATCGCATGATGGCTGAGATGCGGCAGCAAACCGCGGAGATGCGCCATTACATGGCAGAGATTCGCAACCAGATTGTGCTTGCCATCATGCTTGCGGCCGGGTTGATCATCGGCGCCGTGGGACTGCTGGTGGCCTTCGTCGATTGAATCGCAGAAGGTCACCGACCTGGCCAGCGAGCGTCCCGGCCTCGGGACGGAGTGCTGAGCCTGAACGGTGTCCGTTTGGCTCGCTCCGAGGTCGCCAATTCGTGCATGTAGCGGTCGGCGTCGACCAGGTCGTCGTTTCGCTTCTTTGGTTTGGGGCTTTGGTCGGTGGTTGATTGATCCCACTGGTACTCGCGCATCCGCGACGGGAATGCGGACATTGACGGCGCGTAGTAGGAGCTGGGCGGATCTCCGTTGAGTCGCTGTTGGACCAGGGCGATACCCCAGTTGACGGAGTCCGGGCCACCCTTGCTGGGCACGACGTGATGGCCTTGCCGGCGTTGATGGTCGATCCAGGCCGACTGCGAGCGATCGGCGCACCACTGAATGGGACCCAGCTTGCGCTGCCAGGACTGTTGCCACTGTTCGAGGCGCTGGGTGACGCCGGGTCCGCGCTCCTCGAACTCGCCGAGGCGGATCAGGATGTTGGGGGGAACCCCCCCTCTGCCTGTCGGCATCTCCCCCCGCAAGGGGGGGAGAGGAGAGTGGGTATCTGTCGGCATCCCTCTCAGCGAGGGGGGGAGAGGAGAGTGGGTATCTGTCGGCATCCCTCTCAGCGAGGGATGGAGGGGAGAGTGGGTAACTGTCGGCATCCCTCTCAGCGAGGGATGGAGGGGAGAGTGGGTGCCTGTCGGCATCTTTCCCGGCGAGGGATGGAACGTGGAACCAGCCGTCAGTCCTGCGACGATGCCGGCGGTGTAGTGGTCCTTGGGCGACTGACCGCCGAAGTCGAGTCCGCCGATGTATCGAGTGAACCTCGGCAGAGGCGCGTCCCAGCGGTGCGTGTCGGGGCTGAAGTGCTGGTAGATCTGACCCTCGAACGCATCGAAGCTGCCCTCGATGAAGCGCTGCACCCATTCGCCCGGCTGGAGCGCTCGCTGCTGGGCGGCGTAGTTCGGGGGCAGATGCGGATTGTCGGGGATCTTGGCCGGGATGTAGACGATCCGTCCGTCGGCGTCGGCGAACGCTGACTCGTCTAGTTCCCTTCTAGGGAACCAGCGCTCGAACCAGCCCGGCCATGGATTTGACGCGGCGACGAACCATCGTTGCGGCTGGGCTGGATGGCGGAGTCGGGTCAGGAGCATCTGCGCGGCTTCTTCGGCGACCTCGCCGGCTTCGTCGATCAGGACTGTGCCGTATTCTTGCGAGCCGAGGCCGGACCAGTCGGTGAGGTGCCGGAAGTTGATGGTTGAGATGTGGTCGTTGGGGCGCTTGGGGAGCGCGATCTTGACGAGTGGCGTTGGGACAGATTGACTGCCGCGGATGTACTCGTCGGGGCAGGCGTCGTGGAAGGCCTTCATGGTGGTGCCGGAGAGGTCGGTGAAGTGTTGCCGGGCGACGAGGATGTTGTTGCCTGGGTAGGCGAGGGCGGCGTCGATGGCGAGTTCGACGATGGCGCGGGTTTTGCCGCCGCCCATTGCGCCTCCGTAGCCGAGCAGGGTGAGGCTGTCCGAGGGCGCGTTGAAGATCTCTTCGTAGAGTTCTTGTTGGCGCTCCGTGGGAGAAAAAAAACGGAGCTGGTGGAGGGCTTTGAGGGCCCTGCGGACCCTGGGGTCTGCGGAATTATGGAGGTTCGTCGTCATCGTCGGCATCTTCCTGTTGCTCTGACTGGTTGTCTTGTTCGTCGCCGGCTTCGGGATCGGATTCGGAATCCGGGTCGGCGGTCTGCACGTTTGCTTCGTTGCGCAGGGCCTCACCGAGGATGGCCTCTACTTCGTCGAGGACGGCGTCGAATCGTTGGTCGCGTTGTGGGTCGGCGTGGGCGAGAGGATCGTTGGCAATTCCGAGCATGGAAGCCATGACCTTGAGCGCGCCGAGGCGGACGTAGCCGGGGCCGGTGGCGGCGAGCTCACCGAGTGCGCGGCGGATGGCGTTGCCCTCGAAGGGGACGAATGGCTTCTGGTCGGACATTGACTGCTCCTTTGGCTGTCGATTGGTGGAGTTGATGGTATGCGGACATTTGTTCGGCTTACAAGAGCGGATAGGTGGCGCATTTTGCAGAGATGGGGATGTGTCCAGGGGAGGGACCCTCACCCCAGCCCTCTCCCAGAGGGAGAGGGAGATCAGGTGTCGAGGGTTTGGGTAGCCTGATTCCATGACCAGTGAACAGGTTGGGCACTACCGGGATTTGAGCGCGGCGCATTTGCGGATTGCGCGGGCGCTGCTGGCCGAGGGCGATCCAATGGAGGCGTTGGAGAGGGGTTGGGCGGCGGTCGCCTCGGAGCTCGAGGCGGCGGCGAAGGCGCGGGGCCTACCGCACGATCGGCATTGGGAACTGTGGGTGGTGGTGCGAGCGCTGATCGAGGAAAGCGGCGACATCGACCTCGGCTTGCTTTTCGGTTGCGTGCAGTCGATGCAGATCAACTTCTACGACGTGCAGTACGAAGCTGAGGAGGTCGAGTGGTTCCTCGATGAAGTCGAGCGGCTGGTGGGGAAGTTGGGCGGTCTGGCGTAGGTATGCTGAGCGTACGTGGAGGGGACTGAGATGGCGATCTTCAACACAGCGCGACTGCGGGATGTCCTGGTTCGAGGCGGAATCGCGGAGCCGGCGCCTGCGGCGGAATTAGTGGACGAACTCGAAGAGCAGATGGGCGCCGCCTTGTCGGGTTACTCCACTCAGGATCAGGTGAGCGTTGCAGTCGCCCAGGTGCTGCAAGCGATGGCGGAGATGGAAGCACGACAGGCGCGGCACACGAATCAGGCGGTCGGGATCATGCTGGCCGGGATTGCTCTGGCAGTGGGGATCATTCTGGGGTTTGGGTAGGTTGCTTGCATGACCACCGAGCAAGTCGTCCATTACCGAGAGCTCAGCGCGGGCTATCTGCGTCATGCGCGTGAGCTACTGGCGGAGGGTGATTTGGCTCAGGTGTCGGAGAAGGGTTGGGGTGCGGCGGCGACTGCGGTCAAGGCAATCGCGCAAGAACGGGGTTGGCGGCACGACGGGCATCGGGACTTGTGGCAGGCACTCCGTGCGATTGTGGAAGAAACGGGCGACACTGAGCTACGTCTCGACTTTACCCACGCGCAATCACTTCATGTCAATTTCTACGAGGCGTCGATGAATCGCGAAGAAGTCGAAGAGTACCTGGAGCACGTCGAGCGGCTGGTGGGGAAGCTGGGGTAGGGCAGGCATCAGGCCATATCAGCGCTTCCCTTGGTGTCGCTTTCTGCGGCAAGTATCCGTCGGCCTGTTCCAGGTCCGAGCGCTACCACACGCTCCGGGGGCGGCTCCCCGATCCCACCTTCCGCCGATGATTTCCGAAAGACGTAGCTAAACACTTCGTCATAGCTCGTTGGTTCATCACGACGAATGTGAGCATTGAATGAGTCGCGTGTTGTAAAATACTGTGCCCATGGCTCTATTGGCGTGTTCAGTGCCCTCGACAGATCAAACATTCCTACGGTCCCTCCTACACCACGGCGAAAGCCCCATACGTCGACCTTTAGCATGCCAGTGTCGGGAAGAGTACGGAGAATTCTACCACTCTCCGACAAGCTAACTTGTATCTGGCTCGATTCGGCCGATATCTCCCATCCCTCCCGCGCTTCATGTGACATTGACCACGACGTAGCCAGATGATCCATACCGGCGACATGAAAACCGATGGCCAGAAAGTGTTCCCTTTGTATGACTGCCTCTCTGAACGCACATGTGAATTCGAGTTGAGCTCCCATCTTCGACCAAAGTATGCGCATCTCCGTGAAAGCCAGTGGCCCGCTTATCTGCGCTTCATCAGGAACGGTCACGATCACGTAATCCGGCTCAAGCTTCGAAAGGAACTTCCGGAATCGTGGTCTTCTCTTAGACCAAAGCGATTGGTTGTTTACTGCACGGTAAGTGACCCTGCCGTGATGTCCCCATCCATGACTGAACTGTATCTTATGAAACGCCACGCGCTTGATGTTCCCCCAGAAGATATTGGCGCGATCGGTAGTTGTCGCCTTATAGAGGACCGCGACTCCGGCGAAACACCCACCAACAATACCCAGGATATCTGCAATGATCGACAGTGTGTTTCCCATATCGGTAGGCTAAGCCATTCGGCCCCGTTTGGTGTTTTCTTTGCGGAGGCCGCTAAGGGTTAGGGTATTGCTCTTGATTCGGTTGCAGGGGCCGCAGAGGAGGAGGCGGTTTGAGATGTGGTTTAGGCCTCCGTCTGACCTTGGGGTGTTGTGGTCGAGTTCGAGGTAGAGGGGGTCGTCGAATTCTCGGTCGCAACCTCGGCAGACGGTACCGTTTTGGTCGATTAGGTATTGGACCATCTCGGCTCGTGACATCTTAGGGCCGGGCGGTTCGGCGATCTTTTGCTTGGTCTTGAGGACCGGTGCAGCTGTCTCCGCCTCGTCAGTCCGAACTGGAGCGGCTGTGCTATAGCCGATTTGACCAAATGTCAGCAAGCGTCCACCTGTGTCCCCATCCGGTGATGCGAGACCCTCGTTCTGAAGCCTCTCGACCACTACATCGTGTGCCTTGTCCCAGATGTCCATGCCGATCCATTGCCGGCCAGCTCGCTCTGCTGCGATAGGCGTCGTAGCGCAGCCGCAGAACGGATCAAGAACAACATCTCCTTCGCGTGACGATGCTCTGATGATGCGCTCATACAGAGCGAGCGGCTTCTGAGTCGGATATCCCATGCGTTCTTTGGCCATGTTGTTCAACGACGGAATATCCGTCCACCAGTCCAACATTCCCTTGTCCTGACCTTTCATGCGTTGGGATGTCGCAGGAATCGAGGGTTTGTCGAAGTAATAGGTGCTGCCTTTGGTGTAGAACAGCAAGGTGTCATGTTTCTTGGACCAGAGCTTCCTCGAACTCCCGCCCAGCGCGTAACACCAGACGATCTCATTTCTGAAGTTCTTCCAACCGAAAATCGCGTCCATGAGCGCTTTCACCCAGGCGTGTGCGGTGTGATCGATGTGCAGATAGATGCTGCCGTCATCACAGAGGATTCGGTGCATCTCCAGCAGTCGAACTCCGAGCCAACACAGGAACGCTCCCATGTCACGATTGGCCCAGACCGAATTGGCAGCGTCAATCACTTCCCAAACGGCTGGCCAGTCGTCCTGGATGGCGTCGATCCAGTCTTGATGGACGTCTTTGTCCCAGCTCCAACGGTCCTCGAACTTGGCTCCGGCGGCGAGGGAGTCGGGGGTGGCGTGGAAGTCGCGGCCCTTGTTGAAGGGTGGGTCGGTGGCGATGAGGTGGATGGTGTTGGAGTTGATGCCTCGGAGGAAGGGGAGGTTGTCACCGTGGAAGAGGGTTCGGTTCTGGACGTTGAGGGTGGGCATGGGGACAGGTTAGTTAATGGAACGTTTGTTGGCAATGCTGTCGTTGGGCGGTGTGGCCGGACCCCCCCTCTGCCTTCGGCATCTCCCCCCGCAAGGGGGGGAGAGGGGTATTGGAGGGAGAGGGGATCAGAGGGGAGGTCGGGCGACGTAGACTTTGGCGCGGCGAGGGAGTCGGGGGTGGCGTGGAAGTCTCGTCCTTTGTTGAAGGGCGGGTCGGTGGCGATCAGGTGGATGGTGTTGGAGTTGATGCCTCGGAGGAAGGGGAGGTTGTCGCCGTGGAAGAGGGTTCGGTTCTGGACGTTGAGGGTGGGCATGGGGTCAGGTTAGTTAGTGGAACGTTTGTTGGCAATGCTGGGGTTGGGAGGTGTGGCCGGACCCCCCCTCTGCCTTCGGCATCTCCCCCCGCAAGGGGGGGAGAGGGGTATTGGAGGGAGAGGGGATTGGAGGGAGCTGTCTGGGGGCGGCTTAGACTTTGTTTGGCTATTGGATGATTGGGGGGCGGCCCCCTCCGCCCCTGCGGGGCACCTCCCCCAGAGGGGGAGGTCTTGTGGATCCTGGGAATGAGGTATGTGGTGAGTGCTGAACTGAATACTGTTTCTGCGATTTCGGACTGGTATGTCAATGCTCTGGCGGCGGCTTCTCCGAATATGGCGACTTCTTTGGGGATTCCGGGTCGGGAGACGGAGTTGACGGATTACTCGCCGGATGGTCATGCGGAGCGATCGGCGATTCGGCGGCAGGCGGAGGCGGCTCTTCGACTGCTGAATGTGGAGTCTGAGCGCGACCGGGTGGCTCGGGATGTGATGCTGGAGCGGTTTGAGTATGAGGCGGAGCTTGAGGCTCAGCAGGAGCACTTGCGGTCGTTGAATATCTTGGCGTCTCCGTTGCAGAACACTCGACAGGTGTTTGATTTGATGCCTCGCGAGACGGAGGAGGATCAGGCGAACATCGTTGAGCGGATGGGCGCGGTGCCGGAGGCGTTGGAGCGCTATCGGTCGTCGCTGGCGGCGGGGATGGACGAAGGCATCGTGGTGGCTCAGCGTCAGGTGCTGGGTGGGATTGAGCAGTGTCGGGTTTGGGCTGGGGAGGGACCCCCCTTCAGTCGCTCCGCGACAGCTTCCCCCGCAAGGGGGGAAGCGGGAGCCAAAGGGTTCTTCTCGAATCTCGTCGACAGCCTGGGGATTGAGGGTGGGTCGAATGTGACGGCGGCGGAGCAGGGGTATGCGGCGATGGGGGATTGGTTGGAGCGGGAGTACTTGCCTCGCGCGAATCCTCGGGATCCGGTGGGTCGGGAGCGGTATCAGGCGGCTTCTCGGGGGTTCAATGGGATCGAGTTGGACCTTGAGGAGACGTACCAGTGGGGCTGGGAAGAGGTCTGGCGGATTCAGTCGGAGATGGCTGAGACGGCAGAGCGGATCTCGCCAGGCGCGGCTGCGGCTGAGGCGATTGCGATCCTGGAGTCGGACGACTCGCGCGCGATTACGGGGGAAGACGCATTCCGCGAATGGATGCAGCAGACGCAGGACGACACGATGCAGTCGCTGCTGGGCACTCACTTCGATATCGCCGAGCCGGTGCAGCAGATCGAGGCGATGATCGCGCCACCGGGCGGGGCGCTGGCGATGTACTACACGGGTCCGTCGGAGGACTTCTCGCGGCCTGGTCGGACGTGGTATCCGACGGGCGGAGAGACTCGCTTTCCACTCTGGCGCGAGCTATCGGTTTGCTATCACGAGGGCGTCCCGGGACATCATCTACAGATTGGCACGACTCGGTATCTGGGCGATCAACTGACGCGGTATCAGCGGTTGCTGGCGGGGACGTCGGGTTATGTGGAGGGCTGGGCGCTGTACGCCGAGCGTCTGATGGCTGAGCTGGGCTACCTCGAGGATCCGGCCTTCTACATGGGACTGCTCAGCAGCCAGGCGTTGCGTGCGGTGCGCGTGGTGATCGATATTGGGATGCATCTCGAGTTGCCGATCCCAGAGCGCGAGGAATACCACGGCGGCGAGACCTGGACGCCGGAACTGGCGCTGCCGTTCCTGATCGAGCGCTCATTCTTCCCCGAACAGATGCTGGCCAGCGAGGTCGACCGCTATCTGGGCTGGCCGGGTCAGGCGATCTCGTACAAGGTCGGAGAGCGAGAGTGGCTGGCGGCGCGGGAGTCGGCGCGGGAATCGTTGGGCGACGCCTTCGATCTGAAGGGATTCCATCGGGCGGCGCTGGAGCTGGGTCCGATGGGTCTGCAGCAGCTCAGAGACGAGATGTCGCGGTTGCGGGGGTAGGAGAGTCCGCGTGGCCAAACGTCTTTCGATGCCCCGCGCCCCGACGCGGGAGGCAGGGCTCCAAACGATGCGCGCATGATGGTGTTTCGCTCGACTCGGCCGTGGCCGGACGATCTCCGGACGAGGTATGAGTTGAGCATTGGGTCTGGTCGCCACTCGACGGCTTAGGTCTGGGCCCCGCGTCGGGGCGCGGGGCATCGGAAGGGATTGCAGGGAACTTCTTATGGCTCGTCGTGAGATTCAACCGGCGGTTTATCTGATGGTGAACTGGCGGAATGGGACGTTCTATGTGGGGCATACGGCGGACCTGCCCCAGCGCATTGAGCAACATCGTCAAGGCCGCGGATCTGCCTTCACACGCAAACATGGCATTCGGCGGCTGGTCTGGTATGAGTTCCACGACTCGCTTGACGACGCCCAGCGTCGAGAACGACTGATCAAGCGCTGGCAACGCAAGTACAAACTCGATTTGATCGAGAAGCACAATCCTGGGTGGAGAGACCTCTACCACGACCTCGCCTAAATCAGCTCCGATGCCCCGCGCCCCGACGCGGGGCCCAGGGCACTCTGCGATGATCGCATGACGGCGTTTTGCTCGACTCGGCCGTGGCCGGAGGAGCTTCGGGCGACGTATGAGTTGAGCATTGGGTCTGGTTGCCACTCGACGGCTTAGGTCTGGGCCCCGCGTCGGAGCGCGGGGCGTCGGGAACTTGGTAGGGCTTGGGGAGTAGGACGGGTCAGTGTTGTGTTGCATCGATTGGGCCATGCTGCGCGATAGGCTGACGTGATGCAACGTCTGCTCGCTGTCCTGGTTGCCCTGGTTGGCCTGGCTCTTTTCGCGGTTGCTTGTGGTTCGGGCGATGCTGAGCGGCCACCGGCTGCGACGGAGACGGCTTCCTCTCAGCGAGCTGACCGGCAGGCGACGGTGTTGGAACAGGAACAACAGCAGGAGGCGGAGGTCGCGGTTGCGGACGAGCAGGCGGCGCTCGAACAACAGGTCGAGCAGGTTCAGTTCCAGCAAGTTCAGCGTGAAGAGACTCAAGCCCAGCAGGCTCAAGCCGGGCAGGCTCAAGCCGGGCAGGCTCAGGCCGAGCGGCAGGTCGAGGCTCCACAAGATACCTCCGACGACCAGCAGGTCGTTGTCCTGCCCGAGGATGTCGTCGGCGAGCACAAGGGTGTGCGCTCAGAGCGCAATGTGCTCGGCGACCCCGACGCTTCCGTCGAGATTCTGTACTACGGGGACTTCACTTGAGGCGGCTGTCAATGGTTTGCGGCTCAGGTTGAGCCGTTGATTCTGGAGCAACTGGTCTCGACGGGCACGGCCCGCTTCGTCTTCCGCCACTTCCCGATCCGCGGCGATCAGGCGGTCTTTGCCGCCGTCGTCGTCGAGTGCGCGGCTAACCAAGGCGCGTTCTGGCCGCTGCACGACCGCTTCATGGCCGGCGATGAGACCCTCTTCACCGAAGCCGGACTGCGGCGACAGATCACGTTTGAGGGCCTGAACTATGAAGAGTTCGTGACTTGCGTGACCGAGGGTCATACCTTCCCGCAAGTCAGCGCTTCATATGACGAGGGACTCGCTCGCGGCGTGCAAGGCACTCCGGCGGCATTCGTCAACGGTGAATCCGTCGATCCTACCTATGAAGCAATCGAAGCGGCGGTCAAGCAGGCGGCAGAGGAGAGCGGAGAGTGATGCGTATGGCGAACGCGATCCGTTCCCGACAGGAGTACAGTCGATTCATGGGCGTGGGCACTCGACGATCGATGTGGTTGTGGGCGTTGGCGGCTCTGGCAGTGGGAGTCGGCTTGCTCGTATCAGCCTGCGGAGCGGGCGGCGAGTCTGCCGATCAGAGCGACGAGCCAACCGCTACCGGCACCGAGCGCAGCGAACGCGCCGAGCGTCAGGCCTCGATCATGCAGCAGCAGGTTCAGCAGTCGCAGACCACTGCCGAAACGGACAACGCCGGCGAAACTGAACAGGCTGAGCAGTCCGAGCAAGCTGAACAGGCCGATGTCTCGTCCGCCGACACGGCGGAGCTGCAGGCGACCGAGCTGGGCGAAATTGACTTTGGCCACCGCGAGGGACTGCCGTTTGTTCGCAACGTCGTGGGCGATCCGGACGCGCCGGTCGTGATTGTTGAATACTCAGACTTCCAGTGACCGAGTTGTCGAAACTTCGCAGCTCAGTTTGAGCCGCAGATTATGGACGAACTGATCAGCACCGGGGTGGCTCGCTATGAGTATCGGCACTTCATCATCTTTGGCTCAGCCTCGCAATTTGCGGCGATGGCGACCGAGTGCGCGGGCGACCAGGGCGCCTGGTGGGAGTTCCACGACGCGTACCTGCTCAAGGCGCAAGCGCGCACGTTCACTCGCGCCGGCGCGATTGAGCTGGCCCGCGACGAGGGACTCAATGTGGCGCAATTCACTCAGTGCGTCGACAACGAGGAGCACCACGATCGGATCTTGCAGATGCAACAGCAGGCGATCTCGGAGGGTGTGAGCGGGACGCCGACGTTCCGGATCAACGGTCAGCCCGGGGCTCGGTCACTGAGTGGGATTATCGAGCAGGTGCACGCGGCCGCTGAGGCGGCGGAGAACGAGGAGGGAAGCTGATGTTGATGCGGATGGGACTGATCCTTGTAAGCGCCGCGTTGTTGTTGGCGGCGTGTTCGTCGGACTCTGACGAGCCACAGCCGTCGTCGGCTCAGGTGGCAGAGCAGCCACAAGAGCAATCGGCGATGGCGTATGAGGCCGGCCAGAGCGAGTCTGCAGACGACGAGGCAGTAGCGCGGGAGAACAGGGAGACCGAGTCGTCAGAGGTTGATAAGCAAACCGTTTCAGTCGCGGCCGACTCTGCCCAACAATCGCAGGATTCAGAATCCGACCAACCAGTTTCGGAGCAAGCCGAATCCCAGCAACAGACATCCCAGCAACCATCTCAGCAGCAGACATCTCAACTGCAGACATCTCAGCAGACTGAAGCGGCCCAACCAGAAGAGTCTCCGTCTGAAGACGAAGAGCAGGTCGCCGCACAGGATCAGGATGGGCAAGAGGAAGCGGAGCGGGTCCCCGCTCAAGGCGGGGACGGGGAGAATGATGCCGCTCAGGGCGAGGACGGGGAGGATGATGGCGCTCAGGGCGGAGACGGAGGCGATGCGGCGGCAATGGTCGGGATGATCATCGAGTCGGGACACCGCGCCGGACTGATCGCGAATCGCAATGTGGTCGGACATCCCGATGCGCCGATTGTGATCACCGAGTACTCAGATTTCCTTTGACCGAACTGCCGCAGATTCGCGGCTCAGGTTGAGCCGCGCGTGATCGAGGAACTGGTTCGCACCGGCGTGGCCCGGTTCGAGTACTCGCACATCATCAATCATGGTCCGCCGTCGATGCTCGGCGCGCTGGCCACGGAATGCGCCGGCGACCAAGGCGCGTGGTGGAGTTTTCACGACCACTACATGAGTCAGTGGGACTTCTCGCGTGAGGGTGCGATCGCCTACGCAGCATCGTTGTCTCTGGATACCGAAGAGTTCGCCCAGTGCCTGGACAGCGAACAGTACCTCGATCTGGTCGAGGGGCAACATCGACAGGCAATTGCGGTCGGCGCGAACCGAACTCCCACCGTGCGAATCAACGGCGAAGGCGCCGCCATCGTTGCCGATGCTCTAATCGAGCAAGTGCTCACGCTGGCGGCAGAACTGGAAGCGGAAGGCTAGACATGAATCGAATACGAATCTTGGCCGGAGCCCTGGCCGTCGCGTTCATTGCACTATTGCTGGCGTCCTGCGGCGACGGTTACGGAGACCAACAGTCTGCGTCACAAGCTCAGCCGGCTGCTCAAGCGGAGCAAGCTGATCAGCCTGCGCAGGTTGAACAGACCCAGCAGGTCGCCCAGCAGGCCGAGTCGGAAGCGCGAGTGCAGGTCATTCGCGACCGCGCGTTCATCGGCAGTCCCGACGCCCCCGTTGTGATCCAGGAGTACTCCGACTTCCTTTGAGGCGGCTGCCGCCACTTCGCGACCCAGGTTGGGCCGCGCATCGAAGAGGAATTGGTCGCCACCGGACTGGCTCGGTTTGAGTACCGACACATCATCAATCACGGCCTGTCGTCAGAGATGGCCTCGCTGGCAACCGAGTGCGCCGGCGATCAAGGCGCCTGGTGGGAGTTCCACGACTACTACTTTGAGGGCCCCGGACGCGACGCCTACACGCGCGACGGCGCCGTCGCGGTCGCTGCGGAGTTCGGTCTCGACACCGACCAGTTCGGCCAGTGCATGGATGACCAGACACACCTCGACCTGATCTACGACCAGCACACCGACGCGGTGTCTCGAGGCCTCTCCAGCACACCTACCATCCTGGTCAACGGAGAACGAGGCCCAACCTCGGCCGACGCGCTGATCGAGCTCGTCAAGGAGCTCGCCGAGGGCTAGGATTACCTCCGCCGGCGGTTGTTTAGCAAGTTTATCCCCGTATAAGAGGATCGGCTATACATCGAATACATTGCTATATTCGACCAATGGACCCTGTGCGCAATCCCTACAGTCCCGGTGCCGGGACCCCGCCACCCGCGCTCGTTGGACGCGATCACGAGCTACGGAGCGTTGAGATAGCCATTCAACGGTCGGCCCTGGGCAGGCCCGAGCGAAGTGTGATGCTTACCGGCTTACGCGGAGTCGGCAAAACGGTGCTCCTCAAACAATTCGGCAGAATTGCCAAGAGCAACAACTGGACACATCAGCATCTTGAGGCAACAGAGGACATTTCGTTTCCAGGTGCTGCATCGACGCTTGTCCGCAAGGCCATACTTCAACTCTCTGCCAGACAACGGCTAGCCGACCGGACGCGACGTGCGCTTGGAGCCCTCAAGTCGTTCCAGTTGAGATGGAGCATTCCTGAGGCCGGAGTTGTCGTTGAAGCTGAGCCGTTCCCTGGATTGGGTGATTCGGGAGATCTGGACGACGACCTGGCAGATCTGTTTGTAGAGATGGCCCTGCTCGCCCGTGACCAAGATTCTGGCGTCCTGTTCACGATCGACGAACTCCAGTACATCTCGCAGCAAGACTTCTCGGCTCTCATCCTTGGACTACATCGAATCAGCCAAGAAGTCCTGCCGCTCATGGTCGTCGGCGCCGGTCTTCCCTCATTGCCAGGTTTGGCGGGAGAGGCGAAATCCTACGCAGAGCGGCTGTTTCAGTACACCGCGATCGGCAGTCTGCCAGCAGCGGCGGCATCAGACGCGTTGCAGTCGCCTGCGCAGGATGAAGGCGTGCGATGGTCATCGGACGCGCTGAGCCTGGTCGTTGACCGATCGGAAGGCTATCCATACTTCCTCCAGGAATTTGGCAAGCGTTCATGGGACGCCGCGACAGGACCGCAGGTCATCCAGGCCAAGGACGTAGAGGCAGCGATTCCAATAGCCATTGATGAACTGGATACGGGATTCTTCGCCGCGAGGTTCGACCGTACGACACCCGCTGAACGCCAGTACTTGTCGGCCATGGCATCATTCGGGAAGGGTCCCTACCAGTCAGGAGATGTCGCGACGGCTCTGGGCAAGCGGACCAGTCAGGTCGGACCGGTTCGAGATTCCCTGATCAAGCGAGGGCTGTGCTACTCGCCGAGCCGCAACGTCATTGACTTCACCGTCCCGATGTTTGATCAGTTTGTGCGACGCAGACTCGGATAACGGGTTGTTGGTTCAGCCACGTCACCGTCCGAGTCGCTGCTAGCCGGGCGGCCGCTCACGTTGTCCAGTTTGTCCACATCTTATCCACATAGCGGGGCTCCGATTGTGGATCACTCGATTTCATCTTGACAAACCAGAACATATCTTCTCATAATCGATTCCACCTATTCGTACTGACATTCTGAGTAAAGGAGGGCGTCTTGCCCGCACTTGCACAACCGACTGAAGCGCAGCCTCAGGAATCGGCGCCGGCGATTCTTGTCCGGTCTCTGTCCGAGGCCGACCTCAACCACATGCTTGACCAGCTCGGCGGCGGGCGATCAGCAGCTCGCGGCGCGTTGAGCCGATTCTCGGCGTTGCATGAGCGGATTCGGCATCGCGAGACTCACCTCTACAACACTCGCGAGGCCGATCCCCGATTCTCGGCGCCGCACCTCGACGCCGCTCCCTGGCAGACCGATTTGCCCAGACGGACGTGGTCGCAATTGCGACAACGCCTGACCGAGCATCCATTGCGCGTCCACGTCGAACCGCCGGACAACTCGCCGACGGCGCGTCAGGCGGCCGACAATCTTGAGCACGTGCTCGAGCAGGGCTTACGGCAGGTCGAGGAGCGCTCGCAACTGTCCTTGCAGGCCGACCTCGGCTATGGCCAGGTTTGCCTCTGCTTCGGCGTCCTGCACTGGCAGCGCGCCGCCGACCGCTTGCCCTCGCTGCCAGCTCGCGAGCAACGCGGCGCTCGACCAGACGATCCCGACGAGCGCCGCCGCTTCCGACGGGCGCGTTCCGAGGACGGGCCGTCACTGCCCTGGATCGAGACCGAGGAGAGCAGGCGCGACCGGGATCGACAACGACAGGCCGCCGCCGGTTTCCCCTGGGACGTGGAAGTCATCCGGCCCGACCAGTTCGCCTTTGTCGAGGATCACGGCTCGGGCAACGGACTGGGCGTCGCCGTCGTGCTGCGCGAGGTTGGACTATTCGAGTATCGCGACCGGTTGCGCGACCAGGACGGACTCGATCTGCGCATGGCTGCGATTGGCGGTGTGCCGTCGCTGGGCGTCTCGCGAGCGGTCGATGCGCCGCTGCGACACGAGCCGTCCGGCGCGGGCTGGGGTGATCGGGTGCGTGTGGCATCTGTCTGGACGCGGCACGAATACTACGAACTGGCAGCGCTCGACCGCAACGCGCTCAAGACATCACAATCGACGAAGTCGAACGCGCGTCACGAATGGACGCTGATCAAATCGCATCCGCATCCGTACGAAATGCCGCCGTTCGCCATCGCCGATGCGGACACGAACGATCATCCCGACATGGTCCGGCGCTGGGAACCGACGATGGAAGGCATCTATCGGGCCAAGCCGGGTTACGACTACGAGCGATCGCTGGGCCGGTTCCTGGCCGAACAGACGGCGATCCCGCTCTACTGGATCCAACTCGCCGACGGCTCCTGGCAGACCGATGACGACGGCAATCGCGTCGAACTGACGCCCGACGCCGCCTCGGCGCAAGCGCTGCCGCCCGGCGCCTCGCTGCATCGGGTCGAGTTCCGCATCGATCCGGCGTTTGTCGAGTTTCTGCGCATGTCGCACGACGAGCTGATTGCCGCAGCGCCCGATTCAGGGTCGGTCGAGCGTGGTGAGATTGGTCCAAACACGCAACCGCACACGCTGAACCTGCTGCTCGGTTCGCGCAATCTCCAGGTGCAGCAGCTCAAGCGCGCGCAGACCCTGGCCGTGCGCACGATGCTGCGCAACATGGCGCTGGTGATGTCGAAGCCGCTGGCCGAAGGCGGATTCGGCGCTCCAATCTGGGTATTTGCCAAGGGCCGCAACGGACGCGTCCAGCGTCGCGAGACGGTCTGCGTCGAGCCTTCGCAGATTCCCTCGCTGGACATTGACGTCTGGATCGATCCGTATTCCTCGGCGCAGCGGATCGCCGTGCAGGAACACGGACGGGCGCGACTCAACGATCCACTCGATCCACTGGACCAGCGCGCCTATCTCGAGCAGTACATCGGCGAGGAACATGCCGACCAGGTGCTCGCGCGGCATCGTCAATGGCGTCTGGAACAGGCGCGATTCGAGCAGGAGGTTGCGCAACTTACGGGAGATCAGCCGCAGCCATCGTCGCCCAATGGCGGCAATAGAGTGCCGGCGTCGAGCCGGCTGACAGGACATCTCAGTCCGCTAGGTTCCCTGACGGCGTCGGAAGACGACCGGACGGTCAGACCCTAGTCGAATCTCGCAGCTCGCAAGGAGTCGATCAACGAACAGGAGTTACCCGTGACGTCAACACACGACATCCGCTGCAACAACCCCAATTGCCCGAGCCGCCGGCACGCCGATCGCGGAGCGCTGGCCTGCCAAGTCGAGGACCACGAACAGTACATGACCATCGTCTGGAAGTGTCGTCGATGCAAGCAAGGCCAGCGAACTCCGCTGCCCCGGTGAAGCCAGCCGACCAGGGAGACCATGGCTTGAGATCCAGCCCCTTTTTCCCCCTTGCGGGGGAGATAGGAGGGTTACTGCTTGTGAATCGTGCCATCTGTGATCATCAACGACGCGGCGAGATCGGTGTGCGCGAACGGCACGACGCTGGCATCGGCCGTGGTCAGGACGACTTGCTCGGCGTTCGAAACCGCGTCGGCCGTCCGCAACCGGCGGGGCGGATCGAGCTCGCTGAACACGTCGTCGAGCAGCAGGATCGGTGGATCGCCGCCCTGCGCTTCGAGGTAGTCAGCCTCGGCCAATCTCATGCTCAGCGCGACGGCTCGCTGCTGGGCCCGGGAGGCGAAACTGCCTGCCGGACGACCATCGAGGTCGATGAGCAGGTCGTCGCGATGCGGCCCGACGCTGGTCGATCCCCGCGCCAGGTCTCGTCGGCGGGACTCCTGCAGCGTCGGCTCCCGGGCGGCTGCATACGTCAGCTGCAGGATCTCGGCGGGATCATCCGGAGAGCGCAGCGACAGATGCCGCTCGGCGGCAGCGCTCGACAATGCGGACGCCGCATCGGAACGGGCTCGCCAGATCGGCTCAGCGGCCGCGATCAGCAAGTCGTCCCATTGTTGAAGCTCCGATTGCGCCGCTCTTCCCTCGGCGATTCGTTTCAACAGCGCATTGCGTTGGGTCAGCGCTCGCTGATAGCGGCTCAAGTTCGATGCATGCGACGGCGTCAACTGGCCGACCGCCACGTCGAGATAGCGCCGGCGCATCGCCGCCGGGCCGGTCAGCAGATCGAGATCGAGCGTGGTGAACTGTACGGCCCGAATCGCGCCGAGCGCGTCCGAAGCGCGACGCGCAACGCCATTCACGCGGATGCGCTTCGTCGTCAGCGGGGCGCCGCTGCGTTGTCGGGCGCTGCTTGCCGAACCACCGACACGCGCTGCCAACGCGACTTCGACCTCGGCCTGTCCATCAGCGGTCTGCGCGGTTCCGGCGACGCGCATCACCTGGGGCTGAGGCGCTTCCCAACGGATCAACTCGCCCTCGGTCTGCGCACGGGTCGAGCGCAACGCGGCAAGCAGATAGATAGCCTCGACCAGGTTGGATTTGCCCGCCGCATTGGCGCCGCTGATCAGCGTGATTCCGGGATCAAGCTCAAGCTCAAGCTCGGACCAGGAACGGAGGTTGGAGAGTTGCAGTCGAGTCAGGTACACACGTCGGAGTGTATGGGTCGGTCAGCCCCAGACGGCGATAGCCGCGATGATTGCGGCTGTCGCAGCAAGGATCGTCAATGACAACGTGCCGAACAGCCACCACTTCATCGCGTTCATGTCCGAACGCAGGCCAACCATCTCCGCGCGGAGCGCCGCCACAGACCCCCGCAACTCGGTTCGAAGGGCGTGATATTCGTCCCGTACATCGTCCTGCTTGGCCAGGCCTTCGCGGGCCGCCTCCGAAGTCGCTTCGCTGACCTCGTCCAGAACGTCGGTTTGCTCTTCAGAGAAACCGGAGTCTCGCAACCGGCGACGAATCGGGATCGGGATAAGTGCCATGTCACAATCCTATTCGAGTCATCACGACCTGCACAGATTGGGCGGAGCGTGTACCATGTTGCAAACTCACTTGCGGACGCCCCGCCAACCACTGGAGTGTATCCATGGCCACCATTCAGCACGAAGTTCCTGGAATCAACCTTGATTGGCTCAACGTTGATACCGACCAGGGCATGGAGATCGAGACCGGTCGCAAAGGCTTGACGCTGGAGACGATTAATCAGCTCACCTACGGCGTTGACGACCGCGACGAGGCACGCCAGCGTCAGTGGGCGCCGCGCGGCGCCGCCGCCGACCCACGATCTCCGTCGAACAGCGTCCAGCACCTGAACAAGGCTGATGTCTGGACCGAGTCCGCGATGCTGCTCTACGAAGAGGCACTGCAGCGCCAATGGTCGTCGGCTCGCGACATTCCCTGGGACACCATTGAAGAACTGCCTCCCGACCTTGAGCACGCGATGTGCACACTCTGCACCTTCCTGACGCAGGTCGAATTCATCGCTGCCGACGTGCCGGGTCGATTCATGGAGCAGATTCACCCTGAGTTCTTCGAGTCGCAGCTCTTCCTTGGCACGCAGTTGATGGACGAAGCGCGTCACCTCGACGTGTTCCGCAAGCGCACGCTGATCAACGGCGGCGGCATGTCCGGCGCAGGCCTGGGCGCAGTCCAGCTGCTCGGCTCCGATGACTTCACTGAGATGACCGCGCTGCTCCACCTTGTCGGTGAGGGATTCGTGCAGACGCTCTTCCGCATGGGCGAGCTGATCTCGCAAAACGAAGCCGAGAAGCGGATGTTCCGACTCTCCGCGCAGGACGAGTCGCGTCACCTCGCATTCGGGGTCACGCACCTCAAGTACACCGTCGAGACCGAGCCGTGGCGCAAGGAAGAACTGCACCACATCCTCGACATGCAGGAAGCGCTGCTGACCCAGTCGCAGCAGACCTCGCTGACCACCAACCCGCTGACGGGTGAGGCGCTGGCCATCCTTTCCGGTGGCGGCATCGAGCACCTCGACGAGGGCTACAACATGGTCATGCTGATGCGCCGCAAGCAGTTCATCGAGTACGCACACCGACTGGAAGTCATCGGGCTTGACCGCCACGACCGCTTCGCACCGGAGGTGCTCTCTCTGCTCGGCGAGGACAACTAACTGTAGATGTTCCCCTTTCTCCCCCCTTCCGGGGGGGAGATGCCGCAGGCAGAGGGGGTCTGGTTTCGATTCCTTGGGGTGATCGCTCGCAAACAGCGTCGGTCGCCCCATTTCGTTTCCCCAACAAGGGCCAGGTTTCAGCACACAGAGGGCTTTCTCATGGAACTGTCGACGATGACCAAGGTGCGCGCCAAGAAGGCGGGCTGGTCGGAAGATCTGATCGAGCGGATTGAAGCCTCGGCCGCCACCGACCAGCAGGTCGAGAACCTGGCCCGCGGCGAACTCAGTGAAGCCAAGATCAGCGGCTGGCTGGAGTTCATGGAGAACCACCCTGACAACCCGTTCAGCGGTGCGCCGTTCAACATCTTCCAGACGCCGGCCGAAATCGGCATCAAGGCGACGCCGGGCCCCGACGGTCTGCGACTGCGCGACATCAACATCGGCAGCTACGGTGTGGTGCCTGATCTGTGGACTCTGTCGAATGACGCCCCCCGTGGCACCGAGTCGACCGGTCAGATCATGGCCGCCGGCTACTCGATCTTCGACAAGGCCGAAGTCTGGTCCGAGAACGCCGTCGACCTGTACGAAGACGCGATCAAGGACCGCTGGATTCCGGCGACGGAGCTCGACTGGGAAAACGGCCTCGCCGAACTGCCCGAGGAGATGGAACGCTCTGTCGGTCAGATCTGCACGATCTACTCCAACAACGGGCTCGTCGAGCAGAAGATCATCGGGCGCTGGCTCGAGGAGATCTCGTACGGCTTCCACGAAGTCAAGCTCTTCCTGGCGACGCAGGTCTACGACGCCGGACGCAAGGTCGAGGTGCTGCGCAAGCGCGCCCTGATCAATGGCGGCGGACTTGGCCAGGCGCCGCTGGGTCAGATCTACCGCGGCTGGTACCAGGGACTCACCTTCACCGACATGATCATCGCGCTTGACGTGGTCTACAAGAGCTACGAAGTCACGCTATTCGAGTCGGCCTCGGAGTGGGCGCAAACTGATGTCGAGCGTGACATCTTTGCGCTGATCGCCAAAGACTCGCGGCGACACCTCGATTACGGTATTGCCCACCTCGATTGGTACACGCGCTACAAGCCCGAGGCGGACAAGCGGCTCAACATCCAGTTCCTTCGCGCCGAAGCCGCGATGGTGCAGGAAATGCGACTCTCAACCACCGAGCGCGAGGCGCTGATCGTCCTGTTGGCCGGTGGCGTCGAGAATCTCCAGGCCGGCGTCGACAAGTTGAAGACGCTGCGTCAGCGTCAGTACGACTCCTACATGGAGAATCTGGCCTCAATCAACTTCGATCGACCTGCCGCACATCCAGGCCTCGTCGGGCAGATCAAGGATCCGCTGGAAGGCGGCATCGTCGCCGTGCGGGCGGTCGCGCAGAACTAGGTCTGGTTCACGCGGCATGCTCCGGTGCTAGGATCGGGTCTGAACACACGTCGCTGAAGGAACGGACATATGGCGCAGATTCTGCCGCCTGAAGGCCGTACAGTTGACCGCATGTCGTTGGTCAAGGCGTTGATTCGCGGCAGATTCGACGAGGACGCGGCTGAAGAGACCGCCAATGTCGTCACCACGATGGTGACCGAAGAGGCGCAGGGGCACGCGACAAATGAGGCTCTCGCCGGAGTTGAATCTCGGCTGGCGGCGCTGATTGCGCAGTCGGAGGCTCGCCAGATGCGTTGGACGATGACCGTCAGCGTGTTTGTGATCGCAGCGATCACAATCATCGACAAAGTGCTGTGAAACGATTGCCGCGTCCGCACGCTTGAATCAGCGCTAGCCGCCGAGCACCTCTGAGGTTGGCACGGGACACAGCGCCAGCAGCGCTCGCGGCTCCACATCGACGGCGTATGCGGTTGGCGGTCCCGGATCGCCGTCGACCTGTGTTGGCATTGGATTGCCGAGCATGGCGATCTCCAGGTGCTGGAAGCGTAGATTCCTGACGCCTGGTCCCTGGGGCAGCCAGCCGTAGCGGGCGAGAGGCGATAGCGCCAGCGCCTTCCATGGCGCTCCCTCGACGAGCAGCATGTCCAGTTCACCGTCGACGACATTGGCCCTCGGGTTGACCTCGAGCCATGTGCCCAGCATTCGCGTGTTGCCCACCGTCAGCATGGCGGCGTCGACCTGGAACGGCTCACCGCCGTCGACGCTGATCGCGATTGGCCAGGCTTGGCGACCGATCGCCTCTTGCACCGCCGAGAGAAAGTACGCCGGCTCGCCCAACATCCGCTTCATCCTGCTCCGACGATCGCTAGCGACGATCCCGCTCACCGCCGCGGCGTCCAGCCCCCAGCTAGCCATCAGGAGAAATCGTTGCTGGGCGATCGAGCCATCAGCGTTGGTCGACCAGACTCGTCCCGTGTCGACCCAGGCCACCTCACCGCTGATGCCATCGAGGGCGGCCAGTTGCGCCGATACCGCGGCGAACGGCGTCGTGGGTAGATTGGTCTCGTAGGCCCAGACGTTCGCCGTCCCCAGCGGCACGGCGCCCAACGCGGTTGACGAACCGACGGGTAGACCCTGCAACAGCGCCGACAATGTGCCGTCGCCGCCGCAACCGAAGATCGCCGACGCTCCGGATTCATGCGCGGCAAGCGCGGTCTCGGCAGCTTCAAGCGGATTGCGCGTGGCTACCACGTGCGCGCGGTGGCCGGCTTCGTTGCAGGCCGCATGGCACATGGCTGTCAGCGTCCGAGGATGAAGGGCGTTGCCGGAGTTTGGATTATGAACGAAGACAATGTCGTCTGGCTGGATCTGCATCTATGAACGATATGCCCATTCGCTGCTAAACGGGCTGACATATGGCGGAGTCGAGCGTGAGATAAGATTGTCTCGATTGGAGCATCAGCGACATGTCCGACAACAAGGGCCTGGGTTGGGTGAGGCTGGACCACGTCGCGATCGCGGCAGAAGATGCGAAGGCCGCCTCGAACTTCTGGGGCCGGCTCTTCGGGCTTGAACTGGACCACTGGACGATCTCCCACGACGGCGGCTTCCGCGTTGCGCAGTTCCATCTGCCCAATCGACAATCGGGACTGGAACTGATCGCACCGTTCGATGAGTCATCGTTCGTGCAAAAGTTCATCGACGAACGCGGGCCCGGAATGCACCACATCACAGTCGAGGTCGAGGATGCCGACGCCGCCTGCGAGTACATCCGCGAGGAACTGGGCATCGAACCGCTCGGCGAACCGTACGAAGACTATGAGTGGAAACAGTTCTTCATCCACCCTCGCGACACCGGTGGCGTGCTTGTACAGCTTTATTCCTGGTTACCTGGACGTCGACCGGCCGACTGGCCCGATTGACGCCGATGGCTACCAGCGCAGCGTCCGGGATTCCCCAACCGACCTACCAGGACGGCGACTTCGTCCCGACCCACGACGTGCCATTCTCATCGGAACTGGATGAGCTGATCGCCGAGATCCGAGCTGGCCAAGCGCCCAACATCGGTCGCTTCTGCGGTTACTGCTCAGCGCCGCTGGGACAGAAAGAGACGTGCCTGGTCTGTGGGGAAACCACGGATGTGACGCCTGCCGTCGACAAGATCGATCGCGAACTTGCTCAGATTTACCAGGCCAAACGCAAGCGCGAAGGCCTTTACGTACATCTGGCTGCCTGGTCAGGGATTCTGCTGGCAACGGCGCTCTCGATCCTGATGATCCTGCTGTTGCCCGGCTGGACCAAGGTCTTCGCGATTGTGTTCCTGGTACTCGGCGGATACTTCGCCGGCGTCTTCTTCGGCAATGTGCTGATCCAGGGCTTCGCCTACCGAGCCGGACTGAACATGTTCGCCAAACGCTGGGCTCAATGGCGGGCATCGAGCGGAGCGATACGGAGCGCGGGCTGATCAGCGGAGTGTTGCGCACATCGACGGTGGCTTGCTCCCTCTGTTGGCGCTTGCCCCGCCCCCAGCCGCTGCGTATTGTGCAGTCCACTGCGCAGGCGCATTGACACCGTGCAGCCACGCGCGAGGAGTATGAGTTGCTGCGTTTCGCGCTGGCAATGGTGAAGCGGGTGCTGGGCGCCCTTCGAGACTTGCTCCCGATCTTCGCCGTGATCGTCTTGTTCCAGGTGGTAGTGATCCGGCAGCCGTTTCCCGATGTGGTTAGCGTGGCGGTCGGACTGGTGTGCGTCGTCGTCGGGCTTGCGCTGTTCATTCAGGGCCTGGAGAGCGGACTGTTCCCGCTGGGCGAAGCGCTGGCGCAGGGCATGGCGCACAAGGGCAGCACTACGGCGTTGCTGGCGCTGGCATTCAGTCTCGGCTTCGGCACGACGGTTGCCGAACCGGCGCTGATCGCAGTCGCGTCCGAGGCGGCCGAAGTGGCGGCGGAGGCGAGGTTCATCGGCTACAGCGATGCCGCCCAGGATCGGTACGCGCTTGAGTTGCGCCTGGTCGTGGCGGTCGCCGTCGGCCTCGCCATCGTCCTCGGAGTGCTGCGCATTCTGAAGGGTTGGCCGATTCACCGCTTTATCATCGGCGGCTACGTCGTGATCATGGTGATGACCGTGTTCGCGCCCGAGGAGATTGTCGGCGTCGCCTATGACTCCGGTGGGGTGACCACCAGCACGATCACGGTGCCGCTCATCACGGCGCTGGGCGTCGGACTGGCTTCCTCGATCCGGGGGCGCAACCCGATGCTCGACGGTTTTGGACTGATCGCGTTCGCCAGTCTCACGCCGATGATCTGCGTGCTGGGCTACGGGATGGTGTCCTGATGCTGGAGTCTCTCGAGCTCTTCGGGGAAACACTGCTGTACACGCTCCGCGACGTGTCGCCGATCATTGTGATCCTCTTGGTCTTCCAGGCGGCGGTACTGCGGCGCAAGCCCGCGAACGTCTGGGGCATCGTCACGGGCTCGGTCATGGTGCTGCTGGGGCTGGCGCTGTTTCTGATCGGACTGGACCAGGCATTGTTCCCCATCGGGGAAACGATGGCGCGCCAGCTCACTGAGGAGGCACGGACGGTGGCCGGCGCGGTGCGTTGGGAGGACTACTGGCTGGTGTATCTGTTCGCGGCGGCGATTGGATTTGCGACCACCGTGGCCGAGCCGTCGCTGATCGCGGTGGGTCTGAAGGCGGAGGAGGTATCCGGTGGCGCGGTCAATGCCTGGGGGCTGCGGATCGCCGTGGCGATTGGCGTGGCCGTGGGCGTGTCCCTGGGCTGTTTCCGAATCGTGACGGGCACGGCGCTGCCCTGGTACATCATGGGCGCCTACATCATCGTCATCGTGCAGACGATCCTGAGCAATCGTATGATCATCCCGCTGGCCTACGACAGCGGGGGTGTCACGACCTCGACCGTGACGGTGCCGGTAGTGGCGGCCCTGGGGCTGGGATTGGCCGCCAACGTACCTGGGCGCAGCCCGCTGATCGACGGCTTTGGGCTGATCGCGTTTGCCAGTGTGTTCCCGATAATCTCCGTACTAGGCTATGCAATCTCCGCCGATTGGGTGGGGCGCTGGCGCAGGCGGAGGCAGCATCAGGAGATGAAATCATGAAGATGTCGCTGGTCGTCGCGCTGGTGAGTGACGAAAAGACAACCGATGTGATCGATGCAGCGCGCGCCGGCGGTGCGACGGGCGACACGATCATCAGCGGCGTGCGCGGCGAGGGACTGCGCCCGGAAAAGACCTTTCTCGGGCTGAACCTGACGTCGCAGCGGAACATGGTGCTGTTCCTGGTGGCGGAGCAGCGAGCGAGGGACATCCTCGAGCGCATCGCAGAGGCAGGCGGCATGGATCGCGAGCATGGCGACGGCGTCGCCTTTCAAATCACGATCGAGGACGCGGTCGGCCTCTCGACCCAGTTGCCCAAACTGAAGGAAGAGTTGGAGGACACCCTATGACCGATCAGAGCGAGAGCGCGGCGTTACGCGTGTTCGACGTGATGGGCACGCAACTGCACACGATCGACGGGCTGGCGACAGTGTCCGAGGCGATGGCGTCGATGAAGCGGCATCAGATCAGTTCAATGGTGGTGAACCGGCGGCACGACGACGACGAGCCGGGGATCGTCACCGTGGGCGACATCGCGCGTGAGGTGATCTCGCCTAATCGCGCCCCCGAGCGGGTCAATGTCTACGAGATCATGTCGAAGCCGGCGCTGACCGTGCGCTCGGGGATGCTTGCCCGCTACGCGGTGCGACTGCTGACGCAGTTTGGAGTTTCACGCGCGTTGGTGGTCGACGATAAGGGAACTCCACTGGGTCTGGTCACGCTGCGAGACCTGGTGCTGGGGCTGTCCGCAGCGTAGGCATGGCGGTAGGCACAGCGGTAGGCATGGCGCCCGCTACACCTTGTCAGGACCAGGTCAGGACCGGGTCAGCGTCTTTCGCCGATTCGTGACGAAGTCGTGCAGGACGTACTCGCCCAATTCATCCGGCTGGCTGTAGAAGACGCGACCACCGTTGATCCTCGCCACGCGGTCGACGAATTCCTTGAGGTAGTAGCTGCGGTCGAGCATGAAGACATTGATCACAATGTCCTTCTTGGTGCAGTGCCGGACCTCTTTGAGCGTCTCGCGAATCGTCAGCGGCGAGGGCGGATAGGCGAAGTACGAGCGTCCCTGTTCAAGGTGCGCGGTCGGCTCGCCGTCGGTGATCATGATGATCTGCCGTGTCCCGACCTTGTGCTTGGCCAGCAACTGCTGAGCGATCAACAGCGCATGGTGCATGTTCGTACCCAGCACCGTCTCGTCCCAGCGTACGTAGGGCAGTTGGTCTGCCTTGAGCTCGCGTGCGTAGGCGCTGAAGCCGATCAGGTAGAGCGAGTCGCGCGGGTACTGCATGCGGATCAGGTTGTTGAGCGCCATCGCGACCTTCTTGGCTGCCTGAAACGATCCGCGTAGCGCCATCGACCAGGACAGGTCGAGCATCACGACGGTCGCCGTCTGAGTCAACGTCTCCGAGCGGTACACCTCGAAGTCGTCGGGTGTCAGATTGACCGGCACCTGCGGTCCGCCCTCGGGCGCCGTGCGAAGGATGGCATTGGAAATCGTGTCTTTGAGGTTCAGGTGGAAGGGGTCGCCGAACTCGTAGGCCTTGGTGTCGTCGGCGCGATCGCCGTAGCGTCCGGTTTCCGGCACATTGTGCTTGCCGAAGTTCTGACGCTTGAGGTTGGCGTAGATCTCGGCCAGCGCCTTTTCGCCGATCCGCCGGTTGCCGCGCGGCGTCAACTCGTATGAGTTGCCCTTCTTCTCCAAGTAGCCCGCCTCTTCCAACAGCTCCAACAACTGCTTGAGCTGCTCGAGGATCTCGCGAGCCTCCTCGCCCATCAGCTCTTCGAGTTGGTCGGGGTCAATGTCATCGATGTTGCCGCCGTATTGCACACGCTCCAGGGCGCGTTCGAGTTCGTCGAGCTGCTGCATATCGCCCATCAGCGACATGGCGGCCTGCATATCGAGTTCCTCCTGCCCGCGGAACGGATACTGATTGAGCAGATCACGCATCGGATAGAGCGATTCGAGGTTCTGAGCGAGCTGCGACAACTCCTGCTCCATGCCCATTTCGCCCATGAGCTGCTGCATCATGTCGCCGAGCTGCTGCCGCATTTCTCCGGGCAGCGACGACATCAGATTCTGCATCTGCGCCGCCTGGCGCTGCATCTGCTCGACCAGCTCATCCAGCGACTGCGGCGGATCATCGCCGAACATGTCGCCCCATTTGTCCATGAACTCGTCGAAGCCTGGGTCCTCGCCCCGACGCTGGCGCTCCAGCATCTCGTTGAGGTCCCGCATCATCTCCCGCGTTTGTTCCATGTCCTCGGGCGACATGTCGGACATCATCTGGCTCATGTCGTTGAAGAAGCGATTCATCATCGACTGCTTCAACTGCTCCAGCAGCTCCTCGTACTTCTGTCGCGCCTCTTCGTCCTCGAACTCGTACTCCTGCAGGTCCTTGACCTGACCGGCGGCGTCCTCCGGCAGTCGATCAATCTGTTCCTGTTTCCGCTCAAGCCGCTGGCGCAAGGCCTCCTTGAGCCGCTCCATCTCGTCATCGGTCAGTCCGCCGTCGGGGGACCCCCCCTCTGCCTGCGGCATCTCCCCCCCAGAGGGGGGGAGAGAGGAGGAAGAAGGCGGTGACTCTCCGCCCGAGGGCTGGAGAGAGGAAGAAGTTGGCGGTGACTCTCCGCCGTCGGGGGGAGCAAACTGATCTTGCTGATCAGCAGGCTGCTGAGATTGCGGGCGAGGACCAACTTCATCCAGGCGATCCTCAAGCGCATCGCGTTCGAGGTCGAGAATCTCGTCGAGTTGTCGTTGGATGTCGTCGAACACCGACGACAGGTCAAAACGCTCCAGTTGTTGCCGCCGCTGTTGTCGCAGGCGCTGCAGCAGATCGCGCATTCCGTCGGTGCGATCACCGTCGGGCGTGCGGATGCCGCGCTGCATCATGTTGCGCAAGGCCTGTTGCAGGTCGCCAAACGAGAGCAAATCGTCAGAGAGCGACTGCAGCACGTCGTCCGCGTCGAGCGCGGGAATGTCCTGCGTGCCATCCCACTGCGAAAATCGGAATCGGGTGGGCATGGGCACTTCCTTCAAGGCACTCAACGCTCACGCTCCTGCGAGCAGCTTGGGCAAGTGTATCGCCCACTGCGCAGCGCCGGACCCTCACCCTAACCCTCTCCCTGAGGGAGAGGGGATCGGAGGGTCTAGCGGCTCAACCCTCCGCGCTAGTCGATGCGCCAAGGGAACCAACAATTCCCTCTCCCTTGAGGGAGAGGGCTAGGGTGAGGGCGCCGTGCGAGCCAAGACGAACTAGGCGCGATAGAACACCGCTCCGTCGACCACGTCCTTGTTCAGCCGCTTGTTCAGGTGCAGACCTTCGAACAGGAACTCCACTGCGGCAGCCAGGGATGCGGCGTCCTCGCCGACGCCCAGCGGCTGCAGCGCTTCGTCGAGACCCTCGACGCGCCCAACGATGCTGGCGTAGTCGCCGGCCTTCAGCGCCTCGCCGACCTCGACCGAGAGACCCATCTTGAACTGGGCAATCACCGGCTCCAGCGCGCCCAGGTCGAAGTAGCGACCAAAGACGACCGCGATTGCACCGGCGATCAACTTCTCGATCACCTTCTCGTCCGCGCCCTCGTCGACCGTTTCCAACTCCATCTTGCCTTGCAGTGCAGGCGCCAGGTGCCAGAGGTCGCAGATTCGAGGCGCGACCTGCTCCTCGCCGCCGAGAATCGCTCGCCGCATCGCATTGGCGGTCAGTGTCTCGTACCCAGCAATCGAGGCTCGTACGGACACGCCGGAGCGCTGTGACACGTCCGGGCTGCGTCGCGCCAGGCGCACGATCTCGGACACGATTTCCGCCATGTAGTCGGGAGTGTTGAGCACACGACCCGGCGCTGAGAGGACGGCAGATTCTTGCTCAACGATCTCCATCTCGGTCGACAACTCAGTCGGGTAGTGCGTCCGAATCTGTGCGCCGTAGCGGTCCTTGAGCGGTGTGATAATCCGTCCGCGATTGGTGTAGTCCTCGGGGTTGGCCGAGGCGACGATTAGCACGTCCAGCGGCAATCGCACGCGGAAACCGCGAATCTGAACGTCGCGCTCTTCCATGATGTTGAGCAGGCCCACCTGGATACGTTCGGCCAGGTCGGGCAGCTCGTTGATGCAAAAGATGCCGCGATTGGTGCGCGGGATCAGACCAAAGTGAATCGTCATCTCATCTGACAGGTAGCGGCCCTCTGCCACTTTGATCGGATCAACTTCGCCGATCAGGTCGGCAATGGTGATGTCGGGTGTGGCCAGCTTTTCGCCGTAGCGGTCGGCGCGGGGAACCCAGCGAATCGGCGCGTCGTCGCCGTGCTCGTCGATCTGCTGTTTGCCTTCCAGCGAGATCGGCGCCAATGGCTCTTCGTAGATCTCGACGCCCTCAAGCACCGGAGTCTCATCGTCCAGTAGACCGGTAATGGCGCGGATCATGCGGCTCTTGGCCTGTCCGCGCTCGCCCAGGAAGATCACATCCTGCTCGGCCAGCAGCGCGTTCTCGAGCGCTGGCACGACAGTGTCTTCGTAGCCGTGAATTTCGGGGAACAACGGACCGCCCGCTTCGAGACGGTCGATCAGGTTGGCTCGGATCTCTTCTCTGACGGTCCGGGGTTGGTATCCCGATTCCTTGAGCTGTCCCACAGTGGCCGGTTTTGCGCTCACGTCGACTCCTGTCCGTTGCTGTCTCGTCCCCTCTGGACGAACCACAGCACCACGTCACCTGGTTTGGTCACGGGCTTGGTCACGGTACATCGGCCAATGCCCGAAGCGCCTCATCACGCCCAAATCTGGGCAGCGCACGCTTCCGGCCGCCGTCATCGAGTGTAGCGGGTATCCCGGCCGCCACTGTCCCGATCACGGCTGCGTCCACCCCAGCATCACCAAGCGCTGCGAGCGCCAGATCGACCTCAGCCGGATCGACCGCCGCCAACAACGTGCCCGAGCCCAGCAAGCCCAGCGGATCGAGACCGCCCACTGCGCAAACCTCGATTGTCTCGGCCAACCAGATGACCTCATCGGCCTGTAACTCGACTCCAAGTCCGGCCGCCTCGGCCAGCTCCAGTGCCGCCGTGGCGAGGCCGCCCTCCGTCACGTCGTGCATCGCATGAACGCCCTCGACATCTCGCAAGGCCCGAGCCGCCGGAGCAATGCTGATGCCCGGCTCATCCAGTAGCTCGGGATATCCGAAAATCGCAGTGCCCTCAACCGCCGCCGCGCCCGCCTGAATCAAGACATCGCCATCCCGCGCGCCGTCCGACTTGATGATCTGTCCCAGCGGAGCGCCGCCGATCAGCGTGCATGACACGATGACCCGGTTGACCGCGTCTGTGACCTCAGTGTGTCCTCCGACCAAGGCGATCGAGTGATCATCGCAAGCAGACTGCAACTCGCCGATTAACGCAGCGATCCGTTCTGCGCTTGCCCCGACTGGGGCGAGAATCGTGGCCAGCATCCACTCAGGCTCGGCCCCGACGGCGAAGATGTCATTCGCATTGACCGTGACCGCCAGCCTGCCCGCGTCGGCGTCTACGAACGTGATCGGATCAGACGTGGCCACCAATGCGCGGCCGCCCCACTCAACGATCGCAGCGTCTCGCCCGACTCCGGGACCCTGGACCACGCCTTCGCTCCGCGCTTCGGAGAGCATCGCGAACAGCAACTCTGGAGGTAGCTTGCCGCTGCTCAATTCGGCAGGATCTTCAGTCCTCAACGCTCTATCCCTTGCAACGAATCCATTCGAGATTCCACTCGATAGTCCGCTCGAGATTCCGGAACGACATCGTCCAATGGGTTTGCAGTTACGTATGCTTGGAGCATGAACGCGACGTTAACCGATTACGTCGGCGGACTGGCCTGGTCGGAAGACCCGCTCGGCGTCGAGCTCCAGGCCTTACGGATCGATTACGAGGGCGCAGCGCCGCACTCGGTCTCGCTGCCCAGACGCGGCCCGATCAAGATCTCCCAGTTCAGCGATGCACCGCTCCTGACCGCGGTGCGCGACGACTTACTGGAACTTGAACAGAAACTCGGCGGTCCGGCCACGCTGCGCTGGCGCTCCAACGGCAACGGCGCCGTCGAAACCAGCGAAGGCCGCCTGATCGATGAACCGCTGCCCTGGGGCGGCGGACCAGGTCGCGGATTGCCGTACGCGCCGAACCAATTCGACCGCTGGTCGCGGGCCAACGCCGGCGAAGTCATCCCAAACGTGATGACGCCGCTGAGCTGGTCGGTGATCGCCGACGCGCTCGACCGTGGCTTCCACGCTCCCTGGGGAGACTGGAGCGAAGGTCGTCGGTTCGTCTCGCTCTATGACGGTTATGTCTACTTCAACACCGGCCTGATGATGGAGATCATCCAGCAACGACTCGGCCTGACCGGCGCGCACTTCCTCGAAGCCGTCGGCGGACCAGAAGCCGCGACCATGGTGCAACCACAGGACGGCGACGAGGCATCAATCAAAGCCGCTACCAAGATTCGCTGGCTGACGATGCTCGGCCAGTTGCCCTACATCATGCGATGGCTGCGCGACCAGGACGCCTTACCCAAGGTCTGGCCGTCGGAGCGTGCCTCGGCCGAAGCGGAGCGCGATCGGCTCCGGGCGCTCGACGCCTCCGAGATGTCCGACCGCGACATCCTACGAGAACTGAGCAAGTCGAGCGGAGAGGCCGAGCGCCAGACGATCTTTCTCATGCGAGCCCAGGCGTCGGTTTACAGCGCCGTCCAGGGATTGCTCTGGATTACCGACCGCTGGCTGGGTACCAATCGTCGCCATCTCGTCCTTGGAGTGCTCCAGGGGTTGCCTGGCGTCCGCACGCAGGAAGGCAACATCGCCCTGCGACGGATTGCCGAACGAACCGCCAACGACCCGGCGGCGGCCGAATTCGTCCGAGGCGAGGACGCTGAAGGGCTCTGGTCAGCCGTCCATAGCGACGCACTGCCGACGAGCGCACGTTGGCTCAGAGACGAACTCGACGACTTCATGGCCGAATACGGACACCGCGCCGCCGGAGAGCTTGAGGCCGCCGAGCCGCGCTGGGTCGAGCAGCCCTCGCTGATTCTCGACACGTTCCGCGACTACGTGCTCAATCCGGACGGCAATCATCCCGACGAGATCATCGAACGCCAGCAGCGGGTGCGGCTCGAGGCTGAACAGGAAATCCGTGACTTGCTCTATCGCAGTCCGCTCGGTCGACTGCGCTGGCCCTTGTTCAACGCGCAGATTCGACAGGCCCGACGCCTGCAGCCGCTCCGCGAGAATCCCAAGTTCACGCTGCTCGAGCTCTCGCTGCAACAACGACGGCTCTGGCAGGTGCTCGCCTCCCGCTGGATCGATAATGGACTGATCCTGGATCCTGATGATGTCTACTACCTGCAATTCGATGAACTAGCCACGCTCGCCCGGCGCTCGTCTGATCCGGTGATCGCCGCGCGAATGCGCAGCCGGATCAGGCGTCGCAAGTTGCAGTTCGATGAATGGAAACAGCACACGGCTCCGCCTCTGCGCGGTTCGATGGGCGATCCGATGGGCGACCAACTCGAAACAGCAGAGGTGGAACAAACCGAGTCAGCCGCCGCCAAAACCTCGCAGGAGGAAGGCGCTCCTCTATTGCCAATGACCATGCGAGGCATTGCCGCATCGACCGGCGCCGCCGAAGGTCGCGCCCACGTCGCGCTCTCCGCCGAGACTGGCCGGGATCTCGTCCCGGGACAGATCCTTGTCGCCCGCTTCACCGATCCCGGCTGGACACCAATCTTCCCGCTGGCCGCAGCCGTCGTCACCGAGATCGGCGGGGTGCTCAGTCACGGAGCAATCGTCGCCAGAGAATTCGGAATCCCCGCCGTCGTCAACGTGCAAAAGGCAACCCAGCAAATCAAGTCAGGTGACTTGCTGAGAGTCGACGGCTCCGGCGGCCAGGTGACGATCGTCGAACGAGCGTAGGAGTTCACACTCCCCTTCCCCCCCTTTGAGAGACTGAACTATTGCTCAGTCTCCCGTCCCCGCCCCAAGGAGACCTTTGAAAAAGAATCAAATGCGCGCAAACATCTCCGTCATACCCGCGCTTGTCGCGGGTATCTCGCTGATTCAGGCACAAACGTTGGTGCAGGATGCGGCGAGATTGCCGCGTCGGGGCGCGGCAATGACGGTAAGCGTGGTTTTGCAAAGGTCTCCGTAAAGTGGGGACCCGCTCGGGCAGCACGGGATGTCTGGTGGTGAAGTCCCCTACAGGGAGGGAGCAGGTCCCCGCGTAGAGCGGGGACTGGGAGATTCGACTTCTGAGACACCCTCCGGAGGCGGGGGGTCGAAACAATAGGTATCGATTTCTCTGAGGAGAGTGGAACAGCCCCGTTACTGTTCTCTACCCCAAAGGCGGCGACGGCTCCAACAACGACTTCGTCTGACCGTCGACCAGCAGCGGCATGTAGTCCCAACCGGCGAGCAGCAGTGGATCGATTGCTCTGAGCGCAGTCGTGACCAGCTCCCGATCGAGGCTGTTGGCCAACGTCAGCATCGCCGCGATTCGGAATCCGCCGGCTCCTCCAATGGCCTCTTCTGCCTCGCGCAGCGAGCGCCGCATCAGCCGGCGCACAGCACGGCCATCGATGGCCGAGGTCGGCGGTGAGCACAGCACGATTGGTTCCTCGACGCCTGCCAACCTCTGGATTCGCCAAGTATCGTCGCCCTTGACCGTCTGCGTTGTTCCGTCGTTGCGGATGCCGTTGGCGACCAGCACGAGGAAATCGACCATCTGCGTGATCTGCTGCTCGTCCTCGGGCAGGCGGAAGATGCTCGACGCGTCGAGTTGATACTCGCCCATCACCTGATTGGTGAACCGCGCCCATTGCTGCGAGAGACCGCCGAGCACGCTCATGTACGAGCCCTCGCTGCCTGTCTTGCGGATCGCGATATCGACTTTGAACGCCACCTCGCCTTTCTGGCCAAGCTCCAACTCGCGTGCTATGTCCGCCACCTGACCAGCCGCCTGATCGGCGTCGATGGGAATGGACGCTCCCGGCGGTGCCCAGACCACGACGTCGCGCGCGCCGTAAGCGTGTAGTCGCTCCTCGAAGCCGACCTTATGCGACAGCGTCTCGCCGTCGCCCTGTAAAGCGGAGAGATCAAACAATGGGCCAACCGCCAGCGTGCCGATCTCGCCGTTGGCGCTGAATGTCGTGTGCGAGGCACCGGCACTCGGTGGCTCGAACGACACGTCCGACGCGCCGTCGCCGATCAACGTGTCACGAGTCATCGCGGCCGCAACGAGGGTCAATTGCTGCAGAGGATCCATGGCTGGCAGCGTATCGCAGGCGCTGTTGTGAACCCGACTACCAGAACAGCAATCCCGCGATCGCGCCGGTCATGCAGGTCGCCATGGTGCCGGCGAGGATTGACTTCAATCCAAGCTGGGCCAGTTCGGCGCGCCGCTCAGGGACGATCGCAGCCAGACCGCCAAGCAGAATCCCGACGCTGCCAAAGTTGGCAAAGCCGCAGATCGCGTAGGTCATGATCAGCGAGCTCTTCTCACTCAGCGCGCCTTCCGGCAGTTGCGACATGTCGATGTACGCCACCAGCTCGTTCAAGACCACTTTCGTGCCCAGCAACTGACCCGCCTCAAGTGCGTCGGACCAGGGAATGCCCAGCACCCAGACCACCGGAGCCAGCACCCAGCCGAAGATGCGCTGCAGCGTCAGGTCGGTCCCGTCAACCTCGGGTAACGCGCCCAGGATGATGTTCACTAACTCGACCAACGCGACAAACACAATCAACATGCCAATGATGTAGGTCAACAGTCTGAGCCCGTCGATCGCGCCTCGGGTCAGCGCGTCGAGGCCGTTGTCGTAGAGGCGCCCGAACTCCACCTTTGTTTCATCGACCGCGTCGTCTTCGCGCGGGATCAGGATCAACGCGATCACCACAGCGGCGGGCGCGCTGATGATCGACGCTGTCAACAGGTGTCCGGCGGGATCTGGGATGATCCCGTCGAGAATCACCGAGAACAACACGTACACCGTGCCGGCGATCGTCGCCATGCCGCCGGTCATCACGATGAACAGGTCGGAGCGGGTCATGGTCTGCAGATACGGACGGACCAACAGCGGCGCCTCGACCATGCCCAGGAACACATTCGCCGCCGTCGAGAAGCTAGCTGCGCCGCTGATGTTGAGTGTCTTGCTCAGCGCGAAGGCGAATCCCCGGACAATCAGCGGCAACACACGATAGTGATACAGGACTGCCGATAGCGCCCCGACCAGGATCACCAGCGGCAACGAGCGAAACGCAAAGATGAAGGCAGCGCCGGGATACGACTCCTCAAACGGCAAGGGCCCGCCGCCAAGGTAGCCAAAGACGAGCGTCGTGCCCGCTTCCGAAGACTGAACCAGGGCGTCAACACCGTCGCCAATCCACTCAAACACGATCTGAGAGCCGGGCACCTTGATCAACAACGTCGCCAGCCCAAGCTGAACCAACAACCCGGCCGCAACCGTCCGACGAGGAAACGCCCGCCGATTCTCACTCAGCGCCCAGGCCAAGCCAATGATCAGGACCATCCCAAGAATCGCCTGGAAGTACAGCATGGACCCATTGACCTGTCGTTGAAAGCGTTGATCAAGCTACCGCAACCTCCTCGGCTTCCATCGTGCAGGGATCGAATCATCCCCCCCGCTCCCCACTCTCCCCCCTTTGCGGGGGGAAATGGCACGGAGTGCCAGAGGGGGGTCCGCAGCGCAACCTCCTTACGCCAGGTACCACCTGTCGTGCACCAGCGGACCCCCCCCTCAGCCTGCGGCAGCTCCCCCCGCAAGGGGGGGGAGCAGGGAAAGTAAGACCGACTTACGTGTACTCCGCAGGACGCATCGGCAGCCACACCGTGATCGTCGTACCAACACCGACCACGCTCTCAGCCCCGATTCGGCCTCCGTGCGCTCTCACGATCTCCCGGCTGATTGCCAGGCCCAGGCCGGCTCCGGGACCGCTGCGCGACTCCGGCTGCCAGAACCGATCGAACAACTTGCCCAGATCTTCAGCCGCGATTCCCTCACCGCTGTCCTCGACCCTGATCTCGATGCCGTCATCGACAGATCTCACCGCCATCGTCACCGATCCTTCGGACGTATGGCGCAGCGCGTTGTCCATCAGGTTGTTAAGCACCTGGACCAGGCGGTCGTAGTCGGCTTCAATCGTCGGAGTGCCTGCCTCGATCTCCGTCCGCAGGACGACACCGGACTCGTCGGCTCGACCGCCAAACATCGCCTCAATGTGTCCGAACAGTTCTTCCAGGTCGATCCGCGACGGCTCCAGCCGGTACTCGCCAGCCTCCAGACGCGACAGATCCAGCAACTGCTCAATCATTCGCAGCATCCGCTGCGTCTCCTGATGCACGACCTCCAACGACGATGCACGCCGCTCCGGGTCCGTCACTGTGCCGTCGCGCAACGCCTCGACGAAACCGCGGATCGAGGTCAATGGCGTGCGCAGCTCGTGCGAGACATCGGCAATAAAGCTACGCATCGCCCGTTCGTTGTCCGAGACCCGCTCGGCCATCGCGTTGAACGCCCTGGCCAGATCACGCACCTGCGACGGGCCCGTCTCCGAAGCGCGCATGTCATAGCGGGCCGGCCCGAACTGGCGCACGACGCCGGTCAACGCTTCCAACGGACGCATCAGTTGCCGCGACATGATCATCGCCAACACCACGGCCACTGCCAGTCCGGCGAGTCCGGCGACCACCAGCCGCACGATCAGGTCATCGATCGAGCCGAGTCGGTGATCATCACCGAAGGCGACAGCCATGAGTAACCCGCTGTCGCCACGGCCACCGTTGGCTGGGGGCGCCAGAACGCGGACCAGCGCCGGTCGCCATTCACCGCCAATATGCAGCTTGGAGTCAAACCACACTTGTCGATCACCTGTTTCGGCAAGGGCCGCATAGCCGACGCCGATGTGGTCACCCTTGAGACCGCGCGGCGGGGCAAATCCCTCGATCACGCGTCCGTCGCCGTCGGTCAGGATCACGATCAGTCCGGCGTGTTCGGCCTGCTCGCGGATCAGCGTCACAAGCTGATCCCGCTCGTAGACCTCTGCCTGTCGCAAAATGCGAACAATCTCGACGCTCAGCGCATTACCTGCGGTGCGAAGTTCCGAGCGGTCAACATCGTCGCGAAACCCGCCAAACAGCGAAGCAAACACCACGCCAGGCACGATCACCATCACCAGCACCAGTCCGGCAAACCCGGCAAACAACCGCAAACCATAGCCACCGCGCAAGGATGTCACCTCTATCTTGACGCGCTATCCCATCGGTCGTCGTCGTTGCTCCCCCTCGCAGAGCCTGATGCATAACTCCCCTTCTCCCCCCTTGCGGGGGAGATGCCGAAGGCAGAGGGGGGGTCCCTGCCTGTTGGCCCTATCTGGCCGTCCCCAGCCGACCCCCCCCCTCTGTCACTCTGTGACATCTCCCCCCGCAAGGGGGGGAGAGGGTAATCGGAGACAACCTGCGTGCAAGTCAGCCCGTTTGTCTTGCGCTCGTTTCCACCAGCTTGTACCCGACGCCTCGCACCGTCTCGATGGCGACTCCCGGATCGCCGCCATCCGGCGCGAGCTTACGGCGTAGCTGGTTGACGTGAACGTCAACCGTTCGTGTCTCTCCGAAGTACTCGTAGCCCCAGACCTGTTCGAGCAATTGCTCTCGAGTCAGGACGGTGCCGCGGTACTCCGCCAGTTGTTTGAGCAGCTCGAATTCCTTGTTGCGCAGCTTCAACGACTGGCCTGACAGCGTCGCCTCACGCCGATCCCAATCGACACACAATGGACCGACCTCGAACGGCCCGCGCAATCCAGAGCCTGCGTTGACACGGCCCGGCGCAGCGGCAGCGCGGCGCAGGATCGCCTTGACGCGGGCAGTCAACTCGCGAGGATGAAACGGCTTGCCCAGGTAGTCGTCCGCGCCGAGTTCCAGACCAACGATCCGGTCCACATCTTCCGAGCGTGCGGTCAGCATCAGGATCGGCACATCTCGGATCGCACCCGCGTCGGAACGGAGCTCGCGCGTGACCTCATAGCCCGACTTCTTCGGCAACATCAGGTCGAGCACGATCAGATCGGGCGACTCCGCACGAGCAACGGCCAGGGCCGAGACGCCATCGTCGGCCGTGATCACGCCGAACCCTTCCTGCTCGAGATAGAGCGAGCACAACTCGCGGATGTTCGCCTCGTCGTCGACCACCAACACAGTGCGGTCGGTGCTGTCAATCAGGGACATCGCCGATCACTCCCTTCCGCGTTACTCACATATTCACGGTCGAGGGTACGCAGCGACATCAAGCCCCGGTCAGGCCTTCGTCAGCAGTCAGTAAAGCGGAACCTAGAAGGAACGCCAACGAACCCGAACGCTAGCTACACCTACCGCTAGCGGGGCAACCTCGGACGGCGCACCTTGACCATCGCTCGACGGCGACGGCGCGCGGCGCGCCGCTCGGCCTGTCGTTGCTTCTCGCGATTGCTGATAAACCGGCGACGCCGCCGCGCCTCCTGCAGCACGCCGTCGCGCTGCACCATCTTGTTGAAGCGGCGGATGAGAGCCTCTGGACTCTCTTGCTCTTTGCGGCTCACCAGTAGCATGGGCGCTCAGTTCCTCTGATCAGCGTTCAGTTTGTACATACTTACGGCTCAGTCTAACAGGGCTTCAGTCACTCGCCGTTGCGACAGCGGATCCATGCCAAGAAGAGCACAACCAGTCAGGCCTCCACCACGAACCCATGTGGCTCCCACAATCCGCAGCTCCGATCCGCTTGATCGGGATTCCCGCTGGTACCTGCTGCATGGAACATCGCCGCATATGGACCCCTTCGCGTGGTCGATGGCGGTCGTCCTCTCTGAGTATCGCGACGGGGCAGCTCGTGTTGCTAGTGCATTGACTGGTCGGTTCGGCGATGCACCATCACCGTGACGAGACCGATAGCGGAGACCAGCAGAAACAATACCCCGGCCACAACTGGCCAGTTGGCCTTTGTTTCTCGGACGTAGACGCCGCCAGTCCCGGTCCGGGGAGCCTGCGGTTGTTGAATCTCCGATGCAGTTTCTGGTTCGTTCATCTGGCCGCCGTTGTCTGCGTTGTCTGCGTCGTCTGCATTGTCTGCGCCGTCTGCGGCCGGTGAATCAATGCCTGGCGCCTCCGCGTCGTCTTCCAGGGTGTCGCGTTCAGCGGGGTCGCCGTGCGGTTTGGATGCCGAGCCGCCTGAGTCCGCCGGCTCGCTGGTTGTGGGTTCGTCGCCGCCCGAAGCGGGGGACTCCAACTGATCCCTGGAACCTTCGCCATCAACGCCGCCTTCGCTCGTCGTCACAATCGCGAATACCACCCAGATGTCGCCGCAGCCTCGCGCATAGGTGAACTTTTCGCTCATCAGCGCCTGTGCGTGTTGCTGTCTGTGAATCTCGTAGACGACCTTGCACTCGCCGATCGGTGGTTCCTGGTAGAGATGCTTGAACGTGAGAAAAAAGCCATTCTCGGCAACCACTGCCGGCGTCACTGCGTTGCCATTGAGAATCGGAGTGATCGAGTCGCCGACTTGAAGCGGCTCGCCATCAATGGTTACATCGGCGGAGTAGCCAAAGAATTGGTAGTAGTAGTGGTCGGGCGAGGGTTGACGCTCGGTCTGCGAGTCTTCTTGTGCGCGAATCACGCGCATACCCAGGATCAACAGGACCAGGCCTAGCAACAGCAACGATGCCGTGATCACGTGACGCCACGTGCCAACTGCTGGCATCACCTGGTCCTTTCTCAATCGCTCGTCTGGCCGGTGCGGACTCGCTTCTTGTCTCGCATTGCCGTCCTTCCCGCAGCCGACCGAAGGTCGGCGGCAGGACATCGATCCACTACGCGGCCCCGTCAGTTCGCCGAGCGATCAGCAGGGCGACTACGGCAACAGCAAATGTCAGGAGCGCGGTAACCGCCGCCGCGCGCAGCCAATTCGTTTCTTCACCAACACCGAGTGCGCCGCCGGTGCCAGTCCTCGGAGCTGCAGGACGAACGATTTCTCGCTCCTGCGAAGACTGGGCATCCTGCTCGTCGCCTCCCGCGAGACTGTCCGTTTCATCCTCTTCAAGAGTGTCTGTTGCACCCTCGGACGACATGGATGAACTGTCGTCAGCGGCGGCGCCCGCCGAGCCTTTCTCTGACTCGGTACTTGAATCAGCCGACCCCGTCGGTCGAACGAGCGCGAGCCTGACCCTGAGCGGACAGGTGTCCCAGCTCTGATGGGCACTCAGACCACGAATCACAAACGTCACCTCGCAGGGACCGGTTTCAAGTAGCGAGGCATCGACATCCAGGATCCATGCGCTGGCAGAATTGACCGTGGATCGGCCGATTTCGACGCCGTCCTTGAAACCGACAATCTCATCGCCTGGCAGCAACGGCTCGCCGTCGATGGTTACGTCGCCCGAGAAACCGAAGAATCGATGCGTTGCGCTGTCTTGCGCTGAGGCAGTCAGGGTCACAACCAACGCAGACAACACTGCCAACGACACAGCGATCAATACCACCACGAGTCGTCGCCTACCGGTTGCGACCTGCATCAATCCGTCCTCTCGAAAAGCACTGCTTGCACTTTGCGTCCTGAACCAGAGCGCAAGCAACCGGTGCGTTACCCGCCTAACCGGCGCTTTACGCAGTCACAACAAATGCAGGGTGGGGAAGCCAACAGAATTTTCGGGATGGATCAGCGGGTCAAGCCGCAGCAAACCATAAGAAGTGAGAACGTCGGCAGTTGTCGAACGGGAACACCAAGCCTGATTCGGCTTGGTTTAGGAACTCGAGTAGCGCTGCCGGCTCGGCGGATTGGCGACGTACCGCCCGCCTCAATCGGCGTCAGGTAAGCCGAGCAATGGCCAGCGCGATGCCCGCGATGACACCCGTCGCGCCAATGACCTTGATGGTCATCGCGTTCACTTCCGCCCTCAATGCCTGAATCTCAGCTTGGATCTGTAGGTGCAACTTTTGCAAGTCATCCTTGGTCGCAACCGGAGCGAACTCATCTTGGAATGCGTCAACAACCGCCTCAGCGTCTTCCTCGCCGAAGTGGCGGCGGAAGACCTGGAACAACCTCAACCGATCAATTAGCCTGGGCCGCGACTCGAAGCTCATGTCCATGGCGAGGCCTCCACAAATCAGTATATCGGTACTGATGTGCGAACAGCCGCTGTTCTAGATAGTGGACATTGCCGCCGGCGAGATTCCGACCGGATCCGAGCCCTCAGGCAAGTCGAAGGGTCCCGGTAGATCAAGTTCCTTGGCCATTTCGCGGACTGCCGGCAGGACTTCTTCGCCCATGAGCCGCAACGAGCGCATCGAGTCCTCGTGCGTCATCGATCCGTCGCCATCCCAGAAGCAGATGCTGCCCGGGCGCAGGTACTCGAGCACGTGCCGAATCTTGGGGATCACCGTCTCCGGCGTGCCGGAAATGATGCTGTACGACTCCTCAAGCCCTCGGTAGGTGTCATCGGTGTCGACAAAGCCTTCTGCGGCGTCGAGCTGCAGCCGCTTGTAGTCGTCGGGATTCACTTCGCTGGTCCCACGAGACTCCTCAACATGCCGCACGCCGGCTGTCGGCAGCAAGCGACGCCGGTCGATCATCCCGGGCAGATTCTGGATGTGGCGCTTGACGTCGCCGCGCGAGCCTTCGAGGAAGATGTTGCCCGGACCGGTCAGGTACTTGCGGCCGACCTCTTCAGCCTTCTCCTCGGTTTCGTCGACATGGACCTTCCACAGGTACCCGCGATGCTGAGGCCCAGCCTCGTAGCCGAACTCTGCCGCAATCTTGTCGTAGTAGGCGAACGAGTCGCGCGTCGGGGCGAGCCGGGTGGCCAGCATCACGTAGGGATATCGGTGCTCGGCGGCCCAGGCGACGGTGCGCTGAGAGACTGCTCCGGGAATCCAGATCGGCGGATGCGGACGCTGGAGCGGCTTCGACCACGGGTTCACGTAGCGATAGTCGTAGTGCTCGCCCTCCCAACGAAACGGGCCGGCATCGGTCCAGGCCTTGACCACGAGGTCATGCGCTTCCTGGTAGCGCTCCCAGTTGTATGGGGACTGCGAGTTGTGGGCCAACGACTCCCGACCGGTGCCACGCACCCAGCCGGTGATCAGCCGACCGCCCGAGATCATATCGATCTCGGCCAGGGTTTCGGCCAACCAGAGCGGATCTTCCCAGATCGGCAGGATGTTGCCAAGCAGGCAAATCTTAACGTGCTGAGTGATCCGGGCAAGAATCGCCGCCTCAACGTTGAGCACCGATCCCATGCAGAACGGCGTCGAGTGATGCTCGTTCAGAATCACGCCGTCGAAGCCGGCCTCTTCGGCTGCGACTGCCTCGTCGAGATAGCGGTGATACAGATTGGCGCCGAGCACGGGATCGTACTCGTCGTTGGATGAGTCCAGGTCAGTCAGACGACGACCGGTTCGTCCCCACCACGAAGCTTCGGGATCCTGGTACGGCCGCTCGGTAAACCAGCCAATAAACATCATCCGCTCCCAACACCGGTCATCAACTCAGATTCCCTGCAAGGTATCGCACAGGCAAGAGTCAGCGGATGAACTCTATCTCTACCGGTATCTCGATAGGAACTCTGCGCCAGGCCTGGTCTGAGGTCAAGACCGGAAGACCTTTCAGGATGCCGAGTGCGAGGCAGGCGCGATCCCCCAGGGAAAGCCCAGCGGCTTTGGTGTGTGGCCTCAGCAGGCCAGCGACATACGCGGCCTCCGTGCCGAACTGAACATTCGCAAGGTTGAGCGGACCGAGAGTATCGCGAATCTCGTCTTCGGGCATGCCTGAGTCCGACAGCTTGGTCACGAGTTCAGAGAAATTGACATCGCTCATGAACCCGGGTCTCAGTAGCGCAGCGCTGACCAACTCACCGCCTCGCTCGTTGTTCAGGTAGGCCATGACTGCGGAAGTGTCGTAAACGAAGCTACTCACTCGCCGCCTCCGCGCGGCGCTCCGTCATCAGCTCTTCAACCAGCGACCGATCAGATGTCACATACTTCGCGACCAACTCTTGCGCGCGCAGCAGCGCCGGCGCGCGGTGCTCTGCGTCCAGCAGCTCTTCCGCTGTCGGATTGCCGATCCCTTCTAAAGTGATCGGAGGTTGCGGGCGAGCGAGACTCTGGTCCGCTGCGATGGCTCGACCAAGCCCTACTTGTTGATCGAACAGGGCCAGCGCTTGCTCAGCAACGTTGCGGGGAACCTGGCGTCCGCCAAGCTGGTAGTAGTCAGACATCTTTATCCGCCTTCACAGCTATTCGCCAACCTCGGAGCAAAGTTACCACTTCAGACGAAGCCATAGCGCTGCCGCGGTCCTTGATCGCCGCTACGATTGACAAAGTCAGTGGCACGCCCGGAGGGACTCGAACCCCCGACCCCCAGGTCCGAAGCCTGGTGCTCTATCCGCTGAGCTACGGGCGCACGATGTCAGCTTACCCCGGGCGCCTCTGATGTTCGTATGGCCAAACGTACGCCCAGTCAACACGCTCGCTCTTCAACAGGTAGCGCGATCGGCTCCGAACCGTCGACGGCAGTCTGGGATGTCGTCGCGCGCGTCGATGCGGGAGAGCTTGCCGCAGCAGCGGCCCAGCTCCACAATCTGCACCCCGCTGATCAAGCCGATGCGCTCGCCGCACTTGATCGCGACGAGCGCCGACGCCTGCTCGACCGGATCGATTCCCACACGCTGGCCGAGCTACTACCGTTCCTGACCCATGAAGAACTCGAGCATGTCGCGCCCGATGTCGCGCTGCCGCAACTGACGGCCGCCCTCGACGGGAGCCCAGCGCAACTCGGCGCCGACGTCCTTCACGCAATCCCTGAAGGCGACGCGGAACTGATTCTCGATCGTCTGCCCAATGCCGAACTCGTCGGACCGCTGCTCGCGCACGATGACGATTCGGCCGGCGGCATCATGGCGCCCGAGCTGATGGTCCTGGGGCCGCATCTCGCCGCGGACCAGGCGCTCTCGCTGCTTCGCGCCGCTGCTCCGGCGTCCACAGTGCGAGATACCGTCTTCATCGTCGACACCGAGGGCGTGCTGCTGGGATCGGTCGGGCTGCATACTGTCGTGTTCGCCTCGCCGATGACGGCCCTGCGCGACCTCATGGAACCAATCGGGCCAACCGTCACCACAGACATGGACCAGGAAGACGCGCTGAAGATTCTGCAGCGCTACGGACTCCATGCCTTGCCTGTGCTTGACGGCGACGGACGCCTCGTCGGCGTCACCACTTCCGATGATCTACTCGACATCGCCCAACAGGAGGCGACCGAGGACATGTACCGCCTTGTCGGACTCGTCGACGACGAGGCGCTGACGGCTCCAATACTCACTGCTCTACGCAGACGGCTGCCCTGGCTCCTGCTCAATCTGGCGACCGCGTTCGCCGCCGCCGCTGTCGTGGCCGCGTTCGAAGACACCCTGACGCGCGTAGCCGCCCTGGCGATCTTCCTGCCGATCATTGCCGGACAAGGCGGCAACGCTGGGATGCAGGTCACGACGCTCGCCGTCCGAGCCATGGCACTGGGTGAATTCGACCGTCACTTCACGCGCCTGGTGCTGCCGCGTGAGATGATGATCGGCATCACGTCTGGGATCGCCTTCGGACTCCTGGTCGGGGTGATCGGCTGGGTCTGGCAGGACAATCCGTGGCTCGGAGTCGCGATTGGCACGGCTCTGCTCGGCGCCATGGTCGTCGCAGGACTGTTCGGATTGCTGATCCCAATCGTCCTGAGACGGTTGGGTGCCGACCCGGCGTTGGCCGCCGGCATCTTCGTCACGACTGCCACCGACATGCTGGGCTTTCTCTTCTTCCTCGGTCTGGCCGCCTTGCTGATCGACCGGATCTCCTAGGCAGTGTGTGCAAGCGGCTTTGAACAGCTTGATCTGGTTGACAGTTCGGCCCACGAGTCGGTGATACTCTGGTTCAACGTGGACCTAGCTTACGTTGAGCTTGGCTCGCGCAATCGTTACGCGTGGTGGGCGTCGCCTAGAGGCCTAAGGCGCCAGGTTGTGGCCCTGGTATTCGTGGGTTCGAATCCCACCGTCCACCCCACCGAACGGCCGATTCCTGTTCCGTCATTCCTGCGAGGGCGGGAATCTCGACTCGCGAGTGCGACGGCGACAGTTCATCGAGATTCCCGCGACACGGGAACGACGAAAAAGGACTTCGATGGCTCGTCTACCGCTCGTCCTGCTGCTGTCGCTGCTCTTCATTGGCGGTCTCGGTGCGGCATGCACCAATCAGGACGACGAAGAACGGCTCGCCGCCCAGCGCCTGTTCCGGACCTACCTGCTGCAATCCGACCGCACGGCCATCGCCGATGTTCGCGTGCAGGGTCTGGTTGACGAGCTGCCGCCCGGTTTCCCCGAACATGACGAGCTCAATCTGCTCGGTTCCGCGTTCAGCGACACCGAGACTCGCCGCGAGCTGATCGTCGGTTGGCAGACCGAGGACGAACGGGCCGACGATCTCTTTAGCTGGTTCCGCTCCAAGCTCGACACCGATCCCTGGCGAGTGACCGCCGATCCGCAACGCGCTGGCGTCGATTTCATCACATTCCGCGACGCCGACAATCCCGCATTCAAGGGAGAGCTGCGAATCGCACAAGAAGGCGACCGAGCCATCGTCGTCCTCGTCGCCACCGAAGCGCTCACTGTTGATGACGGCGCATAGAGCCTGTTTGTTCCGTATAGCTGCCAAGAGTTCGTGCTAAACAGAAGGACACTCCCTGTTCCCTGAGCAGGTGTGCATATTCCGTCATTGCCGCGCTCCGACGCGGCAATCTCGCCGCAACCAACGCCAACGTCTGTGCTCGAATCAGAGAGATACCCGCGACAAGCGCGGGTATGACGGAGTTTTGGCAGCCCGTTACCGAGGTCCCAGTTCGGCATCCCTCGTGGCCCTGATCCAGAGCACTGGCAGATTCCACTGACCGGGATCCCATGCGCCACGCAGACGCGGCCAGATCAGCTGCCACGAACTCCCGTCCCATTCCCAGACACTGCCGATCACGCCCGGTTGTGCCCGCTCGAATCCGACCAGTGCGTCGAGCGCGTCGACTGTCCTGCCAGGCCAGGTAACGCTGTTGAATCCTTGCCCGAGGACAATGCCGGCACCCTCGACGATCTCGCCACCCGCAGGCAGGAACCAGTCGGGCGGAGGTCGCCCGCTGAGCCTCAGCACTACTACGTCGCCTGGTTCAAGCCGCTCCAGCGTTCCTCGGCGGCCGGTTGAATCTATCGGTAAGTGCGGCGACCAACCACGCCAGCCGACATCCGGAGACTTCCACACCCACACGGTCTGCACCCAACGCAGCAACGGCGACATCGCCTGCTCAATCTCCATTGAGGGTCCGCTCCAGGCGAACCAGTGCGTGCCGGGGCGCAGCCTGAGCCGCTGCGAAGGTTGGAAGTAGGAAGAGAACTCGGAAGTCGCCCCCGCCGACAGCGTGGCGAGGGCACGAAGCTGCCCGAAAGGGACTTCCGCAGTCTCCGCCGTCCAAGTGCCGTCGCCCCCGGTTTGACCACTCCCTGCAATGCGACGTTCAGTCGATCCCTCGTTGACGTAGATCTGCACATACGAACCGGGCGTGGCCCGACCGGTAATCGTCGAGCGCAGTTGCGTGTCGCTGATTCGAGCTACCTGGTGAACGTCAATGCTCGGATGATTGAGAAGCTGATTGGGTCCCCGATCCCGATCGCCGGAGTCATTGACTGTGCGCCCATCGGCGCCGAGATCGATATCGATCCCGTTGCGGGCAAACTGATTCCCTTCCAGGGAGTTGTCCTGCGCCGACGCGCCAACGACCGAGATCGCAGCACGTGAAGCGTCACTGATCTGATTGTTGCGCACCCTGGATCGAATCGATCCGTCATCGAGCCGGATCCCCCAGCGCATCTGGTCGTCGCTGTCGAAGGTGACCCGATTGGCGACTCCCACACCGATGGCATTGGCACTGATCGACGCCTCTTCGGTGTTCGCGAGACGAATGCCGAACTCCGCGCCGCAGATATGATTGCCGAGACCGGTCTCTCCGCCGATGGAAATCTCGGTGCCTGCCTGAATGTCGATCGCCGCCGTCGTCGGTCCCTCGCGAGAACCAGCGATCACGTTGCGCGTCAGGCTGACTCTGGTCGTATTTGAATCCGCGATGATGATGCCCAGATCGCCCGCCGCCACCACGTTATTGCGCACCTGAATTTCGGCCGCGCCGGAAATGATCGATATCCCCTTCTGGCGGTTGGGCCGCACAAGCGCACGTTGTAGCTCGGACACCACAAGTTGTAATGAGGCATCGGCCGGCGCTAGCCCAATCCAGTTGTTCTCAATCACCGACTCCCGCGCGCCTTGCTCGACCGCGATGCCAACCCGATTGCCTGCGATCACATTTGCAGAACGACTGCCAATCGTCGCGCCCACCGAACCGTCGCCGAGAAAGACCCCCACATCGTTCGACGCTAGCCCGGCGTCACGCCGGAGCCCGATCCTGTTGCCATCGATCTGGATCGGCAACCGGGTCTCGCGCAGTTCGACACCCGCGACCTTGCTGTTGCCGATCGTGTTGCCAACGATGCTCGCTTGCGCCGAGTCGACAACCAGGATGCCATCGTCGTTGGGCGCGGGCGTTCCGTCGTCAGCGATGCCAATCACGTTGCCCGATATGACTGCATCAACGCTGCCGCCGCCTCCAACGACAATGCCGTGACCGGTGCGACCGACCGCGCTGTTGCCGCCGATGCGGTTCTCCAGGATTTGCGCGCCGCGAGCGCCACCGATCACCGCAACACCGCTCAGACGATTCGCTGCCTGCCCGCCATTGGAGGTCAGGCCAACCCAGTTGCCCTCGATCAGCGCATCGCTCGCCGAGACGCCAATCACGCCAATCCCATAGCGCTCAAAGCCGGACACGCCCAGCCCGCGAACAACCCCTCTCGCCGCGATCAGCTCAAGTCCGGCCGTATCTCCGGCCTGAGCGCCGTCCAGCCATATCCGCGGCCTAGTGTCGACTGATGCTGTGCCATTCGAACCATCGATCGTGATCCCGTCATCCTCCAGCGCCGGCAACGCCGATCGGGGTCGGATCGTCATCGCAGACTGAAAGCGAATCAGATCGTCGCCGGCGGACTCGTTGGCCTGCTCGATCGCCGCCCGCAATGTCCCGGCTCCGACGTCGCCGTCGGACACGACCCAGATCTCCGAGGTCGATTGCCCGGACGCGGTCATCCACAACACCGCCAGCGCGGCCAGCGCAACAGCAACTGCTGTCCAGAACTTCACGATCTCACTCTAGGACGGGATCGCTCTAGCGACGCTCGACGTTGTGTAGCAATGCGGCGGAATCCAGGACGAGATGGAACGTGTCGCCCGGCATCAGCGCGAAGTCAACGCCGCCCGGCACATCGCCCGAGAACCAGGCCTGCCATCCCGTTGCGCTCGACCAACGCCAGGCCGCCGACACAACGTGTTGGATGTCCGACACCGCCTCGCTGACAATCGTCTCCTGGCCGCGCCACACGAGGTCGTTCCAACTCGCCTGCAGCGGGAGTCCAGTTCCCAACAGATCCGCGATCAACCCGTTGTTATTTACATGTGCTTTTGCCATCAACAGCGCTTGCGCCCATGTCGAGTCCGTCTGCGCAACTCCATCGATGTGCTGCAAATCGAAAATGGCGGTAGCCACGCCTCCCTGGGTCACGCTGATCTGCGGATACACCTGCGCTTCGGCACCGACCACCAACGGACGCCACAACACGCGATATCCGCCAGCAACAGGCTGCCCCAACCGATCCACAACTTCCGCCTGCAATCGGTAGCGGGTTGAAGAAACGTACTCCTCAATCAACACTTCCTCGACATCGGCTAGAGACAACTGGGCGCGCAGATACAGGGCAACCGGCGTACCAGTCACCCTGATGGTCTGTTCATCACTCAGCGATCTGCCGTCACCAGCCCAAGCGGCGCTCAGACTGGCCGAACCGAGCCTCGCGCTGCGGCTATCCAGGTGGACACGCGCAGCGCCTGAGTCATCAGTGGTCTGCGACTCGCCATCGCCTTCCCATGAAACCACCAGGCCGCCGCTGGCCGCGAACGTAATCCGTTGGTTCGGCACGCCTTGCCCACGCTCGTCGACCAGTAGCGCCTGGATCGATCCGGGGGCGCCAACCTCGCCGAACTCCATCGATGCGCCGGAAATCGGTACGAGACGAAGCGCCGTCGGTTCGCCGTACAGCTCAAACTCCATCGTCAGCGAGGCCGATCCACTGGTCGCGCGGATTCGCACGACGCCCGGCTCCGAGCTGAGCAAGGCAGTCGCCTCGCCCGTCTGCGATGTTCTGACAGTGAGTTCCGACGCCGATGACGTGATACCGCTACGCAACTGCGCTCCTGACGGAGCGGCAAGCATCTGCAATGACACTTGCGAACCAGGCGAGGCAGTGCCGGTTTCATCGACCGCGACCAGCCTGATGCGATGCTGCGTGGAAGCGTCCAGTCGCGCGTTCGCGGGCGGTTGAGCCAGACGCAAACTCGACGTCTCGCCAACGAATCGAACTGTCACGGTGTCCAGCAGCGAACCCACCTGGGCTGTAACGACGGTTGCGCCGCTGCGGCCGTCGGCGACCAACTTCACATTGGCGCCAAGGGTATCGTTGCCGACATCGACGAGCGTCAATTGAATTCGAGCGGGACCGCTGGCCGCCGTAAACGCGCCCAGTTCCGTCGAGAGCGTCACTCGAGTCGCGTTCTCGGCGGCGGCAGCCGGAAGTCGAACCGTAATCGTCGATTCGCCGCCCTGGGCCGACACTGCCCGCGGATAGGCAGTCACCGAGAGCACACGCTGAGACGAAGCATCAATCGCTGTCGCCCATGCCAACACAGCCAATGTCGCAAAACACAACACGGCTGAGAGGGCAGCCCACCGCACTCGGAAACGCCAATTCTGGCTCTTCATCACACGCTCAGTGTACGCATCGGCCTGACTCTGACCCTCTCCGCCCGCCGACCGCCGCCCCGATTCGGCCTGGTTTTACTGTCGCTTCACGCATCGGCCTACACTTCCCAACGAACAATTCTCCACCTGACCTGCGCTGACCTGCGCTGACCTGCGCTGAATCCAGAAAGGCTGCCACATGTCGAATCATGAATCCTGGCCCGATGCGCCAACTCCACTCGCCGACGGAGAATGGCAGGTCACCGTCTGGGACATCACCGACAAAGGCGTCCTGGCAATCACACTCAACCGCCCCGAGCGGCTCAATGCGCTCTCCTTCCGACTACTGAGAGAACTGCAGGCGCTGGTCGACTTCGCCGCGGCCCGGCCCGACATCCGAGTGGTCACGCTTCGCGGTTCCGGTCAGCAGGCCTTCTGCTCCGGCGACGACCTCTACGGCATGGAGCCGACGCCCGGTATCGATTCATCAATCACCGTGCATCATCCACTCCTAATGTCACTTCGCGAGCTCAAGAAGCCAGTCGTGGCGCTCATCAGCGGCTGGGCTCTGGGCCACGGCTGGGAGATCGCCTGCGCCTGCGACATCCGCCTCTGCGCCGACAACATGGAAGTCGGCGACCACCGAGTCCAACGAGCGATCGGGATGAACGGCGGCACCACCTGGTTCGCGCCGCGCATCATGGGTCGAGGCCGAGCGATGGAACTCCTGATTACGGGCCGTCACATGTTCGCCGAGGAAGCGCTGCAATGCGGCTGGGCCAACCGGGTCTGGCCGCTGGAGGACTTCGACACCGAGGCGCAGAACTACATCGACAACCTGGCCAGCCTGCCCACGCTCAACCTGTCCGCCTTCAAGGAAATGATCGACTACTCGTCCGAGCACTCACTCCGGGACAGCCTCGCACACGAGGTCGAAGTCTCCGACCGCTACCGCTACAGCGACGACGCCCAGGAAGGTCGCCGGAGCTGGAGAGAAAAGCGCTCCCCCGTCTTCCGCGGCTACTGAACGTAGGTAGGCTGGACGGAGACCAGAACAATGACAACAACGCAGAAGTACCAGGACGGGTGCCGCACCTTATTGGAGCAGGCACAAATCGAGCTTGAAGCCGAAGACTACCGCCAATCCGCCGAGAAAGCCTGGGGCGCTGCCGCACAAGCGGTCAAGGCCGTGTGCGCCCAACGCGGTTGGAGGCATGGCAGTCACCGACGCCTTCGCGTTGCTGCTAAGCGCATTGCCGAAGAGACGGGCGATGAAGAAATCAACCTGCTCTTCAAGGCTGCCAACTTACTACACGTGAACTTCTATGAAGACGCGTACAACCACGAAGAAGTGTCCGACGGGATCGACGAGGTACGCCGCTTCGTCGGCAAACTCGACGCCCTGTCCTGATATCCTGCCTCGCAAGCACAGCCAACCAGGAGTGAACATGCCCAAGACCTACATTCTCGGCGGATTCCAGACCGACTTCGCCCGCAACTGGCGCAAGGAAGAGCACAATCTTCGCGACGTGATGGCCGAGGCCGTCAACGGCGCGCTCGACTCTGCCTCAATGGAACCCGGCGACATCGACACCGCGCACGTCGGAAACTTCGCCGGCGAGCTCTATGCCAAGCAGGGACAACTCGGTGGATTCTTCGCCGAGATCAACCCCGACTTCGGTGGTCTGCCGACCTCCCGGCACGAGGCAGCCTGCGCCTCCGGCAGCGTCTCCATCCTGATGGCCTCGGCCGAGCTTGAGGCCGAACGCTACGGCACCGCCCTGATCCTCGGCGTCGAGCAGATGAAAACCGTCAGCCCGGTTGAGGGCGGCGATTTTCTTGGCACCGCCGGCTGGTACGAGCTTGAAGCTGACGGCGTCGAGCTGCCCTTCCCCAAGCTGTTCGGGCGCCTCGGCGACGTCTACGACGACCGCTACGGCCTTGACCCGGCACACCTCCAGCGCCTGGCCGAGATCAACTACGAGAACGCACAGCGCAACCCGGCAGCACAGACCCGCGCATGGCTCGGCGATGTCAAGACCGACCTCGACGCCGGCAAATACGTCGCGCCGATCACCGGTCGCCTGCTGCTGCGCGACTGCTCGCAGATCACCGACGGCGCGGCGGCCCTGGTCCTCGCCAACGAGGATCGAGCAGCCGAGTGGGCCGAGGCTCGAGGCATCGACCTGGCCGACGTGCCGACGATCCAGGGTTGGGGACACCACACCGCCGCGCTGACCTTCGACGAGAAGATCGCGCAAGCCCAGGGCGACGAGTACATCCTGCCGCACACCCGCCGAGCTATCACGGACGCCTACGAGCGAGCCGGCATCGACGGCGTCGAAGATGTCGACGTGATCGAAACGCACGACTGCTTCACCACCAGTCACTACATGGCGATCGACCACTTCGGCATCACAGCGCCAGGCCAGAACTACGAGGCGATCGAAGATGGCCGCATCGACTTCAACGGCGACATCCCTATGAACCCGTCCGGCGGCCTGATCGGCGGCGGACACCCGGTCGGCGCGACCGGCGTCCGCCAGGCGCTCGACGCCTGGAAGCAAGTAACCGGCAAGGCTGGCGATTTCCAGGTCGAAGGCGCAGAACGAGCCGCGACGCTGAACATCGGCGGTTCCGGCACGACCTCAGTATCACTCGTGATCGGCCGTTAGCGTCTCAAAGCACTGGAAACATCATCAAGAGGGGCGGCCAATGGCCGCCCCTCTTCGTCAACCTTGGATGACAGGTCGACTAACCAATCACGCCCTCCGCCGACAGCTCCGCCAACTCCTCTTCCGACATCCCCAGACGCTCCTGCAACACCTCGCCAGAATGCTCACCAAGTTCCGGTGCGTCTCGACGCAGCGTCGCTGGCTGACCGTGCAGCATGACTGGATGCGTCAGCGTCGGCAATGGACCATAATGCCGATGATCATGTTGGACCAGGTACTCGTTCGCGATCACGGCAGGATCACTCGTCAGATCGCCTATCTGCTGCACCCGCGTGAAAATCAAGTTCGGCTCTGACAGCAGCCGTTGTTCCCACTCCTGGCGCGGCGCAGAGGCGAACCGTTCCTCCAGCAGTGCGATCAGGTCCTCACAATGCTCGCCCATCGCCGAGAGCGTCGTGAATCGCTGATCATCGACGATGTCCTCCAATCCCACAGCGCGACAGAAGGACGCCCAATCGCGCTCAGCCTCCAGAATGCCGAGCATGAGCCACTTGTCGTCGCCGCAGCGATAGAGGTTCCAGAGCGGATTGGCCGCCTTCGATCGGTCGAATCGGGGCCACAGGTCCAATCCCTGCATCATGCCTACGCTGATCCCCCAGAACTGCAGCCACATCGTGGCCATGATGTGAGAGACCTCGATCCGCTGACCCTGACCGCCGTTCAGCTCTCGACCGGCAATCGCAGCCAGCACGCCATAGGCCAGACAGGTCGCGCCCATCACATCGGCAATGCCCAGAGTGTTCCAGTTCGGAGGATCATCAGGACCGCCGCCCGAGTACATGAACCCGCCCCGCGCCTGACCGACGGCGTCCAACGCCGGCAAGTGCGATTCGTCGCCTTTGAATCCGTAGCCGGCCGTCGCTGCGTGGACCAGCCCAGGATTGATCTCCATCAGCGCCTCAGTCGTGAGTCCTAGTTTCTCGAAGGTGCCCGGTCGATAATTCTCGATAAAGACGTCGGTGTCCACGATCAGTGCACGAAACAGTTCCTGCCCCCGCTCAGACTTGAGATCAAGCGCCAACGATCGCTTGTTGCGATTGACAGCCTCAAACAGCGCCGAATGACCATCGGGCATCATGTTCGGAATCCCGGCGACCGACTCGACGAATCTTGCGGCGTCGGGACGGGTCGGCGACTCAATCTTGATGACATCGGCACCAAGATCGCCCAGCATCATCCCACCGATCGGCCCAAACCCCCACGTCGAGCACTCCAACACCTTGATTCCATCAAGCGGTCCAGCCATCGCGCGCTCCCCTCGAATGCCTACGGCCAAAGGTCAGACAGATCGACGACCAGGCCCTCCATGACGTCCTCACCGCTCAACGACCCTGGATCGTCTAACACTTCCGGTTCCCGATTCGGCCGATAGATGTGAATCTGGCGCCGCCTTGGATCAATCAGCCAGCCCAGCTTGACTCCATTTGCGATGTACTTTGCCATTTTTCGTTGCTGGCTGATGAGCGACTGACTCGGCGATCGCGTTTCGAGCACGAACGGCGGAACGAGCGCAAACGGCTCGTCCCAGATCGGGTCGCTCCTTGGGGGTATCTGCGCAAGGGGCATACAGGACAGATCCGGAACGAGTAGCGATCCGTCGGGAAGGTTATAGCCAAACGTGCTACTGAATATTCGCCACCTTGCTTTGCTAGCCCATGAATGGATTTGCTCCGTCAGGACGCTCTCAATCCAACCGCTCTCCGGGGCCGGCGGCGGCGCACTCACAACGAGCGCCCCTTCGGCCGAGCGTTCCACCTGGCAAAGGTCATTCAACTCGCCTATCTCGAACAGCCGCCCGTAAGTCAGCTTCCAATCAGGTGGCAGACGTAGTAGGAACTCGACGAAGCCATAGTCGTAGGCCAAGTCTCGCTGCTCCTGCCAGATCCGATGCGCGGCCTGCTCCTCGGCAGTCGATGCCGGTTCTGCAGTGACCATGACTCCACCTCGCCTCTTGGCCGCCCAGCCTAGAGCACCACGTGCTCCTGATGCTCACCGAAGACGTCTCGCATTGTGTTCATGATCTCGCCCAGGGTGCAGTAGCTGCGCACCGCGTCGAGCATCTGCGGCATCGAGTTCGCCCGCGGATCACGACAGACATTCGCCAGCGCCTGTAGAGCTGAGTCGGCCTGGTCTGGATCGCGTTCGGCACGCGTCCGTCGTAGGCGCTCCAGGTGCCGAGCCTCGCCCTGCGGGTCCATCTTCAGAATCGGAATCTCGATCGGCTCTTCGACCTCGAAGTCGTTGACCCCGACGATCGTCCGCTCACCGCGCTCAATCTCGCGCTGGAAGCGAGCCGATGCATCCGCAATCTCCTTTTGGAAATATCCCGTCTCGATCGAGGCAATCACGCCGCCCAGAGCGTCAATCTGTTCGAAGTACTGGTACACCTCACGCTCGAGGTCATTGGTCAACTGCTCGACGAAGTACGAGCCGCCCAGCGGATCGACCGTGTTGATCGCACCCGACTCATGCATGATCACCTGCTGAGTCCGAACCGCCAGCCGCGCCGCCTTCTCCGAGGGCAGCGCCAGCGCCTCATCCATCGCGTCGGTGTGCAAGGATTGCGTACCACCGAGCACAGCCGCCAACGCCTGGATTGTCACACGCAACAAATTCACTTCCGGCTGGACATCGGTCAGCGACACACCCGCCGTCTGCGTGTGGAATCGCATCCACCAGGAGCGCGGATTCTCAGCTCCAAACGTCTCGCGCATCTCGCGAGCCCAGATCCGACGCGCCGCGCGGAACTTGGCGATCTCCTCGAAGAAGTCGTTATGCGAGTTGAAGAAGAACGACAACCGAGGCGCAAACTCGTCCACGTGCAGTCCACGCTCCTGCGCCCAGCGCACATACTCAAGACCATCAGCCAATGTGAAGGCCAACTCCTGAGCCGCCGTCGAGCCTGCCTCGCGGATGTGGTAGCCCGACACCGAGATCGAGTTCCAACGCGGCATGTACTCCGAGGCAAACTCCACCGTGTCGGTCACCAGCCGCATCGACGGACGCGGGGGGAAGACGAACTCGTTCTGCGCGATGTACTCCTTCAGGATGTCGTTCTGCAGCGTGCCGCCCAGTTTCGAGCGGTCGATCCCACGACCTTCGGCCGCCGCGATATACATGGCCCAGATCGGCGCTGCCGGTGAATTGATTGTCATCGATGTCGTGATCTGATCGAGCGGCAGCTCATCAAGCAGGAGTTCCATGTCGGCCAATGACGACACGGCCACGCCACACTTGCCGAACTCCCCTGCCGCCAGATCGTCGTCGTGGTCATAGCCCATCAGTGTCGGCATATCGAACGCGATCGATAGACCGGTCTGACCGTCGTCCAGCAGTCGCTTAAAGCGAGAGTTGGTCTCCTCGGCCGATCCGAATCCGGCGAACATGCGGATCGTCCAGGGACGTCCGCGATATCCGGTCGGATGCACCCCACGCGTATACGGATACTCGCCAGGCAATCCGAGGTCATTCTCGACATCCCAGCCCGACTCATCAAGCGTCGTGGCGTCGTAGAGCCGCTCGATCGGTCTCGAAGAGACCGTCATGAACGGCCCCGTCCGCTCGCGGCCATCCGCCTCGACTCGTGAATCCCACTCGCTCCGAGACTTCCGCAGGGCATCAATGGTCGCCGAATCAAGCATCGCCAACTCCCACCTGGATCCGCTCGCTATGCGTCGAGTATACGAAGCGTGGCCAACGCGGCCCGCCAGCCTCGTCCAGATACGATGTACCAATAGGAGTAGACACCGAATGACCACACAGGCCTACCACGAAGCCAGCATGACGCTGATCGCGCAAGCAGACGCGGAACTCGCGGCGGGAGACGTGAGGCAGGCATCAGAAAAGGGTTGGGGCGCAGCAGCCCAAATCGTCAAGGCAGTGGCAGAACAACGAGGCTGGCCGCACCAGAGTCATTCATCGCTGTATCGGGCCGTCGAAAGGCTGACGGCTGAGTCCGGTAACAACAGCTTGAGCGATCTCTTTCACGTCGCCAACGCGCTCCATCAGAACTACTACGAGAACTGGGACAACGCTGAAAGCGTTGGACGTGCGCTCAACGCGATGCGACGATTCGTGGAGAAGCTTTCAGTTCATCTCTGAACGCAGATTCAGCGAGTCAACCAGGGCCAGATACTCAGACTCGCTCATTGGTGGACCGACAAACCCTGGACATGCCAGATCCCTGACGACTCTTGGCGACTGTCCGGCTTCCGACTCCAGGCGGAATGGATAATCCCGGCAGCCGTTTGGCCTGACCTCATACGCCCCGCAGCGCAGATCCTCACCGAGCAGCGCGCAGGCGTCACCATCCGGCTGGAGCATCAGTACCATCGACGCCCGCTCGTCCAACACCTCGGACACATCCACTTCGCGAGCCAGACGGCATACCTCATCCTCACCCAGATCAACTCGATAGGGATTGCGGCAGCACATCGCGCCGCATTCATCAGCGAGGCAGCGGAATGTCGGCGTACCCGGACGCACGACAGGATCGTCGCCCTGTCGTGCGTCGTCGGTCATCTGTTGGCGGTTGGTGTAGCTAGAGGCCGGCAGCCACACTGTCGAGCAGTTGGATCCGCGTTTCCTCACGCGACCATGGCGAGCCTTCTTCGGCCAGCAGTTCTCGCAGACGTTCTTCGTAGAAGAACTCCGTGCCTTCCGCCGGCTCCAGTTCGTCAAGCCAGCTCGCTGTGTCCGAGTACTTGGCGAAGAACGGCTTGCCAACCCACTCGGGATCACGACCCTGCAGGAAGCGCAGCACAATCAGCTTCTCGCCTCGGTGCTCGGAGACGCCCAGGATCTGGACTTTGCCCGGTCCGGCCGACATCGACGGTCCACGCACGGTCCGCCCGACGCCCGACACTCGCTGGTACGCGCCCCGGAAAATCTCCTGGCAATCCACCAGCGGCAACTCAAAGTAGCGCTTCGCGCCTGTGTCGCGGGCGACAAACAGGTAGTACGGCACGCAACCGGCCTGGGTCTGTTCGGCCCACATATCGGCCAGCAACTGCGAGTCCGCGTTGATGTGCTTGAGCAACGGCGTCTGGGTGCGAATCTGTGCCCCGGTCTCGCGAATCCGCCGGACCGCCTCCAATGCGACCGGCGTGCGCAGCTCTGCCGGATGGTTGAAGTGAGCCATCAGCGCGAGTTGCATCCCGGCGTCGGTCACCTGTCGGAACAGATCCAGCAGTTCTTCCGCGTCGTCGTCATAGATGAATCGGTGCGGCCAATATGCGATCGCCTTGGAGCCGATGCGCACGGTGCGCAGATTGTGGCCTGCATCCGGCTTGGTCAGCGGCTCGATGTACTCGCGCAGCGTCTTCGTCTTCATGATCAACGGGTCGCCGCCGGTGAAGAGGACGTCCGAGACCTCGTGGTGCTCGGACAGATAGCCGCGCAACCGCTCGCCCTCGCGCATCGCAAACTTCTTGCCCTCGAGGCCCACGAACTGCGGCCAGCGGAAGCAGAACGTGCAATAGGCATGGCAGGTCTGACCCTGCGACGGAAAGAACAGCACGGTCTCGCGGTACTTGTGCTGCATGCCCGGCAGCGGTTCTTCCTGCAGGCTGGGCATGTTGTGTTCCATCTGACCGGCGGGATGTGGATTCAACGTCATCCGGATCTCGTCGGCCACGACCTTCAACTCACGCGCGTTCTTGCCCGAGTCGATGGCCGCCGCCATCGTGTCAAAGTCGGCCGGCGCCAGCATGTCCTTCTGCGGGAAGGTCAGCCGGAACATGCCGTCGTTCAGTGCGTCGGACCAGTCGATCAAGTGATCGACCACATACCGATTCGACTTGAACGGCAGCACCCGGCCTACCACGTTGATGTTGTAGACCACGTCATCGGGTAACGCTTGGATCTGTTCAAGCTGCTCGAAGTTATGCAGATTGATCGCCTGGTATTGCTCCGAAGCGAAGTCTTCCGAAGTCAGATTTGTCACGTCATACTGCTGCGACACCATGTCTCAGCTCCTCTCAACACTGCTGCTTGAACTGCTGCGCTACGGCAACCGCCAACAACACACAGCTCATTACTTGTCATAGTCGCTCTTATTGCATTCTACCGACTGCGAGCAGACGCCGGTTTCACTGCGGTTAAACGCCGTCTCAGGAATGTAAACCAGCCCGGTTCGTCAGTGTGATCAGGCCAATCTCCGGTCGGCAGGCGAATCGCAGAGGAACGTGCGCCGTTCCAAATCCCTGGCTCACGACGACCTGCGCCCCACCGACCTCAAACACGCCAGACGTCTGCTGCCGACTCACCAGTCGAGAGTGCCGCAAGGGAGCGCCCCAGCCTGGAACCCGAATCTGTCCACCATGTGTATGTCCACAGAGCACCAGCGAGGGACCACCGTCCCTTGGCATCCGCAATCGCAGTGCCGCGTCGGGTGCGTGGGTCAGCATGATCGAGAACCCACCCGTTGGCGGCGTTGCCGAATCCAATCGAGCCATCCGCACTGAGTCGTCGCCCGCGCCGCCAATCCGGACCAGTTCCCCGCCGATTTCCAGCGACCGCCACTCATTGCGCAAGACGACGATGCCTGCCTCTTCCAACCGCTCCACAAACGGCGCCGGATTGACGAACCGCCGCGGCGAACCCATCAGTCGATCGGCATTGAACGAGACCCATTCCTCGAACGACCGAACCGGCTGGCAGTAGTCATGAGCCCCAAGCGTTGCGTAGACGCCTAACGGCGCCGTCAACTGCGTCAACACATCGCCGGCCGAATCCCACCCGGCCGATGTCTCGACATAGTCGCCGGTACAACAGATCAGGTCATAGTCGAGGTGCCAGATCCGCTCCAGGAAGCGTCCGACCGAGTCGCCCGAGGCGGGAAAGTGCGTATCTGAGATATGCAGAATGCGCAGACCCTCAAGACCCGGCGGGAGATCAGGCAGCACGAGCCGACGCTCGGTCACTTCGACCGCCGTCGACTCCCACCACGCGTACAGCGTCGCCACGACGCCCAGTGCGCCGGCCCAGGCAACCAGGCCTGAGAAGCTCAACGGCCCTAACTCAGAATCTCGTCGACCGCGGCAAAGTCCTCGGCCGACAACTCCCAGCTCAACGTCGCCGCAACATTCGCCTCGATCTGTTCCGGCTTGGTCGCGCCGGCAATCACCGACGACACCGCCCCGTCCGACGCCAGCCAGCTCAATGCCAGGTCGAGAATCGTGTGTCCGTGGTCCTCGGCATACCTGGTCAACGCATCCAGCTTGTCCCAGTTTTGGTCCGAGGTCAACGCGCCGATTCGTGCCGGCATGGCCTTCGACCACGCTGCCAATCGCGTGCCCTCGGGCAGGTCTGCGCCACGTGTGTACTTGCCCGTCAGAAAGCCCGACGCCAGCGGGAAGAACGGCAGCTGCCCCAGACCGAATTCACGACAGGCCGGCATGATCTCAGGCTCAATTTTGCGCTCGAGTAGGCTCCACTCGTTCTGTGCCGAGACGAACCGCGCATAACCCTTCGACCTCGACGTCCAGTCCGCATCGGCGATCTGCCATCCGGTGAAATTGGAGTGTCCGATATAGCGAACGACGCCACGATGCACGAGGTCCGACAGCGCCTCCAGCGTCTCTTCGATCGGCGTCTCCTGATCCGGCTGGTGCATCTGGTAGACATCGATGTAGTCGGTGCCCAGCCGCTTCAGCGACCGCTCCACGGCCTTCTCGATGTAGTGCCGCGATCCACCCCTCGTGAACGGCCCCTCGCCGACTGGCATCGCAAACTTCGTCGCGACCAACACGTCCTCGCGACGAGACCCCAGCGCCTTGCCCAGGAATTCCTCCGACAGCCCGCCACCGTAAATGTCAGCGGTGTCGAAGAAGTTGATCCCCGCATCCAGCGCCGCGTCCACGACCGTCTTCGATCCTTCGTAATCCAGCCGCATGCCGAAGTTGTTCGTCCCCAGTCCGGCAAGCGAAACTTGCAAACCGGAATTCCCCAGCCGTCGGTACTTCATCTGCCTGACTCCTTGTGCAATTTCGCGATCTCGTTGATCATCGGCTCACCCAGTGACGGTTCCAGTCAAGTACCGAACAGGGTGCTTATGCAAACGCGCAGCGATGCACAGTCTGATGCTAGGACCAGGCAGAGACTCATTCATCACTCCACCATCTCCTTCGGAGACCGACGCATGAATCCCTTCCTCCCTCTTGGGAGAGGGTTGCAAGGCTCAGCTAACTGCATTGTCGAGACTTCCTCGCCGTTTATCGGTAGAGTCGAAGGAAGGCGAGGGTCGAAACTCCATAGAACGCATGAACGCAACGGCGGATCCTGGTCAACGGGCACTTCTGATCACAGTCGCGGCGCTGATCGCCGTGTTTGCCGCGATGAGCCTGATCAAACACGCCAGCGCCGATGAAGGCGTACCGATCCCTGCACCCGCCGGCACTGAATGGACCATCGTCGCCGGGTACAACACTGGCACTCACTCCGAAGGCGATGGACAGGACCCTCATGCAATCGACATCACTCGCACTGACGCTCCGACCGACTGGACACCGGTGCTCTCTCCAGTCGACGGAAAAGTGACCTGGTTCGACAACAACGGCATCAGCATCGTCGACGACAACGGCTACGCTCACCTGCTGGTCCACATCGATCCCGATGACCACATCCAACGCGGGTCGCGGGTCAGCGTCGGCGAGCAGGTCGGCCTGGTCTTCCCAGTTGGCTACGACGCCAACGGCGGCATCGCGCACATTCACTACGCCATTCATGGCACTTACGGCGGCGGCTATCTCGACCGAAGCATCCCGTTCACAGGCCAGTACGCCATTGAGGGTCGCGAACTGCACTGGTCCGGCGAGTTCAACCTGCACAGCGGCCTCGAGTTCACCTCAACCAACACACCAGGCTGGACCGCACCGACCATCATTCCGACAACAGACGACCAGACCGATCCGCCTGCCACCGACGACAACAATGACCCCGAGCCAACGTCAACCGATACCGAGCGAGTCACTGTCCCCGAGCCCGAACCGGAACCGATTTGGACCATTCCCGCCGACGCGCCCATCGGTGGATGGCGCACGATTGGCGTGCAGCAGAACACGTCCGTCGCTGGACTCTTCGCCAATCTCGACGCGCCGCTGACAGAGCTCGCCGTGCACCACGCCGGACGCCAAACTCATGAACGCTTCGATCCCAACGATCCCGACAGCGCCGATGTCGCCGTGCGCTCGATCAGGGCCGGTCAAGCGGTCTGGGCTCTGGTCCAGCCCAACGTCGCCTGGCTGCCAGCGCCGCCACCCAGACCCAGGCAGGTCACGCTACGACTCACGACTGGGGCCAATCTCGTCTCATGGCAAGGACCCGAACGACACGTCGCCGAAGCCCTCAGGAACATCGCCCACCTGAGCCATGCCCACCACTTCGACGCCTACACCCAATCCTGGCGATTCTGGTCCCTCGACGGACCCGACTTCCTCAACACGCTCACCACCCTGCAAAGCGGAGACGCCCTCTACATCGTCGTCAACGTCGGCTCCGTCTGGACCCAGTTGCCCTAACCAGGCGCTTCCCCCTCCCCCCTTGCGGGGGGAGATGTCGCTTGCGACAGAAGGGGGGTACGTCGCGCAACCACCCAACGTCAGATATCGCGTATCGTGCCGCGGCCGGGACCCCCTCCGCCTTCGGCGCCTCCCCTCTGCGGAGGGGGAGGAGAGATTCCCCTTCTCCCCCCTCTAGCGCGGAGAGGATGGAACACACACGACGAAGGGCGGCCACATGGACCGCCCTTGCATCGTCATGTCCAGCTTGGACGCTAGCGCTGCAGCCAGGCGAACTGCTGCTTCCGACGCTGCGCTCCCGGTGCGATCTCAACGTTGATCAGCGTCGAGCCCTCTTGCGCGAACGAGTCGTCCAGCGCAGCTTCGAACTCTTCAGGGCTCTTGCAGTAGTAGCCCTTACCGCCGAACGCTTCCATGATCATCTCGTAACGCGCCATCGGCGTGAGCTGACCCGGCGACAACTCGCCTGTGCCGTACTCTTCCGGCAACTCAGGCGCGCCTCCGCCGATCCCGTTGTTGTTGAAGATGATCCACGTGATCGGCAGCTTCTGACGAATTGCCGTTTCGACTTCGCCCGGACCGAATCCGAACGCCGCGTCACCCTCGAGTGCGATCACGCGCTTGCCGGGATTCACGACTTGCGCCGCCAGCGCGAAGCCCGGGCCGACACCCATCGTGCCCCACGTGCCCGCGTCCAGACGACTGCGAGGCTCGTACGACTGGATCACCTGACGCGCGATCGCCATCGTGTTCTCACCCTCGGTGACAAACACTGCGTCGCGCGGCATGCGGTCGTTGATTTCCTTCAACGGTCGGTAGTAGTTCATCGGCGCCTCGTTCGACGACGCCCATTCGGCCTGCTCGGCCGCCTTGCGCTCGAGCTCCGCGTTGATCGAGGCAATCCACTCGGTCGTGTCCTCGAACTGCCATGGATTCTCGTCCAGATACGAGTTCATCTGACCCATGACGGCTTTGCCGTCGCCGACCAGCGCCACTTCTGTCGGGACGTTCGTGCCGATCTCCGCCGGCTCGATATCGAGCTGGACAATCCGCACGCCTTCCTTGAAGCGCGGCGGCTTGCCGAAGTGCAGGATCCAGTTCAGGCGCGCGCCCAGCAGGACCACGAGGTCCGCGTTCTTGAGCACGTGCGTCCGAGCCGCCGCTGCGTTGTTCGGCGCGTCGGCCGGCACGACGCCAGCGCCCATCGGCGTCGCCAGCCAGGGAATGCCCGTCTTGTCGACGAACTCTTGGACTTCCTGCTCCGCCTTTGACCAGGCCATGCCCTTACCGACGATGACCAGCGGGTTCGAGGCCGACTTCAGCGCCTCGATTGCCGCCTCCACCGACTCCTGCGAGACCATCGGTCGTTGCGGTTCCTCGACGCGAGGCGCCCACTGCACCTCGGACTCGTCGACGACCGCATCGATCACGTCGCCCGGCAGGTCCAGGTAGACCGGACCGGGACGCCCGTTGATTGCTGCGCGGGTGGCCTGTGCGATCAGTCGCGGGATCAGCCGCACGTCGCGCGCCTGGTCCGACCACTTGACGAACGGCCGCGCCGCTTCGACCTGTGGCGCGTCCTGGAAGTCGCCCATCTGCGACAGCGTGATATTCGCCGCGCCGCCGAGCAGGATCATCGGCCAGCAGTTGGCCTGCGCGTTGCCCAGCGCCGAGATCACGTTCGTCATCCCCGGCCCCGAGACGACCAGCGCCGCCGACAGATGACCGCGCATGTAGGACGCCGCCTGAGCCGCGTAGCCCGCCGCCTGCTCGTGTCGCACGCCGACAAACGGCTTGCCTTCTTGCTGCCAGGCGATCGAAATCGGTACCACCGGCACCCCGACCAACCCAAACATCTCCTCAACGCCCTGCGTCGCGAGCGACTTGGCGACGATCTGCGCGCCACTCAATTCTGCCACTGGAATTCTCCTAAGTTGTAAGACTCAAACTCTCAGCAGACTACTACACCATTTCACCAGTCGCCCCTCTGGTCCCCTCTCCCAGAGGGAGAGGGGACCAGAGGGGCGACAAAGCGAAGCTCCCCCCACTCAGGGGGGAGCTTCGCTTTCAATCTCCTCCCCCTTGCAGGGGGAGGTGCTGCGCAGCAGCGGAGCGGGACTTACGCCCGATTCCTCGAGCGGCGCATCTTGACTGCTCCAAGGCTGGCGATGACACCGACCATGGCTAGCAGTGCGATGGTGCCGATCAGGGCCTCGCTGCCGGGGCCGCCGTCCGCCAGACCACCGCTGCCCGACTCTGGGTAGCCACCATTCGTTTGATTCGCTTGATTGCCGGAGGCCATTGACGTGTCGCCGGTCTCGTCCCCGGCCATGTCGGCGGCCAGGTCCCCGGACATGTCGGCGGCTGAGTCCTCGTACATGGAGATCTCTGCGCCGGTGCCCAGGGCTTCGTCTTCACTGAGGAGATCGCCGTCGTCGGATTGGTCCGTCTGTCCTGCCGTGATCGTCATGCTCACGCCATCTTCGTCGGACGGCTGCCCCATTGGCATCAGTATCACGTTGGCCTGATCCTCTCCCGTCTGATCGATCTCCGCCTGGACCATTGCGCCGTTGAGGCTGAAGCTGATCGTCTTCACTTCGTCGCTGTCGCAGACGACGTTCACATACCAGGTGCCGTCCTCGGCGACCATCGCGGTACCCAACTCTTCGCCATCCACGTCATAGACCATGACGACATCGCCCGTCTCGCCGTCGCCGTAGAGCAGGAAGGGCGGCTGCCCAGGCTGAGCAGAGGCCGCCGACCAGAGCAAGGCCAGGACGACCGCCGCCCCAACCACCAACACCGCCAACCGAGATTTGCGCCGCAAGAACGTCGAGATCATGACAAACTCCCTCTCCCAGGCGCACGCCGCCCAGGGATTTGATCGCTGACACCTCGACTATGCAGCAACCCCCAATCGCCAGGCCAGCCCATAATCGGTCACGGGAGATCACTGATTACGCTCAGGCAACGAACGCCCCGCACTCCGTCGTTCCTCCCCACACTCTGTCATCGCAGCCCCGACACTCCGTCATTCCGGCGTAGGCCGGAACGACGGTAGTGGCGCCGGAATGATGGTGAAGGGGGCCGGAATGACGGAGCTTTGGTCCTTAACGCAACAAGGGGCGGGGCCTTTCGGCCCCGCCCCTTGGAGTTAGGACGGGTTGTCCGATTGCGAGAACTAGGCGCGGTTGCGGACTCGGCGGAGGCCTGCGACTGCGGCGACGCTCAGGGCGATCAGCAGGCCGATCAGGCCGGCTGAGACACCGCTGCCGTCAGCGAGGCCACCGCTACCCGTACCTGGGTACTCGGTGTCGCCTTCGTCCATCGAACCGTCGTCCATGGAGTCGTCTTCCATGCTGCCGTCGTCCATGGAGTCGTCTTCGCCCTCGAGCGAATCGAGGTCGTCGCCGTCTTCCATGCTGCCGTCTTCCATGCTGCCGTCTTCCATGGAGTCGTCTTCCATGGCCATGGCGGTGACGGAGACTGCGGACTGGCCGGAGCCGGCAGGGTTGACTTCGGCGTCGGCGGACTTGCCGTTGAGCGTGAAGCTCACGCCGTCAACGGCGTCGCGGTCGACGTCGATGTACCAGGTGCCGTCATCGGCGACGGTGGTCGAGTCAAACTCGTTGCCCATGTCGTCGACCACACCGATGGTGTCGCCAGCGGTCGCGCCGGTGCCGTAGAAGCGGTGGGGCGGTTCTTGCTGCGCAGAGGCCGAGGCCACTGCGGCGATTGCAATCACGACACCCAGAGCCAGTGCGGCCAGTCGCGACATCTTTCTAAATCGTTGCATTTCAGCGTCCTTTCAGGATCGCATTCGTCAACGGAGGCGTCCCGGCCCCTGCGCACGCAGGGGCCGGGAGATGTCCTAGTTGCTGATGAACAGGACGTTACCTCGGTTGATTTCGAAGTCGACCGAGCCAGGCACCATCGCGCCGTCCACGACCGAGTAGCGGACCCATGCGGAGCCGTTCCAGATGTGGAGTGCGGTCGCGCCACCGGAACTCAGCGCACTGAAGAGGGCGCTGGAGGTGGTGGAGCCTTCGGCGAGCCAGCTATTGAAGCCGGACATGCCGGACAGGCGCGCGGTTTCGGCGGCGATGCCGGCGGCGATGCGCTCGGCCTCGGCGGCGGCCTCAGCGGCGGCAGCGGCGGCCTCGGCGGCAGCCTCAGCAGCAGCAGCGGCGGCGGCCTCAGCGGCGGCCTCAGCGGCGGCCTCAGCGGCGGCCTCAGCGGCGGCCGCCTGGGCTGCGAGCGCGGCCTTAACGGCAGCGTCGATTTCAGCCTGGCGTGCGGCCGCAGCCTCAGCGGCGGTAGCCTCTTCCGCCTCTTCCTCGGCGGCGGCAGCAGCCTCTTCCTCGGCGGCGGCAGCAGCCTCTTCCTCGGCGGCGGCAGCAGCCTCTTCCTCGGCGGCGGCAGCAGCAGCAGCCTCGGCGGCGGCAGCGGCAGCGTCGATCGCAGCCTGCTCGTCGGCGTTGGTCACTTCAAGTCGAAGCACGGCGGAAGCGGAACCGGAGACTGCGCGCAGGAGCAGATCGTCGTCGCCGACGATGTAGACCACGGAGGCGGAACCGCCCGCGGTCGCCACTGTGCTCGGGCCGAAGGCTCGGGCGTCACCGGACTTGTAGAAGGTCACCTGGGTGCCGTCCTGGACCGGGTTGCCGTCGCTGTCGGTCACCATCGCCGTGATGGTCACGCTGTCGTCGGTGCTGAGGTCTTCTTCGTCAGCCGAGAGGGCCAGGCCGGCGGAAGACGGGGCTTCGGCAGGCGTCGGCGCGGGGGCGCCAGCGCTGCTGTTGATGACCTCAATGGCCGTGGTCTTGTACGCGGTGGCGGAAATCACGGAGCTACCGGCGCCGACGGTGACGAACGAGGCCTCGGCCATGCCGTCCTTGGTGCCCTGTACAGCTCCGCTGCCCACGGCGACGAGCACGGAGTCGCCGTCGCTGGAGACATCGCTCGCGTGGAAGGTGACCTGGGTGCCGTCGGGCACGACTTCGCCGTCCGCCGTGACAGTGGCGCTCACGCTGACGGGGTCGCCAACTGCGCTCGGCGCATTGTTGTCAACACTGATCTCGACCCCGTCGGGGCGGTTCGTCACGAGGAACTCACCCGTGGCCGTCAGACCGGCGCTCGAGGTGACCCTGATCGTGTACGCGCCACTCTTCAACGGAGACAGCTCGGAGGGCATGGCGGTCAACGTGAGCAGCGCGTTCCGGACGGCGCTCGCGTTCGGGCCCTGCACAACACCGATCATGTCCTGGTTCATGACCTTGTTGTCGGGGTTGAGGATGCGGGTGGTCAGGTTCGGGACGGCGCCGGGGTTGCCGCCGGCATCGGTCGCGCTGAGCGCGAATGTGATCACATCACGCTGCGCCGCTCCCGAAGGCTCCGGGGTCAGGGTTTCGGAGAATGCCAGCAGGCTGCTGGACGGTTCGCCGATGGCCACAGCGTCGTTCGGACCGGTGAAATTCAGCTCGAGCGTGTTGCTGATCGCCCCGCCCTTACCTGCCAGGATGACGTAGACCTCGACTGTGCCAGGCTCGTCATTTGCCTTGTTGACGGTGATCGACATCGTCTGCTGGATCGCGTCGTCCGTGGCAGCATTCTTGGTGACTGACGTCTCGCTGATCGAAGAGCTGTTGTTGCCCGATGCAGCGGTAAAGATGGCGATCCTGTTATGCGGTCGAGTGGTATCGCCAGACTCGTCCTTCATTGGGCTGTTGATCATGATGGTGCCGCCGGGGGCGATCACCGTGATCTGGTCCACGTCGCCGTTGTTCGACTTGTTGCCAAGCGAGTTGCTCGACGTGACGACCAGGTTGATGCCGTCGCCGGTGGCGGAGTCGCTGCCGGTTTCGGCCTTGGTCTCGTCGGTTAGCGTCGTCGGGTCGTCGGGTTCGCGGTTGCCCAGGCTCAACTCGGACGAGGAGACGCCGACACCGGCGTCGCCGACGACAAAGGTCGTCCGCGCCGTCTTGGTGGCGAATTCGTTGCCGCTGTAGTCGAAGTACGAATTGTCTCCGGTGCGCAGCGTCAACCGAGTCGAGACCGTGTAGGTACCGGGCGTCGTGCCAGCCGGGATGACGAGGGTTCCGAGTGCGGACCCCGAAGAGTTGTCATCGTTGATGTTGGCGGTCGCTGTCAGCGTGGGAGCAGTCGCAGGACCTTCCAACTCACCGGAGACGCGCAAGAACTCAAGCGAGACGTCGGTGCTGAAGTCGGTCTCAGCGCCCACAAGAGGATCACCAGTGCGAGGCTCGGCGACATGGATGTTGGCGACAGAGATCAACACGTTGACCGTTGAGTCATCGGAAACGATGCCGTCGCTGTCAAGAACCGTGACCGTCAGTGTCGGCGGGTGGTTCCCGGAGGTGTGTGTACCGGCCGTCCACGGGTCGTTGTTTGCGGGCGCGGAGCCGTCCGTTGATGCCTGATCCGGAGTCGCGCTGTCGTCGTCGTGGTCAACCGCGACTTCCATCCGACACTTGCTTGCCGTCAGGTACTCGGGATCGTCACAAACTCCAAGGTCGTGCGCCGCTGCCGGAGCGAGAGCGACGAACATCGCGGCGACCAAGGCAAGCAGCGCTGCCAGGGCCACCAAATGTGTGCGCTTTTGCGCAACGTTTCCAATCATTGTCTGCCCTTTCTCTGGGCTGAGTGAGCGAGCGGAGCCTGTTTCCCCTCGCCTCGTACCTGTCTGCTGCATGTCGCCGATCGCGCCTCTCCTTCTAGCATTGCATCCATGCGCCGGGGCCTGCGAGGTTCCCGCTCCCCGATCGAGTCGGGGACGGGCCGCGCATGGTTTCCCCTGGGTATCTACTTTCCACGTCGTGATCATCGCTGATAATGAGCCGGCTCCGCAACCGATTATCTGTCCCGCGCCGTCAAAATTACACTGACGCAACATAGCCCCAGAAGTCAAGCGCAGGCCGCCCCCCCCCCCCTCTGCCTACGGCATCTCCCCCCAAAGGGGGGAGAGGGGAAAGGGATGCGGCATCTCCTCCCGCAAGGGGGAGACCGATGCATAACCCCTCAACCGCCCCCGCCTCCGAGCGGGGGCCTGCTCCTTCCCCGGCTTGTTACCGGCGGTCATGCTTGTCGCTTGTATCTGGTCAACCGGGACCTATCCGAGCAGCCTGGGCTATGCCAAAGCGGGTCCCCGCTCGGGGGCGGGGACGGGAAACTGACTTATGCATCATTCTCAAGGGGGGAGAGTCTGAGCGGGGCGGAGGGGGCCCGTCGAGCAACCTCAGAGCTTGGCAATGATTCCGCCCATCAGCCCAGCCATCAGCCCAGCCAAGATCACAAACTGAAACCGCATCTCGCGCCGCAGGTTAGCGATTTCGTCTTTGAGTTCGCTGCGCAGGTTGGCGATCTCGTCTTTGAGTTCGCTGCGCAGGTTGGCGATCTCGTCTTTGAGTTCGCTGCGCAGGCTGCCGATCCCGTCTCTGAATTCCTGTTTGAGTTCCTGTTTGGTCTGAAACAGTTCCTCTTTGGTCGCCACAACGGAGAGTACGCGCATCATGCCGAGCTCGAAGGCTCGGGCGAAGGCCTTGGCCTGGGGCGCCTCCATGCCGGTCTCGACGAGCTCTTGTTCGAGGTCGTTGGACCAGTCATGGACGATCGGGTCCGGCGCCGTCTCGGTAGTCATCGTCGTCCTCCGCTATCCGTTGCGCTCAGCCTAGCCGAAGACCGCATACATCAACGCACCAAACACGGCCCCAAACATGGCCAGCATGATCGTGCCCAGTCCAAGGAAGACCCGCCACATGGTGCGCTCGAGCCGGTCGACCTGGCGCTCAAGGTCATGTTTGAGGTCGCGCAGGTCCTGCTTTGTGGCCACTTCGCTGAGGCGCTCATCGAGTCCCACGGCGATCCGCTCGGCCTGCTTGGGCGACACACCGGCTTCAACCAGTCCACGTTCTAACTCGCGAGTCATGATGGCCATGCCATCCTCCTGTCATTCAAGGTACCGCAGCGACCAGGGAGAAGGGATCGGCCGCACTCTCTCCCTCTTGTGGGGGGGATGTCGCCTTGCGCCTCCCCATTCCCCTCTCCCCTTGCGGGGGAGATGTCACGGAGTGACAGAGGGGGGCGGCCAGGCCAAGACCGTTCAGCATTACCAAAGGTCATCGCCAGGCTGACCCCCCCCTCTGCCTGCGGCATCTCCCCCCGCAAGGGGGGGAGAGGGGAAAGGGGATTTGGCAGATCTCCTCGCAAAGGGGGGGGGAGCGGGGCAAGGGGATTTGGTAGATCTCCTCGCAAAGGGGGGGGGAGCGGGGCAAGGGGATTTGGTAGATCTCCTCGCAATGGGGGAGCGGGCAGCCTAGCCGAAGACTGCATACATCAACGCGCCAAACGTCGCCGACCACATCGCAAACCCCAGCATTGCCAGCCGCCACATCGTGCGCTCAAGCCGGTCCATCCGATCGTTCAGTTCGTCGCGCATCTCGCGCATCTCAGCGCGCAGTTCGTCGCGCATCTCGCGCATCTCAGCGCGCAGTTCCTGCAGGCCCTGATCCAGTTCGCTCTTGGTTGGCAACTGAACGATTTCGTCGCCCAGCGAGCTCGCCGCAGCCCGCGCGCGCTCGTCCGACGCGCCCGCTTCCAGCAGCGCGCTCTCGACTTCCTGCTCCAGACCTCGCGTCGTGACCATCACATCCCCCTCAGAGTGCCATGGTACGCCGCCCGCGAACTCAAAGGCCGAGGCTGAGGCCGAGGAACCGCCCGGCAGCCTGGATCCCCCGGCGTCACCCGCCGCCGAATCGGCCGAGCCGTCCGCCGTTGAGTTCGCCGCTGAGTCCGAATCAGTCCGACCGCGCCATCACCAGTCCAAACCATCAATCACCTCCACTCGATTGCTGTGGATCGGTGATGGTATACGAACACCAGTTCTCTTTCTACTCCCCCGTTCCCCTCTCCCCCCGCAAGGGGGGGAGAGAAAATGGGGAGAGGGGAATGGACTTCCATCCCTTATCTTGACGCCAGTCTTAGTGGATGAAAGCGAACCGATTATGGGCAGTCTGAACGGCAGGATCGCGGTTGTGACTGGTGGTGGGCGTGGGATTGGGCGTGCGATTGCGTTGGAGATGGCTCGTCACGGAGCCAACATCGTCGTCTCCTCGCGCACCCAGGCGCAGCTTGATGAGGTCGTCGCCGAGGTCGAGCAGATCGGCACACGCGGACTGGCCGTGATAGCCGATGCGCTGGATCGCGATCAATCCAAGGAGCCGGTGCGTCGTGCGATGGCCGAGTTCGGCAGTTGCGACATCCTGGTCAACAACGTCGGCGGCGGCGCGCCGGTGCGGGGATCGCAGAATCCGTTTACTCATGACGACGATGTGTTCGAGGCGAACCTGGCGCTGAATCTCACGTCGGCGTACTGGACGACTCGGGAGGCTCTGCCGCACATGAAGGACGCCGGCTACGGCCGGATTCTGACGATTGGATCGGGCTACGCCAAGCGGTCGGGCGGGGCGCTGGCGTACACGGCGGCGAAGCATGGGTTGATCGGGTTTACTCGGGCGCTGGCTCACGATGTGGCGTCGCATGGGATCACGGTGAACTGTCTGTGTCCGGGCTGGACGAATACGGCGCTTGTCGATTGGGAAGCGATGGGCAAGGCTGCTGGAATCTCAGCCGAAGAAGCCTACGCCTTGAGAGCCGCCGAAAACCTGCAAAACCGGGTCCTCGAACCAGAAGAGCTCGGTCCAATGGCGGCGCTGCTGGCTGCGCCGGAGTCGGCGGGGATTACGGGTCAAGTGATCTCGGTTGACGGCGGCTACAAGGTGTGAAGAAGACCTCCCCCTCTGGGGGAGGTGCCCCGAAGGGGCGGAGGGGGCCAGCGGCACCATTGTCGTCAGTCAACCCCTTACACGGGGAGCCCCCTCAGCCTTCGGCAGCTCCCCCAGAGGGGGAGCTCTTGATCCGACCAGCAATAATGTGAAGCAACAGCGAAAGGCATTACCCACCATGTCCTACCAGGACCTCACCCTCGAACATCTGAACAACGTCGCCATCGTCACGCTTAACCGTCCCGAGAAGATGAACGCGATGGGACCGCGTCTCGTGCATGAGCTGCTCGATGTGCTTGAATCGACCCGCCACGACGACTCGGTCAAGGCGATGGTCGTCACCGGCGCCGGCCGAGGCTTCTGCGCCGGCGCAGACGTCTCCGGCGGCGAAGCCGCGCGCAAGCTCTCGGAGGAGCTCGACGAGGCCAGCGGCTATCGGCGTCACAAGGAAGCGCCGATCGGCCACTACGGAGTGCTGTTCTCGACGCTCAATGACTATCCGAAGCCGATCGTCGCGGCCGTCAACGGCGCCGCCGCCGGAGCGGGGATGTCGTTGGCGCTGGCCTGCGACATCCGCCTGGCCTCGACCAACGCGCGTTTCATCAGCGCCTTCGTCCACCGCGCCATCGTGCCGGACACGGGCAGCACCTTCTACCTGCCGCAAATGCTGGGCAAAGGCCGAGCGCTCGAGCTGATGTACACCGGAGAGCCGCTCAACGCCAACGACGCCGAGCGCTACGGTCTGACCAATCGAACCCTCGACCCCGAGACCCTCGTCGAAGAAGCCATCGCCCTGGCCGAGAAGATCGCCCGAGGTCCGTCGCTGGCCATCGAGCTCACCAAGCGCCTCGTCAACAACCAGGCGCCGAGCTTCGACATGCAGGTCGAAAGAGAAGCCTGGGGTCTCGGAGTGACCGGAGCTTCCGAGGATCGGCAAGAGGGAATCGACAGCTTCCTCGAAAAGCGTCCCGCGCAATTCAGAGGACGATAGGAGCGGGCAAGCGCGGGGTTAGCAACCCGCGCTAGGGCGGCCGTTGTGCGCCAATTTCCCCCAGCACGACGGTCGCCTGCCCTAGCGCCATCATAGGCGATCCTGTTTGATGAGCGCACGGCCAAGGACTCTGGAGAGCATTACATGACCATCAACATCACCGGCGTCAAGGTCGAAGTCTTCAACTGGGAAACCCCCAACTGGCGTGTCGGTTCCGGCATGCGCTTCGGCGGAGCCAACCAACTCTCCGTCGTGAGCGTCGAGACTGACGCCGGCGTCACCGGCAACGCCTTCCTCTCACGTCCCCAACACCACGCGCAGGTCCTGATCGACATCCTAAAGCCGCGCGTGATCGGCAAGAACGCGCAGGACATCGGCCGCATCTGGCACGACCTCTACAAGCAGAACCGAGCCGTCTCGACCGCTGCCATCGGCGCGATCGACATCGCCCTCTGGGACATCAACGGCAAAATCGCCAACCAGCCCATCCACCGCCTGCTCGGCACGTGCAAGGACGAGGTCCCGGTCTACTCCTCGACCGCCTGGTGGGAAACCCCCGAGGAATACGCCGAGGAAGCGCTCCAGTTCCAGAACGACGGCTGGATCGCTCACAAGATCCACCCGCACGGCGTGGCCAAGCCGGATATTGAAATCTGCAAAGCCGTCCGTGAAGCCGTCGGCGACGACATGATCCTGATGCTCGACAGCATGTGGAGCTACCAGTACGAAGATGCGATGCGCGTCGGGCGTGCGATCGAAGACCTCAACTACTACTGGTACGAGGATCCGCTGGTCGAGGAAGACATCTACAACTACGTCAAGCTGCACCAGAAGCTCGACATCCCAATCATGTCAACCGAGTACGCGCCCGGCCGCTACTACGGCATGACTCAGTGGATCACGCAGTACGCCACCGACATCCTGCGCGGCGACGTCGCCGTGACGGGAGGGATCACGCCGCTCGTCCGCCTCTGTCACCTGGCCGAGGGCTTCCAGATGAAGTGCGAGATCCACCACGGTGGCAACAGCCTCAACAACGTCGCCAACCTGCACGTAATCATGGCCGTCCCCAACTGCGAGTTCTACGAGTACTTCCCCAGCACCGGAGGCTTCGTCTACGGCCTCGTCGAGGACATCGACATGTCTGGAGGCATGGTTTCCGCCCCAACCAACCCAGGCCTCGGCTTCGAAATCGACTGGGACCTGATCAAGTCCCAGCACATCGCCACGCTGGCGTAAGGCTCTCGGTTTCAGGGGCGTGCGATCTTGCCGATTGGGAGGTGCCGTTCCGCGCGCGACCACGCCTCGATCAATTCTCTCTCCCTGAGCCGAGCCCAGGCCAGGAAGTCCTTCTGCTTGGCGCTAGGCAGGCCACCGTCCGTAATCGCCATCTTCCTGAGGTCGTATGACGCCTCATCTCCGGCAAATCGAACATGAACATGAGGCCAGTTGTGATCGTCGTAGATCATTGAGATCACAATCCCATCGAAGCGGCAGATCTCCGGCACCTGCTAGTCGGCGCTCATCGCTACCGGGTCTGAAGTGCCGAACCCGTGAGCATCAACTCCGGTGATTCGCTCGTACAAGTGCAGCGCGCACGAGTCTATCTGTTCGTTCCAATACAAATAGTCACCGAACTTGCCTATCCGCACCTTCTCGAACTCTGCGGGATCATTCCAGAGTTCAAACACTCCGCTGCCGACGAGGTGAGACATGTCAACGACCCCACTCACTCCGTTTGAGTATTGCAGGCGCAATCGATAGTCACTCAATGCCTCCACCTCGACCAAACGAAGGGGGCGGTCCAATGGGTCGCGCTCAGCATCGAGCAGGCCCAGTTGTTCTCTCAGAGTGCGACCGTTGAGGAAGGCGTACAGCTCAATGCCCTCCACCCAGTGTTGCGAACTCCAACCGAGATAAGAGTCTTCGCGCCAGGCAATCTGCTCAAAGAACCTACGGTCTTTGAGTAGGTCTAGAAGTTCCGGTTGATCATCCAGAAAGTCGCCCGCGGCGAGGTCAACTTCGCCGGCGCACCCATCTTCGAAGCGCAACCAGACTCGTTGTCCGTCAAGCGGCTTGACATCCGTGACCCGTGGAATGCTCACGATCTCGGCCAATCACTCTCTCCTACAGTTATCAATCGTAGACAATCACGCCCCGACCGTCCTCGCCGCGCTCGAGGGCATGGAACGCCTCGTTGATCTCGTCCAGCGGGTACTTGCGCTGCACAATGTGATCGACCTCGATCCGACCGTTGACGTAGGCGTCTACCAGCGTCTCGAATGTCCGATGCGGCGAGGCCGAGCCATAGTACGAGCCGACCATCGTCTTCTGCTTGCGCACCATGTCGACCAGGTCGAACGACCCCACAGCCTCCGTTGGCGCCAGACCGACGATTACGCCCGTGCCGCCCTTGCCCAACGACTCAAACACCTGGTTCGCCGTCACATCCGAGCCAAACGTGTCGAAGGCGAAGTCAACGCCGCCGTTCGATAGCTCGATCACCGCTGCAGCAGCGTTGACATTGCGCGCGTTGACGGTGTCGGTCGCGCCAAACTTCCGGGCGAACTCAAGCTTGTGATCATGGATGTCGACCGCGATGATCTTGCTCGCGTTGAGCATCTTCGCGCCCTGGATCGCGTTCAGACCGACCCCGCCGGCGCCTATCACGGCGACCGTCATCCCGGCGCGCGCGGTCGGCTGGTTGATCACCGCGCCCACACCAGTCGTCACCGAGCAGCCAATCAGCGCCGCCACTTCCATCGGCACCGCATCGGGAATCGGGAAGCAGGCCTGCTGTGCCGTAACCACATGCTCGCCAAAGACGCCGAGCTTGCCCATCTGGAAGATCTCGCGCCCGGCGTCGTCGCGCAGACGCACCGTGCCATCGAGCAGTCGCGAGCCGGTGGCCTGGTGCAGGTCGCACAGTTGCGGCTCACCACGACGACAGGTCGGGCACTGGCCACACGGCGTGACGAACGACAGGATGCAGCGGTCGCCGGGCTTCAGACTCGTCACGCCCGGACCGATTTCCTCAATCGTGCCTGCGCCTTCATGACCAAGCACCGACGGCAACGGAAACGCCGCCGTGCCATCCATGATGTGATGGTCCGAGGCGCAGATTCCCGCCGCGCCCATCCTCACGCGCACTTCGCCATATTGCGGCTCGTCCTGGACCAAATCCTTGATCGTCAACGGAGTGTTCGGAGCTTCAAGTACGGCAGCACGCATGGCAGTCCCTCCCAGAGTTCTCAGTTCAGGCAAGGGTAACGCAGTGCCCTTACAGATCCTCAGCCCAACTCCGTCATACCCGCGCTACGTCGCGGGTATCTCGATGCGATGAGCACAAAGGACAGAAACCAATACGGCGTCTACGCGCGACGCGATTGCTCCGGTTCGGCCGATTGTGAGACGCTCGACGAGATACCCGCGGCGTAGCGCGGGTATGACGCCGCTGGCTATGCCCATACGCCTCACACCACCAAAATCGGATGAGGCAACGGCTGATTGAACAGGTACCCCTTCTCATTGAACGGCACCCGATCCGGCTGCGTGTTCCCTTGAACGTCCGTCGCCCGCGTCATCACCGTGTGCTCGCCTGCAGACGCGTCCCACCCAAACTCGAACGCCGCCCACGAGTACTCCTCCTGCGGCTGAGCAACCGCTGCCCTATTCCAGCTCTGACCACCATCGTCGCTCCACTCCACCCTCGAAATCTCGCCATGCGGCGAATGAGCAAATCCCCGCAGATTCTGCGTACCTGGCGCCACCTCAGCCGGCCAGGGCAGCGCCAGTGCGCTCTTGATCGACTGCTGAGTAATCACCGCTCCGGCCGCTTCGCCCTCTGCCTCGTACTCGTCACCCAGCAAGACGTACGACGTCGTGTTGTTCCGAGTCCACAGCCGCTCCGACGACACTTCGATCCGTCCCAACCACTTGATCTGCGAGCTACCGACCCAGCCCGGCACGATCGCCCGAAGCGGGAATCCGTGATCTTTCGGCAGCGGCTTGCCATTCAGCCCATAGGCGAGCAGCGTGTCGGGATGCAGCGCCCGTTCGACGGGCAGGACGCGGCGAAATCCGCGCTCCGGCGACTCGCGATCCAATCCGATAAGGAGCACGCTTTGTGCGCCGTCGGAAATCCCTGCAAGTGTCAAGACATCCGCCAGTGACACTCCCTGCCACTCACCATTACTGATCGCGCCGCGACCCCACTGCTCTCCGGGAGCAGGACGCCCCTGCAAGCGATCAAACATGACCCGCTGATTGCCGGCGCATTCGAGATACGAGACGATCGCTCGACCTGGGAGTTCCATGATCTCCCCGTAGCTCAACCGCTGCGGTCGCTCGACCGCATCCCCTTCGATCGTCAGCGACCAGTCATCAATCGACAGGTCCACACTGTTCGAATTGTTCCTGACAAAGAACAGCTCCGACGGCGTGATCAGGCCAGGCATCAGCTCAAGTCGAGCCTCAAGCCCTGACCGTCCCTGCCGGATGAACGGCGTGGGATCTTTGAACACAGTCTTCATCTCACCCTCCTCCGTTTGATCACGCAAGCCGTCCGACACTATCGGAATCTCATCGCCGCAAGCAGCCAGCACCGCAGCCGTCCCACCAGCTACCAACAACGACAGGAACCGGCGACGAGAAAGCCCCCGACGGTCAGCCAAACGCCAAAGCGCGTCGTCTTCCGAGTCTTGAACCTGCAAATGCATCGCGCCGACATCCATCCATCTGGTCGGAGCACCAGAATATGCCCCAACGCTTCGTCGCATCAGCCGCTCTACCTCTTCGCTCAGACCGACCCATCACTCAGTTTCCCGTCCCCGCCCCCGAGCGGGTCCCCGCTCAGGCCTGGCTACGCTGCCACCGACTAGTTCCTGCCTGCCGGATGTCAGCTGCAAGTATGGCCGCCGTGCAGTAGCCGGGGAGCAGGCCCCCGCTCGGAGGAGGGGGCGGTTGAGGATTACGCATCCGTCTCTCGTGGAAGAGGAGCGAGAGTCTTGCACACGCCTCCGCGACGGGGAAGCGGAAAGGCAACCTGCTGATCGGGTAGCCCTTAGCCTGACTCTAGGCCCTCAGTATTCGATCCGCCGATGCAGGAAGAGCACCCGATGACCCTCGACCGAGACGACTTCAACGCCATCAGCCACGCCGCCGGCATCACCCCGAGCCAATCCGACATCCAATTCGTCGGCGAGGGCGACCCCATCTACCCATCCCCGCTGCGTCTCGCTTCTGGAGTCTCGACCATCCTCGGCAACATTGCCGGCGTCGTCGATGACATCCGCCACCAGCAAACCGGCCAGCGACAGACCGCGCAGATTCACATGGGACAGGCCGCCGTCGGCATCTCCTCGATGTGGGTGCTCAAGGTCAATGGCGTCAACGCGCTCGAGTCCATGCCCGATTCGCTCGCTCCCGGACAGGGGATTTTCCCCACTCGCGACGGTCGCTATCTGTATCTGCTGGGCGGCTTCCCGCACATCGTCGAGCGCACTTTCGAGGTCCTTGGCTGCGACTACGACAACGTCGCCGAACACGTCGCCTCCCGCGACTCCGCAGATCTTGAGGCCAAGTTGATTGACGCGCAGCTCCCCGGCGTCGTCGTCAAGTCGCTGGAGGAATGGCTCGCTCACCCGCAGGGCAAACTGCTCGCTGAATCGCCCGCCGTAATCATCGAACGCATTGGCGATGCGCCGGCCAAACCGATTCCCGGCGGCGATCTGCCGCTCCATGGCGTCCGCGTGATCGACAACACCAAGGTGCTCGCCGGTCCGACGATCTCTCGCACCCTCGCCGCGCTCGGCGCAGACGCACTGCACATCGGCGCGCCCGGCGTCGCCGACATGCAAGCCGCCCAGGCCGACACCGGACACGGCAAACGGCGCGCACACGTCGACTTCGATACCGACGAAGGCAAGGACACGATCTGGAATCTGATCGATGAAGCCGACATCTTCAGCCAGTCCTATCGCGCCAGGTCGTTGGCTCGCCGCGGCCTCAGTCCGGAGGCGTTGGCCGAGCGCCGACCGGGGATCATCTACATCTCCGAGAACGCGTACGGACAGTTCGGTCCCTGGCAGGAAAAGCGAGGCTTCGACGGCAACGTTCAGGCCGCGACCGGCATCCACCACGTCCAGCAGAAGGACCTGACCAGCATGATGGGCACCGGACCAGCCATCGCGCTCAACGACTACGGTACCGGCTACTGGGGCGCATACGGAGCCCTCGAAGCCCTCCGCCGCCGGGCGGTCGAAGGCGGCAGCTGGCACGTCAAGGTCGCACTGGGCCAGACCGCCGCATGGTTCCTGAGGCTGGGAACTCTACACAAGATCGAAGACGCCGACCCCGACGAGGGCTACCGACTAGCCGACAAGTACAGCGAAGATGTCGACTCCGACTACGGAACCCTCACCCGCCTCAGTTTCCCAATCCACTTCAGCGACATCACGCCAAAGTGGGGACGAACCGTCAAGCCAGGGTCGCACGATCCGGTGTGGTTGTAGGCCTTAGTCAACACTCCACATCTGCCGCAACAGGTCCACAGTAAACTGCCACTGTTCCGTTTTCGGTCGGGCAACCGTGTTCTGGTTTGCGAAGAGTCCGGGTTCGAACACCGCATCTGTGACATCAACCGCCTTTCGCCAATTCACACCAACAAAATACTGGTCGTATCCCACGTCGAAGGGATTCAATGCTTTTGTCTCCACTTCAGTAATCGCCACGTCTTTACCGTTCACTCGAACAGTAAACTCGCTGAAGTGAACGGCCTCTGACGTAACCTCACCCATTCCCACGTACCCAGCCTTGGGCACATATGCCCAAATCACGCTGCCGGCCTGAAGACGTTCCATAAAACTCTGAAAGCGTGCGCCACCCCCAGCGCTAACGAAACCGTAGTCCCTGGCATCGTCCCAGCTCCGATGCTCCCCTTCTTCAAAGTTAACGTAGAATTCGCCGTTCCACGTCCGTGACTCATTTCCTGGACCCCTTTGTTCAGCATGCACTTCCTCCGAATCTGCTAACCACGCTCGTGTTAGGTATTGCTTGCCCTCATCTTCAAATGTGCGAAACAGGGCGACGTTTATCTCTATCTCGTATTCTTCACGCAAGTAGGCAACAATGCGCTCCGTTGCTGGATCGAGCGCACTCGCAACTATGATCATTTGGTGTGTCGCGTTCAATTCTGTGGGCGGCTTGCCGAAAGCGTCTCTCAGTGCCTGCGTTACCCCTTGCGGTGCGGTTGATGTGCTAAATCGATTCTGATAGTCAACATATGTCCGTTGTATATCCTCTGCATCCATATTGCGCACCCAAGACGCATAATCCAACACTTGCGCGACGACATCTCGCGGGGTGCGATCTCGTTTCAGCTCAATAACTACTAGATTGCCAAGGGCATTGATCGCCAATATATCTATACGCCCGTCTGATGGGGTTAAAACTTCGCGTCCTATGACGATCAAGTCCTGGCCAATCAGCGATATGTCATGTGCCAGGATATCTTGCAGTCGATTCTCGAGATTCATGCCCATGAGACGCATCGACTTCGCTTCATCGTCGATACGCCATATGCCTACTTCGATTGCCATGTTACTGCTCCTTACCGCATCGCCACTTCTGGATCCGTCGGACGGGGAATCTCGTACCACGCCTGATCACAAAACCCCAGGTCCTCCTCAGTCAACTCGATCTCCGAGTAACCCAGCGAATCCACGATCTGCTCCGGCCGCGACGCGCCGACGATCGCCGACGTGATCCCGTCCTGGGCGAGGACCCATGCAATCGCTGCATGGGTGATGCTCATCTCGCGATCGGCGAAATAGCGCTGGAGTCGGGCGACCTGCTGGAACTGGATCTCGTCCCAGTAGCGCGCCCGATATCGCGGCCCGGCGTTGCCCAGCGTGAAGCGGGTGTCGTCCTGCAAATCCTCGGTGTTGCGGTACTTGCCGGTCAGAAAGCCGCCGGCCAGCGGGTTGTAGGCGATGATTCCCACGCCCTGGTCGCGGCAGAGCGGGAGTAGGTCGGACTCGATGTCTCGCCAAAGGATGTTGTAGCGCGGCTGGTCACAGTCGAAGCGGGCGATGCCCGCCTTGTCCGAGGCTCCCAGGGCTAGCGCCAGTTGCCAGGCTCGGTAGTTCGAAGCGCCCACGTAGCGCACCTTGCCCCAGCGCACCAGATCATCCAGCGCGCGCATGGTTTCCTCAATGGGCGTGTTCGGGTCCGGCCCGTGCAGCTGGTAGAGGTCGATGTAATCGGTGCCCAGACGCCGCAGCGACTCGTCGACGGCCGAGAGAATGTGCTGCCGGGAGGTGCCGCGCTGGTTGGGCGACGGTCCCATCGGGGCCGAGCACTTGGTCGCCAGCACGACCTGGTCGCGCGGCCTGCCGGCCAGCCAGCGTCCGACGATGGACTCGGTCGTGCCGGCCTCGTTCGTGCCCAGCGGGTAGACGTTGGCCGTGTCGATGAAGTTGACGCCGCCGTCGAACGCCTCGTCCATGATTTTGAACGCCTCATCAGCCTCGGTCTGGAAGCCGAAGGTCATGGTGCCGAGGCAGATTTCTGAGACTCGTAGTCCGGTTCGTCCCATTCGTCGAAAGTTCATCGCACAATCCCCTTGCCAATGCGCACGACCGCATTTCTACGAATCGTGCCTGTTGTCTCCGACGCGAAAGTACACCGCAGATTCCGGAACCACAGTCACCGCAGCAGCATACAACTGGTTATCAGCTGTCAGCAGCGGTCGCGCCGGAGACGCGAGAGCCAGCAATGCTGCGTCGGCGAGGCCAAGACGTCGATACTCTGTCCGTTGACACGCATCGACACTGGCAATTGTCAGCTCCAACTCCGTATCGATCAACTCTTGCAAACCACCTAACAGCAATTCTCGCCGTTCCGTGGCTAGTAGATTCGACGACTCAGTTAAGATGTTGGGAGTCACCACCAACGTCTCACACTCTGCAAGCAACCGCTGCAAGCGGAGAAAATCTTGCTGCGAATACTGTTTGAGTCGTCGATGGCGTCCTATAAGACGTGGCGCTACTCTCCCTACGACGAGTAGCACCAACACATTGGAATCTATCAGATATCCTCGAGGCACGCAGTCATTCCTGGTAGTCCGAAAATAGCAACGCTCGATCCTTCACTGAGAGCACGCGTTCGCCATCCTCGCTTATCGTGACCTGTTTGTACGATCGATTCGCGGGCAACTGGAAGCCGATTCCGTGCGGATCGCGCGGCGTCGGCCAAGGACGCGAAAACCCCACGGTGATCTTCCACTGATTGACCTCGTAGTCGAAGTCTATCTCCTCAAGTCCGAGTTCCCCAAAGGTCTCGTCACCGAAGAGTTCGGCGACGTACCGCTTGGCATATGCTGCTGCTTCCTTCGGCCCCATGACGGACCATCCTTCCCAGTTCCTCCCAGTCTACCGGAACTGCGAGATCACCGCGTCGTCCAGACGCTGGAAGTACTCGGGATCGTTGTCTCCACGACGACCGAACATGATCTCGTCGATCCCATACTCAATGAACTCGCCAATCCGTTCCGCAATCTGGTCAGCCGTACCATTCAACGTACCCGGACCAATACTATCCTCCCACGCCCTCGCTTCCGACTCATCATCAGTCAAGAGACACGGCATCAACGCTGTAATCTTAATCTCCGATGGATCTCGACCGATATCCTCACAATGCGCATGGAGAATGTCAACCTTCTCCTTTAGTAGTTCCACCGACATCCCACGGCCAGCCCAGCCATCCAGATTCATGATGTCGCCGTACATGGCCAGCGTTCTTAGCGTTCGCTTTGGACCGGTCCCGCCGACCAGGATCGGAATCGGATGATCATAGCTGCCAGGCGACAATGGCGCGTCGTCGAGCGAATAGTACTGACCGTCGAACGTGACTCTGCCGCCGTCGCTATGAATGATGGTGCGTAGCATCTTGCACGCTTCTTCGAATCGATCCTGACGCTCCTTCATCACCGGAAAGTCCCAGCCGTATGCCTGATGCTCACGCAGGAACCACGACGCCCCGATGCCCAGCGTGAAGCGTCCGTGCGAGATGTGATCGACCGAGCCGGCGATCTTCGCCACCAGACCCGGATTGCGGTACGTGTTGCCCAGCACCAGGTGCCCAATCCGCAGCGTCTCCGTACACGCCCCGACGGCCGCCGCCAACGAGAACGCCTCGAAGGCCTCACGACCTTCAACCTCTTTCCCCCGATTTGGTGGGACAAAGTGATCGGCGAACCAGATCGAGTCGTAGCGCCCCGCGTCCATCGTCTGCGCGACTTCGCGAATCTCGTCCCAGGACGTCAGATACGCCGAAACCTGGGCTCCAAACTGCACGTCTGCCATTCCTACTCCTCGCTTCGTTGCCGTTGGACTTCAGCGCCATTCTAGGCGCGGGCTTGGCCTGCAATGCCGGTGGTAGTCTGACCGACGGCGCCCACCGGTTGCGCCTCAACGAATCTCAGGAGCCTACTGAACCATGCGCGTACTTGTGATGCCCGGACTCACCCTGCCCGAAGTCTCAGACGCCCAACTCGAGGCGATCCGAGCCGCCGCTGGGCCCGAGGCTGATGTCGTCGTCGCCAACAACCGCGAAGACGCCATGGAGATGATCGCCGACGCCGAAGTCCTGCTCGGCTACCTCACCCCCGAACTCTTCGCCGAGGCCAAGGAACTGAAGTGGGTCCACGCCACCGCATCTGGGGTCGACGGTTACCTGTTCGACGAATTCAAGAACGCTGATATCCCGCTGACTGGCGAGAAGGGCCTCGTCGGACCACACCTGGCCGACCATGCCTTCGCACTTCTCCTCGCGCTGGCTCGATCACTCAAGCCGGCCATGCAACTAAAGGGCGAGGCCTGGGGCGGTCGCGTCCCGATGCGCCGCGCCGCCTTCGAACTCTCCGGCCTGACGATGGGCATCGTCGGATTCGGCGGCACCGGACGCGCCATCTCCGAGCGTGCCAACGGTTTCGGCATGAGCCTGCGCGCCGTCGACGCACTCGCCGTCCGCGGCACGCCGATCGCTCCGGTCGTCGGTCATATGAGCCAGCTCGACACCCTGTTGGCGAAATCCGACGTCGTCGCCGTCTGCACACCCCTGACCGCGGAGACGCATCATCTGTTCAACCGCGAGACTATCGCCAAGATGAAGCCCGGCTCGGTCCTGGTCAATGTCACGCGCGGAGAGATCATCGAATTGGAAGCTCTGATCGAAGCAGTGGAATCGGGCCACCTGCGTGGAGCCGCACTCGACGTCGTAGAAGGCGAACCACTCCCGCCCGACCACCGCGTCTTCGACATCGACAACATCGTCATGACCCCACATACCGCCGGCGCATCCCAGCTCCGTGCCGGACGAAACGTCGAGCGCTTCTGCGAAAACCTCCGCCGCTACCGAGGCAGCCGAGAACTCGTCGGAGAAGTCGACAAACAAGCTGGTTTCTGAGCCCCTGAATCTTCTCCGCCCGCTGGGGGGAGATGTCGCAACGCGACAGAGGGGCCCGCCGATGAACTACCAAGCCGAACTCGAGGCCTCCCAAGAAGCCGCTCACCGAGCTGGCGACATCCTCCAGCGCTACCAGAAATCTGGCGCGCGTTACGGCTGGAAAGAAAGCGGACGCACCCAGGGCTTCAGCTACGAAGTAGTCTCCGAAGCCGATGTAGAGGTCGACGCCTCCCTCCGCGAAACCCTGCTGGGAGCCTTCCCCGACGATGGCTGGCTATCCGAAGAGGGCGACGACGACCACCATCGTCTGACCAAACGTCGCGTCTGGATCGTTGACCCGCTCGACGGCACACGTGAGTTTCTCCAGGGCGTGCCTGAGTACTCAGTCTCGATTGCGCTCGCCTTCAACGGGGAAGCAGCGCTCGGCACGATCTACAATCCGGCTGCCGACGAGATGTACAGCGCCACCACCGAGTCCCAGGACGAGCGCTACCAACTAGAAACGGTGCAAACCCTGACCGACAGCTACATGCTCGTCGGCCGCGGCGAGTGGCACTACGGAGATCTGCCACCAGTCCCTGAAGGCACCAAGGTCATGCCGGTTGGATCTATCGCCTATCGAATGGCGCTACTCGCTACCGGCAGAGGCTGTCTCGTCTTCACCGCCGGGCGTCGAAGCGAATGGGACATCGCCGCCGGATCCGCCTTGCTGGCCGCCTCTGGAGCCACCGTCACAGACATCGACGGCGACCCCCTCCAGTTCAATCAAGCCAAGCCATCAGTCAAAGGCCTAATCGCTGCCAGTCCCAACATTCATGGCGAAGCGCGCCGAATGTGGCAGAACTCAGGCTGGTACATCCACTAGTCCAACGGGCAGGGCCGAACGCCAAAAGAAGGCCTCCCCCTTTGGGGGAGGTGCCCCGCAGGGGCGGAGGGGGCCTCCGGGGGAGGTAGCTCGCCAGCACACGGAGGCCGGAGAGCCCCCTCAGTCGCTCCGCGACAGCTCCCCCACAGGGGGAGCTCTGTTACTCCGACGCGTACAACCCCAACTCACTCCGCTGCAGATCATCCCCGACCAGCTTCAGAATCTTCTCCAGCTGATCGAAGTCCCACTCACCGACAAACGAAATCGCTAACCCCTCAGCCCCCGCTCGACCTGTCCGGCCGACTCGATGCACGTAGTCCTCAGCAGTCTGCGGCAGATCAAAGTTGACCACGTGCTGCACATCGGGAATGTCGAGTCCGCGCGCTGCGACATCCGTGGCGACCAGGAACTGCAGCTCGCCGGAGCGGAACTGGCCCATCACACGGTCGCGTTTGCGTTGATCGCGGTCCCCGTGAATCGCGTCCGCGTTCAGCCCGCGACCCAGCAGACGCTTGACCAGCCGGTCGACCGTCACCTTCATGTTGCAGAAGACCAGCGTGCGACCAGTCAGCTCTGGCAGCAACTCTTCCACCGCACGGATCTTGTCGCGATCGGCGACCTCGAAGTAGCGCTGCTTGATCCCCTCTGCCGTCGCGACCTCAGGCGCAATATGCACATGCTCAGGATCGTGCATGAACTGGTGAATCAGCGACTTGATCGGCGTGGGAATCGTGGCCGAGAACAGCGCTGTCTGACGATCGTCGGGACAACGACGCAGGATTCGTCGCATGTCGGGATAGAAGCCAATGTCGAGCATCCGGTCGGCCTCGTCCAGCACGGCCATCCGCACATTGCCGAGACGCAGGGTGCGCCGTTCCAGGTGATCAATCACCCGGCCCGGCGTGCCGACGACAATCTGCGGTCGGCGCTCCAGGTTGGCGAAGTCATCTGTCAATCGGCGACCGCCCATCAGCACTGTCGCCTCAAGACCCGCGGCCCGAGCAAAGAAGTCCAACACCGAGCCGACCTGCTGCGCCAGTTCGCGAGTCGGCGTCAGCACGATGGACTGGCACTCACCCAGATCGGGATCGCAGCACTCAACCGCTGGCAGACCAAAGGCCACCGTTTTGCCTGTGCCGGTCTGCGCCTGGCCGACGACATCGTGACCGTTCATCAGCAACGGAACTGACTGCTCCTGGATCGGTGTCGGTTCCTCAAACTTCAGCGCCGTCAGCGCCGAGAGCATCCGCTCGGACAGGCCCAGAGCTGCAAACGACGCTGGCCAACTCTCGGGCGATATCTCGTCTAACTCATCAAGCGGTGGCAGATGGTAGCCGCCGGAGAGCAACGCCTTCTGCGTCGCGCTCTGGGCGCCGCTCGGCGAGCCCGCCGACCTACCCCCTCCATCCCGAGTCCGTCGCCGGTTGCGTCGCCGACGCTTCGGAGCGTCAGAGCCATCCGATCGAGCCGGTTGAGGCGGCTCCGCCGCTCCACCTGCGGCTCGGGGCGCGGGCTGCCGATCAGCGGCAACCGGACGAGGCTTGCGCTTGCGCCGTCGACGACGTGGCCGCGGCTCCGATGGCGCAGCGCCATTCTCGGCGTTCGACCGTGAAGGAGGGGCCGGTGGAGGCGACGCAGGCGCCGGCGGAGGCGATGCAGGCGCCGGCGGAGGCGATGGCGGGCTGGGAGCGGGACTTGAGGAGGAGTCAGAGGAGGGTTTTGCAAACAGGCGCCGAAGAATACTCAAACGTTCCACCACAGCTATGCGAGCGATACGCAGCTCGCGCGATTCACTACAACAGTTGGTTTCAGCCTACCAGCCGCCAGTCGTTTCACTCCGACAACGCCGGTGACAACGCTACGAGTGGTATCCGGCGCGACGTTTTCTCCTGATAGTCGGCGTAGTTCGAGTACATCCCCAGCAGCCGATCCCACACCGCTTCGCGCTCGTCGCCTTCCAGCTCCGACGCCAGCATCGTCTCTGATCCGCGCGAAGCCGACCAGATCCGGCAGTTCGGCTCAGCGATCAGGTTCTTCCACCATTCAGGATGCTCGGAGTGCCCGCCATAGGAAGCCACCACAATCACCCGAGGCCCATCATCCAGATACAGCAACAACACCGATCGCTCACGCCCCGACTTCCGGCCCACCGTCCAAAGCCGAAGCGTCGGAGGCCCCTGCAGCCGCCCGCGCATCAACGTAAAGATTGGTTGTTGAAACCGGGTCAGAGCCCGAATCAGTCGTGGTCCCATCGCTGAAGTCTAACGAAATGGGTTCAGGGAATTTGTGCTGTGCGCGCGGCTACGGCTTCCTGTTCGGCTTTGAGTTGGAGGGCGGCTAGATGGAGGGGGTGGTTGGGGTTGTGGCGGGGGTAGTCGTTGAGCCAGTCTCGGGATGAGTGCTTGAGGAAGTCGCGGATGTCGGGCGGGACGGGGGACTGTGGCTCAGAGTCGGGCGGGTCCCCGATCGAGTCGGGGACGGATGGTTGGGCTGGGGATTTTGGGTCGTCTGGTGAGGATTTGCCGTTGTGGGCTGGGTTTGGGGTGGTTGGTTGTTCGGTGTTGTTCGGTTTTGTTCGGCTGGGTGTGGTGGGTTGCTCGGCTGCCCCCCCTCTGCCCCCCGTTCGAGCCGGGGGCAGGTTTTCGGCATCTCCCCCCGGAGGGGGGAGAACGGGAGTGGATGGCGCATCACCGGCTGGGGACCCCCCTCTGCCTTCGGCATCTCCCCCCGCAAGGGGGGGAGAGGGGAACGGGATGCGGCATCTCCCCTCGCAAGGGGGGAGAACGGGAGTCGGTGCCGCATCTCCCTCCGGAGGGGAGAGGGGAGCGGGGGGGAGGGCGAGGGGTTGGTCGAGGTTGAGGTCGGTGGGCGGGGGTTGTTGGGCGAGTTGTTCGAGTTGGGCCTGTTCTTCGGCGGTGGGCGGGTGGAAGCGGTTGAGCAGGAGGTAGCGGTTGCCGTAGCGGTCGACGCTGACGCCGTTCTGGAGGAGTTCCATGGCGCGGTCGTCTTCGTCGCGTCTGATTTGGGCGACGGAGCCGAGCAGGAGTCGCAGTTCGCGGGCCGTGGCGAGGCGGCGGTCGTGGTGTTGGTCGGTGATATCGGCGAGCTGGATGACGTGTGAGACGAGCTGGTCGGCGGCGAGTTCGTGGAGCAGGTCGTTGCGGAAGAGTTCGAAGTCCCTGAGGTAGCCGACCACGGTGGAAGGGGCGCAGTGCATGATCTCGGCGATCTGCCGGATCGTGAGGCCCTGTTGTCGGAGTTGGTGTGCCTGGAGGAGTTTGGCGCGACGGGCGGGGTTGGGGAAGCGGGGGAAGGACATGGGTGGACTCCTGTGGCTGGGCGTGCGGCTTGCCACTAGAGAGTACATATGTTCTGTATCGGGTGTTGGGGTGGGGAGGGTGTTTTGGGCGACAGATGGTGGGGAGCTGGTTTGTGGGTGAGTTGTGTGTCGGGGGCGGCGGACCCCCCCTCTGCCTGCGGCATCTCCCCCCGCAAGGGGGGGAGAGGGGAATGGGAGCGTGTGGCGTCGGTTGAGGGACGGCTGGCGCTTGTTGTCGTTGATGGGCCTGGGTGGTTCGTGATTCCTGCCTGCGCAGGAATGACGGATGGAGGGGGGAGCGTGTGGCGTCGGTTGAGGGACGGCTGGCGATTGTTGTCGTTGATGAGCTGGGGTGGTTCGTGATTCCTGCCTGCGCAGGAATGACGGAGGGAGGCGTCCGGGAAGGATGGAGGGAGAGGGGGGCGTGTGGCGTCGGTTGAGGGACGGCTGGCGATTGTTGTCGTTGATGAGCTGGGGTGGTTCGTGATTCCTGCCTGCGCAGGAATGACGGAGGGGAGCGTAGGGAAGGGCGGAGCGTGTGGCGTCGGTTGAGGGACGGCTGGCGCTTGTTGTCGTTGATGAGCTGGGGTGGTTCGTGATTCCTGCCTGCGCAGGAATGACGGAGGGAGAGAGGGAGGGGGGAGCGTGTGGCGTCGGTTGAGGGACGGCTGGCGCTTGTTGTCGTTGATGAGCTGGGGTGGTTCGTGATTCCTGCCTGCGCAGGAATGACGGAGGGAGAGAGGGAGGGGGGAGCGTGTGGCGTCGGTTGAGGGACGGCTGGCGCTTGTTGTCGTTGATGGGCTGGGGTGGTTCGTGATTCCTGCCTGCGCAGGAATGACGGAGGGGGAGGGTGAGGGGGGGCGTGCGGCGTCGGTTGAGGGACGGCTGGCGCTTGTTGTCGTTGATGAGCTGGGGTGGTTCGTGATTCCTGCCTGCGCAGGAATGACGGAGGGAGAGGAGGAAGGCTTTGCCGATGAAACACGTCCGAAACATCCGACACACCTCCGAAATGTACGCGCAACCGAAATGAAACCTGAGCGCAACTCCGGCGAAACCGCCCGTACCGATTCCTTCCATAGGTTTCTTTCATACCGGAACTCGGGAAGGGAGGCTTCTGTGACAATAGCCCGCACGTTAGCCGGTAACGTCAGGACTTCGCCTGCTTGGACATTTATGTCGGTAGGCGCCGTCCGCAAACCAGGACTGGGGTTGTTCCTCGGTATCCTCACTGGCCTGTTGGCCACATTTGGCATTGCCTATGGGCAGACCGTTGAGGAAAACGCTGAGGCGCTCGCCGACATCATCCTCGCCGTCGATACGATCTGGTTCGTCATCGCTGGCATTCTGGTGTTCTTCATGCAGGCTGGCTTCGGATTGCTCGAGGCCGGCTTTGTGCGTGTCAAGAACACCGCCAACATCCTGATGAAGAACGTGCTCGACGCCTCGCTCGGCGCGGTCGTCTGGTGGGCGGTCGGCTTCGGCTTCGCCTTCGGCGGCTCGCAGGGCGGACTCATCGGCGGCGACTCGTTCTTCCCCGCCCTCGGCGGTCTGACGGACACGTCCGGCGACGTCTCTGAGGCAGCCGTCTTCTTCTTCCAATGGGCATTCGCCGCGACCGCCGCGACCATCGTCTCCGGCGCCCTGGCCGAACGCACCAAGTTCAGCGCCTACCTCTTCTACACGGTGTTCGTCACCGGCATCATCTACCCCATCGTCATTCACTGGGGCTGGGGCGGCGGCTGGCTCGGCGAACGTGGCTTCATGGACTACGCCGGTTCCACCCTCGTGCACTCCGTCGGCGCATGGGCCGGACTGATGGGCGCCATCCTCGTCGGACCGCGCATCGGCAAGTACGTCGGCACGGAAATCCGCGCCATCCCCGGCCACAACATGACCCTCGCCACGCTGGGCATGTTCATCCTCTGGTTCGGCTGGTACGGATTCAACCCCGGCTCGACCCTCGGACTCTCCGGCGGACTCGCGACTGAGGCTGCCTGGATCGCCATCAACACCACCCTTTCTGCGGGCGCAGGCGCAATCGTCGCGGTCGCCGTCGCAAAGGTGCGCTACGGCAAGGCCGACCTCGGTCTGACGCTCAACGGCGCACTCGCCGGACTCGTTTCGATCACCGCAGGCTGTGGCTTCGTTGAGCCCTGGGCAGCCCTGATCATCGGCGCAATCGGCGGTGGACTGGTCGTTCTCTCGGTCGAGTTCTTCGACAAGGTCAAGATCGACGACCCCGTCGGCGCCATCTCCGTCCACGGCACCTGCGGTGTCTGGGGCACGCTCGCGGTTGGCCTCTTTGCCACCGCCGGCGCAGCCGAGGCCTGGGGCGCGCCCGGACACGGCCTGTTCATGGGCGGCGGCTTCCGTGCCCTGCTTGAGCAGCTCATCGGCGTCCTCGCCATCCTTGCCTGGGTCACCGTGACTGCCGGCATCCTGTTCTTCATCATCAAGAACACCATCGGACTCCGCGTCCCGGAGAACGAAGAGCTCGCCGGACTCGACGTGCAAGAGCACGGCATCGGCGCCTACCCTGAGTTCCCGACCGTCTCCCCAGGCGTGGCCGTGGAAGTCTCGGCGGGCGAGGAGCTGCCTGCAGCCGGCTCGGCTGGAAGTGGCGGCGGCGCTGCCGGAGGCGGCGACTGACGCCGGGGAACCCTCACCCTAACCCTCTCCCCCCTGGGAGAGGGAACCGGAGGCCCTCTCCCTCGCTCTCGCTTTGAGAGACTGAGGGAGAGGGAAACAGAAACAGGAAAGGCATACGATCATGAAAATGGTGATCGCCATCATCCGCCCCGAGCGACTCTCGGTCGTTCGCACGGCGCTCGAGGCCATCGGCATCGTCTCGATGACCATCTCCGAAGTCCGCGGACGCGGCGCTCAGAAGGGTGTCGTCCAGGAGTTCCGCGGCCAGCAGGTGCAGGTCGACTACCTGCCCAAAATCAAGATCGAAATCGTGATCAACACCACGCCGCTTGACGACGTGATTGACGCGATTGTCGAGAACGCGGCATCCGGCAACATCGGCGACGGCAAAATCTTCGTCCTCGATGTCGAAGACGCCGTGCGAGTCCGCACCCGTGAACGGGGCCCGGCCGCCGTCTAGCAGCCTGACACCGCTCAGGCGGTGGCGACCGACGGCCTATCCCCCTCCGCGGGGACCGGTTGGGGCGGGGGCAGCTCTCCGGAGCAGCCCCCGCTTCATGCGTTTAGCTGGGCCTCCGTCATTGCCGCGCTCCGCCGCGGCAATCTCGCAGCTTCCAGCTCAGACCTCAGTGCTCGAGTCAGCGAGATACCCGCGACAAGCGCGGGTATGACGGAGTTGCTCGCGCACTTCACTCTCTCCAACAGGTCTACCCTGACCTCCGCATGACCCTCACGATCGAACTCATCCCCGACCCCGCCGCCAACGACCTCCGACTGACCCAGCTTGCGGCCCAACGACCCTCGCCACTCTCCCGACTCAACATCCTCCACGGCTCCGCCCTACAGCGACTCTCTACCCAACGCATGCTCGCCGAGGCCAATGGCGGCGCACTCGCCGGCGTCTATGGATTCACTCCGGTCGACCTCGCACAGGCCGCTGCAAGCTACGGCGATGCCCCTGCACGTCATGCCTGGCCCACCGGCGCAGACCTGACCGCCCTTCGACACGTCCTGCACGACTTGAAACTGGAAACGCTCGACCCACAGGCACCCGGAGTCGCCGCCGCGCTGCTGCGCAGCCTCACCGACCTCAGAGAGGCCGCACTCACGCCGGACGATCTGCCGGACGGCGACCTGAACCTCACCTTCACTGCCTGGCGCGATGCGACCGCAGACATCGCCGACCGCACGTCTCACTATGAGGATGCCGTCAGCTCATCGACTCCGGACAGCGCATTCAGTGAAGCCCTCGGAGGCGCGCCACTGATCATCTCGGGCATCTACGACCTCACACGCATCCAACGACTCCTGCTCAGCCGTCTGGCACAGGCAACGGAGGTGCGCATGCTGCTGGTCGCACCGTCCGATGACCCCGCCTCGCCGCCACGCAGGACCGTGTCCGCAATCCAACGTGAATTGAACGTCCGCGTGATCCGTTCCCAGATCGCCCCTGCCAACATCGCGCCCGACCGCTACTTCAGCGTCGGCGATCCAACCGCCGAAGCCGATGAAATCGCATCGCGGATCCTCGCCTTGGGCCGCGACAACCTCGCCTTTCACCAGGTCGCGATCCTGCATCAGCAGGGAGCACCTACCGATGATCGGCTCTGCGCCGCACTGGAACGTGCCGACATCCCAACCTGGAGAATCGGTGGACGCCAACTGACACGGACGCCGATCGGCCACGCCGCCCAGCGGCTCGCCCGCGTCCTGCTGAGCCCTGAGACTGTCGAACGCGCTGAGTTGCTCGATTGGCTCTCGCATCGAGCGTTGCGCCAACGACTGCTCGATCACCACCGACATCCGGCGCAGTGGGAGCGCGTCTCGGTCGACGCCGGACTCACGCGCAATCTCTTCGCCATGGAACATCGACTGGATCTGTGGAGCGAAACGACGCAGAGCCGTGACGCCGAAGACCTGGTTGCCATCGTCAGCGACCTCAGCATCCGTAGCCGCAGACTGCAAGATGCCGATTCCTGGGCCGAGGCATCCGATCTCCTGCTCGAAGCGTTCGATCAATACTTCGACGGCGATTCGGCCAACCAGGCCCTCCGACTTGCCGCTCGCGGGATCCTCGACCAACTTCGCAATCACGACAGGCTCGGCTCCGATTGGACCGCTCAGGATGGACTCACCGCGCTGGGACGGGCAATGAGCTCACGAGTGGTTCGCGACCCGCGTCGCATGATCGGCGGTGTCAACATTGGCGCCGCGACGGGGCCTGCTCGAGGTATCCGTTACGACGCCATCTTCGCCGCCGGAGTCGCCGAACGCATCTTCCCGGCCGTCGGTCGGCAGGACCCACTGCTCACCGACGCCGACCGGGCGGCAATCAACGAGCAAATCCCCGACGCACTTGCCTTGCAGCGTGACCGCGGCGACAGCGACCGCCATGCATGGCGGCTCATGCGTCGCGCAGCGCGACGACAGTTCAGCGCAAGCTGGAGTCGGCGAAACAGCGCCGTCGGAGGTCCAGCCCGGCCATCCTCGCTCATCATCGAGACAGCCGCCAACTCATCTGAACAGGGCATCCAACCAGCCACCGAATCCTCGCTCTACGAGACCGGACGCATCCAACGCATCGAATCCGGCCCCGTCACTCGGCTGCCGACCCTTGCTGAAATCGAATCGGACGACTGGACGGCCACAGTCGCTGCACCCGACGAACAGTCCTTCGATCTCGCCCTGCTCGCATCGCCCGACTCCGATACGCGCGCCGCCCTGGCCGAGCTCTGGCCCCAGGCAGAAGCCGCCGAACACGCCCGACTCCAACGCAACGCACCCGGCTTCACCGACTTCGACGGCCAACTCGACTCCGCTCAGATTCCCAACCTGCTAGGACACGACTGGCGACCACTCGATCGAACCTGGTCCGCCAGAGCCATCGAAACCTTCGTCACCTGCCCCTATCGCTTCTACCTGCGCTACATCGTCGACGCCCGAGCCGACGCCGAACCCGCCAGACCGGATCAGCCTCGGCGCGATGTCCTCGGTCGTTTGATCCGCCAGATCCTCTCCACCTGGGCGCAAGCCTGGGTAGGCGACAACTCTGACCAAACTTGGACCGATTACACCAACACCGAGGCCTCCCTCAACGAGATCGCTCACCAACTCCTGAACACTGCGGCCGAGGCCAGCGCGCTCGGGCCGCCAGCGTCAGTCCCGGCATTACGACACGATGTTGCCGAAGACCTCGAGCGTGCGCGCCGGCTTGAGGCATCCGACGCGCGCAACGGCTGGAGTCCGGTTGTCGTGGACACCCAGTTCGAGGACGCTCCCATCCGCGTCACCGGGGGCAGGAGCATCCACTTCAGCGGCCGCATCGACCGGATCGACGAACACACCGACGGCCGCCAGCGCGCACGTTCTTACTTCACCGGCAAATCGCCGCCCGACGTTCGAGGCTTCGTCAACGGTTCTTCGTTTCTTGCCATCGCCAACCTCGCCGCCCTTACGCAGCGAGGAATACCAATCCGTCAAGCCGAAGTTGAACTGCGGTCAGCTACCCGACAGGGAGACTTTGTCTCGCAAACTCTGCAAGGTGAATCACTCACGACCCGTGGAGGCCGTTCCGCGCCCAGCGATGGTGAACGACTGCGAGACACACTCGCGCTCATCGCCGACCAGCTCGAATCGGCCAACTTCATCCCCTACCCCGGCAACCCACCGAGAGATCGGCCAAACTGCCAACACTGCCCGTACGAATCGACCTGCACCGCCGACATCGCCGAGCGCTATCAGAAGAAGTCGAGGCAAGACCAGGACGCTGTCCGCCAACTGGAAATCCTGAGACGGCAACGTGTTTGAATGGGACGCCGATAGACGGAGGCCACAGGTCTTGAATGCAATGCACAAACACCTATCCCTTTGCACAGACGGTGTCGCTGGCGCAAACCTCCCCAGTCCCCTCTCCCCCCCTTGCGGGGGGAGATGTCACGGAGTGACAGAGGGGGGGTCGGCCGAAAATGACCAGATAGGTATCCCGAACAGCGGACCCCCCTCTACCTTCGGCATCTCCCCCGCAAGGGGGGAGAAGGGGAGTGTTTCAAAGCTCTCCGTAGAGCGGAGACTGGGAAGCCGCACATCGAGTCGGCCTGTTGACCCGCACTGTCGGGGCGAGCGCCTCTTCGCTGTCGCTCGGCGGGCATCACTCAGATGACCACTCCACCACCCGCTGACGACGATGTCCGACAGCGCATCATCAACGACCTCGACACCTCATACTTCCTCGAGGCCGGCGCAGGCTCGGGCAAGACATCGGTGATTGTCGCACGCGTCGTCAACCTGGTCCGCAAGGGCCGCTCGCTCGACGAGATCGTCGCCATCACCTTCACCGAGAAAGCAGCCGGAGAACTCCGTGAGCGGATCCGCGCCGAGCTTGCCACTGCAGGCCTGCACGACGCCCTGCGCGATGTCGACGCCGCGCAAATCCAGACGATCCACGCCTTCGCCGCCAACATCCTGCGTGAGCGCTCGCTCGATGCTGGGCTCAACCCCGATTTCAACGTCCTCGACCAACTCCAGGCCGACCTGCGATTCGCACAGTCCTGGCGCTCCTGGCTATGGAGCAACGACGCACCCCAGGAACCGTTGCAGCGAGCCTTCGACCTGGGCCTCGAGTTGCGGGACCTCCAGCTCGCTGCCGAGCAACTCGCCCGCAACCGCGATCTCACGGGCCCATTGAGCGACGACCTACCGTCAGGGGAGGTTACTGAAGACCAACGCGAGCGCGACACCGCACTGGCAGAATTGACCGCGGCGCTGCGTGAGTTCATTGAACAGGACGCCAACCAGCGCCGGATTGACGGCCTGCTCACCTACGACGACCTCCTGCTCGAAGCGCGCAATCTCCTGGTTCGCTCGAAACAAGCCCGCGAGGATCTGCGAAGCAGATTCCGAACCATCCTCGTCGACGAGTTCCAGGACACCGATCCCTTGCAAGCCCAGATCGCCCTGTTGCTGGCCGCCGATCCGGACACCGACGACTGGACTCAGGTCACGCCCGGACCCGGACGTTTGGTCCTGGCAGGCGACCCCAAGCAGTCGATCTACCGCTTCCGTCGCGCCGACATCGATATCTACGAGCAGGTGCGGGACATCTTTCTCGCGGCGCAGGAGACGTCAGCCATTGCCAATCTGACCGTCAACTTCCGCGCCCGTCCACAGCTCTGCGACTGGCACAACGCGGTGTTGCCGGGCGTCATTAAACCACATCAGGACTATCCGCGAGCTCAGGCGCGCTGGGAATCGACCGTGCCACATCGAACTGACCACGGACCCGGCGTGGCTGTGATTCCCTCCAATCGGCAATACGACCGAGCGCCCGAAGCTCGCACCGCCGAAGCAACACTGATCGCCAACCTGATCGCGCACATGCAACAGGGCGACGCAACACTCGGCCACATACCGACACCGGCGGGTCCGCGAATCCCCGAATTCCGCGACATCGCCGTACTCGTCCGCACCAGGACTGGCGCCGACCTCTACACCACTGCTCTCGATCGGGCCGGCATTCCCTATCACTTTGACAGCGGCCAGGGCTTCTATCAGAAACCCGAAATCCGGGCGATCGCCCACCTGTTGCAGGCGCTGGACGATCCAACCGACGAAGTAGCAGTCCTCGCAACACTCAAATCGCCACTCGTCGCAGCTTCCGACACCGAGCTCCTCGAACTTCGCGCGTCGCTCGGATCACAGGCGATCCGTTTGCAAGCCGGCTCGCTACCGGAGGCCTACGAGGGCAGGCTCCGAGCCCGGATCGAGTTCCTTGGCACACTACGAGACGATCTGAGCCGCTTCGGGTTGCCCGAGTTGATTGATCACGTCATTCGCGCCTCGGGACTGTTGCTCGCCCAGGCGGTCGGAGTCCAGCACAGCCAGATGCGGCAGCGCCAGGCCAACCTGCGCATGTTGGTCCAGCGAGCCGCCCACTTTGCCGACAACAACGACGACAGCCTGCGGCCTTTCGTCCGCTGGCTCTCGCAACGGGGAGTCCGCAACCTGCCCGAGTCGGAATCGCCGACCACCGAAGCCGACGACGACGCCGTCCGCTTCCTCACCATCCACCAGGCCAAGGGACTGGAGTTCCCCATCGTCATCGTGCCCAAGCTCCAGGACCAACCGGCATCGGGCAATCAGTTCATCGTCGACCGGCCGAACCAGCGACTCGAATTCAAGCTCGGCCACGACCGCACGCCGTTCCGCACTCCAGGTTATGTCGTCGCCGAGCGCCGTGACCGAGCCTATGCAGACGCCGAGGCGAGGCGCATGCTCTACGTCGCCGCCACCCGAGCTCGCGATTGGCTGATTCTGCCCTCATTCCCCGCCGACAGCACTTCGCGCCGAGAGTCGTTCCATACCTACCTCGATGACGCGGTGCCGCATTGGCTCGCCCGCGACGCCGATCCAAACATGCTCGTCGTCGGACCAAGAACCTTCGATGCAACCCCTTCGCCCACGCCAACGCTCCACACGCCACCACATCAAGAGCTGCGTACACTCTGGCAAGAACACCACCAGGAGGCGATCTCCGGTGGATCGCGAACCATCGAGGCCGTAACGCCTACCAGCCTCAATCCACACACGCCAGCGGAGAGCGCCGATGTTGGAGTCGATGAGAGCGAACGAGACGACTCCAACATCAATCCGCTCGACTTCGGCAAGGCCGTCCACGAGGCGCTCGAAACGGCAGACTTCACCAACCACGAGATCACACGCAGCAGAACAGAGCGCATCTGCCACAAGTTCCACGTTCCAGTTGACCAGGTACTCCAACACATCGAACGGGCTCTCAACTCCGAACTGATCCAGCGAGCATCAATGACAGACGTCATCCATCGAGAGTTGCCCCTTGCCACAATCCAGACGAAGGAAGAAAACACCGTCATCACAGAAGGCGTCGCCGATCTCATCTTCCGAGAAGGAGAACAGTGGATCCTCGTCGATTACAAGTCTGACGAAGACATCCCACCTGATCGCCTAGCTACGTACAACGCACAGTTGCATCAATACGTGTCAATGCTGAACGCTGCAGGAATAGAAGTCGCAGAGGCATACATTCTGAGAACCGCCACCGGCGAGGCACTTGTCGTGCCGATCGATGGACGCGGACTTCCTATGAGGTCTACCACCTGATGTTCAGCTGCGTTTGACCGGTCACAGGGCCATGTCGAACACCAACCTCGTACAACCCCGCATACCCGCGCGTGACGCGGGTATCTCGCCGCTTCGCGAACTGACGTTGGAGGTGAACGCGGCGAGATTGCCGCGACGGAGCGCGGCAATGACGGAACGCCAAGTCTCGCAAAGCGATGCATGAAGCGCGGACTCCAATTCGATCAAGCGAGTGAGATGGTTACCGCCTTCTGGCAGGCCCAAACCCGATCACCCGATATCGTCAGTCCGTACGACAAACACGCAGCAATTCGCCGTAGGAGCCCCGTATGGTCGCCAACCCACCCACACCTCAGCAGGTCCGCGAAGATCTCCTCCTCCGACGACAGAAAATCGTCGCCGAGATGGGTTCACCCGATCGCATCGCCCGACAGCATGACCGCGGACGCCTGACCATTCGCGAACGCATCGACAAGCTGTTCGATCCCGGCAGCTTCCGCGAAATCGGCACATTCGCGGTGTCCGAGATGCACGAGGTCAGGGACCGCACACCCGGCGACGGCAAGATCGGCGGCTGGGGCAAGATCGACGGCCGGCCGGCAACCGTCGCCGGCGACGACGTCACCGTGCTGCACGGTTCGTCTTCGGTCGTCGGCGGCAAGCGACAGAAGCGCATCTACGAACACGCCATGGAACAGGGTGTGCCTTACGTCTACTTCGGCGAGACCGGCGGCGCTCGCCTGCCCGACGCTCTTGGCTCGGAAGGCTTCAGCAAGATCTCGCCCAGTCTCGAGTCCGGCCGTAGACGGCGACGCATTCCTATGGCCACGGCCATCGTGGGTGAATCCTTCGGCGGCTCCAGCTTTCACAGCGCCTTCTCCGACTTCACCACCCAGGTCCGAGGCACGGCTCTCAATGTCTCTTCACCGCGTGTCATCGAGATCGCCACGGGCGAACTGATCTCACTGCAAGACCTCGGCGGCGTCGACATCCACCTCGACCTCACCGGCCAGATTGATCAATCCGCCGAAAGCGAAGAAGAAGCGATCGCACAGATCAAGTCCTTTCTTTCCTACCTGCCCTCCAATTGCTGGGAAACCCCGCCGACTCTCGCCGGCTATGACGAGGCTGAACCCGACCCCAGGATCGCCAACTTGGTCCCTACTCGTCGACAGCGGGCCTATGACATGCACCGCGTGATCGAGCGAATCGTCGACGACGGAGAGATGCTCGAACTCAAACCCCGATTCGGCCGCTCGCTGATTACCACGCTGGCCCGAATTGGTGGTCGGTCGGTCGGCATCTTGGCCAGCAATCCCATGTTCAATGCCGGCGCGCTCGACCCCAACACGTGCGACAAAGCCACTCAGTTCATCTGCATGTGCGAGGCCTTCAACATCCCCACAGTCTGGCTCCAGGATGTACCCGGCTTCATCGTCGGTTCGCAGCCCGAGCACGCCCGGCTGCTGCACAAAGCAATCATGTTCCTCGAGGCGCTCTCGCTGATGACCGTCCCACGCATGACCGTCGTGATGCGCAAGGCCTTCGGACTCGCGTACTTCTCGCTCTCCGGCAACAGCATGGATAACTCGCTGATCACCGCCTGGCCGGGCGCCGAAATCTCCTTCATGGACCCCGGCGTCGGCGTCAACGTCGTCCACGCGAAAGACATCGCCGACGCGACCGATCCCGACGCCGAACGACAGCGCCTGATCGACGAGTGGACCCTCGGCCACGAGCCCTGGGGAGCCGCCGGCCTGATGAATCTCGACGAGATCATCGATCCCGCCGACACCCGTCGCTGGCTGCTCGAATCGCTCCAACGCTTCCCTGTCAGCATCCCGCGCAGAGGAGAAGTCAAAGAACTCGCATCCTGGCCGACCTGCGTCTAATCTCGGTAGGCTGAGGATATTGGAGACGGGCATGGTCACCGACGAAGACACGCTCCCCTTCGACATCCGCATGGTCACGCCAGGCACCCCCGAGTACGCGGAAGGAGAGCAGATCCACCGCGCAGCACAGAGAAATCTCGACTACTACCGCAAGTACGAGGCCGAGCTAATGGAGCGCTTCCCCGGTCCGTGCATCTTGCTGGTCTACAACGGTTGTGAAGCCGAAGCCTTCAATGACGACAATGAACTGGACCGGCTGCTTGAGACGCTCGGCAAGATTGAACGATCTGCGGCGCTCGAATTCCCTGTGCCAGAGCCGGGAGTCGCTTGGATTCTGTGACACGCGTCTTCCCTGGCCAACTCCGAAGCTGGGGAGTCACTCCGCATCCCAGTCTTCAACTTCTGCCGAAACCGCAGATCCAAGTGGAGTTGCTTTTCGGTCGTAACCGGCTCGCCGTGCCGTTCATGATTGACACTGGGGCTGATTTCACCATCGTTCAGCCACGAACCGCAGCAAGAGTGTTGAGGTCTCAAGATCAGCATGTTCCGACGGCGAGTGATGTCGTCCGTATCTACGGCGTTGGACAAGGGACAGTTCGTACACGCGTCCGAACGCTGGGCCTCTCTCTTACGGACAGCTCCGGTCAGCAACACTGGTTTAGTAGTCCCGTACTGCTTGTTGATCCAAGCGATTCGGACCCGCAATCATCGATGTGGAGATTGCCCTCGCTGCTCGGCCGTGATGTACTACAGCACTTCGACCTGCACCTCTCCTACGATCCACCAATCGTCAGCCTGACTCTCAACGACTGACTCTCAACGACTGACCCGCCGCTCCCGCATCCGGCGCACCATCGCCTCCGACGGCTTGGCGTCCTTATGTCCTGTCTCGAGCTTGTTCCGCACTTCGCGCAGGACCCTTGGCGCCAGCCGTTCCTCGCGATCAACGATGTACTCGATCACGGCATCAGGATCGCGGAGCGCCAGTTCCCTTAACGCCCAGCTCAGGGCTTTCACGTGCAGATCCGACCGATCGTCCAGGAAGAACTCGCAAATCGTCAGCGTCCGGGCTGCGTCGCCGTTGCCCAGGTGGCGCTCGTTCAGCGCGATCGTCGAGACCAGTCCCGCCCGTCGCCACCAGAAGTCGGACGACGTCGCCCATTTCCGAATCCGCGCGTCGCTGATCTGGCCACGTTGCCAGGCGGGACCGCTCAGCTTGCGCGCAAACTGGTCCACACTCGCCCAGCCGTCCAGCGTTCGCCCGAGTCGCTCCAGTTCACGCCAGTCCAGCATGGCGAACGCAGCTCTGTGCATCGATGCGATCTCAAACGCGACCATCCGCGACTCGTACGCAGGTCCGTGCTCCTCCCGGCGCACGCGGCCGCTGCCACCGTGCTCGATCAGGATGTTGCACAACGCCAGCACATCCTCGCCCGGCGACGCCTTGAGTTCCCGTGCTTCCCGGCGAGCAATCTTGCGTAACTGAGGCGTCATCAGCACCTCTGGAGAGTCGATGATCTCGTGCAGCAGCGCTGCCCCGCGCTCAGATATCGACATCAGCCGCGCTCCTCCCGGCGATCCGGCCAAACACACTGCCCGCCATCAGCCCCGAGCCTCCCGCGTAGTTGTTGTAGAACAGCCCACCGACCAGCTCGCCGGCGGCGTACAGGCCGGACATCGGCCGATCTTCGGTGTCCAGCACCTGACCGCTCCGAGGATCGATCTTCAGACCTCCAAAGGTGAACGTGATCCCGCAGGTCACCGCGTATCCCTGGTAAGGCGGAGAATCAAACGGCAGTGCCCAGTTTGACTTCGGTGGTCGAATCCCGGAAGTGCCAACGCCGTCGAGTTCCGAAGGATTGAACCGCGCAAGCCCATTCTCGGAACAGGACGCGTTGTACGCGTCGATCGTGCGCTCAAGTCCTTCGGGATCTACGCCGAGGGCATCAGCCAACTCATGAATCGTGTCGGCCTGCGCCATCGTCACCTGGCGTACGTGATACTCATCGCGCAACAGATGCGCCGTGCGCTGATCGAACAGTTGGAACGCGGCCCGCTCCGGCTGTGCCAAGATCGCCCGACCGTACTTCGCATAGGTGTAGTTGCGTATATCTGCGCCCTCATCGACGAACCGCTCGCCGTCGACATTCACGATCAGGCCATACGGATACGAGTGCTTCTGGTACAAATCGGCAACGATTCGATTCCCCGTTGGCGGGGCGTTCAGATCCCAGGCGACCGCATGAGCGCCCGACCAGTTACCGAACGGCTGCGCGCCGGCATTGATGGCTGCCTGAATCGCATCGCCCGTGTTGAACCGCGAGCCGCGCACCTTGGCCATATCCCAGCCGGGACCCAGGTAGCGAGTCCGCATCTCGATATTCGCCTCAAAGCCGCCCGCAGCCAGTACCACCGAGTCCGCTTCCATCTCCTCAACCGCATCATCAGTCCAGAGCTCGACGCCACGGATTCGCCGACCCTCGCGCAATAGATTCACCACCTTGCAGCCGTAACGCACATGCACACCGACCCGTTCAGCCGCCTCAAACTCCTGGTCCGACAGCCCCTTCCCCGCCCCCACAGCCTCCACCGTCAGACCGCCATAGAAGACCAGCTTCCCACCGACCTCGTTCGCCTGCCGACCGGTCATCAACGTGAACTTGACGCCCTGTTCATGCAGCCATTCCATCGTCGGCGCCGCCTCGCGCACTAACGACGAGGCCATGCCGTCGTCGATTAGTCCGTCCGTGACACGCGCGAGGTCATCGCGAAATTTCGCCGTCGTATAGGAACCGACATCGACCCGCTCGATCTCTGCCTCGCTCAGGTCGGGGATGATTCGCAGGATGTCGTCCATCCCTTCGTAGGGAAAGCGAAAGCCACCACCGGTGAAGTACGTGTTGCCGCCGCGCTCGCCTTCCGGCGCTTTCTCCAGCACCGTCACGTCAGCCCCGCGCTCCCTCGCCGCCAACGCCGCACACAATGCTGCGTTGCCGGCTCCGACGACTATGACATGGGTCACTTCGACTCCTCCTCCACCTGAGCGGTGTTCACCGGTCGTGGCTCACTGACGCCGTTGAGTCCGTTCCCCCGGCGCAAACTGTTCTCGATGTGCTCACTATGCGATATCGACTTCTGGCCGCGGAACAGGGGCACCATGAGCGAAATCTCGAACTCGATTGCTTCGCGCACGGCCTGAGCCTGTACCGCCGCCTTCTCCGCCACCTTGCGCACGCCCCGCTGACCACCAACCAATGAGAACAGGATCGCCGGAGCGGTGCAGATGGCAGCGACCAACAGCGCCGTGCGGAATCCGTCGATGATCAGCGCCGGCGAACTGACCGACTCACCAACCGCGCCGGCGACGGACACAAAGATCGCGACCCAGATCGCGGCTCCGATCGCATTGCCGATCGTGCGCGCCGTTGTCTGCGCCGCCGAGGCCGTGCCGAGACGCTGTGGCGGAACTGCAGACATGATGACCGCCGTGTTCGGGGTGCTAAAGGTCGACGTGCCGATACCCAATAGCAGCATCCGCAGGCCAAAGTCGACAGGCGACGTATCTATCGTCGTTCTCGAGAGCAAGAACAGTGCGGCGCAGACCATGATCATGCCGGCTGTGGTCAGCGGCCTCGAACTCAGGCGATCCGAGATTCGCCCCGAAATCGGCGACCAGAGCATCATCGCCATCGGCATCGGGAGCATCACCGCCGCAATCTCAATCGGCGAGAACCCGCGCCCGAATTGCCACAACCAGGGCGTCAGATAGAGCGAGGCGCTCATCCCCATGAACTGCAAGATCGCCGCCGAGATGCCGAAACTGAACCCGCGACCCTTGAACAGTCCCAGGTCCACGATCGGAGAGAACGTTCGCCGTTCGACCACGATGAATCCAACGAGGAAGATCGCGCTTAGGGCAAACGTTGTGATCATGAACGGCGACGTCCAGCCGATACTGCCGCCGCGGTTGATCCCGAATGTCAGGCAGCCCAGCATCCCGAACAGCAGCAACGCGCCGGGAATGTCGAGTCCCCGCGGCCGGTTGTCGGGAGATCCATCAACCAGCAGCCGCCAGGCGAGGAACGTGCCGACTACACCCAACGGGACACGCGTCCAGAAGATCGCGCGCCAATCGATTAGATCAAGCAAGACACCGCCAAGCGCCGGTCCCGCCATCGCGCCCGCGCCGACGGTCGAGACCATCAGTCCCAAACCGGTGCCACGCTTCGACGGTGGAAACGCGGCAGTGATGATGGCTGCTCCGTTTGCCATCGTCATCGCGGAACCGACCGCCTGCAGGACTCGGGTGCCAATCAGTTCTTCCAGCGACCCCGATATCGCCGACAATCCCGTGGCGATGGTCAGCACGATGAATCCGACCACGTAGAGCATCTTGCGGCCGTAGATGTCGCCCAGCCGACCCATCGTCAAGGACAAGCCGGTGCTGACGACGATGAACGACAGCGCCACCCAGACCACGTCGTCCGCCGGACGGCCAAACTCATTGCTCAGCGTGGGCAGCGCAATGTTTGTGATCGAGTTGTCGACCACGCCCAGAAATGTGCCGACGCAAACAACAATCGCCGCGACCCAGTAGTAAGGAATCGGCCCAAGCGACGGCCCGCTGACCAGCGGACGATCATCCTCAACCTGCTGGCCTCCGGCGCCATTCCTCTGCACCATCGCCGCCTCTTCAGAAACCCGTCGGGAGCCGTTCCAGACGCGCCGCAGGCTCAGTTTAGATGGTCAGTTCGGATGGGCGAACTAACTGAGAGCGCATAGCGACCTGAAGCTGTCAAACCACAGCACTGGCTCTTGCCGCGCCTGGACGAATTTGCTCCCCCTCGCAGAGACTGATGCATCACCCACCCTCCACTTCCGTCATTGCCGCGCTGGAGCGCGGCAATCTGGCTGTGGTCTGCAGCGACGTCTGTGCTCGACTCGCGCGAAGAGGGAACGGGTTCCCGCGTGAAGCGGGAACTGGGGAACTGCGGCGGGCACGGCGGGGCTGGGGGGTTGGTTGATCCCCCGTGAGAAAAAAACACAGCTCAAAAAAACGACGGTCGAGACGATTACCGGGGGTCGTCGTCCTCTTCGGGGGGTTCTTCCTCCTGGAGCAGCAGGCAGGGAGCGGGTCCCCGCTCGGGGGCGGGGACAGGGGAGGCATCGGGGCCGTCGTAGAGGTCGCGGAGCTTGTGGCGGGCGACGTCGAAGGAGTCAGTGACGAGGTAGAGCTGGTGGTTGAGGCGGGCTCGCGGGTTGGGAGCGAAGAGTTCCCGGACGATGGCGTTGAGGGCCTGGACCCGGATGTAGCCGGGGTTGTGGTCGGCGGAGCGTCGCCAGAGTCGGTCGATCCTGGCTCGGAGGTGGTAGGGATTGGGCATGGGGTGTCCTTTGGGTGCGGGTTAGTATGTATGTTCTTATGGTAGCGGGTTTGGGGGGAGGAAAGATCCCGTGGCAATCCGCTTAGGATTGGCTCAGTGACTTGTGTCCGAAGCCCTCCTGCTCCACGCTTTAGACTCACCCACATGACCACCAAGACCCACACCCTCACCGACGAACTCTCCGCTATCGACTGGTGCTACGAGCAGGGCTGGACCGACGGCCTTCCGGTCGTCCCGCCGGCCCGCGAGCGAGTTGAACGATTCCTCATGGCCGCCGGACGACCTCCTGAGGAAGTCGTCGCCCGGCATCCTGCCACCGGACGCGAATGCAGCGTGCAGTCGGCCGCTGTCAATGCGGTCATGGCGGGCTGCCTGCCGCAGTACTTCCCTACCGTGCTGGCTGCGCTCGAGGGTCTGAACGAAGACGCCTATAACTTCCACGGCTCGACCGCCAGCACCGGCGGCTCAGCGCCTGTGGTGATCATCTCGGGAGATATCCGCGACGAAATCGGGATGAACGCCAGCGTCAACGTGTTCGGTCCGGGTAACCGCGCCAACGCGACCATCGGGCGGGCGATGCGCCTGGTGATCATGAACATCTTCCAGATGATTCCTGGCATCTCCGATCGCTCGACCACCGGCTGGCCCGGTAAATACGGCTGTTGCATCGCCGAGAACATCCTCAATAGCCCCTGGGAGCCGCTGCACGTATCGCTCGACTTCCCACCTCCCACCCGAGGTATCAACCGCCACCGTCTTCGCCGCCTCCGGCTTCTACAACGTCGAGAATCACTACACCAGCGATCCCGAGCGCCTGCTCGACACCTTCGCCGACGCCATGGCCTCGCTGGGCGCGCTGACCGATGGTCAATCGCTGGTGGTGATGTCGCCGGAACACGCGCAGATCGCGGCCTCGAACGGGATGTCCAAACAGGACGTGCAGGCATACCTCTTCGAGCACGCCAGCCGCGATCCCGACGAGATGCTGAGTAAGGGCAAGTGGCCCTCCGGACAACCGAGAGACGGCCTGGCCGAAGGCGAGCGCGGCAACGGCGTGTTCCGTCGCGGCCGCAGCCCCGACGACATCCTGCTCGTCGTCGCCGGCGGAGAGGCCGGCGGCCACTCAGCGTTCCTGCCCTCCTGGAGTCGCGGACGCAACTCGATCTATCAGACGAAGGCGATCGGCGTCTGTCTCGACTGCTGACCGTCCAGAAGACACTCGACCAAGACGGAGACCATCATGTCGCTCGAACTCTTCGACCCCACCGGCGAGCCCACGCCGACCGGCTTCTGCGCCGCGCCCAGGCTGACTTCAGTCGAGGGCCTGCGCATCGGCCTCTTCTCCAACGGGAAAGTCAACGCCGACAAGCTGCTGCGTTACACCGCCGAGGTCTTCGAACAGCAGGCAAACTGCAACATCGTGATCGACTCCGGCAAGCGCAACGCCAGCCGGATCGCCGAGCCACAGGTGCTAGAGCGAATCGCCAATGATGTCGATTTCCTGATCACCGCGGTAGGTGATTGAGGCTCCTGCTCAACGTGCAGTGTGCACGACGGCATCACCTTCGAGCAGTACGGCAAGCCCGGCCTGGTTCTCTGCACTCACCCATTCGACCCCACCGGCCGAATGATCGCCAAGACTCTGGGAATGCCCGATTTCAGCTACGCCCTGGTCGATCACCCAATCGGCAGCGCCGGAATCGAAGGCCTCCAGGCCCGCGCTCTGGATGCTTACAAGCAGGGCCGGTTGATCCTGCTTGGTTCTTGATTCCAAAGAGTTCCCCCCGCCGGGTGTGCTGTCCAGAAGCGAACCTTCCCAAGAGCTCCCCCCTTGGGGGAGTTGTCCCGCAGGGACTGAGGGGGCTCCCGGCACGGCGCGTGAGGCCTAGCTGCCCCGCAGGGACTGAGGGGGCTCCCAGCACGGCGCGTGAGGCCCTGCTGCCCCGCAGGGACTGAGGGGGCTCCCAGCACGGCGCGTGAGGCCCTGCTGCCCCGCAGGGACTGAGGAGGATCCTGGCGCGGCGCGTGAGGCCTAGCTCCCGCAGGGACTGAGGGGGCTCATGGCACGGCGCGTGAGGCCTAGCTGCCCCCTCAGTCGCTTCGCGCCAGCTCCCCCAGAGGGGGAGCGTTTAGATCACTCCGGACCCACCAACTCCCGACCAATCAACATCCGACGAATCTCCGACGTCCCCGCCCCGATCTCCAACAACTTTGCGTCCCTGACGTAGCGCGCCACCCGACTCTCACTCATGTATCCATACCCACCGTGAATCTGCACGGCCTTGTCGGCGACCCGACTCGACATCTCTGCCGAGTAGAGAATGGCGGCCGCAGCTTCCTTATTGCTGCGGATGCCTCGTGATGCAGCCTCTTCAACCACGTGCGCCGTCCGATAGACCAGCCAGCGGGCTGCCTCCAGCTCTGTGTACATATCCGCGAGCATTGCCTGGATCAGTTGGAAGTCGCCGATTCGCTGGCCGAACTGCCTTCGATTGCGCGCGTACTCGACCGCCTCATCCAGCGCCGCCTGGGCGATGCCCAGCGGCTCTCCGGCGAGAAATGCTCGCTCCACCGCGAGCCCCTGCATCATCACTGAGGCTCCTGAGCCTTCACCGCGCATCACATTGGACACCGGCACGATGCAGTCTTCGAGGATCAGCTCCGCCGTCGGCGAGCCACGATGCCCAACCTTGTCCAGCACCTGCCCGACGCTGAAGCCCTCGAATCCCGACTCGACGATGAACGCCGTCACGCCCTGAGAACCCGCCTCAGGGTCAGTCTTCGCATAGAGCACCAGCGTGTCGGCTACGGAGCCATTGGTGATGAACATTTTGCTGCCGTTGAGCCGGTAGACATCGCCGTCGCGCACGGCGGTGGTCCGGATTCCCATCGCGTCCGATCCGGCCTCGGGTTCGGTCAGCGCCAACGCGCCGATCTGGGTACCGTCGCAGAGTCCGGGCAGATACTGTTCTTTCTGCGCTTCGCTCCCATTGGCCGCGATGTTGTTGGCGCACAGATTGGCATGCGCGCCGTAGGAGAGAGCGATCGATGCCGATGCCCTGGCAATCTCTTCGGTCGCAATCACACCCGCCAACAGTCCGGCGTCCGACCCGCCGTACTTCTCGGGAATCGTGACACCCAGCAGGCCCAACTCGCCCAACATTGGCCAGAGATGCGGGGGAAACTGATCCTCACGGTCAATGTCGTCCGCGATGGGGTCAATCTCGGCCGCAGCGAAATCGCGCACGGTCGATTGCAGCATTCGCTGCGCTTCAGTCAGTTCAATCATGACCCGATTCTACCGCAGGGGATGGGATGACTGCAGTCGCACCCTCGCCCCAGCCGTCAGGGAGATACGGACCTACCACCATCAAGTCCCGACCAAGCCAGCCTAAGACTCTCCAGGTCGGACCCAAGAACACTTGCCGCCGCCAACCTGCTGGCCAAGCTAATGCCAGACCGTGTTCATTTTCGTACACGTAGAGCTTACTGTCCGGACTCCACCACACCCCACCAACCCTCGAATCCGCACCCACGTCCGTCAGACTATCCGCTTGAGCATCCCAGGGACGCACAGACTGTTCTTCGTCCATCGGAGTCGCGTACCACTGGCCATCAGGAGACACGAAATCGGGTTCAGGCTGACCGGACTCCAGAAACTGTGTATATCGCTCCATCCTGATCTTCTCTTCAAACAGAGGATACGTCCCGGTCGGATCCAAGATGAACATCCGAGTACAATATGGAAAGAAGTCGCCCGCGTACACATAGTCAAAGTCAATCGCAACCCACTTACCGTCTCGAGAGGGCCACAGTGTCGCCGTTCCGCACTCACGCATCGACAATAGACGTTCCTCGAATATCACCCAACCAATAGAACCAGGACCAGAAATAAGACTCTCCCCTGCCTTGAAGTGAGCGAACTTCTCATCCCGCTCATCGCCAGGTTCAACTTGATCGAGACGTAGCCGCGAAGCAGATAGCGCGATCTCTTCGAACCGAACAACAATGCAGTCCAGATCCCAATAGCCGCAGGATAAGAGCACTCGGCCGCCGGGCATCAGCATTTCGCGACGGTTCCGGGAATCAAATGCGCTGGAGACGCGATACACGCGTTTCGTCTGCAGGTCGCCTAGCACATATACATATCCGTCCTGTTTGGGAGAGACAAACAGAATGCGATCCGACTCACTGAACCACAGGATCGGAGGCGATCCGGAATGCCAGGTGACATGATGCTGGCCGTCTGCGCCATACACTTCCAGTATCGTTGCTGTTTCGCCAATGCTCTGCTGTTGAAAGTAACGAGTAGCCAGCGACTTGGTATTCACTGTTGTGATTGCTGTCGGCCCGGAAACCAGCGCGACCCACAGTAAGATGATGCCGGGCAGCATCCCGTAGAGCGTCCACCCCCAGAACATCACCGCCTCCCGACCGGATCGGCTGAGCTCTGCTCCAATTCGCTAAAGGTCATACTATCACCGGATCGGTGGCGTGGCGCGGCCGAGTTGCCGCGCCCGTCGGCGTAGCGCACCGCCCCCAGCCAACCCGTCTTCTGCCCCAGCCAACCCGTCTTCTGACTGACTGCGTAGCGCTAGCCTGAGCCTATGTCGACAACCGTGTCCACCGACCGCCTCAGTCGCTTTCGTGAGGCGTTAGCCCTCGCGCAGGGCGAGTGCTGCGAACTCTCGGACTGGGACGATGTCTGGCGACTTGCCGACTCCCTCTCGGACGAGACGCCCGTGGTCTCGCCGACTGCCCATGAACGTCTCCAACGAGGCGACCCGCCCGATCCCGATGATCCGCTGCGATCCATCGCCGACCGCCCGGTCGGCATCGCCGTGGCGCAACTGGCCATCGCCGAAACCGGCTCGGTGCTACTGATCGAACCATCACCGATCGAGCGCGCCGTCTCACTGCTGACCAGGCATCTCATCGTGGCCGTGCAGGAAACGGACATCCTCGACGAACTCGCCGAAGGCTTCGCCTGGCTCGCGCAACAACCACGCGCCGCCGCCTACGCAACATTCGTCACCGGCCCCTCAAGAACCGCCGATATCGAGCGCTCGCTGACCATCGGTGTCCAGGGTCCGAGTCGGCTGACCGTGGCGGTGCTGCCATGAGCACAACATTCAAACAGCGCTATCGACGGTCGGTCGGGGATCCCGACCTGAAACCGCGACTGCTGACCTTCCAGCGCTCGTGGAGAGAAAGCCGCGACGCGCAGGTCAAACGTCTCGAGCAGCGCACCGAACGCTCATTTGACGACCTGCGCCAAGAGTTCGCCGCGGTCAAGGACCACACCCTCGAGCATTGGGACGACCACATCGCCCAGTTCCGAGCCAACGCCGAGGCGGCAGGCGCAACCGTCGTAGAGCTGAACACCGCGGAGGACGCAGTCAACTACATCGCGAGCGTCTGCAAGTCGCGCGGCATCGAGCTGATCGTCAAGAGCAAATCGATGGTCTCCGAGGAGATCGAACTTAACCACGAGCTTGAACAACGAGGCATCATCGCCATCGAGACCGACCTTGGTGAATGGCTGTTGCAGCTCGCCGAAGAGCGTCCCTCGCACCTGGTCATGCCCGCAATCCATCAGAAGCGACAGTATGTCGCAGAAATCCTGGGTAAGGAGCTCAATCGCGAGTTCGATCCCGACGACATCCCGGGAATGGTCGCCAGCGCACGCGACGGCCTGCGCGGGCACTACCTCTCCGCCGGGGCAGGGCTGACCGGCGCCAACGCGCTGGTCGCCGAAACCGGCAGCATCATGGTCGTCACGAACGAAGGCAACATGCGGCTGGCCACGTCGCTGCCCGATGTCCATTTCGTCACTGCCGGAATCGAAAAGCTGATCCCCTCCTGGGCCGACGCTGAGCACCAACTCCAGCTCCTGCCGCGCTCCGCCACCGCGCAAACGCTGAGCACCTACACCACCTGCATCACCGGAGCCCAGCCGGGCAAGGAGATGCACATCATCCTGCTCGACAACGGCCGCCGCCAAATGCGTGAAACGGACAGCATCGGCGACGCGCTGCGCTGTATCCGCTGCGGCGCCTGCGCCAACGTCTGCCCGCCCTACCAGGTCGTCGGCGGACACACCTTCGGCCACATCTACACGGGCGCGATCGGGCTGGTCAACACGACCTTCCACCACGGCATCGACGAAGCGGCCGGTCCCCAGGGATTGTGTGTCTCCTGCGGCGCTTGCGAGACCGTCTGTCCGGTTGCGATTCCTCTGCCGAAGCAGATTCTCGATGTCCGGCATCGAGCCCACAAGGCAGGCCATGCGCCGCGCTGGGAACGCGCCGCTCTTCGGTTCTGGGCCAAACCGAGGCTGTTTCACCATCTGATGGGCCTCGGCGCACTCGCCTCGGGAGCAGCGAGACTGCTTGGACTCGTCCGTCGAGATCACCTTCGAATCCCACTGCCCAAGCGCCTGCGCTGGCGTTCCGTACCGGCGCTGCCGCTTCGCAATGGTCGAACGCTGGTCAGAAGCCGCAAACCACAGCCGCCGATCGCCGAGTCGCCTGCGACCGGACAATCTGTCGATCTGTTCGCGCAGTGCCTGGCTGACCACATGCTTCCCAGCGCCGTTGATGCCACAGCACGCCTGATCGAGGCCGGCGGCGCATCGGTCAGAATCCCGCGGTCGCAGCACTGCTGCGGTCTGCCGGCGTTCGACGCTGGCGACCGGGAATCCGCACGCAAGATGGCTCGACAAACCATCGAAGCATTGGAAGGCGGTTCCAACCAAATCGTCACGCCGGCGCCAAGCTGCGTGATCGCCATGCAGGAGCACTGGCCCGATCTCTTCCACGACGACCCTGAAATGCAGCAACGAGCCTCGGCTGTCAGCCGTCGCGTCCACGACCTCGCCGCTTGGCTCGACGGCCCCGGACGACTCCCCGACGGCTGCCTCGAGGAGGCCAAGCAGGGCTCATGGACAGCGCACCGTTTCTGCCAGGCTTCCAACCGAGGCGACTCATTCGCCCGAATCGACCAACTCGTCGAGCGCCTGACCAGCGAGGCTGCGTTGCCGCTCCAAGAGCCCGAGGTCTGCTGCGGCTTCGGCGGCCTGACGTCGATGGCCGCGCCAGAAGTCGGGCAGGGAATCCTCGAGCGCAAGCTGGATTGCGTCGCGGAGAGCGGTTGCGACACCTTGATCACGAACAACCCCGGCTGCGCGCTACATCTACGAGCCGGCGCAGTCGCCAGCGGAGCAACACACGAAACCATGCACTACGCCGAGTTCCTCGCCGACCGCCTGCCACAGAACCCGTAGGAGAGCGAGATGCCCACCGTCATCGATGTCCACGTCCATCTCTGCCGGACGCCCGAGCAAGAGGCGCTCGTCTTTCCGCGTCGCGGTCTGCCGCTCGAATGGCGCTGGGCCAACGGCGACGCCTGCGGCGAGTACATGACTCGAAATGACGTTGAAGCGATTGTCGGCCTCAACTACATGGTCGTCCCGGAGATGTTCGAACAGCAAAGAGAACGCAGCCCCGACGCTCAAGCTGAAGACATACTGGCGATGCTCCACGAGCGCGTGCGCAGCTTCAACACCTGGACGCTCGAACGGCAGGCCGAAGACCCGAGGATTCGCACATTTCTCTGCTGCGACATCGGCACCTGGGTCGATTCGGACCTGCTCATGGAAGAGCTGGAGCGCGGCGTCGCGATGGGCGCGCGAGGCGTGAAGATGCACCCTGGGCTCGGACGCTACTTCCCCGCCGACGAGCGCATGATGCCGCTCTACGCCAGGCTGGAAGAGCTCGGGCTGCCCATTCTCGGCGACACCGGCGCACTGCGCGGCGGACCCGGAGACGATGTGTACGGCATGCCCGATCACTTCATCCCCGTCTTTGAACGCTTCCCCAGGCTGCAGTTCATCATGGCCCACATGCCCGGCGCATACTGGGATCAGAGAATCGACATCGCCAAGCGATTCCCACAAGTCCTCTTTGACACCGCCGGTGGCTTCAACGACGGACACTTCACCTGTCGAGACGGCCGCCGAGCCTGCGCGCTGGAAGACGCAGCCCGACTGATACGAACACTCGGTACAGAACGAGTGCTGTTCGGCTCAGATGCACCAGGAGCTGATCAGCAGCCGCAGATACTACAACTGTTAAGAAGCGGGTTACTCGATAGCGAACTCGATCAGATCTTGGTAGAGAACGCCCGCCCTGTTCTCGGGTTGAGCTGATTCCTCCATAGTCGAGCAATCGCACTGATTGGCTTGACGAAGCATTGATTTGAGCGCATACTTGTAGTTGCGGGCGGTTATGCTCCTGCCTTTCTATTGCGGGGGCGAGGGATCGCGACCTGCCGCCTGCCTTTCTCCTCTCTTGGATGTCATGTACCTGCTGTACCTGGACGAGTCCGGCTCTCAAAATCGTGACCATCTAGTGATTGGCGGAATGGCCGTACATGAACTTGAGGTTGAACGCCTGGCCGATGGCGTTGATCAACTGATGGCTGATTGGTTGCCTCCAGAGCTTCACTCAGCAGAACTGCACGCCAGTCCGCTGAGAAGTGGTCAGCGCCACTGGCGGAGGGTGCCGCGCCGGGCGCGAGAATCGCTCATCCATGAGATCGCCGAACTGCTGGTCCGCCACGATCTCGCGATAGAAGCCCCACCTGTTCTGTTTGGCGTCGCCCTTGATGTCGATTCCATGGCCAACGTTGACCCAACCGACGCCGTGTACAGCCAGTTCTTCATGCGCTGTGAAGGTTTCATCCGCCGAGAAGGGATTGCAGGTCGTCGAGACCGCTGCCTCGCCATTTCGGATGAAACCCGCATTGCCCGCCGAGTGCAAGCACTCACCCAGCAAATGCGCACCGGCGAGCACCAAGAGTTTGGCTTGCCACCCTTGCGGAGCCTTCTGGAAGTGCCAATGTTCATTGACAGCCGCTTGAGTCGCCTCGTCCAACTTGCAGACTTCGTAGCACATTGGGTGTACCGGAGCTATGTGCACAACGATGCATCGGTGCTCGATCAACTCCTACCTGCCTTCGATCAAGAAGAGAGCGGGCCGATCCACGGACTCGTCCACCTCGCTGGTGACCATCGGACTTGCACATGCCCCGCTTGCGTCTCCCGACGCTGACCACGCCCTAGACTCGCCGCATGAGTAACCAACCCGCCCGCAGTGCGCTGCGCAATCTCCAGGACAAGACGGCCATCGTCGGCGTCGGCACGACCGAGTTTGGCTCGATCTACCGCGACCTCGACCCCGAACGCTCAGCCTACGAACTCGGTTTGATCGCCTTTCGTGAGGCCTTGAAGGACTCCGGACTGAAACGCACCGACGTTGACGGGGTGATCGTCTCTCGACTGCCCCACTACGGTCGGATGTGTGAGATGATCGGCCTGCGTCATCCTCGATTCGTCAACGTGCTGCCGGGCGAAGGCAGGCAATCCGGCATCGCCTTGCAGTATGCGGCGCTGGCCGTGGCCAACGGCATGGCTGATGTCGTTGCCTGCATCTACGGCAACAACGGACGCTCGGCCGGCGCGCGATACGGCGGCGAGAATCGCGGCATCTCAACTCAGGCCATGTTCGAAGCGCCCTACGGTATGACCTCGCCCGGCGCGGTCACCTCGATGATGTTCCGCCGCCACCAGTACCGCTACGGCACCACGACTGAGCCGCTCGGCCACCTCGCCATCTCCAACCGGGCCAATGCAGCGCTCAATCCGAATGCCGTCATGCAGCGCCCAATCACGATGGACGACTACCACGGCGCCCGCTACATCGCCGAGCCGCTTTGCCTGTTCGACTACTGCCTGATCAACGATGGTGGCGTCTGCTTCATCGTGACTTCCGCCGAGCGTGCCCGCGACCTCAAGCACACACCGGTCCTCATCCATGCCACGTCACAGGCGTCAGACATCACACCCGTTTATGTTGCCGACGACTTCTGGCACGAGCCGATGTCGCAGATCGCCGACGATCTCTTTACACACTCAGATGTCCAACGCGACGACCTCGCCTTTGCCCAGCTCTACGACAACTTCACGCCCACGATGCTGTTCACCCTCGAAGGCATGGGCTTCTGCGAGCCCGGCGAAGGCGGCGACTGGATCACGCCCGAACGCATCGGACTGCGCGGTGAACTGCCGCTCAACACCGGCGGCGGACACACCAGCGAGTCATACATGCAGGGTTGGGCGCTGCATGTTGAGGCGGTCAGGCAACTGCGTCAAGAATGCGGCGACCGCCAGGTCGATGATGCGCAGTTCGGTCTGTATGCCTGCGCCGCCCCGTTGGCCACGGGACACATTCTGAAGCGAGATAACGTATGACCACTGAATCTCAATCCTCGGAACTCAGCTACGAGAAGCCGCTGCCACCGGTCCTCGAACTGACCAAACCGTTCTGGGACGGCTGCCGCGAAGGCATTCTGCAAATCCAGTTCTGCAACATCTGCGATCAGCCCTGGTTCCCGCCGGCCGAGGCGTGTCCGCGATGCCTACAGGACGACTGGGAATGGCGGCCGATCTCGGGTCACGGCACCGTCTGGTCCTGGATCCGCATGTGGCAGAAGTACTTCCCCGGCTGGGAACCCGACGAGTACCCCTACACGGTCGCCCTGATCAAACTCGAAGAGGGTCCCTACATGTACTCAACGCTCGTCGACATCGAGGACAAAGACGTCAGCTGCGACCTCAACGTCGAAGTAGATTTCCGCAAAGTCAACGACGAATTCACGCTGCCGGTGTTTCGACCGTCGCGCTGAATGCCGAACACAAGACTTCTATGAGCAGAGGAGCCGAAGCCCACGCCCGAACGGATTCTGAGCGCACTGTCGACGCTCGCGACTTCCTACTTGATGAGGCGCACCATGCAATAGATGCTCAGATGCGCTTTCTTTCGTCGCAAGATGTGCGCGTCGTTGCAACATTCACCATCAGCCTGTTGCTCGTCTCTGCAACGGGGATCGTTGGCGATATACGCCTATCGGGTGAGCTGGTTTCGGTCCTCACATTGTCGGCGTTGGCGGTCTCAGTCGTCGTCTGGCTTTGCTGTTGGGCTTCCTACTACACGAGGAAAGTTGCGTTTAGCGTCGAAATCGACATTCTGGCCCGCAGCTATCGAGATGCCAGCACCGACGAAATGCGGGACGCCTCGTTGGAGGCCCTTGTCGCAGGATTTGAACAGAACAGCGAGACAATCTCTTCGCAACGGAAGTGGCTGCAATACGCGATAGTTGGCCTGGGCATCCAATTGGCGATTCTTGCGGCGACAACCATTGCCGGTGCGCCAACTGGAGCACCCATGGGGTCCTGACTGCTAGAGACCACGCTTGTGAAGCTTTAGCGGCAATGGCCGACCCGTCTGTGGCTCGCCGGTGGACTTTGAATCATCCTTGTTCGTATCCGGAGCTGAAACTTTGGCGTCTGTCCCTTGCTCTGTCGCTTCCATCACGCCATCTCGATTCGTTGCCACGCTCTCACCGCTCAATCTTATCGACCTTTGTCAGCGCCTGACGAATGCAGTTCAGCAAGCACCTCTGCCTGGTGCTCCCCGAGACTCGGGGCTGCGCGCATGTTCATTGAGACCGGCGTGCCTTCAAAGTCCCAGGGCGGTGCGACCTGTTGCAGCATGGAACCGTCTCCCTGCTCCACGTCAATGATCGCTCCCACAGCCGCAACCTGCGGATCTCGACTGAGCCGTTCGTAGTCGTGCATTGGGAAGGCCCAGCCTCCGTGACGCTCGACGATTTCGATCACTCGCTCCGCGTCGAAATTGGCGAAGCCCCGCTCCCAGAGCGGCTTCAGCTCTGCGGCGTATCGTCCTGCGCCTCCAGCTCCGTCGGTCCGGAATCGATCGAAGTCCGGACGTGCGCGTGCCCACTCCATACCGAGCTCGTCGATCAACGACTCGAACGCGTCTCCGCGGATGCGTGCCAACGAGAAGTAAATCGGCAAGTCACGACACTGATAGCCGTGATCGGGCGGCTTCACGTACGAATCGAGATGGAATCCCCACCACTCATCCGGGTTCGAGAGCGCCACCCACAGCGTCGACCGCATCGCCAAGAGACTGCCGAACAGTGACACTTCAATCCGTTGGCCGCCGGTCGGCGCGGACGGATCTGAATCGTCGCGAGCGTACAATCCGGCGCAGATCGCCTGAATTGCGTAGTTCGCCGCATACATCGAACCGATATCGCCGCCATGGCGAACCGGTTCCTCACCAATCGTCCCCAGAGATGCCGTCGCCTCACTGGCCAGTTGCGCGGCAAGTTCCGACATCGGATTGTCGCTCCACGGACCGTGGGGACCGAAGCCCGACATCGCGCAATAGACGAGCCCAGGAGCGCCCAGCGACTCGCAGCCCAACTCGCCGGACAAGCCGACCTTGTCGACGATTGCGACATCCGCGCCGGCCAACAACTGCCGAGCAGTCTCCAAGTCGCTCTCGGACGACCAGTCGAGCATGATGCCGCGCTTGTTACGATTCAGCGCCTGGAACAGCGCCGAGGTCCCGCCCTCGGTCTGCGGCGACCAGCCCCGCGCACGGTCTCCGATGGGCTGCTCAATCTTGATCACATCTGCGCCAGCGTCTCCGAGCGACATCGCCGTGTACGGACCGGCTACGCCCTCCGCGATCTCGACGACGCGATATCCATCGAGCGGACCAGCCACATTAATCGCCGATCACTGGCGTCGGCTCTGCGGTCGACGCTCGGCGCTTGGTGAGATCGTCGAGGATGTCGCCCGTGTGCTCGCCTGGCATCGGCGTGCCGAACCAGCGGGCCGGCGTTCGTGACAGTTCCCAGGGCGGACCACCGGTCCACACATCTCCCCAGCCTGAGGTACTGATCTCTTGCAGGTAGCCATTCTCGATAGCTTGAGCATGATGCTGCAGCGACTCGAACGAAATGGGATAACCACACGGAACCCCTGCGTCGGCGAGCCGCAACATCCAATAGTGGCGTGGACGCTGAAGGAATGCCTGCTGAAGCAAGAACGCCAATGCGTCGCGATGCGCGACCCGGTCGAGGTTTGTCGCGAATCGGGGGTCAGCCACCAGGTCGTTCAGACCATCGACCTGCGCTTCCGACGCATTCAGAGCCTGGCAGAGGCGGCTCCATTCATCCTCGCCGGTAGCTGCGACACCGATCCAATCACCTCCCTGGCACTGGAATGCCTGGTCCGGCGCTGCCGCGAAGCCAGCCGAGCCTAGAGGTTGATGTTGCGCACCTGTCGCGAGGTACTCCGCAATCCGACCGCTCTGCAACGCCATCCCTGCCCTCAGCATGCCGACGTGAATTCGCTGTCCCTGGCCGGTCCGTTTGCGCGCCAACAGACCCATGAGCACCGCCTGGGCCGCGACGTTGCCGGTGCTTGCGTCCATCTGAGTGAAGTGCCGGTAGACCTCAGGCTTGCCGTCTCGCTTGCCATTCACTGACCAGAACCCGGTGAAGTACTGACACTGCACATCCGCCCCAGGCTTGTCGCGCATCGGCCCGACCTCGCCCCAACCAGTGATGGCTGTGTAGACAATGTTTGGGTTGGCCACCGCAACCTGTTCATAGCCAACGCCCATGCGCTCGGCTGCTCCGGGACGCATGTTGATCAGAAAGACATCGCAGGTTTGAAGCAGCTCGTATGCGGTCTGTCGATCGGCCTGTGATTTCAAGTCAAGAAACAGTCCGCGCTTGTTCATGTTCCAGGTGATGTAGCCCACGGAGGTGCCATTGATCGCCGGAGGAACGCCGGCGCCAAGCGTCCGAGGATCGACGCCAGGCTGCTCAATGTGAATCACATCGGCGCCCAGAGCTCCGAGTTGCATCGATGCCCAAGGACCCACCATCCACAACGTCAAGTCAAAGACGCGAACTCCATCAAGCGGTCCCGGCATATCGGCCTCCATCCAAGTTCAGCATCCGTCGTCATGATAGGTCTGACTTAGGGTGTCGGTCGGAGTTGTGATGGCGGAACAAGTCTTCTATGAGATCGCGCCTTGGCGGTTGGACGAACAGCTTGCTCAGATCCGTGAACTGAACGGCCGATTGATGGGCGTGTTCGCAGGCGCAACCGCTCTGTTAGTGCTGTTCGGCGCACTGCAAGACCTTGAAGGGCTCCGAGCGAGTGGGTTGGCCGTTGGCTTCGCCTCAGCGTCGATAGGGGTGTACGTCGGTCTACTCATCACGGCGTTGATCGGATATCGCGACGCTGACCTGCTGGAAGGACCCTCACTGACTCGATTGCAGGGCCTCAACCGATCTGAGAGCGACCTTCGGTTGGCAGTGGCCATTTCAATCTTTGACTCAGTCAGAGCGAATGAAGGACTAATCAGGAGGAAGTCGCAGCTCGTATTCGCCACATTGTCTCTCTGGTCGCTGGACGCGATTCTGCTGCTCGCCGCCGCACTCACTTCTGTGAGCTAAGTCGAAAAAACGGGTTGAATCGAGAAGTGGACCACCACTTGCTGATGTTGAATCCGTCCCAAGGCGGTATCAGTCCGCGGTCGACGACGGCGATATGAATCTTCAGACCATTGACGATGACATACGGGCCAACTTCGTCACGACCGCGCTCCACTTCCGCCGCAGCTGCTTGGTCGACTGCCGGCTGGTCATCCGTGCCATTGCTCATAGTCTGCTCCCGATTTGTTCCTTCACACTAGCGAGGCACGGTCGACGGTGCTCAGCCTCCGCCGCGATGAGCTTTCATCATGAAGCGTTCGATCAGCGACTCCATCGCCTCCTCCGATCCGGCCGTGAAGACGAAGTAGTGCTCGTCCATCTTGGTCGGCAGTTGCGGGTGCATCGAGCGCTGCTCGGTCCGCCAGAGCACCGACCAGCCGTCGCCCGACATTGAGCCGTCGGGCTGCACCACACCATCGGGGTCGGTCGCGCCTGGCGACGGCGGATCCACGTCCGACGCTCCGAGCTGTTCCAGGTACTGGCGCAGCAGCCAGATCGGCATGGCGCGCAGCGTGATCTCCCTGACCGCTCGCGACATGGCAAGAATCCCTTCGGATATCCGTGATAACCGCGTTACATTACCTCGTTTTGATGTATCGTTTCGCTTTATGGGCAACATCGCCCGCGGTCGCGGAGCCACAGTTCTGGAGGAAAGCATGAGCGAGCGTTCCTATTGGCAACGGATGAGTCGGAAACGGATGAGCCGTCGCGGCATTTTGAGCGCCTCGGCTCGCGCCGGAGTTGGCGCAGCCGGTCTGGCCCTGGTGGGTTGCGGCGACGACGATGACGACGGTCAGTCCGTTGCCCAGGTCCAGCAGCAGCAACAGGCCATGCAGCAGCAGGCCCAAGACCAGGCCATGCAGCAACAGCAGCAACAGGCCATGCAGCAGGACCAGCAGCAGGCCCAGCAGCAGGCGATGCAGCAGCAGGACCAGGAACAGACCAGCGAAGAACAGCTTGAGCAACAGGCCGCTCAACAGCAGGCCATGGTCGCCGAGAAGAAGTACGGCGGCTACTTCGTTGAGCAGTCAGCCAATGTGTATGAGACATATGACGCCCAGCGCACTGTCGCTTCGCCGGTGCTTCAGGTCCTCGCGCGGGTGCAGTCCAAGATCCTTCGATTCTCCAACCCCGACACCGGCGAACTGGTTGGTGACCTCGCGGAATCTTGGGAGACACCAGACGCGACTACAATCGTCCTCCACCTGCGTGACGGAGTGAACTGGCACAGCGAAGGTCCGGGCGCCAACCATCCGGCAGCCGCGCCAGGCCGAGCCCTCTCCACAGAAGACATCGTCTGGAACATTGATCGGCAACGCAACAAGCTACTCCAGAGCGGCGAAGAGGCCGGCAACTTTGGTCGCTCGGCCTACTGGGGCGGCGTCGACTCGATCGACCAGGGGGACATGAGCGTCACGCTCAACCTGGTGGAACCTGACGCCACCTTCATTCAGGGCTTCGCAAACGAATTCAACCTGATTAACCAGCCTGAACTGGTTGGAGGCACTGAGGACCAGTACACCGAGGTCGATGCCTCCAAGGTGATCGGCACCGGCCCCAACATCCTCACGCGCTGGGATCCGGGCGAGGGTATCTCCGCGATCAAGAACCCCAACTTCTTCGATCTTCCAAATCGGCCACTGCTTGATGGCTGGGTCTGGGTACAGTCCTTCCAGGATCCGAACGCATACCGGATCGCGTTCGAGCAAAAGCAGGTCGACTCGATGACCGACCCGGATCCGAACACGATCTTCGCGATCCACGATGACCGCATGGACGAGACCTTCCTCACCTTCCAGGGCGTCGCCAACACCGTGGCGATCTTCACGCCCTCGAACAAGGCGCCGTGGAACGACTTGCGACTGACTCGCGCTGTCGACCTGGCCATCAACCGGCGACAGTTGATTCAGCAGTTGCACAACGGTCTCGGCAAGGTCTCCGGACCGGTTTCATGGATGCAGGAGGCTTGGGCGATTCCGCAGGAAGACCTCGAGACGTACCCCGGCTACCGAATCGATAAGGAACAGGACATCGAAGAGGCGCGAGCATTGTGGAACGCCGCCGGCGGTCCCGAACTCGGCCAGATCGACTGGGTCACTTCCGAGCTGTGGGCTTCGCGCGCTGCCTGGTCGGCAACGCCAGGCATCGTTGCCGAGATGTTTAATCAGGCCTTCGACACCGACCAGTTCAACGGCATCACCAAGCCCTACCTGGAGATCATCCCGTCCTGGATCGCCAAAGACTTCGATCCGTTCTTCAGTTGGATCCCAAACATCGAGATTCCAGACGCCAGGGCCGACATGATCGGGGCCTTCACGACTGGCGCCGGTTCCAACTACTGGGATGTCTCCGACGCATACATCGACGAGACGCTGACCGCGGCCAAGCAGGAACTCGACTACGAGAAGGCCTACCAGATGGTTCGGGAGGTACAGGAGTACGTGATGGAGCGGGGCCAGTTCGGACGCTCCATCTGCTACAACTACATCTACCCCTACATCGGGTACAACTACAACAAGATCGAGAAGAAGACAGAGGAGGAAGGCTGGAACTTCCTCGCTGTCAGTCTGCAGGCGTTCGAGCACTGGCTCGACCTTGACGACCCCTCGGCGGCCAACCGGCAGGCGCCGGATCCCACTCCGCTCTGATCCAGTTAACCTGCTCTCGGTGCACGCCGTCGGCGTGCACCGAGAGCAGGCGACGCTCTAGGCGTCCAGCCAAAGCTCTCATGTAACAACGCGAAGCAGGCGCGTCTATGCAGGCCTACATCATCCGCAGAGTGATTGGCGCCGTCTTCGTCGTCTTCCTGCTCGGCACATTTTCGTTTTTCGCGATTCGCGTTCTACCCGGTGACTTTGCGACTGCCTCGCTTGGACTCGACGCGGGCAGCGCATCAGCCGAGAACATCGAACAGCGTCGCGCAGACCTCGGACTCGACGAATCGATTGAAACCCAGTACGCCAACTGGCTATGGGACACCGTGCGTCTTGATCTGGGAGTGTCCTTCCTGACGCAGAACAACGTGTGGTACGAGATCGGACGCTCGCTTCCATACTCGATCGAGCTCGGCGTGCTGATCATGATTGTCGGCTTTTCGGTGGCCATTCCCGTCGGCTTGCTATCCGCTATTTTTCAGGACAAAGTCGCCGACTACACGCTGCGCACTTTGGCGATCCTCGCGCTCGCAGCACCAGTCTTCTGGACCGCCGCCATCGCGTCGCTGTTGGTCTTGCAATGGGATCTCTTCCTGATCGATGTCACTGGGCAACCTCACCTTTGGGAGAATCCGCAAAGAGCGATCACGTGGTACCTGATTCCGATGTTTGCTGGAGGATTCGCAGGCACAGCTGCAACCATGCGTCTCCTACGTTCCCAAATGCTCGAAGTCTTGCGCCAGGATTATGTGCGCACGGCTCGAGCAAAGGGACTTCGCGAATCAGTCGTGATTATGCGACATGCCATGCGTAATGCCCTCCTGCCGGTCCTGACGGTGATGGGCGTTACGATCGCCACGATCGTCGGCTCTCAAGTTATTCTTGAGAACATGTTCAACATTCCCGGCATCGGAAACAAGGTACTGACCTCGCTGTTCGCCCGTGATAACCCGGTCTTCCAGTCACTCGTCATCGTCATTGCTGTCTTCACCGTGTCTACCAATCTCCTTGTGGACATCCTTTACGGCGTGATCGATCCTCGAATCCGGCTTTCGTAGGGAGAGGCGCTGATGACCCAGATCATTGATCCCAACGCCGTTCCGCTGCAAGATCCAACCCTTTCGGATCGCTTCAGCGATGCGGGACGAGCCCTTGGTCGATTCTTGCGCGGCAAGCCGTTGGGCGCAGCGGGACTGCTGATCTGCGCCATCTTCATTGTTGTCGCGTTGCTCGCAACCGTGATCGAACGTCACGATCCAGACGAGATATTTGAGACTGACAATCCCGATTACAAGGCCAACCCAACTACATTGGAGTTAGCCCGCAATCCAGATGTCGGCTCGCCGGTCCTCGTCTCCCAGTTTGAAGAACCAGGCGGAGGCCATTGGTTCGGGACCGACAAATTCGGCCGAGACATCTGGTCACAGGTGGTGCACGGGGCACGTCTTAGCTTGGTCGTCGGGCTCGGCGCCTCGGTAATCGCTGTGGTCGGTGGACTGATCATCGGGATGATCTCTGCCTACTACGCAGGCATTGTTGACCTGTTGATCCAGCGAATTGTCGACATGCTCCAGGCAATTCCGTTCCTCGTGCTCGTGCTCGTGTTTACGCAGATCACGGAGCGTTCCGTTCTCAATGTGGTCTTATGGCTCGGAGTCGCAGGCTTGGCGATCACAACACGGCTGATCCGTTCGGCGGTACTCGGAGTACGAGAGAGTGAGTTCGTACTCGCGGCACATGTCGTCGGCGCGAGCGACTTACGCATCATGATCCGCCACGTGCTGCCCAACATCGTCGCCGTACTGATCATCGCCTTCAGCATTGGCATTGGAGCCTACATCCTCGCCGAAGCCTCAATCTCGTTCCTCGGCGCAGGACCGCAAGGTGTTCCCAGCTGGGGTCAAATGGTCCAGGCCGGACGAGGTTCGCTTGACCTGCATCCTTGGCAGACTGTCTTTGCCGGCGGAGCAATCATGATGCTTGTCCTGGGCTTCAACCTGCTGGGCGACGCCTTGCGGGATGTCCTCGACCCGCGCCTGCGCGGGGCCTGACACCGTCGGCCAGAGCATCGGCGAGCCTCCTGAACATGACCATGTGAACCGGACAGAGGCCGTACCAGTAAAGCAGTCCCCAGGTGCCGGCCAGATTGAAGTGCGCCTATAGCTTGGCCACTGCGCCGTCGCTGGCCTGCGTCACCGACAGCTCCAGCACCGCCGAGCCGGGCACTTCATCTCGGCGACCAGCGTCAGCTGCGTCCCGGTTCAACTGCCTCCACACGTCAGAAATCGAGCGCATCGCCGACGCGCAACTCGGTCGGACGGAGACGCCCACGGCGCATCAATGCGACGTGCGGCAGCGTGAACTGCAAATCCCTCAGAGGCCAACCGGGGAGCCAGGCGCCCACCGACATATCCACTTGCGCCAAGGATCAGTATCCGAGTCATAATCTTGGACTATGTCTCGTCGCGAGCGGCAGGTGTGCGCTGACGCAACCAATGCCGTCATTGCCGCACTCCTACCTCGGCATCGCTGCGCACTCCCACCTCGTCATTGCCGCGCTCCGTCGCGGCAATCTCGAAGCGTGGCAAACGCTCGTCAGTTTGCAGCGAGATACCCGCGGCAGGCGCGGGTATGACGAGGTCGAGACCGCCCGCTTATCTCCGCTCAATCTCCTCTAGGACTTGGAACTCGGTGTACGTGGACGGAAGTCCAACCGCCTCGGCGGCAACCCGCATGGCATCTAGCGCGTCGTTCCAACCAAGAATCCAACCTTTCGCGAATTGCTGTGCGTAGGCGGAGTCATCAACCCCTGTTCCGTCGTTGACGATCTCAGATCCCAGATGCTGCACTTCGCCATATGGCAACCCGTCTGCATAGCCCTCCGCTTCGACCGCTGCGTAGGCCTCCTCATAGGCCGCCAGCTCGGCTCGCTTGAGATCGTCTGAGGTGCGCAGATTCATCGGATCAAGCGTCGCGCCGATCAACGCCGCCATGGCAACGCCGAGCACGACCGCGACCATCGTGTGGCGGCCAATCGGGTCGTAACCGCGTTTCCACCAGACACGCTCTCGCTCGCCCTGACCCCAGCCTTCCAGTGATCCACGTCGGTCAGTCATCGGCGCAGGTCTTCCCAGGACTCGAATGCGGACTCGACCTCAAGCTTGTTGCGCTTGGCCTCGTTCAGCGCCGTGTCGATGGCATCGTTCCAGGAGTAGTCATACGCGGTTTGGTATCCCACAAGGGGATCGCCCGATGCCAGCAGTTCGGGCAGCGCCAGCGCGGCACGACCAGCGCCGTCGAGCCGTCCTCGCTCAAACGCCGCCTCATAGCCATCGATTCGCCCCTCCCGCGTTCCACGCACCTCCGCCGACGCAATCTCTTCCGCCGTGACCTGGTCCAGAACCGAGATCAGCCAACCAATCGCCGCCGTCACCGCTAGCGCGATCAGAAACGCAAGCAGGACTTGACGAGGCAGGTCGTAGCGGAGTGGAGACATGGACCGAGCGTACAGGCGCCCTCCGAACATCACGCCGTACCCTCGCACAAATGCAGTTCCAGTCCCCTCTCCCTCTGGGAGAGGGTGAGGGCTCTACGAGATAGGAATGCGCCGCCGACCCTCACCCCAGACCTCTCCCTGGAGGGAGAGGGAGCTGAAGCTCTCCGGCTACTCAAAGGTCACGATGATGCTGCCCGTCGACTCCGCGCCGATCATCTCGTGGAATGCAAACTTCAGCAGCATCGTGCCCTGCGGCGCGCGATACGCGCCAGCGGCGCCGTCGTTCATGATCGTCGCCTGATGCGTTGTGTCGGTGATGCCGGTCGGCAAGCCGTACGCCGCCCGTATGCGGACGTTAATCAGCTTGCCCCAATCCTCTTGCGGCAGCGCCAAGACGTCGCCACCGGTCGGATCCGACCAGGCGGCAGGGTTGCCTTGACTATCAAGGGTGGTGGGACCCCCCGAATAGAACGCCTTCCACGCTCCATTGTTTCCCGTATCGAACACGCTCGCCAATCTGCATTGGGTATTGTCAGTGTCGATTTCCGTGTAGTACTCAATTTCAATCGGCAGACGGTAATGTTGATTCACACGATTGGTCACACCGTCGTCGAAGCCGCGACCAAAACTCTGACTGAGCCATGCCGACCAACCTCTGAAGTAGAACCTCAGCTGTTCATACTCGAACGGGAACGGCGACAGCTCGAGCAGCCCGACCCCGTGGTAGGACCGATCCCTCTTATGAATAGTATGTCCCCTGCCGTCAACCCACGCTAACGACTTCTCTCGCCCGTGAACGTAGATGCAAAACTCCACCCAACCACCGGTACCATCGCTCGACGGCTGCGGCAGACGCAGATACGTCTCAATCACGTCATTTTGCCAAAAGTCATCAAAGTGAGCAATGCCCGCCCCAGCCCGCGAGGCCGGGCCGACGTTGTTGACGTATCCGATGTTCGGTCGCGTGACTCCGGCGTAGCTCACATCACGCGTGATAGTCGACGCTCCTGCAGCCGGCGGGACTGCGGCGCTCAGTTTCACGGTGAATCGGTCCTCTCCGTATACCTTGAACTCCACCACGCCTCTGTCTTCGCACGGGGACAGCAGTTCCGTCGTACTGGGTCACCCGGTGCTTGAGAATCACATAGGCGGCGTTGTTGTGGAACAGTTTCGTCCACGAATTGAAGTCGGTCAGCCCGTAGACGGTCACCGTCTGTGGTTCGTCGCACTTCCCCGTTGCGAACTCCAGCTCCTCTATGATTTGCCAGCTCGGAGTCAAGCCATGGTCGGCGTCATAGGCGCCTTTCTGGATTTGAAACCGATGATTTCCTTCGTGGCCCGCCCCAAACCGATACCTCGGCCTCCCTTCAATCTGGACGATCGCCGGTTGTTGCTTCACGACCACCTTAAGGATGTGGTACCGGTGATGTCTGGGATGGACAGTCTGTAGGGTCACCCAGACCGTACCGGCATGTTCTGCCCGGAACGTGACCCGCTGTCCCTGCCACCAGGTGCGCCGGTTGTACACAGACACATGCTTTTGGCCATCGTCAAGGGCGCCGTTCCCTTGAAACGCAATCACCTTGTCACCAGTTTCTGGATCAGTTCCCAAGTGCACGATCACTGTGCCATCATCCTCGGAGGGTCCGATATATGACCTGACTGAGAACGTGTAAATCTGTCCGATGCGCATTTCCAGAAAGTTACCGGCCTTCAGCTCTGGAACACGTTCTTGCGCCTGGCCAGGCTCGGTCGCGACCGCGGCGCCGAAGACGAGCGCCCCCAACAAGGCGAGCCGCCACGCAATCCCGCGGCATCCGCGATACGCCCTTGCGAGGACTGTTGGAAACCTGATCGAATTCATCCGTCGCTTACGTCTCTGCAGCGCCTGGTCCGCATGATGCGCCAGGCGCCGCCCGCGACCGGTGGGAAGATGTCCAGTTCACTCTCCGGGTTAACCCGGCTATCGAGACCGTCGATATGTCGGATGTCTCGGCCGTCGACCATGATCGCGACGAAACGGCGCACCGTGCCGTCCTCGTCGAAGAGCTGATCGTGCAACCCCTCATACTCGCTAGCGAGCCGTTCGAGGATGCCCTTGATCGTGTCCGGCGGATCAGACAGATCAACGCTGCGACCACCGACAAGCGGTCGCAGCGTTGCGTAGAAGCGGATCTGCATAGTGGTGGGCCGGACCCCCCTCTGTCACTCCGTGACATCTCCCCCCGCAAGGGGGGGAGAGATGCCAAGGTGTCTTACGAGATGATCTCGAGCTCGCGCAGCTTGGACTCGCCGACTACGCCGTTGTCCCAACCGCGAGCGTCGTAGTACTGCTCTTTCATCTGGTCGAGTTCGCAGACGTGACCTTCGGCCGGACCGGTCGCCGGCTCGTTGAGGAAGCGATCGGGCAGCGAGTCCTCGTCGCCGCCGAACCCCGCCTGGTTGTTGTAGTAACGCTCGAGGTTGTAAATCCGCTCACCGGCGGTCATCACGTCTTCCTCGGACATCGGCAGACCAACGACCGTTTCGTAGAGCGCGGCATACTCGGGCGCGCCGACCGCGAAGGCTGAGAACTTGCACAGGTCGAGCGAGTCCGAGAACGCGTGCAGATCCTGGAAGATCTTCAGCAGCGGACCTTTGCCGTCCCACTCCAGCGGGTCGGTCTTGACGGGAATACCGAGCAGCTCGGACGCCGGCGTGTATCCACGCAGGTGGCAAGCGCCGCGGTTCGAGGTCGCGTAGCCCAGACCCTCGCCTTTGACGCCGCGCGGGTCGTAGGCGGGCACGGCCTGGCCTTTGACGGTCATCGAAATCTCCGGGTGTCCCCAGGCGGCTGCTGCGCGCGCCGGACCCTCGCCCAGCGTGCGGCCGATCCCGGTTGAACCCATCGCCATCTCTTCGGCCACGCGGACCATGCCCGCGCCGTCGCCCCAGTCGAGCGGCGTGTCGACGTAGCCACGCTCGGACGCTTCCATGTACATCGAGATCGCGTTGCCAATCTCGATCGCGTCCATCCCGTAGTCGTTGCACTGGTCAATGACCTTGGCAATCACGGCCGGATCGTCGTTGCCGCAGTTCGCGCCCAGCGACCAGGCCGGCTCGTACTCGAACGACTCCATCTTCAGGCCGGCGTGGACGCCTTCCGTAATCTCGACTTCCTTCTTGCAGGCCACCGGACATGCGTGGCAAGTCGGTTCGGCGGTCAGGAAGTCCGAGCGCATCGTCTCGCCCGAGACCGCGTCTGCCGCCTCAGGAGTGGTCTGCGTCGTCTGCGAGTTCTTGGTGCCCAGACCGCCGATTGAGTTGACGGCGTTCATCAACACATTGGTCCCGAATGCGGAGAGCGCCCCCGAGCCGTCCTTGAGCGATCCGTCGTCATTGACCGAGGACGGCGCCGTCACTGGCGACTCCATGATCAATTTCAGGTGGGCGCCCTGCGCCGCGCGGAACTTCTGTCGCGCCTCGCCCTGCTCGGGTCGCCAGCGACCGTCGCGCGTGCCGTGCACGACCACGCACTTCAGATTCTTCATCCCGGCCACTGCGCCCGTGCCGCCGCGTCCAGCGGCTCGGTCGTCCTCGTTCAGGATTGAGGCAAACAGCACACCGTTCTCACCGGCCTGGCCGATGCTCATCACCGACGTATTGGTCTTGTTGCCGCTGTCCGAGCCAAAGTGCTTGACCGTGTCGTGGATGCCCATGCCCCAGATATCGGAGGCGTCCTTGATCGCGACCTCGCCATTCTCGACTTCGAGATAGACGGGCGAGTCGGCCTTGCCGGTGATCAGCAGCGCGTCAAAGCCGGCCCATCGCAGACGAGCCGCCGACCAACCGCCCATGTGCGAGTCGGTCACGGTGCCTGTCAATGGCGACTTGGTCACGAACGCCAAGCGTCCCGACATCGTCACCTCTGAACCGGTCATGGGCCCGTTGACCAGGGCCAACATGTTGTCTGGAGACATCGCGTCGGTATTCGGTCCGTTGTCGAGCAGATACTTCACGCCCAGCCCGCGAGCGCCGATGTACTTTCGCGCGTCGTCTTCATTGACGCCCTCATACGAGACCGTCCGGTCGGTCAGATTAATCCGCGCCACGCGGTCAGCAAATCCACCAAGTGCCATGATCGTTCCCTTCATCAACGCTCTCGCGAGCTATCCAGTGCGAGGTCAAAGATAGCGGATCGTCAGCCAGGAACGGGCAGCCGGTTCGGTAGAATGGAGGTCGGGAGGAAGACGATGACGACTGAATCGAGACCGAGGCCGGAAGAGACAAATCAGCTCCAACAGGCAGCCATCAAAGAGGGCCTCGCGGAAGGGCGGCGCAATCGCGAGCGATGGCAGCGTGACTGGAGAGAGATCCGCGATCAATATCCGAGTCACTGGATCGCCATCTACGACGGTGGGCGAACTGTGGTAGCGCACGAGAAGATCAACGACCACTTCGATCACATTTTCCAGCTCCGGGGCCTCAATCGGACTTCTGTATTCACTTGGCCACCTCCTCGAAAGCCCCACACACGGATGGCGCCGAGCGTGTTTCGCACTCGTCGAAGATGAGGCAAGTCAACGGTTTGCTGTTTGCCGAACTGTTGGACGACGAGGATCCCACACCGTTTGTCTCGGTGCAGGTCACTTACCTCGACGCGAGTGAATCGTTCGTGCTGCTGATAGACACTGGCTCAGACGTAACCGTCCTAATGCCCAAAGAGGCGTATCGATTGTTAGGCGACGGCTACTTCGAGCTAGATTTTGACGATGTATCAACATCGATGCTCATCGAGGGTGTTGGAGGGAACTACAGGGCGATCCCATTCGAGATGAGCCTCGGTATCGAAGAGGAGAATCTCGAGCAGTTGCATATTGGACGACGAGTCTGGATTGCTGAGCCTGTCCCGGACCTCCCATCCGACTCCGGCAACTGGGCGCTCCCCTCCATCTTCGGTCGAGACGCCATCCGACCTGGCGACTTTGAACTCAGCTACACGAGGGAAACGGTCACGCTGCTCCGACCTGACTATGAGTAATGGACTCAGGGACGCATCCCGTATCTGATCCTCAATCCGACCTGACTCGGCAGCTCCGTCTCATACGCAGTCTCGAGCCACTCGGCGAGCATTGGCCTCGTCTCACGAGGATCAACGATGTCCTCGACCGCGAATGCTTCGGCCGCCGCGAACGGATCTCGCAGCGCAATCAACCGCTCTTCGATCGCCGTCCGATGGGCGATCGGATCCTCGGCTGCCTCGATCTCCCGCCGGTAAGCAGCCGCAACGCCACCCTCAATCGGCAGTGAACCCCACTCGCCCGACGGCCAGGCGAAACGGAAGCAGAATCGGCTGAAGTCCTGGTGCGCGCCGCCTGCAACTCCGTACAGCCGACGCACAACGACCGTCGCCCATGGCACCTGCGAGTCGTTGATCGCGGCCGCCGCCTTGACTCCGGCTCGCAGTGTGCCCGCGCCCTCTCCCGGACGACCGATGAGGAAGCCCGGTTGGTCGGCGAAGTTGACAATTGGCAGATGGAACACGTCGCAGAGGTCGACGAACTTCTCGAACTTTCGCGCCTCCTTCGCGCCCATCGCTCCGCCGTAATGCATTGGATCGTTGGCCAGCACACCGATCGGCTTCCCCCCAATCCGCGCAAGTCCGGTCACCTGCGACCGGCCGTAGTAGCGCCCGATTTCAAAGAATGATCCAAGATCGACGACCATTTCCAGCATCCGGCGCACGTTGTAGCCGCGATTGCGATGCTTGGGCACGACTGACGCAAGCCGGTCGTCGCGACGGTCGACCGGATCGTCGCAATCGATCACCGGAGGGAGCTGGTGCACGTTGGTCGGCAGATAGGAGAGGAATTGCTGAATCTGAGCGATAGCTTCGGCTTCGTCGGCGGCGTCGTTGTCGACGACCCCGCTGCTGCGCGCGTGGACCTCGTAGCCGCCGAGTTCCTCCTTGGTGAGCTTCTCGCCCATCGACCGTGCAACCAGCGGCGGTCCGCCGGCAAACACCTGCGAGCTGCCGCGCACCATCACCGAGAAGTGCGACGCAGGCACTTCGGCAGCCGGCAAGCCGGCGACCGATCCCAGCGCTGCCGAGACGACCGGCACTTCGGCCATCAGCTTGCCCCAACGCTGCGGCCAGAACAGCTCGGGCAGGTAGGTGCGACCCATCTCGGCGGTCGCTCGAATGTCGGCGCCGAAGCCGTCGATCAGGCGGATCATCGGGATCTTCATCTCGATCGCCAGCGACTCGATGTGTCCAGACTTGTCGCCGCCGCTGTGAATCCGAGCCTTGCCGCCATGGCTGCGCTCCGCCGCCGACCCGCTGCGCGGACGCGAGGTGAAGTCGCCGCCCGACACGGCCACCGGCCGGCCGCCGATCTTCGCCGTCCCCGTCACCGTGCCCGAGGGGTGAAATCCGACCAGCTCGCCCGACTCGTCGTAGTAGCCCGCGCCCGACAGCACGCCCCGTTCGCGAAACGAGCCATCGTCGGTGAGCAGCTCGATTCGCTCACGGACCGTCAGGTTGCCGCGGTCGTGTTGTTCCTGGACTCGGTCTGCGCCGCCCATTTCGCGCGCCAGTTCCCGCCGCCGAGCGATCTGGTCGATCTCCGGCTGCCAGACCAGCTCTCGCGATCCCTTGCTGCTTGACCCGTTCTTGTTTGCCATCGTGTTCCCCCATCATTCGGTTCAGTATCGCTCACGACCGCCACACTGCTTCAGGCCGCTATCTTCGTGCCAAGACCATCAGTCGCAATCAAGGATGACCATGTCCACTTCTGCCATCTCCATCGAACCGTTGACTCCCTCGATCGGCGCGACCGTCCACGGCGTCGACCTGACCCAGCCGATCGACCAGGAGACATTCCAGTACATCCACGACGCCTGGATGGAACACCTGGTCCTCTTCTTCCGCGACCAGCCGATGTCGCCCGACAACCACCTGAGTTTCGGACGCATGTTTGGCGACCTGCATATCCATCCGGCTGCGCCGTACGAGCATGGCAACCCTGAGCTGATGAAGATCCACACCGACAAGGACTCCTTCCGCAACAACGGCGAGCGCTGGCACTCCGACGTCTCAGCCGATGAAGAGCCTCCGATGGCCTCGATCCTGCACATCCACAGCATTCCCACACAGGGCGGCGACACCTGTTGGTCGAACATGTACGCCGCCTGGGATGGTCTCTCGCCGCAGATGCAAGCGCTGCTCGAACCGCTGAGCGCACTGCACGCAGCCGACTACTCGGGCCAGTACGGCGACCACAAGCCGCAGCGCGAGTCTCCACGCGCAGAGCACCCGATCGCCCGCACGCATCCCGTGACCGGTCGCAAGGCGCTCTTTGTCAACTCGAGTTTCACCCGTCGGATCGTCGGCCTGCCACTCGAGGAGAGCAACGCCATCCTCAACTTCTTGTTCGAGCACGTCAAGAACGTCAACTTCCATTGCCGCTTCAAGTGGGACGCCCATTCGGTCGCCCTCTGGGACAACCGCTGCACCCAGCACATGGCCATCTGGGACTACTACCCCGAGTCGAGAAGCGGCATTCGAGTCACGGTCAAAGGCGACAAGCCGTTCTAGGCGCCAAGAGATCCCCCTCTGGAGGAGATGTCGCGGAGCTACTGAGAGAGCCGTTTCACCGCAGTGGAAACTTGCAGTGGAAGCCTGGATCCCCAGCCGTTGACCATGAATTTGAGATCCAGGCAGCGTCGGCATGTTCGACATCGCATTAGTAGATACGCCGTATGGACTCGCCCTGGACGTGGCGATCATCGTCACGGCGGTTTGCTGGTTGCTCTCGGTCTTGACCCGCGACTACTCCTGGGTCGATCGCATGTGGTCGATCATGCCCTCCGTCTATTGCTTGATTGTGGCCGTCGATCTGGACTTTGAGTCCGTGCGCGTGAACCTCATGACGGCCGTGGCGCTCGCCTGGTCGATTCGGCTGACACTCAACCTCACGGTGAAGGGCGGGTACAAGGTCGGCCATGGGGACTATCGATGGATTTATCTCAGAAACAACCTCGGGGAGCTGAAATTCCAGGTGCTCAACCTGACGTTCACTTCGTGCGGCCAGATGGCGATCGTCTGGTTGTTCACGGCGCCCGTTCATCAAGCGTGGCAACACGTTGGCCAGTCGTTGGGCTGGCTCGACTACCTGGCCGCCGTGTTGTTCCTGCTCTTCTTGACGATTGAAACCGTCGGCGACATCCAGATGCTTCGGTTTCAGAACAACAAGAAGCGACTCATCAGCGAGGGAGCCGAAGTTGAGCAGCCGTTCATCACAACCGGGTTCTTTCGGTTTTGCCGGCATCCAAGCCACACGTGCGAGGTTGCCATGTGGCTGGTGTTCTACCTGTTCGCCATCTCGGCGGCAGGCGAGATCTGGCACTGGACCGGAATCGGTGGTGTGGTTCTGTTGCTGATGTTCCAAATCTCAACGCGATTCGGTGAGAAGCTCTCGCTCGAGAAATATCCCTCCTATGCCCGCTATCAGCAAGCGGTCCCGATGTTCCTTCCGAATCCTCTTCGCCTCAGGCGCAGCAGGACCAGCGCCGGGTCCCATTAGGCGAGAAAACCCCACGTCAAAAGGTACGCGTCAGTAGCGCGATCAGCATCCCGCCGATTACTGTGACAATCAGGAATGCAGTCCAGCGCATCTCTCGGCGCAAACCGTCGAACTCCCTGCGCAAACCGTCAATCTCGCGGCGAAGATCATCCTTGACCACCATGAGGTCGTCCTTGGTCGCCACTGACCCCCGCAATCTCAGCACGATCAATTCGACCGCGGCGCGCAATGCGCGAGCATGAGGCGCGGTCACACCAGCGTCAACCAACGTCTGCTCAAGATCTTCCCCGACTATACCGCTGGAGTCTGGAGGATCAGGCCGCGTCTCAGTTGTCACATGCCGCCTCCATTGGACTTGCGACCTATCGAACTCGGGATGTACGTACCGACATCCTAACTGTCATTCAATCACCCGGCGCTTCTAAGGCGCATCTCTTAGCGACCAATCGCCAACGCCGCCAGATCTCGTGCCGTGTCCCTTGACACGTCGGGGCAGGCGATGGGGAATATCTCCGTGCCGTGGATTGTGCCCATCACCTGACGACACCGAGCGGGCACGCCTGAGTCCAGCAGCAGCCGATAGTAGGCAATCCCCTCATCACGCAGCGGATCGCACTCGTTCACCGAGATCGTGGTCGGCGGCAGGCCGATCACGTCCTCCGACGACGCGAACAGCGGCCAGGCCAGCGGATCCTCCGCCTCGAAGGCCTCAATCCCATAGCCCATCGCGCCGTTGTTGTGATGTAGACTGAGCAGGATGCCGTCGTTCTCAACGCTTGACGGCAGATCGTCGCGAGGCCAGCTCCCCGCGATGTACGGGCAGAGTGCGTACAGACCCTGGACCAGCCCGATATCGCCGTCGCGCAGCAGCTTCATCCCTGTCGCCAAGGTCAGGTTGCCGCCGCCGCTTTCGCCTGCGATCACGATCCGCGACGCATCAATGCCCAGAACATCCGCGTGCTCCGAGACCCACTTCAGCCCCGAGACGCAGTCGTTCAGACCCGCCGGATACGGCTCGACCTCAGGCGCCGACGAGGCCACCACGCTGTTGCGGAAATCAACCATCGCCACGGCCACACCGTTCTGCGCGATCATCCGGCCCCAGGCCTTGTAGTTGGGGTCGTAGCAGGACATCTGCGCCATCCCGCCGCCATGGATGTAGCAGACGCATGGCAGCGGCTCGTCCGAGTCGGGCCGGATGTACTGGATGTTGACCGTGTTGCCGTCGGGCGATGAGGTGAAGGTCTGGGTCGTGATCGTCAGGCCGGCCGAGGGCGCGATCTCTTCCGTATCGGACATCGCCAGGAATGCCTGCAGTCCCTCGAACTGCGCACGGGACTCCTCGCTGTTGGCTCGCTCGATCAACTCCTCGCGGTTCGCCACATCTCCAGCAGCCGGTAGGTCAAATGCGCCGAACAAGGCCTTGATCCTCGGATCGATGCGTCGGTCTTCTGAGAGCTTGCTCACGAAATCCACCTTCCTCGAACGCCGTTGGATTCAGCGACAAGCTAACAGCCACCAACTAGCCTGAGTGGCGCGTAACTGAAGGGAAGCGAACCGCATGAGCAACATCGCCATCTGGGTCAAGGTCAAGGTCAAACCGGAGCGGCTAGAGAAGTTTCTCCACGCAATTGAGGTCGATGCGCTGGGATCGGAGCAGGACGAGCCAGGCTGCATGCGCTTCAACGTCTTGCAGGACGCGAGCGACGACCTGACCTACTACTTCTACGAGGTCTACGAAAACGAAGACGCCCTCGCCGCGCATCGCGCCGCGCCGCACTACGCCGTCTGGTCCGCCGCCCGAGACACCCTCGAAGGCGACATCGAGATCACCCGAACCGCAACCGTCTTCCCGTCCGACCAGGGCTATTGGTCCAAGGGCTAACGTCTCTTCCCCTTGCGGGCTGGTCGCCAACACTTCCTCCGGCGTTCCCGCGCTTGACGATGCATCTGCACCGGAACACTACAAGTTGAAGGAGCGCTAGTGCATCACCAGGCCGCCGTCGACGTTGTAGCCCTGGCCGGTGATATTGCGCGCGCCGGGGCCGGCGAGGAAACGCGCCATAGCCGCGATGTCTTCAGGCGTGTTGGCACGACCAATCGGGATCCGAGCGTCACGCGCCTGCTCCAGCTCGGCGATGCTCACTCCTGTGCTCTCGGCGCGTTGGCGCATGTTGTTGATTGACAGCTCAGTCACCGTAACGCCGGGACAGATGGCATTGACGTTGATGTTGTGCGGTGCAAGCTGATGGGCGGCGATCATCGTCATCGCCAGCACCGCGCCCTTGCTCGCGGCGTAGGCCGCATTGGAGGTGCCCGAGTAGCCCTTGCCGGCGACCGAAGCGATGTTGATGATCCGGCCGCCGTCGCCCTGGGCGATCATCTCGCGAGCGGCCCGCTGCATGCAAAAGAACACCCCCTTCGCGTTGACCCTGTGGATGCGGTCCCAGTCCTCCTCCTCCACGTCCATCACGTAGAGGTACCGAGTCACGCCGGCATTGTTGACAATGATGTCGATTCGCCCGAACGCGTCTTTGGCTTCCGCAATCATGCGGTCGATGTCGGCAACGCTGCCCATGTCGGCATGAATGGCGACACTCTCGCGACCCAGCTCCTTGACTTCCTCGCTCGTGCCCTCGACGTTCTCGCGGTCGATGTCGGCCACTGCGACATTCGCTCCCGCCTCGGCCAGGTCCAGCGAGATCGCCCGACCCATGCCGCGCCCGGCACCGGTCACCACGGCGTTCTGATATTGAAGCTCCATCAGTCTCTGCCCTTCTCCTTGCATCGTGCGGCAGTCCCTGTTTCACCGAGGGACCAAGTCAAAGTCGCCAACCTCAGTCCGGCAAATTCAGGCCGGAAAGCTGAGCCCCGGGCCCTCCGGCACGAGCACGTGTCCATCCTCCATCGCTGGCAACGGCGTGTCCGAGGCGAATCGCACCCCATCGGGCACCCACGGAATCTCAAACCAGCGTGTCGCCGATGAGGCGAAGCCGTACGCCAGCGACGCATAGAGCGACGGCCCCGGTCGGAAGTTGTGCGGACTGAGCGCCACATTGTGCATCTCGGCCAGCGTCGCGACGCGCTGAGCCGCGGTGATGCCGCCAATCTTCGTCACCTCCGGCTGGAGGTACGCAATCGCCTCGGTACTCAACAGCCGTTCGAAATCCTCGAGCGTGTACTCATTCTCTCCTGCCGCGATATCGACACCTGCCTCGCGCTGCACGCGCCGCATCGCGCGATGATCACGCATCGGCCGAACCGGTTCCTCAAACCAGGTCACTCCGAGGTTTGCGAGCTGCCGACCGAAGGCAACCGCCTCAATCGGGTCGAAGTGACCGTTGACATCAACCATGATCGCCAGCTCGTCGCCAAAACGCCGACGCAGGCGCTCGACATGGTCAATCGTCACCTCGTGCAGCTTGACTCCGTTGATGCCGGCATCAACGGCGCGTTGCGTCTCACTGACGACCAGCTCAGGATCGCGCAGAGGCGGCAGGCTGGCATAGGCGGGCACCGCGTCGTGACGCGGGCCGCCCAGCAGTTGCAGCACCGAGACCCCCAGCGTCTTGCCCAGCAGGTCCCAGAGCGCGATGTCGAGTCCGGACACCGCCATCGGATAGATGCCCTGGTCGGCGTAGCGGTATCCGTAGTCCCACAGCTCAAACCACAGCCGGCCAATCTCGCCGGCCTCGCGTCCCACCACCCGAGACGCAAGTATGTCATCGACCACGGAGGCAATCGCCCGAGCCTCAGCGCCCGGCCGCTCGCGCTCGGGAATGCCCCACCAGGTCTCACCGACCCCGCTTCGACCATCGCTGTCGGTCACAGTGACAAACGTCTGAGTCAACCGCGTCGAATCGAGAATGGTCGTCTGGACAGCCGAAATCTGGCTCACGTTGCATTCCCGTCGCTGGCCCGTCAATGGCAATCTCACGGCGGAGCATAGCTGGACCGATTCTCCCGGGACGGCTTCTCAACGGTCAGCACTCCCAGTCCCCGCTTCACGGAGACCTTTGAAAACTCCCCTTCTCCCCCGCAAGGGGGGAGAAGCCGAAAGCCTGCCCCGGGCTTGACCCGGGGGCAGAGGGGGGTTCCCTGCCTGTCGGCCGTATCTGGTCGTCGCCAGTCGACCCCCCCTCTGTCACTCCGTGACATCTCCCCCCGCAGGGGGGGAGAGGGGATTCAGAAGTTTTCACAGGTCTCCTTCAAGCGGGGACCAGCTCCTTCCCCACGATCAGGAGTGCAAAAGAGGTCAGGCAAGCGCCAGGATCGCGGCCGGATTCTTCACCGTAATCGCCCGAATCTCAGCCTCCGAGAAGCCCCTGCGCCGCATCGTCGGCACGATGTTCTGCAAGATGTGACTGTAGCCGTGGCCGCCGTACGTCACCAACCGATGCTTGGTGAAAATGTCATGCCCCATGACCACTTGATCGCCGTACCCGGCATCAATCACGCGTCTGACGAACGCAAGCCGCTGAGCATCGCTGGGTATATCGAGATTGGCTTGCGGATAGTACGAGCCTTCATTGCCGAACAGATCCCACTCCAGGTGGCATCCGACTCCGCGATGCGCAGCAGCGTGTCGACGTCAAACACCGTACGGTCCAAATGTCCCATGATGACTCGCGAGTTATCTGCCCCAATCTCTGACGGCGCGTCCTGGCGCCGTCGAGGATGAATCGAAATCGCCGCACCCGTCTCTTGCTGCGCGATGGCCGCGGCCGATAACGACTTCCGCTCGTTGGTGGTCGGCGGCCAGCTACAACCGATCTCGCCAATGATGCCGGCCTTGATCCCGCTGCCGTCAACGCCCTCGGTCAGATCGTCGATGATCTCGCGAGCTAGGGCCTGGGCAGCTCGCGCCTCGCCCCCTTGCAACACGCGATCCGATCCCCATTGGAAACTGGCTTGGGCGAAGTCCCGTCCCTCAGACTGCGATGCGAACAGGCTCAGGCAGAACCTCGGCGGCGATCATTGAATCGCCGCGCTGCCAGAAGCAGGGCCAAACCAAACGCTGTGCCCAATGCCGCGCCCAGACCCAGCAGCCAGATGCGCGAACCCTGCGATTCTGCCTGTAGCCCGCCTGTACCGGTCCGCGGCGGCGTTTGCGGACGCTCGCCCGTCGGTTGGCGATTCGTCGCCGAGGCGTCGTCCTCGCCGTCCTGCCCCTCGGTCTCACCTGGTGGCGTATCGCCCGGTGGAGTACCGTCCGTTGGCGGATCACCGTCGCCCGGCGGGTCCGTCGGCGGATCACCGTCGCCCGGCGGGTCCGTCGGCGGATCACCGTCGCCCGGTGGGTCCGTCGGCGGATCACCGTCGCCCGGCGGGTCCGTCGGCGGATCATCGTCGCCCGGCGGGTCCGTCGGCGGATCGCCCTCGCCGGGCGGGTCCGTCGGCGGATCACCGTCGCCCGGCGGGTCCGTCGGCGGATCATCGTCGCCCGGCGGGTCCGTCGGCGGATCACCCTCGCCCGGCGGGTCCGTCGGTGGATCATCGTCGTCGGGCGGATTACCGCCGCCGGGCGGCACGAACGGTTCGATGGGGTTGCCCACTTCGAGCACGATGTTGACCGTGCAGCGGTTCCACTGACGCTCGGCGCGTCGCCCCCCGACGTAGAAGGTCGCGTCGCAGACGCCCTTGGCCAGGAGCTCAGCATTAACGTTGAGCGACCAGCGGCCCTCGTCATCTTGAACCTGGCTCGATGCGATCACCGCGTCGGCGACGCGGATCTGGACCGGCGTGCCTTTGGCCGCGGGTTCGCCGTCGATCACCGCGCGGCCCTCGAAGCGAAACTCGCGCTGCGGATCCTCAGCCTGGACCCCGCCGAGCGCCAGCAGCGAACTCAACGCGAACGCGATCAGCGCCGCCGCCATTGACGCGCGTCGCGGCCAACCCGACCATCGCCTGGAGACATTCGCCCCGACCCTCACGACCGACATCATCCGCTCCCGACGCATTACTTCCTCGAGTCCTTCTCACGCTGACGTTGACCCAACGGCCTGCCAAGCAAGTCCGTAACCGGGTCGGCGACAAGTTCACACTCAGACAACACGGCCGCCGATTATGTACGCCGCTCGCCGGCGCGAACTGCCGCGCGCCGCTCGGCAGCTGACTGTATCCTGCACCAACGCCGCGGGCGGTCGAGCAGGCCCGCGCCGCGTCGGCGCGACAGGGGGAGCCAATGACCAAGCAAGGCGTCGAGTCGGACAAGTTAAGTCAACCGTTCTGGGACGCTGCAAACGAACAGCGCCTCGTGATCCAGAACTGCGTCAGTTGCAATCGGTTGCAGCACCCACCGGCGGAAACCTGCCGCGATTGCGACGACGGCGATGCACTCGAGTGGAAGCCCGTCAGCGGACGCGGCACGATCTACAACTACGGAGTCGTGCACGACTGTCCCGTACGGCTGCTGCAACAGGACCAGCCCTTCAACCTGGCCGTGATCATGCTGGAGGAGGATCCGGGCATCCAGATGTTCTCGCATCTGCCCGGCGTCCCGGTTGACGATGTACCCGTCGGCGCGGCCGTCGAAGTGATCTTCGAACCCTCAGCCAACGGTCAACTCGTGCCCGAGTGGCGCGTAGTTGCCGACTAATCCCCATCTCCCAACGGACTGTCCAGCTTGGAGTACCCGCTATGACGACACCCATTGCACCCGACGCGATGTACCGAAACGACGAGGGGATGGGAATCTGGGAGCACCGAGGTAAGGTCGCCGCGGTCGGTGTCGGCCATGCGCCCACGGCGCGCCGCTGGGACGGCCGTCCCGAGACCTGCGTCGGCGCGATCAGCATTCAGGCGTTGCGACAGGCGATTGCCGATGCCGGCGTCGCGCCCGATCAGATCGATGGACTGGTCGTCGTCCGCGAAACCACGACCGGCGCGTTCTGGGAAGATGGCAAGCCGCTGCCAACGGACGTGATCGAGAGCTTCCAGCAGACGAACGATCCACTCGACGGCATCGCGAAGCTCAGCGCCGAGTGGCTGCTGGCCAACATGCCCGAGCTGAGCAACGTCAAGTTCACGATGTACGGTCCCGGCTGTATGTCAAATGCACTGAACGTGACGGCCCAGGCTGTCGGCGACGGTCTCGCCCACACCTGCCTGGTCGTCAAGAGCTGGCACAACTTCGAGGGTCGCTACTACCAGGGTGGAGCCAACGCCGGCGACGCCCTGCCCGGCACCCCCGCCATCACTCAGCTCTGGGGCGGTCCCGCCTCGTACAGCACGGCGTTGCAATTCGCCGAGTATTGCCGTAAGTACGGCAAGACCCACGAGATGATGGCGCCGTTCATGGAGAACTCGCGCCGCAACGGGCTCAGGTTCCCTGAGGGCTACTGGGCCCAACATCGGCCCGAGGAACTGGGACCGGAGGACTATCTCGCCTCGCGCTGGATTGCCAAGCCGGCCAACCTGTTTGACAACGACATTCCGATCATGATGTCCGGCGCATACCTCTTCTCCACGGCCGAGCGCGCCGCCGACATGAAGCAGAAGCCGGTCTACATCCTCAATCACGCCTCCAGCAACACGAGGCCGCGCAGCTTGCTGCCCACGCTCGATGAGGTCGAAGACGACACCGCCCGCACCGGTCGCAAGATCTACGAGGGCGCAGGCATCACTGCCGACGATCTCTCCTTCGAGAACATGTACGACGGCTTCTCACTCTTCCACCAGTTCCACCTGGAAGGCCTGGGCTATCGCGGGATCAAGTTCGGCGAGGCGCTGGACTTCTATGCGACCGATATCAGCATCGAAGGCCCCAACCCGGTCTCGCCCAGCGGCGGCAACGTCGGCAGCGGACGCAGCCGAGTCTGGATGCACACCGATTGCATCCAACAACTCCAGGGCCGAGCCGGCGAGAGGCAGGTCACCGGCGTCAAGCCGGAAGTCGCAGTCTCGGGAGGGCCAATGCCTCTCGGAGGAAACTTCACCGTCTGGAGCGCCAGCCCCGATTAGGAGTGACCCATGGCAATTCTCATCAGCTTCGACATCGACGGCACATTGGAAGTCGGCGATCCACCCGGCCCATTGACGATGGACATGGTCCGCCTGGTCCGCGACAAAGGATTCCTGATCGGTAGCTGTTCCGATCGCACGCTGAGCGGTCAGCGGGGCATTTGGGCCACGCACGAGATCGAGGTCGACTTCGTCGTCTCGAAGCACATGCTGCCGGACGTCAAGGCCAAGTTCGAGGCGGACACCTACGTACACATCGGCGATCGCGAGGACCTCGACCGCCAGTACGCGCTCAAGGCCGGATTCGACTTCCTCTGGCCCGACGAGGCCGTGGCTCACGACTACTTCCAGCCGACGCCCTGACCGACCCGGCGCACTGAGGGCGTCGCATCGTCCACTTGCCATGAAGAACTCCCAGTCCCCGCACTACGGGGACCCTTGCAAAACTACGCTTTCCGTCATTGCCGCGCCCCGTCGCGGCAATCTCGCCGCATCCGGCATCAACGTCTGTGCCTGAATCAGCGAGATACCCGCGACAAGCGCGGGTATGACGGAGTTGTTTGCGCGTGCTTGACTCTCTTCAGAAGTCTCCGTAAAATGGAGACGAGGGTCGGTACCACCAATCAGGTCTTGGCCCGAATCGGCTCGTCCCAATCGATCCCACAGTCCGTGCACCATCGATTGAGCCACACGTCGCCGGACGAACTTTCATCTCCCCGTTCCGCGTGGATCTGTCCGCCGCAGCGGCACGCTCGAGGGAACCTGTTCAAGCAGCCTGCGCAGCGATCATCGTCCTGATGTTTCTGGACGAACTGCGGGTGCGTGGACAAACTCATCCCCGAGCACCTCTCGCCTTCATCTGGGATGGACAGTCTAAAGCCTGTTCGCATCCCGCTCTCGATCACGCTCGCCCTAATCCATGCCCAACACGCTGTAGTCGCCGTCCAGGATCAGGCGAATGGAGATGTACATCCCCACGATCGGGATCAACACCCAGACGGCGTTTGGGCCCATGATGTAGATGTAGAACTGGCTCGGCGTGATACGGCTCCATTTCCGACCGACGAAGAAGCTGACCAGGTAGAGCGAGGACGCATAGACCCACTGCCAGAACAGCATCGCCCCAACAATGCCGATAGCAATAGCCGGCAGCACCCCAGCCGTGTACGCGGCGTACAGAACCGCTGTCGACGCAGGAGTGGTGAACCCATTCGCGATATCGATGTTGAATCCGTACGTGTTTCGATCCGCGTACGCCGAATCAAACATTGAGTAAGTCGCCCAGACGTCAGCCCAGACCGTCGGAGACAGGACTCGGCTGAGCGGCACCCGTGTGGTCAGGAATACGAGGGCCGGCGTCCGGCCAGTGGCGCTCCACTCTCTGCGCCAGTGTTCCGCGCGCTCCTCGATGTAGTCCCTGCGAAAGTAGAGGCACATTTCCCAGAAGCAGATCAACAGATTGGTCGCGAAGAACACGTTGAACAGGAATTGAAAGGCGTTCAAATCGCCATGGATGTAGTAGCGAACGAGGATGCCGGGCAACGCCAGGAGCGCGATCGCCAGCACTGCGATCAGACCTGCCGGCGCGCCCCATCGGCCCGTTTGCTCGCTCGCGCTACTCAAACCGACCGACTTTCCTCGCTACACAGATCGACCTGACCACTCCCGCCAGATCAAGTGTGCATCATAGCGACACTGCCTTGATGCAGGGTTGTTCCCTAGCAGTCGAATCGGGTGACGCCGTTCATTCCTGATCTTGAACGTCTAACAGGCAGCGATTATCTTCGACTTCATCCACACCCTGTCCGCCCAATGCACAGTGTGAGAGCCACATGGACTCTGAGCCATCTGACAGCGCCTCCGGCACATCAGCGCCGCCCTTGTTCGTGACGGGGGCGGCTGGCCATGTCGGGGCCAATCTGGTGCGCAAACTCCTCGATGATGGCGCTCGGGTCCGGGTGCTTCTGAGACACGAGGACAACAACGAAGCCATGGATGGGCTCGACGTAGAGCGCGTCTATGGCGACATCCGCGATCTCGAAGCGACAAGGCAAGCGCTGGCGGGGTGTCACGGCGTCTTTCACACGGCCGCGCTCGTATCCACGATCGATGGCGACGACGCGCATCGGCGGGACGTCTTCGAGAGCAACGTAATCGGCACTCGTCACGTCCTCCTGGCGGCGCAGGAGTTCGACGCTGGACGAGTGGTAGTAACCGGATCGTTTAGCGCAGTTGGATACGACCTCGACGATCCGTCAGCTCCGTCCAGGGAGTCGATGGCGTTCTATCCCATGGAACGCACGATGCCATATGAGCGCAGCAAGGCCATGGTCGAAACCGAGTGCTGGCATGCGGCAGCAAACGGTCAAGATGTCGTGATCGCCACGTCCTGCGCGGTCGTCGGCGGCAATGACTTCATGCCCTCGCGAATGGGTCGGACGCTGGTCGATTTCGCCAACGGCAAACTGCACGCCTATGTCGATGGTGGGTTCGAGTTCGTCGCGGCGCAAGACATCGTCCAGGGACATGTGCTCAGCATGGAGCGCGGGCGAACCGGGCAAAAGTACATCTTCAGCTCCGAGTACCAGACAATCTCCAACATGTTGGATCTGTTTCAGGAGGTTTCGGGCATTCGGCGACCGCAACGGCAGATACCCGTCAGCCTGATGTTGCCGATGTCAGTGGTGGTGAGCAATGTCCTTAGCCGGCTTCGCCCCGACGACCCCCAGCGATTCACCCCAGGTGCGATCCGACTCTTGCAGAAGTCCCGTCACGCCGACACCAGCAAGGCGAAAGAGGAACTGGGCTTTCAGCCGACAACGATGCGCGCCGCAGTTCGTGACGCGTACGCATTCCACTATCAGCGCAAGGCCATCACCAATTCACGCGCGAAGCACCCCGAATCGATCGTCCCGGAAGGTGAGTAGTCATGACCAGTCGAGTGACCGCCGCAACTTCTGAACGGCTCGCCACATGAGTGTCGATACGGATGCAACAACTGCAACAACTGCAACAACGGTCCGGCCGCCGGCCTTTGGCAGTGAAGGCAACCTGCGCCAGCAGGCGCGCGCGGCGGGCATGAACCCGGACTATTGGTACGCCGTTGAGGAAGTGCGGAACGTCAAGCCAGGCGCGGTGACCGAGGTCGTGTTCTGGAAGCAATCGATCGCGCTGTACCGGTCGGAGGATGGCTCATTTCACGCGATTGAGAATCGTTGCCTGCACCGCCAGGTCAAGCTTTCGCTGGGTGAGGTCGAAGGTTGCCAGCTCGTCTGTGGCTACCACGGCTGGCAGTACGACGAAGACGGCAACGTCGCTGACATTCCCGACCTGTTCGGTCGCAACCAGGTACCGAAACTCTCTGTGCGGTCCTATCCAGTGCAGGTTCGCTACGGACTGGCCTGGATCTTCCCAGGAGATCCAGCACTGTCGGAGGAGCGCCAGATCCCGGAAATCCCTGAGCTCGAAGGGTCCGGGCGATGGGCCTGTGTGCCCCTGACGTTCGATCTCGCGGCCCACCACTCGATCATCATCGACAACGTGAGCGATTTCTCTCACGCCTACCTGCATCGTCAATATCGACCGTTCGACGGCGCCACGCTAACCCGGCATGAGACGATCGGCGACGACGTACACCTGGCCTATGAAACTCGCGTCGGGCGCGGACGCATCTCTGGATTGTTCGTCGATCACGATCGCCTCAACACGAATCACATGGAGCTCTGCTTCGAGTATCCCTACCAGCGATCAAACACCGATGACGAAATCAAACACTGGCTCTTCGTCCTGCCCATCGATGAGCGGCGGACGCGGACGTTCTTCCTCTTCTACTTCAGGTCGCTCAAGATCCCCATGCTTCCGGTTCGCATTCCTCGCTGGGCCATGACCACCGTCCTGCGCCTGGCCAACCGTATGTTGATCGGTCCGTTGCTCTCACAGGATCGCTGGGCGGTGGAGGCTGAGCAAACGGGTTACGAGACGAACTGGGATGCCGCGCCAATCGAGGTCAATCCGGTCGTCCGCTCGTTCCAGCAGGTGACCGTCCGCAAGTGGCAGGAGTACCTGGACTGCGAGACCGCCACTAGCCCGAACGATGCCTGATATCCCCTCGGAGTGGACTGCCGTATCAGGCCAGCACCTGCTCGAGGCAACGGGGATATTCCTGCTGTTCGTCGGAGTTCTGCTGCTCGGTTCAAAATATGTGCCGGGGCGCAAGGCGATAGGTAGGCCTGATTCTGACGGCGTGACGCGCACCTACAACCTCAACGGGCTGGCGCTGTTCTTGATCATCATGCTGCTGGCTGTGCTCGGCGATGTCTTCGATGTCATTTCACTCTCGGTGCTCCACACGCACTTTGCCGAGCTGTTCATCGTGTCCAACATCTTCGCCTGTGTGCTCTCAGCCGGGTTGTATTGGCAAGGGTCACGGCTCCGAAGCGAATCGCCCGGTCTGTTGCGCGGGTTCTTTTTCGGCCGACAGCTCAATCCATCCTGGCTTGGGGTCGACCTGAAGCTGTTTAGCTACCGACCATCCCTGATTTCGCTGGCATTGTTCAATGTCTCGTTTGCCGCAGTCCAGTACGACACGCACGGTGAGTTCTCTTTACAAATGCTCTTGTATCAGGCCTTCACGTTCATATACGTCCTGAACTACTTTCAGTTTGAGAATGGCATGATCTTCACCTGGGACATCGTCGCTGAGCGCTTCGGCTGGATGTTGACCTGGGGAGACTATGTCCTGGTGCCGTTCTCCTATTGCCTGGCAGGATGGTGGTTGTTGGATAGCACGGACTCGATACCGATCTGGGCGGCGGTATTGATCTGCTTGCTGTTCGTCGTGGGATTCTGCATGTTCCGCGGAGCCAACGAACAGAAGCACCGGTTCAAGCAGGATGCGGAGAGTTCTATCTGGGGTCGGCCGGCTGAGACACTTGACGGCCGACTGCTGGTGTCTGGCTTCTGGGGTGTAGGCCGACATCTGAACTACTCCGGCGAGATTTGCGTGTACTTTGCATTTGCGCTCACGACCGCGTTCGTGTCCTGGATCCCGTTTGCTTTGCCGGTGTGGCTGACGGCGCTGTTGTGGCATCGTGCGAGGCGAGACGACCGTCGCTGCCGAACCAAGTACGGCGAACTCTGGGAACGCTACACGCAGCGGGTACCATACGCATTGATCCCGCGGGTCTACTAGGGTCGGCGTTTCAGGGTCTGTTGAGGACAGAGATGGTTCAACTGCGCAGCGCTCCGACGGCTCCACAAGATGATCGGGCAATTCCTGAGCTGAGTGGTGGGGCGCCGCTGATTGGTCACCTGCGGGGCTTTCAACGTGACCCGGTAGCCATGATGAGCCGCGGTTGGGATCAGTTGGGCGAACTGTTTCGATTCCGACTTGGTCCTCGCGAGTTTGTGCTCTTCTGCGGACCCGAGGCGCATGACGCGTTCTTTAGCGCGCCCGAGGACCAACTGAACGCCAAGGACGTCTATCAGTTCACGGTTCCGATCTTCGGTCGTGGCGTGGCCTACGATGTCGCGCCCACGATCATGGACGAGCAGCTCGGCTTTCTCTATCCAGCACTCAGGGAAGCCGCGATGCAAGGGTTCGCCCGGATCATGTTCGAGGAGACGGCGCTACTAGCCGATTCCCTCGGCGAGGAAGGCGTACTCGATCTGCCGGAAGCAATGAACGAACTGACCGTGAATATCGCCAGTCGCAGTCTGATCGGACAGGAAGTCCGCGATCAGGTGGACGCGGGCTTCGCCGATGCCTATCACGACCTGCAGAAGGGTATCAACACCCTGGGTTTCTTTCTGCCCCGGCTTCCTACTCCCGCGCATCGCAGCCGCGACCGGGCGCGTAAACAGGTAGCCGAAATCTTTGGCCGGATCATGTCGGCCCGTCGGCGTGCCGATGCACGCCCTGACGACTTCATGCAAACGCTCATGGACGCGGCCTACAGCGATGATCGCACGTTGAGTGATGACGAGATCACGGGAATCCTCTTGACCGTGTTGTTCGCCGGTCAGCACACCAGCGCAGTGCTCGCCACCTGGACCGGTCTTGAACTCATCAGAGCCTCCTCCTACGCGGAACGGGTCAGAGATGAGACGGCCGCCGTGTACGGCGATGCCGGGAGCATGAGCCTAGAGGGCCTGAGACAACAGGTGACCATGGAGCATGCGGTGCGCGAGGGCGAGCGCCTCCACCCACCATTGATCATCCTGATCCGCAAAGTGCTCAAGCCGATGCGCTACGGAGATTACGTGGTGCCTGAAGGTGCGCTAGCGATGGTCTCGCCGGCGGTTTCTCACCGGCTGCCGTATCTGTTCGCCAACCCGGACCAATTCGACCCGGACCGCTACGCAGAACCCGCTCGCGAGGACAAACAGCATCCCTACGCCTTGATCGGCTTCGGCGGCGGCAAGCATCGCTGCATGGGTAAGCACTTTGCCGAGATGCAGGTCAAAGCCATCTGGACCGTGCTGCTCGATCGCTTCGACTTCAGTCCCGACACTGAATTTCCGACCCCCAACTACGGCAGTTGGGTCACTGGTCCCGTGACACCCTGCCGAATTCGATATCGGCGCCGTTCGTCAGGCAGAGTCTTCCGGTGACTGACACCGGCTTAAGCCGATACGACGTGGCGATCGTCGGCGCCGGACCTGTCGGCAGCCTGTGCGCGATTGCTCACGCGCGCAAGGGCTATCGAGTCGCGCTCTTTGAAGCGAATCCGTCCGCGTCTGAACGACTGGCCGGTGAGTGGCTGCATCCTCCAGCCGCACGAATCCTGCGTGATTACGGGATATCGGTTCATGCTGAAGCTCGGGGCGGCTCGGGCAAAGGCTTCGCGGTGTTCCCGGATGACGGGCACGAGCCAATCGTGCTTCCCTACTCGGACGGATCGCGCGGATTGGTGTGTGAACACGCGACGCTGGTCTCGCGTCTACGCGAGATGGCGGACGCGGAGCACGGTGTCGACCTCAGACTTCACGCCCGCGTACACACCGTCGAAGACGAGCGGATGACGTACTCGCAGGACGGCGCAAGCCACACCGTTGTCGCAGAGCGGATCGTCGGCGCCGACGGCCGATCGTCTGTGGTCCGTCGTTCCTTGGGCCTGGCGGCAAGATCGAAAACTGCTTCGCGTATGATTGCGCTCACGTTGGAGGGCACCCGGCTGCCGCTGGAGGGCTACGGACACGTCGTGTGTGGCGCTCCTGGCCCGATGCTGATCTATCGCCTGAGCGACGATCTCGTCCGGGCCGTCATTGACATCCCACTGGACCATGCGCCGCAAGACTGGAAGGGCCTGCTGTCGGACTCGTATGCCCGCTGGTTGCCGAAACCGCTCCGGGCTCCGTTCGTCGAGGCGTGGTCGGAAGACCGTGTTCACGCCGCCGCCAATGTCGTCAGCCCACGGGTCACCTACGGCACATCTCGTCGAGTGCTCATTGGCGATGCGGCGGGGCACTACCACCCCTTGACCGCGACGGGACTCACGCTGGGCTTTGGCGACGCCATCGCGCTGGCGGAGAGCGAACAGTTCGAGGACTTTCGGAACGAGCGATTCGACGCGACGAGAGTTCCGGAACTGCTGGCGATGGGACTCTACGAGGCGTTTGCCGATCAGCGGGCCGAAGCGGCCGTGCTGCGGCAGGCAATGTTTGGTCGCTGGAGAACCAGTGCTGCGGTACGTAACCACACCGTGCGGCTGCTTGCCTGTGAAGATACCTCGGTGGCCCGACTGAGTCGGGAGTTCTCGATGACGGTGGCCTGGGCGCTGAAGGCCGCTGCCCCGAGGTCGCTCGACCCTCTAGCCTGGCGCCGGTTCGGCGAGGTCGCTCGCGGACTGAGCAACCGGATGGGCTGGCTCCTGCGAGGCGCCTGGAATCTGCACAGTGTCAGACGAGCCGGCAATGCCGGACTCGAACAGCCCACCGAAACGCTGTCCCGCGCATTTCTGACCTCCATGCCATCGGCGCCGACAGGGCGGCCACGAACCGGCGACCTGCGTCAGGCCGATGCCGTGTCACCTGATGCTGGTCCGGCGATACAGGACGCCGTCGCGCGTCTGTTGGACCTCCAGGCCGAGGATGGCAGTTGGGAAGGCGAGATGGTCTGGTGCCCAATGATCACGGCGCAGTGGGTGCTGTTGCAGCACATCATTGGGCGGCCCATCGATCCCGAGCGACGCGAGCGGATTCTGCGTTACTTCGAGCAGTCCCGCTTGCCAGAGGGATCGTGGGGCTTGCACGATCACTCACATCCCTATGTGTTTGTCACCGCCCTGGTCTACGTGGCGTCACGACTGCTCGGCATTGAGCGGGACGCTCCGCTGGTCGAGCCGGCGCGACGATTCCTCCAGCAGGAAAGCACTCTGAGCATCCCAAGCTGGGGCAAGTTCTGGCTGGCGCTACTCAATCTCTACGAGTGGAGTGGAATCCATCCCGTGCTCCCCGAGCTCTGGAGCCTACCCCGCCAACTGCCATTGCATCCCTCGAACTGGTACTGCCACACCCGGCTGATCTACATGGCCATGGCCGCGATCTATCCGCGTCGGTTCCAGACGCCTGTCACACCACTGATCGAGTCCTTGCGCGAAGAACTGTTCCCCCAGGGGTTTGAAACCATCGACTTCCCTGCGCAACGCAACCACCTGCGCCAGGCTGACCTCTTCGCCAAGCCGACAGCATTGTTGAGAGCGGGGTACCGGGGTGCGGAGCTGCTCGAGCGATTCCATAGCAAGGGCCTGCGAGCCAGGTCGATGGATGCGCTGATCGGTCAGATTAAGTGGGAACTGAACACGACTGATCACACGAGCATTTCACCGGTCAGCGGCCTGCTCAACATCCTCGCCCTGTGGCTGCACGATCCCGACGACGGCGACTGCAAACGAGCGCTGGAGCAGGTCAACCAATGGTTTTGGGAAGACGAGGAGCATGGCGCCCGCATGACCGGCGCCAGAAGCGCCTCGTGGGACACGGGATTTGCGCTGCAGGCGCTGTCGACGGCGCCTCAGATTGGCGACGTGCCGGACGCGGTACAGCGCGGGACTACGTACCTGCGCCAGCAGCAGATCGATACCAGCTTTCCGGGTTATCGCGAGGCGTATCGCAACGACCCGAAGGGCGGTTGGTGTTTCGCGGCGCAATGGCACGGTTGGCCGGTGACGGACTGCACGGCGGAAGCCGTGCTGGGGATTCTGGCAGCCGATCCCACATCGATCAGCGCGACAGCACTCTGCGATGCAATTGGCTTCATGCTGCGTGGCCAGAATCGCGATGGCGGATTCGGCAGCTACGAGGCGCAGCGCTCCAGGATCGAACTCGAGCGAGTCAATCCCGCTGAGATGTTCGGCGAATCAATGACCGAGCACTCCTTTGTCGAATGCACCGCTTCCTGCCTGGCCGCACTCGTCGCATGCCGGACGCACTTCCCGGAGATCATCGATCGGGACACGGAACGCGCCATTTTGCAAGCGGACGCCTGCCTCCGCCGGACTCAGAACAGCGACGGCTCCTGGCGCGGAGTGTGGGGTGTGCAGTTCATCTACGGCACATTCTTCGGGATCAAGGGCCTGGTCGCCAATGGAGCGCAGCCGAATGATCCGGCGCTCAGCGCAGCTTGCAGATGGCTATTGGATCGCCAGAACGACGACGGAGGATGGGGCGAGCATCACAGCGGTTGCATGACCGGCCAATACGTCCAACACGAGCAGAGTCAGGTGATCCAGACCGCCTGGGCGTTAATCGCCTTGTTGGAGGCAGGCGCGTCGGACTGGCCGGCCATAGCGCGTGGCGCTCAGTTCCTGATCGACCGGCAGTGCCCGGATGGGACCTGGCCCAAACAAGACATGGCCGGGGTCTTTTTCCGCACCGCACTGCTGGATTACGTCCTCTACCGCCAGTACTTCCCGTTGCACGCCCTCGGCCTGTACGAAGAACGACGCAAGTCCCGCAGCGTCTGACCCTGTCAGCAATGTTCCTTGCCGCGTGGCTCAGTCCTCGGACGTTTCGGGCTTTCGGGCCAGGTAGTAGAACATCGGCGTAAACACGCCGGCCTCCCCGCCCTCAACCAGCGCATCAGCGCCCGCATTCAATACGCTGCTGATCTCCCGAGCGCCCTCCGGAACGATCCGCAGCATCTCTCCGACTCGCAACGCCAGATTGGTCAAGCCTCGGCCAATCGGCGTTCGTGGCAAACTCGCCAAGCTCCAATCACGGCCCTGCAAGGGGCGATACCAGGGAGTCTCCGGATCCGACTCAGGGGCGAGGTCGCGAGCTTCCACGACCTCGAACCCAGCAGCAACCAGTGCCGAGCTGATCTCCGATGTGTGCGCAATATCTGGAAGTCCGTTGCCCTTCATGACCTCCTGCTTGATCCGCACGTGTTCAGCGTTCTCGGGATCGTAAGAATCGGTGAGACACCATTCGTAGCCGGCAAACGCGCCGCCCGGACGCAGCACACGGAAGATCTCCCGGAACACTGCAGTCTTGTCGGGCGCGTGCGGTGTGGCTTCGATATTGATCGCAGCGTCAAACTGGTCGTCAGCTTCAGGAATGGCCATATAGTCGCCGTGAATGAATCGGCACTGCGACTGCAAATCCCTGGTGTGGTGTTTGGCACGCTCGATCTGGTACGCGTTCAGGTTGATTCCAACAAAGTTCGCTCCAGTGCGGCGGGCCAAATTGGCCATCGGCCCGCCGACCCCACAGCCAACATCCAGCACCTGCATGCCCGAGGTCATGGTTAACTGTTTGGCGAGAAAGTGTTCGTGCCGCAGCATCGATTCGTTGAAACTCTCGCCGCGGCGTCGGGGCGCAAAATGAAATGACCGACCCCAACCGAACTCGTAGAAATCGGTCGCCAGGTTGTAGTAGTGATTGACGACCGCGTGATAGCGATCTTTGCGTTGTTCGAGGCTCCCATCGAACAGCCCCGAATAGTCCTCAACCGCAGGCTTGATCGCCTCAGGATCCAGGTCTCCAACAGAGCGACCACTCGACCGCCTGGCGAATAAGCGGGTCACTCCCTCTCTCCTGGAGCATTGGCAACAGCGCCAAGGGGATATACAAACTGCCATTGCAGTCGAAGTTTGAGTGCCGCCACGAACTCCCTCATTGCTTCACAACGACCCTGGAGTCGACTGGATCGCAACCATGTTAGGGCCTGTGCGCATCGCCTCGTCGTTCTGGTAGACCGGCGATGGCAAGCATCAGGACCTCCCCCAGACAACAGATCTAGACAACTGATCAGGTACGTCCCGCGCAGATGGTGCTCACCAATAGCTAGGCGACCGACCGCTTGGCGATCACCTCTCGGCCGAAGTCGGCGACCAAATCGCGTGCGCCGGCGGCGTTCGTACAGGCAATGGCGACGTTGTCAATACCGGCCGCCTCCATCTGCTCGAGCCGTTCGATGATCTGCGCCGGGGTGCCGGTCAGCGTCTGGCCAATCGAGGTCTCGCTGATGAACTGCTCCTCGCCCGGCTTGAGAAAGACCATGTGGCCCGTATGCACGTCCAGATACCGCCGATCAGACTGGCTACCTCGTTCGTCGCCGTACTCCACGATGTAGCGATGGAACGCAGCAGCAGCGTCGGGATCCTCAATCCCCAGGTTCGCTCCCGGCCCATAGTGAGACTCCCACATCGCATGCAGACCCGGTAGCGCGTTCGGGCCAACCCGCTCGACCACGCGCGGGGACATGAGCGACTCGCCGTCGCGCAACACGCAGCCACTGGTCAAGCCGACTGTGTACGGTTTGTCGGTGGACCGCCCGGCGGCGGCAGCAGCGACGCGTATCGTTTCGAAGCCCGTCTCGAGGTCGCGTGTGAGTGCACCAGTAACCCAGCCGTCGGCGAGTTCGCCCGTCGCTGCCAGCGCCCTCGGACCATTCGCGGCGAGATAGATCGGGATGTCGTCCTCGATGTTGATGAAGTCCCCACGATCCGGATGCAGCAACCGAATCCAACGCTCTCGCGTGCCCTCGCGAATCAGCACTTCCTCGCCCTGCAGCAGGCCGCGGACTTGCTGCGTGTATTCGCGGAACTCCGCGGCCGGCACGGCTGGCAGACCCATCGTGTTGCGACCGGTATAGCCCGTGCCCAGACCCAGAATGACCCGTCCAGGCGCCAGGTAGTTGATCGTGGCAATGGCGGAAGCTGTCACCGCCGGGATGCGGTTGCTCGGGATTGCCACCAGGGTGCCCAGCTTGATCCAGCTCGTGTGCTCCGCCGCCAGGGCCATGGTCGCGTAGACATCGCTGTAGATCAGTTGCGAATCAAAGAACCAGGCGTGCGTGAATCCCGCCGCTTCAGCCGCGGCCGCGTCGCGCCACGCATCGATGTACGAGGGAAAGGCAATGCCGTAGTCCATGGAGCCTCCTGAGGTCGGACCGATGTCGCAAGGAAGATAGACGACCACAATCTCCCCCTAAGCTCCCGCGAGTCGTTGCCATCGACGCTGTGTCATGGCGTCGGAGCCCGGCCGCTTGCGGAGCAAACCGGGCTCAACCGATGCCATACTGCATCCAAAGGGAACTCACAAGGGGAACTCAGGATGCGCATCGACATCGGAACCTGTCAGATTCGCCCCTATCGGCAGGACGATGCCCGCTCGATGGCTGCGGCGGCCGACAACCGCAACATCTGGCGGAACATGCAGGACGGATTTCCGCATCCCTTCACCCTGGCCGACGCCCAGGCCCGGATCGCACTGACGGTGAATCAGGTTCCGCAGCAGACCTTCGCGATTGCCTCCGGGGAGCAGGTTATCGGCGGCATCAGTCTGGAGCTCCGCCAGGATGTGTTCCGTCGCTCGGCAGAGATTGGCTATTGGCTGGGAGAGTCGCATTGGGGCCAGGGCATCGCGACCGCCGCAGTCCGAGCGTTGACCGAATTCGCCTTCGAGCAGTTCGATCTGGTCAGGATCGACGCCAGCGTATTCGAGTGGAATCCGGCATCATGCCGGGTCCTTGAGAAGTCCGGTTATGTGCAGGAGGCGCGATTGCGCCAGGCCGTCTACAAGGACGGAGAGATCATCGACCGTCTGATCTACACCAGGCTGCGCGACTAAGCCTGTTCAGATGGGGAGTGAGACACCGGACGAGAGCTACACGGTATTGCTGATGGTTGATTCGACTCCCTTCTGCCGTCATTGCCGCGCTCCGTCGCGGCAACCTCGCTGCGCGCTACGAGGACGTCCGGTCCGGGAGAGGCGAGATACCCGCGACAAGCGCGGGTATGACGGAAGTGTCGCGCCGCCGTCGGTTGCAACGGTTCCGCCGCGGGCCTAGCCTTGCCATCGAACACGGGAGTGTGTGGATGCCGTCTCAGTATCCGATCGATCCAAGCCGAACCGATCTTGCCCGAGAGTTCATGGCCAACCCCATGGGTCCTCATAGCGCTGCGCTGCAGCGCATTGTCACCCGTATGCGCGACACCGAAGCGGCCGGCCGTTACGTGCTCGTCACGCTGGTGCCGTACAAGGAGTGGGGTCTCGCCCGGCTCTCCGGTCAGCGTGGCGTTGATGTCACCATCGACGAGGACCAGGTCTTCACGTCAATCGAAGACGGAGAACGCGCGGTGTTCAAACTGCGCTGGGAACTGATCACCGGCGCCCCACTCAGCCTCGACTGATGTAGCCAAAGGGAGCGATCCATGCTCGAAAAGAAGATCGCGGGCTACAGCGACGAGATCAGCGTGGCTCCGGGCGAACGTATCCGTTTCATGGTCAGCTGCGAGCCCGGCATCGATCGCTACCAGGCCGATATCGTCCGCCTCATCTCCGGCGATCGCCAACCCGGCGGGCCTGGCTACCGCGACGAACTCCTGCCAACATCCGTCAGCGGCGAGTACTCCGGTCGCACGCAAGAGACCTACATCGGCTCATACGCCATCGTTCCGCACGGTCCGGCCTTCGACGGTCTTGACGATCTCTCCCTGCAGGCGACCATCTTTCCTACGCTCCCGAGCCTTCGTCGTGCCTGCGTCATTTCCAAGATGGACGTTGAAGCCGGCCGCGGATTCGCCCTCTGGACCGATCCCGCTGACGGTCTGGTCCTGCAACTCGGCAACGGTGACGGGGGACTGCAGGAATTCGCCCTCGGCCAGTCCTTCGTCAGCCGCGAGTGGTACCTGGTCAGCGCTGCGTACGACGCCGCGAGCGGTGAAGTCCACCTGCGGCAACAACTATTGGGCTCGTACGCGCTTGACACATCCAGCGGCGAGGCCGAATACACCAGCGAGCAGGCCGCTGTCGTCGCCAACGACGCGCCGCTCCTGATCGCAGCCGCCAGTCGTGAAGAGGCTCGCGGAAGACCGATCGGGGAGATGATCTTCAACGGTCGCATTGAGCGTCCGGTCGTCGCTTCCCGAGTCCTGACGCACAGCGAGATTGAAGCCTTGCGCAGCGACGATCTTCCCGTCGCCTTGCGAGTCGACATCTGCGCCGCCTGGGACTTCGCCCGCGGATTCGAGACAGACGAGATCATCGATATCTCGCCGAACCGCGCACACGGCCAGCTCGTCAACCTTCCGATTCGCGCCGTACGCGGCTCCACCTGGACCGGCGACGAGCTCAGTTTTCGCCATGCAGCGGATCAGTATGCCGCGATCCATTTCCTCGACGACTCGCTCTACGACTGCGAGTGGGAGGCCGACTTCGAACTGGAAGTCCCCGCGGACACGCCGAGCGGCCTCTACGCCGCCCGGATCAGGGCCGGTGACCAGGAAGACCACATCACCTTTGTCGTGCGGCCGCCGCGTGAACTCAGTGAACGCAATGGTCAGAGTGAACTCAGTGAACGCAATGGTCAGAGTGAACTCAGTGAACGCAATGGTCAGAGCGGTCGGGCCACCGCATCGCTGGCGTTGCTCATCCCCACGGCCAGCTACATGGCGTACGGCAACTCGCGCGGCGGGATCGAGACCGGCAATGAGTTGCTTTCCAACAGCCTCCACGTCGTCTCGCCGGACGAACGCTATCTCAACCGACACCCGGAGTATGGCAACTCCATGTATGACGTCCACAACGACGGCACGGGCGTCTGTTACTCCTCCCGGCTGCGACCGCTGATCAATATCCGCCCGACTCACCCCTGGCTCTGGCAGCTCAGCGCCGACATGCACCTCGTCGAGTGGCTCGAGGCGCAACGCATCCCCTTCGATGTCATCACCGACGAAGACATGCACCAGGATGGCGTCTCGCTGCTGGAGCGCTACTCCTGCGTCATGACCTGCAGTCACCCCGAGTACTACTCGACTCCCATGTGGGACGCGGTTCACGCCTTCACCCAGCGCGGTGGGCGGCTGATGTATATGGGCGGCAACGGCTTCTACTGGCGCGTCGCCTACCGAGACGACAAGCCCGGCGCCATGGAGATGCGACGGACCGAAGACGGATCCCGCTCCTGGGCCAGCGAGCCGGGCGAGTACTACATGGCCTTCACCGGCGAGTATGGCGGACTCTGGTGGCGCGCCGGACGCACCCCGCAGTCTCTCGTTGGCAACGGCTTCATCGCCCAGGGCTTCGACCATTCCTCCTACTTCCGGCGCGCGCCCGGCAGCGACGATCCTCGCGCCGCATTCATCTTCGAGGGCGTCGACGACGAGATCATCGGCGACTTCGGTCTGATCGGCGGCGGCGCCGCCGGCCTCGAGCTTGACTGGGCCAGCCGCGCCTACGGCACTCCACCTCATGCTCTGGTCGTCGCGACATCCGAGCAGCACACCGACGCCTACATCCGTGTCAACGAGGACATCGGTCACATGCTGCCCGCGATCGGCGGACAGGACGATCCCCGAGTGCATGCCGACGTGGTCTTCTTTGAGACGCCGCGCGGTGGCGCTGTGTTCTCCACCGGATCGATCGGCTGGAGTTCCGCATTGTTCCACAACGATCACGACAACAACATCTCGCGGATCACGCGCAACGTGCTCGACCGATTCCTCGACACCACCGCGTTCACTTAGCAGGCACGTCGGCAATCGAGGAGCCACATTCGCGCGTCAGCAGTCCCCTCACGGACGCCAAGCGCTCACATCCGCTGCACGTCGTCGCAGATCATTAGCATTCAACGTATGCCGGTAGGTCGCATATCTGCAACACACGCAGACGGGCGGATTCCTGCACTACGGAGGTTCTCATGAAGACGTTAGTCATGGAGATCATCACGCTGGTCTTCTTCTGGCCGCTGCGAATCGTCTCTCGACTGTTCGGTCGTCGGGCCAACGCCAGGGTACGCGAGTGGCAGGACAACACCTGGACCTGGTGGTTGGGAGCGGCCGCCGTGGGCTACATGGTCGGCGACCATCACCTGGGAAGCGACCAGGGACACGGCGTCAGCGGTTACGAGGGCGGACACTCCGGCGGTGGTCACGACGTCGGTGGTCACGACGTCGGCGGCGGCTTCGACGGTGGCGGATTCGGCGGCGACATCGGCAGCTTCTAAGCAACCGTCCGACTCGACCAGCGGCCGTATAACCAGGCGCTGCCCTCGTCGGTCGTGCCTTTGGCCAATAGGATCCGTCCTAGCTCAGCCACGGCGACGCTGGGGAGAAATTTTCGAGCGGAGTCAGCGATCTGCCGCTGTGGGCTGAGAATTCGGCCGACCTTTGTTCGGATTTGTTCGGTTTTGGATGATCTGGGGCGATTTTGGGTTGGGTTTGTGCTCGATTGTGTGCTCCTTGGAGTGTGTTGTTTGGTGGTTGTCGGTTGGTCGTGGTTTCAGTTGGGGAGCGGTTGGCGTACGCGGATATTGGATCGCACGTTTATTCTACTTGGATTCTCGGAGGGGTGGGAGGTTGTCGACTATCGCTCCTCGTCGGCGTACTGGTTGTAGCCGAGGCCGCGGACGTGCGGCTCGCGATGGAGCAGCAAGCGCAGCCGCGTCAGTTCGTCGGGGTCCCAACCCATCGCCTCTGCGACGGCCGCATCCCACAGACGCCGGACTTTGCACTCGCCTGATCGGAACTGCCGGACGACTTCGTCTTTGGTCAGGTCCCAACAGTCAGCGAGTATGCGTCGGATGCGGTCGTCTCGCACATCGGGGATGCGGACGCCCGCCCAAGCTGCCGGCCTATACATAGGAAATTCCAGCTTCCGTCCTGCGTTTCGCATAAGTTGCAAGCGCCCTGCAGTCGAGTTTAGAAACACCGCCATTACACTTGACTCTTCAGGCGAGAATCCTCCCAAAGGCATCCAGCCTACCCCTACATATCTAGTGTCGCCTGCAACTGCAGTTAATCGCGCGGTGCTGCTGTCTTGGCCATCGGAAACGAGTAGATACGCCGCCCTTGCCTTGAGATTGTATACACCTTGCATGCATCTCTTGTTGGTAGCGTCTTGCGGTCGATAGTAACCATCAGGAATGGCTCCTATCGTGGTCTGACCGTCCGCACCCTTGGAGTAAAGTAGAGCGAAGCTGCCATCATCACTCTCAACAGCCTTCTTGCAGAACTCACTCACTCTCCTACCAGATTGGTAGATGTCGTCTTTCGTGATGTATTGGATCGACTCGTCATTAGCAAACCTTGACGCTGCCTTCGCCAGTTCCGGTGAGCGCCAGATGGCGGCACTCCAGTCGCCCTCTGCGATGCGATCCGCCGACCAATGCGATACCTCACCCCAACCGTCGGCGATCTCACCGACTTCGCACTGCGATACGCAGTCGTGGAAGTCTGCGACCTCCTCGTCGTTGGCGGGGAATCGATCAAGGTTGATGATACGTGTCGGCGGCTTCGATCCCTCGTGTCGCGCGAGCACAACGATGCTCTCGTTGATGTTGGTGTTCTGGCTGAGATTGATCTGTCCCGGTTGGTGACAGGTCACAATCGTGTGGACGTGAAACCGCTCCGCTAGCGCCAGACGTTCGCCCAAACCAGACGGTGCGCTCAAGGCGATCGTTGGCACCACCATTGTCATCGTCCCGCCGTCTGGTGGGAGCGCCTTTTCGGCAAGGCCGACAAACATGGGTCGGATTGAGTTCTTGTCCACAAAGTCTTCCAACGCCGGGTCGCTGCGCACCAAGAGGCTCTCCATCGAATCAGCGCGTGAGCGAAGGGACTGCTGCACGTGGGTCGGGAACTTCTGGCCCATGTTGGCCCGATTCGTAAACGGTGGATTCATGATCACGATGCGGGCGTCTTTGACCGCGTCGACTGCGTCTTCCAGCTCCGCATCGTCGGGCTGATCCCAGACGAGCTTCGAGGAAGTCCCGTCGTCGGCGAAGTCGAGTTCGGAGTGGCGCGGGACAATCGCCTTCTGACTCAGTAGCTCGAGCGTGCCTGCTTGCACGCGCGTTGGATCGTCGGGCGACGGTCCGTATGGCATCAGATGCAAGCCCATCTGCCTGTAGCGGATGTCGTGATTGCCTGCCGTGAGCTGCGAGGCTGCAAGCTGGAGTGAAACGGGATTGATGTCCAGTCCCTTGATCGTCTCTTCGACGGCCAGTTTCTGCAACTCTGCCAGCTCAGACTCACTCGCGCCCTGTTCGCCAGCCCGTCGTTTGGTCTCGGTGAGCATCGCAGCGAGAAGTGTTCCGGATCCACAGGCGAGATCTACCGTCTTGTACTGGCGCCAGACCTGCGGATCGCGCCAATCAACCTCACCGACTGTATCCAGCGTCAGCCGAGCGGCCAACGATGCCGCAGTAGGACGGGTGAAGTATGCGCCGTCGGAAGCCTGATTTCCCATCACCTTGTTGAACAGCGGCCCCGCATGGTCGGCGCCCATGTCGGCGTACGTCTCGGCGATGCGCTCGGCCTCGGAGGCGATGTGCCGCAGCGCTCGCTCGAGCCCCGACAGCTTGCCCTGATCCTCAACCGCTTCGATCACTGCGACCGCTGGTTCCAGCACGGGACGGAAGTCGTGGTGCATGATGCGGTTCCACTCCCGGCTCACGCGTCGGACCACATTGACGTCGGTCTTGACGTCCTCAAGGTCGCTGATGCCCGACAACCAGCGTCCATGCGCAATGCGCTGGTGCAGCATGGCGGCGTTCATCAGCAGCAGGGCGGCGATGGTACAGCCGTCGGCTTGCTTCTTGGCATCGTCCTGCTTGAGGTTGACCAGACCGAAGTGGAGGTCGAGCGTCGGAGCAAGTTCGTCCTGGCGCAAGTGGAAGGCCGCCTCTTTGACACTGGACTCGAGGATGTTGAGGTCGCGGACGACTCGGTTGTCGGTCAGGCCGGACTTGGCGAGCAGATTCATGCGGATAGCGTTGCCGTGCTCGCCGAGTCCGGTCAGGTCGAGCATGCGCATCACGGACTGCTCGGCGATTTCTTCTTGCGTCTGACGCTTGCGCTTCTCCTTCGGGTTCTGAACGGGCGTCTTGACGCGCACACCGGCACCATCGTTGATCATCTTTTTCGCTTTGGTCTTAGTTCTTTCAACATCGACCTTGCCGCGTGGTTCGCCGGACTTGGCTTTGGACCGGGCGGGGGTGTCGCGGCGCATTTCGATGCTGCCGTCTTCGTGTCGCTTGGCGGCAATCACTTGCGTCGGTTCGGGTAGCGCGCCAGCGTCGTAAGTGTTGGTCTTTGGGTCGGCGACGCTCGGCTCGGGCAGCTTAGGCAACTCGGGAATGGATTTGAACTGCTGGCTGAGTGTTGATTTGCCCTCGATCACTTGCTGCAGGGCGAATTCGGCTTCGCCAACGGGTCCGATGTGCTCCCGGTATTCAACGCGCTTCTTGTCGTAGTCGCCGATGGCGACGATCGTGCGGACTTCTTCGGGGGTGGGCGGAATGTGGAGCTCCATGAGATCGCTGAGTTCGTCCTCGATGCGGCTGTCATGGGCACGGAGTGCGCGAAGGATCTGACCAAGTTCCTGCCAGCCTTCTTCGGGTCCGCTGGTCGAGAGCCAGGTTTCAGGGTCGACATGAGGCGGGATGAGGATCGGGCAAATGATGTAACCGAACTGCTTGCCGGGGGAGGTGCGCATGGCGCGGCCAACGGCCTGGATGACGTCGATTGGGCTTTTCCGCGCCTCGAGGAAGGCGACGGCGCTGAGCGAGGGCGAGTCGGTACCTTCTCCGAAAATGCCGACGTTGAGTATGCCGCGCGGCTCCGAGGCAGTGCCCCTGGTGAGGTTGTCCTTGGCGTTGTCGCGCGAGGCCACGTCGCTGCTGGCGTCGAGGTGCTGGAGGCGATAGTCGGCCACAGGATGTTCTGAACGGTTCTCAAGCATCCAATCCCGTAGCCAGTTCCTGACTGCCGGGAGCTGCAAGTCCTGCGTCATGTTCTTTGACTTATCGACGGTGTTCATGAACGCGATGCAGGACTGGAGGGCGACAGTTTCCTTGCCATCCTTGTCTTTCGTGAACGTTGCACCACCCATGGCGAGGGTGAATGCGAGGCCGCGCAAGTAGTCGGATGCGGTGAGTTTGCGCCGGCCCTGGCTCTGTGTGTTCTGGGCAAGCTGATTGACAAGGGCGTACGAGTCTGGATCGTTGATTCCAAGCGCGATGATCCTGTAGTCGGAGAGCCAATCATTGTTGACCGCTTCGATGTAACTCTTGCGGTAGAGATCGACACCAAAGATCTGTTCGTCGTCCATAGTGCGCACCACCCACTCGGACGGACTGTCGGATTTGGGCTGCGGTTTGACGTCGTAGATGCGAGGCGTCGCGGTCTGGTATACGCGGTAGACGGCGGGGAACTCGTCGTTGTCGTGACAGAGTGTAAAGTCGCGGAGGCGCTGCTCTTCGTCGGTCTTGGGCCGGGACTTGCGCCGTAGGCCAGCGGTGCGATGGGCTTCGTCGGCGATCATCACTTTGGCGGTAACGCCGGTGAGTTGGAGCGCCTCGGCGATTCGGCTGCCACTCTGGTAGGTACCGAAGATCACATTGAGTTGATCGGCGCCCTGTTCCGACTGAATCCATTCGGCGATTGTGTCGGTATCGGTCGTGACGAGTCCTTTGACGGCGGAAGCGGGGAGGTTCCCTTTATCGACAGTAGGGTCGTCGGAGCCGATGTTCTTGTCCTCCTGTTTGGGGTTGTAACCGGCGGTCTGGTCGGAGCAGACGGCGAGTACTCGAAGCGGCAGTTCGGCGTGATTCAGATATTCGCGTCGGATCTGGGCGACGAGAGCGATTGAGGGACAGAGGACGATTGAGATTTCGCCTTGATTCGTGAGTCGTTCGACAATGCGCAGGGAGATGCGAGTCTTGCCAGTGCCACAGGGGAGCACAATGCGTCCACGCGCCTGGCCCTTGGGCAGGCCGCCGGAGTCTGAATCGAGGTGTTCTTGCAGGATGCGGACTGAAGTGTTGATCGCCTCGTCCTGCATGCAGGACTTGGTTTGCTTGGCGCTTGGGTCCTCGCAGTGGGGGCAATCTTCCTGCACCACACCGGCCTGCTGGTTGCGCATATCGCTGACGACATTGACGAGCTTGATTGGTTTGTCGCCGTGCTCGTGGATGGCGATGGCGTTCTCGGTGGCGGGATTGGCACCGTTGGTCACTATCCAACGTTCGGCAAAGTGATCGTGTGACGAGGGTCCGACAAACTTGTCGATTTCGGACTTTCCAATCACGCTACCAACGCCTTGCTGGTTCAGCTTGCGCGACTTGCACTGAATGGCGACGGCACGGCCGTCGCTACGGCGACGGCCTACAGCGTCAATGCCCACGTCTTGCTTACTGAGTCCGGGAAAGAACACCTCGCGTTCTCGCCACTCGTCCCAGAGTTCGCAATCGGTCAAGTCCCACTCGCGGATGTGTTCGCCGGCGAGTGCGGTGACGCCTTCGAGCCACTTGCCATCGGTTTCCAGGTGAGCAAGCTCGTCAGCCGTTGCGAGGCTGTCTGCGATGATTTCTTGAGGCGTCTTCGCTGTCATGGTTAGGGATTGTAAGGGGGAGTGGGAGCAGAACGAGTCAGGGACGGGATTGATACCTGCGCGGGAATGACGGTGGGGGAGGGGATGACGGTTGGATTGTCGCACAGGTTGGCGGTGCGCCCCTCTGCCTTCGGCATCTCCTCCCGCCTTGCGGGGGGACAACAGGAACGACCAGGGCACATCTTGCCCCACACTGTCCAGCCCCCGATCGAGTGACGGCGTTGATGATGGCCGATGCCATGCTCGGCATTGGCGATCAAGGCTTGCTCGATGACATGCGGACGGCGACCGCCGCTGCGATGGCGCCCGGAACGCGATACGTCGAGATCCCTGAGGGCGGACACTCCGTCTAGTGGGAGCTTCCCGACCAGTTCAATGCGGCACTGGAAGAGTTGTTGGCCGAAGCCTACGCCTAGCCCTGTCGCCGAAGTCGCTTGATGGGCGACCCAGGCGCAGCGTCTCTGCAGTCTCTTGGTGTCGATCTCAAGAACGCCAAGAAACTGGCCAATCTGCCGCACGGATGTCGAGGTCGGCAAACGCGTGTTGCCGTACTCAACAGTCCACCGGCGATCAGCTTTGTAGCTCGGTATCAGATGGCGGTGAGGAGTGGGCCTGACTGGACGAAATCGAGAACCGATTCTTGGTCTTGGGTGGCGCCGTCGGAAGGCATGGGGATGGTGTATCTGATCGATACCTCATCCCCTGCGACCTTGATGCCTTTGACGAAGTTGCGGATCAGCGCCTTGCGCTCTGGGATCGTGCCCGCTTGGAGGAACTCGCGGAACTCGGCAACGTACCGCTTGATTTCCGGGGTCGATGGCAACTCGGCACGTCGCTGCTCGAGTTGGCGAACAGCATTGTCTCTGGCTGCGGCGAGCTGATCCTCCTGCTGTCGCAGTTTCAGGATGCGCGGCGAGAGCGCCTCATAGGTAAGGTCGCTGTTTTCCAGGGCGTCGTAGAGCTTCTCCAGCCGGCGGCGGATGTCGTCCAAGTCCGACTCGACGATCGCCAAGTCCGATGCTCGCTCTTCGGCCATGGAGTCGACTTCCTCGGCGACCATTTGCACGAGCTCCGTAATGGTCTGCTCGTTGAGGATGCGACCCATGATGTTGCCAACGACCTGGTCCTCGATGCGCGGTGCGTTTAGGTAACGAGCGTCGCAAACACCGGCGCCTTCTTTCAGCAGCTTGTTGCAAACGTAGTAAGCGAACTGACCACTCTTGGCGCTTTGACCTGTGTACGGCTTGCCGCAGACGCCACAGCGCAGCAGACCGCTCAGCAGAAACTTACTGCCGGTGCGCGCCGGCGACTGGACCTTCGGCGCTCGCGCGCGGAGGCCAGCTCGCACCGCATCGAACAGCTCGCGCGACACAACTGCAGGCCAGGCCTCAGCGACCCGCACAGGATCAGGTGTTTGCCCTTCCTTGGTCGTCTTTCCCCAAACAGCAGTGCCGGTGTAGGCCTCGTTGGTCAACACGTAATGCAGCATGTTCTTCTGCCAGCGTTTGCCACCCTTGGTGATGCCACGCTCGTGTAGGTCTTGGCAGATTTCCTTCAGGCCTTGCCCGCGAGCGGAGCGCTCGAACATCTCTTTCACGATTGGCGCTGTCGCAGAGTCAATCTCCAGTGTCGGCCGCTCCTTGGCGCCATCCTGCACCTTCACTCGCCTGTAGCCGTATGGTGCGCGCGAGCCGAGGAAGAATCCTCGCGCCGCCGCCTCGCGCATTCCGCGCGTGACCTCCTGAGCCAGATTCTCCGAGTAGAACTCGTCAACGCTCTCGATGATCGCTTCCATCAGCTTGCCGGTCGGCGTGTCGTCGGCATGCTCGGTGATGGATGTCACCCGAATCCCGCGCCGCCTGAGCATTGACTTGAAGGCGACGGCGTGCTCCCGCTTGCGGGTGAAGCGCGAGAATTTCCAGACTAGAATCTCCTGGAACGGCGCATCCGCTCCGCTGGCCTCGTCAAGCATCTTGCGGAACTGCGGCCGGTCAGCGACGCGGCCCGATTCGGCTTCGTCGATGTACTCCCGGGCGACGACGTAGCCGTTGCGCTCGGCAAAGTCTCGCAAGGCTCTGAGTTGGCCCGCGACGGAGAGGTCGACGTCTTGGCGGTCGCTGGACACGCGGGCGTAGAGGGCGGCTGGGATGAGGTCGGGTTGGTGTTTCATGAGGTGCTCCAATCAAGCTGCGGGCATCGCTGCGCCGCGCTCTTTGTTCGAAACATTCTACATCGCGGCATCGAGCTAATCGGGTTCCTCGCGTTCTGTCGGATACCTCACTGCGAGGTCGGCGGTCGCGGCGTCGCATGGGGCACTGCTCGTGAGCGCAAACGGGATACGCTCAACCAATGATCCTGCGAATTCGGCATCGTGGCTTGCGGCGTTTCCATCTTCGTGGCGACCCAAGCGGGCTGACACCGCACGAAGTCCCGAAGATACTCCGTATCCTGACAGCACTGGAAGGAGCGGCCGGACCAGAGGACTTGGACGCACCGACCTACCGCCTGCATCTGCTGAGGGGAAACCTAGCGGGCTATTGGGCTGTCGATGTGACCGCGAACCGGCGCATGATCTTTCGATTCGAAGACCAGGATGTCACAGATGTCGACTTGCTCGACTACCACTAAAGGAGAGTCCCATGCCGCTCAAGAACCCTTGTCATCCAGGCGAGCTAATCCTGCACGACTGGATCGGCGGTCTTGATCTGAGCGTGGAGGCGGCCGCTGCGCATATGCAGGTGTCAGCCGAGTCGCTGGAGGACATCTGCGAAGGCAAGGCGCCGGTCACAACCGAGATGGCCGTGCGCCTCTCGAAGGCGCTCGGCAGCACGCCTCGATTCTGGATCCAACTACAGGCCAACTACGACGCCGCCCAGGCCGAGCAAATGCTCGATCAGTTCAACATCAAGAGGATCAAGCGAGCGGCGTGATCATGTCCGTGTACCGCCTTCCATATCCTGGCGAACTCGCCTATCGCGAGTGCATCGACTACCAGGACACTTCCGTGGCGGAAGCCGCTGAGCGGCTCGACAAGGACCTTCAGCAGATCACCGCGATTGCCCACTCCCGCGCGTCGATCTCGCTCAACGTCGCCAGGCGTCTGAGCTTGGTCCTCGGCAGCACGACGGAGATGTGGCTGCGGCTGGAGGACTCCGACGACAACGCTCCCGTTCGCAAGGCGACTCGCCACATCAGCGGCACGAGGAACATGGCTTGACGTGTCACCCGGGTATCGAATCACTGAGCGAGCATCCGATTGGCGGAAACGGTTCGACAAGCGCGTAAGCGAATCTGCCAGTGAGACGCCGCAGTTGATCGCGCGGATCGCTGAACTGGTTGCTGAATTACCTCCGGTCGACCTGTTGGAACGGGCATGGCACGAAGAGTTCCGAGCCTTGGCGGATGTGAAGGACGATACCGACATCGGTCATGACGAGATGACCGCGAACAAAATGGTCACCTACGTTCAGAGCGTAATCGCATCCGTACCCCGTGCCTCAATACAGAAATCGAAGGTGAGCGAAGAAGACTGGCAGAACCTCAAAGAGCTAGTCTCCAAACTCTTCGGCTTCCACATGCGGGCCTTCACGATGTCTCTGGAGCAACGGCAGGAAAGCGCTCAGTCTTACGACCACGACGCTCGCGATGCAGCCCGTATCGAGTCTTCCTTGGTAGGCCTCTGGTACACCGCTTGGGGCAGGCGCTTCCCTGCCCACTTTACTCAGTACTTAGAGGATCTCCTACTCCCGCAATCTGCAATCCTTGAAGACACTTTCGGCACCACCGCAACCGAACTGATCCGCGGACTGGTGAAGATCGACGCCGCACTCCGGTTCGGTCATGCTGTCACGTTCCGAGACTTGGACGAGCTAGGACTGATTCCCGATGCCGATTCTCTGCTAGGGCTCCCACAAACCGACCGCCTTCCTGCTTCATCAGCTCCTGATTGGGTAGATCGCGCCGCCCGCCACCTGGGTTGGCCCACTGAAAGAGAAGATGTCCACGCGCGGGTCTTCGAACAAGGCCTCTTCGACGTTGCACGCAATTCTCAGCTGCCCGAAAAGCTGCTCCGAGAACTGAGCTGGGAACCCGGTGCTGATGACGAGTTTTTCTCATCTGGCCATCTAGCAGGATCGCCCTTACGGACTTGGCCGATCATGAAACGGCCATTTCTCCTAATCGACGGGAACTATTACTGCTTCGATCCCAGCGCGCTATCCGACTATCTCTATCGCAACTTGTATCAAATCGTTTGTCGCCTTCGAGCCGATCTCGCGGACGCATGGCGAGAGACTCAGGCGAAGCAGATGGAGCGTCTGGCAGCAAAGTACTTCGGAAGACTTCTCCCCGGTGCGACGATTTTCTCGAACGCCCATTACAGGGAATACGGGCTCAGCGGTGAACTGGACGCGCTTGTCATCTATGACGATCACTTGATTATCGTAGAAACAAAAGGCGGTGCTTATGCCTCCCAGCCACCCGCGATTGACTTTCCAGCTCACATCGACTCAGTGAAGGAGCTTGGTAGCAGTGCGACGAACCAAGCCGCTCGCTTCAAGCGATACCTTCATGCGGCGCCATCGGTTCCCATTTTCGACAGCAACAACAAGAGGACAAGAAACAAGCTCGCAGACATCAACCTGTCATCGTTTCGACGCGTCTCGGTGTGTGCGATTACTCTCGACCCGTTTACCGAACTCGCGGCGCGCTTACATCATCTGACCGGTTTGGGCATCAGGTTAGACGAACCGGGTGTCTGGTTGATGTCGCTCGACGATTTACACGTCTACGCAGATGTCTTTCACAATCCTCTTGTCTTTCTGCACTACGTAGAGCAGAGGAGTCGCGCCGCCCGGTCACCGATCCTCAACCTTGACGATGAGCTGGATCATCTCGGCATGTACATGGCACACAATCAGTACAGCGAATACGTCGAGGACCAGCACAAGGAGCAACCATTTGAGCTAGCAATATTCGCGGGTTACCGTGCTGACATCGAACACCTATTCGCAAAACACCTCACTAATCCGGCTTCCACTCGCGTCCTTCAACAGGACACTCCCAAGAGACTCCGCGAAGTTCTCCAGGCGCTTGCGAAGTCGCCACGGCAAGGACGAGCACGCGTTGCAAGCTATCTGCTCGATCGATCTGGAGAAGCTCGCGATTTAATCTCCGACTATATCGAGAAGGCCGTGCTAGAGGGTCCGATTAGCGACAGCCCAAGGACATTAGCGACCGATGGAGAAGGCAGCCAGATCGTCGTGGCTTGTTGGATTTCCGGTTTTCCCTATCGCAGCGAAATGGAAGCCCGGACTTACGCCCAAACGCTGGTTGTAATGAATAATGAGGTAGAGCGTCTAGTGCTTGAGTTGACTTACTCATCAGGTGGCGTGCTATGTGAAGTGGATTGGCAATGGGTGAGACGCGAAGACATCCCTGAGGACAAGACACCGGTTTATTGGAGTGTTGCCGACGATTTACGCCGGGCACGAAAGGGGGCGGTGATCGAGAGCCGACGCAGTCAACCGAAGGCAGGCAAGAAGGCGAAACGGCGGAAGATTGGCAGGAACGAGCCGTGCTTTTGCGGAAGCGGGAAGAAGTTCAAACGGTGCTGCATTGACATCGCACCAGCAGACCCAGGTACTGTTTCGTATGTCGATTATCGCTAGTAGCGGTCGCTCGATGCGGGAAGATGGCTACGCCCAGCGGGAAGGACAGATTCGGAATCTCAACAACACCGCTACCTGCCGCGCAAACTCCGACCACCAACCCGCTTGCCCACCGCCAACACCTCAACTCCCGATAGCTTAGCCATTCTTTCAACACCTGGTAGCCGCCGAGCCGACACTCCCACATCTGCGACGAGACGTCTATCCAGGTATCCGGATCGTTCAGAGCACGGCAATCATCTCGCCTCAATGCTCGATTTCTACCTGAAGGGTCCGACCCGTATCGAGAAACCCTATTGCTGGCAAGGACGAACCAAGAGACCTGGTGGCAGTTACTCTCATGCCTAGGTGCGATGCCGCCAGTTCAAAGAACCTCAGAACAGGGTTCGACCCGAGTCAACTGCTGCTCTGAACCTGCTGCCCGATACAGTTCGGCGACCGCGTTCCAGTTTCCGGCCTGGAACAGCCCTTCGGTCACCTTGACGTATCTCCACTCTATGTCGGTGTGTTCGGAGGCGGTGCGGCACCACTGACGAATGCGCTGATCCTTGTTTGGCACTTCGATTGTCTCAATGCCTTTCGTCTCGATCACATAGCAATGGTCCTTAGTGCGGACGATGAAGTCGGGGCGATAGAGCCTCAGCGCACCGCTGGGAGCGATGTATTCGACTGCGAAACGGACGGCGGATTCGTTCTTGGCCCAGGCCTGCACATCGGTTGCGACCGCATCGAGCCAGCCAGCGAAGCGATGTTCGAGATCGCTGTCGCAAGGGGCGAGATTGAAGACCGACTTGCCTGGCACGATGATCTGACGCGAAGTTGTGTATGCGGGCGTTTCGGACAGCTTGATGACCTGGCCGGTCGGTTCAATCACGCGGGGAACGTACTGCAAGCCTCGAATCGCGGTGACGAAGTGATTGAAGATGATGCGCCGATTGTCGCCGCGATTGAGCGCGACAAGCACACGCTGTTGGGACATTTCGGCGAGGCCGCCACACATGACTTGTTCGATGTAGTCGCGGACACGCGGGGCAACCTGGGCGAAGGTGTCGGCAAGGTTCTGCAATCGGCACTCGCGCAAGATCAGGCGAGTGATCAGATTGAGGAAACCGATCTCGCTGACCGGGAAGTCGCGCTCGAACTCTGCTTCGTCCACGATCTCCAGCGAAAGCCAGTCACGGCCTGTGTACATGATCGGGTCTTCCGCAACGGTGGTGCCCAACTCAAGCGGCAAGGTCTCCGCGGGCAGCTTATGAATGTCTAGTTGCTCCCAATCAGGAGTTTGGGTCTCCATGCCTGGCGTCAATACAGGTATCTCGATGTCGTACTCAAGTTTGTCCTGATCGACGACGACCGTGTCCATGCCGAACTTGACCTGATCGACGGGCAAGATCTCAATGTCAAGGTCTTCTTCGCTCATCTCGCGTTTCCAGAGGCGGTTGAATGCCTCGTGCTCGATGATGATTAACTGCTCGGCGACATTGCCGCTTGCGACCGGCCACATCCGGCGCAGGCCGCGGCCCATCGTCTGTTCGGGCAGGATTTCGGACTTGGCGCTGTACTTGCGCAGCGGGACGATCACGCAGACATTCTTCACGTCCCAACCCTCACGCAGCATGAGCACCGAGACGATGGCTTTGTAGGGGCTGTTCGGTTCGTCCACTCGGCGCGACGCCTCGCGGAGTTCGTCGAGCTCTTTGAGCCTGCTTTTGGCCATCGACACTTCACCCTTTTGATTGGTGTGAATGACCAGGACGCTGTCGGCCGAGAAACCGGGCTGCTGTTTCAGCCAATCGCCGATCTCATCCGCAGATTTTGTGTCGGCGGTCATGACGAACAGGAGCGGATTGCAATCAGTGTCGTCCAGCAGGTCACAGGCCTGTTTCCACTTTTCCATCCCGGCGGTGAGATAGTCGCGGTATTGATTGGCCGCGTCGTCTGAGGCATATTCGAGCGCGCCCTGGAGTTCGCCGATGATCGGCCGCTTGACGATCCCGTCGTCGACTGCGGCGGCGATCGGGTAATCGACGATTACTTCCTGGAACAGTGCGCCGCTATTGTGCTTCGGCGTAGCGCTGAAGTCGAGTTGGACACGGAGACCGATGTTGGTCCGTTGCTCCAGCTCGTCGTGCATCCCTTCGATTACCTGCGACCAGACCAAATCATCTGTGTGGACGTGATGTCCCTCGTCGTTGAAGACCATCAGGTCGCCGTGGGAGAGAATGCGGCGCCGTAATTCGGAGCCGGCGTTCTCGCTACCGGTGGGGCGCGGCCCACCGAGAACGCCCGTGATTGCGGGCGGCTCACGTCCGGTGCGACGTCGGGTTGATTCGCGTTCGGGGTAGAGTTGGTGGATGTTGGTCAGATAAAGCGTGCCGTCTGAGCCGGGCGCGCCGGCGTCGTCACGGGTGACAACCCCGAACTGCCACCTGGATTGCCACTCCGGCGGAATCAGCGGGTCATCGCGGAAGATCTTGCCATCGCGGAAATCGTCCAACAGACGCTGATAGACGATCACATTCGGCGCGATGAGCGCGAAGGTCTTGGAGTAATCATCAGGCCGGTCCGTCTCGAGGCGTGCGTTGAAGTAGGACCAGACGATGGCCAGCGACATGACCTTGGTCTTGCCTGAGCCGGTAGCCATCTTGCAGACGTAACGGGCCCACCAGTTGTCGGAGGCCTTGTAGGCGATGGTGCGGTTCGGTGCGAACTTACCGTAGAGGTCGATCACCTTTCGCGTTTTCATGACCTCGTAGAGGTAAATGATGGTCTCGATCGCCTCGCGCTGGCAGTAGTAGTAGTGCCATTCTTCGCCGGAGGGCAGAAGGTGGTCGGTCTCGAACCAGTGGCGCAATAGGCGCTGACTGGTGGGGGTGGCGCCGGGATAGCCTTGCGCACGCCAACCGTGAACGGCATCACGGATCGCCGGTACCAACGCCGCACGTGAGGGGCGCTGCGTTTGAGGTATCTGGTAAGCAGGAAACAGTCGCGCGGAACTCATGCGACGTCGACCTCCAGGTCGACCGTTGTGTCATTGCCGAAAATGTCGATCACTTTGACCACGATCCGCTTGGTGCCAGGGTTATCGTACTGGAACGGGTCCGAGCGCAGCATGAGCGACGGCTCTTTGCGAGTGCGGTAGGCCTGCCAGCGGTTGACGAAAGTTTCGCCGTCATAGTCGAAGTCAACCGACCAATAGTCGATCCAGTCGGACCACTTGCTGACCTTGCCTTTTACTTTCGACTGCATGTATTCGTCGATGGCAGGCAGGAAGTCGACCAGTTCGAGAACGAGTCCCGCATCGTTCTGATGGACGTGGACATCGGCGACCGAGAGCTCAAAGAAGTGGATGTCGCCGGCTTCGACGGCGCGTTCGTCCATGACCTCACGGGGGATGTTGCGCAGGTGGGCGTCCACGCCGTGTTCGCGAACGAGTTTGTCCTTGCCTGCGGGGTTGAGGCCCATCTCCCATTCCCAACCCAGCACATCAACGGCGTGGATGCCGTTGGCGGCGCACTCGGCGAGGGTGACCGCGAGTTCGTCTAGGGTGACCGGGGCATCTGTCGCCCCTACGTGGACCATGCGACCCGCCTTCTCGCCGTGCAGGTGAGCGAAGCCGCTAATCTGTTGCGCGTGATAGAGGTTGAGGATGAAGCGGTAGTACTCCCAGATCGCCTCACCGGCGTTGACGCCCTGCCAGTAGCGACGCTCGTATCGGCCGAGATTCAAAATCTCGAAGGGCCTACAGTCCGGTATGTCGAGCAACCGTTTACGGGCTGTCTGAATTGCGAAGCGGCCGAGGTCGATACCGATCCACCTTCGATTGCCGTGCTCCGAAGCAGCCAAGGACGAACCTGACCCTACAAAGGCATCTAGTACAAGATCTCCAGGTCGTGAACATGCTTCAACTAATCTCCCGATAAGCTTGGGAGGCTTCTCTGTTGGGTAGCTCGTGCGCTCCTTCTTGGGCGCGTGCATCATATCTGGAATGTCATTCCAAACATCGCCCACAAGTTGCTGCTCAGCAATAGAGTCTCCCTTCTGTTGCTCGAAGTACTTAATGCGGATGGTTCCAGTACGAGTGTCATAAATTCGACCCTCGGCGCGTAAGCGCTCTATACTTTCATCCGTGTAGTCACCACGAGGAGATGTCCGGAACCAACGTCCTTGTTCGTCCTGCCTGTACCCGTTACGGCTAGCCTGCGAAATAGGTATGAGATTTTCCGCATACTGCTCCAAGTAAGTAGACCGCGGTCCGCCGGAGTAGAGAATTAGGTCGTCATGATTCCTTGGAAACTGACCTGCCCCCGACTTCGCTCCTCGCCCGCCATAATGCCAAGAAATCTGATTCCGGAAGTTGGTGGCCCCAAAAATTTCGTCCATTAGTACCCGAACGTTATGGGAAAGCCGCCAATCTACATGGACACAGATGTTTCCATGGGGCGCAAGGAGTTCCTTCAACAGTACTAGACGTGAGGTCAGCATTGAAAGAAACGAGCTTGTTCCAGCTCCCCAAGTATCCCGGTACGCCAGCTCTTCAATGATAGTAGGCTCTTTTTCGACTTCAAGCCTTCCAATCTCGGTCCTAAAGGAAAAATCTGCGCCCGTTGCAAACGGAGGATCGATGTATATCAAATCGACCTTGCCAGCAAACTCATCCAAGAGCGATCCAAGTGCGTACTTGTTATCTCCCCAGATCAGTTTGTTTCGCCAACCGTCGGGCCACCACTCGGGGAGATTCACACCCTCCCCCAGGCGCTCTAGCGGTGAGGCACCGGCGAGGGAACGGGACACGTCGTTGACGCGCTCGATGGTCTGGAAGGGGAGGGAGACACGCTCAACCTCGGTGGTCTTACCGGACCAGACGAGTTCGACTCGGTCGTAGTCGGAGCGTTGTGTAGCCATTGGGACAGTTTAGTCCAGAGAGGAGGGCGGATGAGGCATCGAGGCCCAAGCGAGAAACGTGGGTCTAATGCTGGATCGAGGTTGGTGAGCCGTCGGGAACGGCTGGTTCTGGACTCACGACAGTGGATGTGTTGCTCTGGGAGTTCCGCAGGTGCTCGGTAGGAGGAGGTTTCGGCTCAAGCGGCCCACGGAGCGAAGGCGGATGCCAGTGCGCGGCTAGGCGGGATTGGTCGTCCTCATGGAATGCAAGGTTGGGTGCTTGATTTGAGTATGCAAGTGACATTCTCGCTACAATACTGATGTCCAATCCGTAGCTTGGGGATACCTGTGACAATCGATATCGAAGGCTTTGCCGGGACCCTGGCCCGATGTCTGGACTTCGAGGGTGTGTCCGAGGAGGAGCTAGAAGCGGTCCTGGCAGAAGCCTCGCAACCGCTGGAGATGCGGTTTGCCGAGCCGTCGGCTGAGGTACCGCTGATTCGGTCTGGGGCAGCGTTCACGCATTTGGCCTTTGTCCAGCATGGCGTCGTGACGCCCTGGCAGTCGCCGTATTCGGAGCTGGCGGCGCCGTTCCTGATCGGCGTGCACGAGTTCCTGATGGGCGCCGAGCGCTGGTCGGCGAGCTACTCGGCGATCACCGAAGCCGTCATCGTGCGGATTCCAAAGGAAGTGATCCAGCTGGTCACAGAGCGCCTCCCGACGGTACGAGAGCGCATGCACGAGCTGGTGATGCGCCGGTTGGCGCGGTTCTATTGGGTGTCGCTGGCGACGAGTGGTGGCCCAGCCTCGAGAGTGGCGGCGGCGTTGGTCTCACGACTGGCGCTGGATGATCTGGATTTTGGCACCGAGCGCGTGATCTCGATTCGACAGAAGGACCTCGGTCGGCTGACGACGCTGTCACGGTCGGCGGTGGCGGCGGGATTGACAGACCTGGCCGAGTCGGGCGCGATTCGCTGGGGCGAAGGTCCGGGCGCGCGATTCAGAGGTGAGGTACTCGTGCCGGATGTTGATGCCCTGAAAGATCGCGCCTTTGCCGATGTCCGCCGCGAGATTCAACCGCTGCTGGCTGGCACCGCTGGCGAATAGCTGCGTCCTTGCTTTGTCTGACCTGAACCAACCCGGACTGAACGGGTGGTTGTGTGGCCTGGGCGTCGTTTGGGATCGCGAATAGATTGTGTTTCTCAAATCTATCAACATGGTGTCATAACTACATGGGGGATATCGGCTCACCTCGGATACCATGGCCCTATACAGAACATATGTACTTCGAGAGAAGCGTGCATCATGACCATCCAGCGACTCCACGCTACCCAGCTTGTGCAGTGGAGGGATGACGGTCATGCGAACAGAGGAGATGACCGAAGCGGAACAGCAAGTGCTGCGGGACGGCCTGCGCATTTTGGCGCGGCTGATCGCGCGGCATCATCTGGCTCAACAAGAGGCGGACTTGGAGTCCTGCGCGCCACAAGCGAGCGCCGATGGGGACGTCAATGCCGTCAAGTTCGAAGGAACAGGATCATGAGGAGACGTTCCAACGCTAGCCATCTGGACCTGGTTGGAGGCGAGGCCCAGCTACCGGGCAACTTCCCTGAACGGCTGCTCGGTCTGAAGGAGCGAGCCGGCATGACTTGGGACGCGATGGCGTTCGCACTCGGAGTTGATAGCCGCCAGCTGCTGCGCTGGCGACGCGGCAGCACACCCAATGGTGGTGCGATGCTCTCGTTGGTGCGGCTCGCCGCCCAGGTGCCCGGCGGGTTGGCCGAGCTGATCGGAGATGAGTACGTCACAAGTCAGAGATCCACACTGGAGTAACTCAGTGTCGTTCGATTCCCAGCGGTTTACTGACTCAGAGAGATCTGGTTTTGCCGACGACCTCCCGAACCGACTAGAGCGGCTGCGGGAGGCGTTAGGTCTCACTTGAAAGGGTCTGGCCCGAGAAACCCGACTCAACATCCGCTCCATACATCGCTGGCGGAGAGGCACGAAGCCCGACGCGACGCACCTCTTGATGTTGTTGAACTTCGCCGCAGAGCACGATGTGTTGGAATGCCTATTGGACAGGCCACGTTTGTACGACCGCCGTCAGGGAATCCTGTTCGACGATGAGACATGGATTCACCTAGCCGGCGGCGAAGACTCCATACCGAACCCGGACACCGACTCCTCGGGTGAGGACAACCTTCAGCGAACGGCCTGACTCGCAGACAGTAGAGCTGCTGTCGAGCGGTCAGGCAGTGAGCGCCAGGCGTCTGCCAACGGACCACTGCGTTCCAGTTCCTCTCTGCACGAGACCATGAGCGGCAAGTTGACGCCGCTCCTCGACTGTTCCCGCCCAGCCAATCCGAGAAAGTGATCCGCCGAGAGTTCGTCTTCGAACACGACCAGAGCGCCAGGGATGTCGCCGTGGTCCTCAAGCGGTCGGTGGGTGGAGTAGTAACGCAGGTACGGGGCGAGGCGGTCTCGCATCGTGGCTGGACGGTCAGCGCGCCGCTCGTACTCAAGGAAGAACGCTTGCCGGGCTTTGGATGTCTGCATTTCGAGGTAAGCGTCCGGGTGGATAGAGCGGACCACGCCCTCGAAGCGGAAGTAGCGCGAGGCGCGGTGGGGTGGGTCGAGCTGCTTCACCGCACTTTCGGAACCAGCCGCCTGCCGCGCCACTTGCGCGATGAACCAGTGCACCGACTCAGTGTGTTCCAGGTGCCGCAGAAGCTGCCGCGAGCGAGCCCCGTTGACGTTGCGCCAACTCATAGGACGGTCCGGGTCAACCGTCGTGACGCTCCAACGCTGGTTGGCGATGCCTATGGCAGCGCGATCGCGACGAGCGAGGTGCGCGATACCCGCGTCCGACAGCGCCAATCGAGGTTTTCCTTTGGCGAAGCCTCGGACTACCAATCCGTCTGATTCGAGTGATTGCAGGACTTGACCTGTGCGCCGCTCTCCGCAATCGAGCAGGTCGGCGAGATGGGCCGGCCGCAGCCAGGGCCAGTCGCCGATCAGGTCGAGCGCTCGCTGCTCAGTCGCGGTAAGCGAAATGGGGCGGGTTTCTGTGAGCGAACGCGGCATCGACATTCTGCTGAGTGGCTGCTCGATGACCAGATTTTGCGTTGATAGCGCATGGCTGAGCGCCTCTTTCAGGTTGAACTTGGAGTTCCCAGACTCGATTCGCCAGATTGGAAGCTCGGCGTGCGCATTGACCACTTCCCGTTCGACGGCGAGGAAGGCCATCATTGAGAACCCGGCGACGATGCGCCGCGCATGCCGCAGGCGCACCTCATCAGGCAGGATGACCAGCGCGGCGCCCACTCCCAAGGCCTCATCCAGCCGGCGCAGGCGTTTGGAGATTGCGGTGCGATCGGCTGTACGCCCGATCCGTGCGAGCGCGACGCTCTGCCCGTCCGGTAGCTCGATCATCGCGTCCATCGCTTGGGCGCGGAACCAGCGGAATCGCAGTGGATGCTGCGACCCGCCGATTGTCGTCGTCAACCGATAAAAGACAGCGGCGGCATCGAGCCGCTGCAGGATCAGCCGTCGCCACTCTTGCGAGACTGGCCAGTCTCGCAGTTGCCGCGCCGCCGACTCTCCGTTGTCCTGCACAAGCTGGCGCGCACCCTCTGCGGTGAGGCAATAGCGGCGGGTGGTCGGGATCAGCGACGTGGCGTGAGTCAGGTGCTCGATCAGACCGCATTGCTCCAACTTCGCCATCTGACGATAGACAGCCGACTGCGACCAGCCGCTCAGTGCGGCCAACTCAAGGCGGTCGGCGAACGGGGTCTGCGCGAGCTGGTGCAGCAGGTCGGACTGACAATCACTGAGTTTCATCCGGCCTGCTCCATCCGACGGCTGCGGACCCTGCGCGGTTTGGATTCGTCAGGCTCGGCTGAGGCCTGCGACTCCTCGCGCTCGGCCAACGACTGCTGGAACTGGATCAGTCGACGCTGACGCTCGATCTGTCGCGCTTCGAGTTGGTCAGCGGATGTGACATATTCCCGTGCCGCCTCGCGGATGCGCAGTGCTTGTTCGGGATCGCCCAGTTCCGGTTTGCGCACAGTCATTGAGAACGCGGGCAGACGCTCAGTCCCAACCGAGGCCCTCACATAGCAATGGTGCGCCGGCTGACCGACCAGATCCTCTTCGGACAGACGCTCCCTTCCAAGCTCCCAGACCAGTTCACGGGCGTCAGCGCCTGAGACCTGGAACACGGCCAGACAGCCGACATTCGCCAACAGCGTGTGCCGCATCGTCGGCGAAAGGTCATCCAGTTTGCGCAGACTCTGGGTCGCGAGCACGAACCGCGCGCCGTACTTACCCAGCTCCGAGAGCATCGACTCAAACGGCACGCCGGGAATCGTCTGCATCTCGTCCACCACGACCAGCGCACCGCGTCTCTGGGCCTGCGGTAACCGCTCCTGCTCGCGGATTACGGCGTCCACCAGGTTGAGCAACGAGGCTCCGACAAGCGCGGACACATCGCGACCGACCGTGCCCTGAGCCGTCGAGACCAGCAGAATGCCGCCGTCGAGGATGGTCTGGCGCAGGTCGATTGTGGAGCGCGCCTGACCCAGGATGGCGCGGGCTCGCTTGGAGGAGGCGTAACAGTTGAGCCGCGTCTGCACCGGCGCAAGCGCCTCGGCCCGATACTCCTTACGCCAGCCGCCGAAGTCGCGAGCCCACCACTCCAACAGGTACGGGTCATTGACGCGGGTGAGGACGGTGTTCCGAAACGGATCGTCCGCGAGCAGGCGAAGGCCGTCAATGATCGTGTGTTGGTCCTCCCGCTCGGTCAGCGGGTGACTATTCGCCTCATGCAGCGTCTTGACGGTCTGCTCCAGGATCGACTGCATCCGAGGGCCCCACTGTTCCCAGAGGCCCCGCGCGACGCGGACGACGGCATCGGCCGTGCGGTCGCGATCAGTGAAGATGTGCGCGTCGAGCAGGTTGATCCCGACCGCGCCGCGGTCGTCGGCGAGGTCGATCAGCTTCACCTGATCGGCGAGTGACTCAGGCACCTGCTCCAAGATGTCGGCGACCAGATCGGCGTGCGGGTCTACCACCACCACGGCGTCGGAGTTGAGTCCCTTCGCCTTCTGCGCAAGCTGATGCTCGACCAAGTGCCGCATCAGGGTGGATTTGCCCATCCGCGTGCGGGCGACGTAGAGATGGTGGCGTCGCGTCAAGTCCTCGGGGAAGTGCACCGAACGCGGCTGGTCGCCGGTGGTCAGGCCGACATTGGCGCCTTCTCTGATTTCCTGCTTGGGCGGTAGCAGCACTTTGGAACGGCTGCGATCGAGCTCGTGCGTCTCGTCCGACGCGCCCGGTGGATGTCAGAGCGACGCCACCTCGCGTACTCCAAACACGCTGCGTTTCCCGAACAGACCCTCGTTCGCCGGCGCAAGCAGCGGCGTGAGCGTTTCGGCTTGCCTGACGGTTCCCGATTCGAACCGAGCTCCAGCCGGATGGTCGTAGTGGCGATAGGCCAACGCGAGTCCATCCAGCAACTTCGCGCCGCGAGATTCCTGCGAGCCTTCGGGCAGGACGGCGATCAGCTCCAGGTCACCCTGGAATGCGACGCGCGAAATCTTCTCCTTGATCAGCGTCAGGTCCCAGACGCGGCGGCGACGCGACTTCCACTTGCGCCAGAGCCATCCGCCGCCGATCAACGCCACGGCGGCGCCGGCGCAGAGCGCGACCAGGTTCCAGATCTCGCCGGCCTGCAGCCAGGAGTAGCCGCGGAAGGCGGCGAAGCCGACCAGCGCCAGCACGGTCAACGCGAGCGGGTCAGTCGCGGTCTTCGGTTGATGGGATTGACCAGGTGGAGTCGGTTTCGGCGGGGCGTCATCGAGCAGCGCTTGGTGGTGCCGCGACCAGTCGGGGCCGAGTGGCTGCATCCGCAAGCGGGTGATCACTCGCTCCCCTTTGGCCAGCCCGCTGAGAGCGCCCAACGGGGCCAAGAGCGGATCGGAGCCCGGATCGAGCAGGTCGCGATCACGGAACACCCGCAGTGGCAGGAACTCGGGCCCGGACGAGCGCAGCCGAGTCGTCCAGGCTTGTTCGCCCTCCCGAATCTGCGCTGGGTCGGCTGGTTCCTCGATGGTTTCGACGCGCGCCTGCGGGTAGTGCGATGCGATCTGTCCTCGCACGAGGTCGGGCTGTTTGGTGCGGATCATCAGTCGAACGCCGCCGCTGTCTGCCGCGAGCTCAAGCGCGAACGGCTCATCCGTAGCGATCGCTTGCAGTAGGTTCTCGATGCCCAACAGGGTGCGTTCGCCGGTGCGCGGCGGGGTGATCTGCAAAAGCACTGGTCCCGGCTTGGGTGCTCGTCGGAAGGGGTTGAGTCTCATTGCGAGGCTCCTTTCTTTGTAGGTGTGGTTTGCTGACCGGGGCGCCACTCGATCAGTTCGGTCTCTTCGGGTGTGGCCTCGATGCGGATCGGGAAGCGTTGGCCCTGCGCCAGCAGCAGGCCGTCTCCGCGAGGGCAGGACAAGAGCCAGCGCTGTAGGTCTTGCGGGAGGTCGAACGCGTCGCCGACTGTGGAGATGGCTGCAGCGTCTTGTTGCAGCAGGAGTTTGAATGCGGCGTTCTGCAGCAGGGCTCTGCCCGAATGTCCGGTAATCGTGCGGCTGGTGTCCTCCGATAAGAGGTCCTGAACATCTTGCGTGATGAACTGCAAACCCAGTCGGTGTTTGCGAGCGCGCTTGGCCATCGAGACCATGAAGGCGGTGCCCTCGGGGTGTTGCATGATCGACCAGACCTCGTCCACGACCAGCAATCGAGGGCGCGGATCGCGAGCGGCGGCGGCCCAAACCGTCTCGGTACAGACCATCGCGGCGGCGGGTCTCAGCTCTGCCTCTAAGAGACTGATGCGTAACTTGTTGCAGGGTAGGTGCGGAGGCGGTTGGGTTGGTGGTTGGCTGTGTGGTGTGGGCCTGTCGCCTGGGCGGGGTGATCGTGGTGTCTGACCGAAGCGGGGGCGCCGGCGCCGGCGGGGCCGGGCTGGACGTCGGCGGTTAGGCGGCGAGCAGCAGCCGGTCGGCGCGGCGGAGATTGTAGGCGAGGCATTTGAGTTCGAGTTCGGTCATATTCTGGGCCAGCCCGCGGTAGCGGACCCGGCGGTAGCCGTACGCGCGTTTCAAGTTCGCAAAGACCTGTTCGACGGGCATCCGTAGGCGGGCCAGACGACGGTTGCGGTCCTGCTCGGCCGGCGCCAGTTGCGGGTGATGTTTGTTCGCCCGGCGCATGATCCCGTCTGCGATGCCCAAGGCCCGCAGCCGCTCGCGGCGCGCCGCACTGTCGTAGGCGCGGTCGGCGTAGACGACCTGCTCGTCGCCGACGATCAACTCGTCGGCAACCTCAGTGTCGTTGACGTTGGCCGGGGTCAGCCGCACGCGGCGAATCAGGCCCGAACCGGCGTCCATCCCGATGTGCCCCTGGTAGCCATGATGGCTGCTCGGACCGCGTCTCGACCAGGCCGCGTCGGGGTCGGCGCACTCGCCCTCGCGATGGGCCCGCCCACTGCCCTGCGCGGCGACCAAGGTCGCGTCCAGCAGGCTGCCGTGTTTGACCAGCAAGCCACGCGTATCCAGTTGCGCCGCGACCGCCTCCCGCAGCGGCGCCGCCAACGCGCGCTCGGTCAGCTGCTGACGGAACCGGGTAATCGTCGAGGCGTCCGGCGCGGCGTCCTGCAGCCCCAGACCGACGAAGCGCCGGAACGAGAGCCGGTCGCTCAGCGCCTGGGACAACTCTGCCGCCGAGGCGTCGTACCACTCCTGCAACAGCAACGCCTTCACCATCATCAGCGGCGGATAGCTCGGCCGACCCTCCGGCGACGAATAGATCTCCCCCACCAACGCCGCCAACTCCTCCCACTCGACCAACTCCGCGATCCGCTCCAAGCGCTCATCCCGACCCAAGCCCTCCGGCAACCACGCCTCCACCAACGACCGCTCGCCTATCTGTCGATGCATCGTCAATACTCCTCCGCTGTTGGCCCGACAGCCTTAGGCTAAAGCGCACACCCAGTTATGCATCAGTCTCTCTAAGAGGTGCAGGTCGAAGACGGTGACGAGCGCCTCGTGCTGGAGCAGGTCGTCGCCGTCATCGGAGAGCAGGTGCTTGAGACTGCCCGACTCGAACGGCCTCAGCAATTTGGCCAGCGACTCCGGGTCGTTGGCCTCCAGGAAGCGGTAGAAGTCGCGGAAGCCGGAGCGTTCGTTTGGTTGCGCGTAGTACGAAGCGAGCGCGTGATCGAGGGCGGCGCGGCGTTCAGCCGAGAGCCGTTCGCCGACCATCACCTCGACCAGTCGCCTGAGCGAGCCGATGCGTTGCAACAGTTCTTCGGGGTCGGCGCGGCCGACCACGAACGGGTTCATCCCCTGTCCTGGCACGCCGGGCGAGAAGACGCGTCCGCCTGCGGCGCGAGCTAGGTCGGCGTACTCGCCTTCGGGGTCAATCACGTAGCAGACCACGCCGCGCGAGATACCGCGCAGCACGCCCAGCTTGGTCGCGAACGACTTGCCCGAGCCGGACCGGGCGAGCACCGCAGTGTTGGCGTTGAGGTGGGAGCCGTCCCAGGGGTCGTAGACGATCGGCGCGCAGGCTCTGAGGTCGATCCCGTAGAGGGCACCCGAGCGGGTATCCAAGTCGGGCGGCGAGAACGGGAAGCATCGCGCCACTGATGATGTGTCGAGCGTGCGCCAGGACGCGACCGAGTTGAGCGCCAGCGGCAGCGTCGACAGCTTGCCCTCGCGCTGTCGGAAGGGCAGCGGATCGAGCTTGCCCAGCGTCGCCGCAAAGTGGGCTGATGCTCGTTGGGTCTGCTCGGCGAGCTCGTCGCTGTCATCCGCGTGGAGCGTCAGCGAGAGCGAGGCGTTGAACAGCCGCTCGCGACCGCGTTGCACGTCGTCGCGCAGGCGGGACACGTCCTCAAGCGCGATCTCAGCCTCCGGCGATAGGGACTTGCCTCGCCGGACCGACATGGAGCGCGCCGATTCGAAGCGCACCTTCTGCCATTCCAGCTGCCGCGCCGCCTGTGCCGGCGGCACCGGGCCGAGATGCAGTGACAGATCCATCGGCGCGCCGGTGGACATCAGCTGTTGCAGAAACCCTGGCGCGAGCGAGCGCGGCCACTTGGTCAGGTGCAGCGAGCGTTGCAGGCGACCGTCAACGTCGAGTTCGGCTCGGTTGATCTGGACTGTGGCTTCAGCTTCGGGGGCGCGCTCGGTCGGCGTACCGCCCAAGGCGGAGGCGATCACGAACTTGCGCAGCGACTCATCCCTGAGCGAGTGAATTACTAGCCCGGCGCGAGCCAGGACGCCGCGCAGTTCGGCGGCGTGTTAGGACTCGCAAACTGCATAGAAGCGCCGATCGAGGATGCCCGGCCGCTCCTCCAACTCGCTGAGCAGTCTTCTCAACGAGTCTGCCGCCTGTTTGGTCGCTTGTGGCAAGTTGTCGGGTTGAGCGGCCTCGAGCTCACAACGCAGTCGACTGAGATCGGGCGGATGCTGACGTACTAGGAGCTGCAGCGAGAAGTCGCAGGCGTTGAGGGCGCCGGCAAACGCTCCAAGTTTTGCCTCATCTAGCTCCAAGCCCATCAGCTCGGTGACTGACAGCTTCACGCCATCAAGCCGCACGGGACCGTCGTCTTCAACATGCGAGAGCATGAAGCAGAGCGGTAGCTCAGGTGGAGGTTTGGGCTTGGACTCTTCGCTGACTACAGGTTCATCACTGAGTGGTGAGACCGTGGAACGACGAAGTCGTTGTGTGAGTAGTTTCATGTGGAATACTCCGTTCGTTAGGAGACGGGAATCGGAATGGCGCCGCTTGACATCAACGCGGCGAGGGCCTTGGCCGAGAGCGCGATCGCCAGGCCGGCGAAGGTGAGGAAGACGGCCGAACGGGCGCGGCCGCCGCGCTCGCCGGCGCCATCGGCCATGAGTAGAAAGCCGGCCCAGACGAGTCCAAACACAGCCAGACCAGAGGCGGCGTAGACGACCGCCGTGAGCGCCGCGTCGAAGGCGTCGAGCATGGCCTGCTCTTCGGGCGATTCGGCCGCTGTCGTGACAAGCGCGACGGCGGCCAAGACCATGGCAGCGAAACAGCGCCGCATCAGTTCAGCTCCCATCCGAGCAGGGACAGGAGATCGGTGAGTTCGCTGCCGCTGACCACGGTCTGGGTTGAGCCGGTGTTGGTCGGCTCGGGATCGTTGAGAGATTCGTACGATGCATCGGCGGCGATGCTCGTAGTCAACGTCAACTGCTCTGAGCGCTGCCTCCTCAGTGGCGAGCGCTGGACGACCTTTGCTTCAACTCGTGCCGGATGCACGACCTGGAACGTGACTGTCTGGGAGACGCTCTCGCCCGATTCGGGATCGGTCAGCGAAACGGTCTCGGAAAACGTCTCGGTGCGCTGCGGTACGTGCGTAAGCTGCACCAGCGGCGGCAGGGCGATCTGCAGGTCGGCAGTGAGGGTGGCGCTCAAGGAGACAGCAAGCGTTGTCTCTTCGGAACCAAGCGCCAACTCGAACGCCGTAGCACCGTCCGCGACAAAGGTTGCGCTGCTCGTTCGGTCGCCGGTGCGGATTTGAATCGACCCGCTGACAGACTTCAGCTCGGCGTTGAGCGCCACGTCCTGACTCAGGTTGCGATGACCCGAAACCGTTTGCAGATGAACCTGTTCGTCGAGCGAATCGACGCAGTCGGACTCGATCGCGCCGGACAGTCTGCCTGGCTTCCACTCAAGTTTCGTCAGTTGAAGGTCGCACAGCTCACCTTCCACGTTTGGCAGCGGAACCGGCAGCTGTTCGCCTGCGAGCGTTTGTGCACCGGCTTGGTGGTGTTCGTCAAACCAGGCGAACGTGAACGATGGCATGTCTCCACTGAGTGGAAGCTGTTGCGTCGTGCGCTCGCCTCCTCTGAGCTGCACCGAACGATTGACTACAAGTAGTTGACCGTCCCTACCGCCGAAGGCCTGGACGATGAGATCGAGGTCGGCAGCCGCCTTGAGCACGACGGTTGCTTCCGACTCCGTGACCGTCAGTCGCTCGATGTAGAGCCGCCGTCCCTCGATCAGCGGATCAGGCTCGAACTCGATCTCCTCAGGAATGCTCGGTTGCACCGACGGCTCCTGTGCCACCGTGAGTGGCGGCGTGCAGACGGTCACGCTCATCGCCGCTAGTACACCGGCCCCTCCGAGGAGCGCCTGCCACCGCCCCAGGAATCTGGGGCGGTGGACTCGGCTCTTACGAACGAAGCTCTGTTTCGCCTCGTCGACCTCGCGCTTGGATGGACGCTTGCGGTCGCGCTTGCGGAACCAACCGAGCGGGACTCGCGGCATCCGCTCGCCTCGTGTGCGCGGACGGCGGGCCGACTGCTCGTTGGTCGCCGGCGGCGCTGGCGGTTCGGCACGAACCAGATGAACGACCGGTCCATCGAATCGCTGCGCGCCGAAGCTGAAGCGGAGCAGGTCGGCGAGGACGGCGGGTAGCTGTCTCCCGCCGATCTTGCCTGCGACCATCGCGATGCCGGTCGCGGCGAAGGCCGCACCGAGCAGGACGCGGACCACCTCCGAGCCGAACGGCGCGTAGTGGTAGACGCCGTAGCCAAGCGCCGCCACTACGGCGAGCGCAATCAACTGCGGGAACGTGAACCAGAGCAGCACGCGGTCCTCGGCCTGGACGTGGGTCGGCACTTCGTGCTCATGCATGCGACACCTCCTTTCCAGAGGCTGGAAGCGCCTTAGCTGCCGGAGGTCGGGTCGGGCGGCGTATCGACATCGACGACTGGGTTGACGACAGCGTCGATCACGAGTTCAACCACGCCGAATGCGACGAGCGCAAGCACGATGCCGGCGAGCGCGGTGAGCATGGCCGACTTGCCGCGCTCCATCTGGTGCGGCGCGCCGGAGGCGGTCAGGTACTGGTAGGCGCCGAAGACGAAGTAGCCGGCGCCGATCGCTCCGACCACGCCGAGCAGGATGCCGACGAGGTTGGAGATGGTCTGAATCAGATCAGCCATTGGGTGTGTGTCCTTTCCAGAACGGGTTGTGTTTGGGATTGGTGGCAGTCGTCAATGGGACGTGGTTGCTATTCAGCACATGGCGTGTTCGCTCCTTCCCGTCACTCGCTCTGACTGCGCAGGCCGCGGCCCGAGGACTCGGAGCCGCCATTGCCGGCAGCGGGTGATGACAGCTGGGCTGTTGACTGAGCCGGCGTGCTCGCTGCGACTGCGGCGACGGCTTGGCCGCTTGGCGCTGCTCGACCGCCGCCCATGCCGCTGAACGCGGCGAAGGTGGCCGCTGAACGGGCCATGTTCATCGGCAGCGAGAAGGCGAAGTAGAGCGTGCGCAACCAGGAGTCGAACGGGCCGGAGTTGCCCAGCATCGAGGGCACACGGGTGGCCAGGTAGACGAAGCCGACCGCCATCAGCAGCTTCCAGACGAGGTCCCGGGCCGGCTCGAAGGGACCGATCTCTGCGAGTTCCGCCAGGAACCCGATACCCATTGCCAAGGCGATCAGTTGGACTGCCTGCTGCGCCACCGTGGTCGCAAAGATGCGCAGCCACTGCCGACTCCAGCCCGCCGTCTGCGGCAGAATCCACAACCCCATCGCCGCCGGCGCGAGCGCCAGGAGCAGGTCGATCAGCGCCAGCCGCAGCACCATCTGCAGCAGCAGGTAGAGGCAGAAGAATGCATAGATGAGATAGATCAGCGCGAGTAAGAGTGCGATGCCGACCGAGCCGGACTTGACCGCTGTGAGCAGCGTGTTGACCGGGGCAAGCAGGAGATCAGCGGGAGTGACATCGAGCGTGGCAGCGATGAACCCCGAGACGGCGTGCGCCAGGTCTATCACGAGCGCGCACCACCAGAGCGACGCTGCTGCGGCGACGAGCCCGAGCAACAGTCGCGGAATCAGTTCGCGCCAACTCGATCCGCGTCCGCCCAGCGGTTCTTCGAGGATCAGCGACAGCCCGATCCAGCCGATGATCAGCGCCAGCCCGGCCGAGGTGATGATCCAGACGGCGAGCCACGCTTCCTGGACCAATGCGTGTTCGTAAGTGAGACCGGCGGGCGTTCCCGTGATAATGTCCGACATCTGCGCCTACCCCTCGCACTGCGCGAGGCCGACGCCCGCGAACTGTTCCAGCACCCCGCAGAGCAGGCCGTGCACGCCTTCAATCACCCAAACTGCCGCTGCCCGCGCCCAGCGCTCGGGATTGAGCGCGCCCAGAATCTTGTTGAAGATGCCGCCCGGCTGGTGCTCAGGGACCGTGATGTAAAACGTGGTCGGTGTTGGATGGCCAACGGCCTGGGCCCCAATCACCAGCAGGTAGCGCTGCTCCGGGTCGAGTTCGGGCTGTTCGTCCAGCGCCGGATAGTCGAAGTCGTACTCCCAGCCCTCGTCCCGCTCGTCCTCGCCGCCGTTCACGCGGTAGATCGCCGTCAGCCACTCGCCCGAATCCGCGTCGCGAATCCCGTACGTCAGCCGCGACAGCCGCTGCGAGAAGATCGGACGAGCCCGAAACTCGCCGTTCTTCTTGCGCTCGATGAAGGGCTTCTCCTCGTCCTCGTTGACGATCACCAGCGGCTCAACCACTGGCGGCGTCTGCGCCTTCGCCCCCTGCAGCGCCGGTATCGCTACAGCGGCTGCTGCAAGCAACCCTGCAACCGCCAACTTCAGTCGTCGTTTCCAAGTCGGTGTCACGTCTGAGCCTCGCGATGAACATATGTTCTCTATCGATGACTCAGAGTGTGTCCGATGTCGAACCCCTCGCGCTATGGCGCGCACGCCATGTCACGCGTGACACTGTCCTCGGCGTCAGTGCCTGCCATTACAGATGGCCGATTGGAGGTGTGGGGCGTGTACAGGAATCTGAGCGGTGGGATCGTTGGACAAACTGACCGAACGACCAGTGTTTTCTGCGGCGAACGCTGGACAAACGTGACTCGGCGGCAGCGGGCTGGGTGGAAGAGCTGGTTCCACGCTCAGTTGGACAAACTGGCCTGTTTTGTCCACCAGGGGACGGGCGTCTGGGTAGGTTGAGGGGCATGGAGACGACTCGAAGTACCCCCAATAGGACCCCTGAAGTGGTGTCGGCGGAGCCCGGCACGGAGGAGGATGGGCGGCTCGTGGCCCTCCTACAGGACCTGGTCACCCGTGATGGTCGCGAGGTGGTGGCGCGTCGACTCGAAGTCAGCGAACGGACACTCAGGCGAGCGCTGTCAACCGGTCAGCTCGGCAAGCGTCTGACAGAGGCGCTGGAACGAGAGTCGAGCGGTTCTGCCGAGGTGCAGTTGGGTCTGCTCAAGCGGCAGGTGCAGGGGCTCGAATCACGACTGGATGAACTGGAGCGGTCGAGCAGCGAACAGGCTCGCGACAACGGCGCTGAGGAGCTGCAGCAACAGGTGGAGGGTTTGCAGGGCCGCCTACAGGATGTGGAGCAGCAACTTGCTCAGGTCGGCGCCGCTGTGACGGAGCTTCGGGAAACGCAACGGCCTGTTGCTCGCCCCGGTGTCGCTGAATCGAGCCGGCCCTATGTCCCCAATCGCATCTACCCCACGCTGGTCGAGCTGGAGCCGCAACCCGATGACGAGCAAGTCTATGGCTCTCAGGCGTTCGTCCTCGTCAGCAAATGGCGCGAACAGCACGCCGAGTTCAAGGCCCACTGGCCATCCGTTGAGGGTTACGTCGCCGAGGTGCAGATGGTCAAACTGGAGATTGAGCTGATCAGCGAGCACGAGCTGACCTTGCCGCCCGCCGACCTCCCGTGGCAGGACTGGCAGCGCAAGCAGGAGTTGCAACGACGCGGCGCAAGGCTGGATGAGGCGCGACGCAAGCTCAGACGCAAGCGGATTCGTCGGTTCGTCGTGCGTCTGCTGACGCTGGGTCTGCTGGGGTAGATCGCCAGGAGACGGAATCACGGAAGTACGTGGCTCAGCGAGGCTCGCGAATCACTTGTGTGCCGGCTGCGATATCCCACAGACAGCGATGCCGCGCATCCCAGACGCACCAGAGCGCGGCGACCACGACCATCAGGCCGTAGATCGCGCCGCCGGCTGTCTCCCCCAGGATGGCAATCAGCACCCCGTTCACCGCTCCGAACGCGATGATTCGGACGACCAGGTCGCGAATCAGCATCCAGCCCAGATTGGCGACCTCGCCCTCGCGTATCACCCGCATGCCCAACAGCCGCTTGGCCGGACTCTGGCCGTTGCGTGCCACGATGAGGTACCAGACGACCCAGCCGATGCCCAAGGTCAGGCAGAACAGCGCGACTTCGAGCACAGCCCCAGCCAACCGTCGACTCTGGCTGGCTAACTCCCGCGACGCTGCGCTTGGCTTCGGCGTTGACTCGATCCCGGTCTGCCGCTGTGTTTGCTCGTCCATCATCCGATCCTAGCTGTGGGCCACATCGGTCTGCAGCGCGTTGGCCGCCACCTGGTTCCCGCCTCCTGCCCAGGCAAGACCCGCCCGCCAGGCCGATTGCACCTTTTGGGGCTCCGAGGAGGTATGGGGCATGTACAGGAATCTGGCTACGATTGCATTCTGCAATCGGGCTGCAATCCCAAGTAAAACACTGGGTTTGCTGCCGCTCGGGGAGGTCTCTGTCAACTGCGGGCATGGAATGGCTGGTTCCACGCCGATTGCACTTTGATTGCACTCAGATTGCACCTTGCGGGGCACGTGAAGGGGGCCGGTCTGCGGGGTTGGGAGGGGAGAACGGGGTCAGTGAGGGAGCAAGATGTCCGGTCGGCGATGCCGCCGTGTGGAGGTGAAGCCGCTGGCAGTCAGGGTCGTCTAGGAGTCGGATTTGCACTGGTCGATGGACAACGAGGCGTCTTGATCAGGACGCAGCTAGTCGGGCTGAATCCCTCGCCTCTACAGGACGTGGAACAGCAACTCGCCTGGTCACTGCTCGGTCTGGCCGACTTGAGTAACCTGCAACGGCCTGCTGCTAGGCATCTACCGACTTCACATCTTGCTCCCGCTCGCTGCCTAACAGTCATTTGCACTTGCAGGTCGAGCTCCTCTGCTCATAGTCCGGTGTTTCTGACTGCACACATATTCGGTGAATCGGACGCCGGGGACATGGTGACGCGACGCCGATCCGTGTCTAATGACGGTAGTTTGCGGTTTCAGCCAGCGGTTTCTCCTCAGAACACTGGTGGGTTTTGTCTCCGGCCCGAACCTAACCCGACGGATTGAGTCTTGCTCTCCTGACGGTTGGTTCAGACAGAGAGACACCCGCGCACTCTTGCAGCGCGAGGTCGGTTGACGGGTTGAGTCTTGCTCCCCCGATGCGCGATTTGAGATTGCAGGAAACGGCATCGTGGTTGGCATTGTGGCTCAAAGCCCCGCCAATCGCCAGATTTGCCTCTGATCGAGCTCCCTGAATGGGCAGTTCGGTCGCTTCGTGTCCGCGCGAGTACGCCAACCACAGTTGGACCGACTCTCGCCTCCTCCTTTCCGCGCTTCGAATCCACGTGTCACGGCATCCAACCGTGGTCGAAGTGCGTTTGCCCGTCCCCAGTTTCAATCACCAACTGCGCTGACCGTGCGTCCCGATGCAGACGCCGGTCTCCACTTGTCAACCCCGTTCACAGTTCACCAACTCATTCTCTCGTCACGCAACGACACCAAACGGAAGGAGTTTTCGATGAGAGATTTCCCCACACCCACTGCAACACAGGGTCGCTACGTCGGGCCTGATGCTTGGCAGATTGCCGGACGGCTGCCACACCGGGTCAGGTTCGAACGCGGCTGGTTTCACACCGCGGCGGTCTGCCATGGCTCGCTCGACGACCGATTGTCGTTCCGACAGCGGCCCGACGGTGGCGCGATCGACGTTCGTTGTCACGCAGCCCAGTGCTCACGACAGCGCATCGTCAAGCGACTTGAAGAGCTGGTCGGCGAATCGATCTGGTCGGCGTACGAGCAGGGCGACCCGGTTCCACCAGCGAACGAACATCCTGCGACGGGTCAGCGCCGGCGCAACTGGATGGATGTCCGATTGCTAATGCTCGGCGCGGTCATCGCGATGCTCGTCGCTCCGTTGGCCTTTGGCTACGGAGTTGAGGTCGCGGCGCTCAACGCGTTCGGACTCGGCTGGGCGGCGATGCTGCTCTGGCGGTTTCGACAGGCTCTTCAGCAGCGCAGTCATCGGCGTCGACCCACGAGAGGCGGCGCCTCGTGATCGCCTCCGTCGATATTCCGGCGCTGAAGCGGCGCTACTCACTCGGCGATGTCGTCGATTCGAGCGGAATCGCGCTGCGCGGTCCAGGCCGCGTCCGACAGGGCGTCTGCCCGTTTCACGAGGAGAACGCAGGCAGTTTCACGGTCTACGCCGACTCGCAGCGTTGGTATTGCTTCGGCTGCGGACTCGGCGGCGACGTGCTCGATTTCATCCAAAGGCTCAATGGCGTCGACTTGCCCGAAGCGATTCGGCGACTGCAAGGAGGCTCCTGGGAGCCGGTTGAACGACCACGCGCTCAAGTCGACCCCCAGTCGGCCGAGCCACTATTTGCCCGTGACCCGCAACTGCTGACGGCGGCGATGCGCTTCTACGCGACGCAACTGCGCCGCTCGCCGGAGGCGTTGGACTACCTCGTCTCGCGCGGCATCGACCTCGACGCGGCACAGCGGCTCGTCCTGGGATTCGCGACCGGAACCGGGCTGCGTGAACACTTGCGCTCACTCGGGTTCAACGATGGTCGGCTGCAGTCGAGTGGCCTGTTCACCGAGCACGGTGAGCGGTTCTCGGGGATGATCGCTGTTCCCGACGTCATCGCTGGCGGAGTCCATTGGCTCGCAGGTCGTGCCATCGCGCCGGACGCCAAGCTCAGGTTCCAGGCGCTGCCTGGTCCGAAGCCGGTGCTCGGACTCGGTCGGCTGCCATGCCCGACGCCGTGGATCGTCGTCACCGAGGGTCTCTTCGACTGGCTGACGCTAGCTAGCTGGGGCATTCCAGCAGTGGCGGCGCTGGGCACTCAGGGCTTGGACAAGGTCGCGGCTGCGCTTCGAGGACAGCCGCGCATCTTCCTCGCCTTCGACTCCGATAACGCGGGTCGCGAGGCATCGCGACGGCTTCGCGAGTTGCTCGGAGAGCATCGCTCGCGGATCGTCGAGTTGCCTGACGCCTGCCCCGTGCTTGGACACGGGGTCATCAACGATGTCGGCGACCTGGCGACTCACACCGGCGGTCGCGCCGTCTTCCTCGATTCGCTGAAGCGAACCGCTCGCGTTCGCTGAGGCAACCACCCACCCAGCCCCAATCAACGAACGGAGGGTCACTGGACCCACACCTGATCGTGCTCGTGGCACGACATCTACCCACCCCCTTTCATCGCTCAACGAAGGAGCAACAGCGCCATGAAGAATGGCACCCACATCCACACGAACGGCAACGGCAACCACAGCAACGGGACGCGCCCGACGAACGGCGCGGCACCCACCACACCCATCGACCTCAACGGCGACTCGCCCCTGCACTGGGACGCGCTGTCGCCCAACGTCAACGACTCCCTGCGCCAGCCGCTCGATCCAGCCTTGGTCTCCGAGCGCAAGGGTCGCGGCGGGCGACGCTTCAGCTACATCGAGGGCCACACCGCCATCGACCAGGCCAACCAGGTCTTCGGCTACGGCGGCTGGGGCTACGAGCTCGTCGGCGAGGTGACGCTGCGCGAGTTCAAGTCGGGCGCAGCCTACTCGGCCACGGTTCGCGTAGCAGTGCCGGGCGCTCCGTCGCGCACCGATGTCGGGTTCCAACCGGTCAGCGATGACTCGGCGGAAGGTCACGAGACGGCCTACAAGGGCGCCGTCACCGATGCCCTCAAGCGAGCCTTGCGCAGCTTCGGCGACCGCTTCGGCAACGGACTCTACGGCGACCCGCCGACCTCGAATGGTCACGACCGACGACAACCGCAGCACCGCCAGCCTCGAACTGAGCAACGGCCTGCACCAGCATCAGCCGCTCGCTCGTCGCAGTCGAACGGAACGCGAACTCGCTCGACCGATTCAGATGCTCGCAACCTACGTGCGCAGCTGATCGACCTGAGTGCCCAACAGGGCTTCTCTGAGGAACAGGTGCGGGCTGCCGTCTTGCGCAAGACCGGTCGCGATCTGGACGAGCTCGGCGTCGACGACCTGACGCCGCTGATCGCCTCCGCAGCCGACAAGCTGCAGCAGCGACAGAGCTAGCGCACGTCGTTTCCGCAGTGAAACACCCTCCTGAGCGGGGCTGCCTTCCTAACGAGGGCGGCCCCGCTTTCTTCTATCGGACAGAAAGGAACCAACATGTCCGACCTCGCCAACCCGAACCCCTACAACCGACCGATGGCCAAGTTCACCGACGGCGGCAGGCTCGAAGTCCGCGCCTCGGCGCTGGGACGCTGCCGGCGCGCGCTCTGGTACTCCGCGACCGAGCAACCGATCACGAACCCCATCAGTTCTGAGTCGCTGACGATCATGGAGTCCGGCAACGCACTCGAACCCGTCGTCGTCCGCGCCATGCAGCGAGCCGGATGGATGATCCATCCCATCGACCACTACGCGCCCACCGCTGTCTCAGTCGAGCTGAGCGACAGCCTCGTCGTCAGCGGTCATCCTGATGCGACGGGATTTCCGCCCGTCCTCGGCTCGGACGCCATTGACAACTTCCTCTTCGACGACGAGCCGCCGCTTGACAGTGACGAACTCGTCATCGAGGTCAAGACTCGGGGCCCTGAGGCGTTCAAGCGCTGGCAGACGCTGGGCGCTGAGCGCAGTCATCCCGATTCGGTGGCGCAGGCGGCCTGCTACTCGCTCGGGCTGTTCGGCGAGGTCCGCGACGTGGTCATCGCAACGCTCGACACCGGCGCGCGCAAATGGGACCACGAGGTCGTCCCGGCTGAGCGCGTGGAGCGAGCCTGGCAACGAACAGGTGATTGGCTTGGAGAGCTGGCCGACCACTTCGAAGCCAACGGTCCCCAACCGGACGTGTTGCCAGACCGCGACTTTGAGGCGACGGACTGGCACTGCCGCAGCTGCCCTTACCTGGACACGTGTCAGGCGCCAGTCCCAGAGACGACGCAGGCGGAGGCATCCTCTGACGCGTCCGCCGAACCCGTCTCTGACGAGGACGCGCTGTCGGCGCTGTGGCATTACGAGGAAATCTCAGAGCTGATCAAGTCGCTCAACGCCGACAAGCGTGAGTCGCTCGACACTCTCGAACGCTGGCTCAAAACGCAAGGTGTTCCCAAATCCCAACTCGATGGACGCGACAAACCCCGCACGGTCGGGATGGTCACCAGCAAGCGCTACAAGGTCGACCACAAGCGCCTCAATGCGCTGCTCGACCCTGAGCAACGGGCTGAGATCGTCACCGAAGCCCACTCGGAGTACCTCCGGGTGAGCTAGCCGCGTCCCTCGCGGGATGCAATCGAGGCCGCGTTTCCGCTCGGGGACGCGGCCTTTTCCGTACCCAAACAGGCGCGAGCGTTTCGCGCCGATCACCACACGCTCTCTGAAAGGAGCACTACCGATGGCACGCACCATCAACCAAGTCAACCTGCTGGGCCGAGTCGGGGCCGACCCCGAACTGCGCAGCACCAAGAACGGTACGGCGGTCGTCCAGCTCAGGTTGGCCACCGACCGCTACTCCAAGAACGGACCCTCGGAGACCGATTGGCACACCGTCGTCGTCTGGGGCAAGACCGCCGAGGCCGTCGCCCGCTACGTCGGCACGGGCGACCGCGTCCACGTCGCGGGTCGGCTGCAACAGCACAGCTGGCAGACCGACTCCGGCGAGCGACGCAGCAAGGTCAAGGTCCACGCCCACGAGGTGATCTTCCTCGACTCCCGCAGCGACCGCTCGGACCAAGACGAGGGGGGCGACGCTCCCTTCTAACGGACTCCCCATCTTCCCGCCCGTCAAGTACGGGCACCCACGAGGCCGCGTTCCGCATCCGGGACGCGGCCCTTTTGCATTCCCAAACAGACGAGGGACGCTCCCTCGTCGCAACACGCTCTCTGAAAGGAGCAATCACCGATGGCACGCACCATCAACCATGTCACGCTGCTGGGCCGAGTCGGGGCCGACCCCGAACCGCGCAGCACCAAGAACGGGACGCCCGTCGTCCAGCTCAGGCTGGCCACGGACCGCTACAGCAAGTTGAACGGCGGACAGTCCGAGACCGACTGGCACAACGTCGTTTGCTGGGGCAAGACCGCTGAGGCTGTCGCCCGCTACGTGCACACCGGCGACCGCGTCCACGTCAGCGGTCGGCTGCAGCAGCACAGCTGGCAGAGCGACTCGGGCGAGCGCCGCAGCAAGGTCGAGGTTCACGCCAGCGAGGTCATCTTCCTCGACTCGCGCAACGACCGCTCGGACCGAGATGAGGGAGGCGACGCTCCCTTCTAACCGACTTCCGTTCCCAGTTCTGCCCGTCTCGCACGGGCACCCATGAGGCCGTGCCCCCCCCGGGGACGCGGCCTCTTTCCGTTCCCAAACCTGAAAGGAACTCTCAGATGACCACTATCCAACCCGACCTGTTCGCGCTCGCGAACACCGATTCCCACCTGCCGCGGCTGGTAGACAGCGAGCGGCAGGAGCTGCTCACCGCCCTGCGCTCGAACCTCTCTCTGCTCAACGAGTTGGCGATCCGCTACGAAGTCGAGACTCGACCTGAACGCTCTCCCGAAGCGGAGCAAATCACGACCTCGAAACAGGTCTTCGACCTACTCCGCGTCGAAATGACGCCGCTGGCGCAAGAGCAGGTCCGCGTGCTGTTGCTCGACCGGCAGCTGCGAGTTGTCGGTCAGCGCACGATCTATCAGGGCAACGCCTACTCGGCACTCGTGCGACCGGCGGAAGTCTTCAGGCCCGCAGTCGTCGAGTCCGCGCCGTGCATCATCATCGCGCACAACCACCCGTCGGGTGACGCCACACCGAGCCAGGCCGACAACAGCCTGACCAAAGATTTGGTCGAGGTCGGCAAGCTGCTCGGCGTTGAGCTGCTCGACCACGTCGTAATCGGCGACGGGACCTTCGCTTCGATCAAGAACGGAGGCTTCCTCGACTGAGCAGAATCTCCCCGCACCTATTCCCGATGACACCTGAAAGGACGAGCCATGCTCGACACCCCATCCACGCCTCCTCCGGGAGACGACTCACCCCCCGCATCAAGTGCGGGGCGGGCCACCCAGCTCTACACGATCACGGCGGGCGGCTTCTCCGCCACCTGCGACGCCTTCGCCTCCGACCCCGAACAGAATCAGCTCTGGTTCGTCTCGATGGTCGGCGCTCAGACCTCGCTCAAGGCGATCTGGGCGGCGCTGCTCAACTCGCCGCCTAGCCCGGCCTTCCTGATCAAAGGCGCCGTCGACGACCTGCACGAGGGCGGCTACGAACGCTGCCAGATTCCCGAGCAGAGCATCGGCACCTGGAAGACCAGGATCGCCAAGCTGCCGCAATCAGGCGCTCATCACGCCATGGTCTACACGCAGATGGCCGAGCTCTCATTCGAGCGCGATGCCTTCCTGCTGCTGACCCCGGACGCTGCCGCTGCGCCGGCCCTGCACTTGCGCTTTCTCAACCAGCGCAGCGAGCTGCCGCTGCACCACAGCCGGGCCGACTGGCTCTGGCAGCAAGGCCTGGAGAGCGAAGCGATCCGGCCGCTCAAGTCGGTCGGCCTCAACGCCTGGGCCTGCTACCACGACCCGCAGCTACTCGAGACCGAGCTCTCGGCGGCCGTCAAGTACGGCGCGCTCAAGGCGCCGCGCGAACTGAACGGAGGATCGGCATGAGTCACCGCTACGTGACCGTCACGGTCGAGACACGAGCCGCCTGCCCCGCACTTGATGCGGGGGGCGAGGACGACATCTGCGGAGAAGAGATCACCGCGATCTACAACTTCGACCTCGAAGAAGACGGCTCTCAAATCGAGGAGGACGTCCACGAAGACATCCACGACCACCTGCTCAATCTGCTTGAGCAGTACCGAGAGGAGCACCCATGACGGAGCCCTCGGACGCCCAGATCATCGTCAGCGTCCGCCGCGGTCCGGACGAGACGGCCCGCTGGCGCCTGCAACCCGATGAGTCCGGCTGGCAAATCGCCCAGATCGCCGAAGACCTCGAAGACCACCTGCTCGGCCTCGTTGAGGCCGACAACCAACGAAAGGAAGACAACGAATGAGACTCGCAGGACAACTGAAGGGCGGCTACTACCCGACGCCGACGCGCGTGGTCGACTACATCCGCTCGCTGCTGATGGCGCCAATCCGCTACGGCCGCAACCGAGACGACATCGCCCGCTTGCTCGACCCCTGCTGCGGACCGGGCGACGCCCTGTCGCAACTGGCCGGCTCGATGAACCGCCACGTCCCGATTGAAACCTACGGGGTGGAACTGCACGAGGAGCGAGCGCAGGAGGCGGTCGAGCGGCTCGACCACGCGCTCTCCAGCGACCTGTTCCGCTGCTCGATCGCCAACCGCGCGTTCAACCTGCTCTGGCTCAATCCACCGTACGACCACGACCGCGAGGACAAGCGGGTCGAGCACGCGTTCCTCACGCATTGCTCGCGCTACCTGGAGCCGGACGGGGTGCTGGTCTACATCATCCCGCGCGCGCAGGTCGCGACCTCGGCGCGCTTCCTGACCACCAACTACCGGCGCGTCCGGGCCTGGGCCTTCCCAGAGCCGGAGCGCAAGGCGTTCGACCAGGTCGTCGTGCTGGGCGTGCGCAAGCCGCAGCCGCGGCCCGACGCGCGGGCGATGGCCGACCTGGTTAGCGGCGTGGACGAACTGGAACCGCTGCATCACGACCTGCGGCCCGAGTACGACGTCGGCATCTCGGCTCCGGGTCCGGTGATGTTCACGACTCGGGTGATCGACTTCCGCAAGGCGGTCGCCGAGGCGCGCCGGCGCGGGCTCTGGACCCAGGACGAGATCACGGACGCCTTCTGGCCGCCCACGGACCGCTCGGCGCGCCCCTTGATGCCCTTGCGCAAGGGTCACCTGGCCATGCTCGTGGCGGCCGGCTTCCTCGACAACCTCGAACTGGAGACCGCGGAATCCCGCGTGCTGGTCAAGGGACGCACGACCAAGGAGATGGTCCAGGTCGAGGAGGGCGAGACGCACGACGTCTACCGCGAGCAGCTGCGCACCAGCGTGGTCACGCTCGACCTCGACTCGGGCCGGATCGAACGGATCGAGGCCTAGCGGCCCCGAACGAACCCAACCCCGCGACTTCAGCGCGGCCGCCCGGCCGCGTGTTGCCACCCACATCCCCCACACCTGAATGGAGACCGACCTTGCCCCGACTCAGAGTCCACTACGCCTGCGACCGCTGCGGGCGCCAGTCGTCCGCCGAGTACTTCGACTACCGCTATCACGAGACCGAGGTCGTTCGAGCGCCCTGCGGCGGTTGCGGCTACATGACCCAGCACACACCGCGAAGCGCCGAACGGATCACGGACGAAGACCGTTCACCCGACCCGCCTGCTCAAGAACCGGGCCGTCAGACCTGGCGGCAGTTCTACCAGCACGGATTCACCCGCTGGGAGTGCTCGGGCTGCGGCCGGATCGAACAGTCGCTGGAGTCGCCCGACCCCTGCGATTGCACCCACTGAACCAAGCGAGCGAGCGAGGGCCGTTACCCCTCGCTCGCTCTAGTCAGATTTGGAGACCTGACATGACCCAGACTACCCAGTGCGGCTACTGCCGCGAGACCTACGAAGTCGGGGAGCAGACGTACACGCCTGACGCTGATGCCCTGCCGCTCAATGAGTGCGCGACCTGCGCCCGGCAGGAGGCCCGCAGCGCACGCGAGCGCGAGCACCCAATGTTCGACTGGCGGCCCGACGACCGCGTCGAGCTAGTCGCCTGGCAGCCCACCGATCTGGTCTGGTTGGCAGCCGATGCCTGAGCGCACGCCGTCGCCACCGGACTTCAACGCCTACGTCACGATCGGCCAGGTCATCAGCGAACTGCTCGAACTCGAGTGGATCGACGCGGAGGACATCGCCGACCGCAAGGACGTCCAGCTCCTGGCCCAACGCCTCGATGCCGTCGCCCCCGAGCGGCAGCTGACCCTCGCGCTCACGGCCTAGACCATCACAACCCGCCCGACCCGCCACCCGCGCGGGTCGGGCTAGAACGGAACCACAACCATGAATCCCTGGCTCAACGACGAAGGCTGCCACATCTACTTCGACCGGATCGCGCCGATCGACGAGCACGGAACCGAGACCAGCAGCCCCACCTACCGCTACTACTGCGCCAATTGCGGGCGCGACCACGACGAGTACGAGGACCTGGCCGACTGCGTCCGCGACGCTCGCCGCCACATCGAGGAGTAACCGTGAACCTCTCAGAGTTCATCGATACCTACCGCGAGGCGATCAGGAAGCGGATCGTCCACAGCTACCCACCCCGCTACCGCCCGGCGGCCGACCACCGCCCGATGCCTCGACTCAAGCGTCAGCCGATGGGCGCCCAGGAGACCGCGATCCGCGGCGCCGCGCTGAGCCTGACCGAGCAGCGCGGCACCACAGTCGTCGGCGAGATGGGCGTGGGCAAGACGTTCATCGCCATCGCAGCAGCCCAACTCGCGGGTTTCAGGCGCGTGCTCGTGCTCTGCCCGCCCCACCTGGTCGGCAAGTGGCGGCGCGAGATCGAAGAGACCATCCCGCTGGTTCGCACCGGCATCGCCGACTCCATCACCGACCTGGAGCAGCTGCGCCGCCAGGAGGGCTCCGGCCCTCAGTATGTGGTCATGTCGCACTCGCGGGCCAAGCTCGGGCACCGCTTCCGTCCCGCCTACTGGATGCGCCGGCTCACCGATGAGGACGGCAACCCCGTCCGCGACGAAGAGTCCGGGGAGTTCGTCATGACTCCGGCCTGCCCCGACTGCACCCAGCAGATCGTGGACGCGGAAGGCGTCCCCGTCCCGCACAAGCAGTTGGACAAGAAGCGTCACACCTGTCCCAAGTGCGGGACGCCCCTGTGGACGGCGGAGGCGCGGCCGGCGCCAACCGTGACGACCGACTACAACGCCGGTCTGATGGCGCGACACAGGCCCGGTCAAGGCCCGCGCAAGTACCCGCTGGCCGACTACGTCAAGCAGCGCATGCGCGGCTACTTCGACCTCTTGATCGTGGACGAGGTGCACGAACACAAGGGTCGCGGTTCCGCCCAGGGCGTCTCGGCCGGCATCCTGGCCGACGCCTGCGGCAAGTCGCTGGCGCTCTCGGGCACCCTGATGGGCGGGTATGCGAGCACGCTCTTCCACCTGCTCTACCGGTTCTCGCCCGAGATCCGCTCCGAGTTCGGACGCTCAGACGAGCGCAAGTGGGTCGAGCGTTACGGCTTCCTCGAACAGCGCGTGCGCAACGACCGCGACGACGACCCAACCGAGGACGGCTCCGTCTCGCGCCGGCGCAACTACCGCAAGCAGACGAAGGAGCGGCCGGGGATGGCGCCGGCGGCGCTGTTCCACATCATCGGCCACTCGCTCTTCCTCCGGCTGGCCGATGTCGCTTCGGGACTGCCCGCCTACGAGGAGCAGGTCCAGGTCGCGAGCATGGACACCGAGGAAGGCGTCCACGGCCTGTCCCAGGCTTCCGCCTACCGGCTCCTGGCCACGGACCTCAAGCGGGCGTTGCTGCGGGCGATCGAGCGCGGCTCGGCGCAGCTGCTCTCGACCTACCTGCAGGCGCTGCTCGCCTATCCCGAGGGCTGCACCAGGGGCGAGTCCGTGTTCGACCCGGACACCGGCGATTTGATCGTGCAACTGCCGCCGCTCGACGCCGAGCGCGTCTATCCCAAGGAGCAGCAACTGATCGATCTGGTCGCCGGGGAGCGTCTAGCCGGGCGGCGGGTGTTGGTCTACGCCACCCACACCGGGACGCGGGACATCACCGGACGGCTGGAGACCCTGCTCAGCCGACACGGCTTCAAGACGGCGGTGATGAAGGCCGACCGGGTTGAGCCGAAGCAGCGCGAGGCCTGGGTCGCCAAGCGGGTCGCCGAAGGCGTCGATGTCCTCATCTGCCACCCGCGCCTGGTCCAGACCGGGCTCGACCTGATCGCCTTCCCGACGATCTGTTGGTATGAGACCGACTACTCGGTCTACACCATGCGGCAGGCCTCGCGGCGCTCATGGCGGATCGGCCAGACGCGACCGGTCAAGGTCGTGTTCATGGCCTACCGCAACACGCTGCAGGCCGACGCGCTCAAGCTGGTCGCGCAGAAGCTGTAGTCCTCGCTCGCGGTCGAGGGCGAGCTGCCCGAAGACGGGCTGGCCGCCTACGGCGACACCGGCGACGACCTGATGATGGCCCTAGCCCGTAAGCTGGTCTCGGGTGAGACCGACGACGAGGCGGTCGAGGACATCTTCCTCGAAGCGCAGCAGGTCGCGGCAGACGCTGAAGCGCTCCTGGTCGACGACTCCTGGCGTCCGGTCGAACCAACGCCGGAGCCGCTTGTCCTGCCGACCGGCGCAACGGTCGACGCAGAGTCCGCCGTCGCGGTCATCCCATGCGAGCATCACACGGGCAACGCTCCCGAGCAGCGAGACCTGTTCTCCTGGGCCGAGTTCCTCTCGGACGAGCCGCAACCGACGAAGAATCGTCGGCGCAAGCAAGTCGAGCCCTCAGTGTCGCTCTTCGAGTGGGCGCTCGAACGTGAGCAACAGTCTGGCCTCGCCGCTGCCGGCGGATAGAAGGAATGGGAGGTCGTCGCGCATCAACCGATGTGGGGCGGCCTCCCCGAGTCCAAATGTGACTGTCTTTTTTCGTGCTCGCGGAGAGTCTGCCCTGCCGCTCAGGATCGTTAATAGGAAGATATGTTCTACACACCAATCTTCCCGAATGGAATCAACCATGTTCCGAACCATCGCCTCCATCATCGCTGATTTGGACGAGAAGTCGCCTGAGCGGGAGATCGAGCTGATGCACGGCGATGCTTCGGCGAAGTCGGAACCGTCCTCTTTCGACCGATCGCGTCCGGCGAACAGCAGATGCGCCGCCCACTAACATCGCCAAGGTCAGGTTGGAGGGCCGCCTCAAGTCCGCGGAGGGCGGAACCCGTGACACCTTGTGCTAGCCTCACGTCCGGTCGATAAAATCTCTCGATGTGAGTCAAGTCGTTAGGTGTGCTTGAGTGAACAGTTCGAGTATGCGAAGCAAAACGGGGGGGGGGGTAGGCATCTACCTCTGAGCGACTGGGCTCCGCCCGCAAGTGCGGGTAAGCGCTCCAGGTCGGGTTCTAGCAGCGCGGGTAAGCCGTCGCCTTGGAGATCGCAGGCTGGGCTGGCGTTGATCATCGCTGCGGTTATCGCGGCCAGTCTAGTGTTGGCCGGCTGTGGCGACGACGGCGCGGACGGGCAGGCTGCCGCTGAGTGGGCGCAACCCCAAAGTCAGGTTGAACAACAGGCAGCGCCAGAACAGACGCAATCGCAGGCTCAGAGTTCGAGGGTGCAGCAGCCGGCGCAACCCCAGGTTCAGCAACAACAAGCACAGCAGCAGGAGCAGGCTCAAGCTCAGCAGCAACAAGCGCTGCAGGAGGGGGCGCAGGCCCAGCAAGCGCGGGTGCAGGCTCAGCAAGCGCCAAAAGCCATTGCCCAGTCGGCACATGATGCCGTCCAAGTCAGCGCCGGCTACGACCACACCTGCGCGCTCAGGAGCGGCGGCGCGGTGGTGTGCTGGGGCTCGAACTGGCACGGACAAGCGAACGTGCCCACAGGACGCTTCAGCCAGGTTAGCGCGGGCTTGCAGCACACCTGCGTGATCGCGACCGGCGGGGCGGTGGGGTGTTGGGGCAACAACGACTATGGAAATTCGTACGCGCCCACGGGCCAGTTCACCCGGGTCAGCGCCGGCCGTAGTCACACCTGCGCGGTCACAAGCGGCGGCGCGGTGCAATGTTGGGGCGACAACGACTATGGAAAGGCGGAGACGCCAGCAGGCGGCTACAGCCAGGTTAGCGCTGGCGCAGATCATAGCTGCGCGGTCACAACAGACGGTGCGGTGCAGTGTTGGGGCTCGAACGGGTCCGGCCAGTCGGATGCGCCCGCGGGCCAGTTCACCCAGGTCAGCGCCGGCAGTAGTCACACCTGCGCGATCACGATCGGCGGCGCGGTGCAGTGTTGGGGCTCAAAGAAGGATGCGCCCTCGGGTCAGTTCACTCAAGTCAGCGCCAGTGATGAGCACACCTGCGCGGTCACAAGCGGCGGGGCGGTGCAGTGTTGGGGCGACAACAACTACGGAAAGGCGGAAACGCCAGCAGGCGGCTACAGCCAGGTTAGCGCTGGCGCGGATCATAGCTGCGGGTTGCGCGCGGACGGCGGTGTGGTCTGCTGGAGTGACTGGGACTCCAGACGGTCAGATGCACCCTCGGGCCAGTTCACCCTGGTCAGCGCCGGAAGCGAGCACACCTGCGCGATCACGACCGGCGCCGAGGTGCAGTGCTGGGGCAACAACCCCCAACAGACGGATGCGCCCGCGGGACGCTTCAGCCAAGTCAGCGCCGGTAGCGTGCACAGCTGCGCAGTCACCAGAAGCGGCGCCGTCGAGTGTTGGGGCTACAACAACGACGGAAGGAAGGATGCGCCCGCGGGACGCTTCAGCCAGGTCAGCGCCGGTAGGAACCATAGCTGCGCGGTCACGAGCAGCGGCGCCGTCGAGTGTTGGGGCCGGAACGATGACGGAAGGACGGATGCGCCCGCGGGACGCTTCACCCAAGTCAGCGCCGGCGGTGCCCACAGTTGTGGGTTACGCACGGACGGCGGCGTGGTCTGTTGGGGAGGCGGTGATACCGACGTTTGGATGCCGGTTTGGGAACAGACCGATGCCTGAACCTAAGACCGTGGCGTCCAGGGCTCAGATCGCGCCTCCCGTGATGGGCGGATTGAGCTCGATCTCAGGATCAGCGACGAAGCAAAGGCATGTGGCGGCGCTGTCGGCCTGGCGAGCAGTCGTCATCGAGAACTGGGGCGCCCCATGAGGTCACCCATCACGCAGCTCCCAGATAGCGCCCGCGATGGCGCCAACACCACTCACACCAATAGCGAAGGGACTATGCCGTGTTGACACGAACAGTTTTAGGAGTGCTTGCGCTCGCAGTCGCCGGCATTCTTGCCGCCTCCTGCGGTGGCGGTGGTGGAAGCTCAGACGGTAGTTCGCTCGGTTCCGGCTGGGATGTCAGTTGCGCGCTGGACGACAGCGGCGGCATTCACTGTTGGGGCGACACCGGGTACGGCCTGTCGGACATACCGCAGGGCAAGTTCACGCAAATCTCCGTCGGGGCGCTGCATGCCTGCGCGATCACCGATGTGGGACGCCTCGCGTGCTGGGGCGACGGCGTCAACCCCGCCGACGTGCTGAGAGGGGAATTCTCTCAGGTGGCCGCCGGCACCGACCAAACCTGCGCGATCACAGGTCTGGGCAATGTGGAGTGCTGGGGCAATAGTGGCACCGACGCCTGGCAGGTTCCAGCCTGGCAGTTCAAACAGATCAGTGTCGGAGAGCGCCACGCCTGCGGGATCAGGGAGAGCGGCTCGGTTTCATGTTGGGGCGTCAACCGGCACGGCGAAGGCGCGCCGCCGGACGGCAAGTTCAAGGAAATCTCGGTCGGTGTGAACCACAGTTGCGCCATAGCGGAGGATGGCCAGCTTTGGTGCTGGGGCGACAACGATGATGGCCAGACGGTGACCCCCGCTGGGAGATTCCAGAGCATCAGCAGCGGCGCCCGACACTCCTGCGCGATCGGAACCAACGGCCAGGTTCAGTGCTGGGGCGAGAACGCTGATGGCCAAGCCGTCGATCCCGGCGGCCGGTTCAGCGAGATTGCGTCAGGCTTCGAGCACACCTGCGGCATCGACAGTGGCGGCGACGTGCGTTGCTGGGGTAGCAACAGCTACGGACAGCTTGACATCCCCGTGTTGGTCTCGGCGGAGCCGCAGTCCCAGGAGGACGCGCAACGGTTGAACGTCAGAGAGTACGCCAGAATCTGCGGCGGACCATGGTCCGACCTACTGGAACGGGCGGTTAACGCCGACGACCCCGACGAAGCCCGACCGCTTCTGCGACAGATTGCGGAATCGTTGGAGTCGGTCGAAGCGCCAGACGTGCTAGATGAACTGCACGAACTGCATATCGATCTTGTCGATGACCTGCTCGAACTGGTCGAAGACGAAGGTGCGGTTGGGCAGTTCTTCCGGCTCACCGAGATCGCTTTCACCTATGAGGAGCGAATGGAGCGAGTCACCTCCGACTTGCCAAGTTCGGTCTACGACACCCTCTACAACTTCGACTGCATTGAGTAACTGCGAGGCCGTCCGTCGGGCAGCGCACACTGCCCGACGGACCAGTGACGAGCCGAGATCGACAGGGAGCGCAACATGGCGAACTCGACTGACTACCCGATCGTCGCCGAGATCGAATATCCGCAGCGGCTCAGCCGCCTCAGTACGTTTTTCCGGTTCTTGACGTTGATCCCGGCGTCCATCCTCGGAGGGCTGGCGGGGATTCCGCTGCTGCTGCTGACCGTGTTGGCGTTCTTGCCAATCGTCATCGCCAAGGTCTACCCACGCTGGATGTTCAACCTGGTCGTGGCGCTGATGCGCTTCCTCCACCAGGTCTCGGCCTACGCGTTCCTCGTCACCGACCGATTTCCGCTGGCCCGCAACCCGGCGGTGCGGTTCGAGGTCGCCTATCCCAATCGCGACGACCTGACTCGAGTCATGGTGTTCATGAAGTGGCTGCTCGTGCTGCCGCACAGCATCGTGCTCTCGATCCTGTCGCTGCTCCTGATTCCGGCGCTGGTCGTCGCCTGGATGTCAGTGGTGGCTTCCGGCCGCTACCCCAGGCCGGTGTTTCATTACCTGGTCGGACTGATGGACTGGCACCTCCGCATCGCCGCCTACTCGCAGCTTCTGATCACCGACGCCTACCCGCCGTTCGCCTTCAACGAGCTGTTTCCCGGCAGCGGCGGAGACGCATCTCCGTAACCGCCGAATCGCAGTGAGCAGTCCACAGGAAGAAGTGTCCCATGACGCGAACCAACTTTTGGTCGCCCGCCTGGAGAGCAGTCGCCGCGCTGGCGTTGATCGTCGCGGCGGTCATCGCGGTGACCCTGCTGGATACGGAGCGGACTAGCGCCCACCACGCGGTCCAGGTCAGCGCCGGCAAGTACCACACCTGCGCGGTCACGAGCGGCGGCGCCGTCGAGTGTTGGGGCGACAACCGCAACGGACGGGCGGATGCGCCCGCGGGACGCTTCAGCCAGATCAGCGCCGGCACTTCTCACAGCTGCGCCGTCACGAGCGGCGGTGCCGTCGAATGTTGGGGTAACAACAGGGACGGCCAGACGGATGCGCCCGCGGGACGCTTCACACAGGTCAGCGCCGGCAGAGGTCACACCTGCGCAGTCACGACCGGCGGCGCCCTCGAGTGTTGGGGCCGGAGCCACGACGGACAGACGGACGCGCCCACGGGCCGCTTCAGCCAGGTCAGCGCTGGCGAGCGCCACACCTGCGCGGTCACAACGGGTGGCGCCGTCGAGTGTTGGGGCTACAACCGCTTCGGACAGGCGGACGCGCGCCCGGGCCGCTTCAGCCAGGTCAGCGCTGGCGAGCGGCACACCTGCTCGGTCACGAGCGGCGGCGCCGTCGAGTGTTGGGGCTACGACATCTTCGGAAGGACGGATGCGCCTGCGGGACGCTTCAGCCAAGTCAGCGCCGAATGGCACACCTGCGCCGTCACGAGCGGCGGCGCCGTCGAGTGTTGGGGTAACAACAGCGACGGACGGACGGATGCGCCCGCGGGACGCTTCAGCCAGGTTAGCGCCGGCGAGCAGCACACCTGCGCCGTCACGAGCGGCGGCGGCGTCAAGTGTTGGGGTAACAACCGATGGGGAGCGACGAATGCGCCCGCGGGCCGCTTCAGCCAGGTCAGCCCTGGCACCTTTCACACCTGCGCGGTCACAACAGACGGTGTGTTGCAGTGTTGGGGCCAGAACGCTTTCGGCGAATCGGATGCGCCCGCGGGCCGCTTCAGCCAGGTCAGCGCCGGCACGCACCACAGCTGCGCGGTCACGAGCGGCGGCGCCGTCGAGTGTTGGGGCCAGAACGACTCCGGCCAGACGGATGCGCCCGCGGGACGCTTCAGCCAGGTCAGCGCCGGCGGGTTTCACACCTGCGCGCTCACGAGCGGCGGCACCGTCAGGTGTTGGGGATCCAACAGCTCCGGAAAGACGGATGCGCCCGCGGGACGCTTCAGCCAGGTCAGCGCCGGCTGGTTTCACACCTGCGCGCTCACGAGCGGCGGCGCCGTCGAGTGTTGGGGCGACAACGACGACGGACAGACGGATGCGCCCGCGGGCCGCTTCAGCCAGGTTAGCGCTGGCGAGCAGCACACCTGCGCCGTCACGAGCGGCGGCGCCGTCGAGTGTTGGGGTAACAACAGCGACGGACGGACGGAAGCGCCCGTGGGACGCTTCAGCCAGGTTAGCGCCGGCGAGCAGCACACCTGCGCCGTCACGAGCGGCGGCGGCGTCAAGTGTTGGGGCGCCGACCTGCTCTACGGCAGCAGTTTCGCCAATGAGGGCAGTGCGCAAAGCGAACCAACAATCGAGGATTCGCAATCCGATGAGCAACCCGCCACAAGCAGGCTGAGGCTCAGCGTCCAACCAGGCGAGGATGCAGGGGCGATTGTGCAGCACGACCCCGAGTATCGCAGCGCGCCCGTCGTCCGCGACGGTGACGTGGCGACGGAGCAGGTGCTCCACGCGCGCCTGGAGGCCCGTCCGGAGATCGGCTGGCGCTTCAGCCATTGGTCGGGCGACCACAAGGGCGCGCATCCCGAGGCGCTCGTCCGGTTGCAGGGCCAACAGCAGATCACGGCGCACTTCGTGGAGACGACGACGACGGAAACCGATCCCTTGACCGCTCGGCTCGGCGCACGGGCGTTGAATGATGGCAGCACCATTGAGATCGTGCTGGTTCTGAACAACGGCCGACAGGTCAGACCGCGTGACAACCTACTGCCCGCCGCGGCGCCGATCGGTCGTTGGCTCTCAACCAGTGAGGTTCAGCTAGACGGCCAGACGCTGGGCCGAATCCAGGCGCTACGGCTTGAGGATGGCCGCACCATACTTCGATTCGTCACTCCCGACGGCGTTGTGTTGGCTCCGCAGCAACGATTCGTGCCGCGACATTCACAGCTGCCGAGGTTCGGCGAGCTGTTCAGGTCCAGCGAGATCGAGATTCCGATAACCGGCTGTAGGTTCAGCGAGCCGGTCGATGACGGCCTTCTGTTAGACCAGCGTCACGTGACGATCGATGACAGTGGCGCGGTCTATCGGGTGTCCAGTAGGGGCGTCGGCGATGGCCGCGTCCGTTATCGAGTCTGCGGTGACGCGCCACCAACCGTTCTGCAATACCACCGTGCCCTGGAACTGAGTATTCAACAGATTCAGAACCAACAGGCGCCCGCAACGATACCCGAGGCCGCAGCGGTACCCGCTGGCGTGCCAACGTCCACGAACTTGGTCAAAGTCAAAGCGCGCTACCACCCCAGCGATGACGAGGTCGAGATGTTCATTGTCGACGTGAACGCTGGCGATGATCTGAAGGTCGATTCCCGCTATCTGGACAAATCGGAGCTGGAGGACGGCGCCTGGCACTCGCTCGAGGACTGCGTGGAGGTTTCGAACTGGCAGTGCGTGACCCCGCTTGTCCGACTGGCCAACGGCCAGTACGAGTTTGGCGTTCGAATCGAAGGTCCGCAAGTTGAAACGCTCTATCCATCCAGCCGCAGATTCACCGTCAGCGAGTTCGAAAAAGGGGCGATCCTGGGTCTCGGCAGTTTGGGCGCGTTCAAGGAGACCAACTCGGTAGCAGTTCCAGCCCTCATCGCCAAGCAGTGCGGGAGAGTCGTTGCATCTGGCGCTGATGATTTCGACGACTGGGTCACGGTGCCTGGCGGCATCCACGTGATGGCCGAATCGGGTACTTACCACATCTGCCGCGGCGAAGGCGATGGCATCGCCGTTGGCGAAGCCGGACCTGCCGTGTTTACGGCCGCCGTCCGACACTGGCTGCTGGACCTCAGCGACCTGCGCAAGTCGTCAACCGGGCTTGGCATCCAATCTGCCTACAAGGCCTATGAAGAAGCCAAGGATGAATTCGACACCGGCATTTGGCCGAGCCTCTTCGGTGAATTCCTGAAGTGGGCGCCGGTGGCCGAAGCCTATGCCAGCGGCGCTAGCGCTGGCAGGGCGGCTGCCACCGCTGCAGCCTTGTCCCAAGCCGTGGCCGACGAGGTCCAACGGGCAATCCTGGAGCCCATCAACGAGGCGAACTGGGGATCCAACACGGACCGCTATCTCGATGCTGTGCCGGCTTACTACCAACTTGGCGCCCGGGTCGGACTGATTGGCTCGGGTCTGGACCAGTGGGAAGCGATTGAAGCCGAAGTGGAGGGGGGTAACACCCTGTCTTACTCCGAAGCACGGACGGTGTACGGCGCCTGGCGTGAGCTGCGCGCCGTGGCCGTGCCAGCCCGCGCGGCGGTCAGGTCGGACGGTTTCACCCAAAACCGTTCGGACCTCGACGCCATCGCCGATAAGCTCGCCAGCTTCCTGTCGGGAATAGAGAACATCCTTGACAGATGGAATCAACTTGAGGCGGCAAAGGAGGAAGTACTCGGCAATCCGGCATATTTCTCGACCTTCACCAAGGACGTCGGAAAACAGTACGCCTCAGCAACATACCTGTGGGCCGATGTGTTCGGTCGATAGCTACCGCGACCTTGCCGCCGCCGCTGAAGAACCTGACGGACAGAACGGACTGACTGATGAATGGTGAACAACGAACGCCGCCCTCGTCTCGTCGGGGGATCGTCGCCAGCCTGGCCGTGCTGACTGCAGCGCTGGGCCTCGTCCTGACCGCCTGCGGCGGCGGTAGCGATGTCCCAGCGAACTTCGTTAGGGACGACGGCAGAGTCTGGCGTTGCGTGTTTGAGGAAGGCAACACATATGTCAGGTCCAGCGATGTCCCTAATGGGCGCACTGCGCCGCCAAACATGGCGTCCGGCAATCCGTTTAGGGGCTTCACTGAGAGCGAACAGCGTTGGATTGATGAATGCGAGGCCGCTGGCGACTGGGACTGGTGGGAGTAACCCAGTGACCACCCTCAACCATCTTGTCCAGGTCACGATGGCCCTTCGGATGCCGAAAGGCTCGTCAAATGGAATCACGGAACATGCCTGACCAAGACCAAGATCAACATCAGCAACCGCCGAGCGTGATTGAGTCGCTCCGGCGACAGTGGCATGCATTCAGCGAGTGGGGCTTCGAGCGACACACTCGCTGGGGCGATTCGACATTGACATCGCCACAGAGCTGGGCCACGGCGATGGGATTGACGTTCGTCGCGCTGCTGCTGTTTGTGATCGGCCTCGAGCGCCACGCATTCTTCTGGGAGTGGTTGTCTTGGCACCGTCAGATGTTCTTTGTGCTCCAGTCAATCGGCGCGCTCGGTCTCGGCATCCTTGCCCTTTGGCTCCTCGCCTACCGACCGCTGACCCATCGCTCGGCTCGTTTGGCGGCAGGCCTGATGACGCTGCTCATCATCGCGGGACTGGCGCTGTTCTGCGATCGCGCCAACGATGCATTGATGACCACGGGCGGCACCCTCTTGCTCATCCTTGGGTGGCGCCTCGCTGCGATGGACCATTGGGGACCGCAGATCGCGCGCCAACTGATCAGATGGTCGGGTGACTTTGAGCGTCCGAGGATGCAACCCGTCACCAGGGTGAGCATCGCACCGCGCGAACAAACCGTACCGCAAGAGCGAGAGCAAGTCAGTGATGTACCTGCTGCCCAGCCCGCGAGCGTGGCGACACGCATCCAAGTGATACGTCCAATGGTCGGGGCAGTGATGGTGTTGCTGGCTCTGTTTGTCCTGCCGTTCGTCACTGACTCTGACTGGGGAATTTCATTTACCGTTTTCGATACCATCCGGCTCGGGGCGGCGCTTGCAGAGTGGTCGGATGTCGAGGGGGCCGGCTGGTTGAATCTGTTCTGGTTGGCGCCGATCCTGTGCATTGTTTGTGTTGGCTGGAATGCTCTAGCGGCCTACCAAACGAGTGGTGTAGCAAACCCGGACTTCAGACAGGCCGTGCGTGTCAGTGAAGTGATCGGAAGCCTGTTGCTGCTGTTGGAGTTGGCATTCGTCGGCGGGTTGTACGCCCTCGGGGTAACAGGGGTTGGATGGGTCTTCGGATCTCCCGCACTGTGGGTATGGGCGATTGGGGCTGTAGTGGTCGCTCTGAATTTCGGCGGTTCCATCGGTCAGCCCAGCGATGACGGCCAACAGGCGGCGGCGCCGACAACCGTCAGCACTCACGATCAGGAGTCCGAAGATGCATCGTAATCAATGGTCGTCGATCTGGAAAATGGTCGCTGCGTTAGCGGTGATCGTCGTGGGCGTCGCCGCAGTGCTTGCGCTGGACTCCGGGCAAGCTGACGCCCACCACGCGGTGCAGGTCAGCGCCGGCAGCAGCCACACCTGCGCGGTCACGAGCGGCGGCGCCGTCGAGTGTTGGGGCAAGAACTGGGCTGGACAGACGGATGCGCCCGCGGGACGCTTCAGCCAGGTCAGCGCCGGCTACGACCACACCTGCGCGCTCACGAGCGGCGGCGCCGTCGAGTGTTGGGGCGCGAACAGGTTCGGCCAGTCGGAAGCGCCCGCGGGACGCTTCAGCCAGGTCAGCGCCGGCGAAGACCACACCTGCGCGCTCACGAGCGGCGGCGCCGTCGAGTGTTGGGGCTCAACTGATACCTATCATCCAACAATCGATCTTACGATCGGACAGAGCGACGATTCGCATTCCGATGAGCAACCCGCCACAGCCAGGCTGAAGCTCAGCGTCCAACCAGGGGAGCATGCTGGCGCGATTGTGCAGCACGACCCCGAGTATCGCAGCGCGCCCGTCATCCGCGACGGTGACGTGGCGACGGAGCAGGTACTCCACGCGCTCCTGGAGGCTCGTCCCGAGATCGGTTGGCGCTTCAGCCATTGGTCGGGCGACCACGAGGGCGAACATCCCGAGGCGCTCGTCCGGTTGCAGGGCCAACAGCAGATCACGGCGCACTTCGTCGAGACGACGACGACGGTACCCGAAACCTTGACCGCTCGGATCGGCGCACGGGCGTTGGATGATGGCAGCATTGATACCTCGTTGGTTCTGAACAACGGCCTAGCGCTCAGCCCGCGTAGCAACCGACTGCCCCCCGCGGCGCCGACAGGCCGTTGGCTGTCAACCAGTGAGGTTCAGCTAAACGGCCAGACGCTGGGCCGAATCCAAGCGCTACGGCTTGAGGATGGCCGCACCGTGCTTCGATTCGTCACTCCCGACGGCGTTGTGTTGGCTCCGGAGCAAGGCATCTTGCCGCGACATTCGCAGCTGCCGAGGTTCGGAGGACTCGTCAGGTCCAGCGAGATCGAGATTCCGATCACCGGCTGTAGGTTCAGCAAGCCGGTCGATAACGGCTTCGTGCTCGGCCAGCGTAGGGTGACGGTCGATGACAGTGACGCGGTCTATCGGGTTTCCAGTAGGGAGATCGACGATGGCCGCGTCCGCTATCGAGTCTGCAGTAACGCGACACCAACCGCTCTGCAATACGACCGTGCTCTGTTTACAGTCGGTTACTACTATTCGACCACGCCAAAAGCGCTCGGTGACTATGACGTGGTGGTTGAAGGCTACCGCGCAGCGGAGATTGGGAACAAGGCATACATCGATCACGGCGAGGCCGTCAAGTGGACGGAACGATTCACGTTTGCCACTCAGGTCTTTGCGCTGGTCCTCGCGGCCCACTCGGTGCATACAGTGGTGAATGCAGACGTAGACGCCATTGGTGAAGTTGTACTGGAAGGGCTCGATGGAGTTGAGGTGCTGGCGAGTGAAGGACTAGATCTGTACGACGAGCTGACTGAATCGCTCACCGAGCGCAGGCAGGAATACGTGAGAGACCTGGCGTTGAGGATGGTGCGGGACGCGCTGCATACAAGAGAGGAGTGGCGGCGCCAGGTCGACGGGAAGCGCTACAGCAACGAGACGCTCAACTTCGCAGACGCGCGGCGCCAACAGTCCCTGGAGGCGACGATTGCACAGGGGATCGCCGGCTACGAGTTAGATGTGGTCTTGAAACAGACGGAAGTTGACCTGTGGAAGAAGGCGACCACCAAGATTCCCACAGCTGGATTCGCATTTCGTGCAGCGTATGCGTTGGACGATCTATTCGGCGATGATCAGGAGGAGGTTCGGGTATCACTGAACAAGGCGCACGCGTGGCTTGAACAGTATCGACCCTATCAGCGCCTGACGAGCCTGTTGCGCAACACCAGCCAACTCGTTGCGTTACGTCATGAGCAACTGAACGAGCGACTCGGGATACATCCCGAGGCGCCGCTGGTGCTTGAGCCGTAGCCGTCATGCCAGAGGATCACGAGTCGTTTGCCTGAGTCGGGCACTGCGACCTCAATGACAAGAAAGCTGGAACTGAAATGATACGTACGATCAGTTCGCTTCGCTGGATACTCGGCATCGGAGTGTTGCCTGCTGCGGCCATCGTGCTGGCCGGCTATGCTTCCGAGTCCGTCTCATATGTGGAGTTGTTCGATTGGTGGAACGGCGACTACCGCCCGCTGGTATGGCTCGCTGTCGCTCTGCTCGGGGCGGGAGCGCTGCTGCCAGTGGCTCTCCTGGTTGGAGGAGTGTCGAAGCGCTGGCGCACATTTGCCGCGCGGCAGACGTTGGCGATCTCGAGCATCAGCATCGGATACATCCTGCTTCATGTTGCCTTCATCTTGGTCGGAGAGAACACCGTGCCTCCCGTACCGAGCGACTACCCTCTGGCCTATATCTGGATCTGCCTGTCGTTGCTTTGGACCGTCGTTGCATATTGGGCGCTCTACACCGTGTCGACCAGCAGCGTGCTCGTCGAACCTGTGGCTGGTACCCAGCCTGACGAGGCAGCCGACGAACAGACCGACGAGGACACCGAAGAAGAGACCGAAGAGGCCGTAACCCTTGTGGCGCCTGAGGATGATGCCGAGGCTCAAGACCCCGTTGAGTCCGATGCAGAAGGTGATTGGGCCGACGCCGAGACCAATCAGCCGGCGGCATCGACACTGACTGAGGCGATACACACCTTCAGCATCACGATCGAACGCGGCGGCAATGCGGCCGGCACACCGCTCAGCCTCCTCCAGCTCCCAATCGGCGCCGAGGTGACCGCCATCTCGCGAAATGAGCAACCGCTGAGCACGGACCCGGACACCATCCTGGCGGTCAACGACAACGTGTCCATTACCGCTCCCAAGTCCCTGGAATCTGAAGTTCGGGCGGCGTTCGATTAGTCGCCGTCAAGCCTGAAAGGCAGTCGAATGAAACGTGTTGCCCTCCGCTTCGTTGGCATACTCCTCACCCTGGCCGCCATCGCAGCGGGCGCCGTCGTTGTGGTTTACTCCACCTATCCCTCGGTACTGGTCGCCACCGACTCAGATCAGCCCAGCGTCATGAGGCCTGCGGAAGACGTCGAGGCTGACAATACCGATACGGACGAGGAAGCGGAGCCGACCATTCGGCCAAAGGGTACGAAAACCCTTCGACCGAGCGACGAAGCCGAGTCGTCAACCCAGTCAGCGGAGTCGCAAGAGCGGCAATCAACCGAGGATGCACAACAACAGTCCACATCCTCACCTCAACCAGAGGAGGAACAGGAACGCGACAACCAGCAAGCCGATGAGGATGGCGGGCGATCATCGCGCGCAACATCCGAGGCAACCTCTGACGCAACTTCCGAGCCACCATCCGGTCAGCAGGAGGACGCAACAGACGACCGCAACCGCAGTTCAATAGACCTCCAGGATTGCGAATACGTGTCTGTCGAGGCGCTTCCGTTCTCCATAGAACGTACGCTGCGCGCCGGCCAATGCGACTTCAGAGATGACAACAGAAACAATCACGTCTATCGATTGATTCTGGACACCGCCAGCACCGTTCAGATTACGTTGCAGTCAGATGATTTTGATGCCTACCTGTTCGTGTGGGACGCCGCTGACGACTCCGTCTACGCGGAGAACGACGATCTCAGCGATTGCTGCGATGCGGGACTGACGCTCGACGTTGATCGGGGAACCTTCAATGTGATCGTGACCAGCTATGGGACGGACGAGGTTGGTGAGTATGAACTCTCGATCCGCGAGAGTGCCAGACCGGAGGTCTCAGCTGCAGGCCAAACCCCGGCCAGCGACCAGTTTGAAGGTGACCACGGCGGTTCAATCAATCGGGACTTCGGCGCCAGCTTACCGAGCCTCGACGCTGGCCTGACGGACAGGCAACGCGAAGTACGGTTGGGGCCGTGGTTCTATAAGCGGCTGTTCCGTTTCTCTAATGACAAGGTGGATGATGATGGGCAGCTGGGACTGATCGGCTTCAACTACTATCAGAGCGACTGGCCAACCAGCGTTTGCCGCGATGCTGACGATGAGCCGATCAACTACGGTTGGGACGCCCAGCCGTACGAAGTCACTCCAGACGGCCGACGCGGCGTCTCTGACTGGCGAACCCGGTCCTGGCACCCCGTGTACTCGGTCGTGCATGGCTGGGTCATCCTCGCGGATGAAAGCGTTGGCGACATTGGCATTTGGGACGGTCGCAACACCCTATACGTGAAGCATCTGAACGAACTCGAGCCTCGGTTCCGAGATGCCGATAACGACAACCCGATTGAGGTCCAACCGGGCGACCAGCTCGGACGATTGGGGATGCGGGGCACGGCGCTGGCGCCACACCTGACGATTGAGGTCAGGGCCGGCCCGCCTCCGCATCCGCTCTGCCCGGATCTAGACGGGGCCACCTCCCCGTTGCCATACCTGTATCTCCTGCTTGGTGGTGAGGCACAATGATGAATCAGCGCGAAATGACCGGAATCAGAAACAGCTTGGCGTGGCCCGGACGTACGCTGCTGGGGTTTGGCTTGATTGCCCTGCTCACGCTGGGCCTGCTTGCCCTGGACTCGGAGCAGGCTGGCGCTCATCACGCAGTGTCGGTAAGTGGTGGAGACGAAAGTGGCTGCGCCATCGACACCGGCGGCGAGTTGGAGTGTTGGGGTAGTGTCGTCTACGGCTGGACGGTATTGCCGGCGGGCCGCTTCAAAGACGTCAGTACCAGCGACGATCACATCTGCGCAATCAGAACCGGTGGCGAACTGGAGTGTTGGGGCGACGCAGGGGTAGTGCAGCATCCCTTGGGCCGATTCTCTGACCTCAGTATTGGGGGAAGGGCACCCAATGATTATTCTGACCATGCTTGCGCTATCAGGGCCGGAGGCGAGCTAGAGTGCTGGGCCTACCACGATTACAGTGGCTACTTGCCCCAGACGGATGTGCCTTCGGGCCGCTTCAGCCTGGTCAGCGCCGGCTTCAATCACACCTGCGCAATCACGACCGGGGCCGAGCTGAAGTGCTGGAGTCGCGAAACCTATCACAGTCAGGCCCTTGCAACGGATGCGCCGACGGGCCGTTTCACGGATGTCAGCGTTGGCCCGGCGACTGCGTGTGCGGTCACGGTCGACGGTGAACTGAAGTGCTGGGGTGATGCCTATGGCTCTGGCCTGAATGATGCGCCGGAGGGCCGTTTCACCAAGGTCAGCGTTGGCGCGTCCACTGCTTGCGCGATCAAAGTCGAAGGCGAGCTGGAGTGCTGGGGCGACGACAGGTTCGGCTGGACAGACACGCCGACAGGCCGCTTCCGCCAGATCTCTGTGAGAGCCAAGATAGATATTGGAGAGGCAGGTGCTCACTTCTTCGGCGAGGGAGTTTGCGCGATCACGGCAAGAGGCGAATTGGAGTGCTGGAGCAAGGTCAGCTATTCCCAAGCTAATGTGCCCTCTGGCCAGGTCAGCCAGGTCAGCATCGGCAGGGATCACACGTGCGCGGTCACAAGCGGCGGAGAGTTGGAGTGTTGGGGTGACAACGAACATGAGCAGACTGATGCGCCCTCGGGCCGGTTCAACCAGGTCAGCGCTGGCGACGCCTACACCTGCGCGATCACGAGCGGCGCCGAGCTGGAGTGCTGGGGCGAAGAATATTACCGCCAGGAGGATGCGCCGGCTGGCCGCTTCACAGAGATCAGCGTTAGTAATCTCTCTGCGTGCGCGATAAAGACCGACGGCGGGCTTGAATGTTGGTCCATTAGATACGATCCGTTCTCATCTTTCCGGTGGTTGCCATCTCCGCCGGCGGGACGCTACACAGAAGTCAGCGCCGGCCTGTGGCACGCCTGCGCGGTCACGAGCGGCGGCGCCGTCGAGTGTTGGGGCGACAACAACTACGGACAGACGGATGCGCCCTCGGGCCGCTTCAACCAGGTCAGCGCCGGCAGCTGGCACACTTGCGCAATCACGAGCGGCGGCGCCGTCGAGTGTTGGGGCAGGAGCACCGTCCGGACGGATGCGCCCTCGGGCCGCTTCAGCCAGGTCAGCGCCGGCTCGGGCCACACCTGCGCGGTCACGAGCGGCGGCGCCGTCGAGTGTTGGGGCTACAACGGCCACGGCCAGACGGATGCGCCAGCGGGACGCTTCAGCCAGGTCAGCGCCGGCGAATACCACACCTGCGCCGTCACGAGCAGCGGCGCCGTCGAGTGTTGGGGCGCCGACTCGCTCTACGGAACCAGTTTTGCGAGGGGACATGCAGCGCAAGCTCAGCCGTCCTCGCTGAGCGCACGCGTCGTCGCGCGACGCCTTGACGATGGCCGGATCGAATTCGCCCTGCAAGCGCCCTCGGAACGCCGGATTCTGCCTGGAACCAGACACTTCCCGAGGAACGCGCCGGTTGACCGCTGGTTGACCGCCTCCACGATCAGCTATCACGGCGAACGGTTGGGCCAAATCGCCGCTCGGAGACTTGCCGACGGCCGCACCGAGTTCAGCTTCGTCACTCCCGAGGGCCAGCGCCTCCTGCCTGACACTCGTCGGTTGCCAGCCAACCCATCTGAGGGTTGGAAACGGAGTTCGGAGATCGACATCCCGCTGCCCGGCTGCCGCCTGAGCGAGCCGGTCGAGGAGGGCATCACATTCCCCACCCGAAAGGTCATGATCGACGACTCCGGTGACGTGTACCGGGTCATTGGGGTGCCGCTTAACTGGAGCTACACACCGGAGCAGGTCGTCGGCGACAACGTCAGGCTGCCAGGCAAGTGGGTTCGCACGGGCAGCGATGTCCGCTACCTGGTTTGCGGCGATGCGCCGCCGACCGATCAGGAACGCGACCGCGCCCTCTTCACCGCCGGCTACTACTATTCGACCGCGCCAAAAGTGCTCGGTGACTATGACGTGGTCGAAGAAGGCTTTCGGGCGGCAGAGATTGGGTACCAAGCGTACCTAGACCACGGCGAGGCCGTCAAGTGGACGGAACGATTCACTCGTGCCACTCAGGTCGCTGCGCTGATCTTCGCGGCCAAAACGGCGCATACAGCGTTGACCGCAGACCCACTCACCACTGCTGACGTTGTAAAGGGAGGTATCGACGCAGCTGACTTCCTGGTGAGTGAAGGAATCGATTTGTACGACGAACTGACTGATGCACTCGCCGCGCGCAGGGGCGTTCAGGAATACGTGAAGGATCAGGCGTTGACGAGGGTGGAAGACGCGCTGGAGACCGGAGAGGAGTGGCGGCGCCAGGTCGACCGAACGCGCAACAGTAACGAGACGCTCCACTTCACAGACGCGCGGCGCCAACAGTCCCTGGAGGCGACGATTGCTCAAGGGATCGCCAGCTACGAGTTAGACGTGGTCTTGCAACAGACGGAAGAGGATCTGTGGAAGAAGGCGACCAGTAAGATTCCCCTAGCTGGATTGGGATTTCGCGCAGCGTTTCCGCTGGAAGAAGTAGTTCCGGAGGAGGTTCAGGAATCACTGAACACGCTGCACGCGTGGCTTGAACAGTATCGACCCTATCAGCGCCTGACGAGCCAGTTGCGCAACACCAGCCAACTCGTTGCGTTTCGTCATGAGCAACTGAACGAGCGACTGGGTATCCACGCCGGCAGCCTGCAATAGAGGCTGACCAGATGCGGATACTGGCGATTGGGGGTGCGAACGGTCAGCCCTTGCGAAACACCGGACGTAGGCAGCGGCGTAGAGCGTAGTCCCCAAGTGCCCAAGCATCCCACCGCGAAGTGCTCCGCGTCGATCGTTCTGGGACTCATCGCTCTGCTGCTCACGATGGGCAACGCGATCGCCGCTGCATCGCCACGCCCGCAGGACCTGAGTCAGTCCCTTCCGATCGCCACGGATCACGAAGGTTCCGAGCCAAGTCCTGCGACGGCGCGGCTCTTCGTCGCGGCGCACTGGGCGGCGATCACAGACCAACGGCGCGATGTGCTGGACGTCAGCCGTTCGGACGTGGCGCGCGTTCTTCGCGGTATGACCCGGGATTGGTCGGCGCTGGGAGGAGCAACTCAACCGATTACCGTCTACTTGCCCCGCTCGCAAGTACGCATGATTGCCGAGTCGTTCGGGCTTGCGATCGCCGAGCTGTCGGTCCAGCTGCTGCCTGATGATGAACTCGTAGATAAGATCGCTGCCACTCCTGGGTCATTCGCGCTGGTCGACACGCAACAGCTTCGCCTCGGCGTGTTAGCGCTGACCGTCGATGGTCATGACCCATATCGCGATCCGGCCTTCGAGTCGCCGTTGCGCCAGCTGCGCTGGGTTGAGGCGCCGAGGACGCTCGCCGATCTGAACAGGTTTACCGCCACCCTGCAGAGGCTGCCGCACCAGTTCGATCCGGTCGGTGTCGCGATCACCGGAGAGCTGATCCCGGTGCGCTGCACGAACCATGTCCTCGCTGAGTTGGACGATTACGATGCGATGTTCGACGGCGTGCGTGACGAGCTCGTGGCTGCGGATCTGGCGGTCGCTGCGCTGGAACACCCGTTGATTGCGGACGGCGACTTGACGCCGTGTGAAGCGACCGTCGTGTTCACCGGCAGCCACCGCGCCGTACCGGCCATGGCGAACGCGGGCCTGGACGTGTTGTTCACGATCGGCAATCACATGAAGGATTGCTGGGGCGGCTGCAGCGGCGCGGCGGCGCTTGAGGAGACGTTGGGGCGGCTGAGCCAGGCGGGCATCGTGACGGTCGGAGCGGGCGAACACCTCGATGCCGCTCGAGCGCCGGCGGTAGTGCGCGTCGATACGCGCAGCGACCCGGTCCGCTTCGCCTTCCTGGGCTACGACATGATCGCGCCCTGGTACCACGCCACTGAGGAGAGCCCCGGCACCGCGCCGCTCGATGTCGAGTATCTGCGGGACAACATCGCGGACGCCCTTCTGCTCGCCGATCATGTGATCGTGGGCGCGAACTGGGGCGTTGAGTACACCTCGAATCCGGTCTTCTATCAACGACAGCTCGCCGGGGTCGCCATCGAAGCCGGGGCCAGCCTCCTGATCGGCCATCATCCGCATTGGGTACAGGCGGTCGAGCATCTCGGCGAAGCGTTAGTCGCCTATTCGATGGGCAACTTCGTCTTCGACCAGGCCTGGTCCGTGCCGACGACGCAAGGCATGGTCATGGAGCTGGGCTTTACCGCTGAGCGCCTGCTCGGTTACCGGATTCGTCCCGTGGTGATCCGCCCGCACTCAAGCCGGCTGCCCTGGATCTATCGCCCCGAGTTTGTCGAACCAGCAACGGCGGGACGGCCGATTCTGGATCGAGTCTGGAGGGCTCAAGATCGGCTACCCGCGAGATCGGTTGAGGCAGCTGACTGACCATCAGGCCTGGCCGAAAAGGCAACCAACGAGGTGTGGCTTCGGAGTTTGCATACTTGGGCAAAGATGTCCGCTACCGCAACTCGGGCAAAGGACATGCTATCCATTGAGGAGAGCGCTGACATCGTGCTTGGCTCTCAAAGTTCCGCAACCGGCAAGCTCACGAGGATCTCTGTGGCTCTGGGTTCTGGCCCCGCACTCTACATCCGGGGATGCCACTCAAAGAGCCAGAGAGAACGTCAACTCGAAGGTTCTTGATTTTGTCCAGTTTGGTGGCCCCAACGGGATTCGAACCCGTGCTACCAGCTTGAAAGGCTGGCGTCCTAGGCCTCTAGACGATAGGGCCGACCGCATCTCAGCTTACACTGCGAACTCGGTTTGGGCGGCTGACCGAAGAGGCTGTCGGTCAGCCGGTTAACTCCTGAATGGCGGCGGCGAAGCCTGGGGCGGCCCCTTCGAGTTCACTCTGCTCCACGCAGTAGGAGATGCGGAAGTAGCCCTCCATGCCGAAGCCTCGACCGGGCACGACCAGCACGCCCTGACGCTGCAGCGCGGCGACGAGCTGCATTTCGTCGGCGACCGGCGATCTGGGGAACATGTAGAAGGCGCCCTCGGGCTTGCGCACCTCGTAGCCGGCCGTGGTGAGGACGTCGTAGAGATAATCGCGCTTCTGCTGGTAGTCGGTCGTGTCGATGGTCACGGTCTGCAAGTTGCGGACCAGGTGCTGCATGATCGCCGGCGCATTGACGAAGCCCAGGACCCGATTGCAGAAGATCAGCGCGTCCATGAGCTGAGCGCCATGCTCGGAGCCGGCGTAGTCGGGATGCACCGCGAGGTAGCCGATCCGATCGCCGGGCAGCGCGATGTCCTTGGCGTGCGAGGTGACGGTGATGGTCCGCTCATAGGACTGTTGCGGGAACGGATAGCTGTGTTCGTCGAACAGAATCTTGCGATATGGCTCGTCGCTGACGAGGAAGATCTCTGTGCCGAACTCGGCCGACTTGTCGCGTAGCAGTTGCGCGAGCGACTCGATGAACGAGGCCGGATACATCGCGCCCGTGGGATTGTTGGGTGAGTTGACGATCACGATCTTGGTGCGCGCGGACAGTTTGTTCGCGAGCTCGTCGAGGTCGGGGGTGAAGTTGTCGTCGCACCCAACGACCACTGGCTTGGCCGAGTGACTCGTCGCGTAGAACAAGTACTCGGCGAAGAACGGGGTGAGGATGACCACCTCATCGTCGCGATCGCAGAGCGAATGGATGACGACGTTGAGGGCCGCGGCGGCTCCGACGGTCATGACGATGTGATCGGCGCCGTAGTGCAGTCCGGTCTCGTCGGAGAGGGCGTCGGCGACGGCTTGGCGAGTCTCGACGTAGCCCGCGTTGGGCATGTAGCGGTGGACGCCAGCGGCGTCCTGGGCGGCGTAGGCTCGCAGCTCGTCGAAGAATTGCGGCGGCGGCTCGGTGATTGGATTGCCCAGCGAGAGATCGAAGACGTTCTCGGGGCCGCGCTCCTGGCGCAGTTGGATGCCCAGCTCGAACATCCTCCGAATCCAGGAACTGTCCTCCATCGCCCGCGCGATATCAGCCGCGATCGCCATGTTCATACCTCCGAAATGCCGCACCGGACGCTCTCAGCAGGCTACTCCAGCACCTCTTCGAGCACGTCTCAGAGGTCTAGATTCTCAGTCCCCGCGTAAAGCGGGGACCTGCTCCTTGCCCGCACAGGACTTCACCACCGGTAATCCCGTGTCGCTCGCGGGCACCCCGCGTGAAGGAGACCTTTGAACAGGAAACAAGCACGCGCAACCAGCTCCGTCATACCCGTGCTTGTCGCGGGTATCTCGCTGATTCAGGCACAGACGTTCGTGCAGGATGCGGCCAGATTGCCGCGTCGGGGCGCGGCAATGACGGTGAGCGTAGCTTGCCAAAGGTCTCCGCAAAGCGGGGACTGGGATTCAATCAACCAAGGCGACTTCTGAGACATCCTCTGCAGGCCTGGAGGGCAGGATCGCTATGGACCTACGGCGATTCCCATCCTACCGAGCTGCGGAGTTATGACTCGACATCCTGTCGCACTGCATGAGGCATACACTCCGACTTGGAAGGACCTGGAGGGTTGTGGGGATGAGCCAGCGACGCGGTTATCGCCGGCGACCGGGTGATGTGGTGCTGCGACGGGTGCGGCTGCAGCCTGAACGAGTCCGAGGGCGTCGTCAGCGGCGGATTCGGATTACGCCACGAGCCTGGATGGTGGTGGTGCTCTTTGCTCTGCTGATGCTGCTTGGAGGCCTACTGCTGAGTCTGCCGATCTCATCTGCCAGCGGCGAATCAGTGCCCTTCCTCGATGCGCTGTTTACGTCGGTCTCGGCGGTCAGTGTGACTGGGCTGACTCGCTTCGACACCGAGGAGACGTTCTCCCACTTTGGCGAGTTCGTCACCCTGGCCCTGTTCCAACTCGGCGGACTGGGCGTCACGATGTACGCCGGCGTGCTGATTGTGCTGGCCGGCCAGCGGCTGGGGATACGCGGTCGCGCGTTCCTGGGACTCGAGCTGATGACCTCGGGCGTGGATGGTTCGGGCGCCTCGGTGTTACTGCGTCGGATCATGATCTACACCGCGGCAGTCGAGTTCGTCACGTTCCTTCTGCTGTTGCCCTGGTTCCTGATCGAGCAGCCGGGCGACGTCTCGCATTGGCGCGCCGTCTGGCTGGCGGGGTACCACGCAATCTCCGCATTCAACAACGCAGGCTTCGACCTGATGGGTGGCAGCAGGAGCTTTGTCGGACAGGCACACGACGCCTGGCCGATGATTGTGATGGGCATCTCGGCGTTCCTGGGTTCGTTGTCGTTCCTGACCGTCTTCAATCTGCGACAGCCCCGCCGCCGCTGGACGCTGGACACCAAGTTCGTGATCACGGGCATGGGGATGTTGTTGGTGCTCGGCATGGCATTCTTCCTGATTGCGGACTGGTCGCGGCTGTTCGCCGACCAGAGCGTGGGTTCGAAACTAGTCAATTCGCTGTTCCTTTCGGTCAACCGGACCACGGGCATGACCACGTCGCCTCTGAGTCAGGCCAGCGATGACACGTCGCTGGCGATGATCATGCTGATGTTCATTGGCGGCGCTTCGACATCGACGGCCTCGGGAATCAAGATTGGTTCGTTCATGGTCGTCATGTTTGGCGTAGCCTCAGCGCTGGTCGGGTCGGCGCGTGTGGTCGCGTTTGGACGTGAGATCCCGGCCTCGGTGGTACTGCGTGCAAACGCGCTGGTGTTGATCGCGCTGGGCGGCTACACGTTTGGACTGTTGTTCTTTATCGCAGTTGATCCAGGGATTGCGATTCTGCCGGCCGCGTTCGACGTCATGTCGGCGCTGGCCAACTGCGGCTGGACCCAGGGCGCGTCGCAGCAGGCAACGCAGGCCGGGGCCAATATCCTGATCATGATGATGTTCGTTGGTCGGCTGGGACCGCTGGTGATCACCAGCCTGATACCCGATCGACCACGTGAGCGCTTCCGCTTCCCGACCGAAGCGGTGCGAATCGGTTAGGAGCCGCCATGCAAGTCGCGGTGTTGGGGCTGGGACGCTTCGGCTCGCACTTGGCTGAGTCGCTGGACGACCTGGGTCACGACGTTCTCGCCATCGATATGGACGAAGGCCATGTACACGAACTGGCGCCGCGCGTGACGGATGCTCGGATTGCGGACATTACCGACATCGATGCACTGAGAGCCTTGTCGCTGGGTGAGGTTGACGTGGCCGTCGTGGCGACCGCGGATCTCGAGGCGTCCGTGCTGGCGATGATGAATCTCAAGCAACTCGAGATCGAGATGGTCTACGCCAAGGCGTCGACTGACCGACATGCCCGCATTCTTCGGTTGCTGGGAGCGCAGCGCGTGATCCGTCCAGAGCGGGATGGCGCCGAGCGCTTCGCGCACATGATCCAGGTCTCACTGGCCAGCGACTTTCTACCGCTGACGGACAGCTACGGAATCGGTGTGTTTCCGATCCCCGCAACGTGGGTGAAGCACACGGTTGAATGGGCGGTGGAGCGCGCAGGAAGTCGCCGGTTAATCGCGATTGTGCGTGGCGACGAGGTGTTGCTCAATCCGGTCATGACTGAAGAGGTGCAAGTCGGTGATCGGTTTGTGTTCTCGGCCCTGGACGAGCAGCTCGGCGAGCCGCTGGACGGCCGGCGATAGCAACCAGGAGTTGACTACCACCCCCTCACTGTCCCCTAATATGAGGCCGATGCGCAACCTCCAATTCCGCTCCCCTCCTTTGCGTGGGGAGATGTCACGGAGTGACATATGGGGGGCGATCGGTGAGTACCAGATAGAAGCTGCGGCCAATACCCTCCTCTGCCTTCGGCATCTCCCCCACAAAGGGGGGGAGAAGGAGAGTCGTGCATCAGTCCCTTGCGGGGAGAGAGCGGAATCGCAGGAGTCGCATGGGACCCTACAGGGTCAAGCCGTACGCCAGCTCCAGACGCATACCCCAGGGGCACGACAAACGGCCGATGCGCTGGGCATCGGCCGTTTGTGATGGGACTGGTAGCGGGAGTGGGATTCGAACCCACGACCTCCGGGTTATGAGCCCGACGAGCTACCGCTGCTCTATCCCGCAACGGGGGGAGATAGTGAAGAGATGCGTACGTATGTAGTTGACGCATGCCTGATGCTGCGCTGCGTATCGCGGCACGGTGCAAATCGTGCTGCGCGTGGCGCAGGGCAGGTCAAGCCATTCGGCCATTAGTACGACTCAGCTGCACCCGTTACCGGGCTTCCACCTGTCGCCTATCAAACGGGTCGTCTTCCCGTGGCCTTATCCGCTCAAAGGCGGAGGGAGCACTCATCTTGAGGTTGGTTTCGCGCTTAGATGCTTTCAGCGCTTCTCCTGTCCGGACATGGCTACCCAGCTGTGGAGGTAGGCCCTCCAACTGACACACCAGCGGTCCGTCCACCCCGGTCCTCTCGTACTAGGGGCAGTTCCCCGCAATGCTCCAACGCCCACAGAGGATAGAGACCGAACTGTCTCACGACGTTCTGAACCCAGCTCGCGTGCCGCTTTAATGGGCGAACAGCCCAACCCTTGGGACCGACTCCAGCCCCAGGATGCGACGAGCCGACATCGAGGTGCCAAACCTTGCCGGCGATGTGAACTCTCGGGCAAGATAAGCCTGTTATCCCCGGGGTAACTTATATCCGATAAGCCACGGCCCTACCACTCGGAACCGTAGGATCACTTTGGCCGACTTTCGTCCCTGCTCGACGTGTCAGTCTCGCAGTCAAGCTCCCTTATGCCAATACACGTGACAGGTGATTTCCATCCACCCTAAGGGAACCATTGCGCGCCTCCGTTACAATTTGGGAGGCGACCGCCCCAGTCAAACTACCCACCAGACACGGTCCGCACGCTTGCTCGTGCGTTAGAAGGACACCATACGAAGGGTGGTATTCCAAGGTTGCCTCCCCCAGGCCCGCAAGCCTGGGTTCACCGGCTCCCACCTATCCTACGCATCGTAAGGCGACCTTCAATGTCAAGCTGTAGTAAAGCTCCACGGGGTCTTTTTGTCCATCTGCGGGGAGGCCGCATCTTCACGGCCACTTCAATTTCGCCGAGCTCCTCGCCGAGACAGTGCCCAGATCGTTACGCCATTCGTGCGGGTCGGAACTTACCCGACAAGGAATTTCGCTACCTTAGGACCGTTATAGTTACGGCCGCCGTTCACTGGGGCTTCGGTTCGAGCCGTGAAGCCCTCCCCTTAACCTTCCAGCACTGGGCAGGCGTCAGCCCCTATACGTCCGCTTTCGCGTTCGCAGAGACCTGTGTTTTTGTTAAACAGTCGCCTGGGCCTGCTCGCTGCGGCCTCCGGCCCAGCACCCGAGCGAGTCGGGGCCAAGCCGCGAGGCGTTCCTTCTCCCGAAGTTACGGAACTATTTTGCCGAGTTCCTTAGCGAGGAATCACTCGTCCACCTGGAGGTACTTACCCTCACCTACCTGTGTCGGTGTGCGGTACGGGCGCTGAATGTATTCGCGACCGAGGGTTTTCTTGCCGGGGTTTTCGCACGAGTCGCTTTGACTGACGTCGCCGCTTCCGCGCCGCCTCGGCTTAACCGAGCGGTATTTGAACCCCGCTCGACGCTTACGCAGCGCGACGGACCATGTCCAGTAGGCCCGCTCACGTTATCAACCCGGGTCACCCCTGTCGCTCAGGCACACAAACAGCGGGGACGGAATATGAACCGTCTGTCCATCGCCTACGCCTTTCGGCCTCGGCTTAGGCCCGCCTAACCCTACGCGGATTGCCCTGCCGTAGGAACCCTGAGGTATTCGGTGGGTGTGGTTCTCACACACCTTTCGCTACTCATACCGGCATTCTCACTTCCGTCCGCTCCACCAGCCCTCGCGGGTCCGGCTTCACTGCTGAACGGAACGCTCCCCTACCACCTGCCTCAGCAAGCTGAGGTCAGATCCGCGGCTTCGGTATTCCGCTTGAGCCCCGTTGAATTGTCGGCGCCCAATCACTCGACCAGTGAGCTATTACGCACTCTTTCAAGGATGGCTGCTTCTAAGCCAACCTCCTGGTTGTCTGCGCGACTGGACTTCCTTTACCACTGAGCGGAAATTTCGGGACCTTAGCCGGCGGTCTGGGCTGTTTCCCTTTTGACCATGAAGCTTATCCCCCACAGTCTCACTGCCGCAGGTTCGGCCGTGGCATTCGCGGTTTGATAGGGGTTGGTAGGCTGTCCGCCCCCTTACCCAGTCAGAGCCCTACCTCCACGGTCGTTTCCCGCAACGCTGCCCCTAAAGGCATTTCGGGGAGAACCAGCTATCGCCAGGTTCGCTTGGCATTTCACCTCTACCCACAAGTCATCCAATCCATTTGCAACTGAAGAAGGTTCGGGCCTCCACGGAGCTTTACTTCCGCTTCACCCTGCCCATGGGTAGCTCACCTGGTTTCGGGTCTACGTCTTGCGACTCGCTTCGCCCTGTTCAGACTCGCTTTCGCTGCGGCTGCGGCACTGAATACCTTAACCTCGCCACAAAACGTAACTCACCGGTTCATTCTTCAATAGGCACGCGATCAGCGCCGGAAGCGCCTCTCACTGCTTGAAAGCACACGGTTTCAGGAACTATTTCACTCCCCTCCCGGGGGACTTTTCACCTTTCCCTCACGGTACTGGTCCGCTATCGGTCACTTCGAGTATTTAGCCTTGGGAAGTGGGCTCCCCAGCTTCCCACGCGCTTTCACCGTGCCGCGTGGTACTCAGGGACGCTGCCAGCAGGTGCGTCGGATGTCGGCTACCGGGCTCTCACCGTCTTTGGCGGCCCGTTCCAGGGGCCTTCGCCTATCCGCGCATTTTGTAACTGCTGTCGCACCACCCTCGGTGCGAATGCAACGCCCTACAACACCGAATGAACAGAGGAGAGGGCTCCATTAGGCTCACTCGGTTTGGGCTTATCCGGGTTCGCTCGCCGCTACTACCGGAATTGTTTCTTTTCCTCGGGGTACTTAGATGTTTCATTTCCCCCGCTTACCTCCACCAGGCCTATGTGTTCAGCCTGGGGTGATGGCGCATTACCGCCACCGGGTTGCCCCATTCGGGAATCCAGGGATCAGCCTGCTTGACGGCTCCTCCTGGCTTATCGCAGTCATACCGCGCCCTTCATCGGCTCGAAGTGCCAAGGCATCCACCGTGCGCCGTAGTCACTTGACCTGCGCTACGCCACGCGCATGCACTTGTCGCGAGGGAAGTTCCTCGCCGGCATTGTTGCTCATGCCGACGTTTCCCGCCGCATGCAGCGCGTCGCGCTGTTCTCGTCTCCGAAGAATCGGCGACCAGCGCAGTCATCTTTGCATGTCATCTAGAACCACACACGTACCTCCCGCGCTCATCCGGCTGCAGCAAGCAACCAGCTGACGCGAGAGTATCCCGCAGCCCCCCTGATGTCGGTGGGATCCGACGCCGTCGCCGGTTCCCGGGGGGATGCTGTGGACGCATCTCAATCACTATGTCCCTTGTAAAGGCGCATCCCGCCGTCGGTCGCCCCCTGCATGAGGGGGACTGCTGAAAGTGGGGTGCAAGAAGCAATATTACCCACGCCGGGGAGCGGATGTCAACAAGCGGTTTACAGAGGCGGTAGGTCGGCGGTGGACAGCCAGCGTCGGATCAATCGGCCACTTCGGCCGTCTCCGGCAGACCCTCGACTTCAAGAGCGTCCAACTCTGCCTCGGAGAGCTCCGGTAAGCGTTCGATTTCTGCCGTTCCGAACTCTTCCTTGGCCAGGGCGATGTCGTAGGCCGTCTGCATCCTCATCCACGCTTCCGGCGTGCTGCCGAACGCCTTCGATACCCGCACGGCCATCTCAGCCGTCATCGGGGCCCGCTCGTAGCAGACTTCAGTGAATTCGCCGGGGTCCGGACCCATGTGCGCAGCCGCCGACTCGATCGTCGATCCCGTTCCGGGCAAACAGAACTCAATGAACATGCCGCCTGGGTGCGGTGGGTGCTTCATGGTCGCAGAAACAGCCTTGCGCGTTACCGTTGGTGGTAGTCGAAGTTATCCATGGCGTAGATCACCTTCCCATCTCCAGCAGCCAACGTGACTGCCTCGCAAACTCCCTTGGCGTCAGTTGGCGGGTGGAGTTGAAGGTTGGCCGGGTGTGGCCTCTTGGAGTCAGTTCTGGCTATCGAGGAGCCTGTCGAGCTTCTCTTCGATGGCATCTAGCTTTCCCACTTGTTGCCTGACGTAGTGCCAGTCCTCGGGGATGTTCGCCAGCGCGGCGTTGGTCTGCTGCAACTCAGTCAGCAGATTGTCGAACCTGTTTTCGAGGTTCGTGACCCGCTCTTCAATCGTCGGTTGCTCCACAGTGACCATCGTGACACCCCCTCTATTCCGCTTCCGCTCACATGAGCGAACCATTCTTCTCAGCAGCATTGTACCGGCAGGAGTTGCCAGGGGGGTTGCCATTGGACGCCGGCGACCGCCAAGCACCGCCAAGCAAGCTCACCCCACTTACTCGCCCCCGCACGCTGGAAAGAGGGGGATGGACGATTACTCCACCAGAAACTGGGAGAGTCCGGCCTAGAACCGATCTTGATACGACCTCGACAGTGATTCCGACGGATCCGCCTGGATCCCGAGCGGGGGAATCGGATACCTCAGGCCGTTGCGCGAGAGCTTGTCCAGACCGTCGATCAGCTTGGGCAGGTACCTCGGCGGGATGGCCATGAGCAGCTCGTCATCCTGCACGCCGCCGAAACGACGCTCGGCGTAGCAGGGGATGCTCAGCGACGGCTCGCCCGTGCGCAGCGCCCGACCCCAACTGTCGGCGCAGGCCGACTCGCCGACCGAGGCGAACTCGAACTTCTTGAAGCCCGAGAACTGCAGGCCGTTGATCAGGATGATCATCTGTCCCGGTGTGCCGTAGAGCAGGACCACGTCGGGTGGATCGAGGCGGCCGGTGGCGATCGGCGACAGGGCCAGCGCAGCGTAGCGACCATAGGGCAGCACATCCATCGCCTGCTGGTGCATGATCGCGTCCTCATCGGTCTGGAACCAGACGTTGGTCATGGTCGTGCGTAGACGCCACTCGCCATCATCCTCGTTGGGATGCAGACCAACCGGGGCGCCGCACTGGGCTCCGATTAGATCGTCCATCGTCACGCCGAGGGTGAAGTTCAGCCAGCGCGCCTGCGCGACGAGTTGGTCGAGGGCGTACTTGTTTTGCGGACGCCGGATGCGCTCAACATCCTGCATCTCTTCGATCTTCTCGAACATCTTCATCCCGACCGGCGTGGCGGTCAGGCGCAAGTAGCGCTGCAATCCGGCAACGATGGCGGGCCAGTCGTAACTGTCGGGCTCAGGCGGTGCGTCGGGTGCGACGCCCACGGATGCGCTGGTCATGGTTTCGACTCCATCCTCGATGCTGATTGAACTCAAGGGCATGGTACGAGGTGTCTGCGAACCACACGATGCTCGCGACTCGGCGGCGGTCAAGCCCTATTCTGGAAACGTCGGCCGCGCCACTTTCCAGCAGCGACAGCGCAGCACCTCAAGAGACAATAAGAGCTATGCACCTGAGTATTCGGAACAGACTCCTCCTGGTCGGTCTCGTTGCCCTGACGGCGCTCGTCACGACATTGGTCAATCAGTTCGCGATTGGTCCCGCCGCGGCGGATTCCGACGACCACAGCACGGTCGAGGTACGCGTCGCTGCTCGGCAGCTGGCCGATGGTCGTATCGAAGTCGCAGTGCAGCAGCGTGAAGGCAGCGTCTGGGGCGAGCGACTCTTGCCGCGCCCCCGCTATTTCCCGGCGAATGCCAGCGTCGACCGCTGGCTCAACAGCGGCTCAGTGGAACTCGATGCACCAATGCCTTCGCCTGCTCCCATGCCCTTGATGTGCGTCGTCGCCGATGGCAACCCTGACACGCTCTTCTGGCAGCTACTGGAGTTCCACACCAAGCGAGCAGCCGACCTCATCGGGGTCGACCTCGATTACTCGACTCATCCCGACGTTGCGGACCGCGTCGATGCAATCGCAGAATGCGTCGAACACGGCTCACAGATGATCATTGCGACGTTGGCGGATGCTGACGACGTCATCCCGGCGCTGCACGAAGCGGCTGAGGCGGGGGTCAAGATCGCCACATTCGGGGCGGGCGAGGAACACGCAGATCGGGCAGGCTCGCTAATCCACGTATCGTTTGACGAAACCGCAGCCGGGCATCGAGCGGCCCAACAGTTCCAGTCGCTTGAGGTGTCTGGAACCGTGGTCTGTCTCGGACGAGCGGGAAACCCGCAGGGCCGGAATGGCATCTGCGACGTCGTTGATGACTTGGCTGAAGACGTGGAAGTCGTCAGTCGAACGCTGACCGCTGAGGACTGGAGCGGGCAGATCGAGTCAGTGCTCGAGGAGTATCCCGATGCTGCCGGGCTCCTGGTGACCGAGGCAGACCTGCTGCCAGCGGCGATCGAGGCGATGCAGCACTCCAACTCGTCGGCGATTCTCGGTTCCATCGGCGAGTACCCGCTCAGTCGCCTGAGCTTCGAGCAGCGAGACCGGATCGCCTTCATGGTCATGGACTTCGCGCGTGTCGAAACGCTGCTCCCGATGGCCGCTCTGCACTACATGTACAGCTACCATCCCAACGCGCGTTTCTTCGAGGGATCGATGGGCTTCAATGGCCAACCCAATGTCCACGTTGGCGGACCGCTCGGTGGACATGGTCGACCGACGACCCATCAGCAAGACGATCACAACGACGACGATCACAGCCATGACGAGTAGGCCAGCGACCCGAACGTGACGATGTCGCAAACGCAGGCCTGTAAGAAAGGACCAACTCATGCCAGCACTTGACGGACTCAGAGTCCTCGACATGACCCAGTACGAGGCGGGCACCTCCTGCACCCAGGCGCTGGCCTGGCATGGCGCCGATGTGGTCAAGATTGAGCAGCCCGGCGTCGGCGACCCCGGACGCGGCGTCGGCAGCGGCGCCGACATCGACTCGCACTACTTCATCAACTGGAACGCCAACAAGCGCTCCGTCACGATCAACCTGCGCGACGAACGCGGCAAGGCGCTGCTCTTCGAGATGCTGCCCCATTACGACGTCTTCGTCGAGAACTACGGCCCCGGTGTGATGGAAAAGCTGGGCCTAACCTATGAGGCGCTCAAGGAGATTCATCCGAGCATCATCTATGCGCGACTCAAGGGCTTCGGACTCTCAGGACCCTTCGCCAACTTCAAGAGCTTCGACCCGGTCGCGCAGAACGCGGCCGGCGCGTTCTCAGTGACCGGCGAGCACGGCGGTCCGCCGATGCGTCCCGGCGCCTGCGTCGGCGACAGCGGCACGGGAATGCAGCTTGCGTTTGCGATTACCTCCGCCTACGTGCAGAAGCTGCGCACCGGCGAGGGTCAGCACATCGAAATCTCGATGCAGGAGGCGATGACCTACTACGTCCGCACGCCGGTCGCCGGCACGCAGAGCTGGGGCGATGTCGCCGCCGAGCGTCGTGGCAACGGCTGGAATGGTCCGACCGATCTGTACCCGTGCAAGCCGATGCCCGGCTCTGATGGGGCAGACGACTACGTCTACGTCATCGCGCTGACCACCAGAATGTGGGACACCTTCTGCGCGGCGATGGGCCGGCCCGACATGGTCGTCGACCCGCGTTTCTGCGACGAACAGGCGCGGATCGACAACAACGACGCGCTCAAGGCCGAGATCCGCGCCTGGACAGTCCAGCACACCAAGTGGGAAGCGATGCAGATCCTCGGCGAGGCCGGCGTGCCCTGCTCGGCCACGCACAGCACCTACGACCTCTTTCACAACCCACACTTCGAAGAGCGTGACTTTATCCAGGACATCGACCATCCCGAGTGGGGCCCCATCCGTCTGCTCGGCTGGGCGCCAAAGATGGAAAAAAGCAATGTCCCGATGACGGCCGCACCCCTGCTGGCCGAGCACACCAGGGAAGTCCTCTCCGACGACCTGGGCCTCTGCGACGAAGAACTCGCCAACATGCAATCCGAAGGCATCATCAGTCTGCGCAGCTAGCTGTAGCTATCCTGAAGCCAGCGACCGGAGCGACATGACTACCGCCGATGTCCAATCCAGCAGCCAGACATTGGTCCGCTTCCGCCTGCCGGAGCCGCCGGAACGGCATCCGGACGAGATGACCTCCTATAAGTTCGTCCATACCATCGGCAACACGATGCACGTGATCAAACATCTCGGCAAGCCGGAGACGACGATTGTTGGCGCGGAGCTATTCATCGTCGCGCACCGCGGCTATCGACCCCGCCGTGTCCCCGACCTGCTGATCGCACTGGACGCCGACCCCGACCTCTACGACGAACAGAACGGGTACATCATCTCCGACCAGGGCAAACCGCCCGACTTTGTCCTCGAGGTCGCATCGCCCAGCACGGCGAAGATCGACACCATCGATAAGCGCCGCGAGTACGCCGCACTCGGCATCCCCGAGTACTGGCGCTTCGACCACACCGGCGAGTCGCACGGAGCCCGTCTCGCCGGCGACCGCCTCGTCGACCAGCGCTACGAGCCAATCCAGCTCGAAGAACTCTCTGCCGACGTCATCCAGGGTCGCAGCGAAGCGCTCGATTTGATCCTGCGTTGGGATCAAGGTCAGTTGGCCTGGATCGATCCTGAGACCGATGAACACATCCCCACCTTCGACGCCGAGCGCGAAGGTCGGCTGGCTGCGGAAGCTCGGGTGCGCGAGTTGGAAGATGAACTGCGCCGCCTCCGCGACTGAGTTTGGCTCGAGTCAGAGGGAATCGTCAGAATCCGCTAACTGAGCAGGCGGCTAGCGCAGGTTGCGCAGGCGTGGGTCGAGGGCATCGCGCAGCCAGTCGCCCATCAGGTTGCCGGTCAAAGAGATAGTCAGCAATGTCAGGCCGGGCAGCCAGATCGGCCACCAGGCAACGTTCATCGTGTCCCGGCCTTCGGTGATCATCCGACCCCAGGATGAGGTTCCCGGCGGCACGCCGACGCTGAGGAAACTCAGGGCCGCCTCGGCCAGGACTACCAACGCGACCTCAAGGGTCATGACGATCACAATGGTGTTGAGCACATTTGGCAAGAGATGCTTGCGCATGATCCACATGGGAGTGGCGCCCACCGATCGCGAAGCAGTGACGAAGTCACGCTCCCGCAGTGTGAGCACGTCGGCACGGATTAGCCGCGAATATGACGGCCACGTCCAGAACAGCAGGATGACGATCACATTGGTCAAGCTGGGACCGACCAGGCTGGCCATGAGCACCGCGAAGAGGATCGCCGGTAGTGCCAGCTGCAGGTCGACGACACGCATCAGGATCTGCCCGGTCATTCCACCGGTCCAGCCTGAGACCAATCCGATCAACGTCCCAAACAGTGCAGCGCCCGGAACGACGATCGCGACGACGATCAACGACACGCGCGCCCCGTGCAGCAAACGGCTGTAGATGTCCCGTCCGAGCTCGTCTGTGCCTAGAGGATGAGTCCAGGTTCCACCGTCGAAGACCGGCGGGGACAGCCGCGCGGCCAGGTCTATGAACTCGGGGTCGTGCGTCTGCAGTAACTCCGCGAATACCCCGGCGACAATCACCACCAACGCAATCAGTGCGGGGATCGACAGTCCAATGTATCGCCGCCATCGAATCCGTTGGCGCCGCTTGCCCGGCTGAAATCCGACCGTCGCCGCCGTGCTCGCAGCCATCAAGCCGCCCCTGCCCGGATCCGCGGATCAATGAAGCGATAAGACACATCTACGACCAGGTTGACCAGCGCGATCGATGCGGCCAGCACGATGATCGAGGCCTGCACCATGGGGAAATCGTTCTTGAGGATTGAATCAATGATCAGGCGTCCGATTCCTGGCCACGCGAAGACCATCTCGATAATGACCGTCCCACCGATCAGGCGGCCCAGTGAGAGCCCCAACATTGTCACCACAGGTAAGAGCGCGTGCCGCACACCATGACGCCAGATCACCGTCCGCTCGCTGAGGCCCTTGGCCCGCGCCGTGCGGACGAAGTCGGTGTCCATCACATCAATCATGCCGGAGCGAGTCAGGCGCATGATCGCGACCATCTCGAACAGGCCCAGGGCAATCGCCGGCAGGATCAGGGAACGGAAGCCTTCGTTGGCGCCACCGGTTGGAAACCAGCCGAGCTGCACCGCGAAGAAGAAGATCATCATCAGGCCGAGCCAGAAACTGGGCGTCGCCTGGCCGATCACCGCGACGAATCGCGCCAGCCAGTCGATCGATGTTCCCCTCCTGAGCGCCGCAATCATTCCTAGCGGCACCGCCAAGATCACAGCGAACACCACTCCCGCCACGCCCAGCTTGACCGTATTGACTGCCCGCTCGCCAATCGAATCCAGCGTCGATGTGCCGCCGCCTCGCCAGGAAGTACCGAAATCGCCCTGGGCCAGATCGAGTAGGAAGTTGCCGTACTGGACGTAGAGCGCGTCGTTCAACCCCAACAATTCGCGAAAGCGCTCCTTGTCCTCAGCGGTCGTCGTCAGCGGCGGCAGCATGGTCTCCTCGGGGTTGCCGACGCTGCGCGAGACAATGAAGACAATCGTGACGACCAGCAGGGTGACGAAGATTGCCTGAACCAGGCGGATGATCAGGTATTTCCAGAACTGCATCGGACCCCAATTCGACCATGCGTCCGTTGGCGCAGTCTAGGAAATGCGACGCCCAGCCGCGGCTACGCCCTTGCTCGCTGGCGCTGACAAGCTGGATACGACAGCCGGGCTCGCCTCAGGTCTTGATCCGCTGAATCGCGAACGTCATCAGGAAGTTCAGATTTCCGACCCGGCCTCCCTTTGGGTAGTTGATGTCGGCCCGGGTGACCACCGTGTCCGGCGGTTCGACAATGAAAATGAAGGTGGCCTGGCGCGTGTGTTCGAGCAGCAGCTCGGAGATGAGCTCCAGCCGGCGATCGGGGTCCTGCTCCACCCGCTGTGCGAGGTAGAGCTCCTGCAGGCGCGGATCCTGCGGCGGTGAGATGGTGAAGAAGCCATCGGCGCTGCCGCAGCATTCCCACATCGATCCGATGTCCGGGACGGCATTGGCGTAGAACCAGTACAGGCCCCAGGGGGCCGCATCCCTGCCCGAGGAGTACTGCGGAGTGAAGTACTCAGAGCCCAGCGTCGGCACCGGCGTGACACGAATGCCAATCTGAGCGAGGTCCTGGGACGCCACCAGCACCAGATCGGCGACCACATCGCCGCCCCAGTCCGGCGTGTAGTAGAGCGGCACATCGATCCCGTCCTCATAGCCTGCATCGGCCATGAGCTGCTTCGCCTTTTCGACGTTGTAGTCGAATTCCACCTCCGCTTTTTGCTCCGGGCTGGGATAGCCGGGCACGCCGCTGTAGACGAGCATCGACATGTCGCCCACGCCGAGGAACAGGTTGTCGATGATCGCGCGGCGGTTGATCGCATGGTTGGCGGCCTGACGCACGCGGATATCGAGGAAGGGATTGGGATCGCCGTCGGGCGTGGTCTGCTGCCAGAGGTTGGGGTAGATGTTGTGCACCGACCAGCCGGCGCCGGGCTGATACTGCACGGTGTAGTTAGGATCGTCAATGTAGGGCTTGGCCGCCTGGACGCCGACGCCCTCGGAGATCACGTCGATCTCTCCGGCTTCGAGGCCGGCCAGGCGCGACTGCAGCTCAGGCCGAACCAGGCCGATCAACCGCTTGTGGTGCGGCACGTGCGTCACCCGCAGCGGGTGATCGATCGGGTTGTAGTGATCCTCGAAGCGCTCGAAGATGAAGTTCTCGTCGTCTGTGTGGCCGACAAACCGATACGGGCCAGTGCCCATTGGCTCCTGGTCCAGCGCGAGATCGCCGCGGCCTTCGGTGTCCGCCTGCGAGTGGATCGTCACCTCGCCGGACCCGTCCATGTTGACCGTCAGGAAGCCCGCATCGGGCGCCGGCAGCTCGATCGACCAGGTGCGATCGTCCGGCGCTTCATTGCGCACCCAGCTCAGCGCGCTTCGGGCCGGGTAGGCCGGCACCCAGCCGCCGGGGTGATCGGTCGTTTCGCCGCCTTGATGGTAGTCAGCCAAGCCGCCCATCCGGTCGTAGCTGAAGACCATGTCCCCGGCAACCAGGGTCGAGCCATCGTGGAACTTGGCCGGGATGATGTCCAGTCGAAGGGTGACGGGATCGATCCATTCCGGCGTCGCAAGGCCGGCGGCCATTGAGTTGTCGCGCGGATCGCGATCGAGCGGACCGCTGTAGACGGCGCCGTGGCTGATGTAGTTCTGCGCGCTGCCGGTTCGGTGATGGTCCAGCCCGCCGGAGTCGGAGGGCACGGCAATCACCACCTCGGAGTCCAGATCGACCTGGTCGAGAGGGAGAGGCATCGTCCATTCCTCTTCAGTCTCTCCGGCTCCTTCGGCAATCTCTTCGGCCACCTCTGCCTGTTGCGTGGCGGCCTGCGCCTGCTGTTCCGCCTGCTGTTGCTGCATGGCCTGTCGCTGTTGCTGCTGCATGGCCTGCTGCTGGTCTTGTTGCTGCGCCTGCTGTTGTCTGGCCTGCTGTTGTTGTTCAGCCTGCTGTTGAACCTGCGCGACAGTCTGCTGACCGTCGTCATCATCGTCGCCGCAGCCGACCAGCGCCAGACCGGTTGCACCGACGCCCGCTCGAGCCGAAGCCCGCAAGAGCGAGCGCCTCGACATCCTGTTGCGCCGCAGCCGTTGCCAATAGTTCCGTTCGCTCACGAGAGCACTCCATCCTGTGCCGTCGACCAATCCTTGCAGCAAACGGCGTTTCGTGATAAAAGTCTGCCTTCCTCCTCACCATTTGTCAAGCTTCGCCTCCCCCGAAGCAACGACAGACGTCCCCTCCCGCGCTCAGCGCCCGAACAAAGGATGCAACAATTCGCCCGGCCGTCAACCGAATCACCCATCGGCAGCCGCTACGATGGCCTCAGAAACCGATACGACATGTCAACCGCCAATGCCTCATCACCAAGCCGGATCATGGTCCGCTTCGTGCTGCCTGACCCGCCTGAACGGCATCCGGACGAGATGACGTCCTACAAATTTGTCCATACCATCGGCAACTCGATGCATGTGGCCAAACACCTCGGCAGGCCTGAGACGACCATCGTCGGCGCGGAACTCTTTATCGTCGCGCATCGCGGCTATCGACCCCGCCGCGTCCCCGACTTGCTGATTGCCCTGGACGCCGACCCTGATCTCTACGACGAACAGAACGGCTACATCATCTCCGACCAGGGCAAACCGCCCGACTTTGTCCTCGAGGTCGCATCGCCCAGCACGGCGAGGATCGACACCATCGACAAGCGTCGCGAATACGCCGAACTCGGCATCCCCGAGTACTGGCGCTTCGACCACACCGGCGAGTCGCACGGCGCCCGTCTCGCCGGAGACCGCCTCGTCGGCCAGCGCTACGAGCCAATCCAGCTCGAGGAACCCTCACTAGACGTCGTGCAAGGGCGGAGCGATGTGCTCAACCTCATCCTCCGTTGGGACCACGGCGACCTGCACTGGATCGACCCCGCCACCAACAAGCACATCCCCACCTTCGACGCGGAGCGCGAGGGTCGCTTGGCCGAGCGCGAAGGCCGCCTAGCGGCGGAGGCCCAGGTGCGCGCGCTGCAAGACGAATTGCGCCGGCTCAAGGACTGAGACCGGCTTGACCGTTCCCTATCATGGATCGCAATGCGGTTGCGACGGCGCTTGCTCAGCGCCGCGCTGGAGGAGGACTTGACCATGCCCGCTCTTGATGGAATGCGGATCCTGGATATGACCCAGTACGAGGCGGGCACATCCTGCACGCAGGCGCTCGCCTGGCTGGGAGCGGACGTGGTGAAGGTCGAGCAGCCCGGCGTCGGCGACCCCGGACGCGGCGTCCGCACGGGCACGCTCAACTCGCCCTATTTCATCAACTGGAACTCCAACAAGCGCTCGGTCACGATCAACCTGCAAGATCCCAAGGGTCGCGAGCTGCTGCTCGAGATGCTGCCCCACTACGACGTGTTCGTCGAGAACTACGGCCCCGGCGTGATGGAGCGGCTCAACCTCACGTATGACGTGATGCAGGAGATCAACCCGGCGCTGATCTACGGCCGGCTGAAGGGCTTCGGACTCTCCGGGCCGTGGCAGGACTTCAAGTGCTACGACATGGTCGCGCAGGCCGCCGCCGGCGCGTTCTCGGTGACCGGCGAGAAGGATGGTCCGCCGATGATGCCCGGCTCCACCGTCGGCGACTCCGGCACCGGCACCGAGCTTGCGCTCGCGATCACAGCCGCCTACGTCCAGCGCCAGCGAACCGGAGAGGGCCAGTTCATCGAAATCACCATGCAGGAGGCAATGACCTACTTCATGCGTACCCGCATCGCCTACTCACAGTGGGGCGAAAAGGTCGCGCCGCGCAACGGCAACGCCGCCGGCGCGCCGACCAACCTCTACCCCTGCAAGTCGACGCCCGAGAGCGAGGAACGCGGCGGCAACAACGACTGGGTCTACATCATGGTCGTGACCAGCCGCATGTGGGACACCCTCTGCGCCGCGATTGACCGGCCCGAGCTGCTCGTCGACCCGCGTTTCGAGGACATGTGGAAGCGCAACGAGAACGGCCAAGAGCTGTATGAAGAGGTCTCGAAGTGGACCAGGACGCGGACCAAGTGGGAAGTGATGGAAGAGCTCGGAGCAACGGGCGTGCCTTGCTCGGCGGTGCTCGACACCTACGACCTGTTCCACAACCCCCACTTCGAGGAGCGAGGCTTCGTCCACGAACTCGAGCATCCGGCCCACGGCACCATCCGCCTGCTCGGTTGGGCGCCAAGGATGTCGAAGAGCGACGTGCCGATCGTCCGGGCCCCATTGCTCGGTGAACACACCAACGAAGTCCTCACCGACGACCTCGGCCTCAGCAACGCAGACATGCAAGAAATGGAAGCCGCTGGCATCATCGGAGGCGAACCCGTCTTCCCAGCGAAGTAGCGGGAACCCTCACCTCAGCCCTCTCCCAGGGGGAGATGGAGTATCTGATCCCCTCTCCCCGAGGGAGAGGGTTAGGGTGAGGGCCTGATCCCCCTTTTGGGGGAGATGCCGAACTCCCACAACCTTTCTCCCCCCTCTGGGGAAGATGCCGCTCAACCAACCACACTCTCCCCCCTCTGGGGGGAGATGCCGAAGGCAGAGGGGGGCTCCCATCCCTTCCGAACCGCTCCACCAGTGCCTTCCCCCAATCCTGCCCGACGGACCCATCCGAGCCCTGATCCTCGGCTCCTTCCCCAGCGTGAAGTCGCTCGAAAGCCGGCAATACTACGCCCATCCCCAGAACTGGTTCTGGCGAGTGATGCAACACTGCGGAGTCGTCGAACACGCCACCGCGCCCTACGAGGAGCGACTCGAACAGGTTCGGGGCAAGAACATCGCGATCTGGGACCTCTACGAGCAGGTGCGTCGCGAAGGGTCGGGAGACGACAAGATCCGCGATGCCGTCCCAAACCAAATCGAAGAGCTGCTGAAGTCAAGAGGCCCATTTCCAATCCTCCTCAACGGCCGCCGGCTTCGAGAGTTTCGCCGAGCCTTCCCCAACCTGGAGGCGAAGCTGATCGCCCTACCCAGCACCAGCCCAAGGCCGCTCCACTGGAACACCGAGGCGTCGAGGTCGGTGGCCATTGAGGAATGGTGCGCGGCGCTGCAACTCACTCCCAATCGAGGTACGCTCATTCAGTGATCACCCGGATTCGACATCGAGGACTGCGCCGGATGCACGACCGCAACGATCCCAGCTATCTCCCGCCGCGGCACATTGATCGAATCGCCGACATCCTCGCCGGCCTTGATCGCGCAGCCACAGCCGCGGAGCTTGACCTGCCGGGATACCACCTTCACCAACTCAAGGGTGATTCGGCCGGATTCTGGGCAATCCGGGTCTCCCGAAACTGGCGAATCACATTCCGTTTCGAGGGAACCGACGTGACCGACGTTGATCTGGTCGACTACCACTGAGAGGCCAATGCCATGCCGATGAAGAGCCCACCGCATCCTGGCCGCACCATTCGATACGACTGTGTCGAGGCTCTCGGCCTCACAATCGCCGAAGCCGCTGAGCACCTCCAGATGGACGAAGAGACATTGGCGGCCATCTGCGAGTGTCGTGCGCCGATCACCGCCGACATCGCCATTCGCTTTGAAATGGCGTTCGGAAGCACCGCCGATTTCTGGTTACGCCTCCAGGCAGCACACGACCTAGCCCAGGCCCGCAAGACCGCCTGCGAGATCAAGCGGATCGAGCGGGCTGCCTGATCATGCCGATGCACGAGGCACCGCTAAACTGAGGGCATTATGCGAGCGCAGCAATCAGATCGCACAGCTAGACGAGGTGTTGCTCTGGCTATGGGGGCATTCGAGAGTCTCGGTTTCGCCTTTCGGGAACAAAGCGAAAGTGATTACGGTATCGACGCACATGCGGAGCTCATCGAAGGCGAAACTGCGACAGGTAGACTCCTTGGTGTCCAAGTCAAATCGGGGCAGAGCTACTTTTCGGAGTCCGTTGGGGATAGTTACGTCTTCAGGCCCGACGCGAAGCATGTTGACTATTGGGTCAACCACGCCCTTCCCGTTCTCCTCTGCCTCGCCGACCCTGACAAGAACGTGGTCTATTGGCAGGTGATCAACAACGAGACCGCCGAGTCTACGGGAACCAACTACCGCTTGATGATCCCGAAGGATCAGATGGTCAATGAACATTCACTTCCTGCGCTCCGCGATATGCTCACAATGGTCATTCCTCAGGACAGATACACACTGCTGAATACTAATGACGTCAGTCACGTAACAGCAAAACGCTACAGTTTCAAGGCCGTCCTGAACGGTACATTCAGCAAGTCTGAAATCGCGTCGCTCGTCAGGCAGATGACTGCCAAAGGCGCTGAGCGTCGATACTACCGCAACCATCTTGTAGAGAAGCGTTGGGGAGACTCAGATGCCGAAGTCGTATGGGTCTTTGCCTACCCCAGCATGAATGACTACGCCAACAACAACTTCTATTGTAGGAGCCTGTGGATTAACCCAAGCCTACCGGAACACGAGCGTCCGACGACGTTTCAGGGAGAAAACGTCGGTGACGGCACCATCGTAGATTGGAATTCAAACTACGACCTGTTGGCTGACCTGTTCTCAAAGCAGGAATCGACAAAAGAAGAGTACCTAAAGGAGGCGACTCCACTGATTGAGGAACTTGAAGCGCTCATCTTGTACTTTCAGCAAACCTTATCTTCTCCCGAGAGACAACAGTTGGCTCGGGATGCATTTGTTAGGCGGTCGCAAACGCAGCTCCAACAAGCAGGGCGCATCTACAGAGAGGTGAACGACTTGCCTGGCGCGCCGTATGAGTGCAAAGAAGTAGACAATCTGTTACAGCAAGTGGCAGGAAACATCGACAACATTCCTATTCTGTACTCGGATAACTCATCGGCGAATTGGAGCGATGCGAGCCGCCTCTACCAGGCGGTGGAGCAAGCAAACGATGCTGCGAGCACTATGGAAGGCCTGAGGTACGAGTTGCAGAAGATCAGATAACCCTCTCGGAATTGACTCCCTGTGTCCTTTAGGGTTCCTGCAAGATGGCCATGATCCTCCGAGCCACCTCCGACCACCACGCAACCTCCGACACCCCCAACCCCCGACCCAACACCTTCGACTCCCGATACGACAACCACTTCTTCAACACCTGATACCCGCCCAACCGATACTCCCAAGCCGCCAACGGCACATCCCGCCAGTACGCCCGATCATTCAGATACACATCCACCATCTCCCCCCGACGCACCACCTTGCCCTGGCCGGGCATGACGGCTTGGTTGGCTCCGAAGTGGCCCCAACCGGCGCTGAGATTGAAGTCGTTGGGTTGCATCGGTTGGCCGTCGATGGTGGTGGGGACGGCGATGCTGGCGTCGAGGAGGTCGGTGACGTCGGACTCGGTGTCGAGCAGGCGGGCGAGGCGGCGGCCGGTGGCCGCGGACTCGGCCAGGGCGTCGGCGTTGTCGGGCAGGGGGATGCGAGGCCAGCCCATGCGCAGACCGCCGGCGTTGGCCTCGCGGTAGGCGGGGTCGTGCAGTGTGGCGAGGACGTGGTGGAAGAGGTCCTCGGGCTCGGCGTTCATGGAGTCGATGTAGGACTGCGCCAGCTCGCTCAGGTTGGCAGTGCGCTTGACGCCGTTGACCTCCTCGCCGAACTGGTCGTCTCGGAGGTAGAGAGGAAACATGTTTGCGCCGCGTTCGATCAAATGCAGACAAGCCATTTCTCGCGTGACACACGCTTGCGGCTCCGCTTCGCCTTTACGAAGGTGTGGCGCTGCGGAGATCCACATGTTCGCGGCAAAGACGTGCGGTTTGTAGTCAGACCGCTTCTCGTTTAGGAGCTTCGTGTCAGCCTCCCAATAGAGCCATCGCGTGTCGAACGGGCGATAGGCGTACCTGATGTATCCAGACTCGGTCGGGCCACCCCTCGCAAGAAGTGCGCGGCGCACCCTCTCAGGGTCGAATCGTGCGCGTTTGCCCATACCGACTGGATAACGTCGCCTGATCTCATCATCGCTGACGTCAGAGTTAAAGTAATCACTGAGCCGTGATTCCAGCGGCCCGCGATCCATCGCTACCAGGAAACCGTCTCGGTTTGTGTTCACTCCGCCAAACTGGACTGGGAACAAGTCCGGGAGCATAGGCCACTCTGACCAGCTTCCTCCGACTGTCGTCGGCGCAAATGGAAGACCTAGAGATAGCTCTGGCACAAGTCGCTCATACATAGACGATGGAACGGCATCAGCAGTATCAATCAAGAGATCGCGTTTAGCAGATCCCCACAAGTTGCGGAAATCAATCTCCCTTACGGCTTCGTGATCGGACTTGCGAACCAACGTAGCGATTGCCGTTCCTACCTGAATTCCGATCGGATCTTCGGCACTTGAGAAAACACTGGGGTCGGGCTTTCCGTCAGGCGTGAGTTTGCCAGTCCGGTACTTGTCCCCGTTCAGGTTGTCAATCCGAATGATGTCGAAGGCGTTCAGATAGCGATCTCGCATTCCGGCAAACGAGCGCCCATCGAGCCATGAGCAGTTTGAAATCAGACAGATCACACCCGCACCTGTCTTTTCCGCGATACGACGTTCCGCTACGCGAAAGAAACGCACGTACAGATCGTGCAGCGCTCGCGTATCAGGTATCTCAACCCCTTTTGACACGCGATACGCATCCAACATTTGGCCTTCTTCTTCGACAGCTACTCCAGCGAAGCCGTTGTAGGGCGGATTGCCGAGCACGACCAGAATCTTGCGATCCTGCTTGACCTCGTTGGCGCTCTGCCGTTCCTGTTCCAGTTCGGGGAAGGGCAGCGGCTTGGTCGTGTGCGGCTCCCAGCCGGTCAGCGCGTTGGTCAGGAAGACGCCGGCTCGCTGGTCGGGCGCCAATCCCGCGCCCATCTGCTCCAGCGCCAGCCCGATCTCGAGGTGCGAGACGACCAGCGGCGCGGGCATGATCTCAAAGCCGAAGACGCGCGTCGAGGCGGCCTGTCGGACCGATTGGGCCCAAGTTGCGCCGCCCGATGCCTGCTCCGTCTCGGCGATCCGGCGCAGCGTCTCGACCAGGAACGCGCCCGTCCCGCAGCACGGATCGAGCACGTACACGTTGTCGTCGGCGAGTCCTTTGGCGATGCCGAGGTCGTCGCGCAGCGAGCGGTCGACCCGCGCCACCATGTAGCGCACCACCTCGCGCGGCGTGTACCAGACGCCGAGCTGCTTGCGCAGGTCGGGGTCGAACGCCTCCAGGAACGGCTCATAGAAATACTGCACCGCCTCGCCCTCCGAAAAGCGCGTGAGGAACGCCTCCCGGTCGACCCGCTCCAGCGCCGCCTCGGTCCAGTCCAGCACCTCGCTCAGGTCGAGCCGTTCCAGGCGGCCGGGGTCGGTGATCTGGTGGAACAGCATCCGCAGCACGGGCGCGCGCAGTTCGTAGACCGTGTCCTTCCAGCCAAAGCGGCCTGGCTTACCGGCCCGAGCCCACAGCACCCACGCGGCGAAGACGCCGTAGAACAGTGTCTGCACCAGGGTCGAGCGGAAGAACTTGCCGCCGTCCGCACCCTCAAACGACATCCCCAGCGCCTGCTCGATCGCATCGCGAATCGTCGCAAGCGAGTCCTCTTCTTCCGTCGCCTGCTCGACCCGCTGCAAGGCGTCGCGGGCGTAGGACGCCAGCAAGCGGGCCAGGTCGCGAGGCTCGGAGATCGTCGAGCGATGCGACATCACGCGCTGCAGATACTCGCCCAGCGACACGCCATGTCGATTGGCGGCGCGGGTGCGATGCTTGAGCAGGTCGTCGAACGCCACGTTGGATTCGGCCAGGCGGTAGCGCTCCAGCGTGCGCTTGGCCCCGTCGCCGTCCTGGCCAACCAGCGCAAACTCGCGCAGGTTCGTCGCCAACACGAGCTTGTGCGTCCGCCAGTAGTCGTCAACCTGGTCAGATGCGATCAGCACATCGAGGTCATAGTCGGTGCCCTTGACCTCCACGACGCCGCGATCTGGTTGGGGATTGTCACCGGAGAAGAACCCAAGGTCCGGCTGTCCGCTGCTCGACTCCTTGTACTGGACAACAGCGCGGACCCTGGGAGAGAGTTGCTCGCCAACAGCGTCGAAGAGGTTGTCGAGCGCCGTGTAGTGGGACAGCTCGGGCGTCCCCACGCGGTTAACCGCTGAGACCGCGTCCAGATACTGCTTGACGGCCTGCCGAAGTTCAGTCACCCAACTCACCCAGCTTCCCCACCAGCGACGCCACCATTGACATCATCGGACAGGGCATGCTGAGTTCGCTGGCCCTTCTCACTGGTTGGCGGAAGATTGCGTCAAGTTCGAGCGGACGGCCCTCGCTGTAGTCGATCACCGTGCTCGGCCGATAGGCGCCCATGCCCAGGGTCTGGGTGAGGAACAAGTGGGCGATCCGCGGGCCGTCGATCCGGACCGCTTCACCGTGCGCCTCCAGGTCGGCATTACCGGCGGCCACGACCTCGCGGATGATCTCGTGTGCGGCGTCGTACAGCGGCGGGTCTTCAATCACCTGATCGACCGCGACTCCGCCCGCGATCACGCAGAGTCCGTTGAAGGGGATGTTCCAGCACAGCTTCTCCCAGCGCGCCTTGAGCAGGCTCGATTCGGGTCGAATCTCGACCTTGCTGCCCGCAAACAGATCGACCCCGCGTTGCAGCTCGTCCGGGTCGTCGCCGTGATGTCCGAGGTTGATCGCGCCGAACTCCTGATGAATGATCTGGCCCGGCTCGCCGCGGATCACGCCGATGAATCCCAGTCCGCCGAACAGCGAAGTGCCCTCCGGTAGCTGGGCCGCAATCTCCTCGTCGACGCTCAGTCCGTTCATGATCGCAAGCACCCGCGTGCCCTCGGACAGCAGCGGTCCGACCAGCTTGGGAATGTCGGGAATCGCGGTCGCCTTGAGTCCGACCAGCACCCAGTCGACAGGACCGTGCGCGGCCAGCGCCTCGGGTGTCCGCTCGATCGTCGGGGATTCGAGCGTCATATCACCAAGGTGACTCGTCAGGTGCAAGCCGCCGACCTTGACCGCCTCGTAGTCGCGGCGCATCAGAAAACGCACGTCGTGGCCCGCCTCAGCGAGGCGCATGCCGAAGTACCCGCCGACCGCTCCCGCGCCGACAATCGCGACTCTCTGCGACATCGTCCCTTAGTCCCCCGCTGCCGACTGCGCCGACTGTCCTGCTTCGTCGTTCAGCCGCTCGACGAAGCGGTCGACCCGGAACAGATCCAGATCATGCCTCGTCTCGCGATGCATGCTGAGGTCGGCCAGCGCCTCGCCGATCGCCGGCGAGAACTTGAAGCCATGACCCGAGCAGGGACTGGCCAGCACGATGTTCGGGCGCTTGGGATGGATATCGATCAGGAAGTGCGCGTCGGGCGTGCTCGTGTAGAGACAAGTCTCAGCCCGCAGCAGCTTGCCGCCGACATCAGGGAAGGTGCGCTCCAGCCACTCGCGGACGTTCGCCTCATCCTCGGGCGTCATCTCCTGGTTGTACCCATTCGGGTCGGCCTCATCCAGCGGCTGATGATGTCCCAGCTTGAAGCCCTTGCCCACGTTGGGGAATCCGTAGGCGAAGTCCTGCGGCCCACGCTCCCACATCCAGAAGGGCAGCGCGCCGACCTCAAACGCCTCGGGATTCGCACGCGGCTCGAACCAGAACATGACCTGCCGCGTCACCTTGAGCGGCAGATTGAGCTTGCCCACCAGTCCGGCATTCCAGGCGCCGGCCGTGACAACCATCCGCTCAGCTTCATACGTGCCGTGCTGCGTGTTGATCACGATCGGCGACTCAACGTCGTCCATGTCCGAAGGCAGCCAGCGCTCGACCGGCTCATCGAAGTGCAACTCCGCGCCATGCTTCGCCGCCTGATCAAGCTGGCCGTTGAGCGCGGTCTCGATATTAATCATCCCCCCACGATGTTCCAGGATGCCGACCAGATCGTCGGTCGCCAGGATCGCGGGATAGCGCTGCTTGAGCTCGGCCCCGTCCATGTAGTCGATCGGAATGTCATGCTCGCGAGCGCTGGCGAGGACGCCGTTGATCTGCAGCGAGTTCTCAACGCCAAGCGTCAGCGAGCCGGTCTGCCTGAACAGCGGCTTGCCGACCAGTTCCGCCAGCTCGTCCCACAGCTCATACGCGCGGCGGACAAACGGCACATAGGACGGGCCCTCATAGTAGGCCTCGCGGATGCCGCGAGTGTCGCCATGGGTCGATCCCATCGTGTGCGGCGGATGGAATCGGTCAAAGCCAATCACCCGCTGTCCACGCCGAGCCAATTGCCAGGCCGCGGCCGATCCCATCGCCCCAAGGCCGACGACGGCCACGTCATATCTGTTCGTTGAGGTACTCATCCAGACCCTCCCGCTGCCGCTGCTCCGGCCTGCGACTTCATTTCCGACGCCACCTGCGACATCGAATTGTTCTCCCAATACAGCACGTGTTCGACGTGCTCGCGAATCGACCACTCGTCGTTTGGCGCTTTCGCATCGAGCAGCGCATCATCCATATGCAGCAACTGTCCGACCAGCTCCGCGCGCTGGAAGATCAGGTCTCGCGTCAGATGCGAGAGTGGCGACTCCTGCATTTGCTTCGCGGTATACCGAGCCGTCGAGACGGCGCCGGCGTGCATCCGGTCGTGTTCGGCGTTGTGTACAAGCAGGCGTCGCACGCCGCCATTCATCGCGCAGCCGTGCTCGGTCGGGAACGGCAGATCGTCGTCCGACAAGCCGGACAGTTGCTCGACGGTATCGGTGAGCTGACGCAGCAGTCTCAGCGCCAATTCGGTTGATTCATTCGTTGGCATAGTTGTCTCTTTCGACAATTCCCTCTCCCCGAGGGAGAAGCCTGCCCCGTGCTAAACACGGGGGGTTAGGATGAGGGCCGCTCCCCTGCTCCCGCGAGGAATTCGAGCAGCGTCTTGTTGGTGAAGTCGGGCGCTTCCTCGGGGAAGAAGTGGCCCGCTCCCGGTACGCCGACCGCCGTCAAGTCGGGGAAGTACATCGGGAACTGGTCGAAGAACGGATTGCCCGACGGCGTCTCGCGGCTGGGCGGACTGTCGGGCGCGAGCCGCGCGTTGCCGTACATCCAGAGCGCCGGCTTTTCGAAGCGCTTGTGCCGATCCTCCGGTCCGTACTCCATGAACTCGCGACCCCAGGGATGGTCGTTCAGGCCTTGCCGCCAGACTTCGCCGACCTGCGCCGAGGTCAGCCGCTCGCAGCGATATCCACCGGCGACGTTCTCCTCGGCGTGCATCCGGTGGAAGGGCAGCGCGTGTCGATAGTAGGAAATCGCAGCGGCGTGCGAGTCCGGGTCGGAGAACGCCTGCTTGTAAACCTCGACATCCTCATCGGTCGCCCAGCGATTCGGCGTCAGGCGCCGGCCGCTGACGCTCCAGGGCGACTCCGGCCAGCCAGGTAGCTCAGGATCGGACTCGCCGGTGAAAATCGTCTCGATGAACTGCGCGTGATACTCGGCGTAGAAGAGCTCGGGCAGAGCTCGCGCCTTGAACCAGAATCCGTGTACTGCCGCGGGCGTCCAGACGCTGCAGAGCGTATCCATCAGCGCCACGCTCGAAATCCGCTCAGGCCAGTCAATCACGACCTTGAAGCCGATAATCCCACCCCAGTCATGCCCGACCAGCGCCACCTCGTCGATATCGAAGTGGTCAAGCACGCCAACCATGTCCGCCGCCAGCGTGTGTCGAGACACCGGCCCCGGGGGCTTGTCGGAGTCGCCATAGCCGCGAGTGTCGGGGACAATCACGCGGTATCCGGCGTCGACCAGCGCGGGAACCTGGTTCCGCCACTCATAGGAAGTCTCAGGGAATCCATGGATCAGCAGAACCGGAGGCCCGTCCGAGGGTCCGTCGGTGGTGACGTTGATCCGAATTCCGTTGGAGTCGATGCGTTGGCTCGTCGATCGTGTCATCAGCCGCTCCAATCACTCTCCCGCGCAGGCTAACGCGATCCCCTCTCCGTCATTCCCGCGTAGACGGGAATCTCGCTCCGCTGCTGACGCGGTAGTCGTCAGTCGAGATAGCGCCGCAGCAACGGAGTAAACCCCGCCCGAGCAAACTCCTGATCAGCCGTCAAGATGCTCGTGATCCCGTACTCGCGCATGATCACGATCGCAACGCAGTCTTGGAGTGAGAAGGTAGAGTACGCAAACTCTCCCGTGTAGAGGTCAAGCGCAGCCTCAGAGAGTCGCCGATCGTGCGGCACCACCGTGTATCGCGGGTCGACGCGCAGCGATCCGATCCGCTGCCCGACAGCGATTCGGACCCGACTCGGCGTACGAGCAAAATGGGCGAGCGTCTCCAGGATGACGCCCTCGCTCGTAACCATCTTTTGCTGAGACTGAATCTCATCCGCCGCAGCCAGTGCTGCCAGGCGCCAGTTGTCCTCTGGCGCGCGCCGAGCAATCAGATAGACGCTGTCGACGAACAACGGTTCGAGATCGGTCATCAACGATCAGGTGAAATCTTGAACTGATCGAGATAGGCCAGAAGCTCTTCGGCCGCTTGCGCCGGAAGCTCGATCGGATCATCGCCCCATGTCTCACGCAACACCTGCTGCACGGTCCGGTCGTCGTCCTCGCAAGCCTGGATTGGTACGTACCAACTGGGCCGCTCGCGAGCATCGCTCGCATTTGCGCCGTTGGCCGTCGGGTTGTCTGCCATCTCGTTCTCCTGACCCAATCTTAGACGGTAGCGATGGCGGAAAGCGCCACTCGATCTAGCGGACACATGGAGATTTCGCCCGATGCCAGGTCGGGCGACATGCACGGCGCGACTAGACTGACGACATGACCACCGAGCAAGTCGTTCACTACCGAGAGCTTAGCGCAGGCTATCTGCGTCACGCGCGGCAACTACTGGCCGAGGGCGATTTGTCGCAGGCGTCGGAGAAAGCTTGGGGAGCCGCAGCCGTGCTGGTCAAGGCAGTGGCCGAGGCACGCGGCTGGAAGCACGAAGGGCACCGCGACCTGTGGACCGTCGTAAGACGCCTCGTCCGTGAGACCGGCGACAGCGACTTACGCCTCCATTTCGGCTACGCGCAGACAATGCACATCAACTTCTACGAGGCGGCGATGGAGTTCGAAGATGTCGAGCAGTATCTCGGCGAGGTCGAGCGGCTGGTGGGGAAGCTGGATGGCCTAACCTAACCCGCCCGCCACTGCCGCTGCCCACCCGCTCCCGTCATTCCCGCCGTCCATCCTCTCTCGTCATTCCCGCCGTCCATCCTCTCTCGTCATTCCCGCCCCCCATCCTCTCTCGTCATTCCCGCCCCCCATCCTCTCTCGTCATTCCCGCCCCCCATCCTCTCTCGTCATTCCCGCCGTCCATCCTCTCTCGTCATTCCCGCGCTCCGACGCGGGAATCTCGCCGCCTCCACCCTCTACCCCTCCAGCGACGGCTGCACACCCTCCCGACGCCGGCGCATCGGCGCCCGCCGGAACGTCTGCGCCGATGCGAAGCGCGGATACTCAGGTTGCGCGCCCTCCAGGAGCCGCTCAAGGGTCAGAATCTGCACCCTCGGAAACTGGTCCTGAGACAACCCCTCCGATTCATAGAACCCTGCCCCAATTGCCTCTTGACGCATCGGCTCGGTCGGCTCTTCCAGTGTGATGAAGATGCCGATCGCCGCGTCCTCGCGCTCCATGTCGCCTTTCAGCGTGGCGATCATGCCGCGATTGACGTGTCCGCTCTTAACCTGGACGATGATCCGCTTGGCCTTACCGGAGTTGTCGTCGAAGAAGTTGATGTAACCGTCAATGCCGGAGTCGGCGCCCTTCTTGCCGGTCGCAGGCCGGGCGTCGACGAGGCCGAGTGCCCAGTACTCGAACTGATAGCGACCGTCGTTCTTGCTGTCCTCGGCCAGGGCGCGGGCGCTGGCGACATCCTCAGGCAGGCCGATGACGTTGTAGTCGGAAAGCTCAGTACCGAACGTGTCGTGCAGTCGGTGCTTCATCAGTGAGATGGCGAGGTGCGTGATATCGACGCCGATCCAGCGCCGCTTGAACCGCTCGGCGACGGCGACGGCCGTGCCGCAACCGCAGAATGGATCGAGCACAACATCGCCCTCGTTACTGCTGGCGTTGATGATGCGTTCCAGCAGCGCTTCGGGCTTCTGCGTTGGGTAGCCGAGGCGCTCTCTCGCTTGCGAGTTGATCGGGGGAACATCTTCCCAGAGCGCCTGCACGGGTCGCCCCGGCATTTCGTCGAGGTATCGCTTTCGTCTGATGCCGCCACGCGTAGTGAAGTGGAGGCGGCCCTCAGCGTCCAGGCGTTGCATCGTCTCTACGGGAACACGCCACAATGAGCGAGCGCCCTTGTATTCGTAATCGTAACCGCCGCCTGTCAGTCCCTTGGCCGAGAGATCATAATCCTGCCAAAGTCTGCCATCGGGATCTGTTCTACTAAACCGTGCCTCATACTCTTCGGTATAGTCCTGATACTGTTGATTCCAGGTCCAATCTTCCGAGCGTGAGTAGAAAAAGATGATATCGGTGTTGCGTCCGTAGCGATTGGCGTCGCTGTGCGCCGAAGTTCGCCTCCACGTGATTTCGTTGCGGAACTGGTACTTTCCGAACACGGCATCCAACAGCATCTTGAGATAATGGCTGGCGGTCGGGTCGCAGTGGAGGTAGATGCTTCCGGTTGGTTTCAGGACTCGGTGGAGTTCGGCGAGGCGCTGGGCCATCATCGTGAGGTAGGCCATCATGTCGTTCTGGCCGAGGAATTCGCGCATCGCCTGGAGCAGCTTGCCCAGCTGGTCGGGGGCCTCGGTGACGACTTCCCGGTAGGCGCGCTCGGAGTCGATCGTCCAGTGCCACGTGTCCTCAAATGCGGCGATCTGCGCCGCAGGGTCCTCGCCCGACTTCTCCTGGAACAGCACGTTGTAGGTGGCGTTGGAGTTGAAGGGTGGGTCGAGGTAGATCAGGTCGACGGATTCATCGTCAATGTGCTCGCGGAGAACGCTGAGGTTGTCGCCAAAGTAGAGCTGGTTGGTCCAGTCGGTCATTGTTCGTCTCCGATGGCACTGTAAGCGATAGGTAACGTGACAATCCCCCTCCCTCCGCAACTTCCTGCCCCAATCCTGATAACATGAGCACAACAGTTCTGTATCAACGCATAGGAGCCCGCCATGCCCAATCCCTTCCACCTCCGAGCCAGGATCGACCGACTCTGGCGACGCTCCGCCGAACACAACCCCGGCTACCTCCGCGTCAAGGCACTCAACGCCATCGTCCGGGAACTCTTCGCCCCCACCAACCCCCAAGCCCGCCTCAACCACCACCTTTACCTGACCACCGACCCCTACGACGTCGCCCGCCACAAGCTCCGCGACCTCTACGACGGCCCCGATGCCTCTCCCGTCCCCGCCCCCGAGCGGGGACCCGCTCCCTCCTTGCTGCTCCAGGAGGACGAGCCCCTCAAAGAGGACGACGACCCCTGGTAATCCCCCAACCGTCTTTTTTGCGCCTCGTTTTTTTTCTCACGGGTCCCCGCCGAACCCCGGTCCCGTCGTGTCCGCCTTAGTCAAACGCCGGCAGCACTTCGTTCACGACCCGGTCGTACATCGCCTGCTGGTCATACCCCACCAGCCGCAAAGTGATCGTCGTCGCCCCAGCATCGACATACCGCTGGATGTCGGAGATGCACTGTTCCGGCGTCCCCATCGCGACCCAGAGGCTGAGCGCTTCATCGGTATACGTCGTCGTGTAGTACGCCTCGAGATACCGCCGCGACTCGTCCAGGGCGGCCTGGCGATCGTCATTGACGTTGATGTTGTAGTAGACGCAGGTCTCGAAGTCGTCGCCGAGCTGCCGGCCCGCTTCGTCGGCGTAGCGATGAATGTCGCCGAGGTACTCCTCGACAATCGCCGGCGGTTGGAAGGTCGTCATCCAACCGTCCCCGAGCCTCGCCGTGCGGCGCAGGCCGGCCTCGCGATTACGGGTCAGGTTGGGCCGCGGATTCGACGTCACCCAGATCGGTACCGGACGCTGGACCGAACGCGGCTCGATGGTGACGTTGTCGAAGTCGTTGTACTCGCCGTGGTACGAGACGTTGTCCTCCGAGGTCAGCAGGCGCATGATCTCGATCGCCTCCTCCATCCGCTTCATACGCGACTCGGGCGCAACACAGAACGCGTCGAACTCGTGCAGCATGTCTCCGCCGCCTGGAGCGGCCTGCCCCATGCAGGCGGCGAAAATCGTGCGGCCGTTAGACATGAAGTCAAGCGACGCCCACTGATAGGCGAGCAGCAGGCCGTCGCGCAGCGGGGTCGAGGCGAAGCAGGCCGGGCCAATTCGCACGCGGTCGGTAACCACGGCCAGTGCGCCCATCAGCGTCAGTGCATCAAGCCGAGGCTTGGCCAGGATCGAGTCGCCAACCCATATGCTGTCCCAGCGCTCATCGGAGTCGGCCCGCTGGGCCAGGGCAATCATGTCGTCAAGCGTCGATGCGCCAGTGACGACGCCGCGATTCGAGAGTGTGAGTCCAAAGTTGACCACGATGAGCCTCCGTTCGTGCGTCAGCAGAGTAGTGATTGGCAAGGACGATGGCTGAGGGCGCCCTGGCTCACCACCGATAGGCCCGCACTTCCTCTTTCCTGCCCCTTGCAGAGACCGATGCACAACCTCCCAACCGCCCCCGCCCCCGAGCGGGGGCCCGCTCCTTCCCCTGCACGGAGGACATCCTGGCCGCCTGCAACTGTTCACCTGGAGCGAGTCGGTGCTGAGGTGTGCGGGCCAAAGCGGGTCCCCGCTCGGTGGCGGGGACGGGAAACTGAGTTAAGTGTCTATCTCTGCAAGGGGGAGCAACGGAGTCGGGTTCCGCCGTTCAGACGAAGGCAGGCAGAACCTCTTCTGAGATCCGCTGATACTGCCCCGTCTGATCGCCGCTGCAGATGCGCAGCAGGACGGTCGTCGCACCGGCGTCGATGTAGCGTCGGATATCTTCGACGGCCTGCTCGGGTGGGCCGTAAGAGCACCAGCGACGGACCATCGCCTCGGAGTGGTCAAGGAAGTAGTAGTCGTCGAGGAAGCGCTTCGCCTCGGCGAAGGCGGCGTCGCGGTCGTCGTCGATCATGACGGAGTGGAAAGCGACCACATCGAAGTCGTCGGGCAGCTCGCGACCGGCGGCGGCGGCGTAGCGGCGGATGTCGCCGAGATACTCCCCCAGCAGTTCCGGCGTCAGCGTGGTCGACATCCAGCCGTCGCCCAGCCTGGCCACGCGGCTCAGACCGCGCTCCCGATTTCGTGCGTCCCTGGGATTGGGATTGGAGACGACGAGAATCGGGATCGGCCGCTGGATCGAGTGCGGTTCGATGGTCAGGTTGTCGAAGTCGTTGTACTTGCCGTGGTAACTGGCGTTGTCCTCGGATGTGAGCAAGCGGATGATCTCGATCGCCTCTTCCATCCGTCCCGACCGGGTAACGGCGGGCACGCAGAAGTGCTCGAACTCGGAGTTGTCGGCAGCGCCCATGCAGGCGGCAAATGTCAGCCGTCCGTTGGAAATCACATCGATCGCCGCGAGCTGATAGGCGAGCAGTGTCGCCGGTCGCACCGGAGTCGTGGCAAAACAGCCAGGCCCAATCCGAACACGCTCAGTCCGAGCCGCCAGCGCACTCATCAGAGACAGGGCATCCAGCCGAGGCTTGGCCGTGATCGAGTCCCCAACCCAGACCGAGTCCCAGCGCTCGTCCGCGTCGACAAGCCGTGTCAGGTCATACATCTCCTCAAGCGAGGAGTCGCCAGTGACAACGCCACGGTTGGTCAAAGTGAGTCCGAAGTTGGTCATAGTCATTCGTCCAGAAAGCAACTCGATTGGCCCATAGAGTATCTGCATCTGAGGCTCGGAGTTGGGGAATGGACCTCGGCTTGAATCAGGTCATAGTAGGCACTCTCAAGTTCGCCCAAGCCGATGACGAGATCTAGTCTCCTCGAGCTTCCGCTCAAGAGGGGTGAATGCGTCGATGAAGATAATCTTGACAGGGAAGGTCGGGAACTGACGCTGCAATCCCATTATGTCGGTAACGAGCATTTCCCCACGCCCGACACCAGAGGACATCTCACGCTGAAGACGGAAGGACGGCACGATCTCGACGCCTACATCGGCTTCGTTCTGCCTGTAAAAGTACTCGAGTTTCGCCATATCATAGAACATCGCAAAATACTTGCCGAATTGAACCTCAACCAGAACACGATCTTTGGCGAAATCTATTTGCTTGGTGCCCGAGCCTACTTCAGACGTATCCCAGCCAGGAACGTTAGGTTCTACAGTGCGCTTGAGTTCTTCAAATCCGCGGGCATTGAACTCTTTCTTGAATGCCTGATTCATCGCACGCGGATCGTAGAACAGTCTGCCTTTGGTCGTCTTTTCCTTGCTGACCTTGGTCCTATAGTCATTCCCAGTCGCGGCAATCACGTCGTCGATCTGCTCGTCGATCTCTGGATAGTCACACTTCAATATCTGCGCACCACCGAGATGTGAATGAATATGAACGATGCGCATAGTGCTAAAGCAGCCTAGGTGTGGGGGATAGCGTAGGCGGCTGGTAGACCGGACGACTCATCGGTCTTGTTCGCAGTTGTCCTGTCCTTTCGGAATGAACACGATCAACGCCTATCGCGTGAAACTCCGGATCGAGTTCAGCCCCAACTGCTCTACGTCCGTGGCGAATCGAGCCGACTGCCGTAGAGGCGACCCCCATGTACGGGTCAAGCACCCAATCCTCTGGCTCTGTCATTGAAAGCACCAGTCGCTCGACCAACTCGACTGGAAATTGGCAGGGATGGTCGGTCTTCTCAATGTGATTGTGCTTGACGTTCGGGAAAATCCAGACGTCGCCTGGGTTCTTGCCAAGAGGATTGCCCGAGAGTTGCCCGGCCTTCGGACCCTTAAAGTGGCGCTTGTTTGGGTATTTCTGAGGAACTCGGATCGGGTCCACGTCGAAATGGTAGTCGTCCGATTTGGTGAACCACGAAATGGTCTCGTACCGACCAGACAGTCTCTTTGTGCAATGAAGACCATGTTCGAAGTGCCAGACGATACGATTCCGCATTTTGAGTCCCAAATCGTGGAAGACCGGGAACAAGAGTGCATCTAGTGGAATAATCTCGCCATTGCGGACAAAATTCCCAGTTTGCCAACACAGTGAGCCGTCGTCGGCAAGCACCCTGACGCACTCGGCGATTACTTCCGACTGGGCGTCCACGTACTCGTCCAGGGTCTGGGCTCGCTCGTATCGCTTTCCGATGTTGTAGGGCGGTGAAGTGACAACCAGGCGAACTGATCCGTCCGGCATCTCGGCAAGAAGGTCCCGGCAATCTCCCCGATGCAGAACAGAGTCCGCGTCCGGATGCCAGATGACCCGTTTGGCCAGAGAGTCTCCTCGAGCTGGATTGAGCGCCATGACCGCCATGGTAAACCACTATGTCGAGCAGCGCAAACGTTCGGCAGGTGGTTACGTCCCTTTTGTCGATGGTAGGCCACCCTCGGCGACGCGGTCCCGCGGCATGGGCTGAGTAGTGCGAACCATCTGGTTGTGGGCCACTACTTGGCCAATCCGAGCGCCACCTTGAATAACAGCACTCAGAGCCATTGCAGACCGCGTGAGCGATAGCAGGCTGAAATCGAACCCAACCTGACTCTTCGACACAGTCGACAGCGACGATTGCCGCCTACCATGTTGCATCCCCGATGAACGAGGCAGAAATCCCTACCTCCTTCCCTTTCCACTCTTCGGGAACTGTAGAAGACTCACAATGTGACGCCCGCTTCTGTTCTTATTGCAGCCAATGACGGCGTCCTCACGAAGTGATCGAATGTGCTTAGGCCCTAGCTCTGCCCAGAGGAACCAAGTCATCAGTCAAATGATCCGTTGGAGTCTTAAAGGTCATGTTACTTCCTGTCGCAGAACTCAAACGCGCTGAGTCAGGATCTACATTGGCGATTACGGCCCACGTCAAGTTGGGCTCAACTTTTGACTCGTAATGCAAGTATTTTTCCAAAGGAATATGCGCTGTGATCCCATTGCGGTACTTCCTCCAAACTTCTTTGAGCAACTCCCCAAATGGCGACTCGGCACGAGCGGGGTGAACCAGATGAGGAAGCACGCTTTTGTATCTTGATGGCATGTAGGGCTTGATAGGTTCTATAGTCTGTGGGATCAAGAGCGTGCCATCAAGAAACACAACGAGGTCGGGTGCCAAGACGTCATTGCCCAGCTCCCGCAAATTGTCGGCATAGTGACCCAGCAGGGTCGCCCTTGGTGCGGACTTGTGGGTCCTCGATGGATCCGGAAGTGTAACTGAGATTCTGGGCCGCTCCGCGAGAACGAAACCCAGAATATCTCCCTTGTTTGTCCTGTCTAGGTGAAAACCGTGTGAAGATGCGGAACCTTGGTCTCCGTAACGCCTGCCTACGTGGATTCCGCCTTCGATTTCCTCGAATTCCCTATGGAGAGACTTGACCGATTTGATCTTCTGAAACGCGTCAGCGAGTTCACGTTTGCCGATTGTGCTCTTGACTTCGCCAACCGCCACAACAGCCTCGCAAGGATAGTAAGTGGTTTCAGGACTGTTGTTTACGCAAAAGACGGGACACAAGTCCTTCTCGAAAAGAACGACATCCAGCTGTCGGCTGGTTCCGCCCTTCGTATCAATGACGCAGCCAGACCCAACACCGATCCCTCCAGGCAGAATCTGCTCCAGACGATCACGAACCGGTTGTTCCATCGCGTCTCCCACAAGTTCAGGTGTGGTTGCACCTCGTGCATTCTCGAAGGCTCTGACCAAGTCCTGGCCGACCACTCGAACGAACTCGGCGACATCGAAAGTCGACTTCATGGCGACCTATACTATCCTCGCATTTGTCCCAAACATATCCGCTCCAGGCTCACGCTGTCACTCCCGACAGCGCAAAGTCCCTGACCAGTTCTGACAGGGCTTCGGGAGCTTCGAGGTCGGCCAGGTGGCCGGAGTCTGCGAGCTCGACTGACTGCGCTCCGGGGATCGCAGCCCGCCAGATGTCGCCCATTTCCTTCGCGACGATGTTGTCGTTGGCGGAAGTGGCGACGAGCGTTCGCGTGTCGATCCGCACCAGGCGGCGTCCAACTCCGGTGTCGGGGATCGGCCAGAGGAACTTGGCTGAGGCGCGCAGGTCGAGCAGCTCCTCGACGTAGGCATCGAGCGCGTCACGGCCTTCCATCAGCAGCTCGGCGCGCTTGTCGGGGTCGCTGAAGAGCACGGCGGTTGGGTGACCGGGGTGTTGTGCGAACAGGTCCTCGCCGGGATGATTCTCGGACCACAGGCCAAGCGGGTTGACCAGCGTCAGCGACTGCACCGCGTCGGGCCGGATAGCGGCGATCTCTGCGCCGATCCAGGCGCCGATGCTGACACCGACGACATGAGCGGAGCCGACACCGAGCGTGCCCAGCAGGTCGACGTTGAACAGCACCAGGTCGAGTCCGTCTCGGACGCCCGGCAGATCGTCCTTGGCCGGACCCCAGCCCGGTTGGTAAGGCGCAATCACGTGGAAGTCCTTGGCCAGTGTCTCGAGGGCGTCTCCCCAGCGAGGGATGCCGGTGACCGGGTGGAGGAAGAGCAGCGCCGGCGAGGCGGGATCGCCGCCTTCCCAGACGTGGGCGGTCTGGCCGCCGGGGCGAAGGTCGAGTGTCTTCAGTTCAGCCATCAGTTGATTCCTGCGAGTTCTAGCGTTTCAGCTTGTTCGTGTGTGTTCGATTCGGTTCGGTCGCGTCCGATTGCTTCCGGTCGGTTGAGCGGCGTGGGCGACCAGTGGTCTACATATTCACCCCACAGATGCCGCAGTCTGGGGATCACGTGTTCGGCGAAGAGCCGGGTGTTGCGATTGGTCAGGTCGGTCGGCATGTCTCCGAATTGGAATACGCCGATCAGATGCCCGACCCGCAATCGCTTGACCAGATCCTCGACCTGTTCGGTCACCGACTCCGGTGACCCGGCAATCAGCGTACCGCTCGCGATGCGTTCATCGAAGCTCGGCTCCGGCGAGGGCGGCGCCTGGGTCGCCGCGCCCGACTCTCGCATCGTTCGTTCGCTCGTGTAGCCCGGGGCATTTGCCCAGCGTGGATCGAGGTGTTTGCCCACATACCAGTTGTAGTGGAGATGCGGCTCGTAGCGTTCGCGCGCCTCGGAGTCGGTCTCAGCGACCGCGAATGTCTGGTTGACAGCGCCCTGGTAGGGATTGAACGGCACTCCCAGCTCGGCCAATCGCGACCAGTAGGCGTCCAGAACCTCTTCGGCATGGAATCGTCCGTCGAATGAGAGACACGAATAGCTGTAGCCCATCTCGGCGCAGAAGTCCCAAGTCTCGGCGCTACCGCCGCCGGGAATCCAGACCGGGATCGGCTGCTGGATCGGTCTCGGCCAGATGTTGACGTAGCGCAGCTTGCTGAACTCACCATTCCAAGCGAACGGCTCCGGATCGAAGAGCGCGCGCATCATGAGGTCATGGTGCTCGCGGTATCGTTCGCGGATCGTGGCGGGATTGACGCCGTATGCGAAGCAGGCATCCATCGTCGTGCCGACCGGCAGACCGGCCACAAGTCTTCCGCCGCACAGGACATCGAGCATGGCCAACTCTTCGGCCAGTCGGGTCGGCGGGTTGTAGAGCGGCAGCGAGGTGCCCAGCATGATGATCGCAGCCCGCGATGTGCGTCTCGCGAGTGCTGCGGCCATCAGTTGGGGCGAGGGCATCAGACCGACGGCGTTCTGGTGGTGCTCGTTGACGATCAGTCCGTCGAAATCGACGTGCTCCGCATACTCCATCTGGTCGAGGTACTCGTGGTAGAGGCGGTAGCCCACGATTGGGTCATAGTAGCGAGAGTCAACGTCGACCCAGACAGAGTTGGATCGGTCGCGAAAGTCGGACGGTAGGTGCGGCCAAGGCATGCCGTGAAACCAGTGGAACTTCACTGTCGGCCCCCGCTCTGCCTTGGTAGGACTGACGCATAACTTCCCTTCTCCCCCCTTGCGGGGGAGATGCCGAAGGCAGAGGGGGGATCCCTGTTTGGCAGCTCTATCCGCTTGTCACCAGCCACCCCCCCTCTGTCACTCCATGACATCTCCCCCCGCAAGGGGGGAGAGGGGAATTGAAGGTCATGCATCAGTCTCGTGCAGGGTGGCGGGAGACCGGGCAGCGCCGTATCGAGACGAGTAGTTAGTTCGCGCTGAGCACCGGGGCGGGGGTTGCGACGTCTTGCGAGCCGATGGGCTTTGGCGACCAGTGGTCCTCGTAGTCTTCCCAGATGTGCTTGACTCGGGGCATGACCTGCTCGGCGAAGAGCTTGGTTGAGGCCCTTGCTTTGTCGTCGGGCATGTTGCCGCAGTGCAGCAGCGCGACGAGGTGGCCGACCTGCAGCTTGGTCGCCAGCGCTTCAATCTGTTCAGTGACCGAGTCCGGTGAACCGGCGACGATGTAGCCCTCGCGCACCCAGTCGTCCCAGGTCAGCGTGTGGGCGATACCGAGACCCTGTGCGCCGCCGGCGCGGAGTCCGGCGCGGATCGTGTTCTCGGTGCGGTAACCAGGCGCGTCGGCGAAACCGGGGTAGACGTGCAGACACTTGTCGAAGAAGTACTGCAGGTGCTCGGTGTACATCTGCTCGGCCTGATCGTCGGTCTCGGCGACCACGATCTGCTGCGCGAATGCGCCCTGGAACGGGTTGAACTCGACACCGAGCTCGCCCAGTCGATTCCAGAAGCCCTGCATCAGGGCCTCGCCGCGGACATAGCCATTGAAGGACAGATACGAGTAGTTGTAGCCCATCTCGGCGCAGAAGTCCCAGGTCTCGACCGAGCCGCCGCCGGGGATCCAGACGGGCGGCGGCTTCTGAATCGGGCGCGGCCAGATGTTGACGTAGCGAATCTTGTTGTACTCGCCGTTCCAGGAGAAGACCTCAGGGTCCTCCCAAGCGCGACGGATCAGGTCGTGGTTCTCGCGATACTTGTCGCGCAGCGTGGCCGGGTTGGAGCCGAGACAGAAGTTGTCGTCCATCGACGTGCCGACCGGGAATCCGGCGACCAGGCGACCGCCCGACATCACGTCGAGCATCGCCATCTCCTCGGCGACGCGGGTCGGCGGGTTGTAGAGCGCAATCGACTGACCGAGCAGCAGCAGGGTCACATCCTGCGTTCGACGAGCCAGGGTCGCGGCCATGATCTGCGGCGAGGGCATCATCCCATACGCGTTCTGGTGATGCTCGTTGACGCCGATACCGTCGAAGCCGAGCGAGGCGGCATACTCAAGCTGGTCGAGGTACTCGTTGTAGACCCGGTGGCCTTCGACGGGGTCATAGAGCTTGGAGTCGACGTCGACCCAGACGGAGCGGTTGGTCTCGCGGAAGTCGTCGGGCAGATGCGGCCAGGGCATCAGGTTGAACCAATGGAATTTCATGGGGAAGCTCCGTTCGGAGGGTAGTCAGAGGTCGTGGAGTCAGTGTAGAGGGTGACGGCACGGAGTCCTGCCGCTCAGGTCGAGTTGGTACCATGCCAGCAGGAGATGCCACCAACGTGACAGCCATAGAGCCGCCCCAGAGACTCGGACCTGGACCGTCGCGCACGCCGACGCCGCAGGAACGTCTCGCCTACGATGCATGCGAGCGCAACCACCAGTTCTTTCTCGCAAACAAGTGGGACCTGTTTGACCGCCACCCTGAACATTGGCTGCTGATCTACGGCGACCAAACGGTAGAAGCATTTGCAGACCCCTTGGACTGCATCGACCGACGCGATGCTCTTAAGCCCGATATGCAGGCGACGGTTTGGATCGGAACGCCGGACAAGCCGGGCATCTGGATTCTGTGACCCGCCGAGTCGAAGGCCACTTTCAGGAGCACGGTCGCGGCAATGTCGCTCCACCATCCCTTGCGCCGTACGTCGTTGTCCGTTTCGGGCCCGAGCCATCCGGCCCTGCAATCGAAGCGTTGATCGACACTGGCGCCGACTGGACCGCTCTCGGACCGCGCGACGCGCTCACACTGCTCGGGCGAAGATACATCGAGATTGACTTCGACCGCGCTCCTGGCCGAATTGAGATCGCAGGCTTCGGTCAGGGTGACACCAATGCTGTCATCAGTCCGATGGAACTCTGGTTGCGTGATGTAGAGGGCGAAGACTTCTCGGTCTCGCTCCAGGTCGCCATCTGTGAGCCATCCCCAAGGACTCCCGGGCCGCACGGCAACTGGCTCATCCCCTCGCTCCTCGGTCGAGACATCCTCGAGTGGTTCGACCTAACCCTCTCCTACAACCCACCCTCCGTAACACTCACAGAGGCAGCCCCCGTCTGATACCCTGAGCGGCTTCAACCGAAAGGCGCCGACTCATGGCAATCCAACACCCCGTCGACACCACGCCCGCCGACCTCCTCCGCTCAGCCCGACAAACAGCCTGGTCCAACGACGAATCCGCCGCCCCCGACGCTTACGATTGCGCCATCCGCGCCGTCGAACAGGCCTTCCGCGAAATCGCCACGCCCGACAACCCCACCGACAACCTCGGCATCATCCTCACCCACTGGAAAGAACGCCCCGACCTCTGGTGCGAGGGCTACCCCCGCGTTGCTGAAGTCGACACGATCATGCCTGTGCTGGCCAGTCTCTGGCAGGGACGTCCAGAAGCGGACAAGGACTTCCCTGTCTTTCTGGAAGAGGCCCGCATCGCGCTCACCATCGCCGAGTGGGTAGTCAGGCTGCTCCACTTGGGGTTCTTCGAACTGCTGGACGAACTGACCCCGGAGGAAGAGGCTCAAGACCGAGCGTTAGCTGAGCAGCGCTGGAACGAGTATCAGAGCGGCCAGATGGAGACTCGGCCATTCGAGGAATACGTCAAGGAACGAGCCGCGCGGGACGCGCAGAAATGAGCAATGAACAGCCCGGGCCTTATCGTATCGAGTACGATACTCGCGCCCGCCGCCAACTGGATCGGATCAACGCCCGCGATTACGAATTGATCGTCGCCAAGATTAGGGCACTTGCCAGTAAACCGCTTCCTCCCCGCTCGCTGCAACTAAGCGATGGTTCCCATCGAATCCGCGCGGGCAACTGGCGCGTCTTTTACCTCATCAATCGCTCTGAGCGAGTCGTGGCCATCACCGACGTCCTCCGACGCAACGAACGCACCTACCGCGACCTCTAGCCGCCCAACAACCGACCGACCAGCTCCTCCACGCGCTGACCCTCCTCCGACTCGATGAGTCGGAGGTCCCCCGCCCCATCTCAGAGTTGGATCGCGGGTAGCTGCCTGATCATCTGGTTGGTCATGTCCAGCTCAAGCCCCAACGACTCCATCGCCGTCACGCCGAGCAGTGGAGTGACTTGATCGTCGGCGAAGACGACGGTCACGCCGACGCCGCGACCTCCGAACTCGATCCGTGCCGTCCCCGTCTCAAGCTGGTTCACCCGACCGTCCGCCACCACGTAGCGCTGAGGTGTATCGCGCACGATGCCAATCGCATCGAGCTGCGAACTGGGAACGACCGTATCGATGGCGCCGGAATCGAGCAAGAATTCAGCTTCCCAACGACGACCATGCTCGGTCGGATTGGTGACGGCGAATCGACGCTTGATCAGACCCATTGGCCGCTCCTGTTGCTCTGCTCAGTGAGGTTCCAGTTTACGCTGCCCGCGGCGACGCACTGCGCCACTTCGACCTAACCCTCTCCTACAACCCGCCCACGGTGACCCTGACAGAGGCCGCCCCCGCCTGATATCCTGGGTGGCTGCCCCAACCGAAAGGCGCCGACTCATGGCACTCCAACACCCCGTCGACACCACGCCCGCCGACCTCCTCCGCTCAGCCCGACAAACAGCCTGGTCCAACGACGAATCCGCCGCCCCCGACGCCTACAACTGCGCAATCAAGGCGATCGAGTGCGCCTTCGTACCGGTCATGGAAGGCGACGACATTCACTACAACCTGGCCGACTTGGTCGCCACCTTCCGATCCCGGCGTGAACCGTGGGGTACGCCGTTCCGAAACGAGTCGGCGCTTGACTCGATCATGAGCTTGCTCGGCGACCTCTGGAACGCTCGCCCATACAAGGGCGACCTCATCCCGGTCTCCCTTGAGAACGCGAACATGGCGATCACCATCGCCGAAGCGGTGGTCAGCCTGGTCGAGCAGGGATTCTTCGAGTACCTGGGCGAGCTGACGCCGGAAGAACTGGCCGAAGACCAGAGGGTTGTCGACGAGTACCTGGAACGCAAACGTCGGGGCGAAGTGGAGGAGACCATCCCCTGGGAGGAGTTCGTCGGGGAGAACTGGTCCGATGAGGCAGACGCCTGACGCCGATGCGACACCCTTACCGAGTCATCATCGACCCACACCCTTCACGACAGTTACGTCGGATCGGAGGCGTTGACCGTACCCGGATCGGTGAAGCGATGGCCAGCCTGCGACAGAACGGCAGGCCCGATGGGACGATCAAACTGCGCGGAGGCGGTTACCGAATTCGAAAGGGCAACTGGCGAATCTTCTACGAGATTAACGACGCCGAGCGAATCGTCACCATCACCAACGTCCTCCGCCGCAACGAACGCACCTACCGCGACCGCTGATAACGGCTCTCATCATGGTGTCGATTACCAGAGTCTAACGCTCGAAGAATCGTAGAAATGGACTGCAATCGGCTTCCCTTCCTTCTTCTTTGTCGACCGAGACTCCTGCGACTCTTCGACTATGCGAAGCGCCCTAGCCTGCAGGGCCGCTTGCTCCGATGGATCTTCCTGGCCGTACACGCCGACCCACACATCTGTGATGTCCTTGTTCGACCAGATGGCTTGCAACAAGTGTTCGTCCTGCTCATTCATCGACCATCCGTAAGAGAACACAACACCTTTGGCGTGCCGCAACTGATGCGTCGCCCAAGTCAGATACCCGCTGCGTGCAATCTGTTCCTCTTTGGCCTGCCAAGTACCCTCCGCGACGAAAAGGGGATACTCTCTCTTCTCAATGGCCTTCCGGGCCTGATCAATAAGCGATTCTCCACCAATTCCCCACCGCCGCTTTAGCGCTCCGCCCCTACCTGGAGTCAGGTGTAGCCCACCATGCAAGTAGCACACTATTCGCTTAGCATTTGGGCGAGGCCTATAGAATCTGAGCTTGTCACCTCCGCGGAAGTCGTTTCCGAAGCCATCCAAGAAGCTGTTGTAGTGCCCTTTCACGTCACCCATGTATCTCATGAGCAGCCAATACAAGACCAAGTCGTAGCTCACTGAGGCGACCATATGGAAGTGCTCCAAGAAACTTCCAATGCGCGAAACTTCCGAGAATTCCAAATCCCAAGATCTTGCTGGGTGAACGTCCGCGATGGTCTCAATGAATGCCTCCTTCAACGCTTCGTAGTCGTCGTCGATTCTGCCCGAATCGTTGCCGTATCTCCGTGTGAGCCATGAGGTCTCGTGCAGCTGATACAACACTCTCTCAAAGTCGCTGGTGCCATATCTGGCGAATAAGTGACGCGCCGCGTCTGGGATATCATTCCCCTTAGCCACCTCATATAGCTTGTCGTAGCCAAATTCCTCGTGCGCCCCGACCGAGAACCCATTGCCAAGAATAATATGCACTTGCTTGGCTTTCACTTCTTTGTGTGGTACGTGACTCATGGCTTCTTCAAAACTAACAAAATCCATCAAGGCAGCTCCTATCGTTTCGAGATTAGCCTAGCAGCTTGGACACCAACTCCTCCACACGCTTCCCCTCCTCCGACTCCGACAACCACGACCGCAACTCCCGACGAGCAATCGTCACCGTAAACCCCTTGCCCTCCGACTCACGCTCGATTCGCAGGTCCGCGACGAATTGCGCCGCGCCCTCGGCGGCCGCCTTGCCAGCCTCGGCGATCTCCCGGTGGAGGGATATGCCCTCGTCATACTCAGGAATGGGAAGTCGCCAGAGGTGCTTCTCCAGATCACGAGCACCAAATTGGCCCTTGGACATGAAAGGAGCCACGGCAGCTTTCAACGAGTTGCTGTTTATCACTGCCGTCAGAAACCATGCCTCTCGCATATCTTGCGCGGGAATCCAGTACAGGTTCTTATCAACAACGACCATACTAGTCTCTATAACTGCTGCCGTTGGTCGACCTGCCTTTGCGTACACGACGCGAATAGAGGGCGCTCCCTCAGCGGGACGCTGAGCGCTCAGTTTGCCCATATAGTCCAAGTTATTGACCAAGCTGAGCTTGCTATTGCTGCCTTTCTTCTCATCCCAAATCTCGTTGATTTGACGCCAGCGCCTACGCATTCTCTCACCCAGAGACAGCGGATCGAGGCCGTACCAACCGTCTTCCCTCTTGAGCAGTTCCCCCGTCGCCTTTGACAGGGGTATGACAGCCTTGAGCGGCTCCAGCAAGACGTAGGGGGCTAGCGTCTCTCCGAGATGGACCTCAAACACATGCTCGGCCTCAATCGCTTGCGACCTTAGCTGCGGAGGATCGAGCGACTTCCAGGGTTCATTCTCTTGGCTACTGCGTCTTGGCGACACAATCACGGTATTCGCAGCCTGAACGATCGCGGTCGATTCTTCAACGTTGACGAAGTAAATGACACGCGGAAAGAGATCAGCTCCCCTGCGCGCGCGATCTCCATAAGGCGAGGCGAAACTGCCGGACGAATCAACTAGCGGAACTGATTCCATCGTGAAGGGGCCGCTGTTCTGGCCGCGCCAACGGTCGGCCTTGCTTGGCAGCCCCTTACCCGGCGGGTCTTTACGCGTTAGAAAGGCAACGCTGGCCGGGACCGGGAAGAAACTGTTCGGTTCAATTCGCTCGAGATCCCACGGAGGTTGGGCTCCCAGATCGACGGAGAGCACGCCCCACTGTCCCATTCGCCACTTGCTGTACTGACCACTTTGCAGCGTGCTATGGGGCAAGACCATTCCAGCAGCACCGCCGAGTTTCAGATATAGCTCTACGCATCGCGTAAAGAACAGTCCCGCAATGTCTTGATTCGGAGCATGGCGTCCACCGGCCCAGATTCCATAGCGCTCCTTGCTCAGACGCTCAAGTTCCTCGTGCAGCACCGCCTCACTCTTGTTGTACGTGATCCACGGCGGATTGCCCACGATTGCATCCACCGGATCAGCCCGCAACACCACCGGCCGCACCAGGTTGCGCGTGTAGTAGGCCCAGATGTGGTCCCGGCCCTCATCGTGAAGCTGCTTGAGCAACTTGGCCGTGCGCTCCAGCATCCTGCGATCTTCGCCGCCGCCCACGTCTTCGTCGTCCAACGCCCATGCAGGGTCGCCGCCGCTCTCAATCTCGCTCGCCATGCTGGTCATCAGGTTGTCGAACCAATCGGCCTGTTCGACCAGCGCTCGCGGGAACTCAAGCTCTCGGTGGTGCTCGAGGTCGGAGTCGGGCGGGTCTGGCACGGGAATGGTGACGGTCTGCTGGGCGAACATGCCCGATGTCTCGGCCCGCAGTTGCAGCGAGTCTCCGAGATAGACGGGCACAGTCGCGTTGGCCGGTTTGCCCTCCTTGACGGCGCCTTCGAGCGCATCGCGGGCCGCAAGCGTCCAGGTCGCGCGGGCCAGGTGTACGGCGACCGGATGCACATCAATCCCGATCACGTGATCGAGCAATCCACCGATCGCCTGGGCGGAAGTGCGACCCTCAGCCTTGGCCGCATTCAGGTACTTGCGCACGGCGGCGAAGATGAACGACCCCGAACCGCAGGCGGGGTCGAGGACGCGCTGGTTGAGCGGGTCGGTCACGACGGCGTCGACGATCTCGCGGGCCAGCCAGTCGGGCGTGTAGTACTCGCCCAGGCGCCGTCGGTCGTCGGCCGGAATCACCGACTCGTAGAGGATACGGGCGATGTCCGACTCCGCCTGGTTCCAGTCGAACCAGCCAATCCGCTTGGCCAGGTCGCGGATCCACTCGTCGCCGCTGACCTCGGCAGGCCAGGTAAAGAAGTCGGATTCAACCACCCCACTCACGCCGGTCTGGTCGACGAAGAGCTGTCCGCCGAGCAGCGCGACAGGATCGCTGTTGGCATTCGCTTCGATCTCGATCCCAAACGCCGCCTGTACTGCCAGTCCGACCACCACCGAGAGATAGGTGTGTCGCACAAACAGCCGGTCCAGGTCGGGTTCCTCTTCAACCACCTGCCCCAGCGCGGCGGCGAGCAGGCTGCGCCAGAGGTCGCGTTTGAGCGCGATCGTCGGGTCGTCGCGATTGGCCTGGTAGAGCTCGCTCAGCGCGGCAATGTGTTGTTCGAATCTGGGACCCTCGCCGAGCCGCTTCTGGACTTCCTCCGCTGTCGGCGGGACGCCGCGTTCTTCCAGCGCCTGCGACTGGTCGCGCAGCCACTCGAACAGTTGCAGGCCGTGTTCGGGGGTCGTCAGCGTGAACGCATTCGGCGATTGCGTACTGACCGATCCCATACCGGGCCATCGCAGAATCCAGTACTTGCCGTCGGTCAGAATGCCGAAGCGCTGCGGCTGTCCCCCTGCGACGGCGGCGCTGAGGTAGTCGTCGAGCTGTTGCACATGGTCGGGATCGGGAGTGATCTGATTCCCGATCCGCACCTTGAACTCGATGATCACGTCGCGTGTGCGCAGGTCGACCCGTCCTGACGAACTCTCCGACGGCGCCTGCTCCATCTGAATCTCGGACTCAGGAGCAAGGCCGGTCGCAATCAGAAAGTCGCGTACCGCAGCCCCAATCTCAGCCTCCTTCACGCCCGCCTGGTCGTGTCGGTCGAGAATCGATTGGGCGCGCTCAGCGCAAAACTCGGGAGTCGGCATATCTGCATCCTATGCGCTCGCTTCACCGATCTACCGCACATACGTTCCTGTACAATAATCCACCTAAGCGTGTTCCCGCTTCCCCCCTCCGGAGTCCGATGCGTAACCTCTCAACCGCCCCCGCCTCCGAGCGGGGGCCCGCTCCTTCCCCGGCTGCTGCTCGGCGGCAAAGCCTGTCTTTCGTATCTGGTCAACCGGAACCGATTCGTGCTGGCTGGGCCAAGCCAAAGCGGGTCCCCGCTCGGGGGCGGGGACGGGAGACTGAGTTTTGCACCAGTCTCCTCCGGGGGAAGCTGCCGAAGGCTGAAGGGGGGTCCCGGTCACGCACCCCTCGAATGACTACATCCCCTTCCCAACGGAATCGAACAAATCCGAACAAGACCGAACGCGAGAGACCCGAAGAAAGCTGAAAAAAGCTGAAAAAACCTGAAACCGCAAATGCACGATCTCCAGCTATGTACTGAACATCGCTGTTTGTTCTCCCCGCGAAAAAAAAGATCGCTGAAAACCTGAAAGTCCGATTACGGAGCAAACAGACGCCCCTCATACACTGACCCTATGAGCTCTCGCGAGGCTTCCTGCTATCGCCACTCCGACACCTGGGCTGGGGTGCTGTGCCAGCGCTGCGCTCGTCCGATTTGCACGCAGTGCATGATTCAGGCCCCGGTCGGGTTTCAGTGTCCCGAGTGTGTGGCCGAGGGCCGCAAGCGGACGCGCGAGTGGAAGACGACCTCGCCGATTCGCGTGACGCAGGCGTTGATGGTCGCGAATGCGCTGATCTGGATCTTCGTCTCGCTGTACACCGGATCGCTGTCGCTATGGGGCGGCGGCGTCACCTCGATTCACGTCGACTTCGCATTGCACGGCGCATACATCCACGAACGCGGCGAGTGGTGGCGGCTGGTAACTTCGGCCTTCCTCCACTACGGACTGTTCCACATGGCGATGAACGTGTTCATCCTTGTCTTGCTGGGGCGGATGCTGGAGCCGGCAATCGGCGGCTGGCGGATGCTGTTGCTCTACAGCGTCTCGCTGACCGGCGGCGCGTTGGGCGCGCTGATGGTCGAGCCGAACGCCTTCACCGCTGGCGCGTCGGGCGCAGTGTTTGGCATGGCCGGCGCGGTGGTGATCGCTGAGCGAGCGTCGGGCATCCGCTTCCGCGACTCGGGCATTCTCGCGTTCCTGATGATCAACGTCGCAATCTCCTTCCTCTGGCCGGGCGTCAGCATCGGAGGACACCTGGGAGGGATGATCGTGGGCGCGATTGCAGCAATCATCCTCTGGACCTTCCCCAAGTGGACCGGCTTCATCAACCTCGCGACAAACGTCAAGCTCTTGCGACCGCTGCCTGAACTAATCGTCCTCGGGATCGGAGTACTCTGCGTGTTCCTGGCGTTGTCGTGGGCGGCGCCGAACTGGCGGACTCCGATCTTCTGACGCTCTATTCTGTCCCGTGAGCAAATGAACATCGAGAGGACGGCTGACAATGAGTGACCGATTCGATGGCATGGTGGCAATCGTGACCGGCGCGGCAGGCGGCATCGGACGCGCAGCTTGCGTGCGCTTTGCCGAAGACGGGGCCAAGGTGGTGGCCGTCGATCTCGCAGGGTCGGACCTCGATGAGACCGTCGCGGCAATCTCCAACGCCGGCGGCGAGTGCATCACAGTCGAGGCGGATGTGACGCAGGAAACCGACGTGGCGAACTACGTCTCGCAGGCACTGTCGGCCTACGGTCGCGTGGACGCATTCTTCAACAACGCCGGCATCGAAGGCGTGCGCTCGGCGCTGACCGAACTCGACGAATCGGACTTCGACCGCGTCATCGCAGTCAACCTCAAGGGCGTCTGGCTGGGCATGAAGCACGTCGCGCCAGCCATCGCCGAGTCGGGCGGCGGCGCAATCGTGAACACAGCGTCAATCGCAGGCCTCTCGCCGACCCCTGGCATCATCGCCTACGGCGCATCAAAACACGCGGTGGTCGGAATGACGAAATCGGCCGCCCAAGAACTCGCGCCCTCAGTGCGAGTCAACGCCGTCTGCCCAGGCCCAATCGAGACTCGGATGATGCGCAGCCTCGAGCGGCAGTTCGACCCCGACAACCCCGAGGGAGTGCACGACATGTTCGCCGCAGCCAACCCACTGGGTCGCTACGGAGAGCCAGAAGAGGTGGCGTCACTAGTGACATGGCTCTGCTCGGACGACAGTCGGTACATCAACGGAGCAATGCACACCATCGACGGCGGAGGGAATCGGGGTCGCTAACCGTCGGCTTGCCTCGGCAACTGGGAGGAATGAGCGACATTCCCGCGGCAAGCGCGGGAATGTCGAATCGGAGTGAGTAATGTGCTGGTCTGCGCGAGCTACTCGACCTGCCAGGTGGAGCGGCCTCGGAGGAGTTGGGCGACGTCCTGGTGGTTCTTGAACTTGGCCACTTCGATCTGGCTATCGAGGTAGTCGCCGTAGGTTGGCGTCGTGACCTGTCGGATGACTCCCATGGGCACGGGCATCTCGGGGTAGGCGCAGCGGGCCAGGAGCTGATGCACGTCGGGCGCGGGACGGGTGGCGTCGTGGCTGAGAATCAGGCCGGCGTCGGGACCGTGGGCGTCAACGACTCGCAGGCCGGTCGCGGAGACGGCGAGCCCCTTGTTCTGCTCCTCGCCGAAGAGCATCGGCTTGCCGTGCTCGAGGTAAAGCAGCCGCTCGTCGCGTACATCGCGATCGGTGTAGTCGGCAAAGGCGCGGTCGTTGAAGATGTTGCAGTTTTGCAAAATCTCGACGAATGCGGCGCCGTGGTGTCGGGCAGCCGCCTCGATCGTCGCGGTGAGGTGCTGCGGGTCAGTGTCGAACGTCCGGGCGACGAAGGACGCTTCCGAAGCAAGCGCGACCGAGAGCGGGTTGAGCGGCTTCTCGGTAGTGCCGATTGGTGAGGACTTGGTCACCTTGCCGAGCTCGGAGGTCGGTGAGTACTGCCCCTTGGTCAGGCCGTAGATGCGATTGTTGAAGAGGAAGATCTTCACATCGACATTGCGCCGCAGGACGTGCAGCAAGTGATTGCCACCGATTGACAGCGCGTCGCCGTCGCCGGTGATGACGAACACCATGAGGTCGGGGCGCGAGAGCTTGAGACCGGAGGCAATCGTGGGGGCACGACCGTGGATCGAGTGCATTCCATACGTGTTCATGTAGTAGGGGAAGCGCGAGGAGCAGCCGATGCCTGAGACGAAGACCATCTTCTCGGGCGCGATGTTGAGGTTGGAGAGCCCGCGCTGCATCTGCGCCAGGATCGAATAGTCGCCGCACCCGGGACACCATCGGGTGTCAACATCGGAGGCGTAGTCCCTACGCGTCAGGTTCTCGTCGGCGATCGGGATGATCGACTCGACGTGCTGTGGTGAGTGCGGCGTCTGGAGTACCATGTCGTGTCTCCTGTGGCTCTCTGTAATCCATCCTACGGGATATATGGTCTTCGTCAGGGGCTACTCAGCGGCGATCCGCTGGATTGCTTCTGCCAGCAGTCGAGCCGAGAGCGGTTGACCGGTGACCTCGTTGTAGCCCTGGGCGTCAACGAGGAACTTGGCGCGAACCAGCATGCGCAACTGACCGGTGTTGGCCTCGGGCACGAGCACCTTGTTGTAGCGCGAGATGACATCGCCAAGGTTGCGCGGGAAGGGGTTGAGGTACTGTAGATGCGCATGGGCGACATCGCAGCCGGTTTCACGGGCGTCGTTGACCGCAGTGAAGACGGCGCCGTAGGTCGAGCCCCAACTCAGTACGAGCAGGTCGCCCGAGTCTGGGCCGTCGACTTCAAGCTCGGGGATGAAGTTGGCGATTCCAGCAATCTTCGCCGCGCGCAAGTCGGTCATCCGCTGGTGGTTCTCGGGCGAGTAGGCGACATCACCACTGATGTCGGACTTTTCCAGGCCACCAATGCGGTGCTGCAGGTCGGCTTCGCCCGGCGGGATGAACATTCGCGCCAGGGTGTCCGGATCGCGCTTGTAGGGCGCGAACTCTTCCGGATCGATGTACTTGAGCTTGCGAAAGGGGACTTCGATCTGGTCGAGCTGGGTGAGGTCGGGAACTGGCCAGGGCTCGGCGGTGTTGGCGAGGTAGGTATCTGAGAGCAACACCACCGGCGTCACGAACTTGTACGCCAGCCGGACCGCCTCGAGCACCATGTAGAAACAGTCGCCCGGCGATTTGGCAGCCAGGACGCAGAGCGGCGACTCGCCGTTGCGTCCAAACATGACCTGCAAGAGGTCGGTTTGCTCAGTCTTGGTGGGCATACCAGTCGAGGGACCGGAGCGCTGCACGTCGAGGACGATCAGCGGCAGCTCGGTCATGATGGCGAGGTTGATTGCCTCGCTCTTGAGTGCGATACCGGGACCCGAAGTGCCAGTCACGCCGAGCGCCCCGCCATAGGAAGCGCCAATGGCCGTACCGACGGCGGAGATTTCATCCTCGGCCTGGAAGGTGCGGACACCGTACTCGCGCAAGGCGGCGAGTTCGACCAGCACGTCGGAGGCCGGTGTGATTGGATAGGAGCCGTAGAACAGCTCGAGGTCGCTCAGATGAGAGGCCGTGATCAGGCCCAGCACGAGCGCCTGGTTGCCTGTGATGGTCCGGTATTCGCCGGGGTTGAGCACGGCCGGCGGGACGCGAACGTGGGCGTCGGCGATTTCTGTGGTCTCGCCATAGGCGTGACCGGCGAAGAGCGCTCGGCGGTTGGCCTCGGCGATATTGGGCAGGCGGCCGAATCGATCCTCGATCCAGTCAATCGTCGGCTGCAGGTCGCGGTCGTACAGCCAGTAGACCAGGCCGAGGGCGAAGAAGTTCTTGGTCCGCTCGGCGTTCTGGTTGGAGAGACCGAGGTCGTCGACCGCAGAGACGGCAGCGGTCGTAATCGGCGCTTTGATAATGCGATAGCCCTCAAGTGAGCCATCGGCCAGTGGATTGCTGGGGTAGTTGGCCTTCTTCAGGTTGCCTGCGGTGAAGGCGTCTTCGTTGACCACGAGCAGACCGCCCTTGGTCAGCGCAGCGAGGTGCGACTTGAGCGCGGCGGGGTTCATCGCCACGAGTGTGTCGGGCTCGTCGCCGGGGGTGAAGATCTGATGCTTCGAGAATGAAATCTGGAAGCTCGACACACCGGCCAGCGATCCGGCGGGTGCGCGGATCTCGGCGGGGAAATCGGGCAGCGTCGAGAAGTCGTTGCCGAAGATGGCGGTGGCGTCGGCGAATCGATTGCCGGCCAACTGCATACCGTCGCCGGAGTCGCCCGCGAAGCGGACGGTGACGCGGTCACGTTCCTGGATCGGCGCGCTCGTGCCGCCTGATCCGTTCGCCTGCGTTGATGTGGTGGTCATCTCTCAACGGCCTCCGCGGACGGCGCAGGAATGCGGTGCGCCGGCCTGATTACTCGGGAACGAGCCCTCGGTGTTGTCCACCAAGAACGGCTCCCGTCCGCACAATAGACCTGTGCTGGGCAAGATACGCAATGCCAAGGTGAACACTGTAGGAACCAGGGGAATTCGTGCCACGCGGGCTGATCATTCAGTAACCCTCGGTACATCCCCGACGCTTAGGACGCTACGCCCTAGTAGGTGTTATCCGCAAGTCGTTTCGTAAACGCGAATGAAAACCGCGTGTCGGAAGCGGAACTGCTGAGAGCCAATGTGCACCTGGCTGGCAATGTGCACCTGGCTTGAACGCTGCCAGGACAGCCGCAGCGCCCGCTGACGCTAGTGCGTCAGCGGGCGCGTCGACGTTCAACTCCATCAGTTGTCGCCATCCGTGGAGCTGTCTCCATCTCCGCCGCCATCCGAGTCGTCGCCCTCTGTGTCGATGTCGGTGCTCAGATAGCGGTCCTGGATTTCCTGCGGGATCAACGCATTGGTCACCCGCCGCATCTGTTCAGCGTCGGCGATCTGAGGATCAATCAGAATCGTCATGCCATTGAAGAGCGTGGTCGGATCGAGCCTCATGCGGTCGATCAACAACGAACCCATGACGCCCAGGTAGGTTTGGACGAGTGGGTGGTCGTAGATGGCGAACATGATCTTGCCCTCTTCGACCCACTTGGCGAAGCCGAGATTAAAGCCGAACGTGGCCAACGGAATCTCCGGGTTGGGCCATTGCGCAAAGAGGATGCTGAGGCCGACCGAATCAGAGAGGGCAATCACCGCAGCGATGTCTCCCTCGCCGGCGCGTTCGATCACAGCCTCTGTGGCATCTGCGCCTGCGAAGTCCCAGGTTTCGACATCGCCATTGGCATAGGTCGCAGCGAGACCTTCACAGCGCTCAGTCAGACCGATGTTGTTCTGCTCGTGAATGACACAGAGGATGGTGCCCTCAGTGCCTTCCTTGTTGAACTGTTCACCGGCGATCTCTCCGGCACGGCGATCGTTGAGGCCGATGTGGAAGCTGGAGCCAACTTCAGCGGCGGCATGCGCGCCGGAGTTGAACGACATTACGGGGATCCCTGCGGCCGTGGCTTCAGCAATCGCCGGGGCGAGCTCGTCGGTCGAGACCAAGGTGCTGGCGATGGAAACGGCGCCGTCTTCGACACACTCACGAATCGCTTCGGCCTGGTCGGCAACGTCGACAAACGACTCTGCGCGCATATTGATGCCGAGCGCAGCGGCCGCTGTCGTTGCCGAGTTCGAGGCGAGACCCCAGAAGAGGTCTCCGCCACCGTGGCTAATCATGCAGAAGAGGTCGTCGGCGGCAGGCAGTCGCGGATCGACCGTTTCGAGCCAGTAGTGCACCCAGGTCCAGCCAAGGTCTGGATTGTTGAGCAGGATGTGATCGCGTGCGAAGACGGCTGTCTCAAGCACTTGAAATGAAGTAGCCATGATTTGCGAGACTTCACCCGCCAGTAGGCGCCGCCCCACCTCATCGGCGACAAAGCTGTAGTCATCCGATTCGATGACTTCGACGCCGGTCGCAAAGGTCTCGCCGATGCCATCGCACAGAGCGCGCATCACAGTCTCGTTGGAGTCCACCAGGCAGAGGACAGGCGGCAGCGTCTCTACGTCGTCCTCTGCGTGATATCGCTGGAACAATCGTTGACCGAGGCCCCGGCCGCCATCGGTCAGTTCAGCGCGGTACTCCTCATCGATGCGCTCCGCTCGTGTGACGAGGTCAAACGCGACCGATGAGCTGTACTTCACCTTGCCGGATTCGGTATCGGTAGAAAGGAAGCGGAGCTCAGGCCGTTGCGTCTCGCCCCATTCGCCATCGTCGCCGCGCTGCTGCAGGCCAATCTCGACGCGGCCGTCATCGAGCCGCACAACGGCCGCGCGAACTTCCAGTTCTTCGTCTTCGTTTCCCTGTCCCACGGCCCAGACGCCTCCCAGGGCGGCTGCGCCGATGAGTGCGCCCAGCGCGAGCAGAATCAGACTACGCATATCGCAAGGCCCTTTCTCTGTGTGTGTCTGTGTCGTCATAAGCGCGGTCGGCTGAAGTCACGCATTGGCGGGCGGCGTGTCCCACGCCACCCGCTGTTCCGGGCTTGAGCCGACAACTGCTACTGCTCCGAAGTCAGCGACTCACGCAGGGCTTGCATTGCCTCGGCGTCGGTGACCATCGGCTTGATCAAGAGCTGGGTGCTGTTGAAGTAGCCGGCCGGATCGACGCGCAAGCGTTCGACGAGCAGCGAGCCCACCGCGGCCAGGTACGGCTGCAGTTCCGGATGGTCGAAGATCGAGAACATCATTCGACCCTCGGACACCAGTTCGCTGATCAGGCGAGTCCATCCGAACGTTGCTGCGGGCACGTCGGCGTCGGAGAGCCAGATCACAATGCGCACTGCCACTCCGCTGTCGGAAGAAAGCGCCAGGACTGCGTCGACATCGCCTTCCGCAATGCGAGCCTCAAGTTCCTCGACCACGCTGTCGTTGCTCGTCGGGCTCCAACGCTCGACAGTTCCGTTGAACTGCTCCTCGAGCCCGTTGCAGCGATCGTGCAGCCCGATGTTGTTCGGCTCGTGGATGATGCAGAGCACGTTGCCCTCAATGCCGCGCTCATTGAACTCGTCACCGGCCAGGCGGCCACCTTCGCGATCGTCGAGTCCGATGTGCAAGGCGGTACCAACGTCTGCGGCGACTTCCGCCCCGGAGTTGAACGAGATCACGTGAACGCCAGCGTTGATTGCTTCGCGGACCGCCGGCTTCAGGACATCGGGCTCAGCCAGCGTGGTGGCGATGGAGACGGCGCCATCTCCGACGCATCGGCGAATGGCGTTGGCCTGGTCGGCGGCCACGGCGTAGACCTCGGTACGGACGTCGATGCCCAGGGCGCCGGCAGCGGCCACAGAGGACTCGGAAGCCAGGCCCCAGAACAGGTCATCCTCTGCGCCGTGGCTGATGATGCAGTGCAGTTCGTCGGGATCAGGCAGCTGCGGATCGATCAGTTCGATCCAGTAGGTGCCCGGCAACCAGTTGCGATTCGCTTCCATCGACTGATCGATAATGTCGGCAGTGGGAATGCTCGTGGCAAAGTAGCCGGCCAGATCGCCGTCCTCGCGAATCACGGCGTCGATCTGAGCGCGGAAGTCGTCGTAACTGGTGACTTCGATGCGTTCAACCGGAGCGCCGTAGCCCGACTCGAATCCATCGCAGAGCTGGCCAATGCCGGGATGATTGAGGTCGTCAATGCAAAGCATCTTGGGCAGATCCTCATTCGGCATGCTAAATCGCTCCGCAAAGCGATCACCCGCATCCAAGCCGGACTCGTGCAGATATGCGCCGTAGTTTGCGGCGACGGTTTCGGAGCGGCTGTCGGTGTCGACGACGATGACCGAGCTGGCGAACGGCTGGTTCGCCCCTGCGTCGGCAGAGAGGAATCGAAGCGATGGCTTCAACGTTCCGCCCCACTCACCGTTCGATTCACGCTGTTGTAGCCCAACCTCCACTCGGTGATCGTCGTGGCGTTCGACGATGATCCGTACGTCAACGGCGCCGTCAGGGTCGCTGGGGGTGTTAGCGACGTTCGCCCAGACGGCACCGACCGTAGCGGCGCCGATCGCGAGTCCCAATGCGAGCACGATTAGAGTTCGCATCATGCCTTCCTTTCGTTACGTCGAGTAGCATTATGCACGGGTATCGTACTGAAAACAAAACTGAGCGAAATCGTTCTCGATCAAGAACGACCGATTCATTTTCAATCAGCAATCGTTCTGCTTCTGCCACATGGGACGCCAGCGCTTATCCTGCCGTCGGCGGAATGAGGGCGAGTACTCGCTTTCGGGGCGAGATGAACGAATCGAGAGGCTGAGAACATGGCTGGAGCACTTGAGGGACAAGCGGCGTTGATCACGGGTGGCGCGAGCGGAATCGGCGCGGCCTGCGCGTTTCGGTTCGCCCAGGAAGGCGCGGATGTCCTCCTGGCGGACTTGCTGCCCGACCGTTCCGCGGACACCGTCGCCGCAGTGGAAGCGGAAGGACGGCGCGCTGTCGTAGTCGCCTGCGATACGTCGACAGAAGCCGCAAACGACGCTGCGGCACAGGCATGCGTTGATGAGTTCGGTCGACTGGACATCGTGGTCGCTGCGGCCGGGATTTCGAGTGCCGAGTATGTGTCGGGCGAAACGACGGAGTTGGGTGAGGATCCAACGGCCTCATACATCGCCAACCAGAACGTGGAGCACTGGGAAAAAGTGCTGGCGGTCAACCTAACCGGCGTGATGATGACGGACCGCTCGTGCGCGCGGAAGATGATTGAATTGGGCAATGGCGGATCGATCATCAACATCGCCTCGATCATGGCCAAGTTCCCGCAACCGGGCGCGGCCAACTACTGCGTCTCGAAGGCGGGCGTCTGGATGCTGACCAAGGTGCTGGCGCAGGAACTGGTTCAGGACGGCATTCGCGTCAACGCGATCGGTCCGGGCTTCATCGAGACGCCGATGACGGCGGCGATCTCAGGTCACGAGGAGCTGAACCAGTGGGTACTGAGCATGACGCCGATGCGCCGGTTCGGTCAGCCGGAGGAGATCGCCAAGGTGGCCTGCTTCCTGGCCTCGGACGAGGCGTCGTACGTGACGGGTGAGATCATTCATCCCGATGGCGGCTGGTTCACGGAATAGCAGCAAGCGCTGCCCTTTTGGAGACCTATGAGAAACGTCAAGTCAGCGCGAGCAACTCCGTCATACCCGCGCTTGTCGCGGGTATCTCGCTGATTCGAGCACAGACGTCGATACAGGATGCGGCGAGATTGCCGCGTCGGAGCGCGGCAATGACGGAAAGCGTACTTTGCAAGGGGATCCTCCTGAGGGAGGCCAGAATGGGAGGATGTACGAATGTCGCTCTGGGATATCGCATCAGAGATGATTGATGCGGCGTCGGAGTCCTTGCGGGCTCTGAGCATGGATATCCACTCGCATCCCGAAGAGAACTACGAGGAAGTGCACGCGCATGCGGCGCTGACCAGCTTCCTGATCGATGCCGGATTTGACGTGACGCCCTCGGCGTATGGGATGGATACGGCGTTTGAGGCGACACGTGGATCGGGCGGGCCGACGATTGCCGTGCTCTGCGAGTACGACGCACTGCCTGGCATCGGTCATGCCTGCGGACACAACCTGATCGCGATCTCGGGCGCTGCGGCAGGGCTGGGTGTGGCTAACGCGCTGGAGCGTGAGGGGGTTGAAGGCACCGTGCGTGTACTGGGATCTCCGGCTGAGGAAGGTGGCGGCGGCAAGATTCGCCTGATCGACGAGGGTGCGTTCGAGGATGTCGGCGCGGCGATGATGATTCATCCGGGTACCGGCGACATTGTCTATCCCTTCGTACTGGCGATCGACACGTGTTTCGTCGAGTTTCGAGGCAAGAACGCTCACGCGGCGGGCGCGCCGTGGGAGGGTCGCAATGCGCTGGATGCACTGGTGCTGGCCTACCAGGCGATCGCGCTGTTGCGTCAACAGTCGCATCCGACGGTGCGAATCCACGGCAAGATTCACCACGGCGGCGACAAGCCCAACATCATCCCCGACTACGCACGGGCTGAGTTCTACGTCCGCGCGCCACAGGAAGGGCGGCTGGACGAGATGATTGGGCGGGTCGAGGACTGCTTCGCCGGCGCGGCTCAGGCGACCGGCTGTGAGTGGTCGGTCGAGTGGCAGGCCAGCGAACGCTACACCAACATGGCCAGCAACGGGCCATTGGCCGAGGCCTACGGACAGCGCTGGCTGGACCTCGGCGTGCGCGCGGCTGACCTGGACGGCAGCATCCAGGGCAGTTTCGGCTCGACCGACATGGGCAACGTGTCGCACGTCGTCCCGTCGATCCACCCGATGTTTCACATCCCCCACGAGAGCGGGAACCACACGCCGCAGTTCACAGCGGCGGCGGGATCGCCGGAGGGTCATGAACTGACGTTGACCGCAACGAAGGCGATGGCGCACACAGCGCTCGATTGGCTCACCGATCCCGACCTGCGAGATCGGGCACTCGAAGACTTTGAATCAACCCACGGAAACTGAGGAGACCAACGATGCTCGATCACATCGTTCTGGCGACGCCCGACGTACAAGCGACCGTAGACGAGATCGCAGAGGCGATCGGGATACGAGCCGGAGTCGGCGGACGATTCACGGAGATGGGCGCCTACAACCATCTGCTCGCGCTACAGGACGGCGCATACCTGGAGATCATTGGCCCCGATCCCGACCACCAGGGCGGCGGCTCGATGCCGTTCGGCATGGACAGGCAGTCCAACCCAGCCGCCCATATCGCGCACTGGTGCTGGAAGGGCAACGAGCGAATCGACGAACTTGCTGCAACGGCTAAGACTGCGGGCTACGACCTCGGAGCGGTCGTCCCGCTGGGACGCGATCTGCCGGACGGTGGTCGCCTGGACTGGCGACTCACCATCGGTACCTGGCCGCCTCACCTGGGCGGTTTGATCCCCTTCCTGATCGACTGGGGGGATGCTCCGCATCCTTCCACCACCGCTGTCCAGGGCGCTAGCCTCGCATCTTGGCACGGCGAGCACCCCGATCTCGACGCCGTCCGGGCCGCGCATCGCTTGATGGACATCGAGATTGAGTTGCGCGAAGCCGACGAGCCGGCCCTGGTCGCCACGTTCCAGGGACCTGATGGCTCGATCACCTATCGCTAGAAGGGCCTGCCATGCTGGACCACATCGTTCTCGCCACGCCCGACGTCCAGACCTCTGTCGCTGAAATCGAAGCTTCAATCGGCCTGCGCCCCGAGCTCGGCGGGCACTTTCCCGGTCGCGGGGTGTACAACCACTTACTGGCACTGCAGGACGACGCCTACCTGGAGATCATCGGTCCGGACCCGGACCAAGCTGATCATGAAGGCACACTGCCCTTCGGCATGCACGATTTCGGCGACAAGGGGGCGCACGTGCCGCACTGGTGCTGCAAGGCCGGCGCAGAGATCGACAGTCGAGTGGCGGCAGCCAAGGAGGCGGGCTACGACATCGGCGAAGTCCAGCCGCTGGGCCGCGTGCTAGCCGATGGAACGAGGCTTGACTGGCGCCTGACTCATACCATCTGGCCACCACTGCTGGGAGGCTTGATGCCCTTCCTAATCGACTGGGGCGACGCCCGGCATCCATCGTCGACGGCAGTCAAGGGCGCGCGCCTGGTGTCGTGGCACGGGGAACATCCTGATCTGGAAGAGGTTCGTCGCGCGCACGACTCGCTTGGTGTTGAGCTTGAGCTTCGTGAAGGCTCGACTCCTGCGCTCGTTGCGGTGCTTGAGGGGCCAAACGGCAAGATCACGCTGCGATAACAGAACTAAGATCCCCCGCTTTGGGTGAGGTGCCACGAAGTAGCGGAGGGGGACCAGCGCACATTGTTGCCGAGAGACCCCCTCCGCCCCCGCATCAAGTGCGGGGCAGGCTTTCGACACCTCTCCCTGCCAGGTGGAGGAAAGTGCAGGGCCGACACTACCCTTGCAAACGCGATCAACGGGATCGGAGCGCTAGCTTTCCAGTTGAAAGAGCGAGCGCGAGAAAGGACTGAGACATGAAACTGGGACTGGCGCTGGGTTACTCCGGCGCGAATATGACGCTGCCGGTCGACATGGTTCGCAAGGCGGAGGCGCTGGGTTATGACTCGGTCTGGACCGCGGAGGCGTATGGCTCCGACGCGTTCTCTCCGCTGGCTTACCTGGCGGCGGTGACCGAGAGGATTCGGCTTGGTACGGGCGTGATCCAGTTGGCTGGTCGAACCCCGGCCAATGCGGCGATGACAGCCGCGACGATCGACGCGCTGGCCGGCGGGGACCGCATGATCCTGGGACTCGGTGTGTCTGGCCCGCAGATTGTCGAGGGCTGGTACGGGCAGCCCTGGGGCAAGCCGAACACACGGATTCGCGACTACGTGGCGATCATCCGCAAGATTCTCGCCCGCGAGGAGCCGGTTACGCACGACGGCAAGGAGATTGCCTTGCCCTATGAGGGTCCGGGCAGCGCTGGGCTGGCCAAGCCGCTCAAGTCGATTCTGCACATGAATCCCAACATTCCGATCTGGCTGGGCACCGGCACCGAGATGAACGTGCGGATGACCGGCGAGATTGCCGAGGGTTGGCTGCCGCTCGGGTTGACGCCGTACAACGCCGACATGTTCGTTCCCTGGCTCGAGGAGGGGTTCAAGCGCTCGGAGGCAAAGACGGGTGAACCGAAATGGTGGCCCGACTTCGAGGTTCAGACTTCGGCCGAGGTCGAGATTACCGATGACCTGCGCGACGCGTTCCGCAAGATGAAGCCGAACGTGGCGCTCTACGTCGGCGGGATGGGCGCTCGCAGCGTCAACTTCCACAAGATGAGCATGATTCGTCGCGGCTACGGCGATGCGGCCGAACGGATCCAGGAGCTCTACCTGGCTGGCCGCAAAGGCGAAGCGATCGAGGAAGTACCCGAGGAGTTCCTCGACGAACAGGCGCTGCTCGGTCCGCCAGCAAGAATCCGAGAGCGCTACCAGGCCTGGGCTGACAGCTACATCACCGGCCTGACCGTGAGAACCAATCAGGAAGAAGCCGTCGAGCTGATGGGCGAACTGGCGAGGGAATCTTCAGGCCAGTAGACCTCCGACGCTCACCCTGCAAGTCAAGCTGAAAGGACCGCCAAATGTCCGACCCCGAAGCGATTGTCAACGCCTTCATGGCCGAGTTTGATACCGAGCACCCCGATGCCGACACGTTGGCGTCGTACTTCACCGATGATGCGGTCTACCACAACATGCCGATGGCTCCGGCCGAGGGGATTGATGCGGTCAAAGCGGCATTGGCTGGCGTCTCGCAGATGACGTCGAGAGGCTGGGAAGTGCTGCATTCAGCAGCCAACGGCGATGTCGTGCTGAACGAGCGAGTCGACCGCTTCGACATGGGCGGCACAGAGGTGTCTGTGCAGGTCTGCGGCGTGTTTGAGATTCGTGATGGAAAGATCGCCCGTTGGCGCGACTACTTCGACATGGCATCGTTCCAGAAGCAGATGCCGGGCGGATAAGCAACCATCAGACCTCCCCCTTTGGGGGAGGTGCCGCGCAGCGGCGGAGGCCGGGCGGCCTAACGTGCGATAGCCGGGCCAGGGAGCTCCCTCAGTCCCTTCGGGACAGCTCCCCCAAGGGGGGAGCTCTTGTTTACTCCATTCCGAATGCTGAACGCAGTTCGGCTGCGATCTGGTCGAGGGCCTGGCTTCCTTCGGGGACGGCCTCGAATGCGCTGACGAAACCGTGGATGACTCCGTCGTAGCGGGTGCAACTTGACTGCACGCCGGCGGCGCTGAGAGCGGCGGCGTAGGCTTCGCCTTCGTCCCTGAGTGGGTCGTACTCCGCAGTGATGGTGAGCGATCTCGGCAGATTCGCGAGGTCGGCCGCCTGCAGCGGTGAAGCGTAGGGCTGCGCTCCTTCTGAATCGTCGTTCAGGTAGAGGTCCCAGAACCAACGCATGCCAGCCTCGGACAGACCGAAGTCGACGCCGTTCTGCTTGTAAGACTCGGTCTCGAAGTTGAAGTCGGTGACCGGATAGATCAGGATCTGCGAGTCGATGCGCGGGCCGCCGCGATCTCGCGCCATTTGCGAGACGACGGCTGCGAGGTTGCCTCCGGCCGAGTCGCCAGCCACGGCGATCCGATCGTCTCTGCCGCCCTGCTGGTCGTACATGCTGTTCATCCAGGCGACCGCGGCGTAGCAGTCTTCGGCAGCAGCGGGGTAGGTCGCTTCAGGCGCGAGCCGATAGTCGACTGACATGACGCTTATCCCGGCACGGTTGCAGACAGCGCGACAGACGGCGTCGTGCGACTCAAGGTCGCCGATCACCCAACCGCCGCCGTGGAAGTAGACGACGGTCGGGAGCGCGCGCGGGTCGTCGGTGGGCAGATATCCGCGAGCCGGAATGTCGCCGGCAGGGCCGGGAACGACCATCTCGTGAACCTGGGCGACCGGTTCAGGCTCGCCCTGCGGTCTCAACGCAGACATGGCCTCACGCGCTTCCTGGGGCGACATCTCGTTGAACGGCGTGGCGCCGGCGCGCATGTCGAGGATGGCCTGGGTTTCTGCGGTGACGGGCATTGGTGGTTCCTTTCCGGGCGGCCCCCTCCGTCGCTACGCGACACCTCCCCCAGAGGGGGAGGTCTGGGCTCTCGTTAGATCCGTTCGTTGATGAAGGCGGCCGCTTCTTTGAGGCACTCCACGCCTGTCGGGATGACGGCGAACATCATGAAGGGGTCGTGAACGACGCCGTCGTAGCGATGCACGGTGACGTCGCCGCCGGCTGCCTCGATGGCTGCGCCGTAGGCTTCGCCTTCGTCGCGCAAGGGATCGAATTCGGCGGTCTGGATCAGCGCCGGCGCGAGGCCGGAGAGGTCGGCGGCCTTGATTGGCGATGCGTAGGCTTCCTGGCCGGCCTGGGCGCTTGGCAGGTAGTGGTCCCAGAACCAGACCATCGAGGCGCGAGTGAGCAGCTTGCCCTCGGCGTTCTCGGTGTAAGACGGAGTGTCGTAGCTGTGGTCGGTGACCGGAACGTGCAGCACCTGCGCGGCGATGGCCGGGCCACCCTTGTCGCGGGCCATCTGGGAGACGACGGCCGACAGGTTGCCGCCGGCGGAGTCGCCTGCGACCGCCATGCGAGAACCGTCGGCGCCAATCTCAGCGCCGTTCTCGGCGACCCAGGCGGCGGCGGCGTAACAGTCGTCGGCTGCGGCCGGATACTTGTCCTCGGGTGCGAGCCGGTAGTGGACCGAGACGACGACCGCTTCGCCCAGCTCGGCCAAAAGCTGCTTGCAGGTGCCGTCGTGCGAGTCAATGTCGCCGAGCACCCAGCCGCCGCCGTGGAAGTACATCACGACAGGCAGATTGTCGCCCGCGGAGGCGTAGATGCGGATCGGGATGTCGCCACCGGGTCCGGGTACGGTGCGGTCTTCAACGCGCGCCGGCTCGGGAGCGCCGGCCTGCATCATGGCGAAGTTGGCGATAGCCGCACGCGCCTCCTCAGGGGTCTGTTCGGAGATATCGGGTCCGCCGGCCTCTTCCAGCATGGCGAGCAATCCCTGGGTCTCTGGGGTCGGGGGCATGGTTCACTCCTTGTGTGGTGTGAGTTGTTCAGTGTCGATGCACTGCAAGGCGCAATGCGGACAGGATAGGCGCTGCGGCCGGCCGGATCGCTGCGGCCGGCGAGCGGGTCACCGATTGAATCGGGGACGGGATTGTGCGGCGGTCTGCGTGTTCGGGCAAACTTTGGGTCATCTGCGGGTTTCAGGTTTTCGGTGAACTTTTTTTCCGGGCGAGAACAAGCGTGGAACAGACACCATCTCCAGTGTTTTACGGGAAATCGCGGATTCTGGAGTTTCAGGTTTTTTCAGGTTTCTTCAGTGGCTCAAGCATGGCGGTCTGTTCGATTTTGTTCGATTCCGTTCGAACTGGTCGGCCATTGAGCGCATCGGTTCGCTTGATGATTGGCAAGTCGTTCTCACTGGGCGTCCAGCCATTGGCGGGTCATTTCGGCGTGGCCGACGTGCTCGGCGGTGTGGGCGAGCGCTCGGTCGATGAGCTCATGGCCGGTCAGGTTCTTGTCCATGAACATGTGATAGTGCGGACCGGCCCAGGCGTCGTCGGAGAGGCCAGCGAGGGCCGACTCGATCGCCGCCTTGGCGCCGGCCCAGCGATCGGTGAGCACTCCCTGCGGGTCGTCGAACGACTTCGCGGTCGAGTCGAACTCAGCCTGGCGGCTGCGGTCGAGTTTCTGGCCGGCGAGCACCTCAACGAGGTTCCACTCGGTCGCCGAGATTGCGTGCGTAGCGAGGACGAACATCGTTGATGCATCGTCCCACGGCGCAGTGTCGAGCTGCTCTGCTGTGAGTCCGTCGGCAGCGGCGAGAATGCGTTCGACCAGATCGCGGGCGGTCTCGAACGCGGGCAGAGCAGGTCCCTCAAGCGACATCGGCATCTTCCAATCTGCTACCTATACTCCGACTGGTTGAGTTGTCGGACGCGGACGCAGTGTATCGCGACCGACGTTGATATTAGCACGTACAACCTAGGTAAGGATTCCGCCATGAAAGCCGATCCGCAGACGCAGGCACTCAACGCGATGATCGAAGAGGCGTCGTCGCAGGGCAAGCCCTGGCACGAGATGGAGCCGCAGGAGCTGCGCGACGTGCTGGCCGAGGGTGGCCCGTTCGGACCGCCACCGCCGAAGCTGGACGACATCGCTCAGGAGCGCAGCGTGCCCGGACCGGCCGGCGAGATTCCCGTGCGCGTCTTCATTCCGCCGGTCGTGCGCGGGGTCTACCTGCACATCCACGGCGGCGGCTGGGTGATCGGCTCGCACGACGGGGCCGACGAGCGGCTCTGGGAGCGCGCCCAGGCGACCCAGCAGGCGGTCGTCTCGGTCGGCTACCGGCTCTCGCCCGAGCATCCCTATCCAGCGCCCAACGAGGACTGCGAAGCGGCCGCCGTCTGGCTGATCGAAAACGGCCAGTCGGAATTCGGCACGGACGCCTTCACGATCGGTGGAGAGTCGGCCGGAGGTCATCTCTCGGCAACCACGCTGCTGCGCATGAGAGACAACCACGGCTACACCGGCTTCAAGGGAGCCGCACTGACCTACGGCGTCTTCGACCTGCGCCACTCACCCTCAGCCAGGCTCTGGGGAGAGCGCAACCTGATTCTCTCGTCGCCAATCATGGAGTGGTTCATCGACCACTACGTCACGCCCGAGGAGCCGGAGTTGCGAGATCTGCCGGACGTGACACCGCTGCTCGCTGATCTGTCGGATATGCCGCCGGCCATCTTCACGGTCGGGACGCTTGACCCGCTGTTGGATGACTCGCTGTTCATGGCTGCTCGGTGGCAAGCCGCCGGTCACGAAACCGAATTGCACGTGTTCCCAGAGGCGCCGCACGGATTCGACAGCTTCCCGACTCCAGCGGGGATGGACGCGACGAATCGGGTGAATAATTTCCTCAGTGGGTGTCTGGGGTAGGGGAGTTTTGCCGTCTGGGGAGCTAGCGCAACTGAATTCCAAGAGCTCCCCCTGCGGGGGAGCTGTCGCGAAGCGACTGAGGGGGGCGCCGCCTACGGCAGCTCAGACGTGATTCGCTCAACTACAGCGTCAAGGTCCCGAAGGACGTCATTGTTCCAGAAACGCAATACGCGGTGACCAGAGGCTTCAAGGCCTGAGGAGCGTGCCTCGTCTTCTCTGTTGCGGTCGGCGTGCTGTCCACCGTCTAGCTCGATCACGAGACCTTCGGCGACGCAGGCGAAGTCGGCGATGTACGGGCCGATTGGATGCTGGCGTCGGAATCTGTGCCCGTTGAGCTGGCGGCGGCGCAGTCGGCTCCAGAGCAGCACTTCTGCATCAGTGGCGTTGCGACGCAGTTGCTTTGCAAACGCGACCTGTTCTTGAGGCGCGTAGTTGTAGTCGCGATCTACCACTGGTGGTGCCTCCCCGAGCCCCCTCCGCCCCTTCGGGGCACCTCCCCCAGAGGGGGAGGTCTTGGGAATCAGTTCACGCGGTTTCCGAAGGCCTCTTGGAGACGCTTCCACGCGCGATCAATGGGATCGCGAACTCCGCACAAGGAAGCGATCTGCCATTGTCGGTGTCGCTACGAGCCCCCTCCGCCCCTTTGGGGCACCTCCCCCAAAGGGGGAGGTCTTGGGAATCAGTTCACGCGGTTTCCGAAGGCCTCTTGGCAGTCCTCTTGGAGAGGCTCCCACGCGCGATCAGTAGGATCGCGAACTCCGTACATTGAAGTGATCTGCCATTGTCAGTGTCGCTACGAGCCCCCTCCGCCCCTTTGGGGCACCTCCCCCAGAGGGGGAGGTCTTGGGAATGGGTCTAGTTCACCCGCTTGTCGACGCCCTCCCAGTACGCCTCCCGAAGCTCGAACTTCTTCAACTTGCCTGTCGCCGTCCGAGGCAGCGTCTCGACGAACTCGACTCTTCGGGGAATCTTGAAGCCGGCCATGGTGGCTCGGCAGTGGACGACGATGTCGTCTCTGGTGACGTCGTGGCCTTCTCTGGGGACGATTAGCGCGAGCGGGGTTTCTCCCCATTGCTCCGAGGGGACTCCGATGACCGCGGCTTCGAGCACGGCGGGGTGGTCGTAGAGGACGTCCTCGACCTCGATGCTGCTGATGTTCTCTCCGCCCGAGATGATCACGTCCTTGGCTCGGTCGACGATGTTGATGTAGCCGTCCTGGTTGACGGTGGCCATGTCTCCGGTGTGGAACCAGCCGTCGACGATGACTTTGTCCGTCTCTTCCTGCTGCTGCCAGTAGCCGCGCAAGACGACGTTTGAGCGTGCGACGACTTCGCCGACTTCCTCGTCGTCCCAGGCGACCTCTCGGCCGGAGTCTCGGACGACCTTGACCTCGACGCCGATCACGTCGTGACCAGCGCGCACTTTGGTGCTGAAGTAGGCCTCTTCGTCGGCGCCCAGGTAGGGCTTGACCTCGGAGACGGTGAGGATAGGCGAGGTCTCGGTCAGGCCGTAGATCTGGATGAACTCCCAGCCGAGTTCTTTTTCGAGGCGCTCGATGAAGGCCTGCGGCGGCGGCGCACCGGCGACGGTGAAGCGCGGACGGACGGTGATGTTGTAATCGTCCTTGTGCTCGAACTCGAGGATCCGGGCCAGCACAGCAGGCGCCATGCAGGCGAAGGTGCAGTTCTCGTCCTGGATCACCTGGTACATGTCGGCCGCGTCTGGGGCTCGGAGGACAACGTGCTTGCCGCCCATTGCGGTGATCGCGTACGGACCGCCCCAGCCGTTGGCGTGGAACATCGGCAGCGTCCACATCTCGGCGTCGTCCTGCGAGATGCGCAGGTGGGCGATGAAGTTGTAGGCGTTGATGTAGGCGTTGCGGTGGGTGATCATCACACCCTTGGGACGCGCTGTGGTGCCCGACGTGTAGTTGATCGAGAGCAGGTCGGTCTCTTCCAGTCCGGGATCGGGCGGTTGAACGGTTGGCTGGCTGGCGATCCAGTCCTCGTAGTTGGTCCAGCCAGGGGTGATCTGAATGTCCTCAAAGGGAATGGCGATGAAGTGCTCGACGGTATTCAGGTTGTCGCGCACCTCATCAACCATGTGCGCGAACTCGGCGTCAACTAGCACGACCTTCGAGCCGGAGTGCTCGAGCATGTACTCGAAGTCGGCCGGGATCAGGCGGTAGTTCATCGGCACGATGATCGCGCCGATGGCGGCGGTTGCGTAGAAGGTCTCGAGGAACTGATGCGAGTTTGGCGCGATGATGCCGACCCGGTCGCCTTTGCCGACGCCTGCGTCGAGCAGCGCATGGGCTTGCTGGTTAACGCGTGCGTTGAACTCGGACCAGGTGAAGCGTTTGCCGCCGTCGACGACGGCCTCGGCGGGGCCGTAGAGCTTGGACGCACGGCGCAGAAAATCATTGACCAACAGCGGAACTTCCATCTTCGTCTCCCTCAGTCACTCGCAGAGCCGCATGTCTCAGCCGCCTGCGTCCTCGTGCAGATTCGGGAACATTATTGCACTCAGGCCGCGCCGGCCTCGGCGATTACTCAGCCGGGAACTCCGAGACCGGGAAGACATCGTTGACGATCATCAGGTCGTCGTTGGGACAGTGGGACAGAATGGTCCGCCGCCACTCGGCGTTGGGGATGTGGAACTGCAGCTCACCGTCGAACGAGATGTTGGCTTCAAGCTCGTAGCGATGGTGCCGGCTGATCTCGACGCCTTCATAGGGGAGTTCGAACTCAATAGGGAACTCACCGAGGCCTTTGAAGCTGGCCTCGACCACGACGAATCGCTCTTCCGGCTCGGAGCCATCCCAGAGTCGGATTTCGAGGATTGCATCGTCGGGAAGGTCGCCCTCCCAGAAGGCGGAGTGTATCTGTCCGGGCAAGGGCTCGACGCACTGGTCGAACTCGCTGGTTGAGATCACTCGGATATCGCTGTTACGCGGATTGCCTCGGGTGAGGACGGGATGGACAGTGTCGTTGATGTAGAGCAGCTCGTCGCCGACTTCGACCCTGGCGCTGAGCGTGACTTCGGCTCGGCCTTCGACTTGGCCTGAGTCGTACTCGATGCTGAAGCGAACGGGCAGGCTGTCGACGTTCTCAATCACATCTCGACCGAGTTCGATCGCTGATGCATCGGCGAGTGACGTGTCCTGCAGCTTGACTGTCACAGTTGCGCCGTCAAGCAGATCGACATCGCGGTGAAATCGGACTTCGCCGCTGACGGTGTTGGAGGAGCCGCAGGCGACGGCCGCGCAAACAGCGGCAGCGAGAACGACGATCGATATCGAGTAAACGATAAACCGGGGCATGGTTCGTCCTCCGTGGCTCCGCCGTTACGTCCATTAGATAGCATCGAGACACCGGGTAGTGCGAAGGAGTTGGGAGGACACGATGGAAATTGTTGTTGGCTTGATCATTGGCCTCGCGGTTGGCGGAGGCTTCGCGCTGATCTTCTATCGGCAAGCGTCGGCGGTGCATTCGGAGTCGGCGGATTTGCGCGCGGATCTCGAAGAGGTTCGAAAGAGCATTCAGGAGATGGAACTGGCGAGAAACACTGCAGAGACCCGGTTGGCCGGCCGTGAGGAAACAGTCGACACGTTGACGATTGAGCGGGACGAGGCGCGCCGATTGCTGGGCGAGCGAAGTAGGGAGTTGTCCGACGCTTCCCGAAGGCTCGCTCAAGCGGAGGAAGCCAGAGATAGCCTCGCTGCCCAGTTGTCTGAGCGAACCCGAGAGCGCGACACAGCACGGAAACACCTGGAGGCGGTCAGTTCAGAACTGGGCGAAAAGGCGGCGACGCTCGCCGAAGTCGTGGCAGACCAGGCGGCGAGACAAGAAGAGCTGGAGAACTATCGCGCCGAGCTGGAAGAGCGATTCAAGGGCATCGCAACGAATGTTACACAGTCGACGCGGGAGGATTTCATCAAGGAATTCCGCGACTTGACCAAGCAGCAATCGGAGGTGAGCCAGGAAGCGGTGACCAACCTGGTAAAGCCGGTCCGCGAGCGGTTAGCCGAGTTGCAGAAGTATGTTGACGACTCGGACAAGCGTCGGGCCAGCGATTACGCACAGGTCTCCGGCGGTGTCGAGCGCCTGTTGGAAGAAACCAGTGGGCTGCGGCGTATCTTGCACAACCCCGGGCGACGCGGGGAGTGGGGAGAGCAGCATCTGCGCAATGTGATGCAAGCCGCTGGGATGACCGACCACGTCGACTTCGTCGAGCAGCAGCAATACGAATCGGAAAGTGGATCGGCGCAGCCGGATGTCGTCGTGCATATTCCCGGCGGAGTGCAGGTCGTGATTGACGCCAAAACGCCATTCGAGGCGTACGACGCGGCGATGAAAACTGACGATGAAGTCGAGCGCACACGGCAGTTCGCCAACCATGCCCGCGACCTGCTGGGGCATGCGCGAACGCTGAAGGGACGCGACTACTCGAAGTGGGTGGAGGGATCACCCGACTTTGTTGTGATGTACGTGCCAACCGATCCAATGCTGGACGTTGCCATAGATGCGAACAGTGGAGTTTGGCAAGAAGCATGGGATCGGCATCGCGTCTTGATCGCGACGCCTGGACTGTTGATCGCGTTCCTGCGCACTGTGGCGCTCGCCTGGCAACAGCAGGCGATTCAACAGAATGCCCAGGACATCGCCGACGCTGCGCGCGAGTTGTACGACCGCCTTGGTACCTACACGGGCCACATCATTCGTATGGGGAACCAGCTTGGGACTGTGGTGGATACGTACAACAAGTCGGTTGGTTCGTTTCAATCACGTGTGTTGCCGCAAGCTCGGCGCATTGAAGATCTGAGTGAGATTGAAGAATCTCGTCGATTTGATGAACCGGACTCGGTGCTCGCGGATATCCGCGAGTTGCAGGCGCCCGAAGTGCATGAACCCGAGTATGAAGCGATCGAGGCGGGCGACTAAGGGTTTTGCGGCTCAAGTAGACGTCAGGCGTGGGTGCATCGGCGTTGGTCCCCCTCAGCCTTTGGCAGCTCCCCCTGCAGGGGGAGCTGCCAAAGGCTGAGTCAGATTTTCAACCGACGGCAGCTAGGCCTAATCGTCGAACGATTTTCGGGTGACGGGACGGACGGCTCCGTACTTTCTCAGGTCGGCGATGGTGACGATTCTGCCGGTCCACTCGGGGCCTTGGGCGACCATCCAGAGGCAGGCATCGGACATGATGATGGGGTCTTCGAAGTCCATCTGCTTGGCCTGTTCGCCCAGGGTGAATGCGTAGCCCTCGCTCCACACCGAGAGCTCGAGGCGCAGACAGTTGACGGAGATGCCGGTGCCCTTGAGGTCGCTGGCCAGCGACTCGGACATGGCTTCCAGGGCGCGCTTGGTCGTGGTGTAGCTGGCTCGGCCGAAGTCCGGGCTGACGGACGCTCCCGAACCGATGTTGATGATCGCGCCGCCGTCGCCCTCGGCCATCTTTGGCGTGACGGCGTGGGTCAGGTAGAAGGGGGCGTTGACGTTGATGTCAATGGCCAGGCTCCACAGGTGGCGACCCGATTCGAGCGCTTTGCCCGGAGGGGCGATGGCGGCGTTGTTGATCAGTACATCGATCTGTCCGAAGCGGTCGTAGGTTTCGGCGATCGCGCGGTCCAGGTCCTCGACTTTGGCCAGGTTGGCGCCGATCGGTAGACACTGCTGACCGGCTTCCTCGACCAGTTGGGCGGTCTCATTGACCGTCCCGGGCAATTTGGTCGGCGTATCGGCGGTAGAACGCGCGACGGCGGCGATGTCGTAGCCGGCGATGGCGAAGTCCTGGGCAAGCTGTTTGCCGATGCCTCGGCTGGCTCCGGTGATGAATGCGACTTTGGCCATGTTGATGCTCCTGTTCTGCAAGACCTCCCCCCCCTTGGGGGAGATGTCCCCCGTTCAGGCCGGGGGCAGGCTACGAAGTGACGGAGGGGGCCTCGGCGCCGCCAGTTTGCCCAGTGACGGAGGGCCCCCTCAGCCGCTCCGCGGCAGCTCCCCCAGAGGGGGAGCTTTTCTTCTGCGCGTCTCAGAATACTCGCCATATAGACTTCCGCAGGAGGAGTACGACGATGCCCCATCACGTCAAGAGCAAAGCGCTCTCACATCTGCGGATCTGCGATTTCACCGGTCAACTCGCCGGTGCCGGTGCGACCAAATTCATGGCCGCGTTTGGCGCCGAGGTGATCCGGATCGAAGATCCTTCCAATCATGGCCGCTGGGACATCCTGCGCGGGATGCCGCCATACGTCGACGACCGGCGCGGACCTGAGCTGGGTGGTCCGTTCAACAATCACAACGTGGGCAAGCTCGGCATCTCGCTGAACATCAAGACCGAACAGGGACGCGAGCTGTTCGAGCGCTTGGTCGCGATTTCCGACTGCGTCACCGAGAACTTCTCCTCCGGCGTGATGCGTTCCTGGGGCTACGACTACGACGCACTGAAGCAGCTCAAGGAAGACATCATTTATGTCTCCAACTGCGGCTTCGGACACTCGGGGCCGTACGAGAAGTTCAAGACCTGGGGACCGATTGTCCAGGCCACGAGCGGACTGACGATGTCCTCGGCCATTCCCGACCAGCCGCCGGCCGGTTGGGGTTACTCATACATGGACCACACTGGCGCGTACTTCATGGCGATGGCGATCATGCTGGCGATTCACCATCGCAACCGAACCGGCGAGGGTCAGTATGTCGACGTGGCCGCGACTGAGGCAGCGCTGACGCTGAATGGTCCGGTGCTGCTCGACTACACGGTCAATGGTCGTCCGCTGCGGCGCGACGGCTATCCCGACGCTAACCACTCTGTCAGCCCAGCGATGGCGCCGCACAACATCTACGCAGCCAAGCCGATTCCCGGCTCGTTCGACGAAGCCTGGATCGCGATCGCCTGTCGCAACGACGAGGACTGGCATGCGATGCGTGACGTACTGGTCGGCGACGGTTGCGATTGGGCGGCCGACGACTGCTATGGACAGCTCTCCGGTCGGATGGCGGCGCAGGATGAGTTGGACGAGAACATCGCCGAATGGTGCTTGCGCCGCGACCCGTTCCAGTCGGCTGAGATGCTGAAACAAGCCGGTGTGCCGGCGAATGCCGTGCAGACTCCGGAGCAGCGCATTGACCAGGACATCAACTCGGCCGAAGCGCGTGTCTGGCCGACGATTCGCCAGGCCGAGATGGGTCGTGTTCGGGTCGATGGGATTCCCGCACACTTCTCGGAGACTGACTGGTCGATGACACGAGGCGCCGCGACGCTCGGTGAGGACAACGACTATGTGTACGGCGAGCTGTTGGGATTGAGCCAGGACGAGATTGCCGGGCTGCAGGAAGAGGGCGTGATCTAATGACGACGAGTTCGAATCCCCTGGCAATGATGGCGCTTGACGATCTGCGCGTGCTCGAGATCGGTGATGAACGAGGCTCCTGGTGCGGCAAACTCATGGCCGACATGGGGGCCGACGTGATCAAGATCGAGCCGCCTGATGGCGATCCTTCTCGCCGGTACGAGCCATTTGTCGACGATGAACCGCATCACGAGCGCTCGCTGTTTTTCTGGTACTACAACACGTCCAAGCGCAGTGTTGTCATGGATTTCAATGATCGGTCGAATGCCGACGTGTTCCTCAAACTGGTCGAATCGGCTGACATCATCTTCGACACGGCGACATACGATCCGATCAATCGGCTGGGTCTCGATTACGACCAGGTCATGGCTGATCATCCGGGCTTGATCTGGTGCACGATCACGAACTTCGGCTTCGGTTCCATGCGCGACGATGAGCCGCACACCGACCTGACCCTCGCTGCCAACGGTGGCTTTGCCTGGATGAACGGCTATGACGATCACACGTTGCCGCCGGTACGTGGCGGCGGACAGCAGGCATACCACACGGGATCGAACTATGCCTTCATGTCGATCCTGACGGCGCTGCTGCACCGCGACGCCACCGGCGTTGGCCAACACATCAACGTGAACATCAACGCGTCGGTCAACGTGACCACCGAGGCTGGGTCGTACTCATGGTTGGTCGCCCATGCAACGGTGCAGCGCCAAACAGGGCGGCATGCCGGCGTTGCGCCTTCAATGCCCTCACAGATCAAGTGCGCCGACGGTCGCTACGTGAACACGGGCATTCCTCCCCGCCGGCCAGCCGAGTTCGGCCTGGTCTACCAGTGGTTGAAGGAAGAGGGCCTGCTCGACGCGTTACCGGAGGCCGCGTTGCTGCAGGTCGGGGCGCAGCTCGAGAGTTTCTCGCTGGCGGACGTGTTCAGCGGCGATAATGAGGAATTGTTGGCAATCTTTGGCGCGGGTCGGGAAGCGTTCGATCTGCTCGCCTCAAAGCTGACCGCCTACGAGTTCTTCACCAAGGCCCAGAACTTCGGCTTCCAGGTCGGCGTGATTCACAGCCCCGAAGAGGCGTTGGATGACCCACATTTCGTTGATCGGGGAATGCAGGTCAAGGTTGAGCATCCGGAGCTGGGTCGGGAAGTGATTTATCCGGGAGCGCCGTATCAGTTAACGAAGGGAAGCTGGGGGATCACACGTCGTCCGCCGCTCTTGGGGGAGCACACCGACGAAGTGTTGTCAGAGTTGGAGTAACTTCATGTCGATAACGACCGTTCCAAAGAACACTGAGGCCGTGTTTGCGTTGCTAAAGCAATGCGCCCGAGATATGCGGACAATCACCTATGGAGAAATCGCCGAACGTTGTGGTGGAACAGCGGTGGGCGCTGGCTACCCGATCGGCTACGTACGAGATGAGATCTGCCGGAAGCATGGACGTCCTTGGCTGAGTGTGATCGCGGTAAGCGGGAGTGACATGCGCCCTGGTGGCAACTACCTACCGGAAGATGTAGAGATTCCGGAAGAGCTCAATGAGCTCTGGTGGCGCGGCATGGTAGCTCAGGTCTATGCCTATGATTGGTCTGAGGTCGCGATTGAGGATTGATGCATTTGTCAAGGCTGCGAGACCCCGTCAGCCTTCAGAAGCTCCTCCTACGAGAGACCGAAGCGTAACATCTCAACAGCCCCTGCTTCGCGCGGGGATTCAGTCATCAGGTTCGTTCGGCCAGAAGTGGTCAAAGCTCTCGAGAAATGCTTGCTTGTCTTCCTCGCCCTCGAAGAGGTCGCGCAACGCCTGAGCAAACTCCCGACCGGTTATCGGCTTGATGCCGCGCGCCGCGGCTGGTATGTAGAGATCGGGAGGCGCGTCGGGGCTGGTTTCAGTGGTTGTCATACTTGCATTCTACCGCTGCCTCAGCTGACCGACCACCGCGTTCTGCGCTGCCGAGTTGACGATGAGGCCATGCCCCTCGCCGCCAAGGACAATCAACCTAGCCTGCGGGATACCGGCGGCCAGTGCCTGACCAAATGCCAGTGGCACGGTCGTATCGGCGTCTCCGTGGACAATGAGGACTGGACAGCTTATGTCGCCGACTTCATTGGCCAAGTCGATGTCTCGCTGCGCCTTCATGTTTAGCAATGCTCCATGGGCGAGGCGACTGAGTACGCATCCGGACACGTTCGCGAGGGTTCGTTGACGATTCTCTCTGAACGACGCCAGGGACGGATCGGGATCGGGCGGTTGAGGCGGTAACCGCCATTCTTCCTCCGCTGCGGCTATTGCGGCTTCGAGTCCGGCTGCTTCGACTAGATCCAGAAGGGCCAATCGTTTGCTCACGGTTTCCAGTCGATCAGTCACGAACGGATCTCCAGGATCCACTCCGACGGGCTCCAGCGACATCAATGACGCGCCGGTATTGAGCAGGACCAGCGATTCCACCCGTTCGGGATGATCGAGGGCCAGCCTCAACCCGATTGGCCCGCCCGCTGATGTGGCGATGACGGCGGCCTGCTCGATGCCGAGATAGTCGAGGACATCGACGGCGTCAGTGGCCAGGTCTTCGAAGGCGAACGGCTCAGTGTCGTACTGCGACAGGCCAGCGCAGCGGCGGTCGTACCAGATCAGCTTGAGGCCGTCAGTCGGCGCTTGCCAGCTGATTCTGGGGCCGTTCCAGAGCGTCGAGGACGGGCCTCCCCAGGCTCCGTGGATGATCAGGACCGGTTTGCCGGTCGGATCACCGGAGATGTCGTAGGCAACGCGGCGGCCGTTGATCAGGGCGAGTCGCACTCTAGAATCCTGTCAAGATCAGTGGCCAAGCAACAACAAACATTCCGTCATTCCCGCGCTTGTCGCGGGAATCTCGTTGAAACCTTCTCAGTCACAGCCTTTGGCGTACTCGCTGCGACCAGCAACCGGTCTCAGTCGCACTGACATTGATGGGACCACCGCGAGATACCCGCGACAAGCGCGGGTATGACGATAGTTTCGCCGAGGAGTAGAACGAAGCGACTGACGTTTACTCGTACTGAGGCTGATCTTCGATGCCAGGCATGACCCAAGTGACGAGTTCTGTTGGCGGATCGGCGAAGGTCAGGCCCTCCATGTCGGGCTGCACTCCGCTGAGGGTGAGCTTGTACTCCTCGATGTACTCAGGATCGCCGTCCACCATGCGGAATGGTCGGTCGTGGCCTGGGTAGAGGAGGTCGGAGGCGCTCATCACTCGAGCAATGGATTCGTTGGCCTGGGACTCGCTGTAGAAAACGAGGGGGCTGCGTCCTGCCTTACCGACGGCAGCCGTGTGCATGGCGTCGCCGGTGAGTCCGGCGACGCCGGCCTCGGTCTCGACCAGCAGGCCGATGCTGCCTGGCGAGTGTCCCGGCAGGTGAATCACGTGGACACCCTTGGCCAGCTCGTCACCGTCGTTGACCTCGGTCATTGGGTGAGTCTCGATCGCGGCGCCGGTCCATTGCGGCGTGGCCCAGTCGTTGACATGAGGCTCGGACGCGTACTTGCGCTCGTGCGGATGGATCGCCATGGGCACTTCGGGGAAGGCGTCGAAGTTTTGCACGTGGTCCCAGTGGGCGTGGGTCATGAAGACGAGGTCGATATCGGAAACGCCCAAGCCACGCGCGGCGAGCTGTTCCTGAAGCTGGACGCGTCGTCCGACGTGGGCGGTATCGACGAGGATGCGGCGTCCGTCGGATTCAACGAGGATTACCGCGCAGAATGCGGGCGTGCCAGAGTCGGTGCCGAACGAGTAGCCGGGGAGCAGGATGTCTACGGTTGCCATTTCTAGGTGTCCTTGCACATTGACCGTCATTCCCGCGCAGGCGGGAATCTCGCGGATCGGGCTCCTTGCCAGTGCGGCGAGATTCCCGCCTGCGCGGGAATGACGGAACTCTCTTAGTCGCCAGACCCCGCCGCAGCGCCAGCTGCGACGCGGGCCTGGGCGGCTTCGTCGTAGTTGATGCTGACCGGCGGTTCGGAGTCGAACGGGCCATTGAGGTCGAGCTCGGCGCCCATGTCTCGCAGCGCAGGCATGACCTCGTTGCCGAGCAGTTCGATGCAGCGCATTGAGTCCTCGTGTGTGACTCGGCCGTCGTTGCCCCAGAGGGCGAGGATGCCGGGCCGCGTCTCTTCGAGGATGGTGCGCAGCTTGCGGATGCATTCGTCCGGCGTGCCGGCGATGATCTGCATGTTTTCGATCTGGTTGTCGAAGGACTGGGCGCGCGGCGGCGGTCGGCGGCCGTTCATGACCTCGACCAGTGCCTCGCGGTTGCGCGGCGATGCATAGCCTGCGGGGTTCGACCAAACCGGGTGCGCGAGTCCGGTGAACTCTCCCTGCATCCACATGAACTGCGATGCGTTCTCCAACGCCTTCTCGGTGGTGTCGGCGACGTGGACGCGGAGCAGGTAGCCACGATTCTCCGGACCCGGGTCGTAGCCGACCTCGTGGGCTGCGTCGTCGTAGGTGTTCCAGATGCGCTTGGTCGCTTCGATGGTGGTGTTCAGCGCGATGTATGGGTAGCGATGTTTGGCGGCCCAGACGACGGTCTCACGGGAGAGCACGCCGGGGATCCAGATGCGCGGGTGCGGCTGCTGCATCGGCAGCGCCCAGGGGTTGACCACGCGGTGTTGATAGTGCCGACCTTCCCAACGGAACGGGCCGGGACGTGTCCAGGCTTCGACGATCAGGTCGTGGGCTTCCTCGAAGCGCTCACGGTTGAAGGCCGGATTGACACCGGTCGCTAGCTGCTCGGTGCCGCCGCCGCGGACGAAGCCGGAGACCAGGCGTCCGCCGGAGATCATGTCGATCATGGCCAGCTCTTCGGCCAGTCGAATCGGATTCTCGGCCAACGGCAATGGATTGCCCAGCAGGACAATCTTGACGCGCTCGGTGGCGCCGGCCAGAACCGAGGCCCAGATGTTGCACTTGGCCTGCATGCAGAAGGGCGCGTTGTGGTGCTCGTTGAGCATGATCCCGTCAACACCGACCTCCTCGGCCAGCTTGTACTCGGTCAGGCGGTCGTTGTAGAGCTGCGAGCCGGCGACGGGGTCGAAGTTGGAGTTGGAGAACAGCAGCGCGGTCACGCCCTCCTCGGCGGCGGCCTCGTCATAGGCCGACATCGGCTGCTCGGTGAAGTACATCAGGTGCATGGGGACTTCCTTTCCCTCGCGTAGTCATTCTGGGGAGTCTAGCGGCCTTCAGCGGGCTTAGACTGAGCAAGGAGATTGAAATGGTGCTGTTCGTCGACAAGCTGAAGATCGCCAACATCCTGGTGCGAGGGGATTTGCCTCGCGCGCAAGCGGAGGAGTTTGCCGAAACGATCTCGGAGACGGTTGAATCGGCAGCGACGAACAACGAGGTCGAGACCCAGGTCGAAACTCGACTGATCACGGAACTCGAGCCTATTCGCAGCAAGGTCGATTTCATCGAGGTCAGCACCGACCAGAAATTCCAGGCCATGCTTGCTCGCTCGGACGCACGCTTCGCCGAGATGCAAGCCCAAATGGACACGCGCTTCGCAGAGATGCAGGCCCAAATCGCCGAAACCCAGGCTCAAATGCGGATCATGCAAGCAGAATTCAACGCACGCATGGCGAAGATGGAAGTCAGAATCTACCGAGCCATCGGGGTCGCAACCGCACTGATCATCGGCGCCATGTCAGCCTGGGCCGCATTCGGCTAACGGCCGCAACGGGCAATGTTGGGCTGGACAGGGGTGTCGAAGAGGCCGTCGAGGTCGAACGTCGCGGTCAGCGGATCCGAGCCGGATCTGACCTGTATAGTCACAGACTCGCCTGCTGCTGATGCCCACATTAGATCGCGAGCTAGCTTCTCGGCATCAGCACTTTCGACAGACACTACTCTGGAGTCGTCTTCCACACTGTCGCGATGCCACTTAGACGGCCATCGCTCCCATTGTTGGCGCTTGAAATCTCTGTCTCCGATGCGTACGATCACGCTGTTGGAAAGACCTCGGGTCCATTCCCACCATACTTCAACTCGCAGCACATTACGAGCGCATGTCACGCGAAAACGAGCGAAGACTTCAGGGTCTTCCACAACCCTTGCCTCAGAAGTTAAGGTAGTGAACAAACTCCCCTCTCTGATCTGGGCATAGTAACGACTTTGGTCGTTAATCTGCCCGGAACCGTGGACGGGCTGAACCTCCCCAGCGATAACAGGTGGATGGTTCGGCGACCGCATTGACCCGGACAGTGCATCGCAATAGGACTTTGAACGAACAGGCTCGGTGCAGAGCAAGTGGTGGAGTAGCTCTACTCCGCTTCTTGATCGTGCCTGCACAGGCACCACACTATCAACCTCTAAGCCAAAGTCGCTCGCCGCGGCCTTGGCGCCAACGACGTCAATGATTGGCGCATAACTCTCCCACAGATCAAGAGTTTGCGCTACGAAGTGAGGGCCATGGTCGGCCATTCCCAGTGGCAGTAGCATGGATAGCGTGAATCGTCTCATGGAGCACTGTGTAGAGGTCTAACGACCAATCTGTCAGGTAGATTGACTTCTCAGTGTGATTGTAGTGAGGTACGACCGTAACCCCAGCTGGCTTGACAGTCGGTGGAGCGGCAGTATTGCCGAGATAGTCTGTGAACACGGCGTTGACGATGTCTCGAGCTTCTGTCCAGCTCAGCTGAAATCTCTCAAAACCGTACTCGCGTAGCTGTGCTTGCTCCCATTGATAAAGTTTCGCCCGCTGCAGGTCGCATTGCGAAGCTGCACCTCCACAGGCGGTTCCCAAACCAATCCAGTTCGCACAATCGTCATCCAGTGTCCGGAACAAGACGGTGGTTCCTGACATCGCTAGCTGCAGTGTACCGCAGTTTGTTTCATACACGGCGTCATCCAGGTAGACGAGAAACTCATCCTGCCAGTCTCCTGCGTAAACACCTTCACGCAGATGAACGTTCACGCTGGTACCAGTCACAGACAGTTCATCGCTGAGTTGCCACTCGTCGACCGGAGCGTCTGCCAGCAGGTAGCGCTGTGATGGCAGTGACAACTCACTCCAATCATCGCCGACTCTCTGTCGCAACCCGAACTCCACGCGACCGTCATCAAGGCGGCGAGCTGCGATTTGGACTGCTGTCTCTGATTGCCACTCGGTTTGGCTGGTAACCAGCGCCGTTGAGACGCCAGCGACTACCGTGAAGAGCATTGCGATCAGGACGAACAGATTAGTCTTACGTACCATCATGATCTCACTTCAACAGCGTTCGGGAACCACGATCGATTCCAACGACGCAGCCGCTAGTCGAACCGGATGATGATGCTCCCATCCGAGAACGCGCCCATGATCTCGGCGAACGTGAATTTGAGCAGCATGGTCCCGCCGGGATACCGATACACATGTTCCGTTCCATTCACGGTGACGCGATGTCGGTGCATGTCGTCGTCTGTGTCAGCGATGCCGGTCGAAACCCCGTAGACCGATCGCATCCGAACGTTGACCATCTTGTCCCAATTGACCCGCGCGATCTCGAAGTGATCGTAGGTCTGAGGCCACGCCGCCGGCGTTCCATCGGCCTTGAGCGTCGCCGGCCCGCCTGCGTAGAGCGTCTGCCACTTGCTTTCGTCGTAGTTCGCACCGAGCGTGCCGGTCAACCGACACGAACTGCGGCCGTTGAAGACCTCCTCGTAGGCTTCGATCTCAATCGGCAATCCGAAGTGTCGATTGATCCGGTCGGGCAGGCGGTTGTCGAAGTGCGCCCAATAGCGCTGTTCATACTCGAACGGGAGCAGCGTGAGCTGCGGCAGGCCGACGGTGGAATGACCCTTGCGGGGCAGGTGAATGTTACCTTCCGAGTCGGTAGAGCGTTCTATCCCCTGGACATAGATGCAGAATTCGATCCAAGGCGCTTCCGTACTATTGTCTTGAGGACGCGGCAAGAGGACGTGTGTCTCGTTCCCGTTCAACAAGTTGAATCTGGCTCTTGGAATGTTGTGTCCGGTCCTGACCGAGGGGCCAACGTTATCGGCGTAAGTGACACTCAACCGCGCGTTGTGCTTGAAGAAGTACCGCGACTGCAACGTAGGGCTGCCGTCGTTCGCCGGAACCGCCCCGGCGACTCCGATGCTGGAGCGGTCGGCGGCGAACAGCTTGAGCACGGGTCCGGCCTCGTTCACGTCGGCGCTAGCCTTGCGCGTTAGGGTGTGCCTGAGGATGACATACGACGATAACGAGTGAATCTGATCCCAGTCCGTCACCCCGTAGACGGTGACCTTCTGTGGCTTGTCGTGGCAGTCCGAACCGTTGAAGGTCAACGTCGCGGAGATTTCCGCCGCCGGGCGCCGCTGATCGAGCGGCGGCGGCTCAGCGACCTTGCTTGGGTCATCCGTGTTGACCACGATGCCGAAGCGCCGATACTCTGGACGCTCTCCGCCTGCGTAGTATCGCGGCCGACCGCGAACGTCGACCGTCGCCGGACATGCCGCTTGATCAACAATCTTCACGTTGTACGTGACGTGCTCGGACTCACCGAAGATATGATCAAACGGCGAATAGATGTTGTCCGGCATCGTCATCTTCTGCCACGGATCATCCATCGTTTCGGCAATCATCACGGCGCCGACGGTGGCCGTGTGGCGCACGCTGACTCGGCTATACCAAACCGCCTCTTTCGATCGGGTCGGGATCCAATAGTAGAGAGTCACACGCCCGGTGCCGACCGGTTGGATTGTGACCGGCGCTCCGGTCTGCCAATTGCTGTGATTCAGCACCACCCAGAATCTGCGGTCATAGTGCCCGTCGCGGTACCGATACTGGGCGATCTTGTCACTACTCTCGCCGACCGCCCCGAAGACCGCGATCACCGGTTCCGAAGGCGCCGAGTCCAGCTTGACGGTGAACGTGCGAGTTTCGTCCATGCTCAGCTCGAACGTCTTGGGGATTTCGGTCACGATCTGAGGTTGCGTGGAGTCGGCCCTGCTGAGATCGGAGACCGCCGCCAGCCCAAGGAAGAGCGCCACGAGCAGGCCGATCCGCCGCGTAATCCAGCCGCGCCCGCGACCGGAGATGTGTGAGCCGACATTCGATTCAGAGTGATCTGCGTTCCAAGCCATCTGTCGCCCTTCAATCATGACGCCGACCACACCTCGCCGGAGAAGCGCCCAGCGATCGCGTTCGACCACACCCGCTGCCCTCGAATCATACCGAGGTCGCCGCAGACGAAGTGTCGATAGCTCGCGATGACGCGCTCAGCTGGTACTCGGTCAGGCGCTCGTTGTAGAGCTGCGAGCCGGCGACGGGCTCGAAGTTGGAGAACAGCAGCGCGGTCACGCCCTCCTCGGCGGCGTGCTCGTCGTAGGCCGACATCGGTTAGTCCGTGAGATACGTCAGGCGCATGGGAGGCTCCGTTCGATGCCGTGTCGTGGGGCAATCTAGCGGTCGGGATACGCTGAATCGGTGATCACGCACTTCGCCGACAAGCGGCTCCGAGATTTTCACCTGCGGGGCGTCGGACGCCGACCGCCGCCTCATCTCTTGCCGCGATTGGGTGTCGTCCTGGATCGCATGGACGATGCCGGGGCGCCACCAGACCTCGACTTACCGGGCTACCATTTGCACCAGTTGTCCGGAGACTTGGCCGGCTTCTGGTCAATTCGGATCAGCGGTAACTGGAGGCTGACCTTCCGGTTCGATGGGCGCGATATCGTTGACGTACGGTTTGTGGATTATTACTAAGGAACGGGACATGAGCCGCGAGAACCCATCTCATCCGGGCGCAACGATCCGCGAGGACTGTATCGCCGCACTCGGCTTGACCGTGGGGGCGGCGGCCGAGCATCTCAAGGTTGACGAACAAGTGCTCGCCGCGATCTGCGAGGAGCGAGCGCCGATTACAGCGGACATGGCCGTGCGGTTCGAACAGGCCTTCGGGAGCACTGCGGAATTCTGGCTGAGAGCGCAGGCGAGCCATGATCTGGCAAAGGTGCGTCGCACCTGCGAGAGGATTGCACGGATCGAAGTCGCTGCCTAACGCCCGCAACGGGCGAGGTTAGGCTGGACGGGCGTATCGAAGAGGCCGTCGAGGTTCCAGGTCGCTGTGTAACGGTGGTTTGAGTTGTTGCGGTCGTGGGCCTCGACAGTGAACCAGCCGCCCGCCTGGGCCGCCCATGCCATCTGCGAGATCAGGTCGCCGGCATCCTCGCGGCCGGTCCACTTGTACTTGGTGTCGCCCCAAGTCCCCCGACCAGAACTCCACTCTTCGGTCTGTACAGACCCGTTGCCGACGCGGTAGCGAACCGTCCAATCGAGGTCCTGATCAACGTCCCAATACACGTCAACTTCCAATCCACCGTCTTCACACTGCACGCTCAGACGCGCCTCGCTAATGGCGCCTGAGATGATGGTATCTCTCACGATGTACGTTTGCAGTGGGTCTTCATCTTCGTCAACGCCCCAAAAGAAGTCATCGCCGAAGCGTCCGTGATCGATAACTGGCGCTTCTGGATCCGACCGTCTACCAGCGCCGCACTGCGCGAGGTTTGGTTGCACAGGCGTCTCAAACAGCCCTCGAAGGCCAAAGGTTGCAGAATAGATTCGCCCATCGCGCCTGAATTGCACGTTGAGCGATTCAGCATTCGTCGCCAGCCAATTCATCTGTTGCAAGAATGTTCCGGCATCAGGTGCATAGTGGACACCCCACTCATCGTCGCCCCACGTGCCGCTTCCTGTGCTCCAGCGAGTTTCGCTCCATGCCCTGAGTCCGAGACGGTAGCTGAGCGCCGCAGGTACTGGATCCACCCCTCTCCACCAGACCTTGACTGCCAGTTGATCATCCGCCTCGCAACTGATGTTCAGCCACGCGACCGATTCGTCGTCCAACTTCTCTATAGACTCACGAACTAACGTCGCTCTCACTACTCCAGTCGAATCATCAGCGTTGCGGAGCCACCACAGGCTGCCGAAGTTCCCGCCGAATCGAGGTTCGGTACTGTCTGGCGGTCCAACGTCAAGCTCGCCGGCGTAGGCGCGGCAGAGGCGATCCGACTTGACCGGGTAGACGCACAACAGATCGCGTAGCGAACGCACAGCTTGCGCCCTGCGAGGTAGGGGCAGAACGCTACCAGCGACATCGAGTCCATCGGCTTGAGCAGTGGCCCGCGCGGCTTCGACATCGACGATCGGCAGATAGCGTTCCCACAGAGAGAGCAACAGGGCGATGTAACGTCCTCCGTGACCCGGATCATCGACCGAAGCCCGGTTGAGCAGCGCGTGGGCGGTCTCGTGCAGGACGGCGTCCAGCGTCATCGCCCAATCAGCGAGGTAGATGTTATGCATCGTGGCGTACGTTCGGCCGTTAGTAGATCGGAGAACGCGAGGAGGGTCTGGCCGGACCGTGAAGTAGTCGTTCCAGATCGCGTCAACGACGCTCTGCGCTTCCTGAATCTCGAGCCGGATACCATCGCTGCCGTCCTCTCGCAGGCGAGCATTCTCCCATTGATACGCATGGTTGCGCTGAACATCGCAGGCGCCGCTGTGTACACTTGGTCCGCAGATCGTCGCCAAGGCGGTAGAAGAAACGCATTGCGACTCAAGGGTGTTAACCAGAATCGCATCATCGTAAGATTCCAGATTGAGAACACCGCAGTTACTTCGATGTTGTCGGCCATCAACTGCGATCTGGAAGTCGCTATCGACGATGGAGATCGAGACGTCACGGTGAAACGTTCCCGACACCGCTGGTGACGGCGCTGGTACGAGGACTGAAAACGTGTAGTACCAACGCCCAACGGTCATGGTTCGAGGCAGCACCGCGTCATAGGGGACCAACCGTTCGCTCCACCTGCCGTGTTCTCGATATTGAACGGCGAGTTCCGTACCGTCCGAGCCACGTCGAGCGGCGATGCGCACATCCTGTCGACCCTGACTCAACGGCGTACCGAGACGATCTTCCGCGAGTTCGGTTTCGGACACGCAGTCTTCGTTGTTGGTTCCCAGATAGAGCCTGCCATTGTCGAGCCGCAGCGACAGATAACCGCAGTTGGACCGATAGCGCCGACCGTCAACGCGAACCTCGAAATCACCGGGACCGCTTGATCCATCCCAGCGCGGATACTCGACGCCGAGCCTCACCTGGGATTGGCGGCTGGTCATCTGTACCGGCGCTGATATCAGCCAGCGATCGTCGTCCGCGTCGGTGGGTAGGTAGCGGCGGGTGGGAAATATCCCGCGCGACCATCTGCCGTTCCACCAGTACTGGAGCGAGACCTCGATCCTTCCGTCCTCGTGCAATCGGCCGGCCAGGCGGACTTCCATTCCGCTCGGCCCAGACTGCGCGTCGCCCTGTGTCGGAATAGCGAGGACACCGAGAGCGATCAGGGTGACGATCGCGCCGAACAGAATGAAACGAGCTTGATTCCGAATCACTCGACTTAGCCGCGCGCAATTGCCTCGGCCAGCGTCTCCGCTGCGTCCGATTCGAGGTTGTGGCCTCCGTTGATCGCGATTGGTTCGGCGTCGCCGAGGAGTTCGACGTACTGGTTGGCGACGGCGGCGGGGACGACGGTGTCCTGGATACCTCGGATGACCTTGGTCTTGACGTCGATCATTTCGTCGTTGCGGCTTCATCGGCTGCGGCGGCCTCGGCCTGATCGAGCAGTTCCCAGATGGGGTCGAAGTCGAAGTTGAACCCTTCGATCGGTGCTTCGCCCTGGAGGATTGCAGGTCGCTCCAGTCGCTCAGGTTCATGCTCCGGCCGATAGATCCAGACGTCACGGTTCGGCGGGTCGACAAACCATCCGAGTTGGGCGCCGAACCGGAGCCAGTCAATCATGCGGCCTTGCTGCGGTCGCAGATTGTCGCCGGGCGAGCGAACTTCGATCACGAACGGGGGACAAACGGGCCAGAAGCCTCGCCAGGGGATCGCGCCGCCGATCTCATCGAGCTGTTCATCACCCAGCCAACAGACATCGGGATTGCGCATCGGTTCGCCGCCGCGTGGGTCGATGACATTGAAGCTTGCGTCCGCACCTCCGACAATCCCCCCGTTGGTCTTGGCCCAGACCAGCAGAGCTGCAGCGAGTTCGAGAGTAATCACCCAACTGGGCCCGCCCGATCCCATGCTCACCACCAGTTCACCGAAATGGCCGCGTTCGAGTTTCCACTCTGGATTGAGTTGGCACAAGTGCTCAAGCTGCTCGTCGGTGAGCTCCCACTCGTCGGGCAGGCGCAGGGCGAGGATGCCTCGGTGCTGGGGAGCAGGTTCGGCCGAGACTGGCGCGGGTGCGGCGACGGTGGTAGTCATCCGGACTAAGTGCTTCCTCTCGCGGATTCCATTGTATTGATTAGCCAACAATCGCCTGGGCCAGCGTCTTCGCCGCGTCCGACTCCAGATTGTGACCTCCGGCGATTTCGATGAGCTCGGCGTCTCCGAGGAGTTCGACGTATTGGTTGGCGACGCTGGCTGGGACAATGGAGTCTTGGTCGCCGCGGATGACCTTGGCCTTGACGTTTACGTTTCTGAGCAAGTGCGAAAGGGTCTGACTGTAGAGGAAGGGCTTCCAGGCGGTGCGGGCGGTCATTTCGCGGTTGGCGTCCCAGGCGATCAGTTGCTCGGTGGCGATCTCTTCCCCGTAGAGGGCGGTGAAGTTGACGGGGTCGGCGAAGCAGGACTTGACGTAGTCGGCGTGCGCCTCGAGGAACTGGTCGCGGATTTCGCCCTCGCTGGGTTGCAGACCCATCGCGTTGACGAGGACGAGGCTCGTGATTCGCGACTGGTTGGCCGTCGCCATTTCTGCGGCGATGTAGCCGCCGAAGCCGAGGCCGACGACCGTTGCGTCGCCGACGCCGAGCTCGTCCAGGATGAGCGAACAGACGGCGGCGAGATCGCGGACGCTGCGCATCCAGTCGCCGCGTTCGGTGCCGTCCCAACCTGGCAGCGTGGGCAGGATGACATCGTTGTTGGCAGAGAGCGCGTTGTGGAACTCGAGCCAGCCTGGATTACCCGTCTCGTGGTGAATGACGAGGATGCTGGGGCCGTCGCCGCCGCGGCGAACCTGGATCGGGAGGCCAGCGACCTCGATGGTGGACTCGGTGTACCCGTCGGACATGATGGCGGCCTCTCGCTGCTTCGTCGGAATTGCGTCGTCGTGCGGCATGGTAAGGCAGGGGTAAGTCACTGACCTTCGCTGGTAGGCTCGGTCCTATGGAGGGGTTGCCGGAAGCCCCCCTCTGCCTTCGGCATCTCCCCCCGCTCCGCGGGGGGAGAGAAAAGACAAGTGCGGCAGCTCCGCCCGATTCCAGTGGGGGGAGAGTGGAACAGGGGACTTCGATGGCGAACGGAACGACGACGGACACACTGAACGTGTTGAGCGAAGCCGAAGCGCAAGAGCGGGCTGGCCGCGTGTCTGGTGTTGGGTACACGCTGGAGCTAAGCCTAACCAAAGGATCACCAAGCTATGAAGGATCGCTGAGCGTTCGCTTTGAGCTCTCGGATCCGTCGGCCGGTACGTTCCTCGACTGCACGTCGAAGTCGATTGACTCGCTGACGGTCAATGGGGCGACGGTCGATGTGAAGCATGAGCGCAATCGGTTGTATATGGACGGCGCCGACCTGGCAGCGACGAATGTGGTCGAGATTGCGTACACCAACGAGTACGACCACATCGGCGCCGGGTTGCACCAGTTTGTCGACCCCGAGGACGGCGAGGAGTACCTGTACACGCACTTCGAGCCATATGACGCGCACCGCTTGCTGCCCTGCTTTGACCAGCCTGACATCAAGGCGTCGCTCGATCTGGCGGTGACCGCGCCGTCGGAGTGGGAAGTGGCGGCCAACTATCCGGTGGTGTCGTCATCAGACGCCGGAGACGGGCGAACGACGCATGTCTTCACAGAGACTCCGCGGATTTCGACGTATCTGTTTGCCTTCATCGCCGGACCGTACAAGCGCTACGAGGACACGTGGTCGGACGCGTCGGGCGAGACATCGCTGGGTGTGCTCTGCCGGGAATCGATTGCTCCTTACTTCGATCCAGACGAGTTCTTCCAGGTCACGCGCGACGGTCTGACGTTTTTCTCGGAGTTCTTTGACTTCCGCTATCCGTTCGACAAGTACGACCAGGTCTTTGTGCCCGAGTTCAACATGGGCGCAATGGAGAACGTGGGTTGCATCACCTTCTCGGAGCGGATGATCTTCCGCGACCCGCCGACCGAAATCCAGCGGCTGAACAGAGCCGAAGTCGTGTTGCACGAGATGGCGCACATGTGGTTCGGCGACCTCGTCACGATGCGCTGGTGGAACGACCTCTGGTTGAACGAGTCGTTCGCCACCTACATGGCCTATCTGGCGATGGAGCACGCGACGCGCTGGTCGGAGAGCGCCTGGTCGGCGTTCCATGCGCGGATGAAGGCCTGGGCGTATGAGCAGGATCAACTGCCGACGACGCACCCGATCGCGGGCGATGTGCCCGACACCGATGCGACGTTCCTGAACTTCGACGGCATCACCTACGGCAAGGGCGCGGCGGTGCTGAAGCAGCTCGTTGCATTCCTCGGCGCGGACGGCTTCCGCGACGGGATGCGCGACTACTTCCGGACGCACGCCTGGGGCAACACGACGCTGGCGGACTTCCTGGCAGCGCTGGAGCGCGGATCGGGCCGTGAGCTGGGCCGCTGGTCGGAGGCCTGGCTGGAGTCGGCCGGCGTCAACACTATCGCTCCGCAGTGGGATGTCGCCGAGGGCGAGGTGAACTCGTTCACGATTCAACAGACCGCGCCCGAGGACCATCCGACGCTGCGTCCTCACCGGACGCAGATTGCGGTCTACGACCGCTCGGAGAGCGGCCCACAGCTTCGAGATGCCCAGCCGGTCGACATTGACGGGGCCTCGACGGTGATTGAGGAGTTATCGGGCGCGCCGGCTCCGGCGGCGGTGTTCCCCAACCATGACGACCACGCGTTCGCGAAGATCGCTCTGGACGAGCGCACGCTGGCGTTTGTCCAGGAGGAGCTCGACCGATTTTCGGATGGCTTCCAGCGGTTGCTGCTCTGGCACACGCTGTGGGACATGGTGCGCGACCAGCAGTTCTCGGCCGCTGACTACGCCGCGCTGGCGACGGACAAGCTGGCCTCGGAGAACACGCTGGAGATCGCACAGACGGTGGCTTACAACGCCTTGCATGCGGTCGGTTCCTATCTGCCGGACGACATGCGTCTCGAGAGTGCTGCCGGGCTGTACGCCTTCGCGCGGAAGCGTCTGTTCTCGGCGACCGAGCAGGATTTCCGCATCATGTGGTCGCGGGTGCTGATCGGCGCAGCGCAGAATGTCGAACACATCGGTGAGGCGCTGCAGTTGGTCGATGAAGGCACAGGTATCGAAGGATTTGAACTCCACCAGGACATGCGCTGGTCGCTGATTACGAAGGCGACGGCGTATGGCATGGACGGTGGCTTTGAGCGTCTCGACGCGGAGCTGGAGCGCGACGGCTCCGACCGCGGACGTCGCGCGGCCGAACAAATCCGAACATCCCGACCGGATGCTGAGGTCAAAGCTGCCGCCTGGACTCGCTACCAGGAGGACACCGAGGCCTCATTGCAAATGCTGACGGCATCGATGCACGGCTTCTGGTGGCGTCCGCAAGCGGAGTTGCTCGCGGGCTACACCGACCGCTTCTTCGATGAGGTGCGCTCGGTCTTCGACAAGCGCGACAAGGAGTACGCGTCGCGCTTCTTCGGCGCGATGCATCCCGGTCAGATGTCGCCGTCGGATCAACTCATCGAGCGCTCGGAAGCGCTGCTCGAAGAGTTGGGCGACGAGTTGGTCATCCTGTCGCGTCCATTGCGTGAGTCGTTGGACGAGGCGAAACGGGCACGGGCGTGTCGGGCGTTTGCGGTCGAGCAGGCAGGGAGTTAGTCATGCAAATCACGGCCTGCTACACCTATCCCGTCAAGGGGATGACGGCTCATCTGGCGCCTCCGTTGGCGCTTCGGCCTGGTGAGTCGGTTGTTGGGGATCGGGCGTTCATCTTTGCCTTTGGCAATGCCGAGAGCATGGGCGCTCATGGTTGGGTGTCGAAACGGCAATCGGTGACGATGCTGAACACTCCGTTTCTGCCCTGGATTGAGTCGGGCTGGGACCCGAACGCCCGTGTGCTTTCGGTGACGATCAAGGGACAAACCAAGACCGCCGAGGTCGACGATCCGGCCTCGCGACTCGAACTGTCCGCCTGGATGACCGATGTGGTGCTCGGACTGCCTGAAAACCCGCTGCGCGGCCGGCCTGAACGTGAACCATTGCGCCTGCTTGGTGATGGCGCGGCTCGATTCACTGATCGCGGTCCGACGCAGATTTCGCTGGGCGGTCTGGCCTCTCTGGCGGACTTGTCAGCGAAGGCCGGCCTCGATGTCGATATGCGCCGCTTCCGGCTCAACTTCTCGGTAGACGGCGTGGACGAGTGGGGTGAGTTTGACTGGGTAGGCAAGCGAGTGCGGATCGGCGAGACGGTCGAAATCGACGTGACTGCGCCGATTCAGCGCTGCAACGCCGTCAACGCCTCGCCGACCGGCGAGGGTCGCGATCTGGACCTGATGAAGCTGCTGAACGACGAGTATGGTCACCTCAACTTTGGGGTCGAAGCCAATGTGATTGTCGGCGGCGATGTGCGTGTCGGCGACGAGATCTCGGTCGTCGCGTGATTACCTGATCGCGTAATCTTCCGCCATGGAGCGATTTCCTGAGCAATCGTGGGACCCCCTGGACGAGCGTGTGCCGTTGTGGCTGGCGACCGCGACGGTGACTGACGGGGCGCGGATTCCGTACGCATCCAACTATGTGTTTCTGCTCGAGTTGCAGCATGACGAGGCGCCGATCCCCGGGTATGCCGTCTACAAGCCGGGCAAAGGTGAGAATCCGCTCTGGGACTTTCCGCCCAACCTGTACCGGCGAGAGGTCGCGGCCTTTCGCCTGTCGGCAGCACTCGGTTGGGATCTGATTCCGCCGACGATCGAGCGTGAAACCGGCATGGAGTACGGTGTCGGATCGTTACAGTCATACATTCCCACGGACTACAGCAGTACGTTCTTCGAGTTACGTGAACAGTATGCCGATGACATGCGAAGGTTCGCCCTGTTTGACTGGTTGTCGAACAATGCGGATCGCAAGGGAGGCCACATCCTCAAGGGTGTCGGGGATCATTTGTGGGGAATCGACAACGGTCTCTCGTTTCATCAGGAAGAGAAGTTAAGAACCGTCATCTGGGACTACGCCGGAGAAGCGATTGCGCCTGACTTGATTGCAGATATGGAGGAGCTGATTCCGACCCTGTCTGAGTCAGGCGAGACGACGGCGGCGCTATCGGACCTGCTCAGCGAAGGCGAAATCGACGTGCTGCAGCGCAGGGCGGAGCGGGTGCTCGTCGAGCGGACGTTGCCCGATCCACCGCAGGGTCGGCGGTCGTATCCCTGGCCGCTGGTTTGAGCTTGTCGTTGGACGGGTAGAATCCACGGCATGAATCAGAACTTGCGACCCTGGAAGGTGTCCCAGAGCTGCGAGACCCGTCATTCCAGCGCTCCGTCGCAGGAATCTCGCCGGGTACCCCTCCGGCGTTCGAACCGACGAAACCACGCCCGATTCGTTCGCACTGCCAGGTCATGGCTTTCGTGCCGCGGACTACGAGATGCCCGCGACGGAGCGCGGGTGTGACGGAAGAACGGGACGGCGTCTCGACTTTCTTGAAAGCGAGCGAGGAACAGAAGTGAGCACTCGAGCCCTTGACGGATTGCTGATCGTTGACTTGAGCGCGGGGCTGGGCGGGGCGTACTGCTCCAAGTTGCTGGCCGATCTCGGTGCTCGGGTGATCGTGGTGGAGCCGTCTGATGGATCAGAGCTTCGGCTCTGGGGGGCTGGCGATCGGGAGTGGGGCGGACCGTGGGCTCACCTGAGCGGCGGAAAGGAGTCGGCGGCGCCAGCCGATCCTGATGCTGCCTCGGTGTTGCTTACGGGACTCTGTCGATCGGCGGATGTGTTGATTCTGGATGAAGGATCACACTGGCGTTCGGCCTTGCCCAGCGTGTTGCCCGAGCGCGTGGTCGCGGTTGAGATGTCGCCCTGGGGATCGGACGGGCCGTACGCCGGATGGCGCGGGTCGGAAATTGCGACCTGGGCGATGGGCGGGTACATGTTCTTCACCGGCGATCCGGACGGGTCGCCCTTGATGATTCCCGGCGGACAATCGGAGCTACATTCCGGCGTCCAGGCCGCCATCGCCACATTGACAGCCATCCGCGAACGGCGGCGATCGGGACATGGGCAGACGATTGAAATCTCGGCGTTGGAGTCGAACCTCTCGGCGCACGCCTGGCTGGTTTCCTCTTGGATCGCGAGCGGTTCGCCGATGAACCGCGTGCCCAACGACTTCACCAAGACGAAGGACGGCTGGGCGCTGTTCATGCGCGCAGTACCGAATCCCAACATCTTCCTTCTGATCGACCAACCTGAACGGATGGAAACGGTTGAGATCAACGACATCGACGACTGGCGGAAGCAGTTGGGTCAGTTGTATGAGGATGTCGAGGCCTGGGCGCAGGATTATGACTCGGTCGAGGTCGCCACCAGGGCGCAGGAGTTGCGAGTCGCATGCACGCCGGTACTCGACGCGCGGGGGCTGGACAGGAACGTCCAACTGGCTACTCGCGACTGGTGGGAACTGGGCGAGGACGCCGCCTGGGACGATCTGCGATTCCCCGGTGTCGCGTATCAGCTGTCGAAGACGGCGGCTGGTCGTCAGGGACCTGCGCCGTCACTGGGAGAACATACTGCTGCCCTGGCAGCCGAATTCGCAACGTCTGAAGTTCCCAAGCCGGCGACGGCGACGGCCGATCTGCCGCTGGCCGGTCTCAAGGTCGTCGAACTGACGGGCAATTGGGCGGGACCGATTGTGGGTCGGCATCTTGGCGACCTTGGCGCCGATGTGGTCAAGCTTGAATGGGCCGCCCGTCCGGCGACTCGGGCGCTGTTCATGCCCGGTCCGACACAGGATCCGCAGAAGTATCCCTACGACCGGGCGATGTACTTCAACCTGCTCAATCGGAACAAGCGCGACCTTGTCGTCGACCTTTCAGCCGATGAAGGCAAGCAGATCTTCATGGAGTTGATGCGCGAAGCCGACGTGTTCGTCGAGAACAACTCAGATCGGGTGATGCCAAATCTAGGCCTCGACTACGAGACGGTGAGCAAAGAGAATCCAGGCCTGATTTACGTGTCAATGTCTGGCTTCGGCGCGACCGGTCCATGGCGCGATTGGTCGGCATATGGCTCGAACATCGAGGCGTCGTCAGGACTGGCCTCCGTGACTGGATACCAGGAGGATCAGGTGCGGCGGACTCCGCTGTTCTATGCCGATCCGGTGTCGGGCAACCATGCGACGGTCGCCATCCTGGCAGCACTTGAGCACCGCGAGGAGGCCGGCGAGGGACAGTGCATCGACGTGGCGCTCAACGAAGCGGGGGCGGCGTACTTCTTTGAGGCGTTGATGGAGTATCAGACCACTCGGCAGATTCGCCGGCCGGATGGCAATCGCGACGTTCGCTTCGCCCCACAAGGCGCCTATCGGTCGATGGGCGAAGACACCTGGATTGCACTGTCGGTGCAAAGTGGCTCGGACTGGGTCTCACTATGCCGAGCGATCGGTCGTGAAGATCTGTTGGCCGACGACGGGCTGTCGACACTTGAAGGACGCACCGCGCGTCACGACGAATTGGACGAGGCGATCGAGGCCTGGACCAGCGAACGCGAACAGTATGAGGCAGCGTGGGAGTTGCAACGCGCGGGCGTCTCGGCTGCGCCAATCCTGGCTAACTGGCAAGTGCTGCACGACCCGCACATCCACGCGCGCAAGTTCTACCAGTGGGTCGAACACTCGGTGGTCGGCGTGTATCCCTACCCGTCCTGGCCCTGGCGATTCAGCCGGACGCAACCGTTGATCCGACGAGCCGCGCCAAGGTTCGCCGAGCACAACCACGAAGTGTTGTCGGAGTTGGGCTACGACGAGGAACAGATCGCCGAGCTGTACGCGCTAGAAATCACGTCGGATGTGCCGACCGCGCCACTGCTGACATCGCGCGGGGGCCTCAGCGCCTCGGATGACTGACGGGGCGGCGCGATATGCTGGATGGCGTGCGAGGCACCAGCGATGACGACCACAGCCAACGAACCCACGGCGGCAGTCGACGGCGATCTTGGACGGCAGGACCGAGAATTTGGTCCTATTGAGACACTTCGCGACCTCGTAGAGCTGGCAGGAAAACTCGCAGCTGAGATTCAGGAAGCACAGCGCAAGACAGAGCGGGCGCAGATGGTTGCTTATCTGGACGAAGTGGCGGCACGTGAGCCCAGTCGGGGTCCGGATATGGAGAAAAATGAATCGTCAGCCCGCAGTCGTCGTTGACGCTGTGCTTTTGATTGCCGCAAATGAACCGTCTGAACTATGGACAGCCTCCGCTGATCAGATAGCCGAAGAGTTTGAGTCACGAGCGCTGTTGACTACCGAACTGGCCGGAGTTGATGTGCTGATGCAGGCGCCGAGTGCCCGGCGCTAAGGCTGGCGCAGGATGATTCGGGAAGTTCCGTTGCTGATCACTTTGACTGCCAGTGTGATCTTGTTGTTCTTGTCGAGGATGTCCCAATAGGCGTCCGCGACCTGCTCGGCGCTTCCCCTGAGTGGCAACCAGAGTGGGTCTCCGGCGTATGGCGGCAGTGGATTGCCATCGTGGCGGTAAGTCGTGATTCCGTAGCCGAGCCCCCTCGGTGGGAAGGGGACTCGCCAGACGACTCGGTCGGTCTCGGCGTGGTCGGCGCCATTGGCGCGGAGGATGGCCATGGACAGTTCGCCTTGTCCGCGAAGGTCGAGCATGGCCGCGATGCGCGGCGTGTAGTTAGGCGCGTCGTCCTCACGTTCCCGCACCGCGAGCGCGTCCTCGAAGCGGGCAGACCGTTCGATCGTGTACTGGATCGTGCGCGTGTGGTCGCCATTTGTGACCAGATAGATGTCTGGCAGTTGAAGCATCGCGTCGTAGATGATGTTCGTCCGATCGCTGACCAGCGCAGGATCGCGAGCCTCGGTGCGAAGTTCCTCGTTGTGAGCGCCACCGACGACAAAGCGGCGATTCCGGCTGTTCTCGCTTCTCCCCATAATCCAATAGATCTGGACCCAGACGTCGGAGTCGTCCGGCGTTTCCAGCCTCCCCACGACGATGCCGCGACCCGGGTAGCTGTTGGCGGCCAGATGTCGGCCGAAGTTCTGCTCGGCGAAGACTCGGAGCTCTTCGATTTGTGAAGTCATGTCCTCAGAGTATCCGTCTCAGCCGGAGGTCAGAGATAGACTCAGGGCATGTCCGACAGCGCACGGCTCCCGTCTCGTGTCTTGATTGCCAATCGTGGCGAAATTGCGACACGGATCATCCGCACCTGTCATCTCCTGAACGTGCAAACTGTTGCCGTCTACTCGGATGCCGACCGGTCAGCGCCGCACGTAGCGGCGGCCGATCAGGCTGCGCACGTCGGCGCTGCGCCAGCGTCCGAGAGCTATCTCAACATACCAGCGTTGATAGAAGCGGCGCAGCTGACGGGCGCCGACGCGGTTCATCCCGGCTACGGATTCCTGTCGGAGCGCGCCGATTTCGCGCGTGCAGTGGCGGACGCGGGACTGATCTGGATCGGGCCGCCGCCTGATGTGATCGACGCGCTGGGCGACAAGGTGTCGGCCCGGCGCCTGGCGTCGCAGGCTGGAGTTCCTGTGGCCGACGGTATCGAGGACGATCTCGGCGACGCTGCCCTGGCCTCGGGCATTGCCGAACTGGGCTTTCCGGTCATGGTCAAGGCTGCGGCGGGCGGCGGCGGGCGCGGGATGCGCTTGCTCATAAGCGCTGAAGATGCGCCGGATGGATTGGAAGCAGCCGTCGCAGGGGCTCGACGCGAGGCTCAGGCAGCATTTGGCGATGGGCGATTACTTGTCGAACGAGCACTGTCGGACGGACGTCACGTCGAGGTACAGGTGATGTTCGACGTACACGGCCACGGCATCCATCTGGGCGAACGTGATTGCTCGGTCCAGCGCCGTCGACAGAAGGTGATCGAGGAATCGCCGTCTCCGGCGGTCGATTCAAGGTTGCGAGCCAGACTGGGCGAATCGGCGCTCGGCGTCTGCCGAGCGGCAGGCTATGTCGGAGCGGGAACGGTCGAGTTCCTGCTGATGCCGGACGGCTCGTTTGTCTTCCTGGAAGTGAATGCCCGCATCCAGGTCGAGCATCCGGTGACGGAAGCGGTCACGGGACTGGACCTCGTCGAGCTACAACTCCGTGTCGCAGGTGGCGAATCGCTGCCGATATCGCAAGATGATGTGCGGTTCGAGGGACACGCGATCGAGGCTCGAATCTATGCCGAGGATCCCTCGCGGGGATATGTACCCTCGACTGGTCGGCTGGGTTGGTTTGCTCCACTGGATGAACGAGCGCGGCATGATGTCGGTCCAGTGACCGGCGATGTCGTCACGGCTCACTACGACCCGATGCTGGCCAAGACAATCGTGCATGCTCCGAGTCGCGACGAAGCGGTCGAACGCGCTTTGGAAGCGCTGGACGGATGGGCGATTGACGGGGTGACGACCAACCTGGCTCAGCTATCGGCGATCCTGAGATCTGACGACTTTTGCGACGGCGGCGTCGATATTGCGTGGCTGGAACGAGTCAAGCTAGCCGAACGGTCAGTCCCGGTTGTGGCCTTGTCGGTTGCGGCGCGTGCTGAAGCCGAGCAGGGCGCGTGGAGGTCGTCAGGCGAGCTGGTGCGCAAGTATCTACTGCATGGGCGATCGTATGAGATCAGCATCGCGCGGACGACAGCAGGCTGGCAGGCGACCATTGATGGTGAATCAGTTCCGGTTCTGAGTGGTCGCGACTGGTCGGCCGATGTCGGCTCACGAGGTGTTGTGGTGTCGAACGGCGGACAACGATGGGTGTTCTTGAGAGCACGACGACAGCGGACCGCCGGCAGGAGTCGCCGTGCCGGAGGAGCCAACGTAGTTCGCGCCCCGATGCCGGGCACGATGATTGAGGTATTGGTCGCGGTTGGCGATCAAGTGGAAGCGGGGCAAACGCTCGCGGTGATGGAAGCAATGAAGATTGAGCACCTGCTCACCGCTCCGAACGGTGGGGTCGTGAGCGCGGTGCATACGTCAGCAGGCGCGTCCGTTGATGAGGACACGGTGCTGATCGAGCTGGGAGCGCCCACATGAACGCCGGCGAGCAGGCCGAAGTCCTGAGGCAAAGACGGCAACGAGTCGAGGCTGCGTGGTCGGGCATTGACGTCGATGGTCCGGTGCTGATTCCGGCCAGTTTGCCGATTCCGATTGACGGCACCGACCAGTTCCACGAGTTTCACGCGCATCCCGAGTTTCAGTACCTGACCGGCGTCGCCGAACCCGGCGCTGCCCTGGCCTGGGAGCGTGAGCGCGGTTGGACGCTGTTTGCGCCGTCACTGTCGGTCGAGGATCTGGTCTGGATGTCTGCGCCGCCATCGGCAGAAGCGCTGGCCGAAGAAACTGGCGTCGGGCGATCGGTTGACCGGTCGGAGCTGGCCGGCTGGCTGGAATCGCGGCGCGGTCGCGGCTTCATCTTGCTGGGATCGCGCGACATTGAAACGCGGGCCACAGAATATGGCGTTGAGGCCTGGTCAACGCTGGAGGCAGTCGTCGACGAGGACGCGACCGAGCGGCTCGGCAAGGCGCTGGCCGAGTTGCGGCGGGCGAAGGATGCGGTCGAGATGGACCGGATGAGTCGTGCAGTTGATGCGGCGGTGGAGGGCCACCTTGCGGCGCAACGGTTGGCTCGACACGGACTGACTGAGCGCGCATTGCAAATCGAGATGGAGGCGGAGTTTTTCCGCCAGGGTGGCGCACGGACTGCCTATGGGTCGATCGTCGGCTCTGGGCCAAACTCCGCAATCCTGCATGGGACCCCGGGAGAACGGGTAATGTCGGAAGGCGAATTGGTACTGATCGACGCCGGCGCTGAGGTTGAGGGTTATGCCTCCGACGTGACCCGCACATTCCCCGTGTCTGCGTCGTTCACGGCAATTCAACGCGAGTTGTACAACGTCGTCTTGGCGGCTCAGCAGGAGGCGATCGCGGGCGCTGGGCCAGGCGTCGAATACAAGTCGTTGCATCTGCAAGCCTCGGCGACGATTGCGCAGGGGCTGGTCGATGTTGGCGTCTTGCGAGGATCGGTTGATGAACTCGTCGCGGCCGATGCACACGCGCTGTTCTTCTCGCATGGTCTGGGACACATGCTGGGACTCTCGACGCATGACTGCGGCGGCTATCTCGAAGGTCGCGTGCCCGAAGATCGATTCGGGCTCGCCTATCTGCGAGCCGACCTGCCTCTACAGCCGGGGTATGTCGTGACGATCGAACCAGGCGTCTACTTCGTTCCGGCACTGCTCAACGATCCTGCCCGCCGCGAGCAATATGCGGAGATGGTGAATTGGGACGTGGTGGATGGAATGCTCGACTTTGGCGGCATCCGGATTGAAGACGACGTCCTGATTACGACCGATGGTTGCAACGTGATGAGCGGCGCGTTGCCGTCGGCGGCGGCGGAGATCGAGGCGATTCGCCGGGATGCGTTGGGTGCGACGAGTGGCTGAGCAGCTGACAATCTCGGATGTGGCGACGTATCCGCGTCCAGGCATGGACGCGCCTGGGATGGTTGGCTTCACGCCCGATAGCTCCGCCGTGAACTGGTTACATGCAGACGATGGCGGGCTCGTCCGCTCGTTATGGCGGATCGATGTGCAGAGCGGTGAACGCTCCGTAATCGCCGGACCTGGCGCTGATGCCTCGATGTCTCGCGAGGAAGAGCTGCTACGCGAGCGCACACGAACACGGGAACTTGGCGTGTCGTCCTACTCGTGGGCACGAGCGTCTGACCTTCCTGTGCTGATGATTCCGGGTCCGACGGTTCGGGTTTCAGTCGACGGTGAGCCGCTGCGGGAGCTTGCCGGATCCGAGGGCGCGCTGACTCCGACATTGAGCCCAGACGGTACACAGATATCATTTGTGCGTGGTGGTGAGCTGTTCGTAGTCGATGTCGATGGCCAATCGGAGGCGACGCAACTCACATCGGGCGCAGAAGACGGCCTGACTCACGGACTCGCCGACTACATCGCGCAGGAAGAGTTTGGACAGCTACGCGGCCACTGGTGGTCGAAGGATGGACGGATTGCCTATCTGCGCGTCGACGAGCGGCACGTCGCGCCCTATCCGATCGTCCACCAGGGCTCGACCGATGTTGATGTCGAGACGCATCGATATCCGTTCTCAGGCGATGAGAACGCGCACGTGTCCCTCTGGTGTGCGGACCTCTCCAGTAGTGAGCACCGTGAACTGCCACTTCCTGAGGAAGATGGATATCTCGTCCGCGTTGGATGGTGGGCCGACTCGCGCGACGGACAACGCCTGGTGGCGCAGTGGATCAATCGCGATCAGAACCGTCTGCAATTGTTGGCGTTTTCGGAGTCGGGCGAAGCAGCTGTACTGATCGATGAGACGCAGGAGCCGTGGGTCAATGTGGCCGACGACGCTCGCGGATTGGCCGATGGTGCCTTCCTCTGGTCGTCGGAATCGAGTGGGTTTCGGCATTTGTCGCTGCGGGCAGAGGACGGCTCGGAGATTCGCACTCTGACGTCGGGCGAATGGGTTGTTGATGGCGTGATCGGCGTGGACGAGGATTCCCGCTCGGTCTACTTCGGTAGCACTCGAGGATCTCCGATGGAACGTCGGGTGGAACGGGTCTCGCTGGAAGGCGGTGAGATCGAAACGCTGTCGGAGCCGGGCGGTGTGCATGGCGCATCACTGTCACGCGACGGCAAATGGCTGGCGATGATGAACTCGTCCCTGGGCGCTGCGCCGAACATCTCGCTCGTCGCTACGGATGGCTCAGTTCAGCGATCGCTCTATGAATCAGAAGCATCAATCGGCCAACTGGGACTGGACGCACCGGAGTTGCGCACATTCTCGGCAGCCGACGGTACGACGCTCTACGGAGCGCTCTATCGACCCGACAGCGATGGTCCTCATCCCGTGTTGGTCGCGGTGTATGGCGGGCCGCATGCTCAGACGGTGCTCGACGCCTGGGGGCTGACCGTCGATCTGCGGGCGCAATACCTAGCCCAGCAGGGCTATCTCGTGCTCAAGCTGGACAATCGCGGCATGGCCGGACGCGGACTGGACTTTGAGGCGCATCTGCATCGGCAAATGGGCACGATCGAGGTGGATGATCAGGCGGCGGCCGTGGAACAGCTCGCGGCTGAGGGTTTGGCAGATAGGGAACGCGTCGGCGTCTATGGCTGGTCGTACGGCGGCTACATGACGGTCATGTCGATGCTGCGCCGACCCGACCTGTTCAAGGTGGGTGTGTCGGGCGCACCGGTCTCGGATTGGGACGGCTACGACACCGGTTACACCGAGCGCTACATGGGTACGCCGCAGAACAACGCCGAAGGCTATCGCGAGGGATCACTCCTGACCCACGCCGACAAGCTCAAGGGTCAACTGCTGCTCATTCACGGCGGCGTTGACGAGAACGTTCACTTCCGTCATACGGCAAGATTGATCACGGCGCTGACGGCAGCCGACCGCGATTACGACCTGCTGATGTTCCCCGAGGAGCGTCACATGCCCCGAGATCAGGCCGGACTGGAGTACCAGGAACGCCGAGTCGCGCGCTACTTCGAGCGCCACCTGAAGTGATCATCAACTGAGCATCCGGGAGGAATGATGCCGATTCCCAGCACTGCAACCGACGCCGCGACGCTTCTGGGCGTGGCTCCCTCGGCGGACCGCGACACGATTCGCGATCGCTACCGGCGGCTGGCCCGAATCTACCATCCCGATGCGAATCCCGACGACGAGGCAGCCGGCGTGCGCATGCTGGAACTGAACGCGGCAGTCGATTTGTTGCTGGGCTCGGACACACCCACGGTTGAGATTGAGTTTGAACCTCAGCGCAGTGACCGCGCGCTGACCACGAGGGAACGTCGCCGCGAGGCTCGCATCCGCGATGCGCTGCAACATCTGCCCTATGGCATCTATGTCGTCGGCACCGTCACAGCCGAGGGCCGGCCCAACGCAATGGTCGCCGACTGGGTAATGCAGGTCTCGTTCCGGCCTCGGATCATTTGCGTCTCGTTCGAGCGCGACGCCGCCTCGCTGCGCAACCTGCGCGAGACACGGCAGCTCACGGTGAGTCTGTTGCCGGAGTCGGGCATGGACCTGGCGGCGAAGTTTCTACAGCCAACAGATCCATCCAAGATTGAAGGTCGTTCATCCGAGTTCGCCGCGCCCGACAAGATGCGAGGCGTGGCCTATCAGCAGCTCGAGCATGCTTCGCTCGATGGCGGCGCGCCGGTGCTTGATGACTCGCTGGCCTGGATCGCTGCTGAAGCGCAGCAATTCGTTCCCGTCGGCGAGCACATTCTGGCCCTCTGCCGAGTGTTCGACGGCGATACGTCGATCATTGACGAAGGCCCGCTGACCTCGCTCTACACCGGCTGGCACTATGGCGGTTAAGCCGCCGCGTACGTCTGTCGTAGTCCGGCGGGCGGGCCAACACGACTATAGGAAGCGCTCCGGTATTCCCGCGCCAGCGGGAATACCGGAGCATGCTCGTCCACCGAGTGAAGGGAACGAGAATCCAGGTCAAGCCTGGAGTAACGGAGCGCCAACGCCGCCCGCACGTGTGGCTGGGCGTGTGGCTGGGCGTGTGGCTGGGCGTGTGGCTGGGCGTGTGGCTGGGCGTCGCCTGCGCACATTCGAGTCGTTCAGCGACTCGGCCTTTCGCTGGTTCTTCGTCTCGACCCTGGCGCAGATGTACTCCGCGATCGGCCAGATGTTCGTCCGCACCTTTCTGGTCTATGAGCTGACTGAGTCGTATGCGGCGGTCGGACTGGTGGCGCTGATCAGTGGCGTGGTGCAGTTCACGCTTGGGCCATATGGCGGCGTGCTCGCCGATCGCTTCCCCAAGAAGGTCGTGACGCAGATCTTCCAGTTTGTCGGCTTCCTCAACGCCTTTGTCATCGGCACGCTCGCGGTCATGGGGATCCTCGAGTTCTGGCACCTGGTGATTTCGGCGGTCTCGCAAGGCGTCCTGGTCGCGTTGATGGTGCCGGCGCGCCAGGCCATGGTCTCCGAGATTGTGCCGAAACATCGCATTATGAACGGCGTTGCCCTGAACACGGCGGCGATGAACATGATGCAGTTTGGCGCGCCGCTGATCGGTGGGGCACTGCTGGCAACTGCCGGCGCCGGTGTGACGTTCTACTCGATGGCCGGCTGCTACGTGTTGGCGATGCTGACGATGCTCCCGATTCCATCGGTGGTTGCACAGGCTGGTCGCGGCCGAGGCGGCGTGCGCGAGGCGTTCCACGACATCGGCGACGGATTCCGCTACATCGCGCGTCACCGCGTGCTGCGGATGATCCTACTGCTCTCGTTCTTCATCTCGCTGCTCGGCACGCCGTTCCAAGGCTTGCTGCCGGGCTTCGTGCAGGACACCTTCGACGCCGGACCGGCACTGGCCGCTCTGTTCTTGACCTTCTCAGCGGTCGGCGCATTCCTGGCCGCCTTGATCATTGCGTCGCTCCGACGCAGCGGCCGTGGCAAGCTGTTGATCCTGATGGGCGTCTTCCTCGGAGCCGCGACCCTGGGGATGTCGATTTCGCCCTGGATCTGGCTGAGCCTGCCAATCATGATCCTGATGGGCATCGGCCAGTCGGGACGGATGGCGATGGCCTCTGCGCTGATCCAGGAACAAGCCGAACCGGCCTATCGCGGTCGCGTGATGTCGGTCCTGATGATGCAGTTCGCGGTGATGCAGGGCGGGGTGTTCGTCCTGGGGATCGTCGCCGAGCTGGTCGGCATTCGCCTGGCGATCTTTGTGGTCGGAGTCATGCTGTTGGGTGCGCTTGCGCTGTTCGGCGCATTCTCGCCGACCCTGCGCCGTCTGCAATAGTGCAAGCAGGCGATCGGCGCTGGGCTATCTTGACGCCATTAGCGACCGGCCAGCGAGCAAACGCTGCAACGAAAGCAGGGGTGGGCATGATTACGTACCTGGATCACGTCGGGATCGTGGCGAATTCGCTTGAGGAAGCGGGCGAAGTGCTGGTTGACCAGCTTGGCCTGCTCTACGACGAAGAGCGCACACCGTTCCCCAAGGGTGGCTTCTTTGCGCCCGAGCGCACCAAAATCTTCTTCGTCAAGGTCAACCTGGGCGAGACGCGGATTGAGATCCTGCTGCCCGAGGACAACGTCAGCGGGATCGGAAAGTACCTGGAACGTCGCGGCCCCGGCCTGCATCACCTGGGCTACGGCTCGACCGATGTCGTCGGCGACACCAAGCTCTTCATGGAACGCGGCCTGTCGTACATCGACTTCGGCGGTCCAATCGACGAGATCACCGCATCGTTCTTCCACCCCAAGACGGCAGGCGGCATCCTGACCGAGATCGTCCCGGATCGGCGACCGCAGGCGTCGGGTTCGTAGGGAGTTGAAGCCTGTCGGCTCGCTGTAGGGACAGCCCCTGTGGCTGCCCGCTCTGCGGGCCGGGCGACCACAAGGGTCGCCCCTATGCAAACGCTTGACGAGCGAGGGTCCATACGTCAACAGTGATCAGGGCGGAGGGCGATACTGATGACGTCTAGCCGGCCAGCACTCCAGGACCGACGACTGGCACTCGTGCTCAGCGGGGGCGGTGCGTCGGGGATTGTCCAGGTTCCGTTCCTTGAGGAGTTGATTCGACGTGGGATTCGGCCCGACCTGATCGTGGGATCGTCGGTTGGTGCGGTCAATGGCGCGTTCCTGGCCTTTCACCCGAACAATATCGAGGGACTGGCCGAACTCTGGATTGCGCTGCGCGACAACCGGCTCTGGCACCGCAACCTGTTGCGCATCGGACGGCGACTGCTCACCCGCGGCACCTCGCTCTATTCGAACCGCTTCCTGCGCGATCTTTTCAAGCAGCATGTCACCATTGATGAGATCGCGGCCTCCGAGATCCCGCTGTTCCTGGTCACGACCAGTCTGTCCAGCGGACGCAAACACGTGATGGCCAAAGGACAGTTGTTGGCCACGGTCATGGCATCGGTTGCGTTGCCGGGACTGTTTCCGCCGGTGCGGCTTGAGGCCGACTGGTGTGTCGATGGTGGATTGTCCTCGGGTCTTGACCTGGAGACGGCGATCCTGAACGGCGCAAGCCATACGCTGGCGGTTGATCTCGGTGTGCATCCGTCGCCGTATCAGCCACGCGGACTGGTTGACCTGTTGGCACGCTCGATGGAGATCGCCTCACAGGAGCGGACCAAGTCGGAGATTGACCAGTTCGGTTCGCTCGTGCCAACGGTGATCTGGCGTCCGGGCCTGCGCGCGGCATCGTTTGGATCGTTTGAGGACGTGGATGAACTCTATGCCGCTGCAAAGGAGCTTGCCCCAGTGATGATCGATCAGGCCATCGGCCCCGACGGAGAGTGGCTGCCCGGCGTCTATGAGGGCGTCGTCTCGGTGGCGAGGGTCTAGCGCATGGCCGGCATGTCCGATCTGCGGGTGTTGGATCTCAGTGACCAGGTCTCGGGCGCATATGCCTCCCGATTGCTGGCCACGGCCGGGGCTGAGGTGACGCTGATTGAGCCAGTGGAGGGATCTTCGCTGCGTTCGCGTCCTCCGCTGCTGACGGCGACAGAACCGAATCGCAGCGCGGCGTTCGAGTATCTCTCGGCCTGGAAACGCGGAGTGGCGCTGGACTGGTCGTCGGAGGCTGGGTTCGATGCGCTCGGTCGATTGCTGGATCAGGCAGATGTCGTCGTGACCACGATGGCAGCAGCCGACGCGCTGGCCATCGATCGTCGAATTCGGGCAGAGCGACCATCGCTCATCCATGTCTCGGCCACCTCCTACGGACTGACCGGACCGTGGGCCGGCTGGAGATCATCCGATCTGACCGATTGGGCCGCGGGCGGCTATCTGTACATCACCGGCGATCCGCTGCGCGAGCCGCTGCAGGGCGCTGGGCCGTGGGCGTCGTATGTCGGTGGTATCGCCTCTGCAGTCGGGACCCTAGCTGCGTTGCATGCCCGTCGTAGAACGGGACGTGGTCAGTTGGTCGATGTTGGAACGATGGAGACGATGGCCTCGGCTCATCAGTGGAGCCTGGCAATGTGGTCGCACCAAGGACGAATCAAGCATCGCGCCACCAATCGCCATGCCGAGGCGCATCATCCCGTCTCGCTGATGCAGGTCGGAGACGGCTGGGTTTGTATCGCCGCACCGTCGCAGGCGCAGTGGATCAACCTGTGCGTCGCGCTGGATCTGCCGGAGATGGCCGACGACCCGCGTTACGCGACCGCTGGTCTTCGATACGACGTCGCCGAAGAGATCGATGGTCGCTTCGCCCCGTTCCTGATGTCGCGCACCAAGACCGAAGTCGTCGAGCACTTGCAAGCGCAACACGTGCCGGCCAGCGCCGTGCTGTCGATGGACGAGGTATTGGTCGACGAACAGCTTGAGGCCCGAGCCTACTGGGCCTATCCCGAGGATCTGGGCGAAGGAGTGAAGATGCCTGGTGTGCCGTTCGTCCTACCGTCGTCGCCCACGCAATTCAACGCAGCGCCAACGCTCGGAGCGGATACTGCGTCGGTGCTCGATGAGGTGGGGTTGCAGCGTGACGAAATCGAGTCGTTGGCAACATCCGGCGTGATTGGTCTGAGCGGAGCGGAGCGTGGCTGAAGGCATCTTGTCGGGCGTGCGCGTCGTTGAGTTCGGCTATGCCTGGGCTGGACCGCTGGTCGGCCGAACGCTCGGCGATCTTGGCGCCGACGTGATCAAGCTGGAGCAGGACGTATCACGTGGCGGCCATCTGCCCGACGATCCCGCGTTGCGCGCCGCGCTCGACGACTGGCGGCGCGGCGAGGCAGTCGAGCCCATGTTGCGAGCGTCGGTCTTCCCCGAGGGTGAGCCGGAACCGCAGCCCTGGAATCGGGCCGGCATTTTCAACAAGCACAATCGCAACAAGCGCGGATTGTGCGCTGATTTGAAGTCAGCGTCGGGAAAGAAGATCTGGCGACGGCTGGTTGAACAATCGGACGTGATCGTCGACAACTTCAGTCCGCGCGGGGTCAAGAATCTGGGCATCGACTACGAGACGGTTCGCGAGTGGAATCCGGGCATCATCTCGGTCTCATGCACGGGCTACGGACACACAGGGCCGTTCCGCCAGCGAGTCTCGTACGGGCCGGTACTGGAAGCGCACTCAGGCGCGGCATCGGCGACCGGCTACGTCGAAGGAGGTCCGATGAAGATGGGGCACGCATTTCCCGACCCAATCGGCGGTCTGCACGGAGCCTTTGCGGTGCTCGCTGCGCTGTGGGAGCGCGACGCAACGGGTCGGGGATGCTTCGTCGATCTGTCTCAGCTTCAGACCTACACATCGGTCGCCGGAGATCTCGTCCTCGAGACATCGGCGCAGGGCCAGGCGCCGGCGCGAGGCAACCGCTCGCGCGCTTGCGCTCCCCAGGGCGTGTACCGATGTCGAGACGAGAGTCCCGATGCGCGAGAGTCGATGGACATGTGGATTGCAATCACCATTGAAGATGATGACTCCTGGGAGCGATTCACATCACTGGTCGGGGACACACGTCTTGGCGATGAACAATTCCGAGACACGTCTGGACGCTTCGAGTATCACGACGAACTCGACGCGCTGATCAATGAGTGGACACGCCCTCAGGATCGCTTCGAGTTGGCCGAGCGTCTGCAAGCCGCCGATATCACCGCCCTGCCAGCAATGACCAATGGCGACCTGATGCAGTCAGCTCACCTGCGCGATCGGGGCTTCATCGTGGAGTGGGATCAACCAGGCGTCGGTGTCTACGAGTACGGCGGCTTCCCCATCCACTTCAGCGATCAAGACCCAGCCGAGATGCGTCCAGCTCCGCAGTTGGGCGGGGACAATCGCCAGATCTGCGAGGAGCTGGGCTTCACGTCTAATGAGATTGACGAGTTCGTCGACGATGGTACGCTGGTTGGTCAACCACCGCTGACTGGTGGTCGGTAGCGTCGGAACTGTTCCAAGAGCCACTTCCTCGTCATTGCCGCGCTCCGTCGCGGCAATCTCGCAGCGCGTAACTCAGCCGCAATGCATGTGCCGTTAGCTCTGCCAGCAACCAGTCTCAGCGGAATCGAGTGTGTGCAGATTGCATCGAGATACCCGCGACGGAGCGCGGGTATGACGGAGCAAATGAGTTGAAGGGGGCGACGACGATCGGGTCCGGCGACTACTCGTCGGTCGACGGGGTGCGGACGTGTTGGTGGGCTCTCAGGTATTCCCGAGTCATCATCAGGGCGGTGATGCCTTCTCCGACGGCGGCTCCGAGCTGTTTGGTTGAGCCGGCGCGCGCATCGCCGGCGGCGTAAACAGATTCGACGCTTGTCTGGAAGCGATCATTAGTTTGGATGAAGCCTCGCTGGTCGAGATCGACGACTCCCTGGAGGAACTCGGTATTGGGCTGCAAGCCGATGAATACAAAGACGCCGTCGGGGCTGGTTTGTACGGTTCTGGCGCCCGACTCCAGGGTCAACGCCGAGAGTTTGCCATTGCTCTCCATGGCACTGACCGATGTCTTGAGGGACAGCACAATCTGTGGATGGGACTGCACTTTCTCCTGCAAGACTGCCGAGCCGGCGAGTCGCTCGCCGCGATGGATGATATGCACCTGCTCAGCAAACTGGGTTAAGTACAACCCTTCCTCCAACGCCGAGTTGCCTCCGCCGATCACGGCGAGTTGCTTCGCTCCGGCGTAGAACGGGCCGTCGCAAGTTGAGCAAAAGTGGACCGATGTGCCGATCAGATCGTCCTCGCCCGGAACGCCGAGCCGTCGATACGTGCTGCCCGGAGTCAGAATCGCTGCGTGCGCTGCGACACGGTCTCCAGAGGACAGCGTGACCTGGACGTCCGATGACACGGCAATCTCGGCCGCTCCCACTGCTGACAACAACTCTACACCGAATCGCCTTGCCTGCGCGACGAACTTTGACATGAGTTCGTCGCCGTCTACGCCGTCGGGAAAGCCTGGGTAGTTGTCGATCCGGTTCGTCAGTCCGGCCTGGCCGCCAAGCGCGGAACGTTCGACGACGACAGTGTCGATGCCCTCGCGGGCGGCATAGATCGAGGCTGCGAGCCCTGCCGGTCCGCCGCCGATGATCGCGAGGTCGTAGAACTGTCGCTGGGACCGGACTTGAATGCCCAGCGCCTGTGCGAGTTCCTCATCGCTCGGCTCGATCAGCATGCCGCCATCGGGCAGAATGACGGTCGGGATTGAGCGACCGCCGTTCTGCAATTCCTCGACGTAGGCCAAGGCTTCGGGGTCCTGGTCGATATCGATCCAGTCGTAATCGAGGCGATGCTCGCTGAGGAATGCCTTGGATCGCCGGCAGTCCGGGCACCAGGGTGCGCCGTATACCTTCAGCTCAGCCATCTCGTCCCGTCCGAGCCAGCGTAGCGATGCCAACTTCGTCCAGCCGATAGAGCAGCCATTCCGACTCGTGAGTCATCCCGAGCTGGTGATAGAACGTTCGGGCCGGATTCCAGTCAAGCACCGAGAGATCGAGCCGAGCCCAGCCTCGCGCTTCGGCGACTTGCGCCAATGCGCGCATCAACGCGAAACCCGCTCCAGTGCCACGCGCCTCGGCAGTGACGAACAGGTCCTCGAGGTAGAGCGCCGGTGTGCCGGTCCAGGTTGAATAATGCGGGAAGAAGAGCGCCATGCCGACCGGCTGTCCGTCACGCTCGGCGATCAGCGTCTCGAACAGTCGATGATCGCCGAAACCGTCGCGCCGGATGCTCTCGACGGTCGCCTTGACCGTCGAACGTGGTTCATTCTCGAACTCGGCCAGACCAACGATGAAATCAAGGATGGTCTGCGCGTCGTCGGGCGTAGCCTCGCGGGTGGTGACATCGGACACAGCGGACTCGACTACTCGCCCGTGAAGACGGGCGGGCGCTTCTCAATGAAGGACGCTTGAGCCTCGCGGACATCATGCTCGGAACGAGTCGCGTGCGAAATGGCCGTGATCTCATTTCGTAACGCCTCGTCGAGCGTGGCGTTGAGATTTCGCTGCATGACGCGCTTGGCGGCGCGAGAGGCGAGCGGCGGCCAGAACGCGATCTCGGAGGCCAGCGCGCGAGCGCGGTTCATCAGCTCTTCGTGCGGCACCCGCTGGTTGACTAGTCCAATCTGTAGCGCCTCGTCGGACTCGACAAAGCGGCTGGTCTGGACCAGTTCGACGGCTTTCGGATAGCCAACGACGCGTGGCAGGAACCAGGTCATGCCAGCGTCGGGGCTGAGCGAGCGCTCGAGGAAGACAACCTTGAATCGCGCCTTCTCGGAGGCGACGCGCAGGTCACAGGACAGCGCCAGGCTCATGCCGGCGCCAGCGGCGACACCATTGACGGCGGCGATGGTCGGCTTGTCGAGCTGGCCAAATGCAAGTGCCTGGTGTCCGACCCAGCCAAACTCGTCCATCCGGTCGTTCTGGCTGTCAGGAGCCGAGTCTTTAGGGCGGGCAGTCAGGTCGGCGCCTGAGCAGAAGCCACGTCCTGCGCCGGTCACGATCACGACGCGAACGTCATCGTCGGCCTGGAGCTGGTTGGCAGCGGCGACCATCTCATTGTGCAGATCGCGTGAAAGCGCATTCAGTTTCTCCGGGCGATCAAGCATGATCGTCCCGATCTGGTCGGCGATATCGAGTCGCAGGTGTTGGTAGGTCATGGTTCGCTCCGTTCGTTGAGCAGCGTACTGCGCATGTCGGCAATCTCCGAGAAGCGGAAGCACGAAACGTCGTGATCGTTGACGATCCCGACTGCTTGCATGAAGGCATAGCAGGTTGTCGGTCCGACAAAGCGAAATCCACGACGCTTGAACTCGCGAGACATGGCTTTCGACTCATCGGTCTGCGATTGCATGTCGGTGCGCGGTTCGCTTGACGGGTCTGCGTAGGCCCAGACGATATCCGCGATTGACAAGCCCTGTTCGCGAAGCAGCAACGTCGCCCGCGCATTGGCGATGGTCGACTCAATCTTGCCCCGATGTCGGATGATGCCTGTGTCCTGGACCAGCAGATCCACACTTGCTTCGTCGATCTCGGCGATGGCTTTGATGTTCCAGTCGAGGAATGCGCGCCGATATCCGTCGCGGCGCATCAGGATCGTGTGCCAGGAGAGTCCAGCTTGCGCACCCTCGAGTGTCAGCGCCTCAAAGAGTTTCGCCTGATCTCGTGTCGGGACGCCCCACTCAAGGTCGTGGTAAGCAATCTCGTCAGGGTCGTCGCCGGGCCATGAACATCGTTGGGGCATGGTCGGTTCCAATTGGTACCGCTTGGGTAAAATGGCATCACTAGACTAAGACCGAAGACGGGGGGAAAGTGTCTGTGGCCGACAAGCCGGGTAAGACACCGCCAAAGCGTCCGGTCAGCAAGCCCGGAAACGTCACGACCAGTGACCCGCGAAAGCCGTTAAGAGGGTGATCAAGTGAGGATATTGAAGAGGTGGAAGCTCTCTCTTGTCCGAAGGATTCGTAGGATCTTTGTGCCTGAACCGCTGCACACAGACCAAGACCGCGAAGAAGCGAGACAGTTTCGCGAGCGGAACCCAAGAGTCCCTTTCTCGAGACCAGCTCGTTGGCGCTCCGGCCTCTAACCGGGGCTCGAGGCACTGGCCCAGACAACAGCGGCACTGATCAGCAGGGCCACGACGTGAAGCAATGTGCCGAACGCAATAACTCTGATGTAAGTTCCCTTCCGTTCGATTTCGTTGACGACGTCGTCTGACGCTTCACTGAGCGCTTCAATGTAGTACCAGGCCAAGAAGTGGTCGGTCCACCCTCCCAGTCTGTTCTGGAGGAGTCCGGCAGGCTCGTTGAACTGCGAAATCGTACGGGGCTTGACGCACCACCATCCCAACGTCAGAATCGCGCAAACGGCGATTCCTGGAGCCAGTACTGCCCAGCCTGATAGTGATAGACCAACGATCGCCCCAACGAACGCGGCAAACAACGCCAGATTGACTGCAGCCAGGAACATGGCCTTGCTGTCTAGTGTGTCAGTCGCGCTCAACAACGTTGCCAAGTGGGCGCTGGCCACCTGGAGGGAAGCCATTCCTTGAGACTCTGATGATTCGCATGGCACTTGGGGCGGGATGATCGGCATAGCTCGAATATCCTAGTGCCATGGCCTTCGTTCTTGGCGTCACCGGATCCATCGCATGCGGCAAAACGTTGCTTTGCCAGCACCTTGCCGAGGCCCACGGCGCTCGTCACATTGACGCCGACCGACACGTCCACACGATGTATGAACCGGGCAAGCCGGCGTTTGACCGGATCGTTGCTGAGTTCGGCAACACCGTTATCGGCTCGGACGGCTTCATCGACCGCAAGGCGCTGGGCGACATCGTCTTTGGCAAGCCAGATCTGCTGGCGGCCCTTCGGACAGCGATTGGCGATATCGAGGGCGAATTCATGCGACTCCTGCGAGAGCTGAAGGACGATCCAGCGCCAATCGCGGTGTTTGAGGCTGTCCGGCTCTTCGAGGGGCCGTACATGGAAGTCTGCGATGCCGGCTGGCTGGTGGCATCAGAGGACGAAACCGCGCTGACGCGACTGATGGCGCGCAACAAGTTTTCACGCGAGGAAGCAGAGCAGCGGATGGCGTCCGCGATTCACTGGACCGAACGTGCGCCTAAGGCCGACCTAGTGCTGCACAATGACGCTTCGATCAAAGAGTTTCTTGCGTCCGTCGACGGCGCCATTGCGAGCGCACTGAAGGATCATCAATAGCCGCTAGCCTCTAGTCGCAACAACATCCCTTGCCACGAGTTTGTGATGGAGGCGAATATGGGCGCGCTCGACGGACTTCGCGTAATCGACTTCGGCCAGTACATGGCCGGCCCGCTAGCGGCGATGATGCTCGCCGACCACGGTGCAGACGTGATTCGTATCGACCCACCTTCGGGTCCGTTGTGGGACACGCCCGGCAACGCGGTCTGGAACCGTGGCAAGCGCCGCATTTCCCTGGATCTTAAGACCGCTGACGGCAGGCGCACGGCGCAGGAACTAATCGCCTCGGCAGACGTAGTCGTCGAAAACTTCCGCCCGGGCGTGATGGATCGGTTGGGTTTGGGCGCCGAAGAATCGACCAACGTTAATGACCGGCTGATCTACCTGTCGATGCCAGGATTCTCACCCGACGACGAGCGCGCCGGGATTCCGGGATGGGAAGGCGTGGTCTCTGCACCGGTCGGAACCTACAGCGGATCGTTGATGGCCGATGCGCCGCAGCCGGTCTACACCGCAGTCCCGATCGCTTCCTCATATGCGGCCTTCACTGGCTGTGCGGGCGTCTCGATGGCATTGGTTGCGCGTGAACGGGACGGCTTTGGACAACAGATCGAAGCGTCGTTGCACGACAGCCTCTATCAGGCGATTGGCATTCGCGGGCTCAGGTATCTCGACCGTGATGCGCCCCGAGGTCCTGTTCCCTGGGTCGGACCGTACGAATGCTCCGATGGACGGTGGGTGTTCTTCCATGCCGCATACTCGCACTTCATCCGACAGTTTTGCGTCGCTGCAGGCGTGCCGCAGTGGCTGGATGAGCCGTGGTCGAACGCATCGGAAATCCAGCAAGACTTCGCGCTCGCCGATGTGGCCAGGGCGCAGTTGACCAACATCTTCCTGACAAGAACCGCGCAGGAGTGGGAAGACCTGATCAACGAAGCCGGTCCACCGACTGTGCGATCTCTCGACTCGTCTGAATGGCTGCGCGAGCCGCATGCACGCGAGGCGGAGATCATCGTCGAACTCGACGATCCGCAGCTCGGCCCAATGTTGCAGCCTGGAATCCAGGTGCGCATGGGCGGCACGCCGGGTGAGATTCGTGGGCCTCGCAAGGCGCTGGATTCCGACCGCGCCGACATCATGTCGGAGCTGTCAAGGACGGCGCCGTCCGCGATGAGCGCCCCTGGCGGCCGACTGTCGAAGGCGCTCGAAGGCATGACCGCGCTCGACCTCTGCATCATCCTCGCCGGCCCGACCTGCGGCCGGACCCTGGCTGAGTTTGGCGCCGACGTGGTCAAGATCGACAACCCGTCGCGCGAGAACGGGATCATGCTGCATGAGGACATCAACCGAGGTAAGCGCTCAATGCTGCTGGATCTGAAACGCGATGAAGGCCGTGAGGTCTTCATGGAGCTGGCCGCCGACGTGGATGTGGTCGTCCAGAACTACCGGATGGGCAAAGTCGGCGGCCTGGGGGTTGACTACGACTCGGTGCGGCAGATCAATCCCGACGTGGTGTATGCATCTCTGAACGCGTTCGGCGAGATCGGTCCCTGGGCCGGGCGCGCCGGCTGGGAGCAGTTGGCGCAGTCGGCCAGCGGAATGATGACCCGCTACGGGGACACCGAGCCGACGTTGCAGCCGTTCGCAATCAACGACTACGGCACCGGCATCAACGGCGCGTTCGGAGTCGGCATGGCGCTGTATCACCGGCTACGTACGGGAGAAGGGCAGCAGGTCTTCACAGCGCTGGCCCGCACTGCGAGCACGATGCAGTCCAGCATGCTGCACGAGTACGAAGGCAAGCGCTGGGACGAACCGGCCGGCCAGGACGCTGTCGGCGAAGGACCACTACATCGACTCTACGAGGCTTCCGACGGCTGGCTGTTCATCGGGGCCAAGCCTGAGCAGTCGGGCGACGTGCCTACACCCGAGGAACTCAAGACCAGGACGGTGGCCGAGTGGGTCTCGGACTTGACCGACAAGGGCATCGGCGCATCTGCTGTCGGCTCCGTTGAGGACGCCATGACCGAGGAACGCGCCGTGTCGGAGGGCTTCTCGATCACTCGAGATCACGAGGGACGCGGTCGAGTCCGGACCAATGGTCCGTCCGTGAAGATGAGTCGTACACCAGTCGACGTTGGTCGACCGGCAATGGTCCCCGGATCTGGGGCGTCCGAAGTGTTGGGAGACCGAACCTCGGAGCTATCTGAGGCAGGTGTGGTCGTCGCGGCGGACTGAAACGAGGCACTGTTGTGACCTTGAAGTGGGTACCATCGAAGTCAGAACAACGCGACAGGAGACCGCCCATGGGCGCTACGCATGTGACTGTGACCGTCAGCAATCCCGGCGACCACGCTCTGGAATGGAGTGGGTTGTTCTTGGTCGACACCGGGGCGACAGATTCCCTGGTTCCCAGGAAGTGCCTGGATGAGATTGGCGTCGTCCCAGATGGAAAACGCATGTACATCCTCGCGGACGGCAGTGAGCTTCGCTTGGATATCGCTGTTGCAAGGTTCGAAATCCTCGGCGAAATCGTTGGCACCACGGTGATGTTCGGCGACGACGATGCAGAACCTCTGTTGGGAGTGACCGCGCTCGAATCTCTGGGCATCGAGGTAGACCCGCTTAATCAGCGCTTAAGACGGCTGCCGGCTGTACGCCTAAAGGGCCTGCGGCGAAGGAACGGAACTCACAGCTAGTCTCTAGTCAGATCCCTTCCCTAGAGTCGTTATCCTCACGCCAGACTTGAGAGGGGCTGGATATGGCCTTGGCGCTTTCGGATGTTCGGATTTTGGACTTGACCCAGTATGAAGCAGGGACCTCTTCGACCCAGGCCCTGGGTTGGTTGGGAGCTCAGATTGTCAAGGTCGAGCCTCCGGGGCGGGGAGAGCCGGGACGACGTTTGGGGGCTGGGTCTGATGCGGTCGACTCGACTTACTTCATCACGCTGAACAACAACAAGCGCTCCTTGACGCTTGACCTCAAGTCCGATGACGGGCGCGAGATCTTCAAACAGCTCGTGCCCAAATTCGACATCGTGGTCGAGAACTTCACCCTGGGCACGATGGAGCGGCTGGGCATCGGCTACGACACGCTCAAGGAGATCCATCCTCAACTGATCTACTGCACCGTGAAGGGTTTTGGCACGACCGGTCCTTGGGCGCCGACCAAGTCGTTCGACATGGTCGCGCAGGCAGCGGGCGGCGCGATGGCGATCACCGGCACCAACGAGACGCTGCCGCTCAAGCCAGGACCGACGATTGGCGACACGGGGACAGGCGTGCAAGCGGCGATCGGCATGCTCGCGGCGCTCTGGCAACGTCAGCGCGACGGCGTAGGACAGAAGGTCGAACTGTCCATGCAAGAGGCCGTCACCAACTACACGCGTGTGCCAATGGTCCGTCGCGAGATTGCAGGCGACCCGGCGCCACCCTACGGCGACGGTCAAACCGCGCCGACCGGCCTCTTCCCCTGCAAGCCGGGCGGACGCTCGGACTGGGTCTGGATCGTGGTCGCCGGCCGCCGGATGCGCAAGGCGCTGATGGACACCATCGGACGTCCCGACCTGGCCGAATCCAACGGCGCACGCGGGATCACGCGCAATGAGGGTGACGACGTCCGTCAGGCGATCGAGTCCTGGACTAGCCAGCGAACCAAGTACGAGGTGATGGACAAGATGCGAGAGGTCGGCGTGCCCTCAGGTCCGGTGCTCGACTCGGGAGAGATCTTCACCAACGAGCACCTGCGAGAACGAGGCATGCTGGTCGACATCGAGCATCCAACCCGAGGTCCAATGACGCTACTCGGCTGCCCAATTCGGCTCAGCGAAAGTCCCGCCGTACATCACAGAGCGCCACTGCTCGGCGAGCACACGGCTGAGGTGCTGGCGGAAGAACTGGGGATCGAAGCGTCAGAGGTTGAGGCGCTGGTCGAGTCGGGGGTTGTCTCGTTATGACACTGTCGGGCAACCGAGACCGTCAACAAGGTTTGTCGGACGGTTCGGCAGCTGGACATCCAGCAAGCCAATTGAGGGCATGGCGGCCGACGACCCGCCGTTCGCGACGCCGTGTACGATCAAATTCCGTAGCTGCCAAGACGATAGGCGTCGCATGGCTGAACCAAACTGGAATTCGGGAACAATTTGGACGGGCGATTGTCTCGATGTCATGCGCGGCATGAATTCGGACTCTGTCGACCTGATTTACCTCGACCCGCCCTTCAACTCGAACGCAGATTATGCAGCTCCGATCGGTTCGCAGGCAGCCGGCGCGGCGTTCAAAGATACGTGGGATCTCTCCGATATCGATGTCGAGTGGCTCAATCTGATTTCGCTCAAGGAGCCGGACGTGCACCGCGTACTGCTTGCGGCCACGACGAACTCTGACAAGGCGTATCTCGTCTATATGGCAACTCGCTTGCTGGAAATGCCGAGGCTGTTGAAGTCGTCCGGCTCAATCTACCTGCACTGCGATCCGACCATGAGCCACTATCTGAAACTGCTGATGGACGCCATCTGGGGCAGACGACATTTCAGAAACGAAATTGTCTGGTGCTACACCGGGCCAGGCAACACCAGGAGATGGTTTCCACGTAAGCACGACACGATTCTGTTTTACGCCAAGTCTGACGAAGCATCGTTCAATCGGGAAGCCGTTCGAGTGCCGTATGACGCAGAGACGATGGCCCGCCGAGGACGAGCAGAAGGCGAGCAGAGCATCATCTCGCCATCCGCCGGCGATACAGAGCAGCGGCGGGACCAGCTTTCGGTCGAAGAGAGCTTTGGAAGCGGCAAAGTGATCGAAGATTGGTGGACGGACATTCCGATCTTAACCAATCAACGGGAGCGCGTCGGATACCCCACTCAGAAACCGCTCGCACTGCTTGAACGGATCGTACGCGCCAGTTCAAGTGAGAGCGACATGGTTCTGGATCCGTTTTGTGGATGCGCGACGACGATGGTCGCCGCCGACCGATTGCGGCGTCAATGGGTAGGGATCGACATATCCGCCAAAGCGGCGGAACTCGTCGTACAGCGGGTAGAGGCCGATCAGGGACTCTGGCGGAACATCGTTCATCGGCGCGACATCCCGTCGCGAACCGACCTCGGAACCCTGCCGCGTCACAACTCGCGCGAGAATCGGGAATCACTGTACGGCCAGCAGGGGGGAGACTGCGCCGGCTGCGGGGAACACTTCCGGTTGCGCAATCTGGAGGTTGACCACGTGATTGCGCTCTCCAAGGGAGGGACTGATCATATCTCGAACCTGCAATTACTCTGTGGAAACTGCAACAGGATCAAGGGCGACCGAGGAATGGAATACCTGAGGTCCAAACTGCAGTTGAGGCCGCTTGGGTGAGAGTGTTGCAGCGCAGATCCTCCGGTAGGTGGCGGGAACGATGAGACGGGAATACCCGTACGATCAGTCGGCCACGGCGACATCCCAGCGGGCGGCGCAGTTTTCTACGACCAGGTCGATGTCCTCTGGCAGGATCGCGCGCTCTTCCGCGAGCTGGACTGCGTCTGACCTGACTCGGCCCAGATACGACTCTTTGTCTCCGTAGCGGGCGAGGATTGCTTCTCGTCCGAACCACTGCGTCAGTCCGACGAAGTGACTGGTCAGGTCTTCGCCTCCGGTCTCTGGGTGGCGGGGATTCCAGCCGGTGTGCAGACCGATGGGCTGCGTGAGATCGGGTAGACGGAGACCGGCGACTTCGTTGCCGTCGTCATCGACAGCGGAGACGTAGCCCTGGTACTCGTCGCCCTCTTTGGCCGGCAGCGATGTCCAGTCGACCGTTCGCACTCGCGACAGACGGTCGGCGGCGGGAGTTGTCACGCGATCGCTGAGCTTGGCGAGCACATCGTTCCGCCTGGCGGCTGTGCCGTTTGCGCAGCTCGGGACGCTTGACGGCGGCGGCTCCGATTCTCCGGCGGCCCAGCGATCCAGATTGACCAGCGCCGCGCGCATCAGCGGCGTCTGATCGACGGCGTTGTGCCGATACATGCTGCGCTCGTCGGTCAGGTAGAAGCTGTCCACCGGCTGGGCCTGACCGGGGCCGTGCTGCGTGCAAGCGAGCAGGTAGTGCCGCGACTGTGGATGCTGCGGGATGTCCTCGTCAGTGGCCGGGTCGATATCGATCAGTGAGGCGTCGCCGCGCCAAAACTCCCAGCTCGTGTTGGTCTTCACGACCTTTGGCGTCACGCCCTGCTCGTCGGAGCGCTTGAGCAGCCCATCGCGATCACCAGTCAGCGGATCGTCGCGTTCGATGTCGGCAAACGGGAACTCATGAATTGGTCCAGCGAGGAACAGTTGCGATGGCTGTCCGTAGCGACGATTGAACTCACCGCGAATCCCTCCGGCCACGTGGATGTGTACTCCGTCGAAGGCTCGCTGGGTGAGCGCGTCCGGATCGCGGTTCAGCCCCAGATAGAGCAGGTGGCGCAGGAATCGCCCGCTCTGCGAGATACCGAATCCGTGTACGCGGTCATACGAGCGTTGCCAGTTTCGGAGGAACAGGGCAGCGTCGCGGAATGCGAGGAGGCCAGTGCCGACAACCGGCGAGCGATCGGTCGGGTAGACGATCTCGTAAATTCGGCCCGGCGTGAACCCACCTTCGATCCAGAGGTCGCGGGTGCTCGGGACGACCCCGTCGTCGGTCTGACGAGCGAAGCGCCAGCGGTCATGTGGAACCTCGCTGGGTTCGTCGTCTTCATACTCACGCACGTAGAGGCGAGCACTGTCGGCCGCGTCGCTCGAGACCGGGTATCCGGGTTGGCCCAGGTGCTCGATCGGCATCGAAGCGTATCGCTTGCTGGGTCGCAGGTCGGTGATCGCCTCACCGGACATGGAGTTGCCGTCAAGCCCGAGAGCTTCGGGCGCCTGGAACTGGAGCAGCGTCTCGATGTCGGGAGCGTTCCACTGCCAGGCCACCGAAGCGACGCTGAATCCATGGCGGAAGAGGAAGCCGTCGCCGGGTAGCAGCGGGTCGGCGACGGACAGCTCGGGGGGCGTGCGGTTCAATGCGCCCGGCAGCAGGCTGCGTCCTCGGTTGGGCACATCAATCACCAGCGCGCCGTTGCCAGCGGACGGATCCTGAGGCCGGATCAGCACCAGGTCGCCGCTGAATCGGACGCAGCCGTCTGTTCCGCGATTCGCACACTCAAGGTCGGTGATGCGCTGGTGGTCTTCCAACATCGGGTTGACCGCGTAGCGCAGGCGAGCGCGGATCATCTCGAAGGGTCCAGCGTCGCCGAACTCCTGGCCATGGGCATAGGGTCCCTGGTGGGTGATCTCGATTCGTTCGACAGACATGGTTGGCCTTCGCTTTCAACTCGATCCGGGTCAGTAGACACTGGACAGGATACGCGCGGGCACGGGAGGCCCCCTCCGCGCCTTCGGCGCACCTCCCCCGGAGAGGGAGGTCTGAGGGGAGCTCCAGAAAAAAAACGAGGCGGAAAAAGAGAGACGGGCATTAGAGCGGTTCGTCCTCTTCCTCGCTAGACGCTTCGTCGGCGGCTGCGTTGTCGGCGGATGTCGGCTCGGGACTGCTAAGGGCCGCCATGATTTCGGCGTGCCTGGGGTTGGCAGGGGAAAGCAGATTGGCGAGTAGTCCCGCGGCGCGTGCCACGATGTGAGGCGGGTTATCGGCGCTGGCGAGGTCGGCGAGTCGCTGGAAGGCTGCTCGGAAGGTGGTATCGGGGGGCATCGTTCGTCCCTTGCGGCTGAGATAGATGGGATCGATTGTATGCGGACATGCGTTCTGCTAGAGTGCAGTGGGCGTGTCGGAGTTGTCAGTCGTGGGAGAGCAGAGACCGGGAGGAACAGAGACGCGGTCTCGTGAAGAGAGCTTAGCTCTCGGCGAATCTTTTGGCGGCGCTCTTGAACGTTCGGGCACACTTGAGCAGGTCCTCGAGGGCTACGATCGCATGGCGATTCTCTTGCTCTTTAGAATCGAATGTGTCGACGTCTCCAGCTTTGCGCGAGTGGTAAGAAACATCTCTTGCGACCACTCTCAGATTCAACCACATTCACTCTCACTCTCGCGACCGGCGGAGGTACGAATTCCAGACAGTTCGATCCCGCCAAGCGGTTCGCGCCCATCAGGAGATCAATCGCTCACTACAATACGCACCGGTTCGATACTCTTTACACTGCCGTCCTCGACAAACGCATAAATCACTCCTGCCACAAACAGCGCCACAGCAACTGTCGCCAGCATCTTACCCGTAAACTTCGTCATGGTCCCTCTAGGAGAATATGCGTACATCAGCACACCGCCGTAGAACAGTAGCCATACGACCGCATGCCCGATTAGCTTCACCCACAGCGACAATCCCGCTAAGGAAACAAAGAAACCGAAAAACGATAGTACTACTCCTGCGAGAAGAACACTCATCGCTGCCACAATAGCTCGTCGCGTAAGGGAGACACGCGCCGCCATCGAAGTAAGCAACAGGCGCCTGCCGAACAGGTAGAGAAAAGTTGCGAATGGTGCAATTAAAGTGACCAACAACAACTCTCGAACACCGCTGGCCATTATGCAAATGTACACTACAATCCAGGTCAAAGTTGGTGCAACCACCAACCGCCATATCTTTTGCTCTACGCGACCATAAAATCCAACAAGATCCGCGATCCAGTTGGCTATCTCTGTCCACAGGCTGTCATCAGAAGGCCCCTTCACATCCGCGCCCGATCACCGAACACGGCTCGTCGCATCGAACGACTCGTCCGTATGACTTCCTGCTTCGGTGGCCATGCTTCTCGTAACGACTGGGCAGTGTCCCCGGTCTGCTCAGCGGTGGCACTGGCAAAATTTTCTATGGAATCTAGCGCATCATTGGCGCTGTTTCCTGCCGCTGCATGCGACGTTCTGACAACGTTTGCTATCTCGTGAATTACTGCCCGACCAGGCCGAACTAACTCATCGATAGTTTCTTCAACTACAGCACTAACCGTTGCGACTCTTCGAGATTGTTCTGAGCCCGCCAACTGTTCAATGCACTGGTCAAAGGTACTCTCCTCCATTTTGGCAAGGGCGCTCAGGTATTCCTCAGCCTTAGCGTCTCTCTCTCTCCTTCTTCGAAGACTTTCACAACTTCTACAATGATCGCTAGCAGCGCTCTGCTCATGTCAAGCTGCTTGCTCTTCGACCTGGCGAGGCGTCTGCGTTCAAGTATTGAGAATGCCTCTGGATGAGAAGCTCCGAACTCCAGATAGTACCACGTCATAGCTGTCAGACCGGGCATGTCGGGATCAGTAGCAGTCTGGTCCGTCTTGGGAAAGAAGCGGTCCTCAATGTGCGTCAGCACCTTTCCCCTGACCCACTGCTTACTATGTTCTTCGACCTCCTTAGCGGACTTATCAGTTGCCCATTCAATGATCCATTTCAACCTACGATTCACGAGATCTCCATTCCACTCCCAGCGAGTAAGGCGCAACGCGAACGCTACGCCAAGCCCCACAGACGCTGGGCGTTGCCTCCCACGATCTTTTGGGCGTCCTCGACCGAGTCGGTGGCGTTGAAGACGTCCCAGAGGCTTTGCTGGGTGTAGCCGACGGCGCTTTCGGGGTGCGGGTAGTCGCTACCCCAGAGGACGTTGTCGACGCCGATCAGGTCGAGCTGGCGTAGACCGGACGGGTCCTCAATGAACGTTGCGTAGCAGTTCTCGAACCAATACTCGCTCGGTCGCTTGGCCAGCTTGGGCGTCATCTCGCTCTCGAACGAGGCGTAGACCTTGTCGCAGTCGAACAGCGCGCTGGGTACCCAGGAGATGCCGCCTTCGGTGAAGACAACGCGCAGTCCTGGGTTGCGCTCGAAGATGCCCGCGAATGTGAGCAGCGCGAAGAGGCGGCGGAAGGGCTGGAAGGCAACGACGATGGTCGTGGCCAACCCGCCCTGGCCGCGAGCGTCGAATGTCTCGCCGACATGGAAGCTGAGTGGCAGACCGGCCTCGCCGATCGCCTTCCACATCGGTTCGAGGGCTCGCGCGTTGTAGTAGACCTTGGCGTGCGGCGGCGGCAGCGAGGGCATCAGCACGCCCTTGAAGCCGAGCGCCTTGATCTTCTGTAGCTCGTCCTCGGTCGCCTCGGGATTCCAGTAGTTGAGCAGCGCCAGGCCGTGCAGCTTGCCCGGTTGCTCGGCGCAGAAGTCGGCCAACATCTCGTTGTAGGCGTCCATGCACGCCTGGATATAGTCGAAATCCTCATTGCGAATCACGCCCAGCATGCGCTGCGGGAACATGATTTCCTGGTCGACACCCTCGCGCGTGATTTCTTCGACGCGCACCGCTGCGTCCCACATCCCGGCGCGACCCTCGATCAGCTCGCTGGGCATGCCCGGGTTGTCGGTCGACTTGCCGTCGATCTCCATGTGGAAACCGCGCTCGTTGAACATGCCGCGCGGCGCGCGATCGCGGTACTTGGCCGGCATCCGGTCAACGAACTCGCCGGTCTCCAGCCAGTGGCTATCGGCTGAGATCACGGTGGTGCCGGCGGGCAACGGACGCGAGACCTCGGGCAGTTCACGCTGATTCGGCCAGGGCAGTGGGGTGGTGCTGATGCTGCTGAGTTGGGTGGTCATGTGGGGTCTCTCGGACTGCGACGGATGTTGCCAAGCAGGATAGTACTTGCTGGATCTGGCGCAGGTTTGTTGGGTGGCGGAGAACTCGTAGGGGGCTTTCTGCCTGTCTGCTCTATTGGTCTGCTCTATTGGGTGGTAAGCGGCTGCCCCCCCCTCTGCCTTCGGCATCTCCCCCCGCAAGGGGGGGAGAAAGGAATTGGAGGCTTTGCATTTCCCCCTACGAAGAGGGAGAGAGGAGGAGAGAGCGGGCGCCCACAAGGGGCGCCCCTACAGGAATCTGTCGGGCGCTTGAGGTTGGCGCCAGTAACAGCGAGAGTCCCGATTGGCGTTGTAGGGGTAGCCTGCGATCTATGGCTGTCGAAGCGACGACGTTTGAGCGGGGTAAGGCGAGCCGCTGGCGGATCAGGCGCATCTACTACGGCTGGTATGTGCTGTTTGGCATGGTCGTGGCGCTTGTCGTTGCGGAGGGGTTGACGCTTGGATCGCTGAGCGCTTACACGGAGCCGCTGGAGCAGCGCTTTGGCTGGTCTCGGGCTGAGGTCTCGATGGGCTTCTCGGTCACGGTCGGGACGATCGGCCTGTTTGCTCCGATCATCGGGCGGCTGATCGATGTGGTCGGACCTCGACGGCTGATGCTGATCGGCGCGCCGTTGTGCGCGGTTGCGTTCTCGCTGCTGGCGTTCATGACGCAGCTCTGGCAGTGGTACGTCTACCTGGGCGTCTCATCGCTGGCGCTGGGCCTGGTCGCCTACATGCCGGCCCAGGCGCTGGCCGTGCGCTGGTTCGACCGGCGCCGCGCAGTCGCGCTGAGCATCATCGGTGCATCGGTCTGGATGGGTCAGCTGATCATGCTGCCACTGGTGCAGCTGATCATCACGAGACTCGGCTGGGGCGACGCGTTTCTCTACTCGGCCATGCTGATCGTGGGCGCCTACATCGTGGCGTTCATCTTCGTCCGCGATCACCCCAGGGAGGGCGAAAGCGACGCGCCGGCGACCACACTTGCCACGCCAGCGCCGGCGCAACCGGTCGTGCTCAGCGGACTGACGATCGGACAGGCGATTCGTACGCCACTGTTCTGGACGCTTGTGCTGGGACTGATGCTGCTCTATTTCGTCGTCTTCGGTTGGTTGTCGCAGGGCGTCCCCTACTACCGCTCGGTCGGTTTCTCCGACACCTGGTCGGCGCAGATCGTATCGCTGACGGCGGGCGGCGCAGTGGTCTGGCTGCTGACTGCCGGCACGCAAATTGAGCGGTTTCGACGGCCGGAGCGGGTGGCGTCGGTCTGTGCGCTGTTCGTCTGCGCGTCGTTAATCACGTTGTACCTGACAGGCGGCAGCATCCCCGGGGTCAGCGTCGCGGTGGTGCTGTATGTAATCGGGTTCGCGGCGGCCCCTCCGCTGGAGGCACTGATGTTATCGCGCGCATTCGGACTGAAGAACTTCGCCACGATCATGGGTACCGCGTTCATGTTCCAGACGATCGCAATCGTGTTCTCGCCGATCGTCGCCGGGAGCATTTATGACCGCAACGGCAACTATGACCTGGCACTGCTCATCTACGCGATCTGCGTGGCGGCCAGTTGCCTCGTGTTCCTGCTAGCGAGTCGGTTGCCTCAACCGTATGCGGTGCGCCAGACGTTCAATCGGTGAGTGCAGCCACCAGGAGGAAGAGCCAAGTGAGCGTCCATCCCGTAGGTCTGAGCAGGAACAGTCCAACGACGAATGCGACAGCGCCGCCAATTAGTATGGCAAGGGCGACAATGGAGAACCCGAGCCAGCCAAAGGCAAACATGGCAGCGCCGAGAAGAACTAGAACATAGCCAAGTCCATTGTTCTTTAGGCGAAGTGGGAACATTTCAGACCTCGCTACCCCCCAAGCCGTTCGCGAGCCGCCCGATCGGTTAATCGAACAGTGCAAGCCACAGATACCAGTAACCGATTGCAGCCATGAGAATGACTAACAGCCAACTAGCCTTTGTCGGCTTGATTGCCGCAGCCAACACCAAGACTCCTACACCAACACTCACTCCATAGAGAGCCAAGATGCTTGGGTAGAATGCGAAGATAATGACAATGATTAACCCGATCGCCCGAATCGGTTCCTGACAGGCGTGACGGGCAGGCTGCGACTGGTTCCACGTCGACCGCAAGGTACTCATCGCAGAATCATACTTGGCTAGCATAGCGATTCTATCCGTATCCATTTGCCACACGGTACCGCTAGTGCTGAGGCGACTCGAGTTCATCGAGTCGCCTCTCAGTTCGCCTAACTCGAAGTGCACACTCCCTTTGTGTGGAGACTATAGTCATCCCAAGCCTCGCTAACTCTGACCCGATAGCTGCAGCGATGAGCTCCGCCGGGCAGAGCAACGACCGATGCCTCTACCTATGCCCAAATTGCGGGCATCCTCGATACGAACTCTGCTCGATTGTATCCCTCAATCTCGGACGCTGTCCGCCAAATCAGAGTTCCCGCACGGTTCCTCGCATCATGCCACAGCAGGCCGCTCCAGTCTGCGCGACGGTGCCATGCACTGCTAATGCTATCGACTGTGTGCCTCCATCCGACAATGGGCAGGAGGATGCTCACTCGTTGGGGGCGGAGGTTGAGGCGGATTCTGGCGGCCGTTGGTCGGAACGTCATCACGTTCCCCCTTTCGTGTGTTGGCCGTGCCTCGGTGAGCGGGGCGCTCATTCGACTGGTCGCGTCCTCCTTTCTCTTGGTCCGTCCAGTTCAGCCTACTCCTCTGAGCGCGGGGTGCCTGCGACGACTCTCTGGCCTCGTCAACCGCCAGGCCAGTGTCGGGTCAGTGTCGGGTCAGGCGACGATCAGGATCGCCAGGGCGATGACGGCGATGGTCAGGAAGATCGCGTCGGGGAGCAGGCTGGTTCGTCGGGAGTTCATGTCATCCACCGATTCTGTCGCGTCATTGCGATTCTTCGTTCGATGTCGAGGGTACGCAGGGGGACGACTCGCTGTTCGGCGACGATGTTACGGCTGTTACGGGAACGTCAACGAGGAAGAGAATGGTGGTCGGGGAGAGAGGATTTGAACCTCCGACCTCTTCGTCCCGAACGAAGCGCGCTGCCAAGCTGCGCCACTCCCCGACCGATTTAGCTTACTACTAGCCCCTACCAGTTGGTGAACGATCCGTCGCGCCGTTTGAGCATCGGAGCGAAGCCGGTGGTCGGTTCTGGATACTTCGATGCAGCCTCGGGGTCGAATGTGATACCCCAGCCGGGCTGGTCGGTGGGCAGTGCGTGTCCGCGCTCGAACGGCGTCTGCTGCGGGAAGACGTCCTCAAGCACCGAACCGGGTTCGCGAGCCATCTCCAACACGCCCGCATTGGCCGCGGCCAGGGTTAGATGCGCGCCGGCGGCCGAGGAAACCGGTCCGAGTGGGTTGTGCGGCGCGATCTGGATGTGGTGCGTCTCGGCCCAACGGGCGATCTTGAGCGCCTCGGTGAAACCGCCGACGAGGCAGAGATCGATGCGGGCGTAGTCGATCAACTCTTCCTCGATGGCGGTTGCGAAACCCCACTTGGTGAACCACTGCTCGCCGGCGGCCAGCGGGACGTTGGTGCGTTGTCGCAAGCGCCGGTACGACTCGGGCCGCTCGGAGCGCAGCGCGTCCTCAATGAAGAAGGGATTGACCTCTTCGACGGCCTGGCAATAGCGAAGCGCGTCGGGCGGATCGAGACGGGTATGCACATCGACGCACAGCTCAAGCTCGGGGCCAAAGTGGGCGCGAACGGCCTCAATTGCCCGGATCGAGCTTCGCACAGCGTCTGACGGCTCAAACGACTCGCCTGTCGTACCGCTCAGTCCCCAGCGAGCAAAGCGCCAACCGTCGGCGACGGTCCGTTCGATGTCCTCGATCAGGGCTGCCGGATCGTCCTCACCCTCATTGTGCGGGTAGCAGTGGATGCGATCGCGGACGAGCCCTCCGATCAGGTTGTAGACCGGCTGACCAAGCAACTTGCCCTTGAGGTCCCAGAGCGCGAGGTCGATGGCCGAAATCGCGGCTGCATTGATCCGGTCGGCGGGGAAGAACGAAGCCCGCGCCATGATCTGCCAGAGATGCTCGGTGCGCATCGGATCCTCGCCGATGACCAACTCCGAGAATCGCTCAATGCAGGCAGCAATCGGTCGTTCCTGCCAACTCAGCCCAGACTCGCCGACGCCGTAGGTGCCATCATCGGCGGTGACGGTGACAAACAGGTGAGGTCGCCAGGTCATGATCGGATAGATGTCGATGCTGGCGATGTTCATAAGGGCGGGCTCTGTTAAGAGTCTCTAGAGCTCCCCCCTCTGGGGGGAGCTGCCGAAGGCTGAGGGGGCAGCACGTTGCCATCAAGTAGGCCGCAAGCAGGCCCCCTCAGTCGCTTCGCGCCAGCTCCCCCAAGGGGGGAGCTCTCAACCAGAGATGCAGACCTGTTAGCGACGGTCGTCGCGGCCGTCGTAGATGGGCTCGTTCAGGTACACGTCGCCGTTTCGGATTTTGAGGTTGAACAGGCACTTGGGGTCGGTACAGACCCATGCCTTGAAATGCACGGCGGCTCCCTGTCCGCCGAAGTCGGACAGGGGGACCAACACACCCTTTTCGCATTGTGCGCACCTGGGAAATCCACCTTGAATTACGTCGAGCGCATCATTCGCCATCGCCCCACAACTCCCTTGGGCCGCGCGCGCTCACCGGCATCTACAGCACAGTCCCGCTCAGCAGCGGCCCACGATGTCCAGTGCGTATGCTAGCGCCTGCGAGGTCGGGTCTGCTCAGGTGGCTGACGCCGAACAACCGTTACTCGGCCGATTGGTCGTCGTCCAGCCGCCATTGCTCTCGATGCAGCAGATAGTACTCGTAGGCGTCGGCCAGGGCGATCCATGACGCCTCGATGACGTCGGCCGATGCGCCGACCGTCGTCCAAACGCGGTGACCATCGGTAGATTCGATGAGCGCGCGGACCTGCGCCTCAGTGCCGGCGTCGGTGTCGATGATACGAACTTTGTAGTCGAGCAATGAGACCGCCGCGAGTTCCGGGAACGCCTGCTCCAGTCCATTGCGGGCTGCGCCATCAAGCGCGTTCACAGGACCGTTACCGCCGGCAGTCGTGTGGAACAGATCATCTCCCACGCGGATCTTGGTCGTCGCTTCGGCCATCATCAGCGACTCGTCGCCGCCGTTGGTTGCTTGGATTGATCCGGGCCGGCGACGTTCGATCACCAGGAAGTCGTCCAGCTCGAACGGCGCTTGATAGTCGGGCCTCGAGCGCAGCGCGAGCAACTCGAACGACGCGTCGGCAGATTCATACTGAAATCCGCGCGACTCCATCTGCTTGACCTGTCCCAACAAGGCCGTGGTCTCCTCCTGGGTCAGTGGCAGGTCGTGACCGCGTTCCTGGAGCTTGAACTGGATGTTGCGCTTGCCCGAGAGCTCGGAGACGAGGACTCGGCGGTCGTTACCGACGGCGGCGGGTTCAATGTGCTGGTAGTGATTGGGGTCCTTGACCACGGCAGCCACGTGGTATCCGGCCTTGTGCGCAAAGGCGGAAGCGCCGACATAGGGCGACAGCCCGTTCATCGGTAGGTTGGCCAGTTCGGCGACGAAACGGGATGCGGTCGTGATTTCTTGTAGCTGATGGTCTTCGACGACACGCATACCCATCTTCAGTTGCAGATTGGGGATGATCGAGGACAGGTTGGCGTTGCCGCAGCGCTCGCCGTAGCCGTTGAGACAACCCTGGACCTGCTCCACACCCTCACTGACCGCAGCGAGCGAGTTGGCCACGGCGAGATCGCAATCATTGTGCGTGTGAATGCCGAGCCTGGCGCCCGGCAGCATCTCCCGGACCGCACGAATCGCTTCAATGACTTCATGGGTCATCGCGCCGCCGTTGGTGTCGCAGAGAATCAAGTACTGCGCACCGGACCGATACGCGGTACTGACCACATTCAGCGTGTAGTCGGGATCCTGTTTGTAGCCGTCGAAGAAGTGCTCGGCGTCGAAGTGGACCTCGCGTCCAATTGAGGACATGTACTCGACCGATTCGCGCACCATCGAGAGATTTTCTTCCCGCGAGGTGTTGAGCACCGTCTTGACCTGCGAGGCGATCGCTTTGCCGACGAACGTGACGACCGGCGTCTCGGCTTCTCGCAGCGCAACGACATTGAAGTCAGACTCGACGTCCGAGCCAGGCTTGCGCGTACCGCCGAAGGCGACCAGTTTGGCTCGCTCCAACGGCTGCGCTTTCATCTGCTCGAAGAACGCTTTGTCTTTCTCGTTCGAGCCGGGAAACCCGCCCTCGACGTAGTGCATGCCCAGCGAGTCGAGCCGGCGGGCGACCGTGATCTTGTCCTGCAATGAGAAGGCAATGCCTTCCATCTGCGATCCGTCGCGGAGCAGGGTGTCGTACAGGGCGATGGGGGAGTCGTTGAAGGCAGACATGGATTGAGGTTACAACTGATCAGCAAGCGCCATGTTAATGGCGGAACAGGCGTTGTCCGGTGAGCGCCATGACGATGCCGTATTGATTGCAGGCGTCAGTCGTGTCGGCGTCGGCAATCGATCCTCCGGGCTGAAGCATGTGAGTGACAGCCGAGGCCTGCGCGCGGTCGACATTGTCGCGGAAGGGCATGAACGCGTCGTGGCTGAGCACGGTTCGGAACTGCCCAATCCATGCCTGCCGATCCTGCTCGGACAGCGGTCCAGTCCAGTTGACGACCTGCGACTGCAACCGATCGCGCTCGGGTTGGGAGAGCTCGTTCCAGGCGATGTACTGTTCGCGAGCGGCAAATCGGTCGGGTCGCTTCAGCGCCGAATCGAATTCGAGCCCTAGCACCTGATCGTGCTGCTGCAACATCCATCGGTCGGCCTTGCCACAGGCCAGTCGCGAGCAGTGAATGCGGGACTGTTGTCCCGCGCCGAGGCCAATCACCTGACCATCGGCGGCGACGCAAACCGAGTTCGACTGCGTGTAGCGCAGCGCGACCGTCGCAAGAAGCAAATCGCGTCGAACGTCCTCGGGAAACTCCTTCAAGTCAGTGACAGGATTGTCGAACACCGATTGGTCAATCGGCTTGCGGTCGAGCGGCTGATCCATGCGAATGCCGAAGTGGTCGCGGGATTCAACCTCGGGCGCAGAAACCTCAGGGTCGCCCTGCAGGATGAGGTATCGACCGCGCTTCTTCTTCGACAGGATGTCGAGTGCATTCGGTTCGTATCCGGGTGCGATGATCCCGTCAGAGACTTCGCGCCGGAGGAAACGGGCGAGTGATTCGTCAACCACGTCCGAGACGGCGGCGAAGTCGCCATACGCGCTGACCAGATCGCCGCCGCGCGCGCGGACGTAGGCCGCTGCTATGGGTGAGAGCTCCAGCTTCTCGACCTCATATGAGCGGGCCAGCCGGTCAGACAGCGGCAGTCCGATTGCAGCACCGGCGGGCGAGACGTGCTTGTAGGACGCGGCCGATGGCTGCTCAAGCGTCTGCCTGAGATCTTGCACGAGGTTCCAGGCGCTCATCGCGTCGAGCAGGTTGATGTATCCGGGCTGACCGTTGAGCACTTCGAATGGCCACTCGGCGATTGCAGACGCCGAGGCCGGGGTCTGGTGCGGATTGATGCCGTAGCGCAGCGCGATTGATTCGGTCATCGTGTTCAGGCGACTCAGTTCAGGCGACCCGGCTCATCCAACCAGGTCCTGCAGCGCGGCGTCAATCTCGGTGAACTTGAATCGATAGCCCAGATCCAGTGTGCGCGTCGGCAGGATGCGCTGTGATGCGAGCAGGACACTCGCGCCTTCGCCCAGCATCAGCTTAAGCGCGAGCGGCGGCACCGGCATCAGGGCGGGGCGGCCTAGCGCTCGTCCCAATGCGCTTGAGAACTCACGGTTGCGGACCGGATTCGGTGCGGTGAGGTTGATGGCGCCTTCGACGTGACTGTTCTCCAACGCGTGAAGGATGGTCCCAACCGCGTCTTCGATGTGGATCCAGCTCCACCAGGCACGACCAAGACCAATCGGCCCACCCAGACCCAGCCTGAACGGGAACAGCAGCTGCGGCAGCGCGCCGCCCTCGGTGGACATCACGATGCCCAGTCGGGCGTTGACGGTGCGTACGTCGGCGCCTTGCGCTTCCGCCTCCCAATCCACACAGAGTTGCGCCAGGAAGTCATCACCGGCTGGCGCCGACTCAGTTGACTCGCGTTCGACCAGGTTTCCGTAGTAACCGATCGCCGAGGCGCTGATCAGCACGCCCGGCTTCTCTCCCGCTTCCTGGATTGCCGTCACGACCCGTCGCGTCGTTTCGATCCGGCTGTTGCGCAGGGCTTCTTTGCGGGCCTTGCTCCAGCGCTGATCGACGATGCCCTCGCCCGCCAGATGAACAACGCCGGCGGCACCCGAGACGGCATCGGTGAGGCCGTCCCAGTCGGTCCAGTTGACACCCGACAAGGCCGAGTTCGCTCGGGGGTTACGTGAGACGGCAGTGACGCTGACGCCCCGCTGCCGAAGCTGACCGACGAGCGCACCACCAATCAGACCGCTGGCGCCAGTAATGACTACGTGCATGTGGTAGCTCCTCTCGGAACAGCAGTTAGCCGCCCATGTTCGGGCGAACCGGATCAAGTCCGTGCATCCCACGGATCAGGTTGATCTCGCCGCGATGTCCGTTTAAGTGTGTACAAAGGTGCAGCGTGATCGACTGACCCAGCGTCTCGGTGTTCTCACCAAGCTGGACCTCCCGAGCCAGATCATCGTCGGAGAGCGAATCGAGAAACGCGTGCGTTGATTCATTGACGGCGTCCTGGTAGGCCCAGAAGGCGTCCATATCGCCGATTGCCACAGCCGACGCTTCTTCGGTCGATTGTCCGGTGCCGAAGCCGCGCTCGGGCAGGCCGGTTTTCTCGGCCCAGCCGCCCTCACGCCAGATCTCCTGCTTACCCTGCCAGGCTCCCTGCACGAGCAAATCCTCGACTCGAGCCGCGTGCCAGAGCACCCAGGCGACCGAGTGAGACTCGCCATCCGGGACGAAGTGAAGCTGCTCGGCCGACTGCCCGCTGCGGGCGTCGCGGAAGCCGCCGTGAATGAAACTGAGCATGTCCTTGATGTAGCCAACGGCAGAAGCGCTCATGTCGTGGGTCCTTTCGATTCGTCTTCGGCGTCAGATTCCGACTCGCCCAGCTCCGACCCGTCCAACTCCGACCCACCAGGCTCCGGCTCCTTGCGGTCCGCGTCGGCAAGCAACTGTTCCAGTTGCTCCATGATTTGCGGATCAAGCGTGCCCGGCGAATCAGAGTCGTCCGATTGACCGGCCTCGGTCTCAAGTTCGCCGGCACTCGCGGGCTCTGCTTGCACGTCGAGTGCGTCTGCCTCGAAGCCAAAGGCCTTTGACAGTTCCTCGGCGACTCGCGGATCGAGTCCACCCGCTTCAGCCAATCGCTGGGCGAGCTCGCGCAATTGGTCCTCGCTGACGCCCATTGATGTCAACGTTTCGCGCACGAGCCGCTGCACTTCGTCGTGATCCTCCCGGATCAGCGCGTCGGCCAACTCAAGTTGCGTCTCGATCGCTCGGAAACCCACGCGACGCTGTGCGTCGTCGCGCTGGAGCAGAGTCGACATCAGGCGCGTGAACAGCGTTGTCGTTCGGGCGATGCGCATGCGGTCGTCGGGATGCTCGGGGAAGTCGCCGGTGACGGAGACTTCAAAGCCCGTGGTCTTGTCTCTGGCGACGTATTGCTCGGTCATACCTCGATGTTACGCCAGTCAGATCGCAGCGGCGTCGTTGAGGAAGCCGGACACGGCGTCGATGAACCCCGGTGTGTTCTGCGAGTGAACGTTGTGTCCGCAATCCGGCACTTCGACCAGGCGAGCATTGGGCAGATCGCTGACGAATCGCGCAGCGGCGTCAGCTTCGAGGATGTTGCTGGATTCGCCTCGGACGAGCAGGGTGGGTCCGGCAAACTGGTGAAATCCGTCGGCGACGTCGCGTCGATCACCCTGAGGCCGGCGAAAGCCGGGGTCATGCAGGATCCTGTCCGACTTGGCCACATACTTGCCGTCGGATCGATGCACCAGGTTGTACTTCGCCGTGCGTTCCATGTGCTCGCGCGAGCGGAACGGATCGTAAGCCGCGACGCGGTCAATGAATTCATCAAGGTGTTCAAACTCGACATTACGCACGACGAAGTTACGAATCTGTTCTGCGCCGCGCTGCGAGACCTCTGGGCCGACATCAACCAGCACGACGGCTCGCGGCAACGAGGGTTCACGTGCGGTCAGGCTCATCGTGACCATGCCACCCATCGAGTGGCCCATCACGATTGGACGGTCATGCGCCTCTTCATGGATCAGTTGCAGCGCATCCGAGGCCATCTGGTCGGGGCCATACGCGGCGTCGCGGGCCCACTCGGAGTCTCCGTGTCCTCGCTGATCGGGCGCGATGATGTGAAATCGGTCGGCCAGGTGCAGCGCCACCAGGTCCCAACTGTGCGCCGACTGATTGCCGCCGTGCAGCAGCACGATGGTCGGATTGGCCGGATCGCCCCACTCGAGCAGGTGCAGCCGGAGGTGGTTGATCACCGCGTTGCGAGAGACATAGCGAACCTGGTCGATATGCGAGATACCGAGGTCCGCGGCGGATTCGCACAGCGACGCAAACTCTTCCGTCTGAGTCAGGTCAACGGCGTCGGCAGTCGGAGCAAATGTGTTCAGGTAGGGCACGTTCGCGATTTCGTGGGCTGTTCTGGACGTACTGAGGCAGTCTATCGCGGCAGGTGGCTAGCCTAGGGTCGTCACCCTCGTCATTGCCGCGCTCCGCCGCGGCAATCTCGAAGCCATGACACAGTACGTTCTGAACTCAGCGAGATACCCGCGGCAAGCGCGGGTATGACGGATACAAGCGACAGGAGTCACTCATGACCTTTGAACACCCCGAATACCTGGTCTCGACCGACTGGCTGGCGGCGCATCTCACTGACCCGGATGTCCGCGTCTTTGAATCGACGGTCTTCCTACGACCTCGCGACGGCGGCGGTTATCGCGTGGAGTCGGGACGGGCCGAATACGAGTCGGGACACATTCCCGGCGCGGGATACCTCGACTTGCAGGCCGACTTCTCCGACAACAGCCAACGCCTGCGTTTCATGATGCCCTCCGCCGAGGAGTTCGCCGATGCTGCAGGCCGACACGGGATCTCCGAGACGTCGAAGCTGGTCCTCTACGACCGCCTCGGCTCGATGTGGGCGGCACGCCTCTGGTGGATGTTCCAATCGATGGGTTGCAAGAATGCTGCGGTGCTCGATGGCGGCTGGAGTCGGTGGTCCAGTGAAGGGCGGGACACGTCAACGGACGAAGCGACATACGCTCCAGCATCGTTCACTCCAACCGAGGACGCCGCACGCTTCGCCGACCTGGCCGAGGTCAACGCGTTCGTTGAATCAGGCGGAAGTTGCCTGATCAACGCGCTCGGCCGCGACCAGCACTCCGGCGCCGACGGCGGTCGGACCTACGGGCGCGCAGGGCACATCCCAGGATCAACCAACGTCCCCGCGATGGAACTGATTGATCCGGACACCGGCCTATATCGATCGTCAGGAGATCTCGCCGAGATGTTCGCCAGCGTCGCGCCCGACAAGTCGCAGCGAGTCGTGACGTACTGTGGCGGCGGGATCGCGGCGTCGAACGACGCACTCGTGCTGAGTCTGCTGGGCTACGAGGACGTTGCCGTGTACGACGCGTCGATGTCGGAGTACGCGGCCGACGAATCGCTGCCCCTCGTGGTGGACTGAGCGTCTAAGCGCTCCCCCTCCGGGGGAGCTGTCACGAAGTGACAGTGGGGGATCGCTTGCGCGACTCTGCACTGCTGCGGTCGCGCCTGGCCCCCTTCGCCCCTTCGGGGCACCTCCCCCAGAGGGGGAGGTCTTTGTTTCTTCTTATCGGTCCAGGTCGAACCGGTCGAGGTTCATCACCTTGTCCCAGGCCTCGACGAAGTCGTTGACGAACTTCTCTTCGCCGTCGCTTGAGCCGTAGACCTCTGCCAGGGCTCGCAACTCGGAGTGTGAACCGAAGATCAGGTCGACTCGCGTCGCCGTCCACTTTTGTTGGTTGCTTTGACCATCGTGGCCCACAAACTCTTCTTCAGCGTCCGATGTTGATCGCCACTCAGTGTTTGGATCGAGCAGGTTGACGAAGAAGTCGTTGCTCAGGAGGCCCGGACGGTCGGTGAGGACGCCGTGCGCTGAGCCGCCGGTGTTGGCGTCCAGTACACGCATGCCGCCCACGAGCGCCGTCATTTGCGGGGCCGTGAGCGTCAGCATTTCGGCTCGCTCGATCAGCAAGTCTTCAGCGCGGCCACGACGCCAAGTCTGTAGATCCTGTCTCATGTAGTTGCGGAAGCCGTCGGCGGTCAGCTCGAGCACCGCGAACGACTCTGCGTCGGTCCACTCTTCGGACGCATCGGTACGGCCCGGGGCAAATGGCACGGTCACGTTGTAGCCGGCATCGGCTGCAGCCTGCTCGACGGCGGCGCATCCGGCCAGGACGATCAGGTCGGCTAGCGAGACTCGCTTGCCGTCCGTGCGCGAAGCGTTGAATGCTGTCTGGATCCCCTCAAGCGTCTCAAGAACGCCGCTCAGTGCGTCAGGGTCGTTGACTGCCCAGTCTCGCTGCGGCGCGAGGCGGATGCGAGCGCCGTTCGCGCCGCCGCGCTTGTCGGTGCCGCGGAACGAAGCAGCCGAGGCCCAAGCAGTAGCGACCAGTTGGGAACGTGGGAGACCCGAAGCGAGCACATCGGCCTTGAGCGAGGCGATCTCGGCGTCTCCGATCAACTCGTGGTCAACGTCGGGAACAGGATCCTGCCAGAGCAGCGGCTCGGTGGGAACCAACGGTCCCAGATAGCGGCTACGCGGTCCCATGTCGCGGTGGATCAGCTTGAACCACGCGCGAGCAAAGGCATCTTCAAGTTCAGCCGGATTCTCGTGGAATCGCCGCGTGATCGCCGCGTAGTCAGGATCTTCACGCATGGCGAGGTCGGTCGTCAGCATCATCGGGGCGTGCTTCAAATGCGGGTCGTGCGCGTCGGGCACGGTCGCAACTGCTGCTGCATCCTTGGGCTCGAACTGATATTTGCCAGCCGGGCTCTTGGTCAGCTCCCACTCGTGCTTGTACAGGTTCTCAAGGAATCCGTTGTCCCACTTCGTGGGCTGATCAGTCCAGGCGCCCTCAATGCCGCTCGTGATCGTGTCTGCGGCCATGCCCGAGCCGTGGGCGCTGTCCCAGCCGATGCCCTGCCGCTCAATGCGCGCGCCTTCCGGCTCTGGACCAACGTGCGCTTCTGCGGCGGCGCCGTGCGCTTTTCCGAAGGTGTGCCCGCCGACAATCAGCGCCACTGTCTCCTCGTCGTTCATCGCCATGCGCATGAACGTCCGGCGGATGTACTCGGCGGCCGCCTTCGGATCCGGCTCTCCGCCGGGACCCTCAGGATTGACGTAGATCAGGCCCATGTGGTCTGCGCCGAACTGTTCGTTCAGCTCGCCATCGGCGTCATGTCGCTCGTCACCCAGCCATTCCTCTTCCGCACCCCAGTCCGTGTCGTCCGCCTCCCACGAGTCAGGTCGGCCGAAGGCGAAACCGAACGTCTTGAAGCCCATCGACTCGAGCGCACAGTTTCCGGTGAAGATCAGCAGATCGGCCCACGAGAGCCGGTTGCCATACTTCTGCTTGATCGGCCAGAGCAGGCGTCGCGCTTTGTCCAGGTTGGCGTTGTCGGGCCAACTGTTGAGCGGAGCGAAGCGTTGTTGGCCTGCGCCGCCGCCGCCTCGGCCGTCACTGATCCGGTAGGTGCCGGCGGCGTGCCAGGTCATGCGGATGAATAGTGGTCCGTAGTGCCCATAGTCGGCTGGCCACCAGTCCTGCGACGTAGTCATCACCGCTTCGATGTCCTGCTTGAGCGCATCGACATCGAGGTCCTTGAGCGCCTCGGCGTAGTCGAAGTCGGCACTCATCGGATCTGAGGCAGGGGTATTGCGGCGCAAGGGCCGGAGACTGAGTTGTTCCGGCCACCAATTCTGATTCGTCGTCACGTCGTTGGTCCCTTCAGCAGCGCGCTGATGCGCCTCGCCGAGCGCCAAACTCCGCTCCAGTGATTTACTTCCGCGGCACGCTCGACGGTAGTTGTCCTGACACAACGTGAGCTTATCTCAGAGCAGGCCAGAAGGCCTGAGTCAGGTTGACACTCCCTGGCGCTGGATGAAGGCCGCAGTTTCATATGCGAATCGTCCTGGCTCGGTGATCGGCGGCGCGTGGCCCGACTCCTCGAACGTGACGAGTGTTGCGTCGGGAATCTCCCGAGCCATGAACTCGGCTGCGGGATACGGAGCGATTGGGTCATTTCGCCCGTGGAAGATGGCAACGCGAACATCAACGTTGGGCAATGTCGCCTCGAGATCACATGTCGAGCGCGACGCGTTCGAGCCTTCCCAGCAAGCCTCGGTCGAGGCCGCAAACGACTGTCCCCACGCTTCGCGCGGCGGTGCGTCGCGATTGGGCGCATTCAACGGCTGACCTCCAAAGTTAGGCGAGGGCGGACCGCCGACGAAGATGGCTTGCGCCACCCGTTCGCTGCCGTGTCGATCCAGATAGGCCAATGTCGTTCGCACGCCCAGTGACCAACCAATCATGGTGATATTGCGGAAGTCGCGCTGCTCAATGAATGCGGCCTGATCGTCGGCGAACTGCTCAATGCTGTACGCGGCAGGATCCTGCGGACATTCCGAGGGCGCACGACCGCGATGGTTCAACGCGGCGCAGTGAAAGCGATCAGAGAGCACGTCGATCATGTCGGCCCAGACGGCGGCGCTGCTCTGCGTCCCGTGGACGAAGACGATGGTCGGCGCATCGTCGTTGGGCAGGTCGTTGGGACCTTGCTCGTGGTAGAACAGGTTGAGTCCGTTGATGTCGGCGAATGGCATGATGCGGCGTTTCGTTACTATCGGCGGTGTTGTCGCGTTGGGAGGATGGTATGACCTACGTCTGGGAACTGGATACGCCTGCGCTGCTCGTCGATCTCGACGCGCTGGAACACAATGCTTCGCTGATGGCGCAGCGTTGCGCCGAGGCGGGCATCGCCTGGCGTCCGCATGTCAAGGCATGCAAAGCGCCGGCGATGGCGCTGCGGCTGATCGAGGCCGGCGCCGTTGGCGTGACCTGCGCGAAAGCTTCGGAGGCCTTGGCGATGGCCCAGGGCGGCGTCACGGACATCCTGATTGCGAACGAGGTCGTCGGCGAGCAGAAGGTTGCCAGACTGATTGAGGTGGCGCGACTGGCAACCTTGTGCGTAGCAGTTGACAACGCCACGAACATCCGAGAAATCGCCGCAGCCGCCGACGCGGCAGGAGTCGAGATCGACCTACTGGTTGACATCGATGTCAATCTCCACCGATGCGGCGTCACTCCTGAGGAGGCGCCGGCCCTCTGTTCGCTCGTGGAAGACCTACCCGGCGTGCGTCTACGCGGGCTAATGGGCTACGAGGGCCACGTCATGGGGTTGCCCGACGACGAAAAAGAACAAGAGACCGCTGCCTCCGCAAAGATCATCGAGCAGGCGCGGCAGTTGTGCGACGCCGAAGGACACAGCATTGGCGTGATGTCCGGCGGCGGCAGCGGAAACTATCGATACGTCATGCAACAGGCAGTGCTCAGCGAGCTGCAAGCTGGCGGAGCAGCCCTGATGGACATGACCTATGAACAGATGGGCGTCGATGGACACCGGCGAGCACTCAGTCTGCTCTGCCAGGTTGTCTCGGCGGCGACGTCAGAGCGCGCAGCGGGAGACGCCGGCTGGAAAGCGACGGGCCGACACACAGGCTTGCCTTCAGTGGTCAATCCGCCAGGCTGGGAGTGCGTCGGCCTCAGCGCCGAGCACACGCATCTCTCAAGAAACGGCGGCGAGTCGCTGGAACTGGGTGATCGCGTCGAGATGGTCCCAAACTACTCCGACAGCACCGTCCTGCTGCATCGAACGCTCTATGCCCATCGATCGGGCATGGTCGAGGAGGAGTGGGAAATCACCGGGTCAGGCGCGCTGCAGTAGCGGTCAGATGTATCGGCGGAGCAGCGGCGTCATTCCGGCGACGGCAAACTCCTGATCGGCAGTGAGAATTTCGCCGATCCCGAAGTCGCGCATGATCTGGATGGCGATGCAGTCCTGAAGGCTGAGCCGGGTGTAGAGGAACTCGCCGTCGTACAGATTCAGGGCTGCCGTGACCAATTCTTCGGTGTGCGTCACCACTGAAACGGACTTGTCTTGCTGCAGACTGCGAATGCTCGCCATCGCAAGGGACCGCGCGCCCTCGCCGAAGCGCGAAACGTGGGCGAGAAACTCTTGGAACACTCCGTGACTCGTGACCCGACGCCTGCTCGCCAGGCTCGCTTCCGCCGCCTCTGCCGCCTGATGCCACTGGTCGCCGACAAGGAAGAGACCGATCAGATGAACGCTGTCGACGAACACCGGCTCCGACGATCTCATTCCGCCTCAGTTTCACTACGAGGAATCAGGAACTGGTCGAGATACTCCACGAGTTCTTCGTACCCTGGATCGCCAGGTTTGATTCCTCGGCCTCGGAAGTGCTTCTCAAAAAAGGACTGTTGAGGATCGACCTCGTAGCACGACTCGTACACGTTCCCTCGGTACTCGAACTTCCGGCAGCGATATGTACACCCGTCCTTCACGACCTCGTACTCATCGGTCAGGTACTTGGGCTTGGTGGAGGATTCGGTCGGTCGATCAATCGTGGTCATGATTTGCCTTCGGAATAGCCTATCGGCGGCCGACCGAGCCTGCTCCGCTTACGATACCCTTCGATTGCTGAGCGGGAGGAGCGCAGGACGATGTTGTTGACTCCGTATCGCGTGTTGGATTTGACCGATCAACGAGGCATGCTCGCGGGACAGATACTCGCTGATCTGGGCGCAGATGTGATCTGCGTTGAACCGCCGGACGGGTCTTCTGCAAGGAGCGTGGGACCCTTCGCCGGCGACGATCCGGGTCCGGATCGATCTCTGTTCTGGTGGGCCTACGCGCGCAACAAGCGGGGCATCACTTGCAACCTCGATCACTCCGACGGCCAAGCGCTGCTGAGCCAACTGGCCGCAAGCGCCGACCTCATTCTCGAGTCCGATGACCCGGGCGTGATGTCGGCTCGTGGACTCGGCTATGACGACCTCTCGGCCGAGCACGGCGACCTGATCTACACCTCGATCTCCGCCTTCGGCCAGACCGGTCCCAAAGCGAGCTATGCCTCAACCGACCTGATCCTGATGGCCGCTGGCGGACCGCTGATTCTGGCCGGCGGCGCCGGTGAGGCGCCCGTCCGCGTATCGGTGCCGCAAGCTTGGAATCATGCTTCGGGCGAGGCCGCGATGGCGACGATGATCGCCCTCCGCGCGCGCCGCAAGATCGGTCGCGGACAACATGTCGACATTTCAGCCCAGCAGTCGGTCGCTGCCGCGACGATGTCGACAATCCTCGCCTCGTCGATCGGCGCTGCGGAGACGGCACGCGTCTCCGGCGGGATGGTTGTTGGGCCCTTCATGGGACGCCTGATCTGGGAGGCCGCCGACGGATACATCTCGCTCACCTTCCTCTTCGGCTCGGGCATCGGACCGTTCTCACAGCGGCTGTTCAACTGGATGTACGACGAAGGCGAGTGCTCGCTGGAGGATCGCGACCTTGACTGGATCGGCCTCGGTGCAGAATTCATCTCCGGTCAGCGGCCGCTGACGGAATGGGACCGGCTGATGGGAGTCGTTGGCGAGTTCCTGATCAAGCGAACCCGGGCAGAGCTCTTTGCCGAGGCGCAGTCGCGTTCCCTGCTCATCGTGCCTGTGACCAGCGTCGACGAGGTTGCCGATTCCGAGCAGTTCCAGGCGCGGGAGTTCTGGCGCGAACACGACATGCCCGGTTGGCCGGAGCCGGTCCGATTCCCAGGACCGTTCGTCAAACTGTCCGACAATCAGATTGAGTACCGCCGTCCGGCCCCGACCATTGGCCAGCACAACGCAGAGATCTATGCCGAACTCGGGCTCGACGCAGAAGCGCTGAACGACCTGCGTGAACGAGGGGTGATCTAAATGACCACAGTGATTCCCAACGTCCCAGCCGTCCCTACTGAAGGAGCTCTGGCCGGACTCAAGGTGGTCGACCTCATGTGGGTCGTCGCCGGCCCAACCGCGACGCGGGCCATGGCTGACTTCGGCGCCACCGTCGTGCGCATCGAATCGGCGAACCGGATTGAGACTGCTCGTGGCATCGGCCCCTTCCACGACAACACGCAGGGCCCCGATCACTCGGGACTGTTCAGCAACATGAACGTGAACAAGCTCGGACTCTCGCTCAACCTCGGGACGCAGGAAGCTCGCGACGTCCTGTTCGACCTGATCAAGTGGTGCGATGTCCTGACCGAGTCATTTTCGCCAAGGGCGATGCGCGCCTGGGGCATGGACTTCGAATCGCTCAAGGAAATTCGACCCGATCTCATCATGCTCTCGACCTGCCTCTTCGGACAGGAAGGCCCGCTTTCACGCGTGGCCGGGTTCGGCACGATGGGTGCGGCGATTGGTGGATACATCGCACTGGCCGGGAATCCCGGCGGCCCGCCGATCGGTCCCTACTCGGCCTACACCGACTACCTCTCACCGCGTTTCGCCCTGCCGACCATCCTCGCGGCGCTCGATCATCGCGATCGCACCGGCGACGGCGTCTACATCGACCAGGCTCAAGCTGAATCGTCGCTGCACTTCATGAGCACTGCCTTGCTCGACTACACCGTCAACGGTCGCGTTCCGGAGCAGGTCGGCAACGCCGACCTGGCTATGGCGCCGCACGGCTGCTACGCCGCATCCGGCGATGACGACTGGGTCGCCATTGCAGCGCGAGACGATGGCGATTGGGCCAACCTGTGCGCAGCAATGGGGTTGGGTGAGCTGACCTGCGACGATCGGTTCTCCGATCTCGCCGCTCGCAAGGCTAATGAGGACGAACTCAACGGCATCGTCGCCGCCTGGACCGCTGAGCACGGCGCAATCGAGATCGAGTACATGCTGCAGGCCTTCGGTGTCCCGGCGCATGCCGTCTCGAACAGTTCGGCCGCTGCCGACGATCCGCAGTTGCTACACCGCGGACACTTCATCCAGATGGAGCATCCGGTTCACGGCGTAGCCACAATCGAAGCAGCCAAGGGCCAGATGTCGGAGACGCCGCCCGACTATCGCTCGGCTGCGCCCTCGATCGGTCGTGACAACGATCTGGTCCTGCGCGAGATTCTCGGCTACGACGACGAGAAGATCGCCGAACTCGCCATCGCCGACGCACTGACCTAACGAGCGGCGCATTGACAGCTTGACTCTCCCTCAGTACGTTTGTGCGCATAAGTATGCGTGTACTGCAACAGTGCGACTGACCAGATGCGAATGATCCAGCCCTCCCCTCGCAACGCCTTCTTCAGACTGGACGCCCGCTTCGACAACGGGTGCAGGGCAGCTACTCAAACTGTCCAACCGTTCCGAAACTGTCCAAAAGTTGCCCATTCCGACCGCATATCTTGTCCCAAAACCGAAAACACCAGTCGAAAATTGCGCAAAATTGCGCACCCAGGATTCACGATCTCCAGTGAAACACTGGACTTCATGCAAAATCGACGCTCAGAGGAAAACATTCTGCCGCCTCTTGCCGCGGCTCGCATCCGCCTCCTGGAAATCCTTAGACAGCTTGCCGGAGAAATCGAACAAATCCGTACAAACTCGTGCAGGATTGGACGAGACAGGCCCAGGCAGATCCGAACAAAATCGAACAAACCTGAACGGAATCACCTGAAAGCGAACCGAAGAAACCTGAAAAAAGCTGAAAGACCTCAAACACGATCTCCAGTAAGACACTGGAGATTGTGTCATCTTCGGCCCCGAAAAAAATTAGCCTGAAAGTCCCCACTCGCAGAACACCGCAGGCACAATCATCGGCTTGCGCCGATGCTGACACCCGATCCCGTCAAGCTCTACCCTCCAGACGGTGCGCGGTGTGGTCCGCGTCTCTAGCGGGAGGTTTCAGATGGCTGGACGACTGGATGGCAAGGTTGCCGTGATTACCGGCGCGGGATCAGGCATGGGTCGATCGACCGCAGAGCTGTTTGCCGAAGAGGGCGCTCGCGTATTGGTCGTTGACCGCTGGGCTGAGCGAGCAGAAGAAGCGGCATCAAGCATCGGCGAGGTCGCTGTCGCGTTTACCGGCGACGTCGCACAGGGCGAGGACGTGCAGGCGATGTACTCAGCAGCAGTTGACGCCTTTGGTGGGGTCAACATCATCTACAACAATGCCGGCATCGGAACTCGCGAAGACAACGTGCGCGACTGTCCCGAGGATGTCTTCGACGAGATCATGTCAGTCAACCTGCGCGGCGTTTGGCTAGGGATGAAGTATGGGATTCCGCACCTGGAACAGGCCGGCGGTGGCTCGATCATCTCCACTGCCTCAGTTGCCGGGATTTCCGGCCTGGCAGGCATCGCTGCCTATTGCGCATCAAAGGGCGGCGTGATCGCTCTAACCCGAGCAGCCGCGGGCGAGTGGGCAGCCAAGGGTATCCGCATCAACTGCATCTGCCCCGGCGCGATCGCGACAAGAATCGGCGACGACTCGCGCGGTCCTGAAGACCCCGCAGCAATGGAGCGTCGCCGCGAGCGCAACGCAGTCGCTCACCCACTCGGTCGATCGGGCGAAGGCAACGACATCGCGCAAACAGCGCTGTATCTCGCGTCCGACGAATCGTCGTTCGTCACCGGTCAAGCGATCGTCGTCGACGGCGGTTGGACGGCCGTCGACAGCCGATGGTTCGAGTTCACCGGCAGGGATTTCTCGTAGTGATAGCGACATCGACGTCGACATCGATGTTGGACGGGGCATCATGGCAGACCGATTGACAGGCAAAGTGGCAGTCATCACTGGAGCTGCCTCGGGACTCGGCGAGGCGACCGCCAGGCTGTTCGCCTCCGAAGGCGCCAGGGTCGTAATCGCCGATCGCGATACATCGCGTGGCCCGTGGGTCGCGGCTGACATCGGCAGTTCTGCCATCTTCGTCGAGACCGACGTGCGCTTCGGCGAGGATGTGCAGGGCATGTTCGCGTCCGCCGATGAAGCCTGGGGACGCATCGACATCATCTACAACAACGCCGGAGTCGGAGGCCCCGAGGGCAACCTGCGCGATTGTCCCGAGGAGCGCTACGACCTGATTTCCGACGTCAACATCCGTGGCGTGTGGCTGGGGATGAAGTATGGGATTCCTCACCTGGAGGGTTCCGGCGGAGGATCGATCATCGTCACGGCTTCGATCGCGGCCATCACCGGTGTCGCGGGAGTCACGGCCTATTGCGCGTCGAAGGGCGCTGTGGTCGCAATGGTCCGGGCGGCTGCGGGCGAATGGGCGTCGCAGAACATCCGCATCAACTGCATTTGCCCGGGCTCGATCACGACCGGTCAAGGCTCGCGTAGTGAAGAGCAGATTGAGCAAACCCGACAGTACTTTTCCAAGATCAACCCAGTCGGCCGTTCGGGCGAGCCGATCGACATCGCCAATGCAGCGCTCTTCCTGGCCTCGGACGCATCGTCGCTGATCACAGGTCAGAAGCTGGTCGTCGACGGCGGCTGGACCAGCCTCGACGCTCGTTACGTCGAGGTCATGGGTCCCGCAGTAACTGAAGATTAGAGAGGAACAGATCATGGCAGACCACACAACCGGACGGCTGGCAGGCAAAGTGGCGGTGATCACCGGCGGCGCGTCGGGCATTGGCGAGGCGACGGTGAGACTCTTTGCGTCCGAGGGCGCCAGAGTCCTAATCGCCGACCGCAACGCTGAGCGTGGAGCGTTGGTGGCATCTGAGATCGGCGATGCTGCGCTCTTCGTCGAGACGGACGTGCGCCAGAGCGAGGATATCCAGGGAATGTTCTCGGCCGCCGATGAGGCCTGGGGACGCATCGACATCATCTACAACAACGCGGGCGTCGGACCACCCGAGAACAACATCCGCGACTGCCCTGAGCATACTTACGACCTCGTCTCGGACGTCAACATCCGCGGCGTCTGGTTGGGCATGAAGTACGGCATCCCGCACCTCGAGCGCGCCGGCGGCGGCTCGATCATCGCGACGGCGTCGGTGGCAGGACTGGTCGGCCTGGCCGGCATGGCGGCCTACTGCGCATCCAAGGGCGCGGTGATTGCGATGGTCCGCGCGGCCGCCGGCGAGTGGGCGTCGAAGGGCATCCGCATCAACTGCATCTGTCCCGGCGGGATCGCCACCGGCCAGGGCTGGCTCAGCGAAGAGCGGGTGGAGCAAACGAGGCAGGATTGGGCCAAGATGCACCCGATTGGCCGCTCAGGCGAGGGCATCGACATCGCCAACGCGGCCCTGTTCCTGGCCTCTGACGCCTCAGCGCTGATCACTGGACAGAAGCTCGTCGTTGATGGCGGCTGGACCGGCCCCGACGGCCGCTACGACGATCTCACAGGTCGCGATTGGAACCAGGTTTAGTGCTCAGCTGGGTAAGATGAGGTCCAAAGCCGCTGCGAAAGACGCTCACGATGGTTCTGCAAGAACAGCAACCCACACTCGAAGAAGTTGAGGCTGAGTGGATGGACGCGCTGGAGCAGGCACTGGAGGGAAGCGATGAGCAGTGGGCGATGTTTATCCGCGCCGCCAACGACTCCGGACCAGACTTCACGCCAGAAGAGGACGCCGAAGACATCGCGTTCATCCTGGAGTACGAAGCGAGGGAGAAACGCGGAGAAGTAGGCCCGTCAATCCTGTGGGACGACGAGTACGACCGCATTCACGATCCTGAGCTCTATGAGTTCTTTCAACGCCTCGACCGAGAGTTCCCCGAGAACGAGGAGATGCGTATCGACCGCAAACTGTGCACCTCGGCGGGCAAGGCGTTCATGAGAAGACTGAAGGATGAGTTTCCGGAAGCAGTCTTCTTGTTCATGATCGCCATGCCGATGGAGTGAGTCCACGGATTGCCCCATATGTAGTTCGCCACTCGCCTGAAGGTTGGGCTGAGTTTCAGCGCTTGGCTCCGCGTCCGCGACACGCGGCCAATGAATACCGCAAGCAGTTGAGGCTTGGTCCATACATGCCCGAGTCGAAGCAGCTTGAGCTGATTGATCGCTCCGACCTATGGCGCATCAAGTTTGGAGATTAGCGAATCGTCTTCCGACTTGATGAGCCGAATCGGGAGATAACGATCACTCGCATCAGACGACGAAGCACTGCATACATCGGGATCGAGCGACCGCCTCGTCAGTAGCTGTTAGACGCCGACCAACGCGTGACCCGGTCGGGCATGAGTTTCAGTAGCGGCCGCTCTTCCAATCCCATCGTTTCGTACTGCGGATACTTTGCTCTGAGCGCGGCAATCGCTCGTGACGCTTCGTCCTGATCCCACTCGCTCGGCCAGAGAACGTCGGCCGGACCGCGCAGCAGGATCCACCAGAGTTGATTCCAGTCGTCGTCGTAGCGATCAACGAGCAGCGCGAACCTCGGATTGGACTCGATATTGGTCAATCGCCGGAGCCTGAGCGTCGTTTTCGGTTTCTCGTCGATGGCGATATAGATCGAGTCTTCCACCACCTGAAAGACAACCGGCTGCAGGTGTGGGTCGCCATCCGCCGACGCCGTGGAGAGGTATCCATGCCTGGCGGCTTCGAGCGTGCTGTGGACATCGTCGAGGCTTGGCATAGGATTCCTATACTCGCGACACGTCACTGGGATTCGACAGGGAGGTTGTCATGCCGGAACGACGCAAGCTGGATGATTCCGAGATTAGCGGTCGGCTGTCCGAGATTGCGGGTTGGTCCTACGAGGACGGCTCGTTAACGCGCGACTTCCAGTTCGACAACTTCGTGTCGGCCTTTGGATTTATGTCGTCCGTCGCTCTGCTTGCCGAGAAGATGGACCACCATCCGAACTGGTCGAACGTCTACAACAGCGTCTCAGTCGCGCTCAACACCCACGACGCCGGCGGCGTCACTGACTTCGACTTCGTCCTGGCGGGCCAGATTAACGAGGTTGCCGGCTAGGGCGTCCTCGAACTGGAGCGGCAGCGCTGTGTCGGGCGGATTCCAGTTCCTTGCCCCCCATGCAGGACCAACTGCCGATAAGCCATTTCGTCATTGCCGTGCTCCGACGCAACCTGCCCCGCACTTGATGCCGGGGCAATCTCGCCGCATCCTACTCAGACGTCTGTGCTCGAATCAGCGAGATACCCGCGACAAGCGCGGGTATGACGGAGATACGCGTCAGATTGGCAGATCTCTGGCTCCGACTAATCAACCAACCACTTCAGCAACTGATCCCGCGTCGCATTGGCGCCGCTTACCACGATCACGACCTGCTTGCCGGCAATTCGGTCCCGCTCCTGACTTGCTGCCGCGACGCTGACTGCGCCTGCCGGCTCGGACATGATGTGCTGCAGATCCCAGAGTAGACGCAGGCCTGCAAGAATCTGCTCATCGTCGACCAGGATGAAATCGTTGAGTCCAGCGCGGAGAATGCCAAGCGGCAGATCAAAGACAACGCCGGTGGCGATGCCCTCAGCGAGCGTCCGATTGGGTCGGGGCTCCATCTTGCCCGTACGCCAGGCGTCGTGCACCGCTGGCGACAAAGAAGATTGCGCAGCCCAGATGTTGGCTGGATGCCCAAGTCCGTCTCGGACGGTGACCCAGCCAGAGGCGCCTGTGCCACCGCCGAGTGGGACAATCACCAGGTCGGTGTCCGGCTGTTGCGTCTCCAGCACTTCCAGAGCGGCTGTGGCGACACCGGCGATCAAGGTGGGTTGGTTGACCGGTTCCACGTAGAGCGCGCCTCGCTCATGTGCATACTCTGCTGCAGCGTTGAAACACTCATCAACCCGTTCACCAACGAGTTCCACCCGGCCACCGAAGCGCTCGATCGCTGCAATCTTGTCGGGGTTGGCGTCGGTCGGCATGAAGACGGTGGCAGACGTTCCGGCACTGGCTGCGCCGAAGGCGATCGATTGACCGTGATTGCCGGTCGAGGCGGTCACGAGTCCCCGCTTGCGAACATCAGCGTCGAGCTGAGAGGCGAGATAGATGCCGCCCCGAACCTTGAAGGCCGATGTGGGCGTTGCCGCCTCCAGCTTGATCGAGACGTGCGCGTCGAAATGTTCCGAGAGGCCGGGACTGTGAATCAACGGGGTCGGCAGAGTGATTTCACGTTTGATGATCTCATACGCGCGACGGACTTCCTCCAGCGTCGGAGGCGCCAATCCGCCGCTCACGAGCGGTACTTCGCGATCTGCTCGGGCTGACGTTCGGCGATCGTCTCAGCCGAGCGGAAGTAGATGTCGGGCGGATCCCAGCCGTTGAGTCCCGCGTAGGTATCGATTTGCGAGCGATGGTGGATGTCGTGCTCCATCATCATCAGCAGTAGTCGCCAGCCGCTGAGCGTTGCGCCGGGTGTGTCGATCATCTCGATCTGCCTGGTCAACCCTTCAGGACCGACTTCGGTCACCAATCGACTGAACTCCTCGAAACTGGCGTCGAGCGCCGGACCCCAGAGTTCGGGATGAGAGACATCGGGTGGTTCGGGCGATATCCAACCCTCGCGCCGATATGCGCTGGCAAAGTACAGCCGTGACCCGCACATGTGCCCGATCAACTTGTTGATCGACCAAGCCCCTTCCCCCTCTAACGCGGCGCCTTCACCGCCGATGGGGGTCCAACCGTCCGCCTCGGGAGGAAGCGCTGTCATGTCTCGGACAGCGCGTCCGTTGACGGAGCGGAAGTAGCGGAGGAAACCGTCGATATCGGTAAACATGCGAACGCCAATCGTTGCGACTACTCGACCATATCGAGCGTCGGCTGTTGCTCAATCTGCAGGAGAGTCGGGTCATCGTTGCGGACTGCGTTGACTCGCGACGAAACCGGAACCGAGACGAACGAATCGTCGGGCGATAAGTCCAACAAGGACAGGACGGCATCGGACTCGAGATTGCCTCGATCGAGCCACGATTCGGCGCGATCAATGGGCATGACGACCGGCATCCGCGCATGGATGTTGGCCAATGCCTCGGACGCGTCGGTGGTCAAAATCGTGAAGGTTGTGGCCGGTCGATCCGGCTCAGGTTGCCAGATGTCGTAGAGGCCGGCAAACACGAACGGTTCACAATCCTCGCGGTGTATCCAATGCGGTTGACGATTGCCCTTCGGCCCGTTCCACTCGTACCAGCCGTCAGCGGGGACCAGACAACGCTGACGCTTGAACGGTCGGGCATAGGCGCGCGACGTCGCGACGGTCTCTGAGCGCGCATTGATCTGACGCGCCGCCCGCTTGGCGTCCTTGGCCCAGAAGTTGACCAGTCCCCAGCGCGCGGGTTGCGCGGCAAACTCCTCGCCGTCGGCGAGGATGATCGGATGAAGCTGCGTCGGCGCGATATTGAATCGTGGCTCGAACGGCGGTTCGCCGAACAGCTTCGCGTTCAGCTGCTTGACGGCTTCAATGAACTCCAGCGAGTCGACGGTGAGGGTGAAACGTCCGCACATGAGGTCAGTGTAGGCAGGTGTGGCTTTAGCATTGAGTGCATCCATCAGTTTCATGAGTCTCGCAATCATCGGGACACCCCGCGTCCAGCAGCTTGAAGAGAGGCACCCTCGATGTCAGACAACAATGGTGAGCCAACGGTCATTCTGGATAAGCGCGACGACGGCGTCGCCCTGATCACGCTGAATCGACCGGAGCGCTTGAACGCGTTCGGCGACGACCTGCTCGACAGACTGTCCGAGGCGCTGATCGACTGTGAAGACGATCCCGAGGTCCGCTGCGTTGCGGTCACCGGCGCAGGACGCGGATTCTCGGCCGGCGCCGACATCAACAACATGGGCCGACGCTCCGATGCGCCTCCTCCGGGACCAGGCGTGGTCAACCGCCGCAGCCATCGCAGCCAACAGCGGACTTCGGGCATGCTGCACCAGATGGGTACACCGACCGTGTCCCTGGTCAACGGTCCGGCCGCCGGCGGTGGTCTGGGACTCTGCCTGGCAACCGACTTCCGCATCGCCTCCGACCGCGCCCGCTTTGTTACCGCATTCCGCAACATCGGGGTGTCCGGCGACTACGGCGTAGCCTGGTTCTTGAACCAGATGGTTGGCATCACTCGCGCTCGTGAGCTCCTGATCCTCGACCGCCGCATCAACGCGGATGAGGCCGAATCGCTTGGCATCGTGACAACAGTCGTGCCGCACGACGAGCTGTTGACCGAGGGACTCGCGTTCTGCCGCGAAATCGCGCAGGGTCCAACCGCAGTGCTGTCGATGATGAAGTGGACGCTCAACTACGCGGCCACATCGAGCCTGAGTGATTCGCTCTACCAGGAGGGATCGCACGTCATGCTGTCCTTCTCTGGCGAGGACAACAAGGAGGCCGCTCGCGCGTTCCTCGAGAAGCGCCCGCCGAACTTCGTCGGCCGATAGGCGACGCGTTCATCCCGGCGAAGGACTGATCGACCAGAAAAACCGAACCCCCGGACGCGTGTCCGGGGGTCGGCCAGGAAGCGGGGCCGGGCGAGCGAGAAACCCGTGCCCCTGAGTACGCCGGGCGGTCGTTCCCGGCGGGACTCTCACGTTTCGCGGCCGATCGCTACCTGGCAACGCCTGTAGCGGGGCGAACCGTTGGAGCCGTGCTCAAGACACGGGTTCTTGGATGCGCACATTGGAGCGACGAGCGCTCCTGCGCAGATCTCCCTCGGTCGCCTACGGGGTTAGCTGACGGGTTCGGCGCGAAGGAGTGCGCCGTGCAGAACTCGAATCTCGAATTCTGCATTCACCCCAAGTGTTGGGTCCCCCGTTCCCTGCGCCGTCTTGCGATGTTGCAGGGATTCGGCCCGAATATTCGGTTGTGGTTCCCAGCCTACTCACTCAGGAACCGTTTTGCCAATGCCGTTAGCAGAGATAACACTGCGTTGACATGCGTGAGCTGATGCCAGTCGCCGCAGTTCCGGAAGGCGAGGCATATCTCAACTGTCAACATTTCCATTCCCCGCTTTGCGGGGACCTTTGAAACACTCCCCTTCTCCCCCCTTGCCGGGGAGATGCCGAAAGCCTGCCCCGGGCTTGACCCGGGAGCAGAGGGGGGGGGTCCGCTGTTCGAGATCCTCATCTGGTCATCGTCAGCCGACCCCCCCCTCTGTCACTCCGTGACATCTCCCCCCGCAAGGGGGGAGAGGGGATTCGGGAGATTTTCAAAGGCCTCCTTTACGCGAGGACCTGCTCCGTCGCGGCAATCTCGACGAGTTCAACTCAAACGTCAGTGATCGAGATCAGCGAGGTGCCCCCTGTTCAAGCCGGGAGCAGGTTCTCCGAGATGCTCGGGTACGGCGATAGCGGGAATACACGCCGCGCGGACCCGGGAAGACGTCAGGGCTTGCAGCCCATTGCCAGCATTTCCTTGCGGAGATCGTTGATCTGGTCGTAGATCCGGCGTAGCTCAGGATTCGGACGGCCTAGCGGGCCCTCGCCCGGCTGCGGGGGCAACTTGCCCGGCATGTCGTCGGTGAGCTTGTTGAGCCTCGCGCGCTCGGCGCGCATCTCTTCACAACGTGCTTCGTCGGCCATCGGTGGCTCTCCTACTCGATTCGTGCTCGGTGCGCTGCATCCAGCGCTTCCGCCTCAACTCGGGACAATGCTACGCGCGAGGCTAGCTCCAGTCCCAGATCAGACGCCTCCCGCGCGATACGAAACAGCGACAGGTCGTCCGGCGTCTCGATCGTCATGGACAACCCGCCGTCGACTTGCAGCACCTGGATCACCTGCCCGCCCGTCCGCTGCACGAGATCCTCAAATGTCGCCAGTGTTTCAGCGAGCGGCTGTGCGGCGTCCCATCGAGCTTCAGACTGATAGAGCGGCATGGGTCGTATCGTAGTCGCAATCGTCAGTTGAGCACCTGCAAGCGAGCAAGCGAGGGAGTAGGCCATGGAGCGCATTGGATTTATCGGACTGGGAATCATGGGCGTGCCGATGGTGGCCAATCTGATCAAGGGCGGCTTCGCGCCAACCGTGTGGAACCGTTCACAGCCCGGCATCGACGCCTGCACCGCGTTGGGCGCGTCTGCAGGCGCTTCGCCGCAGGCAGTGGCTGAAGCTTCGGACATCCTGATCACCATCGTCACCGATTCACCTGATGTCGAGTCCGTACTGGTCGGTCGCGAAGACGCAGCGATTCACGGACTGGGCTCTGGTTCCATCGTGATCGATATGTCGACTATCTCGCCCGCCGTCACACGCGACGTGGCGTCGCAACTCGCTGAGCGAGGCGTGTCAATGCTCGACGCCCCGGTCTCAGGCGGCGACACCGGCGCAAAGGCAGGCACACTCTCGATCATGGTCGGCGGCGATGAGGATGTCCTTCAACGATGTCGGCCCGTGCTTGAGGCGATGGGCGCAACCATCACACATTGCGGACCAACCGGCGCCGGTCAAACGGTCAAGCTCTGCAATCAGGTCGCAATCGCCGGCGCACTGCTCGGAGTTTGCGAGGCGCTGTCGCTGGCCGACAAGTCGGGCGTCGACCAGGAGCGCATGCTGGCCGCCATCTCGGCCGGCGCAGCCGGAAGCTGGCAGCTGACGAACCTGGGACCAAAGATTGCCGTCGGCGACTACACGCCCGGATTCATGGTCAAGCTGATGCAGAAAGACTTGCGCCTGGCCCTCGAAACGGGCGGAGATGTCCTCCAGCCGCTGCCAAACACATCCCTGGTCCAACAGCTCTACTACCAACTGCAGAGCTCAGGGCTCGGCGACGAGGGCACGCAGTCGCTAGCCAGAGTGGTGTCGGGGCTTGGGAAGAGCATCCAATAGCGAGACCCGTCGGAGCGTTCTAGAGCCACCACTCAACAAGGTCCGTCATTTCCGCGCTCCGTCGCGGGCATCTCGCTGCTATAGGCAGGCACGCAGAGTGTCTCGAAACCGAGTCAGATCGCCAGCGGGGTTCACTAAGTCGGCCTTGTCCACCTCACTACGAGATACCCGCGACGGAGCGCGAGTATGACGGGGTAGCGCTGGGCAACCCTAGTGCGCGTGCATCTCGCCGATCGTCTCGTCGGCGTGGGCCAGGCGCTCTGCGACGTGCTGGAGCATCGCCCAGAGGACCGGCACGGTGGCGTCTTCCTCGAACGTGTTGCGCAGGATCGTCAGGCACTCGGTGTCTTCCTTGGCCACGACCGTCGCCGATCGCGGCCGGCCAAGCAGCAGCGCCATTTCACCGAAGAAGTCGCCTTCGCCGAACGTGGCCAGATGCTGCTGCTCGTCGGTGCCGTAATGCTGCAACACATCGACCGAACCGGTCCGAATGATGTGCAACGTGGTGCCAAGCTCGCCTTCGCGGTCGATCACGTGTCCGGCCTTGAAGTCCTGGATCTGGACCCAACCGGCGATGTTGTGCAGCTCGTCGCGGTCGACGTGCGAGAACAGCGACGTGTTGGCGAGCATGTCTTCAATAGAAACCGGCATTCTGAGCCTCCGAAGCTGTTCCACAGCGCGCGCGGCGCTGATCTATCTGGTCTTCAGATGCAAGATATCGCCATAAGTCGTGAAATGCAGGCAGAAACCGCTGATCGCGCCACGGGTTGTGACAAATGTTGCGAACGGAGCGGTGCGCCGTTTACGCCAGATCGTCGCGGAAGTCCGGATGTGCGATTTCGCGCAGCGCTTCCGCCCGCGCAGATAGTGTTCGCCCCGCCAGTTCGGCCTGTCCAAATTCGGTGACAATCCGGTCGGCGAGCGTGCGAGGAGTCGTCACCACCGAGTCGGCGTCGAGCCGCCTGACAATCCTGGAGACCTTGCCTCGCGCTGCGGTAGAAGGCATCGCGACTACAGAAACGCCGCCATTGAGTATGGCGCCCGCAGCAAAGTCAGGCTGACCACCCGGACCGGAAATCTGTCGGCTGCCCAACGACTCCGCGTTGATCGTGCCATCAAGCGCCACCTGCACTGCCGAGTTGATCCCGACAAAGTTGTGCTGCTGAGCCAGAATCTCAAGCGAATGCGTGTAACCGGCGGGCGCCATGCAGACGGCAGGATTGCGGTCAATCCAGTTGAAGAACTCTGCGCTGCCTGCGGCCTCAGTCGTGATAATCAGCTCTGACGCCGTCGCTTTCCGAGAACCCGTCAACGCTCCACTCTCGACCAACCCCATGACGCCATCCGAGATGAGACCGGAATGGACGCCCAGATCTCGCCGCTCGCCGAGCATCCCCATGATCGCCTCGGGCACTCCGCCGATGCCAAACTGCAATGTCGCGCCGTCGGTCACTAGCTCTGCCACCGAGGCGGCAATCTCACGTTCCAATGCTCCTGGTTCACCACGCCTCAGCTCGATCACGTCGCTTTCCAGGGGAACCAACCAATCAATCTCTTCACGCCGAAGCTCTGCCGCGCCAAAGGTGTAGGGCAGATTGGGATTGACCTGAGCGATCACCACTGGCGCGGTCCGAACCACGTCGACAATCCCGCCAACCGATGTCCCCAACGAATACAAGCCCTCAGGACCCGGCTCTGACACCTGGATCAGAATCGCATCTGCCGGCAATGGACCGTCAGGCCTGAACAGCGTCGGCACTTGCGCATACGTCGCCGGGATGTGCTCAAGGGCACCAGCCGTCTCGACTTCGCGCAACGGACCGCTGGTCTGATAGGTCGAGAATCGAAACGGCTCATGAGGATGGTCCAACGGCGGCACATGAGTAAACAGATTGCCCGTTGCCAGTTCGATATCCGTCCAACCAGTGCGAATCTCATCAAGCGCATACAACAACCCGACAGGAGTCGCCGACATCGGAGGAACAACGACACGCGAACCATCGGGAATCTCGCGCAGCGCCTGTGCCGCACTCCCCTCACGAGTACCACGCGGCGCAGATCGCGGCGGCAGATAGTCGTCGAAACTGATCACTCTTCGCCTTCGTCGCGCAAGATCAAGTTACGGGGGTTTTGCAACTGGTATCCGCGCCCTACTGGATGGAGGTCACCGTCAAGTTCAAGCGCAAGCTTCTTGTCGTGAGCCTCAAGGGCGATCTGATAGTCGGAGCGCGCAAACTCAACATCGATTCGATAGGTACGATCATCAAGCTCAGCCAGCAACACGGCGCTACCGTCGAACTCCCTTGGTTCACGCTCTAGCCTAACGACATCAACAATCAAGTGTTCATCGGCGAATGATGCGTTAGTGCGCAAATGGTCCCGTGCCGCGTTCAGAATGTCGACTTGGTGGGAGCTAAACGGGATCACCTCCCGCTGCCCTTTGTCTTCAGGACGAACATCGGCCCATCGGACATCGATTGAAACACCAATACCGAAATCGTGACTATGTTCGATTAGCTCGGCTACCGCACCACAGAGATTGGCGCTTACTCCTTCCCTAACCGCCCTTTCGAAGTGCGAAATATCATCCGACTGTGTAACGTTGGCAATAGCCGTTTGTGTCGCGTGCAGGCTAGCCGCTAGCGAATTGATCACCTGGCGTGAAAATGGTGGCTCGTTGACCTCAGCCAGCAGAGGCGCTTGCCCAATCAAGGGAGGCACCTGTGAGAACATAGTAAACTGGAAGGAATCGAAGTCAAATGGTGCCGCAGTCAGATCGTTCAAGAACCGCATCGCATTCTGAGAGAATGGGCCTCGATACGCAGGGCGTCGTTTCTCGGCGGCTCTTGCGGCCGCCGATAGTAGCTTCACGGAGTCGTCCATCAACGAGGTGGCTGTGAACAAAGAAAGTCGGGGGCTCGCGGGTGCGTTGAGCGCCGCAACAGATATTCTGTCTGCGCCAGCAGATCGTAGATCGCTCATGATTTCAGATTGCGATCTACGCTCGACCTCTGAGAGAACGCCCAATGTCCGAGCGGTGTCGTCTATGTAGTCGTCAAAGGTGCTCCGAACTGGAACATGCACAACCCATCGCCTTCCATCTTCCAGATGCTCATACACAGTCGCTCGATCTGGCCACTGTCCGGCTACCGTCCAGTTTCTTCCGCGAAGATAAGCAGATATTGTGCTGGGTGCGATCGACAACAAGGCGTTGTTGTCCAGAATTTGTACATCCATCAGCCCCCTCCGTCTTCATCTTGCCGCATCATCTTGCGCAGTTGATCAACATCGAATGGATTTTCAGAGGGAAGAAGCACGCTGACTGTTTCGATGTTCTGACTTTCTGGCTCGTCTCTGAGACACTTCCAGTACCCGCTGCCCTTGAGACAGAGCCGTTCACGGTCGCGCATCATCCACTCGGCTGGATCTTCAGGCAGCATGACGACAATCAGGATACGCCTGTTGCTCGTCTCCTTTCGTAGGGTGCGAAAGTTCATGATCGGGAGCGGAAAGTGCACGCCGTCCTCCCGCAACAGATCGCGCGCAGAAGACTTTGCCTGAAACTGGATAATCGGGCTGAGACCTACGTCTGAGGTGATGAAGCCATCAATCCCATCCCGCTGGGAACTCGGTAACTCGAATTGGTATCCGGCACATGCCGCCACGGCATGGATGTAAGCCAGTGAGAATTGTTCCTTTTGCTGATTCAAGTCCATGGCGGTACCGTCTACTCTGGAACACTGTACAGAGTGAAGCAAACGCACCGCCTGATTGCTCGGACGGCGCGTTTGATGTTCGCTCGTTGCGGACTATGGCTGGGAGATGTCCAGCACACCGCGGGCGACTTCGCCGGCCTGCATGGCCGCGAAGGCTTCGTTGATCTCGCTCAGCGCGAAGCGCTTCGAGACCAGTCCGGTCAGGTCGAGCTTGTCCTGGCGGTAGAGGTCGAGCAGCTTCGGCATGTGCTCGCGGAAGCGCGTGGAGCCGTACATGCAGCCAATCGCCTTCTTCTCCTGCAGGAACTCGGGACCGGGGAAGCTGACCTCGGAGCCGAGCGGCATCATGCCGACGATGCAGGCGGTGCCGCCGGCGCGGACCATGTCCCATGCCTGACGCGCTGCGTTGGTGTTGCCGATCGCCTCAAAGGCAATCTCGACGCCGACGCCGTCGGTCAGTTCCTTGATCGCCTCGACCGCGTCCACCTCGGCCGCGTTGATGCGGTCGGTGGCGCCGAACTGCTCGGCAAAGTCGAGCTTGTTCTCGAGGATGTCGACCGCAATGATCCGGCTCGCGCCGGCAATCCTGCAGCCCTGAATTACGTTGAGGCCTACGCCGCCGCAACCGATCACGGCTACGATCGAGCCGCCCGGCACCTTGGCGGTGTAAAGCGCCGCGCCGACGCCAGTCATCACACCGCAACCAACAAGCGCAGCCTCTGCCGGCGGAATGTCCTCGGGAATCTTGAGCACGCCGGATTGCGAGGTCAGCATGTACTCGCCAAACGAGCCCACGCTGGCCATCTGCACGACAGGGCGACCGTCCCAGTTCAGGCGGTCGCGGGCCAGAGCGGCGCCAGCCGGGTCGGGGCACAGGTTGGGCTCGCCGCGCAGACACCAATAGCAGTCGCCGCAGAAGGGGCGGAACGACATGATGACGTTGTCGCCGGGCTGCACGTAGGTGACATCGTCACCGACGCTTTCGACGACGCCGGCGGCCTCGTGGCCGAGCACGGCGGGCAGTCCACCGAAGGCGGCGGCCCACTTGCCGTCCACGAAGTGAAGGTCGGAGTGGCACACACCCGAGGTCGTGGTGCGCACGAGCACCTCAGTCGGCTGCGGGTCACGCACGTTGATGTCGTGAACCTCAAGCACGGAACGGTCGCCGTCCTTGGCCTGATTTCCGGGGTCGAAGATGGCAGCTTTCACGTCTGGTCCTTCCCAGTTTGCTCATACGAAGAAGCCGCACAGCGCTGCGCGGTTGGCGTTCATGCTAGGTGAGCACACCTACCGACACAACAGCCGGTCATCGGAAGCTACGCGGGAGGCAGCAATCCAAACAGCCGCCGTTTCTTCGGCGGCGGCTTGCGTCGCTCCTGGACTCTCTGAGACGCAATCTGAACCAGCTCAAGCATCCCTCGCGCCGACCAGCGCTCTTCTTCAAGCCAGGCCGCGAGTTTGGCGTCGGCGGTTGCCACACTTCCGGCGATGCGCCGCTCGTGGAATCGCTCCAGCCGTCGCACGACTCGATAGGCAGTCAGCGACAACCTGGCCACGAGCAACAGGAATATGAATGCGACCAGCGCCGCCGCGCCGCCCGCCAGGATCAACACGGCGTCGCGCAACTCTGCCACATCCTCAAAGACAGCCAGTTCGAGCATCGATTACCCTGTCCCTCGGAGACAAGTCTGGAGCAACCGCCATGCCAAAGCGAGGCCCCGCCGAAAGCCTAATCCTATTCCAGCTCCTCCTCGGAGCCGGATTCGCGGCCATGGTCGTGTTGACGCTGCTCGCCTGGATCGGCGTGTTCTAGCAGGCCGACCGGCGAGCAAGAGCGCTGCTCCCGGATCGTCCGCCGAGCCCTCGGCTCACTCCAGCAGCGTCAACTTCAGTTCATACCCGCCCATGTGCGCCCTGAGGAAGCGATAGTAGGGCACATAGCCGTGCCAGACTCCGATGTGATGGACGCCAGTTGTCTCCGCTGTGAACGTGAACCAGGCGCTCCCGTTTGTGATACCACGCTCTGCCACACTGATGGCGTCGCCATCCGGGTCCCAGATCCTCCTGATCCATACTGACTCGATGGCGCGAATCTCGTTCGGAATCGCATAACCTACGACCTCCACTCGGTAGCGCTTCCCTTGCGTCAGCGTCGCTCCAAACCAGTCACGGTCGTCATGATACTGAATGTCCCCGATTGCCGTGGTCGGCGTCGTCGTGCTCGTGGGGGTGTTGAGCACGCAAGCCTGCTGCCGATCCGCGCTGCAGTCGTCGCCGGGCGTCCTCAGCCGAGGCCGAGGCCCTTGATACCCATTGCGGCGTGAGTAGCCGTATTCTGCCTCGATCCCTGCACCACCTAAGATCACAGATCGATGGAACTCTTTGAATCCAAATGTTAGCGACCAAAGGTCAGTATTGGGCCTGGTCTCGACCATGTTCCCTTCGGAGTCCGTGCCGACGACGATCACTCCTCGCACGCGAAGATTAATGAAATATCCGTATTGGGCCTGCGGGATCTTCACATCGCCGATCTTGTAGGGATTCTCGGCGTCAGGCTTCGAACCGTCATAGAACGTGGCCCAGTGACCTTCAGCGTTCCCGGACGCCGCAACCGTTTGGCACTGACCGTCCTCGGATTCCACGACCTCGGAGTATACCTGGAACTCGAACGGCGGCACACGGCCCTTGTTGTTGTACTGGTCAGGGTCCGTGTATTGACGACGGCTGTTGTAGTACGGAACCAGCGTAACGGCGGGCATCGGGTTCGGCCCAGTCGGGAAGACCCGATGGTCGTAATCGGGTAGCTTGATACAGAACTCAGCCCAGGGCAACGGGGGCGAGTCTGGCCGGGGCAGCTCCGAGGCCCAGAATTCATGCGCATCGGCAGGCGTCCAGGGTGGCAGCGGACAATACCTCTCCCACTTGAAACCCGGATCTCTATCGGCAGTGCAGCCTTCCCACCAAGCCGACGCCGGCTCACCGGTGGGTTGCGGTTGACGTGCGTTTATGTACGCCCCATGGCCGTTCGAGCGAATTCTGTTGTAGTAATAGTAGTGATTGTTGTCATGTACATGGTAGGGAGATGCCCAGCTTATGGTATGATACAGGCCGATGAGGTCGAACAGCCACAGCTTCAGCTTCGGTCCATCGAGTCGTTGCGGCGGGGTCCCCTGGATCAGCGTATGGTTGAGCCTCAACTTGCTGTGCCAGCCGTCGGTATCGGGAACCCCATATGCAGTCACCAGTTGCGGCTTGTCACACTCTGTAAAGCTGAGGTCAAGCGTACCGTCTGCGCCGATCGCCTGGCTGGAATCGGTGACGGTGTCGCCCGCCTCGAGCCCAAGTTCGGACGTCCGGGTCAGGCCATTGCGGTTTACGTATGACTGACTGCCGGAAACACTGATCTGGACGGTAGCCGGTTGCGGGCAGACGCCATGTTCGTCGGTCTCCAGCGACACTTGATACGTGACCGAGTTACTGTCGCCAATGACATGATCCACCCGACCGGCGCCGGCGCCTTCTTCGTGCCAGCGGTCGGTCTCGATTTCGCTGATCGTGACCTGATTCGCGGTCCGGGTCGTCATCGCCGGAGGCGCAGGTGGCGTCGGCACTCCGGTAATGTCCACCTGATAGACGCCGCTGGCGTGGTAGCGGGTGGGGCTCACGCTGCGGACGTTCCAGGCGATGGTCGCGCGACCATTGGCGCGCGGCTTCACCCGATACGAAATGGTGTCCTTCCGGCCCGTGTCAAGGTCGAACGTCAGCCGGTTCCACACCTGACCGTGGGCCACCAGCACCGCAACGTCGCTTCGCACTGTGGTCACGACCAGTTTGAGCTCTAGCTCGGTGGGTTGGAGCGTCATCGTCACGTCGAGCATGCCGCCGTTCGAGGCATCGAACGCAACCGTTCCCCGTGCGGAACTCGAGATGCCGATCGCTTGCGCCTCGGTCACCGAGACGGACAGCGCCGTCAAGCCCAGCGCCACGACCGCAATCAAGCGCCAGACGGATGGGCGTAGCGCCTTGAGGAGCCTCGGGGAATGGTCGGTGCGCATCGCTTGGCCATCCATTGGTCTGCTCCTTGTTCCACCCGCGTCGGCCAATTGTGGCCGACTCACGACCCGCAGGCAACCCCGACAACGATTAGGCGCTCAATCCGTGCGGCGCCGAACTTGCCCGCCTGGATCGGCGTGTTCCAGCAGGCCAACCGGCGAGCGAGAGCGCTGCTCCCGGATCGTCCGTCGATCCCTCGGCTTACTCCAGCAGCGTCAGCTTCAGTTCGTAGCCGCCCATGTGCGCCCGGCGGAAGTAAGTCCCGTACACACCCACACCGCCGTGCTCGACTTCGATGTGATAGACACCGGTTGTGTCCGCCGTGAACGTGAACCCGGCGCTCCCGTTTGTGATACGGCCCGCTGTATCGATTGGGGCACCGCTATTCGAGACCCAGATTCGCTCGACCCGCGCAAATTCGTTCGCATGGATCCGGCCCGGGATCGCCCGACCCGCAATCTGGACCTGGTATCGCTTTCCCTGTGTCAGGGACACCCGGAACCAGTCAATGTCATTGAAGTACTGAATGTCCCCGGTTGCGGTGGTCGGCGTCATCGTGTCGGTTGGGGCGCTGATCGCGCAAGCCTGTCGTCGATCCGCGCTGCAGTCGTCGCCGGGCGTCCTCAGGCGGGGCGCCGGCCCTTCATAGCCACGGTCACCACGATTTCCGGTTGTGGTCTTGATAAAGAAGTCCGTGCGGAGCACCGATTTGTGAAACTCTTTGAATCCAATCGACAACCGCGCGATGTCAGTATGAGGTCTGGTCTCGATCATCGCGGCGCTGTTGTTTGGGTCCTTGCCCAGTCCCACTACCCCTCTGACCCGAACATTGATGAAGTAGCCGAACTGCTCTCGCGGAATCGTGACATCGCCGATCTTGTAAGCGTGGGGCTCGGCGTCAGGTGCGGAACCGTCATAGAACGTGGCCCAGGCGCCCTCAGTGTCCTGGGACGCTGATACCGGCTGACAGTATCCGTCCTCGGTTTCTACCACCTTGGAATAGACCTGGAACTCGAATGGCGGCACACGCCCCTTCTCGTATTGATTACGGTCCTGCCATCCTGATCGACTAACAGGTTCGTAGTACGGAACCAGCGTGACGGCGGGCATCGGGCTTGCTTCATACATGACGAAATCCTGATAATCCGGCAGCTTCATGCAGAACTCGACCCAAGGCAACGGCTCCCTGTTCGTCTCGCCCAGGAGCGAGGTCCAGTGTTCCCGCGCATCGGCCGGCGTCCATGGCGGCAGCGGACAATACCTCTCCCACTTGAAATCCGGATCTCTATCGGCAGTGCAGCCTTCCCACCAAGCTGACGCAGGCTCACCGGAAGCCAGCGGCTGACGCGCGTGCACATACAAGAATCTACCGTTAATCCGAGTCCTATGGTTATACGTGTAAGGATGCTCGCCGCGCGGATCGTAGGCAGAGGCATAGTTGAGAACCTGGAGCGATCCGTTAAGGTCAAACACCCACAGCTTCAACTCCGGGCCATCGAGACGTTGCGTCGGCGTTCCCTGGATCAGCGTATGATTCAAGGTCAACTTGCTATGCCAAGGGTCCGAATCGGGAACCCCATATGCAGTCACCAGTTGCGGCGCGCCGCACTGTGTAAAGCTGAGGTCAAGCGTGCCGCCGGCGCCGATCGCCTGGCTGGAATCGGTGACGGTATCGCCCGCCTCGAGCCCAAGTTCGGACTTCCAACCCAGATCCGGTCGCTGAGTCCACTCCTGACTTCCGGACACGCTGATCTGAACGCTAGCCGGTTGCAAGCAGACGCCATGTTCGTCGGGCTCCAAAGACACGGCATAGGTCACCGATGTGTTGTCGCCAATCACATGGTCTACCCGTCCGCCGCCGGACCCATATTGGTGCCAACGGTCGGTCTCCACCTCGCTGATCATGACCTGGTTCGCGGTCTTGGTCGTCATCGCCGGTGGCGCAGGCGGCGTCGGCACTCCCGTGATGTCCACCTGATACACGCCGCTTGCGTAAAAGCGGACAGGGGCGTTCCTGCTGCGGACGTTCCAGGCGATGGTCGCGCGACCATTGGCGAGCGGCTTGACCTGATACGCAATGGTGTCCGGCCGCCCACTTGCGAGCTCGAACACATACCGATTTTGCGTCCGACCGTGGGCCTCCAGCGTCGCCACTTCGCGCCGCAGGGTGGTTACGATCAGCTTGAGTTCGAGGTCTGTGGGCTGCAGCGTCATCGTCACGTCGAGCATGCCGTCGCTCGAAGCGTCGAGCGCAACCGTTCCCGTTGCGGAACTCGAGATGCCGATCGCTTGCGCCTCGGTCACCGAGACAGACAGCGCCGCCAGCCCCAGCGCCACGACCGCAATCAAGCGCCAGACGGATGGGCGCAGCGCCTTGAGGAGCCTCGGGGAATGGTCGGTGCGCATCGCTTGGCCATCCATTGGTCTGCTCCTCTTCCCCCCCCCGCGTCGCCAATTGTGGCGGACTCACAACCCACAGGCAACCGCCACAACGATTAGGCGCTCAATCCGCGCCGAACCCGCCCGTCGCTCAGCGAGAACCTAACCAGGCCCAGCAAGGCGACGCCGGCCAAACGAGGTCCTGCGGAGAGTCTGATTCTGTTCCACTCCTGCTCGGAGCGGACTTCGTCGGAATGGTAGCGTATACTGTTTTGGCGTGGGTGGGGGTGTTCTAACCCGGGCGCCGAGTCAATCGAATGATTCTCGCCAGTCGTAAGGCGGTGGGCCGTGATCGCTGTGATCGGAAGATCCGACTATGAGCCAGGCGAGGCCATGAGGCATCCAACCCAAGAACACCTGAGGCGCCGGCGACATTATGGCACGGCCGCCGAAGAACACATCTGAAGATTCGGACTCCCGCGATCGGTCCTCCAGATCAATCACGTAGAGGCTTCGACCGTTAACGTATGCGAACCGCCGCCTGTCTGGCGACCACCATGGGCCGTCGACCGGCGATCCGCTGTAGAGCCGTCGGGCTCCGTTTACGTTGGAGAGCAGGATGCCCCAGGGCCAGGCGCGAAAGGCGACGGTCCATTGACCGTCGGGGGAGGTGACCTCCGGTTGCTGACGTTTGAGGGGCAACTCAGCCGGATCGACTGTGCGAACTGCCAGTAGGCGTCCGCTGCCGTTCGGGGCGATGGCGTAGATCATCGGTGTCCAGGCGTGTTGGTCTTCGACTGCCAGCACCCATCTCCCCGATGGCGACTCGATAAGCCAGTGCGGTAGGCCGTTGTCGTTCAGCAGTATGCGTCCGTCGAGCTGGACTGTGTTGTCCACGACTTTCAACTGACCGGCAGCAGCGGTGTCGGCGACGAACCCTGCACGTTCGTGTAGCGGTGCAGGCAGGCGAACGATGCGCTCTCGATAGGCGCCGTCCCAGTACGAGAACCGCGCCTGCGTTGGACTCTCCATATAGCGCAGGGATCCGACCTCCCTGCCGACCTCATACAGTCGGCCGTCGGACGGGTCTCCGGCGACCAGGTACGAGGTCGAGTATTGTGCGGTTTCGAAGATCACCAATTCAGGCTGGGTCGTCCAACCAATCAGTCCGAAGCGCCAGCCGACCCACTCGGCGTGCAACTCGCCCTGCCGGTCGTAAAGGCGGAGCAGGAGCGGGTTCTGATAGGCCTGCCCGCCCGTTGGAATGCAGCGGTTGCAGTCCGAGTTCGGACGCGGTCGTTGCGCAATTAGCCCCGACCATCGAGATCATTAGCGCCAGGGCGGCGATGAGATCGCACATTGCGCCGGCTTCCCGCCTACGGCGATTGTTGCGCCGCCGTCCGCCCGGTCGTTGGCGCGTTGCGCACCAACACTACGCCGGTATCGGCGAGATACCCGCGGCAAGCGCGGGTATGACGGCGCTGTCGGCCGGCGAACAGCGTCACGCGAAGTAGCGATTCTGGATGTTCCTCGCGATCACCATTCTCTGGATTTGGTTGGCGCCTTCGAAGATCTGAAATATCTTGGCGTCTCTCATCCACTTCTCCAGCGGCAGATCTCGCATGAAACCGACGCCTCCGCAGACCTGTACGGCGTCGGTGGTGATCTTCATGGCCATGTCCGAGGCGAAGGTTTTGGCCTTGCTGGCCTCTTCGAGGTCGAAGGGCTGGTTCGAGGCGGCCATCTCGCCGGCTCGCCAGGTGAGCAGGCGGGCAGCATCGATCGCGATATCCATGTCGGCCAGCATGAAACCGACGCCCTGGTGCTCGATCAGCGGGCGCTTCATCGTCTTGCGCTCACGCGCATAGTCGGCCGAGTACTCGAATGCGGCGCGCGCCAACCCGACCGCAAATGCGCCGATCCAAGGTCGCGTCGCGGCCAGCGTGCCTAGCGCACCCTTCCCGCCTGAGCGGTAGTCGGGATCCGGGTCGCCCAGTCGATTCTCCAGGGGAATGCGCACGTCGTCAAACGCGAGATCGGCAGTATGTGACGCGCGAATGCCCATCTTGTCCCACATCTTGATCTGCGAGAAGCCCTCGGCATCCTTGGGCACAACAAACGCGGAAACATCACGCCAGCCCTCGGAGTCGGACTCGCGAGCGAAGACGACGGTGATGTCGGCGATGCCACCGCCGGTGATGAAGCGCTTCGTGCCGTTGAGCACGTACTCGTCGCCGTCGCGGACGGCGCGAGTCTTGATCATGCCCGCGTCTGAGCCGGCGTCGGGCTCGGTCAAGGCAAGCGCGCCGAGCCGCAGCCTGCCATCATCGGATGTGCATTCAGGAATCCAACGCTCGTTCTGCTCGGGCGTGCCAATCACGGAGATCGCCGTCGCGGCGAGTCCGGATACTTGCGTCCCCAGAGCGATCCCTGCGCAACCCCAGCTCAGCTCCTCGGCCGTGATCATCGCGGTAATCCCCGGCTCGGCCGAGTGTCCACCCAACGGCACACCGGTGAGCCCGATCTCGGCCGCCTTGGAGGCGACATCCCAGGCGAATTCGTTACGCTCGTCATACTCCATCGCGACGGGTCGCACCTCGTTCTGAGCAAAGGCATGAGCCGTCTGCTGGACCATGCGGTCGGCTTCGGAGAGTTGGAAGTTGGTCATGTTGCATTGCCTTTTCGGACGCTCCCCAGCGCTGGGGAGTCGTGCTCAGCGTAGGGCAGGACGAGGCTGCGGGCGGTGTGACGCCTGTGAGAAAAAAACGAGCAGCAAAAGAGAAAAGAGAAGGAAGTTGATTACCAAGGGTCATCGTCCTCTTTGAGGGGTTCTTCCTCCTGGAGCAGCAAGGAGGGATCCTCACCCCCGCCCCCCGCATCAAGTGCGGGGCAGGCTTCTCCCGGAGGGAGAGGGGGCCAGAGGGCGGGGACTGGGGATGCTTCGGGGCCGTCGTAGAGGTCGCGGAGCTTGTGGCGGGCGACTTCGAAGGGGTCGGCGGCGAGGTAGAGCTGATGGTTGAGGCGGGCTCGGGGGTTGGGGGCGAAGAGTTCTCGGACGATGGCGTCAAGAGCCTTGACCCGGAGGTAACCGGGGTTGTGTTCTTCGGAGCGTCGCCAGAGGCGGTCGATGTTGGCGCGGAGGTGGAATTGGTTGGGCATGTTGGACTCCTGTTGGCGTCCATCTTATATGAACGGAAGTTCGCTTTATGTGTCGTGTTGCGCGGGGCGACGGTTTTGGTGGTCGGGCTCAGGCGATGGTGGAGCGGGCGGTGCGGATTTCGGCGCGGACGGATATGGCGGATTCTTATCGGCGTGGTTCTGGGGTTGATACCTGCGATGCGTTTTGGCGGCTCTGGGCTGTTGGAGGGGTGGGAGGTCGTGGAGTAGCTGTTCTGCGACGTGGCTGATCTCTTCGACGGCTCGCTGAAAGGCGTCCTCGGTTCTGGAGGAGGGGTGTTGGATGCCGGAGATCTTGCGGACGAATTGGCGTGCTGCCTGTTGGATTTCGTCCTCGCCGGGTTCAATTCCGGCTGGTTGGCGTAGACGTTTGATTGAGCGGCACATTGGAGGCCCCTTCCATCCGGCCCTCACCCTAGCCCTCTCCCAAAGGGAGAGGGAATGTTCTCCTGCAACGGGAGGGGTTAGAAGCCGGTGAACTTGGGATCGCGCCGTTCGACGAATGACTGCACGCCCTCGATCCGGTCGAACGAGTTCTGGACCAGCGGCAACACGCCTCCGGACAGCTCCAGCGCCGACTCGTAGTCGAGATTGGCGGTGCGATAGGCCATCAACTTGCCGACTTTCTGGCCGATCGGCGGCCCGTTCTCGACTTCCTGAGCAAACTCACGCAGTTTCTGCTGGAAATCATCGGCCTCGACCAGATAGTTGCTGACACCCGCCTCGTGACCCTCTTCGGCGCTCATGAAACGGCCCGTGAACATCATCTCCATCGACTTGCGCCAGCCGATGATCTTGGGGATCGCCCAGAATCCGCCCAAGTCGGCGTAGAGACCCCGCTTCACGTAGGCGACCTGGTAACGCGCGTTGGTCGAGGCGACGCAGAGGTCGGCGAGGCAGGCCATGTCAAATCCCGCGCCGACGCATGCGCCATTGACGCCGGCAATCACGGGAATGTCAATACGGCGCAGTTCGGCGAATGTCTTGGTCTCGTAGCGGAAGTTGAGCCGCTGACCCTCATTGTCGGGGTAGCCATCCGGTGCCGGATTACCGACCAGCGGGTCGGGGTTCTCGTCCCAGAAGTCAATTCCGCGACCGCCGCCGGCGTGGTCCATCCCGGCGCAGAATCCCCGGCCCTTGCCCGTGATCACCAACACACGAGCCGAGCGATCCATGCGAATCTTGTAGAGCGCATCGAGCATCTCGGCCAGCAGTGGGAAGGTGAGCGCGTTCAACTTTTCTGGACGATTCAGCTCCATCCAGATCGTGCCATCCTGATCGCCAGTGCGATCCACGGTGATGAATTCGTATGCCATCGAAAGGGTCTCCTTGTCGGGGTCCTGAACCTATTGGAAGTGCGGCATCACGTCCCTGGTGAAGCGCACGAATGAATCGTGTGAGAAGGGTGAAGCGATCAGGTAGTCGAGCTCGATCGTGTCGCGCAGCTCTTCGAGCTGGTCAATCACCCTGGACGCGCTGCCGTGGATCACAACCTGGTTGGCGTAGCGCTCGATCCGCTGCTCGTCGGACAGCGAGCGCGACGGATTCGAGCTTCCGCTGGTCTTGTCGTTTGCGTACGAGCCGATCGTCCATTGGGCGCCGTTGATCGCGATCTGTTCGGCCTCTTCGTCGGTTTCCGCAACTGCGATCAATCGGGCCATCGGGATCACACGGTCTGCGGTCTGGTGGTCGTATCTGTCGAGCGCGTTGAAGTAGTTGCGGCGCTTGTCGCCAAGCTCGTCGTGCGTGGCGTGCGGGTCCATCAAGATCGAGTAACCCTGCTTTGCTGCCCAGTCGATGGCATCGGGTCCGCCGGCGGCGACCCAAAACGGCGGAGTCGGCTGCTGATGTGGTTTGGGCAGCACCTCGATCTCGTCGAAGTCGAAGTAGTCGCCGTGCCAGGTGACTCGCTCGGTGCGCCAGGCCTCGAGCACGACCTGCACAGATTCTCGGAATCGGGGATACGACTCTTCCAACTCGACGCCAAACACCTCGAATTCGGTCCGGTCGAACCCACGTCCGGCACCCCAGTTCACGCGGCCGCCCGAAAGGATGTCCAGCAATGCGACTTCTTCGGCAATTCGCAACGGGTGATAGAACGAGGCCAGCGTGACCGCAGTGCCGATGCGGATGTTCTTGGTCCGCCCGGCGACGTGCATCCCCATCAGATGGACCGATGGACAGACCGAATAGGTCGAGAAGTGGTGCTCAGCCAACCAGACGCAGTCGTAACCACTCTCATCCATGATGTCGATGCGGTTGAGCGCCCGCTCGTAGACGGTCGGCAATGGAACACGGCGTCCCGGCCAGCTAAAGAACTGCAGCACGCCGAACTTCATCTGGCCGTTGTCGCCATCGTCGCCATCGTCGACTGTTGAATCGTTGGGCATGGCCCTAGGGTAACCGCCGAGCCCGAAACGCCAGGGTTAGCGCCAGATCTTGGAGCAGTCCAACTCGAACCCTTCCAGTACGTCCTCTCCCGACAGTGTCGCCGGGCGATCCAGCTCCTCGGGTTCATCCTGTCCCGCGCGATAGATCCAGGCCTTGTCGCGCCTACGGTCGATCAGCCAGCCAAGCTGCACGCCGTAGCTCATGTACTCCCGCATCTTGGTCTGGAGCGGCCTCACTCGCTGCTTCGCCGACACGATTTCCACCACAAACGGCGGACAGACCTCCAGTAGCTGGTCCTCGTACACTTCCGGATCAATGGCGTCCAACACGTCCTGCGGGTACCACGAGACGTCAGGCGCGCGTTCGGCCTGTTTTTCCTCTTCGCCCGGTGGCGGTGTCGGACCGAATTTGTAACCCCCGCCCTCGCCGCGGACCTCGCCTCCTGGCCCCGCTCTGAGCCAAACCATCAGCTGGAAACTGATCTCGATGGCAAGGGCTGAACTGGGGCCGTGCGAGAGAGGAGAAATGACGAGATACCCTTCCTTGGTACGTTCAAACGACACCGGCTCGTTGAGTTCGAAGAACTCGAACAGAGCATCATCAGTCAGCCGCCATCCTGAAGGCAGTCGCAATACGATTGGCTCTATCAGGTGAGACAGCACCTCCTGCGAGTTCAGCTGCGGCAAGGGCTCGCCGATTTCTTCTGGCGACTCTTTGATGTTCTCCTCAGTCCCCTGCTCCAGATGCGTTTCCTGCTCAAGACTTGTCATCTTTGTAACCATTGCTTGATCCTTCCAAAATCAGCGTAGCGACGCTGGCTGATCTATCTGAGCAGCTGGATCACCTACTCAGTCTCGACGCTTGCGCCGAACCGTTACCCCGGACAGCGCCTCCAAGACCACACGATTGGCGAGTAGCGCGGTGACATCCGACGTGTCGTACGGCGGGGCGACCTCGACCACGTCCATGCCGAGCAGATTGGATTCCATCCCGATTCGGCGGACGGCATCGAGCAGTTGCCTCGACGTGAGTTCGCCGGACTCAGGCGTGCCGGTGCCTGGGGCCATACCGGGGTCGACCACGTCGACATCGACAGAAAGAAAGACCCCGTCGCAATCATCTGCTGCCCGCTCCAATGCTTCGCTGAGACATTCGTCGAGGCCGCGTTCCACCACTTCGGTCATCTCGTACCAGCGCATTCGCTGGTCTGCCATCCACTCGAGAATCGGAGGGTCAGGCCAGTAGCCTCGCAGCCCGATCTGCAGGAATCGATCACCGCGGATCGCGCCACTCAAGATCAAGCGGCGCATCGGCGTGCCGTGTCCCCAGAGACCTCCCTCAGAATCGCCAGTATCGGCGTGGGCGTCGAAGTGAATCAGCGAGACCCGACCGAAGCCGTGGTGTTGGGCTACACCCTGTGCAGTGGCGTACGTGATCGTGTGATCACCACCCAGCACGACTGGCATCGCCCCTACTGCGGACACCTGCCGACACGCCTCCATCAGGTTCTTCAGGCCGCCCTCACTGTCCAGTTGCTGCATGTGGACATCGCCAGCATCGACGACACCCAGTTCGCCCAACGGGTCAACCCGCAACGCGAGATGCGGCCGATAACCGGAGTGAGGGATGTAGTCCGTGGAGCGGATCGCCTTCGGACCGAATCGTGCGCCGGGCCGATAGCTCGTACCAGCGTCAAACGGTGCGCCGAGAATGACTGCCTGAGATCCCTCCAACGTTTCCGGATCGCTCAATCTGGCGTGCGGAACGCCAAGGAACGTGTTCGCTCCGCCGTAGCGATTGGGCGGTGGATTGCGCCGGTGAGCCTCGGCATAGGAACGGGGCAGTTCTGTCCGGTCAGTCATCACGAGCCCTCCCATCCGATCGCCATCGGGAGCAATCAGAGTGGTATCTAGAATGGTATCCAGCACGTCTCGATGGGTGGAAACGATGGCCGACCTAACGGCCGGAAGGGCTTGGACCGGGTGGTAACTGAGACAGCAACCGAGGCGCGACTCACAGAGTTGCAGACAGCGTTGACGGCACTGCCGCGCCAACGGACCCAGGCGCTGCCGGCACTGCACCTGATTGACGACGCATTCGGCTATCTCGATCATGCAGCGCTGGAAGCAGTGGCCGGCTGGCTGCACATGCCCCGCGCCGAGCTGTTTGCCGTCGCAACCAGCTATACCGAGTTCCGCTGGAGTCCCCTCGCATCGGACAGCGTTCGCGTCTGTCGCGGTCTGCCTTGCCAGATCGCCGCCGGAAGCCATGAAGTAGAAGGTGAAGCACACGAGTGCATGTTCCTCTGCGCGGCAGCCGAACAGGGACCAGTCACAGTCTCAGGAGCAGACCGGCTGGAAGCATCGATACCACAGGCCACCGTTAGCAGCGCTCGAGCGACGGTCCCGGGAGGTCTGAAACGAGTCACAGCCACCCGAACCTCGGACCCAGTCCAATGGCGCGGGTGGGAAGCGGCTTCTCGACTCAGCCCTTCGCAAGCACTCGCTGTTGTCGGCGAAGCAAGTCTGCTGGGTCGCGGCGGCGCGTACTTCCCGGTACAGATCAAATGGAGCGGCGCCATCGACGCGGCTGAACGAAATGGACAACCACTGCTCGTCGCCAATGGTGAAGAAGGCGAACCTGGCACGTTCAAGGACCGTTGGCTTATGGAGTCCGACCCCCAGCGCATCCTTGAAGGGATCAGAATCGCTTGCTACGTGCTCGGCGCATCGCATGCCTACTGGTACATCAACGGCATGGCCGACCGCTCAGCAGCCGCAGCGGCCAATGCGATCGTCTCAGCGCAATCTGCCGGATTGATGGACGGACTGACCGTCGAGCTCCGGCGCGGCGCTGGAGGCTACGTCTGCGGCGAGGAGTCGGTGATCCTGGAATCGATCGAAGGACACCGCGCCGTACCTCGGCTGAAACCGCCATTTCCCACCGAACGCGGATTGTGGGGCCGCCCCACCGCAATCAACAGCGTCGAGACGCTATCGAACGTCCCCGACTTATTTGAGTTCGGACCCGACTGGTTCCGAGAAGTAGGGACTGATCGCACGCCCGGCACCAAGCTGATCCAGCTCAGCGGAGCATTCCAAAACCGCGGAGTCGTCGAACTACCGCTCGGCACACCTGTGTCGGAGGTCGTGGAACTGGGCCAACCGAGAGAGGCATTGGCTGGCGTCACGATGGGCGGACCCTCCGGCGGCTTCCTCGCGCCCGAGCACTTCGACACGCCGATCGCGCCGGGAGCAATGGACGGGCACGGAGCCTTGCTCGGCGCCGGCGGGATCATCGCGATTCCCAAATCATTCGGCATCGAGCGGGCGCTGGCCGTATGGGCTGACTACAACGCCAACGAATCCTGTGGCAAGTGCACGCCCTGCCGCGAAGGTTCGGCACGAATGGCCACAGCCCTCGCCGAGGGCAACTGGGCCGATATCGAAGAGCTCATTCCCCTGATCGCAGCCGGCTCCCTCTGCGGCCTCGGCCAGATGGCGCCCAATCCAATCACCTCAGCGAGACACCAATTTGGCGGGAGCGTCATATGACGACCAGTACCTCCGCACAAGCGATCAGCGCGACCATTGACGGTCAGGCTGTCTCCGCATCGCCTGGCGTGACCGTTCTCGATGCCGTGCTCTCCGCCGGCATCGACCTACCCCATTTGTGCAAGGACAACGACGGCCCGGCGCTTGGGGCATGCCGCACCTGTCTCGTCGAGATTGACGGCGTCCGTGGACTACCGGCAGCATGCCACACCCCGCTCGCCGACGGACAGGTCGTTCGTACCAACTCCGAGGCAGCCACGGCCGCTCGCAAGGGCATCATCGAGCTCACCCTGGCGATGACCGAACGCGGCATCGACGCCGACGGCTCAGGTCAGACCGAGCTGCGACATCACGCTGCAACACACGACGCCAGCGGCGATCGTTGGACCGCACGATCCAACGATCACATCGACGAGAGCAACCACTTCTACAAGTTCGACGCCACCGACTGCATCCTCTGCGGACGCTGCGTCTCGGCCTGTAGCGATCGGCAACACATCGGAGCGATTGGCATCGCCGGCGCGGGCAAGGCTGCACGCATCGCGTCTTTCGGAGACGAACCACTGGGCGAATCAACCTGCACATCCTGCGGCTCCTGTGTCGCCGCCTGCCCAACCGAGGCGCTCATGCCCAAGCGCGCCGCTTCGGGAGTCAAGACGGTCTCAACGGTCTGCCCCTATTGCGGCGTTGGCTGCGGCATCAACATCACCGCCGAGGATGGCATCCTCACCCACGTCGACGACGACCCAAACAACCTCTCCTCGAAGGGCCTGCTCTGCGTCAAGGGACGCTTTGGCACAGCCTTCGTCAACCATTCTGACCGGCTGACCACACCGTTGATCCGTGGACCCAATGGCTTGCAGCCGGCTTCCTGGGACGATGCGCTCGACCTCGTCGCCGAAAAGTTTGCCGAGCATCGCGGCGCATTTGGCTCGTTCTCGTCGGCCAAGGCGACGAACGAAGACAACTACATGCTGCAGAAGTTCGTCCGCGCCGTCATGGACACGAACAACATCGACCATTGCACCCGACTCTGCCACTCGCCCTCGGTCGAAGCGATGCTGGCCCAACTCGGTTCCGGCGCCACCTCAAACAGTTACAGCGACTACGAGGCTTCAGACTGCCTCTTCGTCGTCGGCGCCGACCCCTCCTCGAACCATCCCGTCGCAGCCTCGCGGATGCGCAGCGCCGTTGACCGCGGAGCGGCGCTGATCGTGCTCAATCCCAAGCGCATCGAGATGTGCGACCACACCGATCTCTGGCTGCGTCAATATCCCGGCACCGATGTCGCTGTGCTCAATGGCATGGCGAAGGTCATCCTCGACGAGGGCCTGGCCGACGAACCGTTCATCGCCGATCGCACCGAGGGCTACGACGAGTGGCGAGCAGAACTCGACGAGTACACGCCCGAACACGTCGAGCAGATGTCCGGCGTGGCCGCTGACCTGCTCATCCGCGCAGCTCGCACCTATGCGCAACCCAATCCAACCGACTCCGGTCCCGGCGGCTCGTGTCTGATCTGGGGCATGGGCGTCACACAACACACCAATGGCACCGCCAACGCCACCGCATTACTCAATCTCGCCCTGCTGACCGGACAGGTCGGACGCGTCGGCAACGGCGTATCGCCGCTGCGCGGCCAGAACAATGTGCAGGGCGCCGGGGACGCCGGCTGCGTGCCCGACGCGCTGCCCGGCTATCAGCGATACACGCCTGAGGTGTTGCAGAAGTTCAACGACATCTGGCAGTCCGACCTGCCGCAGGCTGAAGGTCTGCGCGCGACCGACATGGTCGAGAGCATGCTCTCGAGTGACGGCGTCCGCTGCATGTACATCGTCGGCGAGAACCCACTCCTGACGGAACCAAATCTCGCCCACGCCCGCGAAGCAATCGGTAAGCTCGACTTCCTCGTGGTGCAAGACATTTTCATGCACGAAACGGCTGAGCTCGCCGATGTCGTCCTGCCGGCGGCCTCCTTCGCCGAGAAGGAAGGAACGTTCACCAATTCCGAGCGTCGCGTGCAGCGCGTCCGGCAGGTGATTCCGCCCGTCGGCCAGGCTCGGGCCGATTGGGAGATTGTGCAGGATGTGGCGCGGCGCACCGCCCGGCAGATTGGGATGACATCGATCGGCTTCGAACACGGCTCGGCCGCCTCGGTCTTCGACGAACTGGCTTCCCTGACGCCAATCATGGCCGGCCTGTCCCATGCGAGACTTGACGACGAAGGCGGCATTCAGTGGCCCTGTCCGAGCGAAGACCATCCAGGCACGCCGCGACTCTACGACGAGTCGTTCCCACGCGGACTGGGGAAGTTCATCCCGGTGCGGCAGTTGCCGCCTTCGGAGGAAGCCCCCGACGAGCGCTACCCGTTGATTCTCAACACCGGCCGCGTCCTCTATCACTGGCACGGCGGTACGATCACCCGACGAGTCGAAGGTCTTGTCGATTCATGGCCGGAACTGCGGATCGCCATTCACCCCGATGACGCAGCCAGGCTTGAGATCACAAATGGCGATTCCGTCTGGGTCGCCTCGCGTCGAGGCCGTCTGGAAGGCGTCAGCTTCGTCACCGATGACGTGGCCGAAGGTTCAATCTTCGTCCCCTTCGTGCGCCTCGCCGAGAGCGCCGTCAACTGGCTCACCAACAACGTCTATGACGAAGTAGCCCGCATCCCCGAGTACAAGGTCTGCGCCGTCGCTGTCGAGCGAACCGCCGACCCATCGGAGTGGAAACACAGCGGAACAGGCCGCAAGCGAGGCAAACGCCGCCAGTACTGGTAAGCCGTCGGGAACGCTATGCGTCGGGCTCCGCGATCGCGTTGAGCAGCCCCACCACGACAATCCGCTCGTCGTAACTGTGCGTGTCCTCGTCGAAGTCTCCCGAGCAAGTAATCAAGGTCACGACCGACTCACGAGTCTGGCTCAGATACTTAACGGCATCCCTTGAATCAGGATCAATGTGGGCGATATCGACCACGTCGTAGACGTAGTAACGATTGGTTGCTTGGTCGAACATGATCATCTGGTCGCCAACCCGCGTCTCGTCCAGCTTCCAACAGACACCGACATCGACGTGACCGTCCCGATCCTGGTAGTCCCGGTGCCCGCCCAGCAGCGCGTTGCCCGATTGCCCAGGAATCGCGGAACGATTGAACCAGCCCACCACGAACGGATTGTCGGGCGATCCCATAGCGCTGTCCAGTGTCAATCCAACCTGCACCACCGCTGCCCGAATCCCGGCCGAGGGCAGAATCAGCTCCCAGGTTGTCGAAAATCTCGGTCCGCTCGAAGGCACGACGCCGTTGTCCAACGGCAAGATGCTGCCCTCGGAGCCGTCCGAACCGAAGGTGAGATCCGAGTCGTTGAAGTCTTCCTCTAACACCTCCGACAGTTTCGGCAGCACGACCCGCGGTTCCCCCGGCTCAGCCGGCAAGCCTCGAGAATCCGCAATGTTCTCGTCCTCTGAGTTGGCCAGTCCGTTGTATGGCACATAGCGAACCTCACGAGACCCATCGCCGACCGACTCTCCGTTAGAGTCCGGCCAGGCCAATGCGTGTGATGTCGATGGCCCCGAAGCGCTGCCAAACCCAAGGATCGGAATCAGGATCAGAGCGACAAGAAGCAGAAATGAAGCAACGATGCCCGCGAACAACCGCGGACGCTGATAGCGAAGATCTGCGATGTACCAAAGCAGGTCATAGCACCACCCGGAGGCCTCCTGCAGGGTTCGCAGCATCCGCTTGGCCTCGACATCCTATGCGTCGGGCGACGCGACCGCTGCGAGCACACCCACGACGACGAACCGATGCGAGTATTGGTGTGTTTCTGCGTTGAATGCCCCGGTACAGGTGATCAGCGTGATGACTGGTTCATCAGTGTTTCTGAGGTATCGCACCGCGTCTGGATCGTATGGATTGACCGTCACCGCTTCAGTGACCCTGTAGACGTAGTAGATATCGCTGTCGTGATCGCGCACAAGCATCAAGTCGCCCGCCTCGGTGTTGACCAGCTCCCAGCAGACGCCCGTGCCGATGTTGCCCGACTTGTCTTCGAAGTCACGATGCCCAGCTAGCAGCGTGTTTCCCGTCTCGCCCGGCGCAGCGCTGGAGTCCAACCAGCCGATCACATAAGGATTGTCCGGCGAGCCCATCGCGCCCGACGGCGTCCTGTCTACGCGAACAATGGTGCTCTTCAGCCCGGCTGAAGGGACGAGCAACTCCCAGGTCGTCCGATGCTCTTCGCGACTTGAGACGACGACGCCATTTGAGATCGGCAGGATTCCGCCTTCGGAGCCGTCGGTGCCGTGTTGCAGGGCGTCTTCGTCAATCGCTTCTTCCAGCACCGAGTCGAGCGGGACCACGACGAACCCCGCCACAACCAGCGGCCCGGCATCCTCCTCAACCTGCTGCCGGTCAGCTTGGGATTGCTGCTGCTCGGATGCCTGATCTTGATGGGCCTGTGCGGTCGACGCTTGCTGTGCCGACTCTTCGTCTGATGCGGTCGATGGCTGATCGCCGGAGTCTGCCTGTTGAGTCTGTCCGCTGTCCCGCTGATCGTCGCTCTGGGTATCCACGACAACAACAGCAACAGGTGCTGGATTGGAGGAGGCATCCTGTTCCTGGTCGGCCTGCTCGACTAGAGCGGCAGCAGCGTCCGGCCCTAAGTCGCCGCTGTCCCGACTGCCAACAGCCAGGAACAGCACAAGCAACGTGACCACGAACGCGATTGGCGCGATCACTGCGGCGGCAACGACCGCCGGTCGTTCCGTCCACAGGTCTCGGAGTCGGTCGAGCATAGCCGCCATCCCTTGCGCCACCCGCGACGCTTGTTCGGTCAATGTATGCAGCTACTGCCGACAGCGGCAAACGGAATCCGCAATCTCAGTTAGCCCAGCGTAAACCGGATGCGACCTGGTGAGCAGCCAAGAAGCACGCGAATCACAAAACTGGAGCGCGCGCAGTAGCGCGTCGGCAATGTCGGGCGTAGGCTAGTAGTTCGCGCCGCACAGGATCGGTGGCGCGCTGCGTGGGGCTGTAGCTCAGTTGGGAGAGCGTTTGACTGGCAGTCAAAAGGCCGGGGGTTCGAGTCCCCCCAGCTCCACCAAACTTCCTAAATGCAAGAACCTTCGAGATTTGCTTCGGATTGGATATCTAGCGGCTCTTTGCCCGGGACCTACCCCCCTCTGGAGACTTGCGCGTTAGTCTTGGTTCCCCGGTGTTGCGGGGAGACTCAGGGGGCGTCGGCCGGAGCGAGCGGGGCGAAGACGCGACGATACCCATAGTGCCGCCTAAGCGTGCCGAAGACCCGCTCCAGAGCCGACCGCTGCCGCTCGATCAGCTTCTTGCGCAACCACTGCCAGCGGACCATTGCGCTGGTGCTTGCGCCGACGATGCTTGATCCGCTCCTCGACCTCGGCCGCCCGCAAGCGCCGCCGCCGATGCGCCTCTGAACCTGGCAATCGTTGCGTCGAATGCGGCGCAGAGCGTGCGTCGGGCGCCCTCCCCAAGGGGAGGGCGTCCGACGCTGGTCGCTAGTCGGCGTCGAGGATGGTCATGATGCCGGTCGCGTCGGGTTGGAACTTCCAGCCCTCGCCGAGGAACAGTTCGATTGCGAAGTACTCGTCGCCCTCGACTTGGCCGTCCGACTTGAGCCAGACCTGGCCGGTCAGTTCGGTCACGCCCGGCTTGAACACGAACCTGTCGTAGACGCCGTCGTAGTCGTTACTGCGCGCGCGCACGCCAGTCCTGTTTCTGTCATACGGGGCGGTCGCCGAGTTGAAGTTGACCACGACCTCCTCAGTCGACGCTCGTGACAGCCGCACGGTGAACTCGAGATATCCACCCTCGGTCGCCGAAGCATCCTCGATCGAGACGGTGATCTCGCCATCCGGCTCGATCACTGAATCCACGAGCGGATCGTCGTCATCCGATACCGACACGCTGGCCGCGCCGTTGGACGAGACCGTGTAGCCGGTTCCGTCTTCGAGTGTTGCCGTGACCGAGCCGTCGGCTTCATCGAGCTGGTCGTTCGTCGTGGACACGGTGTAGGTCGTGGATGCGCCGCTGACCGTGATTGTCGCCGCGCCCGTCGCGCCGAAGTCGCCGTTCTGCGAGACGCTGACCTTAACCGTGATCGGACTGGCCGGGGTCGGATTGGCCGTGATCGTGAAGCTGGCCGAACCGCCCTCGGTGATCCCGCCGCCGGCGCTGATGCTCAGCTCCGGTACGTCGTCATCCGACACCGACACACTGGCCGCGCCGTTGGACGAGACCGTGTAGCCGGTTCCGTCTTCGAGCGTTGCCGTGACCGAGCCGTCGGCTTCATCGAGCTGGTCATCCGACGTGGACACGGTGTAGGTCGTCGATGCGCCGCTGACGGTGATCGTCGCCGCGCCCGTCGCGCCGAAGTCGCCGTTCTCGGAGACGCTGACCTTCACCGTGATCGGACTGGCCGGTGTCGGACTGGCCGTGATCGTGAAGCTGGCCGCGCCGCCTTCGGTGATCGCGCCGCCGGCGCTGATGCTCAGCTCCGGCACGTCGTCATCCGAGACCGCGACCGTCGCTGCGCCGTTGGACGAGGAAACCGTGTAGCCGGTTCCGTCCTGCAGGGTTGCGGTGACCGAACCGTCGGCTTCGTCGAGCTGGTCATCCGACGTGGACACGGTGTAGGTCGTGGATGCCCCACTGACCGTGATCGTCGCGGTGCCGCTGGCGCCGAAGTCGCCGTTCTGCGAGACGCCCACCTTCACCGTGATCGGACTGGCCGGGGTCGGACTCGCCGTGATCGTGAAGCGGGCCGCGCCGCCTTCGGTGATCGCGCCGCCGGCGCTGATGCTCAGCTCCGGCACGTCGTCGTCCGCCACGCTGACGGTCGCAGCGCCATTGGTGGATGACACCGTGTAGCCGCTGCCGCTGTTCACGGTGGCCGTGACCGAGCCATCGGCCTCGTCCGTCGGGTCGTCGGTAGTGCCGACCGTCAGAGTGACGCTGCCCGTGGTCGGGATGGTCACCGTCTGCTGGCCTGTGGCGGCTCCGTAGTCGCCGCTCTGCGATACCGTCACGCTCACGTTGAGGTTCGCCGCGGGGGCTGGACTGGCCGTGACGGTGAACGTCGCGTCGCCGCCCTCGGTGATCCCGCCGCCAGCGCTGATGCGCACCTCGGACGTCGGCTCCTGGTCCTGTTGCGATGCCTCCAGCGCGGTCAGCTCGGCGACGACCGGGACCCAGCGCGGCCAGCCTCGGTCCGCATAGGTCTGCGCCTCGGCCGCGGACATGACGATGCCGCTGACGCCGCTCGCGTCAAGCTCGCCGAATGCCACCAGCACACGCTGCCAGCGGTTGACGTGCTCCGCGCCGTTGTGCGTCTCCGCCGCCCACACCTTCACGTCGGCCACGACCTGCGGATCGACGCTGTAGCCCGAAGAGGCGTCGTCATCGTCCGCCACGTCGACCGTGGCCGCGCCCTGCGATGAGGACACCGTGTAGCCCGCATCGGCGGCCGGAGCATCCAGCGTCGCCGTCACAGAACCGTCCGTTTCGTCCGCATCATCGTTAGTGGTGCTCACCGTCAGCGTGACGCTGCCCGTGGTCGGGATGGTCACCGTTTGTTTGCCCGTGGTCGCGCCGTAGTCGCCGCTCTGCGACACGGTCACGCTGACGTCCAGGTCCGCCGCCGGGGCCGGGTTGGCCGTGATCGTGAAGCTGGCCGTGCCGCCCTCCGTGATCCCGCTCCCGCCGCTGATGCTGATCTCCGGCGTCGCCGGAGCGTCATCGTCGGTGAGCGCGACGCTGACGCTGAAGATCTCGCCCAGCGTGTAGCCGTCGCCGTGCATGATCGTCGCGACCGCGCTGCCGCCGCCCCGGTCGACCTCGTCGGCCAGGGTCGTCGCCGTCCAACTGACCGAGCGTTGGCCGGCCGCGATGGTGACCGTGCTCAACTGATGACGGCCGATGCGGTCGGGGCTGTCGCCCAGCTCTTCGGCCAGGCTCACGTGGACGATGGTATCGACCTCGACCGGGCTGCCGGCCGTGATCGTGAACGTGACTCGCTCGCCCTCGTCGACCACGAAGGCGTCGCTCGTGATCGTCAGCGTGGGCGGCACCAGCGCGTGCAGGCGCATGAAGGAGCTGGGGCTGAATTGCCCGGGTATCGCTTCCGGGGCAGTGAACATCGTGTCGCAATCGACCACGACGGCTTGCTTGTTCTGCGGTACTGCCGCGAGTCGAGACTGTAGTTGGACGCACAACGTGTCCGCCTCGCCCGGCACTTCCTGGCCGCGGACGGTGACCGGGGTGACCGTGATCCGGTAGACCGGGTTGCCCGGGTTCGTCGTCGAGCCGAACGTCGTGTACAGCCCGCTGGGGTAGACGCCCCAGCGGTAGGGCGAATCGTTGCGTTGCTCGGACCAGCCGAACACATCATCGGGCCTGATCATGTCCTCCGAGGTAGGTTGCGGTACGTAGCTATAGGCATACATATCGCTGCCCTCGCCGCTCTCGACCTTGAAGCGGAACCCCCAGAAGTGCCGCTCTGCGTCCCAGATGTCGTTGGAATGGGCGCTGGTCGTCCAGTCCCACTCGACGCCGAAGCCCCACTCGCAGTCGCCGCCCGACTCGGTCGATTCGCAGCGCGTGGACACGCTGCCGTTCAACGACGCCGTGAGCGTGCCCGCGTAGGCGTCCGACCTGGAGAGGTCGGCCGGTTGCGCGGGCACGCTGGCGTCCACCACCCGCAGGCGAATCACCTGCCAGCGCGAGTTGTCGACCGCTCGCCCCCGCGTCTGCCCCGGAACATCGGGGTTGGGTTCGCTGATGGTCACGCGGTCGCCCGGATACGTGACCCCGTGCCAGATATCGTTCCACGTGTGCCGGCCGTGGTCGGCGCAGTGGATGTTGAGCCTGATCGTCTGCGGGTCCTCCCAGTTCGACGAATCGAACTCGAGCAGCGTGCCGCTGTTCGAGCGGTCGGCGACCGCGCTCGTATCCCCGACCGGCTGGTTCGTTATCCGGCCCCAGTTCCCGGCGTAGCGGTTGAACCCCGACCGCGAATCCGACGGGTCGAGGACGAGCACCGTCGCCTCGCCGCCCGGATCGGAGCTGAGCCGCACCGTGTACATCGCCAGATCGCGGTCGTGGATCGCGCCGAACTGCTCCGTCGTGTCGCTGCTGCAAGCCGAGGGCTCGTCGACCTTCATCCACGTGGCGCTGAACACCGCGCGCGGGGGCGGCTCCTGCACCTCGAAGATCGCCGACAGTGCGTAGAACGAGCGGAGCTCGGCTTGGGGTTCTCTAAACCCCCCGTTAATGGGCCTGACGCCACCGGGGAGTCCCCCAGTCCGTGGGGTGGGTTCGCCCAGGCCATGATCGACTGTGCCGGTGCTCGTCGAGCCGGTCCAGGGCTGTCTGTCATCGGCGGAGAGTCCCGACTCGTACCGTCGACCGGCCTGTTCCCAGTTTTCCCAGCTACCGCTCCAGAAACCCACGTTGCCGGTCGCGACGCGCGGGCCGTTCAGCCAGTAGATCGGCGCGCCGGTGGGATATCTGGTGCCGGTGTGGTCGCGGGCGTCAATGGTGGCGGAAGAGCCCACCACCTTGAACAGCCTGGCGTACGGCTGGATGGCCTCGTGCCCGGCCGCGGCGGCAGCCTGCACGAACTGGTCGTAGGTGAAGAGGCTCGATTCCGTGGCGTCTCGGGTCGTCGAAGTCAGGAACAGCAGCCGAAACCGATCGCCTGCGCCGAGGCCGCCGGGGATCAACTCCCAGTCATACGGGACCTCGCCGAGATCGGCGGGCGTGGCGTCGCTCTGGCGTCCCACCGTGAACACCGGCGACAACCCATAGTACAAACCAGCAGAACCCGGCGTCGTCGTGACTGTTGGATCCCAGTTCTGCTGGCTGAGCGGGTCTATGTCTTGCCCAGCAGCAACAAACCCGACCCGGACACTGGGACTGCCCTTAAGTTCCGCACCCGAATAGGCGGTGCCGTCCGTGTTGCTCCCGGTCCAAACCGAGAATGATGTACCTGACTCGGAGCGCTCGTCCCGGTGGACGTAGGAATCCCAGGCACCGTCGTAGAAGTCGGCGTAGTCGTCGGCGACCTTCTCGCCGTCCAGCCAGTAGATGCGCACGCCGGGGCCGTCTTCGTCGGGATCGGGGTTGGTCTCGCTGTTGTCGCGGGCGTCAACCGATGAGGTCGAGCCGACGATCTTGAACAGCGATGCATAAGGCCGGATGGCCAGGTGCCCTTCGGCGGCGTCGTCCTGCACAATCCTGTTGTAATCGGCGATATCGCTGGACGCAGGGAAGTACTGCGCATGCGTGATGAACAGCAACCGGAAGCTGTGGCCGGGCCGGATGCCCGCAGGTATGAGCGGCCAGTCGGCGGGGACGGTGTAGGTGCCGAGCGCGTTCGGCTGGGGCGTGTCGGGAGTCTGCGCCGCGCCGCGCTCAGTCGGCAGCACCGCCAACCCCGCCGCCGCAATCAGCAGCAGCGCCAGACCCAGCAGCAGGCCTCGCCTCACGCGCAACCTCCCCACGAGATCGCGCGGGGGGGGGGGGGGGGGGGGGGGGTAGAATTGGGCAGGGCGACGCCCTGCCGTCGGGCCGCTCGATCGTTCATTCGCTCATGTCTTTCAAGCATTGCGCCGCCAGTTGGCGACTCCGCAGCCACGTCTCTTCGGAGAAGACGTCCGGCCCACTTGGCCGCGACGCTCCCCGCCAATGCCGATTCTGCCCTGCGGACCGGAGCTGGAAGAACAGTCCTACTTGACATCGTCCCACTCCCCGCCCACGCATCTACCCGATGAGCGGCTGCTCGAAAAGCCTACAGGGAAGCAGCAGATGTTGGTTGCGCTCGCAACCGTTTGCCGGAACATAGGCGCCGTGCGTTCGCGTTATCACTCGATGACGACCACGCCGGCTCGGGAGCCGCGCCGTTATGGTCGTCTCGGGTGAGATACGGGAGGTCGGCGCGTGGCGACAGGGGATGCGACGAGGCGCGGAGGGCTAGATCGTTCACTCGATCTAGCCCTCCAGGCGACGTCCTCGCTCCGAATTTGGTGAGCGCTCAAGCGCGAACGCCATTGGAACGCTCTTGAGGTTGTCAGCATGGTGGAGCCGAGGGGATTCGAACCCCTGACCTCCGCCGTGCAAGGGCGGCGCTCTCCCGGCTGAGCTACGGCCCCGGGACTTCAGCGTAGCTCCAATCGGGGCCTCAGTCGGCGTCGAGGATGGTCATGATGCCGGTCGTGTCGGGCTTGAACTTCCAGCCCTCGCCGAGGAACAGTTCGATTGCGAAGTGCTCATCGCCCTCGACCTCGCCGTCCGACTCAAGCCAGACCTCGCCGGTCAGTTCGGTCACGCCCGGCTGGAACACGAACTTGTCGTAGGTGCCGCTGTAGTCGCTACTGCGCGCACGCCTCCCAGTCTTGATTTTGTCATACGGGGCGGTCGCCGTGTTCCAGTTGACCACGACCTCCTCAGTCGACGCTCGTGAGAGCCGCACGGTGAACTCGAGATAGCCGCCTTCGGTTCCTGAAGCATCATCGATCGAGACGCTGAGCTCGACGGCCGGCGGATCGTCGTTGTCCGCCACCGCGACCGTGGCCGCGCCGCTTGAGGACGACACCGTGTAGCCGCTGCCGTCTTGGAGCGTCGCCGTGACCGAACCGTCGGCCTCGTCCGCTTGGTCGTTCGATGTCGAGACCGTGTAGGTCGTCGAGCCGCCGCTGACCGTGATCGTGGCCGCGCCGCTCGCGCCGAAGTCGCCGCTCTCGGAGACCGCGATCTTGACCGTGATCGGACTCGCCGGCGTCGGACTCGCCGTGATCGTGAAGCTGGCCGAACCGCCCTCGGTAATCCCGCCGCCGGCGCTGATGCTCAGCTCCGGCACGTCGTCGTCCGAGACCGACACTGTCGCCGTCTTCGTCGCGCCGAGGTCGTAGTCGGCCCCATCGACCAGGGTCGCTGTGACGGAGCCGTCAGCTTCGTCTGCTTGGTCGTTGGTCGTGCCGACCGTGAACGTCGCGCTGCCGGACGTTGAGACAGTCACTGTCTTCGTGCCCGTCGTCGCGCCGTAGTCGCCGCTGGCGCTGACCGTCACGGTCACCGAGAGGTTGGCGCTGGGCGCGGGGCTGGCCGAGACGGTGAACGTCGCATCGCCGCCTTCGGTGACGCCGCTGCCGCCACTGATCGTGACCACCGGGATCACGACAACCGGCGGATCGTCGTTGTCCGCGACCGCGACGGTCGCCGTCTTTGATGTCCCGAGGTCGTAGTCGGCCCCGTCGACCAGGGTCGCCGTGACGGAACCGTTTGGCTCGTTGACTTGGTCGTTGGTCGTGCCGACTGTGAGCGTCGCGCTGCCCGACGTGGTAATCGTGACCGTCTTCGCACCGGCCGTCGCTCCGAAGTCGCCGCTGGCGCTGACCGTCACGCTGACCGACAGGTTGGTAGCCGGCGCCGGGGTCGCGGTCAGCGTGAACGTCGCACTGCCGCCCTCGGTGACGCTGTTACCGCCGCTGATCGTCACGACGGGAACTACTACAACCGGCGGATCGTCGTTGTCCGCGACACTGACCGTCGCCGTCTTTGATGTGCCGAGGTCGTAGTCGGCGCCGTCGACGAGCGTCGCCGTGACGGAACCGTTTGGTTCGTCGACTTGGTCGTTGGTCGTGCCGACCGTGAACGTCGCGCTGCCCGACGTGGGAATAGTGACCGTTTTCGCACCGGTCGCCGCGCCGAAGTCGCCGCTCGCGCTGACCGTCACAGTCACCGAGAGGTTGGCGCTCGGAGGAGGAGTCGCACTCACGGTGAAGGACGCATTGCCGCCTTCGGTGACGCCGTTACCGCCGCTGATCGTCACGACCGGAACGACGACAACCGGAGGATCGTCGTTGTCCGCGACGCTGACCGTCGCGGTCTTTGATGTACCAAGGTCGTAGCTGGTCCCGTCGACGAGCGTGACCGTCACAGAACCGTTCGGCTCGTCGGTTTGGTCGTTGGTCGTGCCGACCTTGAACGTCGCGCTGCCGGACGTTGAGACGGTGACCGTCTTCGCGCCGGTCGTCGCGCCGTAGTCGCCGCTGGCGCTGACCGTCACGCTCACGTTGAGGTTCGCCGTGGGCGCCGGACTGGCCGTGACGGTGAACGTCGCGTCGCCGCCCTCCGTGATCCCGCCGCCGCCGCTGATGCTGACGACGGGAATCGTCGGCGGCGTAACGACGCTCGGGCGACTCCGCTCGCTGACGATGCTGAGCCATCCCTTGGCCCGATAGTTCGCCGCGCCCGTTGCGTACATCACTTCCACTCCCAGACGCTTGGTTCCGTTGATCTCCACACTGACCGTGTGGGACGGCTCGTCGCTCGTGAGGCTGACGATCTTGACGCCTCCGTCAATCGAACCCTCGCGTGTGTGCGCGTAGTAAACCTTCACCGTCCGACTGGGCTTGCAGTCGAGACTGATCGTAAAGTCGGCCGAACTGTCGCCCGCCAGCGCCTCTGCATCGGATACGGCGATCGTCGGCAGACCGGTGCAATCACTCAAGACCGGCTGAACAGGTTGCTCGATCGTCGGCGTCGGCGGATCGTCGTCGTCCGATACCGACACTGTCGCAGTCTTCGTTGCGCCGAGGTCGTAGTCGGCCCCATCGACGAGCGTCGCCGTGACCGAACCGTCGGTCTCGTCTGCTTGATCATTGGTCGTGCCGACTGTGAACGTCGCGCTGCCGGACGTCGGAATCGTGACGGTCTTGGAACCGGTCGTCGCGCCGAAGTCGCCGCTGGCGCTGACCGTCACAGTCACCGACAGGTTAGCGCTCGGAGGAGGCGTCGCGCTCACGGTGAAGGGCGCATTGCCGCCCTCGGTGATACCGCTGCCGCCGCTGATCGTGACCACCGGGATCACCACCGGCGGATCATCGTTGTCCGCGACCGCAACGGTCGCCGTTTTTGATGTACCGAGGGCGTAGTCGGTCCCGTCAACCAGGGTCGCCGTGACGGAACCGTTGGGTTCGTCGGCTTGGTCGTTGGTCGTGCCGACCGTGAACGTCGCGCTGCCCGACGTTGAGACAGTCACTGTCTTCGTGCCCGTCGTCGCGCCGTAGTCGCCGCTCGCGCTGACCGTCACGGTCACCGAGATGTTGGCGCTCGGAGGAGGCGTCGCGCTCACGGTGAAGGACGCATTGCCGCCTTCGGTGACGCCGCTGCCGCCGCTGATCGTGACGACCGGAACTGCTACAACCGGCGGATCATCGTCGTCCGCGACGGTCACCGTTCCTGAACTCTGGGTGCTCGATACCGTGTAGTCGCTGCCGGTGTTGACAGTCGCCGTTACAGAGCCGTTCGGTTCGTCCGTCTGGTCGTTGGTCGTGCCAACCGTCAGCGTCACGCTGCCCGTGGTGGGAATGGTCACCGTCTGCTGACCCGTGGTCGCGCCGTAGTCGCCGCTCTGCGACACCGTGACGCTGACATCCAGGTTCGCCGCCGGAGCCGGACTGGCGCTGATCGTGAACGTCGCGTCTCCGCCTTCCGTTACGCCGCTGCCGGTGCTGATCGAGATCTCCGGGACATCATCGTCCGCAACGCTGACCGTGGCCGCGCCTTGCGATGACACCGTGTAACCGGCGTCGGCCGCTGGGGTATCCAGCGTCGCCGTCACCGAGCCGTCGGACTCGTCCGTCTGGTCGTTGGTCGTGCCAACCGTCAGCGTGACGCTGCCCGTGGTCGGGATGGTCACCGTCTGCTGGCCCGTGCTCGCGCCGTAGTCGCCGCTCTGCGACACAGTGACGCTCACGTCGAGGTTGGCCGCTGGAGCCGGGTTGGCCGTGATCGTGAAGCTGGCGTCGCCGCCCTCGGTCACGCCGCCGCCCGCGCTGATGCTCAGCTCCGGCACGTCGTCGTCGGAAACCGACACTGTCGCCGTCTTTGATATCCCGAGGTCGTATTCGACCTCATCGATCAGCGTCGCTGTGACCGAGCCGTCAGCTTCGTCTGCTTGGTCGTTGGTCGTGCCGACCGTAAACGTCGCGCTGCCGGACGTCGGAATCGTGACGGTCTTGGAACCGGTCGTCGCGCCGAAGTCGCCGCTCGCGCTGACCGTCACGGTCACCGAGAGGTTGGCGCTCGGAGCAGGCGTCGCGCTCACGGTGAAGGACGCATTGCCGCCCTCGGTGATCCCGCTGCCGCCGCTGATCGTGACCACCGGCGGATCGTCGTCGTCCGCGACCGAGACGGTCGCCGTCTTTGACGTACCAAGGTCGTAGTCGGCACCGCCGACCAAAGTCGCTGTGATGGAACCGTTTTGTTCGTGGATTTGGTCGTCGGTCGTGCCGACCGTCAACGTCGCGCTGCCGGACGTCGGAATCGTGACCGTCTGCGCGCCGGTCGTCGCGCCGTAGTCGCCGCTCTGCGACACGGTCACGCTCACGTCGAGGTTCGCCGTCGGCGCCGGGCTGGCCGTGACCGTGAACGTCGCGTCGCCGCCCTCCGTCACCCCGGTGCCGCCGCTGATGCTGACCACGGGAATCGTCGGCGGCGTCACGAGGCGCTGACGCTCGCTGACGATGCGGAGCGACCCCTTGGCCCGATTGTTCGGCGCACCCAAGACGTACACCACTTGCACTTCCAGACGCTTGGTTCCCTTGATCTCCACACTGACCGTCTGGGACGGCGCGCCGCTCGTCAGCACGATCTTGTCGGTTCTGTCAATCGAACCCTCGCGCACGTGCGAGTAGTACACCGTCACCGCCCGACTCGGCATGCAATCGAGACTGATCGTAAAGTCGGCCGCGCTGTCGCTCGGCAGCGCCTCAGCGTCGGAGACCGCAACCGTCGGCAGAGCGGTGCAAGCGGTAAAGACCGGCGCATCGTCGTCGTCGGCGACATCGACGCTAGCGGTCGTTGTTGCGCCGAGGTTGTAGTCGGCCCCATTGACGAGCGTCGCCGTGACCGAGCCGTCGGCTTCGTCTGTTTGATCGTCGGTCGTGCCGACCGTGAACGTCGCGCTGCCCGAGCTGGAAATGGTGACCGTTTTCGGGCCCGTCGTCGCGCCGTAGTCGCCGCTCTGCGAGACCGTCAGGCTCACGTCGAGGTTGGACGCCGGCACCGGGTTCGCGGTCAGCGTGAACGTCGCGTCGCCGCCTTCGGTGACGCCATTGCCGGCGCTGATCGAGATTTCCGGAACGTCGTCGTCGGAGACGGACACCGTGGCTGCGCCCTGAGACGACGACACCGTGTAGCCCGCGTCGGCGGCAGGCGTATCAAGCGTCGCCGTGACCGAGCCATTGGCCTCGTTGGCGCCGTCGTCGGTCGTGGAGACCGTCAGCGTGACGCTGCCCGTGATCGGGATGGTCACCGTTTGTTTGCCTGTGGTCGCGCCGTAGTCGCCGCTCGCCGACACCGTCACGCTCACATCCAGGTCCGCCGCCGGAACCGGACTGGCGGTGATCGTGAACGTCGCGTCGCCGCCTTCCGTTACGCCATTGCCGGCGCTAATCGAGACCTCGGGAGTTGGCTCGTCGTCGTCCGCCACGTTGACCGTGGCCGCGCCCTGAGTCGCCGACACCGTGTATCCCGCGTCGGCGGCTGGGGTATCCAGCGTCGCCGTGACAGACCCGTCGGTTTCGTCTGCATCATCGTTGGTGGTGCCCACCGTCAGCGTGACGCTGCCGGTGGTGGGGATGGTGACCGTCTGCTGACCCGTGGCCGCGGCGTAGTCGCCGCTCTGCGACACGGTCACGCTGACATCGAGGTCGGCCGCCGGGGTCGGACTGGCCGTGATCGTGAACGTCGCGTCGCCGCCTTCCGTCACGTCGCTGCCGGCGCTGATCGAGACCTCCGGCACGTCGTCGTCTTCGACGACGACCGTCGCCGCGGCCTGGGTCGCCGACACCGTGTAACCGGCGTCGGCCGCTGGGGTATCCAGCGTCGCCGTGACAGAACCGTCGGTTTCGTTCACATCGTCGTTGGTGGTGCCAACGGTCAGGGTGAAGCTGCCCGTGGTCGGGATCGTCACCGTCTGCTGGCCTGTGGTCGCGCCGTAGTCGCCGCTGGCCGACACCGTCACGCTGACGTCCAGGTCCGCCGCCGGAGCCGGAGTGGCCGTGATCGTGAAGCTGGCGTCGCCGCCCTCGGTTGCATTGCCGCCACCAACGATGCTGACTTCCGGCAGACCGTCGTCGTCCGCCACCGCCACCGTCGCCGCGCCCTGCGATGAGGACACCGTGTAACCGGCGTCGACGGCCGGGGTATCCAGCGTCGCCGTGACCGACCCGTCGGATTTCTCCGTGTCGTCGTTCGTGGTGCCGACCGTCAGGGTGACGCTGCCCGTGGTCGGGATGGTCACCGTCTGCTGACCCGTGGTCGCGCCGTAGTCGCCGCTGGCCGACACCGTCACGCTGACACTCAGGTCCGCCGCCGGCGCCGGACTGGCGGTGATGGTGAAGGTCGCGTCGCCGCCCTCGGTGATCCCATCGCCTGCGCTGACGCTCACCACCGGATCGCCGCCGTTCAGCGTCGCCAGCCCACCGACCATCTCGAACTGGTCGGTGAAGACCGCGGACTCGTAGTTGGCGTTGGGTGTCAGGCTGACCGAAGTTGAGGTAGTACTGCCGTCGGACACCGTGCTGTGCTGCAAGCCGAGGTCCTCGGCGCTGCTGTCGGGCTGCCACCAGAGCACGACGTAGCCGGCCGCGCCGTCCTGCGCGCACCAGGTCACCGTGCCGCTGGAATCGACGGTGACGCCGCTACAAGGAGGAGGCTCCGCAGAGACCCCCTGATGCTGGGAAAGCAACGCTACCGCTATCAGCGGCACAAGCAACGCTGCTGAGATCACTGCCAGTGCCCGCTTAGAGACGTTCAACAGCATGATGGAGATACCTCTCGGTGTCCTTGCTTACCAGACAGGCAGACTAGCCCATGTTCACTCCCCTCGTCACCTGTGTCAGAGTCAGGGATCGGCATGAGCGGCGGGGATCGCGCCGCTCATACCGACCCCGTGCGGCAACCGCAAACTGCCTGCTCAACAGGCTTTTAAGGGCTGGTTGTTCGTGAGCAAGGAAGGTCGCAGCCGGCGCGCCTGGCCCGAACGCTTCGACCTCTGACACATGGTTTACATAACGCGGACGGCGCTGGATCGACCAGGGCGCGCGCCTCCACCTGCATTACTCGTTGCACGCCATGAGCGCACCTCCACCGATTTACGCGCAGGTCTCCAAAGGGAGGCGGTCCTGGAATGCGGTTTGCGCGCAGATCCCTTCGCGTCCCTTCGCGGGAACGGAAGCTAGTCCTGATCGCTGTCGTCTATGTGGACGCTGACCGGCGTCGAGTTGATTCGGTAGAGGTTGAGTGAGGGCGGCGTCGGCTCGATCTCGACCAGGCGCGCGAAGATGGCCCGGTCGCTGTCCGACATGTCCAGCATCGTCGCGCTGGTGGAGTAGATGACCTCGGTCGCGCCTTGGCTCATCGCCACCCTGACCGGGCCGCGCATGCTCTCGCGGAACCCTTCGCCGTCCGCGCGGAACTCGCTCAGGAACACCATCACGTTCAGATCGCGCGGCAGCGGACGGTCGGACCTGAGCCTCAACCTCACGGGCTCGCCCTCGACGATGCTGTCCGCGTACGGCTCGATCGTGATCACCGGCCACAGGTCGCGCGAGGGGCCGATCGTCACCGTCGCCGTGGTCCGGTCGCCGAGCCAAATCAGGTTCGGCAGCGCGTCGCCTCCTTGTATGGCCAGCTCAAACGACTCATACCGCATCTCATTGTCATTCGTCGTGGGGATGCGTAGGTCACCCCGGTAGCTGTCCCGCGGGATGCTTGCCCGGTACGGCCCAGCCGTAAAGTCGTCGCCGGCGACCGCGGCGTTCGTTCCGGTGACACTCGTCGCGGTCACTTTGAAGTGTTTCGAATACCCGGTTTGTCGTGGAATCATCTCAAGCGTGACCACCGCGTCCTCGCCCGCCCAGGCGTGGTACTCCGCCTGGGCGAAGGACACTTCGGGCCGTTGATAGATGAGGTTCACCCGGTGCTGCGCGTGGCACTCGTCCGGGTTCGGCGGCGGCACCAGGCCGGCGCCCTTCAACTCGACCGTAAAGAACTTGCCGGCCACTGAAGGATTGCCCCGAGACCGCAGCAGATCGTATCCCACAACGCCCCAATTGCGCTTAAAGTACATTCTGCGAGTGGCTTCGCCGTAGTAGTGCGACGCTGTCGCGGTATCGTTGCCACTTACATTGTACACATGTCCGACAGTGAATACGTCGTTCGCCTGATGGAAATCCCTGCTCTCACCGGCCGCGTGTATCGTGTAGAACGCAAACCATGAGGGATTATAGTCATGATCGAGCACGTGCCAGGCGGAGCCTACGCTCTCGGCGGATTCAAAGCAGACCCACCAAGACCCATCCTGTAGCGATACATGCGCCGCGCCCGGCCACTGAATCGGCAACCCGCTCGAGCCGACATCGGTGATCGCGACCGTAAACGACTCGCTTTCGTCTAGGACATTGTCGCGCTCCGTAGTAAACGTCGCGCTGACCCGGTATCGACCGGCGGGAATGATCACTGTTTTCACGGCGGCCTCAAAGTCGTCCGCGCCCGCCGAGGGAGAGTCTGCGTGCGGCTTCGCTTCAACCATGACGCTGGTATCGACGCTCCGCGTTTCGTCCAACACCACCTCGACCGTGAGATCGTCGCCCTCCTTGACCGTGTATTCGCCGCGGTTCAGCTGCACGCCCGGCTCGTTGTCGCGCAGGCTGATGCGCAGCTCGCCCTGATAGTGATCAGGTTGTAAGAGCTGTTTCGCGCTGTTCAGCATCGTGGCGCCGGTGATCTTGAGCGTAAAATGCTCTTCCGTCTCCGCTAACGCATCATTGAACGTCTGTATCCGGAATCCGGTCCGTTGCCCTCCGGCGGAGATCCGTACACGGAGCTTGTTGTCCGCGTCGAGCTGCCCCGCTGTGAAGTCGGAGGCGTCCGTGCTGTTGTGCACGAGCTGGACCTCGATCTCGCTGACCGCGTCGAGCTGGTGCGACTGATAGACCCAGACCCAGAGCGAGCCGCCCTCGGCCACGTGTCGCGACTTCCGGGACAGCCGCGCCGTCGCGTAGTCGGGCGCGTTCTTGATCGTCACGGTCGCTTCGCGGATCGCGCCGAGCGGCACCGGGCTGTCGCTTTCGACGAGCCTGAGCGTGAACGTTTCGTCGGGCTCCATCACGGCGTCGTTCAGCACCCTGAGGAAGATGCCGCTGCGCGTCTGGCGCGGTTGGAACTCGAAGGCGAAGCGCGAGTGCCAGTAATCGACGTCGGCGGTGGCGCTGCCGGCGATCGTGTCGACGAAGGCCTGGAAGTACTCGGAGGTCGGGGCCGAGAGCACGAACATGTCGCGCGGCGTCCGCTCGCCTTCCTTGAGGATGTAGCTGGATTGGGAGAAGCTCAGCGTGGGTCCGCTCTGGGCGGTCGCCTGCGGCGAGGTCGGGGCGAGCACGGAAGTCAACAGCAGCGGCAAGAGTCCGAGCAGGGCCAAGGCGGCAGCGCGAACAGCGGTTGTTCTCACCGGGAACCGCATCAGACCCCCCAGCACACGGGGCGAACCCCCCGCAATCGTTCAACATCAGATTAGACGCTATATCAAGTCAGAGAGTCGGCCGCGGGTCGGCCGCTCGCTCCGACCGGCGCCCCGCTCCGACATTTCCGCGTAGGGAGGCCTCTGACAAACTCCCCGTCTCCCCCCTTGCGGGGGAGATGGGATTCGGAAGCTTTTGCAGGTCTCTCTGTGCGACAATCCAGCCCATGACCACCGAGACCGCCCGTGAGGAAGCCGTCAACCCGCTCCTCGGACAACTCCTCCGCGCACGCGGCATCAAGGCCCGCGCCGAGCGACGCAGCCGCGGCGACGCCCCGGACATCCGCTACGAACTGCGCAGCGGCGAACTCGTCCTGATTGAGTGCAAGTGGGAATCCAACCAAGCCGGCCTGAACGACCAACTCGACCAGCGCGTCGAGGACTTCCCCGACGCCATCGCTCGGCTCGGCGTCCTCTACCCCGACTGGCTCAAGCGGGAAGACGACATCCTCGACGAGCTAGAACACACGCTCAAGCTCCAGTGGTTCTTGCACAGCTCCAAACAGGAGATCTATGACGACCCGCCGCTGCGAGACGGAGGAATCAACCAACTCGCCGACGATCTGCGCACGCTGCTTCAGCAGATCGAGGGCGCCGACCTGGTAACGCTTCCCGCTGGCGGACTACGTCAAGCTGCGCATGCGCGGCTTCTTCGACCTGCTGATCAGCGCGTTCGCAGTCTGTAGACTGACTGTAGACTGAACGGAGATGGCGTCGGGAGGCGATGAGTGATGTCGGTTCAAGATCTACTCCTTCGCGGGGCGGGGGGGGCTAAGAGGCGGATGCCGGAACGGCGCGCCCTGCGAGGGCTGAGCCTACTCGCGTTGATCGCGGGGCTCTTGGTCGTCGCTCTAGCGCTGATCGAGCCAGCCGAGGCTGCGCCGACGCTATCGGTCACACCGACCGGGACAGTCTCGATCGAGACAGGCGAGGAACGCTGGCTGACGCTGTCGTTGGACTCGCAGCCGTTGAGCGATGTCACGGTCACCCTCGTCTCGACCGATTCGGGCGTAGTCGCCCTGGCACTCCGATACCCGGGAGCCGAGGCCTTCACGTTTGCTGCCGCTCGCGTTGTGGTTACGTTCACGAAGGAGAACTGGCAGCAATCGCAGTTGGTCCGGCTGAAAGGAATCGGCACAGGCTCCGCGATGGTTGCGCGGGAAATCGTCATGGGCGCCACGCCCAAGTACGCCGTGCAACAGGTCGACGTCACGTCGGACGATTGCGACGCCGGCCTGACGACCACTTGCAGTCTGGGAACTCCGACGACCGCCGGGTTATCGATCTCCCGTGAGATTACGACGGCCAGCGATGTCGATTGGATCAAGGTCAAGTTCGCGCTCGATAAGGCCTACGAGGTCACGCTGAAGGGCAAAGACGGCACCGACACCAGTCAGGGCACGCTATTCGATCCGCATTTGGGAAGCTCGTGCTACCGGATTGCCCACTTGGTCATCCGCCGTTCGTCGAGCGGTCGGTACGACCGGGACGAGCTCTGGCATCTGTCGCGCGACATCGGCGGGACGAACAATGACCAGGCCATCTTCTACGAACACCGCTGGCCGTCGGGCGGGACCTGCTTCTTTGCGGTGACGGGGAATCCGACCGGCGGCGACAGCGGTCTGGGCACATACACGTTAGCGGTCAAAGAGGTGGCGTTGTCGAGCATCGCCGATGACTGCACCGCCGGCACAGACACAACCTGCACGGTTCCCGCCGACGGAACGCAGCAGGGCGGGATGATCGAGCGGAACGGCGACGAAGACTGGTTCGCCGTCCAACTGGAGGCCGGCAAGAACTACTCGGTCACCAGGCAATCGCGATATGGGTGGGATTTTGCCAGGTCGGAATCGGTGATCAGCGGACTCTACGACGGCGAAGGCAACCTGGTCAAAGCCGGCGGAGATCACGAGGGGCACTCATGGGTGGATGTCGCCGTATCGGCGACCGGAGAGTACTTCGTCGCCGTGAAGCAGCGGTACCGGTACCACCTGGAGCGGCGACGCGTGGGCCCCTATGCACTCGTCGTCAACGAACTGCCAGCGGACGATATCAACGGCGACTCTTCGACGACCAGCATGCTCGCGGTCGGCGGATCGGTTTCGGGCACGATTGGGACGAGCGACGATCTGGACTGGCATCGGGTCTCGTTGAACGCGAACACAGAGTACGTGTTCGACATCGATCCGCAGGATGCCGTCGGCAAGCGAGATCCGTGCGATCCGAACAGCCCGGAGGGTGAAATCTACACGACCGATGGGACCACGCACTGCCTGCTCGGTGTCCCGCTGATGACAAACGTCAGGTTCTACGGATTGCTCGACGCGGACGGCGATACGCTGGTCGTCGGCGACCAGTATCGGAACCCCGGCCCAGCGGTATGTGAAGTCACGAAGACCGGCGACGGGACGCTAGTGACTTGCAGCCGTCACGCTAGCGGCAGTCAGGAACCGGATAACTATAACCGCATTCGCTACATGCCCAAAACCGCGGGCACGTACTACATCGTGACTGCCGGCCTGGGTCGCTACACGGTGTCGCTGGATACCGCCGCGAATGTGGTGGTGGACGACCATCCGCACGACAACAGCGGGACGGCGATCGATCTGACCGGCGTGACGCCGGGCGGGGCGGCGCAGTGGATCAGCGGCAAGACCGACTATGTCAAGGACAAGGACTGGATTCGGGTCAAGCTGAGCGCCGGTCGCGAGTACAAGTTCTCGCTCTACCCCGACAATGACAATTACCATATCGAAGGCGTCTACTTCGGCAAGGGGGGTAGTCATTGGTGGACAGGCTACGTCGCGTACCGAACATCGTACGCTACAGAGGATGGGGAGACGACGAGGACCAATCAGACCAACTACTGCATCCTCGCCTGGTGGTCTGAGCCGGACCCCGGGGTGAAGGCAAGAGTCCGCAACAGTTTCACCTGGGGCGACGATCACAAGTACTGCAAGGTCGTGGTCCCAAGCACCGGCGAGTACACGCTCCGCATCGAACGGGCCGATTTCCGGCTCGGCAGCTATCGGTTCAAGGTCACGGCCGCCAACGGACCGCAGGATGATCACCCCGCGGACAGCACGACCACCGCGCAGGCGACGGTCGGCAGTTCGTTCCGAGGTCAGATTGACTACGAGAACGACTTCGATTGGGTGAAGGTGTCACTGCAGGCAGGCAAGAGTTACCTCGTGGGGGCGGTCATTCCGAACGCCGGCGACAGCGATGACCCTGAACTGGCGGTTGGTCGTAATGCGGTCGACAGCGGCGGCGCGGAGCTGGCCGGGACCCTGCTCATCCCTGGTCACAACTACGATGTCTGCTTCACGGTGACCACCAGCGGCGATTACTTCGTGCAAGTCGGCGGCGTAATTCTCAGTCGAGGCCGGATTTCCGACATCGGGCCGTATGACCTGACCATCACGGAGCGCGCCAACTGCGAGCGCTAATCGGCGCTCGCAGTGGCTTGAATGTGATCGCGCCCGTGTACAGCCAGCGATCTTGGATTCTCTTGATGTCGGCCAAGTCACAGTCCGTTCTACTCTGAGCTTGGGCCCCGTGGATTCTATCTACACCCGCAACAACGGCCGATCAGGCGACTCCGGCCGCGTCGTCAGCGTCTGATTCGCGCAATCCGCGATCAGGTCAAGCCGCTCCATCGCAATCTGACCAAGCAGCGCCTCGGCGCCCTCCGGTACGACGATGCAGTCCGTTTGCATTTCGCGCTCGTCGATTCGTAGCATCATGTAGCCGGCAACAGGCAACTCACCGCTTCGACCGTCTGCGTAAACAGTCGCAACGCGCTCGATCTCCCCAAGGCCCAGGCGGTCGACCACGTCCTGAGGCAGAGCCAACATCCGCGCGCCCGTGTCCGCCACCGCCCGAATCGTCTCTCGCCGCACAGCCGCCACGTCAATCCGGCCCCGAAGCGCGTCAATCCGGTCCTCGAAATTCTCCAACTCAATCTCAACCACAATCTCGCCCACAACAGCCTCCAAACACCGTTGTCCCGACCACCATCCTACACCCGCAACAACGGCCGATCCGGCGACTCCGGCCTCGGGCCCAGCGTCTGATTCGACGGGTCCGCGATCAGGTCCAGACGCTCCATCACCAGCACGCCGACCAGCGCTTCTGCGCCTTCTGGCACCACGATGCACTCTGTCCCCATTTCACGATCCCCGATCCGAATCCGCAATGTGTCGGTCACCGGCAACTCGCCCCGCCGACCGTCGGCATAAGTTGTCGTGATCGTGTCCACGACGGCTACGCCGAGCCGTTCCACTACATCCTCGGGCAAGGCCAGCATGACCGCGCCGGTATCGGCGACGGCTTTGATGGTCTCGCGTCGCACGCTATCCTCGGCGAGCACGCCAGCCCGCGCCAGACTGCGATCGTCCGCGTTCTCCAACTCAATCTCAACCACGATCTCGCCCACAACAGCCTCCAAACACCGTTGTCCCGACCCCCATTCTACACCCGCAACCACGAACTCCCTCCACAACCTCACACCCCTCCGAGAATCCAAGTAGAATGAACGTGCGATCCAAAATCCACGCACGCCAACCCGTCCCCAACTGAAACCACTACCAACCGACAACCACCAAACAACACACTCCAGGACGCACGCAATCGAGCACAAACCCAACCCAAAATCGCCCCAGATCGTCCAAAATCGAACAAAATCGAACACCCACGACGCCAATGCTCAACCCACAGCGACAGATTCGCGCCACCTGACCGGAAACTCGCCGACGACCGCGACGTCTTCATGTTGCAACTGACATCACCGACCGATCTCCGGGTCTACACAACCAATCCTCCTAGCAGCGTGCCCGAGGGCGGACGATAGCGATAGGTCGTTCCGCCGCCGGTGGCCGTCGGCGGGGTTATGCTTGGTTCCTGAGTTGCCAGACTTGGCGGGACGGCTGGTTGAGCAGAGACTGGAGCAGCCCGATGCGCACCCAACACACGCAGCACGCGCAACAGGCTGAGGTTGGCGTCGGCCGGCTCGGATGGCGGCTGCTGGGGCTGGTCGTTGCGCTGCTGGTCGGCGTGATGGTCGCGCCCGAGGCGGGCGCGCAGGGCATGAGCCTCAGCAGTTCCCCATCGGGAACGGTCGAGGTTACTTATGGCGCACCGCGCGAAGTCACGCTCGATCTGTCGGCGCAGCCTGATCCGGGATCGCCGGTGATGGTGACGCTGGTCTCGACCGATCCTGAGGTGGCGCAGCTGAAGCTCGGCGACGCCGCTCCTGCGGACCGAGTCACGCTTGAGTTCACGAACACCCAGTGGCAGGGCGTTTCGTTCACGATCGCGCCGGTTCGGGATGGCAAGACGATCATTATTCAGATGATGCATGCGGGCACGCAGCCGAGCTTCACGTTTCTCACTGTTCATGTGCGTACCGTCAAACAGCATGGACAGATCACGCTGCGCAGCTTGGTCGATCAACCATGGTTTCCGATCTCGCCGGGCGTTCATGGCGGATGGCTGATGGATCACAGCATGGGCGAGGCGCAATCGGTCACGTATGAAGTCTCGCTGGACGCGGCGGCTTGTGCGACGGGCCCGGCTGAAGTGCACATCCGCAGTGGTAAATCGACCTGGACGCAATATAAGTGGAATAATCAACTCGATTTTGGCGAGGGCGCGACGCCGCACGCTAGCGGCCACACACGAGGTCAGCACCTGTGGGCAACGCTCACCTTCCCACAAGCGACATGCACGACGCCGAAGCCAGTGACGATTACATCATTTCCGGATTATGAGACGAGGGGCGCCGACCCCGCCTGGGCGTACCTGCATCACACGCTGAAGCAGAGAAATGGCGTGAAGGCATCGGAGCCAGGGCCGACGCTGAGAATCTGGGTTGTTGATCGGGCGGAGTATGTCTACGTGTTGAACGCCACGCTTGGCGACACATATGAGGACAAGATTGCCTATACCAAGAGAGTCTCGACCGGATACGGCGGGACAGGGTACGACGACGACGGGAAGTGGTATAGCGACTACGATGACAACGTCCATGAGATTCTCCTACGCATGCCCATCTCCTTCTGGAATCCGACGAGGTTATGGCTCAGGCCGCCGTCCGACTCGCGAGTGATGGGCCAGCTTCGGTACACCGAGTTTTGCATTTACCTCCCGATCTTCGAAAAACTGCAAGCGGACCGGATGAGTCGGCATGCGGGCGTGTTGAATATCGGCAACCACAACCCGCAGGGCCGTGGTCCGATACCCCTGAAGCAGATCACCTTGCAGCCGATACAATACAAGATACATTCCTTTGGGCCAGGCAGGGAAGGCCTTCCAATTCGCGATGCTTTGAGGATCGGGACCTATGAGTTTACGCTGCCAGTCCAGATGCAGCGCTACAGTGAGGTCGTCAGTCGAGACGGTGACTGTCAGGCGGCGCCGACCAGCGGCGTCGGCAAGTGGGAGACGGTCTACGTCGGCGGTCCGGTGGCGCTCAGCTCGGACAAATCGTTGCAAGGGAACGAAGTCGCCGCATGGCTGAGCGATAGCGCCAATACCGACGTCGCGCCGTTTGTGATCGAGGATGACGACTGGGGTCAGTTCATCAACGTTCGTATCGCCGGAGTGTATCCGTACGCCGCGCGAGGCACCGACTACGAGGTGTACGACCCGGCCGGCCGTCGCGTCGGGATCAAGTTCAGTTTCGCCGAGATACCGTCTGCGCTCTCGTATGGAGAGATCCACGTACACTTTGTGGCAGCAGCGACCGGCGGCGACTAGTCGACGGGATGTTGTCGCCGTCGGCTCGTCGTCATTGCGGTCAGTAGATCGTTGGCCCAGTGACCCGTCGGCTCCTCGCCGCGGCAGATGATTGAGTTCTCGTTCCAACCGTTGTAAGCGGGGACCTGGACTATTGCGAGGGGCTGTACTTCCGACCGTGCTGCGTCGCCTCGCGCAGCGGGTCGAGGATGTCCGCGTTGGGATTGATGTCCATGCAGTGAACCTCATGTCCATGCTCGACCAGCCGCCGCATCACACGCGGTCCAATGAATCCGCTGCCGCCCAGTACAGAAATGCGCAGGTTTGACCTTTTTCACTCTGGAGACCTGCGCGTACAGCGGATTCTAGGGACTGTTCACATGGAGCCTCATAGCCCTTGACATCTCGTCATACCCGCGCTTGTCGCGGGTATCTCGCTGTATTCGGCGCCATGGTCTGTGCTCATCTCGGCGAGATTGCCGCGACAAGCGCGGCAATGACGGAATTCTTGGTCAGGAAGTGGCCGATCTGAACCGGCCCTAGTCCCCGGTCCCTCCGGAGACCTCGTCGACAAAGTACACGCCGAGGGACCCGTGTGGGCGCGCGCCGAGCATTTCGAGGGCGCGGAGCTTGAACCACTGCCAGGGACCACTGGGCGTGCGGACATCATATCCACTACCCATGTTCGGATTGACGCCGTTGACGCCTCTGATCCGGAGGTTAATGAACTTGCCGTAGTCGTCCGCCTCGATGACAAGCGGTCTCACCGTATCCCTGACGTTGGTTCGCCACTCGTCGATGCTGGCCGCGTCGCTCGCCGATGGACCGCCGGAATATACGAGCTCCCAGACGCCATTGCGTCTGTGGTTCATCATCATCATCGTCGATTGACACCGGTCGCCGCCGTTGACGTCGCCGGTGTAGCGCTCGATCTCGAACGGCAGCAGCAGACCGTTCGCATCCGGGTCCGGGAACGGGCGATAATTGCTGCGATCATACGTGCCGTCATCCGGATTGTACCACCAGAACTGGCTCGCGTGTTGCGCCGGTACCAGCGTCAGCTCCGGTAGGTACAGATAACGAGACAGGCGCGGCCAGCTGACGTTGCCTTTGTTCCGTACTTTTGCTATGCCGTTGTCCGTTTTCCATAGGAGATGGTCGGTATGTATGAAGACGCAGAACTCCGCCCAAGCTACCGCTTCGCCCATGCGCTGACGCGGGGCGACCACCTTCGTGTGATTGTGCGCCTTGAACCAGGTGGATGTCGATAGGTCGCTGTTGTTCACTCTCGCGAAACTGAGGTTGAGCCTCTGCAATTCGTTTTGGAACAGACCGAACTTCGGACCGTTCGTGCGATGTTCGCCCTGGACCAGCGTGTGGGAAAGCTGGGTGCGGACATACCAGTAATACGTATCTGGATCCTGCAAACCGTAGATGGTCACAGACTTGGGCGTGCTGCATTCCCCGGCGGCATAGGCCAAGTCGAGCGAGAGCGAGTTGATGTTTGTTGAGGGATCGTCCCTCGGCTGGCCCGCCTCGTGGATGCCGAGTCGCTTGATCGGCGGATTCATGTAGTAGCCGTGCAGGGTTCCGCGAATCTCGACGGTCGCCGGACAAGTAACGCCGTCGAGCGCTACTTCGTAGGTGAACTGATCCGTATCGCCGAAGACATGATCAAACGTACTGGGCGGCGTGCGCTCCGCCCAGTACAGCGGAAACCACGGATCGGCGGCGGTGCTGCGAATGGTAATGCCGCCGGCGGTCTTGCTCTGCATCACCTCGACCTGGAGCCGCGTGAACGTCGGCGAGGTTCCGTCCATCACCATCATCTGGTAGATGTCGGCACGTCCGGCGGCGACCACGTGAATCGTGTAGGGGATATCCGTGTGGGAGCCGGGTGTGAACGTCAGCGTGACGCGGTCTTTGGCGTCGGCCGCCGAGCCGCTGGCGCTCAGCTTGACCACGTCCGTGTCGGATGAGAGCAGCGTCACGCTGACTCCCATCGTGGGCGCCGACGAGAGGGTCAGCGTGCCCGGCTGCGTTCCACCCAGCTCGAGCTTGATCAATCCCGTGAGCGAATTCGTGAGCGTCGGGGTCTGTGCGGAGAGGTTGGACCCCGTCGCCACGCCAACCAACAGCGCCAGGATCGCGATCAATCGCCAGCTGAACCATCGGCTGATGCGTGGGCTCATCCGAGTGCTCCCTCCCTGGCCGAACATCGCTGGATTGGATGCTACCCCTCTTGGGAACGGGGGAACAACACCGGGTCCGCGCGAGTCCGAGTCTGTGCGGACCGCTTGGTTGCCTAGAAGTCTGCGATGTTGCGACTCGTCCGATTCTTACCCCCGTCCCCGCCTCTGAGGAGGCCTTTGCAAAACTCCCTAGTCTCCTCTCCCCCCCTTTGCGGGGGGAGATGTCACGGAGTGACAGAGGGGGGCGGCTGATGATGACCAGATAGGGCTCCTGAACAGCGGACCCCCCTCTGCCTTCGGCATCTCCCCCGCAAGGGGGAGAAAGGGAGTTTTTCAAAGGCCTCCCTCTGAGCGGTGATCTGCTCCCGCTACTGGCATTTGATGCTGCCGTGAAGATCGGAGCGCCATGTCTGGAAGTAGTAACCTATCCCCAATGGGGACAGCACGCCGTTCGCCCTCACTGATTGTGATTGGACGCCAAGATGACACGCGTGATACCGATCGCCGCTCGCCGATGGTGGAAGCGCAGCGCCTTGTTGGCGCTGATCCCACTGCTCGCCGCAACGGCGCTGCTGTCGACCTCTGAACCTGCACTGGCAGTCCCGACTGCCACGCTGACCGTGTCGGCGAACGGCGTCACGGAGGGTACCGATGTCGTCTTCACGGTGAACTTCAACCACTCGGTCGCCGGCGATACGTTCGTCATGCTGACCTGGTCGCACGGGCAGACCAACGCCTCCGACTTCGGCCAGGACAGCGGCCGCTATACCAACTGCATCTTCCCCAACTGCCAACAACCCAGCCCGTACGCACTGCTGGTGAAGCAGCATACGACGAGCGCGTCGTGGACGATTCCAGTCCTGGAGGACAATGTCGACGAGGGTCCGGAGCGGTTCACCGTGGCGCTCCACTCGACGCAGTTGCAACTCTGGGGCACGGTCGTGATCGCAAGCGGCCAGCCCAGCAGCCAAACGGTGACCATCTACGATCATCAGTTCCCCGCCACGCCCAACGATGACGGCTCCTTCACGGTCGCGGCCGACTGGCCGCTGGTACCGTCCGGTCTGTCGTCCGGCGACCGCTTCCGTCTGATTTTCGCGACTTCGAAATCGTCCGGGGTAAATGCGACGAGGATCGATCGCTACAACTCGTACGTCGACGAGCTGGCGAAAGCGGCCGCGCTCGCGGATTACTGCTGCACCATCACCTTCAAGGCACTGGCCAGCACGGCGACGGTGGACGCACGCGACAATCTGGACCTCTGGGACAGCGCTGCCAATCAGTGGAGCGATACCTCCTCGAACATCCCCACCTACTGGATCGGGACCAGCTATCAGGTTGCATCGAGTTACTCGGGGCTGTTCAGCAGCGACGGCTGGTCGAACGAAGCTCAAGCGCGGAGCGAAGACGGTACGACCCGGACCACGCAGTACAAGCCGAATCGGATTGCGACCGGGACCAATCAAGACGGGCAAGCAACCTCGACCGGTGTGCTCAGGTCGCTGGGGGCCGCCGTTGGCAACCAATGGATCGAAGCCGGCTTGCTCGGGTCGACCGTCGATGGAACGACGCCGATCTCTGGATCATGGCGCACCGTCGGCGGCGGCTGGCTCCACCTGTGGACGCTCTCCTACTTCTACGGCGTCTCTCCGGTCCTCGTCGTCGAGTAGTCTCGCAAGCGCCAGCCGAATCGCGACCACCCGCCCCCGCCGTCGCAGCCGCTGATCGGTCGAGCATGGTTTCCGCCCTGCATGCGCGAGATGCAACTCTAGGATTGAAACACGAGGATCGAATATGCGAACCGTTGTAATCCTTGCCCTGGGAATGGTGCTCGGCGCGGCGACGCTCGGGCTGATCTGGGCCTCCACCGACGGCGATGTCGCGATCCGCGTCTTTGGCGTGCGGCACGACGACGGCCGCGTTGAACTCGGTATCCAACAGCTCGACGCCGACGGCGGCTGGTCCGATCTGGAGACCCCAGAGCGGCGCTTCCTGCCGCTCGACGCTCCGGTCGGCGAGCGACGCTTCAGTTCGACCGTCATCGCCCCGGTCGACGCGCAGTCGGAGCGGGTGGCGCGCGAGTACGCCGCCTATCTGCACCAGTCCGGTCTGGGCATCAGCGACACGTTCGAGGACTTCCTCACCGAGGGCGAGATCGACCCCGCGTCAGAGTTCGACTACTCGTCTCTGCCGCTGCTCTGCATCGTCGATCCGGATGACGACGGCATCGGCGCGTTGTGCGATGGTCTGGCCACAGGCTACGAGGGCGAGGTCGAAGTGCTCGCGCCGGCCTCGCTCGGTGAGCTGCAGGGCGCGATCGAAGCGCGCTTCCAGATGATCCTGGCGGACCCGCCGACACCCTTGGGCGGCTGGCTGGCGACCAGTACCGAGACGCTCGACGCCGCCACGCGGGCGGAGCAGGCGCTCGACATTGATCTGCCCTCCACGCACTGGATCGAGCTGGTCGATCGACATCTGGTCGACCCGGAGTCGCTGTTCTGCGTGATCAGTCACGGCGGAGCGCAGACCGGGGGCTTGTTCGACCTCTTCTGGGGTCTGGCCGGCGAATCCGCGTACGCCGTCGCCGGTGGACTGAACCTCAACCTGCGCACCGCAGCCTACGCGGACGTCAACGATCAGGTCGGCGCGATCCGCGAGTGCATCGCCGACGATGCCGCCGCCATCGCGATCACCCTGCCCGATCCGGAGACGCTCCAGCCGGTCGTCGATGAGGCCCGCGAAGCCGGCATTCCAATCCTCTCGTTCAACTCTGGCTCCGAGATCGCACGAGAGGTGGGCACGGCGCTGCACTTCGGCCTCGACGACCGTCGCGGCGGCGAGCTGGCCGGCGCGGCCTTCAACGAGCACGGTATCGAGGGCACCGTCCTCTGCATCGTGCACGAGCCCTACAACGTCGGCCTCGAGGCGCGCTGCGACGGCTTCGAGTCGACCTACGCCGGCGAGACCGAGCGCTGGCGCGCCAGCAGCCAGGACCAGCTCTTCTACGAACTGCTGGCGCGGGTCGAGGCGGGCAATGTCGATGGCCTGCTCTCGCTGTCGGTTAGCACCGCCTTCCAGGTCTGGCTGCTGGAACAGCTGGAGATTCACCAACTGCCGCACGCGAGCTTCGGCTATGACATCACCAGCGCGCATCGTGTCGTCAACGGCGAGATGATGTTCGTCGTCATCGACCATCCCGAAATCCAGGCCTATGTGGCAACGGCCCTGCTGCACATGGTCGATCGCTTCCGCATCGATCCGGTCAACTACTTCGGAGGCGCAGCGATCGTGATCGAGCCGCTCATCGTCGGACCCGCAGAGGCGCAACAGCTGATCGACAGTCTGCAGAACTAATCCGGGGCGTCGCAGAGACCCATACCTCGGATCGTCTGCTCGAACGGACTAAGGCGTGTTCACATCGATGCTGGCAACCCATGCTTGGCGCGCCAGCGTTCCCCGCTCCCCCTTGCAAGGGGAGTTGCCGAAGGCTGAGGAGGTCCCACTCCCCATCGACAATGCCCTAAACCAGCCATACGGCTATTCGCTTCCCCATGTGAACAGACCCTAATCGGATAGATTTCGAACTCAATCGCCCACCTGGACGAACACCGGAGTTGAACGGACGTTGCTTCAGGGGATAGGCAACAAGTCAACCACGCAGACGCCGTCTCAGGAACTCACCCACAACTTGATTGAAGGCTTCCGGGCGCTCCCAATAGACGGAGTGGCCGCAGCCTTCGACTTCGACGTATTCAGACCCCGGGATCTGTTCGTGCACCATCCGGACTACCTCCGGATAGTGTTTCTTCTGCCCGGCGGAACAAGCTGCAAGATCGGGGCTATACAGCTTCTGTGAAGACTGAGCTTCTGGAACTCATGAGGGTAATCCCAAAGCCGATCTACCAGCAACTGGAACAAGCTCGCAACGCACGCAATCTCGCAACTCGTGGGTGCACAAAACGCGCGCGCCCGGGTCCAACGAGGTGCGCCACGCCGTAGAGGCAGCCCAGGGTCTATGAGAGAAGTTGTATGGCTTTCGTCTTTCTCTCCCGTTGATAAAGGCCACGCCAAGCGCGCCTGCGTGGCCAAGCGCACCTGCGTGGAATGTCTGGGCCGACCAGCAGGAGGCGAACGGCGCTGCTAGGGAAATCCCACGGTGGCGTGGTAGCGAAGGGCGATGAGCGGGCGCACCGCAGGCGGTCAGTGTGCGTTCATACTTCTGAACAGGCTCGCATACGACGACTGGGGCCGAACCCGATGCTCGCCGGCTGCGAAGCAAGCAGTCGAGCTAGGCGCTGCTGCCAGGGTTGCCGCCAGGGTGGTTGGGATCCGTGGGTGTCGACGTCACATCCGCGCCGGTGTGCGGTCCGGTGCCCGACGGTGGCTCTGGCCTTGCGACACCGCTGACTTTGGCCAACTCTTCAGTGGTCAGTTCGTCTTCGGCGACCTCATCGGTCGCGGTCTCTGGTTGGTCTGACATGGGTCACCTCGTTTCACGTCCAAGGTAGCGAACCCCAATGGAGACTGCAAGCCTGGGTGAGAGGATGACAGGATCGGGTCGGCTGACGCTTGTCGGTGGGCCGAGCCGTCAAGCACGTTGCCCGCCAGCTGGGGACTAGGTGTCGCTGCCGGGGTACCACGTGGCGTCTATGATCCCATCTGAATTATTCCCTCCGGCGGACGCGTTCGCCGATTGAGAGTCGCTCTTGGAGCCGCCACTGATTTCTGCCAACTCTTCGGTCGTCAATTCTTCTTCGGCGACTTCGTCGGTGGTGGATTCTGTTTGGTCTGGCATTGGACATCTCCTGTTCGCTCAACACAGCGAATCCTCTATGGGCCTGCAAACCTCGGAGCGACGAGGCCGGGTCCCCACTTGGAGGTGGGGACGGTGGTGCGACCGGCGCGAAGAGATAGTGGACGAGTAAGCGAGACAGGCTCACCCCGGCGGGCCACCGCGATACCGAGCACGGTCCGACGCGATCGACTCCGCGGGGTGAGATGCGTAACAACCGCGAGCTACGTGTTCTGCGCTCTGTTCGCCATCGACTGCTGGTACTGAGCGTTTTCATGCGGCGTGGTGTTGTTCTGCTGATAGACGGACGAGGCGTTGTGACCGCCCGGTGCGGGACTCGTCCGGCTGCCGCCGCTGACTTCCTCCAGCTCTTCCTGAGTCAGTTCCTCCTCGGCGACTTCGTCGGTGGTGGCTTCGGTTTGGTCTGGCATGAGACACCTCTTTCCACTACAGCATAGCAAATCCTCGATCTGGCGGGGCTGCAGGCTGGAAGATTATGGCTAGATGAGGGCGGTTGAAGCGTGGGTAGACTGCGATTGATCGGCCGACGCTCGATCAGACTGCGACTGGGCAGCAGGACGGAGGGTCCCCGTGTCAGAACGCCGACGCCTCTTCCGCGACGAGGCGTTCGCCCGTCGCGGACGCACCGAGCCGATCGACGGACTGCTGCGGATCACCGCGCCGCATGAGTGGGTGTTCCTCGGGCTACTCGGCCTCGCCCTGCTCGGCGCGCTGGTCTGGGCCGTGTTCGGCACAGTCGAGCGCGGGCTGTCGGCCAGTTGTGAACTCGCCTATGACGACGCGAACCAGATCGAGATTGTGGCTGAGGTCTCGGCGGAGGACGCACGACGCGTGCAAGAGGGGATGAGCGCCCGCGTCGCCGTGATCGGCGCCGGAGAGTCGTGGGATGCCCTGGTGCGGGAAGTGCAGGATGTGCGCGACGTATCGAGTGGCGAGCCATTACTCAACGGCGGGGCGACGCATCGCGTCTGGTTGGCGAGCATACTGACGCCTGAGGCGATCGGACCGGGGCAGGTCTGCAGCGTCCGCATCGTGCTCAGCCGCGAGGCCCCGATTCGTCTGATCGCCGCGGTTGGGCTGGAGTAACCGCACGTGCCGACGCTGACGCTCCGCCGACGCATCCGCACGCCGCTGATCCCGCAACTCGAGGCGGCCGAATGCGGCGCGGCCTCGTTGGGCATCGTCCTCGCTCACTTCGGTCGTTGGGCGCCGATGGAGGAGCTGCGCGTCGCCTGTGGGGTCAGTCGCAACGGATCCAACGCCGCCGACATCGTTCGCGCCGGCGACCGCTACGGACTCGAGATCCGCGGCTGGCGTCGAGCGATCGAGTCGCTCGCCGAGACGCCGCTGCCCGCGATCCTGTTCTGGGAGTTCAATCACTTTCTCGTCCTCGAAGGCATCCACGGCGATCGCTATCTGCTCAACGACCCGGCCAACGGCCGCCGATCGGTCAGTGCGCAGACCTTCAGCGAGTCCTACACCGGCGTCGTTCTAACGGCGGAGCCGACCTCGGAGTTTCGACCCGGCGGCGATCCGCCCGGCATCTGGCGGGCGCTCTGGCCCTGGTTGCGACAGGCTCGGGGAGCGCTGGCCTATGTCGCGCTGGCCGGCCTGCTGCTCGCGATTCCGGCGCTGGCGCTGCCGATTCTGCTGAGCGTGTTCATCGACGACGTGCTCGCCGGACCGCAGCGTGATTGGGGCGGCTGGATCATCGGCGCGATGCTGCTGGCCGGGCTCGCGGTCTATCTGCTGACCTGGCTGCAGCAGCTGATCTTACGCAAGATCGCGGTGCAGCTGGCGGTGGTCAACGCACAGCGGCTGCTCTGGCGACTGTTCCGCTTGCCGACGCAGTATTTCGCGCACCGCTTTGCCGGCGACCTGGCGGCGCGGGTGGGATTGGTCGACGACATCGCCGCCGGCGCCGCGCGACAAGTGGTCGGGATCGCGGTCGAGCTGGTGATGTCGGTGCTGCTGTTCGCGTTGCTCGCGGTCTACGACCCACTGATCGCCGTGGTCGTGCTGGGCATCGCGGTCGGCAACGTGCTCGCGACCCGCGTCCTCAGCCGGGCCCGGACCGACCACTATCGGCAGTTGCGGCGAGAACAGGCGCTGCTGTTTGGGATCGAGACGGCCGGGCTGCGCCAGATCGATTCGCTCCGCGCCACCGCCGGCGAGCGCGATCTGTTCACCCGTTGGAGCGGCTACCAGGCGCGCGAGCTGACCGCGCGTCAGCGCTTCGTCGAGCTTGGCTACGTCAACGCCTCGTTGCCGCGGCTGTTCGCGCTGCTGGGCGGGATGGCGGTGCTCGGACTCGGCGGTTGGCGCGTGATCGAGGGCGACCTCAGCATCGGTGAGTTGGTCGCGGTCTACATTTTGGCCGGCAACTTTCTCGCTCCGGTCGGGCGGTTCGTGCAGTTCGCGGACGCCTTCCAACTACTCGAGGCCGACCTCCAGCGTGTCGATGACGTGCTTGACGCTGAAGAAGATCCGACGTTGCGCGACGCCAACGGCCTAACCGCTACCGGCGAAACTCGGGTCGCGAGCCTCAATGGTCGACTGCGGCTCGCAGGCCGACTGGAACTGCGAGGCATTACGTTCGGTTACTCGAAACACGCCGATCCGCTGATCTCCGACTTCAGCCTCACCGTCGAACCAGGTCAGCGAATTGCCGTCGTGGGACCGACCGGCTCCGGTAAGTCGACGCTGCTCCGACTCGTGAGCGGCGAGTACCAGGCCTGGACGGGAGAGATCCGCTTCGACGATGTTCCCGCCGCGCAGGTGCCGCACTCGGTGTTCACGACCTCCGTCGCCAGCGTGGACCAACAGATCGTGCTGTTCGACGGCAGCATTCGCGACAATCTCACGATGTGGAATCCGGCCGTGCCCGAGCAGGAGATGGTCGCCGCCGCTCGCGATGCGCTGATCCATGACGAGATCATGAGTCGGGCCGGCGGCTACGACGCCCACGTCCAGGAGGGCGGTCGCAACTTCAGCGGCGGACAGCGCCAGCGTCTGGAGATCGCTCGGGCGCTGGTTCATCGACCAACCGTGCTCTTCCTGGACGAGGCGACCAGCACGCTCGACGCGATCACCGAGCAGCGCATCGACGACGCGCTGCGCCGTCGCGGTTGCACCTGCATCATCGTCGCCCATCGGCTGAGCACGATCCGCGACTGCGACCTGATCGTGGTGCTCGATCGGGGACGCGAGGTCCAGCGCGGGAGCCACGACGAGCTGATCGCCGACGCAGACGGCGTCTACGCCCAGTTGGTGACGTCGCAATGACCACTTCATCATCCAGAGCAGGCCCTGAGCAGTCGCAGCTGACCGATCTCGTCCTCGCGCAGGGCGAAGCGATTGACAGCGCCGCCAACCAACCGATCATGCTCGACGATCCGGCCGACGCCTGGCTTGTCGTTGAGGGCGGCGTCGACATCTTCCTGTTCGAGCGTCGGGACGACGCGATCAGCTCCAGCGGCCGACACATCATGCGCGCGTCGACGGGACAGGTGCTGTTTGGCCTCGACGCGAGCGTCGTTGACCGTCAAGCGATCGCCAAAGGGCTGCCCGGCACGCGACTGATTCGCTTCCGCGCCGCCGTCCTGCAGACGCGAGAGCTGTCGGACGAATTCGCCGATCAGGTCGACACCTGGATCGCAGCGATTGCAAGCGCGGTGGCGGCTCGGATCGATCCGCGTCCTCGACCAACCGAATTGCTTGAACCAGGAGGCGCCGCGGTCGCGGTCGCGGCGAACAGCGTGCTCTCGACCCGCACCGGGGCCGTCATCTGGGTCTCGGACGAGCGCGCAGGCGACTCGCGTGACTCGCACATCGCGCCGGCGTATCTGGGCACCGAGGAGCCGCCGCCCGGCGGCAGTGGACTGATCCCGCTCACCTTCGACACCTGGCTCTCCGTACCTGAGGCCATGGAACTACGGATCGCGTCGTCGCGAGCGCTCGCGCGCGAGGGTCGGCTGATGACGGCGTTAGCCGAGTTCCACGCGCTCGTACTCTCGGCCGAGCAGCTCAACACGCTCCTGCTACAGGCCGACGTGGTCAATCAGCAGACCGCTCGCGACGCGCTCCGCCGTCGCGACGCCGAGGTCGCGAGCGACAATCTGATCCGTGTGATCGACGGTCGTCGCGCCGAAATCGCCTCTGACGGCTCCGCCCTGATGACGGCGCTGGCGCTGATCGGTCGGCGGGAAGGGATCCACTTCCGTCCGCCGGAGCCTCGGCCCGGCACGATCGAAGAGGAACCGTCGCTGTCGGAGGCGCTGAGCGCCTCCGGCGTTCGCGCGCGCAAGGTCCGACTGCGGGTTGAGGATCGTTGGTGGCTCGGCGACAGCGGCGCGATGCTCGGCTTCCACGCTGACGATGAGCGTCCCGTCGCGCTGATCCCCGGCTGGGGCGGTCGCTATCGGATGATCGATCCGCAGAGCGGACGCGCCACCGCAATCAACGAGTCTCGCGCGCGCCTGCTCGCGCCCGACGCCTGGCTGCCCTATCCCGTGCTACCCAGCGAGCGCTCCGTGCGGGTGACCGATCTGCTGAGCATCGCCAGTCGCGGCATGGCGACCGATCTGATCCGGTTCTTGTTCGCCGGACTCGTTGCGGCGTTGCTGGTGCAGACGCCGGCGATCGCGCTGGGCGCACTGACCGATTGGGTGCTGCCGTCGGCCGCGGGCGACATGCTGCTCCAGGTGATCATCGCGCTGCTGGCCTTTGCGCTCTTGGGCCTGACCTTTCAGATGCTGCAAGGCACCGCGATTATGCGACTCGAAGGGCGCGGCGCGGCCCGCGTCAGCGCCGCCGCCTGGGATCGATTGCTCTCGTTGCCGCCCAGCTTCTTCCGAGGCTTCACCTCGGGCGAGCTCGCGGTGCGCATGGCCACGATCCAGATCATGCGCGACCAACTGTCCGGCGTCGTCGCCAATGCGCTGCTCTCCGTCGTGTTTCTGCTGCCGACGCTCGCGGTGCTCTTCGCCTACGACGTCACGATGGCGCTGGTCAGTCTCGCCATCGGCGCCGTCACGATGCTGATCACCGCCTGTTTCGGGCTGCTCCAGATACGTCCCCAACGTCGCGGGTTCCGCGCCGAGCGACAGCTCGCCGGCGAGCTGTTGCAGTTCATCAACGGGATCAGCAAACTGCGCGGGGCCGGGGCGGAGCCGTCCGCCTTTGCGGCCTGGGCCCGCCAGTATCGAGAACAGCATCTGGCCGGCATTCAGGTCTCGCGGATCAACGAGCACATGGTCTCGCTCAGCGCGGCCTATCCCGCGATCGTCGGCGCGATCCTCTTCGCGGTCGCCCTCGCGCGCGGCCCCGACGAGCTGTCGCTCAGCGACTTTCTCGTCATCTACGCCGTCTCGATGACGTTCTTCGCCGCCGCGACCAATCTCGGACTCTCGGTCGAGACCATCGCCGCCGTGCTACCGGGTTTCGAGCAGGTGCGGCCGATCTTCCAGGAACTGCCCGAGACGCGCGCTCACAACACGCAGCGAGTCGAAGTCGGCGGCGACCTGCGCTTCGACCACGTGAGTTTCCGTTACCAGGAGGACGCGCCGCTGATCGAGGATGTCTCGATCCAGGCGCGATCGGGCGAGTTCATCGCGCTGGTCGGCGAATCCGGCTCCGGCAAGAGCACGCTGATGCGGCTCGCGCTGGGCCTCGAGGAACCGAGCGCCGGCAGCATCTACTACGACGGACACGACCTCGCCTCGCTCGACCGCCAGGCGCTGCGCCGACAGCTCGGCGTCGTGATGCAGGACGGCGCGCTGCAACCGGGCAGCCTGCTCGACAACATCATCGGCCTGGGCGAGGGACTCACCATCGACGACGCCTGGCGCGCGGCCGAACTCGCCGACATCGCCGACGAAATCGCTGAGATGCCGATGGAGATGTTCACCATCGTCTCGGACGGCGCCCAGACGTTCTCGGGCGGGCAGACGCAGCGCATCCGCATCGCCGCGGCGCTGGTTCGCAACCCGCGCATCGTTCTGCTCGACGAGGCCACCAGCTGGCTCGACGCCCGCAGCCAGGCCCAGGTGATGAGCAGCATCGAGGGACTCGCCGCAACCCGCATCGTGATCGCGCACCGCCTCTCGACCATCCGCCACGCCGATCGCATCTACGTAATGGAGCAAGGCCGTGTGGTGCAGGAAGGTTCGTTCGACGAGCTCTACCAACAGGACGGCCCCTTCCGCCGTCTGGTCGAGCGCCAGCTCAGTTGAGGCCGCAGACCGAGGTCTGAGCAAATGCGCTTTGGCGAACTCACGGTGCGGCGCGAATCGAACTGCTGATCGCACCCGGTGGCTGTGATGACTTGGGCAAGTTGCAAGGTCGGGATACGTAGCATCTACTGAGCGCTGTTAGACGGTGGCTGGCCCATAGCCTCGACCAGCCCTGTAAGGATTAAGGCTGGCGCTGCCTCTGGATCGTCGTGTTGACTGTCCCCACGAGCGGCGTCCGTCGCCCTAGCAAGCCGCTTGAATGTACGACCTATCTCAGTTCCCGTATCATCCCCGACATGGACTGAGCCGCGATACCCATCAAGGTAGAACGTGATACTGCAGCTGTCTTCTCCTCCTTTCACTTCCGTAGTGCCGCCGGTGACTGCATCGGCGGGAAACGTCATGAGGAATCCGTTGATGCGATACATCTTCCCTTTGTTGAATCGAAAGGGTATGTCGGTTCGATTGGGGCCAGAAGATACATCACCTACGACGGCGAGAATCACATAGATATCCACTGAGGTTTCCGCAGTGGCGCCAGTCGCGTCGGTCACGGTGGCGTGAGTCGTCTTGGGGCCGGAATCAATCTCTGAGTCGTCCCGGTAACGGCGTTGGTCGTAAGAAGTCTAGAACACCTCCGCGGAGGTTACGGCGCAGCTGACGATAGTGGTGCCCGGTCGCACCGACGCCGGCCCGCGCCGAGGCCCGCAAAAGCGACCACCTCGACACCAACGTGATTCGCCACCGAATGGTTCTTGATTTTGTCCGGATTGGTGGAGCGGAGGGGATTCGAACCCCTGACCTCCGCCGTGCAAGGGCGGCGCTCTCCCGGCTGAGCTACGGCCCCGGGACTTCAGGGTAACGCCATCGGGGACCTCAATCGGCGTCGAGGATGGTCATGATCGCGCTCGCCGTGTGTCATTTGACCGGCACGTCATCGTCCGACACAGCCACGCCGGCCCTCTTTGATGTACCAAGGTCATAGTCGGCCCCATCGACCAGCGTGACCGTCAGCAAACCGCCCAACTCGTCAACATCACCAGATCATCCGGCTTGTGCGTTGCCGCCGGCTCGATGATGCTCAGCGTCCACTCGCCGAGCAGCGCAGCGCCTGACCGCCGGTCGGCCGTCTGGCTACGCTTGCTCTGCACGAGCGAATCGCAGCTCTCGATCAGCTCCCGATCAGCCGTACTACACCGAGCCGCCGCTCGCCGCCCACACCAGGCTGGTCGCAATCGCGCCGAGCACGAGACCGACCACGATGTAGAGGAGGCGCTGCCGATTCGCGTGGAGATTCATGATCGCCGTTCCCATCCGGCGCTGATCCTGCGCCAAGTTCGTCGCCGCAAGCTGGACCACCCTGGCTGGCTCAGGCTACCGCCGGCGAGACCGATGCGTTACTCACGAATTCCTTGCTCCCGCCTGGAGGTCCGATCCCGTCCCCGCCCCCGAGCGGGTCCCCGATTGAATCAGGGGCGGGAGCGATGCAATCGGACCGAACCGCTGCTGCGCTCTCGCAGCCCTGAATCAGCAGCCTGTCGGAGTTTGCATATCGGAGTTTGCAAACCTGCTGCGCAGACCATACCCTCACCTCATAGAGATTGCGAAGCCTCGCATGAACGCATTGTACCGGCGCTGCCCGTTCAGCGAGGCAATCTCAAGCCGCCCAGACCACATGCATTAGCCCCGACCCTGGATGGGCGTTGGACCGACTGTGCAGTATCCGGACACCTTGCAGGAGGCACCCTGTGGCACACATGGTAACCACATACATAAGCGAACACCGACGTCCGCTCATCTTCGTCAGCATGCTGGCAATCGCCCTGCTGCTGATGTGGGGCACGGTTGCGAAGCCTCAAGCGCAATCCCCTCCCCCCAGAGTCGGCATTGAGTCCCAGGACGACGTGACCGAGGGACAGAGCGCGGTCTTCACTGTCACCGCAGCGAAAGCCCCGCTGTCCGATTTGATCATTCCCATCACCGTGCACGAGTATCCACCGCAGGGGAGCGTCGCCGCCATCGGTCAGACCGGGGCGAGATCGGTCACCATACTCAGCGGCCAAACGCAAGCCACGCTGACCGTCGCCACGGATGACGACTCCACCACGGAGCCTCGCGGCATCATCACTGCCATCATCGATACGCCCACGTTCACCTCCGGGTACCTAGTGGACGCGACGGCCGCCTACAGCTCGGTCATCGTGTCGGACAACGACGATCCGACGCCTCAGGTCACGGTCAGAGGGTGGAAATCCATATCAGGCTTCGGCGAGGATAGTTTGGGGGTGCGTTTCGAGGTTCAAGCGAGCCCGGCGCCTCAAGATCCGATCACCGTCAACCTGAATGTCACGACCACGGGCGACTATGGCGTGCAAACCGGCGCGCACACCGTCGTCGTCCCGACCACGAACGACAGCGTGATCGAATTCTACCTGCCCCTAACCGACGACACCCTCAATGAACCGAACGGCACCGTCACCGCGACGGTGCAGGCGGGCAGCGACTACATCATCGGCAACCCGTCTTCCGCGACCGTCACCATCGTGGACAACGATACTCCCCAAGTCAAGATCAGCGCCGGCCCCGGTATCGAGGAAGGCGAGGACGCGACGTTCACCGTCTCCGCCTCCCCGCGGCCGTACCAGGCGCTCTCGGTGAACGTCAACATTGCTGCGTCCTCAGAGGTTTCCGGCGTGACCAACGGCGTTCGCACGGTCAGCGTCCCGACCAGCGGAAGCGCGAGTTTCACTGTCAGCACGACTGACGACAGCCATTACGTCGCAATAGACCGAGGAAGGGTCACCGCGACCATCAAGTCCGGCAGCCGCTACCTCGTCGGCTCGCCGTCCTCGGCCAGGGTGGACGTAGCCGACAACGATGGCCCCGAAGTCAGCATCACGGCCGGCGCTGGCGTGACGGAAGGTACAGACGCGACCTTCACCCTCACGGCGAACCCGCCCGTATCCAATGGCGTGACAGTGAACCTGACCGTTGTCGCCACGGGAGACTTTGGCGTGACCGCCGGCGCCAAGACCGTCTGGATCCCGGCCAGCGGCTCCAAGACGTACACCATCGGCACCACCGACGACGCCTTTGACGAGCCGGACGGCGCCGTCGAAGTGACGGTCGACCCGGGCAGCGGTTACCGGGTGGGGACTGCATCCTCCGCGACTGTCAACGTCGCCGATGACGAGGCGACGCCCAGCAGCGACCCGGTGCTGACACTGGTCGCCGGCGCTGACATCGACGAAGGCGACGACGCCAGCTTCACGATCACCGCGACGCCTCCGGTGCCGAATGGTCAGACGCTCACCGTCAGCATCCAGCCATCGGTGCCCGGCCTCATCAACATCCCCTACACGGTCGAAATGACCGGAGCGACGCACACGTTCACCCAGTTCAGCGACGACAACAACTTTGACGAACCCGACTACTCCCTCTCGCTGAAGCTCAAGCCGGGCTCCGGCTACACCCTGGGAGACCCGCACGAGGCCAGCGTCACCGTCCGTGACGACGACCTGGCAAAGGTCCGTCTCTCCGCGTCCCGCAGCAGTATCGACGAGGACGGCGCAGTCACCTTCAGCCTCAGTGTGAATCCGCTCTCGGACAACAACCTGACGGTCTCAGTCCAGGTCGCCGCAACGGGCGACTTCGGAGTCCCGACCGGCACCCGGCAATTCAGCATCCCGGTCAGGACGGGCGGCGCCTCGTTCACCATCAGGCCCACACCCGACCAGGTCTATGAACCCGATGGGTCGGTGACGGTTACCGTGCAGCCGAACAGCATGATCGAGATTGTCGGCTCGGCTTCAAAGACTGTCACCGTCAAGGACGACGATCCCGTGCCGGGGCCTCGCATCCAGGTCGAAGACCCGGTGGACAGAGCGAAGGCGGGAGGCAAGCTCGAGTTCGTGATCACCCTCAGCAACACCTGGTCGGAAACGGTCAGCGTGGATTACAAGGTGGGAACCTTCGCCTGGCAGCTGCTTCCTGAAACGGACTTCTATGACGATGACGGCGAGGTGAGCGGTACCATTACGTTCGCTCCTGGTGAACGCCAGAAGGTGGTCGACGTGCACATCAGCCCGTGGGCGCCGGTGGAACACCGAGACCGTCTCTACCTCGAACTCCTCAACGCGGTGAACGGCTCCATTCCCCTCATGAACGGCTTCGCGATCGGCTTCCTCACCAACCGCTGATCGCGCTCCCTCGAGTCAGGACGGAGCCCTCGCCACAGCCCCTATTCGGGGGCTGTGGCTCGTTAACGAACAGCTTGACATTGCCGATGCAGGGTCATCACGAACGCTAGAGTTTGGGTCACTAGAGTTGCTTGAGCAGCGTGAGGAGTAAGCCGTGCCGAACCTGACGCAGACCGGATCGACTCCCGACTACACGATGGGCTACAGCGAGGAATACCTGCGCTTTCTGGCGCCTCGGCTCAGACCCGGCCGGAAGCACAATTGTCGGGAGCGACGGATGAAACAGCCAACTCATCGCGCCGGCTCGGGCGGTTCCGGCCGCAGGTTCGGCTGGATCGCACGACGGATCGGTCTGCTTGCGGTACTCGTCCTTGGCGTCGCGGCGCTGCCTGAGCTGGTCCACAGCGCGCCCAATGAGATCCGGGTTCTCAACCAAACGTTCACCGACATCTCGCTCTTGGAAGCTGAAATCAAACCAGGCGAGGAGATCGCATTCTACTCGTACCTCAGCCGCCGACCCGAAAAGAATGTGTTCGTTCGCTATGATGTCGTGGTCACCACCGGCGATCAGGTGATCAAGTACCTGGACCAGAACGGCGTCGAGGTCGACCAGTACTACCGGGTGTTCACGCCACGGAACTATCTGTCGGGGTACAAGATCACGATTCGCGCGGTCGGCGTCGGACGCGTCTGGCTCCGCACGCAGATGGCGGGCGAGGGTATGACCTATCAGAACCCGAATCGGTTCGGCAAAATCCTGTCGTACAACATGGTCGAGACGAACGACATCATGGTTAAGGAGCATATGGACCACGAATGGACGCCCTTGATCATGTCGCAAAACAATTACACGCCGTTCGACCATATCATGGGCGAGTCCGAACACCTCACCTACGAGGTGAAACTGATGGACAAGACTGCCTGCCCGGCGACGGTCGAGGTGCGGGGCAGGCCGAGATGGCAAGTAGGCGGCGAGGCCGCAGAGCATCGGCGATTCGGCGTGGTTGCCGGAACGGTGCCGCCCCCGCCGAGCGAACACAAGTACTTGGCCGAAATCTGGGCGACATTGGACTTTTCCACGGACGACTGTCTGAACGAGACGGCGAAGACGTTCACCGTGTATGGGATCACGGACTACCAATGCGACCGCTGCTGGAACTATCGGGCAAGCTACGTGATCCTCAAACACACCTTAACCAAACGGAACGACATGGCGGTCTACGAGAAAGGGCCGTTGCTGAAAGTGTACGCCGAGGATCGGTATAGGGTCCTGTCCTCCGCAGCCGTTCCCCCGAAGCCATCGGCGACAACGCCGACGGTGACTCGGATCATCAGGAAGGTAGGACGCAACGCTACGATGATCCAGTACGTCAACGGCGTGGGGCCGGCCAACCGCGCCGGCCAGGGGATTCCACTGCCGAACACCGAGCCGACGACGTATCCCTGGTTCCGAGCCATTCGCGAAGGCGAGCTCACCCACGTGCTCTTGCCCAGCCCGACCTCATCGAGCGGTGACGGTTGGGTGGAGTTCTGCGTCTACATTCACGGCATCGAGCGGTCCCTCGAGGACGACGACAGGTACGGCAAGGGCAACGATGTGATCCACCTGTACCGACAAGGGTGGGACAAAATCGGCCTCAAAGCGCTCACGCCGATCCTGTTCGAGTTCGAGCAACTTTACTGGTATGCCCCGAATCTTTCGACGCAATGGGATCATGCGCCCAACGACTACCATACCGATCGCGTCAACAAACACTACCGCTTCCCGATCGAGATGCAGCTGTACACCGAGGCGCTGAACGGCGACAGCCAATGCAACCTGGCCAATACCTTCACCGCCGATTACGACGCGACCAAGTGGCAGACCATCTACTCCGGCGGCCCGCGCACGCTCGACAGCGACGGCAAGCCGTCGGCCTGGACGGACCCTGCCAGTCTCTATGCGCTGCCGCAGTCGCAGTGGGGCAAGCTGATGAATATCCGCATGAGGGCCGTGTACGGACTACCGATTGCGGGCGTCACCGATGTCAATCACGATATGACGCCGACCACGGTCACCGTCGGCGGAACGACCTATAGCTATCGTCCGCCCTCGGGCACGATGCTGTTGAGTTTCGCGTACGCCGAGATGCTGGGCGCGGAGTCGCAAGGCGGCATCGCCGTCCGCTTCGACTAGCCGCCGGTCGCTGTTAGCGTCCCGCGAAGGTGATTTCAATCTCATCGTATCCGGCCGCGGATGCGATCTCCGCAATCGCAAACCGGATCCCCAGCCGGTGGCTGGCCGGATCGTACACCTCGTAGACGCCGCCGGCCCGCTCGCGATACGGCCACACCGGGGCGATGCGCACGTTGATGAACTGACCCCAATCGTGATCCTCGATCACAAACGGCGCGACGTCGGTATTGGCGCTATCGCTCCGCCATACGTCAACTTCGCCCCCTTGCAACGATTTGTCCGAGCTGAGCGCCGCCGGACCGCCGGCGTAGACCGTTTCCCACTTGCCGGCGCCGTCGCTGGTCGGCGCCGCCTGACAGTCGCCGTCTCGGTTGACGACCGCGCTGTAGCGCTGCATCCGGATCGGCAGCGAAAACGCATATGCGTCAAACTTGCCAATCTTCATCCGCTCCTGTCCTGATGCCCCTTGCCTCTGGTAGTGACCGATGCGCCAGGATATGTCGTATTGCACCGGTTCCAGGGTGATCCGCTTCAGCGGCATCGGGCCGGAGCCTTGCGGGTTGTGGTTGCCGATATTCAACACGCCCGGATGGTTGCTCATCCGATGGGCCTGCAGTTTCTCGAACAGAGGGATGTAGATGCAATACTCCCGATAGTTGAGCGTGCCGGAAGGCGGGTTGAGAAATAACCTGGTCGGCGTATAATGAAAGAGGAAGACGGGATTGGGCCTGCCATGCAATATATCGCTCATGTTATCCTGATAGTCTATGAACAGGTTACCGTCGGAGTCGTACTGCGCTTGATGGGTTCCAATTGTGACTCGTTTGGTCCACGCGATCGTGTCCGTATACGTGTCGCCGATCTCGGCGTTCATTACGTAGACAATCGTGCGGTCTACGACCCAGACCCCAAACGTCGGCCCTGATTCGGATACAGGGGCGCCATTCGCTTGCTTCAGGGTGTGATGGAGATCGGCGTAGGCGGCCTCGGTTGCGCCCCACGACTCATAGTCCGGAAATGATGTAATCGTCACGGGCTTCGGCGTCATGCATGTTCCCTGAGCGAAGCCGATTATCGCCCAAAGATTCTGCCCGGCCGTATGGCTGGCGTCGTGGGTCACGCCGCCACTCTGCGTGATGTCAAGTTGATGCGGATCCCGGCTCCATTTCCAAGTCGATCTCCCGCTGGTGCGGATGTGCACTTCGGCCGGGCCCGTCGCACAAGCGGCCGCGTCCAGCGAGACTTCGTACGTGACCGATTGTCCCTCGCCCATGCTGTGATCCATCAGCCATCCGCCATGAACGCCCGGCGAGATCGGAAACCATGGTTGATCGACCATGCTGCGCAGCGTGATCTGTCCATGCTGTTTGACGGTACGCACATGAACAGTGAGAAACGTGAACTTGGGCTGCGTGCCCGCATTCATCATCTGAATAATGATCGTCTTGCCATCCCGAACCGGCGCGATCGTGAACGGAACGCCCTGCCACCGGGTGTTCGTGAACTCAAGCGTGACTCGGTCCGCAGCAGCAGCGTCGCCGAGCTTCAACTGCGCCACCTCAGGATCGGTCGAGACCAGCGTCACCATCACCGGCGATCCCGGATCAGGCTGCGCCGACAGATCGAGCGCGACCTCGCGCGGTGCGCCATAAGTCACCTCGACCGTTCCCGATGGGGAACTGCTGAGGCTCATGCCCTGCGCGCCCGCCTCGGGCGCGACCATCACGCCGACCAGCAGCGCAACGACCAGCCCCGGCAGCCGCCATCCGAGCCGGCCTACGCCAACCGCAGCCTGTTGCGTGTGTTGCGCGTGCTGCGTGTGCATCTGGCTGCTCCAGTCTCTGCTCAACCAGCCGTCCCGCCAAGTCTGGCAACTCAGGAACCAAGCATAACCCCGCCGACGGCCACCGGCGGCGGAACGACCTATCGCTATCGTCCGCCCTCGGGCACGATGCTGTTGCTGTTCACGTTCGCCGAAATGCTCGGTTCGGAGTCGCAAGGCGGCAACAGGCGCTTGCACTTGCGGGGGGGGGGGGTAGACTACGTGCATGATCATTCGTGGCGCATATGTACGTGTTTTCGGATTGCTGGCGCTGGCGGCGATCGGCATGATGGCGTTCGCCTTCGACCTACACATGCGACCTGCGCATGCCGATCACGGGCCGGTGCTCACCTACTCGGATCAGATCGCTTCCACGCTCGAGGTGGGCGCCGAGCATGAGGTAACGCTGTCGCTGTCGGCGCAACCATCGAGCGATTTCACGATTACGTTCGTCTCGATGAACCCGTCGGTGGTCGTCCTCTCGAACGGCGACTCGACGCCGAGCGAGCGCCTCAGCCTCGTCTTTACGTCGTCGGACTGGCAGACGGCGCGCGCCGTCCGCGTGACGGCCCTCGCCGAGGGTTCGACCACCATCGCACAACGAATACAGTTCAGCAACGACGATGACCGCTACAGAGTGTGGCCGATCGAGGTGACCGCAAACGACTGCGCAGCGGGACAGTTAACAAATTGTAAGCTCGATGTCTTCGGCGTCGCCGTGTATCCCATCATCAACGGCGACCTGTTCGGCCAGCCGGACGAAGCAGAGTTGGTCATCCGTTGGTCGTCCGCGCTCGATCACGCTTCAATCAAGTCGTTCAAGCTGGAATGGAAGTACGGTTCGCGCGGGTTCGCATCGCAGACCCCGAAGATCCTCGATCCGGACTGGTCCCTGCTTGCCTTTGGGTCTTCGCAGACCGTCACGTCGAGGCGCTACCGGTATATCCTGGCCGATCTGCCGGTGGTCGACGTGCAATACGGCATCCGTATCACCGCCGTCACAGACGAAGGGGAGGGAACTCCATCGGAGCCTGTGTTCGCCACACCGTCAACCACCTACCCGAAGGGAACCGGCGCCCTGAAAGAGGCCGCCATCGTCCCTGCGTTCATCGAACAAGAGATCCTGGCCATCCACGAAACAGACTACCCGTGGCTGCGGAAGACATGGGATTACCTCCTCGCGCAGAACACAAGGATCATCTACGAGCCTACTGCGGACAACAGCCTGGTCACCATGGCTTGTGACGCATACGCGCGATCTGCAACTGAACTTCCCAGCTGTTTGCCTCAGCATGTTATGCTCGGTGGAGGAAGCCACAAACCAGGCGGAGGGCGTCATTTCGTAGATCTCTTCGTGTACAACATCACGCACGAGCTCGCCCATGTCTACACCCTGGCGAACAACGTATCCACGACGCCCGGACCGATTGGCCTGGCGCATATGTACTTCCAGACGCAGAGGTGGCAATACCGTCAAGACATGTGCAAACCAGAAGAACTGTTCGCCGACACATGGGCCATTGCTACGCTGGGCGACAAGGCATTGGAGTTCCCCTATTCGTCGCACTCTAATCTCTGTCGCGACGCCTGGACTGAGACCGCCCTTGCTGTTGTCACAAGCGCGTTAGCCGGCGAAACACCGGACTGGTTCAGCACACGGTACGGCGCCGCCGATCCCGACCTCGAACTGCTCTGGGCCGACATCACGGACCTTCCGGAGCAGGTCTTTCAAGCGGGGATCATCCGTCAACTCCAGGGCATGTTCGGCGGCTACTGTGATGTCCGAACCACGTCCGCCGGCGCCTTCGCGTCGGGGAACGTACGCAACCCCTGGCGCGACGGCGGCTGTGTGCCTGCGGCTCCGTCTAGCCTCGGCGCGACCTCGACTGGTAACGGATCGCTGGCCCTGTCTTGGCGGGAACCGCAGAACGACGGCGGTTCGCCGATTCAGGGCTACAAGGTACAGTGGAAGTCCGGCAGTCAAGAGTACGACTCTTCTCGCGAAGTTGTCATCACTTCGACTTCGGACACACATGACATGCTGACCGGCTTGACTAACGGTCAGTCGTACGATGTGAAGGTCTTGGCCTATAACCAACATGGCGACGGCGCCTCGCTCGAGACCACGACAACGCCGACATTGAGCGACCCAACCGGGCCGCGATTGCTACAGTCGCGCGTTCACGGCGCGTCGCTGTCGCTGACCTGGAATGAACCGTTGCACCCAGGGTCGATCCTACCGACGTCAGCGTTCGCCGTCAGCGTCGGCGGGAGCGGTCGCGCAGTGACGCAGGTGGCGTTGTCGGAGAACGTGGTCAGGCTGAGCCTGGCCTCTGCGGTGAATGTGGGGCAGGCTGTGACGCTCAGTTACAGTAAGCCGGCCGGCTCACAGGCAAAGCCGCTGCGGGACGTCGCCGGCAATGACATCGCTAGTCTGTCGGCCCTGACGGTGAGGAATGATACAACGCAAACCAGCATCAGCTCCACACCGAGCGTCAGGCAGACGTACATCTATCGCAACGGAAACGACACAGAGGATACGATTGAGCTGACGGTGAGATTCCCGGAAGCGGTCACCGTCACTGGCAAGCCGGGCATACACATACAGATCGGGCGGCAGTTACGCCGAGCTCGCTACGTCAGCGGATCGGGCACGTCGTCGCTGGTCTTCCGATACACACTGGTCGAGGGCGAGCTCGATACCAACGGGATCAGCGTCCCGGTTGCGGACATACTGATGGACTCCGGTACGGTTCGCTATACAGCCAGTCAGATTGTCGCTCCGGGCCAAGTGTCGCTAGCTGATCAAGCGAATCACCTGGTTGACTCAGTGCGCCCGTCGCTGGTCTCGGTTACGGCGACCGAGGGTGGTAACACAGTCAGGCTGACGTTTGATAAGGCGCTCGACGAACAGTCGGTGCCGCCGCCGAGATACGACAATGAGTTTGGCTATCGCGTGGTCCCCAACGATGTCTACGATCCGGTCGAGGTGACCGCTGTCGCGATCAATGGAAAGGTCGTGACGCTGACATTGGCAGCCGGCATCTCGGCAGCGGACGGGCTCATTGTCCAGCACTACCAAAACCTCTATAGGGGACAGCCACCGCTCAGAGGCGCGCTCGGCAACCGGGTGCAGCCAGTGTGGAGGGTGCCAATCAGGTTCGAGTGACCTTGATCTCAGGGTATGCGGCGCAGTGGGTCCCTCCGCTCCCGATCGAGTCGGGGAGAGGGTGAGGGGCGCACGCTGGTCTTCCGGGTGAGGACGACCGGCGCCTGCGATACTGGAATCGTCAGCCCCCCACGAACGGCCGCGGCGCGCAAGGTGGACGCGGGCGGTGCAGTAGGGAGACGACCAATGGACGCGCAGGCCTCGACCGACTCGTCGCAATCGCCCCCGCCGGACGAGCAACGCTCAGGTTGGCGCCGACGGCTTCGCTGGCGAATCCCGCTGCTGCCGGCGCACGAGCCGTACCCGCCAACATCGGCCAGTCAGAATCGCTATCCTCAGTGCCCCTCAACAGGACGCGCTGAGGAGGCCACAATGGAATTGTTGTTCACTGGCGGACGCGCATTTACGATCGACTCGACGGGCGGATCGTCGCGGTCGGCGACAGCCGGGAATCGCGCGCGCCGATCGGCATGATGGCGTTCGCACTTCGATCTGGTCTTTACGCCGTCGGACTGACAGACGAGTTGAACGGCACAGGAATGGAGCGCGACCGATGAACTTGAGCAGGCTCCAACGCGATACTGCGGGCCGCTCTTGTGGCATTGCCCTGATGGCGCGGCGGATCGGCGCGCTTGCAGCGCTGGTTATCGGCCTCGCGGTCGCGCTCGACCTCGGCCACGCGGTGGGAGGTTCAGCGATCACTGTCCAAACGAGCGCAGATTCAACCTATGCGATGCACCTTGAGCAGGAGGTAACACTACGCGTCAGTCTGAGCGCCGCGCCGCCAACGGGGCAGACGGTGATGGTGCTCCTGGGCGTCGCGTCTGAACGAATCAGCCGGGTGGTTCAGTACTCGGTGGGACAAGGCGCGCACAAGCAGAATCAGGTGTTGGTCTTCACTGACGGGAATTGGAGCTCGGGCCAGACGGTCACGGTCCGCGCGATCAAGGCTGGGCGCGCAGCGCTGACGACGGAGATGATGATCGATGGCGGCGCATGGTCGAACCGGACCGTGATCAGCAGGATCGAAGTTCACAACAACACCACAGGGGCGAGCATCAAGATTGAGCCGAAAGCGGGCGATCCGTGGGCGCCGATGATCCTGGAGTGGAACATTTACTCGCCGTTTGATCACATCATGGGAGAAGGAGAGCAGGTTACGTACCAAATCTCGATCGTAGATCCAACGGCGTGTCCGGCGACGGTCGATATCCGCGGCAGACCAAGATATCCGTCGGGCGGCGAGCTTCCCAGGTATCGGCGATTCGATATCAGGAAGGGTAGTCTGCACGTCCCCCATGCTGAGCGGATGCGCCAAGAGGAGATTTCGGTGACGTTGGAATTTACTGGTTCCAATTGCGCGAACCAGCCGCAGGACGTCACTGTCTACGGCATCGCCGATTTCGCTGAGGTCGCTGACGTCGGTGGAACTCCGGCTTATGTGATCCTCAAGCACACGTTGACCAAACGAGGGTCTACGGACGTGAACGAGCCGGGACCGGTGTTCCGGTTGTACGGTGAGGATGAGTACATAGTCAACATGAGCGCCGCCGTTCCTCCTGTGAGCTCAACCGCCCCTCGGGTCATGCGGACGATCAGCAAGCATGGTGTGACGAACATGCCGCCGGTGATTTGGTATGACTGGGGCATACCTGCCTGGCAGTCAACACCCGGATCGGCGAGGACGCCGCAGTTCGTCAACAGCGTTGGACCGGTCTCGCGGGCCGGGGAGTCTATTCGATCCGCGAAGGATCGCGACGAGGTCTACGTAATCTTGCCGAAGCCAGCAAGCGCTGGTACGGGAAGCGCCACCACGGCCGGGCCGTGGGCGGAGTTCTGCGTCTATATCACCGACGGTATGAAGTCGCAGGAGGTTGAAGAGCATTTTGATCTTGGCGACGATGTGATTCATCTGTATCGGACCAAGCATTCCGGCGTCGGGCTGCCGCAGCTGACGCTGATTCCGTTCGAGTACGAGCAGTTGAACTGGTACGCCCGCTCAATCTATGTTCCGGGCCCGGAAGCCGAGCAGCTGCAGCTTGCGTCTTATGGAGGCGGCTACGCCAACTGGATCGCCGATCGTGTGAACACGCATTACGGGTTGCCGATTGAGCTGCAGTGGTACACGGATGTGCAGAACGACCATAATAGCTGCAACGTAGCGAGTACGTTCACTGGCTTTAGCGATAGCAAGTGGGAAACGGTGTACGCGGGCGGTCCGGCGGCGCTGACCGCTGATGGCAGCCCGTCAGCTTGGACGCATCCAACCGGGAGATTGACCCTGCCGCAGGAAGACTGGGGCAAGATGGTCAATGTTCGGATGCGTGCGGCGTACGGATTGCCGAGGGCGTCGCTGCCGGAGCGCTGGCGGATTCTCGGCGGCGAGGAGAAGACGTTTGACGCGACGATTGTGGAGGATAGCGCCAATATGTACCGATATCGGGCTCCTGTGGGGACGATGCTGCTGAAGTTCACGTTCGAGGAGCTGGGCGGCCAGTCGAAGGGCGCGAGCATCATCGTGCTATTCGAGGATCCGTAGTGGAACGGGCGGTTAGCGCCCGTCACTGGCCTCGATTACGGCGGCCGAGGGCGGCGATACAGTCAGACCGACGTTTGATCAAGCGCTCGACGAACAGTCGGCGGCGCCGCCAAGATGCGACAATGAGTTTGGCTATCGCGTGATCCCCAACGATGTCTACGAACCGGTCGAGGTGACCGCTGTCGCGATCAATGGAAAGGTCGTGACGCTCACGTTGGCAGCCGGCATCTCGGCGGCGGATGGGCTCATTGTCCAGCACTACCAACAGCTCTACAGGGGACAGCCGCCGCTCAGAGGCGCGCTCGGTAACCTGGTGCATCCAGTGTGGGAGGTACCAAACAGGTTCGAGTGACCTTGATCTCATGGTATGCGAGCGGGCGCCGAGGGTCCCGAGCCTCGGCGGAAGCTACATCTATGGCGACGGGCTGTACAACCGACCGTGCTGCGTCGCCTCGCGCAACGGGCAGTACTCCGTCTTGCCATCGGGCAGGTCGATGCCGGGCTTGGCTGAGCAGTACACCAGAATCGGATACTCCGACGACGTGCCGAAGTCCCAAATCTGGACCTGCTCGCCATTAACGGTGATCGGACCCCAACTGCTGTAGATGCCGGTCGGGCCGGTAGGCGTCTGCAGTTCGCTCGTCGTCTTGCCGCCCACGGTTGTCCTGTCCAAGGTTTGCGCGGATGGGTCGCCGGGGGCACGGTAACAAGCGCTGTGGGTTTGACCGGTTGTGTCTGTATCCCAGTACGAGAGCCAACTCGAACCGGTTGGCTGATTGAGGCAGCGACCGACCAAGCCGCCGGTCGTTGCGCGGTTATGGGCCTGGATCAGACCGGTCGCGTACGTTTGATTGAGTTGCACCGGTCCATGCATGTAGCCGACTAGCGATCCCCAACTCAAACTCACCCTGGAGCTATTGTACTCGGCGACGGTCGTCACCGTGCCGGAGGCATAGGTGTGTCGTATCGGAGAGCTGGACGCCACGTAGCCGACCAACCCACCGGCGCCGTGACCTCCAGCCGACGACACATTGACTGATGCAAATGAATATTGCACGTTACTGCGGCGCCAGAAGCAGTCAGCGCATGGCCCGGACCACACCTGTCGGTTGGCGAGGCCAATCAATCCGCCGACCTGCCAGACGCCGCTCACCGATCCACCCGCTCCTCCAACGACGTAGCTTTCGGACAAGGTCCCGCCCATTAGGGCGCCGACCAAGCCGCCAACCTGGGCCCGACCGGAGACGGTAGTACTCCGAGTATAGCTGCCCGTAACGCTTGCCTGATCAACGGTGCCCACAATGGTGCCAACGTACCAGGCGCCACGAACTGCTGAGTCGACCAGGCCGAGATTTCGGATCACTCCGCCATACGTGACCCAGCCAAACAAGCCAACGTCGTAGCCTTGCGGGCGATTGATGTAGAGATTACTGATCGTGCGACCATTGCCCTCGAACACGGCTCGGAACGTTATGGCTAGATTGAACGAGGAATTCGATCCGCCCATGAAGGAATGACCGCCAAAGAATCGAAGGCCCCACTCTTCTGCTCTGGTGTAGTGGCGCCCCATGATTGGCAACCAACCCTTGCCGGTGTTGTACGTATCGTCTCGCTCGCCATTGCCGTTCTCATCGAAATCGAGGTCGGTCGACAGCTCATAGCCTCGACAGAGCGGCGTTGGCGCCGGATTGACCCCCTCGCTGCAGCCCATGTTGGCCTCAGCGCTTGGAAACGCCGCAGTGTAGAGATCCCGGCGTTGGTCGTCCGAGAACGTACCCCGCATATACCAGTATCCGTTGGACTTGCCAGGACTCCCTTCCTCAGTAATATAGACTTCCATTCGGTCTCCCCAGATGAAGCTATCACCGACGTTCGGCGGCGCTGGATTGATGTCCGGAACGCCGTCGCCGTCGAGGTCGTGCCGGATCGCGTTGAGCTGTTGCAAGCAACTCACTTCGATCAACCCGTCATCGTCGTCATCGTAGTCGCCTGAGGTCGTGCACGGCGACGAGCTCGGCGGTGGCGCCGCGCAGGGGTCGGCCGGAGGATCGGTCGCATCGGGGTCCGCGAGCGTCGCCACCGTGATCTCGGCCGACTTGATGCTCTTGCCGTTGAGCAGCGGTTGCACGCGAGCGACGTAGCAGGTCGACGATTGCAGACCGGAGATTATACGGTACTTGGTATTCTGGACCATCGTCACCTGCACCGACTGCTCCGGCGATCTGGCGTCGTATCGAGACCGCCAGAAGATGATCGTCTGCCTCGCGCGCTCATCCATCTTCCAGCGCACGGCGAACGACGTGCTAGTGATGCTCTCAGAGGTAACCGACGTCGGCGTCGGCACTTGCAATGTTAACGTGTACTCGGCCAACCGGCGGCCACTCGTATTCGGGCCGAAATGCACGCGGACGTAGCCTTTGTACTGTTGCGGCCCGCTTGCTGTGACTACCGGTGTCATCCGTAGCCGGAAGGTCTGCGTGTCATTGCCTGGAACCGTATATGTGCTCGGCGTCGGCCCCAACGCTTGCGAGCTGAGCGCGCTGTTATCGGGCGTAATCACACTCGCATCAAACGCGCCGCTGTAGATGTCGGAGACGACGATCGTCACCTGACTGTCCGTCGCATCATTGTCCGTGACCCGGATTCTCAGGTCGCAATGCCTGTCCGACCAGACGTGTCCGCTGCAGAGCGAGTTGGTGTTTATGTCGTTATCGTCCACGATCGAGGCGGAGATCGGCGGATCCTGCGCCGAAGCGTCGTCCAGGGCGAGCAACAGCGCCGCGCCAAGCGCAACCAGCGTCAGCGCCCAAACCAAAGCGGGAAGCGTCGTCATCAGCGTTTTCTGCGTCATGATCGCGGCCTCCAACCCTTTTGTGCGCTCCGATTTCCGATCTCTGCATGGCAGCAAGGTAGTGAATTTTGATCGCGTGCGTTCACGGAGCGCGGCGCAGTAGCGGGTTGGCTGCGCGACCGACGGTTGGGGCCTGCGGCGTCAGTCCTGCTCGCTGAGCGCCTGCGCCTGAACCTCGCGTAGGAACTGGGAGAGGTCGGCGATGGCCTCGGGTAGGCGCGGCCCGAAGCCGAGCAGGTACAGATCGGGCATGGAGATGATGTGCCGCCCCCGACTCAATCGGGGATCCGCTCGGGTCTGGGAACCGTAACAGGCGGGCCAGCTCGCGTGGAGGGGGCACTGGAATCCGGGTGATGCGATGGTCTCAGCCAGGGTCAGCGCGACCGATCGGCGCGTTGGTTGCGTTGGCGCCGGATGGATTCCCGCCTACGGAGGCCTTTGAAAAGCTTCCGAATCCCCTCCCCCCCCCTCGCGGGAGGAGATGTCACGGCGTGACAGAGGGGGGGCGCGGATGATGACCAGATATGGCTCCTGAACAGCGGACCCCCTCTGCCTTCGGCAACTCCTCCGACAAGCGCGGGAATGACGGAGATTGTGGTCGGGACTGTCGCGGTTGCACGGACGGCAATACGGATGCGATGACCCAAGCGGGATGCCTGACTGCTCGGGGGCCTCGTTAGAGCGGGACGGCGCAGCCGTCGGATCTTGGGTCGCTGCCTCCCCAGAGGACTCCGCTTTCGGGGTCTCGGACGATGACCTGGCCTTTTCCTACGACTCCGGTTCTCATGGCTCCGGTGGCGGGCATGACCGGGTGACCGCGCAGGGCGAGCTCCGAGAGGACCTCGATGCCGAAGGTGTCTTCGACGTAGATGCGTCCGTTGGGTGGCTCTTCGTACATCGAGACGCGTGGGGCGTCGATGGCGGTCTGCGCGTCCATGCCGCGGTCGATCAGGTTGATCGCGACCTGGGTCTGTCCCTGGGGCTGGTTCCAGCCGCCCATGACGCCGTAGCTGGCGAAGAGGTTGCCGTCGGGGCGAGTGATCATTGAGGGCATGATCGTGTGGTACGGCCGCTTGCCGCCAGCGAGCGCGTTGGGATGGTCGGGATCGTCAACGACGAATCCTGCGCCGCGGTTCTGCAGGCTGAATCCGGACTCTCGCGGGACGATGCAACTGCCGAAGCCTTCGTAGTTGGAGTTGATGAAGGAGCAGGCGTTTCCGTCGCCGTCGGCGGCGGAGAGATAGACGGTGTCGGACTTGCCAGGCAGGAAGCCTGAGGAGGCGAGTTCAATGGCCTGGTCTTCACAGATCAACTGACGGCGTTTGGCGGCGTAGGCCTTGCTCAGCATCCCCTCGATCGGCACATCGACTTTGGCTGGGTCGGCGACGAGCGCACGGGCGTCAGCGAAGGCGAGGCGCAGCGCTTCGATGATGATGTGCAAGACCTCGGGCGAGCGCGCTTCGTATTCGCCGATTTCGAAGCCCTCGAGGATGTTGAGCGCCATCAAGGTCGTGATGCCCTGTCCGTTGGGCGGGCATTCCCAGACTCGGTGGCGGCGGTAGGTGGTGGAGATGGCTTCGTCGAGCGTGGAGCAGTGGTTGGCGAGGTCGTCGAGGGACATGACGCCGCCGTGCTCGGAGAGGGCTTCGACGATGCGCTGGGCGGGGCGTCCGCGGTAAAAGGCATCGGGACCGCCCTCGGCGACTTCTCGCAGAACGCGACCGAGCAGCGGATTGGTCCAGACTTCGCCGGCCCGTGGAGCGTGGCCATTGAGCAGCATGTCCTGTCCAGCGGGACCCTGAGCAGCGAGCAAATCGGCCTGGAAGGCCCAGCCTCGGCCGATGGCCGGGGTCATGACGAAGCCTTGTTCGGCGACCTCGATGGCGGGTTGCAGCACGTCGGCGAGGGTCATCCGACCGAACTGCTCTATGGTGTCGTGCCAGCCCATTGCCGATCCGGGGACGGTAACTGCGTGCGCGCCCTGGCGGTTCCATGCTCCGGCTCGTTCGACGACGTCGAGATTGAGCGCGGCAGGCGCTCGTCCGCTGCCGTTGACGGCGCGGACGGACTGGTCGGAAGCGTTGTAGAACAGGCAGAAGCAGTCGCCGCCGATGCCGGTGGAGGTCGGCTCGGTGACAGCCAGCGTAGCGGCCGCTGCGACGGCGGCGTCGGCAGCATTGCCGCCCTCGCGGAGGATGGTCAGGCCGGCCAGTGAGGCGAGCGGCTGACTAGTCGCGACGATGCCTCGGCGCGAGAGCACGGGCGAGCGTCGAGATTCGAACAGGAACGGGTGATCAGGTAGGTCTAGCATGGGCACAGTCTAGGACGGTCAGATATCGCTTAGACTGGGCCGGAGATTCTGATTGACAAGCCCGCTGCCGCAGGGAGTTTTGCCATGACCACCGCCGCCCTTCCGACCGTGACCCAGGAACACGTCGACTTCTACAACGAGAACGGCTTCCTGGTGATGCCGAAGCTGTTGCCGGACGACGTGCTGCAAGCGCTACGCGACGAGACCGACCGGATTGTTGCTGAAGCGGCCGGCTTGACCGACCACAATGCGATGTACGACCTCGAGGACTCGCATACGGCGGAGGAGCCTCGGGTGCGGCGGCTCAAGTCGCCTTCGACGCACTGGCCGTTTTTCCGCGAGCTGGCTCAACATCCGGTGCTGATGGAGGTCGTGACAGCGCTGATCGGTCCGAATGTCCGGTTGCAGAACGACAAGCTGAACATGAAAGCAGCCGAGTATGGTGCGCCGGTCGAGTGGCACCAGGACTGGCCGTTCTATCCGCACACGAACGACGACCTCGTCGCGGCGGGCGTCCTGCTGGACGACTGCTACGCGGTCAACGGTCCGCTGCTGGTCGTGCCGGGATCGCACAAGCGCGACATCTACGACCATCACCACCCGGAGGGTCGGTACTTCACGGGCGCAGTCGAGCCGGAGGAGTTTGACTGGGACATGGAGAAGGACCTGGTCTCGCTTGAGGGCCCGGCAGGCACGGTCTCATTCCATCACGTGCGGACGATGCACGGGTCGGCGCTGAATCAGTCGGAGAATCCGCGTCGCTTGCTGCTGTTCGGCTACGCGGCCGCAGACGCCTGGCCGATCATGGGTCTGGGGAAGCTGAGCCTGGAGGATTACCAGGGCTTCATGTGCGCCGGCGAACACGTCGAGCAGCCGCGTCAAACGGAGGTTCCGGCGTATCTGCCACTGCCAATCTCGCCGAAGCAGGGCTCGATTTACGAGAATCAGAAGACGGTGAAGACGCGGTTCTTCGAGACGTATGAGGATCGGAAGGGCTAAGGCCCACAACTTTTGAGGTCAGTTGGCCAACGCAAATCTGCCATTCCCTCGCTAGCGCGGGAATGGCAGTTCCCGTTTGGTGGTTGTCTCGGGCTCTTGACAATCTGGTCGATCTGAATTCGTTAGCCTCGCGCTAAACGAGCGGGAGGTAAACATGTCAAGCTCGAACTATTGGACGCGGATGCGGACTCGGCGGCTTTCTCGGAGGGCGGTGCTGCGATCGGCGGCGACGGCTGGAGTGGGGGCTGCGGGACTTGCGCTCGTTGGCTGCGGCGACGATGACGACGATTCGCAGCCAGCGGCCGCTCAGCGGGACCAGCAGCAACAACAGATGCAGCAGGCCGACCAGCAGCAGCAGGATCAGGCAGCGGCGCAAGCGGCGGATCAGGCCGAGCAGCAGGACCAGCCAGCGGCGCAGCAAGACCAGCAGCAGGAACAGGCAGCGGTCGCACAGGCTCAACAGCAGCAGGCCGCCCCGGCGATGGGCGGCGAGCTGCGCATCTCGGACACGTCCGACCTGGCCTCGTTCGACGGCTTTCTGACCTTCGGCTACAAGGCGTTCCTGCACGGTCACAATTGCTACCCGATGCTGACGCAGTTCTCGAATGAGTCGGGACAATCGTCGATCGATTTCCAGCCTGAGCTGTGGCTGGCCGACTCGGTTGAGCAGCCTGACGACGCGACGTATCTGTTCGTGATCAAGGACAACGCGGTCTGGGAGGACCGTTCGCCGGTTGACGGACGCAACGTGACGGCCGAGGATGTGGCCTTCTCGTTCGCAGGCGACCGCTATGCCGGATATCCCAACCGCGGCGCGATTCTGCCCAGTCTGGGCGGGGTTGAGGCAACGGACGATCGGACTGTCCGGTTCGACCTGACCGCACCGTTGGCTCCGTTCATGCTCTACCTGGGTCACCATGCTGGACCATATGTGATGCCGCCAGAGCTGCTTGAGGACGAGATGTCCCGGCAGACGATGATCAGCGCCGGTCCGTTCTTGCTGGACGAGTATGAGCCGGGCTCGCGGGTGGTCTACAAGCGCAACCCGAACTACTTTGACGCGCCCAAGCCGTATGCCGACTCCATGGTGATCAACTTCATCGGTGACAACTCGGCGATCGCGGCGGCTTACCTGAGCGGCGAGCTGAACACGAGCTGGTTCGGCGTCGCGCCTCCGATCGTGGAAGAGCTGGAGAACGGGATTCCCGGCGCGACCTGGGAGTTTGAGCCCAGCCTCGTAATCGGCGGCGTGTTCCCCGACCTTGGGATGGAGCCGTTTACCGATCCTCGCGTGCGGCAGGCGATGTCGTCGGCGATCGACCGCGACTCGATCCTGGCCGTTGGCGGGGCGTTGGAGACCGGCAAGTGGTCGACGGCGCTGCCGCCGATGCCAGGCTGGTGGGTGGATCCGAAGGAAGACGCTGCGCTGGGCGAGTACTACAACTACGACCCCGAGCGCGCGATGCAACTGCTCGATGCGGCCGGCATCGATGGCATTGATGCGGTGCCGCTGCATACGACGACGGCCTACGGTCCGATCTTCGCCGAGCAGTCGCAGGTTGTCCAGGCCAACTTGCTCGACGTGGGAATTGAGGTCGAGCTGGTCGTCAACGAACCGACGGTACATTACTCGACGATCTTCAACGGCAGTACGACCGGCGTGATCGGTCACACGTTGTCGGTGGCGTCGATTGAACCGGATGAGGCGTTGCGCAATGTCTTCATTCCTGACAGCCCGCGCTCGCCGATCCCCAATGGCGAGTTGATGGCGAGCGACGCTCGAATGTCGGAGCTGCTTAACTCGCAGCGCACCGAAAGCGACGTCGAAGCTCGGAAGAAGCAGATCTACGACTTGCAGTTGCACATCGCCGAGCAGATGTACTCGGTGCCCTGGGTCAACCCGCCGGTATCGCAGATTGCTCGACCCGAGCTATCGGGCGTGCAGTTCATCCAGACATTTGCACCGTCGCCGTCATTGGAGGACATGTGGTTCAACAACCTGTAGGCGCCCTTGGGGCGAGGCATTTGAGGCCTCTTGCGCAAACTGACTCTTGATCGGCGGAGCGCGTGCGCGGATATCTGGTGCGACGACTGTTGCTGGCAGCCCTGACGCTGCTCGGGATCAGCATGTTAGTCGCGGGGATGATGCGCACGCTGCCCGGCGATGTCGTCGATGTCCTGGCGGCGGAGGCCTTCTACGACGACCGTGAGAAAGAGCGCCTGCGCGAAGAATTGGGGCTGGAGGACCCGTTCTTCGTCTACTTCGGCAAGTGGCTGGGCGATGCGCTTCAGGGCGATTTCGGTGAGTCTCTGCGGACGAAGCGCAGTGTCGGCAATGACCTGGGGCATCGGCTTGATGTGACCATGGAGCTCGCGATCCTGGGGCTGATCATTGCGACGTTCATCTCGGTGCCACTGGGTATTGTTGCGGCGCTTCGGCGCAGTCAATGGCCGGATTATGTCGCCCGCAGTATCGCCGTGTTCGCGCTGGCAATTCCCGGATTCTGGCTCGCGACGCTCGCAGTTGTGTTTGGCGCGAAGTGGTTTAGTTGGTCGCCGCCATTGGGATATCAGCCGATCTGGGAGGCGCCCTTCACCAACCTGCAGCAGATGTGGCTGCCGGCGCTGCTGTTCGGGCTGATCCTGGCTGGGGTGCAGACGCGGATTCTGCGCACTGCGCTGCTTGACGTGCTGCGTCAGGACTACATGTTGACGGCTCGGGCGAAGGGATTGTCGCGGCTCCTGCTCTTGCGTCGTCACGCGTTGCGCAATTCGCTGATTCCGTTTGTCACCGTGATCGGAGTGCAGTTTCCAGTCGTGCTCGGTGGAGCGGTCGTGTTCGAGCTGATCTTTGCGCTGCCGGGACTGGGCGCGTATCTGCTCGACGGGATCGCGAATCGCGACTACGTCGTCGTACAGGCGGTCAACGTCTGGATCGCCGGCGCAGTGATCATCACCAATCTTCTAGTGGACGTGTCGTATGGCTTCCTCGACCCCCGCATCCGCGTCGGCGCCTGAGCGCACCGCGCCAGCTGCGCTTTCCGGCGGCCCGGGCCTGGCGCGCCGCTTCGTGCAAGTCGTCCGGCGCTATCCGTTCCCCTGCCTGATGACGCTGGTACTGGTCCTGATTGGGCTGGGCTCCGGTCTGGCCGACTTCGTGGCGCCGGCGGACCCGTTGGCGATCAATCCTCGGGAGCGACTGTTCGGTCCGACGACGGCCTACCTGATGGGTACCGACGCGCTGGGTCGGGACGTATTCACGCGGGTCCTCTACGGAGGGCGTGCGTCGTTGGGTATCAGCGTCGCGTCTGTGGGAATTGCAGTCCTGATTTCGACAGCCGTCGGCCTGGTCAGCGGCGCGGTGACCGGCTGGTTCGACGTGATCGTCCAGCGGATCGTTGATGTCCTAATGGCATTCCCCGGCCTGATCATCGTGATTTCGCTGACGGCGTTCCTGGGCAACAGCGTGGGGCTGCTGATCGTGGTGATTGCAATTGCGCTGCTTGGCGCCGGGATCCGTGTCGCCCGCGCGGCGGCGATCCAGGTGTCGTCACAGCCCTACATCGAGGCGGCACGGACGCTGGGCGCGGGTCAGGCGAGGATTATTGGTCGGCACATCCTGCCGAATGCGCTACCGCCGATCATGGTGATCGCGACGGCGCAGTTGGGCATTGCGATTCTGATCGAGGCGTCGGTGTCGTTCCTGGGCTACGGGATTCAGCCGCCGTCGGCGTCGTGGGGATTCATGCTCGGCGCCGAGGCGCGGATCCACATGATCGAGCAGCCCTGGTTGTCGGTCTGGCCGGGTCTGGCGATTTTCCTGACGGTGTTCTCGTTCAACATCATCGGGGATGCTCTGCGGGATGCGTTCGATCCGCGACTGCGGGGCGCCTGACAGGTTGCTTGGTGCTTGCCGCATAGCCGGACCTCCACAGCCCCCCTTGAGCCGGGACCAGGCTCTGCAGCGACTCCCCCTGCAGGAGACCGATACATAACTCAGTTCGCCGTCCCCGCCTCCGAGGAGGCCTTTGAAAAACTCCCTTTCTCCCCCCTTGCGGGGGAGATGCCGAAGGCAGAGGGGGGTCCGCTGTTCGGGATCCCCATCTGGTCATCATCAGCCGCCCCCCCTCTGTCACTCCGTGACATCTCCCCCCGCAAGGGGGGGAGGGGAATTGCGAGTTACGCATCAGTCTCAGCAAGTGGGAGCGCGGGTATGCCGAGGGTCGGAAGGAGCTATTCAATCCAGTCCGGTGTTGCGCCCCACGTGTCTTCGGAGACGATTTCTTTGAGGGGTTTTCGGTTGAGGGGACCGAAGCGGCCTCTGGGGTAGCCAAGGGGGACGCAGTACACGACCTGGGCTTCTTCGGGGATTTCGAAGAGGGTCTTCACTCTTTCATCGACGACGGGGTGGAGGGTGGTGATGGTTCCTCCGATGCCGAGGCCTCTTGCGGCGAGGAGCATATTCTGGACAGAGGGGATGACGGATTGGGCGTTGCCCGCTCCCGGTCCGGTGGCGCAGAGAAGGATCATGACGGGGGCTCCGCCGATTTCGTCGGCGAGTCTCATGGCGGACTGGCTGACTGGGTTCTGCAGGCCTGGATGGTCTCGGCCCTCCATGCCCTGGTCGGCGCGCTTGGCCCACCAGGCTTCGTGATAGAGCTCTGCGAGGGTTGCCTTCTCTTGCTCACCTCGGACGACCAAGAAGTGCCAGGGTTGGGCGTTGCCGCCGTTGGGCGCCTGGCGGGCAGCATCGAGGATGATTTCCAGGTCCTCGTCGTAGATCGGGTCGGGGCGCATGCGGCGGATGGCTCGCATGGAGTACATGGCTTCGTAGAGCGGGAGACCGAGTCTTCCGTAGCGTGGCATAGCGGGTTCCTCTCGTATCGGATGGGCGAGTTGCAGGTATCGACGCTATCGTAAGCGTCCGACGGGACTTTCTCACAGAGACACCGGGTTAGGAGCGATAGATGGCACTGGAGCACATTCATCCTGAAGGGCTGGTCAACCTGCGATCGTTTACGCAGGTTGTCGCCACGAGCGGGAGCAAAACGATCTATATCTCGGGTCAGGTGGCCTGGGATGTCGATGGCGGGATTGTTGGCGTCGGCGATTTTGCGGCCCAGGCGAAGAAGGCGTATGAGAATCTGGTGGTCGCGATTGCGGCGGCCGGCGCGACCCCGGCCGATGTGGCGAAGACAAACGTGTACATCGTGAACTATGACCCAGAGATGGGGCGGGCGTTGAATGATGCTCGTAAGGCGGTCTTCGAGGGGTCAACGGCTCCGGCGAGCACGCTGATTGGGGTGCAGGCTCTTGCTGCGCCGGAGTTCATGATCGAGGTTGAGGCGATCGTGGTGCTGGACTGATCGTGAGCATTGGCAGGGCCGGCCCCCTCAGTCGCTTCGCGACAGCTCCCCCAAAGGGGGAGCGATTGAGGATGGCGGCACAGCTCCTCCGACAGGAGGATTGGACCATGTTGAGGAGACGATGATGGGCAAGATTTCTCTTGAGGACCGGTTTGAGATCATTGATCTCTGTTCTCGGTACAACTACACGGTTGACCAGGTTGACGGCGTGGGCTGGGCCGACACGTTTACGGCCGATGGCATCTTTCATGGACCGGCAGGGCATGCTGAGGGTCGCGAGGCGCTGATTGCGTTCTGCGGCGAGCTGGGCGCGTCATTCCCGGGTGGGATGCACTTCACCGACAATCACCTGTTTGAGGTCGATGGCGACACCTGCGAGCACAAGTGCTTCCTGGACTTCAAGATTCCTTCGCCGGATGGGTCTGTGACGTCGGTGCTGCTTGGATATGAGGACGTCGTGGTCAAGGTCGATGGCGAGTGGCTGTTTCAGCGTCGTGATGTCGTTTCGGTAACTGGGTATGAGGCGTCGCTGCCGGACTAGCCGCCGCCTATGCCTCCGAATTGGGGTGGCGGGCGGCTGAGGATGGCGGCGAGGATGTGGTCGGTGTAGAGCTGACGGCCGAGGGCGTTGAGGTGAGTGCCGTCCCACGAGACTTCGTCTTCGCGCCCGTCGGTGATTTCGTTCCAGTCGACCAGCGTGACCCAGTCGTACTTGGCTGCTTCTTCCCTGAGCATCTTGTTGGTGTCTCGCTCGTAGCTGAGTAATGGTTCTCGCGGAGGGAACTGGCGGGTGAGCACGATCAGATGGCGGACTCCCTCGGCGGCGGCGATGAGCTTTTGGAAGCCTTTGGCGTCAATGAATCCCGTGCCGACGCCGTGGAAGATGACAGTGTCGCGGACTCCGTAGCGTTTGGTCTGTTCGACAAGGATTGCTATCGCTTGATGCGCCAGGCGGCCGACCTCAGCGTCTACCTCGATTCCAACGTCGCGCAGCCGGGAGCTCGCACCGACCATGACAGAGTCGCCGATGGCCAGGGGCGGGAGGCCAAAGCGAAGTTCCAGGGTCAAGGCGGCGGTATGCGCCAGATCAGGCAAGCCGGGCGCGACCGTGAAGACCATCCCTTCGGTCGCGGCGCCATCCCAATACCACTCAGGCGAAGCGTCGAGTGGGCCGCCGGGTTCGGCGGTGAAACGGATGGGGAAGTCGAACAGCACGATTGCGGACTTACAGAGGCGATTAACTTGAGCATCGTCCGGCCAGGTGACGCAGCCTTCGCCGATCTTCTTGATTTTCACAAACGCGCATGGCGCGGCACCTGGGCACGGTACTTTGAGCTGATCGCCGGGATGGATAATCTGTAGCGCACCCTCGCCATTGAGTTCGATCATGTCGCTGCGCGTGAGGTCGAAGCGACTCATGATCTCATTCGGTGAATCGCCGCTTTGCACGATGTATGTGGCGTAGTACTCGCCAGGGGGATACTCGATTGAGGGTTCGGCGCGATTGAGGCGAACGGTTGGCTCAGCGGGCAGATCCTCGGTGCTCTCGACAGTCGTAGTCGCAACGGCGGCTGTGCGTATCTCCTGCATGGGCTGTTTCGCGGTGCGTTCAGCTATGGCGTTCTCCTTCTCGACCGCTGTGACATCGGGTCGGATCCGTGTCGCCGGTCTCGAAACACTCGTCGCAGTCGTGATTTGCAGCGGCGAGCGCTCGGCACTCGGGGGGGTGGTTCCAGATATTGATTCCTGGTTGTGTCCCGACTGTTCGGCTGATGCTGAAAAGAGGAGATCGGAGGGGGACCGCCCGGGCAGAACGGTGAATCCGATCAAGAGCGCGAGCAGGACGGCGAGTGAGATGGCAGCCGTAATCGTGGCGAGGCCACGCGGGTTCGCAATAGCTCCTCGGTATCGACTGGGATTCCAGAACTGTGGTCGCCGCATGGGGGATTCGACGAGCCGATAGCTGATCTCGGACAGCAGGAACGTTGCAATCAGGCCGGTCAGGACCATCGCGACGGTGTTAGGGACGAAGTTGAATTCCCATTGCAGCGCCAGCATGACGGGCCAGTGCCAGAGGTAGATGCTGTAGCTGCGCTCGCCCATCCATTTCAGCGGGGCCAGCCCAAGCGCTCTGCCAATCAGGGAGCCAGGGCGAATGACGAAGGCGACGAGGACGATCGTGGAGAGCGATGTGAGCAGCAGACCCCAAGGGTACATCCAGTCGCTCCAGTGGCGACCGATGATCATGATTCCGACAACAGTGACCAGTCCCAGCAGCGCCAGGAGGTCCATCACCAATCCGACCGGCCGGCCCCAGGTGAACTGCCAGGGCTTCCAGAACAGCCCGACGGCGACGCCGATAAGGATGGTGAAGGCGCGGGGATCGCTGCCGAAGTAGACGCGGGAGGGATCGCTGCCCGGCGTGAAGAGCATGATCATCCAGATCACGGACAGCACAGCCAGGGCCGCGACGATGCACCAGAGCCAACGCAGGTTGAGGAATCGCAAGACCAGGGTGAAGAGGATCGGCCAGACAATGTAGAACTGCTCCTCGACGGCGAGCGACCAGAGGTGCCGGAGCTGAGAGGGGCGTTCGAACATCTCGAAGTAGGAGACGCCGCGCACGATGAGGTCCCAGTTGGTCGCGTAGATCGCGGCCATGAGCAGGTCGTGGAGGTGTTGGCCGAGAGTGTCCTGAAGGACCAGCGCGGCGTAGACCGTGGTCACGATGAGCACTAGCACCAGCACGGGCAGCAAGCGCCGGACGCGGCGCAGCCAGAACTGGCCGAGGTTGGTCTCGTCGCTGCGCTCACGCTCGGAGACGAGCAGCGCAGTGATCAGGAAACCGGAGACGACGAAGAAGACATCAACGCCGACGAATCCGGCGGGCAACCAGGAGACTCCAGCATGGAAGAGGACCACAGCCAACGCGGCGAGTCCGCGAATGCCGTCAAGTCCAGCGAGGTGTGGCAGACCTCGTTGGCCGACGGTGGAATCTGCAGCCGATACTTGGTCTGCCTGTGCCATCGGAGGCTACATTCGGAAGACGCCGAAGTTTGACTCTGGGATCGGCGCGTTGCGCGCTGCTGCGAGTCCGACTCCGAGCGCTTGACGTGTATCGATCGGATCGAGGATGCCGTCGTCCCAGATACGGGCTGAACCGTAGTAGGCGCCCCCCTCCTCCTCGTACTTTTCCAAGGTAGGCGCCATGAACTCGCGTTGTTGTTCGGGCGTCATCTCTTCGCCCTGTCTGGCGAGGGCATCCTGTCGGATGGTCAGGAGGACGTTGGCGGCCTGCTCGCCGCCCATGACCGAGACGCGGGCGTTGGGCCAGGTCCAGAGCAGACGAGGCGAATAGGCGCGTCCGCACATGGCGTAGTTGCCGGCGCCGAATGAGCCACCGAGGACGATGGAGAACTTGGGCACCTCGGCGCAGGCGACGGCGGTGACCATCTTGGCGCCGTGCTTGGCGATGCCTTCGTGCTCGTATCGGCGACCGACCATGAATCCGGTGATGTTCTGTAGGAAGAGCAGCGGCGTGCCGCGCTTGGCGCAGAGCTGGATGAAATGGGCTCCCTTGAGCGCGGATTCGGAAAACAAAATGCCGTTGTTGGCCACGATGCCGACCGGGTACCCCATCACTCTCGCGAATCCGCAGACGAGGGTACTCCCGTAGGACGGCTTGAATTCGTGGAATCTCGATCCATCCACAATTCGGGCGATCAGTTCGCGGATGTCGTAGGACTTGCGCGTCGACTGCGGCACGATGCCGTAGATCTCGCTGTGGTCGTAGAGCGGCTCTTCAATCTGGTCGGGTGGTGAGATGGGCCAATCGGCGCTGGTCTCGCTGCCGAGATTGGCGACGGCGGCCCTGACCAGTTCTAGCGCGTGTTCGTCGTCCTCGGCGAGGTGGTCGGCGACGCCTGAGATCTGTGTGTGGACTAGTCCGCCGCCGAGTTCTTCGGCGGAGATTTCCTCACCGGTCGCAGCGCGGACGAGGGGTGGTCCGCCGAGGAAGATGGTGCCGACCCCGTCGACGATGATCGCCTCGTCGGACATGGCGGGGACGTACGCGCCGCCGGCCGTGCAGGAGCCCATCACAGCGGCGATCTGGGGTATACCTTGCGCGGACATCGTGGCCTGGTTGTAAAAGATACGGCCGAAGTGCTCGCGGTCGGGGAAGACATCCGCCTGCATGGGCAGGAAGGCTCCGCCGGAGTCGACGAGGTAGACGCAGGGCAGTCGATTCTGAGCGGCGATTTCCTGCGCTCGGAGGTGTTTCTTGACCGTGACGGGGTAGTAGCTTCCGCCCTTCACGGTGGCGTCGTTGGCGACAATCATGATCTCGCGGCCGGCGGCGCGTCCGATGCCTGTGACGATGCCGGCACCGGGCGCTTCGTCTCCGTACATGCCGTCGGCAGCGAGCGGCGAGAGCTCGAGGAAGGGTGAGTCGGGGTCGAGCAATCGCTCGATGCGCTCGCGAGCGAGGAGTTTGCCTCGAGCATGGTGTCGGTCGACGCTGCGCGGTCCGCCGCCTGCGCGGACAACCGCCTCGTGCTCCCGAAGTTCTTCCACCAGGCCGCGCATCCAGGCGGCGTTTTCGTGGAACTCGGGTGAGTTGGTGTCGATGACCGATTGGATCGGGGTCGCCGCCTCAAGGCGCTGCGACAGCTCGGTTGAAACACCGTTGCTCGTCATCGAGAGATCCCAGCGTCACATCTGGTAGACAGCATGTCGTCAGGGTATTGCGCGGTTAGACTCACTCGCAGGTCTTGACATGAACAGACTGGTAAACGACCAAGAGACTGTGGAGCATAACGATGCCAGCGCAACTTTCTGACGGGAATTTTACATACGCGGCGCTCGATATCTGGGAGCAACTGCCGGACGGCGTGACGTTGGTGGAGTGTCCCGGAGTGGCTGTTGACGCCAATGACACCGTCTATGTGTTGACGCGTAACGTCGAGCACCCCGTTATGGTCTTCAATTCGGACGGATCGTGGCGTGGGAGCTGGGGTCAGGGAAATTTCACCGATCGGTCGCACGGCATCTGGATCGGTCCCGAGGGCGATGTCTGGGGCGCGGACGACGGAACGCACACGATCACTCGTTGGTCGCCGGATGGCGAGCTGCTGCAGACGCTGGGCGACCCTTACAACCCGGCGCCGGCTTGGGCCGGGAAGCCGTTCAACCGTCCGACGCATGCGGCTGTGAGTCCGAAGACGGGCGACATTTTCGTCACCGACGGCTATGGCAATAGCTGTGTGCATCGGTTCGACGCGGACGGCAATCACAAGCAGACCTGGGGCACGCCGGGGATCGACGCCGGCCAGTTCATCCGGCCGCACAACATCGCGATCGATGAAGATGGGCTGCTGTACATCGCCGACCGCGAGTGTCACCGGGTACAGATTTTCTCGGAGTCGGGCCAGTTTGTGACGATGTGGAACAACATCCACCGACCCGACGGTCTCACGCTGGCGCCGGACGGCAACATCTACATCGGCGAGCTGAACGAGATGGGCGGGATGCAGGATGCGCCCGGCCTCGGACATCGAGTGAGCATCTACGACCGCTCAGGGAATCGGCTGGCGCTGCTGGGTCATCCCGATGAGGGCGATGAAGCAGGCAAGTTCATCGCCCCGCACGGGATCGCTGTGGACTCTAAGGGCGACGTGTACGTCGGTGAGGTGTGCAACACAATCCGCGGCAAGGCATTAGGTGTCGAGTTGCACTCGCTCAAGAAGCTGGTGCGTGGCGCCTAGCTCGGTTGATGGGAACTCTGGCACCGCGCTATCACTGATCAGACGACGAAGATTCGCGTCGAGGCCCTCTAGCGAGACTTGGCCAAGTTCCTTGGGCTCCAGCTTATGTAGCCCACCGCCGTACACGCGGGATTCCCGGAGCAGTTCGTCGACGTCCATCGTGTTCAAATGCGTCCAAATCCGGCGAAGCACGGTTGCATCGGCCTCCATTGCGGCAGCTAACTGAGGCCGGGGATACAGCAAGTGATACACGTTTGCCGCCGTCGCATTTGAGTGGTTGAATATGAAGCGAAATGGTCGCCGGGACTTGGTACGCCGTCCAAGGTATGTGCAGAGGAGTGGCGCAGCCGGCCGCTTTTCCTGGCGATACCAAGGCGACCGATTTCTGCAAATATACCTGTCGCGAAGAGCCTGAGAAGCAGTAGATAAGTAACTCCATAGCTTCGGAAACCTGCGCTCAATCTCCTCTGCCGGCAAGTCGCAGTTCACCAAGAACTTCCGATCTTTGAGTTCCGGGCTTCCGTCACTTCGGGCCGAAACCTCCAAGTCCGTAAGAGAGCGGGGGCTCGGCAAAATTGGCGTCAGGACCTCCGTTGGCAACTGAAGCTCGTCAATCTGGCGCTCCGACAAGACGAAGAAATCATTACCACCTGTGACCAGACCGCGACGAATCGAAAACAAGTCGTTCAAGTTTAGCGACTTGGCCGTGGTACGAGACGGTCGCCGTCGTTCCCCACCGTTTGCGAGTCGCGTCCACCTATCGCTGGGCAGCAGTTCTTCGACCGCACAGCGCGTCTTGCTAACTGGGTCTCCCAAGTTCGATCCACGAGAAAACTCGGCAAGATGTCCCTCTGGTGGTCGATCATTCCTAAATATAACAACTGCGGAGGAAACCAAGGCATCACTGAACTGCACGTCCTCGGGATCGAACTGATGGACTCGCAACAGCGTCACGTCTCGCAGTAAGTATTCTTTCAGTGGTCCACCATAATTCACATCCATGAACTCGCTAGGGATAAGCCAAGCAGCGATACCCTTACGCTTCATCCAAGGGTGGGCCATCGCGACGAAATGACAGTACAGACCGGCTAGACCTGACAGGTCGATTCTCGCGGCCTTCGCTGAGGCTGTTCTCAGGAAGGGTTTTCTGTCCGTCGGTATGTGGTGGTGACGAACATAGGGTGGGTTGCATATCACTAGGTCGAATCGGTCTCTGTCCCTGGAAGGCGCCTTACAACTAGTAAAGTCCTCGCACCGGACCTTTAGGCCTGTGCCGGTCCACAATCGGCGGCTCGCATCTGCAAATGCCTGATCAATCTCGATACCGACCCCCTTGACGGGTAACTTGGGAAATGCCGTTTGGACAGCCGACCAGAAGGCGCCAGTGCCGAGAGCGGGATCCAACACCCGTAGGGGTTCCACCAACCTTTCAGGATCGAGCCAGCCTACTAACTCGCAAACAACCTCTCTTGCAAGTGGGCCTGGCGTTGCAAACTGTCCTAGCTTATTGCGCTCTTCGGATGTCTTTGCTAGATCAAGCACTCCTTGCAGGAGCAACCGCTCTTCTTCGCTGACGGTCGACTTCGTCATGATCTAGAGTCCAAACTCCGCCAAGTCGTCCGGCCGATGTTCCCAAACCCAGTCAATGTTTTCTGCCGCTTCATAACCGAGATATCCACTGTCGAAGTATCCACAGAGGAACAGCGCGAAGCAAACGCCTTGTCCGTAAGTAGCACGCAGTTGACTTGCTTTCGCCGCCTCCTCCTTTCGTCGCTTATTCACGTTTGCAAAGTCGCCTGCCGACTTTGCTTCAATGGCCACGGGAAAGTCTCTTCTTCCAGCTCCCTTCGGCATCACCGCTACATCAATAGGGATGTTCACTGAGTTGCCACTCGGCTGTTTGATAGGAATCGATGCCCTCAGCCGAAATGAACCGGGTTCCATTTCATCTAAGGCGTAGCGCTGATCAGGTGGCATTTCGAGGTAGCCGCGTTCATCAAGCCACGACTTCAGAAGCAGGAGTTGCCGAGACTCCTGCGCATTCCGAATAACGGGATCGGCCGTAGCACCGGAGAGTCTGTCCGAGATAACTGCGATCGCGCGTTCACGCTCCAGTGTTGAAGGAGACCTATTGTCCTCAAGCCACACAAACAGATCGCGGTCGGCCATCTAGCGTAGCACGGTCACCAGCTTGGCCAGGTTGGCATCGAGGATGTCAGCCGGCATTCGTTTAGGAAGTGAGTTTTGGCCTTCCATCCGTTTCACCATGTTTTGCGGGACGCCAGCCAGCCCGGAGAGCCGATCTGCGGCGAGGGGAGGTGCTGTAGCAAGCCGGAGAGTCTTCAGGGAAGCTGGATGAGCTGTCAAGGAGTCGCTAGAGAGATCACGAAGATCCACGGTCGCGTTGAGTGCCTCAGCAACTCTTCCCGATGTATCGTTTCGCGCTGCGCGAAACGCCTTGGGAGCAAACTCCATGAACCATTCGTTGTAGAGGTCAACAGAAAGGGCGATGTCAGACTTCCAACGGTCCGGTTTGTCTCGGTTCGCAGCCATCTCTCACGCTTCCTCCAGGCAGGAGTTATGTTACTCGATAACAGAAGAAGATCTCCCCGCTCTCCGAGGGAATCGCGTGGAGCAGGTGGAGTTGTTTGATTTCGGCGGCGGTGGGGTTGCCGGGCCATTGGATGGCTGGATGGGCTGTGTCTCCTCCGACGATCTTTGGGGCGAGCGTGAGGAAGTACTCGTCGACGCAGTTGTGGCGGATGAGGTCTCCGTTGAGCTTGGCGCCTCCCTCGACGAGGACTCGGGTGGCTCCTAGTTCCGACTTCATGTGTTGGAGGGCGGCTGGGGCTTCCTTGCCCTCGGGGACAACGACGACGGGACGGCCTCTTGATTCGAGCTGCTGGCGGACGGATTCTGGGGCGGCGCTTGAGAGGTAGATGACGGCTTCGAAGCTGTGGTCGGTGAAGAAGCGACGCTCGGGTGGGAGGATTCCGCTCCTCGTCAATACAGCAGCGATGGGCGACGGAGACATACCTCGATCGGTTCGCCATTGCTCAAGCCTGGGGTTGTTGTGGCGGGCTGAGGTTCCGGAGGCTCGGAAGGTGGCGGCTCCGTTGAGGACGACGTCGAAGTGGACTCGGAGCTCTCGCATGAGGCGTTGATCGAGCGTTGAGCCGAGGCCTCGCTCGGTACCGTCGACGACGGTGCGTCCGTCGGCGGACATGACCATGTTGATGGCGACGAATGGTCGATCCTGCGGCGGATCGGGGAAGCTGAGCTGGGTGTAGTCGATCTCGCTCTGGTTCAATTCAGACATAGACTCATGCTAGGTTGCGGGCATGTCTGAGCATGCGCACGAGGATCCTGAGGTTGATGAGGCGTCGGAAGAGCCCGACCGCGAATTGCCGATCTCGTCCAACGCGCGATTTACGATCGGTGGAAAGCCGGTCGTGCTTGACGACTTTATCGACATCACGACGGGGGATGTGGCGAATCGTCCGGTGATCGAGCCTCAGCCGCAGCCGGCTCCTATGCCGAAGCAGGTGGTCTGGAATGCTCGGCGGCCTATCTTCGATCAGTGAGTCTCAGCCTGTCTCCGCTGTGAGGCGGGGAACCCCCTCAGCCCCCGCATCAAGTGCGGGGCAGGCTTTCGGCAGCTCCCCCTGCAAGAGACTGATGCATAACTGGGTGTGCGCTTTAGCCTAAGGCTGTCGGGCCAACAGCGGAGGAGTATTGACGATGCATCGACAGATAGGCGAGCGGTCGTTGGTGGAGGCGTGGTTGCCGGAGGGCTTGGGTCGGGATGAGCGCTTGGAGCGGATCGCGGAGTTGGTCGAGTGGGAGGAGTTGGCGGCGCTGGTGGGGGAGATCTATTCGTCGCCGGAGGGTCGGCCGAGCTATCCGCCGCTGATGATGGTGAAGGCGTTGCTGTTGCAGGAGTGGTACGACGCCTCGGCGGCAGAGTTGTCCCAGGCGCTGAGCGACCGGCTCTCGTTCCGGCGCTTCGTCGGTCTGGGGCTGCAGGACGCCGCGCCGGACGCCTCGACGATTACCCGGTTCCGTCAGCAGCTGACCGAGCGCGCGTTGGCGGCGCCGCTGCGGGAGGCGGTCGCGGCGCAACTGGATACGCGTGGCTTGCTGGTCAAACACGGCAGCCTGCTGGACGCGACCTTGGTCGCCGCGCAGGGCAGTGGGCGGGCCCATCGCGAGGGCGAGTGCGCCGACCCCGACGCGGCCTGGTCGAGACGCGGTCCGAGCAGCCATCATGGCTACCAGGGGCACATCGGGATGGACGCCGGTTCGGGCCTGATTCGCCGCGTGCGGCTGACCCCGGCCAACGTCAACGACACTGAGGTTGCCGACGAGTTGATCGTCGGCGACGAGCAGGTCGTCTACGCCGACCGCGCCTACGACAGTGCGGCGCGCCGCGAGCGGCTGCGGGCCTTGGGCATCGCAGACGGGATCATGCGCCGGGCGAACAAACATCACCCGCAACTGGCGCCGGCCGAGCAGGAACGCAATCATCGGCTGGCCCGCCTGCGGATGCCGGTCGAACAGGTCTTTGCGAACTTGAAACGCGCGTACGGCTACCGCCGGGTCCGCTACCGCGGGCTGGCCCAGAATATGACCGAACTCGAACTCAAATGCCTCGCCTACAATCTCCGCCGCGCCGACCGGCTGCTGCTCGCCGCCTAACCGCCGACGTCCAGCCCGGGTTCAGGCGGTCAGCCCAGCGCCCACGCGCGTCTGGGCGCCCGCAGCGCCTCCCCCAGACACCAGACCGACACGACGACGCCAACCACCAACCGGCCCAACACCCCTCAGCACCTACCCCGCAACGAGTTATGCATCAGTCTCTGCAAAGGGGAGCGGGGGAAATCGTGGCAGCTCCTGGAATGTGGGAGCAATGAGTAGGGTGGCGGCTTAGCTTGCTAGTGACCGATGCGTAAACGTCATGCTCCGGTCTTACTTCCGTCATACCCGCGCTTGCCGCGGGTATCTCGCAGATCGGGGTACGGACGTCTGTGCTGGACGCGGCAATGACGAAGTGAAGGCGTTAGCTCAGTTGTCGTCGTAGTCGGCTTCCCAAGTGATGTCGATGGCGTCTTTGACGCTTTCGTGAGCGGGACAGCCGGGGGCGTGGAACTTCACGGCGCGGTCGGCGGCTGCTCGCTGATCGTCAGCGATTCCTGGGATGTGGAAGACGACGTGGATTTTGGTGATCCGGATGGTCTGGTTGTCATCCCCCTCGATGGTTCCCAGGACGTCGGCTTTGTAGGTGTTGGGGTCGAACTCGACCTTGCGCACGGACATCGCCCGCGCGAGCGTGCCGTACATTCAACCGCCGACTGCGGCGACGATGTGGTCAAGCGTGGCGGTCATTGGTGGCGCATCCTCGGGCACGCCGTAGTGCTCCTTGAGCTTGCCCTGGACGCCGTAAACGACCTGCTCGGGTACCTCACCGAGCGTGGCGTGTCGGAAGCCGTTCTTGAGTTCGAGCTTGTTGCGTGAGATGTATTCGAAGTGGGGCATAAGAGGCTCCTTGCGGAATCAGTTGTTGGCTAACAGGGTACGCATTCGGTCGACGCCTTCGACGATTTCTTCGAGGGAGGCGGCGTAGCTGAATCGCAGGTATCCCTCTCCGAGGTGTCCGAAGCTGGTTCCCGCGATTACTGCGAGCCCGGCTTCGTCGAGCAGGCGCTCTTGCAGGGTTCGGGCGTTGATGCCGGTCTCGGAGATGTTGGGGAATGCGTAGAACGCTCCGCCCGGGTCGACGCAACTCACGCCAGGGACGTCGTTGAGTTCTTTGACGATCACCTGGCGCCTCTCGTTGAAGGCGGTGGTCATGATGTCGACGGCTTCCTGCGATCCGTCAAGTGCCTCGACTGCGGCGTACTGGGTCGCGGCGTTTGGGCAGCTATAGCTGTTGATGGCAAGACGCTCGGCGAAGGGGAAGAGATCGGGCGGGAAGACGCCGTACCCAAGCCGCCAGCCGGTCATGGCGTAGGTCTTGCTCCAGCCGTCGAGCACGATCAGTCGGTCCCGGAGTTGTGGGTAGTCGAGCAGCGAGACGTGCTGGCGTCCCTCGTAGAGGATGCGTGAGTAGATCTCGTCGCTGAGGATGACGACGTTGGGCCATTGCTCAAGGCCCTCGACGATTCGCTCGATCTGATCCCGGGTGTAGACGCCGCCGGTTGGGTTGGCTGGGCTGTTAAGGATGATCAGGCGCGTGTTCTCGTTGACCTGGCTGAGCACCTGGTCGGGATCGAAGGTGAAGCCGTCGGACTCGTGCAGCTCGATCGGCACGGGCGTTGCGCCGGAGAAGCGAATGACGGACTCGTAGATGGGGAATCCGGGGTTGGGGTAGAGGATTTCGGCACCGGGCTCGCCCATGAGCAGCGCGGCGAAGAACATGACTGGTTTTGCACCGGGCGTGATTAGCACGGCCTCGGCGTCGACATCGGCGTCGTGGCGTCGCTTGAGGTCGCGAGCGACGGCGTCCCGGAGCTCGGGGATGCCTGCGCCAGGAGTGTAGCCGTGCTTGCCTTCGGCGAGCGCGCGTTCGCCGGCCTTGACGATGTTGTCGGGCGTGGCGAAGTCGGGTTGTCCGATGCCGAGGTTGATGATCGAGCGCCCCTCGGCGGCGAGCCGATTGGCTTTGGCGAGGACTTCGAACGCAGTCTCGGTGCCGAGATTCTGCGCTGCGCTGGTTGGAAGCACCATGATCAACCTCCGAGAGGGTCTAACCTGCCGTTCAACCGTCCCCTGCATCATACGCAGGGACCCACCAGTTGCAGAACCAATGGCAGAACCAACGAGCGCTGGGCCGATCGAGGAAGCCGGGCGGATCACGAACCTCGACGCCGTACGTGGAGTCGCCGTGTTCGGCATTTTGCTGATGAACGCCGTATCCTACGGCCTCGATCCCGCGGCGTACTTCAACATCAGCCTCGCCAACGACACCCCGTTCGACTGGATCGTCGGCGTGTTCGGCGAGGTGTTCGTTGACCAGAAGTTCATGGGCGTGTTCTCGCTGCTGTTCGGAGCTGGGATTGTCCTGTTTGCGGATCGTGCCGACGCGAAGGGCAATCGCGGCGGCTGGCTCAGCCTCTGGCGCAACCTGCTGCTGCTGGGTATTGGGGCTCTGCACACGTGGCTCTGGGAGGGCGACATCCTTGTTGCCTATGCGATTGCCTCACCATTCCTATTGCTCGCGCGACGATTGCCCGACCGCGCCCTGGCCGTCCTCGGCGTGGCGCTTGTGCTGCTGTCCGCGCTCGTCTTTGGGCTCACGCAGTCCATGGTGAACGCCGACGGCGCTCAGCTCGGTGAACTCTGGTTCGCCGGCGGAGACGCCCCGGACGATAGCGTCGGCTCGCTGGTGATCTTCACCTTCTTCATGCGCGCGCTGGGCATGATGCTGATCGGCGTCGCGCTCTTCCGCTCTGGTGTGCTCAGCGGCGAGCGTCCGCGCGAGTACTACCGCCGCATGGCCGTCATCGCACTCGGAGTCGGACTCCCTCTTGCCGCACTCGGCGTGCTGATCACCGCGCTGGACGACTTCTCGCCTGGCTCTGCCCTGCTCTCGATGATTCCCAACACCGTCGGCACGATTCCCGCCACGCTCGGGTTCACCGCGCTGATCATCCTCTGGAACATGCGCGGCGAGTCTGTCTGGCGACGCCGCATCCATGCCGCGGGGCGGATGGCCCTGACCAACTACCTGACCCAGACGATCATCGGCATCATCGTCCTGCGCACGCTCTTCGATCCGGATGATCTGAACCGCGCCTGGGTGTTGCTGTTCATTGTCGCTGTTCGGGTCCTTCAGCTCGCCTGGTCCCCGTGGTGGCTCGCCCGATTCCGCTACGGCCCCTTCGAGTGGGCGTGGCGTGTCTTGACGTACCGTCGAATGCAACCGCTGCGGCGGTAACGGTTGGCCGACAGCTCAGCGGGAGGAACCGAACAGATGCGTTCAACGTTGCTAATCGTTGTCGCTCTGGGCTTGAGCATCGCCGCAGGATTGGCGATGGCTTGTTCCGCAAGCGCGCCGGAACTGCAACAAGTACCGCCGAGTGTGGCGTCGGACGCTGGGAATCGCACCGGCCAAGAGGTCTTCGCATCGACGTGCGCGTTGTGCCATGGCTCAGAGGGTGAGGGTGTCGATAACTGGAGGGTGCGAGATGATGACGGACGACTGCCTCCCCCGCCGTTGAACGGTGAAGGACATACCTGGCATCACTCTGACGGCGCGCTGTACGGGATCGTCAGTGAGGGCGGGTTGGGGATTGGCTTTGGCAGCAATATGCCGTCGTTTAAGGATGAGCTGTCTCGGGAGGAGATTATCTCGGTGCTCGAGTTTGTGAAGACGTTGTGGGAGGGGAAGGAGATTGACGGGTTTTCGATTCTGGATTCTCAGCGGGAGTTGAGTTTGGGTGATCCTTATCCGGGTAAGGAGCTGGGTGAGTGATTGGATTGGCTTGTCAGGTGGAGCCACCACCCTCTGTCACTCCATGACATCTACCCCGCAAGAGACTGACGCATAACCTCTCAACTGCCCCCGCCTCCGAGCGGGGGGCGCTCCTTCCCTGGCACCGGCACGGGGGCCATTCTTACGCCTCGTATCAGGTCATCCGCAACCAGTCGGTGCTTCCGCGGACCAGCCAGAACGGGTCCCCGCTCGGGGGCGGGGACGGGAATCTCAGTGATGCATCAGTCTCCGCAAGGGGCGAAGGGAGTTGGGGCGGAAACTAGACCCCGACTGAACCAGAAGCTCTGAGTTGAGCGATGTCGGAGTCGGTGTAGCCGTGTTCCTTGAGGATGTCGTCGGTGTCTCCGTCGAAGATGGGGGATGGTCCGGTTGCCTTGGGTGGGGAGTCGGACATTCGATAGACCGGTCCGACCATCCGCTCGGGACCTGTGAGTGGATGGTCAATCTCGGCCATGGCCCCGATTGCCTGGACCTGTGGATCGTCGACCATGTCCTCGGGGATGTTGACTTGCGAGGCGGGAGCGCCTGCGGCATCGAGCTTGGCGACCCAGTTGGCTGTGGTGTCGCTGCGAAAGCGAAGCGAGATTCTCTCGCGAACCTCATCGACGATGGCCGTAGAGCCATCTTCAAGCGGATTGAACTGTTCGGTATCGGTTGGATCTTCGCTCTCTGTGAGTCCGAGCGCATTCCTGACCTGCTGTCGATTCAGCGGTGTCAGACAGCCGAGCATGATTGCGCCGTCGGATGTCTGATAGCCGCCGTAGTAGAGCAGATATGCCGCGCCAATCGTGGATCGCGTGCCGGTGCGCGCTTCGAGCAACTCTCGGTAAGACCCGCCCTGCTCGCGAACCTGTTGTACGGCATCGAGCGACGGCTGGAGAAAGGTGGCGTCGCTGACCGGCAGCCTCGCCGACGCGAAGTTCTGCAGTGTGAGCGCTGCGCCGAGCAGCGACGTTTCGATGAGCTGTCCACGTCCGGTCCGCTCGCGATGAAACAACGCAGCGCAGACCGCGACCGCACTGGTCCAGGAGGCGCCGATATCAGCCGGCGTCGTCGCCGTGATTAGGGTGGGATTGCCTTCCTCGTCTACTTTTTCGTCGCCAACCATCAATCCCGAGTAGGCCTGAGCGATGATGTCGGCGCCCGCGCGTCCGGCCGACGGTCCTTCCGGGCCGAATGCCGTGTTTGACAGGTAGATCAGCCGGTCATTGAACGAGCGCAATGATTCATAGTCGACGCCCAGCCGCTGCGGTACGCCCGGTCGAGCGTTGATCAGGAAGACGTCGAACTGCCCGATCAGGCGATACAGAACCTCTCGCCCGTCGTCCGTCTGCAAGTTGAGGACCATGCCTCGCTTGCCTCTGTTGAACACGTGGAACGCCTTGGATTCGTGAGGCATGAATTGACCGATGACTCGGGTACCGTCGCCGGCCGGTGATTCGATCTTGACAACGTCTGCACCGAGGTCGGAGAGCATGACCCCGCACATCGGTCCGGCGATGATCTGAGTGAGTTCAAGGACGTTGATGCCGTCGAGCGGGCCGGGCATGCGCTGCTCCTAGCTGTCGGAAGGCAGACCTACGGCGCCGGATGAGCGAAGGGCTGCGACTTCTTCGGCACTGTAGCCGTACTCGATCAGCACCTCGTTCGTGTCGCCGTCAAGCGGAGGCGCTGCCCCGTTGGCCTGAGGCGGCGTCGCCGACATGTTGAACGGCGGACCAACCATCTGCTCGGGTCCGGTGAGCGGATGTTCGAGGTCGACCATGATGCCCAACGCCTGGACCTGTGGATCGTCAATCATCTCCTCAGGAATGTTAACCTGCGAGGCCGGCGCGCCGACGGCGTCGAGTTTGGCGACCCAGTTTTCGGTGGTGTCGGACGCGAATCGTTCCGAGATCTGCGCGCGGACGCGAGCGACAATCTCTTCCGACCCGTCCGCGAGTGCGTTGAAATCGCCGTCGTCTGTCGGATCGTCTCCGGGCTGCAGTCCGAGCGCCTCCCGCACCTGTTGTCGATTGGGCGGCGTGACGCAACCGAGCATGATTGCGCCGTCTGAAGTCTGGTATCCGCCGTAATAGAGGAAGAATGCGCCACCGACCAGGGCGCGGAGACCGCCTCGCGCTCCGAGCAATTCGCGGTAGTTACCGCCTCGCTCACGGACTGCGGCGAGCCCGTTGAGGATGGGATCGAGCATGATTGCATCGGAGACCGGCAAGCGTGAAGTGAAGGCATTCTGCAAGACCAGTGCCCCGGCCAGCAGCGAGGTATCGATTTTCTGGCCTTCACCGGTGCGCTCCCGGTGGAAGAGGGCGGCGCAGATCGCGATCGTGCTGGTGAATGCCGCAACGAAGTCGGCGGGAGTCGTGGCTGTGATGAGGTCCGGTCCGCCGTGCTCATCGACCTTTTCGTCACCGGCCATCAGGCCCGAGTACGCCTGGGCGATAATGTCGGCGCCGGCGCGGTGAGCCGACGGTCCGGTCGGGCCGTAGGCGGTGTTTTCGAGGTAGATCAGGTCGGGCTTGTGTGCACGGAGACTCTCGTAGTCGATGCTGAGACGTTCCGGTACTCCGGGCCGGGCATTGATCAGGAAGACATCCATCTCCGAGATCAATTTCTGGACCACGGCTTGTCCATCGGGATCCCGGAGGTTGAGCACCATGCCTCGCTTGCCGCGATTGAAGACGTGGAAGCCCTTGCTCTCGCCAGGTGCGAATTGGCCGAGCAGACGCATGCCGTCGCCGGCGGCAGACTCGATCTTGATCACATCGGCGCCCATGTCGGAGAGCATGACTCCGCACATCGGTCCGGCGATGATCTGAGTGACTTCAAGGACTTTGATTCCATCAAGCGCACCGGGCATGAGCGTCTCCTCGCTGAACGTGCGTTGCCCAGAGGATAGTGTTCGACGCCCACGGCATCCCCAAAGAACGCCATCCCGTTCCCCTCACTTCGTCCGCGTCAGGCTGAGCTGGTAAGCGCCGCTGTACGCAGACTCGAATCTGCTCGCGCCCATTGGACCGTGTGTGACTTCGATGTAGTAGTCGCCGTCCGCGCCGACGCCGAACGAGTAGCCGTCGGACTCCGTCCTCAGCCAGCCGCCGGCATGCTCGAGCGGCACCCCGTCCGCGTCATAAATCAAGGTGATCAGAACACGTCGAATCGCATTGAGCGGCGCGCTACCCGAGTGACCCGCAACCCGAACTCGGTACTCCTGCCCCTGCCTCAGTAACACGCGGAACCAATCGTAGTCGTTGCGCAGCAGGATGTCTCCCAACGCGCTGGTCTCCCCGCCCACGCTCGCCGGCGCACCGATCGTGCAGCTCGACTGTACGTTGCGTGTACAGTCGTCGGTGGGGAACTTCCGTGTCGGCTGCGGGCCGTTGTAGTGTGGGTAATCGCTCGGGGCCGGGTTGTTGATCAGAGACAGAGACGACGTCCCAAGCGCGTGTCGAACCTCGTCGAGTGTGAAGTAGACGTGGTACTCAGTGGCTGTCGAAACAATCTTGACCAAGTTGCCGTCGGTGCGGTATTCAGTGGCTATCGGAGCAATCTTGACCAAGTTGCCGTCGGTGTCGACGCTGGGTCCGATTCCCCACGCGCCTCTGACTCGGATGTTGATGAACTTGCCCAAAGCCGACTGCGGTATCCGTGTCCCGACGGCTCCGATCTGATAGCGGTCAGCATGCGCCGCTCCATCGTAGAAGGTTTTCCAATGGGCGGTACCATCAGCCGGTGTCGGTTGGCATGCGCGGATAGTGTTCACGGTACGGTCGAAGTCTGTATAGATTTGGAACTCGAACGGCAACGCCCGCCCAGTAGCGGTCGGACCCCTGACGTGCTGCGTCGGGTCGAACCGTAACTGATTCGCCTGGGTTGGAGGTTGGCTAGAGTACGGAACCAGCGACATCCATGGCAGCAGAAACGGTCTATTCCTGGGATTCACGGTCCAAGGAGCGATCTTGATGCAGAACTCTACCCAAGGCGATACGTCCACCTTGCTCGATGCTGGCGGACAATACCGCTCCCATTCGAAATCCTTCGTTCCGCAGCCTTCCCACCATGCCTCGGCGCGCGCTCCTTCCGCGCTCGGCGGATACGCCTCCACCCGCAACGCACTTCCATGGCCGGGCCCGACGCGACCGGCGTTGACTACGGGTTCTGCGCTGCCTGAGTAGTCGAGCCGGCTCGCAGTCAGCCGGAATGCCACAGCATCATACATCCACAGTGTTAGTGTAGGACCATCGGCAGTAGTACTATCATTGTATCGAACCGTATGGCCGAGCGTGACGACGTGCTGGATCATATCGAATTCGGGCATACCATACACGGTCACTAGCTGTGTATCTGTGCAGTTGCTGAGCTCGAATGTCACCTTGCTTGTGCCAATATACGATCGCGTCGCTGGAATTCCGTCGCCGACGAAGACGCCAATCCCGCTCGGGTCTACACCGACCCGGCGAAGGTCTTTGAGTTTAAGGTCGTTGAGTTTCATGCGAGGCAAGTGGAAGGCGGCGACCGCTATCTCAACCGTCGCAGGCGACAGTGAGGTTGCCAAACACGTACCCTTGACGGCGTCTAACGAGACCTCGTACGTGACCGACGAGCTGTCGCCGATGACATGGTCATACAGATAACCGTCATGGAGACCCCCGCTCCACGGGTCTGTGGCTCGCTGTCCAATACGAACGTTGTTCTTCGTCTTCTCGGTCTGGTCAACAGGCGCCTCGGGGATCCGTACTTGATACACGTGATAGTGAACGCCGCGATTGCGGCCGGAGACGTACCAAGCAATCGACGCTGTGCCAGGCGCGAGCGGCTTTACCTGATACGAGATGGTCGTGTCGCCGCCGACTGTCAACTCAAGCTGATGCCTCGTCGCAATCGTGCCACCCACAACCAGGGTGGCGGAATCGCGTTTCATCGAGACTAAGACGAGGTTAAGCGGCTCGGTGATAGCTTCCTGCAGCGTGATCGTGACCTCGAGCGGTTCCCAATCCGCCGCGATATCGACCGTTCCCGATGCAGAACTGGTGACGTCAATGGAATAGTGGGTTGCCGTGGCTGAGACGGACAGGGCCGCAACGCCGAGCGCCACGAGCACCAGGGCTAACCCTCCGAACGACGGCGTGCGTCGCCGCAATTGGGAAAGGCGGATCGTCCGACTAGCCATCGGGCTGCTCCTCACCGTCCGCGCCCATATCAGAGAGCATCACGCCGCACATCGGACCAGTGATGACCTGGGTGACTTCGAGGACTTTGATTCCATCAAGCGCACAGGGCACGTGAGCCTCCACTCAACTGACTGACTTGGAGGAGGATAGGCAACTACACGACTGTAGATGCGCCGATCGCGCCGGACTTCCGCAGCCTCGCGATCTCATCAGCTCTGAAGCCGTGTTCGCGGAGAATGTCGTCAGTTTCGGCATCGAGAGGTGGCGCGGGGCGGCTGTTTCCGGTTTCGGTCTTGGACATGTTGACCAATGGTCCGACGTGGCGCTCCTGACCGGTCAGCGGGTGTTCGACTGGCCTCATCAGGTTCATGGCGGCGACCTGGGGATCATCGGGCATGTCTTCCAGCCAGTTGACGGGCGAGGCCGGCGCTCCGGCAGCGTCGAGCTTGGTGATCCATTCAGCCATTGTGCCACTCGCGAGCTTTGCTTTGATCTGCTCTTCGACGCGAGCGACGATGGCATCGGCGTCGGGGCCGATTGCGTTGAAGTCGTCGTTGTCCGTGGGGTCATCGGCGATCCCAAGGGCGGCGCGGATCTGATCGCGATTCTGAGGCGTCAGGGCGCCGAGGATGATTGCGCCGTCCTTGACCGGATAGCCGGAGTAGTAGATGCGGAAGGCCTTGCCCTGGTTGGGACGGCTGCGTCTCGCTTCAATCATTTCTGCGTAGGAGGCGCCTGCTGCCCGCATTTCCGACATCATGTGGCGTAGCGGCTCGAGCAAGATTGAGTCTGAGACGGGCACGTCGGCGGCCCATGGCGTTTGCAATGCGAGTCCAGCTCCGAGGAGCGTGCCCGAGATGCGCTGGCCTTCGCCGGTTCGTTCTCGATGAAAGAGGGCGGCGCAGACTCCCATTGCGCCACCCAAGGCGGCGATGTAGTCGGAGGGCGCGGAGGCCGTGACCTGCTCAGGCGCTCCATCCGGTCCGACCTTCAGATCTCCGGCGACCAGCCCCGAGTAAGCCTGAACCATCGCGTCGGAACCGGCGCGGTGAGCGCTTGGTCCGCGATCGCCAAAGCCTGTGACATCGAAGTAGATCAGGTCGGAGCGAATCTGGCGCAGCGTGTCGTAGTCCATCCCGATTCGCTCCGCGACACCGGGGCGCGCGTTGGTGACAAACACATCGAAGTGGCTGATGAGCTGGTGCGCCACCGCCTGCCCTTCAGTCGTTGCCAGGTTGATGACCAACCCTCGTTTGCCGCGGTTGAGGGCGTGGAAGGCCTTGCTTTCGCCGGGTGCGAATTGTGCAATCTTTCGCGAGGCGTCGCCGACGGGTGACTCGAGCTTGACAACTTCTGCGCCGAGGTCGGCGAGCGCGACACCGCAGTATGGACCGGCGATGATCTGGGTAAGTTCGAGCACCTTGATGCCATCGAGTGGTCCGGGCATACGGGCCTCCCCAAGGGCTCAGGGTACGGGAGAGTGGCGCGTAGACTCTGATTGAACCTCAAGAGCGCAAGAAATGAGCGTCACGATGCCCGACTACGAGAACATTCTGTACGAACAAGACGGTCCGGTCGTCACGATCACCTGGAACAACCCGGAGACCCTGAACGCGATCACGCCTGCATTGGAGCAGGAGTTCCACCACGCGCTGGATGTGGCCAATGCCGATCCGACGGCGCGGGCGATCATCTTCACCGGCGCGGGGCGTGCGTTTTCCTCGGGCTACAACATCGCCGGTGGGATTGACAGTGAGGTTGGCGGATCGACGCAGCCGGTCTCCGAACATCTTGAGCGCTGGTTCCGCTTCTCCTCGAAGAACCCCGACATGATGATGCATCTGATGACGCTAGAGACGCCGATCATTGCGGCGGTCAACGGCTGGTGCATCGGCGGCGGATTCTGGTACTCGCTGGCGGCCGACATCACGATCGCGACTGATCGAGCTGTCTTTGCCCAGCCGGAGGTTCGGATGATCTCGAACAGTTCGGTGCTGTTTGCGGCGCTGGCGGGTTGGAAGACTGCGCATCGATACGCGCTGACCGGCGACCACTTCGACGCTCAAGAGGCGCTGCGAATCGGCGTGATCAATGAGATTGTCCCGGTCGAGGATCTGATGGAGAAGGCGGATGCGCTGGCGCGGCGGCTAGCGCTCGTGCCCTCGCACTCAGTTCGCTACAACAAACTGATCACGGCTCGCGGCCTTGAGGCGATGGGTCTACGCAATGCGCTCAACGTGGGTTCGATGCTCTCGACGATGGTGGAAGCGTCGGCCGATGGACCAGAGGTCGCGCATCTCGACGCAGCAAAGGAAACAGGTGGATTCGGGGCCTTCCTGCGAGCTCGCGATGAGCCATTCCGTCCAGAGCCCTTTGGTCCTCGGAGTGAGGGATAGTGGGGATTCTCAATTCAGGGCAACGATTAGGGCAACCGCCAGCCCAACGACCACGATGATGCCGAACATGATTCGGTTGAACTGTTGGGCGAACATCGTGTCAAGCCGTTGCTGGAAGTCGTCTTTGGTTGGATAGGCGGACATTGCATCGGCGAATTCGTCAGATTGCTGTGCGGTAGCTCCAATCGAACGAAGCACCTTCCGAATCCGAAGAATCGGGCTCATCACCGACATCGCTTCACTCCTCGAAACGGACGACGCCTAACAGTCTGGTAGCCTCAGCGTAGCCACGGGATGGGCCTTTGTCACTGGAGAACGACGATGGTTCGCGTTACAGGACGCTACGACATTGACGCGGTTCGTCGCGAGTGGTTGGGGCGGAAAACAGCGGTGGTTCCCGGTCGGTATCCGGTTGAATATGACAGCATTCGACGCCACTGCCACATGGTTGAGGACACGAATCCGCTGTTCCTCGACCCTCAGTACGGCAAGGAGTCGGAGTGGGGATCGGTGATCGCCCCACCGGTGATGACCCGATACTTTGCCGGGTCCGGTGTGTGGCCACCGTCCTCGGACCAGGGGGTCAGCCTGCTCCTGCAGGTGCCGACTCGGGGAGAGCGAAACATCAATCTCAACACTGAGTGGGAGTACATCCGGCCGGCGAAGGTTGGTGATCACCTGTCCTCTCAGACAGAAGTGATTGACATCTACGAGAAATCAATCAAGCTCGATCCACGCTCGGTCTGGATCAAGACGGAGATGCGCATCACCAACCAGGACGGCGAGTTGGTCGCCGTAGGCACCAACACGTTATGTACGCATCGGACTCCCGAACAAGTCGAATCGGAAGAAGGCGAGCGACCGCTATGACGACAAGAAGCGCACCGAACAGCCCCAACAGCTTGGCGACCGAACAGACCTATTGGGAAGACGTTCGCGTCGGCGACCTGATTGAGGGCTACGATCTGACGCTGGACTGGACCAAGATGGTCGAGCAGGTGTCTGGCTCGCAGGACTTCTACCCGGTCCACCACGACCCTGAGTTTGCGGCCGAGGCCGGGCATCCGGCGATCTTCTACAACACCGGTTGGACGCAAGCGGCGCTCTGCCGCGTGGTGACCGACTGGGCCGGACCTTCGGGATGGATGAGCAAGTTCCGCTTCGAGATGCGGCGGATGAACATTCCCGAGGACCAGGTACACGCTCGTGGCAAGGTCACCGGCAAGTCCGAACTCGACGATGACCATGGCGTCGTGGAGCTTGAGGTCTGGCTGGAGAATGACCGACTCGGCGTGACTACGCCGGGTTGGGCGACTGTGCGTCTACCGCTCCATCACTAGACCAAGGGGTTCGTAACGATGACGACCATCGGCATCATCGGAGCCGGCGCCATTGGCGGTGTCGTCGGTGGGATGCTCACTCGCGCCGGCTACCAGGTGACGCTGTTCGACCACTGGGTCGAGCACATCAACGAGATGAAACAGGGCGGCCTGCGCCTGAGCGGTCCGCTGATTGGCGACATCCGTGTGCCAGTCGATGCGCAGCATCTGTATGAGGCGCAGGCGATTTCGGAGCCGTTCGATATCGGCATCGTCGCAGTCAAGAGCTATGACACTGAGTGGGCGACATCGTTCATCTCGCCGCTGGTCAAGGACGATGGCGCTGTCGTTGATTTCCAGAACGGAATCAATGACGAGCGAGTGGCAGCGATCGCTGGTCGCGAGCGGACGCTGGGCTGCGTGATCACGATCGGCGCTGGAATGTACGAGCCGGGCCACTGCATGCGCACCGACACACGCACGCTGGGCTTCAAGGTCGGCGAGCTAGATGGTTCGGACTCGGATCGGGCGCGTGACATCGCGGCAATGATGAATCACGTGGCCGGATCGGAATCGACGACGAATCTGTGGGGAGAGCGCTGGGGCAAGCTCGCGGTGAATTGCATGGCGAATCCGATTGCCGGGCTGTCGGGATATGGATCGGGAGAGGTCCGCGCCCGCGACGACACCCGATGGCTGTGCATCCGGATCGCGGCTGAGGTAATCGAGGTCGGCCGAGCACACGGTCACAACATCGATGGCGTCTGGGGCATCGACGCGCAGAAGTTCGTCGACGTCGCCAACGGAGGCGATTCGTCGGAGCTTGATGCAGAGTTGATCGCCGGTGCGCAAGCGCTGGGCGCGGGTCGACCAAGCTTCCTGCAGGACGTCATCCGTCAGCGTCGAGTGGAGATCGACGCCCTGAACGGCTGGGTCGTAGAGCAGGGCAAGACCGTGGAGGTCGCAACGCCGGCAAACGCCGCAGTGGCTGAGGTCGTGAGGAGTTTCCCAGTCGGTGAGTTGCGGTCGGACCCGTCGAATTTGGGGTTGATCCTGGATCGGCTTGGCTAAACTGAGTTTGGGAGTAAGAGAAATGGCGCTGAACCCAGTTCGGATTGGTCGAAGCATCATGGATATCGGTGCGAACGGCGCTCACGCTGACGAATTCAAGGAGGCGCTGTCAAAGGGGTTCGACGACCTTCTCACGAAGGATGATCTCCACAAGGGCATCGATGCGTTTGAACAACGGATCATTAGGAGACTGCTGGTCGCGATGATCGGCATGGCAGCCGCGATCATCGGAGCGACCGCCTTGCTGACGCTGTTGTGATTGTCATTCCCGGCGAACGAATGCTGAGTCTGGCAAAGCCGAGACACGTTGCTCCACCTCTTCCGGAGATATTGCGTCCTGCTGAACAGGTACTTGCAAGCTTGCCAAGTGCTGCCTAAGTTCTTCAACAGCATGATTGTTACGAAGCTGAATCAGCCGCACTCCTCTGTGCTCTGCAGTTCGATATGCAGAGCTCCTTGCAGGCAAGTAGTCCATCAGGATGATTCCGTTGCGATCCATTCGACCGACCTTGTCGCCGATCACTTCTGGATTGCCTTGTCCGATCAACCCCACTTCCATGCGAAGGAAACCGCGGGGGGTCCTGATTTCGCAATCAGTTTCGCGATCTACTTCTTTATCCGCCTCAACGTTGAGTCGAAAGTGGCCTTCCTCTTCCCTCAGGCCAATACTCAACAGCGCCGCCCGAGCGATTGCAACTTCCAGTGCCTTACCAATCTTTGACTTCTGAGACCCGCGAATCGTCAATGTCGCGGTACCGCACCAAAGCAGCAGGGCAATCTCACGGCGCTCGTTATCTGAGGATGCAACAGCGTCGATATCGGCCATCATGTCGTCGAATACTGAAGCGTAGTCGCCTACCTTCAAGCCCAGATTCTGAGCAGTCTTCATCGTGAGACCTATGAGCCATTGGCGCATTCGCTTGTCCTCAACATCACCTGTGTTCACCAAGTCTCGGATGTGCGTTCGCCATGCGTCAGAATTCTTCGGATGCGTCCGTGCAAGCTCAGTTAACGTCCGGTAGGTCTCAATCAAAGTTCGGCGTGTAGCATCCTCATAGAACAACCGGTAGTTTCTACCTGTCAGAATCTTGGCAGTTGCCTCCCGCGTTCCCTGAGGCGAAAAAGGGTCAACCCATTCAGGGGTGTTAGACATAGTCCTACACCGTTCCCGTGAGGTATTCGAAGTCGAACACCTGCGGCGAGAAGCGTCGAATCTCTGAATCACGGCACTGCACATCGAAGTAATCGCAGCTCTTCTCCACCAACATGAAGCGTCGCTCTAGCTGACCTGCGACTTTACCTGTGGTTCCGACTCCGGCAAATGGATCAAGCACGAGGTCGCCGACGAACGAGTAGTAGCGGATGACCCGCTCAGCAAGGGCTTCTGGGAACACTGCCGGATGCTCCTTATGGTGGGCAGGATGGATTTGCCATACATTTGTTCGCTCGTAACCATCCTCAATCAGGGACGCGCGAATCGCGTCAGGATCAGGATGGCTGCGCAGATTCCAGTCGATGAGTTTGTCCGTTCGTTTTCGGTAGACGACAACATTTTCGGTGACTGTAACCGCCTTGTATTGCAAGGGTTGTCGGTCTGCGGCGAACCGCCGACCGCGGCCCAAGTGCCATCCGGCGCCCTCGGGCTTTTGCCAAATTATGTCATCAACGAATTCAAACCCGATCTTGTCCAAGATTGCGTGAAGATCAAATGTGATCGGGATGCGACGACTTGATGCGTTGCGATGTGCCCGTCGAACAAGCACTGGACTCGTGTTTACGACCAGAAACCGTCCTTCTGAGAGAATGTCGTGGCACCTGGAAAAGACAGCGCGCAGCAGGTCGAGATACGCGCTGTAGCTCTCGCTTTCGTGATACTCCGGCTTGGCATTGAAGTAAGGGGGCGATGTGAACACCAGCTGTGCGGTATCGGGCGGGTAGTCAGCGAGCACATCTGCCGAGTCGCCCAGCACGATGCGGGATGGAATTGGGCGGAAAGCGATCTTTTGCCTGGTGCGAGGGCGGTTCAGCACAGTTGTTTGGATACGGCATCGCTTGGCAGCCATCTTGAGGTCCGTCGAAAAGACGACTTGCCCATCTGCGACTCTCACTTCGCCGACTGCGTCTCGACCGTTGTGTTGAGCGAGCAAAGCAACACGCCACTGATCTAGTCGATCGTCGTACTCCGGCAAGCCGATGTCGGCGCCAGACAGCTTTCCTTCAAGCCAATCCAGGACGACCTTGCGAACACTTGCGGCCGTCATCCCTGAAGTGTGCGAGGAGTCGTCCGCAGCTCCCACATGCGACCAATCCGAAAAGATTGACGGCTCATCGATCCGAGCCGTTCGTTCGCTGACCGAATTCTCTCTGCCAGGCACTGTTCACTCCGCTCGTTAATCCTGTGTGGCAGCACCATAGCACATGCGTTCATATGCCGATCACCCGTCCGTTCCACCCAACTCGCCGAACTCCGGAAGGACCTTCTCCGAGAAGTCCTCCATTGACCTCAGGATTTGGCCCTGGGTGAGGAGGCCGTTGTATTGCCACATGAAGATCCAGCTCACCGGGGTGACGTCCATCATGGCCTGGACCTGTCTCTTGACGCTGTCGAGGGTTCCGGCGAAGAGGAGGCCGTTTTCTAGTTGTTGATCGGGGGTCATGATTTCTCCGCCCGGTGGGCGGAGGGCCTCGGCGAAGCCGAATGGGGCGAACCAGGCGCCTCCGGCGAAGGCGGCCGAGTGGCGCCAGAGTTCGAGGGCCTCTTCGTCGGTGTCGGTGATGATCACGTCCCTGAGGACTCCCAGGCCTTCGCCCGGCTTGAGGTCTCGACCGACTGAAGCGGCTTCCTCCTGGTAGACCTCGTACAGGCGGTTTTGCAGCTCGGGGTACATCGGCGGGAGGATGGCGGTGATGCCTTCACGGGCGCACCAGCGGATGGTTCGCTCGGACGAGGCGAAGGGCTGGAAGAGCGGTGGGTGCGGCTTCTGCAGCGGCTTGGGCACGACGCCGACCTCGCGGACGATGTTGTGTTCGTCGACGCCCTTGCCGTACATGCGCGTCGCTTCGATGTCCCAGGGCGTGCCGTCGGGCGGAATCTGCCAGGCGTCGCCCTGATAGGAGATCATCTCCTCGGTCCAGCACTTGCGGATGATGTTGAAGTGCTCCTCGAAGGCTGCGCGGTTGGCGGCGTCGATCGCGTCATGGTCGCCGGGGCGAGCGGCGTGGACACCGTGGATCTGCTGGGCGAGCGTGTCGACCCAGCGTCGCTGGTAGCCGCGAGCGAAGCCCGCCAGCGCGCGACCGCCCGACATGTGGTCGAGCATGGCGATGTCCTCGGCCACGCGGATCGGATTCTGCGCCGGCAGGACCAGTCCGAGCTGGCCGACGCGGATGCGCTCGGTCTGCATGGCGAGGTAGAGGTCGAGCATGATCGGGTTGGGCGAGACCTCGAAGCCCTCGATGTGGAAGTGGTGCTCGGTGAAGCCGATTGAGTCGTAACCGAGGGCATCGCCGGCCTTGGCGAACGCGGAGAGGTCGGCAAGCATGTCCTGGTACAGCTCAGGACGGTTGCCGGCCATGCCGGCTTCGATGTCCTCGCGTGTGCCGACTGAGGGGAGGAAGAAGAGACTGACCTGCATGGGAGCTCCTGAATCTGACCCCCTCTCCCTCTGGGAGAGGCCTGCCCCGCACTTGATGCGGGGGATGGGGTGAGGGCCGCTAGTCGAACGACTTGAGGAAGCTGACAACTGCCTCGTTGAAGTCGGCTGGGTTGTCGATGTTGGCGGCGTGTCCGGCGTTGGGGATGACGACGTGGGTGTTGCTGGGGATCTTGTTGGCCATGTAGTCGGTGCCGGCGAGGAAGGGCTTGTCGTTCTCTCCGACGAGGACGAGCGTTGGCTGGGGGATGGTCGCGAGTGACTGGATGATGCGGTTGTCGAACTGCGCGAGCATGCCTCGGGCGGCTTTGGCCAGGCCCTCAGCGGAGCGATGTGTAGAGACTCGGACTTCCTCGGAGCCGCCCAGCGCAGCGAGGCCATCGCGCTCGAGCGCTTCGGCTCGTGGGATCGCCATGCCCGTATTCCAGCCCTCGCGAGCCTTCGGATTGTTGTAGCCGGGACCGGTGTCGAAGAGCATCAGGGCTTGGGTGCGGTCAGGATGGGCGACCTGGAAGGCGAGCGACATGTAACCGCCGAGTGAAAGGCCGCCGATCACGGCGCTGTCGACTCCCTCGGCGTCGAGGATGGCGGCGATATCGGCGACGGTCTCGGCTTCGCTGTAGCAGGCGGGATCGTCGGGTGAGTCGGTGAGTCCGTGTCCACGCATGTCCCAGACGATCAGACGGTGATCGGCGGAGAGGACATCGATCTGCCCAGCCCACATCTGCGAAGTGGCGCCGTAACCGTGGGAGAGGATGATGGCCGGGCCATCGCCGTGCGCCTCGTAGTGGATGCTGACGCCGTCTCGATCGATGTTGGGCATGGCGGATCTCCGATCTGTGGCTAGATTCTAGGCGAGCCGCATTCCCGTCCCCCTCCGTGCACTCCGACACAGCCCGATACCGAATACTGAACGCCAGAGCGGTATTGTAGACCGCGCCGGCGACAACTGCCTGACCCCAATCCGCGACCCCGAGGAGAAACCCGAACGCCGCCATGATCTTCCCTGTTCACAGCAAACCACTGTCGTCCGCGTCGCCGACCTCGCACTCCGGCCCCGTCGGGAATCGAACAAATCCGAACAGGATCAAACACCCCGAACAGCCCGCTCACGCCCCCGGCCGAACATCCCCGGCAACGTCTCAACATCCAGGACTTCGCACACGCCTTTCAGCACCGCCCCCAAAGCTTTCAAAAGCTGACAAAACCACCACGAAATTGGCCAAAACTGCCCATCCGAATCGCACCATCTCCCGTAATACATTGCACTTCCACACGTCTCGCTGCCGGATAGAAAAATCCGTCAAGAATCTACCGCCCAACTCCCCGACCTCGCACTCCAGCCCCGTCGGGAATCGAACAAATCCGAACAAGATCGAACAGCCCAAACACGCAAATCGTCGATATGCGCCCGCACAGTTCAGCCGTCCCGGCCGCTCATCCCGTCATCCCGGCCTACTCCAGGACCCGTCTCAAACTGACAAACCCAGCACGAAATTGATCAAAACTGCCCACCCGAACTGCGCCATCTCCCGCAAAACACTGCGTTTCCGCTCGTCTTGCGCTGCCGGAAGAAAAACTTACCCGGAAACCAACCACCCGCAACCCGAATCCGAGCCTATCCTCGCCAACGAACACCGCCCTCAAACGCGCTGAGCCACACCCAAAGGCAAATTCCATGAAACAATCCATCGGTCCAGACATCGTCAATCAGTTGCCGGGCGTCGGTGCCCCCGCAATCTCACCGGACGGCTCGGTAGTCGCCTATGTCCGCGGACAAGTCGAGGACGGCAAGCGGGGCTCCTGGATTGAATGCGCCCCGTTCACGGGCGGCGAATCGAGGCGGCTGACTTCGGGTGACTCGGACTCGGGACCGGTTTGGGCTCCGGACGGCTCGGTGTTGGCGTTTCTGCGGCCGTCGTCGGCTGAGGCGGGGGCGCCTCGGCAGATCTGGTTGCTTCCGACCGATGGCGGCGAGGCTCGACGTCTGACGAACCTGGATCACTCTGTAGCCGGGTTTGACTGGCTGCCCGACAGCTCGGGAATGATTGCGGTCGTGGATATTGACCCTCATCGTGGCCAGCGCAACGGCTCAAAGACGACCGTTGTGCGTGAAACGTACTATCGCGGTGATGTGTTGGGCTATCGCGAGGGTGCGTGGCATCAACTGTTTCGGATCGACGCCTCGACCGGTTGCGCGCTTCAGTTGACAACCGGGACGTACAACCATGCCCACCCGGTCGTATCGCCGGATGGTCGCTGGGTGGCGTTCACGGCCGACCGCAATGTGGATCGTGAGCGGCGGCGTCCGTTTGGGTCGGAATTGTGCGTGATGTCGACTCAGGGCGTGGCCGGCGGTGGGCATGTTGAACGGCTGACGCCGGGCGCGATGTCGGCTGGGCGGGCGTGTTGGTCGCCGGATGGGTTGTCCTTGGCGGTATCGGTGACTGACATGTCGCAACGCCACCAGGCATATCTCGAGCGAGTTGAGCGCTATAGCGGCGAGCGGACGCAGCTGACGGACGACTCCGTCAATCCGCAGTCGGGATTCTTTCCAATCTCCGGACCGCCGAAGATGGTCTGGACAGACGACGGGATCACATTTGCGGCGGATGTTCGTGGACGGTCGGGTGTGTATCGGGTGTCGGCCGATGGGTTGGGAGAGGCGGAGGCGCTTCGGGCCAAAGCTGAGTTGATCAATGGTTTTGACGTGTCGGCTGATGGAGCGTTGCTAGCGGTCGTTTCGACGACTCCAGATGTTCCTGGGGAGATTGTGTCTCTGCCAACAGGGAGCCCCCCTCTGCCTACGGCATCTCCCCCCAAAGGGGGGAGAAATGGGACCGCGTTGACGTTGTCTTCAGCAGACTTTGTCGCCGAACATGAGATTGGTGCGGTTGAGTTCTTCACGGTTGAGCGGGATGGTTGGGAGATTCCCTGTGGGTTGATGTATCCGCCGGGATTTGATCCTGACCAGTCTTATCCGCTGGTGATGGAGATTCATGGTGGGCCGAATGGGTTCTTTGGCGAGGGATTCAATGCTCTGCACCAGGTGATAGCGGGCGCGGGATACCTGGTGTTGTTTGTCAATCCTCGTGGGTCGTCGACGTATGGCGCCGACTTCACCGATGCAGTGACCGTCGATTGGGGCGGCGAGGACTCGCTCGATTTGCTTGAAGCGCTTGATGCGGTCTGTAAGCGTCCGTATGTGGATGCCAATCGGCTCGGCGTGCATGGTTATTCATATGGCGGATACATGACGACCTGGTTGATAGGGCACGTCAATCGATTCAAGGCGGCAATCGCGGGTGCGCCAGTGGTGAATCTGTGGTCCATGTGGGGCGTGTCGGATATTGGGCCGTCGTGGGGTTCGTATCAATGGGGCGATGTGCCGGACGACAACTTCGACTGGTATCGGGAACGCTCACCGATCACATATGTCGACAACGTGCGCTGTCCGGTGCTGATCCTGCACGGTGAGTCAGACTGGCGGGTGCCGATTTCACAGGGCGAGGAGTACTTCGCCGGCCTGCGGTATCGGGGCAAGCCGGCGGAGATGGTGCGGTTCCCTGGTTGCTCGCACTCGATGTTCAGAGTTGGCGATCCGGCGATGGTCCAGGAGTACTACGAGCGGATGATCGCCTGGTTTGATCGGTATGTGAAGTGAGTCGTCGGGGATGAGCCTCTTGGAAATGACCGCTTCGTCAGGTCCGCGCGCTGAAGTCTCGTCATTCCCGCGCTCCAAAGTTTCGTCATTCCCGCGCTCCGCCGCGGGAATCTCGCCGAGCGCGCCTCAGACGCTGTCGGTTGAGGAAATCGCATCGCGCATTCTCTCTGCTTGGTCTTACCTTCTGTGCCGCTTGCAACGAGATACCCGCGCCGGAGCGCGGGTATGACGGAGATGCAGTGTGACAAGGGAATGGGACTGGAGACGGAGCGAGTTCTACTTCTGCGGACGAGTGATTGCGGCGATCGGTCGGAGGGTTCGTCTGATGACTCTCTGGGCGGTGGCCTGGACCTGGATTGAGGGAGGCTTCATTCTCAAGTAAATCGTTCCGAGGATGAGGCTGATGGCGATGGACAACAGGCCCATGATGATCAGTACGTCCTGCTCGCCGATAATGTCGGCGACTGCTCCGAAGCCGAGTCCGGTGAAGGACTGGACTCCGAAGGGGAGGAATGTGAGTGCGGTGACTCGTCCGTGGAACTCGGGTTCGGACTGGCGGATGACCTCGGCGGTGTTGAGTGTCTGGAAGGCTGAAAAGCCGGAGCCGACGAGAAAGATGACGGGCAGCATGACGAGCGCGTTCGGGGTGACACCGAGCAAGGCGACTCCGAGGCCGAAGGCGCAGCTCATGACCAGCAATACGCCTGCCGACCAGCGGGTACCGACGACGCCGGCGACTGAGAGTCCGACGATGAATGAGCCGACGCCCATGGGCCACGAGACCAGGCCGAGGTTTCGCGACTCGATTCCGAATGCGTTTTCGAGCAGTCCGGGCAGGACGTTCTGGTAGGGACCGGCGGTGGCTGAGACGAGCAGCAGAGTCGCGAGCAGGACTCGGAGTCTCGGTTGTCGCCAGGCGTAACGGAGTCCGAGCAGCAGTTCTCGGGTGACGGAACCACGCGGAACGTTGCGCGGGCTGCCCGGCGGCATCAGGAACAGGGAGAAGATCGTGACAACCAGGATGCCGGCCATGATGAAATATGCACCATCGGCGCCGATGAAGGGCGCGAAGAGCAGGAGCGAACCGAGTACGGGGCCCACCGACTGGGGGAATGTGAGTCCGGTCTGCAACAGCGCGACGCCGTTGCCGATCAGCCTCGGCGGGACAATGTCGGCGACGTAGGCGCGTCGCGACGGTCCAGTGAACGCAAAGCAGGCGCCGAGGAAGAGGGTGCTGACGGTCAGCCAGATCACCTCGATGCGACCGATCAGGATGAGGAAGCCGATCAACGCGTAGTTGATCGCGATCGCCGTTTGCGCCAGGGCGATCAGGCGTCGTTTGGAGAACCGGTCGGTGATTGCGCCAGCGAAGGGTCCGATGAAGAACCAGGCGACGCCGTTGCCAGCCATCGCGATGGCGACTGAGGAGTTGTTGCCGCCGAGGTCGAAGGCGACGATCGGCAGGACGGTGAAGTTCATCGAGAAGGCCATGAAGGCCATTACGGTGAGCAGCCAATGGAGCCGGAAAGTGCCGACGCCGAAGGCCTCGAATGTTTGTCCAATGCCAGCGCGAATCATGTCCCGTGATCGTATGCTGTGCGGCAGACTGAGTCGCGTGAGCCCTCACCCCAACCCTCTCCCAGGGGGAGAGGGAGTTGGAGACAGACAGATGGACGTTGACCGTGCGATCCGCGAGCGGCGGACGATCGGCGTGTTCTCCGATCGCCTCGTTGCGCAAGACGTGATCGAGGATCTGATTGAAGCGGCGTGCTGGGCTCCGAATCACAAACACACGGAACCGTGGCGGTTTCACGTGGTCTCGGGTGCGGCGCGAGAAGAGATGTGCGAAGCGATTCTCGACGGAGGCGGCGAGTTTGCCAAGGATCCTCGAGGCAAGCTGATGCGGTCGCCGCTGTTCGTCGCGGTGACGCAGCAGGCAGTGCTGGATGATCCGGTGCGTGATCGTGAGGACTATGCGGCGGTCTGCTGTGCAGTGCAGAACATGATGCTGGCGGCGACGTCAAGGGGGCTGGCGACGAAGTGGAGCACCGGGGCTCTGGCCGAGAATGTAGCGGCGAAGCGTTGGTTGGGGATCGGCGAGGACGACCGGATTGTCGCGTATCTGTATCTGGGCTACCCACCGAAGGAAATGCGCGAAATGCCAGCGGAGCGTCGGCCGGCAGAGGTCGTTTGGCGGGGGTGAATCTCAATCGCTTCGCGGCAGCTCCCCCAGCGAGTGACCGATGCATGGCTCTCCTTCTCCCCCCTTGCGGGGGAGATGCCGAAGGCAGAGGGGGGTTCTCTGCCCATCATGCCTATCTAGTCGTCACTAGCCGACCCCCCCTCTGTCACTCCGTGACATCTCCCCCCGCAAGAGGGGGGAGAGGGGAATGGGGAGTCTTGCATCACTCTCTACCGAGGGCGAGCAGATTCCTGAGGTGGCTAGAGCAGTCTCTTGATGAAATCTGCGATGGCAGTTGCAGCCAGCTCGCGGTTGCTTTCCTCGGTGTGGCCGGATCGCTTTCTGGGGATGAGGCCGTGGTTTCCGTCCGGGATCCACTGGAGTTTGATGTTGGGTGACAGGTCGTAGGCTTCGACTTCTTCTCGGGTTCCGTATTCGTCTCGTTCTCCCTGGACAATGAGTGTGGGCGTGGCCATCTGTTCGAGGTGGAACGTGGTTGCTCGTGAGGGATCACTGGGTGCGTGGAAGGGATAGCTGATACAGACCATGCCGGCGGGCTCGGCGGCATCGGCGATGTAGCTGGCGATGCGCCCTCCCATGCTGCGTCCTCCGATGAACAGCGTTGAGGTTGGCACTCCCTGCTCTGCGAGCTGTTGCATGACCTGGATCCAGGTCCCGGCGAGCACGTCTTCGGCGTCGGGCGGCCATGGGCGGCGGCCGGTCTCCATGGCTCGGCGCATGTAGGGGAAATCGAAGCGGGCGACGCGGACGCCTTGCTCGGCGATCAGCTTCGCCAGTGCGGCGGTGTTGGGATGGCTCGTCGACGCGCCTGCGCCGTGGGTCAGCGCCAGGGTTGGGGCTGGCGGTGACTTGGGTAGATTCCAGGTCAGCGGCGTTTCCATGGGGAGCCCCCTCCGTCACTTCGTGACACCTCCCCCAGAGGGGGAGGTCTGAAATGGGGTTCGTGTGACCTCCCGCGAAGGGGGAAGTCTAGGTCGTTCGGGCGATGATTGGAGCCATTTCGTCGATGAGGTCGTTGGCGGCAGCGGGATCGAGAGCGGTCAGCGCCAGGTGGTCGACTCCGTGCGCCTGAGCCATCTCGGACTTTTCGATGATCTGATTGGGTGTGCCGATGATCATGTCGCCGAGACGGTCCTGGGTGATGAAGCGGTCCTCGCCTTCTTTGAGGTAGCTGTAGTGGCCTTCGTGGACATCGAGGTAGAGACGGTCGAGTGGTCGTCCGCGCTCTTCGGCGTACTTGGTGATGTACTGGTTGTACTCGGCTGCGGCATCGGGGTTGACTCCCTTGAGGTTGCCTCCCCAGCCACCGTACTCCGACTCCCAGAGCGTGTGGTTGTAGACAGCGGCGACCGCGCCGGCGCGGTGGATCACGCGCTCGGACATGATGTCCTCGCCCTCCTGCATCACGCAAGCGCCGGTTAGGCCTACGGTGTAGGGCTTGTCGGTCGCGCGACCTGCGGAGCGGGCGGCGTCCTCGATGATTGGGAATGCTGAGTCCAACCATGGCCCGGTACCTGAGGTGACGAAGCCGTCGCCGACCTCGCCGACGACCGCGGTTGCTCGTGGTCCATTGGCGGCGATGTACACCGGGATGTGGTCCTTGATGTTGTAGAAGTCGGGATGGTCCGGGTGAATCAGGCGGATCCAGGTCTCGCGACCGGTGACATCGTCGGTGTGGAGGATGTCTTTGCCGTCTAGCAAGTCTCGGACTTGCTGTGCGTACTCGCGGAACTTCTTGACCGGGTACGAGGGCAGTCCCATCGTGTTGCGACCGGTGTATCCGGTGCCGAGCGCGAGGATGGTGCGGCCGGGCGCGAGCTTGTTGATCGTGGCGATCGCTGAGGCGGTGACGGGCGCGATTCGATTGGAGGGAATCGAGACCAGCGTGCCCAGTTTGATCGTCGAGGTGCGTTCGGCGGCCAGCGCCATGGCGGCGTAGCAGTCGGACCAGATCAACTGCGAGTCTGGGAACCAGGCGTGTGTGAAGCCCGCCTGCTCGGCGCGGACGACTTCCTTCCACATGTCGATGTAGGTGGGAACGAGCAGTCCGTAGTCCATTGGTCGCCTCCTCCGGCTCGTCAAGTCTGTTCAGGCTACTTGGTCGGCGGGCGGGAATTCTGGAGCCTGAGCGTCGCTGTTCAGTGTTCAGGTCAGAAAACTTCCTGGGGGCGAACAGGGACGATCTGCCGTGTATTGCTGGAGATCGTGTGTTCAGGGTGTTCAGGTTTGTTCAGTCCTGTCCAGCCTCGTTCAGTCGGATTGAACGCCGGAGCGTTCGGGCCTGTTCGGATTTGTTCGGCTGTAGACGAGGCGGTGCGACCGACAGACGGGTGTGGGTGGGTGGCTTTCGGCGATTTTTTTCGGGTCGGCGAAACGAGCTGAAGCCCAGTGGGTTACGGGAGATCGTGCGATCGGCATGGATAGTTTTGGAAGATTTTGGCGTGGTTTTGTCGGTCTGGAGCGGGTTTCGATGGTGAACAGGCAGGCATGAGGCGTTGTCCGCGTTGAGCGGGTTAACGGGACGGAGCCGAGCAGATACCGGCACGACGAGACTCTTTTCGCGATTGATGGTACAGCGTACAAATGTACTGTGTTGAGCTGTAGGGAGGCAAGGGTTTATCGGGGATTCGCGGTTTCGTCGCGCCACTGACTACGGTGCTGGCGGCGAGAGCGTTCGCCAGCGTTGGACTCTCTACTCGCATGCATTAGCCCCAATTGCCGTGCTGACCTGGCCCCTGGTCGAAGCGATCCCATACGGCATCGGGTTTCACCCGTATTGAGCCGTCGCGTTCGAGTTCGGCGTGGGGGATTTCGGGCTGCTCTCTCTTCGGCGGCTGCGGACCGTTGAGGTTCATCTGCATCGCCTCGGCATCGGAGATCGGCTTGAACGCGAGGAACAGTTGCTTGAGCAGTCTGAGCATGCAGGTTTCTCCGGCTCCACCTAGGCAAGTTGCTGGAGTCCTACTAGACCGCGCGCGCCTGCCCACTCGGTCCAGAAAGGTACCCGCATGACAAAAGTCAGACTCCGGCCCCAGCGGTTGATTCTGAGATTGATGATCGCCGAGATGCGTTCAACGGCCAGCGCCACGGCGGCGTAGCAATCGGACCAGATCAGTTGCGAGTCAGGGAATCAGGCGTGGGTGAAGCCAGCCTGCTCGGCGCGGACGACTTCCTTCCACATGTCGACATAGGTGGGGACGAGCAGTCCGTAGTCCATGCTTGAACCCCTCCTTTCGTCCTAGGGTACTTGCACAGATTCAGCGTGCGGCAAGAGGACATCGAACCATCTTCATCAATCCGGTTGCGGAACTGCCGCTGGAGATACCGACAGATTGCATTGGTCACGCCAGTACACGAACCAATACTCGCGCCCACTCCGACGCAAGAAGCACGATCAATCCACACCTGACCAGTGCGGAGCGCGCCGTCGTCGCTGGCCAGGCCGTATCAAACTCTCGTTGCTCCCATTTCGTCACTTCTCGCCAAAGCCACGGAAAACCAGCGGTCAACAGGATTGCAATCGAGAGGTCCAAACCGACGTCCATATGTCTCACCAGCCGAGGACACGCATCATCGCAGTGGCCCACAACACTAGGAGCACCCAAACAAGGAGAAGTTTCACTATCCTCACCATTAGCGGTGTTGGGCAAAAGACGATGTTCGATGCTGTTACGTCAGACGCCTCCCATCGCTTTATCCACATCCACAAGAATGGCGCCAGCGCAAATGCCTCCACTGCTAACAACACTGACTCAATCACTGCGCTGCACCCACTTGTTATAGGCATGAACTCGTTGGCGCCGACAACAGCGGTCATCGTCCACGGCTTGGCCGATTTGCTTCACCCAAGTCTACGTGAAGCACGAAGGCGGCTCGCATGGCTGATGCTGGCGTTCGTCGCTTGTGCCGGATGGAGTTGCGCACAGGACGCGTCGAATGGGGTTGCGGTTCGCTATCCAATGTGTTTACAAGAGATTGACCACATTGTAGGCCTAGCCGGGGTTGTTCTCGACCCTGGAATCACAGCCGGGAGGCCGTTGCCAGACGCTGTAGAGGCCGCGTTGCTGGAACACGGGCTGCGCGGCGATGACTACGAGACTGTCTTCGAGCTGAACCAACACCTGATTCTCCATTCAGCCGATGGCCAATCTTCGCGACCGGGTTCCGCTGATGCAGTAGCAGAACTGGCCCTGTTGCGAGGCGATGGGGGTGATCCAAACCACTGGATCGTGCTCTACTGGCGCGTGCGCACTCCCTGTGAGGAGTAGGGCTTAGCTGCGCTTCTGGATGACTTCGCGGGCGAAATCGTCGATGATTTCTCTTGCCCCTGCCGGATCGTTTGCGGTCAGGGCGATGTTGTCGACTCCGATTGATTCGAGGTGCTCTAGTTTCTCGATGATCTCGGGTCCGCTGCCGACCAGGCTGCGCTCGAGGACCTGGGGGAAGATGAACTGCTCTTCGCCGGGCTTGAGGTAGACCATATGGCCTTCGTGGACATCGAGGTAGAGCCGGTCTTCGGGCGTGCCTTTGGCGGCCGAGTACTCGCGGATGTAGTTGTGGTACTCGCCGGCGAGGTCGGGGTTGTCCATGCCGAGGTTTGCGCCGGGACCGTAGGCGGCCTCCCACATCGCGTGGACGCCGGGAACCATTCCCGGACCGAGAATCTTGGTGACCCGCTCGGACTCGAATGATTCGCCGTCCTGCAAGACGAGACCTGTCGTGAGACCGACCGTGTAGGGCTTTTCGGTCGAGCGTCCTGCTGCTTCAGCCGCAGCGGCGATGGCCGGGAAGGATTGCTGGGCGTTGAGTCCCATCCCGGTCGTAACCCAACCATCGCCAGCCTGTCCGACGACCTCCAGGGCGCGGGGACCGTTTGCGGCGACGTAGATGGGAATGAAGTCGTCGAGATTGAGAAACTCGGAGTGCTGGCCGTGAATCAGGCGGATCCAGCGCTCCTGGCCGGTGACGTCGTCGGTGTAGAGCACGTCCTCGCCGTCAAGCAGACCTCGCACTTGTTGGGCGTACTCGCGGTAGCGCTTGATCGGATAGGCGGGCAGGCCCATCGTGTTGCGTCCGGTGTAACCGGTACCGATACCGAGGATGATGCGTCCCGGGGCGAGTTTGTTCAGCGAAGCGACGGCGGATGCCGTGACGGGCGCGATCCGGTTGGAGGGAATGGCGACGAGGGTGCCCAGCTTGATCGTCGATGTGTGGTGCGCCGCCAACGCCATGGCGGCGTAGACATCGGAGTAGATGAGCTGTGAATCGTAGAACCAGGCGTGAGTGAAGCCGGCTGCTTCTGCTCGCTGCACTTCTTGATAGGCGTTGATCCAGCTTGGGATTCCGATGCCGTAGTCCATTGGTGGCTCCTCTGCCAGATTGGTCAGGTGATGTGTGCTGGGGCGGCCCCCTCAGTCCCTTCGGGACAGCTCCCCCAGAGGGGGAGCGTTTACCTCAACTGGTAGGTCGGGGGCGTCTTCCAGAGATCGGTTGGTGGATTCTCCTGTTGGGCGAGGATTTTGGCTCTCTGGGCTTTGTCGAGCTTTTTTCCTTGCTGGATGATCTTTCGATTGGCCTGTTCTTTGGCCTTGTTCTTGGCGACGGTTGCCGGGTTTGGCTTTTTCTTCTCTCCCCGAGAGGCTCTGACGACGCCGGACTTTTGCAGGCTCTTGAGGTGAGCCTGGACATTGCCGTCGGCGGCACGGCGGAGGCGTTTGTCGATGCTGTCTCCGTAGATCGTCTCCATGATCTGCCAGGAGGTCTTGGGCTCGCCGTCCTGGAGTTGCTCAAGAATCTGGTCTTCGCGCATCTGGCGATGATTGACGTACATCTCGAGCCGGTCGCGTGCCTTGGCTTCGTCGGTGTCGCGAATCAGCGGACCGTGGCCAGGGCAGAGGACTTTGACGTTGGGCAACTCAAGCAACCGGCGCAGCGAGGCCATGTACGAGTTGATGTCGCCGACGACGGTGGTCGTGTTGCCGAGGATGGTGTCGCCGGTGAAAAGGATGCCTTCTTCTTCGATGTAGTAACAGAGCGAATCGACGGAGTGACCAGGACTGGTCATGACCTGAACGCTGACGCCGCCGTCGAGGTCGATGGTGTCGCCGTCGGTGTAGGTCTTGACGCCCTCGTTGTCTTTCGGCAACTGGCGCTTGAGCAGCTTGACTCCGTTCTCGGGCACGGCGATCTCCGCTTTCAGGTGCTCGCGGACATGCTTCAGGTTTCCCGAGTGGTCGAAGTGGTGGTGCGTGATCGCGGCGACGCCGATCTCGGAGTGGTCGATGGCGGCGAGGTATCCACGCAGCATCCAGCGGAACTTGTCGATCGCCTCGCCGGAGTCGATCGTCAGGGTCTGGCCGCCGCGTTGGCCGATGATGTAGATGTTGGTCGAGGTCGGGCGCATCGGCTGGTCCTCGGGAACCGGGACCATGCGGACGTTGTCACTGATCTTCATCACGTGGCTCCTTACGTGTGGCTGCCGATGGCGATGCCGGCGACCTGCGGCGCGACGTCTCGGGCGAGGAACTCGGGCACGTCGTCGCGTTCGAACATGAAGTGCTGGAACTGGACTTCGGCGACACCGGCTTCGGCCAGTTTGCCCAGAGCATCGACGACCCGATCAGCTCCGCCAACGAGTCTGCCCATTGAATTGAACTCGGTCAGAAATTCGTCCAACGACTGTCCGGGTCGCCCGAACATGCCCTGGGCGAACTTGCCGCCGGCCTCGACCAGTTCGGGCGGACCGACCGCGTGGAACATCATCATCGAGTGTTCAATCTCGTCGGGATTGCGACCAATGGCATCGCAGGCGCGAGCCATGACATCGCGCTTGTGTCCGTAGGCGTCTGGTGTGAGCGAGACGCAGTTCCACTCGCTGGCGTACTTGGCGGCCATTGGAATCGTGCGCTTCTCGCCACCTCCGCCGATCAGGATTGGCGGGCGGCCTGCGTCGGGATTGGGCAAGCAGTCGGCACTGTTGAGCTGGTAGTACTCGCCGTAGTAGCTGGACGGTCCGGGGCTCCAGAGGGCTTGCATCATGTTGATGGCGTCTTCGAGGCGGTCGAAGCGTTCGCGGGTTGAGGGGAAATCGAGGCCGTAGGCATCGTGCTCGGGTTGATTCCAGCCAGCACCGAGGCCCATCACGAAGCGTCCGTCCGAGAGCTGATCGATCTGAGCCGCCATGCGGCCGACATCAACGGGACGGCGGAACGTGACCGGTGTGACCATCGGACCGAAGCGCAGGTTGGAGGTCTCTTCGGCGGCCATGACGAAGCTGAGGAAGCACTCGAGGCTGTCCTGTTGGTTCGTCTCGATCGGTCCGGTGAAGTAGTGGTCGCTGCGGAAGAGGGAGGGAAAGTTGAGGCGGTCGGCGAGTCTGAGGATGTGTCGCCAGCGCTCCCAGGTGAGATCGTTCTGTCCTTCAACCATCAGGGCGACGCGCATCGGTGCTTCTCCTGCCACGTGCATCGGCGATGCGCCGGTGTTGGCATGGTAGGGGGCAGTGAATCGAATGGTTGGGTCAAAGCACTTCAAGGGACTCGCCTGCGGTGATGCCCCGTGTAGGGGACTGATGCGTAACCTCACAACCGCCCCCGACTCCGAGCAGGGGCCTGCTCTTCTCCCAGTTTCTGTACGTCGGCCGTGTCTGCCTCACTGTCTGGTCATCAGGAACCTATCCGTGCTGCTTGGGCTAGGCTAAAGCGGGTCCCCGCTCGGGGGCGGGGACGGGAAACTGAGCTATGGAACACTCTGGCGTGCAGACCGAACGTGGCGGAGCGGAGCGGGCGCTAGCGTGGGAAGGCGATGCCATCGTCGAGGACGATCACGTCGACTGGATCGTCGGGATGCCAGACGACTTCGGTTCTGAGTCTGGCCTCGACTTCCTGGCCTGATTGCAATCTCACTCGAACGACCTGATCGTGGCCGTAGTACTCGCTGCTGATCACGTTTGCGCAGTCTGGGCCGTCGTCACGACAAGGCCTCAGCGCGAGTTGCTCAGGACGGAGGAGGACGTCGATCTCCTCTCTGGTGGAATCGGCGTCGTCGTTGATCATGACGACGAATCCTAGTTCAGTCTCCGCGCCTCCGCGGACGCGTTCTCCGGGCAGGATGTTGGCGTCGCCGACGAATGTGCCGATGAAGCGGGTTTCGGGTCGGTAGTAGATGTCGTCGGGCGCGCCGATCTGCTCAATCCGGCCGTTGCGCATCACGGCGACTCGGTCGGCGAGGGAGAGGGCTTCCTCGCGGTCGTGAGTGACGAAGACTGCGGCGGTGTTGGCGTGTTTGAGGATGTTGCGCATTGCGAGGCGGAGGCTGGCGCGGAGATTCTGGTCGAGGTTGCTAAAGGGTTCGTCGAGCAGGACGGCGGCCGGTTGTGGGGCGAGCGCTCGGGCGAGCGCGACACGCTGCGCCTCGCCGCCGGAGAGCTCGTGCGGATAGCGATCGGAGAAGCCGTCGAGTCCGACCAACTCAAGCATGTGGCGGACGCGAGTCGGTGGCTCAGTGCGCCGGAACCGGCGCAACGGTTTCGTCCACCAAGCGCGATGTCCGCTGGGCAGACCGAAGGCGATGTTGTCGGCGACGCTGAGATGTGGGAAGAGAGCGAAGTCCTGTGCGACCATGCCGATCCGACGCTGCTCGGGTGAGCGCCACAGAGCGGGACCGACTGCGGCCTCGCCGTTGATCTGGACCAATCCCTGATTGGGGCGCTCGAAGCCGGCCAAGACGCGCAGGGTAGTTGATTTGCCGCAGCCGCTGGGGCCGAGCAAGGCGAGAATTTCTCCCTGTTCGACCTGGAATGACACGTCCTTCACGGCGTCAGTCCCATCGAACGACTTGGAGATCTCGCTCACGACCAGCGCGGGAGTGGTGTCCGGTTGGCTAGGCTCGGAGTTCACGGTCGCGTCCGAACAGGATCATCATTGGCAGTGCGGCGCAGGCGAGCAGGAGCAATGCTGCGGCTGAGGCGCGGGCGAAGAACACGTCTTCCTGGTGTCCCCAAAGGGTAGTCGCCAAGGTGTCGAATTCGATCGGCGCGAGCAGCAGGGTCGCGGGCAGTTCCTTCATGGTTGTGAGGAAGACCAGGGCGAACGCCGCCAGCACTCCTGGTGCGATGAGCGGCAAGGTGATGCTGTAGAAGGTTTGCCAGGGAGTGCGATTGAGTGAACGAGCCGCTTCTTCGAGTCCAGGCTGCACACGGACCATTGAGGCGCGCACACCAGAAATCGCCTGCGGCAGAAAGAGCACCGCATAGGCGAAGACGAGCGTAGCGATGGTCTGGTAGAGGCCCGGCGTAACCCGCAAGGTGAAGAAGATCAACGCGAATGCGACGATCACACCGGGCAGCGCGTAACCGACGTAGGCGGCTCGATCGACGATACGAGAGAGGAATCCAGGTCGACGGACGACGACCAGGGCAATCGGAATCGAGACCGCTACCGTCACTGCGCCGGCCAGTCCGGATGCGTAGACAGAATTGAGCGCTGCGCTCCAGACACCGGGGAATGTCTCTCCGTTTTGCAGGCCCACTGAGAGCCAGTGAAACAGTACGCCGATCGGGACAAGCAGAGCGACGGCTGAGACGACGAATAGCCCGAGCAACGCTGGCCAACGGAAGCGTCTCAACGAGACCAATCTCGGCGTTTTCGCTGCGCCAGTACCCAATCGATGATATTTGGCGCTCCGTCGTTGGGACCAGTCGATGGCCAGCACCAGGGCGACCAATGCGACGAGGACGAGGGATAGTACGGCCACGCTGGAACGGTCGAACGACGAACCGAAGCGGACATAGATTGCCCTGGTGAACGTGTCGAATTGCATCATCGAGACCGCGCCGAAGTCGGATATGACGTAGAGCGCGACAAGCAGAGATCCGCCGGCGATGGGCACCCTGAGCTGCGGTACCGTCACGCGCCAGAATGTGCCCCAGGCTGATTGTCCGAGGGAGCGAGCCGCTTCTTCGATGGCCGGGTCGAGATCGCGGAGCCCGGCCCGGACGACCAGCAACAAGTAGGGGAAGGTGAATAGGGTCAGGGTCAGCCAGGCCCCGACGAATCCGTAGATGCTGGGAATGTTCTCGACGCCCAGGGGTGCAAGCAGGTCCTGCAGCGAGCCGTACGGACCCAGCGCAATGATGAATGCGAATGCGCCCACGTACGAGGGGATGGCCAGGGGCATGATGGTGATGGTTCGCCAGACGCGGGCGAAGGGAAGGTCGGTGCGCTCGGTGAGGTAAGCGATTGGTAGCGCCAGCGCGGCGGAGGCGGCGGTGACGGCGGCAGCCAATCCGGCGGTGTTGAGCAGCAGTCGCAGGGTGCTGTCGGCGACAATCTTGGACCAGGCGTCTGCGTCGGCCTCGGCGGCGCGGATGACGAGATAGACCAACGGAACACATGCGGCTCCGGCTGCAGCCAGAGCGAGCATCCAGATGATCGGGACGTTGACGCGGAGTCGAGCAGGGAACTCGGCGGCGCCGCCAAAGATGGTCATGGAGCGAGGTTATCGGAGTGTTTCACCGTGAGATAACGCAATGTCTTCGTACTCATGAGCTGCGTAGAAGGCATGAGCTTCCTGATGAGATCCGGATCGACCTCTGCCGTCGCCCCCATGGCGAAGCGACGACAGAGGCCATGCCATCCAGAGCGGGGATGGGTGAGTTGGGGACCGGCTCTCGGGCAGCCGGCTAGGGCAGCGCGCCAACTTCTTCCAGCAGCGCGATCGTGCCCTCAAGGTCGGAGAGCGATGTCAACGCCAGCGACGGCGGGTTGAGTGCATCCAGCGAGACGAGAGTTGGCCAAGCCGAGACGCCAGCAGCGACCGGATACTCGAATGTCTGCTCGCGGAAGTAGGTCTGACCTTCCTCGCTGAGCAGGAAGCGGATGAATCGCAGCGCGTTGCTGTCGTTATTGGAGGCGTTGAGCAATGCGACGCCGGCGATGTTGATCAGGGCGCCCGCCTCGCCCGGATCGGTGAAGTGGTTGACGCCGTGCCAATCGGACTCGACGGACGTCTTTCGAATCAGGTAATAGTGGTTGACCAGGCCGATGTCGAGTTCGCCATCGTGGACCGCCTGGACCTGTGGCGAGTTCTTGGGGTAGACCCTGACATCGTTGGCGATCATGCCGCGCAGCCACTCTTCAGTCGCTTCATCGCCATGAATCTGACGCATGGCGGTGACGAACGCCTGGAAGCTGCCGTTGGTCGGCGCCCAACCAATTCGTCCGCGCCATTCAGGGTTAACAAGATCGAAGACGGAAGTTGGCGGGTTCGGTACACGGTCGGGGGAGATGATCAGGACTCGCGCCCGGCCGGAGGTGGCGACCCAGCGACCTGAGGCATCGGCGAACTCTGCTGCCACGCTGCTGACGATGTCATCGGGGAGTTGGGTCAGCACCCCATTCTCGGCGAGCGCCGCGAGCGCGCCGGCATCCTGTGCGTAGTAGACATCGGCTGGGGATCGGTCGCCCTCTTCGAGAATCGCCACGGCAAGCTCAGCCGTGCCGGCGTAGCGGATACGAACAGAGATGCCGGTCAGTTCTTCGAATCGCTCGACCAGTGGTCCGACCAAGGACTCGCCGCGTCCTGAGTAGATGGTCAGTTCGCCGGAATCTTCATCCTCCGTCTGTTCGTCCTGACCGACCCTGCTCGCAGCCGCCGATGCGGACTGCGCGGCGGCGTCGGTTCGCTCAGCGGCCTGTGCAGCTCGGTCAGCGGCTTCGTTTGTTTTGGTGTCGTCTGTGGTGCAGACGCTCAGCGCGATCGCAGCGGCAATGACGAGCGCTAGCGGAACAACGAGGGATCGCAAGGCTTGTGAGCGAATCAGGGAGAGGAGTGGTCCAGACATTGGTGTGAGACTTCCTGGCCGGGAAGCGCAGAGGACCTGCGCCTTGTCTCGCCGACAGGCAGATTATTCACTAATGTTGCATTTATTGCAAGTTTTAGAAGAAAGAGGCTCAGCGCCTCGCCAGGAGCCTACCAGGAACTCTTGCGGACGCCGGGCAGCAGGCCGAGCGAGGCCATCTCGCGGAAGGTGATGCGGCTGAGGCCGAACTTGCGCATGTAGGCGCGGGGGCGGCCGGTCACGGCGCAGCGATTCTTGATCCGAGTGGGCGAACTATTACGCGGCAATGCCTGGAGCTGGAACTGGATGTTCTGCTTCTCGCGCGGATTGTTTGATTCTTTGAGCTGCTGCTTGAGCGCCTCGCGACGGCTCTTGTATTTGGCGTGCATCTCGCGGCGCTTGAGGTCACGGTGGATGTTCGAAGTTCGGGCCATGCGTCGTCCAGTGGTTGGGTGTTTGAGTTGCTGATATGAGCGTAGTGGCAATCGGAGTGGTCGGGCTAGGCCCTGGGCTGTCCCTTTCGTCACACCTCACCCAAGGGACCTCGCGTCAACCATCAAACCGTCCCCGCCTCCGAGCGGGGACCCGTTCCTTCCCAGTCTCCAGCACAGTGACCACTTGCTGCCCATACCTGCTCAGCAGGACGAGATCGACGTTCCGCGGGCCAAGCCAAAGCGGGTCCCCGCTCGGTGGCGGGGACGGGAATCGATGTTACGCGCAGGTCTCCTCAGGGAGAGGGGACCGGAGGTCCGCGACTTAGTCGCGGCGCTTTCGTTTGTCGATCTTGCGACCGCTCTGTTCTTCCAGGCGGCCGAGGGCTCGGCCTTTGTCTGGATGCGGATCTTCGCGGATGCCGTAGATCGTGATGCCCTCGTGTCCTTCTGGCAGGTACTCGGTGATGGGAAGACCTTCCTCATCGCAGAAGAGCAGTCAATGGCAGTATTTCCAGCGCTGCATTTCCTCGCAGGGACAGATCCAGGTGGATTCTTTGACCTCTTCGGCCTTGTCCTCGTAGAAGTTGCAGGGACAAAGCGGACGCCCGTAATCGTCAATGTGCTTGGCCAGTCCGATGACCAGGAACTCGGTGATGTCTTCTTGTGGATGCAGGTACGAGCCGCTCTTGTTCGCAAAGTTGGTCGCGAACTTGCGCATCTTGTTGAGATTCTTCTCGGACGCCTGTTGCAGATCGTCGTCACTGACTCGTTCAACATCTGTCATCGCGCTCCACCCGTCCAACCGACATCTCCTAGGTCGGCAAGTTCACTCTAAGACTTGGCGCTGCGACACGTTGGCAGCTAGTTGTTTTCGCTGTCGCCGCCTTGTCGGAAGAAGTCCTCGAGGTCGGCGATGAGGGCGTCGGCGCTGGGAAGCTCGCCCTCCGGTTGTTGCTGCTGTTGTGGGGCAGGGCTGGCGGCCTCGAGTCGGGCAACATAGTCGCGCAGCTCATTGTTGTCGCGCAACGCTTCTTCCAGTTGTGAATGGAACTGTTGAATACCGCGCTCGAGCGGATCAAGGTCGAAGGACAGCCCGGTCATGTCACTGACGACCCGCAGCAAGGCCTGCGCGCCAACGGGATTGGTGATACCCGGCAAGTAGTGCGGCACCGAAGCCCAGAGCGACACTCCAGCGATGCCTCGGCGTCGGCAGTGGTCGTGGAAGACGCCGACCATGCCGGAGGGACCCTCGAAGCGCGATGGGTGCATGTTATAGCGCTGGGCGAGCTCGGAGTTGTTGGCCGAGCCTCGCACATGAACCGGTTGTGTGTGCGCCGTGCCGGCGGCGACTGAACCGAGCGAGAGAATCAGCTTGGCTCCGATCTCGTCGACGAGTTCGGACATAGCCGACATGTAACGTTTCCAGCGATACTGCGGTTCGATGCCGATACCGACGACGATGTCGCGTCCACTCGATGAGGGGCGCAAGTGGACAAACTGCGTGTCGGGCCATTCGATGTAGCGTTCACCGTTTTGGTAACGAGCCATGGGCCGAGCGTCGGTGAAGTCGTAGAATTCTTCTGGGTCGATGGTGGCAAACGGCTTCGCACCCAGTTGTTGAATCAGATACTGGGCGGCGGTCGAGGCCGACTCACCGGCATCGTTCCAGCCTTCCCAGGCCAGAATCAGGACTGGGTCGGTGAGATTGGGCAGTTCCTCGATATTGAGGTCAGGTGATGTGGTCATGAGCGAAGTTTACTCCAGCGCCAACAGTCAAACGGCGCAACGTTTGACGCAAGCGTGGGCTGAGCGTGTCGTGGGGAATCGGGAGCAGGCGGAGCGGCTGCGGGAAGAGCCAGATGGCGGCGATCACTACCGGCCGATCGCATCGGCGTTTCGCGCGGATCCGCGTCGGAGCGGGGATGTTGCCTTGAACGCGTTGGTGGATATGGCCTCAGAGGATGACGTATGGGTCGACGTTGGCGCTGGCGCGGGGCGATTCGCCCTGCCGTTGGCGCTGCATGTCCGGCGGGTGATTGCTGTTGAGCCATCGCCTGCAATGCGGGCCGAACTGGCGCAGCTCCAGACAGAACACGGCATCTTCAATGTCGATATCTGTGACGAGCGTTGGCCGACTGACGATCCTGCGTTGAACGAAATTGCCGATGTCGCGTTGATTTCGCATGTCGGTTACGACATCGAGCCGATCGCCGAGTTTCTGGACACGCTGGATCGGTCGGCGCGGCGTGAGTGTGTCGCATTGACGTTTGACCGCGCGCCGGGGTCGCTGTTTTGGCAGGCGTGGCCGATGGTGCACGAAGAGGAACATGTCCAATTGCCCGGCGGAGAGGACCTCGTGGCGCTGTTGCGTGCACGCGGCGCAGTGGTGGAAATGTCGCCGATCGCTGGGTCGACGCGCTTCCGTTGGTTGTTCGACTCATTCGATGAGGCGCTGCAGTGGGGGCGTCGGCGCTTGTGGTTGGCGGAGGATTCGGCCAAGCTGCCTCGTCTGCGCGAGGCGATACACGCCATACTGGTCGAAGAAGACGGTCGCTGGACACTTCCCGAACGACCAACACAGCAATTGATTCGCTGGAGGACAAGATGAACCGCGTTACACCGCTGAGCACCGATGAGCTGTTGGAAGAGGCTCCATTCCTGTCGGCCATGCGCGACAACGGAATCACGATTCCCACGTCGTTCCACGTGCTTGGACGCAGACCGAAGGTGCTGGAGGCCTTCCAGCCGTTCTTCGGCTCGATCATGCGAGAAGGAACAGTCCCTGCGGGTCTGAAGCAACTGATCGCGCACGTGGTCTCGCGGACCGCGGGCTGTCTGTACTGCCAGGCGCACACCGGACATTTCGCGCACTCGCTGGCCGGCGAGACCTACGAACGCGTAGAGGCCGTCTGGGCGTTTGAGACTTCGGAGTTGTTCTCGGATGCCGAGCGGGCGGCGCTACGTGTGGCTCGCGACTCGGGCGGTGTGCCCAATGCCGCCAGCGATGAACAGTTTGATGAACTGCGCATGTACTGGTCGGATTCGGAGATGGTCGAGATCGTGTGTGTGATCTCGATGTTCGGATTCCTCAATCGGTTCAATGACACGCTGGCGAACGAGCTAGAGCCGGACGCGGTCGAGTTCTCGGATGCGCACCTGGCGCAGGCGGGCTGGACGGTCGGCAAACACGGGTAGGGTCTGTGGCTAGCGGGTGGACTCTTTGCTTACGCCTGCAGGGACATGCGGGTAAGGCCGGTCAGCGCGACCTAGCAATGCCCTCCTTCCTCAGGGAGAGGGAACCGGAAGTAGGGGAAGGACACCCAACAGGGGTGCACCGACGATTGTTCCAGGTGGTCCAATATGACCTAGCGCGGTTTGTCTTCCATGGGATTCTCGACTCCGTGGAAGAAGGCTCCTCGGTAGATCTTGGTGTCTCCCCGGACTCGGGCTTCCCATTCTTGGTCGGTCATGGCTTCTCGGAGGCGGATGGTTTGGATGGTGTCTTCTCCGACGGGCCAGCGCATGGGGAGTTGCTGTTCGAGTTCGACGATGTCGGCGACGGCGGTGGCGACGGAGCGGGAGCCGGGGCGGGTTGCCGCTCTGGTGCGGAAGGTGTTGAGCGCGTGCTCGGCGGATTCCTGGTACGGCGAGCGCCCCTCGCGTACCGCCTGGGCGACATCGAGGTTGGTCGTCTGCCAGTCGGAGGCGTACATGCCGGGTTCGAGGATGGTGACATCGACGTTCCAGCGCGATACTTCGTAGCGCAGCGCTTCGGACATGGCCTCGACGGCCCACTTTGAGGCGGCATAGAGGCCCATCATCGGCGCGACGATACGTCCGGCGAGTGATGAGACGTTGATGATCTTGCCGTGATGCTGGTCTCGCATCGCGGGCAAGAGGGCTCGGGCCATGCGGATCTGGCCGATGAAGTTGGTGTCCATCTGGCGCATGACTTCGTCGTCGGACATGTCCTCAACCGGGCCGTAGAGTCCGTAGCCGGCGTTGTTGAAGAGCGCGTCGACGCGGCCGAAACGTTTGAGTCCCGCGCTGACGGCGCCTTCGATGGAGGTAGGGTCGGTGACATCGCATTGGGCGATCTCGTAGGTCGCTGGATCAAGGTTTGAGAGGTTGCTGCGATCACGATCGGGATTGCGCATGGTGGCGATCACTAGGTGACCGCGATCGATCAATTCCTCGGCAGCGGCGAGGCCGAAGCCGCGGGATGCGCCGGTGATCAGTGCGACTTGTTGCTCAAGTACCATGTAGGGGCCTCCGCCGTAGATATTGCCTGCCTTCGCTGATGGTAGTGTCGTGTTGCAGATCGGGGCCTAGCAAGAGCTCGCGTGGACTGGCTGACTGACCCATGGTCGTTTGAATTCATGCAGCGCGCGCTGTTGGCCGGCATCGTGGTCTCGGTGGCTGCGGGCATGGTTGGCGTGTTTGTCGTCCTGCGCGGCCTGGCATTCCTGGGCGACGCGGTGGCTCATACGCAGCTCGCCGGTGCGGCGGTGGCGTTGGTACTGGGCGGTGGCGCGGTCTTGATTACCCTCGGCGCGGGCATCGCAGCGGTCTTGACGGCTCTGGGCGTCGCGCTGCTGACGCTTCGCGGGCGGCTGCGGGAAGACACAGCGATTGGGATCATGTTCGCCGGGTTCTTTGCCCTGGGTGTGTTGTTGATCTCTCGTCAGCGGACGTTCGCTGTTGACCTGGGTTCGTTGCTGGTTGGTCACATCCTAGGCGCTTCCTGGACCGACCTGATCGTGATGGCGATCCTGACCGGGGTGGTGCTGGTCGCGGTGTTGGCGTTCTTGCCGGAGCTGCGCTTTACAGCGTATGACCCAGAAGTGGCCGCGGTCTCGGGCGTACCGGTAACACTGATGCAGATCGGACTGTTAGTTCTGATTGCGCTGGCAACCGTGGTGGCGTTTCGGCTGGTCGGTGTGATTCTGGCGGTGGCGATGCTGGTGACTCCGGCTGCAGCGTCGGTGCTGATCTCCCGCCAATTGACCACGATGATGCTGTTTGCGGCATTGATCGGCATCGTTTCGACGATGCTTGGCCTGTATGCGTCGTTCCACCTCGACTTTGCGGCCGGACCTTCGATCGTGCTCACTGCGGTCTTGCTGCTGGGGATCATCTTCATGCTCAGCCCGCGAGGCTTACGCGAGGCGCTGCCCAACTTGGGCTTTAGCGCGGATGTTGGCCAGGGTGAAGACATTCCCGGATGGCAACGCACACCCCGTCTGTGCTGGGGGCTGTGCTGTCTGCTGGGCGGCGTCTGCTGGGGCGCCTGTTGCCGCTTGGGTGCTCGACTGGTGACCTGGCGCTAAAGACCCCTGGCGTTGAACCGTTTGCCGCAGTCGAGGCTTACGGGCCAGAGGGTCTGAAGATCTGCTCTCGGTACCAGCGCAGTTCGTCGATGGACTCGCGGATGTCATCCATGGCTCGGTGCCGTTCTTGCTTGACGAACTTTTCCAGGTCCGGATACCAGCGTTTGGCGAGTTCCTTGACCGTGGAAACATCGACCAGGCGGTAACTCAGCCAGTCCACGAGCTGCGGCATTTCCAGATACATGAACCGCTTGTCTTGGTGAATCGAATTGCCGCACAGCGGCGACTTGCCTTCGACGGTCCACTCCTGTACGAACTCGAGGATTTCCCGCTCCGCCTGCTCCACGCTGACGTCGGAGGCTCTGACGCGCTTGATCAGGCCGGAGCCGTGATGCGTCTTTCGATTCCACTCGTTCATCACGCTGAGTTCTTCTTTGGTGCGTTGAATCGCAATCTCAGGGCCGTCAGCGATGATGTTGAGTTCGGCGTCGGTGATCAGCACCGCAGCTTCGATGATCACATCACGGCCCGGATCGAGCCCCGTCATTTCGAGGTCGATCCAGACGAGATTGCGGTTGTTGGGTGGCATGCGATCAGCGTACGCGAAACGCGCTCTCACCTTCACCCACTCATAAGGATCGAGAAAACACTCCCTCTCCCTCTGGGAGAGGGCTGGGGTGAGGGTCCCCGGCGCATTGTCATCTGGTAGCGGCCCCTCCAAGGACGCAGACCCCTCACCCTAACCCTCTCCCCAAAGGGGAGAGGGAACTGGGACTGGAGGTGACGCTACTGTTCCGCGACCGCCCTCGCGTTGCCGAGCAGGATGCCGATATAGGTCGGGTTGTCGTCGGTCGGCTGCGACCAGATGATTCCTCGGCCGGCGCCGGTCTCAGCAGAGACAGTGTCGAGGATTGCTGAGTCGAACTGCGGCTCGTGGAAGACCGTCAGAACGCCTTCGTGCTCGATCAACTCGATCAGCTCGGTCAACGCCCCTGCGCTAATCCCCTGCTCTGGTCCCTCGACAACGAAGCCGGCGATTTCGAGGCCGTAGCGACGGGCGAAGTAGCCGAATGCATCGTGGAATGTAACCAGCAGGCGCTGATTGTCAGTCAGGTCCGCGAGCAGCGCACGCACTTCGGCGTCGGCTTCCTCGATCTCGGCGAGGTAGAGGTCGAGACGGTCGCTGAACACGTCGGCAGCACCCGGGTTCAGGTGGCTGAGTTCTTCGGCGATAGCCTCAATGGCGGCAGCGGCGAGCTCAGTGTCGAACCAGAAGTGCGGATCTTCGTCGCCATGATCGTGGGCGTGCCCGTGATCATCCTCATCCTCTTCGTGGTCGTGCTCCTCGTCTTGTTCGTGTTGCTCGTGTTGCTCGTGTTCTTCGTCTTCCTCGTGCTCGTGCTCTTCCTCGTCATGGTCGTCGTCGGGAGAGTCGTGCGAATCAACCACACCGACGAAAGCCAGGCTCGACGGTGCGCCGCCGACTTCCCATTCCTCTTCGATTTCCATGTCGTCAAGGTGCACCGCTAGCACGTGGCCGCTGTTCGGGTCGGCGACATACATCATTTCGCCGACGACGATCATGGCGGGATTTCCGGCTTCTCCCGGCGCGACCAGCTCCATGGTGTCGATCAGGTCGCCGTCATGCGCGTCGAGCGCATGGAGGACGCCGTCGACGCCGAGCACGTACAGCGTTTCGCCATCGCTGGAGAACTTCGTCGAAACACTCGGCTCGCTAAAGACTTGATGCATTTCGCCGTGGGCGACGTCGATCAGCCAGATACCGTCGTCAGCGAATCCCTGACCATCGAAGTAGGAGGCCTTGCCGAAGAAGTGCTCGACGTGGTGGTGTCCGTAGACCGATCCGATCCGTGAGTCTTCGCGCATCTCGGGCGGATTGGCGATGAACTCGTGCTCGTACTCACCATCGTGAGCATGCAGGAAGAGCACGCCGCCGATGCAGCCGAAGGCCGCGCCGTGCTCGTTGTGCGACTCGCCGTGCATGCCCGGGCAGGAGCGGTTGCTGGCGTCGTAGACGACCTCGTCGTCGAACGTGCGAACCTCGACGCCGACCGGTAGAGCGTCTTCCAGATCGTCGAGATTCCTGGACGTGACCACGACGTGCTCGTCGCTCATGACCAGCGCCGCGCCGTGCTGTGGTCCCGCCTCGAGCACGATCGGCTCGTAGTCGCCCGTGGCGTTGGTCAGATCAGCTTCGTTGACCAGGATCACGTGACCGCTGGTGTCGGCGAAAATCGCCGTCCAACCGTGGCTGTTGACGTAGTGAATCGGGTTCTCTTCGACGATCTCGAGCGAGTGGCGGCTGACCGGCTCCCGGACTAGGTCGAAGTGGTCGCCGTGCTCGACGAGGAACACGCCGCCGTCGAAGATATGGACGCGGTCGTCGTTGTCATCAGGTCCGCGCGCGAGGACGAAGCCGTAGCGATGCGTCGGACTCGGCAAGACCCGGGCACCCGGCGCGGCAATCGAGAACAGTCCGCTGTCGACTTCCTCCGTCGAGAGGTCGATGACCGAGAGATGCGCTTCGATCGCGTCGGCAATCAACAGACGGCCGATGGCCGCGGCCGAGCCGTGATCGTCGTCGTGCTCTTCATCCTCGTCGTGAGCGTGATCATCTTCATCTTCGTGAGCCTGTTCGCCTTCATGATCGTCATGATCGTCATGCTCAGCCGCCATTGCGCCGAATGGCGCCAGTTCGTAACCGGAGTCCTCAATCGCCTCGGCGAGGTTGAGAACGTATTCAGCATTCTCCAAAATCGCATCCTCGTAGGACGCTTCCAGCCCCGCGCCATTGATGATCACGAGGTCGGCATCCGCCACCGCCCGGATGTCCGTAACGCTGAGCTCCAGCGTATGCGCGTCGGCGCCGGCCGGTACCAGTGCTCGCACGCTGACGCGATCTCCACCGATCTGGCGGACCCAGTCGGCGATGACTTGCGTGGAGACCACAATGTTCAGCGGCTCGCCGTCATCTGCCTGGGGCTCATCCTGCTGCTGATCTTGCGCTGCGCTGGTTCGAGCCCCAGCGGATGAATCATCCTGCTGTTGCTGAGTCTGACGCTGCTGTTCTTGTGCAGCCTGTTGTTGGGGCTGCTCCTGTTCGTCGTCGGAGCAACCGACGATGAGCGCCGCCGCGATGGACAGCGCAATGATGGCGCCGAGCGCCCACCTAAAGAACCGGAACATGGAAGAAACGATCTAGGCGGACGATGAGTGTCGTTAACGGCCTGTCCGCAAGGCCTTGAGGACCGCCTGGCCATGATCGGCGGCCTTGGCGCGCTTCCACACTTTCGTCAGCACGCCATCCGGTCCGATGATGAAGGTAGCACGGGTCATGCCTATGCTCTTGCGCCCGTAGAGCGTCTTTTCGCCCCAGGCGCCGTAACTGGTCGACACTTCAGTATCGGAATCAACAAGGAGCGGGAAGTTGAGATCGTACTTGGCGCGGAACTTCTGATGTGATTCAGCGTCGTCGGTCGACACGCCGAGCACCACGGCGCCCTCGGCGCTGATCTCGGCGAGATCGTCACGGAAGGAGCAGGCCTGCTTGGTGCAACCTGGGGTGTCGTCGCGGGGATAGAAGTAGAGGACTACGGTCTGACCGGCATAGTCGGCAAGCTTGTGCGTCTTGCCGTCCTGGTCGGGGAGTTCGAAGTCGGGCGCCTGGTCGCCTTTGGCGAGGGTGACGGGCATGGCATTCTCTTTCGTGAGGGGTAGTGGGTTAGTCGGTATGCAGGACCGGGCTGCCGTGATGATGGATCAGGAGCCAGGTGTTGTCCGGTGTGTCGACATTGTCGGTCAGGTCGGCGCTCTGCGAGCGCTGGTAGATGTTAGTGGCGACGATCGGCACGCCGGCAACGACCTCGCGTCCGGCGACGATGCCAATATCGCCGACGATTCGCGCTTCCTCAGCGGCGAAGACGATTTTGGGCTGGTCCGGGTTCGTCAGGATGGCGCGCCAGGTGCGCTGCACATCCGCGTGTCCCTTGGTCACGTTGCGGTGCGGGTGGATGCAGGTCACGTCGTCGCCGCGTTGCCAGAGATCGGCCATGGCTTCGATGTCGCGCGCGTTGAATGCCTCATAGAACGCTCGATTGGCTTCGAGCACGGCACCGCGATCGTTGGAGGAGTCTTGACTCGATTCGTCGGCGGACATAGGAGCGCTCCGGGTTCGAGCGAGATGTGAACTTTGAATACCAACCCCGTGCGAGATGCTGACTGATAGGTCGGCGCGTATGCTCAGGGTTATGGAAATCATACGAAACTTTGCGCGAACGGTCGGTACAGCGGGAATAGCAGTCGCGGTCGTCGGACTCATGCTGGTGGGGTGCAGCGACGAAATCGAGGAGGCGGCGCAGCAACAGTCTGCGGCCGACTCTGAGCAGCAACAGGACCCGGTCGCGCAAGATGTCGAGCAGGGCGAGCGGGATGAGCAGGATGAGCAGAGCCGTCAAGAGTCCGCTGCTCAGGCGGTAGATGAATCCGAGCAAGCAGGCTCGCAGCTCAGGCAACAACAGTCCGCACAAGATCAGCAGACCCAGCAGAGTCAGGCCCAGCAACAGGACGCTCAGCAGCAGACGGCTGATCAGGCGATGGTGGCAGACACATACTTGCCGCTGGACGCGACAGAGACGCCAGATGGCATCCCGATCATTCGCGACTCCGAGCGACCACAGTACTTCGGCCTGGACTGGGGGACCGCGTGGGGGATCAGGATTGTAGATTTCACTGAGATCTCGCAGGGCGCTGGTCGCGACGCGATCCCAGCGATCTCCGGTCCGCTGTATGTGTCGATCCTGGAGGCGTCGGACTACTACAGCGACAACGTGCCGATGGTGCAGGTGAACGTAAACGGCGATGTGCGCGCGTTCCCGCTGGAGATCCTGACCTGGCACGAGATCGTCAACGATGTCATCGGCGGCATGCCCGTGACGGTGACGTTCTGTCCGCTGTGCAACACGGCGATTGCGTTTGAGTCGCAGATTGGCGAAGAGGTCTACAAATTTGGCGTCTCGGGTTTGCTGCGCAATTCCGACCTGATCATGTACGACCGCAATACCGAGTCTCTGTGGCAACAGTCATCAGGTCGTGCGATTGTCGGCCGGATGGTTGGCGCGCGGCTCACGTATGTGCCGGCGACGGTGGTCACCCTGAGTCAGTTGCGATTCGCCTATCCCGACGCGCTGGTGATGTCTCGCGATACCGGTTGGGCCCGGTCTTACGGTCAGAATCCGTACCGCGGCTATGACAATCCCGAGGATGGCGGTCCCTACTCATTCTTCTTCGACCGCGACAGCATTGATGAGCGGCTGCCTCCGGCGGAACGTGTCGTGAGCATCGAAGGACCGTCGGGCGCGGCGATCGCGTATGCGTGGTCGGCGTTATCGGCTCAGGGCGTGCTTCACGATTCGTTTGACGGTATCGACCTGGTCGTCTTCTGGACGCCGGGTGCGATCTCGATTCTCGATTCGGGAATCTTGCGCGATGGGCGGGAGGTTGGGACGACGGCGGTGTTTGAATCGTCGCTGGATGGTCGGTCGTTGACCTTTGCGCCAAATCCTGATGATGAAGAAGGTCAGACGTTTGTCGATGCCGAGACCGGCACGGTCTGGGACATCTTTGGACGTGGGATTCGAGGCGAGCTTGAGGGTGCGCAGCTTACGCGGGTGATCCACTCAGACCACTTCTGGTTCGCCTGGCAGGCCTTCCATCCCGATACCGAGGTGGTGTCCTTGGCAGAGGTTGAGGGTGACTCTGGGGGCAGCTGAGAACAGATCGCACTCGACTCAAACCCGATGCCCCGCACCTGACGCGGAGAGCAGAGCACCCAACATTGCCCACGCTTGGAAGGTTCACTCAGCAGGACTATTGAGCCGGACTAACTCCGCCTGGCAGGTGAGTTGGTAGCAAGTGAGTTGATGGTGACGTTTCATCAACGCTCAAATAACGAGGTCTGGGCCCCGAGTCAGGCACGGGGCGTCGAGAAACAGTGATGCGGGCGACCAAGAGCTGGAGCTAGTCGAGTAGTTCGACTTCGTCGCCGACGTTGACCTGACCTCCCTCGACGACGTTGCAGTAGCTGCCGAGGTGCTGCTTGGTCTGTTCGATGAGGGCTCGACCGACGGCCCGGCTGGATCTGAAGTCCCTCTGGGCGTGGGCGGGGATGGAGCAGCGCACTGTGGTGGTCCGCATTTCGATCACGACTTCTCCGAGGCGCAGTTTCTTGCCCGTCCAGTCGACTTCGAGCAGGCCCTTGGCGTCGCCAGTGTCGATCAGGATGTTGGGCCGGAAACGGCGGACGTCGACCTCATCGCCTCCGCCAGCGTCGGCCAGGGTGTTGAGTGACGAGGTGGTCATGATGTGGATGGGGAAGGCGTCGAAATAGGTGCCGGGCGGAGTCGAGAACTGCGCGAGGACATCCAGAGGCAGGTCGCCGAAGTCGGGGAAGGGGTCGTCCGGTTCGAGTCCGAAGACTTGGCGGATGTTGGCGACCTGATCGGCGTCTGGGTCTGCGGGCGGACGTCGATAGTGTTCAAGGTCTTCAGCGGGGCGCAGCGCTGTGAGCACAACCTCTTTGCCCAGAGCATCCGAGAGGCGATGGTCGACATCGGCGGCGTCACTGAGCAGCGACTCGTTGTTGGGCAGCGTGAATGCGATTCGCGGGGAGCGGCGGTCTCCTGTTGGCGCTTCGTCGTAGCGAGCGGCGCATTGCAGCAGTTGCGGAATCTGGCGCGCAGTCCGGGTCTCTCCCGCCTCGCGGATGGCCCAGCCGCGGTCGCCGGCGAGGCCGTTTCCGTCGACCTGGGCTGATTCGATCAGTTCGCCGCCCATTGACTTGACCGGGTAACGCCAAAGCTGACTCACGGTTCCTACGGACATTGCGCACCTCTTGTCGAGTCTTGTTGTGATCGGCGTCGATTCGTTACCGATCTGTAATTCGTTGCACTGGCAAGCAGGTTAGTCGGTGGATTCATACATGAGTGATCTAGTAATGTTTGTCAAGATTGAAATGGGAATGCGGTGAGGACGAGATGACCACGACTGCGAGCCGACCTGCCTCCCTGGACACGCTGTCCTGGCTGGAGGCGGAAGGAATCCACATCATCCGCGAGGTCGCGGCGGAACTGGAACGACCGTGTCTGCTGTTCTCGGGCGGCAAGGACTCGATCGTCATGCTGCGACTGGCCGAGAAGGCGTTCTGGCCGGCACGGATTCCGTTTCCCGTGATGCACGTCGACACCGGGCACAACTTCCCCGAGGCGATTGAATTTCGCGATCGGCGGGCGGCGGAGCTGGAACTGGAGCTGATTGTCGCCTCGGTGCAGGAATCGATTGATCAGGGTCGAGTGGTCGAAGAGGTTGGGCCGCGAGCTTCTCGGAATCGTTTGCAGACCGTCACATTGCTGGACGCTGTGCTGGAGCACAACTTTGATGCACTCTTTGGCGGCGCTCGGCGGGACGAGGAGAAGGCGCGGGCAAAGGAGCGGATTTTTTCGTTCCGCGATGCGTTTGGGCAGTGGGACCCGTCCAATCAACGCCCCGAGCTCTGGAATCTGTATAACGGCCGCCTGACTCGCGGCGAGCACATCCGGGCGTTTCCCCTGTCCAACTGGACCGAGCTCGATGTCTGGCAGTACATCAAGCGCGAGGGGCTGGAGATTCCTTCGATCTACTACGCGCATGACCGGTCGATGTTTGAACGAGACGGGATGATCTTTCCCGTCTCCGACTTTGTGCCGCGCTTGCCCAACGAAGATCCGTTTGATGCGCGCGTGCGGTTTCGCACGGTCGGCGACATGACCTGTACAGCCGGAGTGCGGTCGCAAGCTGAAACACTGGACGCGGTGGTGGCAGAGATTGCGGCAACGCGAATCACCGAGCGCGGCGAGACGCGGGCCGATGACCGATTCTCGGAGGCGGCGATGGAAGATCGCAAGCGCGAGGGGTATTTCTAGTGACGACTGAGCACTCAAGCTTGAATGGCGCTCTTGCTGATCCGTTGGGAGCGGATCAACGAACGCTGCTGCGCCTGGCGACGGCGGGATCGGTCGATGACGGCAAGTCGACGTTGATCGGTCGCCTGCTGTTCGATTCCAAACAGACGTTCATCGATCAGATGGAAGCGATTGAGCGCACGTCGCGGACCCGTGGTGAGGAAGATGTCAATCTCGCTTATCTCACCGACGGACTGCGCTCGGAGCGCGAACAGGGCATCACGATTGACGTGGCGTACCGCTACTTCTCCACGCCCCGACGCAAGTTCATCCTGGCCGACACGCCGGGTCATGTGCAGTACACGCGCAACATGGTGACAGGCGCCTCGACAGCCGATGCCGCGCTGTTGCTGATTGATGCGCGTCGCGGGGTGCTGGAGCAGACCCGACGTCATGCCTATCTGTCCAATCTGCTGGGCATCAGGCACTTCGTGCTCTGCGTGAACAAGATGGACCTGGTCGGCTGGGATCAGGCGGTGTTTGACGAGATCACGGAGGAGTTGACTCGGTTCGCCTCGCGGATGGGCGTGACCGACGTGCGGGCCATCCCGATCTCGGCGAAGCTTGGCGACTGGGTCGTCGAACCATCGGAGCGGATGCCCTGGTACGACGGTCCACCACTGCTGGAACTGTTGGAGACGCTCGAGGCGTCAGAGCCGCCTCAGCATCATGCGTCTCGATTTCCCGTGCAGTATGTGATTCGTCCATTGCGCGACGAGTTTCACGACTATCGCGGATATGCGGGGACAATGGCTTCGGGCGTGCTCAGAGTTGGAGACCGCGTGAAGGTGATGCCCTCGGGCGCGGAGACGACGGTTGCCGGGATTGATGCGTTCGATCAGCAGTTGGCGGAGGCCACGCCTCCGATGGCGATCACGGTTCAACTGGCCAATCAGTTGGATGTACGGCGCGGTTCGATGATCGTGTCGGCTGAACATCCGCCAGTCGCCGCTTCCTCGATTGACGCTCACATTTGCTGGATGAGCGAGCGAGTTCCCTTACGCACGCGGGATCGACTGGTGGTCAAGCAGACGACGCAGACGACCCGCGCGATGGTGGAAGAAGTCGGCGCTCGCCTGGATGTCAACACGCTGGAGTACGACCTGACGGCGTCTCAACTGTCTTTGAATGAAATCGGTCGGGTGCGACTGCGTCTCATGGCTCCATTGTCGGTTGACCCATACGCTGAGTCGCGGGAAACAGGGGCGTTCATCCTGATTGATGAAGCGACATCAGCCACCGTCGGCGCAGGGATGATCACCTCCGGGGACTAGTCCATCGGGGGAGCCGGATGAGCCGAGTACGCGTGTTGGGCGTGTTTCTGCTGTTCGCCGTCGTTGCGATCAGTTTGACGACGGCGTGCGGTGGGGATCCTGGCTACAACGAGGATGAGTTAATCCTCGCCACCACAACATCGCTGAATGACTCGGGACTGCTAGACCAGCTGGTGCCCATCTTCGAAGACGAAGCAGGGATCAGGGTCAAGATCATCTCGGTCGGCACCGGCGCGGCACTACGGATGGGAGCCGAAGGCAATGCGGATGTCCTGTTGACTCATGCGCCCGCCTCGGAGCGAGAGCTGGTCGACGCGGGCGACGTGACGAGCAGAATCCTCGTGGCGTACAACGACTTCGTCATCGTGGGGCCGCTGGATGATCCGGCGGGTGTCGCGGGGATGAACGACGTTTCCGAAGCGTTGATCCAGATAGCCAGGGCTGAAGCTGTCTTTGCTTCTCGCGGCGACGACAGCGGTACGCACAAGAAGGAGCGGTCGCTGTGGGACGAGGCAGGTCTGTCGCCGTCAGTCGCCGATGACGAGTGGTATCTGGAAGTGGGTCAGGGCATGTCTGCGACGCTGACGGTCGCCAATCAGCTCGGCGCGTACACCTTGACGGATCGCGGGACGTATCTGTCGCTGTCCGAAGATGTTGGTGGTCTGACTCCGCTGGTCGAAGGTGATCCGCTGTTGCTGAACTTCTACAGCGTGATGGAGGTCGATGGGGCGAAGGGACGGATCAACACGGTCGGGTCTGCAGCATTCAAGGAGTTCCTGCTGCGCGAGGACATCCAGGCGATGATCGGCGAGTATCTGCGCGAGGAGTACGGTCGGCCGTTGTTCATCCCGGCCGCGGGCGAGACTGATGCGTCGATTGCGGCTCGAGGTGAGGCGTCGGGCTGAGCACCGACTCCGTCATTGCCGCGATCCGACGCGGCAATCTCGCTGCATCCAGTACCTACATATGTGCTCAGTTCAGCGAGTACCAGCGCTTATCGGAGGCCTTTGAAACACTCCCCTTCTCCCCCCTTGCGGGGGAGATGCCGAAGGCAGAGGGGGGTCCGCTGTTCAGGAGCCCTATCTGGTCATCATCAACCGACCCCCCTCTGTCACTCCGTGACATCTCCCCCCGCAAGGGGGAGATGGGATTCGGGAGTTTCTCAAAGGTCTCCGTAAAGCGGCTACTGAGCTCGACTCTCGCTGTTGGCACGCTCTAGCACGGACCCGCAAGTAGGATCGCGACATGGAGTTGATCTGGGATGGGATTCGTGAGGCGGCTCGGCTGTGGTGGTCGGGCGATGGAGAGATCATTGAGATTACGCTGCGGACATTGGCGATTTCCGCCTCGGCAACGGCGTTGGCGTTGATCGTCGGGATTCCGCTTGGGGCTGTGTTGGCTTTGCGACGATTCTGGGGACGGGGATTGATCGTCGCGGCGGTCAACACGGGCATGGGCATGCCTCCGGTGGCGATTGGCTTGTTGGTCGCTCTGATTCTCTGGCGCACTGGGCCGTTGGGCGATCTCAATCTGATCTATACGCCAACGGCGATGGTGGTCGCACAACTGTTGTTGAGTCTGCCGATGGTTGTGGGGTTCTCGTTGGCTTCGATCCAGTCGGTGAATCCTCGGCTGATCGGGCAAATGTGGGCGATGGGCGCGAACCGATTGCAGGTGTTGTGGTTGCTCGTCCGCGAGACGCGCCTGGGGTTGCTGGCGGCTGTGATGGCGGGCTTTGGTGCGGCGATATCTGAGGTGGGTGCCTCCATGCAGGTAGGGGGCAACCTCGCCGGCGAGACTCGCGTGCTGACGACTGCAACGGTGCTGGAGACGGGTCGGGGCAACTTTGAGGTCGCGATTGCGTTGTCCCTCGTGCTGGTCTTGTTGGCGTTCCTCGTCAATCTAGTGCTGACGACCGTGCAGCAGCGACGTCCGGTCACATGACGACGCACTCGGACGCTCATTTGCAGATCCGGGACCTGGCTGTGCAACGGGGCGGCGTGACGGTGCTCGAGATCGACACGTTGGACATCCCGCGTGGGTTGGTGACCGTAGTGCTTGGCCCAAATGGCTCGGGCAAGTCAACGCTCCTGGGTGCGCTGCAACTTGTGCTTCATCCATCTCGGGGGACACTAATGCTTGATGGCGAACCGATGGATGCCGATCCGGTCGCGACTCGGCGGCGGATGTCGGCGGCGTTCCAGGAACCCCTGTTGCTGAGCATGTCGGTCCGGGCGAATGTTGAACTGCCGCTCAGGTTGCGAGGCGTGGACAAAGGACGACGACGCGAATTGGCAGAGCACTGGCTGGAGCGATTTGGGATTGCCTCGTTGGCCCGACGGCATGCGCGACAGTTGTCAGGCGGGGAAGCTCAGCGGGTCAGTCTGGCGCGTGCCTTTGCCTCGCAGCCGGAGGTGATGTTGCTGGATGAACCGTTTGCCGGCGTGGATGCGCCGACTCGGGAGGGGTTGATCGAAGACTTTGCCGAAAATCTCTCCGAGACACGCCCGACCACGGTACTGGTCACGCACGACCGCGATGAGGCATTGCGTCTTGGAGACGAGGCGGCACTGCTGATTGATGGACGACTTCGGCAGATTGGACCTCCCTCGGAGGTCTTCGAACGGCCTGCCGACCGCGCCGTCGCAGAGTTTGTGGGGATGGAAAACTTGTGGCATGGGCGACGCTCGGAGTCGGGCGTCTACGAGGCGGGAGGCATCCGTCTGGCGTCAACGGCGAAGTCGATTGCTCCGGGCTCGCCGGCGCTGCTCTGCGTTCGCCCGGAGCGACTTGTGCTGACACAGGACGGGGGAGGAACCGTTCCCCCCGATCAAGTCGGGGGCAGGCCTCGCTCTGGGGCGGGGGCGGAGAACCAGCTTCGCGCGATTGTACAGACGGTTAGGCCTCGAGGGCCGGTGGTTCGGGCCAACATGACGAGCGGCCGACTACACCTGACCGTTGATACTCCGGTGACGATGTGGGATGAGCTGGGGCTGTCCGTTGGAGACGCGGCCGTCGCCAGGATTGCGCCGGCGGACGTGCATGTGATCAGCGACGACGGAGCAGACTGAACGGACTCCTGCTGCCGGGCTCTGCCTCAACTTCCTCGACGCCGAAGATGTTGACGAGCTCCGCTCGGCTGGGCTCGGTGGCGACGTGCTCTCCGTCGATCAGGATGGTAGGCACGGAGCGGCTGCCGCCATTGTGCATCTCGACCGATCGAGCGGCTTCTGTGTCTTCTTCGATGTCGATGGTTCGGTATGGGATCTCGAATTCGTCGAGAAAACGCACCGCTCGGCGGCAGTCGCCGCACCAGACGGTGATGTAGAGAAGGACGTCACGATCGGCGTTGGGATCGGTCTCACGGGACTCGATGGGTCCTGCTGCGGGGTCGATCTCGCAGGCGTCGCCTATCTGAACGTTGAGCTCCGGCGCATTGTCTGTCATGTCATGCTCCTTCTTGTGCTGGGACCGTCGCCCTCACCCTAGCCCTCTCCCTCTGGGAGAGGGGATTGCAGAGAACTCTCCTCCGAAGGTGAGGGTATCGGGGGGATCTGGTGGAGTTTGAGGAAGTTGGTTGGTTCGCCCTGGCCGAGGGGGAATCCTCCGGTGAGGACGATCTGATCACCTGGCTTGAGGTCAAGCGCGTCGACTGAGGCACGTTCGACTTCTGTCAGCATCCTCTCAATATCGTCGGGAGGCTGGCAATGGCGCGGTTGGACGCCCCACATGAGCGCCAGTCGCTGGAGGGTGGAGTCTCCAGGAGCGAGCACGAGCACCGGCACAGGCAGACGCACGTGGGAGATCAGGCGTCCTGAGCGTCCGCTGATGGTGAAGACGATCACGGCACGGACCTGCGGGTGCTGCTCGACGGCAGCGGCGACGGCGACGGCAACGGTTCGAGCGGTGTCGGCTTTGAGCTCGATCGGCCGAGCGACGGCGGTCCGCCCAGCGTCGCTGGACTCCGCGCGGCGGATGATGTCGTCCATCATGCCGACGACCTCGACCGGGTGGCGGCCGACAGCGGTCTCGGCGGAGAGCATAAGGGCGTCGGCGCCGTCCCAGACAGCGTTGGCGACATCGGAGGCCTCGGCGCGTGTCGGTCGCTGGCGCTGGACCATTGATTCAAGCATCTGGGTCGCAATGATGACCGGCAACAGGGCGCGCCCGCCGGCGTCGATGATGTGTCGCTGCAGGACCGGCACTTCGGCCGGTCCAACTTCGACTCCGAGGTCGCCGCGCGCGACCATGACGCCGTCGGAGACGGCGATGATTTCCTGCAAGTCCTGAATGGCGGAGAGGGTTTCGATTTTGGCGATCAAGGGGAGTTCACCGCCTGCTTCGTGGACTGCGGCGCCGGCCTCAGCCAGATCGAGGCCGCTGCGCACGAATGAGAGCGCGAGGAAGTCGAAGCCGTGACGGACGGCAAAGCCGATGTGCTCGCGATCTCGCGCCGTCACCGCGGGCAACTGTTTGCCGGCCCCGGGCGCGTGTAGTCCGGCCCGAGCGGTCAGCAGGCCGCCGCCGCGGACTGTGGTGCGGATCCGATTGCCGACGATCTCCTCGATCAGTAGATCGAGTTCGCCGTCGCGCAGGTACGCGCGCCCGCCGGTCTCGACCTCATCGACGAGGGCCGCATAGTTGCAACTGAGGACCAAGCAGTTTCCGTCATACTCGGCTTCAGCGTCGCTTCCAGCGAGAATGTCGACTCGTTCTCCACGCGCGATTTCGGTGCCGTCGGGGACCGAGCCGATTCGAATCTTGGGTCCCTGCAGATCGCCGAGAATGGCCACCGGCTTGCCCGTCTCGGCCTGGGCGCGGCGGACGGTCTGGACGGCGCGGGTCCAGGAGGATGCATCCCCGTGGGAGAAGTTGATCCTGGCAACATCGAGGCCGGCGTTGACCAGTTCAAGGACTGTCGCAGGATCGCTAGAGGACGGTCCGAGGGTGGCGACAATCTTGGCACTGCGTCTGGAAGTCATCTGCACATCGATCAGTTTGGCTTCTGTTCAGCTTATGGCGATAGCGGAACGGTTAACTCCGTCATCGCCGCGCCCCGACGCAGCCTGCCCCGCACTTGATGCGGGGGCAATCTCTCCGCGTGCTGCACGGACGTCTGCGCTCGAATCGGCGAGATACCGTCAAGTCAGGGGCAGGCTCCGCAAGAGAGACTGATGCATATCCTTCGATTCCCCTCTCCCCCCCTTGCGGGGGGAGATGTCACAGAGTGACAGAGGGGGGCGGCTGGCGACGACCAGATAGGGCAAACAGGCAGGGTCCCCCCTCTGCCTTCGGCATCTCCCCCGCAAGGGGGGAGAAGGGGAGTTATGCATCAGTCTCCAAGAGGGGGAGAGAATCAGGGAACACAGAACGGGCCGCTCCCTGGGGAGCGGCCCGTTCTGTTGGTTGCCGTTGGTTGGACTTAGTAGGCCGGGGCGGGCGGAGCCGCCACGGCGTTCTCGTCCGGCTTCTCAGTGACCAGGCAGTTGGTCGTGAGGACCATGCCGGCGATCGAGACGGCGTTTTCGAGTGCGGCGCGGGTGACCATGGCCGGGTCGGCGATGCCCATGTCGATCATGTCGCCGTACTCGTCACTCGCGGCGTTGTAGCCGAAGTTGTTGGTCTCGGCGTCCTTGACGGACTGGACGATGACGGAGCCATCCTGGCCGGCGTTAATCGCGATGCGGCGCATCGGCTCTTCCAACGCACGGTTGAGGATGCCAACGCCAGTAGCTTCGTCGCCCTCGAGGTCAACGCCGCCCAGCGAAGGAATGACGTTGATCAGTGCGACACCACCACCGGGGACCATGCCCTCTTCGACGGCGGCGCGGGTCGCGGACAGGGCGTCCTCGACGCGGTGCTTGCGCTCTTTGAGCTCAACCTCGGTGGCTGCGCCGACCTTGATGACGGCGACGGAGTTGGAGAGCTTGCCGAGTCGCTCCTGGGCCTTCTCGCGGTCCCAGTCGCTCTTGGCGGCCTCGTAGACGTGGCGAATCTGGTTGACGCGCTCGTCGATGGCGGCGGCCTCGCCGTTGCCCTCGATGATGGTCGAGGTTTCCTTGGAAGCGATGAAGCGGCGGGCGCGCCCGAGCTGAGAGATTTCAGCCTGGTCGAGCTGTCCACCGAGCTGCTCGGAGATGACTTCGCCGCCGGTCAGGGTGGCGATGTCGCCGAGGTTGTCCTTCTGGCGGTCGCCGAAGCCGGGCGCCTTGACGCCGATGACGTTGATCGTGCCGCGCAGCTTGTTCACCGCGAGGGTGGCCAGCGCTTCACCGTCGACGTCCGAGGCGATGATGACGAGGTTCTTGGTGACCTTGAGGATCTTCTCAAGCAAGGGCAGGATGTCCTGCACAGCCGAGATCTTCTTGTCGGTGACGAGGATGTACGGGTCCTCGATTTCGGCTTCCATGCGGTCGGCGTTGGTGACGAAGTAGGGGGAGATGTAGCCGCGGTCGAACTGCATACCGTCGACGTACTCGACCTCAGAGCGAATGCCCTTGCCCTCTTCGACGGTGATCACGCCGTCTTTGCCGACCTTCTCCATGACCTCACCGATGAGCTCGCCAATGGCGGGGTCGGCGGCGGAGATGCCGGCGATCTGCGACATCTGCTCGCGGGTGGTGACACGGACGGCCTTCTCGCGGATGGCGTCTGAGAGAACCTCAACACCCTGCTCGAGGCCGCGCTTGAGGGCCATGGGGTTGGCGCCGGCGGCGACGTTGCGCATGCCCTCGTTGACGATGGCCTGGGCGAGGACAGTGGCGGTGGTGGTGCCGTCGCCGGCGATGTCGTTGGTCTTGGAGGCGACTTCCTTGGCGAGCTGAGCGCCGATGTTGTGGAAGGGGTCTTCGAGATCAATGTCCCGAGCGATGGTCACACCGTCGTTGGTGATCGTCGGTGCGCCGAAGGTCTTGGCGAGGACGACGTTTCGGCCCTTGGGACCGAGGGTGATCTTGACGGCGTCTGCGAGGGCGTCAATGCCGTCGCGCAGCGCCTGACGAGCGTCCTCGTCGAACAGCAGTGCCTTGGCCATATGTGGTGGTCTCCTTCTTCGTGGAGTCTTGCGGCTGGAGTTTGTATTCCTAGCACTCGCATAGCGAGAGTGCCAACGCGTGTATTGTGTCGAATTTGTTGCGCCAGCGCAAGTGGCGCGGGCGTTATCGTTTCGTGCTCTGTCGGCTCTACAATGGCGCTGTTAAATCGGCTACAACGACATGATTGCGGAGGCGCTCAGAGGAGCAGTCGTGGCACGGGCAGGAGCTTGAGCAGCACGACCGCTCGCAGTTGCTTGTCTGGCACAACGCCAAAGCGTCGGCTGTCGGTGCTGCGGCTGGGGTTGTCGCCGACGACGTACCAGCCATCGCCCTCGCGGCTGAGGGCGCGCTTGATGATGAGGTCGGTCTTGCGTCGGAAGGCGACGACGCGTCCGGGTTTGACGGTGAGCCATCTGGTGGAGAGTGCGAGGAGGCGGTCGCCGTCCTGGAGGGTGGGAGACATGGAGTCGCCCTGAACTCGGAGGAAGTAGAGCATAGCTCCCGTCCGTCATTGCCGCGCTTGTCGCGGCAATCTCGCTCCAATACACGACTGCCCTCGTAGGGCGAGATACCCGCGGCAAGCGCGGGTATGACGGAGCATTGCCAGGAGCGGCCCTCTCAGTCGCATCGCGACAGCTCCTCCGCTGTTCCTCCGTTGTGCGGGAGAGAACAGGAGCGGGTCCCCGCTTGGGGGCGGGGACGGGAGCATTGGCTAGAAGTCGTCCATGCCGAAGTCGCCCATGCCGAAGTCGTCGTGGCTGTGGCCGTGGTCGTGACCGTGGCCTCCCATGCCCATGCCGCCCATGTCGGGCATGCCCATGTCTCCCATGTCGAAGTCGTCGAAGGAGGAACCACCGGAGCCGGTGTGGATCGCAACGCCGGCGCCGAAGACGCGGGCGCCGACTCCGTCCTCGCAGGCTGGGCAGTCGGGTGACTCTGGAGCCTGTCCCATCTTGGCCAGGACATCAAAGACGTTGGTGCAGTTGGGGCACTTGTACTCGTACATCGGCATAACGGGTTTCCTCCCTCGAGGATGCTGAGCAGTGATCGGTCGTTGGGTCATATCTTACGACCGTGACCCGCGCCACCGACGCGGTGTAGTGAACAGGGAGCAGCCAAATGCCCGACATCCGTGACTATTGTGATCGACTATGGCGCGGTGAGATTAACACGATCACCGAGGCGCACCCGGTGACTTCGCCGTGGAACAACCGTGAGCCGGAGGAGATTGGCGACGACTTCCTCTACATCAAGTCCGCGGCGTCAATGAACACGATTGACACCGGCGACGGTCTGGTGATGCTGGATACGGGGACGGCTCGGGACGCAGAGGGGCTGTTCTCGGCGGTGCGTGATTGGCGTCCTGATACTCCGTTGCGAGCGGCGGTGTTCTCGCATCATCATGTCGATCACATCTTTGGCGTGAACAAGTTCGACGAGGAAGCGGCCAGCAAGGGCCAGGCGCGTCCGACGGTCTATGGACAGCGGCACATTCCGGCTCACTTTGATCGGTACAAGCGGACTGTTGGTTACAACACCGCGATTAATTCTCGGCAGTTCATCCGTCCGGGCATGGACGCGACCCAGGTGCGGCTGCCCTGGCCGGATGAGTTTCGCTATCCGGACGTGACGTTCGACGATGCCGTGCGATTCTCGGTTGGTGAGTTGACGTTTGAGGTCACGCATACTCGGGGTGAGACAGAGGATGCGGCCTGGACCTGGATCCCAGAGAAGAAGTGGCTGTTCCCGGGCGACCTATTCATCTGGGCAGTGCCGAATGCGGGCAATCCGCAGAAGGTGCAGCGTTGGGCCGGCGAGTGGGCGACCGGGCTGAGGCAGATGGCGGCCAAGGGCGCTGAGCTAATGAGTCCCGGTCACGGCTTCCCGATCTTCGGCGCCGACCGTGTCGCGGAGGCCCTGAACGATACTGCCGACCTGCTCGATGAGATCGAGAGTCAGACGCTGGCGCTGATGAACCTTGGTTACACGCTGGACCGTGTGCTGCACTCGATTGAGATGCCGCAGCACCTGTTGGACAAGCCGTGGCTGCAATCGGCGTACGACCATCCCGAGTTCATCGTGCACAGCGTCTGGCGCTACTTCGGCGGCTGGTACGAGGGCGAGCCGGATCGGCTGTTGCCTGCGCCGAGGTCGGTTGAGGCGGCGGAATGGGTGACGCTGGCCGGAGGTCTGGAGCCGGTGATGGAGCGCGCACGCGCACACATGCAGAACGGCAACTTGCAGATGGCGTGTCATCTGATCGAGGGCGCAGCGTTGGCTGCTCCGAACAGTCCGGATGTGCACGAGCTGAGGTCGGAGATATACGACGCGCGTGCAGCGGAGCAGGATTCGTCGATGGCGCGCGGGATCTTTGCGTTCGCTGCGTCGTCGAGTCGGAATGGCAAGCGGGACGTGTTTAATCCGTAGGACAACCGCTCGAGCAAGGACGGCGTAGGTGCTGGCAGCGGCGAGATTCCCGCGACGGGGCGCGGGAATGACGAGAGTTGTGCTGTTCTGTTGGGCCCGAACTCAGGGCAGGCGTTCAGAGCGAAAGTGGTGTGAGGCGAAAGCAGTGCCACCGGTGATCTGAATCAGCGCATGCTCGTTGATCAGTTCGTTTGAGGTGCCTTCGTTTAGTCCTCGCGTGAACGTTGCGTTTGAGAGCGGCCATTTGAGTCCGACGGTGGTGATCCCCTCAACTGTCTCACTGATTGCCGTGATTGTGACGAAGTCGCCGATTTGGCCCTGGAACTGCGCCTGGGATATGCCGTCTCCGTTGAGCACGGTGAGGGCGGTCCAGCCGTCGACGGTCCAGGTGGGGATTTGGCGCAGGCTGGGATGGGTGAGCAGGTAGAGGTTGGCGACGGCGTGGTCGTAGCGCGGGCCTCCGAAGAGTCCGACGATGATGATGCTGGTTGCGCCTCGCTTGAGCGCGTACTCGATAGCGACGTCACCGTCGGTGCGCTGCTCCGGGTCGGGATGCGGTTCGAACTCAACGCCGACGGACTTGAGGTGGAAGAGATCTTCGCCGGCCAGGGAGTCGAGATCACCGATCACGACGTGCGGCAGGATGCCGAGTTGTCGCAGCCGGTTTGCGCCGCTGTCGGCAGCGACAATCAGTCCTGCGCCGTTCAGGGCGCTGCGGACGAGGGGGGAATCGTGGATTTCGCCCGCGAGCGCGACGACGGCTTGCATGCTTTCATGGTACCGAGCGAAGCGACGGGGAAGCCCCCTCCGTCACTTCGTGACACCTCCCCCAAAGGGGGAGGTCTAGAGAGAAGGGAAGGGCCTAGTCAGCGACCGGCTCCGCTTCTGCTTCGGCGGGGGCTTCCGCGCCGTTGCTGGAGAGGGCGGCCCGATCGGCTGTGGCTTGCTTGAAGGCCTCGGGCAGCTCCTTGCCGGCGTCGGAGAATGCCTTGGCCATGGCCTTCTGACCTGCGCCGAAGATGTCGAGCTGACGGTCTTCGACGAAGTCGCGCGAGGCGACGAGGCGGTCGAGCTGACCCTGGTACTTCGGCGCGACGTAGCGCATCAGCAGTTCGAAGCTGCGCTTGGTGGCGTCGGTCGAGGCCCACTCGTGGTGCATGCCCAGCAGCCCGCCGATGCCGCCGGAGCGGTCGTGCATTGCCTCGATCTGGTCGACGGCGTCATCGGGGGAACCGACGATGACCATGTTCTTGTCGATCGCTTCTTCAATGGTGTCGGCCATCTGCAGCGCGATGCCGCCTCGGCGGCCGGGGTCACGGACATCGCCGACGTAGGCTCGCTTGAGGAATCCGGCGCGGACATCCTCGATCGCCTGGGCTCGCGTCTCTGCGATGTGGATTGCGGTGACGACGCGCCAGTTCTTGCGCGAAACTTCGTGGCCGTTCTCGGTCGCGGCCTCTTCGTACCAATCCCAGACTTGCTTCATGCCTTCGGAGTCGGCGCCGGCGACGGAGAGCAGGCTCGCGCCATGCTTGCCGGCCAGTTGCGGTCCGGAGGGGGTGAGGATGACAGCGACGGCCAGCTCGGGATGCGGGTCGGAGTACCAGGCCATCTGCAGGCGCGCTTCGGTGAGCGAGAACCAGTCCGTCTCCATCGAGACCGGCTCTTCGTCGCGGGCGAGCTGGACGATGGCGTCGAAGGCCTCGGCCATGCGCTTGCGCTGGGTGGTCGGCTCGATGCCCATCTGCACGGCGTCTGAGGTGAGTGCGCCGGGACCAACGCCGAGCATCACGCGACCGCGCGTCATGTGGTCGAGCTGGAGCAGGTCGTCGGCGATCATCAAGGGATTGTGGTAGGGCAGCGAGACGACGCCGGTGCCCAGCTTGATGTGCTTGGTCCGCTCGGCCAGCGCGGCGATGAAGATCATCGGGTTAGAGATGATCTCGCGTGCAAACGAGTGGTGCTCGCCGATCCAGGCTTCGTCGTAGCCGAGGTCGTCGAGGTGCTCGATCAGTTCAACGTCGCGCTGGAGCGCGAGGGTGGGGTGCTCGCCGACGCTGTGGAATGGGGCAAGGAAGAGTCCAAATTTCATGCGCTTGGGTAGCCAGGACATGGTTCAGTCCGATCTTTCGGGTGTGGGGTCGTACGGGTTTGAGGATAGCGGTGTCGGTCAGGCCGCCGAGTGATCAGGCAAGCGCCATCTCAAGCTCAGTGAGTTCGACCGTGTCGGCAGCCGGATTCAGCAGTATCGAGAAGTGATTGAGAATGTCGCGACCGAGCAGTGAGGGGAGAAGAGTTGGGCTGCCTGCGGACTGCATCACTGGCGGCGGTGTGATCAGCACAGGAAGTCGGAAGACGATGGGTAGGTCGCCCAGGACTCGAAAGACCAGCATGAGATTCACCGCTACCGCATCTCCCATACCAACGCTGGTCACGGAGACCCGACTGTCGGGGAACGCGTCGTCAAGACGCTGGTAGGCTTCGTGCCCCAACAGATCAACGGAATCTTCGGCAGAGAGCATCGTGACATCAGACCCTGTATCGATCAGGAAGTCAAGCTCGCGCTGTCTGCCCTCGAAGATCGCGTACACCTTTAGCCATGCACCGGGCGGCTGGCCCGGAAAGCTCGATTGATAGCGGCCGCGAAAGACCCTGGTCACAGGATCCAGTCGTCTGTGTGGTGTCGACATTCGCGCCGAATGGCGCCATCGGCAGCATCTTGGCCGAGATCGTCGCGCCGACGTGATAGTTCAGCGATGTCGTCGAAGGCCTCGACGATTCCGTCGCTGTGGATCAGAAGTGCCTTGTCGGGGTACTGCTCGAACAGTTCCTTCTCGTGTGCCCGGAAATACTCGTCGTTCCGTTCGGTATTGACGAAAATCCGCTCAAGGCGCTCTTCAGTGAAGCCTGCCGCGGCCAGTTCCAGGAGCATCTCCTCTTGGGTGGCCGCGTCGCGTTCCAGCGGCGGACCTTCGATGAGGATGAGTGAAGGGAGCAGCGCGTATCGACGTGTCATGCCGCTCAACCTAGCACCTCGGGATTGACGATCGCCTCAGGCCGATTTCCGCTGATCACGTTGACCACGTTGCGGGTTGCGAGGGCTCGCATGGCGTAGCGGGTTTCTTCGGTGGCAGTGCCGATATGGGGGAAGCTGATCACGTTGGGCAGCTTGACGATGGGCTCGTCGGGGTCGGGCGGCTCGTCTTCGAGCACGTCGAGACCCGCGCCGGCGATCTGATTGGCGACGAGGGCGTCATGCAGCGCCTTCTGGTCAACGGCTGGGCCTCGCGAGGTGTTGATCAGGTAAGCGCTCGGCTTCATCAGCGCGATCTCACGTGCGCCGATCATGTGTCGCGAAGATTGGTTGAGGTCGGTGTGAACGCTGACGAAGTCGGACTCGGCCAGCAACTCGTCGAGGGTTCGCTTCTCAGCCTGCGGCGCGTCGGCGGGCGGATTGTCGTAGATGTCGTACCAGATCACCTTCATTCCGACGAAGTTTGCGCGTCGGGCGACCTCCTGGCCGATGCGTCCGAAGCCGACGATCCCGATCGTCTTGCCGAACGGGTCGTTGGCCAGCGCGGGATAAGGCTCGCGCCGTCCCCAACCGCCGGAGCGGTTGTAGGCCTCGAACTCCATCAGGTGTCGGGAAAGCATGAGCAGGAAGGCCATGGTCAAGTCGGCGACGGCGGCGCTGAGCACGCCTGGGGTGTTGCAGAGGGCGATGCCGTTGCGGGTCAGGAAGGGCACGTCGAAGGCGTCGAAGCCGACTGAGGTGGTGGCGACGACCTTGAGATTGGGCGCCAGGTTGACGACCTGCTGGTCGATCTTAACGAGCGGACTGAGCAGCACACCGTCGGCGTCCTTGACGGCTTCAATGAACGCGCCGCGGTCGCGACCGTCTACAACACGGACATCGCCGGCGGCGGCGAGCATGTCGTGTAGTTCGTCTTCGATCGGTACGGCCTGGACGATGGTCGGCATGGTTGGGTCTTTCATTGGTTGGAGTGGCTGGGTGAATGGTAGGACAGGTCCAATGGGCTCCCCCTTTGGGGGTTCTCCCGCGCAGCGGGTGAGGGGGCCAGCTCGACGAGCAGTGCTGGTCGCCGGGAGACCCCTCAGACCCTACGAGCCAGCTCCCCCAAAGGGGGATCTCTTGTTCCGTCGGTTGGACCTAAGCGAGCCGATACACCCGCTGTGCGGTGTCGTGGAACATCTGATCCTTTTCGTCCTGGGGATAGTCGGCGACCAGCTTGAAGAACTGGTTGTACATGTTCGTGTAGCTGCATGAGGCCTTGTCGACGGGGAAGTTGCTCTCGAACATGCAGCGCTCCGGACCGAAGACTTGGATGGTGTGCTCGTACCAGCGACGATTGGCTTCGAGCAGCTCGTCGGAGGATGGCGCTCGCTCTTGCTCGTGCCAGCCGAAGCCGTTGATCACCATCTGGATGCCGCCGACCTTGGCGACGACGTTCTCGCAGGTGGCGAGTTCGCTGATGGTCTCTCGCCATTCGGCGAAGACTTCGTCGTGGCGGCCCGCATACGGACCGATTCCAAGCGGTCCGCCGAGGTGATTGAGGATGATCGTGGTCTCGGGGAAGGCTCGAGCGAGGTCGGTCAGTTCGGGAATCTGGGGATGGTAGAGCCAGCCTTCAAAGCTGAGGTTTCGCTTACCCAGCTCGGCGAAACCCTCTCGGTAGGCGTCGTTGAGGTAGATGTGCGGCTGATCCACGATCCTCGAGTTGGGCACGTCGGGCGACGGATCCCAGCTCGCGTGATGTCGGATGCCTCGGAAGCGGGAACTCGTCTCCATGTGCGCGTCGAGCACTTCACCGACGGCCGCGCCCAGCAACAGATCGGCGTGGCTGACGATGCCGGCGCAGGCTCGGATCTCGCCATAGAGTCCGCTGGCGCTCTGCGCCGAGACGCCGGCCACGAACTCGGTCTCACCGACCGGCGCCATCGCCTCTGTGGCGTCAGCGTTGTACATCGCGCCGCATTCGATGAAGACCGTCTGGCGAACGTTGAGGTCTACAGTGTCCTCGAGCAACTCGTCGAGAAAATAGCGCAAACTGGGACCACTGGGCCGCACATCCCAGAGGTGGTGATGCGGGTCGATGATTTTCTGGTCGGGGTCGAGTGCGGGCTCCTGGTTGGTGGCGAGCCAGTCGAAGTTGTTGGTAACCATGTTGGACTCCTATTCACCCATGAGTTCGCGCAGGCCACGGCCGAGCTCGGTGTAGCCCTGGTTGAGCAGGAAGCGGTCCCAGCCGATGCAGAAGTGCTTGACGCCGAGGTCGAGGTAGCGCTGGGCTTGCTCAACCGCGCCGATCTCGATGCGGGGAGCGACGCCGTACTCGATCGACTTGGCGATCGTCTTCTCTTCCGCGGTGCGAATCTCGTCCGGACTCGGTCGCTCGTCGAAGGAGAAGCCGTAGTCGCTCGGACCCCACTGGGTCATGTCGACGCCGAGTTCGGCGGCGCGCTCGAGGATGGCGTCGATGTCGTCCAGAGCGACGCGCTTTTCTATCATGATCACAGTGACGATGCCGTCGAGGTCTGCGCCATAGTTTCCAGCGGCGTAGCCGGCCAGCGCCGGTCGTCGCGTCTTGACGCCCATGTGTCCGCCCATCTCGCCAAGCGTGCCCGGCTTATCGGGGCGGATGGACTGGAGTGCTGCGTCGACATCGTCGGGCGTGCGGATGTCGGTGTAGAGCACCGACTTGAAACCCGCCCCAAGCGCCGCCTGAGCCCAGAAGGTCTGGTTGGCCTGGTCGAGCTTGATCATCAGCGGCAGATTGCCGCACTGAGCCGCGCGCGCAAGGTGGTAAAGCGTCTTCATGTCGAAGGTCGAGTACTCGGCCACATACTCGCCGTAGTCGAACTGTCCGGTGTCGCCAATCAGCTCGGCGATGTCGGGGTCGTTGAAGAGGAAATGGGTGCCGATCGTCGGTTTGCCCGCGTCGAGCTTCTCGCGAAACGTGTTGGCAAGCACGGCCATAGGTAGGTCTCCTTGGTTGAGATGCGTCAGTTCATACGGAGGCTAGGTTAGACGCGACCTACACACGCCGTCGCCGGACGGGGTCGAGTCGCTCGGTCAGGACATCGCTGAGGAAATTCAGCGCGGTCAACATCAGCGCGAGGATCACCACCGGACCGAGGACGAAGTGAGGCGCATCACGCATGAAGGGTCGACCTTCCTGCATAATTGCGCCGAGCGTGGGATCGGGGAGCTCTGCGCCCAGACCAAGGAAGTTTAGCGCGGCCATGATCAAGACCGAAGCCACGACGGCCAGCGGGACCTGCACCGTGAACGCGCCGAAGGTGTTCGGCGCCACGTGCCGGAAGAGGATCCGGCGTCCGGACAGTCCGAGACAGCGCCCGGCGAGGATGTAGTCGCGCTCTCGTTCACGGAGCACTCCTGCCCTCGCCAATCGGGCCGAACCGGGAATGTTAAAGAATGCGATCGCCACCGCGACACTGAAGATGCCTGAGCCCATGATCGTGATCAACAGGATCGCGAACACGATCCCAGGGAATGCCAACAGGACATCCACTCCTCTCATGAGCAGGGTGTCGGTGCGTCCTCCTCGCCAACCGGCCGTGTAGCCGATTGAGATGCCGACCAACCATCCAACAAGTACAGCCGCGAAGCCGTGCTTGATCGTGCGACCGAGTCCGACTGAATTGCGGGCGAGTAGATCGCGCGAAATGTGGTCGGTGCCCATTGGCGCGTCCCAGGAGATTCCACCGTTCTTTGGCGTCGTACCAGGCTTGTTCGGATCGGTCGGATCGAGCACTGGGAAGATGAACGCGAAAAACAGCAGGATGGTGAGAACCGTCAGGGCAAGTCCGCCGCGTGGCTCGCGCGCCACGGCACGCAACTCGGTACCAACGCTGCGGAGGAAGTGGAAGCGATCACTCTCTTCCTCAAAGGGGACGGTGGCGATTTGACCGGACATTGCTACGTCTCCGAACTCTGCCCGATACGAATGCGCGGATCGAGGCCGACGTAGACGAGATCAACGATCAGGTTGACAACAACAAAGACGAAGACAAGCAGGATGGTCGTCGCCTGAATCACGGTGTAGTCGCGATTGTTGACGGCATTGATCAGGGCGCGGCCGAGCCCTGGCCAGGTGAAGACGGTCTCGATCACCAGCGTGCCGCTGAGGATCGAGGCAAGCTCGAGGCCCATGATTGTGACGACCGGAATGAGGCTGGGCCTCAGTGCGTGCCGGATGATCACCGCACGATTGGTGAGGCCCTTGGAGCGGGCCGTGCGGATGTAGTCCTCAGTCATGGTGTCGAGCAGTGATTGTCGCGTGAAGCGGCTGATGTTGGCCGCGACGATGCCGCCAAGCGCGAGCGAAGGCAGGGCAAGATGTTCCAGTGCTTTGATTGGATCTTCGGTCAGTGGCACCCGCCCCGACACTGGGGTCAGATCAAACCAGACGGAGAACACGATCAGATACACGAGCCCAGCAACAAATGACGGGACACCAATATTCCAACCGGTCCACAGTGCAGCAAACCAATCGAAGAACCCGCCGCGATTGACCGCAGCGAGCACGCCAAGCGTCAGTCCCAGCGTGAATCCAATGATGATCGCCAGGCCCGCCAGTTCGACAGATGCCGGGATCGCGTTACCGAGAATCTCTGTGACCGGAAGTCCGGTGAGCGACTGCCCAAAGTCACCGGTGAAAATCCGACCGATCCAGATCCAGTACTGCTCGTACATCGGCTTGTTGAGGCCGAGTTCTTCCTTGAGCTGTTCGTAGACCTCAGGGTCAGTGTTGCCCATGGCGTCACCGATGGCTCCGGCCACCGGATCACCAGGGATCAATCGCACGGATGCGAAGATCAAAATTGAGGCAACGAACAAAACCGGGATCAGCTGGGTGACAAGACGACGAAGTACGTAGGTCATCGTTTGCCTACGGCACGACTACACATGGTTTACCGCGTGGACGCGGACGTTCCCCTTGGAGAACGTCCGCGTCCTGGGTTGCGCTGTTAGGTCTGCTCAAGCCAAATCGTTTGCGGATTTGGAGTGGTTGGACCTGGGTCGGGCACGTGGACCCGATTGGTATAGAACTCCGCACCGCGTTGCCGCGCAATGGCTTGCGCAAACATCACCTCATGGAAGGTGTCGTTGAATGACCGCCAGTAATCTTCCGTGTCCTCGTGGTTACCGGTCTGGACATCGACGATCATGTCCAGCCAGTGGAAATAGTTGTCCATGTAAGGACGTTCGCGAACGGGGATCGGGTTGCTAGCGTCGCCGCCGCGCTTGGCGTTGCCTTCGCCGTGCAGGGCATCCTGCATGACCATGGCGAGCGCAGCGCTCTCGGGGCGAATCCAGTTGCCGAAGCCAATCAGGAAGTTCCCGAAGTCGCCGGCCTGCTGCTTCTCGATCATGACGTTGTACTCGGTCGGCTCGAGTTCGAGTTCGATATCAAGCGTCGAGAGTTCCGCCTGCAAGAGCTGAGCCAACGCTGGAGCGTATGGGCGGATCGGCAACGTACTTGCCGTCAACACACTGCCTTCACCCACACCGGCGGCGTCAAGCAGCTTGGCGCCTTCGGCCGGGTCATAGTTGGGGCGGTCCTGATCTTCGATGTAACCCTGCGAGCCGCGCTGGAAAAACAGGCGTCCAGCGTCGTCGTACGGGCCGAAGTAGTCGCGCACCACGCGTTCCTGGTCAACCATGCGCCAGACGCCGTGCCGCGCACGCGGGTCGGTCGTTGGTTCCACGTCGATGGCGAACCGGAAAATCTGGCCGCCGAGGCTCGTCCCGGCCCAACCCCAGTGCTCGTCGCTGTCGATCAGACGATCGATCGTCTCCGGGTTATTGAACGGGATGCCGTTGTGCGAGTCGATGTCGCCGGCTTCCAGGGCGATACCGATTGCATCGGCGTCGGAGAAGATCGTGTAGGTGATCTCCTCCATGTTCGGGCCACCCATATGGCTCTCGGGGAATGGCATCAGACGCCAGCCGGTGTTGGGGTCGTAGCTATCGGTGTCGAACTTCCATGGACCGGTGCCGATCAGCACGGCTTCCTCGTTGCGCGCCATGTCTAGCGCCGGCGCAGTCGCTGAGCCCGCAGTTTCCGGGTGGCCCATGCGGACGTAGGCGGTAAGCGCGCCAGTGAATCCGCGCGGCTCTCCCAGGTTGAGGCGCATCGTCAGGTTGTCGATCGCTTCGGTTCCGGCGATCACTTTGCCTAGGTTGAAGGCCGGCGAGCCGCCGCCGGAGACACCCTGATCGCGGATCGCCTCATAACTGTGAGCCGCGTCGTCGGCTGTGAAGGCGCGGCCATCATGGAACATGACGTTCGGCTTGATATCGAAGATCCAGGTCAGGTTGTCCGGGGTTTCCCATCCCGCCGCTACATCAGGCTTGATTTCCCAGTCGGGATTGGCGTACTCCCAGAACTGATTGGCGGTCTCGTTGAGCTGAACGCCGCCGTACTGTGTCAGGCAGTTGTACATGTAGCCGGTCGGGTCGATGGTGCCATTGTTGCCAGCCGAGTTCCAGGGGAACCGGATCAGGGTGAGTTGGGACGCCGCAGCGCGCTTGAACACGCCGCCGGTCTGGATCGCATTGCCCTGGCTGTCAACCATCGCCTGGTCCTGAGCCTGTGCGACGGCCGCTTGCTGTTGTTGCTGTTGCTGCTGAGCGACGTCTTCTTGTTGCTCCTGCTGCATGGCCTGTTGTTCAGCCTGCTGCTCCATCGCCTCTTGCTGCTGCTGTTGGACTTGCGCAGCGGACTGCTGCTGGCCGTCATCGTCGTCATCGCCACAGCCGACCAGAGCCAGGCCGGCCGCACCGACGCCGGCACGAGCGCTCGCCTTGAGCAGGCTGCGCCGATTGAGGCGCTGCCGCTTCATCCGTGACCAATAGTTCCGCTCCATGAGACCCCCTCTGTTTCGCTTGACGCGAACCTCAACTCCTTCGGGACCGCGCACTGATCGGATGTTACCAGCCAATGGACTATTCGCAATGTGAAAGGTCTCGCTAACGGGACGATCGTGGGCGACAAACGCGGCCGTGCGGCAGTACCGGGGCTGACGCCTCGTCCCGAGCTACCGACCGTGGCAACGTTTGTATTTCTTTCCTGATCCACAGGGACAGGGATCGTTACGGCCGACTGCCTGAGTCGCGACATCGATCAGGCCCGCTTCAATCAAAGGTGGGAGATCGCGCTCGATGATTCGTCGTAGGCCCTGCTCGCCGCGCAGATTGTGTTGCCGATCGACGGTTCCGATAATTTCCCCGAGCGACGTTCGGCCATCCATCTGACCCACACAGGCCGCGACCACCGCCGTGATCGGAAACGGCTCGGACCGCCTCTGTCCAGAGTCAACTACGAGTTGAAACGCCTGCTGGAAGTTGGCGCCGGCGAGCGGGCGCTGTTGCTCCAACTTGACATGTCCAGGCAGTGAGGGAACAGTGCGCAGCAACGCGCCCGGTTCGGCCGTGATGGCCTCGGTTGCCCGCCGACGGCGCTCAGCGAGATCGTCGCGGCGTCTGACCTCAGCATCGATCTCAGGCGGCAACTCCCCGTGCTCGATCACTGCCCGTTCGTAGCCGTGCGGCGGCTGCCCGCTGACTACTCGGACAAACGCCTCCCGCGGAGTGGTTTCGTCCTCACCCAGAATGCGCCGAGCTTCCCAGAAGTATGAATCGGTACTGCGGTTGGTCCCGTAGAACAGTTGCGCGGTCAAATGGAAGTAGTCGTATTGCTTTCGATAGAGCGATTCATAGAGTTGTGCGGCCTGGATTCGAGTCTGCGGTGCTTCCAACGCCGACCTGACGTAGTTGGCGGCCAGGGTCGCACTGCCGAGCGCGAGGTGGACACCCGAGGAGAACAGCGGATCGACAAAGCATGCGGCGTCGCCGACCAGTACGTAGCCGTCGCCGGCAAACTGCCTGGAGGTGTAGGACCAATCGCGTTCGATGTTCGGTTCGTCCACCAAGGCGGCCTCGGCAAGCAGCTTCCTGGTGTGCGGAGCGAGCGCGACCTGAGAATCGAGAAACTCTCTCGGACCAAGCTCGCGCAGAGCTTGCTGTCCCATTTCCTTATCGACCACGGCGCCAACGCTGGATACGCCAGTGTGCAATGGAATCTTCCAGAGCCATCCGTGCTCGTATGACTCAATGAAGATATTGCCGTTGTTGGGCGGGTCGAGGTGCGCGGCATTGCGGTAGTAGCCGAACACCGCAAGATTATTGAAGTGCTCGTCCCACTGGTGCAGGCCTAGTTTGCGACTCAGGATGGCCGTCTGACCGCTGGCATCGACAAGAATGCGGCAATCGATCTCACCCTCTTTGCGATCATGCAGGTACTTGACTCCAGTGACACGGCCGTTGTCTTCGCGCACTTCAACCACCTGATGCTCTTCGCGCACATCAACACCATGAGCCGCTGCGTTCTGAAGCAGGATGTGATCGAACTCGGACCGAACGACCTGGAATGACGTCGGGCGCTGGCCCGGATCGTCGGCGAAGTACCAACTCCAGGGATCAGGATCCTTACCCCAGACCAGCGTTGCCCCATGCTTAACCACGAAGCCGGCAGCTTCGATCGCGGGCATCACGCCAATCCGCTCCAACACCGGAATACTCGCCGGCAGTAATGACTCGCCAACGTGTTCGCGAGGAAACTTTTCGCGTTCCAGGAGGACGACACGGTATCCCTGGTCAGCAAGCAATGTGGCGCAGGCCGAGCCTCCCGGTCCGCCGCCAACTACGACAATGTCGAAGAAATCTGTCATGTTCTCGTCCTGCCGCTGAGATTACTCTGCATCGCAACAGGTGTCAGCCGAGCACAGAGGATGAATCATGGACTTCTACGAGCACCGCGTCACGATGATTGAGCCAAAGCGGTTTCCCGAGTACCGCGCACTGTTCCTCAAAGAGACCTGGCCTCGCCTGATGGAAGCAGGATTCCGGCCTCTGTGTCTGCTCAATGCGCTGATTGGCGGTACGCCTGAGGAGGTCCACACGCTTATCGGCGTGCCGTCATGGGACGAGTGGCGACGTGGGCAGGAAATCCTGGTCGGGCTGGGCGATGACGCCTATCGCAACGCTCGCCGAGCATTGATTGTGCATGAGACGGCGCGGCCGAAGATTCCCTACGGGGGCCGCCCGCTGGCGGAGACTCCCGACTCCGACCGTCGCGCCGTCTACGGCCTGCGTCGCTGGACGATCGATCCGGCCACCTGGGAGCGGTTCTCCTACCTGACCGAGTTCGGCGTCTGGCCGGCGATGGATGCGATGGGGCATCGCGTGCTGGGCAACTTCCATGACGCCGTGCTGAGCGACGACATGGAGGTGACCAACCTGGCCGGCTATCACAGTGTCGGCAACTGGCACGCGACGCGGACGCCGCAGGACCCGGGCTCCGGAGTCTCAGAGGAGCTACTCAAGTTGTTCCAGGAGAGCGTGCGGGAGCGGCACTCGTTGACGCGACACACGTGGGTGCAGTTGATGAACGCTCATTGGCCGGACTGATTGCCTTCCGACATCAGAGCTCAACAAGTCCGTCATTGCCGCGCTCCGTCGCGGCAATCTCGCCTCAGGCCCAATCGGCGTTCGTGCTGTGTGCTGCGAGATACCCGCGTCGGAGCGCGGGTATGACGGAATGTGGGTGCCGAAGCTGACTTAGCTAGGATCGGCCTTCCAGCGATAGGCTCGGCGCGCGTTTTCGACGAAGAAGTCGGCTACGACTGTTTCTCGAAGTTGGAGTGCCTGGATCTCGTCTCTTGCCCTGGGCCAGGGGATTGTTGGGTACTCCGTGCCGAACATCATCTTTTTTCGCCCTCGGGTGTTGATGAACTGGACGAAGTTGAGTGGCCAGTACTTTGGCGCCACCGACGTGCATGACATGTAGACGTGATCCCAATGGGCGATGGTTGAAATGGTCTCTTCGATCCATGGTTGGCCGCAGTGCGTCATGATCAGGCGCAGCTCGGGGAAGTGATAGGCGACCTCGTCGTAATGCATTGGGTTCTGGACCCATCCCGGACGGCGCGGTCCAGGCATACCGGCGTTCATTGATACTGCAATATCGAGTTCCATCGCTTTGACGTAGAAGGACCAGTAGACGCGGTCGGTTGGCGGCAACTCGTAGCGGAACGGCGGAATGCGCAGGCAGCGGACTCCATAGCGTTCGTAGTAATCGACCACCTTGCGGATTTCGTCGTACCCGTTGAGCGGATTGACGATCATCGCAGGCAGGATCTTGTCGGGGAACTGCTTGTGCGCATCGCCGACCCATTCCGCATGGTCAGGCTGCATGATTGACACGACACCGGCGCCAATGTCCGATTGGTCCAGGACTTCCAGCAACTGCTCGGCCGTTTCAATCGCGCCTCGATCCTCAATGCCCTTGAACAGATAACTCAACGCAGTGTCGCCCGAGGGATCGAGGAACGAGGAGTTGATCAGTGAATCAATGGCGCGAATGCGGTCGGTCATAGCGTCCGAAGTCTAAATCTCTCCGCGCGGTTTCATTCCCGCGGCTCGGTAGACGTTGTCGATCACGCGCATACTGATCACGCCATCTTCAGCGTCGGTCGGCATCGAGCGAACACCGGCGATCGCCTCCACGAACGCGCGCAGTTGGTAGTTGAAGGTCGGTTCCCTGGTCAGCGTTTCCCTTCGGGTACCCCACGGCGCCACGAGCTCGATGCGGTGCACCTCGCGCTGCGGCACCATTGGATTCACGACCTTGAGCCTGCCCTGATCGCCGTAGACGTTGACTTCGGCGGAAAACCCTCCGGCTGCGTTCATCCGCGACCAGATCGTGGCCGGGATGTTGCCTGGAAAGAGCAGCTCGGCCTTGAGTTCGAGGTCGATGTGTTCATGGACCGTTGCCGCCTTCGCGGAGACGACCTCTGGCTCTGCCTCAAACGCGTGGCGGAGAAAGTGCAGGGGGTAGCAGCCGAGGTCCATCGTCGACCCGCCGCCGAGTTCGATCCGGTACCGAATCTGGCTGGGCACGTCGACCACCGTGTTCTGGAAATGGGCGTCGGCGTAGCGAATCGTGCCCAGGATGCCGCTCCGGACGATCTCGCGCATCCGCATCGAGAGCGGGTGGTAGTAGTAGTGAAACGCCTCGGCGCAGATGAGCCCGTTCTCGCGAGCGCAGTCTGCCATCTCTCGCGCTTCGGCCTCATTCATGGCGAACGGCTTCTCGCAGAGCACGTGTTTGCCGGCGTTGAGTGCCTTGATCGTCCATTCATGGTGCCCATTGATGGCGAGCGGATTGTAGATCGCGTCCACGTCAGGGTCGGTGACGACTTCGTCATAGGAATCGTGGACGGTGGGAATGCCGGCACGTGCGGCAAAAGTCTCGGCACGGTCGCGGTCACGGGCAGCCATGCTGACGATTTCGACGTCGGGGAACTCAGCAACGGGTTTGAGCAGCGCGCGTGGCGTAATCGCGGCAGCTCCGAGTATGCCGAACCGGAGAGTCATCTCGAACTCTTCATGTTGCTTCAATCGAGTTTGAAGCTAACGCTCTCGTGATTGCCGCGCTTGTTGCGGCAATCACGAAGAGCGTTCAGGACTCGTCGAGATACCCGCGTCGGAGCACGGGTATGACGGAAATCCATCTCTAACGACGCCTACGCGTTGAACTGCGGCAGCAGGTAGTTGTGATCCTTGTGGTAGACCTGAATCCGGCCTCGGCCGCCGTCGCTGATCGCGATCCGGTCCTCGCTGTCGATTGCGATGCCTCGCGGACGGTCGAAGATTCCGAATTTGATGAGCTCGACCGGCGTGACCCTCCTGAAGGCCTGCGCGTATTCGGGGTTGACCTCCATGACCTGGGCCGCCGCCTTGGAGAACTCGTGGGCGTCGCCCTGCAGACTGCAGATGATGTCTCCGTCGGGATAGTAGATCTGGACGCGACGGTTGCCCCAGTCGCAAACGTAGACGTCGCCGTCGCTGTCGACGGCGACATCGGCGGGACGCTTGAGACTGCCGCCGTCGTCGATGCCGATGTCCTCGTATCGGGAGCCGAAGTTGCCCAGGAACTCCCCCTCGGGCGTGAACTTCTGCACGCGGTCGTTGCCCCAGTCGGCGACGAAGAGTGCGCCCTCGTTGTCGATGGTCATGCCCCAGGGTTGATTGAGTTGTCCATCTTCACAACCCTCAGAACCCCATGCGCCGAGGAACTCACCCTCCTTGGTGAACTTCTGTACCCGGTGGTTATGGCTGTCGACGACGTGGAGGTTGTCGTCCGCATCAAAGGCGATCCCGGAGGGTCGGTTGAACTGGCCGTTTCCGTCGCCGAACTCACCCCAGTCACCGACCAGCGCTCCTTCTGGGTCGTAGCCGAAAATACGGTGATGGTAGGCGTCGGCGCACCAGACGGTGCCGTCGCGAGCGAGCGCGATGCCCTCAGGCCACAGGAAGTCGCCCCCTCCCATCTCACCGAGGAACTCATCCTCGATGCGATACTTGTAGATCTTCGAGCCCAGGTTGCCCCCACCCGAGTACTCCGCCAGACCCACATTGGCGATGTACATCGTGCCGCTGGCAGTGGTCGCGATCGGCGTCGGATAGGTGAATCCCTGGGGTCCGACAAAGTAGCCAATCGAGTGGCTGAAGTGCCAGGTTCTTCCAGCAACTGAATAGGTCAGCATGGCGATTCTTCCTTTTAGACCTCCCCCCGTGGGGGAGGTGTCACGAAGTGACGGAGGGGGCTCTTGGCCTGAGGAACATCGCGGAGCCCCCTCAGGCGCTCCACGGCCCGCCCCGGCTAGGCCGGGGGACAGCTCCCCAAGCGGGGGAGCCGCTCCAGTTACCTAGGCGGTTGCCATCAGCGGTTCGATGAAGCTGAGCTTCTCGAACTCACCGTCGACGATTGGCTTGGCGTCCAGTTTCATCCAGTCTTCCAACAGCGTTGAGTAGACGCCGCGGAAGTCGTGGTTGGGGACGAGGTCGCCCTGTTCGAGATCCCTGGGATTGATGCTGGGGAATTCGCCGTGCATGCCGCCCTTGACCTGCGGGCCGAGCACGAAGACTCCGCCGCCGGCGCCGTGGTCGGAGCCGGAGCCGTTGTCTCGCACGCGGCGGCCGAACTCGGTGAACAGCATCATGATCACATTGTCATCGCGGTCGTGCGCCTTGACGTCGTCCCAGAAGTCCGAGATGGCGCGCGAGAGGTCGGTCCAGAGCTTCTCGAAGACCGGCTTCTGGTTCGCGTGCGTGTCGAAGCCGATGAGCTGCGTGTAGAAGACGCGCGTGCCGAGGTCGGCGCAGTGGATCGTGGCGATGTCCTTGAGGCTGCGCGAAATCTGCTCAGTGCCCCACTCGACGGAGGTCTCGTAGCGACCGAGGCCCTCCTTGAGAATGTCGGCGCCCTTGAGCGCGTCGAGTCCGGTGCGGCCGAGGTATTCCTTGACGTTGCCGGTGCCGATTGCGCGGCCGTACATGTTGACGAAGCGCTCAAGCATCTTCTCACGCTGCCGCTGCTGCTCGATGCCGGTCAAGAGACCGTAGGTCGAGAGGTCGGCGACGGATGCGACAGTCACACCTGGCACGACCAGCGCGCGGGGCAGGCCCTGTCCGATGTGGACGCCGGTGACCGGGTTTTCGCCGGTCGGGTCAAGGTCGCGGATGGCACGGCCGACCCAGCCCTCGGTACCAACCTTGTTGGGTTCGCAGGTGTGCCAGATGTCCATCGAGCGGAAGTGCGAACGCGGCGAGTTGGGGTAACCGACGCCGTGGATCAGCGCCATCTCGCCCTGGTCGTAGATCTCCTTGAGCGGCGCCATCGTCGGATGCAGGCCGAAATGATCGTCGATCTTGAGGACCTCGTCCTCGCCGATGCAAAGCTCGCCGTTGCGGGCGTCGTTGTAGTGCCCGTCCGCGTAAGGCACCACGCTGTTCATGTAGTCGTTGCCGCCGGTCAACTGGATGATGACGACAACCGGGTCTTTGCTTCTGGTCGCGGTAGTCATGGTTGGGACTCTCTGTGCTGCTCCTGAGTGATCATTCGTGCTCTGCTAGCCAAACTGGTACTCCGTCGTTGCCGCGATCAGGGCGAGCATCTCGCCGACGCGCTCGGAGGAACCGTCGTAGTCGTCGCTCCAGGAGAGGTCGCCCTGCTCCGAGGCGTGCTCGATCAACTCGAGCCTGGTCACATCCGCCACATTGAGCGGACCGATCAGATCGAGGCAGTGATCGACCATCTCGTCGGGACTCATCTGCGTGCCATTGGATGCGGCGACCCGCTGCACGATCTTCTGCACGCCCGGCAGCTCGGTGTTGCTGACGCGGTCGGCGACAAAGTTGATTCGTCCGACCACAGCACCGGAGTTGATCCAGTCGCGCCCGGTCTGCCAACCCTCGACCGAAGGCGGGTTGTGCAGGCTCTGACCCATATGGGCCGACTCCTGCCCGAGGCTGATCAGGTCGAGTTGCGGACCGGTCATGTGTTCGGTCAGGCGCAGCGTGCCGACGACGGTCTCGACCGGACTCTTGACTTTCTGGAAGGTCGCTGCCTTAAAGAAGTCGGAGTTGAACAGCGCCCGCAGAACGGGCTTGATCTCGAAGTTGGAGTCCTTAAACACGCCGGCGAGGTAATCGATCGCCTCAGGATCATTCGGCGGCTCGATGTTCCAGGCCGGAACCTGGGCCTCGTCGGCGACAAAGAAGTTGTACAGGTGTCGGACGATGAAGCGCGGGCAGGCCTCTTCCTCGAGGATGATGTCGATGATGTCGAGGCCGTCGAAGTTCCCCTTACGGCCGAGGAACTCCTTCTCACCGAAGTCGTGCTCCTCGGGACGGAACTCGAACTGGAAGAAGAAGCGGTGGTTGGGCACGCGCGGGATCTTCGGTCCCAGCGTCCAGCCGGTGAAGGCGCGGGCGCACTCGAAGACATCCTTCTCCGTGTAGTTGCCGACACCCATCGAGAACAGCTCCAGCAGCTCGCGACCCCAGTTCTCGTTGGGCGATCGCTTGTGGTTCTCGTGGTTGTCGAGCCAGTAAATCATGGCCGGGTTCTGGGCCAGCATGATCAGCAAGTCGCGGTAGTTGCCCGTTCCGTGATCGCGGAACATGTCGATCTGCGCGATCAGGTGATTGTCGTTGTCGACCTTGGAGTTGCCGACCGCAAAGACGCCGTGCCAGAACAGCGCCATCTTCTCTTCCAGCGGCCGCTGCGTATTGATCAGGTGGTAGAGCCAGTTGGCCGCGCCGGGCACGGTCACGGGGCCGCCTGTTTCGAGTGACGGCATGTAGCGGAATAGCTGGTGCAGGTCAGCGCGTGGAACATGAGCAGGCGGGTCGACCAACCGCTCGACGGTCTCCTCGTAGCCCTGGTCCACGAGCCGCTCCAGTTCGTCGCGCGACGCGCCAAACCCAGCCCGGCGCATCAGGTGCGCCATCTGCGCGATCTCTTGCTTCTCCGACTGAATAGCCGACATGTCGTTCCTCTGATTCCGTACCAAAACCAAGCCATACTCAACGTATGGCGCTGCGTATCACAAGCTACACAATTCGCCAAGAAGTCGCATAGCCCCCACACCGTCATCACCCGACCCAATAGTCCGTCATTCCTGACCACCCTCCGTCAGTCCTAACCTCCCTCCGTCGTTCCTGCCACCCCTCCGTCGTTCCTGACCTCCCCTCCGTCATTCCTGCGCAGGCAGGAATCACGAACCACCCAAACCTACCAACGGCGACACCCAACAGCCGTCCCACCCAACCCCAGTCGCCACTCCCGATCCGCGGTGGCAGCCATTGTCCAGGCGATTGCCCAACGGTCGGCAGTGCCGCAGGACGGAGCGTGACCTGAAGGCAAATCTGTGACACTATGCACTGCCCGACGAGAACGTACCGCCGGGCAGTGAAAGGATGCTGTGTTGCAGATTCATCGCGGTCGGTTCAAAGTTGGGTTGGGAATCCTTGGAGTGCTCGGTCCCGCTGTGGTTCTTGCGATCGTGGCGTTCATGGCGCTCACTCCCGGTCAGGTTCGGGCTGAGTCGGAGCCGGAGGCGGAAACGGAAGAGCCAGCGCCGGTCGTTTGCGACGGCCTCTACTCATTGACGATGTCCGTCAACACCATGACGCTGAAGAGAATGGGCGAGCTGACCAAGTACTCGTACTCCTCGGATCGCGAGTGCGAGATGTCGTTGACTCTGCGAGATGTTTCCAGCGAGGACAACCCGGCTGACAAGACCAAAAGCTGCACAGTGGCGGCGACGCCGACCGTGAATGGCTCTTCGATCGATGTCACCGAAGGCATGGTCGGAGAGTGCGCGACCGTTGAATCCGAGATCAACGTCTCATTGCCGGAATCGACGGGCGCGGGTCCGCCGAGCGATGGGGTCTCTGGACAATCTGCCAGGACCGCCTATGGCGAGATCAGTGGATACGAGCAATTCGGTCTCTTGCTGTTCACCAACGGTGTCTACGTCCATTACGTCGTTGCCGGCAATACCGGCACCGTGGGGGCTTACACGACTTGGAGAGCAGAACGCGGCCCCTTCAGCACCTACTTCTTCTGGGATGAACGTCGCTACCCGGGCGACTCGGGCACATCCTTCTACAGCTCAAAGCAGTGGGCGAAATTTGTCTCACCGGCGGGTGCCTACAGCACTAACGACACGTTCGTCAATGTGACCGGTCGAGGGTATGTGAGTTGCAAATTTGCAACGATCGGCTTCCGCGGGGGTAACCTCCTGAACCGCTTCCACTACCACAAGAAGAAGTGCGGCGTTCGCTAGCCTGACGACAATGACGTGATTGCGGGCACGAGACGTGAGATGGTCGTGAGAGACAAGGCCATCGAGATCTATCAATGGGATGGATTCCCACGTGCCCGCACCGCACTCTCCATCGCCCTTGCCATACCCGTGGTCGTTATGGGCTTCCTGATGGCCTTCTCACTCGAAGGACCACTGCGCTACGGACCGTTCCTGCTCTGCCTGGTGACGGTTTCCGCCATCATCGCACGTCCATGTAATCGTCCGATAGTGGTGGCGATTGCATCTCCGATGGCGATGAGCTGGATCGGAATGATGTTCGTTGCAATCTCGCTGCCCCTTTATGCCGCGCTCGCGACCGCTGCTGCTGTCTGGCGCCGAACTCTCGGTACACCATATGGCCGCGCTGTCTGGCCAGATTTGCCACCTGGTCTGGTCCGGCAGGTCGCTGCGGGTGCGACGATCGCTGTGGGAATCGCGTGTGTTTGGCTACTGGTGCTGGAATTCAAGTCGCTCGACTAAGGGAAGGCGCCCGACATGCATCCAACTCTGTACGCAGACGCATTCGGGCGCCTCATCCCGATTCCCGATCGTGTGGCTCCTGATCCGGAATTGCCATCTACAAATGACCTGGAGGGTTACCTCTGGAGCACCTTTCGCAATCGATCGGAGCAAATGGGATGGTCCGCCAGGGAAGGGACGGAACCTTCTCGCCTATGGAATGTGGAAGAGGCGGAACTGACTTACCATCAGGAGCCGCAGAGAATCGGCTTTGCCCAGGTCGGGCTCGGTGTCAATCCCCCGACGTATGTCGACGTTCCCAACAACCCTCCGCCACCAGGCACTGATTTATCTCAGGGGCATTGGGCGGCGGTACCCACGCTTGATGACGAAGGCCCGCCGACGGACCCAGCGGTGGCGGTCCCGCCGTTGATTCAGTGCTTGGACGATGCAATCCGTTGGTTCGGAGAGGCTGAGGTGTGGTCGTATCAGGTGACCGGATACGACCTGCCGCTAGAGGAGGAAAAGCGCAGGCGCGGCTCTGTGCTCGGTTGGTTCCACACCCCGGTTGAAGCCAACGCCACTTCCGCCATCGTCACTATGGCGTCCTCGCAGGGAGGAGATCACCTGGTCTCGGATGTCCTCGATCTCATCCGGGGGGCCGGCCATGTCTTCTTCACAATCGGACCACTGGTCGATGCGCCGGCTGAAGTCGCCGCTGGCCTCGACTGGAAACCGCTCCAGTTGAGCCGCGGCGAAGTAGGCATTGCGGTGTCATTGCCGGAGTGGTCGACCGCCGCGGTCGGTTGGATGATTGGGACGGTGTTTGATGCAGCGCTCTCGCTGGATCCGGCGCCGTACTCACTTTCGGTCCGGGTGACGCGCACCGCACCTGAGTAAGCAGCAGGGAGACCAGCCCTCTCGCTCCACCACACCCGCTCCCTGCCCTCCCCATCAGTCACTCCCACCGTCATTCCTGCCCTCCCTCCGTCATTCCTGCGAAGGCAGGAATCACGAACCACCCAAGCCCATCAACGGCGACACCCGCCAGCCGTCCCTCAGCCGACGCCACGCGATCTCCCTGACGCCAACCCAGACTCACCCAACTCTGATATATTCAGAACATACATACTTTGAAAACCCATAGGAGCCCGCCATGACCACGATCCTCGCCGAGGCGTTTGGTCGCCTGTCCCTTAACCCGGACAGAGCTGTTGACGTCCTCGACGAGGACTTGTACAGCATCTTCTTGGCGCGGTCGCAACTGATGGGATGGTCCACGATCAATTCCTCTGCCTCCCCTGACGAAGATTCATTGCTCTGGGACATGAATGAGGCGGAGTTGACCCACGAGGACGACGGACACCGCATCGGGTTCGCTCAGGTAGGACTCAATGTTGGTTCGGGTAACTCCTTCGTTGACCGGAGCGAACAGGAGACCGCCCGTTTGAGTCGCCAGTCTGATAGGAGGTCTGCATACTTCCCGGCTCGCCGAACCGACTCGCCCACTGTCCCGCCCACTGACCCCGTGTTGGCTATTCCGTCACTGCTTCAGTGTCTGAATGACTCACTCCAATGGTTCGGAACGGCTGAGGTCGCAGCGACCCAGGTGACGGCGATTAACGTCGCGCTCAGGCAGCAGTCCTACTTGCACCGCCTGGTGTCCGTACTCAACTGGTTCAACATCGGAACTGCGATAGAGCGCCCGCGCGCATTGGTGACCGTGGCGGCCGATCAATGGGATGAGGGCAAGGAGGCGGACGTTGTTGCCGCCATCCACCAAACGAACACGGGTTCATTCGAGATCGGTTCGCTAATCAATGCTCCGGCAGAGTATGCGGCAGGTCCCGATTGGGCATGGCCTCAGTTTGCCCGCACGAACATGGGCCTGGATGTGTCGATGCCAGAATGGTCCCCAAGCACCGTTGGGTGGGTGGTGGCCCGATTATTCGAGGCTGCGCTATCTCTCGATCCGGCACCCCAAGCGCTCTCAGTCCGTGTGACGCGCACCGCACCTGAATGACAGCAGGGAGACCAGTCCTCCCGCTCCGCCACCGCCGCTCCCTGCCCTCCCTCCGTCACTCCCGCGCTCCCTCCGTCATTCCTGCGCAGGCAGGAATCACGAACCTCCCAAGACCATCAACCGCGACACCCATCAACCGTCCCACACAACCCCAGCCGCCTCCCCTCCCCCCTCCGTCACTCCCGCCCTCCCTCCGTCATTCCTGCGCAGGCAGGAATCACGAACCTCCCAAGACCATCAACCGCGACACTCGCCAGCCGTCCCACACAACCCCAGCCGCCTCCCCTCCCCCCTCCGTCACTCCCGCCCTCCCTCCGTCATTCCTGCGCAGGCAGGAATCACGAACCTCCCAAACCCATCAACCGCGACACCCAACAACCGTCCCACACAACCCCAGCCGCCCCCCCTCCCCCTTCCGTCACTCCCGCCCTCCCTCCGTCATTCCTGCGCAGGCAGGAATCACGAACCTCCCAAGACCATCAACACCACCACCCGCCAGCCGTCCCCCAGCCGACGCCACGCGATCTCCCCGCCGACAACCTGGTCACACCCAACTCTGATACATTCAGAACATACATACTGACCAAACCCAAAGGAGACCGCCATGCCCAACCCCTTCCACCTCCGAACCACCATCGACCACCTCTGGCGACGCTCCGCCGAACACAACCCCGGCTACATCCGCGCTAAAGCCCTCGACGCAACCCGCCACTCTAATCGCTTGACTCGCTGCTCGAGCATGTACGTGCGGAAGCGGCAGGAACATAGATGCTCAGCACCGCGCAGCGTGGATGTCTGCAGATCGAGAGTCGTTCCGCAGCAGTTGCAATCCGGGATGGCGCTCAGGCCGCCCCGTTGCGCGGCGGCACTCCGAGATGCCGGGCGATGTCCTCAACGCGGTTCTCGAGACGCTGCTGACCGTTGCTCAGTGTTTCGATGTTCTGCTCAAGCGCATCGAACCGGATCATCATCTGCTCCGCCAGGTTGCTAATCGCCTCTAGCGTCAGTTGCTGGCGCTCCTCGATCTCGGGATGTGTGTGCGGTGTCGTCATGGATCTATCATAGGCGGTCCGCAGCCTGTGCCTAATGACGCCCATGGTACCGAAGCCCGAGGTTCAGTCCGAAATCGCCCCGTCCGCACGCCCTCAAAGCCCCACAGCCGCTAGGTAGCCCGTTCCGCGCGAACGAGTCGTCGCAAAAGGGCGCGGACTGGGATTTCTCGGCATTGGAGGCACACCTATCGGCTACATTCGTACGAATCTAGTCTGGATTGATGCAGAGATCCGACCTCCCGCTAGCCGGCTCAGTCGTCATTGACCTGAGCGACGAGTGCCTCGCGCTGGGCGCTCGCTGGCTGTCCGACTTTGGCGCGGACGTGATTCGCGTCGAGTCCGCAGCCGGAGACGCTCTGCGCATTGCTGGTCCGCACCTTGAGGGACACAACGACCCTGAGAGCGGACTGCGCCACCTCTTGTACAACGCGGGCAAGCGCAGCCTGGCGTTGAACTTCGATGCGCCGGGCGCATGGGATCTGATTGATCGGCTGTTGGCTGCCGCCGACGTCGTGCTGGCCCCACTGGACAAGTCTGCCTTCGCTCGCCGCTTCTTTGACCGTGAACGGCTGCAGCGATTGCATCCCCACCTGGGCGTGGTTGACGCGGTCATGCGGCGCGGTGGCGAAGAGCTGCCGACATCCGACATTGTCGGCGTCGCCAGTGGCGGTCTCATGCTGGGTCTGGGCTTCCCCGAGGTCGCGCCCGACTATCCGGCGGGACGGCTGGCCTACAAGCAGGCCAGTCAGGTCGCCGCGGCGACGGTGGCCGCAATGCTCTACGACCGTCGCAACGGCGACCGAGCCAACCACGCGTACATCTCGCTGCAGGAGGCGATTCTCTCGACCACGATCCACTTCGCCAACGAGAACATGTGGGTGCACATGGGCGAGAAGGCGTACCGACCGGGCGGCCACATTTCCTTCCTCGTGCAAGCCAAAGACGGCGACTGGGTGACGTTCGGGCTCGTGCCGACCACCGACCAGCGCTACGCCGCCTTCGCCGAGTGGTTGAACGAACGGGTCGGCTACGACGGACTGATTGGGACTGAGCGTCCGGGCGATATCTGGATGCCTGATTGGGGCACGGAAACGCACCAGGCATTCCAGCGAGCCTGCGCCACGTTGCCACGCGACGAGCTGTGTTTCGAGGGACAGTCACGAGGCTTCCTCGTGGTGCCGGTGAACTCGGTCAAAGACATTGTCGAGGATCCACATCTCCACGAACGCGGCGCATTCTTGCCGGTCGAACATCCGCAGTTCGATCGCACGATCGATTTGCCGCGATTGCCAGTCCATTCAACCGGATACGAGCCGGTCGGGCGTCCGGCGCCGACGCTGGGGGCGGACACGACTGATGTGTTAGCACAGCTGCTGGACATTGGTGCGGCCGAGTACGAGGGGCTGGTCGCGAGTGGGTTGGTCGCGGGACCGCTCGCCCCTGAGGGGGTGTCCCAGGCGTCCGCAACATCCGTCCCCGCCCCCGAGCGGGGACCCGTTCCCGCTCCGGACGAGCTATTCCAGACGATCACGAGCAGGGCGCCGAACGGGTTCCCGATTGAATCGGGGACGGGAACCGGGGATCAGCGCGACGGCATCGACCGAAACGACCTGCCGCTCAAGGGCATTCGCGTGATTGACTTCTGCTGGCAGGCGGCGGGACCTCTGACGACGGAATTGATGGCTAACCTGGGCGCGGATGTCATCAAGATTGAGTCGGACGCACGGATTGACACGCTGCGCGTCGCGCTCAATGCCCATGATCCACCCTCGATTGAAACCGGGGCGTTCTTCCAGGACTGCAACACCGACAAGCGCAGCGTCAATGTCAATCTAAGCGCTCCCGACGGCCTGCGCATCGCCTATGACCTGATCCGCGATGCGGATGTGGTCACCGACAACTTCACCGGTGGGGTGATGAAGCGCCTCGGCCTGGGCTATGACGATCTGAAGAAGATCAACCCTCGCATCGTGTGCGCCAGCTTCCCGGTGATGGGCACTTGGGGACCGAAAGCGTCATGGAAAGGGATTGGCAATAGCGTCGTCGCGCTCTGTGGCCTGGCTGCGCACACCGGCCCCGCCGATCGCAAGCCGACCGGCGTTCTACTGCATACCGACTTCACGCTCGCGCCGTTGGCAGTAACCGCCATTGTTTCCGCACTGATCCAGCGCGAGCGCACCGGTATCGGCCAGGAAGTCGAGATTCCTCAGTACGAAGCCGGCATCCACCTGCTCGACACCGAACTGATCGAACAACTGGCCAACGGCGAGACGCCGCCCCGTCGCGGGAATCGATCACCAGAATCGTCGCCGCACGGCAACTTCCAGTGCGCGGGCGACGACAAGTGGCTGGCGCTCGATGTGCGCAACACGGTCGATTGGCTGGAGTTGTGCCGCGTCATTGGACGAGATGACCTCGCGGCTCGCGATGATCTACGAACGTTGAACGGCCGTCAGGCTGCTGAGGAGGAGATCGAGTCGGCCGTCACTGCCTGGACCTCCCGCCAGGATCTCTGGGAAGCGACGGAGCGCCTGGTTGCCGCGGGCATCCCCGCTGGTCCAAATGAGGACATCCAGGACCTGGTCGAATCCGATCCATCGCTAGACGGGTTCTTCCACGAGTTCGATCATCCGATCGGGATGAAGTTCATGGCTCAGAATCAGCCCTTCCTCTGGAACGGCGAGCGTCTGCCCATCCGTCGCGCGCCATTCTTCGGAGAGCACAACGAAGAGGTGTACCGAGGCGTATTGGGCCTGAGCGAGGACGAGATGACGGAGCTGTTGATCTCGGAAGTGATTCGATAGCGCGGATATGACAGGGTCGGTCGCGAGAGACCCGCGGCAACTGCGGCGATGACCGTCGTCCGGCTACTTCTTCATTCCAACCAGGGGTCGATGATCACCTTGCAGCCTCGCTGATTGAAGGCGGTTTCGTAGGCCTGCTGCGAGTCGTCGATGCTGAAGCGGTGCGTGATGAGCTGCTCGACCGGCAAACCGTTCTGGACCAGGTCGTACAGCTCCAGCATCTCGTGGGGCGCGACGCTCCAACTGCCTATCAGCGTGAGTTCCTTAGGCAGCAGGTGACCAGCGACGGTGACCGGCGTTGGTCGCGGGACCGGACCATCGGGGGTCTCGTCGTACTTGAGGCCGATGAAGCCAACCCGACCTCCGACCCGGACCGCGTCGATACAGAGCATCTGCGGCTCGGTATAGCCGGTGAAATCGAGCGCGACGTCCGGGCCACGGCCGCCAGTGAGATCCATGACCCGCCGCAGCGCGTCTTCTGCCACGGGATCGATCGCAACTTCGACGCCGTACTCTCGAGCCTTGCTGCGCCGATACTCGGCGGGCTCACTGGCGATCACGCGCGCGCCAAGCTTCTCGCAAATGATGGCGGCCGATGCGCCAAGCGGTCCCAGACCGGTGATCAACACCGTGTCAAATCCATTGACACCCAGGCGTCGGATGGCTCGGTAGGGGGTACCGACGGCGTCGACCAAGATCGAGCCGATCTCGAACGGGACATCGTCTGGCATGGGGACGCAGTGGGTGTCGGGACGGGAGATGTACTGGGCGTGAGTGCCGAGGTACTCCTCTCCGCCCTCGGTCAGCTTGGTGCAGAGCAGCCAGAGACCCTGGTAACAGTAGAAGCACTGGCCGCATTGCTCGCCGATGTGCGCGATCACGGCGACCCGAGTGCCTTCCGCAATCTTGGCCGTCGGACCGGCCTTCCAGACGATGCCGGCCGCCTCGTGTCCCGAGTTATGTCCGTGTCGACCTTGCGTGCCGTCTATCTGATAAGTCCGCGCTTCGGTCCCGCAGATGGTGCTGGCGATGACCTTGACCACAACCCAGTTGTCACGCGCCTGCGGTTCAGGCACGTCAACGACGCCCACTCGCGAGTCACCGTACATTTCCACGATTTTCATCTCGAGCGCCGATCACTGTTGGGGAGGTGTCAGTACCACTTCTCCTTGTCGACGACGTTAACGAAATCGCCACCCTCAACGAGGCGTCTGGCATTCTCAAGGATCAACTCGAAACGCCGTTCGGGGATGTTCTCCGCATCGGCGACGGCGATGTGTGGGGTGATGATCACATTCTCAATCTGCCAGAGCGGATGTCCGTCCGGCAATGGCTCGATCTCGAACACATCGAGTCCCGCTCCGGCGATCTCGCCGTTGTCGAGCGCCGCTACGAGGTCGTCGAGCTTGCATGTCATTCCACGGCCGATGTTGATGAAGTAGGCGGAGTCTTTCATCGCCGTGAAGCGATCAGCGTGCCACATAAACTCCGTCTCGGGGGTGTGAGGCACAGTCGTTACGACGAAATCCGCCTCGGGCAGACGGGTGTCGAGCTCGGATGGCGCGATGATCTCGCCGTCAATCTCGAACGCCGGTCGGGGATCGACGCCAATCACGCGAGATCCGAACGCGACGCACAACCGAGCCGCCTCAGCTCCAATGCCACCGACCCCATTGATCAGCACGGTCGCCGTGGTCAGATCGACGTAGCCGCGTTTGCGCGCACTCTTGTCCCAGCGACCTTCCGCCTGGGCAGCGCCGTAGTACGGAAGTCCTCGTGAGAGCGCCAGCATGTACATCATGATGTGATGCGCGATGTGATCGGAGTAGATGCCTCGCGGATTGCTGACCGTGACCGAATGCTCGGCCAATTCGGGGTAGTACCAACCGACCGGCGGCCCCGCGAACGGGTTTTGCAGCAAGCGCAGGCGCTCGGTGTTGGGCAGGACATCAGGAGCAACCCAGCCGTATGCGCCGTCGGCATCGGCCAGTTCCCGCGGACCATCTGCTTCGTCCTCAACCACCACGACATCAAGCCCCGGAATCTCATCACGCATCTGCTGCACCCAGGCGCGCATGTCATCGTCGATCGGCGGCAGCATCACATACTTGGGCATGGTTCTTCCTCAGGATCGGACCAATTTGCGGCTCAGCCTACGACGCCGGCGGCGATCAACTCGGCGATTTCCTCTTCGCTCTTGTCCAGCAGTCCGCTGAGGATTGCCTCGTTGTGCTCACCGAGCATCGGCGCTCGTTCGAGGATTCGTTTCTCCAAGTGCGCAAACTCCCACGGCGCACCGTCGATCCAGATGCCAAATCCAGGATGCGAGGGCTGCTCGACGCGTTGGTAGTGCTCGCGGAAGTGCTCGTCGATGTCCATCATGTCGCGCAGATCCTCGACGGCGTTGGCCGCGATCCCGGCTGCCTGCAATGCCTCGGCTGCTTCCCATTTCGTGCGCCGCGATGTCCACTCGCCGATTGCCGCCTCAACCTCGTCGTTACGCGCTCTACGACTTTCCATCGACTGCAGCGATGCCTCCCGGATCCATTCCGGTCGCCCGATGGTCTCTGCAAACGCCGGCCACTGATCGTCTGACTCCAGCGCGATGGCGACCCATTGATCGTCTCCCGCCGATGGAAACACCCCGTGCGGACACATGTTGGGATCGGAGTTGCCGAGGCGCGGCAGGTCTTCGCCAAGCTGGTCGAACTGCATCCACTGCGCGCCAAGCAGCGCCACAGTCGCGCTGAGCTGGCTCAGTTCGATCTCGCGTCCCTCGCCTGTCTCTTCGCGTGCGCGCAGCGCCGCGAGGATCGCTGTGACGCCGACATGCGGTGAGGTGAAATCGGGATAGGCGACGCCCATGCCTCGCGGCGGCTGATGCGGGTATCCCATCTGGAAATTCATACCGGCTGCAGCCTTGAGTAGATTGCCCAGCGTGCGCAGCGGTCGCCAGGGGCTATCCCCACCGACGCCGGGCAAGTGGACATTGATCAAGCGAGGGTTAATCTTGCGCAGGTCTTCCCAGGGGAACCCCATCCGCGCCAGCGAGCCGCCCGAATAGTTGTTGACCATCACATCGCAATGAGCGACCAATTGGCGCAGTAAATCCTTGCCTCGTGCCGTGGCCAGGTCCACAGTGAATGATTGCTTGCCCGTGTTGACATCGTTGTACAGGTCGGGTAAATCCGGGTTGTACTCGCCCAGGACCGTCTGTACGCGGAGCGCATCCATGCGCGCACCGCTCGATTCGACCTTAATCACGTCAGCTCCGAAGTTGGCCAGCAGACGCGTTGTCAGCGGACCCGCGGCAACCCAGGTCAGATCAAGCACGCGAATTCCAGAGAGGGGTATGTCCGGGAAGGGAGCGGACTCTCCCAGGCCTTCGATACCTCCCGCAGCAGGCAGTGCGAATGAGGAGTCGGTGTGCTCGCCCAAGCTTGGCGCAGGTTGCATCGGCAGCGGCGATTGCACCGAGTCGAGCGGGCTGCGCGAATAGCTCAATGTCTTGCCGACCGCCGGCGTCTCGACTGCGATGAACTGGCCGGAGCTTGGATAGTGTTCGCTCTCCGCAAACTCGCTAAAGCGCAAGGTCGGCATGGCTGGCATGCCAGCGGCCCAGAGACGCTCGAGCAGTTTCTGCCGAGGCCAGACGGCGGCCAGATCTTTGGCCAGATCCTGGAGCGGATTCTCGAGGTATTGCCAGGCGGCTCGGTCACCGCGATGGATGACTTCCCAGTTGTCAGGGTCGAGATGGTGCTCGACGCCTGCCTCGTCCAGCATCGCGATGAACTCGGGCAGCTTGTTCGGCGATATGTTGCAGCCCATCCAGCGATCATCGGCGCAGCGGATCACCTGCGAGAGCGCCGGCCGGTAGGGCGCTTCTCCTCGCCAGCGCCAGATGTTTGGATTCGAGGTTTGGACGACCTGGAAGGAGGTCGCTTCTTGCATCGAGATATCGATCTGGCAACCCGGTCTGCCCGGCGTGCGGTCGCGTCCATACAGCGCGGTCATCGCCGACGAGGCGATGGTCAGCCCGGTCATCGTGTGTCCCGGAAACGCCGCGCCATGCACAGGCGGATCAGAGCGTTCACCACTGACCTGCAACAGTCCACCTGCTGCGGTTGCCGTCAGGTCTGTTGCTCGCCAGCCCGACTTCGGACCTTGCTGCCCGTAGGGCGTCGCCGAGACCACGATCAGGTGTGGATTTGCTTCGCGGACTTGCTCAACCGGAAAGTCTCCGGGCTGGTTCGACTCGATCAGGATGTCGGCCGACGTTGCCAGTTCGAGCAGCCGGTCAAGTTCTTCGGCGCTTCGCCAGTCGAGCACCATCGACCGCTTGTTGAGGTTGAAATAGAGATGTTGATAGCTGCGTTCGGGCGAAGGCTGATCGTCCACATAGGGCGCCTGATGGCGGATTGAGTTGCCGCCCGGCGGCTCGACCATCGTGACCTCGGCGCCGAGGTCGGCCAGCATTCGCGAGCCTAGCGCCGCTCGATGATCGGAGAGATCGAGGACTCGGACATCATGTAGCGGAAGCGTCATGGATGGATTCCGACTCCCAACAGACTGTCCTTGACTTGTCCGCCGCATGCCAGCCAACGCGAGAGGTTGCGGCCTCCGCCATACTAGCGATTGGCCGCAGGATGACCGGCAGCCGGGTATGAAGGAGGAGCAGAATGGAAGCGCTTGAGGGCATTCGGGTTGTGGAGCTGACGATTGCGGTACAGGGTCCGGCTGCGGGCGGATTCCTGTCCGATATGGGCGCCGATGTGATCAAGGTCGAACCGCCCATGGGCGACGCCAATCGTTGGTATCGCGGCGCAAACAACGACCTCCCGTATGAGGCGGTGGGCACGCAATTCATCGGCGCATCGCACGGCAAGCGTTCAGTCTGCGTCGACATCCACACTGAAATCGGGCTGGAGTTGGTCGACAAGCTGGTCGACACGGCCGACGTGTTCCTCAGCAACTACCGCGAGCCGGCGCTGGAGCGAATCGGAATGGGTTACGAGAGACTGTCGGCGCGCAATCCGGGACTGGTCTACGCCGTCGCCAACGGCTTCGGCCCCGAGGGACCGGCGCGTGAGAACCGGATGAGCGACCAGTTCGCCCAAGCGCGCAGCGGCATCTCCGGCGTCACCGGCACGCCCGATGATCCGCAGCTCATTCCGGGCGCCATCATCGCCGACACCGGCGGCGCGATGGCGCTCGCAATGGGTGTGCTGACGGCGCTGGTCGCGCGTCAACGCGACGGGCTCGGCCAGAAAGTGCAAACCTCGTCATACGGAGCGATGATCTGGATGCAGGCCTGGGAGATTAATCACACCTCGGCGACGGGGCACATGCCGACCAGGGACGGCGGCTTTCATCCCGTCGTCTCGGCAATGACCGGGATCTACGAGGCCTCCGACGGTGTCGCATTCTGCATGGGCATCCGTGACGACGAGACCTGGCGCGAGTTCTGCGAGTTTGGAGGAAATCCTCAACTCGCCGACGATCCGCGATGGAACAATCGCGAGGGGCGTGATCCCTTCCGTGACCAGCAGGCGATGGACTCCGCCAAAGACGTTCGCCCGTTCGTCGCCGAAATGATCACGGGCCGAACCAGTGAAGAATGGCAAGCGTTCTTTGAGATTCACCCCGACACCATCACTGCCCAGCGAGTGCAGAACTACGAAGAGGTGCTCAACGACGAGCAAGCGTTGGTCAACGGCTACATCGTGGAGAAGGACATCCGCCACGTCGGTCGGCGCCGAGTCGCAGGCATTCCGATCCGGATGAGCCGAACGCCTGGAGAGCCAAAGAACTCGTTCTCAGAGCTCGGCGAGCACACGGCGGAAGTCATGCAGGAACTGGGCTACGAATCAGAGGCAATCGAGGAGGTCGAGTCACACAAGGCTCCACCGTTTTGAGCGTGCCTAGGAAACAGCCGGACTCCACCACCGTCATACCCGCGCTCCGGCGCGGGTATCTCGCAGTACCCAGCTGAAACGTGATTGGCGAGCGCCGCGAGATTACCGCGACGGAGCGCGGCAATGACGGAGTGCTCATGACTTACTACGGCATGTAAGGAATACGAGTCGTTGGACCGAGATTCTGCGCGATGTAAGACTGTGCGTCTCGCACGAAATCGACTAGCAGTGGGCGTGTTTCTCTGGGATCGATCATGTCCTCGATGCCGAAGGCGTGGGCCGTTCTCATCGGTGACCGGATCTCGTTGAGTCTCCCTTCGATCTCCAGCCGCTTCGCCTCCGGGTCGTCCGACTCGCGAATCTCCCGGCGATAGGCGGCGGTGACGCCGCCCTCGATGTGCATCGATCCCCAATGCGCCGACGGCCAGGCGTAGCGACGGTAGAGCGCGTTGCCGCGCCGGTATTGCAGTCCTCCGGCGACGCCGTACGCCTGGCGTGTAATGAAGACCAGGTAGGGCATCTGCGAGAGCCGGCTGGTCAGCATCAATCGCGCGCCCGTGCGTACGAGGCCGGATTGTTCGTCGGCCGGACCAACCGAGAATCCGGGCTCGTCACAGAAGTAGACCAGCGGCAGGTGGAACGTATCGCAGAGCGAGATCATGCGCATGATCTTCTCGGAGGTGTCCTTGTTCGGCGAGCCGCCATTCTCGCGCGGGTTGTTGATCATCACGCCAACCGGGTATCCGTCTACGCGTGCGAGTCCCGTGATCCTCGACTTGCCCCAGTGTGGTTGGATCTCGAAGAAGGAATCTTTGTCGAGCACCCAATCCAGGATCTTGCGAGCGTTGTAGATCCTGCGCATGTTGCGAGGTATGACTGAGAGCAGTCGCTCTTCGCGACGCTCAGGGTCGTCGGTCGGTTCCAGCCGTGGCGGCATCTCCCAGACGTTTTGCGGCAGGTAGCTCAGGAAGCGGCGCGCCTGCTGCATCGCCTCTTCCTCGGTCTCGGCGAGGTTCTGCACGACGCCGTTGCCGTAGACGTGAACATCCTCACCACCCAGCTCTTCCTTGGATATGTCCAGGCCGCGGCTCGCCTTGACCACCGGGGGTCCACCGACGAAGAGCTGGCTCGTCCCTTTGACCATCACGTTGAAATGCCCGTCGCAGGCGATCACCGCCGGCGCGCCGGCGACTGAACCGAGCACGACATTGACGAGCGGCATGTACCAGAGGAAGTCGTCCACACCGGTGCCGCCGCCGACCTCCGGTCCGACGACGTACGTGCGGCCGAGCTGCTCGAAGTGCTTGACGCTGCCACCGGTGGCGTCGAGCAGACGCACGTAGGGGATGCGGTACATGTAGGCGTGGCGCATCGCCCAGCCGTTCTTGGTCCCGATCATGCCGTCGGCCGAACCGCCGCGAATGGTGAAGTCGTCGCCCTGGACTGCGACTTTGCGTCCATTGATCTTCGCCACGCCCACCACGGCATTAGCGGGCATCAGGCCGGTCAGTTCGTTGCCGTCCCATTGCGGATTGCCGGCCAGCGCGCCGGTCTCCTGGAACTCGCCAGGATCGATCAGCAGTTCGATCCGCTCGCGGACCGTGAGTTTGCCTCGTCCGTGGTGGAAGGCGACGCTGTCCTCCCCGCCCATCTGCCGAGCAAGCGCAGCCCGCCGTTCCATCTCATTCAGTTCGGCTTGCCAGCTCATCAGCGGATACCCTTGTCGCAGCGGAGCGCGTCACAGACGATGATACGCCGCGACCGAACGGGCTGAGTCCGTCTCACTCGCAGAGGCTTGCGGGGTCGTTGGGGACGACGAACTCGATCCCGGTCACGTCCTCGTCGGCAACGGTGATTGGGGTTGCTCGGTGCCAGTCGGTGGTGGCACCTGACTCGCTGTAGTAGATCCAACAGTTCGCAGCGTCTGTCAAGACCTGAAGCACATATTCACCTGACTCCGGGACAGCAAAGTCGAATGTTCCGTCGGCCGCAACTGCGTCGCTACTGTAACTGTCTCCAGCTCCCATATGTAGCCGAACACCTCCTGCTGCTGTGCCGTCCTCGTGTCGGATCTGCCCACTGATTCGGTAGATGCAGAATTGATCGGGTATGCGGAATTCAATCGAGACCGGTCGACCACCCAACTGAACGACATCACCTTGTTGTAGTGAAGGAACCAATCCGTCTTTCGCGTACGTCAGTTCGCAGCCATCAAGTCTGATCCGCAGACGGTAAGCGCCAGGTTCAGCAGCGTGGCGATATAGCACGCCAGCTGATTCACTATTGTGGGACAGGACCTGTTTGTTTGATTCAGCATCCCTGAGATACAATGACACATGTCGACCATCATCGCGCAACCTATACACGCGAGCTCGAAGTTCGTTCTGACACGCACCTTCAGGTACTATCAGATTTAGTATGGGCAGACTGCTCGTATCAAGGTCACGGTGTTCGCGCGGTTGGCCCTGTATCGCGGTCAAGCCATCCTCAACCAACCAGAGCGTGCAACCGTCTCGCGTGATCCATATCCTTTGCTTCGATTGTGGCGCCAAATCGATTGAGAACTTGCCATCTTCGTCTACATATGTGCCACGCTCAATGCCGGTGCGTGGTTCGCCAGGAGGATTTGCGGTGTTGACACGGAATCCTGTCGCCGGAGACCCGTCGCTGTAGTGAATAGTACCACTAAGCGCGACGTCACCGTAGTTGTAGTCGTACCGGAGTTTCGGCGCCGGCAACGTCTCGCGCCAAGCGGCAAACTGTTGATAGAACTCAGTAGTGGTCAAGCCGAACGCAGTCTTGAATGCCGCCTTCCACTGCGGTTGCTCCACCCAACGCCGTTCCTTGCCGATGATTTGTGGCAGCATCAGGCGATACAACTCCGGGATCGCATCTGCACTGCTGAGTTCGGCGAGTCGGCGGGATGCTAGATGTCCCAGGCGATACGCCCAAATGTGGCTGTGCTCTTCGATGCCCGGAAGAGTTACAGAGGTTCTGGCCGCATCGTCAAGCAGCCGGTCCAGGTAGGTCTGGTACGAAACGATCGACGGGGCGTGGAACTCTGATGGTACTCGCCATTCGGTCCACATCGCTGATCCTTCGTTCAGCCAATCTGGTGTCTCGGCTAATCGCTCCGACTGAGTCAAGTGATATTGCACGATATGGAACATCTCGTGCGTGAGAAGTTGAATGCCCTTTTCAAAACTGGGTTCCCGACATGGCGGCGACCATGTACAACTGCGTATGAGCGTTCCCCAGGGGAAAGCGGGATTGCCTATCTGTGCGAAGTCCTCACGTACCCAGCCTGGCGGAGTTCCAAGTGTCGGTTCTACGCCAGAGTCCCTATAGTTGACTAAGGCATCGACGCTTTCGTAAATCACAATGGTTGTGCCGCTGAAATCGCTCTCTATGGCGAAATCCTCTGCGAAGAAGTCAACGACGCGTTGGATGTCGGCGCTGATCTCCTCCTGAAGCGATTCAGGAATATCCCCGACGTAGACGGTATTGGGCATCATTCCCGTCGGCTGCAGCCAGCGGAGGTCTCGGTTGACGGTGACTCGGAGCGCGTCGCCGCGACGAATCTTGGTGTCTCCCTCGAGTGGGTTGATCGTGTCCGTAATGTTGCTGTCGGACTGGTAGGCAAGGCCGCGAACTTCGATGCTGACCAGCGACTTGCCGATGCCACGTGCGACCTCGTCGAGCGGCCACTCGTCGCGCCCATTCCACGCGACCCAGTTGGTTCCCGAGTACAGCGTCATCGAGCCCTTGGCCGGGGTCAGCGGACGCTCCCACTCGACCGGTTCGCTGCCGCTGATGCGTATCTTGGCGGCCATGCCGGGCTGGAGCGTTTCCAGATTGCCGTCCATCTCGCGGATCGCGTACTGATACGTCCGCGAGTCGGCGTCCCAGCGATAGATCAGCGCCGCCTGCGGTATCGCCTTGAAGATGTCCGCGACCGCGATCGGCTCGGCCACCCAGCCGATGAAATTGTCACCTGGTTCAAGTTCGATGGTCTCGGTGTCCGAATCGGCGGCTTGAGCGACGGATGTCGCGATGCTCATCCCGACGGCGACCGCAGAGATCACCAGAAAGACGGTCAGCAGGCGAAGTCGTGAAGTCGTCTCAGTGGCGGGACATCGAGGAAACCCGTCGATCCAGCTCATTGGCTGCTCCCTCGTAGTGACGCGCGCCTATCCCTGGACATTGCGTAGCTGCGGATCCAGGAAATCCCTCAGCCAGTCGCCGAACACGTTGACGACCAGCGAGACCACAATAATCGCGATTCCAGGCACCGTGACTAGCCACCAGGCGGTCGCGATCACGCCGCGTCCTTGCGAAATCATGATACCCCAGGAGATCGAATCCTGGGCAATGCCGACGCCGAGGAAGCTGAGTCCCGCCTCGGCAATGACCACGGTGGCGACATTGAGCGTGGCCAGGATCACGATCGAGTTGACCAAGCTGGGCAGCACGTGCCGAGTCATGATGCGCAAATCACCGGCGCCGATCGTTCGGGCTGCGAGCACGAACTCGCGCTCCTTCAGTCCCAGCGTCTCGCCCCGAACCAGCCGAGCGAACGTCGCCCACAACGCGAACACCAGGACGATCACCACATTGGTCAAACTCGGATCCCAGATGGCGCGCAGGAACACCGCGATCAGGATCGCCGGCATCGCCAACTGGAGGTCGACGAGCGCCATGATCACGCGGCTGGTCCAGCCTCCGAACCAGCCGGCCAGGAGGCCCAGCATCGAACCGATCACCGTAGCCAGGGGAATGACCATGACGATCGCCAGCAGCGAAATCTGCGCCCCGTGAATCAGCCTGCTCAGCGTGTCGCGGCCAAGATCGTCTGTGCCCAGCGGATGATCGAGGCTGCCCCCGTCAAAGAATGGAGGCTGCAAGCGCCCCACCAGGTCCAGCTTGAACGGATCCTCCGGCGCAATCTGCGATCCGAAGACGCCAACGATGATGAAGATCAACAGGATGGTCAGCGTGACCGCCAACGTCTTCGGTGATCGAATTCGCCAATGGCGTCGCCGTCCCGCGAAGGGATCCTCAACTGATTGCACAGGAGCCTGAGATGCTGCCACGGCTCAGATCGCTCCAGTCCGAATACGCGGATCGATAAACGTGTAGGAGACATCCACCACGAGGTTGATGAACACGATCCAGACAGACGTCAGCAATACCGACGCCTGCACCACCGGATAGTCGGTCGCGACGATCGACTGAATAATCAACTGTCCAAGACCGGGCCAGGCGAAGACGGTCTCGACGATGATCGCGCCCGACAAGATGTTCCCGACCTGCAAGCCGAGCAAGGTAATCACGGCGAGCATCGAATTGCGCAGCGCGTGCTTGAACAGCACGGCGCGCTCGGTCAGACCTTTGGCTCGGGCTGTGCGGATGTAATCCTGTTGCAGCGTGTCCAGCATCGCCGATCGGGTAAAGCGCATCACCGCCGCCGCCGGGAACGACCCCAGTGTGATCGCCGGCAGGATGATGCTCTGGGGAGTTGTACGACCGCCGGTCGGTATCCAGTCGATGTACAGCGCAATGAACAGGATCAACATCAGGCCCAGCCAGAAGTTGGGCACTGCCTGACCGAACAGTGCGCCAAGCCTGCTCAGAATGTCGGTCACACCACCACGACGCACTGCCGCCACGATTCCCAGGGGAATGCCAATGGCAAAGGCGACGAACAAGCCGGCCGCGCCGAGCTCGATCGTCGCCACCAACCGTTCGCCGACCACATCAGTCGCCGGCCGCGTCGCGCGGAAGGACTGACCGAAGTCCAGTCGGACAATATCCCAGAGGAAGCGGCCGTACTGCTCGATCAGCGGATCGTTGAGTCCGTAGCGCTCTTTCGCTTCTTCAATCTCCTGTTGCGTGGCGTCAATCGGAGCAAGCCGCGACACCGGGTCGCCCGCGCCGCGACTGAGAAAGAAGACGATCGAGACCACGCCAAAAACAACCGCGATCGAGCGCAGAAGCCGTCCAACAGCGGTCGCTCCGAGTTCGCTGCGCATCGTCACTCATTTCTTCGACCTCCCCCTCTGGGGGAGGTGTCACGAAGTGACGGAGGGGGCCGCGCCAGTTGCTCACATGACGCACCAGGCTCTCAGACTGACTGGTCGCGGCGGCGTGTCCCCCTCAGTCCCTGCGGGACAGCTCCCCCCGAAAGGGGAGCGCTGGCAGACCTACGTCTTCAGTTTCTGCGCGTAGATCGCGTTGAGACCAGTCGAAGTCCCGTAGAACTCGTTGTAGAGAATCTCCGGTCGGACCGCGTACAGGTGCGGCAGACCGAACAACGGCACCTGGAACGCGTTCTCGTACGAGATCACCGAGGCCTCGTAGTAGAGGTCATTGGCGCGCTGCTGATCGAACTCCGCGTTCGCCTCGTCGATCAATGCCTGGAACGCCTGGAACTCCGGCAGGAAGTCGTCCGTCTCCTGCGCGTGCGAGTACGGAGCGCCGATCGTCGTGACCAGACGGTAGGCGAAGGCCGGACCGAGCGGCGCGCCGCTGCTGACGCCGGCCTGGTTGAAGACGAACGGATGCGGCAGCTCGTTGTTGCGAATCAGCGCCAACGCGTTGCCGAAGTCGGCGTAGTCGATCTCGACCTGGAAGCCGACATCGTTCAGCATCTGCTGCACCGCCGGCATCCAGATCCGGTCTGCGGTCCAGAGGCCCGTTGGCAGCGTGATCGTGAAGGCAAAGCCGATCTGACCGGCCTCTTCGAGCAACGCTCGCGCCTTGTCCGGGTCGTAGTTGTACTGTCCCGGCAGATTGCCGATCGGCGGGTCGTAACCGGCCGGGAAGGGCGAGTAGGCGCGTTCTTCGGTGCCGGTCAGCAGGTTGTCGATGATCGCGTCGGCATCGATCGCGTAGTTCGCCGCCTGGCGCACGCGCAGATCTCGCCATGGATTTGCCTCGCCCGTGATTGGGTCGAGAGACTGATTGACCGGTAACTCAAGCGCCATGACGCGGACATCCGGCAGTGCGATCACCTTGAAGTCGTCGCGGTCCTCGAACTGGGCCGCCACGTCGGGGCTGATCCGGTAGGCGATATCAACCTCGCCGGCCTCAAGCGCCGCCGCTCGCGCCTGCTCCTCGGGGAAGTAGCGACCGGTGATGTATTTGGCCCATCCTCGCTTCCATTGGAACGGCGCGTCGTGATCGAAGGCGAACTCCTCGAACCGTTCGCTGCGGATCTCCTGGTCGGGCACCCACGACATGAACTTGTACGCACCCAGCCCGACCGGGTTGTTGGCGAAATGGTCGTCGCCGTTGTCGATGATGTACTGCTTGGGCAGCAGACCGAAGTTGATCCCGCCCGACTGTTCGGGCGCGTCAACGAACGGCGTGTCCATGGCGATATCGAGCGTGTATTCATCGACGACCGTGATGTCGCCCATCCAGGCGGCTCGGGCGCGTAGCTGCGATTCGAAGTCGGGGTTGTACTCGGCACGGCCCAGGATCCGCTCAAAGTAGAACTGCACTGCCTCAGCATTGAGCGGCTCACCGTTATGGAAGGTGACACCTTCCTTGATCTTCCAGCGGAAGCTCGTCAGGTCTTCTGCGAACTCCCAGTCGCCGAAGCCGCCGGTCGGTTGGATCACGCGACCCGAGTTGTAGGCCGCCAGCGCCGCGAAGTGCAGGTTGTTGCTCGCGCCCTGACCGCCACCGCCTCCGGCAGTGGTGATGTCGAGCGTTGGCGGGAACGAGCCGTAGCCGACGATGATCTCCGCATCGAGGTCAACTTCGCTGACCTCGGCTTCTTCCTGCGCGGTGGCGCGGTCCAGCTCTTCTTGCTGCTGTTGTTCCTGTTGCTCGACCTGCTGAACCTGCTGCTCGGCCTGTTGCTCTTGCTGCTGCATCGCCTGCTGCTGCTGCATGGCTTCCTGCTGCTGTGGCTGCATGGCCTGCTGCTGAGGCTGGTCCTGCTCTTGCTGAACCTGGGCAACCGCCTGCTGCTGGTCGTCATCGTCGTCGTCGCCGCCGCAGCCAACCAGCGCCAGGCCGGCCGCGCCGACGCCGGCTCGGGCCGACGCTCTCAGCAATGATCGGCGGCTCAATCGTGATCGGCGTAGTTGTGTCCAGTGTCGTGTCATCGGTCTCTCTCTTCGCTTCGCGGTACTTTCCGCTTTCGCGAAATATAGGGAATCTGAAACGAACTTGAGAACTGCTACCCGCATCCGACTGGCCGTCGAAGAACGAACTCCAGTTCGATATACTTGACTCAGCTCTGCCCGCGCGAAAATCCAAGGGAACTCAACATGACCGCATGGACTCACCTGGATCCACCTGGACCTCTCTGGTGTTTCACAGAATCACACCCCCGAAATCTGCTCCAATCTGGATGAATCTGGACAAATCTGGACAAAACTGAACACTTCCAGCACCGTTCACGGCATCGGACCGCCCTCCAATACAGATCGCGAGAAACCAAAATGAACCGAAGAAACCCGAAAAAACCTGAAAAAGCTGAAAGCTCCCTCGCGCGCGATCTTCAGCAATACGCAGGAGATCGTGCACGGCATTCCTTTTCTCGAGGCCGAAAAAAGAATTCGCTGAAACCCTGAAACCTGGGACAGGTCGGCAGCCTACACAGGCGGTAGCCTCTCCTCATTCCAGAAATTCGTTTGGAGGTTCTCAATGACAGTCGAATTTTGGACGATGGGTGCCGGTGTGCCGACCAACGACGACCCGGCGGTGTTCGACGGCGTGCAGATGGCCGTGCAGGCCGAGCAGATGGGCTACGACGGCATCGTCTGGGTCGACAGCCAGAACCTTGCTCCCGATTGCTACATCTCGATGGCCCTGGCCGCCCACGCCACATCACGCATCCAACTGGGCACCGGCGTGACAAATTCATACACGCGACACGCTGCGATCACAGCGTCGTGCATCGCCACAGTGCAGGCCGAGAGTCGCGGGCGGGCGCACATGGGTATTGGCCGCGGAGACTCTGCGCTGGCACACCTCGGATTGGCGCCCCATGGCGTCGGACCGTTCGAGCGCTACCTGGAGGAACTCCAGGCATACCTACGCGGCGAGAGCGTCGGCTTTGACGAGAGCGATGTCGAAGCGCTTGGTCTGGCCGACACGCCGCAGGCCAGCAATATCCGCTACATGAATCGGATGGGGCCCAAGGTGCCCGTCGATGTCGCGGCGACCGGACCGCGCGTGATCCAGGCCGCCGCGCGCCACGCCGATCGGGTCAGCTTCAACGTCGGCGCCGATGTCGAGCGCACCCTCTGGGGCATGGACGTGGCACGCACGGCTCGGGAGGAAGCGGGGCTCGATCCAGAGATTCCGTTCGCCGCGTACATCCCGCTCGCTGTCCACGACGATCCGGAGCAGGCGATGCGGATCGGAGCCGGTCAGGTGTCTCTGTTTGCTCGGTTTTCGAACATGTACGGCGAAGTCGTCGGCCCGACGACCGAACAGCAGGCCAGGGTCCTGAACGACATCCATGACGCCTACGACATGCACGGACACGGTCGGCCTGGCAGCGCGCAGGCCGAGGTGATCCCGACCGAGTTCGAGCGTTCCTTTGGCGTCTTCGGCTCGTCCGACTACTGCGTGCAGCGTCTGGGTGAGTTGATTGACATCGGAATCGACCGATTCATTTTCCGCGGCTCCCCGCTCGATCCAAACGATCCCGATACCGAGTCCAGCGTTCGCTTCACGCAGGACGTGATCCCGCAGTTGAAGGGCTAGCAGTCATGGCAGTGGAATTCTGGACATCAGGCAGAGGCCGCGCGTCGCGCGGAGATCCGTCAGTATTCACCTCTGCCCGGCAAGCACAACGCGCTGAGGAGCTGGGTTACGACGGGATCACGTTTGTCGACAGTCAGAATCGCGCAAGCGACTGCTACGTCGCGTTGACCGTCGCTGCCCATTCAACGACGAGGCTCAAGCTGGGCACCGGAGTGACCAACTCCTACACGCGTCATCCTGCCGTGACCGCCTCGGCGATTGCGGCGATCCAGGCAGAAAGCGGCGGTCGCGCGTATCTGGGGATTGGACGCGGCGACTCCGCCCTAGCGCACCTCGGACTGGCGCCGCACGCGGTGCCGGCCTTCGAGCGCTATCTCGTGCAGCTACAGGGTTACCTGCGCGGCGACGACGTGGAGTTCGGCGAGACTAACGTCGATGTCCTCGGTTTGGCCGATACGCCCGACGCCAGCCGCATCGAATGGCTCGACTCGACGTATGCCAAAGTCCCGGTCGATGTCGCCGCCACCGGACCGCGCGTGATCGCCGCCGCTGCACATCACGCCGATCAGGTCAGCCTCGCCGTCGGAGGCGACCCGGAGCGGATCAAGTGGGGGATGGACGTCGCACGAGAGGCGCGTGAACAGGCCGGGCTCGACCCTGAGATCGCGTTCGGCGCTTATCTCCCCACGGTCGTCCACGACGATCCCGAGGTCGCCCTCGGAATCGGCTCACCGGGACTCTCCCTCTTTGCTCGCTTCTCCAACATGTACGGCGACATTGTGGGACCGGTCACGGACACCCAGCGCGACGTCCTGACCAAGATCCACGACAGCTACGACATGCACGGTCACGCCAGGGAAGGCAGCGCACAGTCGGCCCAGGTAACGCAGGAATTCGCCAGCAGCTTCGGCGTCTTCGGCCCACCCGACTACTGCGTCCAACGCCTGGGAGAACTGATCGAACTGGGAGTCACCCGCTTCTTCATCGCCGGAACCACACTCGATCCAAGCCATCCCCACTCAGAGTGCAGCGAACGCTTCGTCAGCGAGGTGATCCCGCAACTCACTCGTTAGTGCTGGATGACCAGCTTGCCCTTCACTTCACCTGAATCGAAGTAGCGCAGCGCCTCTGGCACTTCATTGAGCGAGAACGCGCGATCGATCGCAGGTGTGATGTCGCCGGCGGCGATGCGGTCGGTGAGCCAGGCGAGATCGTCCCGGTCGGGTTTGGGTGAGTGAACGACGTACTGGCGCCCGCCAGTCGACGGCAAAGACCCGAGCAAGGCAATCTGGGCGATATAGAAGAGCGGTCCGCCGGTCATCACGTAAACGCCAGCTGCGCTCAGTGCCCGTCGCACGGCGAAGAACCCGTGGTGTCCGGCGACGTCGAAGATCAGGTCATACTGCTGTCTGCGTCGGAGATAATTCTCCTGTTGGTAATCAATGACCTCATCTGCGCCAAGGCCGCTGAGCATCTCCAATTTGCTCTCCCGATCAACGCAAGTCACATGGGCGCCGAAGTGCTTGGCGATCTGCAGCGCCATCGTTCCGGCCGCCCCTCCGGCACCGTTGAGCAAGATCTGGTGTTCAGGTTGAATCGGCCACTTCTTGTGAAGACCTTGCAGCGCAAGCAGGCCGGTTTGCGGCAACGTTGCGGCATCTTCGAAGCTGATCTCACTGGGTTTGAGCGCTAACGAGCGCGCGCGCCCGACGGCGTACTCAGCAAAACCGCCCCAGCCGCGGTCGGTCGGACTCAGGGTGCTCAGGTCTCCATAGACTTCGCCGCCTGGGCTGAATTCCTGCACCGCCGCGCCAACTTCCTCGACCACGCCGGCGATGTCAGAACCCAGTACCCGGTATCGGGGTCTGAGCGGGCCCTGGGTCAAGCGGGTCGAGAACGTCCCTGTCAATAGGTGCCAGTCCCAAGAGTTGACGGAACTCGCAACCACTCGGACCAGTACTTCATCGGGACCAGGAGACGGACGCTCGATGTCCTCGACTCGTAGCTGATCAGCCGAACCGTAGCGGTCGTAGACCACCGCCTTCATGTTTCGCCGCCGTCTAATGCCGCCGCATCGAGGAAGCTGAGCAGCAGTTCGGCTACCGCCTCTGGCTGTTCTTGCTGCACCCAGTGTCCGGCGCCATCCACGAGATGCCGACCAAGCAGCTTCGCACAGGCCTGCGGCATCCGATCTAGCGCACCCGGCGACTGGTAGACGCCCCAGTCGGACGCGCCGCCGATGAATGCGGCTGGCACATCGATGGTCTTGCTGTGGAACATTTGCAGTTGAGCCAGGCACTCGGGATCGCGCGTCGCGCGGTACCAGTTCAACCCTCCCTGGAATCCGTTGCGCTCATACTCGCTGGCATAGACGCTCAGTTCTTCATCTGAGAGCCAGGAACAGTTCCCGACATCCTCGGCCGACGGCATCTCGTGCGCGACCGTCGTCGGCATGTCTTCGTCGAGGTCCATCACGTAGTAGGTCGGCAGCTTGGCCAGCTCGGTCGCCGTCCACGCGTCCAACGGATGAGGCCGATTCTGCTCCCAGTCGGCGCTCTTGTGGTGGTAGTAGGCGCGGAGGAAGTCGTGGACGCCTTGTGGTGCGTTGGTCATGTCAGCGTCGGCGGGTCGAGTGCAGTAGTAGAGCTGATAGTGCTTGCGCGGACGATCCAGCTTGGCCAGATCATCGGCGATGCTCGCCGATCCAGCGGCGCCCGATCCTCGATGCTCCCCTGCTGGCAGGCCGGGAGGTCCGCCGAAGGGGCCGCTCATCGTCACGACCGAACGGAAGATATCGGGTCGAATCAAGGCGCAGTAGGCAGCCACAGGCGAGCCAAAGTCGTGGCCAAAGACGCCATCGACCGTGTCCCAACCGAGCGCGCTGATGAGTCCGACGGCATCACGAGTCAGGTTGAACATGCCGTAGGAAATGAGCGAGTCATCGTAGTTTGCCGTCCAACCGGTGGTCCTCCCATAGCCGCGCTGGTCTGGGGCGACGACGTGGAAGCCCGCATTAGCCAGCAGCGGCATCACCTTGCGCCAGCTATAGGCGATTTCGGGAAAGCCATGCAGCAGGAGGAGCTTGGGTCCGTTCGACTGCCAGCCGGCCTCGAGGATGTGGACACGGAGTCCGTTCACGTCCTCGACGAATCGGGTGCGGATGCTGGAGTCGAGGGTGTCCGCGCCATAGTCGGTCTGTCCCGTCATCGTCGACTCCCTCATCGTCCCTTGAACTGCGGCGTTCGCTTCTCCATGAACGCCTTGGGTCCTTCGATTGCGTCCTCGCTGCCGAACGCTCTCGTTCCCAGCACCGATTCCAGGCTCCAGGCCTGTTCCCAGGACATGCCCATTGAGCCTCGAATGACGATCTCTTTCGCCGTGCGCACGGCGAGGGGGCCGTTGGCGCAGATCAGGTCGGCGATCGCGTGAGTCGTGGACATGAGGTCTTCGAGCGGAACGACGCGATTGATCAGGCCGCAGTGCAGAGCCTCTTGCGCGCTCAGGCGCCGGCCGGTCAGTAAAATCTCCATCGCCCAGGCCCAGGGAATCTGGCGAGGCAGTCGGATGTGCGCGCCTGCGTCGGGCACGATGCCCCAGCGGACTTCCTGTAAGCCAAACTCGGCGTGTTCTGCTGAGACACGGATGTCAGTGCCGAGCATGTACTCGAGCCCGCCGGCGATACAGTAGCCGTTGACCGCCGACAGCACCGGCTTGAACACGCGATGCAGGTTGCGAGTCTCGTTGACCTTGAGCGGCTCGTTGCGAGCGCCCCCGGCCTTGGCCGGAATCGTGCTGGCCAGGTCTGCGCCTGCGCAGAAGGCGCGCTCGCCGGCGCCGGTGATGATCGCGACCCACAGATCGGGATCGTTGTTGAAGTCCTCGGTGGCGTCGCGCAAGAGCGACAGCAGCTCGAGCGACATCGCGTTCATCCGCTCGGGTCGGTTGAAGGTGATGACGGCGCGCCGATTGGCCGGGTCTTTCTCGTAAATCAGTGGTAGGTCGGACTGGTTGGACTGGTCGGGCATGTGCAGTCTCCTTGAATGCAATCGGAGCGTATCGGGTTAGCGACCCTTGAACACCGGGGCGCGCTTCTCCATGAAGGCTCTGGGGCCCTCGATCGCGTCTTCGCTGCCGAAGGCTCGGGTACCGAGCACCGATTCCAGGCTCCAGGCCTGTTCCCAGGACATCCCCATCGCGCCGCGCACGGCGATCTCCTTGGCAGTGCGCACGGCGAGTGGTCCGTTGCGGCAGATTCGGTCGGCGATCTCGGTGGTCGTCTCCATCAGTTGATCAGCCGGCACCACGCGGTTGACCAGACCGCACTGCCACGCTTCCTGGGCCGACAATCTGCGACCGGTGAGCAGAATCTCCATCGCCCAGGCCCAGGGAATCTGTCGCGGCAAACGAATGTGCGAGCCGCCGACTGGCACGATGCCCCAGCGCACTTCCTGGAGACCGAACTCGGCGTGCTCGGCGGCGACACGGATGTCGGTACCGAGCATGAACTCTAGACCTCCGGCGATGCAGTAACCATTCACCGCGGCAAGCACCGGCTTGTGTACCTCATGCAGATTGCGGGTCTCACTGACCTTGAGCGGCTCATCGCGAGTTGCCCGGGTTGCGTTGGGAATCGTGCTGGACAGGTCTGCACCGGCGCAGAAGGCTCGCTCTCCAGCGCCGGTGACGATGAGCACCCACAGGTCGGGATCACGATTGAATTCCTCAATCGCGTCGCGCATCAGCACCTGGAGATCAGGGCTCATCGCGTTCATGCGCTCTGGACGGTTGAAGGTCATGAGCGCGCGTCGATTGGCGTGATCAGGTTCGAACAGGAGCGGTGGTTCAGACATGGCATGGCTCCAATCAGCGGCCGGTCATGGTCTAGTGAGAAGATACGGGCATAGACGTTGTGCGCGGAGCAAGGCTTGAGTGGCCAGGCCAGCTCAGTGTCCACGCCGAGAAGGGCGGATGCGATGGGCCTCTCCAAGCGGTTGGCAGTCTCGGTTCTTGCGTGGGCGCTGTTGGCCAGCGCATGCAGCGGTTCCAGTGACGATCCGGAAGCCAACCCTGACAGGCATGCCAGGCAAGCGGGGGAACAGGAAACGGTCGCGGAAATCCAGCAGCAGGTTCAATCGGAACAGCCCCCTCAGTCACAGGGGCAGGCATCGGAAGAGGCGGAGCAACCGGTTGAGCAAACTGCCGGACAGCAGGAGCGAGCTGCAATTCAACAAGATGAACCTGAAACAACGGAACAGCAGGTGGCTGGCATAAACGACGGCCCGTTCGATCCCGAGGCGGCGGATCTCACTCAGTTGATTTTCTGGGGCCCTCTGGACGGCTTCTTTGGCCGTTACGTGCCGATCCCGTCTGCTGGACAGGCGTTGCTCGACCGGATGCTCGCCTCTGACTCTCCTGCAATCGACAAGTACGTGATCGATCTGGCCGCGTTCCCGAATCCCTATTGGGGGCAGGTCCTGGATTATCTGAACCGTCGTTACGGCGAGGAACATCGGACGGTGTACGAGTACCCGCTGATCTTCGAGTTCGATCCCGAGGATGCGGCGACACCCACATACCTCCGCTTCAAGCAGGCGCTCTTCGGTAGTCAGTTCGAAGACATGGCGCAGATGATGAATCCGGACGAGGACATCGTCATCGACGCCAGGGAGATTATGTGGGGCGGCGTCCGCGTAGACGGCATCCCCCCGTTGGAGTTCCCTACGCAGATTTTCCCCGAGGAAGCGGCTGAGTGGATCAACGACAGCGATGTCGTCGTCGGTGTCGAAATCGACGGAGACGCACGCGCCTATCCGATCCGGATCATCGCCTGGCACGAGATGGTCAATGACACGATTGGCGGCGTGCCGGTGTCGCTGGCCTATTGCACGCTATGTGGATCGGCGATTCTGTTCGACGGACGCGTAGGACCTGAGGTGTATCGCTTTGGCACCAGCGGCCTGCTCTACCGCTCGAACAAGTTGATGTACGACCGCAACACGCGCACGCTCTGGAACCAGTTCAGCGGCAAACCGGCCTGGGGACCGTTGGTCGGCGAGGACATTCGGCTCAAGGTCCTGCCAGTCGTGGTCACGACATGGAGCGAGTGGTTTGCACGCCATCCCGACACGACCGTGCTCAGCATCGAGACCGGCTTCGCGCGCGACTACGGAGCGGGCGTTGCCTACTACGAGTATTTCAACAGCCCGCTCACCTGGTTCAATGTTCCGGTCGAGGATGAGCGCCTGGCCCAAAAGGACAATGTCTATGCGGTGCGAATCGGCGAGGCGCTGACTGCCTACCCAATCCAACTACTCGCCGAGCGCATGTTTGCCCTCGACGAAGTCGGCGGTGTGCCGATCGTGGTCGTTGCCACCGCCGACGGCGAGGGAGGACGTTCCTACGAGTCGGGCGGAGTGCAATTTACGTCGGCCGATCCTGCGGCTGGACTGCTGACCGACTCCGACGGCGGCGTCTGGACAGTTCGTGAGGACAGCTTGCTCGGTCCTGGCGATGAAGTGCTGCCTCGCGTCGGTGGGCACAACGCCTATTGGTTTGCGATCACCAATCAGACGGACAACGGTCAGCTCTGGGAGGGCTGAGCGACCCTCACCCCTGGCGACGGTCGATGATGTCGTGGCGGCAGTTGTTGCGAAAGATGATGGTGTCGCCGTCGCGCTCGAAGGTCAGACGTGTGGCTTTCGTGACGTAGGCTTCCCAGATACCGTCCGCGCCCTTGATCCTGTGGACGTTGAGACCGTGATTCGCTGGCTCCTTCACGACTCGTTCCATCGTCTCTAGTACAGCGAACGCGAGCTGCGGATCGCGTCTGCGCTTCCGACGGAACGCCCTTTCGAATCGTGGGGTGGCCCGGTACGGAGTACCAGCCACTTACTTCAGCTCTCGGAAGTGGTCCAACAACTCTTCGGCGCTGGAGAAGTTCACCAGGCGGGCGGCCGCGATTTCTTCATCGGCCTCTCGCTCGCCAGCTTGCCATTCCTCTGTCCAGAAATAGGCTTGACTCTCTTCAGGATCAAAGAGACCTGACACGCTGGTCACATGAAACTCCTCAAGCTCGCCCCCCACTGATACTGACTCACTGGCGGACAGGGTTCCACGCGCGCGCCGATTCACCAATTCGCTAGTCATCGTGATTCTCCTCTCCAAGATCACTCAACTCAACGCTGAGTGGGACAACCGCCTTCTCATCCTGCCCAACAAGCACGTGGAAAGCGTAGTCACCGGGCGCAGGATAGACGGTGTTAGGCAGACTCAGGATCAACTGTATGCCAACTCTACGGCCGGGCCGTGAGGGCGCCGGGACAACAATTTGGCCTTGCATCTCGCCCAATACATTTCCATCGGTGTTGAGAACTCTGACCGTGATGTGTCGCTCTTCACTCACTTCAGCGGGACTTGCCGTGAGCTCCAACACCAGATGCATCATCGGATGCACCACCGGAAACTCTCCCGTGGTGATGGTGTTGAACTCGCCGAGGATGTTCAGCTTGCCCTCAGCGCTCACGTTGGCCGCGTCGCAAAGCAGGCCGAATTGAACTTCAACCATGCAGCAGGTCCTTCTCGCGGCGGCTACTATTCAGCTGCGCGGCAGGCCCAGGCCACGAGTTGCGATGATGTTTCGCTGGATCTCGTTGGTGCCGGAGTAGATCGTGCTGGGCACGGAGAGCAGGTACTGCTCGGGCATGTCGCCCTGCCATGGCGCGGTCGGCTCCTCGGGGATCAGCTGGCCGCCGAGGCCGAACATCTTGATCCCGTAGTTGTAAATCTTCTGGCCCAACTCGGATTGGAAGATCTTGACCACCGAGGCCTCGTAGTTGGGCACGTTGCCGGTCGCCTGGATGTGGCCGATCCGATAGCCGAGGTACTTGGCCACGTTGTTGGCGACGACCAGGTCGGCCAAACCGAGTCGGTAGCGATCGCGATCTTCGGCCGAGCCGTTCTGCAACTCTTCGGTCATGCCCTCGAGCGTGCGCCGCTGACTGGCGGTGGTGCCGATTCCGGAGCGCTCGAAGTCGAGCAGGGTCATGCCGACGTACCAGCCGCGATTCTCTTCGCCGATGCGGTTCTTGGCCGGGACGCGGACGTCCTCGAAGAAGACCTCGTTGAAGTGATGACGGCCGGCCATGTTGATCAGCGGTCGGACCGAGAGGCCCGGCGTATTCTTGATGTCGTCGATCAGCAGGAAGGAGATGCCGCGGTGCTTGGGCGCATCGGGATCGGTGCGGACGAGGCAGAACATCTGGTTGGCGCGGTGGCCGCCCGAGGTCCAGATCTTCTGGCCGTTGATGATGTAGTCGTCACCATCGCGGACGGCGCGGGTCTGCAGCGAGGCGAGGTCGGAGCCGGAGCCCGGTTCGGAGTAGCCCTGGCACCAGATGTGCTCACCCGAAGTGATCTTAGGCAGGTACTCGGCCTTCTGCTCGTCAGAACCATGAATGATCATGGTCGGACCAATCATGCCGACGCCGAAGCCACGCGTCCCGGTGTCGGGCGCGCCGTGGTAGCCGAACTCTTCGTTGAACACGATCTGCTCGTAGATCGAAGCGCCCAGACCGCCGTACTCCTTCGGCCAGGCCGGAGCGATCCAGCCACGGTCGGCGAGCTTGCGATTGAAGTCGAGGGCGTTGTCGAAGTCCTCGTCGTTTTCGCGGGCCCCGCCTGGACCTTCGCTTGAGGCTGGCTCGGGAATGTTGTCCAGCAGGAACTGGCGGACATCGCCGCGCAGGGTTTCTTCAGCTTCAGAGAATCGGAGTTCCATCAGATCAACCTTGCTACTAGGTGCTGGGGGACAGTTGGAGCGCTCTGGAGCGGGAGACGGGATTCGAACCCGCGACCCTCTGCTTGGGAAGCAGATGCTCTACCACTGAGCTACTCCCGCTGCGCCAATAGCCGTGCGCAACCGGTGGTGCGAAACAGTCCTTTGCATCGTACACGTGGTTGGGACTGCAGTGGAATGGCCAAGATTACCTCAGAGACTTCGGTACGTGCCGGCAGTACGGCGTTGATCGAGGACTCGGAGCAATCCGCCTCCCGTGATGGCCGTGGCCACGACAATCCCGCCGGCCAGCGCGGCAATGGCCGCGTTGCGAACCAACAACGCTGTGGCGTCTACTGCGATCAGCCAGAGGTCTGCTTCGAACGGATCGGCTTCGGACAGCGCTCGCCCATCGAAGGCCGATTGGGCCAGTGTGGCCGCCAGCCAGACGACGGCCGCTCCAATACCGATGGCTAGCGCCGGCGCGCCAATCCGCGACAGTCCTCGCGCCTGCGCGGCCGTCGCCATCGCCAGCAGGAGCGCGAGCGATCCACTCACAATCAGCGCGACAGTGGCCACCGCATGTCCACCGCCGGTCAGTCGGCCGACAGTCCCGTCGAATGCCGCCCCGCGCGAGACTAGCCTGAACGCCTGAGGTGAATCGGCGAACACCCCGAACCCCTCGTCATAGACCAGCGAAGCCGTCGCCGCCGAGATGGCCTCAGAGACCGCCTGCGGTCCATCCTGGAGGCCAGCCGGATCGAGCTGCAACGAGATCGGAAAGTCGGTCAGCCCAATCGGATCACCCTCGACTGACGCGGCTTCTAACGCGGGCCAGGCATTGACGACGAACTGATCGATCTCGAGCAGCGAACTCACCGCCCGTGCGAGATAGTGTTGGGCCGTCGAACGCTCTGTGAGTTGGGTCGCCGAGACAAACAACACGGCGATCGCCGTCATCATTGAGGTCAACAAGACCGTGATCAGCAGTGCAGAGCGTCGCCAGCCGGATTCTGTCGCCACCTGCGGTCGATACAGCGCACCACGATTGTTCACCTGACTGAAGTCTCGATCAACAGCGAGCCTGAGAGCATGTCGGGCAGGCTGCGTCCATGGCGATCAATCCAGGGCCACCACATACCAACGCCCAACAACAGTACGGACGGCCACCAGATCAGTCCTCGGACGATGAACGTGCGCGTGACGCCTCGCAATTCCCGGAGTCCGAGCGCGCGAGCGCCAACGGTGCGCGCGCCCAGGCCGGCGTAGAGCGACGAGAGCAGAAACCAGAGCAGGGCGATGGCGTAGCCCACGCCCCATTCACCGGCTGTGGGATCGCGTTCCAGCGGGTCGACCATGAGCAGCATGGCCAGCGTGGCAAACACGGCACAGAGCAAGCTGAACAGGCCGATAACCACGAGATCGATCGCGGCAGCCACCGCGCGCACTTCTCGTCGGACGATTGGAATTCGCAGTGGTTCGGTTACTGGACGAGCCATCGACGCGGTTGAGCGTAGCATCGAATTCATGCACTACCGACGCGTGCTGCTGGCAGCTGCGCTAGCGGCGTTCACAATCTCCATGACGATGGTGATCGCGTTCTTTGCCGCATCGACGCTAAAGGCGCAATCTACTCCCGAACTCGAAGATTTGTTGGAAGATGCGACCGAGACACATCGCTTCTCCTTCATCAAGTACGAGCTGACTCATCTGCCGAACCGATGGCTGACCAATATCGCTGGTTGGGTTGATGACCCGGATCTGGATGAAGAGGCGGTCCTCCAGAGATGGTTCGAGCGGAACGATGAGAGAGACCGTAAAGCGGCCGAACTGCTGCTCGAGCGCCGGCTGAGCCGGGCTGTCTCCGAACTGGATCTGGACTCTCCTCTGCCGCTCTTCAACCGAGTGCGCCTTGTTTGGCCGCCGATCGATGTCGATCTCAGCGACCGGCTGCATGTCCTCGCAGTCTCGGCTCGTGATGAAGTGCGCATGGTCCGTTCGGTGCTGCTGACTTCCGAGGTGCAACGAGACGATTATGAACAGATCGAATCGATGGTCGAAGCAGATCTGCGCTGGTCGGCCTGGGTCGGAGGTGTCGGAGGGGTCGCGCTCTATCCGGCAGCGGTCGTGTCGTCGCGCGACTATCTCAGTACGTTGCAAATCATGGCGCATGAGTGGACGCATCACCATCTGGGGTTCTATCCGCTGGGGCTGGCCTACGGTCGCGGATCGGACATGCGCACGATTAACGAGACCGTGGCCGACATCGTCGGCGACCAGCTCGGAGAGTTCGCTGCAGCGCTCCTCGGATACGAGGGAGACTCACAACCGGAGCCTGACAGTGAATGGCAAGCGATTCGGGCCAGGACCGATCCCATCCTGAGGCAGCTTCGCCTCGATGTCGACGCGCTGCTTGAGGTTGGCAAGATTGAGGATGCGGAACGTGAGATGGAGGCTGTGCGTCAGGAGCTCATCGAACTGGGCAGGCCGTACCGCCGGATCAACCAGGCGTTTCTCGCATTCCGAGGTGGATACGGAGCGAGTCCTTCGTCGGCGAGCCATTGGGGAGATCGGCTATTGGAGTTGCGGGAGGCGACCGACTCCTTGGCTGAATTTCTCGATGCGGTCAGATGGATCGGGTCGTCTGCGGAGGCGAACACCCTGTTGCCTTGACATCGTCGAGGAGAACCCGCGGGTGACGCAGACGTAGTGGGAAGCATGGCGGAGTCACTCTGTCTCTTCGACTTCGGCCTCTGCCTCAGTCTCAGTTTCAGCGACTGAGGCGCCGCCCGGCAGTATCACGACGACCTCGTGTGAAATCGCCCCGAGGTAACCGTCAACCACTTCCAGTGACAGTCGATAGAGGCCGTCTGAGACCTCGCTGCTATCCCACCTTGCGAGCACACCGCCATCGACGCCTACACTTCCTTCCGCGATCGTGAGGGCTTCCTCATCGCCGAAACGGCGCATGGTCAAGGTCCAACCGACCAGATCCCGACTCTGAGCGCGACCCGTCACGAGCAGACTGCCGCGTTCGATCAGTGCGCCCTCCTCTGGGGAGTCGATCCGAACTGGCGCATGACTCTCGTCGACTGTGCCGGGTTGCAGGTAGGCAACGCGATTGCGTCGCAACCAGTCGACGATCACAGGATCGTGCGCGGTCGCTCCTCCTCTGGCGACGGTCGGCGGCTCCAGCCAGACGCCGGCTCGCAGGAATTCCTCGGGGGTCTCAACCGTCGCTCTCTGCAACGTCCGAGCATCCACATCAACTTCGAAGCAGATGTGGTTGTCAACTGGGGGCACGACGCGAATCGAAACGAACAGCTCTCGCCTGGTCGAGGTGCAAGGATTGCGCAGGTCGGTATCCGTGTCGGAAACAGCCCAGAGCGGCGGGACCGCCGGAGCGTAAACCTCCGCTCGGTGAATGCCTGCGGGCTGAGCGAACGGTTCTGCTTCGAGACCCTCGTGAGCGGCGAGCATGAATCGATTCCAGATCTGCCCGGCCGTCTGCACTGACGATCCGCCAGTCATTGGAGATTCATCCGCGTTGCCGACCCAGACACCGACGGCGAGCTGCGGTGTGTAGCCCATCGTCCAGTAATCGCGCCGAATGTCATCCATCCCCGGGTCACCGGCCGTACCAGTCTTCGCCGCCGCTGGTCGATCAAGCAACAGTGGACTGGCGGTGCCATAGAGCAGCGATCGGGCGCTGTTGTCCGAGAGGATGTCGGTGATCTGGAAGACCTGCGCCGGCCGAGCGACAGCACGCACTTCCGGTTCGCCCGTCGGCGACCATTCGTAGAGCAGGCGGCCCTCCACATCGCGGATCTCGAGAATGGCGACCGGATCCAGGTCTCGGAACCCGTCAGGCAGCGCCAGGACGGTCGGATGTCCTTTCATCTCTCCCTGGTTGGCCAGCGTCGCGTAGGCGTAGGTCATGTCCAGCAACGACACTTCGCCACCGCCCAGCGTGATCGATGGTCCGTACGCTCCCGGATCGTGCATCGTCGTGATACCGAGTTGGTGCATCGTGTCGAGCAGTGCGCCGCTGCCCAACCGGTCGGCGACGATGAACGCCGGCACGTTCATCGAGTTGGCCAATGCGCTGCGAATCGTGACCGGTCCGCGGAAGATGCCGTCGAAGTTAACGGGCCGGAACTCGGTTCCATCCGCTTCGAGATAGGTCGTCGGCACGTCCCAGAGGACAGTGGCGGGATGCCACATGCGCGGATCAATCTGGAATGCGGCGAGATAGGTCAGCGGCTTGAGCGCCGAGCCGGGTGAATGCGTCGCCGTGGCTAGGTTGACCTGTCCGTCGATCGCTTCGTCGAAGAAGTCGCGACTGCCAACCATCGCGAGGATCTGGCCAGTCGATGGATCGATGGCCACTAACGCCCCGTTATGTGCACCGGTAGTTGCTTCGAATCCGTTGATAGCGGAGCGCAGCTCCACTTCAGCTCGCTCTTGTAGGGCGAAATCAAGCGACGTACGGATTCTCAGCCCGCCGTTGTCCATCAGGTTGTCGCAGCCCCCTGCGCCTGCCGGCGGGACGAAGCGATCGAGCAGGCAGAGCTTCTCCACTTGCTCACGCACATAGATGACATAGTGCGGCGCAGAAATGTCGAACTCTTCCCGTTCGAAGTCAAGCGGTTCCTGCCAGGCCACCTTGGACTCTGCGCCGCTGATATAGCCGTGCCGAACCATCAGCTCAAGCACTTGTCGTTGTCGCTGCTTCGCGCCCTCTGGATTGACCAACGGGTTGTAGAGCGACGGCGCCTGCGGCAATCCGGCCAACAGCGCCGATTCGGCCAGCGTCAGTTGCGACGGCGGCTTGCCGAAGTAGCGATGGCTCGCCGCGCCAATCCCATAGGAGAAGTTCCCGTAGTAGATCGAGTTGAGATACCACTCGAGGATTTGTTCCTTGCTGTATTCATCGGTCAGCTCAACCGCGAGAATCGTCTCCTTGAGCTTGCCGCGAACCCTGTTCAACGTGCGTCCACTGCGTTCCTCGGGCGGAATCAACACATTCTTGACCAGTTGCTGTGTAATCGACGAGCCTCCGGAACCACCAAGGAAGTCGGAACTGCCCACGCCGAAGTTCTCCCAGGCGGCGCGCATCAATCCGCGCAGGTTGATGCCCTGGTTTGTCCAGAACGAGGAGTCTTCGGTCGCAACCGTCGCGTCGACGATGAATTGCGACACTCGATGCAATCGCACCGGAGCGCGCAATCCGTCGGACGCGCGCGCGTATTCGAACAGCAAGACGCCGTTCTCGCCGTTGCGGTCGAACACCCTCGTACTGCCGAGCAGCAATTGGGTCTCTTCGATCTCATCGGGCGCGGCGAGGTCGTCGGCGAAGTCGGAGTAGATCAGGTACGCGGCCCCGGCCGCTGCACCCAGCATGACCATCGGCACGCCGAGCAGGATGACCAGCGCGACCATCCAGCCGCGCATGCGCGCCGGCTCGACGCGCTCGCCCCGCTTGCGGCGACGCGAGCGAATTGCCAGACGCGTGGCCAGGCTCAGGCGTCGTCTATGTTCCCGGTGTTGTTCAGAGGGCAATGCCCACACTCCTGCTCAGACTCCACATTACGTCGTGTGACCTTCAACCTGACCAGTACGTGATCGAGCGATACGCTGCGTTTCACTCACCGATAACGAAGGCGCTCACGCGATCCTCCCAATATGCCCTCATCAGACGACACACAGTTCACGAGCGAACAGGTCCGTCATCTCGCATCATTGGTGCGTATTGAATTGACGGATTCCGAAGTCGAAGAGTTCCGCAGCGAACTCGCGAGTATCCTCTCGCACATCGACGCGTTGGCTGAAATCGACACCACAGATGTCCCGCCGACCAACAACGGCGCAGACTTGCTCAACGTCAAAGACGACGACGCCTCGCGGCCATCGTTGCCTCGCGAGCAGATCATGGCTAATGCGCCTCAGCGGGAGGACGACTACTTCCGCGTGCATGCGGTGCTTGATCAATCATGAGCGCATCCGTTGACACAACAAGCAACCAGGACCTGCTGTCGACCACATTGGCAGACGGCGCACGCCGGCTTCGGGACGGACACGTCACGTCGCAACAACTCACTCAGGCCTTTCTGGACCGGATCAGCGCCACCGATGAGGACGTACACGCATTCGTCACGGTGACGGGTGAGAAGGCGTTGGCTGAGGCTGCCGCCGCTGACGATCTGCTCGCCGGCGGTGATGCGACTGCACCCCTGACCGGCTTGCCGATTGCGCTCAAGGACGTCTTGATGACCAAGGGCGTACGCACCACCGCCGGTTCGCGGATGCTTGACAATCTCGTCCCGCCTTATGACGCGACGGTCGTCTCGCGCTTGCGCGACGCCGGCGCCGTCTCCGTGGGCAAGACCAACATGGACGAGTTCGCGATGGGTTCCTCCACCGAACACTCCGCCTGGTTCCCTACTGCAAACCCGTGGGATCTCGAGCGGGTACCGGGCGGCTCATCCGGCGGATCTGCCGCCGCCGTCGCGGCTCAGCAATGCATCGCGTCGCTCGGCTCGGACACTGGCGGATCGATCCGGCAGCCCGCGTCGTTCTGCGGCGTGGTCGGCCTGAAACCAACGTATGGCCGAGTCTCGCGCTATGGGTTAATTGCGTTCGCCAGTTCTCTAGACCAGATCGGCCCGTTCACGCGAACTGTGGAAGATGCCGCGCTCTTGTTACAGGCCATCGCCGGACCGGATCCGCTCGATTCCACCTGCTACGACGAGCCGGTGCCTGACTTCTCTGCTCAACTTGACCGCGGCCTCGACGGCCTGAAAGTCGCCGCGCCGCAAGAGTTCTTCGGTGACGGCATGGACGACGATGTCGCTGCAACCGTTGAAGCTTCATTGGATTTGTTGGCTGCGAACGGCGCAGTGATCGACCGAAGCCCTTCGATGCCTTCAGTGCCGATGGCGCTGCCGGTCTACTACATTCTGGCTCCGTCAGAATGCTCGGCCAATCTGGCTCGATTCGACGGCGTCAAGTACGGCTACGGCGCTCGAGGCGGCGAGTCGATGTGGTCGGACATGGAAGCAACTCGGCAGCACGGATTCGGCCGTGAGGTCAAGCGCCGCATCCTGCTCGGCGCATACGCCCTTTCGGCCGGCTACTACGACGCCTACTATCTGCAGGCGCAGAAAGTCCGTACGTTGATTCGACGGGAGTTCGACCGCGTCTTCGCCGAGCACGATGTGATCGTCGCACCGACTGCGCCGACGGTCGCCTTCAAGCAGGGCGAGATTACCGACCCGTATCAGATGTACCTCAACGACATCTTCACGATTCCGGCCAATATCGCCGGTCTGCCGGCGATCTCGATTCCCGGCGGTTTCGGCGCCGAGGGGATGCCGGTCGGTCTGCAGTTCGTCGGACAACGTCTGGACGAGACCACCTTGCTCGGCGTCGCCAACGCCTACGAGCAGATCGCGCGATGGCCCACGATTCCGAGTTCGAATGTTGGCTCAACGTAACGAGTAGATCCGGTCCGCCCACCACCACTGACACGACCCATTTCTTCACGTAAAGTGCGATCTTGATGGACTCAATCCTCGAACCCGTTCTGCGCGAACTCGAACGCGACGCCCGCCTGACTCCGGCCCAGATCGCTGCGACCGTCGGCGTTGAAGAATCGGCTGTGGTTGACGCGATCGAAGAAGCGCAGGAACGCGGCATCATCCTGGCGCACGGCGCGAAGATTAACTGGGAGACTCTGGGGCTCTCGACCGTGTACGCCGTCGTCGAAGTGACCGTCGAGCCTCAGGAAAACGTTGGCTACAACGCCGTCGCCCGCCGAATCGCGCGCTTTGATGAAGTGCGTACGGTGTACTTCGTCTCCGGTGCCTACGACCTCCTGGTCATGGTCGAGGCCGACAACATGCGCGGCATCTCCGACTTCGTCGGCGATCGCCTGGCCACGATGTCGGGCGTCAAGGGCACCACGACCCGCGTCCTGATGCGCCGCTACAAGGAAGACGGCGTCTTCCTTGAGATCGATCTGCAGAACGACCGCCAGAAGGTCGTCTTCTAACCCGTACACAGGAGTTCAGAGCGAGAGTTCCATGCCCATAGCGTCCAACGACCGCCCATTTGCCAGCGACGACGAACCCAGGCGTATCGGCGCCGCGGGTGCTGGATCGGCGTCCGCGGCGGCTGGAGCGGGAGTAAACGCGGCCGACGGTCCGAGCAGGGTCGCCGAGCGGGTACAAGCCGTACCTGGATCGGGCATCCGGCGCTTCTTTGACATCATCGCCTCAATGGAGCAGGTGATATCGCTGGGGGTGGGTGAACCCGATTTCGTCACACCCTGGCCCATCTCCGAAGCCGGCATTCGCGCGATCGAGCAGGGGCACACGCACTACACGTCCAACCTGGGACTGCTGGAGTTGCGAGAAGCGATCGCCGCCGACCTGGATCGTCGCTACGGGATTCAGTGGGATCCTCGCGAAGAGCTGCTGATTACGACCGGCGTCTCCGAAGGCCTTGATCTGGCGGCGCGCGCGATCATCAATCCGGGCGACGAAGTGATCGTGGCTGACCCATCTTACGCGGCTCACGCGCCGGCGGTAGTGCTCGCCGGAGGCACGCCCGTCCCCGTCACCACCAACGCGGCGCAGAACTTCGAACTTGACCCGAGCGCGGTCGAGGCGGCGATTACGCCCAAGACCAAGGCGCTGCTGGTCGCTTATCCCTCCAACCCAACCGGCGCAGTGCTCGATCGTCGAACCCTCGAGGCGCTGGCCGACGTTGTGAAGCGACATGACCTGCTGGTCATCTCGGACGAAATCTACGACCGGCTGGTCTACGGCGGCGCGACCCACACGCCCATCGCTGCGCTTCCGGGCATGCAGGAGCGGACGATCACACTGGGCGGCTTCTCCAAGTCGCACGCGATGACCGGCTGGCGCGTCGCATGGGCGGCTGCGCCCTCGGACCTGTTGGGCGGGATGTTGAAGATTCACCAGTATGCCATGATGTCCGCGCCGACCGTGGCGCAACACGCAGCCCTCGAAGCCGTCCGCGCAGGCGAGGAATATGTGATCTCGATGCGCGAGGAATACGACCGTCGGCGTCAACTGATGTGGCGAGGCTTCAACAAGCTCGGACTCGCTTGCGCCGAGCCGCGCGGCGCGTTCTACGCGTTCCCCTCTGTCGCCCAGACCGGCTACGACGACGAGACCTTCGCCGAACAACTGCTCCTGCAAGAGCAGGTCGCCGTTGTGCCCGGATCAGCCTTCGGCGCCGCCGGCGCGGGACACGTGCGTGCCTGTTACGCCACCAGTTACGACGACATCGAGGAAGCGCTCAACCGCATTCAGCGATTCCTCTTTCAGTCGCCAATGGCCAAGTAGACGGCTCAAGCAGGCAAATCGAACTCGACGCCGCACTCAAGGCCGATCTCACGGGCGCTAGCCTGCTCATATGACGTTCAAGCTCAATCCCTTGCCCGACGAACCCGATCCTGAAGATCTCACACTCAGCATTACCGGCGTGCAGGCGCGACCGAGGGAAGTAGAAGTCGGCGAGCCAGATCCGTCGCGCCTGGAGTTGCGGCTGGGCACGACTCGCGGAGAAATCAAAGCCATGCTCGATGTCTGTGAGGGTCAGACTGGTGCGCTGATCACCTGTTCCGGCGCAATGGGCGGGGAGCACGAAACGCGAGGTCCCGCCGACAGCGTCTATCGGCGGTTGGCCGAGCAATTGCCCGGCGAAGGCATTTCGACCCTACGTATTCACTACCGGATCGCAGGAGAGTTTGAGGAGTGCGTGCTCGATCTGCTTGGAGCTTGTTCGTTCCTGTCCGGCGTCGGAGCGGAGCGGCTCGTCCTCGCCGGACATTCATTCGGCGGCGCAGTAGTGATCAAGACCGCACAAATCATGCCACAGGTCCGAGGCGTGATCTCACTCTCACCACAGCTCTTCGGCACTCGCCAGGTGGATGAAATGGCTAAGCCGCTACTACTGATCCACGGCACCGCCGACGCGATCCTACATCACATGGCCTCGGAGGACATCTACGAGCGCGCCGCCGAGCCGAAGAAGTTGGTCCTGATTGAGAACGGCGGCCACGGTCTGGCTGAGGATCCGGAGACCGTGATGTCGGAGATGCACCAGTTCGTGCACGAATATGCGGGCCCACAATAGGTCGTCAACTCCCTGCCTCCTCTCGCTGAAACCAACGCGTAACTCCCCTTCCCCCCCTGTGAGACTGATGCACAATTGAGATTCCCGTCCCCGACCCCGAGCGGGGACCCGCTCAGGCTGGTCCACTGCAGCACCGACTTGTTACGGAAGACCAGATAGGACGCGTAAGAATGGCCTTCGCGTCGGGTCCAGGGAAGGAGCGGGCCCCCGCTCGGAGGCGAGGGCGGTTGAAAGGTTATGCATCAGTCTCCTTGTGGGGGAGATGCCGTAGGCAGAGGGGGGATCCTCTGTTCGGGATCCCTATCTGGTCATCTTCCGCCGACCCCCCTCTGTCACTCCGTGACATCTCCCCCGCGAGGGGGGGAGATGGGATTCGGGAAGCAGGGACTGGGATGATGCCTGCAGCCGACTACCCGCCGCCGCCATTGGCGCCTGCGTTGCTCGAACCGACACCCAGACGCTCGACGATTGCGCGAGCCGCGTTCGTTAGCTCCATCGGCACAATCCACTTGGTGCTCTCGCTGGTCGCCAGCGTGCGGATGGCGTCGAGGTATTGCAGACCCATCGTGTTGCCGTGTGCATCTGAGGCGACTTCGTTGATCGCCGCAAGCGCGCTGGCGTAACCCTCTGCCTCCAACAACTGCGCTTCCTTGTGACCTGACGCACGCAGAATCTGCGATTGCCGCTCACCTTCCGCCTGTAGAATGGCTGCTTGCCGCTCACCCTCGGCGACGTTGATCTGCGCGTCACGCGAACCTTCGGACTCCGTGATCTGGGCGCGTCGCGTTCGCTCTGCAGACATCTGACGCGTCATTGCCTCGGCGATGGCGGGCGGCGGCTCGATCTCGCGGATTTCCACCGCGGTCACCTTCACGCCCCAGCGATTGGTCACTTCATCGAGCTTGATTCGCATCATGTCGTTAATGTCGTCGCGACGGGACAGGACCTCGTCCAGCGCCATCTCACCGACGACAGCGCGCAGCGTGGTTGTCGCCAGTTGCCGAGCGGCGCCGAGGTAATCTCGGACCTCGAGCACCGTGCGCTCCGGGTCCATCACGCGCAGATAAACGACGAAGTCCACATCGACTCCGGCGTTGTCTCGCGTGATGTTGCGCTGTGGTGGCACATCGAAGTACTGCTCGCGGGTATCGACCTTGACTCCCGCCTGGAGAATCGGAATAATCCAGACCAATCCCGGCCCCTTCATCCCCACGTACCGTCCAAGCTGAAACTTGGCGACTCGTTCGTAGTCGCGGACCATATTCAAGATCGCCATTGGGAGCTCCTGTCAATTCTGGTCGTCCGATGCTCGATATTGGTTGCGAGTATATGTAGACGACCTGATTGTGAATGTACATCGCTGGAGATCAACGAGTTGGCGCATAAGCTGACTCAGTGACAGAGCACGACCCAGACCCGCAAGTCGACTGGCGAATCAGGCTGTTGCGTAGCCGCACGTATGCCTGGATGGAACTCTGCCGTCCGACCACCGCCAGCTGGATGCTGGTCACCGCGGCATTGATGGTGCTGACCGCAGCCGAGGGCTCGCTCTACTGGGGACTTCCGTTCCAATACGGCGGCATGATCGTCGCGTTTGCCTATGCCGCCGGACTGATCAACAACGCCCTGGACGCCAACATCGACGCCACCAGCAGGCTGATGCGACCGATCCCGGCATCGAAGATGACGCCGAAATCGGCGCTGCTCGCAGCCCTGATCCCCACGGCGCTGGGCTGCGTGATTGGATTCCTGACCGATTGGCGCGTGGGTGTGATCGGCCTGGCCATGCTCGCCGCAACCGCCCTGTACAGCTACGCCTGGCGCGGATCGCTGCTCGGGTTCGCGGCATTTGGTTTGATTGGCGTCCTGTTGCCGGTCGGCGCAATCCAGACGGCAGATGCGAGCTTTACCAGTGCGCATCTGCTCTGGGTCATCCCGGTCGGCGCGCTGACCGGCACGGCCACGTTCATGATCTACAAGTTGCCGGACTTTGAAATCGACGATGTCGACGGCTCCCGCTCTGTGCTGCACTGGCTGGGCATCGACACAGCGATCTCCATGTCCTGGGCCATACTCGCCGCCGCACTGGCGCTCGCGGCCGCCTCAATCAACCTGTCCGGCGGCAGTCTCGCCTGGATGCTGGCGCCGTTGCTCTATTTTGTCATCGTCGGACTGTTCTGCATCTGGATGCTCATGCGCCGAATCACCGAGGTGCGCCTGCGACTGCAGCGATGGTTGATCGTGCCAATGTTGCCGCTCCTGCTCATTGGTTGGCTCGGCGCGGCGGCCTCGGCCTGATTTGCGAACAGGCGAACTGCGTCGGGCGAACTGTGTCAGCCGATCCGCTAGGTTGATCGCGCAGCATCCTGGAGCGTGCGATGTCCGAACCGACCGACTGGCAACCCGAAGTTGATGAACTGAACCTGCGCCGCAAGCTGGCGCTCAACATGGGCGGCGAGGAACGCGTCAACCGCCAGCGAGAGCTGGGCAAGCTCACCATCCGCGACCGGATCGACGCGCTTGTCGATCCCGGCAGCTTCCACGAAATCGGAGGCCTCGCCGGTTATGGCGCGTACGAAGATCAGCAATTCAAGGACTTCAAACCATTGCCCTACATCGGCGGACTTGCCAAGATCGATGGCCGGTCTGTTGTGGTTGGCGGCGAAGACTTCACAGTCGGCGGTGGCGCGGCGGATATCAGCACCCAGGAACGATTCAAGAGCCTCTTCCTCGCCGACATGGCGCGCGAGTACCGGGTCCCACTGTTCGTCTTTCACGAGGGCGCAGGCGCCAACGTCGCTGCCGAGGGCGACGGCCACGGTCATCTGCCGAGCAGCTTCGATGTGTTCGGCCCCGACATTCGAGCCGGCCAGGAAGTGCCGCTCATCTTCGGTGTCGCCGGCGCCACGGCCGGTGGCGTCGCCGCGCGAGCCATGCTCGGCCACTTCACGGTGATGACGCCCCAGGGTGCGCTCTTCGCCGGCGGTCCGCCGCTGGTCAAGCGGGCCCTGGGCCAGGACGTGACCAAAGACCAACTTGGCGGGCCCGATATTCATGTGGCGCAGTCCGGCGCCATCGACAACCGCGCCAAAGACGAGATCGACGCCATCCGACAGATGCAGGCATTCCTCAGCTACATGCCGCAGAACGTCTACCAGCAGCCGCCCTTCAAGTCCACAGACGATCCGCCCGACCGCGAGGAAGAAGAGCTACTGAGCATTGTCCCGCGCAAGCGGACGAGGCCTTACAACATGCTGAGGGTCGTGGAGCTGATCGTTGATGACGGCGAGTTCTTCGAGGTCAAGCCCGAGTTCGGCACGACCGTACACACGCTCTTTGCCCGCGTTGGCGGATACGTCGTCGGCATTGTGGCCAACAACCCCAGCATGCTGGCTGGCGCGATGACCGCCGACTCGGCCGACAAGCAGGGTCATTTCGTCGAGCTGTGCGACCACTTCCACATCCCGATCGTTTTCGTCGCCGACGTGCCCGGGTTCATGCTCGGCCCGCAAGCTGAGGCGACGGGCACCCTGCGCCACGGCATGCGCGCCTATTGGGCGACCTATCTGGCCACCGTGCCGGTCTTTACCGTGATCACGCGAAAGAACTACGGCATGGCCGGCCAGGCCACGGCCAATGTCGGCTCGATCAACTACCGCGTCGGCTGGCCCTCAGGCGACTGGGGGTCCATCCCGATCGAAGGCGGTGTCGCAGCCGCCTACCGACGCGAGATTGAGAGCGCGCCCGATCCCGACCAGCGTCGGCGGGAGCTTGAAGAGCATCTGCTCCAGTTCCGCAACCCGTTTCGCACAGCCGAGGCGTTCGGCATCGAAGACATCATTGATCCGCGACAGACGAGGTCTTACATCTATCGATTCCTTGAGCACGCCTACGAAACCATCTCGGCAACCCTCGGCGTCAAGGGCAAGGCCGGCGTCCGGCCTTAGACTTTGCGGCAACACGTTCACAAGTTTTGGAGAGAGCCAGCATGTCCGACATCTTCACGGTCGACCCGAACCTCCCCGACTGGATCCGCACCCACACCGAGCAGTACCTCAACTCCGGTGGCGAAGAAGGCCACATGTGGGACCGTCCTGACGGCTCCGGTCCGATTCCCTGCCTGCTGTTGGCGGCCAAGGGCCGGAAGTCGGGCGAGTGGCGGACGCTGCCGTTGATCTACGGCGAGTCCGATGACGCCTACGTGATCGTCGCCAGCAAGGGCGGATCGAGAAATCACCCTGCCTGGTACCTCAACATCGACGCCAACCCGGATGTCCAGTTGATGGTCGGCACCGAGCAGTTCGATGCCACCGCGCGAACCGCCGAGGGTCCAGAACGGGACAAGCTCTTCGCGTTGATGGCGAAGGACTTCTCCCCGTATCTCGACTACGCGATCCGGGCCGGCGGCGCAGGCCGTCAGATTCCGATCGTGGTGATCGAGCGGAAGTAGTCGCCTTCACTTCGTCATACCCGCGCTTGCCGCGGGTATCTCGAGCTTGCTTGCACAGGCGTGTGCATTCCACTCATCGAGATTGCCGCGACCAGCGCGGCAATGACGAACCTCACGACGTGGCGTTGGCCACCTCTGGCAACGACGCCGGCAGACCAATTGCATCTTTGACGTCAGCCAGGACCTCGGCGGCGATTACGCGTGCGCGGCGCGCTCCGTCCAGGAGGATTTCATCAACCGCGTCTGGATCCGCGGCTAACTCTTCCCGACGCGCCCTGATTGGTGCGAAGTAGTCGTTTACGGAGTCGGAGAGCTGCTTCTTGCAGTCGACGCAGCCAATCTCGGCGCTGCGACATGCCGACGCGATCTCCGGCTGCTTGTCCGGTCCAAAGAATCCGTGCAATGTGTAGACGTTGCAGACATCGGGATCACCGGGATCCGTGCGGCGGACTCGCTGCGGATCGGTGATGGCAGTGCGGATCGCCTGAAATGTCTCCTCCGGAGTCGCGGCGACGTCAACGGCGTTGCCGTACGACTTGGACATCTTGCGATTGTCGAAACCGAGCACCATCGGCGCGCTGGTCAGCTCTGCCTCGGGCTCGGGGAAGGTGTTGCCGAAGATGTTGTTGAACCGCCGTACGATCTCCCGAGCGAGTTCGAGGTGAGGCAATTGATCCTCGCCGACGGGCACCTTGTTGGCCCGGTAGAGGACGATGTCAGCCGTTTGCAGGACGGGATAGCCGACGAGTCCGTAGTTGACGTTGTCGGGCTGTGATTTGGCCTTCTCCTTGAATGTCGGCACGTTCATCAGCCGACCGATCGGCGTGACCATCGAGAGCAACAGGTGCAACTCCGAAATTTCGGGCACGTGAGATTGCGCGTAGAGGATCGTCTCTTCCGGCCTGATGCCCGAAGCGAGCAGGTCCAGAGCGGTTTCGCGCACGTTGTCGCGAAGTTGGTCCGTGTCGGTCAATGTTGTCAGCGAGTGCAGGTCGACGATCGAGTAGATGCACTCGTATTTCTCCTGCAGCGCGACGAAGTTCTGGATCGCGCCAAGGTAGTTGCCAATGTGCTGCCGACCGGTCGCGCGGATGCCTGCGAACACGCGATCCTGCATGGTGATTCCTCCGAAGTCTTACATCTCGTCAGGCGCTTCAACGCCGATCATTCGCAACGTAGCCGCCAACGCAGCCTGCGACGCCTGCGTCAGGGTGAGTCTCGCTGCGGACTGCTCCGGTTCGTCGGCTACCACAATCCGGCAGTTGTCATAGAAGTACGTAAATGCCTGTGCCAGGCTTTGGGCGTAGTAGGTCAGGTGATGCGGCTCGCGACGAATCGCCATGTCGGCGACCAGTTCGGGTAATCGCAGAATCTCACCGATCAGCGCAGTTTCTTGCTCGCTAGCCAGCACCTCGAGGTGCTCGGAAGATGGAGCCATCCCCGCTTCGGCGGCAGTTCTCAGCACACTGGCACAGCGTGCGTGCGCGTATTTGACGTAGGAGACGGGATTCTGGCGCGGGTCGGCCGACGCGGCCGCCTCAAGATCGAAGTCCATCTGCGCATCAGCGGAGCGTTGCAGCATGAAAAATCGCGCTGCATCCGCGCCGACTTCCTCGATCAACTCGCGCAACGTCACAATCTCGCCGGTTCGCTTCGACATCCGCACACGCTCTTCGCCTCGGCGCAGATGCACCAATTGGTACAGCAACACTTCCAGCGCGTCACCGTCGCCGCCGACGGCCGAGACGGCCGCCTTGGTCCGAGCCACATGACCCTGGTGGTCGGCGCCCCAGACATCAATCACGGTGTCGAAGTCGCGAGTCAGGAACTTGTCGTAGTGATACGCCACGTCGGAGGCAAAGTATGTCGGTTCGCCGGAGGAGCGGATCAGGACGTTGTCCTTGTCTTCGCCCAGGTCCTCAGAGCGGAACCAGACCGCCCCTTCTTTCTCAATCACAAATGAGCCGTCACGCAAGCGTCCCATCGCCACGTCGTAGGTCGACTCGCCGTCAACTCCGTTGAACAGCGCCGATTCGCGCTGCCAGTGATTGAATTCGACACGCAGCAGGGCCAGATCTGCGCGAATCTGCTCAACCATCAACTGCAATCCTCGCTCCGAGAGTTCCTCCGGCGGATCTTCGTCGCGTTCAATCCAGCGCTCGCCCGATTCCTCTTTCATCTTCGCGGCGACATCGATCATGTACGCGCCCAGATAACCGCCGTCTGGCAAGGCCGCCTCACGGCCGAACTGCTGCAGGTATCGCGCGTACAACGTGCGGCCGAACAGCCGGATCTGCGCACCCGCGTCGTTGACGTAGTACTCGCGCTCAACATCGAATCCGGCCGCGTCGAGGACTGAGGCCAGAGCGTCGCCGAGCACCGCGCCGCGACCGTTGCCCACCTGTAGCGGACCAGTCGGATTGGCCGAGACAAACTCGACCTGAACTCGATGTCCGGCGCCCAAATCGATCCGGCCCCACTGATCGCCGGCTTCAATCACCGACAACAGTTGCGACCGCTGCCAGTTCTCGTCCAGCTTGATGTTGATGAATCCCGGCCTCGCCACATCGACTTCGGCGATTGGCTCAGCGCGCATGATTCGCTGCGAAATCGCCGAGGCAACCTCCATCGGCGGCATCCGCACCGCGCTGGCGAGCCTCAGCGCGACGTTGCATGAATAGTCGCCGTGCTCCCGCTCCTTAGGTCGCTCGATGCGCAGCTCCATTGGCGGAATGGGCGGCAGCGCCTTGTCGGCTTGCGCCAGTTCAAGGCCATTCCGGACCAGATCACCGACAAGATCTCGCGTCGCTCGCGCCATGTCGAAATCACATTTCCGCTCGTCAGACTCACACTGTAGTGGCCGTGTGACCAAAGAATCAGAATATCGCGATTGGTCTGTAACGCACACGCACTCAATGGCGTTTGAAGCCAACCCATCAAGCGACAAGCGGAGGCCTTTGAGAGCCTCCCCTTCTCCCCCCTTGCGGGGGAGATGCCGAAGGCAGAGGGGGGTCCGCTGTTCAGGATCCCTATCTGGGCATCATCCGCCGACCCCCCCTCTGTCACTCCGTGACATCTCCCCCCGCAAGGGGGGGGAGAGGGATGCGGGAGTTTTGCAGAGGCCTCCGACAAGCGCGGGAATGACGGAGTTGGTGTGGTCTAACAGCGTCAAAGCTGGACGCTAGTGCACCGCCGTCGCGCCTGAGACATCAAATCCCTTGGCCCGATCTCTCAGCAGCCGATGCTCGGGGGCGCGCAGGTGTGGATCCTCATCCAGGATCCGGTTGGCCCAGTTCCTGGCCAGATTCAACGTCTCGTGATCGGTGAGCTTGGCAACGCGCAACTCGGGCAAGCCTGACTGACGCGTTCCGAAGTACTCCCCCGGACCTCGCATCTCGAGGTCGGCCTCGGCCAGCTCGAATCCGTTCGAAGTCTGCACCATCAGTTCCAACCGCTGACGACTCTGGTCCAGTTCAGTTTCCGAGATCAGGTAACAGACCGACTCCATGTCGCTGCGTCCGACGCGTCCGCGAAGCTGGTGCAACTGCGCCAGGCCGAATCGATCCGCGCCCTCGATCGCCATCACGGTCGCCCTGGGCAAGTCGACGCCGACCTCAACCACGATCGTCGAGACCAGCACGTCGGCATCGCCGTTGGCCAGATCAGCCATCACCGACTGCTTCTCCTCCGACGACATCCGCCCATGCAGCAACCGGATCCGAGACGCCAGTTCACGCAACGGGCCGTTGCGCAGAGTCTCGAACTGCGCCGTCGCGGCTTCGGCTTCGAGCTTCTCCGACTCCTCAACCAATGGGCAGATGACAAACGACTGCCGACCCAACTTCGCTTCTTCGCGGATGCGCCGGTAGACGATCTCCTCGCGGCTCGATGGCGCCACGATCTGCGTTTGTACACGTAGCCGACCGGGCGGCAGTTCGTCGATCACCGATGAGTCCAACTCGCCGTAGACCGTCAGGGCCAGCGTTCGTGGAATCGGCGTGGCCGTCATCACCAACAGATGCGGACTGCGACCCTTGCTGCGCAGCGCGTCGCGCTGCAAGACGCCGAATCGGTGCTGTTCATCGACGACGGCGAGGCCGAGGTCCTTGAAGTTGGCGCTCTCCTGGATCAGCGCGTGCGTGCCGACCACCAGGTCGAGCATGCCGCTCTCCATCTCCTGGTGAATCTGTCGCTTGCGCGCGGCCCGCACACTGCCCGTCAACAGCGCCATCCGCACCGGCCGCCCCAGCGCCGGAGCCAGGCTGTAGTTATGCCAGAGCTGGTCGCCGTCGGCGTGGTCCTGCCCGGCGAAGAGCCGTTGGAAGGTCTCGAAGTGCTGCGAGGCCAGGACTTCGGTCGGCGCCATGAGCACCGTCTGATGCTTGGCCCGCACCGAGGCCAACATTGCGGCGGCGGCAACCACGGTCTTGCCCGACCCGACGTCGCCCTGCAACAACCGCGCCATCGGCTCTCGGCGGAACATGTCGTTGCGGATCTCGGTCAACACACGCTGCTGGGCGACAGTGAGCTCGAACGGCAGCGCTCCGAGAAACGTGTCGAGGAAATCACCGGGCATGGCGATCGGCGGCGCGTCCGAACGCAGTCGCGCCTCGCGTTTTCGCGACAGGACCGCAAGTTGAATCGAGAGCAGTTCCTGAAACGCGATCCGCTGCCTGGCGGTATCAACATCTTCCATCTGCTCGGGAAAGTGGATCATCCTCAGCGCGTCGGCCTCGGAGGGGAACCGGTGCTCGAGCACGATGTGCGGCGGCAGCGAGTCGGCCAGCAGCGGCAGATAGTCGCGGACCGCCACGTGAGCCAATCTTCGGATGGTCCGGTTTGGCAAACCCTTGGACCTTGGATAGACGGGCGACAGACGACCCACGTGGACGGTGTCGTCCTCCGGATCATCGAGTCGTTCCCACTCGGGCGATACCATTTGCAGCTGACGTCCGCGCATATCGATCCTGCCCGACAATCCAACTCGCATCCCCGGTCGCAGCGAGCGCGCCAGATACGGTTGCGACCACCACCAGACTCTGAGACTGCCCGAGCCGTCGCGCACCACCGCCTCCGTCGCCTGGCGTCCCTTGCGCAGATACTTCACGCCGATGCTGGCGATCTCACCGACAATGGTCAGCTCAATGCCTTCCAAGGCCTCGGAGATAGAACGGACGTTGCGCCAGTCCTCGTATCGACGAGGCAGGTGCCAGAGCAGGTCGTACACCGTGTTGATCCCGAGCGTCGTCATCGCCTTGCGCGATTGCGACGGGATGCGTCCCAGCACGGAAATGTCTCGGATGAGGGGATTTTCGTCTTCGAATGCGGCGATTGGGCGTCTACGGCTGGACTTCGTGCGTTTTGGTGTTCGGATTTGTCCAGATTTGTCTAGATTTCGTTGGGATTGATCCCGATTCCGGGCCAACCGTTCCTCGTTTGTCGGAGTTGTTACAGATTTGTCTGGGCGTTTGGAGCTTCTGGGGGGGGATCCTGGGCGCAGGGTGGCGTGCACACCAGCCGCCCACTTTCTGCGCTCGTCGGGGGTCAATGCTGCGTACCCCTCCTTCGGCAGCGCCGCGACAATGCGTGTGAAGAATTGACGCTGATCGCCCTCCTTGAGCACGTTGCGCAGATACGTGTCGAGGCCGCCCGAAACCGCCCGATCGAGGTAGCCCAGCTTTTCCTCCAGCGCCAGCATGGACTGAAGCGTCTGCGTCGGCCGGCGCTGGGTGGTCATTAGTTCTTGCGCAGCACCGTTGCGCCGACCGTGCCTGGCCCGATGTGCGCCCCCAGGACCGGGCTGCTCAGCACAATTGGGACATCCATCCCGCCACAGGCGTCCGAGACCCGCTTGGCCAATGCACTCGCATCCGCATCGGCCTGACCGTGAAGAATCGCGACGCGTTCCGGCTCGCCGTTCGACATGATCTGGGCGTACAACCGGTCGAGCGCCTTCTTGCGTGTCCGAGGCCGCTCGACATCGGCGACTTCTCCTTCAACCAATTCCAAAAGCGGCCGCATGCGCAGTAACTTCCCGGCGAGCTGTCGGGCCCGGCCAATTCTCCCGCCGCGCAGCAGATAGTCGAGCGTCTCAACGAACAGCAACGTGCGTGTTCTGCCGGCGAGCTCTTGAGCCGCCGCTGCCGCCTCCGACACGCCGGCTCCTTCGTTGACGGCGGCAAGCGCCGCCTCCGAGGCCCAGCCGACGGCCATCGATGCCGAAGCCGAATCGACGAACTCAATCGGCGGCCCAGTCTCCAATAAAGAAGCGCCCTGTCTCGCCGAGTTCAGTGTGCCCGACAGCTTGCCGCTCAAGTGAACCGAGACGATCCCGTCCGCACCATCGTCGATCAGCCCCTGGTAGACGTCGCGAAACACCCCGGGCGCAGGCTGGGACGTTGTGGGCAAGACGCCGCCCACTTCGACCGTCCGATCCAGTCGCTGCCAGAACTCAGGCTTGGTCAGCGTGACGCCGTCATTGAACTGCTCGTCGCCAAAGTGCAGATGCAACGGGACGACGGAGATCCCCGGTATCTGGCCCTGCTCAAGGTCGGAGGCGGAATCGGTGACTACAGCGATGGACATATGTTCTATCCTACGTGAACTAACGCGACCCTTCCAGTGCCGAGACCAAGGCGCTACTCAAGCGCCATGAGCCACGGATAGTGGGGCTGGCCGCCTTCAATCAGGTCGACTTCGAGATTGGTTGACTCTTCAATAGCCTCTGCCAGCGCATCAGCCTGTTCTTCCGGCACATCTTCCCCGACATAGAGGGTGAATAGCGAAGCGCCGGATAGCGACTCGGCCATCTGGGTTGCCAGCGTCAGGGCGACCTCGTCGATCGACTCGCCTGCGCCGACAATCTCACCATCCAGCATGGCGAACGGCTGACCTTGGGCGATTGGAACATCCCCTTCCACCGTACGCGCGGCGTGTGTCACACGACCGATGCGAACGGCGTCGAGCGCCTCTTCCATTTCCGCCACGACATCCTCGGTCGGAACGCCGCCGATCACCGCCGCCAGCGCGGCCACGCCCTCAGCCTGACTGTCATTGTGGATGACATGGATCCGCTGCGGCTCTTCGGCCTCGGCTGCAAGCTCCCCGGCCCGTTCCGCCGCTGGGGTGACGTTGTGATTGTTGGGCAGGATGATGACATCCTCACCCTTGACCGACTCAGCCGCCGAGAACAGCATCTCGACCGAGGGGTTGTCGGCTGCGCCGCCGGAGACAATCGCCGCCGCACCGAGCTCGCTAAAGACCCGAACGAATCCGCTTCCCTGGGCGACCGCGACGACGGCGGCATCCGAATGCGATTCGTGCGTTCGCGCGGCCTGGGCGCGCATATCGACCGCGCGGAAGATGCGGATCTGTCCGGCGCTATCGGCAGCGGCGTAGGCGTCTGCCGGCTCGTCGGTGTGCAGGTGAATGCGCAGGTCCTTGCCGTCCGGCGCGAGCATGACAGTTTCATCGTCGCCAGCCAGCACCTCGCGCAATCCCTCGATGTCTGCGACATTGGCCACGACCAATTCGGTGCAGAACCCGTCGAAGTCGCTGCCCGAGTCCAGCCGTCGCGCGAGCCAGCCGGGATCGATGGCGCCCAGTTCTGCCGGGACCTCGGGAATCGGTTCGCCAGCCAGTGCGCCGGCCATGCCACGCAGCATGAACTCGAGACCGCGCGCGCCCGCGTCGACGACGCCCGCATCCTTCAACACCGGATTCTGCTCCGGTGTGTACTCAACCGACTTGTACGCAGCGGCGACCGCCTCCCGCATCTGCACTAATGGACCACCCGTCACCGACGCGACTGCGTCAGCAGTGTCGGCGGCCACCGAGATCATCGTGCCGTCGCGAGGCTCCGACACCGCATTGCGAGCCGCCTCGGCGGCACTGTTGAACGCGATGACCAGCGAATCGTCTGCATCCTGCCCGAGTCCGGCCGCAAACCCACGCAACCACTGCGCGCCAATCACGCCCGAGCTGCCACGTCCGCCCAGCAATGCCGCTGAGGCGGCTGCGGCGGCAATCTCGTGCGCCGGAGCTTCGTTGTCAGTCGCCCCAAGCGCTTCACTGGCGGCCGCAAGCGTGCGACCCAGATTGGCTCCGGTGTCGCCGTCGGGGACGGGATAGACATTGATCAGATTCAACGCCTCACGATGCAGCGCGACCCAGCCGGCCGCGCCCTGGATCATCCGCTTCACGTCCTCGCCGCTCAGGCCCTGCGCCGTGGTCTCGCTCACATCCGGTCCGACCATCTGTAGCCTCCCGTATAGAGTGCCGATATCGTCGCCGTCGCATGCTCAGAACCCCGCTAGGGTGCTGGTATGATACCTGCCACGCACCGGCGACAGCCGAAACTGCCGCGTGCGTGAAAGACGGATTGAGGACGGAACGATGGCCGGCAAATGTGACCTCTGTGACAAGCGGACCACGTTCGGCCGCAACATCCGGCACAAGCACTCGGGTCGATGGAAGCGCAAGGCGCCTCGAACATCGCGCACCTTCAAGCCAAATGTTCACCGACACAAAGTAACCGTTGACGGTAAAACCCAACGGCTTAACGTATGCACCGCATGCCTGCGAACGATGATGAAGCGGCTCGCCGCCTGACCCAGGCAATGAGCTGTCGAGCGTGAGCTAGACCCCGATCGGAACAACGAACCGCCCCCAAGCCAGATCAGCGGATGAAGCGTCCGCCCTTGATGACCCGCGAAGCCTGTCTCTGACCGACTGAGACAGTGCAGACACACCGAGACCGAGGAATATGCGAATCTACGTTGGAAACCTGCCCTTCCGTACAAACTCTGAGGAACTGCGCGAAATCTTCGCCGAGCACGGCGAAGTCCAGGACTGCGTGATCCCCGTCGACCGCGACAGCGGCCGATCACGCGGCTTCGGCTTCGTCGACATGGACGACGAAGAAGCGCGCAACGCGATCACCGCGCTCGACGGCTATGACATGGACGGACGCCAGCTGCGCGTCAACGAAGCGCGACCGCGTGGGGGCGGCGGTGGTGGCGGTTACCGCGGCGGTGGTGGTGGCGGCGGCGGCTACCGTGACGACCGTGGCGGTGGCGGCGGCGGCGGCTACCGCGATGGCGGCGGCTACCGTGAGAGCCGTGGCGGTGGTGGCGGCGGCGGCGGTGGGTACCGCGAGCCGCGCTACGACGACCGTGGCTCCCGCGAGAGCTACTCCGACCGTGGGCGTCGCTGGTAGCGCTCGTTCGGCGCACACCACGTCCCAATAGCGACATGAACCCCGGCGTCCGAATCCGAGAAATCGGGTTCGGGCGTCAGGCGTTGCCCTTCGTAGACGTTCTCTGGAACGTCTATGAGGGAGACCATTCCTGGATCCCCACTCTGCGTCGCGTCCAGATGGAGCGTCTCGATCCGAACAAGACGCCCTTCCTACGCTATGGGCAGGCCCAACTGTTCGTCGCCGAGCGCGACGGCAGAGATGTGGGCCGCATTTCGGCCCAGCTCAACCCGCTGCACGACGAAAAATGGCAGGAAGCCGCCGGCTTCTTTGGTCATTTCGACTGCGCGAACGATCCTGAGGCCGCCGCCGCGTTATTCGAGGCGGCCGAGTCGTGGCTACGCCAGCGCGGCGCCGTCTACTCTCGCGGGCCGTTCAACTTCACGATCAACGATGAATCGGGCTGCCTGGTCGAAGGCTTCGATCTGCCGCCGATGATCGCGATGCCTCACGGACGCCGATGGTTTCCCGATCTGATCGAAGCCAACGGCTACGCCAAGGTCAAGGACCTCTGGGCGTACCACTATCCGGTCGCTGCTCCGCTCGGCGACCGTCGTCAACGTGCCTGGCAGCGCATCCACGACCATCCTCGTGTCACCGTGAGACCGTTCGACAAGAAGCAGCTTCGACGTGATGTCAGAATTGCCGCCGACATCTTCAACGAAGCCTGGGTCGACAACTGGGGCTCTGTCCCGATCACGACCGAGGAAGCCGACCGGCTCGCGGCCGACCTGGTCCAGTTCGCCGATCCCGATCTCACGTCCATCGTCGAGATCGACGGCGATCCGGCAGCCATGGTCATTTCGATTCCCAACCTCAACGAGTGCGCCCGAGACATCGATGGTCGGCTCTTCCCGTTCGGCTGGGCCAAGCTACTTTGGCGGCTGAAGCGCAAGCCGGAAAGCGGGCGGGTGATGCTGCTCGGGGTCCGCCAAAAGTGGCGAATCCGAGAGTTCGCTCAACTCGGACAAATGTTGACCGCCGAGGTCCACGTACGAGGCGCCGAGCGAGGCTATCAATGGGCCGAACTCGGCTGGGTGCTCGAGGACAACAACCTGCTCAACCACGCCCTCAAACGAACCGACGCCGAGGTCTACAAGGTCTACCGCGTCTACGAAAAGCCGTTGTAGCGCTGGTCTGGAAACAGGGCTCCCCCTTTGGGGGAGCCGCCGAAAGCCTGCCCCGCACTTGCCTGCCCCTGGCTTGACCAGGGGATGCGGGGGCTGAGGGGCACGCAGCGCACGACCCACTCGACAGGGCGGCCCCCTCCGTCACTTCGTGACACCTCCCCCAGAGGGGGAGGTCGATCCAGGAATGCGGCCTAACGACCTAGCGCATCGAGAGCACGACGCAAGCGAGCCACAGCGTCCGCGACCGATTCTCGGTCGTTGTACACGGCCGAACCGGCTACTAACCACGTCGCCCCCGCGTTCACAATTGCGGCGATCGTCGACTCGTTCACTCCACCGTCGACGGCTACTGGCGACGACTCACGGCCGCAGGCGTCGAGCATCTCTCGCGCCTGCCGAACTCGATCCAGCGATTCCGGGATGAACTTCTGACCACCCCAACCGGGGTTGACGCTCATGATCTGGATCCGGTCACAGATCGGCGCGACGGCCTCAAGCTCGCTCAACGGCGTACCGGGATTGAGCGTCACGCCCGCCTCTACGCCGCCGTCTGCAATCTGCTGCAGCAACCGGTGCGGATGTCGCGTCGACTCGATGTGAATGGTCACGCAGTTGACCCCTGCGGCGATGAAGTCGCCGATGTGATCCTCGGGATGCTCGACCATCAGATGCGCCTCAATCGGTAAGGACGTCAACGAACGCACCGCAGAAGCCATTTGCGCGCCGAAGGTGATTGGCGGCACGAAGTTGCCATCCATCACGTCGAGCGAAATCCAATCGACGCCGGCTGCTTCGGCGTCGGCGATCTGCTCCGAGAGGCGCGTCCAATCGGCGTTCAAGATTGAAGGGGCAATCGCAACCGACCGACTCGACGTGCTGGTCTTGTCGGTCATCGTCGGCCCTGTTGTTTCGCCGCGGCGCGCTCGGCGGCTCGCCGCTGGGCGCGATTCAGTCCCGTCTCCAACGTGGGCAACGTGGGCTCCTGAGCCGGTGTCTCCGGCTGGTTGGCCGGCTTGAGTTGCAGGCGTTCTTTCGCCTCATCGAGAGCCGTCAGCACCTGCTGCGGCGCGGTACCGCCGGGCACATTTCGCGATTCCAGCGCGAACTGCGCGGTCATTCCAACCGCGTCGGACTCGAACGCAGCATGCTCGGCTTGCAAGTCTTCCAGCGTCAACTCCGACAACTTGCAGCCGCGCTGTTCGCAGGTCCGAACCAACCGCCCGACCACACCGTGTGCCTCGCGGAACGGGACACCTTTGCGTGTGATGTAGTCGGCGTAGTCCGTGGCAAGAATGAACGGATCGTCGTCCACCATTGCTCGCGCACGAGCGCCATCGACTTGCGCCGTTAGCAGCGCACGAGCGAGGACGTGCAATGTGCCAATCAGGTTCTCAGCGGTATCAAACAAGCCGGATTTGTCCTCTTGCAGGTCGCGGTTGTATGCCAACGGCAGACCCTTGAGCGTCGTCAAAATGGCGGTCAGGTGACCCACGACCTTGCCGCTGCGGCCGCGTGCCAGCTCGGCGACATCGGGATTTCGTTTCTGCGGCATGATCGAAGAACCGGTCGTAAAGGCATCGCCGAACTGCAGGACGCCGAACTCCGCCGCACTCCAGAGGATTACGTCCTCACAGAGTCGCGAGATATTGACCATGCAAATGGCGGCATTGGACAAGAACTCGACGATGTAGTCGCGGGACGAGACGGCGTCCATGCTGTTGCGCGAGATCGCTTCGAACCCAAGCTCATCGGCGACCGCCTGTCGGTCGAGCGGATAAGCAGCACCAGCGAGCGCTGCGCTGCCGAGCGGCATGATGTCGGCGCGAGCGAAGGAGTCGACCAGACGCTCGGCATCGCGATCGAGCATTTCCAGGTAGGCCAGCAAGTGATGCGCCAGCAGTACCGGCTGGGCTCGTTGCAGGTGCGTGTAGCCGGGCAGGTAGACGTCCAACGACCGCTCGGCCAGCTCGATCAGAGATGCCTGCAGTCCCCGCACTGCGCCGACTGCCTGCACGATTGCGTCGCGGACGAACATCCGCGTGTCCAGAGCGACCTGGTCGTTGCGCGATCGCGCCGTGTGCAGCCGTCCGGCTGCGTCGGCGCCGATGATCTGGCTCAGCCGTGCCTCGACATGCGTGTGGATGTCTTCGAGCTCGTGGTTGATCTCGAATCCGCCTGATTCGATCTCGGACTCGACCTGGCCAAGCCCTTCAATGATCCTTGCGGCGTCGGCCGCGGCAATGATGCGTTGAGACGCCAGCATCCGCGCGTGCGCGCGCGATCCGGCGATGTCGTGCCGGAACAGCAGGAGGTCGGTTTGAATCGACGAGGTATAGGCCTGGACTAGTGCGTCGGGCGCTTCCTCGAAGCGCCCGCCCCAGAGCCGCTGCGACTCAGCCTCGCCAGTGTCGCTCGCGTCGGTCATACGCCTGCAATTCAGTTCTTCCTCCCCCTTGCAGGGGGAGGCGCCGAAGGCGGAGGGGGTCCCGCCCGGTTCGCTCGCATTTGCTCGTCACGCACCGAGGGACCCCCTCAGTCGCTTCGCGACAGCTCCCCATGCGAGGGCGAGCGGGTTATGCATGGTTGTCGCCACTTCCGTCGGGAGAGATACAGCCCTATTCGTCCGTCGGGAGCTTCGTCAGACCCGCGGCGCCGATCGCTGCATCGAGTTGCTCCTCAGATAGGTCACGAGCGCGAATCGTCCAGATCGCCGCCGGCTCACCCAGCTCTGCAATCTGCGCTGGGTAGATGCCGTCGGCCAGCGCGCGAATCACGAGCTGGATCTGGTCCTCGGAGAGTGGACCGCAGAGCGCCTCAAACGCCTGCTTGGCGTCCAGCGCGAGATAAAGGGCGCACTCCAGCGTTGCGTGCCCGGGCCGACGGATCTGGAAGTCCGCAGCGTCGGGACCGCCGGCCGTGGGTACAGCCGCTTCGTATTCGACTGCGATCTCAGTGTCGGAGGCTTTGGTCGTCATCGCCCATATCCAATCTGGTCACCATGTCCCCTACCGACTCGTGTGCGCACCGAGGTGGCCATCGCTCGATCGGTTACGACGTGTGTCCCGATGATACGTCCAAGACGCCGCCCGGTTGTCGGAGCAACTGCTTCTCTGCCTGCACCCGCACCGGCAGGCCGAAGATGTCGATGAATCCAACCGCCGATGTCTGGTCGAATACGTCACCCTCGTCGTAGGTCGCCAGCGAGTACTGGTAGAGGCTGTTCGGACTCTCGACGCCAACCACGACGGCCTGGCCCTTGTACAGCTTGACCCGCGACGTGCCGGTCACATGGCGCTGCATCGAGGCGGTAAACGCGGCCAGGTCCTGGTGCGTTCCCGTGAACCAGAGCCCGTCGTAAATCAGATCGGCGTAGTCCTGCATCAGTCGATGCTTGAGCCGGATCTGGCTCTTGGAGAGGGTCAGCGTCTCCAGCGCCTGGTGCGCGATGCGCAGCGTCGTCGCCGCCGGCGCTTCATAGACCTCACGCGACTTGATGCCGACGAGTCGGTCTTCCACCATGTCGATCCGTCCGACGCCGTTAGCCCCAGCCACATCGTGAATGCGGCTGATCAATGTGACAGCATCGAGTCTTTCGCCGTCCAAGGAGACCGGTCGGCCATGCTCGAAGCCAATCTCGAGGTACGTCGGCTCGTCCGGAGCATCTTCCGGATTGACCGTCCACTCCCAGACATTGTCGGGCGGCTCGGTCCACGGATCCTCCAACGGACCGGCCTCGATCGACCGACCCCAGAGGTTCTCGTCGGTTGAGTACTGTTTCTCAACGCTCACCGTGATCGGAATGCTGTGCGCCTGGGCGTAGACGATCTCGGACTCGCGCGTCGTCAGTTCCCATTCGCGGACGGGAGCGAGAATGCGCAAGTCGGGCGCCAGCGCCTGCACCGACACATCGAACCGGACCTGGTCGTTGCCCTTGCCCGTACAACCGTGCGCCACCGCCGTCGCGTTGTGCTGGCGTGCGACGTCAACGAGCGCCTTGGCAATCAAGGGACGCGCCAATGCCGTGGCTAGCGGGTAGCGACCTTCGTACAATGCGCCGGCCATCAGCGCCGGGAAGCAGAATGCCTGGGCAAAGTCCTCGCGCAGATCGAGCATTTCGAAGCCGACTGCACCGGCGGCATAAGCACGCGATTCCAACTCTTCGTCGGCCTCGAGATAGCCCATGTCGGCTGTCATGCAGACGACTTCCCAGCCCCGCTCAGTGAGCCAACGCGTCACCACCGACGTATCCAGCCCACCCGAGTAGGCCAGCACCACTCGCTTCTCATCTGTTCGTTTCGCCACCCGGGTCTCCCAACTGTGTTCGTTTTGTTCGGATCTGTTCGGTTGTGTTCAATTCTGAGCGACCGTGGACGAGTATGCGCGTTCGAATCTGTTCGCTCTTGTTCGGTTCTGTTCGATTCCGTTCAGGCCTATTCGGCGATGGACGCGAGCGCGTCGTCAATGATGCCGAGCGCCTGGTCGATCTCGTCTGCCGAGATCGTCAGCGGCGGCACCAGTCGCAGCACATTCGGCTTGACCACGTTGCAAAGCAGACCGCGGTCGCGGATCGCCGTCACCAGCGCCGGACCAACGTCGGCGCTCAGTTGCACCGCGATCAACAGGCCCTTGCCGCGCACGTGGTCGATCAACGGATGGCGATCCTCCAGCGCGCGAATGCCCGACGTCAATTGCTCGCCGCGAGCCTCAGCCTGCGCGGGAATGTCCTCGTCGACGATGACGCGCAGCGTCTCCAGCGCGACCGCCGTGGTGAACGGCTGACCGCCAAACGTCGTGCCGTGGTCGCCGGGCTCAAGAATGTCGCCGCGCTCGTTGGCGACGATTGCGCCAATCGGCACGCCGCTGCCCAGACCTTTGGCCAACGCCATCACGTCGGGCTGCACATCCTCGTGCTGCCAGGCAAACAGTTTGCCCGTCCGGCCAATCCCGGTCTGGACCTCGTCCAGCATTAGCAGCAGGTTATGTTCGTCGCAAATGGCGCGCAGTGCGGTCAGATAACCGTCGTCGGCGACATTGACTCCGCCCTCACCTTGCAGCGGTTCGACCAGGATGGCGGCCGTCTCGGGACCAACGGCATCGCGCACCGCAGCGACATCGTTGAAGGGCACGTGGCGGAAACCGTCGAGCGGGCCGAAGGGCTCGCGGTAGCGAGGATTGCCCGACGCGTTGACCGAAGCCAGCGTCCGGCCGTGGAACGCCTCGTCCATGACGATGATCTCCGAGGCCCCGTCACGCCGGGTCTGGCCCCACTTGCGGCCGATTTTGATCGCGCCCTCGGTCGCCTCGGCCCCACTGTTACAGAAGAAGATGCGGGTCATGCCAGACTGTTCGAGCACCATGTCGGCCAGATCGAGCTGGGGAATCGTGTAGAAGTAGTTGGATACGTGCAGTAGCGTCTCGGCCTGTTGCTTGAGCGCCTCCACAACACGCGGATGGCAGTGCCCGAGATTGTCCGAGGCGATGCCGGCGACGAAGTCGAGATACTCGTTGCCCTCGTCGTCCCAAACCTTCGTGCCCTCACCACGCACCAGCGTGACGGGCAAACGGCCCGCCGACATCATGAAGACAGCAGACTCGCGCTCAGCAGTGGTGGGCATATTCGTCACTCCGGTTACCCCGACAGGGAGACTCAATCCGATTCAGACTACGCGAGCGACTGTCAGGCGTCTATGAAACCGATAGCGCTCGCATTGAGACATTTGAGAAACTCCCGAATCCCCTCTCCCCCCCTTGCGGGGGGAGATGTCACGGAGTGACAGAGGGGGGTCGGCTGATGAAGACCAGATGGGGCTTCCCGAACAGCGGCCCCCCTCCGCCGGAGCCTGCCCCTGCGTAGGCAGGGGGCATCTCCCCCGCAAGGGGGGAGAAGGGGAGTCTCTCAAAGGCCTCCGCTTGTTGCGGGTATCTCGCTGCCAACAGTTCAGACATCCGCGCCACATGCAGCGAGATTCCCGCGTCGGAGCGCGGGAATGACGAGAATGGGGTCCACAGCGTGAAATCTGGCGTTAGAGGGAAGGGACCCCCCTCAGCCTGCGGCAGCTCCCCCTGCGAGAGACCGATGCGCAACTTCTCAACCGCCCCCGCCACCGAGCGGGGGCCCGCTCCTTCCCCGGCTCCGACACAGCGGCCATCCTTGTCGCTTGTATCTGGTCAACCGGGACCTATCCAAGCTGCCTGGGCCATGCCAAAGCGGGTCCCCGCTCGGGGGCGGGGACGGGAAACTGAGTTATGCATCGGTCTCTGCGAGGGGGAGCGGAAACAACGGTCGTCTACTCCGAGGACTCCGCTAGCCGCTCAAGGATCAGGCCCAGCCGATCAAGCGCTTCACCGTAGCCGGCCCAGTCTCCTTCGCGCTGCTTTTCCAGCGCTTCCTCGAAGACCTCCTGGGCTTGTGCAGTGAGTTCTGCCGCGTCATCGGACAACGTTATCGGCTGTCGATCCTGCTGAGCTTGCTGGGCTTCGACGTCCGGCTCTTCGGCAGCTTCCTCCGTTACGGCCTGACCTGGCACGTCGCCGAGGAAAGACAGACCCTGGGCCGCACGGTTGCCCAACGCAACCTGCACCGCGTTGACAAACGTGTCCTCGAAGGCAATGCGGTCGCCGTTGACGACGATCACCCCCTTGAGCTGTGGGTAGCGCCCGGTTTCGGCTTGCAGGTAGATCGGTTCGACGTACACGTACGAATCGCCGACCGGGATGAACAGGAGGTTGCCTCTGATCACCTCCGAGCCTTGCTGGCCCAGAAGCGTGAACTGTCGGGACACAGCAACATCCTGGTCGATTCGGTTCTCAATCTGTTTCGGACCGTCGACGTTCTTGTTCGACGGGAAGCGGAACGCGAATAACTTGCCGTAGTTCTCTCCGTCGGAGCGACCCGCCATCCAGGCGATCGAATTCAGTCGGTTGCGAGGCGTGAATGGCAGGATCAGCAGGAACTCGGGCTCCGGCTGGTCGGGGAGGCGCAGCGTCACGTAGTAAGGCTCGACCGCAATCTCCTGCTGGCGCAACAACTCTTGCGGGATGGCCCAGAGATCTTCGCGGTTGAACAGGCCGCGCGCCGACTCGATGTGATAGGTGAGGTACTGGTCCGCCTGGATCTGGAAGTAGTCCTGCGGGTAACGCCAGTGCTGCTGAAGGTCGAGCGGGAACTCATCGGCCGGCTTGAACAGCTCGGGGAAGATGTCCTGCCAGACCTGGATGATCGGATCGCTGTTGTCGACGATGTAGAGGTCAACCGAGCCGTTGTAAGCGTCGATCACCGCTTTGACCGAGTTGCGAACGTAGTTGTAGCCCACGCCATGCGGCTGCGAGTAGGGGTACCGATCTGTGACGGTGTAGGCGTCCTGGATCCAATAGAGGCGGCCGTCTTCTCCGACAACGATGTACGGGTCGGCGTCAAGCTGCAGGAATGGAGCAAGTTCATTCACGCGCTCCTGGATCAGTCGGCGGAAGAGGATCCGGCTCTCGCCATCGACAGAACCAGAAATCAGGATGTTGGCGTCGCCAAACGACCAGGCGAACGCCAGGCGACGGAAGAGCCCGCCCAGCTCGATCCCACCGAGACCTGAGTACCGTGTCGTCGCCTGATCCAGTTCACCAGTCGATTCATCACCGCTGAGCGGATAGTCAAACTCTTCAGTTCGGCTGTTGGCGATGATGTAGGCGTCGGTGACTTCGCCGTAGTAAATCCTCGGCTCCACGATCTCCAGGTCGATCGGCCCCGACGACGTCTCCTCGATCACTTCCGGGGGAATATTCGAGACCCAGAAGATCGGCTCGCCTGACGGCGACACCTCATCAACCGGTGTCATCACCACACCGAATCCGTGCGTGAACTGCAGCCTCCGGTTGACCCATCCCTGCTGCGTCGATTGCAAATTCGCCTGGGAAAGCTCACGTGCAGCCAGGAAGACCTGATGCTCCTCCCCGCCCACCATGTAGCGGTCGACATCGACATCCGGATACACGTACAGCGGCCGAATGGTCTGGATGGTGTTCAGCGTGTCGTTCAGCGGACGGTGGTCCCACAGGCGGACGTTGAGCAACGCCTCGGGATTGAGTTGTAAATCACCTTCATCTACGGCATCGTCGGCGTTGAATTCGCGCTCCTCGATCTCGTCCAGCGCGAATGCGTCCCGTGTCGCGGCGATGTTGCGCTCGATGTACGGCGTCTCGCGTTCGAGTTCGTTTGGCTCGACGGTGAATCGCTGAATTGCAGCCGGCAGGATCGCGCCACCGACGATCGAGACCAGAATCAACGCTGCGATCGGACCGATCGCAAATCGCAGCCGCTCGTGGAACGGCCACGACAACACGCCGAGGATGACGATAATTGCCGCGACCATCTTGACGATCTGGACTGGTGAGCGGATGTTGTCGTCGGTAAACGTCGCACCGTAGACGAATCCACTCGGGTTCAACGCCAGTTCGAAGCGAGCCAGCCAGTAGCTCCAGACGAACAGCGCCATGACCAGCGCGATGGTGAGCGCAAGATGGATGCGCACCCCGAGGGTTGATTGGGCGTTGCCGTGATGCATCATCAGCCGCACGCCATACGTTGCGGCCGTTGAGAGCATCGTCATGATCGCCAGGCCGGTCGCCCAGCCCTTCATGAACTGAAGCGCTTCGAGCTCGAAGATGTAGAAGCCGAGGTCTTTGCCAAACTGCGGGTCTGTCGAGCCGAACGGTTTGGCGTTCAGATACTGGAGGATGAGCTCCCATTGCCCGGCGGCCACCGAACCGAAGATGATCGCCAGGAGAATCATCGCCACAGCGGCGATGATGTGAATCACGCGTGTCAGTCGAGGATCGTCGACCACAGGAGCCATCGCCTCGACCGGCATACGCCAGGCGACCGCATAAGAAAGGCCCAGCACCAGCAACGATATTCCTGCGCCGGCAACGAATAGCCAGACCTGCGTCACGATGCGGAGGTCGAACACACCGCGGTAACCGACGTTGTCGAACCAGAGTCGATCGACGTAGATATCGATGCCGATATTGAGCAGGATCAGCAGCACCAGCAAGGCGACGCCGGCGACGACGACGCGTGGCCAGGTGCGGTTGCCCTCGGCGGCGGTGTAGGGAGGCGGCTCGTCGGCGCCAGCGCCGCCGCCTCCACCGAGTCCCTCGCGGAAGACCGGCGGCGGCGGACCAAGTTCGCCGGAGCGACCCTCATCCGACGGCGGCACGTCATGTGGGCCGTCGCTGCCGTTGCGCCAGCCACCCTGGCTGCGATGGATCCACGGGGACCACTTCATATGAGGGCCGTTCCCACTGCCGCGCCATCAACGGCTGCGCGGACGATTTGCGGTTGTCTGCCGTCCACGATACGGACCTCAGCGCCCGAGCCAACCGTCTCACGCCCGGCGCGCAACTTGGGCAACATTCCGCCGGCGATCACTCCGCACTCGGTCAACTCCCGTTGCCGCGCGTCATTCAGGCATTCGATTCCCGCCCCGTTACCGTCCAGCACCTGCGGAACGTCGGTCAGGAAGATCAGCGCAGAAGCTCCAAGCGCACTCGCCACCGCACCGGCCGCAGCGTCGGCGTTGATGTTCAGGGTCGTAGACAGATCGTCCGCCAACCCGACCGGTGCGAGCACAGGCAGCAAGCCGGCGTCGAGCATTCGCTGCAGTGTGTGAGGATTGCAGCGCGGCGTTTCGCCGACCAGTCCGATCCTCGTCGAGATTGGCGAATGCAGTGTGCCGCCGTCGACACCGCTCAGGCCAACCGCCGGGGCGCCCAACTCCTGCAACCGCCGCGTCAGTTCTTTGTTGATCAATCCGGCCAGCACCGCAACCACCACTTCCAACGACTCCGGCGTCGTCGAGCGCAGCCCATCGACCCACGCCGCCTCAGCGCCGAGTCGACGCTGCCAGTCGGTCACGACCGCGCCGCCGCCGTGGACAACGACCACCGGCCGACCCTCGCGATGTAGAGCGACGCAGTCCGACAGCGAGGTGTCATGTTCACCAAGCGTCGAGCCGCCGATCTTGATCACGACCGGGCCGAGATGCTGGGTAGCGGAAGTCATGGATGCAAGCCTAGCCCACAGATCGCAGTCGGACTGCATCTCGAACCCGATACCGTCGCCCTATGAGCGCCCGCGCGACCAACCATGCAATCCTCTTCCTGCTCAGCATCGAGCTGCTCTCCGGGCTGATCTCGTTCACGATTGGACGTCCCAGCGGTGAATGGATCTTCTGGCTGCACGGGATCGCCGGATTCTCATTGGTTGGGCTGGTCGTCTGGAAGTACCGCATTGTCCTGCGTTCATTCCGACGGCGAGGCGTCGTGTCGGAAACGATCGGCTCAGTCGTCCTGGTCTTGTTGTTCGTCGGCGTGCTGACCACCGGAACGCTCTGGGCGATCATCGGTCGGGGCGGAATCGATATCCCTCTCTACGGGAATATGCGCCTACTCGTCATTCACACAACCCTAGGTCTCGCACTCACAATCCCGCTGATTGCACACGCTGCCATGCGTTGGCCGCGGCGGGTCAAGACCACAGACTTCACCAACCGCCGAGCTGCTCTGCGACTGCTTGGCGTTGGACTAGGTGGGCTGTTGCTTTGGCAGGGAGCCTCGGCAGCAGCGCCGATCACTGGCAAACGGCCAAGATTCACTGGTTCCAGGGAAGAGGCCAGCGGACAAGGCAACGCGCATCCGGTGACGCAATGGCTATTCGACAGCCTGCAGCGAATCGACGCCAACGACTGGCGGCTTACCGTCCAGGGAGAGGTCGGCACACCGGCCAGGCTGAGCTACCAGACCATCCTGGACATCGCCAACCACCGAACCACCGCCACCCTCGACTGCACCGGGGGTTGGTACACCGTCCAGGAATGGAGCGGCGTGCGCCTGTCCGACGTGATTGCAGTCGCTGCTCCCAACGAACACGCGGAGAGCATTGTGATCGAGTCGGCAACCGGCTTCAATCGACGGTTTCCGATTACCGACGCCAACCAGTTGTTGCTCGCCACCCATATCTCGGGCGAGCCGCTCTCGAGTGGCCACGGATTCCCCATGCGCCTCGTCGCACCAGGCCATCGGGGTTACAACTGGGTCAAGTGGGTCACCAGGATCGAAGTCAGCAGCAAGCCATCATGGTGGCAATCGCCGTTGCCCCTGCAGTAAAGCGAAAGCGGCTCTGACGGCTCAGTCGACGACGATCGCGCGGATGAACACAGATTCTTCGGCGCGATTGAGCTCGTAAACCAGTCGGATCGGTCCGTTCTTGAGTTCCATCAGCTCAGTGCCTGGAGAGGCGGGAGCAGGAAGTGGCCGTCCATTCAGCCAACGATCATGCCGGAAACTACCGATCAGTTTGCGGGCCACCATCATTTCCATGGGCTTCAAATCGCGGAACGTTGCTTTCGTCTCTGCGCTGTAGTCAACCTTGAACGGCATACTGCGCCGTGCAGCGTTCGCCGAATTCGATTATCTCCTCAGCAGTTGGCAAGCCGAGAGAGTCTGAGAACTCCTCCCGAGACATGCCGAACTGCTCCATAATCTCAGCGTCGCTCAGACCCGTCTCGTCTAGCAGGAACTCAGCTGTCAATCCCAACGCGAGCATGAACTCTCGATCGCCGACGCTTCCGTCCTCTTCCGACACAAGGGCAATTCTTCGCTCATACTCATCGTGAGAGTTAGCATCCCACTGATTCTCACCCACCATGACAGGCGGCCGTGACGACTCGGGCACGCCTGGAATCTTCCACACCATCGAGAGCCTCCGGTCGATTCAAATCCTCCGCAGTGTATCCAAGTCTCCCGACGGACGGCTACGTCACGTAGTCGGCGTTGAAGCGGACGTACTCCTCGGTCAGATCGCAGCCCCAGGCTGTCGCTTCGGCTTCTCCCTGGCCGAGATCCATCCTCAGGAACACCTCATCGCCCTGTGTCTTAGCCGACGCTTCTTCCTCCGGTACGCCAGTGGCTGTGCCGTCGAATACGCACAGGTCCGAAATCCAGATGCGCACGCGATCGAGGTCATAGGGCACACCGGCCCGACCCGCCGCCATCAGGATCCGGCCCCAATTGGGGTCGTACTTGCTCAGCGCGGCCTTGAGCAGCGGTGAGACGACAATCGTGCGAGCCACATCGCGAGCGTCACTCCACGACTTCGCGCCTGACACAGTCATCGAAATCCGCTTCGTCGCGCCCTCGCCGTCGCGCGCCATCATCTTGGCCAATCTGGTCGAGACATCCAGAAGCGCATCAGCGAACGCGTCCAAGCCTCGACCTGAAAGCGGTGGCCCGCCGGCAGCGCCGTTCGCCAGGATGACCGAGGAGTCATTTGTCGACGTATCGCCATCGACCGTGACCATATTGAACGATCGATCCATGGCAAACCGGAATGTGGCATCAAGGTGGCTCACTGCCACCGGCGCATCGGTCGTGAAAAACGCCAGCATCGTCGCCATATCGGGATGAATCATCCCCGCGCCTTTGGCGCAACCGCCGACGGTGTACGTCACGCCGCTCGCTTCGAATGTGGATACCGCTTCCTTGGCAAACGTATCGGTCGTCATGATTGCGCGGGCGAACTCAGCTCCGCCGTCTGCCCTCGGCTCCATTTGCGGGATACCACTGCGCAATAGGTCCATCGACAGGTAGTGACCGATGATGCCGGTCGAATTAACGAAGACATCCTCGGCAATGCAGCCAACGAGTTCGGCTGCCAGTCGGGTCATTTCCCGAGCATCGGCCATGCCCTGTTCGCCAGTCGCGCAGTTGGCGTTACCCGAATTGACGACCACCGCTCGCAGCGTGCCGTTCTTCGTATGCACTTTGCTGATGTGAACCGGCGCAGCCGTGCTCTGGTTCTGTGTGTAGACGGCGGCAGTCGTCGCGGGTCGGTCCGAGACCAGCATTGCCAGATCGGGTAGCCCGGACTCCTTGATGCCTGCCGTAAACCCGCAAGCCGAGAAACCCTGAGCTCGGGTGACAGCCCCTTCGGCGGCGGGGTTTGCTCCCAACGAGTCATGTGACGCGCTCATGGGTATACGCCAATCTTGCTCAGTCCGACTTCCTCGGGGATGCCGAACATCAGATTGAAGCACTGCACTGCCGCGCCCGCTGTGCCTTTGACCAGGTTGTCGATAGCGCTGATCACCATGACCTCGCCAGTCATCGGATCGACCATCGGATACACGATGCACGCGTTCGAGCCGAGCGTCTGCTTGGTCGAAGGCGCATTCGGTGCAACATGAACAAACGGTTCCTCGGCGTAGTACGACTCATACACATCGCGCAACGCCTCGGCACGCTCATCCGAGTTCTCCGGCAGCGCGCCGTCCTGGATCGACGGATAGCAAGTCGCCAGAATGCCCCGCGTCATCGGCACGAGATGCGGTACAAACGTGACGCTCAACTCAGCCTCACTTTCGGTGGCGTGTTGCAGCGTCGAGAGTTCCTGGACCATCTCCGGCTGGTGCCGGTGTCCCGAGAGTCCATAGGCGGAGAAGTTGGAATCAACCTCGGAGAAGTGAGACGTGATCTTCAGCGCTCGCCCCGCTCCCGAGACTCCCGACTTCGCATCAACGACGGTTCGACCATCGAGCCAGCCCTGCGCGGCCAGCGGCGCCAGAGCCAGGATTGCCGACGTTGGGTAGCAGCCCGGTACGCCGACCAGTCGAGATTCAACGATCGCGTCGCGGTGCAACTCCGGCAGTCCGTACACCGATTGCTCCAGCAGTTGCGGCGACGGATGCTCCCCGTACCACTGCTCATACGTTTCTTCGTCGTACAGGCGAAAGTCTGCCGACGCATCAATCACGGGTGTTCCGCGTTCAATGAACGGCGTCAGCCGTTCGGCCGCCGCCGCGTGCGGCAGACCGGAAAAGATAACGTCGACCTCGTCCTCGACCTCAGCCACAATCGGAAGATCGAGCGACCAGAGGTGCGGGAACACGTCCGGCAGGCGCTTGCCCACCTCGGAACGGCCGGTCACACAGACGATCTCCACCGCCGGGTGCTGCGCCAGCAGACGCGCCAGTTCCGCTCCGACGTAACCCGTCACATTAATGATCGCCGCACGGATCGGCGAACGATCGGCTGAGATCGCCACGCTGTTCTCCAATCGCCGTTGCCGAAGCAGGACCCGACATCGGCACGCAATGTCTTGAGCGTAATGCAGCAGTACCTGTTTGTCGGCGACCTGCTGCAAACCAGATGCCGGCTCCCTCTCCGTGCAGACCTGCGTGTAAATCCAGTTCCAGTCCCCTCTCTCTGGGAGTAGGGTGAGGGTCCTGCATCCGTTGACCCTCACACCCGCGTGCGTCTCAGGCTGAGCGGAACGATCTGCGCGCCGCGGGATGCTAGACAAGCGAGTTGCTTTTGCGATACTGGGACGACGCGGGCGAGTCGCCTGCGACTGCTTGAGGAGCTTCGTGGTAGGTTACTCGCCTGCGCGGATCGATTCGGTTCAGACGCCGTTGGCGCGAGGAGCAGACCGATGGTTAAGCAGACAACTCGATTCCATCTCGACCCACGGCGTCGCCGATGGCCCACGCGAATCACGTGGACCGCATCTGCCATCGTCGCGCTCGCCTTCGCGGCGCTGTCCGTCTCGGTGACCGCGCAATCCGACATTGACATCAAGAGCTCTCATTCGGGAACGGTTGCCCACGACGCGTCGACGGGCGACCTGGTCGTCACGGTCACGCTCGATGAACACCTCGCCGAGGGCGAGAGCGTCGAAGTCTTCCTGGTATCACTCAAGCGCAATGTCGCAACCCTGATCCTCAACGATGAGCTGCACTCGGCGCACCAGCTCAGTTTCCGCAAGGGCGGCGGAGAGTCCATCTCGTATCGGGTCAAGCCCCTCGCCAACGATCGGGCGGCCATCGGCTGATACGTGCTGGGGGCCAATCTCGACCACCGCTACCGCGTCTACCAGGTGGATTTCACAAACCTGCCGACCACCACGGCATCCACGGTTGGCATGACCACCAAGGCGAACGACAACGTCCGGATCCGCCAGATCGATGGCGCCGAGTGGAACAAGAGGATGATTGGCGACAAACCGGTGGATCACGCCCTCGGCAGCAACGTATCGCTGACCTACGCGGTCGCCTTGGCGGCCGACGCCGCTGAAGATGGCGGGGCGTGTCCCGCATCGAGCAGCGGCGCCGCCGAGATCAGCATTTCCGTCATCGGGCGGTTCGAGGCGTCACGCTGGGGCGGTAAGTCGGCGGTCGGCGTCGCCCTCGGCACTTCGATCCCGGATACACGCACCGCTCTCGGCATTGGTTCATTTCCGATCAGCTTCTCCGGCTGCGGTGACGACTACGAGCAGCTCGTGACGCTGTACAACATCCCAGATTCGGACGATTCACACCACATTCTCACCTTGGGCCATCAACTGACCAAACGAGACGGGACTTCAGTCGCTTCGCCGGTTGGCGGGCCGACGCTGCAGGTCTATATCTATGATCAGAGCTATGTCATCGGATATGTCGCTTCTCCGTACCACGAGATCGGAAGCTGGAATTACTACAATTACTCGAAGCTGCTCGAGCATCGCGTCTTGCCGCACGGTGTGTACGAGATGTTCTTGCTCACCGATCCGACAACTCCGTCGGGACAGCCCCCCAGTGTTTGGTGGGAAGGGTGCGCTGACCATCCCTCTACCGATGCATCGGAAGAAGCTCGAGCAAGGTTCGCCAGCTACCCATGGGCGAGATACTGTCCGCTGCCGCCGTGGCAGGCCCCAGATGCGGAGAAGTCGACATGGGTCGAGTTCTGCTACAAGCTTCCATTCCCCAGCGCTTACGACAGGTCTCCGTCGTATCCGCTGAGGTCGCTGACGCTCGTGCCTTACCTCAAGGAGAGCGGAGCGAAACATTATAATCTGAACCAATATCAGAATGGGAAGTATGTGAACGGCGAAGCTCCGGCATACGAGTTGCAGTTTTACTCGACGATTGTGAACGATGGCGACCAGTGCCGGACGGTGGCGAAGGCCAAGGCCGCCGACAGCAGCATCAGCGGCGAGTGGCTGACCTTCTTCGACGGCTCGCACCCAGGCGAGCATTACGACGACTACCGAATCGGCGAGAATCCGTTGCCCAATTCGCATCTGAACCAGTACGTCAACATGCGTGTCCGCTCGGTGGTCGGCATCGGTCACGACGGGACGAATGAGGTCCGCACCAACATCAGCGGAAAACATCGGCGAGTGTGGTTCGGGGTGCTCGAACTCGAGCAGTCACGGATACAGGGTGCGATATACATCGAGACGAAGTCGCGCGGCGTGTACCCCGGACCGTGGCCGCGGCTTTCGCAGCCGGGCGATGACTGCAGCAACAGCGTGACGTACGCTTGCACGCTCGACGCGCCGACGACGGCGGGCGCCTCGACAACCGCGATCGGCGACGTCCAGTACCGCAACGATTATGACTGGTTCGAGGTATCGCTAGCGGCGGGCAAAGAATACCGAATCCAAGTGTCGGGCTACAGCGGCGACTCGCGCATCCATGCCCTGAGTCGCGGCTACGTCTACCTGGTGCGTGACGCCAATGGCGTACCGATCGACGCCACCGGCGGAACAGTCACGAGGCACACGGATGGGTTCTCGTTTACGGTCGGGAGCAGCGGCAAATACTACATCGAACTCAGCCATGACAATGCGCCGGCCAATGCGTGGGAGTATGTCCCAACGGGCGCCTACCAGCTCAAGCTGATCCTGAAATAGGTCGAGCCGCGCAGCTGGCGAATGCCGGAGGATCGCCCTACCAAGCACGGTGCCGCAGGACCCAACCGATTGGTTGCATGACTGAACCAACGCTGCGATGTAGACGTGTCACGGCGAGGGCGACACCGCGCAAGGTGCAGGCCATGGCACGCACTCCCTACCGAAGAAGAAACTCGGGTAGAACGGCCAGAGCATTGCCGCGGCAAACAGGATGACCAACACCATACGGCTCCTTGTCGGGAACAGTGCCAACGCGACAAGTAGCCCAATCCAACAAGCTCCAATGATAGGGAACGAGTACGGATACAACACCGCACCGCCGATACCGATGACAGCGCATCCGGCCATCAGCCGACCAGTAAATTTCCGATCCCCCGGCCGATCCCAACGGGCCCGAACCGGAGGATCGCCCCACCAAGCGCGGTGCTTGGTGATCCACATGTAGAACATGACCATGTCATGTCGTCCAGTAAGCGTCATTAGGACTGCGACCATAGGATCATCCGCCAGTCAACCATGGTCGCCAGTCGCTGCCTGCAATGAGATGAGGAAACCACGGCCAAAGCGCCGCAAAGCCCAAGACCATCACGAACATCAGGCGCCGTGGAGTCGGGTAGAGCAGCATTCCGACAAGCAGACCCACCCAGGCTGCTCCGATGATCACAAACGTGTATGGAATCAGCAAGCCTGCACTGATCCCTATCGAAGCGCAACCTAGTATCAGTCGTCGCGTAAACCGAACGTCGCCAGGCTGGGCCCATCGGGCCCAGCCTGGTGGATCACCTGTCCGAATAGTCCAGGCGCGTCCGAGTCTCCAAAACGCTCCATGCCGCTTCATTGTGCGGCACAGACCTTGAGCACTCGAACGTTGACTAACTGTTCGCCGAGGGCACTGAAGATTCCATCCCACTCACTGTGCCAGAAGGTACAGGAGTAATCCCCGTTAGCGAGCGCCCATACGGTTGGCTTCGCAGTAATCGTGACGGGCAAGTCCGAATCGAACGCCTCACCGAAGTTGTTTGATTCCCAATGGACCTGCGCCCACGTCTCGATCGCATTTGCCGAGAAATGGTACCGGCTGCCATCGTTTTCCAACGTCGGTACCCATCCCTCGGTACGGATGATCAGCGCATCCCACGACCAATCGATGATCGCAGTCTGCGTGTACGACCATGAGACTCGGGCGACAGTGGTCCACATCGGACGCCATACTGGGTCGAATCCGACCATCGTGGCCCGAGCCAATCGTGATCTCGGCGGCTCGCCGTGTTGACCGGGCGCGGCTTGGCCATCACCGGCAATGAACACACGTGTCCGCAAGGTCAGCCGATCGCACGCGCCTTCGCCGCGTGTCGCGATTTGCAGACCAAGCCCGTGCTGCGCGGGATCGACCGTGATGACGCACTGGACTGGCTGTGAATCTGTCTCCATCGGCTCAGCCCGGATGACCAACAGCTCAATGCTGCAGCCTCCGGTGGGCGAGGAAGCAAGATGACGATACTCGCCGGCCAAATCGAAGCGAAACTCATCCACGATCACGTGCTAGGCCTCGAACACCGGACAGGGATGGGTGGCTTCCGACTGGCCTTCCGGAGTTGCCGGAGGCGCTTCGGCACGGACCTCGCTACTGAGCCACAAGCTGGCCCACACTGTCGCGATAACCAACAATGCGATTCTCAACATCTTCGACCTCCGCCCGAACCTTCGATACGGAAGAGCGCTCCCTCTCGACCTCCCTTCACTCGATCCTCTGAGGCTCACCGTACTCCGCTGGAAATGGGGTATCAATCGACTCGCTGCCGGATCCGAGAACTCGGCCATCGAGCGAGCGCGAGTTGCGAGTAGCCTGTCGCCATGACTGGCGCGCTGACCCCGTATCAGGCCATCGATCTGACGGCCGAAATCGGCGGACTCTCGACGATGGTGCTGGCCGGACTCGGGGCCGACGTGATCCGCATCGAACCGCCCGGCGGACATCCGACGCGGCGTCGCGGTCCGATGCTGCGCGACGACGATGATTCCTCGCTCTACTGGGCCCAGATGAACGCGGGCAAGCGATCGATCACGCTCGACCTGGAAGATGAATCGGACCGCGAGCGCCTGCGCCTGCTTTGCGAGCGCGCCGACTTCCTGTTTGAATCGGACGCGCCGGGAGCAATGGCGGCACGAGAGCTCGGCTATGACGACCTGCGCGAACGAGCGCCCCAACTGATCTATGTCTCAATCACTCCGTTTGGTCAGGACGGACCAAAGTCAATGTGGGCGGCGTCCGACCTGATCGGACACGTCTCCGGCGGGCTCAGTTCGCTCGTCGGCGATCCTGAACGTGCGCCTCTGCGACCATCGGTCGAGCAGGCGTACAACATCACCGCTCTCAATGCCGGCTCCGCAGCGATGATCGCGCTCCACGCCCGAAATCTCACCGGGCGGGGCCAGCACGTCGACGTCTCGATGCAAGCGGCGATGGCCAACACCCTGGGCAACGCACGATTGCACTGGGAGATGGACGGCATCATCACCAAACGAGCCGGCGGCGCCCGCGCCTTCGCCGACCGCGCGACGCGGATCATCTACCCCTGCGCCGACGGCTACGTCGCCTTCGTCCGCGTTCCAGCCTCGATTCATTCGCTCCACCGTTGGATGACCGCCGAGCACGGCCACCCGCAGTTCGACGCCGAATATTGGGCCAACATCCCCATCGCCGGCGACCGCACCCCGAGCAGCGAAGAAGTCGCCGAACTCGAAGCAGAAATCGAAGCCTTTTTCGCAACACGTGGCGCACAGGCATTGTATGAATCGGGACAGCAATTCAACGTGATGATCTGTCCAGTCAATACGATGCAGGACATCGTCGACAGTCCACAGCTCGCTGCCCGAGCCTTCTTCACTGAAGTCGACGACCCGGCGCTTGGCCGTCTCAAGTCACCGGGCGCTCCGCTCAAGATGTCGGCTACTCCCTGGCAGACACGTCCTGCGCCGACTCCTGGCCAACACAACCATGAGATCCTCCCGGCAACAAGCCAATCGCAAACAGAAAGAGTCTGACCATGTCTGAGGACCACCTGCTGATCGAGAAGCGATCCAACGGAGTCGTCGTCGCGACGCTCAACCGGCCCGAGGTGCTCAACGCACTCTCAGGCCGCATCCGCACAGGACTGCGGGAGATGGTCGTCGATCTCAAGGCCGACCCTGAGGCGCGTGTGCTCGTGATCACCGGTGCCGGGCGCGGGTTCTGCTCGGGTGCCGACCTCTCCAATCGCGAGGAACGGGTCGCCGCCGAATCGCAGCCTGGACTCGGCTCGACCGAACTGCGCTACGGATTCACCGCTGAGCTCCAGCAGTTGGAAATCCCGGTCATCGCAGCGGTCAACGGCGCAGCCGCTGGCGCTGGATTCGCGATTGCACTGTCCGCCGACATTCGCATCATGTCGGAGAATGCCCGCTTCCACCCAGGATTCCTCAAGATTGGATTGGGGCCGGACTGGGCAGCCTCGTGGACGCTCACTCGTCTGGTCGGCCACTCGCGAGCCCTGGAGGCGTTCTGGACGTCGGATCCAATCGACGCTAACCGCGCTCTGGAGTTGGGAATCACCAACCGCGTCGTCACCCACGATGAACTGATGAGCGAAACTCTGGCGTTGGCCGATCGGCTGGCGCAGGGCGCGCCCTGGGCTATGGGTCTGACCAAACGCGCGATCTACGCCGCCCTCAACAACGACGCCACTCAGCAGGCACAACTTGAGGAGCTCAATCAGGCGTGGCTGCGCAACTCGCTCGACGCCGGTGAAGGCGCGCGCTCGTTCAAGGAGCGCCGCGACCCAAGCTTCCAACGACGCTAGGAGTTCCTCCTTCCCATGAGCAGCAACGAGATTCCTGGCGCGCACCTGTTCGACGGCGTTCGCATCGCCGACTTCGCCTGGGTCGGCGTTGGACCAAACGCAACCATGCAGATGGCGTTTCACGGCGCTGAAGTCATCCGGGTGGAGTCGACGCGTCGTCCCGATACGTTCCGATCCGGCGGGCCCCGTCCCGCTGGCGATCACTCGCTTGACGCCTCGTCGTACTTCGCCAAGTTCAATCGCGGAAAGCGGTCAGTGGCGATCAACCTCGCCCATGAACGTGGCGCGGAAGTTGCGCGGCGCCTGATCGCCAGCGCCGACATCGTGACTGAGTCGTTTGCGCCGGGATTCATGGACCGACTCGGCCTCAACTACGAGGCAGTCCGCAACATCAAACCCGACGTGATCATGTGCTCGATGTCGATGGAAGGCCAGACCGGACCGCACGCGCGGTTCCGAGGCTTCGGTCTCACCTTGCAAGCGACCGCTGGCGTGACCGGGGTCACGGGATGGCCCGACTTGCCGCCGGTCGGTACGGGCGTCGCCTACACCGACTGGGTCGCGACCCACGTCGCGATCATCGGCATTCTGGCCGCGCTCGACCATCGCCGCCGGACGGGCGAGGGCCAATACATCGACCTCTCGCAATTCGAAGCCTCGACCCTGGTTCTGGACGCCGGAGTGATAGATGCAGCCAACACGGGCCGAGTGGCCAAGCCGCTCGGTAACCGAGATCTGCGTTTTGCCCCGCACGGCGTCTATCCCTGCGCCGACGACCACACCGGCAGCGACCGCTGGGTCGCGATCGCCGTGACATCGGACGACCAATGGCGACGCCTGGCGCTGATCATGGATCGACAAGATTGGCTTGAGTCCGAAGAACTCTGTCATGCCGCTGGACGCCTGGCCGCGCAGGACGCACTCGACGACGGTATAACTCGTTGGACATCTCAGAGAACCGTTGACGAAGTCGAGCGAGAACTCCAGGCTGTCGAAATCCCGGCCCATCGAGCATCCACAGTGCGCGACGCCCACGAGGACCCACAGCTCGCCCATCGCAACCACTGGTGGCCGAGCGACCACCCAGTGATCGGCGAAATGTCCTACGAAAGCCCACCTTGGCGTCTCAGCGACACACCGCCGCCGATGCCTCGTCGCTCACCCTTGTTGGGTGAAGATTCCGAATACGTCTACCGGGAACTCTGCGGCTATAGCGAGGCGGAGTTTCATCAGTTGATGGTTGACGGCGTGGTCGAGTAGGACTCCCAGATCTCCCACTTTGGGAGACTGACGCATAACTCCCCTTCTCCCCCCTTGCGGGGGAGATGCCGAAAGCCTGCCCCGGGCTTGACCCGGGGGCAGAGGGGGGGCTGCCTGTTGGCCCTATCTGGCCGTCGCCAGCCGACCCCCTCTCTGTCACTCCGTGACATCTCCTCAAGAACGAGGGCGATTCATCCATTCACGGCGCACGCTAGGCCTCAGCCGTCCCCGCTCGCCTGCGGAATCAACCCGTCCTCCGAGAGCGCCTCCGCCGTCATCTTCATCAAGCCGTACCAGAAATAAACGTTCGAACCAGGATGCTCGCGCACCAACGCCTGGATCGGATGCTCCCCCTCCCCCGATCCCGCATACGCCATCACAATCAGGTACAGCGTCTCCACCGCCTCGCGGTATATCTTCTCCACCGCCGCCTGTTCCCGAAGCTCCTCCAGGTCGCGCATCTCGGACATCATCCTCTCCTTGCTTCTGTTCGACGCGGCTCCCGCCCGCCGATGTTTGCTAATGCACAGTCCGACCTAAACTCAGAACATATTCACTATACCCTATACAGAACATCTGTGCGTACAAGGAAAGGCCCCGACCATGCAAATCTCGCCACGACGAAGACAGCGCGCCCTCAAAGTCCACGAACTCCGACAGCAGGGACGCTCCCTCCGCAACATCGGCAAGCTGCTCAACATCTCCCACGCCACCGCCCTCGCCGACCTCAAACTCATCGAGACCCATTGGAGCGAGATCACCCGCCAGTCCGCCGACGACTTCCTGCTCGAACAACTCGGCCTGCTCCAGCGCCGCTTGCGCAATCTCCTCCGGCGCGACCTGGTCAAAGACTTCGGCCACTTGAACCCGACCGACTTCGCCCGCTTCTATCAGGCCCACAACCACGAACTCGCCATCGTCCTCCGCGAGACGCGACGACTCATGGCCCAACTCCACGAGCGCGCCGAACTCCGAGACATCGAACCCGGCGATCTCCCCCAGGAACTCGACTTCCCCGTCGACGAACTCACCGCCGCTCCCAAGCCGGCCAAGCCGGCCAAGCCGGCTAAGTCGGGCGCGTCGGCCAAGTCGGGCGCGTCGGCCAAGCCCAGACAGCCGACCAACATCCACCACGGCCTACCAAAACCTTCCAAACCTAACCACTCCGACCACCCCATTCCCCGTAAAACACTGGACGTCCCCACCACCGACGCTCCGGAGAAAATTCTCAACCAATCACCCGACCGCCAACTCGACGACCTCTCCCCCGAAGAACTGCTCCGGCTGGTCGACCAGCAAATCGAAGGACCGCAACCAAAGGAAATCCAGTCAGCCGCCGCCGGCTAACCCCAATCCTGTCCCCGCTCCCGTTGGGAGAGGTCCAAGAACGCTCAGGGAATCGACCGACCTGCCAGCGCACCAGTTGGACGGCCGCCATCCACGGCGACCTGACCGTTAACCACCACGTAGGGAATACCTGCCGGCGGCGTTCGAGGGTCGTTGAAGTCGGCCGTGTCGATGATCGTGTCTGGATCGAACACGACGAGGTCAGCGAACTTGCCCTCGGCGACCACGCCTCGGTCGGTTAGACCAAACCGTTCGCAAGGCAGCGATGTCATTCCTCGCACCAGGTGCTCGAGCGAGACGCCCAGGCGACGGCGGAGGCGACCGAGGATTCGTGGGAACGTCCCGTAGGCGCGGGGGTGTGGAATGCCCTCGTCGAAGGGGATGCCGTCCGAGCCGACCATGTAGTCATCGCGCGAGAGCAGCGCGATCACGTCAGCCTCGACCTGGCGCACCAACGACGCGCTGGCCGGCAGGCCGTCGCGGAATCCGCACTGCAATCCTGACTCTCGCATCACGGTCAACGTCATCTCTGAAACCGATACGCCCATTGCGGTCGCGGCGTCGGCGAAGGACAAACCTTCGAGGTGCTTAAGATGGTCGGCGCCGATCCAGGTCCAGGTGGCGCTGTCGCTGCGTCCGGGGAACAGGTTCTCGAGCGAGTCAACCAACCGATCGCGCCAGGCGGGATCACCGAGCCGCTCCAGCAGCCGGTCGATACCACCGACATGACACTCGCCGCGCAGGAAGTATCCCGGGACGGTTGCCGCGGCGGCGTAGGGGTAGCACTCCAGCGTCACGTCGACGCCATCGGCCTTGGCCTTGTCGACTTCCGACATGATCAAGTCGATCTGTCCGGCGTTGCTGGGAAACGTGCGGTAGTGCGAGATATGGACATTGACGCCGCTGCGACGGCCAATATTCATCGCTTCGACGATGCCCGAGCCATCGGGCGCGCGGTCGTCGTTGTGATTGCGGATATGCGTCACGTACACGCCACCGTGTTCAGCGACGACACGGTTGAGCGCTACCAACTCCTCGGTGTCCGAGTATGAGTTCGGGTAGTACGACAGGCCCGTCGAAAAGCCGGTCGCGCCCTGTTCCATCCCCTCGGCGACCATTCGCTCAGCGTTTGACAGTCCTGCGCCCTGTAGCGGAACGTCCTCGAAACCGACGCTTTCCAATCGGACAGGTCCATGCGGAACCTGCACGGCGACGTTGCATCCCTTGCCTTCGTAGTGCGACCGAAACGCGGCCATTGAGGACATGTCCAGGTCGGTCGGAGGCGGACCGTACAGGCCGGCGATGTAGCGTCCGTAGAACTGCAGATTGTCACCCGACAACATGGCGTAGGACAGACCGTCCTGGGTGATGAACTCGGTCGTCACCCCCTGAACCAAACCATGCGCATGGACTGCGTCGCGCAGCAGGACCCCGTCCGAGTGCGCATGGGTGTCGACGAATCCGGGAGACACGACCAGTCCGGTCGCATCGATCTCACGAGCTGCTGTCAATCCCGAAAGATCCCCGAGCGCCGAAATCCGATCGCCTTCGACCGCCACATCAGCAGGGAATGCCCCTCTACCCGTACCATCGACCACTGTGCCGCCACGGAGAATTAGGTCAACCATCGGTTGGCTCCCTCCGGCTCGTTTCCGCGTTCGCGTCCCACGCGTCGATCTTCGCCTCAATGTACTGCCAGCGATCATCAATCTCGTCGTGCAATCGGTCCACAGCCTGTCGCCATGTGGCGTAACCCGGACCCTTGCTGTCGGCCTCAATGTGCTCGTCGATCATCTCCGCCAACGCATCCACCCGCTGATGCATGAGCTCCACCGAAATCGTCTCGCGCAACAGTTCGCGGGATGCTTCGATATAGCGTTCCCAACCCATCGTCGCCAGGGCGTACATGGTTGGATCACAATGTGGAGCGCGAGCGTCGATGTCGAAGAAGACTTTGCGAATGCGGCAGGTCCGATCCAGCTCATCCCAATCCGGCATCTGGTACGCCGTTCGAATCGGGCTGGGCGAGCGCCAGGTGTGCTCGACATCCCAGGGAATCAACGTGAATCCGCCCGACAACGCGTCCTGGTACCAGAAGTAGTTGTGATTCCCGCAGACCGGCACGCAGTACCAGGCCACGATGCCGTCCCAATTGTCGGTCAATCGGTCAGCCGCGAGGTAGTTGAAGATGTCCTGGTCGTCTTGCAGATGATCCAGAAGCGCGTCATAGAGTGCCTCTTCCGACTCCGCCGTCTCCAGCGCTTCGGCAAACGCCTCAAGCTGCGACGTGTCGCGCGGGCCGCGCACCACTGCATCCGACAGCGTCTCCTGGAAGACCCACAGGTTGTCGATATTGCCCGGCCAGATCTCCTTGAACAGCACGCCGCGCCCCCGGTCTCGGAAGCGATCGGCGATGAACCGGTCGTCGATGTCCTCGGTCAATGTGAACAGGCCTAACGGTTCGCCATTCAGTTGCAACTCGGCATAGACCGAACGCGGGGCCGCTGTGCCCGAATCGCGGAAGACCTGGTAGCTGAGGATCTCGCGCATCTGCGACTCGTCGCTGTTCATCGAGTGAAAGTTCAGACGCTTCAAGCCGTGATAGCGGAGACTCGGTTCAAAGTGATTCAGCTTCAGCTTCCACGACAACTTGGGACAGACTTGCCGTCCATTCTGGAAACAAAATCGCAAGACGCCAAAAAACCCCTTGTAGCGAACGCCGACCGGTTCATAGCGTTGACCGTCGATTTCGACAGCCGCCTCTACATACTGTTCGGCGGTCGGATTGGCGTTCAACCGGGCCAATGATGCTTCGGAGATGACGATGTTGTAGGTCCGAACATTCCCGATGTCAAAGACGATGTCGAACGGATCGCTGCGCTGTTGGTCGACGCCGATCGTCGACTCAGCCGCATTCGACGGCACTCTCGCCGGTTGTGATTCGCCGATGAGCGCAAACACCACCGCGCCGACAATCACGGCGACTGCGACCGCCAGTGACAATGCCGTGCGGCGATTCATCCAGATGCCCGATCTCCCTGTGTGGCGTCAACAAGGAGTTAGCCTACCTGCATGACTGTGACGCTGCCCAGTTCGACCGGACGGATGAGTGTCGCACCGTCCGGATTGGACAGATCGCGCGAAGAACGCAAGTACCCTCTTCCAGACGCGCGAGCGGCTCTGTTGACTGCCTGGCTCGATGCTCGGCTGCCGCGCGACCCGCAGTATCCCCTCGGCGTGATCACGAGCTGCTATTACGACACGGCGCAGCTTGACGCCTACCAGGAGTCGGTGGACGGCGAGTTTGACAAGCGGAAGCTCAGGTTGCGCTGGTACGGCGACCCCGTCGACCCGTACGCCGGCGTCTGGATCGAGCTTAAGTCCCGCGCTGGCGCGCGAACTCAAAAGCTGCGCGCCCACAATCCAATCTCAGGCATCGCCAATCAACTCGGACTGGTACTGCCCGACCGGCCTGAGCTCACTCGCTTGCTGCGCGACATGAGCGAAGCCGCGGCATCCTCCATCGACCCGACCGTCGAGCCGGTCGCATTCATTCGCTACCAACGGATTCGCTGGCAATCGCGCGATGGTGTGCTGCGAGCCTCATTGGACACACAGGTGCGAGCAGCGAATCCGAGAGGCGCGCCGGTCTGGTTGCCCGTCCCCAACGGCTCCGTACTGGAGCTCAAATCCAGCGGCGAACTGCCCCTGTACGTCTCTCATCTGGGTAAGCTCGGCCTACGCCGGTCAGCACACTCCAAGTACGCTCTTGCTGTCGAACTGCTGTACGGCGGCGTTCACTCCTACATCAGATAATCGGAACACCTGCACCAGGAGCTGCCCATGCCCTTCGTCCTGATCGAGTGGCCCGAGATTCTTGGCCCAACCTCCGAGATCGCGCTCGAGGAATATCTGCTCGCCATGATCGTCTCTCTGGCGGCGTCAATTGCCACGTACGCGCTATATCTCATCTTCTACCGAGACTGGCAGCGCGGAGCAGGGATTCATCGCGTGTTCCTGCTCGCCGGACCTGCGATCACACTGCTCTTCATCGCCATTCAATGGTCGCTGCCGCTCTCACTGGGATTGCTGGGGGCGCTCTCATTCGTCCGCTTTCGCACTCCGATCAAGGATCCGGCCGAGATCGGCTACTTGCTGGTCGTAATCGCATCATCGATCGGCGCAGCGACCTACAACTACGAACTAATCGGCATCCTCTTCGCTGCGGTCGCATTGGTGCTCGTCGGGCAGCGCATCTTCTCTGGCACTGGACTGGTAGGGCTAGGAGCCGGAAGTCGCGACCTGATCATCACCATGTCAGCAAGCGACTACTCCGAACACGAGGCAGCGCTCTTACAGTTTCTGAATGCCAATCTGAAGGGATTCAAAACAGCGTCGATGACGCAAAGCGGAGGAACGGCCAGTCTCCACGCCAACTTCAGAAGTTCACGCCACGGGGACGAATGGGGTGCCTTCCGGGCGCAACTTGAGGCATCAGTGACGCCAGCATCGGTCGATCTGTACGTGGGATAACCTCGACGCCGCCAGGGAGGACGGTTATGCCCAGTCTGAGTTCACTGAAACGCGTTGACCTGCGTGAGGTGTGGCCGCACGAGGCCAGCGACTTCACGCCTTGGCTAGAGGACAACATCGAGGTTCTTGGGGAAGTGCTCGGCCTCGATCTGGAGGTCGAAACACGAGAGGCCTCCGTGGGGCCCTTCTCCCTGGACTTGCTCGCGCGAGACCTCGGCAGCAATCGCCGCGTGGTGATCGAGAATCAGCTGGACGCGACCAACCATGACCACCTAGGCAAACTGCTGACCTACGCGGCTGGCTTCGACGCGAGTGTCGTCGTGTGGCTAGTGCGAGAGTTCCGGCCAGAACACCGCGCCGCCCTCGATTGGCTCAATCACCGCACCGAAGAAGACACGGCATTCTTCGGTGTTGTTGTGGAGGCGTGGAAGATCGATGACTCCAACCCGGCTCCCCAACTTGTCGCGATTGCAATGCCCAATGACTGGCAGAAGGAGGTAGCGAGTCGTGCCACCGGGGGAGAGGCTAGCAACCTCTCGGAAAGACGTATTCGATACAGAGACTTCTACCAGCAACTGTTGGACACGCTGCGCGAAAAGCACCAATTCACGCGTGCTCGCAAGGCGCAGCCGCAAAACTGGTACTCCTTCGCATCAGGTTTCGCAGGCATCAGTTATAGCGTGGGATTTACAGCGGAAAACAATGCACGTGTCGAAGTCACGATAGCAACAAGCGATGGCAAGGAAGTCAACGAGCGCCTGTTCAGTCAACTAAAGGAAGTCAGGGAGTCGATCGAAGAAGACCTGGGCTTTGCGTTGATATGGGACCCGCTTGCAAACAGGAAAGCCTGCAGGATCTGTGTCGAGCGGCCCGGCGAGATCGATGAAGACGATGACGCACTTGCAGACATACAGCGCTGGATGGTCGGCAACTTGCTTGAGATTCGGCGTGTCTTTCTGCCTTACCTCCGCGAGCTCCCGTTCTGAGCAACCCACCAGCTTGTCGGCTAACCTCTGCTGTAGGGGAGCGGAAGGGGACCGGTGTCCTCCACAGTCTTCAACACTGATGCGGGGCGGTCCGCACCGTCTCGGGTGGGTTCGACTCCCATGCGCTCCCGCCAGTTCCCCTGTTCCGTCATTCCCGCGCTCCGCCGCGGGAATCTCGAAGCGCTCTCGACGCTTGTGGTGATTGCCGCGAGATACCCGCGACGTGCGCGGGTATGACGAGGATGAATCCGGCTACTTATAGCACGTCGATCACCGCCTGGGCGAAGTCCTCGGTGCTTGCCGACCCACCCTGATCCGGCGTTAGTCGCTCTCCTGCCCTGTACACAGCGTCAATCGCGCTCTCCAGCCCTGACGCCTGGTCGTGCAGACCCAAGTGATGCAGCATCATTACTGCCGAGAGCATCGTTGCGGTGGGATTGATCCGGTGCATCCCGGCGATATCAGGGGCAGTGCCGTGGACGGACTCGAAGTAGGCCCAATCCTCGCCGAAACAGCCGGACGGCGCCAGGCCCAGGCCTCCGATCGTGCCTGCGCCCTCGTCCGAGAAGATGTCGCCGTACAGGTTGGGCAGCAGCACCACGTCGAGGTCGTGCGGCGAGGCCACGATTCGGCGGGCGAAATCGTCGGCGATGAATGACTCAAACTCAATGTCGGGGTAGCCCGAGGCGACCTCGGCCGCGATCTCGACGAACCAACCGTCGGTCTTGGCCAGGACGTTGGTCTTGGCCGAGCAGGTCAGTTTGCCTGCGTAACCTTCGGCCTTGCGCTGTTGGGTCAGGCGGCAGGCAAAGTGAGCCACCCGCTCGACGTTGGCACGAGTGAAGTACTTGATCGCGTAGCGGCCCTCAGCCTGGGCGAAGTGTCCAAACCCGCCGGGCACCTGAGTCCGCGATACGCCGCCAAAGCGTGGGCGGTCGGCTAGGCCCGATGCTGCGACCTCGGACAGGTCACCTTCAATGCCTGCGTAGAGATCTTCAAGATTCTCACGGACGATGATGTAGTCGATGCCTTCAGGTTGCGCCATCGGAGAGCGGAAGCCCGGCCGCCACTTGATCGGCCGGACGTTGGCAAAGGTCTGCTTGCCCCAGCGGAAGTAACCGACACCTGGCGTCTGACCGCTGGTCGAGCCGAAGAGCACGGTGTCGCAGCGTTCGGCGGTGTCGATGACCAGCTTCTCGCCCTCTTCGCGAGACATCTCGCGGGTTAGGTCTGCGCCGTCGGGCAACACCTCAAAGGCGATCGGCAGTTCCATCGCCTGCAACACCGCCATCGAGGCGTGGACCGCCTCCGGCGCTGCATCATCGCCAGGCAGGACTCCAACGGTCGCCTCACTCGTTGCTTCAGCGGCCATGTTCAGTCTCCATCTGCAAATCGGTGATCGCGTTCCAGGTCCTGGAACCACTCGTTGTCGATTGCGGTCACCCGGCCCATCTCGTCAAAGATCAAGCCGAGCCGGTGCGTGTGCATCAGATCGAGCAAGTCATCGCCATCGACCAGGTCGATCGATTCGTCCCCTTCATCCGCCTCGTCGATGGCCGAGGAGGAGAACTCGCCATTCGTGATGAACAGTCCTTCTGCGGCTTTGTCGGCCATCAGGGTCTTCATCTCGCGCACCTGGTTGGCGCCGAGTGAGCCGAACGAGCGGCGGCAGATCACATAGACGCTGGCGCGTTCCTCATCGTCCTGGACGCCAACGCACTCGATTGCCCCATCGAACGCGACTCGAACCACCTCGAGATCGACGATTTGCATCGCGTGCAGAATGCGCCTGGTGAACTGTTCAAAGGCGTCGCGACCCAGGTTGCGGATCGAAGACTCCAGCCGCGAGCGCCATTGGAAGTCGTCCATGGGCGGGTCTTCGACGCGTTCGAGTTCGCGGTGGTCTGTGAGCGGATCCGCCTCGGCCCGAGCCTCTGCCTCACGTCGCTGCCGGTTGCGGCGGACCGTCCGCCAACCAAGAAAGAGCATCGCCAGCACAAGAGGAGCAAACTGAACCCAGGCCGGCGCAGACTCACCTTCCTCGACGCCGGCAATGCGAGCAAAGATCGCCCCACCAGCCATCAAAATGATCAAGGCAACGAGGACATCGAGAAGAACGCCGCGCATCTGGTTCATTAGGTGTCCTCAAACTGGTTGAAGTAGGCGTCGTCAATGGTGATGTCCTCAACAACTCGCTGTGTCGTGCGGACGCCTAACGAGTGCTCCCGAAGCAGCTCGCAGAACGTCTCTCCATCGATCAGATCTACGGGATTCGCGCCCGCGCGAGTCGCCTCATCACGCGCATCACGGGTGAAGTGTCCGGTCGTCAACATGATCCCGCGTTCGGCGCGTCCAACGAACGATCCACGGAAATCGCGGACTGAGCCTGCTCCGACTGAGCCTTGATATCGCTTGCACTGGAAAGCGGTATGGAACGAGATCAGGCCGGAAGGTCGGTAGATTCCGATGCCATCGATACCGCCGTCGCCAGAGCGTCCAGTGACTTCGACATCGTCGAATCCGGCGGCGCGCAGCAGAGCGGCGGACAGATGCTCGAAGCCTGCGGGCGACACTTGCTTTAGCCGATCAAGCAACGCATCTGACCATGCAGATTCGTCGTCGGGAGAATCGTCTTTTCCGTCGTGGTCTTCTTCGCTGTCATCAGGTTGCCCTGCCCGCTTATCAGCGAGATGCTGCTTGTATCGCTTCTCAACGAGCTCGGACGAGATGCCCCAGCCTTCTTCAGTCAGGGTCCAAAGGCCTGGCGCAACACGATCGACAGCGCCGGCCACGCGCAACACAGATCGTTGCCAAGCGACACGGTAGGCGAGCTCAGTCTGCCTGCCATTCGAGTGCATCACTGCACATTGTGCAGGGGTTAGCTTGAGCAACCCTGCGACCGCCGAGTCGATCTCCTGATTCGTCGCCGGCAACGACATCTTCTGCATCGCTTGCAGCGTGTACCAATGCAAGGGGCGTGTAAGTTGCAGCCCTGCTTGTTCTCGGCGCGACGCCATCGCTCACTCCTTCACATCTGCAGACTACCCGCCCAGGGGCTGAACACATAGCTGGGCGTGGGACGGCGTCGACGGGCTCTCGCGCTGCATTTCGGTGTTCGGTCGAGGCGTTTGTTTTTCGGCATTCAGGTTTTCGGGTTTAATTTTTTTCGGAGGCTCTGAGGGCGCGATCTCCTGTGCAGCGCTGGGGATCGTATTTCAGGTCTTTCAGGTTTTTTCAGGTTTTTTCGGTCTGGTTCAGGGAATTCTGTTCGGGTTTGTTCGGATACGGACAATCCGGTACGGCATTGTTGGGCTCGGTCGTCCTGGTTCTGACGGCGTCCGGCGGAGGCCGGGGCTGTGATTGGGTAAGGGAAGGTCATCGACATCCGCCTTCTTTCGCGCATGCGTTCTGAGATTAGCATGGTTCGGCTTGGGCGGCGGACGGGTTTGCGGTTGGTGCGATCTGTGTGACGGGTTCTAGCCGTTCTTGCAGATCCGGCGCGGGTCGGAAGACGAACTTCTTGCCTGAGCGCTCGCGCAAGAGGTAACCGCGCTCGGTCAGGTTCTGGAGGTCGGCGCGGGCAGCCCAATAAGAGACACGATGCTCGTTCTGTTGCTGGGCGATGGTGAAGATGCGATTGGGTTGTTCGACAGCGCTTTGCAGCATCGCAAGCTGGCGTTCGCTAAAGCCGTCTTCATCTAGTCGCTCCAGGAGATGTCGGGTCGCGGCAGCTTGCTCCTGTAGATCATGGCCGAGCTGATCAACGGCCTGCTCAATGATGTCGAGTTGTTGTAGGAGGAAGTGTGTGACGTCGTTGTCGTCCGCGGTCACGTATTGATACGCACGCGAATACTGCGCGGGCGCTCGCAGGAGGAAGTGTGAGATCGGCAAGTAGGGCGCCAGCCACCAGCCGGAGCGCAGCAGCGACCAGTAGAAGAGCGCTCGCGCCGTGCGCCCGTTGCCATCGACAAAGGGATGGTCGTAGCCGATCATGAAGTGGAGCAGGATCGCACGGAGGAGCGGATGGATGAATTCACTATCCGAATCCGGATCGGCGAATTCACGGATGCGCCGCATCCGCTCCGGCAACTCGTCGGCTGGCGGCGGCCTGTGGACGACCTCCTGGCTCGCGGAGACGACGTAAACGCGGGCTTCGCCCGGTTGCTGTAATCGCCCAGCATCGTTGTCATCGCGAAGAGTTCCAACGGTGACGATCCGGTGCAACCGCAGGATGTGTTCGAGATCGATTGGCTCGCCGTTGGTCGCCCATTCCTCGATGGTCTGCATGGCAGCAAAGTTGTTGGCAATCATGCGCTCGCTTTTATCGCGCGGAGGCCAGCCGTCGTTGAGCATTTCGCGTGCCAGTTGGCGGCTGGTGTTGGCGCCTTCGAGCCTGCTGGACTGGATGGACTCATCCATCAGCCCGCGCTGCAGCCAGCGCCGGCGGGAGGCATTGGTCATCAACGTCTCATCGGCGAGGATGTGGGCGCGTTGAGCTTGATCGAGCCGATTGAGCGAGGCCAATAGCGGTTGGGCGTTGCAGTACCAGAACGGCTGATCGCCGCGCCCGAGGAGGGGCAAGGTGCGAGCCGAAGCTCGGCGCGCCATAGCCATGCCGAACCAATAAAGGCGGGCGCTGAGGCCGCCCGGCGGTTGGCGGTAGCGCACCTCTTCCCAGGGGAGATAGCGGTTCTTTTCGTCGAGCGGACTCGCGTCCGTCAGCAGAGCGACCTGCCGCTCGGCATCAAGAGCGACAAATTCGGCCGTTAGCGTCTTTTGTGACGGCGCGGTCTGGGGAAGCGGCATCGTGCGACGTACGCCTAACTATCGGTTTCCTCACGGTTTCTGTGAAACCAATAGTAACAGATACAGCCAAGACGACCACGGAGACAACGCCCGTTGCTTTTGATTTTCTCACGGTTTCTGTGAAACCGTGAGCACCCGGAGCGTTTCTCACACAGGCAAGGCTGACTGGTCGATGTTGTAGAGCTTTTGCACGTTCTCCCAGACCATCTTGTCGACGTCTTCCTGGGGCACGCCCTCCATGATCTCGTCGAGGATTCGGCGTGAGTTTGGCCAGATGGCATCGTGGTGGGGGTAGTCGTTGCCCCAGAGCAGGTTGTCGACGCCGATGCCGTGCCTCGTCTGCACGCCGATGGCGTCGTCTTCGAAGGTCACGTTGAAGTTTCGCTTGAAGTACTCGGTCGGCAGCATCGGCAGTTCGGGTGTGCGGTCGACGGCGCGGGCGCGGTAGTAGGCGTGGTTCCAGCGCTCGAGCACGTGGGCAATCCAACCGGTCTCCCATTCGGCCATGACGAACCGCAGGTTGGGATGACGTTCGCAGACACCCGAGGTGACCAGGTTGGAGATCGTGTTCCAGGCAGCGCCGTGAGCCAGCGTATAGCTGACGACCTCGTCCCACTCCTTGGGCAGACCCATGCCAGGCTCCGAGCCACAGAAAATGTGCATCGTCAGCGGCATCCCGACCTCTTCAGCCGCCGTCCAGAAGGGCTCGTAGTAGGGGTCGGAGTAGGGCAGATCCTTGGGCGCGGTGCAAGGAATCGCGACGCCCTTGATGCCCATCTTGGCACAGCGCTCGAGCTCGGCGATGCCGGCATCAACGTCGCGCAGGGTTAGGCAGCCAATGCCAATCAGCCGGTCCGGGTTGTGCGAGCAGTAGTCGCGGATCCAGTCGTTGTGACGCTGGAACACAGCGTTGACGACCTCAACGTCATCGACCATGTAGGTCAGCATGTTGATCGAGGGATACATCACCTCGCCGACGACGCCGTCGGTGTCCTGCTCGGTCAGGCGCGCCACGGGGTCCTTGACGCCAGGGTTGATCAGATCCCAGCCGCGCTGCATCTTCTCCTTGGTCTCGGGCAGGTTGAGGTTCGCACCCGCGATCCCGAGCCGGCCGACGAGCATGGCGAAGTCGATCTGCGGCCAGGCCAGGTAGACGCCCTCGCGGCCCTTCCAGCCATCGACCACGCGCGGGGCGCGGTCGCCGTACTTTTCCACGAGTCCGTCAAAGACCTCAGGTCCCTCGACCACATGGGAATCACAGGAGTAGACAATTGGGCTGACCATGACAAGCGTCCTCTCGGCTTCCGCCTCAGGATAGTAGGCTCCGTCAAGCCAAGAGTTTTGGATTGCCTCACTGATATCGTTCCGTGTCCAGAACGCTGACAACGGCAGGGGAGAACGGTACGGGAGAACGGTATGGGACAGGGCATTGCGCGATTGCTCGCTGCGCTGCTTCTGGCCGTGTTCATTGCCGCAGGCTGCGCGGTCGAAATCGAAGATGCGTCACAGACCCAGCAGGTGGAGCCGCAGCCAGCGCACGAGACGCCTGCGGCGCAAGCGCCTCGGCAGACCGACTCCGAGTCTGACGAAGACATCGAGCCCGTCGAGCGAGCCGACCAGCTGCAAATCACACAACAAGGCACAGAGCAACCCGAGGCTGCGGACCCCTATGCGACCTTGTTGGCCCAACTGACCATTGCTCCAGAGTCGGACGGCGGTATCGACTATGACCGCGAGCTGTACATGCCTGACGGCTGGCTGGGTACGGATCGTCCGAGATGCAGTGTGCGGGAGCTCGTCCTGATCGCTGAGGCCGTGTCGATCTCGGAAGTCAACCAGAACTGTCGCCCCCTGGATGGCATCTGGCATTCCTGGTACGACGACAAACCGTTCAACGATCCGTCGCGACTCGATATCGACCACATGGTGCCCCTTGCTGAAGCGCACGATTCCGGCGCAGCGGCGTGGTCGTCGGAGCGGAAGTCGGATTACGCCAATGACCTCGAACTGCCGGCTGCGCTGACCGCCGTCTCGGCATCGAGCAACCGGACCAAGAGCGCCGACGATCCTGCAGAGTGGAAGCCTCCGCTGCGCAGCGCCTGGTGTCAGTACGCCCATGACTGGATTGCGGTGAAAGTCAAGTGGTCGCTGACTGCCGATCAGGCTGAGATCGACGGTCTGCGCCAGATGCTCGACACCTGCCAGGCCAACTATGAGCGTCGGGCCGAGTACCCCGAACGAGAACCGACGATCGTGGAAGTCGAAACACAACCTGACGCCCATGATGACGACCCAACATCTCCGACGACCGATGGCGAAACCTATGCGAACTGCGATGAAGCTCAGGCGGCCGGTCTTGAACGAGAAACCGGCGGTAGCGGCCAAGGTCGAGGATTTCCTGCCGATGCTGTGCCGTCGGCCAGGGATGGCGACGGTGACGGTGTGGTGTGCGAGCGGTGAGTACAACCGACGTCGACTATTGCTGTTGCTACTCCGAGTCCGATGTACAACTTTTCAACCGCCCCCGCCACCGAGCGGGGGCCCGCTCCTTCCCCTGCCCCTGCACGGAGGACATCCTGGCTGCCTGCATCTGGTCACCTGGAGCGACTCGGTGCTGCCGTGTGCTGGCCAAAGCGGGTCCCCGCTCGGGGGCGGGGACGGGAAACTGAGTGATGTATCCATGCGAACAGGCCTTACACCTCCAGTGGAATCCCCATCTCCGACGACAAGTCGCGCAGGTCCTTCAGCGTTGATGATGGATAGACGACGTGGCCCGCTGCGATCCGCTCTTCATAGGCGCGCTGTTCGATTTCGCCGGGTGCGAAGACTTCCCCGACATCCGGCAACGGATCGGCCGACTTGACCTGATCAACCATCTCATCAACCGCAGATGAGAATGTTTCCGCCTCGCCGAACATCTCAGGATCGATCACTAGCAGGAACTGTCCGCGCTTGCCGATGTTGACCTGATTGCTGTGAAATCCTCCGGGCAACGCTCCGGCGAGCAGGTTCATGAACATGCTCAGACCTGTGCCCTTGTAGGCGGAGACTGCGCCCAGGGCGGGGATCACTCCGCCCATCGCGGTCTCGGGATCGGTGGTCGGCTGGCCTTCGAGGTCCAGGAATCCCCACTCCTCGGGGATCTCGCGACCCTCGGCGCGCGCCCTCATCACTTTGCCCAGGGCGACCGGCGTCAGCGCCATGTCGAGCACCACCGGCGGGCCGGAGGCTCGTGGCGCAGCGAAGGCCATCGGGTTGTTGCCGGTCATCCGCGTTCGTGATCCGTACGGGGCGATTGTCGGGACGCTCGTTGTCGTGCAGAAGGAGACGAATCCCTGGGCAGCGGCCAACATCGGATAGAACGCCCCCATACCCCAGTCATTACTGTTGCGCAGCGTGCCTAGCGCCAGACCGGTCTCTTTCGCCTTGGCGATTGTGCGCTGCATCGTCCGAGCGACGACCAACTGACCGATCCCACCGTCGCCGTCGATCACATGCGAGACCGGCGTCTCCTTAAGCACCTCAAGGCTCGGTGTTGGGTTGTAGCGGCCCGCCTGCAGGTGTCCCGCGTACCAGCCGAGTCGCTGGAATCCGTGCGTGTCGACACCGCGCAGGTCGGCCGTGAGCTGGATTTCGACAGTGAATTCGGCATCGTCCGAGGGGACGCCGCAAGCTTCATAGACCGCCTTGCCGAAGACGCGCAGCGGCTCAAGTGGGACAATCTCGGTCGCATCCTGGTCGGCCATTAGTCGTCCTCACCACTGTCTTCAAGCAGCCCGCCATCCGACATCCCGCGTGCCTCGCTCGATGTTTGAGCAGCGCAGACGATGAACTCCAGGTCTTCAGGACCCTGGCTATAGATCTGGTGTGCGATATCGGCGGGGAAGAAGAGGAAGTCGCCAGCCTGCGCCGTCGTGCGCCAGGGGCCGCAGTCGATCTCGGCGTTGCCCTTGAGGAAGTAGTAGACCTTCTCGATGTCCTCGTGGATGTGGCGCACATTGGTCTCGCCGACGGGCAGGACGTTGTAAAGCACAAACTGGAACGAGCTCTCGAAGCGACCTTCAGCCGTCGTGAACATGCGCCGAGAGTGGATGTTGCGTCCAACGCTGACCGGGGTCTCCGAAGTCGGCTTGATCACAAAGCGCGAGTCGTCGGGCGGCGGGACCGGGTCTCCTTCAAGATCCGGAGCCACTGGGGGCATATTCCGTTCGGGCGTCTGCTGGGTCATCACGTCCTCCTCGCCGGTTGGGATGTCGGCGGACAGGATACTCTCAAGCGCAGGAGTGAATGAGATGCTGACCAAACTAGGTGTGCGGAACTTCAAGCGATTCAACGAGGTGACCATTGAACTGGATAGTCCGGTGGTTTTCGTCGGCCCGAACAATTCGGGCAAAACTTCTGCACTTCAAGCTCTTGCTCTTTGGGACGCAGGACTCAAACGATGGAACGAAAAGAGAGCAGACCAAAAGACCCCTGAGCGAAGACCGGGCGTCACAATCGGGCGCAGGGACCTTGTTTCCATTCCGGTAACTGACGCCAAGGCGCTTTGGCGCGATCTTCACATTCGAGACTCGCGCATTGTTGACGGGCATCAGGATACTTCAAATGTTCGAATCGATGTCATTGTCGATGGAGAAGACAACGGCAACCCTTGGACATGCGGGCTAGAATTCGACTACGCCAATCCAGAGTCTTTCTACTGCAGGCCTCTCCGCCTCGACAACGAATCGCCTGTGAAAAGAATGCCTGTTCCTGACCAAGCAGCCTTAACAAATGTGGCTTTGCTACCGCCAATGTCAGGCCTCGCAGAAACTGAAGACATGCTCCAACCTGGTGCCGTCGACGTGCGTATTGGCCAAGGGCGCACGGCGGAGGTATTGCGCAACTTATGCCTGCAGGTGTTCGAACTTCGTCCTGAATCCTGGGATAAACTAGTCGACCATATCTTGCATCTGTATGGGGCGAGGCTGCACGCACCGGAATTCGTTGCGTCTCGAGGTCAGATAGTCATGACTTACGTGGAGCGCAATGTGCCTTTGGATGTATCTGCGGCCGGTCGTGGCCTTCAACAAACATTGCTGCTGTTGGCCTTCATGTATACCAAGCCCAACACGGTGCTCCTGCTTGATGAGCCGGACGCGCATCTTGAAATCCTCCGCCAAAGGGAAAACTACAACCTACTTGCCGATCTAGCGCAGGACAACGGCAACCAGCTCATCGTTGCCACTCATTCCGAAGTGTTGCTTAACGAAGCCGCTGGGAAGGACACGGTTGTAGCTTTCGTTGGAACTCCTCATGCGCTTGATGGACACAAGAGCGAGGTACGCAATGCCCTAGCAGAGTTCGGATTCCAAGACTATCTGCAGGCAGAAGAAACTCAGTGGGTACTTTATCTGGAAGGATCGACGGATCTTGCAATGTTGCGGAGCTTTGCCCGTAAGATCGGCCACGAGGAGGCTCTAACGGCGCTCGAGCGCCCCTTCGTCCACTATGTCGGCAATCAGCCCACCAAGTCACTCAGACACTTCCACAGTCTTCGGGTTGCAGTCCCAGACATTCGAGGTGTAGCGATCTTCGACAATCTGCCTCAAGGGCTTCCGGAAATGTCCTCAATCGAAGCCATGATGTGGGATAGAAACGAGATAGAGAATTACGTAGCGACGCCCTCCACATTGGACGCATTCGCCCGGTCCACTGCGAGGCAGGAGAATCTTGGCCCTTTGTTTGAGCCAGACTTGATTCGAGAGCGTGCAGCCCTAATGACAGCATCAATCGAGAGAGTAGGAGAGGCGGCACGAACGTTGGGTAGACCTGAGATTTGGGACTCCGGCACCAAGGCAAGCGAGGAACTACTGCTTCCGGTGTTAGGGCAGTTCTTCGATGCTATTGGCAAGCAGCGAACAGTCCGCAAACGGGACTTGCACGAGCTTGTCGATTTTGTTCCAGAAGACGAACTCGATCCCGAGGTAACGGACAAGCTAGATGGCATCGTTGCAGTGGCCTCTTCCGTTTCACCTCCGGGGCTTCCTTAGAAAGGCAATCCGACCGCCTTCGTCAGAAATGCCATCCACTCTTTTGTTTCTTTGAAGCGCTCGATTGAGTATTCGACGAAGTCTGGCGAGGTCACGTCTTCGATGTCGACGTAGTGGGTGATGATGAAGTGCTTGCGCTTGATGTCTTCGATTAGTGGATGGTCGGCGGTGTAGCCGCGTGGCGGGCGCTTGAGGCTGTCCCCGTGACCTCCCAGCATCCAGTCGTCTGTCTCGGTCAGCTTCTTGATTTCGAGCCAATCGCGCGGATGCTCGTCGATTGCTCGGCGGTAGGCGAGCAGTGCGTCGCGGTCGGGCATGTAGCTGCCCACGCCGATGAAGCAGTCGTCGACCGCGATGTGGACGTAGTAGCCCGGCGCGTGTACGTCCTTGCCCGACTCGTGGCGGAATTGGATGCCAACGTTGGTCTTGTAGGGCGACTTATCCCGCGAGAACCGCACATCGCGGTAGATGCGCATCAGCGATCCGCCCTGCTTGCGGTCGGAGGCTCTCATGTGCGGGGAGATGTCGGCCAACGGACCAGCCACCGCGCGGATGTACTCCAGCGCAGGTTCTCGCAAGATGTGCTCGTATTCGTCCTTGTGTGTCTTGAACCACTCACGATCGTTGTGACTGGACAGCTCGACCAGAAAGTCGATCAGTTGCTCGTTGAAGACCATTGTTGTTTCCGTTCTCAGGGTTGCGAGGTCAGTCCTTGCTCTCGTCGCTGTCGGATGCAGAGGGCTGCTCGTCGGAGTCGGTAACTACGCCGCCGCCAACTGGGCCGGGAATGTCTTGAGGCGCACGGTAACGGCTGATCGAGCGCCAGAGGATGCCGATCAACAGCGTCGCCCCCAGTCCGATTGCGCCGCCGAGGAAGTAGGTCTTGTCGACGCCGACCTCGTCTCCCCAGAATCCGACCCAGATGATGCCGAGGTTGTTGGCCGTCTGCGCCATCAGGACCATGACCGCAAAGGCGCGTCCGCGCATCTCGTCGGGTGTGGTCAGGTGGACGGTCACCTGCCGGACGGCAACGGTGACCGCGTCAGCGGCACCGAGTGCGGCAATCACGATCATCCCAACCCAGAGCCACGGCGCAGCGCCGAGGGCGAAAAGCAGCGCCGCGTACACACCCGATGCGACCAGCACCATGACGCCCTTGGCCCGGTAGCTGACCAGGAATAGCGCCAACATCATGCCGCAGACGGAGCCGACTGCATTGACTGTGCTCAGCGCCCCTGCCGCTCCGACGCCAGCCATAAACAATCCCGTGGCCAGCAGCGGCAGTATCTCGCGGTAGTACGAGATCACCGTGATGCCCCAGTCGAGGATGAAGAGACCGGGAAGGATTGGATGTCGGGCGATGTACTTCGCGCCCTCTTTGACCATGGCCAATGTGGATTGCTCGGATGAGACCGCGCGTGCAGGTGTGCGAATCAGCATCGGCATCACGGCCGAGATCGCAGCGAAGGCAGCGGCGACCCAGAGCATTCCGATGGCGTCAAGGCCAAGGGCGAGCGCGGTGACGATCGCGCCGCCGAGAATCCAACCGCCCATCTGAGTGCTGGCGTCCAGCGTCACCGCGGCGCTGAGATAACGCGGGGGCACTACCCGAGGCGTGATCGTTGCGCGGGCCGGAGCGACGAAGGTCGCCAGACCGCCTAGTGCTCCGAGCGCCACCCAGGCCATCCAAAACTCGATTACGTCGGCCGTTGCCGCCGTCGCCACCACGATGAGCGTGGTCAGGACCGCTATGTTCGCTCCCGCCATTAGCCAGCGGCGGTCGAACCGGTCGGCGAGCACGCCGCCAAACAGCACCGCGAATGCCTGTATCGGCAGCTGCACCGCACCGATGATCGCGACCTCAGTGAACGAGTCCGCGCCGGTTTGATCGAGGAACCACTGCGGGATCGCAATGAAACGAATCTGTTGCGCAATAATCATGCACAACGCGCCGGCCCAGAGCACTCGGTAATCGCGAATCCGGAACAGCCGGCGCAGTGGCGGCCGATCGAAGGCCGGACGCTCGCTCACGAGGCGAACTGCCGCGTCGGCGTCGGGTCAGGCATACTGTTCGGCGAACGTTCGGTCAGAAGCGGCATATCTGCGGAGGGTACCGCCCATCGCAGACCGAGAGGGAGTGAGCCATGAAGGTCGGTATCTACTTGCCACAGGTCGGAGGGGTTGCCAGTCCTGAGAACATTGCGCATGTGGCGCGGTCCGTGGAGTCAAACGGCTACGACTCGCTCTGGACATTCGACCACGTCGTGCTGCGGCCCGACCAGGGCTCGGATTATCCCTACTCGGAGGATGGGCGCTTTCTGGTTCCGGCTGAAGCGCCATTCCTCGAGCCGTTGACGCTGATGACCTACGCCGCCGCTGTCACCGAGCGGGTCGAACTGGGCACCGCCGTGCTGGTCGCGCCGATGCGCGCTCCGGTGTTGCACGCCAAGATGATGGCGACGCTTGACCATCTCGCCGGCGGACGGCTGATCCTTGGAGCCGGCGTCGGCTGGTGGAAGGAAGAGTTTGAAGCGCTGTCGATGCCCTTTGATCGGCGAGGCGCCCGCATGGACGAATACCTGCAAGTGCTGCGCGACCTCTGGGAGAACGAGATTGGATCGTTCGAGGGCGAGTTCTACAACACGAAGGGCTGGTACTGCCGACCACAGCCGCCGCGCCGCGTCCCGATTCTGTTGGGCGGTAACAACCCGCGCCAACTCCGCCGAGCTGGTCGGTTTGCCGACGGCTACCTGGCCAATCCGGCGATGCTCGACACGCTTGAAGAGGATTGGGCCCTGGTCAAGACGGAGGCGGAGTCTCACAGTCGCGACTCGTCGGCCCTGGAGCTGATGATCAATCGGATCACGGTCATCGCCGAGGACACGATCGACGAGGCCGCCGAAACCCTGGCCGAGATGAAGTCAAGAGGATTCGACCATGCCATCGCCAATCTCCACCCGGCCGCCGACGCCGAGGCGGTGCTGGCGGAGTTCTCGGGCAGGCATCTGTCGGCTCTACAGAGTGGTTGACTTCCGCCAGTTATTCGTAGTTTATCGCAAATTTATAATAGCTCCTGTTCTTATTCTGACTTCCAGGATAGGCGGCTTCGCTATTCTGATTTAGATTCAAAGTCGGAATAACGAGCTTGGCTGTTCCGATTTCAAGAATAACGATCTCTGTTATTCTTACTTCCTGCACGAACTCATAATATGGATCGGCGCTATTCTGACTTCTGGAACAACAGGCACCGTTATTCCAACTTCGCCCATGTTCTCAGAACAACCAGGCTCGAGTGGCCAGCCACCAGCCAAACAGTGAATCCCTTCCCGTGAAGCGAACAACGACCGGCCATTTCGAAACGACTCTCTTCGCCGAAGAACCGGTCAGAGCGTTCGTACCGGCGCCGATGCCGCCTGTCCCAACGATCGACTTCTCCGATCTGCATCGACCGCTCGAACAGGCGACGATCGCCCTGGGCTCGCTGGATGCGGTGACCCGACACCTGCCGGATCCCGACCTCTTCATCTATTCCTACGTTCGGCGCGAAGCGCAGTTGTCCTCTGAGATTGAAGGCACGCAGTCTTCGCTCTCCGACCTGTTGGAATTTGAACTCGGCAACAGACCCGGCGCGTTGATCGATGATGTCACCGAGGTCTCCAACTATGTCGCCGCCCTTGACCATGGACTGCATCGGATGCGGGACGATGACTTTCCGCTGAGCAATCGGCTGCTGCGCGAGTTGCATCGGCTGCTGCTGCAGAGCGGGCGCGGCTCCGAGAAGCAGCCCGGCGAGTTTCGTCGATCACAAAACTGGATCGGCGGTAGGCGCCCCGGTGTCGCGCTCTATGTCCCTCCGCCTCACGATCAGGTCGAATCATGCATGAGTGATCTGGAGCGGTTTATCCATGCAGCGGACGATGGCTTACCGTCACTGATTCGGGCAGGTCTGGCGCACGCGCAGTTTGAATCGATCCACCCGTTCCTGGATGGCAACGGACGGGTCGGCCGGATGTTGATCGCGTTCATCCTGGTCCAGTCGGGAGCGTTGCGTGAACCGATCTTGTATCTCAGTCTCTATCTGAAACAGTTCCGCTCGACCTATTACGACCTGCTCAATCAGCTACGCGACGATGGCGATTGGGAGGCCTGGCTGCAGTTCTTCCTCGAAGGCGTGCGTTTGACGGCCCAACACGGCGTCGAAACTGCGCAACGGTTGACCAGGCTGTTTGAGGCTGATCGAACCCGTATCGCTGCCTCCGGACGACGAGCCAACTCCGCGATCCGAGCACATCATGAATTTGTACAGCGGCCGCTGCTAACCATTTCTGCTGTTCGTGATCGTACAACACTCTCGTTCTCTGCCGCGGATTCCGCGGTTCAACACCTGGTACATCTGGGCATCGTCGAGGAGGTCACGGGGCGCCGGCGGGATCGCCGATACATCTACTCGGACTATCTCAACACGCTCAACGAAGAACTCAATCCCTTCGCCTAGGCGAACACGACCTAACGATCACGGCAGATAGGCTGGAGCGAACTTGCACAGCCGATGAATCCAGGAGGCACCAATGGGCGACACCGTTACCTATGAACGCAGTGGCCGGATTGCCACGATTACCTACAACCGGCCTGAGGCTTTGAATGCGATCAACCACGAGTTGCGCTCCGACCTCAACGCCGCCTGGGAAGAGTTCCGCAATGACGACGACGCCTGGGTCGGCATCGTCACTGGCTCAGGACGCGCATTTTCGGCCGGCGCCGATCTGCGTTCGCCCGCTCCGCCCGAGGAACACACCTTCTGGGAGGTGCCCTCGCTAACCTCGTTGGAGTCGGGCATGGAGATCTGGAAACCGACGATCGCCGCTGTCAACGGCTTCGCGCTCGGCTTCGGCCTGACGCTCGTCGCGGCCTGCGATTTCGTCATCGCCTCAGACCGCGCGCAGTTTGGCTTCCCCGAAGTGCAGATCGGCGTGCCGACGATTCAGGGCTCGATTCGGATGCCCAAGCGCGTTGCCTGGCACTACGCGATGGAGTTGCTGCTGATCGGCGACCGGGTGGATGCCTGGCGGGCCAAGGAGATGGGTCTGGTCTGGGAAATCGTGCCCCACGACGACCTGATGCAGGCTGCCAACAATCTGGCTCAGCGACTGTGCAAGGGTGCACCGCTCGCTGTGCGGGCGACAAAGGAAGTCGCGCACCGAGGTCAGGAGTTGCCCTTCGTGCAAGCGATCCGATTTGGTGAGACGATGCGCCGCGTCGCCCGTGTCACTGACGATGCGAAGGAAGGTCCACAGGCATTCCGTGAGAAGCGCTCACCGAGCTGGCAAGCCCAGTAGTGAGAGGCGCACGCTGATGGCTGAATCCAAGCGTCGCTTCTATCGCGCTGCCCGCGTCGCCAACGCGACGACCGATGCCTGGCTTCCCGACCACGCGGTAGCTGTCGCCAACGGCAAAATCATCGACGTGCTGCCGGCCTCCGACGCAGCGGACCATGAAGTCGTTGACCTTGGCGATGTCTCGCTCTTGCCTGGACTGGTCGAGGGGCATACGCATATCCCCTGTCCACCAAGAGTCGATGCCTTCGACATCATCTCGCAGGAGCCCAACGAGCCTGCGCTGATGCGAGCCGCACATGCGGTTGGGCTCGCGCTGCGCAGCGGGATCACGACGATGCGCGACCTCGGTTCCAAGAATGAAGTGGTCTTTGCCGTCCGCGATGCCATTGCCTCGGGCGTCATCCCCGGGCCACGACTGCTCGCCTCAGGCGCGCCGATCACTCGGACGATGGATCATTGCTGGTTCTGGGGAGGTGAGGCGGATAGCCCGGAATCCGTCCGGGCGATGGCGCAAGCGCACGTCGATCAGGGAGCGGATGTGCTCAAGGTGATGGCCTCGGGCGGTAACTTCACGCCTACTTCCAATCCCCGCGACCGCCAGTATCCGCCGGAGACCATTCGCGAGATCGTCGAAACGGGCAAATCGGGCGGGGTCGAGGTGGCTGCTCACACGCACGCAGCCGAGGGCATCAGGGCCGCGGTCGAGGGCGGCGTCCGGCACCTGATCCACTGCCGCTGGCTATCCGCGAATCCGGAGGAAGGGTTCAAATACGAGCCGGATCTGGCCCAGCGCATTGCCGACGAAGGGATCTGGGTCAATCCGACGATCGGGTTAGGACTACTCGCCGGTGAAGCGCGTCAGCGCGGTGATGCGGCTCCTCGGCGCAATCCGAACCTGCAGGGTCCGTCTCCACGAGAACAGGGACTGGAGATCGTGCGAGATATGCGAGAGCGAGGCGTCAGGTTCACCTCTGGCCTCGACATGGGTATGGCCTACGCGGACTTTAATCGAGCTCCGGCTGAGGCCTGGGCCTTCGTCGAAGACATCGGCATGACTCCCTGGCAGGCGCTCAGAATCATGACCTGCGACACCGCCGACGCGACCGGTGTGGGCGATCAGGTCGGCAGAATCCAGTCAGGGTTCGACGCTGATCTTGCTGCATTCAGCGGCGATCCAGCCACCAACATCCGTGACCTTGACCAACCAACATTCGTTTTACACCAGGGGCATCCTGTGGTCGCCCCCTGACAACGCTCCCATCCCCGCTTTTCGCAGAGACCTTCTCCTTCCTATCGTCCAGTAGTACCTCGTCATTCCCGCGCTTGTCGCGGGAATCTCGCGGAATCCGGCATTGCCGTTGAGCAACGAGTTGCCGTCGAGCGAGTTAACTGTTCGGTGCACGCAGCGAGATATCCGCGACAAGCTCGGATATGACATGGGGGGAGGTACAGGGATCGCGGCTAGAACTTCAGCACAATCTCCCGACCCTGACGCGATTCCAGATCCAGATGCACGATTCGGTGATTGTTTGTGTCGGCCACCAACAGTGAGCGTCCCGGACCGTTGGTCAGTCCGCCCGGTTCATCTAGCTGCAGCTCGCTGAAGTTGCCCAGCGCGTCACCGTGACCGCCGACCAGCGTGTTGACGTTTTCGGTGAGCGCGAACACCTGCTTGATCTTGTGGTTGAAGGTGTCGGCCACGTATAGCTCGTCTCCGACCCTGGCCACATCCAGCGGATGCTGCAGCCGTGCGACTGAGCGACCACCATCGGCGTCGCCGAAGTGGAACAGTCCGCCCTCGCCGGTCTTGCCGATGAATGTCCTCGTGCTGCCGTCGGGGTCCCAACTGATCTCTCTCACACCGCTCGATTCGGAGTCCGCGAACGCAACGCCGCTGGGGCCCGGCGCCAGACCGGAGACCTGAGCCAGCTCGGATTGCATACGCGGACCGTCAACGATGCCCTCGCGGCCTGAACCGCCCCAGGGGCCGATGTACGAGTCGTCGCCGGCGTCGTCACCCAGCGGCATGCGCCAGATCTGGTGGATACCGGCCATCGCGACGTAGAGATCGCCGTCGTGGACGGCGACATCCCAGGGTGAGCTCAACGCCGTCCGGCGCGCGGGCTCGCCCGAGGGCAGCGTCCGCGCCTGTTCACCGGTTCCAGCAATCGTGATCACGCTGCCGTCGCGCACGTCGATGCGGCGAATCGCATGATTCTCGTTGTCGGCAACGAATACGTAGTCGCCGTAGCTCTCCACGCCCTGCGGCTGATTGAAGGTCGCCTCCGCTGCTGAGCCATCGGTAAAGCCCGCTTGCGATCCGCCAACCACCTGCGACACGTTGCCGTCGATGTCGGCGATGATGATCCGGTCGTTGTTGCTATCCGAGACGACAAGCCGACCTGCATCGTCGTCCCACGCGACCTTGCCCGGGAACGAGAGCGCGCTGTCATGACCGGTCTCACGCTCCAGGCCCAGATGCTGACGCGACAGGATCTGTTCCGCCTCGTACTCGGCCAACCAGCCGTCGATCAGAGGCACGGCCATGTCCTCGGTCAGCTCGCCTTCGTGCAGACCGATCACGTTGCCGTTGGGATCGATGAAGAACAGCGTCGGCCAGGCGCGCGCGCCGAAGGTCTGCCAGTACTTGAAGTCGGCGTCGTTGAGGACAGGATGTTCAATTCGCAACCGCAGGATCGCCTGTCGCAGGTTCTCGGTCTCGCGCTCGGTCGGGAACTTGGGTGAGTGCACCGAGATAATCTGCAGGGTGTCGCTGTAGCGTCGTTCGAGCTTCCGCAACTGCGGAAGTACATGCAGACAGTTGATTCAAGCGTAGGTCCAGAAGTGCAGGATCAAGAGTCGACCGCGAAAGTCGGCCATCGACATTTCACGCCCGGTATTGAGCCAGGTCATCCCGCCGGGAACATCCGGGGCAGGAGTCTTGCCGAACGCTCGAGAAGTTGTCATGGGAGGAACTCGTTTCCTGTCGTCTCAGAGTAAGGCCTGAACAGGCCCGGCCGTAACACGCAGCACACCAACCCCCTCACACCTTCCAGCCCAACTCCGTCATACCCGCGCTTGCCGGAGACCTTTGAAAGACTCCCGAATCCCATCTCCCCCCTTGCGGGGGGAGATGTCACGGAGTGACAGAGGGGGTCGGCGGATGATGAGCAGATACGACTGCCGAACAGCGGACCCCCCACTGCCTTCGGCATCTCCCCCGCAAGGGGGGAGAAGGGGAGTATTTCCAAGGTCTCCGCTTGCCGCGGGTATCTCGTAGCGGTCTGCATAGTGTCAGCATCCGGCATGACTCCCCGGTTTGGCTTGACGTGTTGGCACGCGAAGGCCGTGCATCACCGGCGAGATTCCCGCGGCAAGCGCGGGAATGACGAGGACGCCCGAACGCGGAGCAGCACGATAACTGCTTACCGCGACTCGCCAGCGACCAGTTTCAGAATCGGACCATTGAAGACCAGCACGTACATCTCGCCGTCATTGTCGATGGCGAACGACGCAATCGAATCTTCTAACTCCAGCCGTTCTTCCATGGCTCCGTCGGGAGCGACCGTCCAAATCTTGCCGGAGCAGTAGTCCCCGAAGACGTAGTGCCCGGACAGTCCTGGAATCGCGTTGCCGCGATACACCTCGCCGCCGGTCACGGAACAGCCGGCGTCGTGCGAGTAGGTTGCCACCGGCGCCACTGCATTGGTCAGCGCCTCGCAAGCTTCTTCCGAGCGGAAGCACTCGTCGCCCTCGAACACGTTCCAACCGTGATTTTCGCCAGCGGCGACAATAGCAACTTCTTCGACTCGATTCTGTCCTACGTCGCCTACCCAGAGATCACCGGTCTCGCTGTCAAAGGCCATGCGCCATGGGTTGCGCAGTCCGTACGCCCAGATCTCGGGGCGCACGCCTGCGACCCCCAGGAATGGGTTATCGGGCGGGATTCGATAGGGCGTTGTTGTGTCGATGTTGTTGATATCGATGCGAATGATTGTGCCCAGCAGGGTCTCGCGGTTTTGACCGTGATCTTGCGGATCGTTCGCAGCGCCGCCGTCGCCATAGCCGAGGTAGAGCATGCCCTCCGGCCCAAACCGGACTGCACCACCGTTGTGGTTGGCATAGGGCTGCGGGACCTCGATGATCACTAATTCCGAGGCCATCAACGCCGAACCAAGCACGAGGCGGAAGCGTGACAGTCGCGTGACACGGGCATCGGCGGGTGAGTAGTAGACGTACAGATATGGCTCGTTCTCCAGATTTGGATGCAGCGCCATACTGAGCAGACCTTCTTCGCCGCCGAAGCGGATCGATTCGGTCAGGTCGAGGATGCCGAACTGTTCGATCTCTCCGTCTTCCTCGACGAATCGCGTGATGTATCCGCGCTGCTCAGCGACCAGTAGCGAACCATCTGGCAACGCCAGCATCTCGATGGGTTGTTGGAATTGGTAGCCGTCGAGGATCGGCACGGTGGTCAGATTGGCTTGATCGGCCTGCGTATCTATTCCTTGTTGCTCCTGCTCCTGGCCATCGTCGGAGGAATCGGAACGGTTGTTGGCGCTGTCATCCTGTTGCTGCCGTTGGGCTTGCTGTTGCGCCGACTGAACCGTTTGCTGTTCCTGTTGCTCACGGTCGTTGCGATCCTGCTCCTGTGCTTGCCGGGCCTGCGACTGGGACTCTTCTTGTCGGGACGAAGAGTTCTGCGACTGTTCGGTGGCTGATGAATCCGGACTCGCTTGCTCTTCGCCAGCGCAGGATGCTGCCAGCAATCCTGCGGCGAGGATCGTTACACATCCAACGAGTACTACGAACTTATGTAGCCGGTTCATATCGGAGCAATGTCGTCTCCGTGCCGGGGACATCCTCAAACGAGGGTCGGAGCCGCATACCGATGCTGATACGGTCTTCGGCCACATTGACCAACGTCGATGTCAGCCGCGGGCCTTCATCCAACTCAACCACGGCGATGATCTGCGGCTCCTCGCCCGCAAAGTCGGGCGCGGTTGGTCGGCGGGCGATGGTGTAGGTGTAGAGCGTGCCCTCTCCCGAAATCTCGCGCCATTCGAGATCGGTTTGCAGCGTCAGCGGTGCGTGTGATCTCGGATAGAACACCCATTGGTCGCTTGAAGGCGAGTACTGGATCTTGACCGTGTGCTCGCGCAGCGCATCCCAAAATGGCTGCGTCCGGTCAATCGGTGTTGGCAATGGAGGCCGGAGCTTGTCGGTTGCCACTAGTCGCCCTCCAGGATTAGCGCGACCTGCTCGGACATCAATCCGCCGTTGCCGGTGATGAAGGCGACGTCCGCGTCGGGCACCTGGTGGTCTTCGCCGCGACGCATCACCTGCCGCGCGCCCTCGGTGATGTGCGACATCCCACCGGCGAGTCCGGCCTGACCGAAGCCGAGCTGTCCGCCGTGCGTGTTGCAGGGGAAGTCGCCCTTGAACGACAGGTCATGCTCGCGCACGAACGGTTGACCCTCGCCGCGTGGACAGAATCCTGCGTCCTCAATCGTCATCAGCACGGTGATCGTATAGCAGTCGTAGACGGAGATGAGGTCCACTTCCTCACGGGCTCGACCAGCCATACTGAAGGCCTGGTCGGCGGCGGGAATCAATGCCGTCGAGAGCAGGTCTTCGGCATAAGTCGGCGTCTTGTGAAGTACCCGTTCACCGAAGCCGCTGATCCAGGCCGGTCGGTGCCGGGAACGCCGGGCGACATCCTTGCCGGCCACGACAATGGCGGCCCCTCCCACGCACGGCATGACAATCTCGAGCATGTGGATCGGGTCGGATATCACGGGCGAGTTGAGCACGTCCTCAACGGTGATCGGCACGTTGTGGAACACGGCGGCCGGATTGTGATTGGCAGACACCCGCTGGTCCACAGCAATCTTGGCCAGCGCCTCGGCGTCGTAACCGTACTCAGCGCCGTACTTCATCGCGATCTGCGCGTAGCCGCAGTTCTGGGCGACGTTGCCGTAGGGAATGTCGAATTCGGCCTGCGGTGAGCCGTAGTTGGCCGAGGACGCGCCATAGCGCCAGTTGCTCGGTCCACTCGGAGGATCCGGTGGTCTGGGCGAGGGCCACGACGGCGCGGCGATCACCACCACGTTGCATAGACCGAGCTCGATTGCCGCCGCTGCCCGCCAGACCATCGCTGCACAGGATGCGCCACCCAGGTCGACGACCTCGGCGAAGTTGACCTGCATACCGAGATACTCGGTGATCGTCGAAGGCACGAACGAGTCCGACTCGCGGATCTTGGTGCAACAGATTCCGTCGACCTCTGAGGGGTCAATCCCAGCGTCGTCCAGGGCCTCGCGGGTCAGCTCGGCCCACTGCTCGAGGGTGAATATCGGCGGAATCGTAGGTCGCCGCTCCGGTTTCCACTCCGCGATCCCGACGATCGCTGCTTCGCCTCTGAGTCCCATAGTCCGCTCCCTACGCTTCGCTTTCAGTTTAGGCGCAGCCGGAGGGTCCGCCGTAGGCCAGCCACCGGCTGTCGGGCGACCACTGGAACATGTTGCAAGGCCAGCCGGGCACGAGGAACCGACGCGATAACTGTCCCTCGGCGGTGTAGATCAGCAACTCTCCAAGGTGGGGATTGTCGACAGCGCCAGGCATCGTGGCGAACCACTGGCGGTCAGGCGACCACGCACAGCGGTTTCGCTGTTCGCTGAGCGCCACGCCAGAAGGAGCGTCCGCGCAGTCGTCGTCCATACCCACTTGATCACCAAAGCTCGGCTCGCGATACCACAGCTGGCGATAGGGATCATCAGGGTCGGTGAGGTCAGGTTCGACGACTCCGTTGCGGTCGTAGATGGTGGTTCCCTCGCGAATACACCAACCGTTATCATCTACACGCCCGTCTCTGAGGATCACATATCGGCCATCAGGGGACCAAGCGGCGTCTGTGCCGAAAGGGACGTACGAGTCGGTGTAATACACATCACATTGTCTACCGATGTGATGTGTCGTGCCGTCAGTCTCCAAGATATGTACATCACCGAGCGGCTTGATACGTCTGTTTCCAGTCCGGATCAGTGCGGCTCCGCCAGTCGGGGCAGCCAGCACCTCACCCGTTAAGCGTGAGTGTTCCCGATAGATGTGTTGGGCTTCGAATACAAGCCTGCTGACCGGTGAGTACCCCTGCCGCGGAACTGGCGATGCTTCACTGTGTCCGTACCACAGCGAGCCGCCCTCAGGATCCCACTGCCAGGTGTTCCAATACGCCCGTTCAGTGACCAGCAGCAGTTCCTGAATGGTGTCTGGCGAAATCAGCCAGAGTCCCCGAAACAACAACAGCGGTACATCTTCCAGCATCCCGACAACGAAGTGGACACTGTCAGTCCCAATCCACGCTCCTTCGATTCGCAACCAATCATCGCCCGGCAATCGAGCGAGAGCAACATGACGAGTACCTGCTGCGAGTGTTACGCCCTCCGGGAGACGCGCAGGCCCTCCACCCTCCCAATAGGGCCAGTAGATGGAATCGTTGATCTGCGCTCCTTTACTTACGATCTCTACAACCGCCGCTCTCTCAGCATTGGTGTTCCGAACTTGAGGGATTGAATCGACGCAGGCAGAAACCCCCAGTAGCGAGAGGCCAATCAGGACACCCAAAAGTCTCACGATCTTGCCTCCTTCAAGCCACTGTAGTAGGGTCTGGGGACCAGCAACTGCATAAGAGAAATTTCCATGAATCAAGAAGGGAACCCAACGTGGCTCTATACACAGTTCGCAGTCCTTTCCCAACAACGTCCACTATGGGGGTGAGCACTTGCAACGATTGCTCTGGCGGCAGTTACTGTCACACCAGTGCCTTCTACAACGCTCGTGCCTTTGACGTTGCCCCCGAACCTCGGGTAGCAGCGAACGCCTACGCTCGTCTGGTAAACGGTACCCTCTACTACGCACAAGTGTACGCACGTGCCTATCGGTATACGGCTGGCGTGTGCGGCGTCGATGTCGAAGTCAGATCCACGGCCGGCACGCGCCGGATTCGTTACTACCACGTCCAGCCAAAGAGTGGTCTGCCAGCGCCGCCTAACACTGGCAGTGGTCCCGGGAACTGGCAAGCGATCGGTACAATGAACGCCTTCGGCTCTGGGGCGTTCCTGCTCGGCACCGTGTACACATCCGGAGATTGCCAAACCAATTTCGTACATGTGCATGTGGACACCGCCTACACAGAAAATGGACGAAACAGTGGTGGCGAATACGATTGGATCAATTGCTCGTTGTCTTCAGGTGGCTCATTAGGTTCGGCGACTGATTTGTTCCACATCTGAGGCCAGCGGCAATCAAGCAACACCGTCACACCAGCTCAACCGGCTCCGGCCACACCACACCTTCCGAGCGCAGGCGCTCAATGTCCCTATCCAACCGTCCCACTTCGGCCAGGACTCCCGGACCGTAGTCGTCGCGACCGCTGGCTGCTTTCGTCAACAGACCTCAGCTCCTGCAGCAACCGATTCCGGTGGCGAGGCTACGGCACAATCCTCGACGACCAGTGATCGTCCCACTGCAGCGAGGGCGCGCTGGACGGTCGTGAGATGGGTGCGGTATCGGGGATCGAGCAGCCGGCGCACCTTCTCGTCATCCACATCCATGCGCTCGGCCAAATCCGACCGCGTTAGCCCCTGTTCGCGCATCGCTGAGCAGATTGCCAGCTTTCCGGCCATGATCGGAGTCGCCGCGACCATGACTTCACCTGTCTGAAGCGGGCTTGGGGGCGGAGGGGCAACGTCGTCATCCACGTACCAGGAGAGCGCAACGTCCAGACAGTCCTCGGCCATCTCCAGTGCTTCCGGCCAAGACCAGCCACATGAGATTGCACCCTGGACATCGCGGAACGTGATCACATACGCTTCACGGCCGGTGGCTCTGAATTCCTCGACATCCCTCTCGATCAGGCACGGGTAGGCGTAGCGCACGATCCAATAGCTCCTTCCGGCTAATCCAACTCAACCGGCTCCGACCAAACCACGCCTTCCGAGCGCAGACGCTCAATCTCGTGAACCGACCGACCGACTTCAGCCAGGATTTCGTCCGTTTCCTGGCCGGCCAGCACTCCTGGACCGTAGTCGTCCCGACCTCCGGCCATCTTGGTCAACGGTCCCCAACGACGCACGTCGCCCATTCTTCGGTGATTTGCGACCGGACTGAAGTCGTTTGCGAGCACATGTTCGTCTTTGGAGAAGAACTCGCCGCAGTTGCCTGCATCGGCCTGCACGCAACCAACTCCGACGGCCGTCAGCCTCGCTTCCCACTCTGCAGCAGGCGCGCTAGCGAATACCCTGGCGATGGCGTCCGCCATGACGGCTTCGTCGTCGGCGCTGAGCTGTTCCAGATGCGGCGCTGCTTCGGCGCAGAACGCCTCCCACTCCTCGCAGGTCAGCGCCGCGAAGAAGACCCAGCCCTCAGAGGCCTCGTACAGCCGGTACCACGGCGCGGTCCCGTAGAGCTCGCCGTCGACCTGCCGCCGCGGCGGCTTGCCTTCGTACTGAAGGAAGTCGTCGCTGTTGGCGTAGGCGTTGGCCGTCAGCATGTTGACGTAGATCTCCTGCCCGATCCCGTAGCGCCGCTGCGCGTATAGACCAAGCAGTGTGGCCGAGGCGACGAGCACGCCTGTGTTGGGGTCGGGATTCGCTTCATTGGCGCGCATCAACTGACGCGACGCCTCGCGGATTTCTTCAATCGTCTCGCAGCCCTGCGGCGGCATCGCTGATCCTGCCTGGAACAGCGCTCCACCGATGACTGCGCCGGGAATCGGGTGCGCCGAGGGTCGGCGGGCGCCTGGCGAGTCGGGACCATAGCCATTGGCGGAGACCCAGACGATGTCGGGCTTGATGGCCCTCGCGGTCTCATAACCGATACCCAGGCGGTCGGGGACGCCGGGCCGGTAGTTGTGCACAATTGCGTCGGCGTTGACGATCAGCTCGGCGACGATCGCTTGTCCCTCGGCGGACTTGAGGTCGATACAGATCGATTCCTTGGCTGCGTTTGTCTTCGAAGCGAGCAAGCCTCGCAGCGGACCGCCGCCCATGCCCCGGAATGGATCGCCGCCGATGGGCTCTACTTTGATCACTCGCGCGCCGAGGTCGGCCAGCATCGAGACGCCGATTGGCGTGGCGATGATCGTGGCAAACTCCAGCACGGTGAATCCGTCCAGCGGCTTGCCCGAGGGTGAAGCGCCGTTCGCAGTCGTGTTCATCGGAACATCGCCATTCCGGGACGTCCAGGAGAAGCCGTTGGCCTCACCGACTTCTGGCGCAGGTCGCGAGACGTCGGCCGGCGTCTCGCGTAGATGCGCGATCGGGCCGATCTGCTTGACCGGACCCAGCCTCGGATCGTCAATCGTGACGGTATCGCCGTTGGCCGCCATGTCGAGGTTTTCGACCGCATCGTGGGTCGGTGTGAATGGCTCCGCAGCAACGTTGCCTTGCGCGCGGAAGATCTCCATCCACTCGTCGGTGGTCTTCTCCTGCATTCGCTCGAGGATGCTGTCTCGCATTTCCTCTGTCGCCTCCGGCGTCCACTCGGCCTGGCCGCCCTGCCACTGCTCTTCGGCGAACAGCAACGTGAGGTCCGCGGCGTCCATGAAGGCGTAGAAGAGGTGCTCGAGCAGGTTGCCGAGCTGAATCCAGCCGCCGTCCCGCGTCATCACCGGGTGGTAGTTGAGGGTCGGCATGCCACCGCCGATGTTGAAGAGTTGCGGGTAGACCTCAGGCTCGCGCTCGGAAAGCTGAGTCAGGAGCAGGAGGAGCAAATCGAACGGCATCAGGCCCTGGAGCAAGGACGTTTCAACGATCTGTCCGCGACCGCAACGCTGCCGTTCGATCAGCGCTGCCAGGATCCCCTGTACCGCGCCCTGCGAGGCCCCATGCGATCCCACCGGCACCGCCGCAAACCCCGGCCCCTCGCGCAAGCGCTGACCGACGAACGACATCATCCGGCCCGACTTGGCCGAGACCACACCTTCATAGGCCGGATACTCGGCATACGGCCCGATCGGACCAAAGCCCGTAATCGAGCAGAACACCGCCGATTCGTTCAACGCCCGGATGTCCGAGTACTCCAGCTTCCGAGCCTGGGCCTGCGCTGGAGAGTCGGTCGAGACGACCACATCCGCCTCACGGATCAAGTCCTCCAGCCGCCCGCGATCCGTCACCACATCCAACTCCACCGACCGCTTCCCGCGCAGCCACATCGGAGCCGCGGGCAGGGATCGCCATGGGTCGCCGCCAATCGGCTCAATCTTGACGACCTCAGCGCCAAAGTCGGCCAGGACCATCGTCGCAATTCCACCGACCGATCCGGTGGAGAGATCGAGGACGCGGGTGTCGGTCAGGGGTGGGGGCATGAGTTACTCCGGGCTGTAGTCGACAACACTCGGAGTATATGTGGCGGCTGGGCGCGCCCGACCGCCGCGACCAGCCGCGCAAGTGACTCACGACCGCCTTAGTCACAACCGCTGAGGCGCTCGTACTCCGCTTCACCACCTGACACGTGGATGCGATCTCGCTCCTGGAACTCAGATTGGTCAGTTGGCAGATCGGGCCGGGCGATGCGCTGGAACAAGAATCCGTCCTGGTTCCATGAAAGGACGTAGAGCAACTCGTTGACAGGAATAACCCGCACCGGGAAGCTGCCAAGTTCACCGCCGAATTCACCTAGCAGGGATAGCTCGTCGCAATTCACACCCACAGCGAACACGCGACCCGCACCTACATCGTCATAATCGTCGAGAAGCAGCGAAGGCACGTAAGCAACACCCTCGTCATAGGTAAACGCACGGTGGTCCACCTCTGGCCAACCGACAGCGAGCTCTCGATACTCTGCGGTTGGCTTGAGTTGGTCCAGCAAGCGTGGGTTGTAGGAATCGGACACATCAAACAACGAGAGTTGCAATCCCAACAGCTGACCGGTGTATGGGTCGGCGTCCTGGCCTACAGTCAGGAGTCGCCCACTATTGAGTGGGTGCATGTACCGGGAGAAGCCCGGCAGCTTCAGCTCACCTGCGACAAACGGTTCTCGCGGATCAGACAGAACCGTGATGTACAAGGGATCGATCTGGCGGAAGGTGACCACGAAGGCTCTATCGCCCATGAAACGGACGGCATAGATCAGTTCGGTGGTGCCCAGGTTGGTCAGGGTACTGACGTGCTGCATGCCGCTTTGCGACACTTCGTAGATCCAAATCTCGCTTCGTGTCGGCGAGACGTCTTCGAGAGTGGTTGCAACTCGTAGATGGCCACGGTACTCGCTGAGCGCGAACTGATTGATGAGGCGCCCTGGAGCTTCGGCGCTGCCGACAAATCTTGGAGACATGGCATCGCTGAGATCGAAGCGATGAATGTCTGTGGGACCATAGTCGGAGTCTCGTTGTGCGACATAGAGCGAGTTGACCGAGGCGTAGACTGTTGTCTCAGCGCCGTCAGTCGGGACAGCGACAGCACCCCATTGACCGAGTCCTGTTCCACCTTCGCTGAGATCAAAGGTAAGCAACGTGACCAACGCATCTGCGAACACTACTGTGCGTCCGGAGGTAAAGGTATCGTCGAGATCAAGGAGTGGCTTACCAGCGCGGTCAATTCGGTCACGAGTCTCGTAAGCAGCGGCAGATTCATACTCATACAGAACGTAGTTGGGAGACGTGGTCCCAGGATCTAGTTGCTCAGGGATCGATCTCAACAAAATCCGGGCATTGGCGTCGACCAATCGGGCGCCGAGCAGATCGCCTTCGACGCTGAGGATCCTTCGGATCCAAGGTTGAGCAGGGTCGCTGATGTCGATTTCAACCAGCTGCGTCAGCGTCCGATCGAAGTTCGCTTTTGGTGGCCACCACCGCCATTGCAAATGGCTATACCAGTTCCGGAACATCCGCCGCGACTGTGTAGACCACCGAGACCACCATTCGTCGTAATTGATGCCGACAGTGCGCAACGCCAGCAGGGTGTCGCCTGCCAGTAGCAGTTGCTGTTCGCCGAGGATGTGCAGCATCCCGGGAGTGTCAAACCACAACGTGCTGCGGAGTTCGAGACCATCATCGTCAATGGAGATGATCGAGAGCCGGTCTGAGTCGAGCACGTAGAAATGCTCGCCGTCGGTCTTGATCACGTCAGGCTCATCCACGCCGCTGACCTGGATGTTGGTGCCGGTGTCGGAACGTTCGCCGGATTCTTCGGCTTGTTCCTCCTCCCGAAACAATGCCTCCTGTGCCACTTCCTCTTGCGCCTGTTCTGCCTCTTCCTGCATCTCAACGGCCTGCGCCTGCTCGTCGGATTCTGCCTGCATCGAGGATTGTTGCTTTGCTTCGTCCGACTGCTGCACTTCTGTATCTGACTGCTCTGCTGAAACCGCCTGCCTTGTCGTCGCCGAGTCAGTAGTGGATTGCGTCGGAGGTTCTTCGGCAACCTGTGCGATGTCGTCTGTGCACGCGAACATTGCCATGCCGAGGATGCTCAACAGTAGTAGCGGCGCCAACAGTCGTAAGAATCGTGGCATAGTGGAACCTCTCGTTGCGCCGTGTTCGCTCGGCTTGATTCGTAAGCTCCAACGCTAACGTGCCTGACTGAGCATTACTACTCCGGCGAGATTGGTAGCCAGCGGGTGTCCCACTCGAGGGCGAAGCTTAGTGATCCCAGGTCACTGTAAGGCTTGAGGTTGTAGGTTCGGATTTCCTCGTTGCTAAGCAGGTGGATCTGCTCTCCGAGGGGGATGGCTCGCCTGGCCTCTCCGTGGACCCTGAGCGTGGATTCATGGGTTAGGCCTTCGCTGGTCACTCGGACTCCGAAGAAGGCACCGTCGTGGCCCTGCCGCAGCCAGTAATCGTTGGGTCCAACGGGAATCCAGGCGATGCCGTCGTGATAACGGAAGGCTCGGTGGTCCTGCTCGACCGGGCTGAAGGAGTCGTCGCCCAGCGGCAGCACAGCGATCTGCGTCGGATTGGCCGGGTCGGAAACGTCGAACAGCGTCGCCTGCAGACCTCGCTCCCAGCCGGTTCGCGGATCGGCATCACGCCCGACGCCGAGCAGCAGTCCTCCGCTGAGCGGATGCAGGTAGCGGGAGAAGCCGGGGATCTTCAACTCACCGACCTGCTTTGGGTCGGTCGGATCGGAGAGGTCGAGCACGTAGAGCGGATCGACTTGTCGGAAGGTCACGACGTAGCCCACGTCTCCGGCGAAGCGGACGGCGAAGATGCTCTCGGTCGCGCCGAGCCCGGAGACTAGTCCGACCTGCTCCAGCGAACCGGTCGGCGCGTTGGCGTCGTCGTCCTCGTCCGACTCATTCGCGACCGGCTCCAGCACCGTCACGCTGCTGACCGTGGGCCACTTGTTCCAGTCTGTGGTCGCGACTCGCAGGTAGCCGTTGTGCTCGGACAACGACCACTGGGACAGCAGCTCTCCGGTCACAATCGCACCGCCGAAGTACGTGGGCGCTAGGGGGTCGGAGATATCGAAGCGATGGATCGCGGTATCGCTCCACCAATTGTGCGGCGCCGCGAGGTAGAGCGAGTCGCGGGAGGCGTAGACGGTCGGGTTGGTCGCCATACCGAGCACGGCAACGCTGCCCCACTCGCCGATGCCCTCGGAGAGATCGAAGCTGAGCATAAACGCGGTGCTGGGCAGCTCACCCCAGCGAGTCGGCAAGCGGTCATCGGGAGCGAAGGCTTGGGTGCATTCGACTGCGCGTCCGCTGCGGAACGAGCCGTCGGTGTAGTCCTCGAAGCCGAAGAGGGGGAACCACTGACCCAGACGGAACGAGTCCTGGAGCTCCTGGTTGTACCGCTCTGCGTTGGTCCAGCGGTTCTGCCAATCAAACGCCCATGGTGAGACGTACGGGACCACCGAACTGTGTTGCATCGCGATGCGCAGATCATCGCCGACCAGCCTGGCGCTGAGGAAGCGGCCGTCCAGGTTCAGTTCGCGCATCAGGGTCGGCGACGTCGCGTCGCTGATGTCGATCTCGAGCACTTCAGTCTGCGCGCGCGCGTAGGCGACATCGTGAGCCGGCTTGATCAATTGATCATCCTGGACAACAATCCTCTGACTCAACGCGTCGAGTTGGCGGACGACGACCGCTTTGCCGCTGCCGACCAACAGCTCCTGGCGGTGTCCGATCTCACGGAACTCGATGCGCCCGACTTCGGCCAACGGACCGTCCGCCGAGATTGCCGCAATCAACAACGACTGCGGGCGCAGGATGTAGAAGTGCGTGCCATCAGTCTTGATGATGTCCGACTCGTCGACGCCGCGTTCCTGGACGTTGGTTCCGGTCTCCGAGACTTCGCCTTCGTCTTCCGGGATTCCGGCGTCGGCCGACGACTCTGCCTCGCTACTTGCGGCCGAGCTGCCATCATCGGACATCGCTTCTTCCTCGGACACTGCTTCTTCTTCGGCCTCTTCGTAGCCCTCATCCTGGGCCGACTCGACGGACAACTTCACGTAGTGATCATGCAACTCGGCGCACGAGTTAAATCCACGCAACAGCGGCTGAGTCGTGGATTGCGCAAGCGCGAATTGCTGCGCCGCCACAATCACGACGGTCAGAATCGGAGCAGCGGCCAGCAGCCAGAGTCGTGATCGGGTCATCGGAAGCTCCCATCGGTCTGTGGCGACAATCTAACGCCCCTGATTGTCAGACGCCGCAGCGGTCGGATGGGTTCCCACGTAGACTTGCTGGAGCAGCGCTTTGCTAGGAACTGGACTTGTTCTCTGCGTAGGCTCCGCAGTGGTCGAAGTTGCCCTGGATCGGAGTTTCCAGCAGGCCAGTGAGATCGAACACCACTGGTCCGACTTCCAGATCCTGGATTTGGAGCGTCATTGAGTCGGCCAGCAACATGCCAGCGAGCAGACATCCCGCTCCGACATCGGCGACGACTTCCTCCCCATCGTTTGAGACCCACCATTCGCTCTTCGTTGCGTTTGAATCATCCATCGTCACGATGAACTCAAATGGACCGTTGGTCACGTGCTCAGGACTCAGTCCTTCAAATCTAACCACGACCTGCCCAGCGCCGCTGCATAGCAGGGCGAGCCGCAGACTTCGCAAGGATTCCTCCGCTTGCACCGGCGCCACTCGAACGCTTGAGGTGAGAATGCTTCTGCTGCCAAATGTGCTCTCGACCGCTTCATATGTCAGATGATGCGAAACTGCTCCGCTCACGCCGGTCAATGGCACATATGTCGGCTCGGCGACGCGCCGCTCGGTTGGGTGATAGTCGCCGCAGTAGTCGAGATTGTCTTGTAGTGGGTTGTTCAATAGCTGACTGACAGGAACATCGGCAGGGCCGATGCGGAGTTCGGGGACTGTGATTGACAGACGCTCGGCGAAACGCAACTCGCTGTAGAACGATTGCGCCTCCTTACCAACCATCTCCAATCCAAGCGAGCCGACCCCTTGCCAGCGCTGCCGCTCAGAGCTGCCGCCGTCGATACTGACTTCGACCGCAAACGAATCTGCAGCGGTTTCTTGCGGACCGATCATGTAGAACTCGACTCCGCCCTGCGTACAGGCAACCCCGAAGAGGAGGGCGCCGTAACTGGCGGCTGGATCAGCGATTAGGTAGCTGACTGTCGAACCAATTTGGTTCTCCCGTCCAAGCCAGGATGAGTAGTGGAGCGGGCCTCGAAGGGGAGACTGGACACCAGCCAACGGTACGTAGGTCTGAGCCGGGAGTCGGGAGGTCTCGAGGGCTTCCGAGTCCGTCGACCACTCGGGAATGTCGTCATTGCAGGCCACAGCCGCGACTGCGCAAAGCAGCAGAAGCGAAGACCAGGCGATCCATACTGCTCTCGGATGCGTCAATCCATCCCTCGGTAGCATTGGCCGAATCCTGTTCGCATGAAAGGGAGAGGAGGCAACTACCCCTTTCAGGGACTTGCGGAGGCGGCGGGGACCCCCTCAGCCTTCGTTCAAGCCGGGGGCGGGATCTTCGGCAGCCCCCCCTGCAAGAGACTGATGCACAACTCCCCCTTCTCCCCCCTTGCGGGGGAGATGCCGAAGGCAGAGGGGGGGCTGTCCGCAGCTTATATCTGGTACTCACCGACCGACCCCCCTCTGTCACTCCGTGACATCTCCCCCCGCAAGGGGGGGAGAGCGGAATTGGAGGTTGCGCATCGGTCTCTGCAAAGGGGGAGCGAGGAACGGGAGATGCGCTCGGAGTTGCGTTGCGGCAACTCCGAGAACAGGCGCTGTTACTAGCCGCGAGGCAGACCCAAACCTCGGGTGGCGATGATGTTTCTCTGGATTTCGCTGGTGCCGGCTGCGATGGTGCCGCTGACGGCGCTGACGTAGCTTCGGCTGAGCCGGCCCTGGAGCGCGGCGTAGGGGCCGTCGGACCAGACGTTGCCGCGCAGACCGAGCAGGTCCATGCCGGTCTTGGCGATCCGCTGGCCGAGTTCGGAGCCGAACAGCTTCGACATTGAGGCCTCGTGGTTGGCGACGACGCCATGCTCCTGCATGTAGGCGATGCGGTAGGCCATCATCGTGCCGATTTCGACCTCGATGTGGCGCTCAGCGAGTTCGTAACGAGCATTCGGTCGCTCGTCGACCAGGTGACTGTTCTCCTGCGCGAACCCGGTGATCTCCTCGACCGTGCGACGGCCGCCTGCGAAGGCGCCAATGCCGCTGCGCTCGAAGTCGAGCGCGACCGCGAGGTGGTACCAGCCGCGGTTAACTTCACCGACGACATTGGTCTGCGGGATGCGGACATCCTCGAAGAAGACCTCGTTGAAGCCGTGGCCGTCGGCCATGTTGATCAGCGGTCGCACGGTGATGCCCGGCGTGTCCATGCGCATCATGAACATCGTGATGCCCTTGTGCTTGGGCGCATCGGGGTCGGTGCGTGCGGCGAGCCAGCCCCAGTCGGAGACGTGGGCGCCGGAGGTCCAGATCTTCTGGCCGTTGATCACGTAGTCGTCGCCGTCCTTGACGGCGCGAGTCTGGAGCGACGCGAGGTCGGAGCCGGAGCCGGGCTCGGAGTAGAGCGTGCACCACCAGGTTTCGGCGTCGGCAATACCGGACAGGTGCTCTTCCTTCTGGTCGTCGGTGCCGTAGAGCATTAGCGACGGGCCAACCCACTGGACGCCCATGTTGCTGCCGCCGCCGGGCGCGCGGTGGTAGGCCATTTCCTCGGCCATGATCATCTGCTGGGAGTGGGGCGCTTCGAGCCCGCCATGCTCCTTCGGCCAGGCCATGGTCAGCCAGCGGCGCTTGGCCATTTCGGACTGGAAGCTACGGGTCAGGTCCATCGCTTCCTTCTCGTAGCCTTCGCCGCCCGAGCCGGAGCCCCAATCGTCGGGCAAGTTGTCGCCAATGAACGTCTGCACTTCGTTGCGGAAGTCGACGATTGTTTGATCTTCGCGATAGTCCATCTGCTGAATCCCCTCTGCGGCACATGTTCACTGCCGGAACGATCCAAGTCTAACGCCTGTCGTCGAGAGTTCCGGCGTTCCAGTGGCTCGATTGGCTGGTAAGGTGACGAAGAGCGGGGTGAGCGGGTAACTCGGGCATGCGCGACGCGCCACGTCTGCGATCATCTTTGCGACCACGTCGGCGGTTTGGTCAGCGGTTTAGTCGGCGATTCGCATCGTTCGGTCGGATCTTGCCGGGGCTGTTGATTGCCGTCGCTCTACTGTGCGGAGGACTCCTGAGCGGTTGCGTGTTCGGTGGTGAGTCCGACCGCGATCTGTCCAAGCACTTCCCTCCTCCACCAGAAGAAGCGCAGCCAACGGCTGAGGACGAGGCAAGCGAAGTTGCGGTAGACGGCAGTTCACCGGGCGACGGACCGACTGCCTATCGGCCTCCGGCTGAGGATCTGGAAGACCTGGACGTCGCGCCGCCGACCGCGTTGTTTGCGGTGCAGAGTTTCTTCCATCTCATCGCCACAGGAGACCTGCGCAGCGCATACGAACGGACCTCGACGGAGACCAAGGAGCGGATCACGGCCGAAGCGTTCGAGCAGCGCTACCAGGATGTCTGGGCCGAGGCGACGATTGGCGGATTCACCTGGGAGGTACAACCGCAGGATGATTCGAACGCTTCATCACACGAGGTAGTGATCAGCTATCAGACGACGTTCTTTGGCGAGATCACCGAACTCGTCCAGGCACGCACATTGCGACAGCCTCACTGGGTGGTCAACTGGACGCCGGACCTGATGTTTAGCGGCCTGGGTTCTCCGGGATATCTGATTCGGACGCTGATTGAAACTCCGCCACGCGGTGAGATTCTCGACCGGAACGGCGTGGTCCTGGCCGGGGAGACCGAAGTGGTCATTGTCGGCGTGCATTGGGACGCGATTTCGGATGAGGAGTTCGTACTGAACTTCTTCACTGAGCGGGTGGGAATGGAGGAGGAAGATGTCCGCGCGATCATCTATCAGAATGTCCCCTCGTATCAGTACATTCCTGTCGCGGTGCTGGCGCTTGATACGTCGCCGGATGTGATCCGGGAGTTTGAGCAGCTCGCGTCTCAGGGCATCCTGGTGACGCGTCAGACTCGCCGATACTACCCATTCGGCGACGTCGCGGCTCATGTCGTCGGCTATCTGCAGGAAATCAATCCGACCGAACTGGCTGAGCTGTTCGTCGAGGGATATCGCGCCGGCGACATGGTCGGTCGCGACGGGATTGAGCAATCATTCGAACGGATCCTGGCCGGACGACGTGGCGGCAGCCTGTCGATTGTCGATCCGATTGGTCGCCCGGTCCGCGAGATTGTCAATCGTCCGGCGATAGCCGGCGCCAACATCCGCCTGACGTTGGACGTGAGAGTGCAACAACTCGCTGAGACGGCGCTGGGCGAGCAACCTGGCGCCGTGGTCGCGATCGATCCCCGCAGTGGACACGTGCTCGCGATGGCGTCGTATCCACGGATCGATCCGAACACGATCGTCGATGGCGTCACGCAGGAGGAGTACGACACGTACTTCTTTGACGAACGTCAGCCGTTCATTAATCGCGCGGTTGAGCAGATCTATGCACCTGGATCGACGTTCAAGGTGGTCACGCTCGCCGCGGCGCTTGAAGGCGGTGGGTACGAGATCACCGACCGGATTTCATGCCCGGCGGAGTGGATGGAAGTGGGCGACCAACCGCTGCGCAACTGGAAAGACACCAACCAGGGACGGATCACGTTGTCCCAGGCCCTGGCCGAATCCTGCAACACAGTGTTCTACGAGTTGGGGCTGCACCTGGACCGCATCGATACAGATCTGTTGCCGTCGGTGGCATCGGGGTTTGGCTTTGGCCAGGCGACAGGAATCATTGGTCTGAATGAAGAGAGCGGCGTGATTCCGGGGCCTGCGTGGAAGGCAACGCATTTCAATGAAGCCTGGTTCACGGGCGACACTCTGAATATGAGCATTGGTCAGGGCTTTGTCGCCGTCACGGTGCTGCAGATGGCCAATGCCTACGTTGCACTTGCGACCAACGGCGTGGTGAGTACGCCGATCGTTGCCCAATCGATCGAACCGGTCGGTGCGCCGCCACAGGTGATCGAACGGCGTTCATTGAGTGTGCTGCCAGTTTCGGCCGACACGCTGGAGCAACTCCAGGCGGCATTGCGGACTACGGTCTCGCAGCCCTACGGCACTGGCTTCTACGTCTTCCGAGGCAGCGTGCTGCGCATCGCGGGGAAGTCGGGAACGGCGGAGGACCAGGTCGTCGACGCTGAGACGCTGGCTGCCGTCGACGAAGAGGAGGTAGAACAAGCTGAAGAAGAGATCGAAGTAGAGCTGGCCAGCGAGCAGACAAGGGAAGATGAGGATCAACAGGCGCAGGAGGAAGAAGAGGTCACCATTGGCCCATACACGACCCACGCGTGGTTCTCGGCCTGGGCGAATTTCGGAGACCCTCGGCTAGTTGTCACACTGGTGCTGGACGACGGCCAGTCCGGCTCCGACGATGCTGGGCCTATTGTGCAACGGATTCTCGAAGGCGCCATACTCAACAACTGGGTACCGTAGTCAGATGCGACGATCGAGATTCCGCCGGCTGGTTGAACGCGCGCTTGACGAAATTCCTGAACAGCTCGCGGAGCGGATGGACAATGTGGTCATCCTGCTGCGCAACCAGCCCACGACCGAGGAACTCGATTCGGTCGGACTCAGCGGGCGACACACCTTGCTTGGCCTGTACGTCGGGCAGCCGCTGACGAATCGCGGCTGGTACGGCGAGACCCTGCCAGACCGGATCATGATCTACCAGCAGCCGATCGAGAGCATCTGTCGGAGCGAGGACGAAGTCGTCGAGCAGGTACGCGAGACGGTCCTACATGAAGTCGCGCATCACTTTGGCATCGACGACGATCGGTTGGACGAGATCGGAATCGCGCCGCCCCCCAGGGACGCTCATCGGGCGGCAATCAATCTGACCGATCGACGAACACCCTACGCCGAGTAGCGCCGCAGCAATCGCTCGACTGCAGCGGGGACGAGTTCGCCAGTTCGCGACATCGCTTCTTCGGTTGGCATTCCAACTGGCGTTGAGACTTCTCGATCTATCAATCCTGGAAGCTCCGCCCGACCGTCGATTAGTCCGGCGACGGCGAGACATGGCACATTGGCGTCGTCTGCTAGTTGGGCCACACCGGCGACCGTCTTGCCGTAGGCAGACTGTGTATCAAGACGGCCTTCACCGGTGATGACGAGGTCGGCCTGTGCAATTCGTTCAGGCAATCCGACGGCATCGGAGACCGCGGCAAAGCCCGATTGCAGGGTGGCGCCACAGAAGGCCATCAGTCCGGCTGCGAGCCCACCGGCCGCTCCTGCGCCGGGAATGTCAGCGATGCTCGCATTCAGGTCGCGTTCCAGAATCGCGGCAAAGTTGGCCAGAGCTCGGTCTAGTTGTTCGACGCTGGCTGGGTCAGCGCCCTTTTGCGGACCATAGACCGCGCTTGCCCCTTCAGGTCCGAGCAGTGGATTTTGCACATCGCAGAGGACGTGGATTTCGACCTCAGCCAATCGCGAATCGAGCCTGTCGATCTCGATGCTCGCTAGGTTGCGTAGCGCTGCGCCTCCCGGAGGTAGGCGGTGGCCGTCATCGTCCAGTAAGACTGCACCGAGGGCTTCCGCCATGCCTGCGCCTCCGTCGTTGGTGGCGCTGCCGCCGACCCCAATCAGGATGCGCTCGACGTTGGCGTCGAGGGCGTGAGTGATCAGTTGGCCGGTGCCGTGGGTTGAGGCGCGGCGCGGATTCAGTTGTTCGGGACGGAGGAGGGTCAGACCCGAGGCGGCGGCCATCTCGATCACGGCGCAGCGGCCGGCGTCGATTCGTCCCCACCTGGCGTCGACCGGCGCTCCCAGCGGGCCGTCCACCCGGGCAATCGACATGCGTCCGTTGGCGGCGTGGACGATGGCTTCGACGGTTCCCGGGCCTCCGTCGGCGACTGGCGCGCTGTCGATATCAGCGTCGGGCAAGACGGCTCGGACTCCAATCTCGATGGCGCTTGCTGCTGCAACTGCGGTCAAGCTGCCCTTGAACTCCTGCGGCGCGGCGACCACTCGCATCGGCTCAGAAGCCATCGCCGATGCCCAGGATGCGCAGAAAACCGATGATCAGAATGGCCACGACCGCGAGCAGCAGCGCGAGTCGTATGCGCCGGTAGACAGACAGCAGATTGCCGAAGGTCAACAGCCCCCGCATGTACATCAGAGTGACCACCACGGCCAGGACCAGAACAGCAATAAGGAAGCTCACCGCCTCATCGTATCCGTCTCCGAGCGTTCAGCCCCCGTGCGCCGAATCCGCAGACGACTCGGCGGCCGTGAGAAGCCATGGGACCCGCACAGCGGAGGCCTTTGCAAAACTCCCAAATCATCTCTCCCCCCCCCTTTGCGGGGGAGATGTCACGGAGTGACAGAGGGGGGTCGGCAGACAATGACCAGATAGTGATCGCTAACAGCGCCCCCCTCTGCCTTCGGCATCTCCCCCGCAAGGGGGGAGAAGGGGAGTTTTCACGGCTCTCCGCAGCGCGGACATACTGAACTTCCCTTGCCCGGACGAGGCCATGCAACCGCGCGGTCTGCGAGTGGCGCAAGCATGAGCGGCAGTGACGGAGTACACGCTGCAACAAGGGTCTCCGCAAGGGAGGGGGAACGTCATTGCTGGGAGCTGAGCTAAGCCACTGGCTTCATCGTGCGATGGCGGGTTGAGCGGCTGTGACGGCGTCTTGGCTGGTACGGCTCGGCGCCGTGGCCGCAGATGATGCAGACAATGCGCCGTCCGTGGCTGGCGGTGGGTCCGGCACAGCGTGGACAGACCGAGCTACCTCGGCGGGGCCTTGGTGAGGAAGCACGCGGAGTCGCGATTGGCTCGAACATCAACAGCAATTGTGCTGCTCGGGCAATCGGTCCGATGACGGGAGGTCGAGCGCGGCTGGACATCGTCGTTCCATGGACATCTGTTCTGTTTCAATAAACATAGTACGGGCGTACGCCGTTGTCAATTGTGTCCACCGGGTACGCAACACGACGGGATTGCCGCGACAGCATGCGGATTGCACGGGGCTAACGTTGACAGGCGGGCTAACAGGCGAATAGGGAGTCGAGGCTCTTATTGCTGGTCTTCGGGCCGGTCGAGCCAGTCGACGAAGTCCTTCATTTTCTCGTTGAGCGTGTTGTAGCGTCCTCGGTCGGCAGCAACGAGGATGCTGACGAATAGGATTGCCAAGCCGATCTCTACCATCATGTACCTCCGTTGTCGCTTTCTATCAGTATCGTAGGTGGGCATGAACGGCCGCGCATCCCTTGAGAGTTCAACCCGCGCCCCTGTCGTGGCGACGCTGACGCTGGGCTGCAAACTGAACCAGGCTGAAACGCAGCAAGCCGATCGAGAGCTGCAACAGCATGGCTGCGTCACGGTCAACCGACCGACCCGCGCAGATGCGTACCTGATCAACACCTGCACGATTACACATGTCGCCGATCGCAAGGCGCGACGACTCATCCGGCTTGCTCAGCGGCTATCGCCCGAAGCTCCGGTCGTCGTCACCGGATGCTACGCAGAGCGCGATGCGGCCGAGATTGCGTCGCTGGCACGCGTAGAAGTGGTTCCGAACGGTCGCAAGCAGGACGCTGCCGCGGCTGTGTTGTCGGCGATCGATGGCCGCAAGCCGATCTCGAGCGAGACCCTGGCATCGAGCAACCGCACACGGGCGTTCATCAAGATCCAGGAAGGCTGCGACGATGTCTGCGCCTTCTGCATCGTGCCATATGTACGCGGCCGGGAACGGGCGATACCGATCGACGAGATTGTCGCCGCTGCGCAAGAGCGGGTCGAAGAGGGCGTGCAGGAGATCGTGCTGACCGGCACTCAACCGGGCGCATACGGTCGTGATCGGTCGGATGGCGCGTCGGCTGCAACGCTGATCGAGGCGCTGCTCGAACGGACGGATGCCGCGCGGATTCATTACTCGTCGATTCAACCGCAGGACATCACACCGCAACTGCTGGCCTGTTGGGACGACGCGCGAATGTGTCGCCACTTCCACGTGGCGTTGCAGAGTGGGTCGGATCAGGTGTTGTCACGGATGCGACGTCGCTATTCCGCCTCGGAATTCCGCGAGGCCGTCGAATCGATTCGCGTTGCAGTACCGGGCGCCTCGATCACAACCGACATCATCGCCGGTTTTCCCGGAGAACGCGACGCTGACCACAACGATTCCGTACAAATGATGGAAGACGTGCAATTCACCGATGTACACGTGTTTCCCTACTCGCAGCGTCCCAACACGTCGGCCTCGCTGTTGGAGGATGATGTTCCTCCTGAGTTGAAGCGAGAGCGCGCACGAGAGTTGCGCGACCTGGGAGCTCGCCAGCGACGGGATGCGCTCAATGCGCGGATTGGAGCCCTGGAGACGGTCCTCTTCGAGAATGCCGACTCCGGTCTGAGTGACACCTATTTGCCGGTTCGTGTTGATACGAACGCGGATCTCACGAATCAGTTGCGCAGCGTGCGCATTGGTTCGATTGTTGAAGGCGTGCTGTCGGGCGAGCTGGTGGGATGACGACCGAACAGCCTGACTCATTGCATCCGCCTGAGAACCTGCGCCTGACGGTCGAAGCGCTATTGCTGGTTGCCGAGTCGCCTCCGACGGTGCGCACGCTTGCGCGGGTGACCGGCGCATCCGTGGACGCGGTTGAATTGGTTCTGCAAGAGTTGGAGACGGATGACTCCCGGGGGATTCGTCTTCGTCGCCACAACGAGACGATCGCGCTCGTCTCGGCGCCCGAGGTTGCGCCCTACGTCGAGCGACTGCTGGGACTGGACACGCCGCCGCGCTTGTCGAAAGCGGCGCTGGAGACGCTGGCCGTGATTGCATATCACCAGCCGGTCACGCGTGACCAGATCGAACGCGTGCGGGGCGTTGGCGCTTCCGGTGTGATTCGCTCGTTGCGGGCGCGAGACCTGATTGCGCCCAGCGGCCGTCTCGATACGGTCGGCCAACCCTTGCTCTGGAGTGTCACTCCGCGATTCCTGGACCACTTTGGACTGTCGGCGCTCGACCAGTTGCCTCCGTTGGAGGACCTGGAACCGCCGGCGCAACAGGCTGTGTTGCCGCTCGAACCGAACGATGACGTATGACCTTCATCACTGTTCTGACCGTTGATTTGGTGATCTTCGACTCCGCGTCGCTCAAGGACAAGCGCGCGGTGGTGCGCCAGGTGACCCAGCGCACGCGAAACAAGTTCCCCGTCGCGGCGTCGGAGGTCGATACGCAAGATGATCCATCGAGGGCGACGCTGGCGTTTGCAGCGATTTCATCGGACTCGCAAATCTCACACGCGACGGCGCAGAAGGTACTGGCGTTCATCGAGGATTTGCGGATCGACTGTCAGGTCGGTGAGGTGTCGACGGAGACGATTTCGCTGTGATGTTTCTCTGATTGGCGCCTGTCACAGACTGGGAGCGGGTCCCCGCGTAGCGGAGGCCTTTGAAAAACTCCGGAATCTCCTCTCCCCCCCTTGCGGGGGGAGATGTCACGGAGTGACAGAGGGGGGTTCGGCTGACAATGACCAGATAGAGCTCCCGAACAGCGGACCCCCTCTGCCTTCGGCATCTCCCCCGCAAGGGGGGAGAAAGGGAGTTCTTCAAAGGTCTCCGCAAAGCTGGATTGGGAATGTCTTCTCTGGCTGTCCAGATTGTTTCCGAATCTCATCGCTTCGTCGCAGCAATCTCGCTGTGTGCAGCACCAACGTCGGCCCAGCGATCCGCGGCAAGCGCGGCTATGACGAGGATGAGTTAACCAGAACATTCCGGGTCGAAGTGTGATTTACTCCAGCACTTCCGCCCAGAGGTCGTGTCCCAGCGAATCTGCGATTTCCACGTTGAGGATCTCGCCGGGATTTGCTTCACCGAGAGCGAAGACCAGGCCATCGACTTCGGCTGCCTCTCGGTAGCTGCGTCCGGCGATGACGGGATCGCCGTCCTCGGTGGTTTGGCCGGGCTCGGACTCGACCAGGAGTTGGAGCTCGCGCCCGACCTGACGCTCATTCTTGCTGGCCGAGATATCGGCGAGCAGCAGCATCAGTTCTTCGTGCCGTGCTCGCTTTACGTCTTCGGGAATCTGTTCCGACATGTGGGCCGCCGGCGTTCCCTCCTGCGGCGAGTACACAAATGCCCCAGCGCGGTCGAACTCGGCCTCCGATGCAAAGTCCAGCAGCTCGGCAAACTCGTCATCTGTCTCTCCGGGAAAGCCAACGATGAACGTCGTGCGGATGGCGATGTCGGGCATCGCTGTTCGCAGCCGGTCGAGGGTGCCGCGGACCATGCCCATGTTGTGGGGACGCTTCATCCGTCGCAGGACCGATGTCGAACCGTGTTGCAGGGGAATGTCGAGGTAGTTGCAGACCTGAGGCGTCTGCGACATCACCTCGACCAGGCTGGGCGTGACGAATCCCGGATAGGCGTACATCAGACGCAGCCAGTCGGCGCCCGATTCTGCGGCGAGGCGCTCGATCAGCCGGGCCAGACCGTTGGCGTCGCCCCACTCGGCGCCGTAGGCAGTGCTGTCTTGAGCGACCAGCACGACTTCTCGTGCGCCGCGGGCCACGAGATTGCGGGCCTCTTGCACCAGCGCATCCGGCTCGACGCTGCGGAATTGTCTTCCTTTGATGCCCGGGATATTGCAGAACGTGCATGGCCTCGCGCAGCCGTCGGAAATCTTCAGATAGGCCGATGGACCGATGCTCAGAGACGTCTCGGGGATATCGCGTTCGGCCTCCACCGTTCCCGCATGGTCGGCAATTTGGTTCCAGGCTTCGATGCCGAAGGTTGCATCGATGCCATCGATCTCGATGACCTGCTCACGTTCGATCTGCGACCAGCAACCGGTGACGACTACTTGCTGATGTTCGGTGCGCTCAGCGCCCAGGATCTCTGCGGCCTGGCGTGACTCTTCACGCGCGTCGTCGATGAATCCACAGGTGTTGAGGATGACCAGATCGGCATCAGCTCGTTGCTGGACGGCGCGATGTCCCTGCTGTTCGAGCGTGCGTGCGATTCGGTCAGAGTCCGTAGTGTTCTTCGGGCAACCGAGAGTGACGATCTGGTAGCGCATCAGCCGCCTTCGCTCTCAGTTTCAGTGGTGCTCGTTGATGAGTCGGTCGTCGTATCGGCCGCTGGTTCAATCGATGTCCCCGGTCGCGGACCGCGACTGACGACGAGCGTCACCACGGCGTCCTCAGGCGGCTGCGCTCCAGGCGCGGGCGACTGTTCCAACACGGTGCCGAGCGGCGAGTCGTCGTAAATCGAGACAATCACATACGGCGCGTTGAGCAACTTGACGAAGTTGATTGCCTCGCGGGAGCTGAACGCGCGTAGGTCGGGCAACGGTTCAAAGTCCGCGTCGACCGGGGTCGCTGAGTTGGCTTCCTCTACTGCTTCGGGCAACTGTCGAATGCCTGGCACGGACTCTTCCGGCTCGACGGGCTCGACTTCATCGCGCAGGCTGACGACTGCCACGACCGCGCCGATGATGACCAACACGACCACGGCAGCGGCGAGCCACGGTCCGAGGTGGACTCGCGACGGTCGGATCTCTTCTCGTGGTCCGGCGCTGCGCTCGGCGGCCTGATAGGACTCGATCGTGTCGTCCGAGAGTTGCAGGCCCTCTCCGGGTGCGCTGGGCTCGAAGGGGAATCGTTCGAGCAACGCGCCGTCATCAAGCCCGAGGTACTGCGCGTATGAGCTGAGGAAACCGCGAGCGAACGGGGCGGCCGGCATGCGTCGCCAGTCTTCGTCCTCGAGCGCTTCCAGATAGTGTCGGGCGATGCGCGTGGCCTGATGGGCCTGGGCGATGGAGCGGCCGCGACGGATCCGGGCCTGGCGCAGTTCTTCACCGATGCCGGTGTAGCCGGTGTCGGAGCCCATCATGATCAGGAGTCCGGAATCACGGCGGTTTTGAGCACAGCCGGATCTTCTCGCGCGGTGTAGGACTGGTCGGCGGACGACAATGCGAAGCGATGGGAGACGATGCGGTCGACAGCCTCAAGTGACGGCAATAGAGCCGCGGTACGCCGAAACTGGTCGGGGGTGGCGTTCTGTGTCCCGGTCAGCGAAACCTCCCGGTAGTGGAGATCGTTGACATCGACGATCGCCGAGGACTCCGGCGGGAAACCTGCGAAGAGATTGACGCTGCTCTGCCGGCCGGCGACGCCGAGTGCGGTCTCGGTCAGGCCGTTGAGCCCGACGGAGACGATGACAATATCGCAACCGTTGCCACCGGTAGCCTCGTCGACGATGGCCTGAAGTTCGTCCGGATCGCCGCCGCAGACTCGGCTCGCGCCGATGTCGGCTGCGGCTTCGCGGCGAACGTCGACCGGCTCGGAGACGATGATCTCGCCAGCGCCCAGGGCTCTGGCGAGCAATACATGCAGCAGTCCCATCGGTCCGGCGCCGAGTACGGCGACGCTTGCGCCGGCGCGGAAGCGGCATGATTCGAGAGAGTTGAGGACGCAGGCCGTTGGCTCGGTCAGCGCGGCGCGTCCCCAGTCTGCACCATCCGGGAGTTTGATGGCGTGTCCCTGCGCGACCAGCGACGCGGGTAGCAGGACCTGCTCAGCCAGGCCGCCGTTGGCGTCGTAGCCAAGCGTCTGGCGGGAGGTGCAGCGATTGCGCAGGCCTCGACGGCAGAACTCGCATCCACCGCAGGCGATGATCGGGTAAACGGCGACGCCATCGCCGAGGCCGAGAGCGAGGTCCGCGACACCCTCGCCCAGCGCAATGACTTGTCCGGCGAACTCGTGACCGGGGATCACTCCGGGCTTGGCGTATTTTTCGCCGCGATAGACACGCAGGTCGGACGCGCAGACGCTGGCTGCTCCAACTTCGATCACGACTTCGCCCGGTCCGGGTTGGGGAGACGCGACATCGTCAACCCGGATGACTCCAGGCTGATCAAACACAAGAGCTCGCATGGGAACGCCTATCGCGACATGCGCAGCGTGCGCATCAATCGCCCCGAAATCAACCTGAAGCTACGGCTAGGGCGTGCGCGCCGGCTCGGGCGGTCGCGTGCGTGGTCGCTGCGCCACGTCGGGATTTCTCGACGTATGGTATTGCCGCAGCAGTCGCGACTTACGCCGGGCGGCCGTGTTGGCGTGGATGACGCCTCGCTGGGCAGCACGGTCAAGCGCCTTCACCGCGTGTTGAATGGCGGTGTCGGCATCCGACCATTCTTGCGTGTCGATGGCGTCGTCGATCGCATCAAGCGCCGCGCGCACGGAGCCGCGAGCGAAGGTTCGGACAGGCTTGTTGCGCATTCGCCGCTTCTGGCTCTGGCGCAGGTATTTGATGGCAGCAGCCTTGTTGGCCACGACAACCCCTCTTTCACGAATCCGCTTCATCGTATCAGCGGATTCGTGAGTGTCTAGGACACTTCAGCACACTGATGCTCGCCACAATCTCAACATATCGGGAAACGAACAACCTTCTTTTCTCTGTCATTCCCGCGCTTGCCGCGGGAATCTCGCTGAGGTGAACACTGACGTGTTTGATGAACGCGTCGAGATTGCCGCGTCGGAGCGCGGCAATGACGAGGGAGTCGCAACCGCCGACTTCTCTGAGAAAAGGTGTGGGGAGCAACCTCCACTGCACGGCCATCCAACACGACATTGCATTTGCGCGATGCACCTTGCGCTGCAGTTTGCGACAGTGCGTGTATGAGCCTGAACGCTCCGTCTTCATTGGGCAGACGACTGCTGGGCAGTCGCAGCGGCGTGATCGGCGCTGTGTTGCTGATTGGGCTGTCGTTTCTGGGCTCTCGGTTGCTTGGGGTGGCTCGGACTGCGGTGATCGCCGACCAGTACGGCACGTCGGTCGAACTGGATGCGTTCTGGGTGGCGATGCGGCTGCCCGACCTGGTCTTCCAGTTGTTGGCAGGAGCGACCCTGGCCTCCGCGTTCATCCCGGTCTACGCGCGGGCGCTGCAGAACCGAGGTGAGCGGTCCGCCTGGCGATTAGCCAGCATCGTGCTCAACTGGGTGCTGATTGGCACGATCGCGCTGTCGGTTGCAGTGTTTTTCGCGGCTGAGTGGATCGTGCCGGCGCTCGCGCCTGGCCTGGGCGAGGACTCCGGGATCCAGGACGCGATCATTGAAGACGCCGTGTTCCTGACGCGGGTGCTGCTGCTCTCGCCGATCCTGTTTGCCGTCAGTGGCATGCTGACGGGGATCCTGCATGCGCGTCGCCACTTCCTGCTGCCAGCGATCTCGCCGATGCTCTACAACCTGGCGATCATCCTGGGCGCGTTGCTACTGCCCGGCGAGTTGGGCGTCGAGGCGTTGGTGATCGGCGTGGTGGCGGGCTCGGGACTGCACCTGATGATCCAGTTGCCAGCATTGTCGACGGCGTTGGTTCGCTCAGGCGGTGGACTCGGGTTGCATTTCAATCTGGGTGACGTCGAGGCGAGGGAGGTGTTGCGGCTGATGGCGCCGCGCATGCTCGGTCTGGCTGCGGCGCAGATCAATCTGATCGTGCTGACCTTTTTCGGCTCTCTGGTCGGTGACTCTTCGATCTCGGCGCTCAACTTCGCCTGGTTACTGTTGATGTTCCCGGTCGGCTTGTTCGGAATATCGTTAGCGACAGCCGTCTTCCCCAGTCTGGCTGAACGCGCGGCCGCTGGCGGACCGAGCGCGGTCAATGCGCTGGTTTCGCAGACGCTCCGATTCACGCTGTTCCTGGCAATTCCCGCGTCAGTCGGGATGCTGCTGTTGCGAGACTCGATTGTGGCCACGCTGCTCGAACACGGCGCGTTCGACGCAACGGCGACCCAGTTAGTCAGCGATGCGCTGCTGTTCTACTCGATCGGCGTGTTCGCTCATGCCGCCATTGAAATCGTCTCGCGCGGGTTCTATGTGCTCGGTGACACGCGGACCCCGGTCGCTCTGGCGATTTCTTCGATGCTGCTCAACGTCATCCTGTCAGCGGTCCTGGTAGGACCGATGGAGCTCAAAGGGTTGGCGCTGGCGCTGTCGGTCTCGGCGATCGCCGAGTTCGTGCTGTTGACGCTGCTGCTCAATGGCCGGTTGAACCGTCAGTTGCTGTCGCGAATGGTCTGGTGGTCAACGATCAAGACGGTCGTGGCGACCGTGATCATGGGTCAGCTCGTCTGGCTATTGATCGAGGTTCTCGTCGGACTCGACTTCGCTCGAGATTCCTGGATCGTCCTCGCGCTCTGCGTGAGTGGCGGCGGTGTCGTCTATCTCGCCTTGAGCCTGATCATGAAGCAGGACGAGGCGGAGGCGCTGTTCCAGCGGGCGGAAACTGTCGTCTCGCGAGCACTTCGGCGCTGATCGTCATCGGATGTCGAACGGGCGGACTGGCGCCTCTGATAGAGTTGACCTTGTTCCAGCGCAGAATGGCGCATTGACGTTCATGTAGCGACACTCCAGCAGCACAACTAGCGAGTAACCATGGCCTTGCAGGATCGTTCGATCGTTTGCCGCGATTGCGGACGCGACTTCGTTTTCACTTCGGGTGAGCAGGAGTTCTACCAGTCCAAGGGGCTACAGAACGATCCGGTGCGCTGCCCGGAATGCCGCTCGGTGCGCAAGTCGATTCGCACCTCGCCCGAGGCTGAGGCCGGCTACGTTCGCTACGGCGGCGCGGCGTCCTTCGGCGGTCGCACGCCGCGTCAGATGCATCCGGCGGCCTGTGCGATGTGCAGTGACATGATCGAAGTCCCGTTCCTGCCGCGCGGTGATCGCCCCGTGTTCTGCACGACGGTCAAGCGAATCATGACGCTGGGCTATCAGATGGATGAGATCCAGCAGCGCTGGGGCGTCCACCCCTGCCAGGTCGAAGGCATCAACCAGGACTTGCGCCGCGGATTGATCGCTCCGAAGCCGGGTGTCGAAGTACCTGACTTCGAGCGCAGCCGCTCATAGCGTTGACTACTTCAACCCACACGTTCAGAAGGACGACATGGCAGACTCGCTGGCGCAACGCTGGATGCGCCTGATGGGCGGTCAGGGCCGACCCACGGCCCGGCCTCCGAGCGACGCCGATGTCGCCGACACCGTATCCCGATATCCCGAACGCGCCGCGCAGGCGCTGGTAGACCAGTCCCGTCGTCGTGGACAGGCGGCCTCGGCGCGAGAGGCGCGCGGCTGGATTAGCGAGCAGCTCGATGAAGCTGCCACCCTGCTCGACCAACAGACTCGCGACCGCATCACCGAACTGACTGACGCGCTGATCGCGAGACGATTTCCCAAGGATTCCCCCGACGATGGCCGAAACAGCTAATCAGTCAGCAGCCTCCGCTGCACTCACCGAACCTGATTCAACCGACCCTACCGCCAGCGACCAACCGTTCCGACCGGTTGGCTCCCTGATGCCGCACCTTGAGCTGGAATCGCGAATCCGCGACTTCTGGCGCGAGCGGGATATCTTCCGCCGCTCGGTCGAAGAGCGCCCGGCTGATGACGTGTTCTCGTTCTATGAGGGCCCGCCGACAGCCAACGGCACCCCGGGAGTGCATCACGTGCTCTCCCGAGTGTTCAAGGACCTGTTTCCTCGCTACCAGACGATGCGCGGCAAGCGCGTGCCGCGTAAGGGTGGTTGGGACACGCATGGCCTACCGGTCGAAATTGAAGTCGAAAAGACGCTCGGCCTGGACAGCAAACCGGCAATCGAGGAATACGGCATCGCCGAGTTCAATCGCCAGTGCCGCGAGTCGGTCATGCAGTACGTCCAGCAATGGGAGGACATGACCGAACGGGTGGCGTTCTGGATCGACATGTCCGACGCCTACCGCACATACACACCCGAATACGTCGAGTCGTGCTGGTGGATCTTCAAAACGCTCTGGGACGCCGACCTCATCTACGAGGCACGGCGAACGACGCCGCATTGTCCGCGCTGCGAGACATCGCTGTCGAGCCATGAACTGTCGCAGGGCATGCAAGACGGCGTCCGCGATCAGGCGGTCACAGTGCGATTCCGAGCACACAACGAATCGCTGCCCCAGCAACTGCGCTGGGAAGGGACGACCGACTTCCTGGCCTGGACGACGACTCCCTGGACTCTGCCTGCCAACTCAGGCCTGGCGCTCGCCGGCGACGAGACGTATGCCGTCGTGGAAGTTGCGCAGGGAGAGCGCGTCATTCTCGCTCGCGAACTGTTGGATGCGTCGCTGGACGGCGCCGTCGAGGATTCGACGGTCGTCGCACTGGTACCGGGCTCTGAACTGGTCGGCGTGACCTACGACGGGCTGTACAACCCTGAACAGTGGGGCGTCCCGACGTACCGCTTCGATGGGGCTCGGCTGATCGAATGGCAGGATGACGACGGCGTACTCCCAGCCCGCAAAGTGAGCGCTGCCGGCTTCGTCGAGATGGAGAGCGGTACCGGCATTGTGCACATCGCGCCGGCGTTCGGTGAGGATGACTACCTGCTCGGCCGCGAGGTGGGACTGCTGTTCAGACAGCCGGTCGATCTGGGTGGGCGGATCATTGGGGATGCACAGGCGCGTGGCGCGCCATCGTTCGTCGGCGAGTGGGTCAAAGACGCCGACCCGATGATCATGGACGACCTCGAATCGCGTGGCCTCCTGCTGCGCAAGGACATCTACGAACACACATACCCCTATTGCTGGCGCTGCGACACACCGCTCCTCTACTACGCCAAGCCGAGCTGGTACATCGCGACCTCGCAGGCGAAGGACTTGCTGACCAGATCCAACGCCGAACAGATTCACTGGCATCCCGAGCACACCGGCACCGGTCGCTATGGCGACTGGTTGGCGAACAATGTCGACTGGGCCGTGAGCCGCGAACGCTACTGGGGCACGCCGCTGCCCTTCTGGCGCTGCACCGAGTGCGGCGATGTCTCCTGCATTGGCTCATTCGACGAATTGCGCGAGCGCGCCACAGCGTTCAGTGGCGTTGAGCCTGACCTGTCTGATCCACACCGACCGTACGTCGACGAGATCGAAATCGCCTGCGAGAAATGCGGTTCTGCCGCGCGGCGCTGTCCCGAAGTGGCCGACGCCTGGTTCGACTCGGGCGCGATGCCGTATGCGCAGTGGCACTACCCATTCGAGAACCAGGACCGATTCGACGAACGATTCCCGGCAGACTTCATCTGCGAAGCCGTCGACCAGACCCGCGGCTGGTTCTACTCGCTACACGCCGAGGCCGCGATGCTCCACCGGGCTGAGGCCGTGCCCGAACCAATCTCCTTCAAGCACGTGATTTCGCTGGGCCACATCCTCGACGAGGGCGGGGAGAAGATGTCGAAGTCGAAGGGCAACGTCGTTGACCCCTGGACGGTGCTCGATCAGAGCGGCGCCGACGCGCTGCGCTGGTATTGCTATGTCGCCTCGCCGGCGGGCAACCCGCGACGATTCTCGGAACGACTGGTCAGCGAGGCGCAGCGGCGTTTCCTGCACACACTGTGGAACACGTACTCATTCTTCGTCACATACGCCAACATCGACGGCTGGACGCCCGTTGCCAACGCGTCGCCCCCAACGGTCGAGCTGGACCGCTGGATTCTGAGCGAGCTGCACGCATTGATCAGTCGCGTGACCGAAGCCTTAGACGACTACGACCCGACCACAGCCGCGCGGGAGATCGACGGCTTTGTCGATTCCCTGTCCAACTGGTACGTCCGGCGCAGCCGGCGTCGATTCTGGTCGTCAGCCCGAGGCGGTGCTGCGGCCGACCTGGAAGCCAAGCAGAGCGCCTATCAGACATTGCACGAGGTGCTGACGACCCTGGCACGCCTCTTGGCCCCGATGACGCCCTACCTAGCCGAAGACATCTGGCGCAACCTGGCAGCCGAGGTCGATGCTGAGGCTGCGGAGTCGGTGCATCTGGCCGACTGGCCGGTTGCCGACGCTTCACTGATCGATGAGGCGCTGAATCGTGACATGGAGTTAGTCCAACGTGTCGCGTCGCTGGGACGCTCTGCTCGCAGCGCTGCAAGCATCAGAGTTCGACAACCACTGGCCGCGGTCAGCGTCGCCGTGCGGACGCCGGAAGATGCCGCCGCAGTCGAACGGCACCGCGCCACAATCGCCGAGGAACTGAATGTGAAGTCGGTCAATCTGGCCGACGCGGAAAGCGACACGCGCCGCTACACGATCAAGCCGAATTTGCGTGTCCTCGGACCTCGCCTCGGACCGAAGCTTCCCGCGCTCCGCTCCGCACTGAGCAACCTCTCGCCCGAGCTGGCCTCGCACATCGCCCGCGTAGCAGAGTCGGGGCAGTCGATCGAGATCGAAGGCGTCAGCCTGGTGCCGAGCGATCTGTTGATTGAGGTCGACACTGACGCCGCTGCCGACGCGGCATCGGCCGAGGATGAGCGCTGCGCCGTCCAACTTGCCACAGAACTGACCGCTGAGCTCATCGCCGAGGGCAAAGCCCGTGAGGTGATTAATCGGGTGCAAGGCTTGCGTCGCGACTCCGGTCTCGATCCCGACGACCGGATTTCGTTGCAACTGAGTTCTGCGCATGGCGAGCTACTGGGCGATCTGTCAGAGTTTGAATCGATGATCGCGGCGGAAACACTGGCAACATCCATCTCGATTGATGGCGCGGATCAGGGATTGACGAGGCACCGAACTGAAGCGGACATCGATGGCGCATCGATCGTACTGGCGCTCGAACGCGCCTAGTCGCCTACTTCAACAGCACCGTCATACCCGCGCTTGCCGCGGGTATCTCGGCGATTCCGGCACGGCCGCCGCCCGTGGATCCAGCGTGATCTCTTCACTCGTCGCCAAGCCGTCTGCTGCGCTCAGCGGCCCTGCGCTCGAGACGTGCCGCACGGGCTTCTTCGTCGGGCAAGTTGGTTGGGACAGGTTGATCGTGAATCAGTTGCCGAGCCGCCACGTTGAGCACGCGCTCGCGCAACGTGGTGGGTTCCGCTTCTTCGTCATCTTCTCCGTCGTAGTGGCCGTACATCACTCGCGGCCATTCCGCGGCAATTTCCGCACCGAACAGCAGGACGCAGGCCGCCAGGTAAACGAAGAAGAGCAATGCAATGGCCGCGCCCAGCGATCCGTAGATCGCGTCATAGTTGGTGAAGTTGCTCAGGTAGAAGGCGAATCCGTGCTTGAGAGCTTCGAACAGCAGCGCACCGACCAGTGCTCCGGCCGCCACATCGCGGATGCGCGTGGTCACGCTGGGCACGACCTTGTAGATGATCGTGAACGTCGTCCAGGTCAGCAGGAACGGCAAGAGGATCGAGACGATCCGAAAGAACCCCGTCGCCTCTGTGCCGAAGGGCCCAAGCGAGTCGGCCACCGACTCGGACACCTCATTGCCGACCTGCAGAACGGCGGTCGCGCCGATCGAGATCGTCAGCAGTCCGCCCACGCCCAGCACGAGACCCAGATCAACCAGCTTGCCGCGCACGAACGGTCGCCGGAACTCCAGATCCCAAGCGGTGTCGAGACTGAAACGCAGCGCCGACATCATGCCGGTCGCAGCCCAGATCAATCCCAACACCGAAACGACGCCGATGGCAGATCGACCACTCGCGATCGGTTCAATCAGGTCCTCGAGATCCTCCTTGCCCGCGCCCGACTGCAAGGGCAGCAGATCGAACAGTCCATTGACGACCTGTTCGCGCAGGCTGTCGTCGGTCAGCAACACGCCGGCGATCGAGACGACGAGGATGGCCAGCGGAAAGAGCGAGAAGAACACGTAGTAGGACATCGACGCGGCGAGCTGAGCGCAGTGGTCGTCGAGAAATTCCGAGACCGATCGTTTGGCCAGCAGTTGCAGGTCGGTGCGCCACCAGCGCAAATGCAGGACCAGCCAGCGACGCCAGCGCGAGCTGCGTTCTCGCAGCGCGTCACGGTCCAGCGCGGTCGGCATGGTTCGTCGCATGACGCCATTATCCGCCCACAACGACGCCAGCGGGAACAATCGGCGGCAATCCGATGACCGATCAACAACCGCGCCGCATCATTTGCAAGTTGGGTACCAACCTGCTCACCTCGGGCACCGATCGACTGGATCCCGGTGTGCTGGAGGCCGTGGTTCGCCAGGTGGCGGAACTCCGCAATGCCGGCGTGCAGGTCGCAGTGGTTACATCAGGAGCCGTCACTGCCGGTCGCGCTCGGGTTGGAGTGACCAGGACACGCTCGTCCGTCGGCGCTCGACAGGCGTTGGCCGCGATCGGCCAAGCGCAACTGGTCCAGCGTTACGACTCGCTACTGCAGCGCTATGGACTGACCGCGGCACAGGCGTTGATTACGCGCGGCGACGTGACCGAACGGCGCGGATACCTGAATGTTCGCAACACGTTGCTGCGCTTACTCCAGTACGGAGTCGTGCCGATCATCAACGAGAACGACGTCGTCGCCGACGACGAATTGCGCGGCGGAGCCTTCGGCGAAAACGACGCACTTTCCGCACTGATCGCGAATCTGATTGACGCTGATTTGCTCATCCTGCTGAGCGACGTTGACGGCGTCTATGACAGAGACCCGCGCAGCGACGAGCAAGCAGAGCTGATTCCAGTGCTACGCAACCCGGTCTCGATGATGGAGGCCGCTGGCGAAGTCGACGAACGCAGTCGCGGCGGAATGCGGGCCAAGCTTGAGGCCACACGTCGCGCGTCGGCAGGCGGCACCAATGTGGTCATTGCGTCAGGTCACGAGCCCAACGTGATCTGCCGGATCGCCGGAGGCGAGCGCCTGGGCACCCTGGTGCCGGCCGACACGACCGTTCGCGACAGCCGCGAGCGTTGGCTATTGGCAGGTCTGCACAACGGCGAAGGTCTCGACCTCGATCCAGGCGCAGTCAAAGCACTGACCAGGCAGGGACGCAGCCTGCTGCCCGCCGGCGTGACCCACGTCCGAGGCCAGTTCGAGCGCGGCGACGTGATCCAACTCTATAGCCCCGAGCAGGTGCCCATCGCGGTGGGGATTAGCAACTACTCATCCTCGGAAACAGCAAGGATCCGGGGCAAGAAGTCGTCCGAGATCGTCGAGGCGCTGGGCTACAACTACGGGTCGTCGGTGGTGCATCGCAACAACCTGGCGCTGTTGCCCTCGGCTGAGTAGGGCTTGCTCGGAGCGTGATAGATCGTCAGGTCCCTTTAGTTATCGGGAGCTGTCTCTGCGAAAGTCCAATGCCCAACTCCCTTTCTCCCCCTTGCGAGCCTGATGCATATCCTCCGATTCCCCTCTCCCCCCCTTGCGGGGGGAGATGTCACAGAGTGACAGAGGGGGGGTCGGCTGGCGACGACCAGATAGGCATCCCGAACAGCGGACCCCCCTCTGCCGGAGCCTGCCCCTGCGTAGGCAGGGGGCATCTCCCCCGCAAGGGGGGAGAAAGGGAGTTTTCGAAGGTCTCCGAAAGCGGGAACCCATAAGCCGTCCACCAAGAACTCACTGAACCCCGCACCAACAACCTCTCTGCCAACCACGAAGCACACTCCGAACATAGATTCGATATCCTGAAACGAACATCTGTTCACTCAACTGGAGAACCAATCATGCACATCTCACCCAAACAACGCCGCCGATCCATCTGGGCCCACTATCTCAGCCAGCGTGGAAAATCACACACCCAGATCGCCGAAAAGCTCAACGTCTCCCGAGCCACCGTCCGCGCCGACCTCCAGCTCATCGAGACCCATTGGAGCGCCATCGCATCCGCCGCCGCCGATGACCTCCTGCTCGAGTCGCTCCATCTCCTCCAGCTCCGACTCACCATCGCCGTCCAGAGCGACGTACTCAAGAGCTTGAACCAACATCTCGCCCCGGTCGAGTTCCTCCGCGCCCACGACGCTCAGCAAACACAGCTCAACGCCCTCGCCCGCGAGATTCGTCGCACCGTCCAGGAAGTCCACCGACGAGCCGACCAGCGCGCCGACCAATCCGAGCTCTACGAAGACGATTCGCAAGTCTCGGACGAAACCAGCGCCGAATTGTCCATTTCTGACAACGCCGAACACACGATCTACGGTCCACAGCAGAAGATCGTCGAATCAGAGGCCCCAGAAGAAAAAACGCCCGAACCACCCGTCCAACTCCCCGATCCGCCCGACCTGGACCCCCTGATCGAGGAAGCCGTCGCTCACTTCCCCCACCTCCAGGGCCAATCCGCCGAACAAATCCTCACCTTCCTCGACCAACTCACTACGACCGAAGCTCAGGATCCACTGATCCCAACCCCGATCTACGCCGAAGCTGCCGGCTAACCGCCCCAATCCCCTCTCCCCCCTTGCGGAGACTGATGCACACTCCCCTTCTCCCCCCTTGCGGGGGAGATGCCGAAGGCAGAGGGGGGGGGTCCCGTCCGCAGCTTCTATCTGGTACTCACCGACCGCCCCCCTCTGTCACGGAGTATCCCGCCCCGCACTTGATGCGGGGACAAAGGGGGCGTATGCCGCTGACGACCAGGTAGGGCTGCCAGATAGGAACCTCCCTCTGCCGGATCCTGCCCCTGCGTAGGCAGGGGGCATCTCCCTCCTAGGGAAGAGATTGTGAGTGATGCATCGGACGCCGAAAATGATGAAGCTGAGGCCCGCTCCAACCAATCACCAACTACGATCTCCCCATGACCGAACTTACTGACTACCCCGCTTCCCAGATCTACTTCTCACAGCGACTGCGTCTGCACTACGTCGATTGGGGCAATCCCACGGCGCCGCCGTTGGTCCTGGTTCATGGTGGTCGCGACCACTGCCGATCCTGGGATTGGGTCGCGTTGGCCCTGAAGGACCGCTATCACGTGATCGCTCCTGACCTGCGCGGTCATGGCGACTCCGAGTGGGTCAACGGCTCCGGCTACTCGATGATTGACTATGTCTATGACCTGGCCCAGCTCATTCGCCAGAAGCATCTGGCGCCGGTGACGTTGCTGGGTCACTCCCTGGGCGGGCGCATCTGCCTGGAGTATGCAGGGATCTACCCCGGACGCGTCGCGAGGCTGATTGCGATTGAGGGACTGGGGCCTTCCCGGAGCGTCACGGAGTCTCATTCCGCTGTGCCTGCTCACCAACGGATGTCTGAATGGATCTCCGACACTCACCGATTCGCCGGCCGGCTACCGCATCGCTACCCGACCTTGGAAGACGCAGTCGAGCGGATGCGTGAAGCGAATCCCAGGCTGTCTGGGGAGCAGGCGCTGCATCTGACCACGCATGCAGTGCACCAGAACGAGGACGGCACGTTTGTCTGGAAGTTTGACAATTACGCACGCTCGTCGTCGCCGTATCCGTTCAATGAGCATGATGCCGAGGAGATCTGGGCGCGCGTGCAGATGCCGACGCTGCTGCTCGCCGGTCTGGAGTCTCAGGGAGACCCCAACAAAGACGGGCGCACAGACTCGTTCCCGCAGGCCAAGCGAGTCGGCGTTGCCGATGCCGGCCATTGGGTACACCACGACCAGCTTGAGGTGTTCCTGCGCGAAGTGACCGAGTTCCTCGACAGCTAAGAAATCGAAACAGGGCTGAGTCAACGACTGTTCAGACCTCCCCCTCTGGGGGAGGTGCCGCGCAGCGGCGGAGGGGGCTGGCCTGCCAACGTAGACTGGCGCCATGAGCGACCGTCCGACGCCGAAGTTCAGTTGGTTCGTGCCGATCGATGGCGACGGCGACCGGATTGGATCGCTTCGCGCTCAGCGGGCGCCGACGTTTGAGTACCTGCGCGATGTGGTACTCAACGCCGAGCGGCTTGGCTATCACTCACTGCTGATCCCGACACGGTTTGCCAACGGCTCGTTCGAACACTCGGCGCCGCTGGCCGAGACATGGACGACAGCGACGGCGCTCTGCGCTGTGTCATCGCGGATTCGTCTGCTGATTGCCGTTCGACCGGGAATCACGCCGGTTGGCCTGTTTGCTCAGCAGGCGGCGACGCTGCATCAGATTTCCGGCGGGCGGATCGATATCAACATCGTGCCGGGAGGGATCCAGGGCGACAACGAGCGTCTCGGAATCGGCGGATCTCACGCCGATCGCTACGCCCAGGCCAACGAGTTCATCGACGCGTGCGCGCAGCTCTGGGATTCGGGCGGTCCGCTGGACTTCGAGGGCAGCGCCGTGCGCCTGAGCGGAGCAATCGTCTCGCCGACGCCTGAGCGGCCTGCTCCCTCGTGGTACCTGGGCGGCGCATCGGACGCCGCGCTGCAACTGGCCGCTGATCGAGCGGATGTCCTGCTGTGTTGGATTCAGCCTCCCGATGCGATGCAGGATTTGATCGATCGGGCGCGAGATGCCTACGCCGGCGTTGGACGCACACCTGCCCTGGGACTGCGCACGCACCTGGTGGTCCGCGATACCGAGCAGGAAGCATGGGATGCGGCGTCGGAGCTGCTATCGGAGGCGCATCCGCAGGTGCTGGCCCAACGCTCCGCTGCGGTCAAATCGACGGCGATGGTCGGTGCAGCGGCTCAGGCGCGACGGGTTGAAGACGACCGTCTCGGCGAGCGATTGTGGAACGGCATCTCGCGAGTGCGGGTCAATCTGGGCACGGCAATCGTTGGCACGCCCGAGCAGGTCGCCGATGAGCTGTCCGCCTATTGGAGGATGGGATTCGACGAGTTCATCCTCTCGGCCTATCCGCACCTGGAAGAGGCCGAGCGGATTGCGCATGATGTGCTTCCGCTGGTCAGCGCCGGAGCACTGCAGCCGGAGGAGGTCTAATCATGGGCTGGCCAATCCATCGTCCGATCGGATTGACTCATCACAACCCAGCGCGCTCGTCCAAGGGCTACACGTTGATGTGCGGGACCAACGCAGAGGACGCGGTGCTGCTCGACATGCAGGGCCGCGTTGTGCATCGCTGGCATATCGACGATCGACGACTGTTCAACGTGGAGTTGCTGCCCAATGGCAACCTCCTGGCGATGGTGGCGCCGGACCATCCACCGCCGCCGCGGACCAGCGAGAACGAGTCGCGCTTCTCGATCGATCCCGGCGGACCGCCTGGCATCTTCGACATGCTTGGCGGTCGCGGGAATGGCCTCTGGGAGCTCGATTGGGACGGCAATGTGGTCTGGGAATACGACAACCCCGGCATCCACCACGACTTTCATCGACTGGAGAACGGTCACACGGTCTCACTGGAGTGGGTGCCGATGACTAAGGAGGTTGAGAGCACGGTGATCGGCGGCGGACGTCAGCCGGATCAGCCGATGCCGCCCAACATGATGGGCGACGACATTATCGAAATCGACGCCGAGGGCAATGAAGTCAGCCGAATCGAATTGTGGCGCGTGCTGTCGCCCGAGGACGCGCCGATCTGTCCGTTGGAGAACACCTGGGAGTGGACGCACGCCAACAGCATCGAGCAGACCCCCGATGGCGGGCTGCTCTTCTCAGCGCGCAATACGAGCACAATCGGGATTGTCGATCCACCGGAGGATGACGGACCGGGAACACTGCGTTGGCGCTTCGGTCAGCCTGAGCTCTCTCACCAACACCATGCAACCTGGCAGTCGGACGGCCGAGTGCTGGTCTACGACAACGGCATGCATCGGTTGCAGGACCTGGCCTACTCGCGCGTGTTGTCGATTGATCCGGAAACCAACGAGTTTGACGTGGTCTTCCAGGGCAAGCCGCGCGAGCAGTTCTTCTCGGCCCACATATCCGGTGCAGCCAAGCTTGGCAATGGCAACTACTTGATCACTGAGGGCGCGGCGGGGCGGCTGTTTGAGATCGATGGCAGCGGCAGTGTGGTCTGGGAGTGGATCTCGCCGTTCTTGACCACCCAGCGTGGCGATCTGTGTAACTGGGTGTTCCGAGCCTGGCGCTATGAGGCGGATTACTCAGGGCTGGCGAGTCGGGAGCTGAGCCCAGAGCGGCACATCGACTTCAACCGTCTGCATGGGCTGATGGAGTAGGGCCGACCCGTTTGGTCACATCTACAACGCCAATCGCAACACGGTCCGCCCTCCCCCTCGCAGGGGGAGGTGCCGAAGGCGGAGGGGGTCCCGTCCGGCCTGCTCACATCTAGTGGTCACGGGCCAAGGGCCCCCTCAGTCACTTCGTGACAGCTCCCCCAGAGGGGGAGCTCTTCGGACTGCCAGGCTATGAGCCAGAACGGGGGGACTTCATTCGGCGGGTGGCGATGAGCAGGTCGTGGGTCTTGCCGTCGGCGTCGATGACGTAGTCCCAGAGGACGGCCTCGCGCTGGAAGCCGAGTCGTCGGAAGACCGACTGCGCGGCGGCCTGATCAAGCACCATACGGGCGGTGAGCAGTTGCAGCTCGAGCAGTTGCGCGATGGCGTAGATTTCCTCGGCCAGCACGCGTCCCAGTCCGCGGCCTCGCGCGTTCGGGGAGAGCAGCAGACGAATCTCGCCGAGGTGGCGAGTCCAGTCGGCGGAGGAGTAGTTGAGGTCGCCCTCGCCGAGCAGTTCGTCGCCGTCGAAACCGAGCACCGTGAAGGTGTTCTGGTTGACAACTTCCTGCATCCAGCGGTCGACAGCGGCCGGCTGGGTGATGTCGCGGCGCAGGAAGAGCAGGTCGTCGGCCGGCAGCGATCGGGCGAAGGCGAGGATTTGGTCTTCGTCGCCGGGCGCCATCAATCGCAGGGTGATGCGATGTCCGTCCCGCAAGGAGGCGGTACGTGGGTAGCGGACGGCGATTTGCTGGTGGGCGTCGGACACTGGGTCAGCCATATTGGCGAGCCTCTCAACATGTTGTGAAATTCTGCACGAACGCTGGGAACGTGATTGCAACAGAATATAAACGCCGGAGGCTAGAGCGAGCCTCGGAGGATGAGTTTGGGACAGGCGCTCAATCGCGCAGTTTACGTTCAAACTGCGCGATTGAGCCGATAGGCCCTCAGTTAGGCGCGATCGCCGGAGAAGTCGGGATGGCTGGTGTCCATCCAGACCTCTTTGCGCCAGTGCCAACCCTCGCGTTCCCAGACGTTCAGGCTGCGCTCGGGGACGTTCAGGTACGGCCAATAGATGCTTGTGTCGATGCCGTTGCCCATCACCGCCGACGGGGCAAGGCCATCGAGCCCATAGCGCTCATCTTCACCGAGCAGGATCCAGGAGACCTCCTGCGCCATTTCGCGGCGCGCATCAGCATCAAGCGTCACCTTCATCTTGGTCACAATGTCGGTGATCGGCTGGAAATCGTACTTCTCCCAGTTCTCTCCCCCACCAGGAACATACCGAGAGTTCCAGGCAGAGGTCGGATCGCCTGTGCCGGCTCCAACCCAGATCGGGAACGAACCTGGATAGGTTCCTTCAATCAGCCGTTGGGTGATCCCGTCGTATGGCAGTAGCTCAATGGTGACCTTGATGCCAAGCGCGTTCTCATACATGTTGCGGTACAGCTCCGAGGCTCCTGGGTACAAGCCTTCGAAGATGTCAGCGACGATCATCGGGTACTCCGTACCCTCTTCAACTCCAGCAGCACTCAACAACTCGCGGGCCATCTGAATGTCGGCGTCCTTGTCTGGTCGGTAGCCTGGCAGCGTTCGCGTCGTTTCCTGGTCGATCGCCCAACCGTGATACCAGTTCAGGTGTTGAATCGTGGACGGTTTGCCTTTTCCAAAATAGATCGCGTCGATGATCGCGTCTCGGTCCATGGCGATGTGGAACGCGTACGGCACCCGACGATCAAGCCACGGGTTATCAGCCCAATCCTGGTTGTAATTGAATCGCATCATCAGAGGCAGGACGACGCCGCGGTCATAGCGGATGTGCTCAGGGAAGTCTGCCTCGATCCCCTCGATGGCGATCGAGTTGAGGCTCACCTCATCGAGATCGCCATTGCGGTAGGCGGTTTCGACTGCCGTCTGATCGCTCAGAATCACCCAGGTGAGCGAGTCGAGGAAGGGCATCTGCTGACCATCCAGACTCTTCCAGTAATCCGGATTTCGCTCCAGATGCAACCGACCCTCGGGCTCGAAGATCGTCGGAATGAACGGTCCGCAGCCCGACACCAGCTCAACGTTGGTCTGTTCGTCGATCCACTCTTGTCCCCAAAGCTCCATCGCTTCAATCGAGGTCATGAATGACCACTGCATGTGGACAGCCTCGAGATAGGTCGCGTCGGGGCCCGCTGTCCTACAGACCAGCGTCATGTCGTCAGGAACATCCGTGGATGCGGTCGTTGAGTAGATCGTTTGCCGAGAAAACCTGGCGTCGGGCACGCCGTCCGCATCGAGCGCGTCTATCTGTCGTTGAATATTGGCTTGTGCATCCTCCGCTGTGAACATTCGGCCGCCCTCGGTCGGGTAGCGGTCCCAGAAACGCGCACCCTGATCGATGCGGAAAATATAGGTCTCCTCGTCCGGGACTTCCGGCAGCGATGCAAGATCGGCGCCGTACACGGGACCTGCGTTGTTGTAGATCTCAACCAACCGACCCATCGAGTCGTTGAAGATGTGGAAGGGATGCGCCAGATTCGTGCGGTGCGGGTCGAAGCCGTCCCAGTTGGCCGGCGTGTAGATCGAGTAGTTGCCGCCATACTGGCGGTTGCCGACTGCAACGGTCTGTTGCTGTTGCTGTTCGGCCTGATCCTGGTCGTCCGCCTCTTGCTGGACTTGCTGCTGGGCCTGTTGATCGGCCTGCTGGTCGGCTTGCTGTTGCTGCATGGCCTGCTGTTGGCCCTGCTGCTGTTGCCCCTGCTGCTGCGCTTGTGGTTGATCCTGATCCTGCTGCTGTTGTGCCTGGCTGACGGCCTGCTGCCCATCGTCGTCATCGCCGCCGCAACCGACGAGAGCGAGTCCAGCGGCTCCCACACCAGCCCGACCCGACGCACGCAGGAGCGCACGTCTGCTCATCCTGGATCGGCGCATCCGCTGCCAATAGTTTCGGCGTTCCATTGCTCGCTCCTTGCGTATGGAAACTCACGACCAGACAGCCGTTTCGTGGCGGCAGTCTAGGGCTTGTTCGGAAAGTCGGCGACAGGTTTGTCGAGAGGTGTGTCGTTGACCTGGACGTATCGAGGCTTTCAGGTTTCAGGTGGAATTTTTTTCTTTGCGCGGCTCCGGAACGATCTCCCGTGCATAGCTGGAGATCGTGGTTAAGTTCATTCAGGTTTCTTCAGGTTTCTTCAGCCAGATTCGGGGGATCCTGGTCGATTGCTGTTCGGTTTTGTTCGATTCTGTTCGATCTCGTTCGAACCTGAGCGGACTGGGACGAACCGGTTCGGTGTGTTGCGGCGTTGTCCGCGGTGGTCAATGAACGCCGGCGGTCGGACAGGGTTGAGGTTGGAGTTGGAGTTGGCATTCGCTTCTACTTTCATCAGTGCATACGTTCTGATCATAGCGTCGATCGACGTCCGGGGAGCAGGGGTTGAGGGGTGGCTGTAGTGGGGCCAACTCTGACAAGGAATCTCGCGGAACGCGGCTACTCCGGCAGGGTGGGGTTCGTTGACTAGCAGGCTGCCAGGGGCTGTTTGCGGGCTGTTTATGTGGGGTGGTGGATAGCCGCGGCGCGGAGGGCATACGCGATTTCAGAGGCGTAGAGTCGCAGGTGGACGGAGGAAGGCAACCACGAAAGGAGGAACGCAATGACGTTCCGAATCGCCGCCCTCATCCACAAGCACGCGACGCAGCAGCAGAGACGCATCATCATCCCCGGAATCAGCCTGGCGGCCGCCGCGCTCGTGGCGGCCGTTTTGTTGCTCGGCAGCTTCGGGACCGCCCAGGCCGCCGATCCCCGAGAGGAGGCCGGTAGCACCACCGCTTGCACAGGCTTGAGTTCCGGGAAGCTCGATGTGACCACGAGCAGCGTCAACGGAACGTCCGTCTCCTCGGACAGCGCCTGCCAGGTGACCGTCGTAGTCACGCCGGCCGCTCAGGGAGACAGCGATTGCCAGGTCCGCTACACCCCGGTTGTGTCCGGGCCGGACGTGTCGGTGAGCATCACTGCGTCTGGAACTTGCGACGGGGTGGCGGTCGAATCAACCATCGACATCGACCCTTCGGAGCCTGGGAGCCTTGCGTCATCCAGCGAATACTCCGCAGTTAGGTCGTTAGTTACCGCATGGCACTTCGGACAGGGCGCCGTGCCGGGCATCAAAATGTTCTGGCACCACGCGAAGATCACCTGGTCGTACACCCTCACTCGCGTTCTGAGCGGATCCTTGTCGACTGACTACTGGGAAGGCGGCTGCGGCTGGGAACTGACATCCGAAACCGAGCGTCGCGTGAAGACCTCAACCACCTACTTCGGAGAGCACTACACCACGTGGCACGGCGATTGCTGGTTTGCACCTAACGCGAGTGCGAAATCGACGGCCAACGCCATCGGGCGAGCCGGCGGTGGCTACAGATGCTATGGCCACACCATCTTCTCAGGCGGGATAGCCGGCTTCAACTACGTAAACGATTGCATCAAACACTAGGCAAGTCGACAGATCGGGCTTGATCAAGCCCGATCTGTCATGTTCAACCAGCGGACTGAGGTGCGAGATGGCAAAGGGAGTTATTGGGATCATCCTGCTTGACCTCGGTCTGATAACGATGCTGTTTTCGTATCTGTTCATTTACGGATTGGGACTCAAGGCTGGTCTGATTGCGGCAGTTGGCGCTCCGCTGATGATCATTGGAATCTGGCTGGACCACACCTGGGCAAGGGCAGTAGTGTTCGCGGTCGGAATGCTAATGGGCTTCGGCTGGATCGTCGCCTTTCTCACATGGGATTGAAAATGTCCCGGCTGGCGTTGGCGCGGTGGGTGTTCGGCGCAGGTCTCGCTCTCACGCTCGTCGGCGCGGCCTGGATGGTGAGCGTCGGCCCGTATGCGGTCATCCCAGGTATCGTCCTGCTGGTCGCCGGCGTGGCGCTGGCACCCCGGCGTCGGCAGTGATGACTGCGACAACCAGCCGTCGTCGCTGCGCCGAAGTCAGCTCAGCCTCGCCCCGATCGAATGGCCAGGGCGATCGAGGATCAGCAATATGGCTCAGCAAGAATCCGATTCAACTCCCCCGGCAAAGCGGCAATCGCGCCGGCGCAGCGCGAGACACAGGGTTGGGTGCAGTTGGGCGATAGCATGAGGCTGTTCGCCCATTCGGCGGGCGTCATTAGCGCTCCAATGGGCCGCGGCTGAGTCCCTTGTGATCACGAAACTTCGCAACGCCTATTACGGCTGGTACCTGCTGATTGCCGCAGTGGTCGGTATGGCGATCGCGTCGGGCGTTTCTTTCTGGGTCCTCGGTTACTACGTCACGCCGCTTGAGGAAGAATTTGGCTGGTCGCGGACACTACTGCAGACCGGGATATCGGTTTCGCTGCTGATCAGCGGGATCGCCTCGCCGCTTGCCGGCAAGGTGGTGGACAAGTGGGGGCCTCGGCGCTCGATCATCTGGGGCACCGTCTTTACCTGCGCGACGTATGTCCTGCTGTCGACCACCTCGTCACTCGTCGAGTGGTACCTCTACTTCTCGATCAACTCCTTCTTCCGCGGCTTCATGTTCTACATCCCGTTCCAGGTGCTGATCTCGCGTTGGTTCGACCGCAAACGCGGCCGCGCCGTGGGGATCATGGCGATGGGGTTCTCGCTGGGCGGGTTCCTCATGCCCGCGATGCAGCGGATCATTGACGATGTGGGCTGGGATGTCTCATTCCTGTTCGCGGCTGCCCTCCTGGCTGTGGTGTTCCTCCCATTGGGTCTGTTCATGGTTCGCGATCATCCGCACGAAATGGGTCTGCAGGTCGATGGCGAGCCAGTGTCGGCTGGGTCGGATGCGCGTCGCCCTAGCGTGTTCAGCGGCTTGACGGTCCGCCAGGCGATGCGCACCTGGAACTTCTGGGTGATTGCCCTGGCCTTCGCGACGTTCTTCTTCGCGATGTTCGGCTGGATGTTCAATGGGACGCCGGTCTATGAATCGATGGGCATTAGCCGGGAAACCATCTCTGTGATCTTGGTGCTGCAGGCCCTGGGCGGACTGATATCGAGGCCGACGTTCGGGTTGTTGGCCGAGCGGATTCCATCCATTGAATTGGCGTCGGTTGGGCTTGCGGCGATCATGTCTGTGGGCATGTTCCTGTTGCTGATCCTCCACGATTCACATCTCATGCTCGCGGTCACCCTGTTCCTTTGTTGTTGGATGATCGGATCAGCCGGAGGGCCGGTACTCGAGCCGCTGATTCTGCCCAAGACGTTTGGGCTGGCCCATTTTGGTGCGATCATGGGAACACTATTCATGATCGAGACCATCGGGCAGTTCCTGGTGCCCACTGTGGGCGGCGCGATCTACGAGCTCACCGGCGAATATGACTTGCTACTCGTGGTCAATATGGGCTGCCTGGGACTTTCGATGGTGTTCTTCGCGCTGGCTCACTACATCCCGAATCCTCGGATTCCCAGTCCGACGTTGCGCGTGATTCGGCCGCTGGTGGCGAATCTGGTGGCTCGGCTGGAGCCCCAACATCAGGCGTCGAATGGGGTTCGGGCTAACGGCGGCGGGCGGGTGACGCCGGGTAGCGTGGCGGAGTCGGGTGAGCGGACTCGGGGTTAGGAACTGCCATTGGCGGAGTGTGACGGGCAACTCCCTTTCTCCCCCCTTGCGGGGGAGATGCCGTAGGCAGAGGGGAGTTCCTTGTTAGTCAGCCCAATCTGGTCGTCGCCGGCCGCCCCCCCTCTGTCACTCCGTGACATCTCCCCCCGCAAGAGACTGATGCATAACTCGTTGCGGGGTAGGTGCTGAGGGTGTTGGGCCGGTTGGTGGTTGGCGTCGTCGTGTCGGTCTGGTGTCTGGGGGAGGCGCTGCGGGCGACCAGACGCGCGTGGGCGCTGGGCTGACCGCCTGAACCCGGGCTGGACGTCGGCGGTTAGGCGGCGAGCAGCAGCCGGTCGGCGCGGCGGAGATTGTAGGCGAGGCATTTGAGTTCCCGTTCGGTCGCATTCTGGGCCAGCCCGCGGTAGCGGACCCGGCGGTAGCCGTACGCGCGTTTCAAGTTCGCAAAGACCTGTTCGACGGGCATCCGTAGGCGGGCCAGACGACGGTTGCGGTCCTGCTCGGCCGGCGCCAGTTGCGGGTGATGTTTGTTCGCCCGGCGCATGATCCCGTCCGCAATGCCCAACGCCCGCAGCCGCTCGCGGCGCGCCGCACTGTCGTAGGCGCGGTCGGCGTAGACGACCTGCTCGTCGCCGACGATCAACTGATCAGCCACTTCGGTGTCGTTGACGTTGGCCGGGGTCAGCCGCACGCGGCGAATCAGGCCCGAACCGGCGTCCATCCCGATGTGCCCCTGGTAGCCATGATCGCTGCTCGGACCGCGTCTCGACCAGGCCGCGTCGGGGTCGGCGCACTCGCCCTCGCGCTGCGCCCGCCCACTGCCCTGCGCGGCGACCAAGGTCGCGTCCAGCAGGCTGCCGTGTTTGACCAGTAACCCACGCGTATCCAGTTGCGCCGCGACCGCCTCCCGCAGCGGCGCCGCCAAGCTCCGCTCGGTCAGCTGCTGACGGAACCGGGTGATCGTCGACGCGTCCGGCGCGGCGTCCTGCAGCCCCAGACCAACGAAGCGCCGGAACGAGAGTCGGTCGCTCAGCGCCTGAGCCAACTCTGCCGCCGAGGCGTCGTACCACTCCTGCAACAGCAGCGCCTTCACCATCATCAGCGGCGGATAGCTCGGCCGGCCTTCCGGCGACGAATAGATCTCCCCCACCAGCGCCGCCAACTCCTCCCACTCGACCAGCTCCGCGATCCGCTCCAAGCGCTCATCCCGGCCCAAGCCCTCCGGCAGCCACGCCTCCACCAACGACCGCTCGCCTATCTGTCGATGCATCGTCAATACTCCTCCGCTGTTGGCCCGACAGCCTTAGGCTAAAGCGCACACCCAGTTATGCATCAGTCTCCGCAAGGGGGGAGAGGGGAATGGGCTGTTGCACATCAGACTCCGCAGGCGGTGAGAGGGGAAACGCTAGAAGATGCCGAGTTCGAATTTGGCTTCGTCGGAGCACATTTCTCGCGGGTCCCAGGGTGGGGAGAAGACGATTTCCGATTCGACGTTGTCGACGCCCTCGACGGTGGAGGCGGCCTGCTCGATCTGCGCCTTGATCATCGGTCCAACTGGACAGGCGGGCGAGGTCAGGGTGAAGGAGATCTTGACGCTCTCTTCGTCCGGCGTCTCGACTCCGTAGACGAGGCCGAGATCGACGATGTTGATGCCGATTTCGGGGTCGAAGACCGTCTTGAGCGCTTCGAGGACTTGTTGTTCGCTGGCCATGTGGGGCTCCTGTCAATCGTTCTGATGATCGCTACCCGCTGGTCACGCGGGTGGGAATATCGCTGTCGTCTGAGATGGATTCGCCGGTGGCGTTGGCCAGGACCTGGTCGAGGACTTTCCAGGCCAGCAGTCCGCACTTGATCCGGACGGGGAACTTGGCCACGCCCGAGAGCGCCTCAAGGTCGCCGAGATCGACGGCATCGAGGTCGAAGCTGTCGTCGGTCAGCATTTGCTGCACGTGCTTTGACATCACGCGAGCGGAGTCGATTGAGCGACCCGACATCGCCTCGGTCATCATCGAGGCCGAACTCTGCGAGATCGAGCAGCCGCTGCCGCCGAATCCCACACCGTTGACGGCGCCGTCGAGGATTGCGACCGAGAGCTGAATCTCGTCGCCGCAGGACGGATTGAAGCCCTCCGCCGACACGGTCGCATCGTCTCGCGCTCCTCGGTTTCTGGGTCGCCGGTAGTGGTCAAGGATCACATCGCGGTAGAGATCGTCAAGATCGACCGGATTCTGTGACTCTCGATTACTCGCCATTGCTCAGACTCCCCTGTCAAATCTATCGTTCGAATCCGAATCGCTCGCCGGCTTCGAGCAAGCCATCGACCAGCGCGTCCACTTCCGAGCGTTCGTTGTAGAGATAGAACGAAGCGCGCGCCGTCGCCGGCACGCCGAGCGTCCGCATCAGTGGCTGGGCACAGTGATGTCCGGCCCGGACGGCGATGCCACCGCGGTCGAGAATCGTGGCCACGTCGTGCGAATGGATGTCGCGGTAGTTGAAGGCGATCACCGCCGAGCGGTCGGAGGGGTCGGACGGGCCGTAGATGTCGAGACCTTCGAGGCGCGAGAGCCTGTCGACCGCGTAGTGGGTCAGTTCGGCGTCGTGGGCGGCGATGGCGTCCATACCGACATCGTTGAGGAAATCGAGCGCTGCACCGAAGGCGATCACGTCGGCGATGTTCGGCGTGCCGGCTTCAAACTTGTGCGGCAGCGCGGCCCATGAGGATTCCTCGCGGGTCACGACGCTGATCATCTCACCACCGCCGAGGAACGGATCGAGGTCGGCCAGCAGTTCCTGTCGGCCCCAGAGCACGCCAACGCCGGTTGGTCCCAACATCTTGTGCGCTGAGAAGGCCATGTAGTCCACGCCGAGGTTGGCCACATCCACAGGGATATGCGGGGCGCTCTGCGCGGCGTCAACGATCATCGTCGCGCCGACCGAGCGCGCCATTTCAGCGATCTCCGCCACCGGCGCAATGCTGCCGAGCACGTTGGACATGTGCACAATTGAGACGATGCGCGTGTTGGCGTTGATTGCGGCACGTGCAGTGTCTACATCGATCTGTTGATCGTCGCTGAGCTCGATGAATCGCAGTTTGGCGCCTGAGCGTTGGGTGACCAACTGCCAGGGGACGAGGTTGGAATGGTGCTCGGCAGCGGTGAGGACGATTTCGTCGCCGGGCTTGAGCCGTGCGCCGAGAGTGTAGGCGAGCAGGTTGAGAGACTCGGTCGTGTTTCGGGTGAAGACGACTTCGCGATGGCTTCCGGCGTTGATGAACGCCGCGACTTGCTTGCGCACGTCTTCGTAGGCGACTGTCGCCTCTTCGGCCAGGGTGTGCAGGCCTCGATGGATGTTGGCATTCATCGTCGAGTAGTAGCTGGACAGCGCGTCGATGACCGACTGCGGCTTCTGCGTCGTGGCCGCATTGTCGAGGTAGACCAGCGGATGTCCGTGGACCTCGCGCGACAGGATCGGGAACTCTTCCCGGATCGCCGCCGTGTCCAGTGGAGTCGCGGTGGTCATGTCAGTCAACTTCGATTTGGACGTTGCCATCGGCGACTTCGACGGCGTAGCAGCGCACCTTGCCGATTGCCGGAAGTGTGACGGCTCGGCCGGTCGTCACATCGAACAGCGCGCCATGCCGAGGACACTCGATCCGGTCGCCGTCGAGTTCGCCTTCGCCCAGCGGACCATCGTCGTGGGTGCAGCGATTCTCGATGGCGTACAGATCACCGTCCTCGACGCGGCAGAGGGCGATGCTCTCGCCACCGACTTCTACCACCCGCGCGGTACCTGGCTCGATCTCGTCAAGGCTGGCGACTCGCTCGAAGCTCATACTGAAGCCTTCGCAGGTTCTAGTTGGATTTCGACCAGTTCGTCGATCACGTCACGCATGTGCTCGTCGGGCACGCCGTCGGCGATTTCGGAGAGGAAGCCTCGCACGACGAGGCGCTCGGCGACCTTGGGCGGGATGCCTCGGGCTTGCAGGTAGAAGAGTTGGTCGGGGTCGACCGGGCCGACCGCCGCCGCGTGCGAGCACTTGACGTCGTCTGCTTCGATTTCCAGCATCGGAATCGGATCGGCTCCGGCGCCGTCGTCGAGCAGCAGGTTGCGCATGGTCTGATGGGCGTTGGTCTTCTGACCCTCAGGCGTGATCCGGATCAAGCCGTATTGCACGGCTTGCGACTCGTCGGTCAGCACGCCGCGAATCAGCAGATCGCTCTCCGCGCCGACGCCGTTGTGATACTGGCGCGTGACGTGCTCGATGTGCTGTTTCCCGTCGCCGACGAACAGGCCGCGAATATCGGCGTATCCGCCGCTCTGCGACAGGTCCATGTCGATGCGTTGCTTGTCGAGGTCTGCGCCAAAGGCCGCTGTGGTCACGCGGATTGATGCGTCACGTCCAACTCGGCCTCGAGTGGTCGAGATGGCGGCTGTCTGGCGGTGCCAGCGCTGGACCGAAGCAAACCTGAGGTGCGCACCGTCCTCGGCGATCAGTTCGACCGATGCATGGATCAACGGAGTTTCGGAGAGTTCGGCTCGACGATTGTCGGCGTCGCCGGCCTCGATCAAGGAGAGCTCGGCTTCGCGCTCGGCAACGACCAGGGTGTAGTGCCAGTGGTCACCCTCGGCGACATCCTGCGTGATCAGATAGAAGAGCGAATCCGAGACGGCGGCGCCGCGCGGCGCGTAGACAAACACGCCCTGTGTCCACAGCGCTCGACCGAATGCCTCATAGCGATCCTGCGGTTGTCCGACCGCTCCCAGCCACTGTTGGACCAGGTCTGAATGCTCCTGAGCCGCGGCTGAGAGGGGCATGATGATGACACCGTCAGCTGCGGCTTGATCGGTGAGATCGGACGCGGCGACGCGTCCACCGATCTGATGCACCATGCCCGAGTGCTCGCGCGGCGCAAAGACGTGCGATGGCACGTTGACCGCGGCACCGTTTGTGGCCCGACCCAGCGACCCAACCGTGGCGCGCCGCGGGAGACGCTCGCGCGGCGTTCGACGCCAGGACTCTTCCTGACCGGTCCACCACTCGAGCGCCAGCGCCTGTTCCAGACTCGCCAAGCGGAACGCCAGGAGCCAGTCTGGTTCGTCGAGCGACCGACTGAGCGCAGAAACCTGCGCTCTCAGGTCGTCGGGCTTCGTTTCTGTGTCCGTTGGCGCTGCCAACGTTGCCTGCGTCATCGACCGCCCCTCACTTGTGGATGGGCGCAGATTGTGCGGGTAGCCACCGGCTAGCCAATCGCGCCGTCCATCTGCAATTCGATTAGTCGGTTCATCTCGACCGCGTACTCCAGCGGCAAGGACTTGATGATCGGTTCGACAAAGCCGTTGACAATCATCTTGGTCGCTTCACCCTCGGACAGTCCGCGGGCCATCAGGTAGAAGAGTTGCTCGTCGCCGACCTTGGAGACGGTCGCCTCATGGCCGATGTCGACTCGGCGTTCATCGATCTCCATGACCGGGTAGGTATCGGAGCGCGAATGCTCGTCGAGCATCAAGGCGTCGCAGCGAACGTTCGAGCGGCAGTTGTCGGCGCCTTCGTAGACCTTGAGCAGTCCGCGATAGGTCGAGCGACCACCGTCCATGGACAGCGATTTCGACGTAATCACCGAGGTGGTGTCGGGCGCCGCGTGAACGATCTTGGCACCGGCGTCGAGCTGCTGGCCCTGTCCGGCCGACGCGATTGAGAGGACCTCGCCGTGCGCGCCCGGTTCCATCAGGTAGACGGCCGGGTACTTCATCGTGAGCTTGGAGCCGAGGTTGCCGTCGACCCAGGTCATGACGGAATCCTGGTAGGCGGTCGCTCGCTTGGTGACGAGGTTGTAGACGTTGTTCGACCAGTTCTGAATCGTGGTGTAGCGGACGTTGGAGCCCGCCTTGCAGATGATCTCGACGACCGCCGAATGCAGCGAGTCGGAGGAGTAGATCGGCGCGGTACAGCCTTCGACGTAATGCACCTGAGAGCCTTCGTCGGCAATGATCAGGGTGCGCTCGAACTGGCCCATGTCCTCGGAGTTGATCCGGAAGTAGGCCTGCAGGGGAATATCGACGTTCACGCCCGGCGGCACGTAGATGAACGAGCCACCCGACCAGACGGCCGTGTTGAGCGCTGCGAACTTGTTGTCGTTGGGTGGAATGACCGTGGTGAAGTATTCCTTCACCAGATCGGGATACTCGCTCAGCGCCTGATCTGTGCCGAGGAAGAGCACGCCCTTCTCTTCGAGGTCCTCACGGATGTTGTGGTAGACGACCTCGGAGTCGTATTGCGCGCCGACGCCAGCCAGCAGTCCCTGCTTCTCGGCCTCGGGAATGCCCAGCTTGTCGTAGGTGTCACGGATGTAGTCGGGAACGTCTTCCCACGACGACTCGTCACGGTCGGTCGCGCGGACGTAGTAGTGAATGTCGTCGAAGTCGATGTCGCTCAGCTCTCCGCCCCACTCGGGCATCGGTCGGGCGTTGAAGTGCTCCAACGCCTTAAGCCGCAGCTTGCGCATCCACTCGGGCTCGTTCTTGATGTCCGAGATGGTGTTGACGACTTCGCGCGACAAGCCCTTGGGCAGCTTGACCAGCGCTTCAACGTCGTCGTGGAAGCCAAATTCGTAATCGCTGTTTGGAGAGACCGGCGTGTCGGTTGCAGGTGTGGTCATGAGCTCAACACCCTTTCTTTGGTTCGTTCCATGAACGGTTCGTAACCGTCCCGTTCCAGAACTTCGGCCAGGCTGGCGTCGCCCGACTCGACTATGCGTCCATCAATCAGGACATGAACGTGATCCGGCTGGACGTATCGCAGGATTCGCTGGTAGTGCGTAATCAGCAGGATCGCATTTTCGTCGGAGTGGAAGGTATTGATTCCTTCACTGACGATTCGCAGCGCGTCAATGTCGAGGCCGGAATCGGTCTCGTCCATGACCGCAACCAGCGGGTTCAGCAGTCCCAACTGGAGGATTTCAGCGCGCTTCTTCTCGCCGCCGGAGAAGCCGTCGTTGACGTAGCGACGGACGAACTGTTCGTCCATCTGCAAGCGTCCCAGGACATCGTTCAGCACCTGGCGAAATTCGCGTACGGGAATCTCTTCGCCGCGGCGCGCGCTGATCGCACGACGCAGGAAGTTGATCATCGAGACGCCGGGAATGTCGGTGGGGTACTGGAAGGCGAGGAAGAGTCCGGCGCGCGCACGCTCGTCCGGGGGCATTTCGATGACGCTCTCGCCGTTCAGGCGGATGTCACCACCGTTAATCGTGTAGCGCGGATGTCCCATTAGCGAGTTGGCCAGCGTGCTCTTACCGGAACCATTGGGTCCCATGATCGCGTGTACTTCGCCGGGACGCAGGGTCAATGAGAGTTCGTTGACAATCTGCTTGTCTTCAACGGCGACTTTCAGCGCGTCGATCTCAAAGAGTGGCGGGGTCGGTGTCATTCACCGGCTTCCTTCTGTTGTTCATCTGTGGGCATGTCGCGCTCGGTGCGGCGCATGTCGGAGTGTGTGTCCTGCCTAGACGGCTTGCTTGAACTCGGCGTCCAGCGAGATTGGCTGCAACGGGATGACGTACACACAACCATCGTCGCCCTCGGCCAAGCGGAGGGTTTGCTCGACTTCGACGCCGAGCAGCTTTTCGATCACCAGGCGGTCGGCGTCGCAGACGCAGGAGTTCGTCGTCGCCGCGCCCAGGTAGGGACAGGCGTTGTTGACCAGCCTGAGTTCCTGATCGGTGCGCTGCCAGTGGTCGAGAATGCCTTCCGGTCGCAGGGCGTCAACGACCGCGTCGACGCGCTGCTCGAGCGATCCAGCAGGCACTTCGGCTCGATGCGCGTCGGCAACCTGATCAGAGAGCGCTTCGGATAGCGCGGCCTTCTCGACTTGCAGCCTGGACATCTCGGACAACAGACGCTCGGCCAGCTCAGGCGTGTGGTCACGCACGGTTCTGACTCCACTGTCGGTGGCCCGGTAGAGATAGGAGGGTCGGCCCGGCCCGCGCCGCAGCGCTTCGACCTGGAGCAATCCCTCAGCCTCCAGGCGGTCGAGGTGTCGCCGCACTGTGGCGTCGGAGATGTCAAGCTCCTCGGACAATTGGGCGACGGTCGCGCCGCCGAGCTCTACCACACGCTCAAGCAGAGTCGTGCGAGTCTCTCGTGGCCTCATGTGAGCCTCCCGTCTCCGCATCTCCAGCCAGCCTCGTTTGCCATGGTGACCGACTGGCGAGTGGTAACTGTGAGTTTATCGCTATCCCTGCGGAAATATGCACAATTCGCAGGAAAAGATCAATACTCCCGCGTCGCAGAGTTAACTGGCTGTCCATGTTGATGCGATCGACTTTGATGCGATCGACCTCGCGAGGCAGCGGCATTCAAGCACGATCATGCGAGACCGACGCAGGCAACGGCACCAACATGGGGCGCTCGAGTTTGGGATGCGGCTGCAGCACGAACTCGATGCCGAACACGGGAGACAACACGTCGGGATGCAGCGCCTCCTGGGAGTCGCCGCTGGCGACGACTGCGCCGCGATGCAAGACGACCGCCGAATCCGTGTACATGGCGGCCAGATTGAGATCGTGCAATACGGCGACCACGGCCGCGCCCTCGGATGCCAACTCACGGGCAAGTTGCAGGACTAGATGTTGATGTCGGAGATCGAGGTGCGCTGTCGGCTCGTCGATCAGCAGGATTGGCGTTTCCTGGGCCAGGACGCGGGCCAGTGTGACCCTCGACTGTTCTCCGCCGGAGAGCGTCGGGTAGGCGCGGACAGCGTAGTCGCGGGTATCGGTCAGGCTCATGGCGTAATCGGTCAGTTTCGCGCCGTGCTCACTCTCGCCGCGTTCGCCTTCCCACGGGGCGCGACCCATGCGCACGACATCGCGGGCGGTGAAGAGGAAGGGCAGATAGGAGCTCTGCGGCATCACCGCTCGACGGCGGGCCAGTTCGCGCGCGTCGAAGTCGCTGAGCGGACGATCATCGATGTAGACCGTGCCCTCAGCCAGTTCTGCGTCGCCTGACAACGCCTTGAGCAGCGTGGTTTTGCCCGCGCCGTTTGGGCCGACTACGCCGAGCAGCTCGCTGCCCCGCACACCGACGCTGGCACGGTCAAGCAGAGTCTTATCTTCGACGCGCACAGTGAGGCCTTCGCCTCGCAAGACGGGCTCGTTGGTGGTCACAGACTCAGCTTACTCGTCGTTGCTACCAACCGCCCATCGCCAGACTGCGCCGGGCGCGATGAATGAGATACAGGAACACTGGGGTCCCGATCACCGCCGTGACGACCCCGAGCGGGAGCTCAGCCGGAGCGAAAATCGTCCGAGCGCCCAAGTCCGCGCCGAGGACAAGGATCGCGCCTGATACTGCGCTGGCAGGAATCAGGCTGCGGTGATCCGGACCGACCACGAGACGGACTAGATGCGGAGCTACCAGTCCGACGAATCCCACGACACCTGCGACGGCAACGCCGGCCCCCGTGGCCAGGGCTGCGGCAGTGACGATGATGAACTGTGAGCGCTCGACGCGCACGCCGAGATGGCGCGCTTCAGCATCGCCCAGTGTGAGCAAGTTGAGGGCGCCTGCCTGACGAACGAGGACGAAGATTGCTATCAGGATCAGCGGACCGGCTGTGACGGCGTAGTCCCAGACGGATCCTCCCAGGGAACCAAGAATCCAGTAGACGATGTCACGCAGTGCGCCGTCGTCGGACAGCGAAAGGATGAACGAGATCGCCGAGGCGAGCAGCGCATTGACGGCGATCCCGACGAGGAGCATGGTCGCCATTTGAACGCGTCCGGCGGAGCGCGAGAAGGCATAGATGCCAAGGGTCAGCACGAGTCCGCCGACGAATGCCACGAGCGGTTGAATGAACACGGCCCCCGATGTGAGGCCCAGCAACACCGACAGCGCGACTGCAAAGGCCGCTCCGCTTGAGACGCCAATCAAGCTCGGGTCGGCGAGCGGATTGCGGAACAACCCTTGCAGGGCAGCCCCCGAGACTCCCAGCCCTGCGCCAACCAGCGCCGCGAGGATCATGCGTGGGACTCGGATGACCCAGACGACCGCTTCCTCGGCTGACGTGTATTGCACGCCGATGTCGATGCCGAGCTTGCCCAACAAGATCGCGATGATCCGCTCGACGCCAACATCGAACGCCCCGAGACCAAGATTGGCCAACACCAACGCCAGGAACAGGACGGTCAGCACTGTCCAGGAGAATGGCATTCGCCAGCGCGGCAACGCCGTCACAGTCGGCGGCGCACTGGGACGGCGCTCACGGAGTTGCGCCAGCGGTCCGGTCGTCATGGCGTTACTCGTTGGCGCCGGAAGAATCCGTCAGCGACGCCCGCACTTCATCGAGATAGTCACGTAACTGCACGATAGTCTCCGCCATGCGCGGTCCGAATCCGAGCAGCAGGATGTCTTCCATCACGATGACGCGGCTGTGCTTGCCGGCCTCGGTTTCGGCCATGCCGGGGATGGCCAGCAAGCCTTCGACACCGCCGACGGCGTCATAACCGAGCTGCATCACGAGATAGACATCCGGATTGATAGCGAGCAAGGCTTCCGGGCTCAGCGGTTGCCAGCCCTCGATGCCGATCGCCGCTCCGGCGTCCACGCCTCCTGATGCGGTGATGATCGTCTCCGCTTCGCGTCCTGCGCCGGAAACCAACTGAATTCCTCCACGGCGCAGGTAGACGAACAGCACCTTCAGCTCAATCGCCTCGCCGTCGGGATCGGGTGTTGGTTTGGCCAATTCAATGGCCTGCTCAACCTCGAGAGCCAGCGCTTCTGCGCGTTGCGGAATGCCGATGGCAGCGCCGATCGCCCGGATCTTGATGGCTGGCGAATCCAGGCCGACCAACTCGGGCAGCACGAGCACCTCGACGCCTGCCTGCTCGAGTTGCTCCAGCACACCGACTGGACCCGGCGCAACGATTCCACCACCAATGACGATCGTCGGAGAGAGTCCAAGGATGCCTTCGGCATTCAGTGCGCCGGCGAATCCGACATCGGGCAAGTCCTGTGCGGCTTCGGGATAGACGGACGAGACATCAACGCCCACGATGAAATCTTCCACGCCCAGGGCATACAGGACCTCGGTGATGTCGCCAAACAAACTGACGATTCGCGTCCCTTCTGGGACTGGTTCCTGTTGAATCTGTTGGGGTTGTTGCGATTGTTGAGCCTGCTGGGTCTGCTGGGTCTGCTGGGTCTGCTGGGCCATCTGGGCCTGCTGCTCGGTTTGGGCGGCGGCTTGGTCTCTCTGCTGCGCAGGAGCTGGTTCGTCATCCGCCGACTGCTCTGACTCCGCTTCGCTCGACTCCTGTTCAGTCGACGTCTCTGCAGTTGGCTCAGATCCAGCCTCGGACTGATCTTGCGGTTGAGGTTCGGACTCGGACGGCGCGGGACGAGATTGCTGTTCAGCCTGGTCTTGAGTTGTCTGAGTGGTTGGCTCTCCGGAATCGGAGTTGCACCCGATCAGGGCGACCGCCACCGCGATCATCAGGCTGATGAGAACGGTGCGCATCCCGCTCAGAGCTCCACGACTTCGCCGTCTGAGGCGACCAGAACGCGGCCGGGGAAGCAGCGTCGGGCCCGCTCGGCCATCGCCTCGCGGTCGGCGTCGTACCAGAAATGGGTCAACATCAACAGGCGCGCGCCCGCAGCCAATGCCAGTTCAGCAGCTTGCAGCGCGGTCAGATGGCCGCGTACCGGGCCCTCTTCCGCTTCATCGAGCGTTGCTTCGGCCAAAACGAGGTCGCTGCCCGACGCCAGGTCGCAGACCGCTGTCGATGGCGCGGTATCTCCGGTGTAGGTGATGCTGGCCGATCCGTCGACCCGGATCGCCCAGCCGGGGATGTAGTGGACGCCGCCGGCGAAGCTGGCTGTGAGACCGTTGCTGAGCTGCGATGTCTGACCGGGCTCGTATTCGCAGACACGCCAGACATTGTCGAAGAAGTCGGGCGGGAAGCAGACGAGCTCGAGCAGCTTGGTCAGGTTCGCCTTGCCGCCTGGTGGCAGGTGCACCACAGTCCGGCGGTCGTTGAGACCGTCCATGTTCTTGGTGAAGGCGAAGCGCAGCGGCAGTAAATCGATAAAGTGATCGGCGTGCATGTGCGAGATAAACACGTGATCGATGTCCTGGGCAGGCATCAAGCCAATGAGGGAGCTGGCGACGCCGTGACCACAGTCGAGCAGGATGCGAGCATCCGCATCTTCGATCAGGTAGCCGGAACTGTTGTCGCCCGGAGCCGCGCAAGCCGCTCCGGAACCGAGCACTGTCAGCCGCATGCCGACTCGAATTCCCTGTGTGCGCGCACCGAAACCGGTCTACGCGCAAACCGAACGTTCAATCAATCGTATGCGCGCCGCTCGCGGAGCTTCAACAACCTCCGCGTCAGATCGCGCCGCCTATGACACTCACAAGCCAGCAACAGGGCCTGTGCGCGGACTGTCAGTGGGCGCGGCTCGTGCAATCGAAGCGCGGCTCCACCTTTCTACGCTGTGCGCGATCCGCCCGGGACTCACGCTTCCCCAAGTACCCAGGGTTGCCGGTGCGCCGCTGCGATGGCTACGCTCCGAACGCGAATCACCGTAGCGATTTGGGGCGATGAGGGCGACCCTATGATGAGCCAACGCCCCTCCCATCGTCCCCTGTGTTGGCCATGACCTCGTACGCTCCGCGCTGGCTGCAAACGATTTCAGAAGTCGCCCTGCGGGTGATCGTCGTCGCCGTGTTCCTCATTCTGATGGGCCTGGCGATCGACCGCTTGCGCCTGATTTTTTTGCCGCTGCTGGCGGCGTTGATTCTCTCTTCGGCGCTGCTCCCGGCGAAACGCTTCCTGATTCGACGGGGATTCAACAGTCTCCTGTCCACTGTGGCGGTCGTGATTTTTGGCCTGGCGGCGTTGGGAGTGATTGGGTATTTCACGGTCACGACGCTGACATCTGAGTTTGCCGAGCTGGAAGTCGATATCGAGCTGGGTTTCACGGAGGTCGTGCAGTCAGTCGGTGACTGGGCCGGTATGTCGGAAGAGCAGGTCGACGATGCGATCGACGATGTGCTGGCGAGCGTGCGCGGCAATGCCGACACGATCGCTGGAGGAATCTTCTCCGGAGTACGGCTGGCGGCCGAGATGCTGGCCGGTGTGATCCTGCTGGTGGTATTGGTCTTCTTGCTAGTCAAGGATGCCGAGTCGATGCAGCAAGCCATTGCACGACGATTGGGCAAGAAACACCGCCGCGACTTTCTGGTGCTGACCAGCGGACTCTTTGAGACGCTCGGGCTGTATTTCCGCGGCGTCACGATCGTCGCCTTCATGGATGCCTTCCTGATTGGCATCGGACTGGCGATCATCGGCGTACCGTTCGCCCTGCCATTGGCTGTGTTGACATTCTTCGGGGCGTTCATCCCGGTGATTGGCGCGGTCCTGGCCGGACTCGCGGCGTTCTTTATCGCGCTCGCCACTGAGGGCGTCACGGCAGCGTTGATCGTCGGCGGTCTCGTCCTGGCCGTTCAACAGATCGAAGGCAACTTGATGGCCCCGTTCATCCTCGGGCGCTCGATCAAGATTCACCCGCTGATGGTGATCCTCGCCGTCGCCACCGGCGGCGCGCTCTGGGGCATCATGGGCGCGTTCGTCGCGGTTCCGCTGACCGCGATCGCCATGTCGCTTCTGGATTTCTACACGAAGTCGGGACGCTACGCCGTGCGCACGCGAACGCGTGAAAGCCAACTGAAGTCGGCTAGTCCTGCGGACGCGTCGCAGGCTCCCCCATGATTGGCAGCGTTTCCGATCAGTCCCAGCTTGGCTTGGACGGAGCTCCGGCGCCGCGCATGAGTTCGCGATCGTGGGGTGCATTGGCTCGCGCGCCACGGAAGTCACGGAACGGACCGTCGCGCCACTCAAGAGCGGACTTGAGGCCGTCGCGGCGGACTCGCTCGCCCCACTCGCCGGCCTCGGGGCGGTGCTTCGACATCGCCTCGACATCGGTGCCCGATATCATCGCCGTCTTGTAGCCCTGGATCTCGTAGGCGCGGTTGACCGAGCGCTTCGAGTACATCAGCAGATGGTTGTCGATGTGACCCATGCGCTGCGCGAATTCCATCGTGAACTCGTCCAGGTCTTCGCTCTTGAGCGCGTAGTTGGCCCAACCCCAGCGGTACATGTCGGCGCCCGAGTGCGGGTCGCCGAGATAGGCGAACTCGCGAGCCTTGGCCTGGGGCAAATGCCACGGCGCCCACATCGCGTCCATGGTGCCCATCGCACGGACCGGTGGATAGCCGACCTGGCAATCTTCGGCGACGATTCGCAGGTCACAGGCCGAGGCCAGCTCCGTCGCTCCGGCGAGGCAGTAGCCGTGGATCTGACCGATCACCGGCTTGGCCAGCTCCCAAATGATGAAGTTGCCCATCACCGCGTGACGGGACCAGTCGTAGTGCTGAGGATGGGTCGTGCCAGTGTCGGGCAGCCCGGTCCACTCGTTGGTGTGTGGATTGGACAGGTCGGGCGACGGCTGCAGGTCGTAGCCAGCCGAGAAGGCGCGACCGGCGCCTTTGATGATGATCACGCCGATGCCGGCATCCGCCTCCGCCGCCTTGAGCGCATGGAACATCTCGCCGCGCAGCTCGTTGGAGAGCGCATTCAGCTTCTCAGGCCGGTTCAGCGTCACAGTGGCAACGCGGTCGTTGGTCTCGTAGAGGATGTTGTCGTAGCTCATGTGATGGTCCTTCGAGGTCAGGTGTGATCGGAATCGAGTATAGGCGTGGGTTTGGGGAGGAAATTCGGGGCGTTGGTGGTGGAAATGGCGTGATTTGCTGGTTGTTCGGGCCGCAAGTGTTCAGATTTGTCCAGATTCCTCCAGATTCGTCCAGGCACGAGCAGATTTCGCCATGAAATGTGAGTGTGAATCCGTGTGAGTCCGGGGAAGTCCAGATAGTGCTCAGGGGTCATGCGAGGCTCGCTTGCTTGTCATCTCCGTGTTGGAGGCCGTTGATCATAGCAGAACATATCTTCTGTAGGCAACGCGGAGTGGGAGTCTGTCTTCGGACGCTGGTGATGTCGGCTACTCATCGACTTCGATCAAGATGCGGCAGTGATCGGATGGACCCCAGAACGCGGCGGAGTTTTCGTCAGGGTCATTCAATGTGGTGACGGAGACGCGGTCCGCTAATCGTTCGCTGACAAACACGTGGTTGAGGTGCCGACGGGCATCCTTGGGTTGTTCCTTGAGCGATTTCTGGATGTAGTTGGGAGCGTCGGCCCCCACCCGGAACATGCCAATCTCCGCCATCGCCTTGAAAGTCTCGGGCGTGCGACTCGGGTTGGTGGTGAGGTCGCCGGCGACAATCAACGGCATCTCCGCGCCGCGAAACTCCCAACAGAGCGTTCGCCTGATGGCTCTCACCGTATCTGCGAGTCTCAGGGAATGCTTCGGGCCAGTGATCACGCAGATCAGACAAACGTCCGGCTCTGCCTGACGACCTGCCACGGCGACGGCTCGAAATCTGGGATTCAGCAGTCTTTCGCCGAACATCCCCAAGCCAGGGATGCTGTCACGTTTGATCCGCTCAATGTCCCAGTCTCCAGCAATCCGCAACACCTCCTGTTGGTACTTCCTCGGTCTCACCTGCCAGAGTGCATGCGGAATATCCCAGTGAGCTGCGTGCTCGCGGACGTACCTGGTCGGCGTGCAGGCTTCCTGCACGAATGCGAAATCAGCGTCCTGGTGCTGATCGACGAGAAAGTCCCAGCTCCGTTTCAGATTCTGCATGTTCCAGCTGACTATCTTCATCTTGGCCTCCACTAGCCTGCGCGCATTATGACTGACCTCACCACTGATACCGCCCTCTTTGAACTGTCCGACCACATCGCGACCGTCACTCTCAACCGGCCGGAGGCGATGAATGCACTCGACCCCGATCTGATCGGCTCGCTGGCCGACATCTGGATTGAGATTCGCGACAATCCCGACATCTGGGTTGGCATCGTCACCGGCGCGGGCGATCGTGCCTTTTGCGCGGGCGCCGACCTGAAGAAGACGATTCCTACGCGGCCGGGCGCCGAGAACGTCAACTGGCCGGTCTTCCAGCCCTCGCTGAAGCAAACCATCGATGGCGGGATGGAAATCTGGAAGCCGATGATTGCCGCCGTCAATGGATACTGTCTGGCGGCTGGCTTGACGCTGCTCTCGGCTTGCGATCTGCGCATCGCCGCCGAACACGCGCAGTTTGGCTTGCCGGAAGTGATTCGCGGCATCGTCCCGACGCTGGGCGCGACTCAGCGTTTGACGCGTCAGTTGCCCTGGACGGTGGCGATGGAACTGCTGCTGATGGGCGAGCACATCGACGCGCAGCGTGCGCAAACAGTCGGGTTGGTCAACCGTGTCGTTCCAGCGGAAGACGTGATGCCAACCGCTCGTGCCTGGGCGGAGAAGCTGACGGCCGGTGCGCCGTTGACTCAGCGGGCGATCAAGGAAGCGGCTGTGCGTGGGCTGTCGTTGCCGATTGATGAGGGCATCCGGATGGAAGAACTGCTCTCGGCGCACATCCGCAAGACGGAGGATTTCAAGGAAGGTCCGAGGGCGTTCGCTGAAAAGCGGGAGCCTAAGTATCGGGGCAACTAGGCTGCGACATGAGACTCGGCGTGGGTCGCCGGGCGGCCCCCTCTGTCGCTCCGCGACATCTCCCCCCAGAGGGGGGAGAGTTCTTGCCCGCCGACCTTGCTCATGATGGCTAACAACAGGAGATATAGATGACGATGCGAATGACATTTGGCGCACAAATTCCGGGCAATTCCACCGATTTCTCGCTGATGCGCGATGTGGCGCAAACCATGGATGCGACACGTTGGTCATCGGCCTGGACCTACGACCACTTTGTCCCGCCGCTGGTGTTCATGGACGAGACCCAGGATTCGCTTGAAGGTTGGATGACCCTGGCAGCACTCGGCGAAGCAACATCAACATTGATGCTGGGCACTCTGGTCAGTGGTGTCACCTACCGAAATCCCGGACTGCTGGCCAAGATGACGGCGACGTTGGACCACAACACTGGCGGACGAGCGATCCTCGGGCTAGGCGCCGCCTGGCATGAGCGTGAGCACGCCGCCTACGGCTGGGATTTCCCCGCACTCAAGGAGCGTTCGGACCGGCTCGAAGAGGCGACAGCGTTGATCCGTGCACTGTTCCACGCCGACGGCACTGTCCAGCACGAAGGTCGCTACTACTCGCTCGACAACGCGCCATTCTCGCCCAGGGTGCATCCCGATCACCCGGGCGGATTCATCCAAATCATGATCGGTGGCAACGGTGAGCGCCGCACACTGCGCACGCTGGCTCGCTATGGCGACATCTGCAATGTGCGAGGAACGCCGGAAGAGGTGGCGCACAAGATCAGCGTGATCCACAAGCACTGCGAAGACGCTGGTCGCGATCCGTCAGAGATCGTACTGACCACAGTGATGCGTCCGGCGCTCGTGGTTGAGGATCACAAGATCAGCCGCCTGCGCGATATTCACGGTGAAGGCATGTCGGACGAGCAGAAGACCCGTCTACCCATTGGTCCCGCGGAGCACCTGGTCAGCCTGTTCCAGGAGTATGAGGCGATCGGGATCACCGGGTTTGTGTTCGAGTCAATCCCGAACAACCCGCGACTCTACGAGCAGTTCGACGAGTTGGTACTCAGCGCATTCGACGACTAACCACAGAAACGTTCCACGACCATGACGATGCGACTCACCTTCGGCTCGCAGATTCCCGGTAACCAGACTGACTTCTCTCTGATGCGCGACGTGGCGCAGACGATGGATGCCACTCGCTGGCACTCGGCCTGGACGTACGACCATTTCGTCCCGCCGCTGGGGTTCATGGACGAAACGGGTGATTCGCTCGAGGGTTGGATGTCCCTGGCGGCAATCGGCGAGGCGACTTCGACGCTGATGCTGGGGACGCTGGTCTCGGCCGTGACCTATCGCAACCCGAGCCTGGTCGCCAAGATGACCGCGACACTCGATCACAACACTGGCGGCCGGGCCATTCTCGGCCTGGGCGCGGCTGGACACGAGCGAGAACACGGCTTCTATGGCTGGGACTTTCCTGGCATCAAAGAACGTTCTGATCGGTTGGAAGAAGCAACCGAGCTGATCCGAGCGTTGTTCCGCTCCGATGGCCGCGTCGACTATGGCGGTCAGTACTACCAGCTCAACAATGCGCCGTTCGCACCTCGCGCACACGCGGACCATCCTGGCGGGGCGATCCGCATCATGATCGGCGGCAATGGTGAGCGGCGCACGCTTCGTACGCTGGCGCGCTACGGGGATATCAGCAACATCCGTGGGACTCCTGAAGAGATCGCGCGGTTAATCGGCATCATCCACCGCCACTGTGAAGAGGCTGGGCGGGATCCCGATGAAATCGAACTGACGACGGTGATGCGGCCGGCGCTCGTGGTTGAGGAACACAAGATCCGCCGCCTGCGCGAGATTCACGGCGAAGGCCTGTCGGACGAGCAGAAGGCTCGGCTCCCGATTGGACCAGCCGAACACATGATCGGCGTGTTCGAGGAGTATGAAGCGATCGGGATCAACGGATTCGTCTTCGAATCGATCCCCAACAACCCGAGACTCTACGAGCAGTTTGACTCAGAGGTGCTGAGCGCGTTCGACGACTAGGACCTGTCGCGGGGTCGTTTCCTGCATTACATTCCCGATACCCATCCCGTTCTTGACAGGGAACAAATGGGCGTACTCATAGAGGAAATCGATAAACTGCCGATCACACATAATCGTGCGCGAAACAGCCAACGAAGGGTAGGTCAGCCATGTCTGCGAACCTGTTAAGAACCGTTGCCATTGCCTTACTCGCGACGATTGCACTGGGGTTGTTCGCCGCTTGTAGCGACGACGTGCCTCAGCAGCAAGGACAGGCAGCGGACGCCCAGCAGCAGGATCAGCAGCAAGCGCAGACCACGGCTGCCGCCACTAGCGGCCAGGCCCAAGCACAAGAAGAACAGCCAGCGGCTCCGGCCGTGTCTGATGAGCCGCTGAAGATTGGCTTCCTGGCCGACTTTTCCGGCCCGTTGGCCGAATTTGGCCCAGCGATTCAGACTGGCGTGGAGCTGGCGATCAAACACCTGAACGATGCGGGTGGGGTCCTGGGACAGGACGTTGTTCTGGTCATTGGCGATACGAGTCTCGATCCGACCCAGGCGACCGAAGAGGCGCGCCGCCTGATCGAAGTGGAGGGCGTCCACGCGATCGTGGGACCGCTGGCTTCGTCGATCACGCTCGCAGTGGCCGAATCGGTTGCTACACCGGCCGGCGTTCCAGTGATTTCTCCTTCGGCCACCTCGCCGCAGTTGACGATCGCCGAAGATAACGACTACCTCTTCCGCAGTACCACCTCTGACGCTGCGCAGGGCCCGGTGCTGGCGCAGCTCGCCGCCGATCAGGGTTTGAGCAATGTCGGCGTGATCTACCTCAACGACCCGTATGGACAAGGGCTCGCCGAAGCCTTCGCGCAGGCCTGGGGTGGCGATGTCAACCTGGTCTCGATTGAGGACGGGCAGGCGTCGTACCTGTCGGAACTGCAACAGGCCGCATCCAACGGCGCGCAGGCGCTAGTTGCGATCGCGTTCCCTCAGCAAGCTGAAGTGTTCTTGCGCGAGGCATTGGAACAGGGGCTGTTCGATCACTTCCTGTTCGTCGACGGGACGAAGAGCCAGGACCTGATCGACTCGATCGGCGCGGACTACCTCAACGGCATGCAGGGCACCGCCCCGGCTGCGGGACCGGAGTCTGATTCGCTTCGGGCATTCAACGCCGCCTACGAGGCCGAGTACGGCGAACTCTCACCGCTGCCGTTCATCCGCGAGGCCTATGACGCGGCAATCGCCATCGGACTCGCTGCAGAACTAGCTGGCTCCGTCGATTCCGAAGCCATTCGTGGACAGCTTCGCGCGGCTGCCGCGCCTCCGGGCGACACGTACGCCGCAGGCGCGGATGGGATCGCAGAAGCGCTCGACGCCATTCGCAGCGGTGACCAGATCAACTACGCCGGCGCGGCGACATCGCTCGACTGGGACAACAACGGTGACGTCACCTCCGGCTACATCGGTGTGTGGCAATACTCGGATGGCGCGATTGAAGAGGTCAGCCTCACGGCGTTTGACCTCAGCGGCGGCCCGATCGTCGCCACGCCAAACACCTCTGGTGACGACCAGCAGGCCGAGATGGTGATGTCGGATGAGCCACTCAAGATCGGCTTCCTGGCCGATTTCTCAGGGCCGCTGGCTGAGTTCGGTCCCAGCATCCAAACCGGCGTGGAACTGGCGATCAAGCATCTGAACGACGCCGGCGGCGTACTCGGGCATCCTGTCGAGATCGTCGTCGGCGATACCGCGCTCGACCCGACTCAGGCGACCGAAGAGACCCGCCGACTGATCGAGGTCGAAGGCGTCCATGCGATTGTCGGTCCGCTGGCTTCGTCGATCACGCTGGCGATCGTCGAGTCGGTCGCCGCCGACGCGGGCATCCCGGTCATCTCGCCCTCGGCGACCTCGCCACAGCTGACTATCGCGGCCGACAACGACTTCCTCTTCCGCAGCACCGTCTCGGACGCGGCGCAGGGGCCCGTTCTCGCCCAACTCGCGGCTGACGAGGGTTACGGCAACGTCGGCGTAATCTTCCTCAACGACCCGTACGGACAGGGTCTGGCCGAAGCATTCGCTGGCGCCTGGGACGGTGAAGCCAACATCGTTTCGATCGAGCCACGACAAGCCACGTACCTGGCCGAGCTGCAGCAGGCCGCCGACAACGACGCCGAAGTGCTGATCGTGATCGCTTTCCCGCAAGAAGCGGAGGTCTTCATCCGCGAGGCGTTGGAGCAAGGACTGTTCGACCGGTTCCTCTTCGTCGATGGCAGCAAGAGCCAGGAACTGGTGGATGCGATTGGCGGCGAGTACCTCGATGGCATGCGAGGTACTGCGCCGGCCCCAGGTCCGGAGTCGGAAGCATTGGCGGGATTCAAGGACTCTTACGTTGCCGAGTACGGCGAGCTGAGCCCGCTGCCATTCATTCCCGAGGCATATGACGCAGCAATGGCGATTGGGCTCGCCGCTCAGGCAGCCGGCTCGGTCGATCCTGCTGCGATCAGAGATGGGCTGCGAGAAATCGCCGCCCCTCCAGGCGCCAGCTATTCGGCTGGCCCGGACGGCGTCGCTGGTGCGCTCGCGGCGCTGGCCAATGGCGAGAGCATCAACATGGAGGGCGCCGCCACCTCGCTCGACTGGGACGAGAATGGCGACATTACCTCCGGCTACATCGGCGTCTGGGCGTACCAGGGCGGTGAGATTGTCGAGATCAGCGTGACCGCATTCGATCTCGGCAACTAACGCCGACCTGGCCTGAACACGGGAGTTGACGACCTACAGGCAGCGTGAAATGCGCTGCCCGCAGTCGTTCACTATTGAAAACCACAACGCTGAATTGTTTGTGTCGTAACCATGCGTTCCAAGGGCCGAGATATCTGTCGGCTGTTGTTCCAACTTTGGCTGCTGATTGGTCTTGCGGCGTTGCTGTTTATCGCTGCTTGTGGAGATGACGGCACCGCGACAGAGCTTGTGGAGGAGGCACAAGGCGAGGAAGTCCGCACAAGGAATGACACGGACTCGACGGAGATACCGACCGAGCCGCTCAAGCTTGGTTTCTTGCTGGACTTCAGCGGTCCGCTGGCTGAATACGGTGCAGAGCTCGTCAAGGGCTTTGAGCTGGCAATCAAGCACATCAACGAGGCCGGCGGAGTCTGGGGGATGCCAGTCGAGACAGCGATCGGCGACACCGCGCAAGACCCGACCGTGGCTGTCGAAGAGGCGCGGCGGCTGATTGAGATTGAACGCGTTCACGGCCTGGTCGGTCCGATGTCCAGCGCCATGACCCTGGCAGTCGCGGAGTCGGTCAGTGGACCGGGGCGGATTCCTACGATCTCTCCGGTGGCCACGTCATCACAAGTCACCCTGGCTGAAGATGACGATTTCCTGTTTCGGCTCTCCCTGGCCGACCGTATCGAAGGGCGCTATCTGGCCCAGCTCACCGAGCAGCAGGGCTTCGACAATGTGGGACTGTTGTATCGGGACGACGCGTTCGGTCAAGGCATGGCAACCGCATTTGGTGAGCATTGGCAGGGCACGATCAAGTCAATCGGCGTCGATCCAGGGGGTACAAGCTTCACGGCCGAACTCGAGCAATCAGTCGAGCACGGTCCTGAAGCGTTGGTATTGATCGCGTTTCCTCCTGAAACGATTCTGATTTTGCGGGAGGCATTGGAGCTCGGCTACTACGAACATTTCGTCTTCGGCGCAGCGGCCAAGACCCCCGCGGTCAGCGAAGCGATCGGAGCGGTACATCTCGCCGGAATGCGGGGCACTGTTGTCGCGCCGGCTCCAAAGAGCGAGTCGTCGATTGCGTGGGAGCAAGCCTTTCTGGACGAATACGGAGAACCGCCCAGTCTGCCGTATGTGAAAGAGGCGTATGACGCGACGATTGCGCTCGCGCTGGCGGCCCAGGCCGCCGGATCGTCGGAAGGCGAGGATATTCGCGATCTGTTGCGGCTGATCGGCTCTGCACCCGGGTTGGTGGTGATTCCGAGTCTGGATAGCCTGACTGCGGGATTGAACGCTGCAGCCGCAGGCGAGGACATCGACTACCAGGGGGCGGCGGGGACTATCGATTGGGATGAGCACGGCGATAGCACCCACGGCTACATTGGCACCTGGGAGTTTGCCGATGACGGTTCGATCTTAGATCTGGAAGTGTTCGAGTTCGTTGACGAGTAGCGTGTTGGATAAGCTCTCGAACAGTCAATAGATTCAATCAATGGGAACGTCTACGTGCGCCGACTCATTCTTCTCTCCGCAATCAGTATTGCTCTCACATTTGCAGCTTGTAGCGGTAGTGAGGATTCGCAACCGCAAACCGCTGCCACTGCCACGCAACAGTCGCAGGGAGATGTACAAGAGGTCCGGGCCGCCCAGCCATCGAATCAACAGGCAGAGTCAGCTCGGCAGACTGAGAACCAGCCGGGGCCACTGAAGATTGCGTTCATTGGCGATCTCACCGGCGGTCTCGCGGAGATCGGTGTTGAGATGCGGGATGGATTCCTACTGGCGATCCAGCACATCAACGAGGCCGGCGGCGTGTTCGGCCAGCCCGTCGAGTTTGTGATTGGCGACACCAACACCGACCCGACGATTGCGATTGAAGAAGCGCGCCGAGTGATCGAGATCGAAGGCGTCCATGTGATCGTGGGGGCGCACTCGAGCACCAACTCGATTGCAATCGCTGAGAGCATTACCGGTCCGGCCGGGATCCCACAGATTTCTCCGGCATCCTCGTCGCCGCAGCTCGCTGTTGCGGCCGACAACGACTTCCTGTTTCGCGCGACTCTGAACGACAAGGTCCAGGGGCCAGCGCTGGCTCAGCTCGTCAACGAGCAGGGCTACACCAATGTGGGAGTGGTCTATCGCGATGACGCCTGGGGGCAAGGGATCGCCGAGTCGTTTGAGCAGGCGTTCACGGAAAACTGGGGCGGCCAGGTGGTCTCGATTCCCGTCGCTCCGCAACAGCCCTCGTACCTCAGTGAGATTCAGCAATCGCGAAGCAACGATCCTGAGGCATTGGTGATGCTGGCCTACGTGCCCGAGGGCACGATCATCCTGCGTGAGTCGATCGAAAACGGACTCTACGACCGATTCGTCTTCGGACCGACAAGCCGAAATCCCCAACTACTGGAGGCGATTGGCGCCGAATACCTGGGCGACATGCAGGGCACGGCGCCAGGCACGGCGCCAGGCACCGAGTCAGCGCTGCTCTGGGAGGCGGCGTTCATTGACGAGTACGAGCGACCGTACGGTTTCCCTTACACCAAGCAGGCGTACGACGCGACGATCGCATTCGCCCTGGCCGCAGAAGCAGCGCAATCGACCGATGGCGCCGCGATCCGCGATCAGTTACGTAGAATTGGGGCTGCTCCAGGCCAGGTCGTGCTTGCCGACGTGGGCAGCATCAGGCTGGGTCTGGAGGCAGCGAGACAAGGCGAAGATCTGGACTACGAGGGCGCGGCGCAGTCGCTTGAGTGGGATGAGCACGGGGATCTCGCGCGTGGATTCGTTGGTATCTGGAAGTTCACATCTGACGGGACAATCGAGGACACTGGTGTGATTCCCTATGGGGAGTGATCAATCCGTACAACGCCCGCTCCATGAGTTGTCCAATCTCAACGGCCATTGAATCCTGCTTTACCAACCGATGGATCATCTCGATAGCAACCCGCTAGCTTTCCCAACCAAACACCGCGTGGGAAAGGTTGTGGCTGCAATGACACGCTTCAAATCCGTTCTGCTCCTAGCCGTGGCTCTGATGGTGATGGGGCTCGTTGCTGCCTGTTCCGACGATGACGCGCAACAAGAGGATCAATCAAGCGCCGCACAAGCACAACGCGAACAGGCCGATCAATCTGAGCCGGCTGCACAGGCTGACGACCCATCTGAACCGTTCAAGATTGGCTTGATGCTTGATTTCACCGGCGGTCTGGCCGAATACGGCAATGAGATGCGTAAGGGCTTTGATCTTGCGATCAAACACATCAACGCCGCCGGCGGTGTTTGGGGACAACCGGTTGAACCGCTCGTCACCGACTCGACGCTGGATCCAACAATCGCGACTGAAGAGGCCCGCCGTCTGGTTGAGGTCGAGAGGATTCACGCATTCGTCTGCTGCACCGCAAGCAGCATCACCCTGGCCGTGACAGACATCACCGCGCCCGCGGGGATTCCGATGGTCAGTCCATCGGCCACGTCGCCGCAGCTGACATTGGCTGAGGACGACGACTTCCTCTTCCGCTCGACCCTGTCCGACGTCGCACAAGGACCGATCATGGCCCAGGTCGCCGCCGACCGTGGATTCGATAATGTTGGCCTGATCTACCGCAACGACGCTTGGGGGCAGGGGTATGCAACTGCGTTCGCGGAAGCCTGGGAGGGTGAGATTGTCAGCATCGCAATCGACCCGACTCAGACGAGTTACATCGCCGAGCTGCAGCAGTCTGTTGCCGAAGGTGCGCAAGCCTTGATGGTTGTGACCTTCGTTCCCGAGGCGGAGATCATGATTCGTGAGGCAATCGAACAGGGTCTCTATGACCAGTTCGTGTTCAATAGTGGCGCGCAGAGTCTGCAACTCGTGGAAACTATCGGCACCGAGCACCTCGCGGGCATGTACGGCACGGGGCCGGCGTCGGCGACTGACAGCGAGTCGGCCGAAGCCTGGCTTGCTGCATTCATTGACGAGTACGGCGTGCCGCCGACCATTCCTTACGTAAAGGAGACCTACGACGCCACAATCGCGCTGGCGTTTGCTGCCCAAGCTGCTGGCTCGGGTGACGGGGCGGCAATCCGTGATCAGCTCCGAACCATTGCCTCTGCGCCGGGCGATGAGGTGATCGCCAGTCCCGATTCGGTAGCGGATGGTCTGAAGACGCTCGCGGATGGTGGCGACGTGGACTACGTCGGTGCAGCCACCGCTATGGAGTGGGATGAACATGGCGACTTGTCGTCTGGGTTCAGTAGCATTTGGCGCTACACGGAAGATGGCAATTTCGAGGAAGTGGAGATCGTCGCCTACGAAGCGCCGTAGGCGCATTCGTCATCGCAGGTCAGATTCAACGTCGAAAGAAACAGCAGCTTGGAGTTCAATCGCGTTCGGCCCGTCATCGTGGCGATGGCGGGCCTGATGGTGTTGGCGTCGGCAACATGGGCCATCTGGCAGGTTGTGGGTGCAGCTGGTCACTCCAATTGAAGCTCTGACGGTTCTGACTGTTCGGGCGACTTCTTCTTCCGAACGACGCCCTCCGACGGCGCTGGACAGGGCGCCATCCTCGCCGATCTGCGGCAGAGCGTGGACACGAACGAATCGGTGTACTGTGTCGCGACGACGCGTATCGTCAGGGCCTGGCGGATGAGGTGGTTGAAGCGTTTGCCGGCAAGGCTCGGTCGTTGTCGTGTCTACTGTCTGTCACTGGGCAGGGTGGACCTTCGCTGACTGAGCACGCTGTTGCGTGAGCCCTAGCGCGTGACTGTGCTTCTGAGCCGTTGCCAGACGGAACTGTCGTTGTCGCCGGGATCATCCTCGTGGCCTCGGGAGACGAAACGGCTGACTCGATCCTGCTCGGCCAGGAGTCCCTGTGGCCGCCAGAGCAGGAACACGACGATCAGTAGTCCAATGAGAAGTTGTCTGACCTGGAAGACGCGGCTGCCTAACCAGTCGGGCAGACTCTCCTGGATCAGCGGCGTGCCAAACCAGAAGAAGCCGACCACGACCGCGCCGAGCACGGCACCTCGGTGATTGCCGCTGCCGCCGACGATCAGCATGGTCCAGACGAAGAAGGTGCCCAGCAGGTCGGAGAAGGTCAGCGGCGATATCGTTCCGCTGCGGTGGGCATAGATGGCCCCGGCCAGACCCATGAGCATGGCTCCGAGGATGAATGCTCCCATGCGGAAGCGGACGGTGTTCTTGCCCGAAGCCTTGGCGGTGTCCTCGTTATCGCGGATCGCCCGGAGCGCTCTGCCCCAGGGCGAAGCGGTCGCGCGGGTGACAAGCCAGTAAACGGCAATCAGGACGATGAGCGCAGTGCCAAGTTCGACCCAGCGGTAGTCAGGTCCTTGGACTTCGTTTTGCAGGAATCCATCAATGCCATTGAGTCCGCGGCTGCGATTGACCAGTCCTTCGACCGAGTTGGCGACGCTGCGCAGGATCGCTGCAACCCCGATGGTGGCGATGGCGAGGAAGTCGTCTCGCAAGCGAAGCGTGGGAATGCCAAGCAGGATCGCCAAGACGCCTCCAGCGATGGCAGCGAATATCCAGCCGATCGGGATGGGAATGCCCCAGCCGGCGACGTAAGCTTCCAGGCCTTCCGGCGCGGGCAGGGTCAGCACCGCAGAGACATATGCGCCGACCATGAAGAAGGCGGCGACTCCGAAGTTGAGGATGCCCACACTCCACTGGATATTCAGCGCGAGGGCCAGGATGGCGAAGATCGCGACGGTGGTCAGGAAACCGACCGTCCAGTTGACTGCTCCGTCGAAGGTGACCAGCGTGATGAAGAGCTGTTCCATCTCGGACCGCCTCTACCGCACTTGTCCGAAGAGGCCGCGAGGTCGCAACAGTAGTACGACAATCACGATCACGAAGGGAACGCCGGGTTTGAGGCCGGTGTTGATCCACTGGGTCGAGAGCTCCTGAGCGATTCCAACCGTGAGGCCTCCGATCAGTGCTCCCCATGGGTTGCCAATGCCGCCCAGGATGACGGCGGCGAACAGCGGCAACAGCAGGCGGAACCCGGCGTCGAAACGGACTTCGGCCTGCAGTCCGAGCATGACTCCGGCCAGGGCGCCGAGGATACCGGCGACGATCCAGGTACCGGTGCGGATGCGGTCGGTGTCGATACCCGATGCTTCGGCCAGACCGGGATTATCGGACGTGGCTCGCATGGCCTTGCCGAATCGGGTTCGGTAGAGCAGCCAATAGAGCAGCACCGCTGCCAGCACCGTGATCCCGACGATGAAGAACTGGTCAGGCTTGACCTTGATCCCGCCAAGGATTTCGATGGCCGGGTGGATGCCCGGGGTGTAACGGAAGTTCGAGGGTCCCCAGATCAGTTGGATCACGGCGCGCAGCATGATCGACATGCCCAGCGAGGCGATCGCGAAGACAAAAAAGCCACCGCCTGTGACTCGGAGCCGGCGGAAGACCAGCCGCTCCAGCACGACCGAGATCAGTGCGACGCCAATCATCGCCACCAACAGCCCGACGATCAGCCCCCAACCGAACGACAACGAACCGAATCGTCCACCGGCGAAACCCAGGTTGGCTCCTTCCGACGAGACGATGAAGAAGGCCAGGAACATGCCCCAGCCCATCTTCTCGCCGTGCGCGAAGTCGGCGATTCCGAGCACGCCGAAGATCAGCGTCAGACCCATCGCGCCCAGCGCGATGATCGAGCCGACGATGATCCCGATCGTGATGAGCTGTGCGATCTCTATGAGTGGCTCCCCTCCTCGATCGTGAATCCCTCGCCCTCTCCTTCCGCTTGTCCAAGGAATGCCCGACCGACTTCTGGGCTAGTCAGCATGTCGGAGCCAGTGCCTTCTAACGCCTTTTCGCCATCGACCATGACCACCCCGCGGTCAGACCAGACCAGAGCCTCCGTCGCGTTCTGCTCGACCATCAGGATGCCAACGCCAGACATGTGGATGCGGTAGATACGGCTGAGCAGCTCTCCTCGTGCTGCGGGCGATAGCGCCGCGGTTGGCTCGTCGAGGCAGAGCATGATCGGATCGAGCATGAGTGCTCGGGCCATGGCCAGCATCTGTCGCTGTCCACCGGATAAGCGGCTTGCTCGCTCTCGGGGACGGCCCTCGAGGTCGGGAAACATGGCCAGGACCTCGGCGATCCGCTCGCGTAGGCCCTCCTTGCGCATGTAGCCGCCCATTTCCAGATTTTCGGTGATCGACATCGAGGTGAAAATGTTATCGACCTGGGGCACGTAGCCGACTCCGGCAGCGATCATCCTGGGCGTCGACCATCCGCTCACGTCTTCGCCCTGGAACGAGCGAGTTCCTCGTTCGTACGGCAAGGCGCCGACGATGGCTTTGAGCAGCGTTGACTTACCGGCGCCATTGGGTCCAATGATGGTCAGGATTTCATCGCGGTAGAGATCGAGCGCGACATCGTGAATGATGTCGATGCCGTCGACGTAGCCACCGAAGAATTCCCTGACCTGGAGCAATGGCTGGCGCTCGGTCATGGGCGTTGTCCGCTCAGGTATGCGGCCTGCACCTCGGGATTGGAGAGGACGTCGTCGGGAGTGCCCACATCGAGGACCTGGCCCTGGGCCATGACGATGACCGGATCGCAAAGCTGGCGGACGAAGTCGAGATTGTGCTCGATGATCAGGAACGTGAGGCCCAGCCGCTCGCGCAGCTCTCGGATGTGTTCGGCCAGACGGCGCACCAGGGCGGGATTGACCCCGGCGCCAGGCTCGTCGAGCAGGATCATGCGCGGCTCGGCCATCAGCGCGCGTGCGAGTTCGAGCAGCTTTCGTTGTCCGCCGGAGAGTGCGCCGGCGCGGATGTAGGCCTGGTGGCCGAGTTGGGTCTGCTCCAGCACCTCGTGCGCCCGAGCCTCGAGTTGTTGCTCCTCGAGGCGCACCTTGCCGGGCAAGAGCCAGTTGCGCCAAGCCGCCTCGCCCGATTGATGTTCACCGGCCAGCATGAGGTTCTCGAGGACGGTCATCGTGTCCAGCTCTTGCGGGATCTGGAACGTTCGCACGAGGCCCTTGTCGAACATTCGGTGTGCTGGAAGACCAGTGACTTCTTCGCCGCCGAAATGGACTTGACCACCATCGGGCTTGAGGAACCCGGCCACGCAGTTGAACGCCGTGGTTTTGCCTGCGCCGTTGGGACCGATCATTCCAGCGATCTTGCCTTGTTCGACCTGAAATGTCGCCTGATCGCAGGCGCGCAGTCCACCGAAGTGTTTATCCAGCTCGCGAACGTCCAACAATGCATCCATTTGGGCATCCATGTGGGAGCCTTGCGCTTCAGCCCGGCGGCCAGGACAGTTTGCGTCCTCCCAACACGTGCAAATGCAGATGAGCGACGGTCTGACCGGCGTTCTCGCCGACGTTTACGACAACTCTCCAGCCATCCGCTTCCAGACCCTCCTGGCGGGCGACCGTCTGCGCAGCCTGCATCAAGTGTCCGAGCAGGGCCGGGTCGGCTTGATCGGCTTCCTGTAGGCCCGAGATGGCGACGCGGGGAATCACCAGCACATGGGTTGGCGCTTGCGGGTTGAGGTCGCGAAAGGCGAGACACTGATCGTCTTCGTAGACGATGTCGGCGGGGATTTCACCTCGCACGATCGCGCCAAACACGGTGTCCGACGAACGCTCAGCGTCACTCACTCGGCTTCCTCCCGGGGTTCGCCATAGCAAACACAGGGTAGCCTGTGCACATGTCAGACGGCAGTTCTGCTCCCAACCTGGTGCTTGTGCGTCACGGGCAAAGCGTGTGGAACCGCGAGAACCGATTTACCGGTTGGATCGATGTAGATCTAACCGACCAGGGGATCGCGGAAGCACACAGCGCCGGCCAACAAATCCGCGACGCCGGCATCGAATTCGACGCTACCTGGACCTCGGTGCTACAGCGTGCGATTCATACGCTCTGGATCATTCTGGATGAGATCGATGCGCCGTGGCTGCCGGTCTATCGGGACTGGCGGCTGAACGAGCGCCACTACGGCGGTCTGCAGGGATTGAACAAGGCCGAGACTGCGGCGAAGCACGGTGATGATCAGGTTCATATCTGGCGTCGGTCGTACGACATCCCGCCTCCAACCCTGGACGAAGATCATCCCGACCATCCGAGATTCGATCGCAGATACGAGGGCATACCAACCGCGGCGTTGCCGGCTGCAGAGTCGTTGAAACTCACCCTGGAGCGCGTGCTTCCCTGCTGGGAGCACGAGATTGCGCCGGCGCTGCAGAGTGGTCAGCGACTATTGGTGGCAGCGCACGGCAACAGCATTCGTGCGATCGTCAAGCACCTGGAATCGATCTCGGACGAGGAGATCACAGGACTCAACATCCCCACTGGCATGCCGCTCGCCTACACGCTCGACGGCGAGCTCGAGGTCGTCGAGCGTCGCTATCTGGCGGGTGAGGAAGCAGCGGCCGAGGCGGCAGCGGCTGTGGCAGCGCAGGGACAGTCGCGACGTGACGACTCGTAGTGTTGCGATGAGTGTTGACATGTTTGCGGGAACGATTGAGGCATATCACTCTTGTGTTCCACAGAAACAGCGAGTTTCGCGTCGCCAACGGGGGAGGGACCCCCTCAGCCCCCGTTCAAGCCGGGGGCAGGCTCTTCGGCAGCTCCCCCTTTGAGAGACTGATGCATAACTCGTTGCGGGGTAGGTGCTGAGGGTGTTGGGCCGGTTGGTGGTTGGCGTCGTCGTGTCGGTCTGGTGTCTGGGGGAGGCGCTGCGGGCGACCAGACGCGCGTGGGCGCTGGGCTGACCGCCTGAACCCGGGCTGGACGTCGGCGGTTAGGCGGCGAGCAGCAGCCGGTCGGCGCGGCGGAGATTGTAGGCGAGGCATTTGAGTTCCAGTTCGGTCGCATTCTGGGCCAGCCCGCGGTAGCGGACCCGGCGGTAGCCGTACGCGCGTTTCAAGTTCGCAAAGACCTGTTCGACGGGCATCCGTAGGCGGGCCAGACGACGGTTGCGGTCCTGCTCGGCCGGCGCCAGTTGCGGGTGATGTTTGTTCGCCCGGCGCATGATCCCGTCCGCAATGCCCAACGCCCGCAGCCGCTCGCGGCGCGCCGCACTGTCGTAGGCGCGGTCGGCGTAGACGACCTGCTCGTCGCCGACGATCAACTGATCAGCCACTTCGGTGTCGTTGACGTTGGCCGGGGTCAGCCGCACGCGGCGAATCAGGCCCGAACCGGCGTCCATCCCGATGTGCCCCTGGTAGCCATGATCGCTGCTCGGACCGCGTCTCGACCAGGCCGCGTCGGGGTCGGCGCACTCGCCCTCGCGCTGCGCCCGCCCACTGCCCTGCGCGGCGACCAAGGTCGCGTCCAGCAGGCTGCCGTGTTTGACCAGTAACCCACGCGTATCCAGTTGCGCCGCGACCGCCTCCCGCAGCGGCGCCGCCAAGCTCCGCTCGGTCAGCTGCTGACGGAACCGGGTGATCGTCGACGCGTCCGGCGCGGCGTCCTGCAGCCCCAGACCAACGAAGCGCCGGAACGAGAGTCGGTCGCTCAGCGCCTGAGCCAACTCTGCCGCCGAGGCGTCGTACCACTCCTGCAACAGCAGCGCCTTCACCATCATCAGCGGCGGATAGCTCGGCCGGCCTTCCGGCGACGAATAGATCTCCCCCACCAGCGCCGCCAACTCCTCCCACTCGACCAGCTCCGCGATCCGCTCCAAGCGCTCATCCCGGCCCAAGCCCTCCGGCAGCCACGCCTCCACCAACGACCGCTCGCCTATCTGTCGATGCATCGTCAATACTCCTCCGCTGTTGGCCCGACAGCCTTAGGCTAAAGCGCACACCCAGTTATGCATCAGTCTCTTTGAGGGGGAGCGTGAAGTCGGTCGGTAGCTCCTCTTGTACGGGGAGTGGGGATGTCGGCGAGTTCCCGGGACGCAATCCTTCTGGCGTTACTCGGTGACCGCCTCGCGGTATTGACGGATGGCGTCGATGTGGGCGTCGACGTCTGGCAGGCCGGCGTTCATGGTGGCGATTGAGATAGCGGTGGCTCCCAGATCGATCCAGCGCTCGGCGTGGCTGTTCCACAGTTCGGGGTTGCCTCCGCGGAACTGTGCTTGCGGTTCGATGGGGAAGTGATCGGCGTCGCGGCCGTTGTCGCGCAGGTAGCCGCGCAGCGTGTCGACCATGGCCGCAGAGTCGGCGTTGGGAGATCCGATTGGGAACCAACCGTCGCCGATCTTGGCCGTACGGCGAAGTTGCAGATCGTGCGCTCCTCCAAACCAGACTTCGATTGGCTCAGTCGGGCGGGGCTCGATGCCTGTGGATTTGACCTGATGGAACTCGCCGTCGAAGTCGACCAGGTGATTTGACCAGAGCTCGCGCATCAAAGCGATCTGCTCTTCCTGTCGCCGGCCGCGATTGCGGAAGTTCTCGCCCAGGACCTCGTACTCGACGTGATTCCAGCCGCTGCCGACGCCGAGGCGGAATCGGTTGCCGGAGAGGACAGCCAACTGAGCGGCCTGCTTGGCAACCAACGCTGTCTGACGCTGAGGCAAGACCAGTACAGCCGTCGCGAGCCCCAGGGTGGTCGTGCATGCGGCGATGTAGCCGAGGGTGACGAAAACCTCGTGAAACTGGTCCTGATCGGTGTAAGGGCCGGTCAAGCGATGCACTGACGGGTCGGCGCCGAGCACGTGGTCGTAGATCAACAGATGGTCGAAGCCCATGCCCTCGACTGCTTGCGCGAAATCGCGGATGGCTGATGGGTCGGCGCCGATTTCATTGGTCGGCAGCACGGCGCCCATGGTGAGATCGATTGCCATGGTGTTCTCCTTCGTGAACGGCAGTCCTGTTGAGAACGGCCTACGCGATCATAGCCTCGACATGACCGGCGCGACCGGCGTGACAGGCGCGTACCTGCACATAGTGATGGACAGCCATAGGCTCTACGCATCGCAGAGGAGACCTGCTCATGCCTACGCCTCGCCAATTTCTCCGGCCGCTCGTGCTTGGCGCGCCGAATCCTCCGACCGACATTCCGACGTATCCGTCGCGAATGATCCATTTCTTCGATCCGTCCAACGAGCGAATTCTTAACCGCTTGCCGCAGCTCGCGCCGACAGTGGACATTCTGCTGGGCAACCTCGAAGATGCGATTCCGCCGACATCCAAAGAAGCAGCGAGGGTCGGGCTGATCAAGGTTGGTCAGACGCTTGACCTGGGCGCGACGAAGCTGTGGACCAGGGTCAATGCGGTTGACAGTCCCTGGTTCCTCGACGACATGCTGGAGTTAACGGCAGAGATCGGCGATGTGCTCGACACCGTCATGCTGCCCAAGGTGAATGGCCCGGAAGAGATTCGATTCCTCGATCTGCTGCTCGCGCAGCTTGAGGCTCGAAATGGCTTGTCGCGACCGATCCTGATTCACGCCATCCTTGAGACGGCCCAGGGTGTGTCGAACGTCGAAGCGATTGCGCAATCTAGTCCGCGATTGCAGGGGATGAGTCTGGGACCTTCGGACCTGGCGGCGTCACGGCGGATGAAGACAACTCGCGTTGGCGGTCCACACCCCGGATACGTCGTGCGCACCGACGCTGATCCCGAAGATGAGTCTGCAGCGCGGACTTCCTACATCCAGGATCCGTGGCATTACACGCTGGCGCGGATGATTGACGCTTGCGCAGCGAACGAGATCTACCCGTTCTATGGACCCTTCGGCGACTTCTCCGACCCGGTTGGCTGCGAGGATCAGTTCCGCGCGTCGTTCATCCTTGGTTGCGTGGGCGCCTGGACTCTGCATCCCAACCAGATTCCGATCGCCAAGTCCGTGTTCAGACCCAACCCCGATGAGGTGTCGTTTGCGCGCCGTGTTGTGGCTGCGATGCAGGAGGCCGGAGGGTCGGGCGGCGTGGCTGTCGTCGATGGCAAGATGCAGGACGACGCGACGTACAAACAGTGCCAGGTGTTGCTCGATCTGGCCGACATGCTGGCCGAGAAGGATCCCGAGCTGGCGGAGTTGTACAGAAGCTAGGGCACTCACCGATCAGCCTCTGCGCACACTTTTCGTCACACCCGCGCTCCGCCGAGGGTGTCTCGCAGTCGCGGGCGCAGGCGGTGCGCAACGGAGTTAGCTCGCGGTGGTCCTTGCTGTTACGGGTCCGCGACGTCAAGTCAGTTATCGGCGAGATTCCCGCGTCGGAGCGCGGGAATGACGGCAACTTGGGTGAGTCTTGCGTGGGCTCGCTGGTTTGGCGGAGACATGCCTATTGCGCTCGGCCACGGGACGCGAGTTCTTCGTAGGCCTGGCCGGTGAGGCGTCTCATGATTTGGGCTGCGTATGTCGAGAGCACCCACTTGCCCGTGACGGCGGCGGTGACTGCGGTGATCACGATTGCCCACTCAGCCGCCGAGAGCGGTGAGAAGTCGAAGAAGTTTCTCAGCGGCGGTGTGTAGAGGGTCAGGATGAACACGCCCAGCAACGCGACACCGAAGAAGGTCACCAACGCCGGACGCATGAGGTTGTCTCGTGTCGCGCCCTCGAAGCCGATCACTTCAACCATGTAGGCAAGTCCGACAATCCCAATCGTGGTCGAGACCAGGGTGCGCGCGTCTTCGACGGGTCGCCCGAGAATGCCTTCGGTGAGCAGATGGACGGAGACCGCGGCGACCGCCAATGCGAGCGAGGCGGGGATGGCAAACCGCATCGTTGATGAGAGGAAGTTACGACCGGCCGACCTGGGCGGTCGGGTGAGCGTGATGAATACGGCGGGCACACCCAGCGTGAACAAGGCAGTCAGCGAGCCGTGGCGAGGTAGGAATGGGAATTCGAGGCCCATCATGTTGGAAATGAAGATGATCAGGAAGGCGTAGAAGCTCTTGGTCACGAACAGCTTGGAGAGTTGCGACGCATTGCCGAGCACGCTCTGCGCGATGCCCGAGCCGCGCACCAGCGCTTCGAATGAGTCGTTGCGCAAGATGATCGATGCCACGCCCTTGGCAGTGTTGGCGCCCGATTCCATCGCAACACCAACATCTGCTTTGCGTAAGGCCCGGACATCGTTCGCCCCGTCTCCGACCATCGCCACGAAATGACCGTTGTCCTGTAGTGCGGAGACGATCTCTTCCTTTTGCTGCGGCGCAATCCGGCCGAACACAGAGTTTTCCTCAACCGCATCGGCGAGCTCGTCTTCGCTGAGTTCTTCCAGGGCTGTTCCGGTGATCAGTCCACCAGGGAGTTCAATTCCCAACTGCTGGACAAGCGCCGCGACCGTGGCTGGATTGTCTCCGCTGATGATCTTGGGCTCGATGCCCAGATCCGCCATCATGCGGAATGCGTCGGCGATCTCCGCGCGCAGTTCGTCGGCGACGGTGATTAACGCGACGACCCGCAAGGAGGGCAGCGAATCGGTCTCTGCGTCCGGCATCGCTGCCGCCTCGGCAAAGACGACTCCGCGCAAGCCTTGACCGGCGGCCATCTCATACTCGGAGAGCAGCTCAGCCTGGCCGTCACGGTCAGAGGAACCGGTCGTACGGAGCAGTCGTTCCGGCGCGCCGAGCACGAACACTCGCTCCTCGTCTTCGAGGCGCAAGCGAGCTGCGCTCCAACGTCGCTCGGAGTTGAATGGTTCGTCGTCGACGAGTTGCGCTCCGTTTGATTGCGCTGTGAACGCCGTGGAGAGCGCTTCGGCTGTTTTGTTGTTCGCCGATGTCGACACGGCAAACGCTCCCAGCCAGCCGGCGAGAGCGCGGCCGCCGGGCGCCCAGCGCACATCGTCGACTCGCAGCCGATTTGCAGTGATGGTGCCGGTCTTGTCGAGACAGATGGTGTCGAGGTAATTCAGCGCTTCGACAGCCGTGTTGTCCTGGACGATTGCGCCCATGCGCGACACACGCAGCGCGCCGACGGCGAATGCCACGGTAAACCCGAGCATGAGGCCTTCGGGCACAACGGATGTGGCGGTCGCGATCGTCGCCTTGACCGCTTCATCGAACTCACGTCCGGTGATCAGAAACGAGATCAGGATCAGCAGGGCGAGGATCGCCGTTCCGACGATCAGTCCATCGAGGATTCGCTTGAAGCGGAGTTGCAGCGGTGTTTCGGTGCGCTTGAGCTCTCGAGCGTCGCGGGTTTCGCGGATCGCTCGGGACTGGTCGCCGACTCGCGCAGCGCGGTAGTAGCAAGAGCCGCCGACGCAAAATGCGCCTGACTCGAGTTCGTCGCCGCGGCCGCGCCGCACGGAGCTAGTCTCGCCCGTGAGAATCGACTCATCCATCTCTGCCTGATCCCAGACGACGGGTCCATCCGCAACGACTTGATCGCCGCTGCGCAAGACGAGCAGGTCGTCTTCGACGACGTCGATGGCGTAGACCTCGCGCTCGAATCCACCCCGTACGACGGTCGCCTTGGGCGCGGTCAGCGCCACGAGCTGCCGCAACTTACGAGTCGCGCGCAGCTCCTGGAATGTGCCAATCAGCACATTGGCGAGCACAACCATGCCGACGAATGCGGCGTCTTGCAGGTGATCGGTCTTTTGTTCCGTCACTGCCAGGACGAGCAGGATTCCGATCAGTCCGAACAGGATCAGGTTGAAATAGGTGAAGACGTTGGAAACGATGACATCGATGTCGGAGCGCTGCTTGGATGAATCCTGATTCACTCGCCCGTCGGCGACGCGTTGTGCGACCTCAGCCTCGGACAATCCCAGCAGCTCGGGGGGTTCGGCTGATTCGGCTCCAGGAGTCGTCGATGGCTGGCGCGTCTCGATGTCTGTGAGCAGCGCGGTCGGAGCGGACTCACGGACAAGCGGTGGAGGCGTCTCTTGAGCGACGGGCGACGGCCAATCGGTCAACCAGCCGCCGTCGACTCGTCCCTCGATCTCGGCTAACGCCTGGGTGACTCGTTCGAGCGTGGGCTGGTCGAGCGGCGGTTGTCCTTCTTCCAGTGCGGCCAGGTCGAATAGCGGCGGAGCTTCGTCGAACAGATCCGCAGGTGAAGAATCGGATTGGCTGGGCATGTGTCAAATCATTGGAACGAACGGCGAGATCAATCTGTGTTGACTCTAGCCATTCGTTCAGTCATTGAGCGAGCGCTCCAGACCGGCGAGCCGCTCCGCGCGCCGAGCCGCGCTCAGTCCTCGTCGCGACTCGATGACACCCCAACCGAGAGTCAGCGCAAACACGGCCGCCTGGACTAGCACGACGGTCGCTCCTGAGGACACATCGACAAACCAGGAGATGTACACGCCGAGGAATCCTGTCAGCGCGCCAAGCACGACTGCGATCAGAAACAGTCGCGGGAACGAATCGGTCATCATTCTTGCGACGACGGGCGGAATGACGAGGGCGGCGGCAATCAGGGTGACACCCAACACCTGAAGCGCGGCGACGACCGTCGCTGCCAGGGCCAGCGAAAACACCGCCTCGACCCAGCGCACGGGAATCCCATAGGACGTAGCCACATCGTGATCGAAGGTGATAAAGACCAATGGCTTCCAGAGAAGGAAGAGCACCAGAGCGATCAGCACGATCATGCCAGTCGTGACGTACAGGTCTTGGTTGGTGATGCCTAGAATCTCGCCGAACAGGGCAGCCTCGAAGTCGCGGGTGAAACTGCGAGCTCGGGAGATCACGGCGATGCCGATGGCGAAGGCGGCGGTGGTGATGATGCCGATGGCGGCGTCGCCGCCAATCTGTCTCCGTCGCGCGGCCTGGTTGATCAGAAAGACGGAGAATGCGCCCCAGAGGCTGGCGCCGAGAAAAAAGTTGAATCCAATGGTGAAGGAAACCACCGCGCCGCCGAAGATGCTATGCGCCAGGCCGTGGCCGATATAGGCCAGACGCCTGAGGATGACAAACACGCCGACTGCCGCCGTGACGCCGCCGACCAGCGTGGCGGCGATCATCGCCCGTTGCATGAAGCCGAACTCGAACGGCTCAAGCATCGTCGGCGTCCGGCCGTCCTATGACATTGACGACGTGGGGCGGCACCGACGGTTCCTCGTGCGCCCCGGGCGCTTCTTCGGGCACCGGCAAGACGTACGTCTCATGACCGCTTTGCACCACGAGCATTGGTTGACCGTAGGCCCGCTCGAGGATGGGCGGCTGCAACACTTCCTCAGGCGGGCCGTCGGCCAGCACCGTCTGTTCGCCGAGAGCGATCAAGCGGGGCAAGTGCGACGCGACTCCGTTGAGGTCATGTGTCGTCAGGACGACGGTGACGCCAGCGTGATTGAGCGCCGCCAACTGATGCAGGATTTCGTGCCGGGTTTTGATATCGACACCGGAAGTCGGTTCGTCGAGCAGCAGCAGGTCGGGTGATCGGATCAACGCTCGTGCGAGGAATGTACGTTGCTGTTGTCCGCCGGAGAGGGCGCGAATGGGTCGGTCGGCAAGATCAGCGATTCCGAGCTGCGAGAGCACGACCCGCGCGCGACTGCGTTCGTCGCGGCTTGTCCAGGGCAGCCATCGCCTCGTTCGCCAACTGCCGAGCATCGCGACCTGCTCGACGGTGATTGGGAAGTTCCAGTCGACCGTCTCCACCTGGGGGACGTAGCCGACCCTGGTGTTGTCGGCCACCGATGCATCGCCGGCGTATACCTCGGTTTCACCCAGGAGCGACCGCAACAGCGTCGTCTTGCCGCAGCCGCTGGGGCCAACGATTCCGATCAGTTCTCCAGGCGAAATCCGCACATTGACATCGCGCAGGGCCACTTCACCGTCGTAACCGAGGGCGACGCCGTCGAGTCGGACCAGTTCCCCTCCTACTGGGACGCTTGCCATGTGCTGCCTGTATCAAATCCGTCAAGCGCCGAGGCGTCTCCGCCAAGCGCGGTGACCATGGTGCGGACGTTCTCGACCATCATCCCCACCAAGGTATTGCCTGCGTCGCCTGGTTCGCCGGGCAGATCGTCGTCGGACAGCGTAGAAACTTGAATAGCACCGGCTTCTTTGGCGATTGTTTGTAGAACTTCAGACGGGAACACCTCTGAGCCAAAGATGGCCGGCACGCCCGCGCCTTTGACCTGTTCGATCAGCTCCGCCACTTCTCGAGGCGACGGCTGTGAAAAGTCCGAGGGCTGAATGGCACCGATGACTTCCAGTCCGTAACGAGGCGCAAAGTAGGGGAACGAGTCGTGATACGTGATCAACCTGCGGTGAGCTTGGGGAATTGTCATGGTTGCTTCGGCGATCGCTTCATCCAGCTCCCAAAAGCGATCGCTCAGTCGCTCGGTGTTGGTCTCGTAGTAGGCGCGACCCTCCGGGTCAAGCTCGACCAAGGCGTCGCGGACGATTTCCGCGTAGCGCACTGCGAGATGAGGCGCAGTCCAGAGGTGGGGATTCGGATTGCCGCCCGCCCTAGGGAATGAGAAGTCGTAGACGTAGTCCTCGGGCGATACCGCCTCATTGCCGAGTTGCAGGATTAGCGTGTCGTCGGCACGATTGGCTTCGGCCAACTCCAGCGTTGGCAACTCGAGATTGAGCCCGTTGATGACAATCAGGTCGGCTTTCTCGATTTCGCCGACGGCGGATGGAGGCGGGTCGTAGGTGTGACTGTTAACACCTTCGGGAACAAGTCCTACGACTTCGATCCGATCTCCTCCTACCTCTTCGATGATGTTGCGCAGCGGCGCGACCGTGGTCACCACAAGCAGGGTGTCGCTGTCGCGGCTGTCGCGTCCGCACGCAATCACGGTCATCGCTACCAAGGCGATCAATCCCAGGAACACGCAGATAGCGGACCGCACCATCGCGGCGTCTCTTCTCCAGATGCGGGGCTAGCCTATGATCGGACCCCTGCTGCTGCAACTGCCATCGAACGTTGCGGGAATCTAGACCAGTCCCGGCCGGATGCTGTTGCGGGGGAATCCTCCCGCGCCCAGCGTGTGCGGCCAGACATCGAACAGTGTGTCGATCTCGATCCGGTTGTCATCGAAATGCAGGTAGCGTTCGAGGACCGGTTCGGAAAACAGCGAAATGCGATGTCCGCTCGCGCCGAAAATGCGGCCGTTGGCAGCATCGGACTGGTCGGAGGCGAGCCAGGCCACGATCGGCGCGACGTTCTTTGGGTCGCGTGCCGTTCCTGCCGCTGATTCTGACGGCGCCGGTCCGGACGCTTCCACGCCCCGGCCGCGGTCGGTCATGCGCGTTGACGCACCGGGGGCGATGCAGTTGGTTGTGACGCCGTAGCGCGAGAGCGCGCCGACGTTGGATCGCATCAGGCCCAGCTTGGCAGCGTGAGCAGCCGAGTAGTTGGGCTGGCCTGCCGAGCCGCGAATGCCGGCGTCAGATGTGAAGTAGATGATCCGGCGATTCTGACCTTCGCGGTTGGCGCGCCAGTAGATCGAAGCGAACTTGGTCGGCGCGAAACAGCCCTTGAGGTGTGCCCGAACCAGGCCGTCCCACTCCTCCTCGAGCATGTTGAAGATCATTCGCTCGCGCAGGATGCCGTGAGCGCAGACGAGCACGTCGAGCCCGCCGAACTCGTCCAGCGCGGTTTGGATCATGCGCTCGGCAGTGTCCATGTCGGCGACGTCGCCAACGAAGGGGACGGCTTCGCCGCCCGCGTCGCGGATTTCCTGGACGATCGCCTCGACCTTGGATGCGTCCATGCCGAATCGACCCTCGACGTCGAAGCCGGTGTCGGCGACGACGACTTTGGCTCCTTGCTCTCCGAAGACTCGGCAGAGGTTGGAGCCGATGCCGCCGGCTCCACCGGTGATGATGCAGATTCGGCCTTCGAGGTGTTTCATGGTCTGAACGCTCCGGCCCACGAATGGAGGTGTGTTGTCAGAGTCCTGGGTGGTCATGGTGATGTTCCTTGACAAGCGTCGGGGAGGCCCCCTCCGTCACTTTGTGACACCTCCCCCACAGGGGGAGGTCTGGGATCTGGCTAGGGGAACTGACGCGGTGGCGGACCCATTCCCTGTAGCTCGAAGGTGTTCGGAATCAGGGCGAAGAGCGTGTCAATGTCCCAATAGGGTTCGGTGTTCCAGATTGTCTGCTCCCACTCGGGCTCTTTCCAGATCGTGATGCGGCCGCCGGTCGTGCCAACGACGCGGCCGGAAACGTCTGCTGATGCGTCGGAAGCCAGATAGGTGACAACGGGCGTGACGTTGCCCGGGTCCATCAACGTACCGGCCGCCCTGAGGCTGGGAGCGTCGGTCGCCTGGTCGACCTCGCGTCCACGATCTGTCATCCGCGTCGAGGCTGCCGGGGAAATACAGTTCGAGGTCACCCCGTAACGCTCGAGGGCCTCGGCGTTTGAGAGCGATAGCCCAATCTTGCCCGCGTGCGCTGCCGAGTAGTTGGGTTGTCCAGCTTCACCGCGAACGCCGGCAGACGAGGTGAAGTAGATGATCCGCCGGTTGCCCTTGTCGCGGTTTGCTCGCCAGTGGATGGCTGCGAACTTGGTCGGCGCGAAGCATCCCTTGAGGTGAATCCGGACCAGCTCGTCCCACTCTTCCTCGGTCATGTTGAAGACCATGCGCTCACGCAAGATGCCATGCGCACAGACCAGGATGTCGAGGTCGCCGAACGTGTCGATCGCGGTCTGCACAGCGCGCTCGGCGGTGTCCATGTCGGCGATGTCGCCTGCCACGGCCGTGGCTTGTCCGCCACTGACGATGATCTCGTCCACGACCGCCTGCACTTTGGACGGGTCCATGCCGGCGCGTCCTTCGACGTCAAAGCCGGTGTCGCAGGCGACGACGGCTGCGCCCTGCTCGGCGAAGACCTTGCAAATCTGCGAACCCATACCCCCAGCCCCACCAGTGACCAACGCCACTTTGCCATCGAGGTGTCCCATTGCGAAATTCCATCCCTAGACTTGAAATACCAGTGGAGGCTAGGCGTTGATGGTGTGCAGGGTCAATGCGCCGGTGACCGACATCGAAAAGGTTGGCCCACATACTTGCGAAAGCGGAACCGAACACGTGGTAAGGTCACGTAACGTCTTTCGCCGAGCAGATAGGAGCAGGCATGAGTCACAACGCTCTAACCGCCGTACCGCGATTCCTGTGGTGGGGGTTCAAGAGAGCGTCTTGGCTCGAACGCGCGATTGTCGTGACCGCTTTGCTACTTCTGCTGGGCTTACTCTGGCCTGCGGACGACAGCGATGCTGCACTGGGGGACCGTAAGTGGTCCACTCCGGACGTGGAGTTCCATCGGACCGGGACATGGACGGGCGCGAATCAGAGCTGGCTGAATGCGGTTGACGACGGGGCCGAGCGATGGGAGGACGCCACGGACTGGAATCCAGTCGTCGTCTCAACGGCGCAGGAAAATGACATTCTGTGGTCAACCCTGCTGCAGGGCTGGACCAAATGCACCGAACCGACCGGCACCATCTGGGCCAAGACCTGTATCCGGTTCAACAAGTCGACCAAGATCATCAGCGAGACCGATATCTCGTTCAATCCGCGGAAGTCCTGGAGTACTGGACGAGTCCTCGGAATCGCGACACACGAGTTTGGGCATGCCGGCGGACTAGAACACGATCCGAACAACTCATCCTGTGAGCCAGACTTTACAGGGCGATTCACGATGTGCGAGTACTTCACCACTACCAACGCCTCTTGGGCCGGCCACCTAGAAACCCACGACATCGAAGATGCGAACGAGAAGTACTGACAAGCGAGTGACTGGTTTGTCGCGTCCGCCAACAGAAGTGGATCAATCATGAACAGCAAAGCTCCGATGTTGCTCAAGAATCGCTGGTTGCAGTTCTCCGTATTGGCGGCCGTCCTGATAGCATCCGTGGCGGTTTGGGGCCTGCGAACAGGCGCGCCGACGATCGCTATCGGCGAGCAATCTGTCAGCGAGATCACGTCGCAGGTTGCCGAGCAGTTGGGCAATGGCTACGGAGAAATATGCGGCGAATATAGCGTTAGCGACTATATCGGTCAGGCCGTGGATACCGGCTTAACGCCATCGTCAGCTGTGCCGACTGAGATCCAATTGCGAGCGCAGGGAAGCGCGGGAACGCTCGGGGCCCATAGGCAACTGCAGCTAGATTCACAGCGTGTCGTCTTCGTCTATTGGACTGACAAGGCTCCCTCGGAGCTACGTGAGCGAGAGACCATCATCATGGCTATCGAATACCAATTGATTCTGGAAGATGGAGAGACCACACCGGAATGGACGGAAGTCGAGTTGGAGGCCTTGTATCCATGCTGATGCTATCCAGCACTCCACTCAGTAGGCCGTTGGTACCCGCCAAGGTTATCGACATCCAGCAGCCGACGGACGATGTCGATCGCTTCGCTCTTGTCGTAGCGCAGGTATGACTGCGACTTCGAGACTTGTTGATCGCCGAAGAAGAAGCGCTCGTACAACTCCTGTCGACCGGCGAGCGAGGTGCCGACGACGTCCCAGGCGAGGCGGAACAGGGGGACTTTTTCGATGCCTTCCTCGGTCATATCCGCTGCGCCCTTGAAGTAGCGCTCGACTGATGGACCGAGCGCCTCGGTGATCGCCTCCATGTTGGCCTCAGACGGCGCCGACATGAAGTTGCTACCGCCGATTTGCTTGATGTGATCGATGATCTGAACGTAGTACTCGGGGAAGAGTCGGAGACCAGCCGTGATCGCGTTGGCGTTGCAGTACCAGACGCCGTTGTCGGGATGCTCGACGGCGCCCTCGACCGCCGCGATGGCGATTGACTCGAGCGTTTGCAGCATGGTGACGATCTCGCCGAGCCGGATCTGCACGTTGATGAATGAGTTGGTCTGAGCGTTCTCGGCGATCAGGTGGGCGAGACCGAGCAGGAAGCGCGTCTTGGCCACGTTCTTGACGATCACGTGATGGCCGAGCGATTCCTGAAAGCGCATCGCCATCAGAGCCATGTTGTGAATCTTGCCGTCCTGGTAGTCGAAGACGTTCTCCCAGGGGACTTCGACATCGTCGAAGACCGCGACCGTGTCGATCTCTTCGAAACGGCTGGAGATCGGGTAGTCGCGGGTTGAGCGGGCAGGGTCGAACGAGTCGCGGCAGACCCAGTGCAGGCCGGGGGCGTCGACGGGAATGGTGAAGCCCAGCGCGTACTTGTTCTCGTTCTCGCCACTCACGATCGGCAGAACCATCGACAAGTTTTCATCTGAGAACGGCGCAAGCGTGCCCAACACGCGCGCGCCGCGCACGATGATGCTGTCGGAGGTTCGCTTGACGACGCCGGCATTGAGGTACGGTTCCTGTTCGCCCAGCGGCGTCTTGCGATCGATCTGCGGTGTAATGAAGGTGTGCGTCAGGCAGACATCGTTGCGGCGACAGTGGTCGTGAATCTGTACCGCATGATCGCCGAGGGCAGGATCGTCCTGACCCCAATGATGCCTGGCGGCCGCGACTCCAGCGATGGCCGCGTTCATGTAGTCGGGCGCTCGGCCAAGCTGTCCACCGGTGTGTTCTGCCCAGGCTGCGTAAGCGGCCGAGCGATTACGTAAATCGTCCTTCGAACGGGGAATCTTGAACGACAGGTGCGAGCGCTCGCCGTCTTCGTCCTCGTATGAGATGACATCGCGGACGGCAGGGTCGCACTGGAAGTCGTAGTAGGCCGCGATGGTGTGCGCTGCTCCGGCGAAGCCGGGCGCAGTGGTGACGTCCTCAACCAACGCGCCGTTGTGCCAGATACGGCGTCCATCGCGCAGGCCGGCCAGGTAGGCCGCGCCGTCTCGCATGGCCATGGCTGTTGCCGAGCGCCGCGCTAGTCGCCGACGCCGGGCGCGGCAAAGACAGGCGTGGGTTCGTCGACCAACGCTTCAGCTCCTTCGGTTGGCAGCATGTCCGCGTAGTTCAACGCACCGTCGATGTCAGCTTCCCAGTCCTCGCGCGGCAGCTCGTAGAGCACCTCGATGCCGTGTCCGTCGGGATCGTTGATGTAGACCGAGTGCGTCATCCCGTGATTGATGCGCAGGTTGAACTTGACGCCCTTGGCCTGCAGGAAGGCGATCTGCTTGAGCCAGGAGTCGCGGTCGGGGTAGTGAACGGCGAGATGGTTGAGTCCGGGTCGTTTGGGCGCCATCGACCAGTCGCCTGAGTCCTCGGAGTCGCCCATGATCTCGGCCAGGGCGAGGTCGTGGTGGCTCTCGGAGAGACCGTTGTAGAAGCGCATGTTCATCGAGCGCTCGGAGCGCGGTTTGAGCGATCCGATGTGGCGGAAACCCATCACTTCGGTCCAGAACTCGTGCGCGACATCGAGGTCACGGACATTCAAGACCAGATGGTTGACGCCGACGGGAGTCATCGCGCGTGCAGGTGCATCACTCATGATTGGTCATCCTTCCAATCGTTCGCCAATGATGTTCAAGTGCCGTCAAAGGTAACAAAACCGTAGCCGCGTTGGCGCACGACTAGCGCAACGCCTTGATCGCTGCCGGCATCGCTTCACTGTCGACACCATCTCCATCAGCGATCGCGACGACTTCCCGGAAACGCCTGACCGTGAGCAACAGCCGCACCCGACGGAAGAGGGATGCGTCGGCAGTGGATCCAAGTTCGCCGTAGTGTTCGACGATGCGCCAGCCGAGCTCGGTGCCATAGCAATCGACGAGATGAGCGAAATCGATGGCTGGATCGGCGACTCGGAGCCCGTGCCAACCGGTCACCCCGACCAGTTGTTGCACTAGCGGGTCGACCAGCAGCCGTTCAGTCGAAATGCCGCCGTGCACGAGCGCAGGCTCAATCTTCCAGATGGCGTCGTCCTCGAGAAACCTCGACCACCAACGTCTCGCCCACATGATCTCGGACCAGGCCGTCAATGGTCTCAGGATGCGCAAGGACCGTCTGGCCAGCGCTTCATGCTCATCTCGCCATACGCGGAACGACGTCGCACCCAATGATCGGGCACGCTCAACGGAGAAGCCGTGCAGCTCATGGCAGAACGTCGCCAGGTCCCTGACCAGGCGTTCTCGATTCTGGTCGACAATCAACTCGGGAACCAGGGATCGGCCCTCGGGGCGCTCTGCGGCGCGCCAGTGGCGTTTCCAGTTGTCGGAGCCGCTGCCATACTCCCAGACCGGCACGGCCGGACTGAGGAACCCTCGCAGGTGCGGCATCACGGAAGTCATATTGGAGAGTTGGACCGCGGCTTCCTCCGACTGCGGGAATAGGGCGGTCCACCCAGGCCAATCAGCGCGAACCAGCTCTCCATCTGGTTCCAGGATGATCTCTATATCTTCAGCTTTGAGATCGGAAAACGTTGCACCGAGTGCGAATGCGTACTCGGACTTCGGGGCTGCCATTACGGGCGCGTCGGGCATTATTCGAGTGTATCCGCCGTTGCTTCCAGCACCGGTGGCAGCGGCGGCTGGTCCTCGGTGGTCCACTGCACCGGGTCGACGTCGATGCCCTGAATGATGACCTCCCAGTGCAGATGCGGTCCGGTCGAGAGACCGGTCGTGCCGATGTTGCCGAGGTAATCTCCGGGCTCAACTTCGACGCCTGCACGCACGGCGATCAGGGACATATGCCAGTAGCCGCTGTAGACGCCGGCTCCGTGATCGATGATGACTCCCATGCCGTGGAGCACGAGGGCGCCGGTCCAGACCACGGTTCCCGGAGCCGGAGCGAGAATGGGATCTCCGTGCTGAGCGGCGATGTCGTGGCCGTGATGCCACTGGTCGGAGGGCACACCGTCATATGAGCGCTGCGAACCGAACACTCCCGAGACTTCGCCCTCGACGGGCAGGATCCAGGGTCCGCTCCAGCGCGGCGGCCCGGTAACCGCTGTGTGCTGTTCGAAGCGAACGGCGATGTCTCTCGCTACCTCGGCAGGATCGGGCGATGGCCCGGTACCGCCCAGCGTGATCGCCTCAAACGGCGCTGCATTCGCAAGGACAACAAGCTGAGAGGTGATGGCATCCAACCAGACGCCGCCTTCCCCGTAGAGATCGATGACCAACTCCGTCGCTCCGGTCTCGCTGTCCCGGGGCACAGGCACAATGACCCACCAGACGCCCGGCGCGACCTCGCTCAAACTCCAGCTCCGCCGCAAGAGCGTTGCCGCGACTGCGGTGGCGTCCTCAGCATCTACTGTGACGGCAAATGACTCTCCCTGGGCGATGGTGCCGGGACTGATGCTGGACGAAGCGGCGCTCGGCATGTCGGCGCTGGAATCCGGCGACTCTTCAGGACGAGCCTGCGCCTCCTGGAGATCCTCTTGCGCATCGACCCGTTGCGCTTCGACCTGTCGCGATTCGAATTGTTGGTCGTCAGACTGACCAGACTGTCCCGGCGCTGGATCGTCAGATGTGCTGGATTGTGAATCGCTTGGTTGATCGGTTGCAGTCTCAGGTGCTGATGACTCCTGCGAAGGCTCTGCCGGCGGCGCTACCTGACGGATCGAATCGGATTCCTCTGGTGTGGACTGTTGAGACTCGCCAAACCCTATCGATTGCTCGTCCTGTGCGAGTTCCGTGACATTGGCGACGACGGCCACTTGAGCTGGGGTGGCCGGAGCGTCGTCATTGTGCTTGATCAGTAGCGCTGCCCCTGCCCCAACGGCGGCGGACACAACGGCCAGACTCACAACCAGCGCCCACCATCGTCCGCTCAAGCCGAACCTCCATTGCTCGCGAATGTAGAGTCTTGTTGGCGCGGCAGTTGGATGACGCCGCTCGCGCTCGTACTCTCACTCTAGTAAGCAATTGGGCCTTGCGAACCATGAGCGCGTTGAGGAGGCGAAGTGGTACTCGATTCAGCGACTACAACATCCGTCGCCGGGCCAATCCTGGAACGCATCGACAAACCATGGGGTGAGGAGCTGATCCTCAGCCGTACCGGCTCTTCGATTGTGAAAATGCTGCGCATTGCTCCACACCGACGGTTGTCGCTGCAGTTCCACCGGCGCAAACAGGAGACCCTCATGCTGCTCAGCGGCAGCGCAACATTGACTGTTGGTCCCAGCGCGGAACGCTTGCGCCACGTGTCGATGCTGACCGGCGTACGCGAAGACATTGCGGCCGGTGTCGTACATCGAGTAAGCGCCAGTGGCGACGGCGCCGACATTCTCGAGGTCGCATCTCGACCGGCAGAGGAAGATGGGGACGACATCGTGCGACTGGCCGATGATTACGGCCGTGTGGATTTCCTTGCTCAAGACTGACAGAGACTGATAGCGACTGATTGCGATACTCGTGGCCGCGCCTGACCTGTTCCAGCGAATCGTTGAGGGTGACGAGATCGCGCTGCGCGACGCGTTCCGCGCCTATGGATCGACGGCGCGAGAACTGGCGCGGCGCATCGTCGGTTCCGACCAGGCGGACGAAATCGTCGAAGAGGCGTTTCTGCTGATCTGGACGGAACCCGAACACTGGGCCTCGGTTGCGCTCGATGTTCACATTCTGCGGTTGGTTCGCGATATCGCCCTGGCAGTTCGTCGACGCGGCATCACCCCTGCGTTGGCCGCCGACGAAGTTCAGCCGTTCCCGATCGGTCCGGCAACGGGTCTCCCGGACATTGTTGAGGGATTGGATCACGAGGAGTTGCAACGAGCCGTGATCCGGCTGCCACTTGATCAGGGACGGCACCTGGAGGACGCCTGGTTTGACGCGATCCGCCATAACGACGAGTCCATGAACAAGGCGATGGATGCGCTGGTCGAGCGAATCTTAAGCGGTCGCATCGTTCGCTCTGACCGATGAATGTAGGAATGTCGGAGCTGTTGTGACCTCCAGGACCAGCGAACCAGAACCACGTCTGGCCGCGTTCTATTTTGGACTGCTTCCCCAAGAGGAGCATGACGAAGTCGAGCGGATTGTCCGCTCGGATCCTGCAATTCGTCGCCGTTGCAGCGCGTGGCCCACGGCTGCCGCTGCGATCACTGGCGCGACGTTGGTGGTCGCGCCCGATCCGGCCGAAGCTCGGCTTGAGCAGCGACTCATACAGCGAGCTCGACTTGTCCGTCCGCCTGCGGTTCGCTCGCACTACGCATTGCGTGTCGTGCGGCGCAACGTGTTGCGAATGCTGTTGGTGTTGTTGGTCGCAATCGCCGCTCTGTTTGGCTACCTCGCGTTTCGCGCCGAAGAACCGATTTCTGGTCGGGCGATTGCATTGACGGACGATGGCGCGACTGGAGTGCTATTGCCCAGATACGAAGACCAGTTGTTTGCCCTGATCTTCTGGGGATTGCCACCGCTGAACGTCGACGAAACCTGGCAAATCTGGCTGGTCAGAGCGTCGGGATCCGTCGAGCCTGGCCCAACCTTTGGGCGGGATGCGGAGGGTCGGGCAGCCGTGTCGATAGATCCCAATGTGCTGGAGTCGGAAGACGAACTGATCGGCTTCGTAGTCTCGCGAGACGTACCGTCTCGGAGACTCGACGGGACACCGTCCTCTGACGACATTCTGTATCAGTTCCCGAGGCGGTAGCGTGAGATTCTGAAGGTCGCAGGTAGACTGGGAACGCTAGCCCAAGTAACAGCGAGGACTCACGATGGATTTTGAATTCAGCGCCGATCAGGAATCGTGGCGGAACGAGATTCGCGGATGGATCCGCGAAGAATTCGGTGAGGATTGGAACGGACTCGACGTTTCCAACGACGAAGAGGGCTCAGACGAGGCCTGGGCATTCTCCAAGGGCATCCGCGCCAAGCTGGCGGAAAAGGGTTGGACGGCGCCGGCCTGGCCGACCGAGCATGGCGGGATGGGTCTGTCCTTCGCCGAGCAGGCGATCTTCAACGAGGAACTCGCCTACAATCGCGTCCCCGGTCCAGATCTGATCTCGGTCGGTTATGTCGGCCCAACGTTGCTGGTCTACGGCACCGATGATCAAAAGAGTCAGTTCCTGGACGACATCGTCAACTCTCGCGCTTCCTGGTGTCAGGGATACTCCGAGCCTGGTTCAGGTTCAGACCTGGCGTCATTGCAGACACGCGCTGTCAAAGACGGCGACGACTATGTGATCAACGGGCAGAAGATCTGGACATCCAACGCTCACCGAGCGGACTGGATGTTCGCCCTGGTTCGCACCGATCCCGATGCGCCCAAGCATCGTGGCATCACCTACCTGTTGGTCGACATGAAGACGCCTGGCATTACGGTGCGTCCGTTGATCAACATGCTCGGTGGACACGGCTTCAACGAAGTGTTCTTTGAGGATGTTCGTGTGCCGGTCGAGAATCGCGTCGGCGAAGAGAACCGCGGTTGGTACGTCGGCATGGCGACGATGGACTTCGAGCGCAGCGCGCTTTCGGGCAGCGCCGCATTGCGCCGCAATTTCGAGGACTTCATCGACTACCTGGGCGACAATCCTGCGACGGGTCGCGAGGCCAAGCTCGGTGTCGCCGATACGGCGATCAGCATCGAAGTATCGCGGATGCTGTCCTTGCGCGTCCTCTCGATGCAGCAGGGCGGTCTGGCCCCGAACCATGAGGCGTCGGTCGCGAAGATGTTCTCGTCGGAACTGTCGCAGCGTTTCGCCCGCTTCGGCGTCAACACGATGGGCAGCTACGGCCAGGTGCGAAAGGGCGACCCATACGCGCAGATGCAAGGCTGGTTCACCGAGCAGTACATGTCCTCGGTGCCGGCCACGATTGCGGGCGGATCGTCTGAGATTCAGCGCGGCATCATCGCCACCCGCGGCCTGGGCTTGCCTCGCGCATGATCTCCACTCACCCTTGCAAGCGGAGCTGCCAGCAGCTTGCCCCGCACTTGATGCGGGGGCTGAGCGGGTCCCGGCCTGCTGTCAGGCGTGTTGAACAATCATGTTCTCGGTTCAAATCAACCTGAACCGTGCCGGGGAGATGCCGAATGGCCTCGCTCTATGACGATTTCACTGAGTACTTCGAGCAGGCCGCTCAGTACTCGAAACATGATCCGCGCCTGCTGGAGCAGGTCAAGAGCTGCAACAACATCTATCAGATGACCTTCCCTGTCGAGAACGACGATGGGGAAATCGAGGTCATCGAGGCATACCGCGCCCAGCACAGTCACCACCGACTGCCGACCAAGGGCGGGATTCGCTACTCGACGATGGTCGACGCAGAAGAAGTTATGGGGCTCGCAGCCCTGATGACGTTCAAGTGCGCCATCGTTGATGTCCCGTTTGGCGGCGCAAAGGGTGGCGTCTGTATCGATCCGTTCAAGTCTTCGCCGGAGTTCGTTGAACGCGTCACTCGGCGGCTGGTGATCGAATTGAATTCGCACAACTTCATCGGCCCGGCGGTTGACGTCCCGGCACCCGACTACGGCACCGGTGAGCGTGAGATGGCCTGGATTGCCGACACGTATCGCACGCTCAATCCTCACGACATCAACTACTGGAGCTGCGTCACAGGCAAGCCACTGTCGTTGCACGGAATCCCGGGACGCCGCGAGGCTACAGGTCTCGGCGTGTTTCATGGGATCATGCAGTGTCTTGGCGATCCTCATCAGACCCACGGACTCTCACCGGGGCTTGACGGCAAACGTGTGATCGTTCAGGGGCTTGGCAATGTCGGCTATCACGTCGCGCGCGAGCTCTCGGAGCATGGCGCTCGTATTGTCGGGATTGCGGAGATCGATGCCGGCGTCTACGACCCCAATGGCCTCGACCTGGAAGAAGTCACGGCCCATCGATGGGAACATGGGGGCATCGCTGGCTATCCAGCCGGACAGGTGTTTGCCGATTCCCTGGAGACGATCGAGCAGCCCTGCGACATCCTCGTTCCGGCTGCACTCGAACATCAGATCACAACAGCCAACGCTGAACGGATACAGGCTTTGATCGTCGCCGAAGCGGCAAACGGACCGACCACTCCTGACGCTGATCGGATCCTACGCAAGCGCGGCATCATCGTCATTCCCGATCTGTATCTGAACGCGGGCGGCGTCACGGTGTCGTACTTCGAGTGGATCAAGAATCTCTCGCACGTCTCATTCGATCGGATGCTGACTCGCAACGCCGAAATGCACAATCGACGACTGCTCGACACGATCGAACAGCACACCGGCGCACTGATCGATGATGTCAAGCGTTGGGAGTTGGAGCGTGGACCCTCCGAGCGGGATATCGTCTACGACGCTCTGGCACAGACAATGGCCGAATCGTACGACCGGATTTCGACACTGCGGCGCAAGCGGGAACTTCCCGATCTACGCTGCGCTTCGTATCTGTACTCGTTGGAATTGGTCGCGCAAAGCTATCTGGACCTCGGGCTCTTCCCGTAGTCCGGACAAAACAACTGAAGGAGACGCGTCATGGGCAACCCGGAGATGTACATCGATCTCGCACCCGAGTTCACCGACTCGGGGACGCCGGTGATCAAGTTCACCAACGACGACGACGCCAACTCGCTGCTGGCCAATGATCCGAACGCGCTGCTAATTGCGATCGTGCTGGACCAGCAGATCTCTTCGACCAAAGCGTTTTCCGGCCCACGCGACCTCAAGCAACGGTTGGGCCACCTCGACCCGGCGCAAATTGCCGAGATGGACGAGGATGAGTTCCTAGCGATCTTCCGCGAGAAGCCGGCAATCCATCGCTTCCCGGCCTCGATGGGCAAGCGCGTGCAGGCCGCCTGCGCGATGGTGCGTGACGAGTTCGATAACAACGCTGAGAACATCTGGGACAACCAACCCGACGCGAAAACGATCATGAAGCGACTTGGCGGGGTGCCCGGAGTCGGCCCGGCGAAGCAGAAGATCGCAATCCTGCTACTGGCGCGCTACTACGGCATGGACATCCCCGGATGGCGCGATGTGATCCCGGTCGAGCTGCCTGACTAGTCCAACAACTCCCTAGACTCCCCGAACGCCTCCCTGACCGCCTGCACCACAGAAGCGGCCACTTCCGAAGACCACCGAGCCTCCTCGTCGGTCGGTTCCGGCCAATCACCGGGGTATCGTGCCTCGGACTGCAAGTCGGTTAGTCGCTCTAGCCGATCTAGGTTTACGGGCACGTGAGGCTGTCTCAATAGCCGCAACGCCGGACCTCTCGCGCCCTTTTTCCGTCATACCCGCGCTTGCCGCGGGTATCTCGATCCTCTCGGCGCGACAGTTGATGCCAACGTCGGCGAGATTCCCGCGCAGGAGCGCGGGAATGACGGTGGTTTGGACGCGAACGCCGAGCAGACCCCCGCGTGAAGCGGGGGATGAGGAACAAGTGAGACAGCCTCACGTGGAGAGATGCTTCCACAATCGAATGGAGCTGGACCAGATTGTGGATGCGAGGCACTTCGACCTGCTGCAACTCCAACAATGCCTTGAGCGCCTTCTCCGTCGCTTGCTGAGCGTGAAAGCAGACTTCACCAGCGGAACGTTGCCCGTTGAGGGCGGCCGTCATCAGAGACAAATCGGACTCTGCGTACCGCAGCCAGGTCTCAGGCGGGGACTCGGCATCAGCGTCCCCGTTCATAGAGCGCCTTACCCAGCGAGTGTGCCTGCTCTTCCATCGTGTTGATTCGGTGCTTCCGCTTTGCCAGTTTCTGCGGAGTCGAGACGAAGATGTCGTTGCTCATCCCAACACCGTGCAAGCAGCCGCGAACCGCAATGCTCGGGCGCTCGTACCGTGCAGTGCACTGTTCGTCTAACACGACCAAGAGATCTACGTGGTAAAAGTCGTCGGGTTGGCTGTAGCCGCGATAGCCGACCAGCCACACGCTGTGTGGATCGAACCCCTCGACGATTCGATCGACAATTAGCTTCAGCTTCGCCTGACTCTCCGTCTGCGTCGTCATGTGCTCAGTCTATTGCGGCGACTCGGCAGGATGTGGGCGAGATGTGGGCGGGATGTGAGCGTTATCCTCCACTGACTGCGTGTGCGCCGGCTCTGGTCGGCGTTGATGGGAGTGGTTTCCGATGGCCGTTTCATTTGGTGTTCACACTGGACAACAGAATGTCACGATGGGCGACCTGCGCCGCCTGTGGCGCTGGATCGACGACGAAGGGATGGACTGGATCTCGGTCTGGGATCACTTCTATGAGGCCCCGCCGGTTGACGGGATGTCGCCCCATTTTGAGTCGTTGACTTGCATGGCGACGATCGCGGCGGAAACGGAGCGAGTGCGGATCGGCTGTCTCGTCTTCTGCGTGCCCTATCGCAATCCCGCCTATCTGGCCAAGTCGCTGATGACGCTCGATCACATCTCGAACGGCCGGATTGAACCCGGCCTCGGAGCCGGCTGGCATCAGATGGAGTTTGAGGGCTTCGGCTACGGCTGGCCCAGCCTCAAGACCCGCTTCGAGATGCTCGAGGAAGGCACGCAGATCATCAAGGGCATGCTCTCGCAGGAGCGAACGACCTTTGAAGGCATTCATTACAACGCGCTCGACGCCACTAATGAGCCCGGCCCTGTTCAGGAGCATGTGCCGCTCTGGATCGGCGGCCGTGGCGAGCGAAAGACGCTGCGTATGGCAGCGCAGTATTGCGACGGCTGGAACGTGCCCTACATCGGCCCCGAGGAGTTCGCCCGGCTGTCGGGCGTGCTCGATGTCCGGTGTGGTGAGCAGGGACGCGATCCTGCCACAATCGACCGCACGGTCAATCTGCAGTTCAACCTGAGCCCGACGCAGGCTGAAGCCGAGATTGCGCGGCAGAAGCTGGAAGAGCAATGGGGCGATCAGGCCGATCGAGTCTCGGAGGGTGCGCTGCAGGGCACGCCGGACGATGCGTTTGACCGAGTCTCGATGTACTGCGACGCCGGCGCAGCGGGCGTCAATGTAGCCTTGCGTGCTCCCTGGAGTGACGAGGCGTTGTCGGTCTACGTCAAGGAGGTCGTACCGGCGCTGCGCGAGAAGTACGGCGCTGTGGAACTCTAAGGTCTGTGTACATCGGCATTGTCGGCCGGCTCAGATCCCTGCCTCAGAACGTTCGTGCGCATACAATGAGCGGTGCCTTCCACCAATCGTGCAACCAGGAGAGCGCCATGACGTTCGCAGAACCTCTCTGGATTGGTCCAGAAACACTCAGAGAATCGCCCACTGACACTCGAACAATCTGGACGCATCTAGCCAAATCTGGACGAATCTGGACTTTTCTGAACACCTCCAGCGGGAACTCTCAACCCACAGCGCCAGATTCGCGCATTTCAACTGGAATTTCGCCTCCACCGCCCGAGCATCGCTCGGTCGGCACGCGATTCAACCGAATGGATCACCGCCGTGAGCAGGCTCTGGTTGACTGCCCAGCGCGGTCGCTAGCGGCTACCCTCAGTACATGAGCATCGACCGCATCGATGAGGCGCTGACGATCGACGGGATACCCGACGACTTACGCCGGCCCATCCTCGTGCTGGCGTTTTTCGGTTGGAACGATGCGGCGGAAGCAGCCACGGACGCAGTGCGGTTTCTTCGCAATCTCGACCCAACAGCAGCGGTTGCAACATTGGATCCGGACGATTTCTTTGTCTTTAGCGAACATCGGCCGACGGTGAAGTGGGTCGACGGCGACAATGCGCGCCGCGAAGTCGTCTGGCCGGTGACCGACTTTACGGTCCTGCGCCGTCCGCAGGCAGAGCACGATCTGATCGTCGGCCTCGGAACCGAGCCGGACTTGCGCTGGCGCCGATACTGCCGGGCCGTCCTACAGGTTGCGGAGATGGCCGGTGTGGAGGAAGTGATCACGATCGGTGCGCTGCTGGCCGATGTCGCGCACACGCGACCGACCAAGGTGTCGGGTGGCTCCTCGAACCCGGAACGGCAGAAGCAATTCGGCTTCCAGGCATCAAAGTATGAGGGTCCTACCGGCATTGTCGGATCGATCGGTGATGCCTGCCGGATTGCTCAGCTACCGCACATGGGATTTTGGGCGTCGGTACCTCATTATGTGACCTCGAGACACAATCCCGGCGCGACCAAGGCGCTGTTGACAGAGCTCGATCGCGTGTTTGCGCTTGAGCTTGACCTACATCATCTGGATGGCGCGCAGGAACGCTATCGGGCTCAGATCGACTCTGCCCTCGAAGACAAACCCGACATCCGCGACTATGTCCGCAACCTCGAGAGTCAGAGTGACGAGGAGTCGCCTGCGGACGAGATGGAAGCGGAACCTCTGGACAGCGACGACATCATGGAGGCGGTGAATCGGCTCCTGCGGGGAGACGAATCGAACTGACATGAGCGAACGCGAGCCGGAGACCAGCGAAGAACCATTTGTCAACGAAATCGAGGTCCGCGGTCTGATCGTGGGTGCGTTCCAGGAGAATTGCTGGGTCATCGGCAACCGACGAACCGGCGAGGCGATCTGCATCGACCCGGGCGAACAGGCCGATGACATTGTGCATATGGCATCGGAGATGGGCGTCTCGATCAAACTGATCGCTAATTCGCACGCCCATCTTGACCACGTATTGGGCGTCCGTGGCGTACAGGCGGACAGCGACGCTCAGTTTCTGTTGCACGAGGCTGACCTGGACATTCTCCGGGGCACGGCGGAGTCGGCGGCGCGGCTCGGGCTAACAGGCGGGATGCAAGTTGAGCAGCCGCCTGATCCCGATCACTACATCGACGACGAGCAGAAGGTCGAAGTCGACGGCGTATCGCTTCATGTGATTCACACGCCCGGGCACACGCGCGGTTCGGTCTGCTTCTACGGACATGGTGTGCTGTTCTCGGGCGACACGCTGTTCAAGCAGAGCATCGGACGCACCGATTTGCCCGGCGGCGACTACAACCAGGAGATGTCGTCCATCGTCGACAAGCTGCTGATGCTGCCTGACGAAACGATTGTGCTCCCCGGTCACATGGACCAAACCACGCTGGCCGCAGAGCGAGCGCAGAATCCCTTCATCCTGCAGACGCTGGAGCAACGCGGCGTGCAGCCGGGTGAACGTCGCACGCCGGGCGGACTGATTCTTCCCAACTGAACCGCTGCACTGCCCAGTCGTCCGAGAATCGCCCTTCCCTCGGCACTAAGCCCTGTGAGCGGCACCTCGCTTGAATCAGCGTGGTTCCTTCCGATCTGCACATCAGTCGCGCCTTGCCTCCTGACACACATCACCGCGTGTCACGCACATTACAAAACTACATGCACGCCTGTTATTGGAAAGTCATTTTACATTTGGTAGATTGCGCGTCCCGTGTCCGCAAACGGTGGCACGGTCCTTCGAAGGGATCCGGGATGAAACAGCAAGGCACGCGAAGCGATCGAGTGGCGAAGTTCGGTCAACTGATCGATCTATTGAACGCGATGCTTGCAACACACGTGCGCGACGATGAGGTGTTGGTATCAGCAAGCAGCCGGCGACCCGTAGCGTTGCATCGCACCGGCCATGATCGCCCGCCAAGCGACGAGAAACCCGACTTTGCGGCGCGGCTCAAGACGCTCCAACTTCTTCCCCGAGGCAGGGCGATCCAGGGGCAGATTGCTCTGCTGATCGATTGTCGCGTCGATTGGTCGCATCAAGTGCCCATCAGCGCCAGCAGGCTGGAGCGCGCCTTCGATGCCGCCGAGGTCTGCTGCCAACATCTCGATGAACCTGCCGTAGCGCAGAGCATTGTCGCACTGCGCCGACAGCCGATGCACTCTCATCTCCACCTGCTGTCTCAGAAAACAGCTGCTGAGAATGCTCGGCTCCGAGCGGCGATTGCAGAACGTGACCAACAACTAGCAGATGTCGGTTCGCTTCTGGAGCGGCTCGTGTACCGGGCCATGTTCAAGGCTCGGTCATGGGTATCTGTGCTGGTCAGGCCATGGCAGGAAGCCTTCGAGCATCCTGTCGGACTGCTGCTTCAGGATCGTCGTGCCGGGGCTTCTACAGACGCCGCGCCCGACATGCAGGCGTCGACAGTCCGTTATCTCCCTACCAAGCACCGCGAAGCGGCCTGACGGCCAGAACATCGGTCGGTAAACTCAACCAATCCGAGCGCAGAGCGACTGTGGAGCGGCAACCATGAACGACCGAGACGCAACGTTGGCCGCGATGGCCGAGGCCAAAGAGACCTTGGACGAGCGGTTGAGCAAGATCGATGATGCCCATGGCGAGTGGGAGGGCGCGATCGGCGAGTGGTCGGTGGCACAGTTGCTGCAACACCTGCATGGCTGGTTGACCGAGATGACAGCAGGCGTGGACCGTATGAACGCCGGTCAGCGACCAACGCCCGATGGCGTGGACTACTCCGATCCTGACGACTGGAATCCCGGATTCGTCGCCGAGCGTGGCGATCAAAGCTACGAAGAAGCACGGGCTGCCTTTGACAGCGCGCATGAGGAGTTTGCCGCAGCGGTTGGCGAGGTCGACTCTGCTCGGTTCGGCGAGGGCAAGACGATCAATCGGATGGTTGACGGCGTCGTGTTGGAACACTATCCGGAGCATGCCGAGGACATCGATCGGTTCTTCGAGCCAGCCAACCACTAAGCTCGGATAGCGCGTGAGTGGCTGGCGGGCGATACTTGAGCGAATCGGTTTGAGTCTGTTCGCGCCAACGATTTGGCCTAAGAAGAGAGTCCACTATGAGCGATGACGAGAGTCTGATCACGCCCGCGATGGAGGCCGCCATCGGCACCGAAGGCGAGCCGCGGGAAGTCACCATTGACAAAGAGCTGATCCTGCGCCTGATGCACGCGCTGGACGAGGATGATGAAGAGCTGATGGCTGCGGTTGAGTCGGGCGACACGTCGTATCCGATTCCGACGTACGCGCTGCTCACCACCAGCACATCACAGCGGCAGTTGAATGTGCCCGACGCGCCCGAGCGCGCGCTGATGGCGGCTGACGCCTGGGAGGTCAAGGCCGACATCCACCTCGGTGACAAAATGACCATCGTGCCCAGGCTGGCCGAAATCCAGGAGCGGATCGGCGGCCGGGTTGGCCACTCGTTGTTCATTAATCACGAGTGGGTCTACACCAACCAGGACGATGTCGAAGTGGCTCGTGTGCGCAGGACCGTAACGCACTTCCAGGCGCGTCACACAGGGGAGTAAGAGCACAATGACTTTGGAATACGACGCCCTCAGCGAGGGCACCGAGCTACCGTCAGAGCAACGCACGCCGACAACCGATCAGGTGGTGGCCTTCTGCAATGCGACCGGCAACGCAGGACCCCAGTTCCTCGATCCCGAGTTCGCCAAAGAAAAGATGGGCCTGCCCGGACCGATCATTCCGGGCAACATGAAGCAGGGCTTCCTCGATCAATATCTGCGCCGCCACTTTGGCCGCAATCAGATCACTCGCCTGCAGCTCAACCACCGCCGTCCCGATGTACACAACGCCGAAATGACGCTTGGCGGCGAAATCACGCGGACTTACGAGGCGGACGGACGGCGGATGGCCGATCTGGAAATCCACATCGACAATCCCCAGGGCGACCGCTCTGTGCGAGGCGCGGCAACGATCGCATTTGACTAAGCCGGAGTGAACTCCGTGCCATTGCCGAATCTGCTCGATCTTGGGGACCTGACCGAGGGTACGGCGTTGCCCGAACTCTCGCTGGCGCCAGACATCATGGATGTCGCCAAGTTTGTCGGCGCGGCCGGCTTCGCAATTCCCATCTTCCTCGACCCCGTCGCCGCCCGTCAGACAGGTCTCGAAGGTCCACTGATTCCGGCCGAGTACAAATCGGCGTTTCTGTTGGGCTACCTGCGACACCTGGCCAAGCCGCATGGGCGAATCGTCCGATTGCAGTCGGGATTCCGGCGTCCCGACTATCACGGCAACCGCTTCACGATCAGCGGACAGGTGACACGCGTCGAAGCCGCCGAAGGTGGTCGCGAGATACATCTGGAACTCTGGATCGAGCAGGCGTCCGGAGACCGCAGCGTGCGATCATCGGCCGTGGTGTTTCTTCCCAGCTGAGACCTGGTCATTCAGTCACTGCCCAGCGCAAGTCCTTCGTCACACCCGCGTTTGACGGAGACTCTTGAAAAACTCCCGAATCCCCTCTCCCCCCTTGCGGGGGGAGAAGGGGAGTTTTGCAAAGGCCTCCGTCAAGCGCGAGTATGACAGAGAACGTTGATGCCAAGGCTCTGAGAACGGATACGCCCTCAGACACCGCTGACGGTCATTCTTGACATTCTCACTGTTGGCGCCGAGCTAGCTCCGAACCATTGGGCGTCGCTGCCAACGGCGTCGACTCTCTGGAACATCTCGAGCAGATTGCCCGACACGTTGATTTCCTGGACCGGCTCGGCGAGTTCGCCGTTACGAATCCATATGCCGGCTGCGCCTCGGGAAAAATCTCCGGTCGTGTAGTTGATCCCGAATCCCATCAGCGTTGTCAGGTAGAGACCGTCTTCGACTTCGGCGATGATCTGCTCTGGCGGAGTATCGCCAGGTTCGATGGCGAGATTCCCACTTCCGATTTGCGGCAGTCCGCCGACGCTGCGCCAGGCAGAGCCGGTACTAGAGGCATCGAGCCGGCGTGCGTTGTACGAGTCGAACAGGAAGCCCTGGAAGACGCCTTGCTGGATCAGGGCGTTGCGTCGCGTGACGACGCCTTCGCCATCAAACGGGCGCGATCCGAGGCGATTGCTCATGGTGGAGTCATCGACGATGGTGAGCAGCGGCGACGCAATCTCAGTCAGCTCTCGATTCGCAAGGAATGTGGCGCGTCGATAGAGCGCCTCCCCGTTGGCCGCTCCCGCAACGATCCCGGCGAGACCGGACGCCATTCTCGGCTCCCAGACGACGGGCACCTCGCATGTCGACGCCTTGGTCGCTCCCAGTTGACGCAGCGTCCGTGCGGCTGCCTCTCGTCCAACATCCTCAGGACTGTCTAGCCGGTGCAGACTGCGTTCCGACGTTGACCAACCAGCATTGCGTAGCTGTCCGTCTTCCTCCTGGGCCATCACCTCGACCCACATCGACGCACCGGTATCGGCGTATGTTCCGGCGAACCCGTTGGAGTCGACCAGCGCGAAGCTACTGACGTTGGTGCTGAACGTCGCTCCGCCGCTGTTCACGATTCGCTCATCGGCGTCGAGCGCCGACAGTTCGCAGGACATGGCCTGCGCGAGCCGATGGTCGCCGTCGACCTCGGGAATCTGCTCGTCGAACAGGCCCAACTGCGGCACGTTGCGCGCCTGTTCCTTCGGATCGGCGAGTCCGGCGAAGGGATCAGGCTCTGACACTCGAGCCAGTTCGAGCGCGGTCTGCACGGTCTCTGCGAGCGCGGTGTCGCTGATGTCGCTGGTCGAGACGGTCGCTTGTCGTCCGTCGAGGATGACTCGCAGTCCGACAGAACGGGACGTTGACTCGGAGACCTTTTCGATCTGTTGCTTGCGCACGGTAGTCGAAGCGTTGGTCGAGCTGGCAGCGACGGCGTCCGCCTGGTCGGCGCCGGCGGCTTCGGCCATCTCAAGCAGTCGCGCCGCGATTTCGAGCGGTTCAGTGGATAGTGACTGGTTTGACATTATGCCGACATCCCAGCGCCGGGCTGCATCTGCGTGCCGCCGACCGTGATGCCAGAGACCAGTACCGTCGGAATTCCGACGCCGACCGGTACCGACTGGCCCGACTTACCGCAGGTCCAGCGACCGTCGGACATCTCCAGGTCGTGACCCACGCCGGTGACTTTGGAGAGGACATCGGGTCCGTTGCCAATCAGGTTGACATCGCGAATCGGCGCGGTGACCTGTCCGTTCTCGATCATGTAGCCCTCGGTCACGGAAAAGACGAAGTCGCCGTTAGTGATGTTGACCTGTCCGCCACTAAAGGCTTTGCAATAGATGCCGAAGTCCACGCGCCGGATCAGGTCTTCCGGCTCGTCCTCGCCAGCGGTCATGTAGGTGTTCGTCATGCGCGGCATTGGCGCATGACGGAATGACTGACGGCGTCCGTTGCCTGACGGTGCGACGCCGAAGTGGTCGGAAGAGATGCGGTCCTGCATGTAGGCCGCGAGCTGACCATTCTCGATCAACAGGTTGTGTCCGGCGACCTCGCCCTCGTCATCGATATTGACGGAGCCTCTCGACAGGTTCAGCGTCGCGTCGTCAATCACGGTCACGAGGTCCGAGGCGACCGGCTGTCCGATTCGGTTCGAATAGTTCGATGTCTCTTTGCGATTGAAGTCGGCCTCGAGTCCGTGTCCAACAGCCTCATGCAAGAGAATTCCGGAGTCTCCCGCTGCCAGCACGACGGGGAAGGTTCCTGCCGGCGCCTCACGCGCCTCCTGTTGGAGTACAGCCTGTCGAGCGGCCTCTTCCGCCAACGATTCTGGCGAGTGTTCGTCGAAGTAGGCCATGCCCATGCGACCGCCGCCGCCCCAGCGGGCATTGCGGCGTTCGCCGTCCTGCTCGGAGAGGCAGGAGACGTTGAATCGAAGCAGAGGCTGATAGTCGGCGACCAGGCGTCCGTCGCTGCGGACAATCAGGACTCGCTTCTCTTCATCAACCATCGAAGCGTCAACACGGGTAATGCTGGAGTTCCAGGCTCGGGCTGCATTGTCCGCGCGTCTCAGCAGTTCGACTTTGTCCGCGAGCGGCGTTGACGTGCTCGGCGAGGCGATCGCGTATCGGTCGGCGGGATACGACTCGGCCGTCACGTCAACGGGATCGGAATCGGAGGTTCCATGCGCGATCTGCGCGGCGGTGGCCGCGGCTCGTCGCATTGCGTCAAGCGACAGATCTTCGGTGTAGGCGTAGCCGATGGCGTCACCCTCGACCACGCGGATGCCGACGCCCTGGGAGAGCGACGCCTGCGTTGATTTGACTTGTTGGTCTTCGAAGCTGAGCGAGCCCGAGCGCTTGTGCTCGAAGTACAACTCGGCGAACGAACCTCCGCGTCCCAACGCCGAATCGAGCACCGATTCAGCCGCAGCCTCGTCAACGCCAAGCTGGTTGGCGTAGAAGCCGATCATGTCGGCCGGCGTATCGCTCATGGGAGTGCCTCTTTGCTAGCTCAGGCGGTCATCATGCGGATGCTATGCAGGTAGCGCACCGCTGGCGCGGAGTGTTTCAATGTCCTCAACGCTATAGCCGCACTCAGCCAGAATCGAGTCGGCATCGGCGTTGAGTTCCGGTGCTCGACCCTGGACCGCTCCGGGAGTGGCGGAGAAGTTCCAGGGCAAACCGGTCACGCGTCGAGTTCCAAAGCGCGGATCGGGAATCTCGGTCAGGTAGCCGTTGACCCAGACCTGCTCGGAGGCTTCCACGTCGCCGTAACCGTTGACTGGAGCAGCGGGAATATCGGCTTCGCGCAGGCGCCGCAGCCAATCGTCGCGATCGGCCGAGATGAAACAGTTTTCGAGCAGCGCCTCGAGATCCAGCATGTGCTTCTGCCTGGCCGGCGCTGTGGCGAATCGCTCGTCGGATTCCCATTCGGGATGTCCCATCAACTCGCAGAGCGCTCGCCAGTTCCGGGGATCGACGACGCCAATCACGAGCCAGCGTCCGTCGGCGGCCTGATAGAACGTAAACGTCGGCATTCGCCGTCGGGTCATATGAGGCTGCACGCCGGTCTTGAGGTAGCCGGTCAGATAGACCGACTGCAGCGCAAGCTGAGAGCCGAGCAAGGAGACATCGACGTGCTGTCCCTGTCCCGAGTCCTTGGCGGCGATCAGGGCCGCCAGCAAGCCGATGCAGGCTTGCATCGCCCCGACCTGATCAGCGAAGCCACCCGGCAAGGTGCGAGGCTCGGCCTCTTCTCCGAGCGCCTGCAGAGTCATGACGCCTCCTGTGGCCTGGCCGATGACGTCGTAGCCGGGCTCGCCGGCCTGTGGGCCCGTCGCGCCGAACGCGGAAGCGGAGACCATGACCATCCGCTGATTTCGAGCACTCAGGGCCTCGTAGCTCAGGCCGAGGCGGTCCATGACACCGGGGCGATAGTTCTCGATCACGGCGTCACACTGCTCGGCCATCCGCAGAGCCGCATTGACCGCCGAAGGGTCTCTCAGGTTCAGGACGATCGAGCGTTTGCCTCGATCGTGCGCTTCGAAGTAGCGAGAGAATCCGTCGTCAGAAAGGTCGGAGCCGCGACCCGGGTCGCCGCCGGGCGGCTCTATCTTCCAGATCTCGGCGCCCATGTCGGACAGCATCACGGTTGCATAGGGCCCCTGTTGATAGCGGGTGAAATCGAGAATTCGATAGCCGTCCAGAGGTCCCTGCATGGTGCTTCCTCGCTGCATCGTGAACGTGCTTCGACGGCAGGATACCTTTGCTTCATGCCGCCACGCATTCGATTGACCGCAGAGGAGTCGGCGCGCCTTCCAGCATTGCTGGCGCGTGTGGACGAGTCGCGCAGCGCCTTTCCTGCACAGGCAGACGCACCTGCTCAAGCCTCCTGGATTCGATCTCGCTACTCCGATGAGGGCACGCTCAGCCTGAATCTCATCACCCTGTTGCTGTTTGAGCACGGGGTGCATCGGTCTGCGGATCAAGTGGCGCGAGACCTCGCTATCCTGCGCGAGGACCCTTGATACGAACAACGTGATTCAGCGGAAGGAACTGAAATGGCTATCGACGCAGCGGACACCCTGGAGATTCTGCAGTTGGCGGCGCGCTACAACCACGCGATCGACTACGGCGATCCCGAGGCCTGGGCCGGCACGTTCGCAGAGGACGGCGTCTTCAATGGCGGACCGCAGCCGGTCACAGGTCACGAGGCCCTGGCGCAGTTTGCGGCTGACTTTGGCACAAACATGGCCGGAGCGCGGCACTGGACGAACAACCATGTCGTCGACGTTGACGGCAACGAGGCGACTCACTCCTGCTACCTGAACCTCGTCCAGACCAAGGACGGTGGTTCCAGCATCGTGACCGGTCGCTACGACGACACGCTGAAGAAGATCGACGGTCAGTGGCGGTTCACGAATCGCCAGGTGACGCCGGATCCGAAGGACTAGTCGCCAGAGACTCTGGCCCACCGGCAGACACGCGAACGCGCCCGTCGCTGAACCGCGACACTACGGCAGCGAGGGCGCGTTTGTTGAGCCGGTCGAATTTCGACTGTTCCACTACTCGGACAACGAATCTTCGTCGTCGTTCTGGCTCGTGGTGCCTGCGGTCGTGTCTTCCAACTCATCGTTGGCCGCGCCGCTAGTGGACGCGACCGAATCGACCTGGACCTGCGATTGCGTGGTGGTCAGCGCCGGTGATGCGTCTCCCTGGTAGCCAACCGGAACCAGCAGTACATTGCCGATCAGGATCAGGTCAGGATCGGTGAGGCCGTTGAGCACCATGATCGCTTCGAGCGTCGTGTTGTTGGCGACGGCGATGGCGACTAGGCTGTCACCTTCCGCAATCGACACAGGGACGATGGTGGGCCAGTTGGCCAGGTCACCGGACGACAACGGGGCGTCGCTTGTCACTGCCGTGATCGCCGGCGAACCCTCGTCCACGCCAACGGTCGTGCTCTCGGCCGCTGCGGCCGGAGCAACTTCAACGATCTCTTCGGCGAAGCCGACGGGGATCATGAGTTGTTGTCCGATGCTCAGGGTCGACGGGTCCGTGATGACATTGAGCGTCGCAATCGCGGAGACCGTCGTGCCGTAGTTCTGGGCAATCAGCCAGAGCGTTTCGCCGGGCAACACCTCGATCGTTTCGATCTCAGTCCATGCGGCGAGACGGGCAGCTGGGTCGAGTGAGGCCAGATCAACATCGTCTGCTCCGGTCGCGGCGGTCTGCTCTTCAGCAGCAGGGGCGGCGCTCGCGGTCTCAGCCGAGGTCGCCACTGTGGTCGTTGATGCTGTGGTCGCTGACGCGGTTGACGGAGTCTCGGTCGTTGCGGCGACGGTCGACTGTACCGGCGCAGTGGTAGTGGCCTGTGCCTGCTGCGTCACTTGGGTCGCAGGAGTCGTGGTGACTCTGGTGACGGTTGGCGCCGGCTCTGAGTCGGTCCCGAATAGTTGCCAGGCGATGACGGCTGCGACGGCAGCCGGAATCACAATGGCCAACCCGACGACAGTCCAGGCACGACGGCGTGTCGCGCGCATGTCCGGCTCGCCGCCGTCAACCATGGCTTCGTCAGCGCCAGGCGCGAATTCGTACGCTCCGCCGAAGGGCGTGGCTGAATCAGCCATCGCTTGATCGACATCACGTTCCACCGCTGACGGATCGAACGGTGAATCGGTTCGCTGTGGGTCGGATGGTTGCGCCGCGTGCGGTTTGAATGAACCCGCCGAGGCCGCTTCCTGTAGGGACATCCCGGTCTCCCAACCGAGTCACCCCGCCGCATAGTGTGCCCGAAGGCGTGTCGCTTAGCGGAATTTCGCTGGACGCTTCTCTAGAAACGCCGAGATTGCTTCCGCATGCTCCGGTGTCTGCATCGCCCACTCTAGCGCCTCGCCTTCGCGCTGTTGGACCAACCCAATATTGGTTTCCAACTGATTTTGCGAAAATAGCGATTTCACGCGGCGCATGATCGAATCAGGATTTTCGGCCAATTCCTCACCGAGAGCCACAGCGCGGTCGAGCAGCTCATCGTCCGGAGCCACGTCACGGACCAGGCCTGCTTCCAGCGCCTCCTGGGCGCCGACGAACCGACCGGTCAGACACCAGTCGAGCGCGCGACCGACTCCCACGAGGCGAGGCAGCAGTGTGGTGGAGGCGGCCTCGGGTAGCAAGCCCATCTTGACGAAGCGGAATCCGAACTGAGCGCTCTCGCCGGCAATGCGGAAGTCGAATGGCAGCACCGTCGTTACACCGACGCCGACCGCGTATCCATGCACGGCGGCGATGATGGGCTTGCTGTCGTTGCAGAAGTCGACCCAGGTCTCGTCGTGCTCGTCTGCTTCGCCGGCTCGGCGCGAGGCTTCTCCGGTGTTCACTTCGGCTTGCTGTTGCTGCAAGTCCAGGCCAGCGCAATAGGAGCGACCGTTGCCCGCGAAGACGATCGCGGCGACTTCCGGGTCGTCGTTGAAGGCGGTGACAGCGTGCTTCTCCTCAGCCGCCATGGCGCGGCTCCAGGCGTTGAGTTTCTCGGGACGGTTCTTCTTGATCACGCCCACCGCCCCGCGCTTCTCCACTTCAATCAGCTCGTAGCTCATCAGCTTGTCCGTTCTCGCTGTGCGTAGCCAATCTGGCCACGATTCTCTCGTGCTCGGCGTACAGGATGCTTTACGTCACTAAGAGGGAAGTTATCACTCGCTTGACATTGAGCGACCTCACACAGTTGCCCGCCGTGCATAAAGTAAGTCATGCCTAGATATTTCTCTGCGCCTCGCTTGGTGGCATCTGCATTGTTCGCGCTCGCTGTCGCTCTGCTGTCGCTGTCTAGCGGTTGGAAACCGGCATCCGCCGACACCTACGTCATCCAACAGGGCGACACGTTGTCCGGCATCGCCAACTGCCTGGGGGTCAGCGAATCCGTCCTGCTCGCGCTGAATACGGGCATCGCTTCCGCTGACGAGATCTTCGCCGACCAAGCCATCCAGATTCCCGCAAACGCCCAGATCGACGCCTGCATCTCGGAACATTCCGAACCGTCCACGACCCTGTCCGTCAGCCTGGCGAACCAGCTCAACGGCAGCTGCGCATATGTCGTGGAACCGGGCGATATCCTGGGCGACATCGCCGACAGGTTCGGCAGCGACCTATCCACGATCCAGTCGCTCAATCAGATAAACAATCCCAATCTCCTGCCTGTGGGAGCTGAGCTACAGATTCCTTGCGCCGGAGGCGGATCTACCGACAGTCCCACCTCGGCATTTGATTCAGGCCGCAGCGGCGTCACGGCAGCCGCCGTTTCGCAAACACTGCCCAACTTGCGCAGCCGAACCAAGGAGTACGTCGTCCAGCCCGGCGAGGGACTTCAAGTGATCGCGGACAAACACGGGATCTCGCTAGAAGAGCTGTTGGCTCACAACAACCTCAGCCGAAACGCCATCATTCACCCCAACAACGTCCTGGTGATACCGGTGCCCGATCATCTGGTGCCGGCGCTGGATCCCACGGATGCAGTGGACGCGCTGACAACTCGATACACGGTGCGCGCCGGAGACATCGCCTCATCCATCGCTCTGCGGCACGGGGTCTCGCTCGATCAGTTGGTTCGGCTGAACGGCGGCGACAACCTGAACCTCATCCGACCAGGCCAAACGCTGACCGTTCCCTGGACCGGTCCGTCAGCCGACGCCCCTCCCGGCTCCGCTCCGGCAGTTGAAGTACGGCGTCGGACCTATCGTGTGCAATCTCAGGACACCTTCCAGAGCATCTCCGCCAGTCACAGCCTGTCGATGGAGGAACTGCGTGGTCTGAATCCGAGCCGTCCCAACGACCTCGTCGTCGTCGGTCAACTGCTCTACCTACCCGGCACGATCGAGCCTCCGGTCGTGTCGGAGGATCGCACGTTGTGGGAAGCCGACCTGGTACAGTACGCGGCGGCGACGCTCGGCGTGACACCGCACACGCTGCTGGCCAATCACAACGCGGTCGAGCCCGGCCAGTGGTTAGGCGCCGGTACGTCATGGCGCGTACCGCTTCGTGAGGGATTGCTGGTGACCGTCCAACGCGGCGACACCCTGAGCGGGATCGCCGATACGCACGGCGTCGACATCAACCTCATCCTTGCCGACCCCGCGAACGGCGTTGATGATCCAAACGCCATCGTGATCGGCCAAGAGATCATCGTGCCGCTGATTGTGCCCGACTTTGCCTGGCCGGCCCGGGGAGAATTGACTGATCCCTTCGGCTTGTGTCGAAGCTGGGACTGCTCCTACCGACACAATGGACTCGACATGGCGCTCGATCTCTACGTACCGATTGTGGCAGCGGCTGACGGTTTGGTGACGTTCGTTGGCGGAGATTCTGCATTAGGGCTGGGCTGGTATGTCGAGATCGAGCACGACGGCGGCTGGCGCACGACCTACGCTCACCTCGTCGAATTCAATGTGCAGCAGGGTCAATACGTCACCCAGGGCGACATCATCGGCTACAACGGCAACACCGGTTACAGCACTGGGCCGCACCTGCACTTTGAGGTGCGTCACAACGACTGGTACGTCGACCCATTGGTTGTCCTGCCCTGATACCGAACCCGGCGCACGTCTCAATTGATCCTCGACTGCACCTCGACACAAACCCGACGCAACTCTTTGATCAGTGGATTGCCATAGACATCCACTGCTCGATGCAGGTAGTCGTTTCTCTCGCGCCATCCGGGCGAAGCCGCCTCGATGATTGCATCCAGCTCAGCGGCTGCGGCGATCGCGGTCCAGGTCGCTCCGCTTGCGTCTCCGACCTCTAACAGCGCCTCACCACCCAGACGGGCCGGATCAAGTGCTCGATCAAGTCGCGGCAGTAGCGCAGCTCCAACTTCAGGCATCCTGGCATCCAGGTGAGACTTGGCGAGCGAATGCAATGAGTCGACCGAGGCCCATCGCTGTTCTGCGCCGACTGCGTCGAGCTGGAGCGCTTCCTGAACTCGCGGCCAGAGGTCGGTGAGCTTGAGCAGTCGTCCGGCGGCTCGCATACGTCTTGGCATACGCAGGAAATCGACCGGCTCACTGACGATGGCGCTCACAGCCGGGAAGATGCCGCTGCGCACTGCTTCCAGGGCATCGATTGGCCGCCCTGCCGCCTCACTGTCGTCGAGCGAGACTCGGGCTCGCTGCAATGCCCGAGCAGCTCGCAGCTGACGGCCTTCGGCCGAGTAGTAGCGGTCGCGGAACGTGGCCAAGATGTCCCGCAAGGTTGGGTCGGCCATACGCAACGTGTGCATATCGGCGAGATGTCCGGCCAGCGGCTCCAGATGGAGAATTTCTTCCAGTTCGACCAACGATCCCGATGTGATCGAGTCGACCGTGACAGAGACACCGTTCTCAGTCGTGACTCCGCCTTCGTCAATCAACGCTTCGTCTCGGTGGCGAAACAGAAGGATTTGCAGCAGCGATGCATCCCAGACCTGGCTCCTGGCGTAGTCGCCGATCACGCCGACCCCGCGAATGAGCGAGTCTCGGCCGCGATGACGCGCACTGATGCGTTCGGCGAGCGCTTGCCACTCTGCGGAGGCGGAGTCGGCCATGGGAGCCTCAAAAGCCCCGATAGCGATTGGCAATGGGGAAACGCCGGTCTCGTCCGAAGGCGCGAGGTGTGATTTTGAGTCCGGGAGCGGCCTGTCGGCGCTTGTACTCCGCGCCAGTTACCAGGGACATCACTCGCTTGACGTCAGTCTCATCGAAGCCTGAGGCGACGATTTCGTCGAGCGACCGGTCCTCCTCCACGAAGGACTGGAGGATGGTATCCAAGCGCTCATAAGGCATCAGCGACTGCTCGTCGAACTGGTCTGGGCGCAGCTCGGCGCTGGGCGGCTTGGTCAATACGGAAACGGGGATGACCTCACGCCCGGCTCGTTCATTGACGAGTTCCGAGATGCGATACACCAGCAGCTTCGGCACGTCCTGGATTACCGCGAGCCCACCGGTCATATCGCCGTAGAGCGTCGTGTATCCAGTCGCGGATTCGCTCTTGTTGGAGGTGGTCAGCACCAAGGCGCCAGTCTTGTTTGAGATCGCCATCATCAGCACACCACGAATACGCGCTTGCAGGTTCTCTTCAGTCACATCCTGTGGCAGACCCTCAAACAGCGGCGCCAGCGTGTCGAGGTAGGACTGGTACGGGCCCTCGATCGGTAACACATCCATCGGGATGCCCAGGTTATCGGCCAGCGCGCGCGCGTCGGCGACGCTGCCCTCGGAGGAGTAACGAGAAGGCATGGACACGCCGCGCACATGGTCGGCACCAAGTGCATCAACGGCGATTACCGCAGTAATCGTCGAATCGATCCCTCCGGATAGCGCGATCACGACGTCGCTAAAGCCCGTCTTATGGACGTAATCGCGGGTACCCAGCACCAGCGCCTCGTAGACCTGAACGTCACTGGGCAAAGTCTCAGCAATGCTCGGTTCGAGAAGCGGTCCTCTATCTATCTCAATCTCGCGCGAAACTGCCGCGTGCTCTGCCTGAGTCTGCGGCAATCGCCTCAGACGCGGATCGTGGAGTCGAGTCTGTCGCACCTCTTCCACATCCAGGTCGACGGTGAGCAATTGCTCTGTGAAGAGGCCGGCCCTGGCAATCAGATCGCCGCCGGGACCGTAGATGGTTGAGCCGCCGTCGAAAATCAAATGGTCCTGTCCGCCCACGAGGTTGCAGTAGAGCGTGAGCACGGCATTGTCGGCGGCGCGGGTGGCGAGCATCTGCTCGCGTTGGTGCGACTTGCCGGCGTGGAAGGGTGAGCCGTTGATATTGACCACGACCTCAGCACCCGCCAGACACTGATCCTGCATCGGACCCGAGGAGTACCAGATGTCCTCGCAGATCGTGACACCCACGCGGGCCCCGGCGATGTCAAAGAGCTGCACACCCTGTCCTGGCCTGAAGTAGCGGGCCTCGTCAAAGACTCCATAGTTGGGCAGGTATTGCTTGTGATACGCACCCGCGAGTTCCCCGTCGTGCAGGACTCCCGCGGCATTGAAAATGTCGTGCGCATAGTCTACAAAGCCAACAATCGCCGCGACATGCAGGCCGATCGTGGCTTCTCGGACTCGATCGAGGGTCGCCAGGTTGTCCTCGACGAACCCGCGCCTGAGCACGAGGTCTTCGGGTGGATAGCCCGTTAGCGCCAGCTCGGGGAAGGCGACGAGATCCGCACCCACGGATTCCGCCTCGCGGATCTGGTCGATGATCTTGTCGGCGTTGCCGTCGAGATCTCCTACCGTCGAGTTGATCTGCGCTAACGACACACGCAAGCGTCGCACGGAGCCTCCTGAGCTGTCCTATTGCCGCAATTCGGCTAACGGATCGCAGAGTATCGCACCACAGATACACTCTGACCTGTGTCGAATGCCCCGACTGACAGCCTCGATTCTGTTCTGCCCGCGAAGCTGAGCGGCGCGGCCTTCGCGTGGCCTGGCGGGCGTGGCGTGTCCGACATCGACCTCACCGTTCGTCACGGCGAGGTGGTCACGCTGCTTGGTCCGAACGGAGCAGGTAAGTCCACCATCCTGAAAGTACTGAGCGGCGAGATCGCGCCTCAGGATGGCGAAGTCTCCATTTTCGGCGCGCCACACGGTCCAGATGCCCGACGGCGCATCGGACTGGTCCTGCAGGAGGCGAGCACCGACGATCTCATGACGGTGCAGGAAACGTTGCAGCTTCACGGTCGGCTCTTCGGTCTGCACCGTGCTGAACTGAATCGGCGCAGCACCGAGCTGCTGGACTCGCTGGGCATCGCCGACCGTGCGCATGACCGATGTGAGGCGTTGTCCGGCGGTCTGCGACGACGCCTTGATATCGCCAGAGCGCTGTTGCATCATCCTGACCTATTGCTGCTCGATGAGCCGACACTGGCGCTTGATCCCGACTCAAGCGACGCCATCTGGGAGACGCTGCGCCAACGGGTGACGGAGGGCATCGCCGTCGTGGTCTGCTCGAATGACACCGCAGAAGCAGAGGCACATGCCAACCGCGTGGTGATGGTCAGTGAAGGTCGGATTGTCGCGGAAGACACTCCCAGGAATCTGACCTCCAAGTTGAGGGCCGACGCGCTTGAGCTCGACTGGCCCGATGCGGATGATGACGACGTGGCTGCGTTGACACGCTGGCCGGGTGTCGGTGCGGTACTGCGCTCCGACGGGGGGCTGCATATGACCGTGGACAGTTCGGCTGAAGTCGTGCCGCGGCTGTTCGAGTCATACGGCGCCCAGATCATTGGGCTGAGGATTCACGAGTCCAGCTTGCGCGATGCCTGGTTCCAGATTGTGGGTCGACCATTAGCGGACGACGCGGAGAAGAGGCAATGATCGCCGCCGCGACTGCATCCTGGGCACTGTTAGCCCGTGACCTGAAGGCGGTCGCGCGATCGCGCTCGCAGTTGTACTCGTCGATCCTGTTTCCCCTGATGTTGCTCGCACTCCTGGGCACCGGCGTTTCCAGCGGATTGTCTCCGACTTCGGAGCGGATCCTGGATGGCGACTACACATCGTTTCTCGCACCGGGGATGATCGCAATGACCGCTCTGTTTTCATCCACCTTCTCCAGCGCCGGCTTCTACCGCGACCGCGAGAGTGGATTGTTGCGGGCCATGCTGGCCTCGCCGCACAGCGCTCAAACGATCCTGTTCGGCAAGGCGTTGGGGTCGATCCTGATCGGGTCGCTGCAGGCCTTGACGGTGCTGGTGCTGGCCGTCGTAATCCCGGGTATTGATCTTGCCTGGCAGTTCGGTTGGCTTGGCGGTGTCGCGACTGTGGTCGTCACGATCCTGGCGCTGAACTTCATGCTTTCGGGGTTGTCGTTGTTGTTGGCGGTCAGAATCAAGACCATGCAGGGCTTTCATCTGATCATGAATCTCGTCCTGTTCCCGCTGTTCTTTCTTTCCGGGGCGTTCTTCCCGTTGGATCAGGTGCCTACCTGGCTGGAAGTGATCGGCTATGCGAATCCCCTGACATACGCCGTCGACCTCTTGCACTACGCGTCATACGCGGACTCGCCCGATGGGCTGATCGGACCATTGATCGATGGTCTGGTGCTGGGTGGTCTGGCGGTCGCATTGTTCGTTGTCGGGCTGCGGCGGGCGCCCAGAGCGGTGTAGGCCCATGAACGATCGACTGCGGACAACTCTGATACTCATCGGACTGATCGTCGGCGCGGTCACGTTCGTCGCTTGCGAAGAATCGGACAACCGCGTAGTCATTACGCCTTCCGAGGCGGCATTCGTCCCCGTGATCGAATCATCGGACTTGTTCGTCGGTGTCCCGAGGCTGGTGTTGACACTGTTGGAGCGTGATCGGCAGTCTGAGTTCGGCGAAGACGCGAAGTTCCGCATTCGATACTTCGAGCCAACTGAGGGTGGAATCAAGTTCCATTCGGAAGCGGAACTGAGGACTATCGATGTCGAAGGGTTGCGATACCTCGTGGCAACCGAGCCGCCGTTTCAAGTCGGCGGCACCTGGGCGATCGCCGTCACAGTGGAGTTGGGCGACGGCAATGCGGAGAGTTCGCCTCGACTGTCGTTTGTCGTGAACGGCTCTCCGCGGGGACTGACTGCTGGCTCAACCGCGCCAGATGTTCCAACGCCGACGATCGCGGACGGTGTGCTTGAGCGTATGCCGGAAACGCCTGACTCATTCCTCGGCCTGTACGAGCAATCTGCGTCGCAGTTGATTAGTTCGGGCGAGCCCTTCCTGATCGTCTGGGCATCCGCAGATCGTTGCGCCGGCAGACTGGCGTGCGCTCGCGCAGTCGACCAAGCTCGCACGATCTACGACCAGGACATGATCGCCGTCCTGCATGTTGAACCGTTCGGACGTCCCCGACCTGCAGCGCTACAAGCATTGATTGACGCGGCCAACGAAGGCTGGGGGATCGAAGCGGAACCGCAGTTCTTCGTGATCGACGAAGAAGGCAGCGTTGCAGCTCGCTTCGAGATCGTGGTCGAGCAGTCTGATTTGGAAGCAGCTATCGAAGAGGCGCTGCGCTAGACGAGCACATCCAGCCCGACTGCCGCGAAGATGACGAACAGGTAGGCGATTGAGGCGAAGAAGAGGCGCATCGGCGGCGCCTGCTCTTTCCAAACCTGCCAGGCGATGTAGATGAAGATAGCGCCGGAAATCGCACAGGTCGTCTCGTAACACCAGCTCAGATGTCCACCCAGCGGTCCGAGCAGGCTGACGGCGACCAGACCGATGGAGTAGATCAACAACTGCTTGCGTGTCTCACGCTCGCCGGAGACGACTGGCAGCATCGGGACATCGGCCTTGGCGTAGTCGTCGCGATACTTGAGCGCCAGCGCCCAGAAATGTGGCGGCGTCCACATGAAGATGACGAGGAAGAGGATGAACGGCGTCCAGGTAACCTCGCCGGTGACGGCAGCCCAGCCAACGAGCGGTGGAATCGATCCGGCCGCGCCGCCGATGACAATGTTCTGGGTCGTCGAGCGCTTGAGCCAGATCGTGTAGATGAAGACATAGAACAGGACCGCGGCTTCGGCCAACAGCGCGGCAAGGAGATTGACAGTCAACGCGAGCTGTATGCCGCCGACGGTCGCAAGAAATACGCCCCAGGCCAACGCCTGCCAGGGTTGAATCACACCCGACGGCAAGGGTCGGTCGGCCGTGCGATCCATGATTGCGTCGATATCGCGGTCGAACCACTGGTTGAATGTGTTTGCGCCGCCTGCGGTCAGCACGCCGCCAAGCAAGGTGAGCACGATCAGCGCGAGGCCATCGACGAAGCTGTCGCGCGGCCATCCGTCGGCCGCAACGATCATCGTGGGCACGGTCGTGACCAGCAACAGGCCGATAATGCCCGGTTTGGTCAGATCCCAGAATCCCCTGGCCACATCAAGTGTCCGACGTGGGACCGAGATCGACGCCGGTCGTTGCAAAGTGAGAGGACGATCGGTCATCCGTTGACCTCACTTTCGGAAGGGACCGCGTCGGCATCAACCGGTGCCGGAAGTTGTTGTCCGACAAGCCGTGGACCAGATCGGAGCCAGCCTGCACGGTAAACCGCGACCAGTGCAGATGAAGTGACCAACAGCCAGACGATTGACCCCATCGACAGGTGCAGTGCGCGTGCCCAGGCGTCGAAGTTGATCCAGATCATCGCGGCGCCGATGAATATCTGAGCGACAAACAGCGTCGTCGCTCCGTGAATCAAGAATGTCAGGGACCGCGAGCGGGGCCGCAACATGACGACGCCCATTGATGCGCCGAACAGGGCGAGTCCGCCAAACAGGACCAGGAATCGGTGACCCATGTTCCATTGAGCGTACTCGCCCTCAGGGAATAGGCCTCCGTAACAGAACGGCCACTGATTTCCGCAGGCTGCACCCCCTGGACCTACGTGGGCTCCCGCGTCGGGGCCTGCGCCGACATGCGTCACATAGGAGCCGACCACGACGACGGCGTAAACGAGAATCGTTGTGACCAGGACAATGCGGGCGAAATTGCGCGCTTGTGACGGCGAATCGGTTCCGAGAGGGGCATCGTCGTCGGGCGTCACGGTTTGCCAGGAGAACGTACTCAACCAGGAGATCGCTACGGTCGCGATGATCAGCATGGCGGTGGCAAGGTGGGAGGTGACGATCAGCGCTTCGAGCTGTTCGGTCACGGTCAGGCCGCCTAACACAACCTGAAGCACCAACAACGGGATCGCAAGGACGGCGGGCAGCCAGACGCGTACGTGATCTCGATATCGACGCCAGGCGACGATGGCGTAGCCAAGGATGATGAGCCCCATGATCGCGGCGACCAGGCGGTGGGTCCACTCGATCCAGACTTGGTGTGCCGCAAACTCACCGAAGTCGCCGGAGGGAATCAATCCTCCGTAACAGGCAGGCCAGTCTGGGCAGGCCAGCCCGGAGCCGGTGACTCGGACGATTCCGCCCAGAGCGGTCAACGCCAACAGGCCGATGACCAGCCCCAGACCGACTCGTTGAAACCTGGTCATCGATGCCATCGAACGCAGATCCGTCTATCAGCCGGCCTGTGAGGGCCTTATCCGGTTAAGTGTCGCACTCTTCAGTGCATCGGCGAAATGCGCAGGGCACATTGTTTCACTCAGCTTCACAGTGGTTCACTGTTCTCCAGGCCGGGGACCGAGAGTCGGGATCTCGCCGTGGACACGAATCTGCATATCGCGCACCACGTCATTGCGGCGATCCTTGAAGCCCTCTCGCTCGGCCCAGAAGTAGACCGTCATGATGACGGCGAGTGCGAACATCATGGAACCCGGCACCCACATGATGCCCGCTCCGATCCGTTGGTCAATGAGCGCAGTCGGCCCCCACTCGCGAACTGCGGCGGCGGTCGCGTAGGTGTCGTAGATCGCGTCTCCGACGTTGATCAGAATGACCCCCAGACCAATGTTCTGCAGGATCGCGACCACCAGCAGGGCGCAGCGCCAGACGTGATGCGGCCGCAGACGGGTCGCATCGACGCCGATCACCATCCACCAGAGGAGGACTGCGCCAAAGAGAAACACACCGTGTTCGACGAAGTGCACCGCCTCTGACGCTATGGCCGCGTCGTACGCGTCGGGCCAGTGCCAACTCCAGACGCTGGCGATGTAGATGATGATCGCAGCCGGCGGCCAGGTCAGGAATCGGACCAGCCTGGAGTTGAGGAACGGCACCAGATACGAGTTCCGAATCCGCGGCGAGGCGGATCGCAGCGCCAGAGTCGCCGGCGCGCCCAGCAGCATCAGCGGCGCAACCAACATGGTGATGAACACATGCTGGACCATGTGTACCCAGAACAGGTCGTCCGAGTAGGTGTCGATCGGGGACATCAGCCCCAACAACATGAACACCCAACCGGCGAAAAAACACCAGCCATGCCAACGGGGAAAATGAAAGCTCGGTGAGTCGCGCCGCAGTCGGTAGTAGCCCCAGGCGTAGAGACCGCCAACGATCAACACCAGCGCCAGCCCGGGCGCATCCACGCTCCAGACCCCAAGCGCATGCAAGAACTCGCCCGACTCGGCGTACCGACCGTCGTGGGCCAGCGCTACCGAAGGCGCGACTATGGCCGCAATTGCACAGGCGACCGCGAACAGCGCCCGCGGCCAACTCGTCACCTGACTGCCCGAGTCAGCTGAGGAAGAAGACGAGCGGGAAGATCACGAGCAACCATACGAAGCCCACGAAGTGCCAGTACAGCGTCGCGGCCTCAATCGCCGTGTTGCGTTTGGCGTCGAAGTGCCCCAACAGACCGCGCAACCACTGCGCGAAGATGAACAGCAGACCGCCGATCACGTGAGCGCCGTGGAATCCCGTCAGCGTGTAGAAGGTCGCTGCATAGGGACCATCGGAGATGCCGAACTCGGCGTGCTGCCACTCGAAGTACTGGTTGATCATGAAGGCGACGCCGATCACCAGGACGATCCCCATGTTGATCAACATCGCCTTGCGATTGCCCTTGCGAATCGCGAACGCCGCAATCTGCATCGGGATCGATGTGCTGACCAGGAGGATCGTGAACAGAATCGGGCGCAACTCACCGCCTTCGAGACGGTGAGCGCCGTTGGTTGGTTCCCAGAACAGCGTGTCGCTGTGCAGGGCGAGCATCGCCGCGATCAGTCCAGCGAAGAACATGACCTCGGAGAAGATGAAGAAGATGATGCCCCACAGGCCGGTCGTCATCGGCTCGTCGCCGACGAGGAAGCTGCGAACGGGGTGTACCCGCTTGTGGGTGACGGCTCCTGCTGCCATGACTAGCCCTCCTCCCGCGCGGACGCGGAGAGCGATTTGGCGCCGCCTCCACCGTTGTGGCCGTTGTTGACGTGGTAGTGCGGGTCGTCCTGCAGCTTCTCGCCGAAGCGCAGGTCGAACAGCGGTCGCTCAGAGCGAATCTCGGGCAGCGAGTCGAAGTTGTGCGGTGGCGGCGGCGAGGTCGTCGCCCACTCGAGCGTGGTGCCTTCCCATGGGTCGGAGCCCGCGCGCTCGCCCCACTTGAGTGAGTAGAACACGTTGTAGAGGAAGACCATCATGCCTGCTGCGGAGACAAACGCGCCGATCGTGATCAGCATGTTCATCAACTCCCAGCCGGGATTGTCGACGTAGTCGTTGATCCGGCGCGGCATACCGTCAAGACCGAGCAAGAGCTGGGTGAAGAAGACCAGGTTGACGCCAATGAACAGCAACCAAAAATGGAGCTTGCCCAAGCCTTCGTTCATGAACTTGCCGAACATCTTGGGGAACCAGTAGTAGCAACCGGCGAGGAAACCGAAGGTCGCCGCAATCGACATGGTGTAGTGGAAGTGCCCAACGACGAAGTAGGTGTCGTGCAGGGCGAAGTCGACGGGTACGGCCGCGTGGAAGACGCCGGTGATACCGCCGATCAGGAAGAGCATGAGGAATCCGACGCTAAACAGCATCGCCGTGGGGAAGATGTTCGATCCGCGCCACATGGTGGCGATCCAGTTGAACATCTTGACGCCGGTTGGCACCGCGATCAGGAATGTTGCGCCCATGAAGAAGGGCAGGAAGACGCCGCCGGTGGTGAACATGTGGTGCGCCCAGACGATAAATCCAAGCAGACCGATACCGACGAGCGCCAGGACCATCGAGCGATAGCCGAAGACGGGGCGTCGGGTAAAGACGCCGAACACATCGGAGACGATCCCCATGGCGGGCAAGATCATGATGTACACGGCGGGGTGCGAATAGAACCAGAACAGGTTCTGCCAGAGCAGCGGCTGTCCGCCGGCGGCCGGGTCAAAGAATGCTCCGCCTGCGCCGTTGCGGTCGATGAAGCCGAGCACGAGGGCTGCGGCGAGGACCGGGGTCGAGAGCAGGATCAGCAGACCGGTGACGAGCGTGGTCCAGGTGAACAGCGGCAAGCGCCACATGGTCATGCCGGGCGCGCGCATTTTGAAGATGGTGACTAAGAAGTTCACAGAACCGAAGATGGACGCCTGACCCAACAGGATGACACCGACTAACCACATGTCCATCCCGACGCCGGGCGGCTCGGCATTGTTGCCCGTGTCAAGCGTGATAGGCGCGTAGGCGGTCCAGCCGGCGGAGGCGGTTCCGCCCTCAACAGCGAAGCTGAGGGTCAGCAGCACGCCAGCGAAGAGGAAGATCCAGAACGACAACGCGTTAATCCGAGGGAACGCCATGTCGAGCGCGCCAATTTGCAGCGGCATCGAGTAGTTCATGAACGCCGCGCCGACCGGTAGCAAGAAGAGGAAGATCATCACGCTGCCGTGCATCGTGAAGATCGAGTTGTAGGTCTCAGCTGAAATGATGGTGCCGGTCTGCGCAAGCTCGGTGCGCATGACCAGCGAGAATGCCATGCCGACGAGCCCGAACGCGCCGGCCGTCCACAGGTACATGATGCCGATCTTCTTGTGGTCGACCGTGGTCAACCATTCGAGGATCACCCGCCAGACATTCGCGCCCGGGTATGGAGTGCTCTGAGCCCCCGCCAGTGTCGCCATCGTGATGCCTCCCTCTACGTCGTCGCGTGCGCCGTGGCGGGCGGGGCTAGCCGCCGGCCTCGATCAGTTCAGCCAGTTTGCTGGGGATTTCGTCTGCTGCGGGTGGTCGTTCGACCGACTGCAGCCAGGCGTAGATGTCGGCGATTTCTTCGTCCGAAACCTGGTCGGGCGTGAACTCGGTCATCGCCTCGAGCGGCTCGCGGTACTGCTCAATCACGCGGTCAAGCGGCACGACGGTCATGGCAATGGTCGGGCCAACGAGGCCTTCACCGCTGTCGCCGTGACAAACATTGCAGCCCAGTGAGAAGAACAGGTTCTGGCCATTGGCCGGGTTACCGATCGCGCCTTCTTCCATCTCTACCTCTTCTTCGCCACCGAAGTCGCCTTCGACCGGCTCGGGGGCGTCTCCTGCTTTGTCCTCGAACCAGGCGTTGTAGTCGGACATCGACAACGCCCTGACCGTGTAGATCATCCGCGCGTGGTCGCGACCGCAGAACTCCGCGCATTGGCTCTGGAAGTCACCGGTGTCGGTGATCCGGACCCAGAGGGTCTGTACGCGGCCGGGGACCGCGTCAAGTTTGGTCAGGAACTGCGGAGTGTAGAACGCGTGCAGCACATCAGCGGATGCGATGTTGAAGCGAATCATCTGGCCAACCGGGACCGTCACAATTGGCGTGTTGTCGGCGGCCTGCAGTCGACCCTCGGCGACCGTGTCGGTGCCATTGAATACGCGCATGATTTCAGAACCTGCGCTATGGCGGATCGCGACCGTACCGTTGACGGCTCGCTCAACCGTGACGACATCACCCGTTCGGGCAACGACGCGCATGTGCTCGACGCCCATCTTGAGCGTCATGAACGGGACTACGAGGGAAGGATCCTCGAGATGAATCTCTGTCTCGGCCAGGTCCGCGGACATACTCTCGGCCAACTCAGTGCCGAGCGGCACCGCATAGTTGAACGCCCAGGCCCACTGACGACCCTGGACATCGACGATCGTGACTTCTTCATCCGGATCCGCTGCGGCCTGAATGTCCTGCAACACGAAGAACGAAACGAAGAAGAGGATGACGACGATGACCGTAGGGATACCGGTCCAGAGGACTTCAGCAGTGGTGTTATGACCAACCTGTGTGGGCAGCTCGTCATCGGACTTGCGCTTGTACCGGAACACGACCCAGAGGATCATCGCCTCGACGATGATGAAGACGATGACGCCAATGGCGAAGACGATGAAGTAAAGCGTGCGGATGGATTCGCCTTGCTCGGAGACCGCTTCGGGTAGTGCGACCTGCGCGCTGGCCAACCCGGTGAGCGCGAGCAGAGCCAGGGCGGCAGCGCCCATCATTAGCGTTAGCCGACCGAATCGCGTTCGCCACAACCGTTGAAATGCCGTCACGCGCCCGCTCCCTTCTCTCCCTGTTGCAGCTCTGTGTTCAGCACTGTTCGTTGTCGCTATCCGGCGCGCTGTTCTGCGCCGTCCGCACCGGACATGAGCGGTGCGTCCGATTCGTGGTCGTCATGGTGGCCGTGGTGGTCATCGTGCACAGGCTCTTCGAAGGCTTGGATGTCCTCCAGGAACCATCCGACGCCGCCAAACACGATCAGGGTGATGCCGGCGCCCAGCAGGTGCTCGGTAAAGACTGCGCCAGCGCCGGTCATCATCAGCCCGATGGCGAACATGATTGGAGAAATACTGGGGGGCGGCATGTGCACACCCGGCGGTGGAGACACCTCGGGCATGACCTGCAAGGGATTCTGACGAAACTCTGCCGGACCGCCCGCTTCGAAGTAGCCCATGTCTTCAAGCAACCAACGCACGGCCGAGATGATGATCAACGTGATCCCCACCCCAAGCAACTCACCAACGAACACCGCTCCGGCGGCGGTCATAATCAGCCCGAGTGCAAACAGGATCGGAGCGAGACTGGGTGGTGGCAGGTGCGACTCGGGAGAGTCATGGTCACCATGGCCTTGTTCGTCTTCTACGCCCGACGCCAGCGCGAGCGTTGCCGGCGGCTGCTCGGCGGGACCTGCGATAGCCGGCACGTCGCCGCTGCGTGAAGCTGGGAGCGGCTGCAAGTAGGAATCTGCGACGACTTTGCGCTCAGTGCGGTACGCCATCGGTCGGAGAGCCGGTGGCAGGAGTCCCGCGATCGGCTTGAACAGGTCGGGACCGCTGTAGGCCTCTTGCAGATCAATGCCGAATCCGGCCGGTCGCTGTCGGTAGGCGATCAGCTTGTGCAGCTTGATCCCGTTCATGCGGCAGAGGCGAATAGCGCGGCCACTGTGTCCCATGGGGACATAGAGGACGAGCGGCGACGCCTGGGCCAGCGGCTTCCAGCGCTCAACAGCGGATTCATTGGTGACTTCGTGGGCCAGCGCGAGATCGCCCGAGAGGGCAACGAAGTGGCCAGGCTCGTCTGTGACGACGATGTCCGGATACAGCCAGCCGCCCGATCTGACGCGGACGCCCATCTGTTCCTGGGGGAAATTGGTCGTGACTTCGCGATCGGGGAACTCGTCGTTGGGATAGCCGTAAGACGCCTCAGCGATTTGCTGAAGGACGCTCCCGCGCTTCTGCCTCGCCGATTCCAGCGTGGGCATTGCCCTCTGTTCGCCTCTCGCTCAGCCGCGCCCCAAGTAGGGTCGCGGTCGATCTCCGATCCTAACCCAGCCCTGCGACAGTGGCTATCCCCCCAAGATGAGTTGGGCGTCGTGAGTCCACAGATCTCGCTTCTCGAGCATTAGCTGGAGAGTGAGCGGGCTGGCTGGTTGATGGGTATGTAGCGGGGTCGATAGATCGCCACGCCTCGACCATTTCGCGCGCGCGTTCGCTCGTCCACGATCTGCGCGCCAATGCCGGCGATGCGCGACCAACCGAACAGGGTGGTGTAGTAGTCGGGATCGGTGAAGCCCAGCGCATTGACCAGGCTGCCGGAAATCAGGTCGACGTTGGGGTACGGATTGGAGACCTTGGGGTTCTCGCTCAGGGCGCGGATACCGCCCTCGCGGACTGCTTTTACAACCTTGAACCAGTGGTCGTCGGGGCAGAGTTCCTCGCCGATACCCAACTGCACCTTGGCCCTGGGGTCTTCCTGACGCAGGACTGCGTGTCCGAAGCCGAAAATCAGGCCGCCGTTGGCGAGTCGTTCCTTGAGCGCCTCGTAGGCCGCTTCCGGATCCTCAGTGTCGACTTCCTTGACCATCTTGAAGGCGTCCTGGTTGGCCATCCCGTGCCGAGGTCCGGCCAGCGCGTTCATCCCGGAAGCCATCGAGCGATACATGTCGGCTAGACCCGAAGCGACCGCGCGCCCGGTGAACGTCGAGAGGTTGCCGCCGCCGTGGTCGGCATGCAGGTTGTAGTAGACCGACAGCAGGCGCGTCAACGCTTCCTCATCGCCGCCGGGCATGCCCAGCATGTGGACAAAATTGTTCACGTAGCCGCGGGAGGGCTCCGAGGGGATTGGCGGGCCCCAGCCTTCACGCTTGCGGAAGATCGCTGCGAGCGCAGTCGGGATCCGGGCGACGAGGTTGAGCGAGTCTTCGTAGTAGTCGTCGGTCTTGCCGGTCATACCCAGGATCTGGATAGCGGCGCAGAACTGGTCCATCGGATGTCCGGCCGCTGGCAGTGCCGAGATCGAGGCCACCGCGTCCTCGGAGACCTCGGAGCGTTCCGCAATGTCATCAGCAACTGCCTGACGTTCGGCATCGGTTGGCAGAGACTTGTTGAACAGCAGGTGGATGATGTCTTCGGCCGGCAGGAAGGCCAGATCGGCGATCGGATAGCCGACGTAAGAGACGCCTTCCTGCGGGTCGACGTAGCTGGTTTCGCAGGTACCCACCGGATAGCCGCGCAGACCGGTGTCGAGGTGGTCGTTGGTGATCGTGAACTCAATGGTCGGAATGTCGGACATCGGCGTCACTTTCCCCGCGCGCACGCTCAGTTGGTGGATGGACACCGCGTCCCGGTGCGCACGGGAGGCGGCACATCTCGCTCTTGTTGCGTCTCGCTTGGACGGCCGACCGAATCTGGCCGGTCAGCCCGTGACCGCGAGGAGGCGGAACCGCTTGCGACCGCTAGGGGCCTGGATTTCGATCTGCCGCTCGGCAGGTTGATCAAGCAGTCCGCGACCAAGAGGGCTCTCGACCGAGATCCGCCGCGCCGCGGCATTCGCTTCGGTGGTTCCAACGAGAGTGTACTCTCTGGCTTCCCCGAGCAAGCCGCCGTTATCGTCTACTTCGACGACCGACACGGTGCTGCCCAGCTTGGCCCGCCCTGTCGCTCGTTCATCGCGAACCACGGCGTGCGCAATCTGGTATTCAAGCTCATCGATCCGTGACTTGAGGCGCTCCTGATGCTCGCGTGCAGCTTCGAGCGGAGCGTTCTCACGGATGTCCTTGTCCTCGCGCGCGGCCGCCACCGCCTGCACGGCTTCAGGCATCTCCGCGTTGAGCTGTCCCAGTTCCTCATGCAAGGACTGGAGACCAGCAGCGGTCATCTCAAAGGTCTGGGCCTGTTCATGCTGGAAGCGCGACGCGTCGCGCCCCACATTGGTGGCCCGTTTGATTCGCAGGTAGTTGCCCAGGTTCTGCGCGCTGGCCTCTCCCTCGGCATCGACGGTGACGGTGTATTGCTGTTTCCAGCAATAGCGCAGGAACTCCTTCACCGGCTGCAAGCGAGAGGCGAGATCCATGGCGTTGGTGCCGATGGTTTCCTGGAACCCCTCCATCGTCTTCGGCGAGAGTTCCGAGATCGGCGTACTGGGACCGAAATGCCAGAGGAATCTCGTGACCGCTTCGCGCGCCGGTTCGTCAAGAACGAATGCGCCTCGACGGGACTGCGTGGCCGTCGTCGTCTTGCGTCGCGAGCGCTTCGCCTCTCGCTCTTCCTCCCACTTGAAGTACTCCATCACCGCGATGTCCAGAGTGATGGGCTTGGACGGAGCAACGCTCCCGTTTTCCGTTTCTGCGGCGACCGGCTCATCGAAGATCTCGGTTTCGCCCTCAACCACATCGTCTACGGACTCTTCCACTGCGTCGGTTGTCTGTTCGTCGTCAAAGAATGCCATCAGTCGTCTCCAACTTTCGAGCAGGTATCGAGTCGTCCGGCACCTCTCCCGCGCGACACGCGGCGCGGATAGAGCATCACCAGGCTCCGACACCCCTATCCTACTCCCTTGCCGATGGCGTACCTGATAGACCAACAGCAGATTCGAGAGGCCATTGGCATGGCAGGCCTGAGTTATGTGGAGGATCTGAATCCAAATCTGGCCGCGCAACTGAGCATTTGGTTGAGCGGTATGCTCGACGCGCCACGCAACCTCACAGCAATTCGAGAGCCGGAAGCCGCGATTCACAAGCACGTCATTGAGCCATTGGCAGGGCGACATCGCCTGATTGGCGCCGACTTGCCGATGCCGCACGGACCCATGATCGACATCGGCAGCGGCAACGGCGCTCCAGGGTTGCCGTTCGCCCTCTGCGAACCAGAACGAGCGTCAACAATGCTGGACTCGCGCACTGGCGTAGCGGAATTCCTGTCTGAGATCGTTGCTTTGCTTGACGCGCCTCACATCGGAGTCCTGCGGGCACGCGCCGAGTTGGCCGCACACACTGAAATGCGCGAAAGGTTCTCCTTGGCGATCAGCCGGGCAGTCGCTCCACCGGCAACAGCGCTCGAGCTCATGGTTCCCTTCCTGCAGGTTGGCGGCATCGCCGCGGCCTGGACAGGCGAACTCTCGCTGGCGGAGATGCATCAGGCTGAGCAAACGGCCCATGCGTTGGGCGCAGAGATCACGCCAATCGATCCACCGGAAGACATCCTGGTCGCAACCAAGATCCGTCCCACAAACGCGAGCTATCCACGTCCCTGGAACCAGATGCGGCGGCGACCGCTATCTCCGAGCCGCCCTCCTGACTGACTCGTCCCTGGCGTTGGCCGTACTCTGAGCGAGTATGTCCGCACTCGCTCCTACTCTGCCGAACTACGAACCGCGTCGCTTTCAACGCAACATCCGCGTCTACTACCTGTTCATGGCCTCGACCGGGTTCATGATCTTTCTGCCGGTCTGGATCATCTATCTGATGGATGGACGCGGCCTGTCTCTCACAGAAGTCGGCATTATCGAGTCATTCTTCTGGCTCACGATCATCATCGGCGAAGTCCCGACAGGTGCGATTGCGGACCGATTTGGTCGGCGCGTTTCGCTGGCGCTCGGCGCAATGCTCTTTGCGATCTCAACAGTCATCTTCGCGATGGCCGACTCCTTCTCGCTCCTGCTCGGCTCATACCTCGTGATGGGTATGGGCATGACCCTCTACTCCGGCGCTGGCGACGCCCTGCTCTACGACACGCTGCGAGTCCTGGGCCGAACCGGCGAATATGAACGCCATGCGGGGCGTTCTCATGGGCTGTTCTGGGCCATGATGGTGCTCGCGACGGCGATCGGTGGACCAGTCGCGTACTTCCTCGGATATTCCGCGACCATCCTCGTTTCCTCAGGATTCTTTGTTGTCTCAGCATTCGCAGCACTGTCGCTGCGTGAGCCGCCGCGCCGAGAGTCGGATTTTGCACCGGATCCACTCCATGCGCCCCCTGCAGACGTCCGGCACACCGCCGCCGACCACCCGGATCAGGCTCCCCACGCAGACAGCGGGGTTCCGATCATGCACGAGATGCTCGAAGGATTCCGCATCGTCTGGCGCAATCGACCGATTCGCTACCTGGTGCCGTTCGCGGCGATCTTGATCGCGCTGTTCGACCTTCCACGGTTCGTGGCTCAGCCGTACGTCGCGCAGCATGGCCTCGACCCACTGGCCGGCGTGACTGACGGATTCATCTGGTCGGCGTTGCTGATCCCTGGATACCTGGGAACCATGCTGGGCATGATGGCAGCCGCGAGACTGATCGGCAGGTTGGGCGCGCGGCGTTCGTTCCCCGCGATCCTCGCGTTTGGAGCGCTCTTCCTGGTTCCGCTCGCGATCTGGAACCATCTCGGTCTGCTGGGCGCCATCTTCATGGTCAGCATTGCCCAGGCGGCGATCAGACCGATCGCGACCGGCTACATCAACCGACGAATCACATCCAATCAGCGTGCAACAGTGTTGTCGATCTTCTCACTGGTGCACGGCGGTGTCATGAGCATCGTGGTGATCGCGCTCCTGCCAGTGGCGGACCTCGTTTCCTTTCCGGCCGCATTCGGACTGGCGTTGCTGGTAGTGATCACGATCGGCACGGCACTCTGGCTGCTCTGGCGGCTTGCACATCGGCGCGACCAGTCAGAACGCATTCGCGAGTGGTCGATGACCGTCCCCAAACCACAAGCGCATCGACCGCAATCGCAGTTGAATCAGAATGGACACGGTGGCGAGGCTCCGACTCTGTACCCAAATGTGCAGAACACGGACTGAGCGGCCGCTCTCACCTCTCCTCAACTCCCTACGCTCTACTGCATTGCCAACGATGACCGGTAATCTGCACGCGCCCGCCGATGACACAGACTGACCGCTTCGCGCGAAACATTCCGATCTACTACCTGTTCCAGTTCGCCACTGGATTCTTGATCTGGGTGCCCGTCTGGATCATTTTCCTGCAGGACGAACGCGGTCTCTCACTGACCCAGGTCGGATTGATGGAAGGCGTCTTCTGGGTCTCGATGTTCATCGCCGAAGTTCCGACCGGCGCGATCGCCGACCGTTGGGGACGCCGCACTTCCTTGGCGCTGGGCGGTTTCATGTTTACGGGCGGAACCTTCCTGTTCGTCATGGCCGATGGCTTCGTGGGCCTCGCGCTGAGCTACGTGGTCATGGCCGTGTCGATGACCCTGTATTCCGGTTCGGGACATGCGCTTCTGTTCGACACGTTGCGCACTCTTGGCCGGAGTCGCGAGTACGAGAAGCACATGGGCCGCTCGGAAGCGATGATGACCGGCGCACTGCTCGGCGCAGCGCTGTTCGGCGGTCCGATGGCCGGCCTCTGGGGCCTTGAAGCCGTCTTCCTGATCGGCGCCGGAACGATGGCAGTGGCCGGATTCGTCGCGCTCCTGCTACGCGAGCCGCCGCGGACCGAAGCAGAATTCGGCGACGACGGACTGCACGCCGCTCCGGTTTCAGCGGTCGATGCATCCGCCGACGACCGTTCGCCGCAAGGCATTGTCAACTACATCCTCGATGGCTTCCGAATCGTCATACGTCAAAAGCCGGTGCTGTGGATCATCCTGCTGGCCGGTGTGGTCACGGTGGCATACGAGATGCCGAACTTCTTCGTGCAGCCGTTCCTCCGGCATCATGGTCTCAGCCCTTCGGGCGGACTGTTCGATGGCGCAGTCTGGAGCGGGTTGATCGTGCCGGGCTTCGCAGCGATGTCGGCCGGCTCCTTGCTGGCTGCTCCGTTCGTAGCACGGGTAGGTGAACGACGGGCGATCCCCTTTCTGATGATCGGCGGGGCCTTCCTCTTCATTCCAATGCTGCTCTTCGACCACCTCAGCATCATTGCGCCGATCGCGATTCTGGGTGGCATCCACGCAGCAATTCGGCCGATCGCCACCGGCTATATCAACCGGCGCATCCGCTCTGACCAACGAGCCACCGTCTTGTCGATCTTTGAGTTGATGATGGCCGCTCAAATGGCACTAATCGTGCCGGCAATCTCGGCGTCTGCCGACAGCATCGACTTCCGCTTCGCCTACGGACTCTCGGTCGGTGTCGTACTCACCGTTGGCACTGGATTCTGGATTGCCTGGCGGCGTTCTCATCGCCGTGATCAGGCAGACACGTTGCGTCGAATCAGCATCCGTCCAGCGCCCCAGGCCGATGTCGGCCGAGCGGTTCCCCCCGGCCTCGCGGTCAATGGGTCAAACGGCGCGAATGGAAACGGCACAAACGGCCGGTTGGCTCAAAGCAATGGTGTCTCTCCGCAATCAACGCTGATCGCTCCGATGTCGGAACCTAACGATCGGGTATGAGTAGCTCGCCGACGGACGGCGTGTCGGCTCGCAGTCCTTTCGCGCGCAACATTCCGATCTACTACAGCTTCCAGTTCGTTCGTGGATTCCATTTCTGGCTGCCAATCTGGTTCCTCTTCCTGCAATCCCAGCATGGATTGTCTTATGTCCAGATCGGGTTCATGGAAGTCCTCTTCGGGATCGCGACCATCATGGCGGAGGTGCCGACGGGCGCAATCGCCGATCGCTTTGGTCGCCGGGTAGCCCTGGGTATCGGAGCGCTGGGCTTTGCCGGAGCAACGGTGCTCTTTGCCACGCTCAGCTTCCCCAGCCTGATCCTCGGCCACCTGTTCATGTCGATCGCCCGAACCCTCATGTCCGGCTCCGACGACGCGCTGCTCTACGACAGCCTCAGACAACTTAAGCGCACTGACGAGTACGAGCGCCACGCCGGTCGCGCCAGCGCTGTGGCGACTGCTTCCTTGCTGGCCGCCACGATCCTTGCTGGCCCCCTGGTTTCGGTGCTCGACTTCCGCACCGTGATCATCATCAGCGCAGCGGGAATGGCACTGGCCGGCCTGCTCGCGTTAGCCCTGCGTGAACCGCCCCGACGCGAATCGGACTTCAACGACACGAGTGAACAATCGGCATCGCACGTCTCCGGCGCCGCAGTCCTCAGCGAGATCCGCACTGGACTGAGGATCGCCCTGCGAACCCGCCCCGTACTCTGGGCGATCCTCTTTGCTGGCGTCATGCTCGCCACGCTGGATCTCCCCGAGTTCTTCATCCAACCCTTTGTCCGTTCGCACGGCGTGGATCCTGTCATCACATTGATCGAGGGGCTGACCTATTCCGGTTTCATGCTGCCGTCGTTCGTCGGCTTGATGCTCGGGGCCATCGTTGCCGCTCCACTGGCCGCACGGCTCGGTGAGCGCCGGGCGTTGCCAGCGGTGCTAATGGTGGGCATCCTTGTTTTCTTGCCCTTGCTCGTCGCTGACCATCTCGCCATCGTGGCCTCATTCGCGCTTTTGGCCGCCTGCACAGCGGCCGTGCAACCGCTCGCTGGCGGCTACATCAACCGACGCATCCCCTCCGACCAGCGGGCGACAGTGCTCTCGATCTTCTCGCTACTCACGGCCGTGATGATCACGATCGTGATCGGTTCAGCCTCCGTCCTCGTCGACGCCATTGATTTCCAGGCCGGATTCACTCTGGCCTTCGCACTGTTGTTGGCCGGCGGAACTGTCTTCTGGGCCGGATGGCGGCGAGCCCATCGTCTGCCAAACGAGCTATGATCAGAACTCATGAGCTCAGTAAGTCAAGAGGTTTCGATCATGGCCCGTCCGTTCCTCGTCCAACACCAAACCCTGTTCGACATGACCGCTCCAGGCGCCGACAAACTCCGCCCAAGATCGTCCACGATCGCCCGAAATCGAACAAAATCGAACATCCCCGACCTGCACTTGCCTGAAGTAACCCGAAAAAACCTGAAAAAAGCTGAAAGGCCTCAATCACAATCCCCAGCAAAACACAGGAGATCGGGCCAAACAGACACCCAGAAAAAAACATTCGCCGAAAACCTGAATTCTGGACAATGCCGCTATTGCCGTCCGCCTTGACTGGAAAGGGCAAACAAGCGGATCAGGCAACAATCTCACGCTCACGCAACCCGGCAACCGCCTCTTCGTCGTAACCCAACGCCGATAGCAACTCTGCCGTGTCCTGCCCGCGACTCGGTGCGCCTCCACGAACCCGACCTGGCGTAGCAGACAGTTTGGGCGCAACGCCCGCCTGCCGCATTACACCGCCGTCGGGCGTCGATACTTCGACCACCATCTCACGGGCGATGTTGTGCTCGTCCTGCATCGCTTCCTCGAGGCTGAGCACTGGCTTGGCGCAGACATCGACATCGTTGAGTAGCTCGTGCCATTCATCAGCGCTGCGAGTCTTGAATGCCGAGGCAAAGGCCGCACGCATTTCCTCGCGCCGCTCGACGTTCGACGTTCCCTGGTCATCAATGAATTGCTCGAGCTCCAGCGCCCGGCAGAGGTTGGCGTAGAAATACGGCTCCATCGAACCGACCGAGAACCAACGCCCGTCGGCCGTCTCGTAGACCTGGTAATGCGGCTCGCCGCCATTGAGCACGTGCTGCGCGGGACGCATGTCGGCCCCGGCGCCCTCGTAGCCGGCCATCGCCGATGTGATCAGCGACATCGCTCCATCCGACATCCCGAGGTCGATGTACTGCCCCTCGCCGGTGCGTTCCCGCGCCTGGATTGCGCAGACGATGGCAAACGCCGCCATCAGCCCGCCGCCGGCGAAGTCGGCGATGATGTTGACCGGAATCGCCGGGCGCCCGCCAGTGGCATAGTCGCCGATCATGCCCAATGCGCCGGCTGTAGCGATGTAGTTGATGTCGTGTCCCACGTGCGAGGCATACGGTCCCGTCTGGCCGAACCCCGACAGCGAGCAGTAGACCAGTCTCGGGTTGCGCGCGGACAGCGTCTCCCAGTCGACGCCGAGGCGCTTGACCACACCGGGACGGAATCCCTCGAGCACGACATCGGCGCCATCGGAGAGCTGGTAGAAGATCTCACGGGCATCGTCAGACTTCAGATTCAGCCCGATCGAGCGCTTGCCACGTCCGAGCGCATAGGAGGAGTAGCGGCGCCGCTCTTCGTTGGGGTCCTTGCCCGCGATGTCTCGGCGACCGCGCGGACGTCCTGCCTGCTCGATCAGAATCACTTCCGCACCCATATCGGCCAGCAACATCGAGCAGTACGGTCCCGGCGCCAACGCCGACAGGTCGACGACGCGAATTCCGTCCAATGGTCCATCCAGGGTTGTCATCAGATCCAGCCCTCCTCCAACCGACTCATGCTGTGCCCAGATTACGACCCAGGCTGCAACATCCGACGTCGCGGGGCGACCTGAAACACCCAGAGGAAGATCAGGCCGGTCAGAGAGATAGGAATGAGCACCAGCGCATGGAGAATGGCGGCAAAGGCCACCGCCGTCGACTCGGCGTCCTGCATGCCCATCGTCCCCAGGGTTGGCAGCCAGATCAGCAGTGTCGCCTTTGCGGCCCACTCAAACGGACCCACGCCGCCGGCCGTTGACGGCGCAGTAATCAACAGGTTCGCAGCGGCCGCGACGAGCAGATACACGGGAAACGGCAAACCCAGGTTGAAGGCCTGCCCGACCATCCAGTACATCAACGCTTCCAACGCCCAGGCGATCAGGCTGGCAACCAGCGCGCCGGTCACCTGCTTGCGGTTGGCCTGCGCCGACATCCCGGTGATCAGCGGGCGCAGCCAGGTCCATTCGCGCTCGGACTGGCCCGGCAGCCGACCCAATAGTCGGCCGATGATCCGCTCGGCGTCATCAGGACGACGCGCAATCGCCCCAAAGACGAGAAAGGCGCCCGTGATCCCAAAGACCAGGAACGACATTGCCGCTGTCAACTCGTCGCCGGCATCGGTCATGCCCCAGAGCCCGACCAGGCTGGCGATCACACCGATCACGAGAAAGAACGTCAGCATCAGCCCGTCGTAGACCCGCGTCATGAAGATGCTGGAGAGCCCGGTCAGCCGGGAGATGTCGTGACGCTGATAGAGGACGTGCGCTCGGACAAACTCTCCCGCCCGAAGCGGCAGGACATTGTTGACGCCAAATCCAATCGCGACGATCGGAAACAGGCGCCACCAGGAGACGTTCTTGATGTGCAGCAGCAACCAGTGCCAGCGCCATGCCCGCGCGGCGATGCCGGCGAAATAGACGACCAGCGCCGGACCGATCCACCAGGCCGAGACCTCGGTGAACGCCCGGCCAACTTGATGGAAATCTGCATTTCGGAGGAACAACACCAGGAAGGCGCTGCTGCCGCCCATTCCCAACGCCAGACGCGCGACGCGACCTGTCGCCCATCCAGGAATCCGTGCCGTCATGGATCACTCCGCCGGTATTCAGGCGGAGGCTAGCCTGCCTCAATTCGAGACGGCGGCAACCGCAGGGCTTCTCGCAGCCATTGGGCCATGCGTTGGCCGCTGGCGCTGAGCTGGGCGCGGCGCAGCATGAGCTGTGTTCGCACGTAGCGCCCGCCCTCGACAGCCGAGAACGCGATGAAGGCCACCACGCCGCCGGCCAGGATGTCGGCGATGTAGTGCTCGCCCAGGTAAACCAGGGAGAAGGTCAACGCTGCCGAGTAGAGCAGAGCCACCGCCACCACCCAGCGCGAGCGCAGCACGATGCCGACGCCGACCACCACAAACGACGCGGCGAAGTGGAGCGACGGCATCGCAGCAATTGGATTCGGTTCCGCCATGGTGGCAAAGGCCCAGTTGTAAAGGTCGACGCCGAGGATCGCCGGACCCACCGCATTCATCCCGCGTGCGATCCCGTCTACCAGGCCCTGGTCAGAGGCCATCCAGGGCGGCGCCGTCGGAACCGTGAAGTAGAGCAACACGCCGAGGTAGAAGGTCAGCGCGACGATGATCGTCACGCGCCATGCCATCTTGCGCACAAAGAGCCACGCGCCCAGCACGGCTGCGTGAGGGAACACAAACCAGGTCCAGTGAATGAACGCGGAGAAATACGCAGGCAGTCCAGGATCCGAACTGGCTCCACCGATACGCGCCTGCAACCAGGCAGAGGGCGTCACGCCGGCGAACATCCAGAGCTCCCAATCCAGCACGTAGGCGGTCAGGGTGCGCAATCCGGTCTCATCTGCAGCGTCGCGCAGTTGAATGAACAAGGCCATCGCGACGACATAGGCGACCAGGATGCCCCAGTCGGGCCATCGGCGTGCCAGGACGAATACAGCTACGACGGCGATCCCGCAGATTGGAGCAAAAACGACAGGTTCGAGAGAGACGGTCTGGCGCAGGAGTACGGCAACGATGCCGACCGCCAACGCGGCCCAGCACACGGCGCCTATCGCTTCCCGACGGCTGATGCTTTGCACCCGACGCACGCCCCCGTTGCCCTCCCGCTCTGCCCGATCAGACTGCCCACATGATCGCCCATGGTTGCGCGATCAATCTTACCGACTCTGGCGATACAGGTTATCGAACTATGCACGCGATGTCTTAACCCAACCCTATGGGGCTGTCGACAACCGTTCGGAGATCAAACGGGCGATTGCATCGATATCTGTCAATTGAAACTGCGCTCTGCTCTCGTCGCACAACGCTGACCCCTCGACATTGCCCTCCTCAGCGGTGATTTCGATGGCATTCTTGAGGAAGACGAGCGCGTTCCTCTGGGCAAAGACGAGCAGCTCGGACAACCAACACCCGCCACTATGGCCCGAAATCAATTGGATTGAGACTGCGGCGTCTCCGACAACGGGTGTAGGCCGAAACTCCGCAGACATCAGATCGGGATGCGGCGCGATGAACCGCATGAGCGACGGCGGCTGCGACGCCAGGTACTTGACCCAGTCGACTGCTGCCTGCTCAGATTCGTCGGTAATGACGTGAAACCAGAACGTCTCCTGCGTCTGGCTGTCCAGCGTGGGTTGATAAAGCAGGCCCACCGAGGCCTTCGCCCGCTGAGGCAACGCGCCGACCTCTGCGTCGTCCGATTCCTGCAGCAACAGATCCAACGGCACCGAGATCCCGGTGGCCTCCAGGTGCTCTCCGACCACCTCGTCGGGAACTTCCAGCGTGAAGCCGGCGCTGGGTTGCAGTGTGGGCGGCGTCGATTGATCCGGAGACGGCTGCTCAGTCTGGGCTTGGTCAACCCGATCCGGCCCAGGAGGTTGAGCGTCTCCATTGCACGCAGCAACTGTCGCCGCTGCCCAGGCGGCGATCGCGATCAGTCCCGCCAGGACCGACCAGCGAGGCACGCTACTCGTGCTCCTGGTTGGAACGGTCTCTCGCATCCGCGCTCGCTTCGGCCAGATCGTTGCCGAACTCGTCGTCGTCGCGAGTCGCCAGCAGCACGATGTGGAAGGTTGTGCCGACCCCCTGCGCACTCGACACCCGAATCTCGCCTCCTTGCGCTCGCACCAGCTCGCGCGCTATCGCCAGACCAAGGCCGGTGCCGCCTTGCGCACCGGGTCGATCCGACTTGTAATAGCGGTCGAACAGGTTGGGGATTGCTTCCTCGGGAATGCCGACACCCGTGTCGGCGACCGCGATCGACACGCTGGTTCGACTCTCGCTCTGTGCGCTCAACTGTACGTTGCCGCCCGGCGGTGTGTGGCGTAACGCGTTGTCGAGCAGGTTGCCCAACACCTGGTCCAGGCGGTCCCAGTCGCCAAGCACGTCGCCCACATCCGACGCACCCACCGACAGACTGACGTCTAGCTCCTGCGCTCTGAGCGCGAATAGATCACCGACGTGATCGAGCAGGGCAGCAACATCCACTGGATTCGATTCCACCTGGACCTGTCCGGCTTCGATCCGCGACAAGTCCAACAATCCTTCCACCAGTCGCAGCAGCCTGCGCGACTCGTCCTCGATGATTCGGTAGGCGTTCCGCTGCTCGTCGCCCTTGACCACATCATCCATCAGCGCCTGAGAGAAACCGTTGATCGACGTCAGCGGGGTCTGCAGATCGTGCGACACATTGGCCAGAAAGTCCCTCAGCGCAGTCTGTTGACGTTCAACCTCTTCAGTCATCTGATTGAACGAACGGGCCAGTTCCTGCGCTTCCTGCGAGCCGCCGACATCGACGCGTTGCTGTAACTGTCCGCGCGCCACGCTGCGCGATGCAGCCGCCACTCGCTGGATCGGCCGATAGATCGATCGAGACACGAGGAAGCCCACGAGCGAGGCGACCACCAGTGCAATTGCGCCCGCACTGAGCAAGTTCGGCGCCAGATCCGCCAACAGCGCGCCTCTGGACTCGCCGACTAAGGCCACGACAACGCAGCAGTAGCCTTGCCGTTCCTCTTCCTCCTTGGACAAGCTGGTCAGGACGTAAGCCAGTCGTTCGCCGTCCTCCGTTGTGATCTGTCCTTCTACCACCTGGCTCGTATCCAGTGCGCCAAAATCGAACTCAAGCCGTTCGCCGAGGAAACGATCGCCGGACTCAAGCACCCGTACGACCTCGCCCGACGATGTGACGCCCAGGACCGGAACATCCAGCTCACTCACGATGGAGCCGGACAGTCGTCGCTCGGTCTGGAAGCTGCGCAGCAAATTCTCGGGACGCAGCAGGTTGTCGGGCTCGCGACCTTCCCACTCCTCCGTGAACAACTCAGGACCCCAGGCAGTCGCGAGCTCCCGTAGTCGAGATTGCTCGACGCGGTCCTGGTACCCGCCCAGCAACAGGAAGCTGATCAGGCCAACAACGACGAGGGTCAGCAGAACGATCCCGACCAGGGTCACATAGATGCGGGAACGAATCGTGCTGAACTGCAAGCCCGGCCAGCCCGGCCAGCCCGGAGCAGGTAGCCGTCGCTGCGTGCCGGGGATCATTGGATTCGCCCTGTTGGCAACGCTTGCCGCTGCCGACTAGTTGGCGTCACCGTTTGGCGACAGGGCGTGGGCGTCGCCATTGGATGACAGAGAGAGACCAGACGGGTTGTCGCGCATCGTCATCTTGTATCCAACTCCGCGCAGCGTTTCGATTTGCAGGTCACTGTCGCGCAGGTGCTGACGGAGATGATTGATATGCACGTCAACGGTGCGCGTTTCACCGCTGAAGGTGTAGCCCCACACCAACGACAGCAGTTGCTCGCGAGACATGACCGTCTGCAAATTCTGCGCCAAGGCGAATAGCAGGTCGAACTCTTTCGTACGAAGCTTCAGCGAGGTCCCGCCAAGATCAGCCTCGCGCGTCTGCCGATTCAACGTCAGACTGCCGACCGCAACTTCGACGCCCGAGCGAGAGATCCCGTCGGCGCGGCGCAAAATCGCCTTAACCCTCGCGACCAGTTCCTTTGGGTTGAAGGGTTTGGTCAGGTAGTCGTCGGCGCCCAGTTCGAAGCCAGCCACCTTGACGGCGTCTTCACGTCGCACCGTGAGCATCAGGATGGGGACATCGGAATCCTGCCGGATCCCCTTCGTCACCTCAAAGCCGTCCAGTTTGGGCATCATCAGGTCAAGCACAACCAGGTCAGGTTGCAGCATGACCGCTTTCTCGAGGGCCTCCTGACCGTCGGAAGCGAACTCTAGCTCGTATCCCTCTCGCGAGAGGTACAGCCGGACTAACTCACGGATGTGGGGCTCGTCATCAGCGATGAGTATCTTCATGGCGTTCAGCCTGCCAGCCAACCAAAATTCACTATAGAACCTCAATCGTCAGTTGACGGGTTTCACGGACAGAATCCTGACAATGCTCCAACACCCGTGTCGTTGATAGCCTCAGGATGTCCACACTGCCAAGGAGCACACATGACGCGTCGCGAGATACCCGCCGGAGTCGAAGTCCGAGCCGCCAACGCCGAAGAAATGGAAGATTTCCGCTTCATCGCCAACCTGGCGCTGCAGGAACACGGCAACCCAATGCGCGATCCGGTCACCTTTCTCCAGCCCGAATGGTCAACCTGCGTGTTCGAGCACGGATCGCTGGCCACGACCTTCGGCGCCTGGCCATTCTCGATGCGCTTCAACGGCGAACGCGCCCACGTTGCCGGCGTCACCGCCGTCGGCACCGACCCGACCAAGCGCCGGCGCGGCTACCTGCGTTTCGCCATGGAACACTCGTTGGACGAGCAGTACGAGCGGGGACAGTCGCTGGCAGCGCTGTATGCCTCGCAGGCCGGCATCTACCAGCGCTTCGGTTACGCGATCTGCTCGCGACGCCACCAGTACGAGATTGACCCGCTCGATCTGAACTTCGTCCAGGCCCCGACGCCGACCGGACAACTGAGCGTCACGAACGCCAAGGACCTACCTGACGACGCGCAAGTGATCCGCGACCTCTACCGCCAGTACATGCAGCCCCGTAACGGCCTGTTGCATCGTGGCCTCAATCTGTGGAGCGCCGAGGTGCTGTCCGAGCCGGACGACATCACCGAGGGCCCCGTCCGTGTGCTGCTCTACGAGGAGCACGGCGAGACGCAGGGCTACATGGTCTACACCAGCCGCGAGGACCGATCGCTGAACGCGTTCAGCGCCGGTCAGCGCGACCAACGCATGACGATCCGCGAGTACGGTTGGCTCACTCCCGAGGCGTACGTCGCCATGTGGCAGTTTGCCGCAGGACAGGATCTCGTCTACCGGATTCACGTGAACGACGCGCCATCCGACGATCCGATCCAGCACTTCGCCCGCGACCCACGAACGCTCCGCGTTGATGTCGGTGACGGCATCCTGGTCCGCATCGTCGATCTGCCGCGTGCATTGATGACACGCAAGTACCGAGTGGAGTCCGAGCTGACATTCCGCGTCCTCGACGATCTCTGCGACTGGAACCAGGGCACCTGGAAGCTAACGACCGGTCCTGAAGGCGCGGACATCCGCCAGGTAGACGCCACGCCACAACTGACCATGGACGCGTTCACCCTGGCACATCTCGCAACCGGAGCGCTGACCGCGACCTATGCGTATCGGCTGGGTCGGATCGAAGCAAGCGACGCAGCAGCACTCATCCGCGCCGATCACCTCTTCGCGACCGAGTACGCCATGCACTGCATGAACCACTTCTAACGGCTCATACCGCCTCGCCGAGCAGGTAGCGTCCGACCGCTTCCTCTAGGGCCGACACTTCACGCGGATCGAGATCGCGGTACGGCGGCCTTGTGTGTGTGAGTGGCAGACCGCTGGTGATCGAGATTAGTTGTTTCAACGCTCCCACCCGGGGAAACAGGTTGAGAATTGAATGCAGCTCGTTGAGTTGATCTTGCGGGCGCTGCGGCTCGCCGCCCTCACGATGCGCGAACTGGATGGTTTTGACCAGCGCTGGCACCGCATTGGCCATGCCCGAGACGCCACCGACACAGCCGACTCCGTAGAGCGCGGCGTGCGCAGCATCTGATCCAGCCATCACACGAAACTCCGAACCGGGGCCCTCTGACGGAACCTGCGCCATGTATCGCTGCGTGCGTTCGGCGTCGCCGCCAGAGTCCTTGATTCCCATGAGCTGGTCAGGATGTCGTTGCAGCACGCCAGCCAGGACATCGTCGGGAATGTCGATTCCTGCCTGTGCCGGCATGTTGTAGAGCAGTGCCCGGCCTTCCGTGGGCAGTGATTCGATCACAGCGGAAAACCACTTGATCATCCCCCAGGAATCGACATTCTTGAAGAAGAACGGCGGCAACAGCGCCACGGCGTCGGCTCCGGAGTCAAGCGCATCATTGGCGGCGCGGATGGTGTCGGGCAACGACGGCGATGTGGCACCGGCAACTACAACTAACCCGCCGCCAATCCCACGTGACGCCTGCTTGACCGCTTCCACGACGCGTTTGCGCTCTTCGAGCCCGACCGATGGGCCCTCACCGTTCGTGCCGAGCGTCAGAATCCCCGTGATGCCCATTGTTCGCAACCAGTCGATGTGCGGACCAATCCAGTCCACGTCAACATCGGCGCCACCTTCGGTAAACGGCGTCACCTGGGCCGCCATCAGCCCATCCAGGCGTTCATACTTCAGCGCCATGATTCCGTGCCTCCAGTCGTCTCAGTGCACGCAGCGTACCTCTGAGACTGCAAGCAACGACCGAATAGCCTCAATGACATGCCACGCATATTCCTCTGCAGCGCGACCGGCGCCCTCACGTCCGAGGCGGCGCCCGTAGGCGGTGGCGTCGCCGTACTGGAAGCGCTGATTCCCCAGTTAGTCCAGTCCGATTTCGAGGTCACGCTGCTGACTCCCGGCCGCGACGAATCGTTCGACGGCCTGCGTCAATCACTGCCAGTCCCAACACTTGCCCGCGCCAAACCGGACCAGATCCTCAAGCTCAATGCTCGACGCTATGCCCGATTTGCGTTGGAGTGGGAATCGGCACTACAGCGATACTTCTCGGACATCGAAACTACGGACACAGTCGTCTTAGCCAACGACACGTCGGAAGGGCCGCCGTTCGCGGAACTCCACAACAACGGCTTCCGACAGATGTCGTTGTTGCACGTGATCGTCAGCGAGTTCTTCACTCGTCGTTACATCTCGCAGCCCACCGGCCTCCCTGTTCGTGGACATCATCTCGCGGCCCTGTGGAGACTTGTCGAAGATCGAGGCCTGACCAAACACGCGCCCGATATTGCCCGGCTGGTTTGGTCCAAGGAACGCAATCTTGCCAGGTATGTCGACGTGCCGATTGCACCGTCCGCAGCAATCGCGCGGTCGTTGGCCGATTGTTATCCAGGTAGCGGTGTCGCCAAGCGCACGCAGGTCATTCCCTGGGGTGTGATCGGCGACGCGAATCCCGACTTGCGAACACAGCGAGCGGCCACACTACGAGTCCTTCAGGCCGATACAAACCGTTTCACGTTGCTTACGCTCAGCCGCGTCTCACCGGAAAAGCGCATTGAACTAGTGATCGATGCACTGAAGCTGATCGAGCAACAATCACCATCCACAGCGGAGAGAATCCAACTGATCGTCGCTGGCGCGCCTGCCTACATGGGTGGTGAGTCATACGATCGCAAGCTACGAAGTGCTGCCGCGACGCTGGAACAGGCTGAAGTCCATTTCGCCGGATATGTCAGCGGAGATCAGAAATGGCGACTCTTCGCGGCCGCCGATGCGTTCTGCTCACCCGGCTACTACGAGGCATACGGCCTCACCATCGCACAAGCACTCGCCAGCGGCGTCCCGGTGATCGCGGCGCCGCACGCGGGCGCAAGAGCCACGGTTGACGAACGACACGGTTGGATCGCCGAACCAACTCCGCGAGCATTTGCCGCCGCGATCAGAAGGGCGTTGCATGCCGGTGAAACTCGTGAGATATCTCGACATCGCGAAGCGGCGGCGCGCTGGGGTCGCGAACGCCCATTCTCGGTCGCAGGGGAACGGATTGTCAGGATCGCACGTAGACTCGCCATGGGCGAATCACTATTGGACCTTGAGGAGACCGAGCCATGACGCAGCGCGCCGTTCTGTTCGACTTTGGTGGTGTTCTGATTCGAATGGATTGGGACGGATACGACGAGTTTGGCAAGCGCTGGAATCTACCGGCGGGCACGCTGGTCGACGCCTTCTACCGAACTCCGGAGTGGCACGCGATCGAGACCGGCCGCGGCAATTGGGACACCTGGCAGCGCGGCGTCGAGCAGAGCCTCAAGCCCTACTTGCAGGGCGATGTGGCCGAGGAGGTGCAGAGCCTGCTCGATGCCTGGTACGCCCAGCCCTGGCAGTATCACCATCCCAACTTCGAGCTCGCCCACGATCTCCAGGCGGCCGGACACAAGATCGGCGTCCTCTCCAACGCCCCCGACGATCTTCGTGACCGATTCCTCAGCGACTTGCCGGTCGAAGTGAACTGGGACGCAATCGTGGTGTCTGGAGAAATCGGCATGCGAAAACCCGACCCACGGATCTTCGAACACGCCGCCGAGGAAATCGGCGTTGCGCCCAGGGATTGCTTCTTCATCGACGATCTGGAAGAGAATGTGCTGGGCGCCCAGGCAATCGGCATGGGCGGTTACCACTTCACTCGAAACAACTACAAGGCGCTCAGATTCGCGCTGCGAGCGGCGGGGATCGAGTATTAGGGCCTTCCTCGTCGGCGGGGGCGCAATCCTCGATAAGCAATCGACCGTGGCAGGATCCGAGTCACCAAGATGCGCTGTTCGTCCCAGTCGACTTCGTACACCACCCTCAACTTGCCGATCGAAAGTCGCCAAGTGTGCTGATACTGGTCCAGCAGTTCCCCGCCCAATGAAGACGGCCCGCTCCTCAACTCCCTCAGTGCATCATTCACGCGATGCTTCAGCAATGGATGCAGCCTGCGTAACTGGTTGCTCGCTTCAGGAGACCGCTGGACACGCCAACGTCCGACGGCCATGCAGCTAGTCGACTTCTGCGAGGAAAAAATCCCAAGCGGCTGGGAACTCGTTCTTGAGTTGAGAAAACAGAGCGCGACCTGGTGTCGACTCGGGATCTAGCAAGTGGATCCACCTGTATCCGTTAGGGAAATAGGCGTCCATCTTGTCAAAGAACGCCTTCATCTCCGGGTACTCATGGTCAATCTCCTCAGTGAAGTCAATCTCTTCCGTCACAAGATCTTCTCTGGCCTCCTTGACGATCCGAAGCCACTCTTCCCGCTCTTCCGGTGCCTCATCTTCATCCTCTTGCGGCAGAACCCACTCGAGCGTCTTCGGCATACCATTGGCGATGCCTTGTTCGATGAGCCGCGCGCGATGGTAGGCCTGTTGCGCTTCATTGGGCATCGCTGCCAGTTCCTCTTGGGAGAGTTCTACTCGAGTTTCACGACTGGACGGCTCCTGTGTGACCATGATCGGTCCTCCTACACCTCAGCATATTCCGTTCGACTCGTTCCACTCGCTCGATCTTAGTCGGATTCCGCCGACCGATCGCGGAGCACCGCAAAGAACACCGACGCGAACAGCGCTCCCAGTGCTGGCGCCACCCAGTAGATCCAGTGATCTGTCCAGAACCAGGCAATCGCCGCAGGACCAAAGGCGCGCGCCGGATTCATCGACGCTCCTGAGACGCTGCCGGCCATTGTCACAGCAGCCGCCACATAGAGACCAACTGCAAGTGCGCACACCGTCGCGCTGCGTCCACGTTCGGCCATCAGGAGAATTGCATAAACGAGGAAGAATGTGATGACGATCTCGGCGCCGAATGCCTGGATCAACGGCCCATCGCTGAAGTTCGCTCCGAGCCAGGATTCGCCTTCGCCCGTGTGATTGCGAAACAGGCCGTGCATCACCGAGGAGGCGATCAAGGCGCCCACCAGTTGCGCCGCAATGTAAGGAACCAGCTTGCGGCCCGGCAGTTTCCCGCTCAGCCATAGCCCGAGCGAAACCGCAGGATTCAGGTGCGCGCCCGAAATCGCCCAGAAGGCGAAAATCATCACCGCAACGCCGAATCCATTGACCAGCCCGACACCCAATGCTCCAAGCTGTCCACCCGACCACCAGTCGACGTGCGCCGAGCCGGCGCAGAAGAAAACGAGCCCAAACGTCCCCAGTACTTCCGCCATCAACTGACGGGCATTGCCATTGACGCTGGCCTGGTCGAGGCTGAATACGTCAATCAGGGGATTGAGCAGACGCCGTCCCGGCGCCAGGACCTGTTCAATCGGAGTCATCGCAGCCACCTTCCGAATCGACCTGAACAACTCGACCGAAACGCTAACAGCGACCAGATCGGTCGGAGTGTGCGCGCTGTTAAGGTTGGTCTATGCCAAATCGACTTGCACGGGAGACTTCTCCCTACCTCTTGCAACACGCCAACAATCCCGTGGATTGGTATCCATGGGGCGATGAAGCCTGGGCTCGCGCTCGGGCGGAAGACAAACCTGTCCTGGTCAGCGTGGGCTACGCCGCCTGCCACTGGTGTCACGTGATGGAGCGTGAATCCTTCGAGAACGATCAGATCGCCGCGCTGCAGAACGAACTCGTCGTCAGCATCAAGGTCGACCGCGAGGAACGACCCGATGTCGACGAGATCTACATGGACGCCCAACAGATGATCCACGGCCACGGCGGCTGGCCACTCAACGTGTTTTGTACTCCCGACGGTCGCCCATTCTTCGGTGGCACCTACTTCCCGCCACAGCGGCGGACTGGGATGCCAGGCTGGACTGATGTCCTCGAAGGCGTCACACGAGCGTTCCGCGAGCAACGTGACCAAGTCGAACAACAGGCGACGCAGCTCACGCAACATCTTAATCTTCGTGTCGAGTTGGCTGGCGAAGAGCTGACCGAGTCTGCCGCGCAGGTCCGTTCTCGCGCCGCCACGGCGCTCCTGGAATCCGCCGATCGCACGCACGGCGGCTTCGGCGCAGCGCCGAAGTTTCCGCAGCCCTTCTATCTCCAACTACTTGTACAGCAGGCGCTGGACGAGACGGCCAGCAATCGCACCGATGCCCGCCGACATCTCGCCGATTCGTTGCGCAAGATGGCCGAAGGCGGCATCTACGACCAGCTCGCCGGCGGATTCCATCGCTACGCGGTCGACCAGATCTGGCTGGTCCCGCACTTCGAGAAGATGCTCTACGACAACGCGCTCCTGATTCCTCTCTACCTCGACGCACACCGGCTGGAGTCCTCATCATCAACTCTTCCCCCCAGCGGGGGGGAGATGCCGACGGCAGAGGAGGGGAGAGACTCCCTGTTCGCCAAGATCGCTCGCGAGTCCGCCGACTACTTACTCAACGAGCTGCAGACTCCGGACGGCGCGTTCTTCGCCTCAACCGACGCCGACTCGGAAGGCGTTGAGGGCAAGTACTTTGTCTGGACCCGAGACGAACTGCACGAACTGCTTGGCGATGGTGACGCGGAAATCGCCTGTCGTCGTTGGGGAGTCGATGTCGGCGGTAACTGGGAGGGCAACTCGATCCTGCTGGCTGCGCAGTCGCCTGAGAATGTCGCGCGCTGGCTCGACCTGCCACTGGCGGAAGTCGAAGCCTCGCTCGAACGCAGTCGTCAGTCCCTGCTCGCGCAACGCGCTACTCGCGTTCCACCGGCAACCGACACCAAAATCATCGCCGCCTGGAACGGCATGACGATTGACGCGCTGGCAAAGGCTGGCGCTGTGCTCGAGGAGCCGCGATTCATCGAAGCGGCAGAACGCGCCGCCCGATTCATTCTCAGCAACATGCGCTCCGATGACGGCGGGCTGCTGCGCATCCACTCGGCCGGACGCGCTTCGGTTGATGCGTTTGTCGAGGATTACGCTGCCGTCGCCGACGGCATGATCTCGCTCTACGAGGCGACCGGCGACGAATCCTGGTACTCGGAGTCGCGAGCGCTGATCGATGCGATGATCGACCGCTTCTGGGATCACGAAGGCGGCGGATTCTTCACCGTCGGACGCGGCGGTGAAGAGCTCATTGCGCAGCGAAAACCGGTCCAGGACGGCGCAACGCCGAGCGGAAACTCGCTGGCCGCGCGAGCGCTGGCTCGGATGTATGCACTAACGTCTGACGGCCGCTACGCCGACCTGATTGAAGCGATGCGCTCGACCTTTTCCGCCTTCCTGAGCAAAGCCCCGACGATGCTGGGGCTGTTCGTTTCGGTTGAGGACTGGCTGACCGATCATCGTTCGGTCGCGCTCGTCGGACCGCGCGCCGCCCCGGAGATCGCAGCCATGCGACGCGACCTCTGGTCGGGGCCTCCTCGTCCGATGGTGCTGATGCAGCGCACCTCCGAGGCGACGATCGTTCCGCAGTTGGTCGACAAGACTCTCCAGCAGGGATCGCCGACGGCCTATGTCTGCCAACGATTCGCCTGTTCAGCGCCCGTCCACTCTTCGGGAGAGTTGTCGCAGATCTTGCGAGACCCACTGCCCCTCGAATAACCTGAAGAACACCGTACAGATGTTTCAAGTGAAACAATTTTGAGAGGCCTCCAATGACGCACCAAACTGTGGTCCCCACGCTGCGCTATGACGACGCCAACCAAGCCATCCAATGGCTCGGTGAGGCGTTCGGACTGACCGAGCACTTCGTCGTCCGCAACGAGGCAGGCAGGGTCGAGCATGCCCAACTCGCCTGGCGCGGCTCCATCGTGATGTTGGGCGACGCCGCTGACAATGTGCATAGCCTGCCGCATCGTCATGGCTCAGTCAGCATGACCGCCGAGTCCGCCGAGCAGGTCGACGAGACCTTCGCTCGCGCTGTCGCCGCCGGCGCGACCGTGATCCAGCCGCTGACTGATACCGAGTACGGCTCCCACGCCTTCACTGTCGCCGATTACGAAGGCAATCACTGGCACCTCGGCACCTACGATCCGCTCTCAGAGGACCATTCGTGAATCTTCCCGAGCCTGAACGACTGGACGCTCCCGACAGCTTCGGCTTCGCGCTGGAGGAGTATCCCTTCACCCCGATGTCGTGGGACTGGGTGACGTCGCAGCTCGAGTCCTCGCGCAACTACTGGATCGCGACGACTCGACCGTCGGGCCGGCCGCACTCGGTGCCGGTTTGGGGCGTCTGGGTCGACGACGCCTTCCACTTCGCCACCGACCCACTGGGCGTCACAGCGCAGAACCTGAAACAGAATCCCGAATCAGTCGTCAACCTGGAGTCCGGCGACGAGGTCGTCATCCTGGAAGGTCAGTTCACATTGCATGACTCGACGAAGGAAATCCAGAAAGCCTTCAACACCAAGTACGACATGCCCTGGGGCGCCGAGGAGACAATCCCGGTCTTTACGCTTGAGCTGAAGAAAGCGCTTGCCTGGACAGAGTCCGACTATCCAAGCAACGCAACGCGCTGGCGCTTCTAACCGCCTGCGAACACATCTCAAACCGCATGTGTACATTGCGCGGCGACTATGGTTGCCGACGCAGATGCACAGCAAAGGTCGTGAGATGAAGCGTTCCATCGCGTTCGTAGCGCTAATCGCAACAATGTTGTTCGCTGTTGCCTGTTCCGGTGACGACTCACGGGAGGGATTGGGAGAACACGGAGATCGACAGAGTCGACAGCAAGGGCACGAGCAAGAACAAGGACAACAACAGGGCGAAGAGCAGTCCGCAGCCCAGTTCAGCAAGTCAGACACCTACGACCACACCCGCAACAGTGCACGATTGGTCCTGACCTACGATGGCCAAGCGAATGAGTTTGTTGGCACGGTCGAGAACACGACCGATGACATGCTCACTCGAGTACGAGTCGAAGTACATCTCTCAAACGGCACTGAACTCGGACCAACCACCCCCGCCGATCTTGAGCCCGGTGAGACCATAGACATCACCTTGCCTGCTACCGAGCAGGACTTCAAGACCTGGAGCGCCCACCCGGAGGTCGGTGAGGAAGAGGCTAATCATCAGTCCGACCGCGGGTAGGCAGGTTTGAGCCAAATCGACTTGAGGGGCAAAGAACAGCACGAATTCCGTCATTCCCGCGCTGGTCCCGGGAATGACGGAAGAGGCAATCAAACTGAATCGGAACCGATCGAGTTAATCGGCGCCTAGCTGCCGTGGAACTCGGCAGTGCGACGTTCGTTGAAGGCGGCGACGCCCTCTTTCATATCGTCGGTGTAGGCGAGGCGCTCAAAGTAGAGCTGCTCGATCCGCAGCCCTTCGTCGAGTGACGTTTGCATGCCGCGAACGGCCGCCGACTTGCACGCACGAACCGCCAGCGGTCCGTTGCGGCAGATGCGCTCGGCCATTGCTCTTGCAGCGTCCATCAGCTCGTCTGCTTCGACGACCTTGTGAACCAGGCCAATCTCCTCAGCGCGTTCTGCTGTGAGCGGATCACCGGTCAACATAATTTCCATGGCCCGGCTCTCGCCAAGCAATCGCGGCAGACGCTGCGTACCGCCCCAACCGGGCAGCAGTCCCAGACCGACTTCCGGCTGGCCCATCTGTGCATTGGTCGAGGCGATCCTCAGATCGCAGGCCAGTGCGACTTCGAGTCCACCGCCAAAAGCGAAGCCATTGATTGCTGCGATCAACGGCTTAGCGATGGACATCCCGCGCATGATCGTCGGAGCCAGTTCGAAGCGCTCCTTTGACGGCTCATCCATCATCGCGGGAATCATGTCGCGCAAGTCTGCGCCGGCGGAAAACGCGCGATCTCCTGCGCCGGTGATGATCGCGATCCAGGCGTCGTCATCGTCCTTGAATTGTGCGCAGGCCTCAGAGAAAGCAGCGTACTGCTCTCGATCGAAGGCATTCAGCGCCTTCGGACGGTCTAACACTATCGTTGCGATGCGATCCGACACTTCATACGTGACAGCCATGCTCAACCTCCGCTAATCACCGTGTTCATAGATGCCGCGTCCGGTCTTACGACCCAAGCGGCCTGCCGAGACCAGTCGCCGCAAGATCGTCGGTGGCGCCAGTGTCGGGTCACCGATCTCTCGCTGCATGCTTTCAGCCACGTCCAGCAAAACGTCCAGACCAACCAGGCCGGCCGTCGCGAGTGGACCCATTGAATGTCCCAGACCAAGCTGGCAGGCCTGGTCGATGTCCTCAGCCGTGGCCACGCCTGACTCCCAGAGTCGGAGCGCAGACAGGCAGAAGGGGACCAGCAACCGATTGACGATGAACGCCGGCGTGTCCTTGACGCGCACCGGCGTCTTGCCTGTCGAATCGACAAAGGCCCAGGCCGCTTGCACCGCCTCTTCGGATGCCGTGAGCGGGACCACAACCTCAACCAGGGGCAGGACCTGCGCCGGATTGAAGTAGTGCAACCCCACGACCCGCGAGGGGTCGGACATGCGCTGGGCGATTTCCTGGATCGACAGCGAGGATGTGTTCGAAGCGAGGAACGCCGCGTCTGCGCAGAGCTCCTCGAGCTGTTTAAAGATGCCCTGTTTCAATGTGACGTTCTCGGACACCGCCTCGATCACGCCTTGCGCGGATACGAGAGCTTCCATATCCGTCGTGGTGGTCAGAGCGGTAAGTGCGGACCGACCCTGTTGCTCGGAGATTCGTTCGCGAGACACAAGCCGATTGACGCCGTTCTCGATCACGCCACGGGCGCGTTCCAATTGGCCGGAATCAACGTCGATCAATGAAACCTCTGCGCCTGCCAACAAGGCGGTCTGCGCGATACCGGAGCCCATCGTTCCGCCGCCCAACACCCCGAGGCGCTTCACCTCTGCGATCGCTTCTGACATTGGACTCTCCCGCTTGAAGGCCGGCTGATGGTACTCGCAGCAGACTATCCCAAGCTTTCAGGGTCTCCCGCTAGGCAGCGGCGTTCATTGTGAAGTCCACCGCTACGCTTGAAGGGTGAGCTGTGCAATACCGAATTATCGAGGAGCCGATCATGAGCAGACGCATTGGGATGGGATTCGACTGGCAAGGATCGATGGACCGCGAGACGGCGCTGAAGCGTGCTCAAATCGCCGATGAAGTCGGGATCGATTCGCTCTGGGTTGCCGAGGCCTGGGGGCAGGACGCCTTTACGACGTTGGTCCAGCTTGCTGAACGAACCAGCAACGTGCAGGTCGCGACCGGCATCGTCAATATCTACTCGCGCACGCCGGCGGCGCTGGCCCAGCACTTCGCCACCATCGACGAATTGTCGGAAGGTCGTGTGATCGTGGGCCTGGGCAACTCTGGACCGCAGGTGATCGAGCACTTCCACGGCGTCCCCTTCCAACCGGCCTTCAAGCGCATGCGCGAGACCGTTGAGATCATGAAGATCCTCTTCTCCGGTGAGCGCTTGAACTATGACGGCGACCTCTTCAAGCTCCAGCGAGGCTTCACACTTCGATTCGACACCTATCGCAAGGAACTGCCGATCTATCTGGCCACGCTGAACCCCAAATCGGTGAAGATGACAGCCGAAATCTCCGACGGTTGGTTGCCGATCATGATTCCCATGGATCGGCTCAAAGAAGAGATCGACCTGGTCAACGACTGGGTCCGCGAAGCAGGCAAGGATCCGGCCGACTTCACCGTCCGGGCGCCGGGTGGCGTCACCGTAGCCAATTCGCCCGAGGCGAAGGCACGCGCCCGTACCGGCCAGGCCGGGACGCTGGCTTTCTATTGCGCGCGGATGGGCGAGTTCTACTATCGCCAGTTGTCGCGCATGGGCTATGAGGACGAAGCCAACGCCGCCCGCGTCGCCTGGAAAGAGGGCGGCGGCGGAGCAGCCGCGCAGTCCCTGCCCGAGGACATGCTGGATCAGTTCGGCTTCGTCGGCACGACCGAGGAATGCGTCGAGCGTCTGGAGCAAGAATCCGCTGCCGGCGCCCTGCTGCACAACGTCAACGTGCTGGAACAGGACCCGAACGAGTTCGCCAGCATCCTCGATGCGCTGAAGGGCTAGGCTCAAACTCAGAGCAGCGCGTCATGGCAGACCCCAACTGGGCTAACCGCACCATCTGGACTGGCGACAACCTCGATGTCATGCGAGGGATGAATTCCGATTCCGTTGACCTCATCTACCTTGACCCGCCGTTCAACACCAATCGAGATTACGAAGCACCGATTGGCAGTGAGGCAGCGGGGGCCGCGTTTAAGGACACCTGGACGCTGAGCGACGTGGACGAAGCCTGGCACGGCGAAGTCGCTGAGCGCCAACCCGGCGTCTATGCCGCTTGCGACGCAGCGGGCGCTATCCATGGCTTATCCATGAAGGCGTATCTCATCTACATGGGCGTTCGCTTCTTGGAGATGCACCGCTTGCTCAAGCCCACGGGTAGCCTCTACCTCCATTGCGATCCGACCGCCAGCCATTACCTCAAGATGTTGTTGGACGCCGTCTTCGGAGAAGCGAACTTTCGCAATGAGATCGTTTGGAAGCGCACCAGTCACTCAAAAGGCACCGGCGACGCCGATCGAACCTTCGGCGCCGTGACGGATTCGATCTTCTTCTACACAGCGGGCGAGTCGTACCGCTTGCTTCCACGCGACGAAGACCGGATGCCCAGTCCGCCGCGAAACGGTGAGTATGACGATGAACGAGGGCGCCGCTACCGCTCCGGTCCGCTTGATGCAGAAGGAACACGAGACGGAACCTCGGGGGAACCATGGCGCGATACCGACCCAACCGCCATCGGACGCCACTGGGCAATCCCGGGGCGTGACAAAATGCCCGATTGGGTTGATCTCCCTGACGAGTACGAGGACTTATCCTCGCAAGAGAAGTTGGACGCGCTTCACGCAGCGGGCATGATCCACTGGCCGCGCCGTAGAGGCGGTAAACCTCGCTTTCGGCTCTACGCCGACGTTGATGACCGGCTTAAGAGCCTCTGGGACGACATCAATCGCGCTGGCGGAGCGGAACGTACGGGTTACCGAACCCAGAAGCCGCTGAAGTTGCTGAAGCGAATCATCAGAGCTTCCTCCAACGAGAATGACGTCGTCCTAGATCCCTTCTGCGGCTGCGCTACCGCTTGTGTTGCGGCCGAAGACCTCGGACGGCAGTGGATTGGTATCGACCTGTCGGAAATGGCCGACCAACTGGTCCGTTCGCGATTCCGTCGCGAACTCGGCCTCACATCCTTCACTGTCACTCACCGCAATGACCTTCCCCAACGAACCGATCTCGGCCAACTCCCTTCATACCGAACACATAAACACAGCCTCTATGGCAAGCAGGAAGGCCACTGCGCCGGCTGCCGCACCCTCTTCCCCTTCCGTAACATGACTATCGATCACATCGTCCCACGAGCACGCGGTGGTACCGACCATCTCGACAACTTGCAACTGCTCTGCAACGCATGCAACTCGCTCAAGGGTATCGATTCCCAAGAGACGTTCGTGGCCGAATTACGGAACCGCGGCATCCGTAACTAAGCCCTACTCGGCCCACTCGATCCACCAGCCGTGTGGCGATGAGCGGGCCAGGAGTTGCCGGCTGCTTGCTCCGTCGCGGAAGCGAGTGATGGCGAGCGAGGGGAACTGCACGTCGTCAATGTCGTCGAGCAAGTGCTCCAGTGTGACCAGCCATACCGGGCGATCACGGCTCGTTTCCGCAAGGGTTTCGAAGATCTGTTGCCGTCCGGCTGCCGGGATCTGATAGATGGCGACCGTCGAGTAGGCGGTCAGGGCCGCATCTTCGGGAGCATCGGCGATCAACTGCGGCAGCAACTCGGCCGCATCTCCCGAGCGCAGGTCGATCGGCGAATGTCTCAACTCAGCCGCTCCGTCGATCAGGCGCTTGTGACGCTCGACGTGTTCCGGCCAGATCAATGCCTGGAGCCAGCGCAACTCCGATTCGTCGGTCAGGTCAATCGGATTGAGGTCGATGCCACCGCGAAACTGGATCGCCAGATCATCAGCGAGCGGAGGCAGGGCTCCGCTGCCCCGCAGCTCGGCTTCCAGCGAAACTCGAGCCAGCTCGCTGCCCCACGACGCCTCTTGGAGGCCTCCACGCGTGTATCGATAGTGGTAGCGATCCACATTCAGGTTGAGTCCGGCGCTGGCTCCGATGTCGATCAGCGCCAGCGGTCGCTCGGATTCGGCCTGCACCATCGAGAACGCCGGCAACAGGCAGGTGCAGCGACGAACCACGTTGGTCTGGGTGCGCCGATGCCGAATCAGTTCCAGAATCTCGGCATGATGATCGAGGCAGAATTCGCGAAACGCGGGGAACGCCGGTTCCATCGGCCGATCCGCCCCCGAGACGATTGGATAATGCGCAGAAAGGGGATGCTCTGCACACGCTGCGCTGCTGAGCAGCAGGTATTGCACAGCCGCGAAGAGCATGTTGGGCGCCGGCTGGCGGCGACGTTTCTGCGCCGCGAGTTCGAGCAAATCACGGTCGAGCGACACGCCGTACGCGAGTTCCGCGTACATCGGCGAGGCGAGGTCGGGCGCTTCAACTCTGGCGAAGCGATGAAAGACATCGCGATAGTGCGCCGCTTTGGGCGCATCGAGACCGTCGCGCGGAGGCATGGTCCGGCCTCAGAACTGCCGAGCGCTAGGCGCTCAGGAACTCGCCGAGCTTGCTCAGCAGCGCCTCGGGCTCTTCGACCTGCGGCATGTGCCCGGAGGCGGAGAACATCGCCACTTCCGAATTCGAGATGCCGCGATTGAAGTCCTCGGCGTACTGCGGCGGCACGAGACCATCCGACGCACCCCAGCAGATCAGCGTCGGAGAGGTCACTCGGTGAATCCGCTCGGCCAGACGCTTGTCGGGAATCGGCCACATGAAGCGGGCTGCGGTCTGAAGCATCTTGGCTCGCTCGACGGTGGCCATCTGCAGCTCTTCCGGATCCTCCGGCGGCGGCGCGGTCATCATCTTCGCGCCCGGGTGCTCCTGGTCGTGGAACAGCGCCGGCACGAGCTCGTTGGGCATCATGGCAAAGAAGTCGGCGACGGGGTAGTCGTCATTCCAGAGGCCGACCGGTGCGATCAGCGCGAGCTTGGAAACGCGGCTGGGCTGCATCGCGGCGACCTCGGCGGCGAACCAGCCGCCCATCGAGTGACCGACCACGATCACGTCGTCGACGCCCATCGCGTCGAGGAAGTCCCAGTAGAAGTAGAAGACATCGTGGTGGTCCATCAACCACTCAACGCCGGTCGAGTTGGCCGTCCCCGGTAGCTTTGGCGCGAGCACACGATGGTGCTGCGAGAGTTGCTCAAGGAATGAGTCCCACATCAGGCCGCCGGCACCGTGGATGAAGAGCAGATCGGGACCCGATCCCGCCTCCATGTAACCCACGTTGAAACGACCGTTGACCAGCGAAATCGTCTTGTCTTCCATCCATGCACCTCCAGGCGAACACATGCACAATCACGACCGCACGGCGCGAAACGCGCTCTTGGAGACGCGCGGACACGATGCAAGACTATGAGTGCTCGTTGCCCAGTGTCAAACCTGCGAAGCGCCGTCGCCAGATGATTCCCGCCGCCACGATCAGCAGCCCAAAGGCCAGGGTTCCCAGTGCTCCAGCGACACTCGAGTCAAACTGAGCAATGATCAGCGTCAGCAAGGTCGCATAGCTTCCGATCACTCCCATCGCAAATCCGATCCGATGCTGATAGACCACTCCTGCGGCGAGCACACACAGAGCCCAGACGATCCCGATGGCGGCGAGCTCGGGACTTTGAGCCGCCAACGCCGACGCTGCGACGATCCCGGCGCCCAATAGCGCCGACTGCCAGAGCGGCGTCAACCAGTGGTCCGCGAGCCGTCGCAACAGCCGAGGTCCCACCATTCCCAGCGCTGTCGCCTCGATGCCGGTCAGCAGCACGGTCACGGTGAGCCCCAGACGCGCACCGTTGTCAACGTCGGAGACACCGCCTGCGAGCGCGCCGACCAGCAGCACGCCAGACGCCGGCAGTAACTCGGGTCGTCCGTCTCTCAGCGCCCAGGCGGTGACGACCCAGCCGACCAGGAGCGTCCCCCAGTCGATGATTGGCTCGGTTGAGGCTGCGGCCAGTCCCAGAATGGCGAATCCAGCGCCAAGCGACGCGCCCAACCGACTCCATGCTGCCAGTTCGGGATCAAACCAACGCCTGGCACGACCGACGCCGACGAGCACAGCGCCTGAGATCAGCACAACCAGGACGAAGGTCAGCCATAGCTGCCAACCGTCGAGCGATCGGGAGCCGAAAATCCCGTGGTCCAGAGCACCCGCGCCGATTGCCAACGCCGCTGGCGATTGCGCCAGCGCAGCACTAGCGGCGAAGGTAGCCAACGGCGACCGTGTCAGTCGGTGCATCAGCGTGCCCATGCTCACGACGACCATGGTGATCAAGAACCATCCGAGCCAGAGTTGATCATCGTCGCCGATCTCGTCTAACAGCCATCCCACCGCGACGGCAATGAGCAGCACGGCGACCCCAGCGCAGGCGTCGGCCAGCGCTGCCGCGCGGTTGCGTTCGGCCAGCCAGGCGCTTGCGACACCAATGATGCCGCCAGCGAGGGAGAAGGCGAACGAACTCAGACCATCGTCGAACAGCGACACCGTCAGTAGCAGCCAGGCAATGACGACAATCGACGCACCCAGGTAGGCCGCAACATCGGCGACTCGACCATGCGAGATTCTGCGGTCCGCTGCATCTGGGGGCGGTGCGGAGCGCTCCGCCTCCCATTCGAGAACTGCCGACTCCGTCTCCTCGTCGATCAGGTCAGCTTCGCGCCAGCGTGTCAGGGCGGAACGCCAGTCGTCCCGGTCGAACAGCTTGGCCATCTACGTCCCAGCGCATTCAACAAACCCAGACTTGGAGTCAGCCTAAAGTGATTGCCATGCCTCCGAAGCCGTTGCCAGCCTCGATCGTCCGTGCTTACGACATTCGTGGCACGACGCCGGACCAGATCGACGAGTCAGTCGCCTGGAGGATTGGCAACGCCTTCGGTCAGTGGCTGCTGCACAACGGGGGCGAAAGCGCCGCCGTGGGTCGGGACGCCCGTCAGAGTTCGCCGGAGCTGTATGAGTCCGCGATCGATGGTCTATTGAACGCGGGCGTCGACGTCCATGCAACCGGATTGTCGCCGACTCCCGTCATCGGCTGGACCGTCGACCAGCAGGGCCTGGGCGGCGGGCTGATCGTGACGGCGAGCCACAATCCACCTGAGTACAACGGATTCAAACTGCTCGCCGAAGAAGCGCAGCCGTTGATGCCTGATGACATCGTGCTGGTGGCCGCGACAGAACCGAGAGCTGCGCCGTCAGCCGGAAGACGTACCGAATTCGATGCGATCGAACCGTACCTTGAGATGATTCGCAGTCGATTTGTCAACTCCACTGACATCGCAGTCGCCATCGATCCCGGCAATGGCACGACATCATTGACCGCTCCCCGAGCGTTGATCGATGCCGGTGCGCGTGTTCACTCCATCCGTTCCACGGCTCGGCCAACGCCTGAGATCGCCGCTGATCCGCAGAATCCGGACACCATGCGAGCGTTGGCTCGCACGACTCGCAGTGTGGGAGCGCAACTGGGCATCGGATGGGATGGGGACGGCGACCGGATCGGTGTGCTCGACCATCTGGGACGCCGCTATGAAGCCGACTGGCTGGTAGCGCTACTAGCCCGGCCGCTGCTGCAACGCGTCCCAGGCGCCGAGGTGCTGCTCGACCTCAAGACCAGCACCAGCGCGATCGAGAGTGTTGTACGTCACGGCGGCCGACCGGTCTCGGCCAAGACCGGGTATTCATTCTTCCGACGGCTGATGCGAGATCGTCAGATTGCATTCGGAGGAGAGACCAGCGGTCACATCATGTTTGGTCCCGGCTATCGACCGAACGAGCACGCGCCGTGGATCGACGACGGCGTCTATGCGGCCTGTGCGCTGCTCGCTTACCTGTCGGCGAGCGGACGAACGCTGGCGGAGGAAATGGCCGAGATCGAGCCTCGACCGATCTCGCCGGAACTGCGTCTGGGCTGTCCTGATGAGCTGAAGGCCAACATCGCTGAGGCGGTCGGTGAGTGGTTCGTCGCGCGACATCCGCAAGCGCAGATCGACCGCAGCGACGGCGCTCGGATCTCCTTGGGCGACGCCTGGCTCCACGCGCGAGCCTCAAACACTGCGCCGGCCTTGAGTCTGCGCTTCGAAGCCGACGATGAAGCGGCGTATCGCCGAGTCGCTGAGCAGTTGCAGGTCGCCCTCGAATCACATCGATCCGTTGCGGGCATCGAGCAGCTTAATGACGCTCCGACCGTGGGACCGCAACCGCTGATCTAGTTATCTCACGAACAGTTCAACCTCGAGCTCGTCGGCCAGTTCACGAATCGACACTTCTGGTTTCGCCTCGGTCACCAGCATCACTCGTACCGTCACAACTCGGCCGTTGAGACGTTCTTCCGCTTGCATTACGGCACGCATCTTGACCAGTGTGAACAGCGCAAGCTGTAACTCGTGCGACTCGGCTCCCTGCGGGCGGACCTCGACAATCAGCGCATCAGATTCGCCGACGAACGCCGCGTCGGATTCGTCGCCGGAAGGGAACCAACGCTCAGTGACGCCAACCACATCGGAGGGCGCTCCGAGGATCGGTCCGTTGGCCGCGGCCCACTCCTTGAGGGCGCGATGCGCCGAACTCTCCGGCGTGCCGGAGCGCGTTTTGGTCGGTGGCAATCCGAAGGCGTAAATTCCAACAGTGACCCAATCAAAGCGTTGCATCGCGGCCAGATCCGCATCTGAGGCCCCGCCGAGCAAACTCTGTAGATCCGGAGCGCCCGGGTACATCTCGCCAATCGTGGCTTGCATTCCATCGGCCACTTCAGCGAGATCGACTGCGCCAACGTCCACTGGAAATCGCAATCGTGCGGTCTCAGGGTCCGCGAGTACACCCTTGCGAGCGGACTTAGTCAGAAACCTGAACAAGGTTCGCTGCAGATCGATATCGGACAGTTCAAGCGGCATGGCCGTAGGGTAGTGATCAATGAGCCGCCAACCCGTGTCTGTACCGCGCGAAATCTTCCGTGCCTACGACATCCGCGGTCTCGCGCTCGGCGCCGATGCGTTGCTCACGCCGGACCTGGCGATTCGAGTCGCACTGGCCTATGCCGGGCTGGTCGATTCCGCCGCGCAGGTCGTGGTCGGCGGCGATCAGCGAACGACCACGCCAGCATTGCAACAGGCCGCCATTGCAGGGTTGCTGGACACCGGCCTGGACGTCGTCGACATCGGTCGGGCGCCGTCGCCGCTGGTCTACTGGGCCACTGCCCTACTAACCCAGGAGCGTCCCACCGCCGGATTGGTCGTCACCGCTTCTCACAATCAACCTGAGGACAACGGGATCAAGTTGCTCCACACGGACGTGATGCCGCTCTTGCCGGAACAGATCCAAGCGGTCGCCGACCGTGTGACGTCAGGTGTTGCTACTGGCGATCGACAGCGCGATCGACAGGGCAACCGCCGCCTGTGGAGCCCAAGGCCAGCCTACGTGCACAGCTTGGCTGAGTCTTTTCGCGTGCAACGGCCGCTGCAGGTCGCGATCGATCCCGGCAATGGTGTCGCGACCGTGACGGCGCGAACGGCTTTGCAGGCAATCGGGTGCGAAGTGGTCGCGATCAACGACGACGCAGAGGAGCCTAATCCGCCACACACCGCCGACCCACAACATGCGAACAACGTCAGCGAGCTAGCGAAGTTCGTTCGCGAGTCAGGCGCCGACCTTGGCTTCGCCTTTGACGGCGATGGCGATCGGCTGGGACTCGTCGACGGACGCGGGCGTCGAGCCACTCCCGATCAGGTGCTGGCCCTACTAGCGCAGGACTGGTTATCGGCACATCCGGGCGCCAGTGTCCAGATTGACGTTAAGACGTCACAAGCTGTCATCGACCACATCAACGGACTCGGTGGTCACGCCAAGTTCGGACCAGTTGGACACTCGCTGGGCAAGTACGCGATGCGCGACGCCGGGATCGACTTTGGCGGAGAGGCATCGACTCACTACTACTACCGAATCGATGATCCGCCCCACATCACAGACGACGCCGTCCGCACGGCCTGTCGCATTGCCGAACTTGCGTCGCGGACGCCGATCGAACTGTTGCTGGATGCCGTTCCTCGCTATCGCATTTCGCCGGAAGTGAAGATTTCATGTCCTGATGATCGCAAACACGCGGTCTCGGCAGCGATCACTGAGCACGCGCGGAGTCGCTGGCCGGTGAACGAGATTGACGGGGCCCGGATTGATCTCTCATCCGCAGCTGCCGGCGGTTGGTGCATCATTCGCGCGTCGAACACGACGCCGTATCTGACGATCGTTGCCGAAGCTCGGACAGATGCAGGCTATGAAGCAGTGCGGCGGATCAGCGCCGACATCCTGGCCGAACAGGGGCTCGAACCGGCGCCGTTGCTCAGTCAGCCACCGCTTGACTGAGTTCGGCGGACGGCATGTCAAAGACTTCCGCCAGCAGTTCGTAGGAACGTACTCGGGCGGCGAAATCGTGTGTGATCGTGAGGGCGATGAACTCGTCGACCTCGTAGTCCCGGGCTAACTGCTCCAGCTTGTCGCGCACCTGCTCGGGCGAGCCGTGGATGCTGCGATGTTGCATGTAGGCGAGATAGTCCAACTCGGGCTGCGAGTAGGGGAAGTTCAACGCTTCCTCGACCGACGGAATCCCACCGCGCATGCCGCGATTGCCCTTGATCCGCCAGCACCAACGACTCCAGCAGAGACGCTCTGCCTCCTCAGACGTTTCAGCCACGGTGACGGAGACGCCCAGCGAGGCCCGAGGTTCAGAACTCACCGGGGATGGCTGGAACCGTTCGCGGTACTTGCGTACGACCTGCTCGCCGCCCTCGGGCGAGATGAAGTGAGCGAAGCAGTGCGCCCAACCCAGCTCGGCGGCGACGTGTCCGCCGTAGTGCGACGAGCCGAGCAGCCACAGTTCGGGCATCGGTGCGCCCGGCGGAGCAGCCTGGACTTCTCGGTACTGATGATCGGGCGGCAGGTCGTCGGCCAGCCAGCCGTAGAGGTCGAGAAGCTGCTCAGGGAAGTGGTCGATGCCCAGGGCGCCGGGACCATGAACCAGGGCACGCGCGGTGCGACCATCCGAGCCTGGCGCTCGGCCGACTCCGAGATCAATCCGGTCCGGGAATTGCGTTGTGATCGTGCGGAAGTTCTCGGCCACTTTGAGTGAGCTGTAATGGGGCAGCATGATGCCCCCCGACCCGACACGGATGCGGGACGTCTGCGAAGCCACCTGGGGAATCAGTACCTCCGGCGAAGCGCAGGCGAGCGAGCCGGCATTGTGATGCTCGGCCAGCCAATAGCGCGAGTAGCCGAGTCGATCGCATGCTTGCGCGAGTTGGAACGTCTCCGAGATCGCCGTTGCCGCAGTGCCGCCGTCTCGAATCGGAATCTGATCGAGCACGCCGAGCGTAATGTCTTGCACCATGCCGTCAGCCTACAACCGACCCTGAACGCTCGCGTAAGCTGAGTACGCATATCCACGTGCCCGTGCGTCCTTGCGACGCCCTCCGAACACTGCTGGAGACTTCCATGACCACTCGTTCCGACGCCCCGAATCAGTCGCTTGCGCCGATCAGCAGTCGCGCTGCCGATGCGGCGCGTGATGCGTGGGACAACTTCCCCGCGCTCTACACGGCGAACACCGCGACCAAGGGGATGACCGCCGGCAACATGACCGAGTGGGGACTTTCGGGTGCCGCGCCGAAAAGCCAACTGCCGCCGATTTCCCTCGGTGGCGGCATCCCAGACGCTGAGACCCAGCCGCGCGCCGAACTGCTCGCGGCGATGGGTCGAGTGCTGGAAGCGCCTGGAGACGCGCCGCTCGTCTACGGCGGCGCACAGGGCTACAGGCCGCTGCGAGACGAGATCGCGGGCTACGTTGCCCGCAACCATCCTTCGCAACCAACCGCCGACTGGTACCTGCTGACTAACGGCGCAGCCGGGGCGATTGAGTCGATCTGCGCGTCCTTCCTCGATCCGGGCGACGTCGTCATTACCGAGATTCCGACGTTCGCCGGTTCGCTGCGCACGATGCGCGGCAAGCAAGCCACGGTGATCGGCGTGGGGATGGATGATGAGGGAATCAACCTCGAGGAGCTCGAGGCGACGATTGACCGTCTCGAAGCTGACGGCCGCACGATCAAGCTGGTCTACACCCAGCCGACGTTCCACAACCCGACCGGTCTGACGATGACGCTCGAACGCCGGCTCGGACTGATCGAGCTGGCCGCGCGGCGCAAAATCCTGTTGATGGAAGACCATGCCTACTCGGAGCTGTACTTCGACGGTCCGCCGCCGCCGACCCTGTCCGAACTGACCGACGGCTGGGGCGTGCTGACCGTAGGTACGTTCTCGAAGGTGATCGCCACCGGCCTGCGGGTCGGTTGGGTGCAGGCGCGACCCGACTGGATCCAGGCGATGGTTCCGGCGCGATTCGACATGGGCAACAGTCCGTTGCTGCACCGGATGCTGCATGAGTTCATGGTTCGCGGCAACTTCCGCGAGCACGTGGAAGAAATGCGCAAACTCTACGGTCTCAAGGCCAAGACACTGGCTTCTGCGCTTGAGCCATATGGCGAGCCCTATTTTGACGTGACTGAACCCTCGGGTGGATTCTTCCTCTGGCTGAAGCTACGAGAGGGACTGACCGGCGACGCCGTCCGCGATTTTGCCGCCGAGGACGGCCTCAGTTTCCCCTCGGGCAACCGCTTCTATCCCGGCAACGACGCCGGCAACGATGGTGAATCGGTCCGGCTTGCATATTCCTGGCCGCCGGCGCAGAAGCTCGAAGAGGCCGCCGACCGACTCGGTCGAGCCTTCAACCGCGCCGCCAACGGCAGCTAGCGAAGCGAAACCGTGCCCTGTGGTCGGCCGTCGAAACGGGTGGCGACCATTGATGGTCGCCAGATCACGTACGAGTTGCATCGCAGCCCGCGGCGCCGCAAGAACGTCATGCTATCTGTGGAAGGCGAACTGCTGCGGGTGTTGTCCCCGGTGCGGGCTTCTCAACGACTAATCGATGAGTTCATTCAACGGCGCGCCGACTGGATCACTGAGCGACTGGCCGCCGAACATCCTGCAGGGTTGCACACCGAACTCCGCGAGGGAGGTTCATTGCCGCTGCTTGGTAGTCGCTATCCCGTCGTGGCCAGTCTTGTGCCGTTCCATTTCGACGGTGAGCGGTTCCAGGTAAACGTCGGCAACCCTGAGCGCGCCGCGTTCGCTGAGCGATGGCTGCGCGAATATGCCCGGGGCCACTTCGCAGTCAGAGTGGAGTACTGGTCGCCGATTGTTGGCGCACAGCCGGCTCGAATACAGATACGCAATCGGAAGACCCGCTGGGGCAGCGCCTCCTCGAACGGCACGTTGAGCTTCAACTGGCGATTGATTTTCGCCGATCCTGACATCGTCGATTATGTCGTCGTACATGAGCTATGCCACTTCATCCAGCCGAATCACAGCCGGGCCTACTGGCAGCTCGTTGAGTCGATCATGCCTGATTACCGCATCCGTCGTCAGGCGCTCAAGGATGCGTCGGACAACCTCATCTGGTAGCGAATGGCGCGATCACAGCGAACCCGGCGAGATTGCCGCGACGGAGCGCGGCAATGACGAAATCATTTCTGCTTTGAGAGCCAATCGACCCTAGTCCGACGCTGCCTCTGCTGGCTCTTGCAGGAAGTCTGGAACTTCCTGGCCGGCGTCGCGGAAGGCTTTGGCCAGGACGTCGTTGCGGCTGAACGAGACTGCGCCTCCGCCTGAAGCGACCCATTGCTGCGTTCCCTCGACCGACGCGAGCTGGCCCTGGAACTTTGGCGCGACGTAGCGGGCAAACAGCTCGTACGACTTGCGAATGCCTTCGCGATTTGCCCACTCGTGGGCGAGCATCATCAGGCCGCCGAATCCGCCCGAGTTCTCTTGCAGAATCTCGATTGCCTTGATTGCGTCGTCGGGGGTGCCGATGATCGCGCCGCCGGTCTCGACGGCGCCTTCGGGGGTCTCGGCGGTGCCGGGCAGGACTGCTTGCAGCGTGTCGCGGAAGTAGTCGATCTGCCAGGCTCGCCAACCTTCGCGGGCCTCGTCGAAGGCCTGTTCGCGAGTCTCGGCGATGTACATCGGGATCACGAGGCGCCATTTGTTGCGGTCGACGACGGTGCCCTCTCGCTCGGCGATCTCTTCCACTTCGGTCCACTGACCTTCGAGGTTTGAGCGCCCGCCGGGGAGGTAGACGCCGATACTGAGCATTCCCATGCCGTACTTGCCCGCCGTGACTCGACCAGCCGGGCTGACCGTCGATGCGACGGCCATCTCGAAGTGCGGTTTCGTGTACGGCGAGACCTGCAGGCGCGCGTCAGCCAACTCGAACCAATCGGTCGACATGTTGACTGGGGCATCCTGCTTGAGCAGCGCCATGATCGCCTGCAGCGACTCATCCATGCGCTGTCGCTGGTAGAGCGGATCGATACCCATCATTCGCGCGTCGGACGAGAGCGCTCCTGGCCCGACGCCCATCATCACGCGTCCTCGGGTCATGTGATCGAGCTGGATCATGCGGTCGACCACCATCAGCGGATGGTGGTAAGGCAGCGAAACGACGCCGGTGCCCAGGCGGATGTTGCTGGTCCGCTCGGCTGCGGCGGCGATGAATACCTCCGGAGACGCGATCAGTTCCCAGCCGGCCGAGTGATGCTCGCCGATCCAGGCCTCGTCGTAACCGAGTTGATCGAGCCACTCGATCAGCTCGAGGTCGCGATGCATCGCCAGCGAAGGGTTCTCACCGACCCGGTGGAACGGCGCCATGAAAATACCGAAGTCCATTCGTCCATCCGTTGCCATCTCGCCCCCCTTGCTCGAAATCGATGAGTAGGATTCTGCCTAGTCGGCGTTACCTTAATCGCGAGTCTAACTACCCGCGGAAGTAGCAGACCCGGCGGAAGCAGCAGGCAGCGAGATGACCACGTCCCCCTACAACCAGCGACGCAGCACGCGCTTCGACCCGACGATCAACTGGCGTGACACGTATGCCGAGCGACTGGCCACTCCAGAGATGGCAGCCTCGATGTTCAACTCCGGCGACCATCTCTGGATTCCGCCCGGTCACGCATCGCTGCCGATTCTGGAGGCGCTTGTCGCTCGCAGCGATGAGCTCGAGGGCGTCGAGGTGCGGGGTATCGTCGTGCCCGATGCCGGTTGGTTTACCGAGGACATGATGTCGGCGTTCAGCGTCGCGCCTCAATTCGGCACACTGTTCGACCGCGACGCGGTCAATGCCGGTATCGCCGACTATCACCCGTACTGGCTGGTCGGTATCCACAAGGCGTGGGACGCCGGGCGCGAGGATGAAGCCTGGCCCATCGATGTCCTCCAGATTCGCGCAACGCCGCCAAATGAAGCCGGGTTCGTGTCGCTCGGCAGCTCGGTCTGGGATGGCGTGACCTCCGCCAAGCGAGCCAGGAAGGTGATCGCCGAGGTCAACGAACATGTGGTAGAAACGTTCGGCGATTCCTGGCTGCACGTGTCTGAGATCGACTGTTTCGTTCCCGGCGAGTCGCCGGTGATGGTGAATCTCGAACACCCGGAACCCAATCAAGTCGACCTGGGCCTGGCTCACTACGTGGGAGAACTTGTCCAGGACGGCGACACGATCCAGGTCGGCGTTGGCTCACACTCCGGCGCGCTGGCTCGGTTGGGCGCATTCGACGAGCGCGAGAACCTCTCCTACTTCGCCGAACTCACCACCGAAGGACTGGTCCCACTGGTCGAGCGTGGAATCATCACCGGTAAGTACTCGCAGACGCATCCCGATAAGTTCGTAGCCACGGTCATCGGCAACACGCCGGACGAGATCGCGACAGTGCACCGCAATCCCGCCTTCGAGACGTACAGCATTGAGTACCTACTCGATCCACGGCAGATCGCGCGCAACGAGAACATCGTCGCGATCAATGGGGCGCTCACGGCCGACCTGACCGGCCAACTCGGAGTCCACACCATCGGCCCGCGCGTCTACGCCGGAGTCGGCGGACACCTGGCCTTCGCGATGGGCGCATACCTCGCGCCAAAGGGCCGCTCGGTGACGGTGTTGCCGTCGACCAACCGCTCGGGCACGATCTCGACGATCATGGCGCAGTTCGATCCGGGTCAGATCGTCACGGTGCCGAGGGACATCGCGGATACGGTCGTGACTGAGTACGGGATCGCCAGGCTGCTAGGCAAGACGGTTCGAGCAAGGGCCGAGGAACTCATCGCCGTCGCCCATCCGGACTTCCGCGGGGAGCTGCGGAAGGCGGCTCAGAAGCTGTTCTATCCGTAGGCTACTGCGCGCAGAATCCACTCTCCGGTCCCCGGTCCCCTCTCCCCTTGGGAGAGGGTTAGGGCGAGGGCCAGTGTGCGAGCATCACGCGATTGCTATCAGATAAGGCGACGCGGGAGAACCCTCACCCCGCCCTCTCCCAAGAGGAGAGGGAGATTGGTCCCGAGCACGCACACTGGCAGAAGGCCCCCTCAGTCGCTTCGCGACAGCTCCCCCTCTGGGGGAGCTCTGAACTCTGAAGCGCGTTGGATGTGAAGCTCTACACCATCGGTTTCACGAAGAAGTCGGCCAGGGAGTTCTTTGATGAGCTCCTTGGACCGAGCGGTGCACAACGCGTTCTTGATGTCCGCTTGAAGCCGTCTTCACAACTCTCAGGGTTCGCCAAAGTGTCGAAGTCGGACGGCGATTTCCAGTTCCTGCTCCACCGACTTTGCGACATGGATTATGTCCACGTCCCCGAGTTGGCGCCGAGCGACCGATTGCTCAGCGAGTACCGCGCTAACGAAATGAGCTGGGACGCCTACAGCGAGCAATACATCGACGGTCTTACGGAGCAGAAGGTTGAAGCGCAGCTCGACCGCGACATCTTCGACGGAGGAGTGCTGCTCTGTAGCGAAGCGTCTCCAGGACACTGTCACCGACGCCTCGCCGCCGAATACCTCCAGCGGCATTGGGGCGATGTCGAGATTATCCACCTCTAGGCGTGCTCGCGGATCCACTCGCCGATGTGATCAATCGCCTCTTGACCCTCGGGGAGCATTGGCGCGAAGCCTTGCCATACGTGGAACATGTCGTCCCAGATTTCCTCGACGACCTCGACGCCGGCGTCCCGGGCGCGGGCTGCGACCCGCTCGGTGTCTCGACAGATCATCTCGACGCTGCCTGCCTGCAAGAGCAACGGGCAGATGCCCTCGTAGTCGCCAAACACGGGCGACAACTGCGGATCCTTGCGCTCCGCGTCGCCGGCGTACATCGCCGCCCACTCCTGCGAGGCGGTGATTGCGACCGTGTTGTCGGGGATCGTTGGGTCATCCAGTCCGAACGCCGACAGCTCCTCAGGGCTTGCGGCGAGGTCTGCCCACGCGGAGAGTCCGATACCGCCGGTCGGCATCCGCACGCCGCGCCCACGTGCGGCAAAGAGGGTGGCCAGCATCAGCCCGCCGCCGGCTGAGTCGCCGCCGACGAAGACTGAGGCCGCATCGCTCCCGCCGTCTGGTCCGTTGGCCCAGATGTACTCAAGGCCGGCGATCGCGTCGTCGACTGCTGCGGGATAGGGATGCTCCGGCGCCAACCGGTAGTCCAGGCTCAGCGCCACACATCCTGCAGCGCGGCAAATGTCGGCCACTAGCCGACGATGCGTATTGATTGATCCCAGAACATATCCCCCACCGTGGACATACAACAGCCGGCGACTCGGATCGGAGTCGGCCAATACCGTCCATTCGCCGGGGACGCCGTTGACATCAACTGCCGTCAGCGTGACATCGTCCTGCAAGGGGAAGGCGAATCCCGCCTCCATCGCTTCGCGTTGCTGCTCGAGGGTCAGATCAGCTTCGATCATGCTGGCGGCCTGCGACTGCATTGCCTGTACGACTTCGCTGTATTCCTTGGACGGCATCTTCTGCTCCTATTCGACTTGCGGCAGCGGGCCTACGCGTGTTGGTTGATGAACTCGCCGATCCGATCGATTGCTTCCTGGCCCTCGGGCAGCGTCGGCGCGAACATGTGCCAGACGTGCGGCATCTCGGGCCAGATCTCGGCTGTCGCGTCTACCCCAGCCGCACGTGCGCGCTCCGCGACCTTCTCGGTGTCAGGGCGGCCGGGTTCCGGTTCGCCGACTTGCAGCAGCAACGGCGGCAGACCCGTGAAGTCCGCGGAGAGCGGCGAGATCAGTGGATCGGCGGGGTCGGCGTCGCCGATGTAGGACAGAGCCATGGCGCGGGTGATTGGATCAGAGGGATCGGGTGGGTCGCTGCCCTCGACGGCGCGCACCAGGCTGTTCCAGGGTGAGAGTCCGACGCCCCCGGCGGGCATCGATAGGCCGCGATCACGAGCCGCGAGCAGCGTGGCCAAGGCTAACCCGCCGCCGGCCGAGTCGCCGGCAACGAAGACGGACTCGGCGCCGGCCACACCGGAGGGACCGTCGGTCTGCACGAACTGCAGCCCGCAGACAGCGTCGTCAACGGCCGCTGGATACAGGTGCTCGGGTCCGAGACGATAGTCGAGATTGAGCACTTCGCACTCGGAGGCGCGCGCGAGATTCTCGCACAGCCGCCGATGCGTCGCCGGCAAGCCGGCAATGTAGCCCCCGCCGTGCAGGAAGAGCATCCGCCGGCCGGGTCGTGACTCCGCAACGGTCACCCACTCGGCGGGCACGCCGTTGGCGCTGACCGGCTTGACCGTGGCCGCGTCGCTGACTTCGAATCGGAACGACGCATTCATGGCCTCACGCAGCGCCTCGACGATGTTGCCCTTGGCCGCGGCCGACCCCATTCGGACAAGCATCGCATCCATTTGTGCGACGGCCTGTTGTAGTTCTGCGGAGGCCATCGGTCAGTCCTTCCATCGATCGAGCACGCGGTCGACCTGCAACTCAAGCTTGCACGGCCGCCTGCTGCCTGATCCACTTGCCGATCTGCTTGATCGCTTACTGCCCTTCGGGCAACATCGGCGGCAGTCCGGCGTAGTCACCATAGAGCGGCGACGCCATCGGCAGGCTCCTATTCCTTCGCAGCGTCCCAGCAAGGCGTTACGCGTGCTGATTGATGAACTCGCCGATCCGGTCGACGGCTGCCTGGCCCTCGGGCAGCATCGGCGCGAAGGCGTGCCAGACGTGGAACATCTCGTCCCAGACTTCCTCGACTACATCGACGCCTGCGGCTCGCGCCTTCTCCGCGACACGGGTCGTGTCTGAGAGCAGGATCTCGGCGTCGCCGACCTGCAGCAGCAGTGGCGGCAGTCCTGCGTAGTCGGCGTACAGCGGCGATGCGAGCGGGTCGTCGGCGGCTGCGTCACCGAGATACTGCGCAGCCATACCGCTGACCATGGCGGAGTCGGTAATCAGCGGGTCTGCATCGGCTCGGGTTTGAATCGTCTCTCCAGTAATCGCGAGGTCGGTCCAGGCCGAGATGCCGATTGCCGCGTTCGGCTGGTCTACGCCCTGATCGCGCGCTGCGAGCAGCGTGGCCAGTGTCAGTCCACCGCCGGCCGAGTCGCCCGCGACGAATGTGGACTCCGCCGCGCTTGCGCCGTTCGGTCCGTTGGCCTGGAGGAACTTGAGCCCTTCGATGGCATCCTCGACGGCTGCGGGGAACGGGTGTTCGGGCGCGAGCCGGTAGTCGAGGTTGAGGACGGCGCAGCCACCTGCGCGAGCGATGTCCTCGCAAAGACGACGATGCGTGACGGCCGACCCGATCACGTAGCCCCCGCCGTGGACGTACAGCAGCCGGCGATTTGGGTCGGACTCGGTCACGGTCACCCACTCGCCGGGGACGCCGTTGGCGACGACCGGGGTGACCGTCGCGGCGTCGGTGGCCGGGAATGATGACGCTTCCATTCCCGCCCGCATTTCCTCGAGGGTGGGGTTGCCTTCGCCGAGTGGACGCTCAGCCATCAGGCCGAGGACCTTTTGCAGTTCTACTGATGCCATTTGAATATTCCTGTCGGATTGCGTGCGTGCTGTCGCGGAGCAGGCTAACGACTCTTGTGCGCAATACTGCAAACAGCCCGATCTATTTTCATCAGAATCCTTGAGGAGTTTCTAATGCGCGTCCTCGCTCCACCCAACGGCGCCACGCTCGCCGGCAAAATCGAAGCTGTGAAGCAACTGGAAGCCGACGGCTTTGCCGGCGCGTTTCTGCCCTCAATGGGCCATGACGCGATGACGGTGCTGTCACTCGCTGCCGGCGAGACCTCTGAAATCGAGCTCGGCACGTACGTCATCCCGACCTACACACGACACCCAGTCGCGATGGCGCAGCAGGCGCTGGCGACGAACGCAGCCGCCGGCGGCCGATTCACGCTCGGGATCGGACTCTCGCACGAGGTCGTCATTGCGGACTCCTGGGGCCTCGACTTCGGCAACGTCGTGCGTCACATGCGCGAGTACCTAGAGATCCTGGTGCCGCTGATGAACGGTAAGCAGGTCGACTACGAGGGCGAGGCATTCCAGGTCCACTCGCAGATCGATCTGCCCGACTGCGACGCGCCGCCGGTGATCGTCGCTGCGCTGGGACCGCAGATGCTGCGCGTCACGGGACGCCTCGCCGACGGCACGGCGCTCTGGTTGGCGGGTCCGAAGTGGATCGAGGAAGTCGTGATGCCCGAGATGGGCGGCGCCGCACGCGACGCCGGCAAGCCCGATCCGCGCGTCATCGCCGGCGTGCCGATCGCGGTCACAGCCGACCCCGACCGAGCTCGCGAACGCATCGCCCGCGCCTTCGCGATGTACAACACGCTGCCTTCATATCAGCGCGTGATCCAGGGCTCGGGCGCCGACGGTCCAGCGGGCGTCTCGATTGTCGGCAGCGAAGAAGAGATCGAGCGTGAGTTGCTGCGCTGGAAAGAGATCGGCGTGACCGACTTCTACGCCGCCTTCGAAGGCCTGGACGCCGACGAACGACAGCACACCCGCGAGTTCATCGCAGCCCTCCTGCCGAGTCTGTAGGGGGCGGGCCCTCACCCTAGCCCTCTCCCTCGGGGAGAGGGAATCGGAACCAGTAGCCTTCGCGCAGACTATGAGACAGATCAGGAGTAGATCATGGCCGTTTACCTCGAAGTTCGACACCGCATCAAGCCGATCACCAACACCGCCTTTGACCTGTTCGTCGACTTCTATGCCGACACCGTCGTTCCGGCCATGGAGCGTCACGGGATTGACTTGATCGGTGCCTGGAAGATGACCGGCGGCGAGATGGGCTGGGATCTCTCGATTCATCGCTACGAGAGCATGGCCCACGCCGAAGACTGTCTGGCCTCGCTGGGTCAGGACAAGTCGCTCTGGTCGGCAGTGGAGAAGTTGCGTGGCGAGATCGAGATCGAAGAGATCACCAAGTTCGCCAACCGCGTCTCCTACGGCACCGAAGAACGGCTACAGGCCGCACTCGACGCCAACCCCGACCAGCCGCGCCAGTACATGCTCGCCGTCCTGCAGACGGCCGGCGGTGGGCTACTGCCCGCGATCCAGGCGATCAGCGGGCTGGTCGACACGATGGACAGCGCGGGCGCGTTGCAGCTGGTCACGGCTTATGCCTCACGCATCGGCCGCACGGGCGAGCTGACCGACCTCTGGATCATGCCTGGCGGCGCTCAGGGGATGATGGAGTATCGAGCCGGCGATCCACTCAAGGACGTCATCGGCCCGCTGCGAGAGCACGCGCCCGATGAGGAGATCTACTTCCTCAACCCGCTGCCGTACTCGAAGATGCAGTAGTTCCCCAGCGCTCCCCCTTTGGGGGAGCTGTCACGAAGTGACTGAGGGGGCCGAGCTGACGGGCGCTGTGCTCGTCTCGACGAGCCCCCTCCGTCCCCCGTATCAAGTGCGGGGCAGGCCTTCGGGGCACCTCCCCCAGAGGGGGAGGTCTGAGGACTACGTCACCATCCGACGCACGATCTCGTATGTCAGCTCGACGCCCATGTTTAGATTCTCGATTGTCATATGCTCGTCGTTTCCGTGGAAACCGGCAGCTTCCTCGGGACTGAGGAGGACAGGGATGAATCCGTAGGCGGGGATGCCCTGCTGTCGCAGGAAGCGATTGTCGGTGCCTCCGACGCAGGTTGAGGGCACGACGGTTGCGTCTTCGACGGCGTCGTTTACAACCGCTTCGATCGTCCGGTAGAGCTCCGTATCCCAATCGACCTCGACCGGCTGCTCCTGGTCCCATCCCGAGAACTCGACCTCGATCCGGTCGTCGTCGATCACGGCCATGACCTGTTGTCGCCAGTCCTCGCGATCCTGACCAGGCAGCAGGCGACAGTCGATGGTGGCCTCCGACTTGGCCGGGATTACGTTTGCCTTGATCCCGCTGTTGACCATCGTCACGTTCAGCGTGTTGATGAACATCGCGTGCGTGCCGGGGTGATCGATTACATGCTCGGTCAGCTCTTCGGCGTCCTTGACTGGTGGGATGTGACCTTCCTCGATCAGTCGGTCCAGCCAGACCTGGGTCGAGGGGGTGATCGTCACCGGGCGCTCCCAGGCGGCCAGTTTCGAGAGCGCGTTGACCAGGTGGACAGCCGAGTTGTCGTAGTGCGGCCGCGATCCGTGTCCCGGCGTGCCAATTGAGGTCAACTTGAGCCAGCAGATGTCCTTCTCGTTCGTCGCGACCGAGAAGATGTTCGCTTCCTCGCCCATGAGCTGGGTCGAGCCTGAGCCGCCCTCGGACAGCTCGAACTCGACGTCGACCAGGTCGGGGCGGTTCTTGCAGAGCCAGTCCATGCCCCAGACCGAGCCCGCCTCTTCGTCGGGCACGCCACAGAACACGAGGTCGCGGGACAGCGGCACATTGTGGCGCTTGAGCAGCAGCATCGTCATCAGGTGCATGATCCCGCAGCCCTTCATGTCGACTGCGCCGCGTCCGTAGACCTTGCCGTCCTTGATGTAGCCCTCGAAGGCCGGCTTGGTCCAGTAGGCCTCCTCGACGGGCACCACATCGGTGTGGTTGCAGAGCATCATCGGGCGCTTCGAGCCGTCGCCACGCAGCCAGGCAAAGACCGCCTCGCGCTCCGGCTGGATCTCGACGTACTCAACCTCCATGCCAGCCTCCGCCAGGATGGCGCCCAGCCACCGAGCGGCGGGCTTCTCATTGCCGGGTGGATTCGAGGTGTCAATCTGCAGGTAGTTGACGAAGTGTTCGAGAGCCTCGTCAAAGGTCGCTTGCCAGTTGATGGTGCCATTATTCGTCATTTGATGTCACTCCCTGGTCCGGAGGGTAACTGGCGGCAAATTTCCGGAGAAATGGCTGTGCACGCGGGGAATTTGCTGGTCATCGGTCGGTTTCTTGTTGGATTTTGTACGATTTGGTGCGTCGATTGGACGGAGACGGCCGAAGGTGTATTGCGGCGTTCGATCTGTCTTTCGGTGAGGTTGACGGACAGTCGGCTCACAATGCTACGTTTCCGATTCGGCCTGGCGGCGCTGCGCGATCCGAGAGGCCAGGTAGTCCATGTCTCGATTGCCCTTCACGCGGTTGCACCATCCGCACAGCAGTTGAGTGTTTTCGAGCGCGTACTCTCCACCAGTCGATCCTGGCCGGATCCGGTCGATTTCGAGAAGGTGAATGGGTAGCGCAGTGCCACAATCAGGCCCGGCGCACATCGCGTGAGGTATGGCGTAGCTGGTACCAGAGACCGATTGCTTTTGGAACAACGCGGCCTTCAGTTGCGCCTTGGTGATAGGTGGCTCAGTGATGTCAGTGCGGACAGGTATCGCTCTGGTCACGTTGACCGAGTGGGCCCATATTGCGATGCCTTCGTCCTGCTCACGCAGTCTCTTGCGGACGAGGATGCCGGCGCGCGGGGAGCGGTCCATGCCAACCCATTGTCGATTGAGGCGCTCGGCTGCGACGCAGGCGGTGGCACAGCCGCAGAAGGGATCGAGCACCATGTCGCCGGGTCGGGAGGAAGCGGCGATCACCCGCTCAAGCAAGGCCAGCGGTTTCTGGGTGTCCCAGGGCTGCCACTCTTTGGACCCGGCGACGACCGGGTTGATGTCTGTCCAGACCGTTCCGGGAACTTGACCAGCGGTCGCGGCGAGATAGCGCTTGAGTTCAGGCGTTCCGGTTCTGGTCCAATGGACCAAGCCGTGTGCATCGAGGGCTTCGAGGCGGTCGTGAACGCCTTCAATCTCTTCGTAGCCCGGGATGACGTTCTCGGCGATCCAGTCGGCGTAATCGCCCCGTCCGGTAGCTCGGGGCACTGACCAGCAGCGGCCGATATCTGTGGGGGCGTAGTCTCGCCAAGGCTGTCCACTCTCACCAGGAGAGATGCCGGGGCCGGTCAGATCGCTTCGGCGCCAGCGTCCTCTCGGATCGTCTCGGCCGCGACTGTATTCCCTGGCCACGTAGCCGCGATCAAGCGCACGGGCTGCCCCTTCACGATCGAAGACGGCGTTGTTCGACATGGCATAGAAGAGCAGCTTGTCCGCGATTCTCCCGAAGCGGCCCGCATCGTTGTGCGCGCTGGTACGTTGCCAAACGATCTCGTTGCGAAAACTGGACCGCCCGAGGATCGCGTCCATCAGCGCCTGCAGCCAAGCGCCTTCGGTGTCGTCGCAATGCAAGTAGATGCTGCCGCTCCGCTTGAGGATTCGGCGCATCTCGACCAGGCGTTCCCACATGAATGTAAGGTAGGCTTGGGTACCTGGTCCGACGGCAGCGCCGGCGGCGGCGATGACATAGCCAGCCGGTTCGCCGTCGGTCAGCAACTGGTGGAGTGTGCGCTCGTCGAGGTCGTCAAGAGTGAAGGCGTCCTTGAACTTGTCGAAGCCATTACCGCCGACTAGTTTCTCCAGCGCTTCATCGTCGAGGTTGTCGCCTTCGCCGCCGGTCTGATCCTCATCCCAAGTGAGTTCGTCAGTGCCAATGGGCCACTGATACTCGCCGCGGCTGTTGAAGGGTGGATCGAGGTATATGAGGTCTACGGACTCATTGTCTATCCCTCGCAGGCGCTTCAGGTTGTCGCCTATGTAGATGGTGCGGTTGCGAAGGTTCATCGTGGCGGTCCAGTACCCTCTCGCTCTTGGTTCATGTCAGACTATCGAGCGCCTAAACGTTAGCACATAAATTCTATCCAGCACCTGTGGAACGGTGTTGCATCGGGCGCTAGGATACGGAACATATGAGCCAGACTACGATTGTGCCTTCTGTCCTTGACGACTTTCACCCGATGGTTCGGGACTGGTTTGTCGGGCGCTTTGGCGAGCCGACGTATGCGCAGGAGGATGGCTGGCCTGCGATTCGCACGGGCGAGGACTGTCTGATTGCCGCTCCGACCGGGTCGGGCAAGACGCTGACGGCGTTTCTGGCTGGGATTGACGACCTGATCCGCGAGGGAGAGCTGAACGACGGCGTGCTGCCGGATGAGGTGCGGATCCTCTACATCTCGCCGCTCAAGGCGCTGTCCAACGACATCCGACGCAACCTTGAGGAACCGCTGACCGAGATTCGACAGCTCGCCGACGTGCGCGGCGTCGAACTGCCGCGTATTCGCATGGGGTTGCGCACCGGCGATACCTCGCAGTCCGAACGGCGGGCGATCGTCAAGCGGCCACCGCAGATTCTGATCACCACGCCTGAGTCGCTCTACCTGATGCTGACGGCAAAGCAGTCGCGCGAGATCCTGCGCACGGTGCGGACAGTGATTGTCGACGAAATCCACGCCGTCGTGCGCGACAAGCGTGGATCGCACCTGGCGCTGACGCTGGCCCGGCTCGACCACGTCGCCGAGCAGCGGCCGACGCGAATCGGCCTCTCGGCCACACAGAAGCCGATGACCGAGATCGCGTCATTCCTGACCGGGCTTGATGCGTCAGGGCGTGCGCTGCCTTGCCGCATCCTGGACCTCGGACACCGGCGCGAACTCAAACTCTGGATTGAAACCACGGACGCGCCGCTGCAGGCGCTGGCGACTCACGAGCACTGGGGCGCGGTCTATGACCGTCTGGCGGAGCTGATCATCCAGCACCGGACAACGCTGATTTTCGTCAACCGTCGCTCCCTAGCCGAGCGAGTCGCGCATGAGCTGGGCATCCGCGTCGGCAAGGAACACGTCTCAGGACATCACGGATCGCTGTCCAAGGAGCGCCGGCACGTGATGGAGCAGCGGCTCAAGAGCGGCGACCTCAAGGCGGTCGTCGCGACGGCGTCGCTCGAGCTGGGCATTGACATCGGCTCGGTTGATCTGGTCTGCCAGATTGGCTCGCCGCGCCGAATCGCGACCTTCCTGCAGCGCGTGGGTCGCTCCGGGCACGCGCTCGGATTGGTGCCTCACGGGGCGCTCTTCCCCACGTCGTTGGACGAGTTGATCGAGTGCGCAGCGATGGTTCGCGCCGTCGAGCGCGGCGACCTCGACCGCATCCGCCAGCCCAGCGCACCGATTGAAATCCTGGCCCAGCAGATCGTGGCCGAGACCGCGTCCGAAGAAGAGTGGAGAGAAGACGACCTCTTCAGGCTGATGCGCCGCGCCGCGCCGTACGGCGAGCTGCAGCGCGAGGCCTTCGATGAGACTATCGAGATGCTGGCCACCGGCGTCGGCGAGGGCGGCGGGCGCTCGAATCCCTTGGTACATCGCGACCGAATCAACGGCGTCATCAAACCAAAGCGCGCGGCTCGGATGACGGCGATCCTCAACGGCGGCACGATTCCCGAGACCGGCGACTATCGCGTGATCAAGGAACCGGAGGGCGCATTCATCGGCACGGTCAACGAGGACTTTGCGATCGAGACCGCCGCCGGCGACATATTTCTGTTGGGCAGCACCTCGTGGCGAATTCGCCGGGTCGAGAACAAAGGCATCGTCCGCGTCGAGGACGCTCACGGCGCACCGCCAACGATCCCCTTCTGGTTGGGCGAAGCGCCCGGCCGCAGCATGGAGCTCTCGGCGGCTGTCGGTGAGCTGCGTCGCGACATCGGCGAGATGGCGAGCGATGTCGAATCGGCAGTCCGACGCCTACAGCGCGAGTGCCACATGCAGACGATTGCCGCCGAGCAGATGGTGGAATATCTCGGGGAAACACAGGACTCACTGCAGGTAATGCCATCGGATACGGATGTAGTGTTCGAGCGCTTTTTCGACGAGGCGGGCGGACAACAACTGATCGTCCATGCGCCGTTCGGCTCGGGCGTCAATCGCGCCTGGGGACTGGCGCTGCGCAAGCGATTCTGCGTGCGTTTCGACTTCGAGCTGCAGGCCGCCGCCAACGAGGAGGGGATTCTGCTCTCGCTCGGTCCGACGCAGTCGTTCCCGCTGGAGGAGGCGTTCGAGTACCTCAAAGCCGACAACGCCGAGCAGTCGCTGCGCCAGGCCGTCCTCTACGCGCCGTTCTGGAACACGCGCTGGCGCTGGGCCGCAACCCGTGCGCTGGCCGTGCCTCGACGTCGCGGCGCGAAGGAAGTGCCGCCCTATCTGCAGCGCATGATCGCCGACGACCTGCTGGCCGCCGTCTTCCCGGCGCAGGTCGGTTGCCAGGAGAATCTCGCCGGTCCGCTGGAAGTGCCCGACCACCCGCTGATCGCGCAAACGATGGACGACTGTCTACACGAGGCCGTCGATACCGACGCGCTGATCGGCGTGCTGGAACGAATCGAACGCGGCGAAATCCGTCTCCACGCTCGCGACACCGTGACTCCATCGGGGATGGCGCAGAGCATTATCAATATCAACCCGTTTGGGTTCCTCGACGACGCACCGCTGGAGGAGCGTCGCGCTCGAGCCGTCATGACTCGCCGCACGCTGCCCAACGAACAACGCGACCTGGGCAAGCTCGACATCGACGCCATCGAGCGGGTCCAAGAAGAGGCGTTCCCGCCGGTCCGCGATGCGGACGAGCTGCATGAGCTGCTGATCTCGGTGCTGGCGCTACGAGAGGGCGCATTAGCGAGCCTGTCCGCGGCACTCGGTGAGTTTGATCTCCCGTCGATGCTGGCGTCACTGCGCTCAGATGGCCGAGCGGCCAGGGCGGAGGGACCAGACGGAGCGATCTGGTTTGCCGCGGAACACCTCGAATCGATTCGTCAGCTCTTCCCCGATCATGCGGTCGATCCGTCGTTCTCGGTGCCGGAGTCGGCGTTGATCCTCCCGACCGACCGCGAGGACGCGCGCCTGCGACTGGTGCGCGGACATCTGGAGATCTCCGGACCGGTCACTCCCGACCAACTCGCGCGACGCTGCGGGCTGTCGGCGCAAGATTGCGGCTACGGCCTGGCCCAACTCGAGGCGTACGGCGAGGTCATGCGCGGTCACTTCACGCCGACCTTGCAACCCGACGACATGGAGGAGTATTGCGATCGCCGCCTGTTGGCCAGAATTCATCGCTACACGATCGCACGGCTGCGAGCCGAGATCGAAGCGGTCACGGTGCAGCATTACCTCCGCTTCCTGCTCCGCTGGCAGCATTTGACTGCCGACACGCGACTGTCGGGCAAGGCCGGCGTGCGGGCGGTCATCGAGCAACTACAGGGATTCGAGGCTCCGGCGGCCGCCTGGGAGCGCGACCTGCTCGCGCCTCGGGTATCCGACTACCGGGAAGCGTGGCTGGACGAACTCTGTCTCGCCGGCGATATCGCGTGGGCGCGTCTGACGCCCCGCTCGGCTCGACGTGCTCCGACCAAGTCAACGCCGATCACGCTCGCCTTGCGGCGCGACTTTCGCTCCCTCCTGGCGGCAGTGCGCAAGCCGGCGCCGACGCCGGCCGCTCGTGGACGCTCCATTCCCGAGCCGCAGCCCGATGTCGCCGAGCAACTCCACGCTGATGGCGGCGCTGCCAGCCAGATTCTGCGGCTGTTGGAGGAGCGCGGCGCGCTGTTCTTCGATGAGCTCGTCGATGGGACCCGGCGGATCGCGACTGATGTCGAAAGTGGACTTCGAGAACTGGTCGCATCAGGACTCGCGCACGCCGACGGCTTCCAGGGCTTGCGTCAATTGTTGCGTCCAAATCGGAAGTCGCGCCGACCGCGCTACGGCGGAGGCGGCGTGTTCATCGGCGAAGGGCCGGCTGGTCGCTGGGCCTCGCTGCCGCCCTGCATCGCAGCGCCCTCCGATCCCGAGGAAGCGGATGAACTGGCCGAGCGAGTCGCTCGCATCCTGCTACAGCGATACGGCGTGGTCTCGAGAGAGTTGGCCACCCGAGAAAGTTTGACAATTCAATGGCGCGACGTGCTGCGAGCGCTGCGGCGTCTCGAAGCGCGGGGCGAGATTCGCGGCGGCCGCTTCATCCAGGGGTTACTCGGAGAGCAGTTCGCATTGCCCTCAGCACTCGATCAGTTGAGAGCGGTTCGCCGAGCCGCCACGACTGAAGAGCACGTCACCATCGCGGCCAGTGACCCATGCAACCTGGTCGGCATCCTGCTCCCAGGTCAGAGGATCCCCTCAAGACTGGGAGCGCGGCTCACACTGGTCGACGGTGTGCCCCTGGAACCACCAGTGTCCGGTATAGCGGCTGCGGACTGACGCGCCCCTTGCCCTAGCCCAGGTTGCCAGTCGCTTCCGGTGGCCTGAGATGAGCAATGACCAGTTGCAATTCCGCTCGCGATAGGCGGTACTCGATTCGTTCGTGAATCACAGCCGTGCTGGCGTCAGGGTCCTTCGACAACTGCCTACGCACTTCTTGAATCTGCTCGACCGAGGGTAAGGCCGGGGTGAGATCAACCTGGCGCCCATTTCGCATTGCGGTGGTCAGGTGTGAGGCAATGGTCGCGGGCGATAGCATCCGCCGCTCGGCGATTGCAAGCACAGTGTGTCCCGACTGGTAGAGCTCGAGGGTGATCACCCAACTTTGGACGGCGGCGGATTGCGTGACGGGCCCGACCGGTGGAGGTGCTGAGATCGTTTGTCCGATTCCCAGGATGGCTGAAAGTTCATCTGCGAAGCGCTCGATGGCGAGTGACCCAACGCCCTCTACACCGGCCAGCTCTTCAATTGAGCTGGGGGTCGTCTCTGCGATCTGTCGCATGGCCGGAAAGGTCAGCAGACTGGACGGATCGCATTCTTCGCTGCTGCTGGTCAAGGTGCGCCACGCGGCTAGCGCATTGAATCGTTGCTGCCACTGTTCCGGCGGCTCTTCAGCTCTGCTGGACCCGTCACCGGCTGGCATCTGCATTTGCGGCGACAGGGTGTCATTGGGTCCGTCGTGAACTCGTTCATCCATGAGTTTGGCAATCACTTCCAAGAGATCTTCGCCGTACTTTGCGGCTCTTCTCGAGCCGAACCCTTTCACCTGTCTGAGTTCGCGCAGGTTGCGCGGGCGCGCTCTTGCCAAAGCGGCGAGGTCTTTGTTGCCAGCGACCACATAGGCCGACACTCCTTCGTCCCTGGCTAGGCGCGCCCGAGTCTGCCGTAACGCTTCGTACAGTTCCTCTTCGGATTCTTCCAATGGTCGAGGCTCGTTGCGTCCGGGTGGAGGTGGCGGATCGTCGGAATCGACTGGTCGCGGAGTCTCTGCAGTTACGTCGTCGCCCGTTTCGCCCAGGCAATTGTCGCAGTGCCCGCACTGTGCCGATACGGGCTGTTCTCCGAAGTACTGCAGGATTTTCGACCAGCGGCACTGCGATTGCTCGCTGAAGTCCATCATCGTCCGCAGCCGCTTGATGCGCTGCTGCCGTTCCGCGTCGTCGGTGAGTTGGTTGATGAAGAACATCTGCTGATGCCAGACACCCTTGGTGTAGAACATCAAGCACTCGGCCGGTTCGCCGTCGCGGCCGGCGCGGCCGGTCTCCTGGTAGTAGGACTCAATCGAGGAGGGCATATCCAAATGCGCGACCAGGCGAATGTTGGGCTTGTCGATGCCCATGCCGAAGGCGATCGTGGCGCAGATCACGGGCGTCTCGCCGCTCAGGAATCGGTCCTGCACGCCATGCCGGGCGTCGCCGGTCATTGCGCCGTGGTAGTGCTCGGCCTTGATGCCATAGCGACGAAACTGTGCAGCGTTCTCTTCGGTGCTGTTGCGCGACTGGCTGTAGACGATCGCCGCCTCGCCCGGCATCTGCTGTAGTCGCGCGACCAGTCGGTCCATCGACTTGTGCTTCTTCACGACCCGCAACGTCAGATTCTCGCGCATGAACCCGGTGATGAACGTCTCCATGCGCGGACGGTCGAGTTGATCGACGATGTCTCGTTGCACCTGCGGCGTCGCCGTCGCCGTGCAGGCGACCGTTGGCACGTCAATGAATCGCTCGGTCAGCAGGCGCAGGACTCGGTAGTCGGGGCGGAACTCGTGACCCCATTCCGAGATGCAGTGCGCTTCATCGATGGCGATCAGGCTGGGATTGCGCCGCTCCAGGAGGTTTCGGAAGCGGTCGGTGTTGACTCGCTCGGGCGCGACGTAGAGCAACTGGACAGAACCATCGGCCACCATCCGCTCGACCTGCGAGCTTTCCATCGGCGACATCGTGCTGTTCAGGTACTGCGCGTTCGCGCCGGCACGTTGCAGTGCCTGGACCTGATCGTGCATCAACGCAATCAGCGGCGAAACGACCACGGTCAGTCCATCGGAGAGGATTGCGGGGAGCTGATAGCAGAGCGATTTTCCTCCGCCGGTTGGCATCAGTACGAGGGCGTCGCCACCCGCAAGCACATGCTCAATCGTCTCGCGCTGTTGTGGACGAAACGACTCGTACCCGTAATGCTCCTTGAGCGCGCCGAGCAGACGATCGGTCATCAGTGGTCAGTCTTCGGTCACTATCTCGAGGTCTTTATCGCCGTATCCGAATGCCTCGAGCAAACGCTCGCAAGTTTGTTTCATGTTGCCGAAGTTCAAACTTCGATTTACATAGTAGCGAGAGCCGCTGATCTGGTGGGGGGTAACACAACGCGCAGGATCTTCATAGAAGTTGGTTATTCGAAGCGCTCGACCAAAGTCGTCACGGTGCCGTGCATAGACGAGATCTACGACAGTTGTGAGGACTTCGTACTGATGTCGGACTGGGTAGGTTTGCCCCCACAAACGAAACTCCAAGACACGAGTTGAAGGACTCTTGCCGCGTCGCGCAGCACGGAGGCTGGACCTAGGCGTCTCGGCAGGCGAGGCCTTTGGCATTGTGTCCACTGGACGCCCTTCTGCGATAGGCCTTGGAGCGCGCTCTGAGACGATAGCTCGCAGTTCAGTTTTGACTTCGTCGTGGGTGGGCCGCGCACCAAGAGCTTCGTGCACCTCTTCCTGCACCAGTTCAATCAACATCTCGTTTGGCTCACTTATCAGTCGCTGCCAAGCACGAGGAATCTCTTGGCGCATACGCCGCTCCAACTGTCGAGTAGCGAGAATCTCCTTCGCGCTTTTCTCGCCCGCACCGTTCGTAAGGGACTCGAACCCCAGGCATGACTGAAAGATTGCGGCAACCTTCTCTACGTCATCACTCTGCAGGTCAAGCTCAGCGAAACGCCGTTCTTCCGGACTGCCTTTTTCTCTTGGCAGATAGAGCCAATACAAGATTCCCGTCGTCAGGACGCAGACATCCACGCCCTCATGGAAGGCGTAGCTGAGCACTTGCGCCACATGAGACTCAAGGTCTTCACGGGGCGCTTTCGCCTCGATCAGAGCAACAGGCTTGGTACCCGTTCCAATCAGGGCATAATCCAGCCGCATCCGGCCTTGATCAACGGGGTACTCGGAGCGAATCCGCTGCAATCCTCGCCAACCTAGCTCCGAGAGAATCGGGGTGATCAGGGCTGCTTTCGCGTCGGCTTCGTTGATGCCACTCCCAGCAGCGGCAATCTCTTGCCGTACTTCCTCAATCACCTCGCGTAGCGCCATATCAAACCTCCGCCGCAATGCTAGCCGAGCGGCTTTTGCTCACCCGCAAGGAAGCGACGACTGAGGCGGGAGGCGAGATTCTCGCCTGCGGAGACCTTGGCAACAGTCGCCTGTTTGCCCATTGCTTCCAGGAGTGGGGAGGTGGCGCGATCCAACCACAGGAGTACGACCAGATGGAGGAGAGACTGCACCGTTGGGTGCTCCGAGATTCCTGCCTGCGCAGGAATGACGGAGGGGGCGCAGGAATGACGGAGGGGGCGACAGCGAAGATACAAGTGGGGGCGTTGGGCGTGACGCGGAGCGGATCGTGCGGCGACCGCTGTGGGACGGCTGGTGGGTGTTGTCGTTGATGGGTTTGGGTGGTTCGTGGTTCCTGCCTGCGCAGGAATGACGGAGGGGCGCAGAGGAATGACGGAGGGGGCGACAGCGAAGATACAAGTGGGGGCGTTGGGCGTGACGGCGGAGCGGATCGTGCGGCGACCGCTGTGGGACGGCTGGTGGGTGTTGTCGTTGATGGGTTTGGGTGGTTCGTGGTTCCTGCCTGCGCAGGAATGACGGAGGGGGCGCAGGAATGACGGAGGGGGCGACAGCGAAGATACAAGTGGGGGCGTTGGGCGTGACGGCGGAGCGGATCGTGCGGCGACCGCTGTGGGACGGCTGGTGGGTGTTGTCGTTGATGGGTTTGGGTGGTTCGTGGTTCCTGCCTGCGCAGGAATGATGGAGGGGGCGCAGGAATGATGGAGGGGGCGACAGCGAAGATACAAGTGGGGGCGTTGGGCGTGACGGCGGAGCGGATCGTGCGGCGACGGCTGTGGGACGGCTGGTGGGTGTTGTCGTTGATGGGTTTGGGTGGTTCGTGGTTCCTGCCTGCGCAGGAATGACGGAGGGGGCGCGGGAATGATGGAGGGGGCGCAGAGGAATGACGGAGGGGGTGCAGGAATGACGGAGGGGGTGCGGGACTGACGGTGTCATGTTGGCGCTTCTTGCTGTGACTCTTTTCCGGTCAGGTAGTCCTGCGCGTGACGAATCCACTCGGGGCCGCCCACGTTGGTGGTCTGTTGACCCCAGGTGGGGCCTTCGACCCAGAAGCCTTCGGGGATCATGAAGCCTCGCATCATTAGCAGCGGCGGATCAGCTACGGCTGCGATTTGATGTCCGATCTGGAGCAGGGCGCGTCCGAAGGCGGTCTGTTCGAAGATCCAGGTGTGCATGTCGTGTTGCGACGGCGCCCAGGTGCCGGGCCGCGACGTGACTGCCTCCTGATAGAAGGCGCGCAGGTCTTCGACCACGAATCGCAGCAGCATGGGCATGGCGTGTCGCCAGGTCGGACCTGAGGCGGCCTCGGGTGCTTCGGAGAACCCCGCGCCTTCGGCGCAGGCGACGACGAATGAGACCAGATTGTCGATCTGATCTGGAGTGGCTCCGCTCATACCGACGGTGGTCCTGCCTCTACGACGGCGGGTCTCCTCATACCAGGGAGTGAGCAGATCCACCTCGCGACGCAGGCCGGCTTCGAGGTCGCTGACGTCTGGTTCGGGCAAGGCGATGGAGCAGGCCCAGACTCCGTCTCCGTTGCCGTCGGGCGCATCGTGCGGGTAGTCCTCGATTGTTGGTTCCGTGGCTGTCTCAAGTAGTCGCAGAGCGCTGCGCAGGACATCGGTCTGGAACTCAGGGTCGTCGGCTATGCCCAGAGGCCGTCCGAGCGGGAATGGCACCCAGAGGGCTCGCGGGGGATTGACTACTTCAGTGTGCTCGCGGATCAGACTGATCCCTGTGGTGGCGATGCCGTCCTGTTCGAGGAAGTGCGCGAGGGTACCGACGGTACCCGTGCAGGCTGGTCAAACGGGTGTCAGCATCGCGCAATGCACACCGGAGTCGTGCAGACGTTGCGCCAGGTCGGCGGCCGCGTCCTTCATCAATGCCGGATTGGGGTTCGAGCCCAGAACCGAGTAGTGATACTCGGACACTGCCCCGATTTCTCCGGCCTCGGCCAGCTCTCGAAGCCGATCTATCGGAAGCACCACGTTGACGTCGCGCTGGTAGTGAGTGCGATCGAAGTTGACGCTGACCTGGGTTTGGACGAGGTCGGCGGGATCGATGTCGCTGGGGATGACGCGATAGCCCTGGTCAGCGAAGCGAAACGGCCGGTCGTCGCGACGATGCAGCCCCGCGGACGTGATTAAGGCGACCGTGGACTCGGCCAGGGGCGGCGGCGTTACAAACGGCGTGGAGTCGAGCGGCATCTGCGCAAAGCGCTGGCCCATGTTGCGCATGTGATGCGCTTCCTCGGGGTGCAGATCATCAAGACGAACCATGGCTGTCCTCCGCTTGGATTCCGGCACAGGCTAGGGCCTGTTGTGAAGTGGAGGCGAAGCGCGGGGACGGGTACCCTCACCCTCTGCCAGAGGTTGAGGCATAACTCCCCTTCTCCCCTTTGCGGGGGAGATGCCCCCTGCCTACGCAGGGGCAGGCTCCGGCAGAGGGGGGTTCCCTGCCTATTGGCTCTATCTGGTCGTTGCCAGCCGACCCCCCCCTGTCCCCGCATCAAGTGCGGGGCGGGCTACTCCGTGACATCTCCCCCCGCAAGGGGGGGAGATGGGAATCGGAGGATATGCATCAGTCTCTGCCAGAGGGAGAAGGGAAGAAGGTTAGCCGGCGGCTTCGGCGTAGATTTGCGGTGTTGTCGCCTGTGGCTCGGTGTTGGGGTCGGTGAGTTGGTCGAGGAATTGGAGGATTTGTTCGTCGGACTGGCCGTTGAGGTGGGGGAAGATCTCAATCGCTTCGCGAATCACGGTGTCCATCGCCTCCAGTTGAGGGCGCTGGAGCGTTTCCGGAGGATCTTTTTCTTCCGAGGCCTGATCGGGGACGATCTCCTGATCTGGACTGGAGATCATGGAATTGGGGTGGTCAATTTCGGGTGATTTCGTGATGGATTCTGCTAGTTCTTGCGAAATCTCGTCAGACTCGTCGTACAGGTCGGCTTGATCGGGGCGCTGGTCGGCTCGGCGGTGGACTTCATGGGCGGTTCGGCGGATTTCGCGTGCGAGGGCGGTGAGACGGGTTTCCTGGGCGTCGCGGGCGCGGAGGTAGTCGACGGGTGTGATGCGTCCGGCGTTGTTGCCGACTTCGTCTCGCTCCAGCGCGAGGGAAAGCCTTAGATGGAGCAGTTGGAGTGATTCGAGCAAGAGGTCGTCGGCGGCTGCGGCGGCGATGCTGCTCCAGTGAGTCTCGACCAGTTGCAGGTCGTCGCGGATGCTGGCCTGGGAGATGTCAAGTTGTTCAGCGATTTCTTTGTGCGATTTTCCTCGTTGGCTGAGGTAGTGGACGCGGAGGGCGCGGCGTCGGCGTGTGGGGGAGATGTGCATGGCGAGGGCCTTTCGCTGAACAGCAGTTCTGCTGAATGTAGCGAATATGTGTTCGGTGTTGATGTATCGCGTTTGTCGGAGCGTTGGGTTGAGGCAACCGAGCGGATCTGCCGAACTAGGGTCTGTTCAAATGGGGAAGCGAACAACCGTATGGGCGGTTTAGGCATTGTCGATGGGGAGTGGGACCCTCTCTGCCCCCGGGTCAGGCCCGGGAATATCTCGCTGATTCGAGCATTGACGTCTGTGCTGGACGCAGCGAGATTGCCGCGACGGAGCGCGGCAATGACGGAATAGGGGATTTTCAGTGGTCCGCGTGAAGCGGGGACTGGGAAGTTGGGCTTCTGAGACACCTTCCCCGAGCGGGCCCCCGCCCCAGAAGCCTTCCGGTATGAGCAGTCCTCGCACGAAGAGCAGACGGGTATGACGGAAGAGGACCAATCGTCAGGGTGCTTCCTCGATGGTTGCCGAGAGCGATCCGGCGCAGTGTGGGATGCGTGGATCGGGACCCCAGCCGTGGATCTGATCTTGATGCTTCTTGACCGTCTCGTAGTCCGCTGTTTCGACGATGCCTCGACCGTGACCGTCGATCATTGAGGCGATGGCGAAGGCCTTCTCCTTCGAATAGCCGAACACCGCCCCAAGCATCTCGATCACGTACTCATAGGTGTGATCATCGGAGTCGTGCAGAAAGAGGTGGAATCGCTTCTCCAGCTCGCTACCGCGTTCGGCGTCGATGTCGTCCTCGACGATGACATCCGGTCGCGGCAGGGACGGCTGGGAGGTCATGCGGCCGCCTCCCGAAGTGCCTGCAACTCAGGCGCATCGAGATCGGCGTCGGCCCACAGCTTGGCGGCGCGACGGAACGACGCTTTGGCCTCGGTCATCTCTCCCAGCGCCGATTGGGCGCGACCCCAGCGGAACAGGTCGCGTGCGGTCGCGCCTCGATCGAGCCGCTCTCGCAGCAGTTCCAGCGCCTGCTCGGTCTGACCGGCTCGCAGGCGCGCCTCAACCAGCGTCTCTTCAAACACGTCGCGTTGGGCGTTCGATCCACCCAGCGTGACCAACAACTCGCGCACTTCAGACAGACCATTGGCCGCCGACTCGAAGTCACCCTTGCCGAATGCCGACAGCGCCTCGACGACTGGCGCGACCACCGAGCCTGCGGTTGGGTGCCCGCGATCCGCCGCCTCGTTCAGTCCGTCGATCAGAGCGCCCAGTCCGACTTCGTCTCCCAACGCGGCCAGCGCCATGGCTCGGTGTACGTCGACCCAGGCGGTACCGGCGCGCGGGAAGGCTCTGTCTGCCACGTCTGCGATGGCTCGCCAGTCGGGATGATCAGAACCGTTTCCGGCCATGCTGTCGTGTAAGCGGCAGCGCCACAAGAGGGACGCGCCGTCGGCGACCTCGCCCAGCGCATCGCCGTGTTCGTCCGCGCCGGGGCGGATTGTCTCATCGTGTAAAGCGAGCGCGTCGGACCGGCGACCGTTCGCGAGCAGGAACAGCGCCTGATGCCAGGTCAGATGGCGGAAGAAGCCGGCTCGATCGGGATTGTCGGTCAGCCATCCGCCGAGGAAGTCGGAGCCGCCCGAGAGATCGTGTTCCTCGAAGAACACGTGCGACATCGCGTGCGCCGCCTGTCCGTTGGCTGTTCGCAATTCGAGCGAACGTTCGACCAGGCGTCGGGCGGTCTCCAGTTGGTCCATCTCGTGGTTGGCGAAGGCGTGCCAGCTCAGGAACCACCAGTCCTCGCCGTATGCGGACGCGAGGCTGTCGAACATCTCCAGCATGCGCTCGCGCTTCTCCACACCGCCGCCGTAGAAGTTGCCTCCCAACCACTGCAGCACGATGGGGGCGTCGTGTGGAGTGTCGTCAAGGTGTTCGGCGATCAGGGCCGGCGCTTCGGAGGCCTTGCCGCGCGCGGCCGCTCCGAGAATGGCCGCATGCCGCTGTTCGCGAGCTGTGGTGCGCTCTGCCAGCTCGGCCGCCCGATTCGCCAGTTCCGCCGCCCGTTTGCCGTTCCCGCGGAACAAGTGGAAGAGTCCCAACTGTGAATGGGCCAGCGCAAACTCCGGGTCGAGTTCAATCGCGCGCTCCAGTGCCGCATCGACGCCCAGCGAATACGACAACATCCGGTCGACTCCGTCGCGATACGCTTCAGCCGCTTCATCGGATGTCGTCAGGGGCAGTCCCCAGGCGTCATTGGGCAGGGTCATCAGTTGCTCCTCAGCTTGCCGATCCAAGGCTAAGAGTAGCTGGCCAGGGAGCGCGACTATTGCTCAAACTCGATAGGCTTCGTGGCGATGTCAACGATCGACGACCCCGGCATCATCCGTCAGGCGCCGCACCTCGCAGAGCTGATCGGTCCAGCGCAGCCGGCGCCGTTGGACGCGGACAGAGCCCGTGGTGTGTTACTCGGGCTGGCTGTCGGCAATCTGCTGGGCCTGCCCATCGAAGGCGCGAGCCGGGAGTCAGTTCGCGGCGCGTTCCCTGACGGCGTTACTGAGATCGATCCCCGTGAACGCGATCGTCCAATGGACGATGATCTTGCCCAGGCCGTCGATCTTGCCGAAGCGCTCGCTCATGATGCAGACCCGATGGCCGGTCTCGCCGACCGGTTGGTCCGCTGGCGCAGTGAGAATGGGCGCGGTATCGGGATTATGACATCAACGGTGATTGACTATCTCGAAGTCGGATTTGGCGTACCAGGCGCGGCGAAAGCGTTCTGGCAGGAGCGTGGCAGTCCCGAAACCCAGCCCAACGGAGCGCTGATGCGTTGCGCTCCGGTCGCGCTCAAGTTTGCCTACGATCCAGAGCGGCTGATTGCAGAGACCACCGCGAGCTGCGCGGTGACTCATTTCGCGCCTGGTGCGCAGTGGTCATGCATCGTGGTCAACGCGGCTATCGCCATGTTGCTACGTGGCCAGAGTCCGAATCGCGAAGACCTAATCTCTGCGGCCAGCCAGGATGGCGCGCCTGCGGAACTGATCGCCTGGACGCTAGCCATACCCAAGGCCATCGACCAGCGCATCGCAGAGGAGCGGGTGAGTGGTCACACTTACCTCTGCATGCAAGCCGCTCTCTGGTGTCTGGACACGCAAGACAATCTAGAAGAGGCCCTGATCAGGATCGTCGGAGCCGGCGGCGACACTGATACGAACGCCGCGGTCGCCGGGGCTGTACTTGGGGCTCGCTACGGAGCATCGGCGATTCCGGCACGGTGGCTCAGCAGCGTCAGGTATAGGAAGCGAGTTCAGTCTCCAGGCGGTGCCCTAGTCCGATCTTGAGGTTCTCGCGATGAGGCATTCCTAATCGTCTCCTTGACACGTCTACTGACAAAGCGAGAACCAACTGCTGCAGATTGCAGCTTATGTAGAAGGGCAAGGCTGCACTTCTGGTGCTGTTGAAGAGTTCCTTCGTTCTTCGCTCTCATCAACGGGCGAGCAGGAGTCAGCTGAGCTTTACGGAGATACAAGCAGGAGTCGTGGTTCAACCAAGGATGCTCTTCGGGGCCAACAACCACACACGAATCACCATGGCCTAACTTCCCGGGTCGATGAGAGGTGAAATTTGCAATCGCGAACTCAGTTCCATCAGGCGTGATTGCCAGTATCACCCAGAGATGATTCTCAATATCGAAGTTCAGAAGCGTCTCGCCAGGTTCAATCATTTGCCAAAGGCAAGCCCTGAAGTGGCAACTGCGCGGGCCTGTCTCTGGACTGCGGAAATTTCATCTTCGGAAACGCCTTCGTTTCTGAGGATGTCTGAAGGGTCAATCATTTGGGAACTTCCCCCGGGATCGACCCACTCGGGAAGCTCGTGTGTCAACTCGACGAGAGCCCATTGGGAGTAGTGACCGAATTCGTCGAAAACCCCATCAAGCAACTCGCATTCGTATTCGGACAATTCTTGGTCCTCAAGGCACGAGGAGCTTGAGACGCAGTAGTGTTTCGGTGCCGTGACATATTGCGGCCAATTCGCTCCAGGCGAATGTTGCATCCTCTTCACGAGATCCAGCGTCTGGCTGAGAACTGGGCCCTGCGGCAGCGAGAAAAACTGATCCCCGGTGATCGGATACCCGGTTTCAATCAGCGAACGGCGATCGGCGAGATACAGCAGCTTGATCAGCTTCATGTACTCCATCGGAGCACCGTGCCGCCTCAGCAACCTAGCGGCAGCTTGCGCCGCCTTGACCTCATCAAAAACGAAGTTCACAGCTTCCCACTTCTGTCCAAGCCATTTCTGCCCTCAACGGTACCAAATCGTGCCTGTGCTACACCCGGGCGGTGGCGGCGCCGTCTACGGCGATGGTTTCGCCTGTGATGAACCCGGAGTCTGCGGCCATGGCGACGACCGCGGCCCCGACATCCTCAGGCCGGACTAGTGCCTTGGCTGGCAACATTCGGGTCAGGCGCTGTGCCGCCTCAGCTTCGTCGCCGAAGCCGGTTTGGCCCTCATAGAAGCCGACTTGCAACGCGTTGACCGTGATCCCGTCGCGAGCCCACTCCTGTGAGAGCGAACGCGTCACGGCGAGCATACCCGCGTGCGCAGCCGCATAGGCCGCCGTGTTTGCCACGCCACGTTCGGCGAGGATTGAGACGATGTTGACGATTCGTCCGTATCCCGCAGACTTCATCGGCTGTGCGACGGAGCGCGACACCAGGCTCGGTGCGACGAGATCGGCGACCAACAGATTGTGCCATTGGGCGAGATTCCACTCCTCGAATGGCGCAGCAGCAACGACATCAGCAGCATTGACGAGAATGTCGACACCGCCCAGTTCATTCACAACCCGGTCGACGGCCCGCTCGATCTGATCGGGAACGGTCGCGTTGAGTTCGAGCGCGATGTTTCGGCGTCCGAGCGACCAAATCTCGTTGGCGACCGAGTGAACGCGGACCACCTCCTGCGCCCCGGCGCGAAGGCTAGCCACCGCGACATCGGCGCCGGACTCGGCAAGCGCCACTGCCGACGCTCGGCCCAGCGGATCGCCAGCGCCGATGACCAACGCGACCCGACCCTTGAGCAGAAACGGATCATCGGGCTGTTCTGGATTGGCAGTTGGAACGAAGTCAGCCATGATGCCCGCTTTCAGCTCGGCTCGGCCAGCGGCACGTGCGGCACCCAACCCGTCGGGCCGATCGCAGCCAACCCGCCGCCGTCTTGCGCAATCGTCTCGCCATTGATTCCTGCCGATGCGTCGGACGAGAGGAACACGGCGAGCGGCCCCATCTCCCAAGCCACTCCCGCCCTGCCGACGGGAATGTATCGACCTCCGCGCCAGCGCTCGAGCGCCTGCGGAGTGTGCGGAAAAATACCGGGCGCGATGCAGTTAGTCCGAACGCCGGCGGGGCCATAGGTCACAGCCAACGAGCGGGTGAGGTTGACCACGCCGGCCTTGGCCGAGACATACATCCAATTGTCGCGACCACCGCGCAGGCCGAAGCCGCTGGCCACGTTGATGATCACGCCCGAGCCACGCTCGGTCATGTGAGGCAACACCGCGCGAGCGCAGAGCATCTGCGACGTGAGGTTCATGTCGATGCCCCAGCGCCACTGGTCATCGGTGAGCTCTGTGAGTGGCGAACCATCACCTTCGGCGCCGCCGCCGGCGTTGTTGATGAGAACATCGACGCGTCCAAAGTGGTCAATCGTCTGTTGGACCATCGCCTCGATCGCTGCAGAGTCCGTCACATCCGTTGCGATCGAGATAGCTTCACCACCGCGCTCGGCAACCAATGCAGCCGTCTCCTCGAGCTGCGACATGGTGCGCGAAGCGCCAGAGACCTTTGCGCCTGCATCGGCGAAGGACATGGCCATCGCACGGCCAAGCCCGCGTCCCGCTCCAGTGAGCAGGACGACTTGACCGTCGAGTCGAAATCGATCGGGCGTGGCCATTGTGACCCCCTCTGTCACTCCGCGACATCTCCCCCAAAGGGGGGAGATTTGGATCAGGTCGTCGACGCTTTGCGCTGCTGCGCCGCCGCCGAGCCGCGACCGTCTCCGAATCGGTTGTCTCTCCACTCGAGGGCGGCCTTGAGACCTTTCTCGCGCGACATCTTGCCGAACTCCATCACTGCCGGAGCCAGGTGGGCGCGAGCATCATTCTCGGAGGCCAGCCGCTGCAGGGTGCGAGCACCCATGATTTCGAGACCAAGGTTGACGATCCGCTTGTTGGCGGAGAGCAGCTCGTGGTCGATCATCGCCATCTTGTTGGCCAGGTCTTCGACCTCTTCGTCCAGCCGGTCAGCCGGTACGGCGTCGTAGACGAGTCCGCGCTTGGCCGCCTCGCTGCCCGATATGCTGTCGCCGGTCAGCAGCATGCGCTTGGCGAACTGCGGCCCTCCGTGATAGAGCCACATGTGCGCTGGCGGCGCGCCCATCGCACGGACTGGGGGGAAGCCGATCACCGCGTCCTCGGCGGCGATGATGATGTCCGAGAGCAACACCAGGTCGGTGCCGCCGGCCAGACAGTAGCCATGCACCTTGCCGATCACCGGCTTGTGCATGTCGAAGATCGCCATCCGCGCCCGCTGGGCCTTTTCCATGCCCCAGGTGTCGTCATCGAATGTGACCCGACCGCGGTAGACCTTGTCATAGGTCTCCTGCGAGTCTCGGGTCGAGCCGGTCAGGTCGTATCCGGCCGAAAACGCGCGACCAGCGCCACTGAGGATCACGCAGTGGACGGCTGTGTCGTTATCCGCTTCCCACATCGCCTGGGACAGCTCGTCCTGCAGCGCAATCGAGAGCGCATTCAGCTTCTCCGGGCGGTTCAGCGTCACATAGGCCTTGCGGTCCTCGACGCGGTACAAAATGTTCTCAAAGTCGGTCATAGAAGTGCTCCTGGAAGGTAATCATCGGCAGCGCCAGTCTAAGGTACGCCTTCCGCTCAAACGGCAAGTTGAAGGTCTGACTCCAGCGCCATCATCAGGTCCAACAGCCCGGCAGGCTCCCAACTGCGGCGACTCGGGGGATCCTCGCGTACCGGTACGAGAACGCCGGCAGCCTCAAGTTGCCGCAAGCCATGATCGACGGCGGGCAAGCTGCGCCCGGAGCAGACTGCGGCATCGGCGCGATTCAGTACCGGAAATCCAGGCATGGCCTCCAGGATGACCCAGGCGGCGGCATCGGACCGCGGATTCGCTCCGTCGCGCAATAGCTGCCGCCAATCGTTCAGCAATTCAAGCACCGACGCTCGGTATCGCTCGGCGAGTTGCACGCTCCGCAGCGCCGCAGTGACAAACAGCTCCAACCATCCCGTCAGGTCGCCATCGCGGAACGCGATCAGGCCATTGATGTAGGCATTTCGGTTGTTCGAGAGCGCCACGCTAATCGGTGGGACCACTTGCACCACCAGCCCGCGGCGTCGCAGCACAACATGGACGAGCACACGACCGGTACGACCATTGCCGTCGTCGAATGGGTGGATTGTTTCAAACTGCGCATGGGCCACGGCCGCTTGAAAGAGCGGAGGCGCTTCCTCTGAGTCGCAGAATGTGCAGAGATCCTCCATCAGCTTGCCGACGAATTCGACGGGCGGAGGCACGAAATCGGCTCCACAGGGGTTGTAGTCGTTGCCGCCGATCCAGTTCTGCGACGAGCGAATCCGGCCGGCTGAGTCGAGGCGCCGCCGCATCAGTACGTCATGGACGCCTAGCAGATCGTCGGCGCTGAGTCGCTCAACGCTCGCCGCCTTGGTGATCGCGTGTTGCATGGCTTCGACGTTGTCCATCACTTCTCGTGCCTGCGTGCCGACTCTGCGCCCGACCCGCTGCCTCGCCTCGGCTCGGGCAAGTCCTCGGGCGTCGATTTGCACGCCTTCGATTCTCGAGGATGCGATCGACTCACTGCGCATCAGCAGGTGAGCGAGTGGATCGAGCAGTCGATCGTTGCGCTCGTGCAACCGCCGGATCGCCGCTTCGCCTTCTGAGAGATACGCCGCGACATCGATGGGTAGATTGAACTCCGAACCGACGAGCTGATCAGGGACGAAGGCGTCGTATCCGCATTCCCGGCGAAACCGCCTGGGAGCAAGCGAATCGGACCGCGGTTGCCAGACTTGACGTATCAGCCGACCGCCCATGGATCCTTGGCCTCTTCCCTATTGAAAACAAATGATAGTAGATAACCTTTGTGTTAAAAACACGCGAGCGCCAGGATCCCGAACGTGACTCCACGAAAAGATGGTTCAGTGAACTATTGAGTAAAGCAAATGATAGTGATTATCCTTTGCTTTCGAATCGTCTCAGTGCAAGGATGCGACGAGCTACAGGTGCTTCAGCACTCCGCCATCGACCTGAATGGTCTGGCCTGTGATGTAGCCGCTCGCCTCTGAGGCGAGGTAGACCGCCAGTGGCGCCGCATCTGGCGCCTCGCCGAAGCGGCGCATGGGGATGTAGCGGAGGAGCAAATTTTCGTCCACCGCTGACGAGCCGCGACCGGGCGTCGAATCCGTCCAGCCGACCACGATTGCATTGACCGTTGTGCCTGTCGGAGCCAATTCCTGGCTCAGCGCGCGTACCAATCCAATCACACCCGACTGCGCCGCGCTGTAGATACTGAGATTGGTCAGACCGCGCACGGCCGATGCATCGAGCACGGCGATTAACCGACCCGGTCGGCCGCGAAACTCTCGCGTCGCGCTGCGGAACGCGGCGTACGTCCCGCCCAGATTGCCCATCAGCACCCGTTGGATGTCGGCGTCAAGCGTCTTGCGAATTGGCGCAGCGTGATAGAGGTTGGGAACCACGATCGCTGCGTCGACGCCTCCGAGCCCCTTGCTGATTTTTCGCGTCGCGACCTGCACATTGGTCCCGTTGGACAGATCGACGGCCTCGGTCGGACCATTGCCGCCAGCCTTCTTCAGCCGGAACAGCGATGTGCCGTCGGTGCCTGCGCTAGTCACTCCGACTGAGGCGCCAGCTTCACGCAGTGCTTCCACGATCGCACTAGCCACCGGCTTCTCCGCGCCGTAGACAATCACACGTCGATCGGTGAGATCGAAGCCCTGAAGTTTGCCCTCGGCCACGTCGGGCGGCGACAACGGGTTCAGCAGCGACGGCTGCTGGGGATTCTGCTGACTCATGACGGCACGCCGCCGATTCCCGACTGCACATCCCAGCCGGTCGGCGCGAGGCCGCCTGCGAGTCCGCCGCCGTCGATGATGAACGCCTCGCCGGTCATATAGGCCGAGGCGTCGGATGCGAGATAGACCGCCAGCGGTCCCAGTTCCCACGCTTCGCCGACGCGACCGACCGGGATTCTCGATCCTCGGTTGCGCGCGACTTCGATTTCGTCTGCATCCTCAAGCGTCTTCTGGGCAATGAACCCCGGCACGATGCAGTTCGCACGGATCTGGTCTTTCGCCAGTTGCATAGCGAGCGACTGGGTCATATTGATCACACCGGCCTTAGCCGCCCCATCGACAAAGAAGATGGGGCCGCTCCCACGCAGGGAAGTACCCGATGACACAGTGATGATGTTGCCTGGCTTGGCTTCGGCGAGAAAGTGCCGGGCGGCCGCGCGAGCGCTGTAGAAGACGCTGGAAAAGTTGATGTCGACCGTCTCCCGCCAATCCTCGTCGGTGATTTCGGTGACATGCTTCATGGAAGCCGGGCCGCTCGCGCCGGCATTGGCGAGCATCACTTCGAATCCGCCCCACTCTGCAATCGTCCGCTCAGCCATCGCGTCGACTTGCGAGGAGTCTGCAACGTCAGTCGGAATCACCAGCGCTCGGCGACCCTTGGCCTCGATCTCCTCCGCCACCGCCGCGATCTGAGACTCTGTCCGCGCGGCGCAAACGATGTCGGCGCCGGCATCGGCGAGATGCAGCGCCATCTGCCGGCCCAGCCCTCCGCCGGCTCCGGTCACAATGACTCGCCGACCGTCCATACGCAGCGATTCAAGCATGTCGGCAGTCTACGGCGTGTTCCGACAAGCTCCAGATGAGCTTCAGATGAGCTTCAGATGAGGCGAGCGCTATCATTTGGCGCGAACACGTCCACACAGGACGCGGCGTGCGCCGTGTCTCGCGCGAAACTGAATGGAGCTGAATATGGCAATCGGTTTGACAGTGGAATTCAACATTGGCGAGGGCCAGAACGACGCGTTTGAAGCCTTCATGGCCGGTGCGACGGCCAAGGTCAAGGCAGAGGACTCAGGCTGCAACAACTACGACCTCTTCCGTTCGGTCGAGGACGACACTCGCTACCTGCTCTTCGAGAACTGGGCCACCGAGGAAGACCTCACGGCGCACGGCACCTCCGAAGCAATGGCAGGCATGGCCGGAATCCGCGAATTCACTACCGGCCGCCCCGTCCTGCACCGCTACGACGTTGCTGACTAGGCTGACCCGAAGCACGGAAGAGTCAGGCTGGGGACCGCCTCAGCCTTCGGTAGCTCCCCTTGCGAGGGGGAGCGGGAACGTTAGAAAAGGACTACAACATGCCAGACCAGATGGGTTCTGAGCTTCTCGCCCGACAGATGGTGAACGAAGGGGTCGAAGATCTCTTCTACATCATGGGCGGACCGATTATCGAAGCCGCTGGATTTGCCGCGGAGCACGGCATCCGTACGATCGACTGTCGACACGAACAGGGCGCCGCCATGGCCGCTCATGGTTACGCGCGCGTCAAGCGCCTGCCCGGCGTCTGCATGGCCGCTTCGGGTCCGGCGACGACCAACTTGCTGACGGGCGTCGCCAATGCGTATCTCGACGGCGTGCCGATGGTTGCCCTCGGTGGGGCCGCCGCGTTCTCGTCGTTTGAGCGCGACGACTTCCAGGAGTACGACCAGCTCGCGATGGCAGTTCCAGTCACCCGCTGGGCCAGCCGTGTCACACACTCGGCCCGGATGCCCGAGTTTTTCAATCTCGCTTACCGCGAGTCACAGGGTCCCAAGCCCGGGCCAACCTACCTCGATCTGCCCGGCGACACGCTCTACCAGCAGTCCGACGATGAAACCGTCTGGTTCCCTGACGCTGGCGCGGCGCGCTCACGCCCCGGCGCCGACCCCGACCAGGTCAAGGAAGCAATTGAGCTGCTGGCCAACGCCGAGCGACCGATCGTTCTGACCGGCACCGGCATCTTCTGGTCGGATGCGTCGGCAGAACTCCGTGAGTTCGTCGAGACAGCACAGATTCCCTTCTACACGACGCCGCAGGGCCGTGGTGTGGTCCCCGAGGACCATGACCTTTGCTTCATCGCGGCTCGCTCGAAGGCCTTCCGTGAGGCCGATGTGGCGCTCGTCGTCGGGACACGACTCAACTTCGTCGTCGGTTCCGGCCTGCCGCCGCGCTGGTCACCCGACCTCAAGGTGATCCATGTCGACACCGACCCGACCGAAATCGGCCACAACAAGGAAGCGACCGTGGGTATGGTCGCCGACGCCAAGCGCGCGCTAGTGGCATTGACCGCCGCCGCGAAGGAAGCCAACCTCGCGCCGCCGACCGACTGGATTGCCGAACTGCGCGAATCGGACGACAATCGCCGTCAGCAATCGCTCGAGCAGGCCCAATCATCGACTGTGCCGATTCACCCGCTGCGCCTCGCCGATGAGGTCGTGCAGCGCATGGACCGCGACGCAGTGGTCTGCGTTGACGGCAATGCGACGCTGGCTTTTGCTCGGCAGTACATCCCGTCGTTTGCAGAGGGCGGCCGGCTCAACCCTGGTCCCAACGGCTGCATGGGAGTTGGATTGCCGTTCGTGCTGGGGGCCAAGGCCGCCGCGCCCGAGCGACAGGTGATTGGCTTCGTCGGCGACGGATCGTTCCTGATGAACGTCCAGGAGATTGACACGATGGTGCGGCACAATCTGCCCGCCACGATTGTGATCTCTAACAACGCCGGCTGGACCGCCGGCACCAACGACACGCCAGGCCGCACTCTCGGGTACGGACAGCGTTACGAGGATGTCGCCATCGCCCTCGGCGGACACGGTGAACACGTGACCAAGCCCGAGGACATCGGCCCCGCCATCGAGCGGGCGATGGAATCTGGACTCCCGGCCGTCGTCAACGTCGAGGTCGAGCAGCACGCAATGCCGGGCCAGGCCCGCTTCGGCGGCTACTCGGCCACGCTGAGTCGCTAGACCGACTGCGCATTCGCTCGGAAACACTCACAGTGGCGGGGTCGGACCCCGCCACTGTCATTCGCAAAGGAATCTCTCATGGCATCCGTCCCGGCCGAGCATGCCGACCTTGTCGGCGCGCCGCATTTTGCGCACCTGGTCACCGTCAACCGCGACGGCTCACCCCAGTCCTCACCGATCTGGATTCGCCCCGACCGAGTCAACGCCAACGGGGACATGGAGTCGATCTTCTTCGTCACCGGTCTGCGCTATCGCAAGACACTCAACATGCAACGTGAGCCGCGCGTCGCGCTCTCGATTCACGGCGCCGATCAGCCCTACCGGATGCTTGAAATCGTCGGCACGGCGTCGCTCGCGCCGCGCACCTCGTGGGATGAGCTCGACGCCATCTCCAACCAGTACCTCGGTACGGACTATCCCTACAAGGGCGATGACCCAGCCGGCTGGCTGGTCAGCGTCGAGATCGAACGAGTGACCCTGCCCAACGACGGCGAGCAGCCGCCGTCCGTGGACCCTCCTGCGGCTGGATCCGACTTGCTCAGCCCACCCCACTTTGCGCACGTGGCCACAGTCAGTTCGACCGGTCAGCCGCGATCGTCGGTCGTCTGGCACCGGCGACCTGAAGGCGGCGGCGAGCATGACATCGAGTTCTGGACCAGCGCCGAGACACTGAAGACCAGGCACCTGCGCAACAACCCCGCGATCGCCGTCAGCATCCACGATGAGGTAGACCCCTACCGCTACACCGAGCTGCGAGGGCAGGCGCGCATTACCGAGATCGATGGGCGACAGATGGCGGACGAGCTGACGCGTCTCTATTGGAAACTTGACGCGTTCCCCATGGATGTCGCACCAACGGGCAGCGTCGCCATCCGAGTTGAAACGACTCACCGCGTGGGCTAAGGGCCACCCATTCTTGCCTGTTCTTGCCTGTTCCTGCCAGGAGAGCACCATGGCTTCCGTTCCAGCTGAGTACGCCGATCTCTGCGGCGCGCCTCACTTTGCTCACGTCGTGACTGTGAACCGCGACGGTTCGCCGCAATCGTCCCCCGTATGGTTCCGTCCAGAGGCTGTCAATGCCGACGGCTCGATCGAGTCGGTTTACTTCAGCACCGGCAAGCGCTTCCGCAAGTCTCTCAACATCCAGCGCGAGCCGCGCGTGGCGATCTCGGTCCACGATGAGTCCAACCCGTATCGAACTTTGGAAATCGTGGGAACGGCTTCGCTCTCGGCCCGTTCCGACTGGGACGACGTTGACGTGATCTCGCAGACCTATATCGGCACGGACTATCCAGGTAAGGGCGATGCAAACGCCGACGGTTGGGGCGTCACGGTCAGCATCGAGCGCGTCGTCACGCTGGACTTCACCCCCGATGAGGTACTTGAGCCGCCGCCGGCTGGCACGGACCTTTTGAATCCGCCGCACTTCGCGCACATCGCCACGGTCAGTTCATCCGGACAGCCGCGTTCATCGGTCGTCTGGCATCGCCGCGCAGCGGGCGGCGAGAACGATATCGAGTTCTGGACCGTTCCAACCACGCTCAAAGTGCTTCATCTGCGTCGTAATCCCGCGATCGCAGTCAGTATTCATGATGTGTCTAATCCGTACCGCTACACCGAGCTACGAGGCAACGCATCGTTGACGGCAGTCGAAGGTCACCAGTTGCTCGACGAACTCACGCCGCTCTACTGGAAGCTTGACAAGTACCCGGATGAACGTAACGACGGCAACGACCTGTCAGCAGGCGTTGTGGTTCGCGTCAATACGACGCACCGAGTGAACTACGGCGAGTAGCCGGGAACAGCTCGCCACACGGTCGATAGGGTCGATAGAGCAGCTAACGGCCAATCACTCGCGCGAGTTGCGCGAGCGACTCGGTCAGTTCCGCTTCGCTGGGCTCGCTCGGCTGCTCGCGGATCCTTGTAGTAGACATAGCGAATGATGTGCCGCGAGCCCACGGGCAGAGGCGCATCGCTCATGACTGTGTGGAATCTTCCGACCCCATCTCGTCAATGACTTTCTGCATTTCGTCAGCGGTGACCGCCTGCAGCTCTTGGTGAAACCACCAGTTCCCGCCCTCCGGATCGGTGGCGCGATACGTACGGTCACCGAAGAACTGATCCTCCGGCTCCTGCAAGATCGTTGCGCCCTCGGCGACGGCGCGGGCGTGATGCGCATCGACATCGTCGACGTAGACCATCACGCTGGCGTGCAGGTGCGGTAGGCCGCTCGGCCCGCCAAGCCCGCCCTCCGGATATGCCGATGCCAACGTGACCTCATCTTCGCCGCAGAGCAGCGACGCGTGGCCAATGGTGCCGTCAGGCATATCAAGACGGAATCCCTCAACGAAGCCGAACGCCCGGCAAAGGAACTCGATCATCGCCGGCGCATCGTCGTAGGACAGCGCTGGTACGATTCGCTGTTTCCGACCTGCGGCCGGATCTGATTGTTCGGTCATGGGATCACTCTCCTTGCGGCATTTCCGACATCGCGGCAGCCATTTCTTCCGGGGTCACATCGCGGACGTGCTGGTGGAATTCCCAACCGACCCCTTCTGGGTCGAGTGCACGGTACGTGCGGTCGCCGTAGAACTGGTCGGTGGGTTCCTCAACGATCTGAGCCCCGGCCGCCTTCGCGTGCTCGAAGTGGGCGTCGACATCATCGACGTAGACCACGACCGAGGCGTGGACGCCGCCCAACGCTTTGGGACTGCTCAGCCCGCCATCGGCAAACTCGCTGGCGAGCATGATCGTCTCGCCGCCGTACAACAGCTCACAATGACCAACCGAGCCGTCGGGCATGTCCAACAACAGGCCCTGCTCGAAACCAAACGCGCTGCGAATGAACGCAATCGCCGCCTTCGCGTCGGAGTAGTTGAGATAAGGCAGAATGCGCTGGCTGCCCTCAGGTGGATTCTGAACCATGGCGTTGTCTCCTCAATCTGAGTTGTTCGTGTGTTCCTGGAGGAACGCCCAACGGTGGCCCTCCAGATCGGTTGCTTCATAGAGCCGTGCGCCCCACGGTTGGTCCTTCGGTCCGTAGCGTATGTGCGCCCCGGCGGCCTTCGCCTCGCGAAAGTGCGCTTCGACATCATCGACATGAATCAGGACATGGCTGGGCAAGGCGTCCAACCCGTTCGGCGATCTGTAGTCGCCGCCCTCGAACAGCGACGCCAGCATGATCTGGCCACCTTGCAATGACAACGCCGCGTGCACAATCCGGCCATCGGGGATCGTCTGCACATCGACGCGCTCAAAGCCGAAGACCCGGCAGAGCCACTCAACCGCAGCCGCTGCGTCCTCATACGCCAGATATGGGAAGACTCGTTGCATTTCGCTCATGGTTAGGCCTCGTCGCTCGCGATCTTCTTCATCTCGGCAACCTCATCCTCGAACGGGACGTGCTTGATCTGCTGCTGGAACGTCCAGCGGTGTCCCTCGAGATCCTGCACCCAGTAGTTTCGGGCGCCCCAGAACTGGTCTGTCGGCTCGGCCAGGATTTCAGCGCCCTCGGCCTGAGCGCGAGCGAAATGCGCGTCGACATCGTCAACATAGACCGTGATCTGCTGGTGTAGTCCAGGCAAATCCTGTGGAGACAAGGAGCCCGCCTCCTCGAACACTGAGGCCAGCATGATCTGTTCGCCATCGAAGCTCAGCGCGGCGTTGCCAATCCGGCCGTCTCCGACTTCCATCCGCCGAACCTCTTCGAACCCAAAGACGCGGCACAACCAGTCGATCGCAGCAGGAGCGTCGGCATAGGTCAGACCAGGAACAATCCGTTGATGATCGAGTTGCACTTCGTCCGACATACCTGCTGTCTCCGCTAGTGAGTTCGATGTTTTGCACTGTATTGCACACTCGTTCTGAGTTGCAAGAGGCGGTCAGCGAAATCGCAACGTTATCCACAGCGGTTGTTCACAACAGATCGCTACGTGTTGCAACTGGGGCGGCGCCTCCCTCAGGGAGCGGGGGCGAAACGGGAGCGGATTCCCGCGTGAAGCGGGAACTGGGCGCCTTCTGCGGCGGGCATGGCAGGGGCTGGGGGTTGGTTGATCCCCCGTGAGAAAAAAAACGCGGCGCGAAAAAAAGACGGTTTGGGGGATTACCAGGGGTCGTCGTCCTGTTCTTGGGGTTCTTCCTCCTGGGAGGAGGGGGAGCCCTCACCCCAGCCCCCCGCATCGAGTGCAGGGCAGGCTTCTCCCAGGGGGAGAGGGGGCAGAAGGAGGGAACTGGGGGCGCCTACGGGTGTGTCGTAGAGGTCGCGGAGCTTGTGGCGGGCGACGTCGTAGGGGTCGGTGGTCAGGTAGAGGTGGTGGTTGAGGCGGGCGTGGGGGTTGGTGGGGGCGAAGAGTTCTCGGACGATGGCGTTGAGGGCCTTGATCCGAATGTAGCCGGGGTTATGGTCGGCGGAGCGTCGCCAGAGGCGGTCGATCCTGGCTCGAAGGTGGTAGGGGTTGGGCATGGGGTGTCCTTTGGGTGTGGATCAGTATGTATGTTCTTATGGTAGCGGGGTTTTGGGGAGAAGGGACCGGAGAGGAGCGGGACCCCGCGTGAAGCGGGAACCAGGTCCTGTTCACATGGGGTGTGGAACAGCGGACGGAGGTTACACAGGTCTGCCGATGGGGAGCGGGACCCCCTCAGCCCCCGTTCAAGCCGGGGGCAGGCTCTTCGGCAGCTCCCCCTGCAAGAGACTGATGCATAACTCCCCGTCTCCTCCCTTGCGGGGGAGATACCCCCTGCCTACGCAGGGGCAGGCTCCGGCAGAGGGGGGTTCCCTGCCTGTTGGTTCTATCTGGTCGTCGCCAGCAGACCCCCCCTCTGTCCCCGCATCAAGTGCGGGGCGGGCTACTCTGTGACATCTCCCCCCGCAAGGGGGGGGGAGGGGAATCGGAGGATATGCATCAGTCTCTGCAAGGGGGAGCGGGGAGTGCTACCGCGCCAAGCATGGGTTGTCAGCATCTATGTGAACACGGCTTAGCCTGGGTCCATCGTGAACCCCAACAGACTGGCTCGCCATCGGACGTGAGAGCACAGGAATAGTCGGCTCCGATGTCCAGCCAGCGAAGTGGACGATCAGGCGGCGCAATCTGTCCGGCGTCGTTCGATCCCCAACACCAGGCCTCATCATCGGTGGACGTGGCGCAGGTATGTCGTGCGCCGACACCGAACGACCTCACGTCCTTCGTAATTTCTATAGCAGGGCGATTATCAGTTGGAGGTGGGGCCGGGGCTGCATTGGCCAATGACGTGGGTGCAACAGCCTGGCCGTTGTCGTTTCCACCCCAGCAGACCGCGCCACCTTCCTCGCGAACGGCGCAAGTGTGATACCAGCCAGCGCTGACCTTGGTGAACCAGCCAGCAGGGACATTGTTCTGAGCACTGGTGTTTGTGCCCCAGCACTGAACACCGCCGTCGTGGTCCAACGCACAGGTGTGAAGCCCGCCCGCGCTCACCGCCTGGAAGCTACCAACAGGCTCATCTGCTTGACCGAACTCGTTGCGGCCCCAACATTCGATTTGACCATCGTTGCTCAAAACGCATGTGTGACCGGCTCCGGCCTCGACGCTGGCATCGGTGGTGGTGTCTGCGGCCCCGCCGGCGTTGTAGTTGCGAGTGAATCTTGAGTTCTCCGTTGTGCTCTGACCAAACTCGTCGTATCCCCAACACTCCAGCCCCGACCAGGTGATTGCGCAACTGTGACCGCTGCCGGCGCTGACGACTTGAACCGCGTTTCCGTCAATCAAGTTGGGTCCGTTCAGTTGCCCAGTTTGACTGGAGCCCCAACACACCACACTCCCCCGCTCGCGCAAAGTCCCAGCGCAGGAGTGCCCTCTGCCTGCGCTGACCATGGACCAGAAGCCGCCTTCTGGTGCGTTCAGCTCGCCGAACTCATTGCTTCCCCAGCATTGAATCGCGTAATCGTCAGTCAACGCGCAGGTGTGCTCGTAACCAGCATCCACCTGTAGGAAGCTGCCCGATGGCACGTCGGACTGACCTCGTTGGTTCGCGCCCCAGCACTCAATCTTCCCATCTGACCACAAGGCGCAGTTGTGAGAACCGCCGGAACTGATCTGGGCGATGTACCGCGCGCCAGGCGGAGACGTTGGCCGCGGCGGTCGCACTGCGCTCCGCTGTTGCTCGTCCTGTGCCTGGATTTCCGCCTGCTGTTCAGCCTGACTGCCTTCTTGAGCCTCTGCCGAGGCCCCTTGCACCGCCTGCTGAGCCGCCGCTTCTGAGACTTGTTACTGGGTCGACTGCGTAGCCTCTTGTTGTGCGGCCGGCGTCGCTGGAGGCGGTTCCGATGAGCCGCTGCAAGCGGCGATCAAGGTGAGCAGCAGGCTGCCCAAAAGCAGAAGAGCAATCGCTTTCGTATGATTAGTACTCGATCAGCACATATCAACATGTTTTGACCCATAAGGCGGTAGGTTATACCAGCCGTCAGCTAAAGAGAACCAACGCTGTGCCTGATCGAACACCCCTCAACGTTGGATCCTTGCGATGCACTCCTGGTCGGGCTGAGGCAGTTGGCTGAGCGGCTATCTGGCGCAATAGGCGGGTTTCCGATAGCCTCACAATCGTTGTGCACGCTTGACGTGCCCGTTCCAGACGCCAATCTGCGGACCTGTCAACGGACGATGGGCCGCGACGGAGGATGACATGGACCTCGGACTGACCGAAGAGCAGGAACTGCTGAAGAATTTCGCCCGCGACTTCCTCACCAACGAGTGCACCGAAAAGCTCGTACGTGACATGGAAGAGGACGAGCGCGGATACACCGACGAACTCTGGAACGGCATGGCCAACCAGGGTTGGATGGGTCTGATCACCGCCGAGGAATTGGGCGGCGCGGGTCTGTCCTTCCTCGACCTCTGCGTGCTGCTGGAAGAGTTCGGTCGTGCGCTCGTTCCGGGACCGTTCATCAACACCGTCCTCACCGCCGGCTTCGTCGAGGCCATCGGCAGCGACGCCCAGAAGCAGCAGTACTGCTCAGCAGTCGCCTCGGGTCAGCACGTGATGACCTTTGCTCTGACCGAGCCCTCGGCTCGTTTCGACAGCTCCGGCATCGAGACCACCGCCGCAGCCGACGGTGACGGGTATGTGCTCAACGGCACCAAGCTCTTCATCCCCGACGCCCACAACGCCGACACCATCCTGGTCGTCGCGCGTACGCCGGGCTCCGAGGGCGACGCGGGCGTCTCGCTCTTCCTCGTTCCGGGTAACGCTGAGGGCTTGTCAACCACCGTCCTGCAAACCATCGCCGCCGACAAACAGTGCGAAGTCAAGCTCGACGGCGTGCGCGTCGGCGCCGACGCCCTGCTCGGCGAGGCCGGCAACGCCTGGGCCATGGTTGAGATCGCCAAGCGTTACTTCACCGTCGCTTACTGCGCCTACCTCGTCGGTCTGGCCCAGCGCGACTTCGAAATCTCGGTTGACTACGCCAAGGAGCGCATCCAGTTCGGTCGCCCGATCGGCTCCTTCCAGGCGATCCAGCACAAGGCCGCCGACATGATCACCGATGTCGATGGCTCGCGCTTCATCATGTATCGCGCCGCTTGGGCCGTCACCGAGGGCGAAGACGACGCCGACCTGCAGGTCGCGATGGCCAAGGCCTGGTGCTCCGACGCCACCCGCCGCGTCGTCGCCCACGGTCAGCAGATTCACGGTGGCATCGGCTTCACCAAGGAATACATCATCCAGCTCTATTTCCGCCGCCAGAAGATGGCCGAGCTGATGTGGGGCGACGCCGACCATCACCGCGAGAAGGTCGCCGAACTGCTCGAGATCTAAGCGCTCCTCCCTCGGGAGGATGTCCCACAGAGACTGAAGAGGCCGCCTTTGGGCGGCCTTTTCTGCGTCTCCGTCACATCTCCTTGAAGGGATTCAAGCTCCTTCTAGCCATGGTCAGATCATCCTCGGCCTCCGTCGCGCCGTGCTTGACACGGGGCCTAGACCTTACAGGTCGTGCGGGCGTTTCACGACATGCTCTCCGCAGCGGTTGCGCGTTCGGTTCCGCGCTCAGCGATTGTGCTGATAGAACGGTCATCTCACGTGCAATCGCAGGTGCTCTGGGCCCCGTGTCAAGCACGGGGCAACGGAACGTCCTCTGCATCAGTTGATTGACGCCGTAGCTCCCCGCTGACCGTGCTAAGGAACTGGAATTGGAGAGACGTCCTACTCTGACGACTCCAGTTGCGACCGCTTGCGCAGGAACCACCACCCAATCGCCAGACCAACAACGCTGAGTCCTACGGCAACCGCGATCGCGGCGATCCACGTCCACAGCGGAGCCGAGTAGCGGCTGCCCGACAACACAAGCTCGCCGGCCAGCGCCGGCGACATCCAGAGGCCCCAGATCAGCATCGCCGCTAGTAATCCCACCAACCTTCGCATCGGATAGCCTCTAATCATGGCCCGTAGACGACGCCGACGCCCTGCCGAAAGGCCCGAACCGGCGGCTCCCAGGACACGCTCTTCGATCGTGCGCCTCTCGTTCCCCAATCAGGATACGATGCGACTCCGCACGTTCTGGTCACCGCTGCCCAACTGGGCCTACGGCGCGATTCCGGCTGGCATCGTTGCGTTAATCGCTGTGTTCAGCTTTGGACAGTCCGATACCCTGGGCGCCGCCATCATCGGGGCCGCCGCCGGCTACTTCGGTGGTGGGATCCTCTGGGCGATTCTCGGCGTCGTCGGCGGTGACGTCCTCGAGGTCGACTTTGACCTCTCCGAGGACATCGGCAAGGTCCACCAGTCGATTCTCTGGATGGTCAATCGCAACTGGAACTTCGAGCTCTATGACATCGAAACGATCACGCTGACTCATCAGCGTTCCCGGCCGATTCTGCTCCAGTTCAGCGGCACCCACACGGCAAACATCGCATTTGCCAACGGCAACCTGATGCGCATCGGCAGGTTCCCGACCGAACAGGAAGCACTCGATGTCGGGGTGGCCGTCTCTGACTTTGTCGGCGTGCAGCTCGAACGACCGCCTGACGATCGACCACGTCGAGGCCGTCGATGACTACAGCGGGACGCCTGACCGACCCCATCGAGATCCGAGAACGCTTCGAGCAGGTAATGCTCGACCGGCCGGAGAAACTTCAGCGGCATACCGGTCGGGTGGTCAAAGGCGCGTTGCGACTCGCCGCCGTACACGAGCTGGACCGCGACATCTGCTCGGCATCCGCCGCCGGCCACGACCTGTTTCGGCACTGCGGTGATGCCGAACTCATCGCCCTGGCTCGCCACTACCGCGTGCCCATCACGGAACACGAAGAGTCGGCGCCGATCATTCTTCACGGACCCCTGGCCGCTGCCTACGCCCGCGATGTCATCGAAGTTCAGCACGACGAGATTCTCGACGCGATCGCCTTTCACACCACCGCACATCCGGACTACTCACCTGAGTCGATCGCGATGTTCCTGGCGGACAAGATTGACCCGCGCAAGGTCCGGCGCGATCCGGGTCTGGCCGCGGTCGCTGCGGCGGCCGAGACCGACCTGTACGCAGCAGCGGCGATATTTCTTGAGCGTCGACTGACCAGTCAACTGAACAGCGGACAACCGCTGCACCCGCTCGCCGTTGCCAGCCGTAACGCATTTCTGCGGCGCTCCCAATGACCACGCAGGGCACCCAGGACGACCAACACGAGGATGGCGCTGCCGTCGGGCGCGTGATCGACTCCGACGCGACGCAAGTCGACTCCCAGGACCGCGCGCTGCGGCCGACGAGGCTGGACGAATTTGTCGGCCAATCCACTGTGCACGAAGCCATCAGGATCGCCGTCGATGCAGCGAAAGGCCGTAACGAAGCACTCGACCATCTCTTGCTCTACGGACCGCCAGGCCTGGGCAAGACCACGCTGGCCCGGATTGTGGCCAGAGAATTGGGAGTCAACCTGCGACCGACCAGCGGCCCCGCGATCCAGCGCGCCGGCGACATCGCCGCAATCCTCACCACCATGCAAACGCACGACGTCCTGTTTATTGACGAAATTCACCGCGTACCGCGCTCGGCTGAGGAAGTCCTCTACTCGGCCATGGAAGACTTCCAGCTCTTCATGATGATCGGCAGCGGACCGGCAGCTAGAAGTGTGCAGCTCTCGGTCAAACCGTTCACGTTGATCGGTGCGACGACCCGCTATGCGATGATCTCGCCGCCGCTCCGCGACCGATTTGGCATGGTCCAGCGACTGGACTTTTACTCGACGCCCGAGCTGGAACAGGTCATCGTCCGCTCAGCCGAAGCGCTGGAAGTCGAACTGGAACCAGCCGGCGCCAGGACGCTGGCAGAACGCGCTCGAGGGACGCCGCGAATCGCCAATAGACTGCTGCGACGCGTTCGAGACTTTGCCGAGGTCCGCGCCGATGGCGTGATCACTTCAGTCGTGGCCGACGAGGCACTGCGTGGGCTCCGAGTTGACGAACTGGGCCTGGACGAGCACGACCGAGGCCTGCTGCGAGCCTTGATCGAAGGCTTCAACGGAGGCCCTGTCGGTTTGGACACGCTGGCCGCCGCCGTCGCTGAGGACGCTGACACGGTGATGGACGTCTACGAGCCCTACCTGATCCAGCTCGGATTCCTCGCCCGAACACCCAGAGGCCGAGTAGCGATGCCCGCCGCCTGGAGCCACCTCGGTCTCACGCCGCAGGAATCCTCGCCCGACCAGGGAACCCTCTTCGAAGCTGGCTCTGGTTGAGACCGGCCACAAGGCCCCCTTGGAGTGACCCCACAAAGACGTCCATTCCGTCATTGCTGCGCTTGTCGCGGCAATTTCGACGCGCACTGCACAGATGTCAGTGCTTGAATCAGCGAGATACCCCCGTTCAAGCCGGGGGCAGGCTCCGCGACAAGCGCGGGTATGACGGATCTGTAGGCACGCACTTGACCTTGGTTCAAAGGTCACCGCAAGGGGAAAGGGAGGCAATCTTAGTCGAGCGCCAACGCAGGCTCATTCTTCTCCGAAGACGCGCGGGTTCCGTTGGTGCCGTTACGCCCATTCGAACTGGTACGCTCTCGCATTCGATCCAACACCGCCAGCGCTGCGTCCTCGTCGAACTCGACCGACTCCTGCGCTGCATACATCATTCGGTAGAGCTTGGCGTAGTGGCCGTCCAACTCCAACAACTCATCGTGCGAACCCTGTTCGAGAATCCGTCCGTACTCCAGCACAATGATCCGGTCCACGGCGCGGATCGTCGAGAGACGGTGGGCGATCACGAACGCGGTTCGTCCCCGCATGACGCGCGCGATCGCTTCCTGGATCAGCGCCTCGGTCTGTGAATCGACATTTGCCGTCGCTTCATCCAGAATCAGGATGCGCGGGTCGCTGAGAATCGCGCGGGCAAACGCGACAAGCTGGCGCTGTCCGATCGACAGGTTCTGCGCGCGCTCCGCCAGCGGTGTGTCGTAGCTCTGTGACAGACGCTCGATCCATTGGTCCGCGCCGACCACCTTGGCCGCAGCGATCGCCTGTTCGCGAGTCGCTTCGAGGTTGCCGTACATGATGTTGTCGAGCACTGTGCCCGAGAACAGGAACGGGTCCTGCAAGACCACGCCCACACGAGGCACCAGCGACGCTCGCGTGACCTCACGCACGTCGTGCCCGTCGATTCGGACTGCGCCCTCAGTCACTTCGTAGTTGCGAGTGATCAACGAGGTGATCGACGTCTTGCCTGCGCCGGTCTCGCCGACCAGCGCCACCGTTTCACCCGGCTGCACTTCCAGGTCAAGGTCGAACAGGACTCGAACTCCATCGACGTACTCCAGGGAGACGTTGTCGAAGTGCACGTGACCGGCGACATCAGACAGGTCTCTCGCTTCTGGGGAGTCCTCAATCTCCGGCTCGGTGTCCAGCACTTCAAACACGCGCTCGGCGCCGGCCATCGCGCGCTGGAACATCGTGTACTGCAGCACCAGGTCGCGAACCGGGTCGAAGAAGCGCTGAATCCCAATCGCGAACGCAACGATGCTGGCAATGGCGGCCGCCTCGGTCAACGTGCCGTTGCTCAGTCGAGCCACGGCAATCGCAATAATGATTGCCGTCGCGACGGCAATCAGGATCTCCACTAGCGGCATGATCGCTGCCGAGAGCAAGCCCGCTCGGCGAGTCGCGCGCAGGTTCCAATTGTTGATCCGGTCGAATCGGCGAGCGTTTTCCGACTCGCGGTTCAGGCTCTGAACCACGCGAACGCCATTCAGGTCTTCGTTCAGCGTCGAGTTCACGGCCGCAATCGCCACGCGCGTCTCGAGGAATGCCTTGCGAGCCCGCTTGCTCCACAGCGCCATCGCCACAATCAGAATCGGCAACACCGCAAACGCGCCAAGCGCAAGCTGCCAGTCGATGAACAGGAACACACCCATGATGATCACGAGCCCGAAAATGTCGCCGATCACCGTCAGCACGCCTGACGTCAGCATTTCCTGCAGCACCTGCACATCGGAAGTGACGCGCGACATGATCGCGCCAACTTCACCACGGTCATAGAAGCGGTGCTCGAGGCGCATCAGGTGGTCAAAGACATCCTGCCGCATCTGGCGCAAGATGGGATGCCCGATATTGGCCATCAACCATTGGCGCACAAACTCGCTGGCCCACGACACCAGGACGATCACCCCGAAGGCAATCCCGATCGTGTCCAACTCCGAGGCCACGCCGTTGTCCAGTGCGCCCTGCATCGCCTGGTAGACGACGAACACCTGGATATTGAGCGCCATCGCGAAAATGATGTTGGCGAAGATCGCCGCCGCCAGGCGCTTCTTGTGTGGACCGATATAGCGGCCAAAGCGGCGCACCAGTCTCGGGTTGTAGAGCGAGCCGTATTCCTTGTCCCAACCGTCAGCCATCGATGCCGATGAAGCCCAGGCGCTGCGCGGACCGTGTCCGCCGCCGCCCAGGTTGGACGTCCAACCGCCCGCCATGCCGCCGCCCATCATGCCCATTTCAGCCGCTCCCGCCCGCTGCCGCTGCGGCTTCCAAGGGAGACGCCTGCGACGACTCCTGATCACGCAGTTCCAGCTCATAGATTTCGCGGTACAGGCCGCCCCTGGCGAGCAATTCGTCGTGCTTGCCATGCTGAACGATCTGGCCCTTGTTCAGGACAAGAATCTGATCCGCCTCGCGCAGCGAGCGCAATCGGTGAGCAATCACGAACGTCGTACGCCCGCGCATCAGCGCAGCCATGGCCTGCTGAATTTCAAACTCGGTCGCAGCATCCACCGACGAGGTCGAGTCGTCGAAAATCAACACCCGAGGGTCCATCAACAACGCGCGAGCAATCGCAATCCGCTGCTTCTGGCCGCCCGAGAAGTTTGCCCCACGCTCACCGACCCAGGTGTCGTACTTCTCCGGCAGTCGATTGATGAAGTGATGGATCCGGGCCAGCTTGGCTGCGGCTTCGATCTCTTCATCGGTTGCGTCGGGCCGACCGTAGGCGATGTTCTCCTTCAGTGTGGCGGCGAAGAGGAACACCTCTTGTTGCACAATCGCGACCTGCTGGCGCAGCGCCTCCAGTGGCCAATCGCGGACATCCTGGCCATCAAACGTGACCTTCCCGGCGCTCACGTCGTAGAACCGAGGAATCAGGTTGACCACCGTCGATTTGCCACTACCAGTCAGTCCAAGCAACGCGATCAGCTCGCCCGGCTTGGCTTCGAAGTCGATCCCGCCCAGCACGGGCGAACGCGGGTCATAGGCGAAACTCACCTGATCAAACTTGACGTGTCCCTGCGGCTGTGCCGGAGCGACTGCATCCAGGTTGTCCCGTACCTCTGATTCCTGGTCCAGAATCTCGAAGATGCGCATGCCGGCCGTCGCCGCGCGCGGGACCATCATCACCATCCAGCCGAGGCCGCGAATCGGCATTTGCAGGATGGTCAGGAACATCAGGAACATCGTCAGTTCGCCGACGCTGAAATTGCCGGCTACGACCTCGCGGCCGCCGTACCAGACCGTGAGCACGATTGTGACTGCGCCCAGCGCCGTCATCAGCGGCATGTTGACCGCTTGCACCATCGACGCGTCGTACGAGCGTTGCTGCAGCCATCCAGCCGTGCGGCCGAACTTTTGGCCCTCGAACTCTGAACGTCCAAATGCTTTGACCACGCGGATACCGGAGAGCGCTTCTTGCAGCACGGTGCCGAGCTGCGCCTGCGATTCCTGCACGTCATTCCAGATTGGTCGCAGGCGTCGGGCGATCACTGCCGAGCGGATGGAGATGATAATCATGATCGCCCAGACCATGAGCGCCAGCGGCCAGTTGATCGACAACATGATGATCAGGGTGGCGAGACCCAACACCACGGTGAAGGTCAGCTGCACGCCGCCGAAGTTGATGAACATCCGCACCACTTCCACGTCCTGGGTTGCGCGGACCATGATCTGGCCCGTCTCCGCGCCGTCGTGAAAGCGGAACGACAGCGTCTGCAGACGCTGGTAGATGGCGTTGCGCAGGTCATAGGCGACCGTCTGACCAACCCATTCGGCCAGGTATCGCTGGACAAACATGGTCGTGCCGCGCAGCAAGGCAGCGCCGACGAGCGCGACGCCTGCGACCGCAACCAACCAGCCTGTGATCGACACCTGGGTCTGTCCGGCGACGATCTCAGTCGAGATCGCCGTGTCAACGGCGAACTGCAACAGCAACGGTGTCGCGATCGCGAACGCGGCCGTCGCCAGGATGGCGATGGCGGTAATCGTCAGGCCCTTCCAATAGGGCAGGGCAAAGCGCATCACGCGCCCGATAATCAGAATCGAGATCGGTAGCCGCCACTTGCGGCCGGGTTGGACATCTGCTGTCAAGGCGGTCAACTTCGGCTCCCGACCGGGCGGTCTGCTGTCATCGCCCCGGCGTCGGCGCGCCGTTGAAACTGAGTCATACTTCATCAGCAGTATAGTGGCGCTCTGGTTCTGGGATAGCCGGCGACACCCTGCCGGTTAACTCTGACGCATTTCCCGTGCTCTCTATCCGGGCCAATCTCTCTGCGCCCAACTTCCTCCGACACGTGCTCGACATGCTCCTGCTACGCCCAATGACGCTCACAGATGTCGATGAAGTGACCGCGCTGGATCAGCGCGCCTTCGGTGAATCCGGCTGGAGCCGACGACACTTCGTTGGCGAAATCAGCGACTCGCCGATCAGCATCTTCTATGTCCTGACGGATTCCGCCCAGTCCGACTCCGCCTTGTCCGATTCCGCCTGGACCAATGCGGCCTTGCTGGGCTACTTCGGAACCTGGCACATCGTCGATCAACTGCAACTCTGCACCTTCGCCGTCGATCCTGAACGTCATGGACAAGGGCTTGGCGCCATTCTGCTCAATTGCGTCTTCCGACTGGCACAGCGACTGGAATGCGAGGTTGTTCAGCTTGAGGTTCGGGAGTCCAACGTCGCGGCCCGAACCCTGTACGGCTCTCGAGGCTTCCAGGAAGACGCCGTGCGCCGCAATCTCTATTCCAAGCCGACAGAGGACGGGATCCTGATGAGCATCGAGACGCCCTCCCATTCATTCCCTGGCGCAAGCGACCACGCAGGTCTCAAACAGCCCCAACCAATCGAGCTTCGATGGAACGACCGAGCAGGCGCTTCCCTGGAGCTATGGACCTGAGTCCTGACTGTCAACGCGTAACCCTGCGATAGACTTTGCGACATGAACCTGAACGAACAAATTGACCAGCTACTTGAGCGCTCCCGCTACATCCGCGCCATCGGTCCGACCACCGAAGACTTCATGCGCTGGCGCGATTCAACCGAGGAACTGCTGTCCGACGCCGTCGGGGAAGATCATCCGGTCATGGCCGACTACCGCGAGGCCATCGGCCCGCGAGAATCGCTCGACGCCGAGGGTCTGCAAATCCACGGACCGTTCGGCATGGCGCCAAGGCTGATCGCCGCTGAGGATGTGCTGCGCTCACTCGTCAGCTAACCCCGGCGCTTCGAGCCGCTCAGACTGCAGCCGCCGCCTTCTTCTCAACCACCGATGCGACCAACTGCGCCGCCTGCACGTAGCTCAGATGCGTTGTGTTGATCACCATGTCGTAATGCAGCGGCGACCAGACATCGACTTGCCAGAACTTGCGGTGGAACTCGGCGCGGCCCTTGTTGAACTCCTCGATCCGGCGGGAGGCAGCGATCTCGTCGATGCCCTCCCACTCCTGCACGCGAGCAAGCGCAACCTCCGGCTCAGCGACAAGCTGCACATGAGTGGTATCGGGAAGGCTGCGCAGGATCATCTGGCTGCCTCGCCCGATGATCACGACATTCCCGCGCTGCGCGATCGACTCGATGATTTGCGATGTCGTCGCCAGGATGGCGCGGTCATCGACCACGCCTGATCCGCTGTCGGTCAGCTCCTGGTAGCTCTGCGAGAGCATCAGCTCCAGGTTGCCGGAGCCGAGCATCGGATCGATCGCGCCGCCGGCGGCCGACCGTTCCAACGCACGCTGCAGGAAATGGCCCAATCTGGCGCGCAACGAGTCGGTGCGCTCATCCTTCTCGGCAACCTCCGAGACGGTCCGCCCAAGTTGACGCGACGCGTCGACCAGCACTGTTTGATCGATGTATTCGAGCCCCAGATCGCGACTCAAACGCCGTGAAACATCACGCGCTCCTGCGCCGTACTGGCTGGAAACAGTCACGACCGGCATGGGACACCTCCCGAGCTGCCTTGATTGTGCGCTCAGAGTACTCCAACCGAACCGCAATCGACGCCTGAATGGTCAGAAGTCCGCCATCATTGATCCCAATGGCAGAGACCGCCTTAGCGACCAGCTCGTCGGACCTTCCGACTGCTCGACGGCGTCAAACACACCCACGTGGGTGACCACCAGGAAGTAGCGCTGAGCCGACAGTGAATCCGCCGCCGACATCGCCTCGGCTTCGCGCCGGAACCGACCCACTGTCAGCGCGGTGCGCTCCAGCGGCGAGCGCGAGCGAATCAGCGCATTCGGCGTCTGCTCGGGATACAGATCGCGATACACAATCGAAGCAATTCTCTGCGCGTCCTCAGCGCCCTGCTCGGCGACCATCTGCAGCAAATGTTCGCCATCGTCGTACCACGACTGCGGAGCGCCCAGCTCCAGCATGAACGGATGAAACAGACCGAGGATGATCTCCAGCATTTGCTGCAGGTCTTCCAGTCCGTAGTGATCGTCGAACTCGTCCGTCACCGGGATATGCGGCGGCGTCGCATCTACCTGCTCACGGTCATACAGAGCCCGAACCAGATCAATCTGGGCGCGAGCCTGCTCGTCGGGCACGAGAGCCAACATCCGCTGAACCATGAAATCAGGTTAAACCACAATGGCTCCTCCGCCATCTCGACGGAGGAGCCATCTGTGGCCAATGACAGTTGCCGCGCCAGAGATTAGCCCTCGTCCTCGACAACCTCGGCCACCGCCTCACTGACGGCGCCGGTGTTGATCGCGATGCGCTGCGGCTCGGCCTCCTCCGACTTCGGCAGCGACAGCTCCAATACGCCGTTGGCCAGGTGGGCGGCGATCTTCGAAGCGTCGTACGACGGGTCCAGGCGGAAACTGCGCGAGAGCACGGTGCGCGTGACTTCGCGCCGACGATACTTGCGGTCCTCGCCTGTTCCATTCTCCGACTCCTCGTCGGATGATCGCTCGGCGTGAATGCGCAGTTGACCGTCATCGACGGTCACCGAGATCTCATCTTCCTTGAAGCCCGGCACCCAGGCTTCGATACCGACGCCCTCGTCCGTCTCATAGACATTCACGGGCAGCGTCCACTTTGAGGTCGGCGACGGCGCCGAGACCCGCCCACGGCGACGGCCGAACGCGCTGGGGAACTGGCCCGAGAACAGGCTGTCGAACTCGGCAAATGGATCGCGAATCAGAATCTTGCTCATCATTCGTCCCTTTCTGAGCTGCTCTTGCCGGATCAAATCACTGTTGATCCAGACCACTGATGAAACTTTATATGGAACCACTCAGCTTTCCAAATGCCTGCATTGTGCTTTGGGAAACATATCTCACTTCCTGACACTATCTCTGATAGTCTACCTATCAAGAAAGGAATCCGCGATGCCCGGTGATTTCTACCAGATCCTCGGCGTGTCTCGTGACGCCTCCGAACGCGACATTACTTCCGCTTATCGCAAGCTCGCCCGCCAGTTCCACCCCGACGTCAACGGTGGCGACCGCGACGCCGAGGCACGGTTCAAGGAAGTCAACGCCGCGCACGACGTCCTCTCCGACGCGAAGAAGCGCGACGCATACAACAAGTGGGGCGATCAGTGGGAGCACGCGGAGCAGCTCGAAGAAATGCAGCGGCAGCGCGGCGGACCAGGCGGACCAGGCGGGTTCGGCGGGTTCGGCGGCTTTGGTGGATTCGGCGGCGGCCAACAATTCGGAGGCCAACGTGGTGGCGGTCAACGAGGAAACATTCAGTTCGACTTCGGCGAACAGTTCGGTGACGCCGGGGACCTTGGCGATCTCTTCGGCAACCTGTTCGGCGGCCGCGGCGGCCAGGCTGGCGCGAGAACCCCGCAGGCGCCCGCCCGAGGTCGAGACGTCGAGCACAACCTCACCGTCTCCCTGCGCGAAGCCTTCCGAGGCACCACGAGAACCGTGCAGCGCGGCGCCGGCGGATCACGCATTGAAGTCACCATTCCACCGGGCGTCGACTCCGGCACGCGGATCAAGATTTCCGGCAAGGGCGAAGACTCTGCCTACGGTCCGCAGGCTCAGTCCGGCGACCTCTATCTCTCGATCAGCGTCGACGCCGACCCGGTCTTCGAACGCCGAGGCGACGACGTCCACGTCTTCGTCGACGTTCCGATCACGACTGCCGCGCTGGGCGGCGAAGCTGTCGTCCGATCGCTCAGCGGTAGCGGCGGACTGGTACTGAAAATCCCACCCGGGACACAGAACGGCCGCGTCTTCCGGCTCGGCGGACAAGGCATGCCGCGCTTCAAGCGTGACGGTCGCGGCGACATCCTCGCGGAAGTCTCGCTGCAACTGCCAGAGCAACTCACGCCCGAACAGATCGACCTCTTCAAACAACTCCGCGACCTCGATGACCGCTCCGAGCCCAACGAGAAAGGCGAGCTCTCGTGACCGACCAGCCCGTGTACACGATTCGCATCGCCGCTCAATTGGTCGGTGTGCACCAGCAAACGCTGCGTACCTACGAGCGCGAAGGCCTGCTCATCCCCGCCCGCACGTCGGGCCGCCAACGGCTCTACAGCCAGGCCGACATCGAGCGGCTGCTAATGATTCGCCGGTTGATCGACGAACTCGGCGTCAACCTCGCCGGCGCCGACATCATCCTGCGACTGCGACAACAGATCGACGAACTGCAGACCGAGAACCGACAACTCAAGCGGGAGATCCAGCGTCACCGAGACCAGCAACTCCCGGCTGTGCCCTTCGAACGTGAGCGATATCAGGGAACGGAGCGACGACGATGATGCGACGAGACCGATTCACCAACCAGGCACAGCAACTGCTCGAAGCCTCCCAGAACCTCGTCCGCGAAAAGCGGCACGCCCAATGGGACGTCGAGCACCTGCTCGCCAGCATCGCCCGCGTCGAGGACGGACTCGCCAACGACCTGCTCAACGCCCTCAATGTTGACCGCGCCCGGCTCCGCGCCGACGCCGACACCGTGATCGACGCCGCGCCGAGACTCAGCTACGACGTGGTCCAACTCACCGTCACGCCACGGGTCGTTCAGCTACTCGAGCGAGCCAACGTCGAAGCCGAGCGACTCAACGACGAATACGTCGGTGTGGAACACATCCTGATCGCATTGACCGGTGACTCGGGCGGCCCTGCCACGCAGATCATCCGCTCCCACGGCATCACCGCAGAGCGCCTCTACAAAGCCCTCCAGCAGATCCGCGGCTCTCGCCGAGTTGATCAGCCCGACGCCGAGTCCCATTACGACGCCCTCAACCGCTACGCAACCGATGTCACTCGGCTCGCTGCCGAGGGCAAGCTCGATCCTGTGATCGGACGCGACACCGAAATCCGCCGCGTCCTGCAAATCCTCAACCGACGGACCAAGAACAACCCGGTCATCATCGGTGAGGCCGGCGTCGGCAAGACCGCCATCGCCGAGGCCCTCGCCCAGCGCATGTCCGCCGACGATGTGCCAGAGAATCTGAGCGGCAAACGACTGATGTCCCTCGACATGGGCGTCCTGCTCGCGGGAGCCAAGTTCCGCGGAGAATTCGAGGAACGGCTCAAGTCCGTCATCGATGAAGTCCGCGACTCCGAAGGCGACGTCATCCTCTTCATCGACGAGCTGCACACTGTCGTCGGCGCCGGCGCAGCCGAGGGCGCGATCGACGCCGCCAACATGCTCAAGCCTCCCCTCGCCCGAGGCGAACTGCATGTCGTCGGTGCGACCACCCTCGACGAATACCGTCGCCATATCGAGAAAGACTCCGCGCTCGAACGACGCTTCGCGCCTGTCTACCTCGAGGAACCGTCAACCGAGGACGCAATCGCCATCCTGTCCGCGCTCAAGCCGCGCTACGAGTCGCACCATGGAGTCACAATCAGCGACGACGCGATCGAAGCCGCCGTGCGGCTCTCTCAGCGTTACCTGACGGAACGGCACCTACCGGACAAGGCCATCGACCTGATCGACGAGGCTGCCTCACGACTCGTGATTGACAACCAGTCGCCGCCCGCTCGTGTGATAGAGCTTCGGCGCCGAGTCGATGAACTCAAGCAGGAGCAGGAGGCCGCCGCCCAGCACGAGGACTATGAGACCGCCGCCCGAATCAAACAGGAACTCCTCGCCATTCAGGACGAGGTCCAGGCCAGCCGCGACCACTGGAACGCGGAGCACGCCGAGCAAGACACCGTCTACGAACGCGACATCGCTGAACTCGTCGGCGACATGACCGGCATTCCCGTCAGTCGAATGCTCGCCGACGACGAAGCGCGGCTGCTCAGAATCGAAGAGGAACTGCACGACCGGGTGATCGGCCAGTCCGAGGCCGTGACCGTCGTCTCCGATGCCATCCGCCGAGCCCGCGCCGGCCTCAAGGATCCCACTCGGCCGATTGGGTCGTTCATCTTCGTCGGACCCACCGGCGTCGGCAAGACTGAACTGACCAAGGCTCTGGCCGAGTACCTCTTCGACTCCGAGGACGCCCTCGTCCGGCTCGACATGTCCGAGTACCAGGAGCGTCACACCGTCAGCCGCATCGTCGGCGCGCCTCCCGGCTACATCGGCTACGACGACGGCGGAGGTCTGACCGAACTCATCCGACGGAGACCGTTCCGCGTCGTCCTGCTGGACGAGATCGAGAAGGCCCACCCCGACGTCTTCAATCTGCTCCTCCAGGTGCTCGACGACGGCCGGATCACCGACGGCCAGGGCCGCACTGTCGACTTCCGCAATACGGTCGTGATCATGACCAGCAATCTCGGCACGACTGCACGGCCCACCACCAGTCTCGGCTTCAACGGATCGCACGACGAGCGAGCACGTGACTCCGAACGCGCCCTGCGGGACTTTTTCCGCCCCGAGTTTCTCAACCGTGTCGACGAGATCGTCGTCTTCGACCCGCTCAGTGAGGAAGAACTGCTCGAGATCGTTGACCTGATCGCCAACGAGGAACGAAGCCGACTCGCCGATAGCGGCCGAGACATCGAACTCACAGAATCAGCACGCCGACAACTCGCCAGAGACGGCTACGACCCAGCCTTCGGAGCCCGCCCCCTGCGACGAGTCTTCCAGAGACGAATCGAAAACCCGCTCAGCAAACTCCTCATCGCCGGCGACTACCCAGAAGGCGCAACCATCGTCGTCGACCACACCCAGGACGACTACACCTTCAAGGTCAAGACGGCAGAACTCGCTGCAGTCACATAGCAAGAGGACGGTCGCTCCGACCACTTGCACCACACTCCCAGTCCCCTCTCCCCGAGGGAGAGGGTTAGGGTGAGGGGCCCCAGCACGGCTGGAGTTCAGCCGCCACCGGCGAGCAATACGCAGCCGTACCCTCACCCCTGCCCTCTCCCAGGGGGAGAGGGGGTTTTCCTTCGTATTGCGGTGAACGTGCTTACGCGACGGTCTCCAATGACCAGGAGCAGGCAGCGCCCCCTCCGTCATTCCTGCGTAGGCAGGAATCACGAACCACCCAAGCCCATCAACACCGACACCCGCCGTCCGTCCCGCAGCCGTCGCTATGCGCGATCCCCCCGCCCCGCTCCAGACCCACCTATACACTCAAACACATACCAATCACTAGGAGGCCCAATGACCACCTTGACTGCTCCTGCGACCGAAACGCTGCTCTATGAAGAGCGCGGACACGTCGCGATCATCACCCTCAACCGACCGGAACGACTCAACGCGATCACCAACGAGATGCTCGAGGCGCTCTCCGCTCAACTCATCGCCTGCCAGCGCGAGCCGAACATTCGCGTCATCGTCCTGACCGGTTCCGGCCGCGGCTTTTGCTCAGGTCTCGACCTCGTCGACCAGCAGCAGCGCCTTCAGGGTGACGGCGACAGCAACATTGGCGCGCCCGGCTACTCGCTCTTCGACCTGCGCGACGCCCCACCGGTCGTGCTGCAGAAGATGGACAAGCCCGTCATCTGCGCACTCAACGGCGCAGCGGCCGGCTACGGCATGGACATGGCCCTGTTGGCAGACATCCGCATCGCCTCCGACCGTGCCAAGATGGGCGCCGTCTTCGCCCGTCGAGGCGTTCTGCCCGAGTCCGGCGGCACCTGGATTCTGCCGCGACTGCTCGGCTGGGCGCGAGCCGCCGAAGTCGCGTTCCGTGGCCGCGTCCTGGACGCACAGGAATCGCTTGACATCGGTCTCGTCAACGAGGTCGTCGATCATGACGACCTCATGACTCGCACCATGGAGCTGGCCGAAGAGATCGCCGCCAATGCCCCACTCTCCGTTCAGGCCACCAAGCGCATGATGCGCCTCGGTATGGACGAACCCTTCGAGGCCGCCGTCGACCACATCTACCTCCAGCTTCTGCCCCTCTTCCGCTCCGACGACTTCAAAGAAGGCGTCCGCTCTTTCATGGAGAAGCGCGACCCCAACTTCCAAGGCCGCTAGCAACATGCCACAACGACCAATCGAAGACGACGAACGCCAGCGCGTCTCCGGCTACATGCTCTCCCAGGCCGAGAAGTACACCTGGCTCGAGCTATGGCCGCGCGTTGTCTCTGGGCGCGTCGAGTTCCTCAACACGCTCAACCGCGTCACCCCCGAGCAAGCCGCCTGGAAACCCGCAGCGGACGACTGGAGCATCGAAGAGGTCGCCCAGCACGTGCTCGACGGCTCGCGACGTGTCGCCAGCCTGGTGACCGACCTTGCCAATGGCCGCGAGCCAACCGCCTCGCCACAGGGAATCGGCGCCGTCGATCCTGCCCAGCGCGAAGCCGATATGCCATTCCCCGATATTGTCACTGCGTTGCTCGATGATTCCAGGATCTTCGCCAACGTGATCGATGGACTGCCTGAGCCGCCTGCCTTTGAGCCCACCTCACCGCACGGATTCTTCGGCGAGCTGCACGGTCGCGGCTGGTTCATTTTCCAGCGCGTGCACGACATCGATCACGCCAATCAGGTCAACGCGATCAAAGAGACCGAGGGCTACCCCGCATGACTAGACAACCAATGCGGGTCGCGATCGGTCTGCACCGAGACCACATCGACGACTGGGACTCTGCCGCACTCTACGCGCAGGAGGCGGAAAAACTGGGCGTGTATTCGATCTGGTCGGCGGAGGCCTGGGGCTACGACGGCATCACGCCGCTCGCCTACCTCGCCGGCAAGACCGAAACGATCAAGCTCGGCACCGGCATCATCCAAGGCGGCACACGCACGCCCGCGCTGGTCGGTATGACCGCGATGAGCCTGCAATCGATGTCCGGCGGACGCTTCATGCTCGGTCTGGGCACCTCAGGTCCGCAGGTCGTCGAGGGCTGGCATGGCGTCCCCTTCGCCGGCGCCGTCTCGCGACTCAAAGAGACGGCCGAGATCGTGCGCATGGTCTGCAACGGCGAGCGTGTCGTCTACAACGGACGCCACTACACACTGCCCTTGCCTGACGGCGAAGGCAAGGCAATCCGCTCTGGCTCGCCGCCCGTTCAGCCACCGCCGATCTACATGGCCTCTCTGGGCCGACGCAGCCTGCAGATGTGCGGCGAATTCGGCGACGGCTGGCTCGCCTCTTCCTTCGTCCCCGAAACCGCCGATGTCTTCTTCGACGACATCCGCATCGGCGCGGAACGCGCCGGACGCAGCATGGACGAGATCGACCTCGAAGCCGGCGGAGGCGTCGTGTTCAGCGACGACCCCGAGAAAGACGCAGCGCGACACGCACGCGGCATCGCCTTCACCCTGGGCGCGATGGGCTCGGCCAAGACCAACTTCTACAACGACGCCTTCTGTCGCCAGGGTTGGGCCGACGCCGCCAAGGAAGTCCAGCGACTCTGGATCTCCGGAGAACGTGACCTTGCCCGAGAGCGTGTCCCGGTCGAACTGGCCTTCAAGATCAACGCGATCGGCAACGACGCCGAGGTCGCAGAGCGTCTGCGCGTCTACCGAGACGCCGGGGTCAACACGTTCCGAGCCGGCGTCGAAGGTGAAACGGTTCGCGACCGGATCGCCAACCTCGAGCGGCTCATGCACTTGGTCAAGGAGGTCAACGACGAGGAGTAATCAGCTCATACCCTGGCTGGCCTTCGGTCACGTGAATCCAGGTGTTGGCGGCCACGCCGTTTAGCGTGGCGACTAGTCCACTTGCCGGCCAGCGGATAATCACATCGGCCGTTTCCGCATCGGCCAAGCCAAAGTGAAGCGCATCTTCACTCTGACCCAGGAAGTGGCTTGAGACGCCCATCTGCCGGATCTGCTCCGGCAGTCCTGAGGCATTGACCGCGACCTCTGCGCCATACCCCTGTCGATTGCTCGTCGTCCCCTCAAGCGAAATCCGCAGCCAACTTCCCGCGCCTCGCGACTGATTCTTGTAGAAGATTGGTACTGACGCGTTGGTGACCACAAACACGTCCAGGTCGCCATCGTTATCAGCGTCGAAGACCAACAGCCCTTTGCCATCGGCGATGTCATCCAGTCCGACATCAGTGCTTCGGCCGCGGAACCGGCCTGATCCGTCGTTCTCCCAGAAGCGCATCGCGTCGGCGTCGAAGCCGGGCATCATTTCCATGCCGTTGGTCATGGTCAAATCGAGGTCACCATCATTGTCGGCGTCAAAGAACGCCGCACCCCATCCCCAGGATCCGTTGCGGACGCCAGCGCGATCCGTCGCATCGGTAAACCGACGATCACCATCATTGCGATACAACCGATTCCCGTTGCGCAACCCCTGCTCGCCGGATCCGGGACTGCCGCTGCGGAAGGAGAACACCGAGGTCACGAACCAGTCCAGGTCGCCATCGCCGTCATAGTCACCGAACGTGGTGCCCATCGCATTCTGAGCAGTGCCCACACGCGCATCCAGCGTGCCGTCCGAGAACGTGCCGTCAGCGTTGTTCCAGAACAGCCGGCTTGTGCCAAAGTCCGAAGCCACTGCCAGCTCCGGCCAGCCGTCGCCGTCGAGATCGACAAACGTCGAGCCAAACGCAAACGTTCCCTCAGTCAAGTCCTGTTGCGTCTGCGAGACCACTTGGTCCATTGCGACACCCGCCGCCTCAGTCACATCCTCAAAGAATCCCGGTGCTTCCGCGCCCCGATTGCGCAGCAAGCGCACACCTGCGGTCGCCTCACCGACCAGTTGCGAGGGCCGCCACTCGGTCACGTGCAAATCGAGGAATCCGTCGCGATCGTAATCGCCGAACGAGGCCGAAAATCCGATCCGCCGATCGCCGGTCTCGATCGCTGTCCCCCGTTCGATCGCCTCTTCCGAGAACTCACCGCCTTGATTGATGAACAGGTAGTGACGCGTGTCGCCAACCGTTGTGATGAACAGGTCGAGATCGCCGTCGTTGTCGATGTCGCCCCACAGAGCGCCGTTCGAGGCGAGGTTCCATTCGCCGAGACCTACTTCTGCAGAGACCTCGTCGAACTGGCCGTCGCCGCGATTTCGATAGAGTAGGTCATGTCCGTCGAGCCGCGTCACGATGAGGTCAATCGCACCGTCACCGTCGAAGTCTCCTGCGGCCGCGCCGCCCGTCATCCGTTCGGCGTCACACAGCGTGCCTCGTTGCTCTGCCTCGGTCTCCCTCGACACGTTGTCAAACAGGCAGTTACCCGGTTCCCGAGCCACATGCTGGACATACATCAGCCCCGACGATTCTGTCGCGTCGCGAAACAGCGTCTCCGCAGGCGCCACCGTCGTCACCGGCACATCCGAGCGCTCCGGGATTGTGTCCCGACATGAAGCTGCCAGCATCGCCATGAGCAACGCCGCAATGAGCAGGCCAGTCACCCGTAACATCGGTATGCCAGATACTGCTTGCACTGCATCAACTCGCTTCATCGGCGGCGTCCAATCCCGAGTCGGAGGGCGCCGCTCAACTTGTCTGAGGGTTAGAGGCTAGAGCGAAAGGTAACGAACATGACCACCACGCACGACGGCGCACCCCACGGCGGACCGCTCAGCGGCATCCGCGTGCTCGAATTCTCGCAGATCATCGCCGGACCGTTCGGCTGTCAGAATCTGGCCGACATGGGCGCCGAAGTGATCAAGGTCGAGCCGCCCGAGGGTGAAGCCTGGCGTCAGTTCTCGCAGTTCATGCCGGGCGAATCGAAATGGTTTCAGTCACTCAACCGCGGCAAACGCTCACTCGTCCTAGCAATGCGCGACCCAGAGGCGCAAGCGATCGTGCACAAGCTCGTCCCTGACATTGATGTCGTCGTGATCAACTATCGGCCCGACGTCGCTGCCCGGCTCGGACTCGATTACGACACGCTGCGTGCAATCCGTCTGGATCTGATTTACGTCGACAACACCGCATTTGGTCGTCAAGGTCCATGGGCTCAGCGACCTGGCTACGACATCGTCGCACAGGCAGTGACCGGATTGATGGCGCTGGATGGCAAGCTCGACGACAACGGCACGGCGCCGTCGCCCGTCTCATCGCCGGTGGCCGACTACGGCACCGGCATCGTGATCGCGCTCGGCGTCTGCGCGGCCCTGTTTCATCGCCAACAAACGGGTGAGGGTCAAATGGTCGAGACGACCCTGCTCAACACAGCTCTGGCGATGCAGGGCAGCAGCGTGATGCAACTGCCGCTCGCCGACGAGTTGCCAGCGGCCAAGATGGCCCGCATCAACGAACTGCGCGCCGAAGGCGCACCCTACGCCGAATTGCAAGAGGTCTACAAGGATCGTGGCGCACAGGGCGCGCTGAACATCTACTACCGCTGCTACGAAACGCGCGACGGCGCCGTCGCAATCGGCGCGCTCTCCGCCACACTCTGGGCCAAGGTCCGCGACGCGCTGGAAACCGACTTCCTCGGCTTCGCCGACCCCGACCTCGACCCGACCGATCCTGAGCAACTCGCACGAGCGGCGGCAAGCGTGCGCGAAGTCGAGGCGCACGTCCGATCTCAGACAACCGAGTACTGGCTGGAACGCTTTGAAACTCACGGAGTTCCCAGCGGACCGATTCAATTCCCCGAGGAACTGGCCAACGATCCACAGATCGAGGCCAACGACATGGTCGTCGAGCTCAACCACGACCTGTCCGGCCCTCAGCGCCAGGTGGGTCCATTGCTGAAGATGAGCGCCACGCCAACAGCGGCCCAGGGTTCATCGCCACCCCTCGGCCGAGACACCGACGACATCGTCGTGAGCGCCGGCTACAGCAAGTCGGAGCTTGCGGATCTTCGGGAGCGGGGGATCATCGCCTGAAGGCACCGAACCAAGAGACCACTCCCTATTTCCGTCATTGCCGCGCTCCGTCGCGGCAATCTCGCCGAGGGATGCACGAACAGTGCCGCCCAATGCAGCGAGATACCCGCGGCAAGCGCGGGTATAACGGAGTTGTTGTTGTGGCGCTGAGTCTGTTGCGCAAGTCTCCGGCTGGGGAGCGCTCGATTGCCTACCGCTTGCCAAACAAGACATCTCCCCTTTGGGAGGACTAGACAAGACCTCCCCCTCTGGGGGAGGTGCCCCGTAGGGGCGGAGGGGGCCTGGATTTACCACCACGGGTCCGCTAACAGCCCCCTCAGCCGCTCCGCGACAGCTCCCCCAAAGGGGGAGCGCTTGACGCGTTACAGCACACCCTCCCAGGCGGCGATCTCCTCAGCCCGGAAATCATCCTCGACCCTTGCCGATTCGCCGAGGACGACCGTCTGCCGAGTCTCCGAATCCCAGGCTGGCCAGGGGAGGTTGCTAGTGGATGGGTTACCGGTGCGAGCGAATGCGAGCCACGTGTCCATCGTCAGCTCGGCCAGTCCGTTCGCTGCGACGCCCTCACCCGCAAATGCCGAGGCGACCTCGTGCGTACCGAAAACGAACGGAATATCGAGGGCGTGGCAGGAGCCGAGCGCTCCGTCGAGCATCGGCGATTTCCAGTCGAACAGGTAGCACCAGGTCTGTTCGTTGTGCTGCGCTTGCGCATCCAGCAGCCGAGTCGCTGGCACGCGGAATAGCTCGTCGCCCGATGCCGCGGTCTGAATCTCGTATGGCGTGACCAACTCTCCCCGAGCCTCCCGCGCCGCGCGGTAGATGTCATACAGACGGCGCCCATCGCCGTGCAGACCGTCCATTACGGCAATTGCATCCTCCTCGTTGGGAGGCTCGGTTGGCACCATCGCCGCGAATAGTTTGCTCTCCTCGTCCAGACATCCGATCAAGGCAGCAACTCCCTCGGCCTGCCCTGCGCGCACGGCGTCGATTGGCATTTCAGTCAGGAACTCGCCGTCGATGATCGGGCGGAAGGGCATCTCGGGCTGCTTGCCGGCTTCCATTGCGACGTACAACATCTGCTCTTCGAGCTTGGCCTGTGCAGCCAGGATGTCGGCGACGGAGGCGGATTGCAGCGCGTCGGCGTCGCCGGGTTCGACGCCGAGCAACTCGCAGAACTGTTGACCATGATCGACGGCCTGGACATCTTCAATGCCATGATGGCCCGCGCCCGACTGCGGAATAGCCTTGTGGAACAGGCCTTGCGCTTCGGGCGAACCCATCAGAGAAGCGACCGACATGCCGCCGGCCGACTCTCCGAAGATCGTGATGTTGCTCGGATCGCCGCCAAAGCTGGCGATGTTGTCACGCACCCAGCGCAGCGCGGCGACCTGGTCGCGCATGCCGAAGTTCGACTCCTCGAGCGCCGGTAGGTGCAGAAATCCCAGCGCTCCGAGCCGGTAGTTGATCGTCACCACGACGACATCGCCGCGCGACGCCAGCGTGGCGCCGTCGTAGAGGACATCGCTGCCCGACCCAATTGTGAATGCACCACCGTGGATCCAGACCATCACCGGTCGCGCGGCGTCGTCCGTGCCCGGAGTCCAGACGTTGAGAAAGAGGCAATCCTCGGACTGCTCTTGCGCAGCCTGGCCCAACATCGAGTCGAGCGCTTCATTGGGAACCTGCGGCGCGATCGGACGGAATGATTCGCAGTCGAGCACATCATCCCAACCCGGATGCGGACGGGCGATGCGGAAGCGCAAATCGGCGACTGGTGGCGCCGCGTAGGGGATACCGCGGTAGACGCTCAGGCCGTTCTCGGATGATCCGTGAACGCGTCCCGCTTCAGTTTGGACAATCGCTGCCATATCAGGGCTCCAATCCGGACATTCACCTGTTCGGTGTCCAGACTAAAGCCTGTTGACTTCGGCCATTTGCTGACTCAGAAGTCTGTCATTGCCGCACTTGCCGCGGCAATCTCGCCGAGTGATGGACGAACAGTGCCGCCCAATGCAGCGAGATACCCCCGTTCAAGCCGGGGGCAGGCTCCGCGGCCAAGCGCGGGTATGACGGCTTCGTATCAGTTGGCGTTGAGCGCTGCCACGCTAAACACCACCCGGAAGGGTTTGCAATAGATGATCACCGAGTTCACGTCGTCGGGCGAGAGGTCGTCGGGCAAGACGTAGTTCTGATTGCCGACGTTGCCCTTGAGCCGGGCGAGTTCCGTGTAACCGGCGTCGGAGAGGTCGCTTCGACCGCCCGGATTGGGATGCGAACTGACCAGGACGAACAGTGCGGGGCCATTGGTGACGCGGAAGTCCTCGAAGCGCAGAACGTGGGAGCCGTCCTCAAGCTGGTAGATCGTGGCCCTGCCTTCGCCCTGGTGGAAGGCGTCACCGTCCACGAATGAGCCGCTCTTGAACTGCGTCGCGACGCTCATCGCCTGGGTCATCGACTCTTCGACTTCGATTTCAAGCTTCGATGCGGCCGACATCATGACTCGCGCCTCGTCGGCGCTGAGCTCCTCGGGAATGGTGGCGTCGGTGCCGAGCGGGAAGGCTTCATCAACGACGGTGTCAACGAAGAGCGGCCGGATCAGCCATCCGGCCAGTAAGAGCAGTGGGATCGCGGCGGCCACCATGCCGAGCAGCGTGATCCGCCCGGTCCTGGTCGTCCAGAGCCAGTTCAGCAGTCGCCTGATCAGCCTCATCGCATGCTCCCTCCGAACAACGCAGGGACACGGAACCCCACGACCTCCAGTCTACTTGCGCTCGATGGCTGGTTGACGCGCTCAGAACACGCCGTTCCAGACTGATCGCTCTGTCGCCCGCCACCTTCGTTCTACTCGAAGTTCGGGTCCGAGCATGACCTGCTTGCGTTCGCTCGCCTCGTAGCGCGGCCAGTCAAGGCCATCAATCGCTGGGCTGCCGGTTCGGGCAAACGTGGTCCAGACATCCATCATGGTGTTTGCCAACTCATCCGCCTCGGGACCACTCCCGGCGAAATCCGGAGCGACCCTATGGTTTCCAAAGGCGAACGGGATATCGAGCGCATGGCACGAACCAAGCGCGCCGTCATTCATCGGCGATTTCCAGTCGAGCGTGTAACCGTAGGTCGGCGCGCCGCCGCGCGACCAGGCGTCGGCGAATCGCAGCGAGGGCATGATCTCGAGGTAATCGCTGGCGATTGCGTCGAGGATTTCGTCGGGGGTGCTGGATTCGTCGCGGTCCGCTCGTGCCGAACGGTACGACTCGTAGACTCGCTCGGCGCCGCCGGGGATCTGTTCCAGCCGCGCCATCACGTCGGCCTCGCCAAGCGTCTCCGGCGGCATCATGGCTCGGATCAGCTTCATCTCTTCGTCGGGGTTGCCCGACAGCAGCGGGATGCCACTGGCAGCGCTCGCGTTGGCAGCGCTCGCGAGCGGCGGCTCGGTCAGGAACGCGCCATCGATCGCTGGTCCAAAGGGAAGTCGCACCGACCACATCTCACTCAGGTCTTCGAACGCCGCCGCCTCGACGGCGGCCTGAGCGGTTAGCAAGTCTGTGGCCGGCAGACTACGCAGCAGATCGGGATCGGCCTGGTCGATGCCAAGCTGAGCATAGAGTTGCTCGGTAGTCGGAACGGCGCCTTCGAACAGAATTCCGTGGTCTCCGGCGGTGCTCATCCCGATTGCGCGGTGTATCAGGCCTTGGGCTTCGGGCGAGACGAGCAGGCAGGCGACGGCTGCTCCGCCGGCCGACTCACCGAAGATTGTCACGTTGTTCGGGTCGCCGCCGAAGGCAGCGATGTTGTCGCGTACCCAGCGCAGGGCTGCGACCATGTCGCGCATGCCGAAGTTGGTCTCGCCTAGCGTCGGCTCATCCAGGAATCCCATGACGCCGAGTCGGTAGTTGATCGTGACGACGACGACATCGCCTCGCCGGGACAGGTTGGCCCCTGAGTACATGGGCTCGCTGCCCGATCCGAGCGTGAATGCGCCACCGTAAATCCAGACCATCACCGGACGCGCAGTTTCATCGATCCCCGGAGTCCAGACGTTAACGAAGAGGCAGTCCTCGCTCTGCGGTTGCGGCGCGGAGGGCAGGATGGCGTCGAGCGCGTCCATGCCTTCCTGCAGTGGAATCGTTCCGAACTCGGTGGCGTCGCGCAGGCCGTCCCAGCCCGGATGAGGCTGCGGCGCGCGAAAACGCAGCTCGCCGACCGGCGGAGCAGCGTAAGGGATTCCACGAAACACGTGCAGTCCGTCCTCCGACGAACCCTGAATGCGTCCGAGCGAGGTTTCGATGATTGCCGCCATGGTTCGGACCCCTCGGTTAATCTACGGACTTCGCCGGGAAGGCTTTTCAGAGGTTGGATGAGGTGCAGCTGGGATGCGGGACCCTCACCCTAGCCCTCTCCCAGGGGGAGAGGGGACCGGAAGGGAGTGGAGTTGGATTGTGGACTAGCCTCGGTCTGAGTGAATTGTATGGACCGAGCGAAGATGTCACCGAGAGACAGCTCTGGCATTGACGGCGGGGCGTTGGCCCGGCTCGACCAATTGCTTCTCTCGCGATACATCGAGCCGGGGCGGATCGCGGGATGTGTGGCGCTGTTCGCGCGGCGTGGAGAGGTTGTCCACTGTTCGGCTCTGGGCATGATGGACCGCGAACTCGGCAAGCCGATGGCTGAGGACGCCATCTTCCGCATCTACTCGATGTCCAAGCCAATCACGTCCGTCGCGATGATGCAGCTCTACGAGCGCGGCCTGTTCCAGCTCAGCGATCCGGTCAGCCGCTTCATCCCGCAGTGGCGCGACTTGCAAGTGCTGGCCGGCGGCGATTATCCCGATTACGTCACCAGACCGCCCGACCGTCCAATGACGATGCGCGATCTGCTCTCGCATCAATCGGGCCTGACATACGGCTTCATGGGCGGTCCGGTTGAGACGGGCTACTTTGAGCGGCAGGTGTATCGAGCGGGCACGATGCAAGGGCGCGACTTGCAGTCGATGATCGACCGACTCGCCGATCTGCCGCTCAAGTTCTCACCCGGCGACCACTGGAACTACGGCCTCTCGACCGATGTCTGCGGGTACCTCGTGCAAGAAATCAGCGGTCAGCGATTCGATGAGTATCTCGAGGAGCACATCTTCGAACCGCTGGAGATGGTCGACAGCGGTTTTCATGTCCCTGTCAAGAAACATCATCGCCTGGCAGCCAACTACGAGCTTGGTCCGGATGACGAATTGCAGCAGACTGATCTGTTCGGCGCTAGCGAGTTTCTCGAGCCTCCGACGTTCCTGTCCGGCGGCGGAGGTCTGGTCTCCACCGCACAGGATTGCTGGCGCTTCTGCCAGATGATGCTCAATGGCGGAACGCTTGATGGGGTGAGCATCCTTGGACCGAAGACTGTCGAGTTGATGACGATGAATCATCTGCCCGACAACCGTGAACTCTCCGCCTGCGCTCTGGGGACGTGGGCTGAGTCGGCAAACGATGGCATCGGTTTCGGCCTGGGGTTCGCCGTGGCGCTGGATTTGCCGCGTATCCAGAACCTCGGATCCGTTGGCGAGTACTGGTGGGAGGGCTCTGCCAGTACGATCTTCTGGATCGATCCGGTCGAGGACATCGTGGTGGTATTCATGACCCAGTTCATGCCCTCCGACACGTATCCCTTCCGCGATCAGATCAAGCAGGTCCTGTATCCGGGACTCATTGACTGAGTCCGGGCTTCCACTCATGCCGGGGTCAACTCGGCAACCGACGAAAGTGACGCATACCATGACCGCCACAGCCGGCAATACCGGAATCTCGATCGATGCGCTGGCCCGTCTCGACCAACACCTGCTCAGCCGTTACGTACAGCCGGAGAAGATCGCGGGTTGCCTGACCCTGATCTCGCGGCATGGAGAGACCGCGCACCTCTCGGCCATGGGCAGCATGGACCGCGAGCGCAACAAGCCGATGGCGACCGACACCATCTTCCGCTTCTACTCAATGACCAAGCCGATCACCTCGGTCGCGCTCATGCAACTGCACGAGCAGGGCATGTTTCAGCTCACCGATCCGGTGAGCCGCTTCATCCCACAGTGGCGCGACCTCCAGGTCATGGATGGCGGCGATTGGCCCAACTTTGAGACTCGACCCGCAGATCGCCCGATGTCCGTGCGTGATGTGCTCTCTCACCAGAGCGGGCTGACTTACGGCTTCATGGAGGGTCAGCTTGAGCGCGCCTACAACAAGGCCGATGTCTACCAGGCCGGAACGATGGAAGGCCGCGACCTCCAGTCGATGATCGACCGACTGGCGGAGATGCCGCTCAAGTTCTCGCCCGGCGACAACTGGAACTACGGCGTCTCGACCGACGTTTGCGGCTACCTGGTGGAGACGATCTCGGGTCAGCGGTTCGACGAGTATCTGCAGGAGCACGTCTTCGATCCCCTGGGCATGGAGGACACCGGCTTCGATGTCCCGCCGGAGAAGATCGATCGTTTCGCCGCCAACTATGAGCGCGGCCCCGATCGTCAGTTGCGTCTGCTCGACGATCCGGCGACCAGCAACTACGCCGAACCGCAGACGTTTTTCTCAGGCGGCGGTGGGCTGGTTTCGACGGCGCACGACTATCACCGCTTCTGCCAGATGTTGCTCAACGGCGGCGAGCTGGATGGGACGCGGCTGCTTGGTCCGAAGACGATCGAGCTGATGACCATGAATCATTTGCCGGATGGGCAGGATCTGTCGGAACGAGCGCTGGGCAGTTTCTCGGAGACGGCGAACGACGGCGTCGGCTTCGGCCTCGGCTTCGCCATGATCGTAGACATCCCCCGAACCCAAAACGTCGGCTCACTCGGCGAGTACTACTGGGGAGGCGCCGCCAGCACGATCTTCTGGATCGACCCGGTCGAAGACATGATCGTCATTTTCTTGACGCAATTCATGCCTTCAGGAACCTTCAACTTCCGAGGCCAGATCAAGCAGATTCTGTATCCGGGACTGTTGGACTAAACAGTTAGACTTCAGCCAAATTCGTTCTGATCGAATCTGGACAAGTGATGGCCAACATACCCGACCAACTCCCGACGTATGACCAACTCCCTGTCAAGGCTGGCAATCCGGCCAAGACTGCTTGGGGACTCTTCGGCGACGACGACCAGGTTGGCATGTTCAACCTGCAGACTCCGGAGCGCATCACCCAGGCTGCATCGCTGATTCGCAAGGGCTCGATGTTCCCAATGAACTGGGACCAGTCTCAGCCCTCGCCGCCGCTCTACAACCGTGGCGCAGTCCGACATACGGTGATGCGACAGGCCGGATTCGGCCATCACGGTGACGATGTGCTGGACAACTTTTACACCCAGCAGTCTTCGCAGTGGGACGCGCTGACGCACGTGGGCGACTTTGAGCACGGGTTCTGGGGCGGCGTCACCAACGAGTGGCTGCTCGAGCACCGCGATGCGCCCAAGTTGGGCATCGAGCATTGGGCCAAGCGGGGTATTGCCGGACGCGCGGTGCTGCTTGATGTCGGTCGCTGGTTTGAGTCTCAGGGTCAGCCGCTGCCGATGGACGAGTACCGGCCTATCACCCCTGACGAGCTTGAGGCCTGCCGCGTCGCGCAGGGCGTCGAGCTGCAGACCGGCGACGTGCTGCTGATCCGGATCGGCTGGATCGGTTGGTACGAGCAGACCGACATGGGAACGCGTCAGGCCCTCTCGCAGATGCCCAATCTGGCCTTCCCGGGACTGGGCTGCTCGGAAGAGATGGCTGCGTACCTGTTCGACCATCACCCGGCTGCGGTCTGCTCCGACAACCCGGCGCTGGAATCCTGGCCGCCGCCCAACTTTGCCGATCCCGACGGCTTCCTGCACCACTGGATTATCGGTCGGTTCGGTATGGCGATTGGTGAGATGTTCACGCTCGACGACCTGGCCGACGATTGCGCTGAGGACGGCGTCTACGAGTCATTCTTTGCCGCCGCGCCGCTCAATGTGCAGGGCGGAACCGGTAGTCCACCGAATGCTTTGGCTATCAAGTAGTCGGCCAGACCGTCGGCTAGTAGATTGCTAGCAGACGAGCAGCAGATTCACGGCAACAGTCCACGGGACATCTGGAGCCGCCGGACATGACCGACACCAACATCGAGATCATTCAGGGCGATATCACGAAACAGGAAGTTGACGCGATCGTCAACGCCGCCAACAACCATCTCTGGATGGGCGCCGGAACGGCAGGGGCGATTGTTCGCGCCGGCGGCCGCGAGATCGAGGACGAAGCGATTCGCCAGGGACCGATTGTGGTCGGGGAAGCGGTCGTCACCGGTCCGGGTAATCTTGCTTGCCGGCATGTGATTCATGCCGCGGCGATGGGCCAGGACCTACACACATCGGCTGACAAGATCCGCTCATCGACCGACAACGCGCTCAAGCGGGCGGAAGAGCTTGGCGTGGCCTCGATTGCCTTCCCCGCGCTGGGGACGGGCGTGGGCGGATTCGACTACGCGCAGGCGGCTGAGATCATGCTCGAGGTTTGCCGCTCGCATTCCGGAGGCAACCGCAGCCTGCGCACCGTACGCTTCGTGCTCTTCGACCAGAAGGCATTCGAAGCCTTCGAGCGGGTGGCCCAAACCGTCCTTTCGGCCGCCGAGTCTCATAAGTAACCAGCAGCGACCCAACGAGCAGGAGCTCAACATGGCCCGCCAAATCGACACTTGCACTCTTGAGGTGCAGTTCACTGCGGGCTCAGACGAATGGACTCCGGTGACGGGTCTGAAAGAGGCAGAGTGGACAGGCTTCGCGCCGGCCGGCTGCGGCGTCGACCAGGGCCGTGTGATCGCCTGGCCCGAAGACTCAGGTTCTCCGCTGCTCGACCCCGATGCGCCCGACCGAACCTGGCGACTCGTCGATGCAAACGGTGACGCGCTATTCCAGTTCCTCGGTTATGTCGATGACCGCCGCCCACGCAAGAAGGGCAAGATCATCCTCGGGATCAGCACCACGCCTGAGTTGCTCGGCGCCTGGACCGAGCTACAACCCGCGACTGCGCTGGACTAGATGGACAGACCACTCCGGTTGGCGGCACATCGCCAGATACACTCACTCCATGCCGCACTACACGCGCTCGGGTGACGATGGTTCCACCACGCTCTGGGGCGGAGGACGGATCCCGAAGGACCATCCCCAGCCCGAGGCCTACGGCGCTATAGACGAGGCGTCGTCCGCGCTCGGCCTCGGTCGGGCGTTGTCAACGGATCCTCGCACCCGAGAGATTGCCGTCGACATCCAACGCCGCCTCTATCTAATCATGGCGGAACTCGCAGTGGCTCCGGGCAAGCCGATTCCTGAAGACTTCACCACAGGCGCTGATGATGTCGACCAGTTGGAGTCATGGGCTGCCGAGCTGGAACGGCTCGCCCCGCCGCCAAACGAGTTCGTCTTACCCGGCGGCTCTCCCGGGTCGGCTGCGCTTGATCTGGCACGGACGACCATTCGTCGCGCGGAACGCGAAACCGTCCGCCTGCGCGGTCATGGCCACCCGGTCAATGACGACACGATCCGTTACCTCAATCGGGCGTCCTCCGTGCTCTTCGACCTGGCTCGATATGAAGAGCAACAAGCTGGCGTCGATGCGATTCGTTCCCGGGCCGGCAGCGCGGCGGATGCGGCGCAGCAGTGAGTGATATGACGCCGACACCGCTTGCGCTGATCTCCGACGACGCCTCCTTGCTGATCGCCCAGATCTCCGGAGAGGGCGACGACTGGCGGGCCAACGTCGAGACGCGACTCGACATGCGCACGGAACAGATGGTGTTCATGTGGCCGTCATGGTCGCCCGACGGCGAACAGATCACGGTCTCTGCCTCGTCGCAGCGACGAGAGGAACCCAAACTGGAGTTATGGCGAACCCTGCTCAACGAAGGTCCAGCCGAGACCGTCTTC